>NZ_JBYGKO010000005.1:0-414235 GCF_057653715.1 Rhizobium sp. WSM1328 | reverse complement strand
TTTCACCTCGCGACGGTTTTTCACCGATCATCGCGCATTTTCCGTCGCAAGGGTTGCAGTTCTCGCCTGAGTCGTCAAATGTTCTTTGGTTAACGAAAACTTAACGAATGACCCGCTGCCGGCAACCTGTTGCTGGCCTTCACCATATTTTTCATATGCTTAAGACGATCCCGCGGCCTCCAGCGCCCGTCTCTGTACCCGCAGTTTTGCGGGTGCGGCCCAATATGGGCCGACCGTCCCGGCGCCCAACCCGGCGTCACCATCGGCCCTGACCGATGCGCGACTCGCAGATTTGCGACTGGAACCAACCCGCCGCTTTCCGCAAACCAGCATCCGCAGACCAGCCTAATTGCGGAGTGGGATGATGAAGCTGATAGCACTCAAGACGACAAAATCGCGCAAGGACGCAGCACTTCTCGATCAAATGTACCGGCTGCGGTCGCGTGTTTTCGCCGACCGTCTCGCCTGGAACGTGTCCAGGTCCAACGGGCGGGAGCGCGATCAATTCGACGAATTCGGGCCGACCTATATTCTTGCCCTATCGGATGGCGATGTGGTGATCGGCTGCGCACGGCTGCTGCCGGCCATCGGTCCTACCATGCTGCAGCAGGTCTTCCCGCAGCTTCTTTCGGCAGGACGGCTCGACGCCGATCCGGCCATGATCGAAAGCTCTCGTTTTTGCGTCGATACCGCGGGTTCCCGTGGGGCCGGGGAAGGGGGCCTGAGCGACGTCACGTTCGGCATGTTCGCAGGCATCCTCGAATGGTGCCTCCATCACGGTTACCGCGAAATCGCAACAGCCACCGATGTTCGCTTCGAGCGAATCTTGCGGCGCGCCGGCTGGCCGATGCAGCGCCTTGGTCAGCCGATCATGATCAACGAGACGCTGAGCGTGGCCGGCATCCTGCCGGTCAAGTGGGAGAACTTCGAACGGGTCCGACCGCACGCCTACCGCTCCGCATTCGGTGCGCGGCGCCAGCATGCGGCATAAGCAGGCAGCCGCGATGTCGATACCCAACCTGGCGCTGCCGCGCCTTATCCGCAAACTCGAGGACGCCCTTGGCGAGGAACTTTGCCTTGCCCTCAACGACCCGAGCGTCGTCGAAATCATGCTGAACCCCGACGGAAATCTGTTCGTGGAGCGTCTGGGACGCGGGATCGTCCATACCGGCCAAATGGACAAGCGCGCCGCCGAGGTCGCCATCGGCTGCGTTGCACACGTGTTGAATACCGAGGTGGGCGACCGAAAGCCGATCGTCTCCGGTGAACTGCCCCTTGGCGGCCATCGTTTCGAGGGCCTGCTGCCCCCGATCGTCCCCGCGCCGTGTTTTTCGATCCGCCGGCGGGCGTCGCAGCGCATCCGGCTCGAAGACTATCTGACAAGCAGCGCCATGACGGCCGGTCAGGCCCTCATGATCCGCCAGGCGATAGATAAGCGGTGGAACATGGTCATCTGCGGGGGGACAGGGTCCGGCAAGACGACCCTGACCAATGCTGTCGTCGCAGCGATCGCCGAGCAGGCTCCGAACGACCGATTGGTCATTCTGGAGGACACGGTCGAGATCCAATGCGCCGCCAGCAACGCGGTCGCATTGCGCACAAGCGATCGTGTCGACATGGCGCAACTCCTGAAGAGCACGATGAGATTGCGGCCGGACAGGATCATCGTCGGCGAGGTTCGCGACGGCGCAGCGCTCACTCTGCTCAAGGCCTGGAACACGGGCCATCCCGGGGGCGTGGCGACCATCCATTCAAATACCGCGCAATCGGCGCTTCGACGGCTGGAGCAACTGACCGCCGAGGTGAGCAGGCAACCGGTACAAGCAGTCATAGGCGAGGCAGTCGACCTGATCATCTCGATCGATCGAACCCCAAAAGGCCGCCGCGTCAGCGACATCCTGCGCGTTCATGGCTTTATAGGCGGCGAGTATCAGCTCGAGACTCGTGGAGACCTGCAGCATGCGGCTTGAACGCTCGATAGACCTCGCCGCCATCGCGCTTGTATTGGCCTTCATCCTTGCCGACCCGGCTTGGGCAAGTTCGGGCGGCGGCCTGCCCTGGGAAGATCCTCTTCAACAAATCCAAGAATCGATCACCGGTCCGGTTGCCGGGTTTATCGCGCTTGCTGCTGTCGCAATCGCAGGCGGCATGTTGATCTTCGGCGGAGAACTCAACGACTTCGCACGCCGGCTCATGTACGTGGTGCTCGTTGCCGGCATTCTGCTTGGCGCGACCCAGATCGTCGCCCTTTTTGGCGCGACCGGCGCCTCTATCGGCATTGCCGATCACAAGCTGAAGGCCCGCGATGGCGAAGAGGGGAGGGCAGGTAATGGCGGTTGAGGCGACCACCTTGCAGCGCAATCCCATACATCGCGCGCTTTCGCGCCCCAACCTCCTGATGGGTGCGGACCGGGAACTGGTTCTGATCACGGGACTTGCGGCGATCATCCTGATCTTTGTCGTCCTGACGATCTATTCCGCGCTGTTTGGTGCGGCGCTGTGGACCGTCATCGTCGCAGCGTTGAGAATGATGGCAAAGGCCGATCCGCTGATGCGACGCGTGTATATCCGCCACATGGCCTACAGACCCTCCTACAGGGCCACGTCCTCCCCCTGGCGACGTTACTGAGGGGCAAAGATGGTATCCCTTCGCGCTTTCCGGCACACGGCGCCGTCCTTCGCCGATCTCGTCCCCTACGCAGGGCTTGTCGATAACGGGATCATCCTGCTCAAGGATGGCTCACTGATGGCTGGCTGGTATTTTGCCGGGCCTGATTCCGAAAGCTCCACCGATTTCGAACGGAACGAGGTGTCGCGCCAGATCAACGCCATATTGTCACGTCTCGGGTCCGGTTGGATGATCCAGGTAGAGGCGGTGCGGCTCGCAACGGTCGACTACGCCTCGGCTGGGAAATCGCATTTCCCCGATCGGGTGACGCAGGCGATCGACGAGGAACGACGAGCCCACTTCGAGCGCGAGCAGGGGCATTTCGAAAGCCGTCATGCCATCATCGCCACCTATCGGCCGACCGAGCAGCGTCGATCGAGGCTCAGCAAGTACATCTATTCCGACGAAGACAGTCGAAAGCAATCCTATGCCGACACCGTGCTCTTCATCTTCCGCAATGCGATCCGGGAAGTCGAACAGTATCTCGCCAATATCATTTCCATCAGGCGAATGCTGACCCGGGAGACCGCCGAGCGCGGCGGCGCGTGCGTTGCTCGCTATGACGAACTGCTACAATTCGTCCGCTTTTGCGTGACGGGCGAGAACCACCCTGTCCGACTTCCCGATATCCCAATGTATATCGACTGGATCGTGACCGCCGAGCTTCAGCACGGTCTTGCTCCCAAGGTGGAGGACCGTTTTCTCGGCGTGGTGGCAATCGACGGCCTTCCATCCGAAAGCTGGCCGGGCATCCTGAACAGCCTGGATGCGATGCCGCTTGGCTATCGATGGTCGTCGCGCTTCATTTTCCTCGACGCCGAGGAGGCGAGGGTACGCCTTGAGCGGACCCGCAAGAAGTGGCTGCAGAAGGTTCGACCTTTCTTCGACCAACTTTTCCAGACGCAAAGCCGTTCGGTCGACCAGGACGCAATATCGATGGTCGCCGAGACCGAGGATGCAATCGCACAAGCATCGTCACAGCTCGTCGCTTATGGATATTACACGCCGGTCGTCGTGCTGTTCGACAACGATGCGGAACGACTTAACGAAAAGACGGAAGCGATCCGGCGTCTCATCCAGGCCGAGGGCTTTGGCGCACGAATCGAGACGCTGAATGCGACCGACGCCTATTTGGGGAGCCTGCCTGGAAACTGGTATTGCAACATTCGCGAGCCGCTGATCAACACGCGCAATCTCTCCGATCTCATCCCGCTCAACTCCGTCTGGTCCGGAAATCCGCAGGCACCTTGCCCGTTTTACCCACCCGATTCACCACCGCTGATGCAGGTCGCGACCGGCTCGACGCCCTTTCGGCTCAACCTTCATGTCGATGACGTCGGCCATACCCTGGTGTTCGGTCCCACCGGCTCAGGAAAGTCGACGCTCCTTGCGCTGATCGCTGCACAGTTCCGCCGCTACGAGAACGCCCAGATCTTCGCCTTCGACAAAGGCCGTTCGATGCTGCCGCTGACACTTGCTTGCGGCGGCGATCACTACGAGATCGGCGGCGACGAAGACACCGGGCTCTCCTTTTGCCCGCTGTCCGAACTGTCGTCGGACGGCGATCGTGCCTGGGCGTCCGAGTGGATCGAAAGCTTGGTGGCGATGCAGGGCATCTCGATCACGCCCGATCACCGCAACGCCATCTCCCGCCAGATCGGCCTGATGGACGGGGCTCCGGGTCGGTCGATCTCGGATTTCGTCAGTGGCGTTCAGATGCGCGAGATCAAGGATGCTCTCCATCACTACACCGTCGACGGCCCGATGGGCCAGTTGCTCGATGCCGAGACCGACGGCCTCGCACTGGGGCTATTTCAGACGTTTGAAATCGAGCAGGTCATGAACATGGGCGAGCGCAATCTCGTGCCGGTGCTCACCTATCTCTTCCGCCGCATCGAAAAACGCCTAACCGGCGCGCCAAGCCTCATCGTCCTCGACGAGGCCTGGCTGATGCTCGGTCATCCCGTGTTCCGCGACAAAATCCGGGAATGGCTCAAGGTGATGCGCAAAGCCAATTGCGCGGTGTTGCTTGCCACCCAGTCGATCTCGGATGCCGAACGCTCTGGCATCATCGACGTCCTGAAAGAGAGCTGCCCAACGAAAATCTGCCTGCCGAATGGGGCAGCCCGCGAGACCGGGACCCGCGATTTCTATGAGCGGATCGGCTTTAACCGACGGCAGATCGAGATCGTCGCGACCGCCATACCGAAACGGGAATATTACGTCGCGTCACCCGAAGGGCGCCGCCTGTTCGACATGGCTCTTGGCCCGCTGACGCTGTCGTTCGTGGGCGCCTCGAGTAAGGACGACTTGAAGCACATCCGTGCGCTTCATGAAGAACATGGCCCTGAATGGCCGCTGCACTGGCTCCACAAAAGAGGGATCAAGGATGCTGCATCGCTTCTCAAAGACGCATAGGCTTCTGATGGTCGCAGCCCTGTCAAGCGCGCTCGTTCTGCCTGATCCTGCAAACGCCGGCAGCGCGACGGGCGCTGCAACGGAATGGACACAACTTGCCAACAATGCCGAGCTGATCAAGTTGCTCGAAAGCTCCAGCGTCCAGGTCGAAAACCAGCTTACCCAGATCAGCCAGCTCGCCGAGCAGATCCAGAACCAGCTGAAAATCTACCAAAACATGCTGCAGAATACAGCGCAGCTGCCCAACCACATCTGGGGCGAAGTCGAGAGCGACCTCAAGCGCCTGCAGAGTGTCGTCTCGCAAGGGCAGGGGATCGCGTTTTCCATGGGCAACGCCGACGATATCCTCAAACAGCGCTTCCCGAGCTATGCGGATCTCAAGACCAGTCTGTCGGACGGGACGAGCTTCTCCTCGACCTATCAGTCTTGGTCCGACACCAACCGTGACACGATCGCGGGCAGTTTGAACGCCGCAAGCCTGACGGCGGACCAGTTCGAGACCGAAGAATCCACCATGGCCTCACTCCGCTCGATGTCCCAAAGCGCGGATGGGCAGATGAAGGCCCTGCAGGTCGGCCACCAGATCGCGGCGCAGCAGGTCGCCCAGATGCAGAAGCTGCGCGGTCTACTTTCCCAGCAAATGACGATGATGGGCACCTGGCTGCAGGCAAACCAGACCGACAAGGACCTGGCGCAGAAGAGAAGAGAGAAGTTTTTCGAACCCGCGGGAAGAGGAATCCCAGATGGACAAATGATGGAGCCGCGCTGGTGAGCCCTGTCGCGATCATTGCCTTCCGCGTGGGTACGGTTGGAGTGGCCACCGCAGCGGTCCTCATCATGGTGGACACGCATTCCCATCCTGCCTCGACGACCGCGACAGCCGCCGAACAACGCCTGAGGATTTCTTTAAGCCGTTGACGAAACGGCATCTGAGGCAAGGACAGGAGATGCGGACAAGGTGGTAAACTCAGGACGAACACTCGGATTGATCATGCTTGCGATCGGCCTTGCGATCGTGGCGGTAGGGCCAGCCTTCGCCCAGCAAGGATCGGCGCTCTCGACGTTGGAAAACCAGGTGGTCAGTGCCGCGAAGGATTGGGAGTCGACGGTGTCACGGGCAGCTCGGTCGCTCTTTTGGATCCTGGCTGGGATAGAAATTGGAATAGCAGCCGTATGGCTGGCGCTGCAAGCTGCGTCACTGGATAGTTGGTTCGCGGAACTCGTTCGCCGGATCATGTTCGTCGGTCTCTTTGCCTTTATCCTGGATCGGGGACCAGCCCTCGCCAAGGCGGTGGTGGACAGCCTATATCAGTTGGGCGCGGAAGGTGGCTCCGCTTCTCCGGCCGCGATCTTCGACGCTGGCATAGAGGTCGCGGACAAAATGTCCGAACAGGTCCAGTTCGGCCTCTTTGAGGACAACTCTCTGGCTATTGCCGCCGTCTTCGCCATGGTTGTTGTCGTCATCGCGTTCTCGCTCGTCGCCGCGGTGTTCGTCGCTGTCATCGTCGAAATGTATGTAGGCTTGTTGGCCGGCATGATCATGCTTGGATTAGGTGGTTCATCCTTCACCAAGGACTTCGCGGTCAAATATCTCGTCTATGCGTTTTCAGTCGGTATGAAGCTGATGGCACTGGTAATGATTGCGCGCATCGGCTCGGAGGTTCTCATCGGCTTGGCCGAGGTGTCGGTCGCGGCTGAACAGCAACTCATCACCAGCCTGGCGATCGCTGGCCTATCAGTTGTCGTCTTCATGATATCAATCTACGTCCCAAACATTCTGCAGGGTGTCGTCCAAGGCGTCTCCGTCAGCGGCGGCATGGAGGTGATCCGCCATGGCGGGCAGGCGGGATCATTCGCACTGGGCGCAGGGATTCTAGCTGGCGGTGGCGCCAGCGCGGGCTTTGCCGCCGCGCGTGCTGCGCGTGCCGAGGGTGCGTCCATAGCGGGCGCTGCCTTGCGCGGCGTGGGTGCGGGATTGAGCGCGACGGGCGAAGCGGTCGGATCCGCGGCCAAGGAAAAGGCGATCGGCTCACCCGGCGCCCATGCCAGCTCTCTTCTTGGCCTCGCCAATGCGAAACTCGATCAGGCGCAGGCACGCGGCGGTTTACGCCCGTCGCCGCTCCGCGACGACAAAAAATAATCACCGCAAGGATCGGTCGATGGCAATGCAACGCGCCCCTGAGAACCCATATCTCGCCGCCAGGCAGGAATGGAACGAACGATATGGTTCCTATGTCAGGGCGGCGGCGGCCTGGCGCGTTGTCGGCATGATCGCACTGGCAATGGCCGTGATCGGCTTCGTCTATGCGCTCTATTTGAGCACGCAGGTCAAACTCGTCCCCTATATCGTCGAGGTCGACAAGCTTGGGACCTCGGTCAGCGCGGGTTTTCCTCAGCAGATCGAATATGCCGACCCGCGGGTGGTTCGCGCCACGCTCGGTGGCTTCGTCACGAGCTTCCGGTCGGTGACGCCAGACGCCGTCGTTCAAAAGCAATACATCGATCGGACGTATGCGCTGCTTCGGACATCCGATCCGTCGACCGAGAAAATCAACGCCTGGTTCCGCGGCAATTCGCCGTTCGAGAAAGCCAAGAACGCGACAGTTGCGATCGAAGTCAGCAACATCGTCGCCCTCTCCAACCAGTCCTACCAGATCGACTGGACGGAGTTCGAGCGCGATCGGAAGGGAAAGGAAACCGGAACACGCCGATACCGCGGGATTGCGACCGTTACGCTGACGGCACCACAGGACGAGGGCGTGATCAGGCTTAATCCGATCGGTCTTTATCTGAAAGACTTCGAGTGGACCGCGCAGCTTTGAGGACAGGGATACGTCGATGAGAAGAGCAACATATCTCGCGGCCCTTGGCTGCGCCTGGGTCGTCGTCTTTGCGACAAACGAAGCCAAGGCGCAGAGCATGACCGCAAACGAAGCAAAGGGCGCGAACCTCTCAGGAAAGTGGCGCGGGGGCACGGGGCTCGTCACCAAGGGGGCGGATGGAAAGGTCATCTTCCTGTTTGGAGAAACTCAGCCGTCGGTGGTGTGTTCGCCGCTGCAGGTCTGCGACATCGAGCTTCAGGGCGGCGAGGTCGTTCGCGATGTGCTTGTCGGCGACACCGTTCGATGGAAGGTCGAACCGGCAACGTCCGGCGCCGCGGGCGGCCAGGCGATCCACCTCATCGTCAAACCGTCGGAACCAGGCCTCGTCACCTCCATGGTGGTGACGACCTCGCGCCGGACCTATCATATCCAGCTCAAATCACACACGAGCCAGTACATGGCGCGCGTCGGCTTCGACTATCCGGAGGATGTGTCGAGCAAGCTTGCCGATGTCAACGCCCGTCTCGAAGCTGGAAGGACGCCGGGAGCAGGCGTCCCGTCGGAGCAATTGACCTTCGCCTATTCGGTTAGCGGCAAAGCCTCGTGGAAGCCCATGCGCGTCTATTCGGACGGCCTGAAGACCTACATCCAGTTTCCCCGCTCGATCGCCGGTCAGGACGCGCCGGTGCTTTTTGTCGTCTCAGGCGGCCAAAATCGGGTCGTCAACTACCGTATGAAGAACGACATGATGGTAGTGGACTATAATATCGACCGCGCGGTTCTCATCTCCGGTGTTGGAAAGCACAAACAGAAGATCACCATTCGCAGGGGAGGGTGACCATGCGAAGCCTCCTACTATCCGTCATCGGGTGCCTGCTTGCAGGCTGCACGACCGCCACCGACGGCCCTACCGCTAGCTCAGTCTCGCGCGACCTCTCCGACCCTGCCGCCAGTGCGATCGCAGGCGACATGGTCGGTCGGCTTGCGGAACAGGTGGGCCCGGGGATCAACAAGGTCAAATTTAACGAGGACGCCACGCCCTTCGGGCAGGCCATGGAAGCCGCCCTGAAGGCATGGGGCTACGAGGTCGTGACGGAGCAGAAGCTCGACGAGACGAAACGCATGGTCGCCCTAACCTATGGCGTCGACGACCTTGAGGGGCAGGCGCTTGTTTCGATATCGGCAGGTTCGATTGAACTCGCGCGGGCTTACGCCACTAGCGCGACCGGCGCATCGCCGGCCAGCCCCGTCTCTGTCAGGCGCAATTAGGGGAGGAGAGGGGGGTGGTCCAATCGCTTCAGCTTGGCGGCGCTTCAAACAAGGACAGCAGCAACAAGCGGCTGAACCGCATCCCGATCATCATCGCCATCGCCCTGATCGTGCTCTTTCTCGGCGTGATCAGCTACGGTCTTTCGTCCCGCGGGTTTTATTTTCAAGGGGCGGATGGCATTGGTCAGGCCTCGAATGCGTCGGCCTCCACTTATGCCGATCAGCTGAAGCGAGGCGTCAAGGATGCCATCATCGGCGATCCCGAGCAGACACAGATCTATCAGCCGGCACCGGTCAGCAACAGGCAAGAGGAGAAGTCGCAACACACGGTCGAAACCGAAAAGACCGAAAGGGCGCGCAATAAGCCCGGTCTCGAGCCGGAGGAGGAATGGCTTGCCCGCCTCGGGCGTGAGCAGCGAGAGCAATTCCTGCGGGAGCGCCATCGCCAGCAAATGGCAAGTCTTCAAGCCAAAGCCGCAGCACTTGATTCACCACTTGCCGTCGATGTCAGTCTAAAGGATCTTTCCGCCGCCGATACGACGCAGGCGAATACCCAAAGCGCAAAAACACCTGGCGGGGCCTCAGACCTGTACGCTGCGGCGATGCAGGCAGGACTTTCAGGGCAAAACGGCGATCCCAACATGCAGTCAGCGAAAGAATCATTCTTCAACCAAGACATCAAGGATCTCGGCTATCTGCCGAACAAGGTGGCGCCTCAGATTTCACGCTACGAGCTGAAACGCGGTTCGGTCATCCCCGCCACGCTGATTACCGGCATAAGCTCCGATCTTCCGGGGCGGATTACCGCCCAGACAAGCCAGAATGTCTACGACAGCGCCACCGGCCACCAGTTGCTCGTCCCGCAAGGTGCCAAGCTCTTTGGCCGCTACGATCACAAGATCTCTTTCGGTCAGTCGCGCGTGCTGGTCGTGTGGACCGATATCATCTTTCCCAACGGCTCGACCCTTCAGCTCGGCGGCATGGCGGGGACCGACGCTGAAGGCTACGGCGGCTTTCGAGACCAAGTCGACCGACATTACCTTCAAACGTTCGGTTCGGCGGTTCTCATCGCTCTTATCGGCACAGGGGTCGATATGGCCATGCCGGAGAGTTCGACGGAGGATACCGCCTCGGACGCTGCCCGGCGGAATTTCGCGGATGTTTTCGGACGGTTATCCGAACGGAGCGTGGGCAAAAACCTCGACGTCCAGCCGACACTTCAAATCAGACCCGGCTACAAGTTCAACGTGCTGGTCGACCAGGACGTCGTTTTCCCAGGCCCTTATCGCAACTGATCTATACGCGCGCCAGCTAGGCCCGTCAGATCAGCCCGAACCGGCTTGCGACCGCCACGGCCTGTTTCTGGGTGTAGACGCCAAGCTTGGCCTTTACCCGATCGAGGTCCCAGCGCACGGTGTGATAGGTCAGGCCCGTCACATCGGCGATGGAGTGCATCGGAAGGCCTTCGGCCGCCCATCGCAGGCAAAGCGCCTCGCGATCGGAAAAGATGAAGTCCGGTCTTTGGGTCGGCGTGGTCGTACCCTGGAGCCGGGCATGGATCAGTGCCGCCGCGCCAGCTGCGCCGACCGTGTCGAGATCGTCCGGTCCCGAGGTCTCCAGGTGCCTGGCTGAGGCCAGCGTCAAGATGGCAAACTGGCCAAACCCCGTCCAGATGGGGATCGACAGACCTGACCGAATCCCGAATTCAGCCGCGGTATCGTAGAATTCCTTGATGCCATCGTCCGCGCGCCGGCGTTCGAAATCGGCTGACCACCTGAAAGCCCGCCTCAGTCGCTTGGCTGCGGTCACCACAGGATCGATGGCCATATAAGAACGGGAGAAATAGAGCGATTGCCATTCCTTTTGGTAGGTTGAAACGGCAAAGCTCTTTGCGGTATGGAGATTAAGGTAGGCAAACCGCTCAAATCCATGCGCTCGGGCAACGTCGCTCAATGCCGTCTTGAGGGAATGTTCGTTGGCGGCGGCGACCGTCGCGTCGATCAATCTGTCGAAAAGCGAACTTCCATGCATGGGATCACGTGCTCCCTGGAAATCTGACTGGCGGCCCGGGCAAGGCATCGGCGATGGCGTTCAGCAATGAGTATGTTCCTTGGTGATTTTCAAACTCAAACTGGACGTATTTGCGTGACGTCTGCGCTGATCGGTTTAGATGTGTCACAAATGTCCTGCAACCTGTTGGCGCCCCGAGCAACAAAACTTAATAATGTCGCTGTCTCGCCCCAAGCAGGCCGCGACGAGCTTGCGGCGCCCGCGGACAGCACCGTCCTCTGAAAATTCTCACGTGCCACTTCGAAAACGAGAACGAATGATACAG
Organism: Rhizobium sp. WSM1328; assembly: GCF_057653715.1. Lineage (NCBI taxonomy): Bacteria > Pseudomonadati > Pseudomonadota > Alphaproteobacteria > Hyphomicrobiales > Rhizobiaceae > Rhizobium > Rhizobium sp. WSM1328. Next base: position 402,723 of record NZ_JBYGKO010000005.1, on the reverse strand, counting down.
GGATTTCGATATACCGGCGGCTTGCAACGTTTCATCTCAGTCTTTTCAGCAGTCCGAAATCTCTTCGTCCCGCCGCACCAGAAACGCTCAGCCCTCGCCATCCACCTTCATCGGAAGCGGACGCCATTGTGAGGGCAAACGAAAAACCAGGCACCGCACACTGAAACGTTCGCGCCACTTCATGCTCGTTCACAGAGCCGGGCTCACGCCCGCCCTTACGTGCCTGGAACGTTTGCAGTTGTAGTAGCACAGGCCCGCGGGTTGGGGCTTGCTTCGGGGATGGTGTGCTGGGTACTTGATCAGTTCGCCGATGGCGATCATGTGGAATTCGACCACTAGTATGCGGGCTCAGGTCGTTTGGCAAATCAACCGTGTTGCCGATTGCCAGCAGCTGAAATGCGCCGTCGGCTGGTCCCCCCTATGAGTTTCGCTTGATCCCGTTGCTACGTGAATTCGATTTCAAATCAGGTATTTGCTTACCTGGTAATGCGTGCGCAGGCCGGACCTTGCACAGGGGGTTTTCATTTGTTTGCTGCGCAGTACATATAGACATTTTCGCGGATATGCGGCATAAGGGTAATATTTGCTGCGCAGGGAATATCTTTGGAACAGTCCATAGCTTTCGATATGTTGAGTGAGTTGACGGCTAGCCTCACGGAGGCAGGCGGGGAAATCACGTCCCAGCCCATGTTTGAGCCGCAGATGGGAAACTCTCACGCAGATTTCCTTATAGATGCGCGATTTTTTGATGCGCCTCTCAAACTTGTTGTCGAGGTCAAAAGATCAGCTTTTCCAAGAGACGTCAGGGAAGCAATCTGGCAGCTGAAGAAATACATTGCCGCCATGCCGCCAGGCAATTCCAGAGTTCTCCCCTTATTGATGGCCAATACCATTTCCCCAGGTGCACGTGCACTCCTGCGCGAGGAGAAGGTCGGTTATTTCGATCGTAGCGGCAGTCTCTATCTTTCGGCCGACAATCTCTTTGTTCTCGTCGAAAAGCCAGCCTCGAAGCAGCAGGCTCGATCGCTCAACAATCTGTTCGTTGGAAGTCGCGCACAGGCCCTCCATGCCGTCTGGACATTTAAGGACCAATGGTTCGGTGTGCATGAACTGGCCGAGCGGGCATCCGTATCTCCGACAACGGCATCCCAGGTTCTTATCGATCTAGAGCGCCGCGAATGGGTGAGCTCCAAGGGTGCCGGTCCATCGAAGGAAAGGATACTCTCCAATCCGCGCGCGCTACTTGACGAGTGGTCTTCCTATGTCGCTTCGATCAAGCCGAAGCCGCTCCGCTCGTACTATATGCGGATGACCAATATCGATGAGGCGATCCATGAGATTGACCGCATCTGCGATGAGACGGGAGTTCGCTACGAAATTTCCGGGCTCATGGCCGGGCAGATCCATGCACCGCACCTCTCGAAAATATCCCAAATCCATTGTCGCATCGATCATGGCGGCGAAAGCCTTCTTCGAAAACTGGGAGCAAAGGCCGTCAAAGAGGGTTGGAATCTGGGAGTTATAGACTCTAATCCACGGCATGACTTTCTGTTTCGCCAACGGGTCGGTCATGTCTGGGTCACAGATCCACTTCAAACTTACCTCGACCTCCTGCAGCTTGACAGCGGTCGCTCGAAGGAACTGGCCGACCATCTTCGGCTGACAAAACTCGCGGTACCCGAATGACAAAGCCCCAGATACTGACTGAATACAGTGCCGATGTTACCCGCGACTGCGAGCGCGTCCTGGTTACGCTCTTCAGCGGCCTCGGCCCCTGGCGTGATTCCGTCTTTCTGGTCGGTGGGCTTGCACCGCGCTACATCGTCACCAAGAGGCCGCCTGACGTCCCGCCTCATGCAGGAACCGGCGATATCGATGTCGTCGTCGATCTGTCGATCCTCGCCGACACCGAGGCATACCGGACGCTCGAGCAGAACCTCAAAAAAATGGGTTTCGAGCGTGCGCGAAATGACAAGGGCAATAAGGTCAACTGGCGTTGGCAGACCATGACCGAGCACGGCATTCTCGTCATTCTGGAGTTCTTGGCAGACGATCCGAAGCTCCGGGGTGGCGCATTGCAGGAACTGCCGACGGAAGGAAATGTTTCTGCGGTGAATATCCCTCACGCGTCGCTCGTGTTCGGGCACCACGATCGGATGGAAGTCACCGCTGATCTGTTGGGTGAAAAAGGCCGCTCGACAGAATCCATCCCCTACGCCGATATCGTGGCATTCACATGCCTCAAGGTGTTTGCCTTTGATCACCGGCGTGAGCGCAAAGATGCGCACGATCTCGTCTACTGCCTCGAACACGGAGAAGGCGGGCTCGCCGGTGCAATCGCCAAATTCCAAGAGGCTCTGAAGGGAAGCGATCGGGAGGTCATCGAACGTGCACTGACGATATTGCTCACCCGTTTTTGTGATCCGGAGCCAGACGAAGGCTACCTGCGCGAAGGCAACGTTGCCGTGGCGCAGTTCGAAATTGAAGGTGCTGCAGACGACACGGAAATCAGAGAAGCCCGGATTTTGCGCCAGCGTGCCGTCAATGACCTCATGCTCGAGTTTTTAAGCGCGCTTGATATGGCGTTCAAGTGATGCTCGGAGCGCGGGATCTCGTTACTTGGATGAAGTTATCAGGTGTAGGCCTCTCACATCGTTCAAGGCGGGCATTTTGCACGGCTCGATGATCGTTGTCTTCGATAGCCCCAACCTCTCGCCCTGGCTGCCCAGGCTGCTGGTATCGTCGCCGGACGCTGCCGTCGACGCAGCATTGACAGTATCGGCGCAACCGTCGTGCTGGAGCACGACGCCGATGCTGCTATCAAAGCGGGAAAGCTGACCTATATCTTGCAAGAGTATGAAGTTGAAGCGATCCCGGTTCACATCGTCCATCTTACCCGAAACAACATGCCTTTAAAGCGACGTCGGTTCATTGACTTCGCTGTGCCTAAGCTGCGAGAAGCGCTTGGTGAATTTGGGCGCGTTCCTCAGATAGAATAGCGGCCGCCCGCTCAGTTCCCTGCCCGTTGTGTAAGACGAGTCTTCGCTTGCTAGAAACAGCACAGTCTTTGCGAATTCGGCCGGCTCGCCGAAGCGCTCAGAGCGATCTTCTAGGCGATTGCGGGCGACAGTGTAAGCATTTAGCCGATTTCAGTGACAGGCCGTAGGTTCTGATCTCTTCAAGGCGAAGAAGCTGGTCCGGCATCCGCTCGATGCCAACTGCGGTTCACGCTCAACGACCGCTTTGCGCCCTCGTGTTGGCCCCCGGGAGCCGACATTGGCGATGACCTAAAGTTCATAGTCGCGCCACAAGCAGCCATTCCCGCAAGATCTGTGTGAGTCACGCCCTACTCGCCGGAACGCTCAGCCACCGATTACGGGGCTTTCCGACGGACCGACGTACCTCGCTCAGCTGGCGCCCGTGAGTGCAGACCGCAGGGCCGGCTCGCGCCAGTACGTCTCGACGTAACGCCGCGGCGCTTAAGCACTGCCGTGTGTGGACGCATCCTTGCCGTCGCCCTCTCTAACCGAGGCGTAAAATCGGCCGCCGGTGCAACAGTCTGAGGCCAGATAAAAGCCTTGTCCGGGCGTTGATGAAACAACGTGACATCGCCCCCTAACCGAAGAGCACTTACCCCGGCAAATTCGCTATCCATCGGCTTCAACAACCGCGGCAAAGAAATAGCCACCCATCCGCACGGTCTTGATGAGGATGGGGTTGTGGGGATTGTCCTCGATCTTGTGGCGCAAGCGACTGATGTGGACGTCGATGCTCCGTTCAATCGGGCCGGCCAGGCCTGCGTGAGTGGAGGCAAGCAATTCTTCCCGGCTGAGTATCCTGCCGGGGTTTTGACAAAAGACGACGAGCAGGTCGAACTCGGCCGCCGTCACGTCAACCACTGTCCCATCCGGTCGTCGCAATGCGCGTTGCCATGAGTCGAGGCGCCACCCATTGAATCGGAAGGGCTTTGACAGGCTATGTATCACGCGATCACGTGATGCCCGTCGCAACACGCTGCGGATCCGGGCAATCATTTCCCTGGTCCCGAAGGGACTGGAAATGCAATCATCGGCTCCGCTTTCGAAAGCGGCAAGGATGATGTCCTCACGCCCTTGCGCAACGACTGCGATGATCGGGATCGTGCTGACGGCGCGGATTTGCCGGCACAGACGAAGCGCATCTTCGGCCCGGACGACGGCGTCGAGGATCATCAAATCAAAGAGGTGCCGGCTGATGAGGGCACGCGCCCGCGCAAAGGTGACAGTCGTAGCCACCATGCCCTTGTGGATAATCGCTTCCGATAGCATCTGCCCGACGTCCCCGCCTCCAGCCGCGATCACGATCTCCGTTTTCTTCTCTCGATGCGGTTTTCCGGTGCCCGATCCCACTCCCGCCGTCCAAAGTTTCCTGGCGCGCTATCGGCATGTGCATTGACGTCGCCGATGCTGAAGAAATCGCAGGTTGGGTTGGCGATGCCAACCTGCAATTTTGCGGGCATTGACAGCCTCGCCTCATAGACCGGGGATGGCAACAGGCGTGCTTCAGACGTCAATGACGCGATCTGACCTCGTCAATCGGCAGCCGGAGCCCGCCCGGGACTGTTGCCGCCGCTCAGGAAGTTCAAGCAGTGGACAATTTCCCGACAGACGCCGCCGGCAGGCAACGCAGTCGAGACAGGCAGATCCGCTGACGCCTGCCTGCGGGGAGGACGGGCCATTCGACGGTGAAGGCGAAGCATCATCCAAGCTCTTCATGCTGAGCGATCGTGCCACACTCATTTTCGTCTCCGATTGTCGCTGATGGAACGAAGATGCGCGGGTTCGCCTGGGCTTTCCAATTCTGCTCGAAGGGCATCCATGCTAAATCACGATCAATCGGCGAAGCAGCGCGGAAGGCGGGACATAATTCTTAATACGCAAGGCGCACACAGCATTTGAATTTCCTCAGACACCGTGGGATCGTACGGCCTCACACTCCGCTCAGCCCCCGGTGAATGCCCTGTGAAGCCGATTATTGTCATCGGTTCAACGGACGCAGATTTCAGCCTGTTTGCCCGCCATATACTTCGGCAGACCGGCTTTGAGACGCTCCTGACGACCAGCGCGAATGAGGCGATCGCAGCGGCAAGGACCGCTGGAGTGCGGGGCGTCGTGATCGATGGCAGGGTGGCGAATTCGGTTTCCGCCTGCGGAAGCTTGAAAGGCGATGCGACGACGGCTGGACTGAAGGTCATCGCGCTGGTCGGCGCCAACTCCGCCAGGCAATATGCCGATTTCATCAATGCCGGCGCCGACGAAAGCTTCGTGCGGCCTGTTTCACCGGACCACCTCCTGCGCGCATTGCACCCGCTTTCGTCACAGTTAGGCGCTTCGCAGGAGCTATTGTCATGCGGCGACATCGAAATGCATGTGCTGGCGCGGCGGGTCTGGAGGCGGGGCGTCGAGTTGCACCTCCCGCGTCTCGAGTTCGCCATTCTGCTGCATCTGCTCAAGGACCCCGGGCGCATCTATCTGAGGCATGAGCTCGCGTCGGCAGCCTGGCCGGCAGGTGTCTTCGTCGATCCAAAAACCATCAACGTTCACATTGGTCGGCTGCGTGAGACACTGACGGCGGTCGCGCCCACCGACCCGATCAGGACGGTTCGCGGTGTCGGCTATGGGCTCGTGGCAACCGGCTGGTCGGAAACGGAGGCCCCGTCAAATGCCCCCTGAGACTCAAATCGTCATCGTCGGCGGACGAATCGTCACCGGCGATGGAACCACGCTCCACGAGCGGGGGGTCGTGCGCATCCGTGGGACAAGGATCATCGACGTCGCGCCAGGTGAGGCCGATGCCCGAAGCGAGGCTGTCGTCCTCAACGCCGCCGGATGCACGGTCATTCCCGGTATCGTCAATGCGCATGCTCATGGGTGCATCCACGGCCCGTCCATGCCGAGCGGGTCGGTGCCCGTCCGGCCCACGGATGTCGACTACTTCAGAAACAGACATCTCCTGTCCGGAACAACCACCCTGCTCAACGTCTGCGGCTTAGCGCTGCCGGATGAGATCGATGGCCCCTCGAACCAGCGCCATGCGATGGATATCCATCTGACGACGGCGCATACCACGAGCAATCTGGCCGCGGCGATCGCGATTGATGGTGGCGGATTATCGGAGCGGCACAAGATCGCCCGCATCGATGACATGGTCGCCAAAGGCGCAAAGGCACTCGGAGAAGCAGGCGGCGGGCAGACGCTTGGTGGCGGGGCGCAGGACTATCGCTTTATACCTGCGGCTATAGAGGCCGCTACGGGAACATCAATCCATCCGAAGGAGGCGCGCGCACTCAAGGAAGCCGTGCTCGGCCGCTATCTCGATCGTGGCTTGCCCGATCTTCCGCGACTCAATGCTCTTCTGATCGAGTGCGGTCTCGCCGCTAAAATTTGTACGTCCGACCTCACAAAGCTGATCCGCGACACGGTGATGCCGCCCGTGGCGCTGTCACTGAAGGGTTTTGACGAGATCGCGGCAGCGTCTGAACGACTCAATTTTCCGGCGATCTTTCACAATGCGGCACCCACCGCGGCGACGCTGCTGAAGCTTGCGGAGACATATCCGAAGGCCCGCATCATCGCTGGGCATTCGAACCACCCGATGTTCCTTCCCGAAGAGGCAGTGCGTTTCGGGCTGCAACTGAGGGAGCGCGGCGTCGCCATCGACGTCTCGACGCTCGATTGCATCGAAACCCGCTGGCGCAATGACACCGCAAATATCGATGCTCTGGTCGAAGCGGGGCTCGTCGATACCCTATCGACAGACTTTGCCGGCGGAGACTGGGATAGTATTCTGTCGGCCATCCAGCGAATGGTGCGCAAGAGCCAGCTTTTGCTGCCGGCCGCAATCGCGCTTGCGACCGGCAACGTCTCGAAAACACTCCCGGAGCTTGCAGCCGATCGTGGCTTGCTGGAAACGGGTAAACGCGCCGACGTGGTCATCGTTGAGAACCACAATCTCGGTCGAGTCCGCCATGTCGTGGCAAACGGAGAGCTGGTGGTGTTCAACGCGGCGATGGGGGTTGGGGATTTGCACGCTTACGCCATGGCAGCGGGCCGTTAACGGGGCGTTGGACGCCGACCTCGGCGCCTTTGACCGCTTGCGCAATTGGGTGTCAACCGCCGAGGGCAATGCCCGTCATTGCGTCAGTTTCATCTGACGACAAGGATAGTGGTCGGCATCGGCTCGATGCCGTGTCCTAGCCTGGCGAACGCAGATGCCGCAGAAGTGGGTCCAGCTCTCCAGCCGCGAGGCCGAGGACGCCATCGATGATCGCCCCCTGCTTGGAAGGCGACAGGACATGCCGCGTGACGCGCAAAAACTTTTCTTCGATCGCCCGCCAGTCCATCGGACGCTGGGGATCGCCGGACGGGCCATCCAGTGCCGAGACGTATTTGTGCCGCCGTGTCTCGACAGTCACCTTCGCCAGAGTCTCGGCGGGAAAGAGCGCGTCGATCTCAAGATTGACGGTGATCCTCACCTGACGCGCGAGGTGAGTGAGGTCCGGCCGATTGAGAAGGCTCTCGCTGACGGGAGCAAGGGCGCCGCGGCCCTCGATCGCGGCAATGGCGACGCAATAGGGAAGACTATATTGAATGTCGACAAGGTTCGCGGGCGAAAGCAGGTTGCCGAGCTTGAGCGCCCAGCCGAAAGTCTCTACCTCCACCGAGACAATGTCCGCGGCCCTCAGTTCGTGAGCCTTCACAAGATCGAAGAGGCGATCGAGCGCCGGGTGTATATAGCGGCAACAGGCATAGGGCTTGAAATAAGTGCCGCAAATTTCAAAACGCTGCCCCAGTCCTTCCAGTATCCTCTGCCGGTCGTAATAGCCGGGATGATCGAGGAGATCTTCCGGCCCGGTATAGCCGTTGCGGGCGAGGTCGAGCGCCATAAGACCGGTGGCGGCACTCCAGGGAATCCCTTCCTTGACGTCATTGCCCGTGAGCCGGGAGTAGCCTGAACTTCCATTGGCCTGTTGATTGGGGGCAAGCACGCCGGCGATCGAAAGCGCCTGCGCGATCAAGGCCGGCTCGACCTTGAAGAGTGACGCCGCTGCCGCAACCGCGGCCAATGCGGCCCACCGTCCCGACTGCCGGGTCTGAATCCCTTCGGCATTTTGGGCCGCGGCCACTCTGACGCCGACATCATAACCCGAAACGATTGCCGACAGGACATCATCGGCTGAGACGCCGGCAAACGGCGCCAAGGTCAAGACGGTGGGAACGACACAGGCGCCCGGATGTCCGCGCGCTGCGCGATGTCCGTCGTCCAGGTCGAGCGCAGAGGCCGCGGTCGCGTTGGCGATCACGGCTGCGATGGGCATCACGGTCCGATCCGTCATCCAAATGGCCGCCTCGCCTTTGCCGAAGAGGGCGGTAGCGCTATTACGGGCCGCACGACTGCACTGAAGCGCAGCACCAGCAACCGCCGCCCCGATAAGATCGAGAATGCAACGCAAGGCGGTATCACGGGTGCTGACCGGGGGCGGAGCTGAGGAGAGCGAATGGACGTGCTCGGCGAGGAGGTGCGTGGTGTACATGGGATCTGTCGGCGTCTTCATAAGCTCAGACAGCCCTTCAGGTGTTTTCCTGCGTGCGAGCGAGATATTTTTCATAGGTCGCTTGCACGGCATAAAGGTCGAGCATCGGCAGGCCGACGCAGGTTACGCAAACCGGCGTGTCCGCCTCCCGGACCCAGTCGTTCGGCGCGGAGAGCTCCCTCACGCCAAGCAACGGACCGATCTCCTCCAGAGAAAGCCCTTTTCGGGAGAAGTGGAGGGCAATGCTTTGCGAGTTCCTGCGCGAGACCGTCTTGATGTCGTCACAGACGACGGTCCCGCTTTTCAAGGCTCGCTGCAGATAGGCTTCGGGCACTTCGTCTCCGCCAAGATGAAGCGTCACAGCCCCCCTGTTTAACTCCTCGTCCTCAAACAGCGGCTGGCGGGCATTCGTGGCGGTGATCAGCAGGGCGCATTCCTTCAGTCTTTGGTTGTCGGTTACGGCATGAAGCCGAAACGACGTCCGGTCAGCGAAGTCCGACAGCAGTCTTTCCACGCCTTCAATCGATCGGCTGCGGATGAAGATGTCTCCGATCAGGTCGGAACAGGCGAAATCAAGGCACTCGACCACACTTCGGGCGACGGGTCCCGATCCGAAAATGAAGCCCGACACAGGTACCCGGCAGCGAACAAACAGCTCAGCCACTTTCGACGCATAGGTGCCGGTTCTCAGAGCGGAAATCCCCGTCCCGTCGAGTATCGCCAAGGGCCGAAGCGTCCGTTTTTCCAAAAGGACGAAGGTCGACGTCGAGCGAGGCAGGCCAAGATGCCGATTGAAGGCGTTTGCGCCGATGATCTTGACGCCGCCATGGGTCGGATTGACGCAATAGAGAGCCGACAATTTCCAGCCGAGGCGCTCGTCGACGAAGTCACGCCTGAACGGGGCGACGCTCTGCCGCTGCCAGAACTCCTCCTCTGGAAGCGAGAGGACGGCCTTTCCTCCGACAGTCCTCCCGCTTTTGATATCCGCCCAGGCGGCATCCGTGGCTGCATGGATTTCCGCGATCGTGAGTTCCGCGCCGGCCGACTGCAGGTCCTGGCGGGTCAGAAAGCGGACATTGCAGTCCGTGGCATTGTCGAACATGGTCTCCTCCAACGACAAGACGTCGTTCCTCGAGGCGGAACCTAGCACCTGCCTGCGAACCGCTAGATCAAGCTTTGATGAAGCTTCAGCATCGTCGATAAAGAGAAGGCAAAGTTTCGGCGACGTTGGAGGCACGTCCGCCGGAACCGGTCGGCCGGAATTTTGCGCGCCAGCGCCGCAAAAAGGGACTGACGCGGAGGAGGTCGAATCGCGGCGTGGCTTCAGCTAGCGGTCTTTGAGCGATCTGGAGAGAGGAAAGCCCCAATCCAATGATCGTGACGCTCCACGAACTCGACCGGGCGCTCGAGGTCGGTCACGTCGAACTTGGCCGCATCGACGAGCCGCGGCGTTGATATCTCAACGTCTTGACTTGGTGCCGGGGGACAGGCGAACCTGCCTATCCGCGAGCAAAACGCGGTGCTCGGCCATCGGGATCAGGCGCCGAACCTCAGGCAGTCGAGCGGGGTCGATTTCGACCACAAGGACGCAGACGTCGTTTTCGGCCCGCGCCACAATCTGCCCCCACGGATCGCACACCATGGAATGACCGAAGGTCCGGCGGAGTTCCCCGTCCCGCATCGCATAGCTTCCGCACTGTCCGCAGGCCGCGAAATAAGCTTGGAATTCGATCGCGCGTGCCCGACACAGCACCTCCCAATGAGCCTGCCCGGTCTGGTAAGTGAAAGCAGCGGGCAGGACGAAGATATCGACCTTTTCCTCGGCGAGGCGATCGAACAGGCGCGAAAAACGCAGGTCGTAGCAGATTGCACAGCCGATCCGATGGCCGTCGAGTTCATAGATGAACAGATCGCGCCCCGGCGCCACGGCAGCAGACTCGGAATAGGTCTTTCCATCGGGCGCGGTGATGTCGAAGAGGTGAATTTTTCGGTAGAGGCCGACCTCCTCGCCCTTGGCGTTGAACACGACGGTGGTGTTGTAGACACGGTGATCCTGGCCGCGGCGCTCCATCAGGCTACCGGCATGGACCCAGACCGCGTTGTCCTTTGCGAACCGCTGAACGAGGACATATGCTTCGCCACCTGGTATGCGGTCCGCCGCGCGCCTCTTGTCGGCGACCGTCCCGCCAAGCCAGTCGAAATGTTCCGGCAGCACGATCAGGTCGGGTCTGCCGATCATAGCCTCGCGCATCAGCCGCGCGGCTTCGGCAAGATTATAGGCCCGATCGGGCTGCGAACTCATTTGAACGAGGGCGATTTTCAAGACCTCGGCTCCTCGTCAAAGTCGAAGATCGACCGGCCGGAGGCCAAATGAGACCGGACAGCCACCGAGCGCTTCTGGCGCTCCAATGCCGCGTCAGCAAGGATCCTCAAGCGGTTGCGATCGGCCACGAACACACCTTCATTGTCCGCAAGCACCCCATAGCCAGGCAGAACTGCGACCGCGCCGCAGGCGATTGGCACGTTGAGCGAGCCACCAATCTGAAACTGGCGGTTCGTGGTTTTGGCGGAGACGCCGCGACACCAGACGGGAACGCCGGTGGCGATGATTTCATCGACATCCGTGCACGGACCGTCGATAACGATGCCCGCAGCCCCCTTGGCCTTTGCGGCGGCAGCGACACCACCACCGACACAGGCGATGTCGTCGCGATCGACGCGCGAGATCACCAGGATGTCGCCGGGCAACAGTAGATCGATCGCCTTGTAGATGATGACGCCGTCACGGCCTGGAGCCGCGACGGTGAAGGCGGCACCGGCCACGCGGGCAGGAAATACGGGTCGGATATCACCGCCGACAAATCCCAGGTGCTCGACATGGCCGATGGTCGCCGTGTCAACCGATGACAGTCGCTCGATCAGGTCAGCGGGCAGGGGAGGGCTTCTGTCGATCATCTGATAGAACGCTGTCATCGATTGGGCTTTCTCGCTGTTCGGTCGGTAGGCCTGGATCGGCTCAGACCGGCCGTTCGCCGGAAGTGGTGGTGCGATGCATGATCCGGATGGACGCGGGATCGAAGGAGTCGCGGCGGTGCATGGTGCAACGATTGTCCCACATCATGATGTCGCCCTCATCCCATTGCTGCACGAAGATGTGCTTCGTGTTCGTCGTGTGATCCCACAGTTCGGCGAGCAGCGCGTCGCTCTCATCGCGGCTCATGCCCACGATCCACGCGCCTTCAGTCGTTCCGCCGAGGTAAAGCGCCTTGCGGCCTGTCTCACCATGTGTGCGCACCAACGGATGCACGATGCCGCTCCATTCGCGGAAGTCCTGGCTTTTCGGCGTGGACTTGCCAAGCCTGAGCTTGCCCGTCTTGTCGTAGACGTTCTGGAAGAAGATCTGGCGCCCATCGACGGCGTTCTTTAGAGGAGCCGGCAGCGTGTCATAAGCGATATAGGTCGAGAGGAAATAAGTGTCGCCGCCTGAAGGCGGAACAGCGACGGCACGCAGGATCGCGCCCGCCGGCGGGCGTTCGTAGAACCACGTATCGGTGTGCCACGTCGCCTCGCTATTGCCCATCGCACCGCTTGGCTTGCCATCCTTCATCGCATTGCTGATGACGAGGATTTCCGGGTGGGTCGGATGACCGCCTTCCTGCAATTGCTTGGGATGGATGACGAACTCGCCGAAGTGACGCGAGAACTGCACCTGCTGGGCGTCGGTGATGCCGGCCTTCTTGAAACGGACGACGCCGTATTGCAGCCAGAACTTTCGCACCGCCGCGACGTCGTCGGCGTCATAGTCATTGAAGTCGAAACCCTCGATATCGCCGCAGACATTGCTGGCATGCTGAACGGCGCGAAGCCTTATTTTGGTGAGCATTCCTAAAACTCCTGTTGCTGACCTTCCTCTAAGGTCGCGATGATCGTAGGGCAGGCGAGCGACGCATCACCAATATCGATTGGATCGGATTGATAGGCGTAGCGTATCGATCGCCATCGGCTATTCCGGCAGGACCTGGATGTCGTCTGGATCGATGGAAAGCGCAACGACGTCGCCGATAACTGGAAGTGAGGCCGACAGCGATGAGCGTGTGAGCACCGTCAAGACGACCTGCGGATCGATCTCGACCGCGAGCTCCAGCGACGGACCGAGGTTGATGACCCGGCGGACGGTTCCGGACAGACGATTGACGCCGCACCCGCCGGCGTCGCCGGTGTTGTTCAGCACCGCGATGTCTTCGGGCCGGATGCAGCAGAAGCGGGCTTGCTGACGGTTCGGCGGGCGCTTCGCCCGCAAGCTGATCGCGCTCCCGGACAGGTGAAGGTCGAGGGTGGCTTCCTGCTCACTCGTCCCTTCGATGGTGAGGATGTTCGATTTCCCGATGAAATCCGCCACGAATGAGCTCGCCGGATGACGGTAGATCGAAGCAGGCCCGCCCGTTTGGGCAATGACCCCCTGCCACATCACCACGATCCGGTCGGACATCGCCATCGCTTCTTCCTGGTCGTGCGTCACGTAGACGAACGTCATGCCCAGCTGCTGCTGGAGTTCCTTCAGTTCGAGCCGCATGGCCTCTCGAAGCTTCAGATCGAGATTCGAGAGCGGCTCGTCGAGGAGCAGGACGGATGGGCGTGGCGCAATGGCACGCGCCAGAGCCACGCGTTGCTGCTGTCCACCCGACAATTCCCTCGGATAGCGCGCGCCGTAGTCTTCAAGATGAACACTTCGCAGCGCCGACGCCACGCCGCTTTCGATCTCCGATCGCGCCACGCTCTTCATCTTGAGGCCAAAACCGACGTTGTCGGCGACCGTCATGTGCGGAAAAAGCGCGTAGTTCTGGAACACCAGTCCGATATTTCGCCGTTCTGGTGGAACGCGGCCCTGGCTCCTCCCGCGGATCCTGATATCGCCGAACGACGGCTGGTTGAAGCCGGCGATCATGTTGAGCGTTGTCGTCTTCCCGCAGCCGGAGGGTCCGAGAATACTGACGAACTCACCCTGCGGGATCTGCAAGCTGATGTCCTTCACGACGGAGATCGCCCCGAAGGACTTGCTGACGGAGACGAGTTCAATATCGATGCTGCTCATTTGCTGCCACCATGGAGTTTGACGGAAAAGCCGCCGATCTTTTCAAAAAGGAAGATCACCGCGAGGATGAAAATCATCGACGCGACATTGACCGCCGCCATCACCGGATCGAGGCTGTATTCGAGGTAATTGATGACGGTGATCGGCAGCGTCGTATCGCCTGGTCGAACCAGGAACACCGACAGCGGAATGTTGTTGAAGGAGATGATGAAGGCGAAGGTCATGCCTGACAGCACACCAGGCCTGATCGCTGGCAAAAGAATGTGCTGCACCCGCTGCCGCTTGCTCGCCCCCAGGATTTGACCCGCCCGATCCAGATTGCGGTCGAAGTTCGCAATAGACGTCGCCACCATTCTCACGACGAATGGCAGGGCGAGGACGATGTGGGCGGCGATCAGCGCAGGCGTGCCAAGGAAGGACTGCAGCCCGACCAGCGACAGGAACAGGACGATCGCTACGCCCTTGACGATCTGCGGCACCGACAGCGGCGAGAGAAGCACCGACATCACCGCTTCACTGCCGCGAATCTTTTCATAGACGATGGCATAGGCTGCCATGACGCCGATGATGCCGCTGACGATAGAGACGATCACCGCGACCTTGACGCTGAGCAGAAAGGGCAGGAGCCAGCGCTGCGAGACGAGGTCGCCGTACCACCGCGCCGTCCACTCCCACGGCCGGAACGTCACCGCGGAGGTCGGGCTGAACGAGGCCGCTATGACGACGGCAAGTGGCAGCGTGATGAAGGTGAGCACACCGGCCAGCATGAGCCGGAAGAGGACCGAGAGGAACCAGTTCATGCCGTGGCCCTCCCGGCGCCGCTTCGCTTGGTACGGTGCCGCGTTTCAAACCGCACGCCAACGAACGAGATCACCAGCATCAGAAGGAGAAGCGCATTGGCCATGACGGCGGCAAAGGGCCAGTCGACGTAGAAGAGGACCTGCTCGGAGATCATCGTCGCCAGGACTTTGAAACCGGCGCCGCCGAGAAGTGCTGGTGTCGCGTAGGCGCTCGCGGCCATGGTGAACGAAAGCAGCAGCGAGCTGACAATTCCCGGAACGGAAAGCGGAACGATGACGTGGCGGACGACGGAGACGCGCGAGGCACCGAGCATCTGCGCCGCGCGCTCGAGACTTTCGTCGATGCCCTGAATGCTGGTCATCAGCGAGAGAATGCCGAACGGCAACACGACGTGGGTCAGGCCGACGACGACGGCAAAGAGATTCTTCGAAAGCGGGAGCGGCGACGAAATAAGACCGAGGTCAAGGAGAACATCGTTGATGAAGCCGCGATCTTCCAGAATGATGAGCCAGCCGTAGGTCCGCAGCACCACGCCCGCAAGTTCCGGTGCCAGCGCAAGGGCAAAGACGACCGCGCGCCACCGGCTCCTGGAACGAGCCAGAAAATAGGCGACCGGATACCCCAGCACAGTAACCGCGATCGCAACGAGTCCGGACATGATGGCCGTGCGACAGAATCCAGCAACCGAAAGTCCGTCGGTGAAAAACCGTCGGTAGCTCTCGACGGAAAATCCACCGACTTCCTCTTGTGAAAAGCTGATGCCGATCATCAGTCCCATCGGAAGCGCGAAAAAGACGCTCAGGAATACGGCAGCTGGCGACAAAGCCATGTAACTGTAGGATCTCCTGATTGGAGATAGAGAAGCCGCCGGAACCGCAAGTGTGATGGTGTTCATCGCGACCTCTCAGTCTGCCTGGGGAACGACATCGCGGTCCCACTGCTCGGCCCAGCGCGGCAGGCGCTCGGCGACGAGCGACAGGTCCGGAAGAAGCAGGGTCTTGAGGTCAGCTTCCGAGGTGATCTGCCGCGTGCGAATCGCCTCGGGGACCTCTACGTCGGTTCGCGCGCTCCCGACCTTGTAGCCACCGATCCACGCTTCCTGACTTGTCTTTTCCAGGAAGAAATCGATGAACTTCATGGCCGATTGCTTGTTTTGTGCACCCGCGGGCACGTTTAGCGTGGCGATGAGAGGAATGGTGCCTTCCTTGGGACGGATGTAGTCAACGGGCAAGCCGGCATCGACGAGGAGTTGAGCGCGACCGTTCCAGAAAGGCATGGCCCAGACCGTGCCGTCCTTGATGTAGCTTTCAAGAATGGCAGACGATTGTTCGAATCCAATGGACTGCCTGGCGACAGCTTCCATGGCCTTGAAACCCGGATCGAGATTGTCGACAAGGTCGCCACCATTGATCACGGACATCATCTCGACGAGGTAGATGGCCATGATGTTTTGAAACGTCGGCAGCACGATCCTGCCCTTCAGCTCTGGGGCGAGGAGCGCCGTCCAGGAGGACGGCGTGGCAAGCTTGTCCTTCCGGTAGAGGAGCGACAGGTACTGGACTTCGTGCACGGCACCGCAGGGACCGGCCGCGGCCGCCAATCTCGGCATGAGCTTGGCAAGGTTCGGGATCGTGGCCGCGTCAAGTTTCTCCAGCACGCCGTCACGGCAGCCCTGCACCGACTGCGAAGCGGTCATGACGACGACATCGAACCCCGGTCGGCCCCCGGTCGCCTTGATTTTCGCATAGTCCTGCGAGGCCGAGCCGACCGGATCATAAATGACATCGATACCGAACTTGGCCTCGAACGGTTCGATGATCGCTTTTTCTATGATCTCCTCGTAGGGGCCGCCGTAGCTGTTGACCACAAGCGTTTCTGCTCGCAGGGGGGTGGACAGGATTGCTGTCATGATCGCCGAGAGCAGAATCCGGCTTTGCTTTGTTCCCATGGCTCGTCTCGCTTTTTTTGTGTTGTTGCCGTGGGGATGGTGGACAGCCGGCGGCCGGGGGTCCAATAACGATCGTCGAAGATTGTTGCCCCGCAGCTATCAATCGGGGGCCATCGCGATTTTCTCCCGACAATGGCAGCGATGACGATTTCGCATTCACAAGGTGGTTTTCTCGAAGCTTGGCGGCGCATCCCGTTCAGCGTTGTCTTCCCGCGGATCGCTATCCGTCGAATATCCGTGCAATGGAAATGATCGCTGCCCGCCCAAAGCCCAGCTTTCGCCGCGCGAGTTGCTTTGCCTGGTGTGAGCGAGACGAGGAAGGACGGGCTTCGGAACGGCGATGGTCGCCGGTACCCTGAGGCGGAACCGAGCGCCACCATCTCGATGAAGCTCGCAAAACGCTCCGGCGCGATGTCGATGCCGCAATTCTTGGCCAGCACCAACGATCGCGAAGCTTCGATCGTTGCCTCGCAACATCATCGCTTTACGGCGCGCATCAGCCGCCTTATATATTCTTCTCAAGGAGAATGATTATGGTCCCTGTCTCACACATCTACACGCCTGCCGAGGCCGCCGCTGTGAGCGAGATTGCGATAAAGTCGGTGCACAACGCGATCGACAAGCGGATCGTCGCCAATCGTCCGTCCAGCACCAAGGGCCGAGCTCTTACTGAAGAGGATCTGCTTCGCTTGAAGCTCTGGTACGGCGTTGGATCGATCCTATCTGCCGAGCGCCGTAAACGAATGTTCGACACAATCGATGAGAACCCGGGCGCCGATACCGTAAGGGCCGACGATTACCTTATCATCGACGTCGCGCGGGCAAGGGAGCAATTGGCCGCGCGCGCAGAGGCGCTTCGAGAGGCTGGAAAATTGATCCAGAGCGTCAAAGGAGTTGTCGGCGGCGAACCGGTTTTTAAGGGAACTCGCGTTCCGGTGCGAACAATTGCCGCGATGAAAGCCCAAGGCGCGAGCACCGAGGAAATCGTCGAAGGCTATCCTTCGCTGACGGGGCGAATGGTGGGGCTTGCTGACATCTGGACTGCAGCCCATCCCGTTCGAGGACGGCCACGCAAACTTTCGGAGCTGGGCTTGACGGTGAAGTCGGAAAAGCGTCTTCGGCTAGCAAATGAGCGCGTTCCACAGTCGTCGGATAAGCCCTCTTAAAATTTCCGATCGACGAATGCCTCCACACATCACTCGTGGCCGTGGCTTAAGATCACGGCCACGATTGTTTTCACGTCAACTGGTTGGGGTTAAGCGGCGAGACCGACTGGGACCTGATGCCTCGGATCGTCGCGGAAGATTTCACCTTCGTGACGAACAACGCTCGCGACTTTCGCAAGCTCTACGTCAAGGAACGGCTCCACGCGGGTCTCGTGATTATCGTGCCGCAAGTGCTACCTGCGCTTCAACGGGAACTATTTGTTCTTATTCCGCGGGAACTGGTAGGGGTACAATATCTCGTCAACGAGGTGCTGGAAGTGACCATCGACGACGATACCGCCGTTCTGACGCGCTATCTGCTGCCGGAAACCTAGGCGTTTTCCAAAAGCTCAATTAGCGCCGATCCGGGACAGATCGATCCGCATTTCCGCTGTTCCGACAGGACCGCCATTCTCGCTGCCCTTGAGCTTCGAAGAGGCCGGCGCGCTGTCGGTGTCGGCGTCTTGTTCGGCAACGGGCGGGACGGTCAGTTTCACAGATACGTCAGGGTCCTTGGCTCGAAACACGCTCACGCCCTCGAACTCGCCGGTCTTCCAGGCATAGACGGCATCTTCGAATATCTGCGGAAAGACTTGCCTGTCGGTGGGATTGCCGTACCACTTGGCGACAATCCTCACCACCTTGGCGAACATCCCCGTGCCGAGGCGCAGATTTTCACAAGCCTCTACAAGATCAGGCTTGAGCTCAGAGACATCCTTGACGCCGATGCCGGCGGGGACCTGCGTGATCCCGACGCGAACCACCGCCTGGCCAACATATTTACGGATGAGGTCCATCGCCTCGTCCGGTGTTCTCGGCTTCGGGACGAGGATCAGCCGGCCACCGGCTTTGACGGCAACCGCTAACGGGTCCGAGGAGCCGGCCGCCTGGACGAATTGCTCGACAATGGCAGGCGTCAGTGAGGGATCGGCGCATTTTTCTATCATCGCGGCATCGAGCATGACTACCTCCTCAGCTCAGGTGTTGAATGAAAGGACGAGCGGTTTGGCGAAGAGACGCGCAAAGGCCCTGGCACTGGCCCGCTGGATGGCGACGATCGAGGTATTCGCGGTCCACCAGCCATTGCCGACGGCGACGATGACATCGGGATCGTGCAACATCGATTGCAGGGCGGGCCAGGCAACGAGCTGTTCGTAGCAGATCAGCGGCGCGACCTTGTAGCCGTTAAGGACGACAACCGGGTTTGCAAAAAAGTCCGCGCGCGCGCCTTTGCTATCGCCCCACCACGGCTGCCACATCGAGCCGGGAACAGGCATGCGCTGACGATACAGGACGCGGCCGCCTCCGGCCGACACCGCCACCAAAACATTGTCATAGCCATCGGCGCCGACAACGGATGCGCCGGCGACCACCGTCACGGGACTGCCGGCCAGAGCCCTGGTCCATAGCCGCTCGATGGTGGGCGTCCAGAAGCCCAGCGCACTTTCCGGCAGGACGATGTAGCCGACACCATCGCTAGCCACCTTTTGCACCGTTGCGATCAGGTCACGCTGTCGCTGAAGACCGGCCTCGCGTCCGAGCGAAGAACCCATTTGCCAATCGACGCCGCGCCATGACTGAGGTACTTCTGGATCGGTCCAGGTTAGCCCGGACCAAACCCACGCGCCTGCCAAAGCGATCGCGACAGCCGGCCAAAGCCGGGTTACGAGGCCGATCAGACCGGCTGTCGTGGCAGCCAGTCCCCACCACCCCCATCCCGGAAACAGAACGCCCGCCGCAGTGATCGGATGCGCCCAACCGGTAATTCCGAAAGGGGGTAGGGCCATCAGGATGCCAGCGGCCACGTACCGATGGGGTCTCTTGGTGCGAACCGATGTCCAAAGGACCGTGTAGACCCCGAAAAAGCTGACCGATGCCGCGAGCCAGAGCAGCAGTCCTGGCCAAAGGTCGGACGAATAGAAGGTGGCGACGCCTTGCGGCAACCCTCGTGAGGCTGCGAGGAAATATGCCGCAGAGACCAGCCCCGCCGCCATCCGATTGGGTGCATGAGCCCATAATACAGGAAAGGCGAGGGCGACTGGTAGGAGAAGCACCTGGCCGCTCCATCCGATCGAGGCGACGGCAAGGGCAAGGCCGATCAGCGCTGCGGTACCCACGTGGTCACGGCGCATAGGTGAGCACCTTTTGCGCCAGACCGAGGATGCCGGACACGGGTAAAGGACCGAAATAGCGGGAATCGTAGGAGCCCGCGAAACCGGAATGCAGAACGGCGTGTCCAGCTGGCACGGTGCCACTTGCAAAAGCCGAAAGAGCTCGACCTTTTCCATCTGCTCTGGCGACTGCCGAATTTGCCACGGTGATGCCATCGACGAACATGGCTGACCTGATCTCCACCCTTTGACCCTCGGTGGCGATCACCGTTTTGATCAGCGGGGCAAAACCGCCCGGGCACGAACCGGAGCGCAGATAGCCGCGCTGTCGGGCCTCGCGCATCCTGTCGTTTTCCGGCGGGCAGATGAAGACGACATCGCCGACCGCGGGGGACCGATCGAGTGCTGCGACCCGCCAGAGGCCGAGCGGTTCGCTTGGTGTCATATTGATGCGGAACCCACCGGCGGCGGCGGCGACGGACAAGACAAACGCCAGCAAGGCCGCGGCCAATAATAGCGTCGCGGCGGGGTGAATTTTTTCGTGTGTCGGGCACTGGCGCCTGATTGTCGGGATCATTTCAGCGAAAGTCCCTGGCTCCTGGTCTGCCGCAAGGTCTCGGCCTGCTTCAGCGCCTCGGTCGTTCTCTCATGAGCGGAGAGCTGCTGGATGGTCCGCATCGAATTCCAGGCGGCTTGTACCTCCGCCTTTTGCGCGGGGTTCATCCCTGCCGTGACGGACTTGAAGGTCTCTCCGCTCGGATCCTTCGACGCGATGCCGAGGAAGGTGCGTTCGCCGAACCGTTGCGAGACGGCTTTGGCGAACCGATCGAGTTCGGCCTTCACCATTTTGACGGCAAGCGCATATTCGAGACCGGCGGGAAGATCATCGCGGTCGATCGCATCACGCACGCGCTCGAGCGTTTGCTTTGCGGGAGCAGAGAGCGCGGGGATGTCGACCGAGACTTGCCGGCGAACCGCGCGTTCCTCCGTTTCATGCTTGCGTTCGATCTCGGCCCGCTGGCGAAGATAGCGTTCGAGATTGCGGGCCAGAGCCGGCACGTTGGCAATCGCCCGTTCGCGGTCCTGCTTGTCGCCCCGGTTGGCGAACACGCCCGTCTTACCCCTCAATGCACCGAAGCGCTCCGGTTCGCCGGCGATCTTTGCCAGCGTGGTTTTGGCGATCGCCTGATCCTTGAGCATCGCGTCGACATTCACCGCCTTGAAGGCGCTTTCCGGCTGGGCGTAGACGAGATGGAAGCGAGTGGAGACATCCTCCCATTGTTTTTTGAGACCGGGATCTGCTGCGAGCTTGTCCTCGACGGACTGGTCGATGGATTTCGGGAAAGTGGAAATGCCAGATACCATGGGCTTCGACTCCTTGGCCTTCGATTTGGGTGATGTTTTGGCGCTGGCGGCGCGCCCGAGTATCACGCCAATTGCCGCCAGGCGGGCGCCGAGATCGGCGAGCTTTTGTTTCTGCCGTACGACCCATTGGAGGCGATCGTGGGCGATCGTGCGGGCGACGTTCATGAGATGCAGGCCTCGCGCCTCGGCGAAGCGCAAGGCTTGGCCGTACAAAGAGCTCTTCTCGTAGTCGAGCGTCGTCTCCTTGGCGTTCCGGCGCGACAGGATCGGGATAAGGCCACCGGACTTCGCGAAAGAACGTCGGCCGTAATAGATGGCGAGATCCTCGCGATGGCGCGTCATCGCCACATAGGTGAGATGACGGTCCAGCGAAAGGGAAGCAAGCACCTTGACGCGATCGACGGTCGCGCCTTGGCTCTTGTGGATCGTCGTCGCATAGCCGTGGTCGAGCTTGTTGTAGAAGCGCTGCTCGATCGTGACCAGACGGCGATGTTCCCCTTCGCCAAGTGCCACCACGAGCCGCCCAGCTGCAGCGTCGATCACCTTGGCCAACATACCGTTCTTGACGCCAAGGCTACCCTCGTTCTTCAGGAACACGATCTGGTCGCCGGCCGCGAACATGCGGGTTCCGTCCTCGGTCTTGAAGGCAAAGCCGTCCGCGAGGATGCCGCGCTCGACCAGCTTGGCTCGAGCCATATCGTTCAACATCCGAACGTCGCGCCGAAGGTGTGCGAGGATCAGGCTGCTCTTCGAAGGATCGTAGTCGCGATCCCAATCGGCGATCAGGCTTTCGACGGCCTGCGCCTTGAGGTCCAACCCCCTGACATGCCCATGGGCACGATAGGCATCAACCGCTTGGCCGACATTGCCGCGCCCCAGATCGAGCGAGGCGTCGCGCATCCATTGCTGGCGCTGACGATAGATCGTTTCGAGCTCGGCATAGCCGATCCGGTCGGCGATCGCCCGGAAGGCAGCTCCCGCCTCGATCGGCTGCAACTGTTCGGGGTCACCGACGAGCACAAGCTTTGCGCCGGCCTTGCTCACGGCCTCGACGAACAGCGCCATCTGCCGCGACGACACCATGCCGGCCTCATCCAGCACGAAAACGGTTCTCGTGTCGATCTGGTCGCGGCTCTGGTTCCAGCGCAGCTCCCACGACGACAGCGTGCGGGACTGAATACCGGCTTCCTTCTCCAGGCCCTCGGCTGCTTTGCCGGCAAGCGCACCACCGACGACACGATAGCCGGACGCTTCCCAGGCTTCGCGCGCCGCCTTCATCATCGTCGTCTTACCGGCGCCGGCGCGGCCGATGACGGCGGCGATCCGTTCGCCGCCAGCCACACGTTCGATCGCAGTCCGCTGTTCATCCGACAGACGGGCATGGCGCGCAAACGTCGCCTCCAGCACCGCCTCGCGTACGCCATGAGAGGCGCGCCCGGACAGCCAGATAGCCCGGCTGACCATCTCGGCTTCAAGCCGGATCATCTCCCGCGTCGTGTACTTGGCAGGCGTCCGGATACCAGTCGCAAAGTCGATCCGGTCACGTTCGAGCCGCAGCGCCTCCGGGCTCTGCAGGATCCTCACCATCAGGTTCTGGAACAGAGCGGCATCGTCGATATAGCGGTGCAGGATCTTCGCCACGTCGCGTTCATCGAAGACGCTCTTCTCCCGCGTGATGAGGTCGAGAACGATTTCCGGACGGCGCTGTATGCGTCGGGCATTTTCCGTGCGGCGGTCTTCCTGCAGTTCAATGCGTTCGAGCTTTGGCGACCATGCCGACGACCTTGCGTTGGCTTGTTCCGCCTTGCGGTCGATCGCTTTGGTGCCGACACCGAGATGGATGGTCGGGGTCAGTTCGATGCCCTGCTTTTCAAAGGACCGCCCGTCGACGCGGATGTCGAGACCGGCAAGGGCAAGATGCCTATTCTGACAGGCGAACCAACCATCGCGAATCGTATTAAAATCGTCTGCGCTTCCCGCCCAGAGTTCATAGACGATCTTGCCGGCATCGTTGCGCATCGGGTTACCGTCCGGACTGGTCACCGCAATCTTCTTTGCGCCGAACCCGCGCTCTGTCAGCGGCCTGAGCGTCGTCATCAGATGGACATGCGGATTGCCCGGTGCGTCGTGATAGACCCAGTCGGCGACCATGCCCTTCGACGTGATGTGCCGCTCCACGAAATCCCGGACGAGAGCAATGCTCTGCTCGGCAGAGAGCTCGATCGGAAGGGCAATGGTGACGTCCTTGGCGAGCTGCGCGTCCGATCGCTTTTCGAACGCCTCGACCTTGTTCCAGAAGGCTTCGGACGCTCCGGACACCGACCTGTCCGCGATCATGGCACGCAGCCATGTGGGAGCCCCTGCCGGAATGACGAACTCCTCATACAGGAGACCACGCTTGCGGGTGTAGTCGATCGTCCGGGCTTCCCGCTCATAGTCCATCTTCGCGCAGTGCCGGTAGGCCGCCGACAGCACGGCGCTGCGGCCGGAGCCACGGGCGACGATGCTGACGGAGAAATGAGGGACGGCCACGGCGCAGTTCCTTCCCGGTTGCGAACGAGTTCATCGCGTTCGTCGAGAGCGGCGGGCCAAATCGGCCTCCAGCAAGGGCGTCGCGTCAGCGACGTATAATTGCGCCCTTGGAAGCCGCTCCTCCGGAACGGCCGGGATCATGACCGGAAGTGCAGGTTGCGCCTACCCGCATTAGTGTCGGTAGATTGGCAGGTCGGTCTGGAGGAACCTCACAAACGTTCGAAGACGAAACGGCAGACACGGGACCATCTGGAATGAAGAAACACTCCTCGAAAATCCGCGACGAAATTGCCAAACTGCAAGAGCAACTTAAAACCGCCGAGACCCGCGAAGCGGAGCGGATCGGGCGGATCGCGCTCAAGGCTGGCCTTGGCGAGATCGAGACTGACGAAAACGAGCTGCAGGCGGCGTTTGAGCACCTGGCCGAACGGTTTCGCAGGGGCGAAGTCGTTCCCGCCGAAGGAAAAGGGGCAAACGAGCATGGTCGCAAAGGTGCACAAGCCACACCGGTCGCGTCTGGCACGGCTGCGGGCGGCGATAGCGAGGCTTGAACGGATGGCGAGGACGAAGACATTCGACGCCCGCAGGAAGGACACACGCGAGAAGATCGAACTTGGCGGACTGATCGTCAAGGCGGGCCTACGATACGAAAAGCGCGCGCTGCTGCTCGGGGCGCTGATCGAAACAGCACGACGCATCAGGAGCGATGAGGATGAGCGATCTCGGCTCACGGCGATCGGATCGGAGGCCTTTGGCAATGACGGCGAATAAGATCGCGCTGGTCAGCGTGCCCATAGCACTGATGATGCTCGTCACCATCGGCATGACGGGTATCGAACAATGGTTTTCCGAATTCGGGAAAACCGAGACAGCGCGGCTGACCCTCGGTCGGATGGGAATCGCCTTGCCCTATATCGCGTCAGCCGCCGCCGGCATCATCTTTCTGTTTGCGAGCGCCGGCTCAACGAACATCAAGCTCGCCGGATGGGGTGTTGTCGGCGGTAGCAGTGCGACGATCGTGATCGCCGCGCTGCGTGAGACCGTGCGACTTGCCGCAATTTTCGACCATTTTCCGGCAGTTCGATCGGCGCTCTCCTATGCAGACCCGGCAACGATGATCGGGGCAGGGGCGGCGCTGACGTCGGCCGGCTTTGCACTTCGCGTAGCACTTGTCGGCAACGCGGCGTTCGCGCGCTCCGAGCCGCGCCGTATTCGAGGAAGGCGCGCACTGCATGGAGAAGCCGAGTGGATGAAATCGACGGAGGCCGGAAAGCTCTTTCCGGATACCGGCGGCATCGTCGTCGGCGAGCGCTACCGCGTCGACCAGGACATAACGGCGATGCGGTCGTTCAGGGCGGATTGCGTGGAGACGTGGGGCGCCGGCGGCAAGTCGCCGCTTCTCTGCTTCGACGGCTCGTTCGGATCCTCGCACGGCATCGTCTTTGCCGGCTCAGGCGGTTTCAAGACGACGTCGGTGACGATCCCGACCGCGCTTAAATGGGGCGGTACATTGGTCTTGTTGGATCCGTCAAACGAAGTCGCGCCCATGGTGATCGGGCATCGGACAAACGCCGGACGCGACGTCCGCATCCTCGATCCAAGAACCGCCGACACGGGCTTCAATGCGCTGGACTGGATCGGGCTTCATGGCCGCACGAAGGAAGAGGATATTGCCGCCGTTGCCTCATGGATCATGAGCGACAGCGGCGGTGCTCGCGGCGTGCGCGACGATTTCTTTCGCGCATCGGCGCTGCAGCTGTTGACCGCATTGATCGCCGACGTCTGTCTATCCGGCCGCACCGAAGAGAACGACCAGACACTTCGCCAAGTCCGCAAGAATCTGTCCGAGCCCGAACCGAAGCTGCGCGCGCGACTGCAGTCGATCTACGACAATTCGAGATCCGACTTCGTAAAGGAGAACGTCGCCGCCTTCGTCAACATGACGCCAGAAACGTTTAGCGGGGTTTACGCGAATGCGGTGAAGGAGACGCACTGGCTGTCCTATCCGAATTATGCGGCGCTTGTCTCGGAGTCGAATTTTTCGACCAACGACATTTCCGCGGGAAACACGGATGTCTTCATCAACATCGACCTGAAGACGCTGGAGACGCATTCGGGTCTTGCTCGCGTCATCATCGGGTCCTTCCTGAACGCGATCTACAATCGTGATGGAGCATTGAAGGGCAGGGCGCTGTTCCTTTTGGACGAGGTGGCACGCCTGGGCTACATGCGGATTCTGGAGACGGCTCGTGACGCCGGCCGAAAATACGGCATCACGCTGACAATGATTTACCAGTCGATCGGCCAGATGCGAGAAACCTATGGCGGCCGCGACGCGGCGAGCAAATGGTTTGAGAGTGCGAGCTGGATCTCGTTTGCTGCCATCAACGATCCGGAAACGGCCGACTACATCTCGCGACGCTGCGGCATGACGACGGTCGAGATCGATCAGGTCAGTCGCAGTGTCCAGTCGAAGGGTTCATCGCGCACGCGCTCGAAACAGCTTGCCGCCAGACCGCTCATCCAGCCGCACGAAGTTCTGCGCATGCGGGCCGACGAGCAGATCGTCTTCACGGCAGGCAATGCGCCGCTTCGATGCGGTCGTGCGATCTGGTTCCGTCGTGACGATATGAAGGCTTGCGTCGGCGAGAACCGGTTTCATTCACCGGACAGCGGCAGGAAGGAGCGTTCGAATGCGATAAATCTCGCAAACACCGATGAAGCTACGTCGGGTGTAGCGTCTACCGGGATCTAGGGGAAATCGACTGGCGACGAACACCGTAACGCCGTTCAGGAAAACGGTGAGACCGTGGTCGTCGGGCCGCTTGCAGCGGGGTATTCCGACACTCGTCGTCTGGGCGGCGGTGATCGCCAGTTGGCAGTACCTCCACCCGACGGGAGAGGAATAGGGGTTTGGGGAAAGGGAGGAGGGAACCGTCCTCTTTCCTCATGGGAGGAAGTTTGAAGGAGGGGCTTGCACTTCCTTCATGGGGTGAGATTGAGAGGGGCGGCGCAGCCCCCCTTTCACAGCCGGGCCGGTCGGTCGATCCGGCCGGACCGGGTCATAAGGCAAGCTAAAGACCAGAGGCGGCTGCCGCCTCTGGTCTGGGTCTCAATCCGCGGGATCGAAGAACGTCTCTCTGTCCTCGACACCGATATGCCAGCGCTTATCGGACCACCGGGACGGAAGATAAATTTCGTCGCCGCCGAAATATGCGATGATGATCCGGTGGTCCTCATGGAACAAGCCGAAATCCACCTTGTTGTCGATCGCAAAGAGTAGCGCCGCCGACAGAAACTCGCGTGGGATATCGAAGGGAAGATGGACTTCCGCATCGAAATTATGACGCAAATTTTCAAGCAAGTCCGACTGTTGAGGCCGCAGCTTGGGGGCTCCTCCATCCATGGGATTGATTTCACGCCTTGTCATCAAAGTCTCCTTTTCGTTTTCTGACGAAAGGGGCCTGCACCGTAGCTTGCGAGGGGTCAGGGACCGCGTACGCGGCCGCCAGGCGGCGAGCGGAGGAACCGATTTTCTGTGCCGCCTGCGGTGCGGAAAATTGGCGGGGCCGTGATGTCCTTGACGCCGGAGCGGCGGGTGCACAATGGGCGGTCAGAGAGATAGAACCGCGTCCTGAAAGGACGCGACCGCCTGCCAGCTTTGCTGGCCACAAGACGGTTCGGTAAGCTCGACGCGACCTCTTCGTGCGCCGTCTGTATTACGTTGCGAGAGGATCGCGACCGGAATCGGCGAAGACCGCCTGCGGGCTTCGGTCGCGGTACGATTGGCGCCTGGCCCGGTTGCCATCCATCACGAAATTGAATCGGTCGCATGTGACTGATTCAAATGTGTCGTTGGACGTCGCGATACTGTTTGGCGATCATGGCAGCATGATTGCACAGCCCTACCATCTCTATATCGAACGCGCGGATGCGGCAAAGAACATGGCGCGCTACTACGCCATGGAAGTCGGGCAGACAATGTTTGGAGAGGTCTGCCTGATCCGGCGATGGGGACGCATCGGCCAGCATGGGCAGGAAAAACAGCACGTCTTCGAGCGGGAGGAGGAAGCGGTTCGCCTGTTCCTCGCCCTGGTGAAACAAAAACGTGCCCGGGGCTATCGGCCAAGATCAACTCTCCGGTATTTGCAGCGATGATCCGATCGCCTCGGTCCTTCAGCGTCACGACGACCGCCGAAACGGGCCCCTGATGGCGCGTTGGTCTCGAGAATGCCGCGCCGATCTAGATGAGGAACGATATCGGCCAGTCGCGGTAGGGAGTTGGCGAATTGCTGCATGATGTTTTCCTTTTAAACGCGCGCATCACTGATATCCGACCTAAAGGTCGTGGGCGGCATCGAGGCCTATTGTCGGCTTTCTCAAAGCGGGCCGCTGGCCCCGCCTCAAGCGGCGGGGCCAGCGGGATCTCAGTCTCGGTTTTGGCGGGACCAGATCAACTGGTAGCCGTCCTCGCCTTCGACCTCCGAAAGCGTCGCGTAGATCGGGGCCGGGAAGCTCGGGTCGTCCAGCTTGACCGAGAGGTAGTCGCGGTCGCTCTCGCTGGAACGCTTCTGCCAGGCCGCACCAAGCTCGACGTTGCCAGCGTAGATACGGAAGTGCGGACCCTTGTCGGACGGATTTTCGACGCGGGCGATGCGGGCCTTGACGTTGAGAGCGAGAGTGCGGATCGAGCCGGTGAAGCCGTTTTCGTTTGCGGTGAAGATGCCGATGGTAGCCATGTTCATGTTCCTTTCGTGTGTATCGGGCCGCGCCCATCGCGGCCTCGATGGCTGTCGCAAAGACCGGTGACGATCGGACCGCACCTGATAAGGCCAAAATGAAATGGAGGGCGGCAAGACGCAGATTTGTTAGCGGGAGAGGAGGACGTGACGTCCGGGGTAAGAAATCTGCAAATTGCCGTTGCGGGAAGACGATCGAGGCGCAGCCGGTCTCCGGTCAGACATGCCTCATCGAGCCCGCGGAGGAGCGGCCTACGACAGCAATGGGAGGTACTTGAGCATGGGGGCCCGCGTCAGGGCATTCCGTACCGAAACAGCTGCAGCGGCAAGCCTGCGCTCTGTCCTCAAGTCATGGCGTCGAATTCGGTTGCGACGAGTTCGGCCGACCGGGCAGTTGCCCTTGTTATCGACGTGACTTGCCGAGCCTGGTTCGCCGCCCGGAGAATCCATGCGTCACGCCAAGCCGTCTATCGTCGAAGTCAGGCAGCCCCAAAGCAGTGGCCACCGATCGGCCCAACCGGGGAAGCGTTCGACCGCCGCGCCGCTTACCCAGTCCACTTGCTCGCACGCAAAACGGCCGAGGCACGGATGACGGCCGTCGATGCCAGGAGGCTGCCCATCGCTGAACGCCTTCGTCGCGGTCAGCTAGTCAAAGGTTGCTCTTGGACCCAAGGCGAACCCCGAATGCATGGCGTCATCGACGTAAACCGACAAGGCGCACCTCAATTTAAGTAGCCGGCTAAATAGTTTGTGGCGTAATCAACGTTATGGAACTATATGCGTCATATCGGCTTGCATTTTGTTTGGGCGCATGCCACCGAAAAGACCGGCTCAAATGCCGCGTTGGCTGGCGTCCCCTGCGGCTATGACCGGCGGAATTCGAGCCGCCTTCCCATCCGGGGAGATCATCTCCATTGCATCGGCTATCACGGCCTTCTTCGTCAGAACGCCGGCTGGCGAGCATGCTACTCCTCGGGCCGAGCCAGCACGAAATCGTGCTCTATCTGCCAGAACTTGCCAGAGAAACCAAGCTCGTCAGCGCGTACCGAATCCTCGACGTGCTGGAACTTGGCAAGCAAGCTCTCCTTCACGCCAAAGACGGCGTCGGAGTGGATGTACGGATCGTCCGGATCAAAGATGTGCGTCGTGAGCGTCTCGAAGCCGTCGGCCTTGATGATGTAGTGCAGGTGAGCGGGCCTGTAGGGGTGACGACCGAGCGCGCCGAGCAGCTTGCCGACCGGTCCATCGTCCGGGATCGGGTAATACTTGGGCTTGACTGCGCGAAACCAATAGCGGCCATCCGCGCCGGTGCGAAAGATGCCGCGAAGGTTGAAGTCTGGTTGGATCCCCTTCTGCTGCACGTCGTAGAAGCCTTCGTCGTTGGCCTGCCAGACGTCGATGACAGCGCCGGCAATCGGTCTGCCATCCGTGCTACGGATGCTGCCGCCGATCACCATGTCCTCGCCCTTGTGATCGAGGCAGATATTGGTGCCCATCGGCAGTTCCGGCGCGTCGGCAACGTGAAACGGGCCAAGAACAGTGCTTTCGGAGGCGCCTGAGGGCTTGCGGTTATTAATGGCGTCGACCAGCATCGACACGCCGAGCACGTCCGACAGCAGGATAAATTCCTGTCGCCATTCGTTGCATGTATGTCCTGTGCGGGTCAGAAAGAGAATTGCCTCCATCCATTCGTCCTGCGTCGGCTCAAGCTCCTTCACCGCCTCATGCAGCTTGCGTGTCACGACCTCCATCACGCGCTTCAGGCGCTGGTCCTTGGTGGTGGCGTTGCGGCTCGTGACCACCTCAACGGAGTTCTCTTCCGTGAAGAAACCCTTTTCATGTGCATCAATCATCGCCCTATCTCCCCAAAACGCTGGTCAGCACGCGCCGCAGTTCGGCTGACGGATCGTCGACGATCGCTTCACTTCGCCAGGCGACATGATGGTCGGGACGCACGAGGAGGACGCCGCTGTCTCGGATTTCGCGCATGTTCGCCCAGTCGCCGGCAAAGTCCTGCCAGGGCTGACGTGGACCGATCAGATGTGCGGCGATATCGATGCCCAATTCCTTTCCAAGGGTTCGGGCGGCCTCGATCCAACCCTGTCCGCCAATGCCGGTCAGCACGGTAAACTTCCCATGTCCGGCAAGGTCGAGCGTCGACAGCTTTTCGCCTGTCGCAGAATACACCCAGGCATGCGGCAGCCTTGCGCCGGGCCAGCTCGTCTGCTGGCAGTGCAGTTCCGGATCCCGGGCGAAGGCCGGTTCCGCCTGCTCATCCGTTACGATCGCGCCCGATCGGTAGCGCTGGTTCATCTCGACGCCATGGCAATCGAACTCGTAGACCTTGTCGGCGATCGCCTTGCGGATCGCGGCCCGTTGCTCCTCGGCCGCGACAGTGTTGTTGCAGCGGGCGTCCATGTTCTCCTGCATCTTCACCGGGTCGATGGAATCGAGCAGCCCCAGCGCCTTGAAGATCGGCCCGAACTCCTCGATCGACTTGTTGGCCCGGGTGACGATCTGCTTGGCGACGGGCGCCCGCTCGGCCTGATAACTATCGAGAAGTTTCGGGCCTGCGGCCCCCTTCAGGACGAAGGCGAGCTTCCAGGCGAGGTTGAATGCATCCTGGATCGAGGTGTTCGAGCCGAGCCCGTTTGACGGCGGATGGCGGTGGGTGGCGTCGCCCATGCAAAAGACGCGGCCATTGGACATTGACGTGGCGTACATGTTGTTGACGGTCCAGGTCGAGACCGACTTGATGGTCATCTCGAGATCCGGATCGCCGACCAGGTCGCGCACGACCTTCTTCGCATGCGCTTCATCCACCGAAGGAGGCGGCTGGTTGATATCGTAACCCCAGACGATCAGCCATTCGTTCCAGGGCCTTACCATACGCACCAGCCCCATGCCGATGCCGCCAACGTCAGCACCCGGCTGCAGCACCCAATAGAGCACCGAGGGACGATGGGCGACCAGTCGCGACAGATCGGCCTCGAACAGGATGTTCATCGAACCGGCGACGCCCATCTTGCCTTCGAAGGTGAGGCCCGCGTGTTCCGCGACCTTGGAATTGCCGCCATCGGCGCCGACCAGATATTTCGAGCGGACGGTGAATTCCTTGCCGGTCAGCCGGTCGAGACAGGTTGTCGTGACGCCGTCCTCGTCCTGCGCATGGCCCAGATATTCCGTCGACATGCGCGATTGGCTACCGCGCGAACAGGCCGTCTTGAACAGCAGCGGCTCCATGAAGGTCTGCGGCAGATCGTTCATATGAGCCGGCGACGACAGCTGGTGCTCGGCGCGCGATAGCGGATGTTTACCCCAGCTCTTCATCCGGCCAATCTCCTCGCCGGTGAGCGAGGTACAGAACACGTTCTCGCCCATCAGGTCTTGCTCGGCCGCGAACATGTAGGCCTCGTCCTCCACGTCTCGACCGAGATCGCGCAGCACTTCCATGGTGCGCTGGTTGGTGATGTGGGCGCGCGGTGTGCTGGCGAGCCAGCGGTAGCGGTTGATCACTAGGTTCTCGACCCCGTGGGAGGAGAGCAGTGCGGCGGTGGCGGAGCCGGCCGGGCCGGTGCCGATGATGAGTACGTCGGTGGTAATGTCAGCCATGAGGCCCTCCCCTATGCGTGAGATTGAGCGGCCCGCCCTTCAGGACGCGGCGAACCGGGAAAAGCTGGATGCCGGTGCGCTCGGAGAACAATCCCCAGAGGCCGCGCGGCGCAAGAAGCATGATGGCGATGCCGAGAAGACCGAGCATCAGCAGGTACCAGGAGCCGTAGTCGGCCAAGAGGTTCTGTAAGAGAAAGAAGATGATGACGCCGAGGATCGGTCCCTCGATCGTGCCGATGCGGCCGATCACGACGATAAAGATGACATAGGCCGTCCAGTCGGTGACCGAGAAGGCGGCGTCCGGCGAGATGCGCGCCTTCTGCACGTAGATCAGCGCCCCGGCGATGCCTGTCATGAAGGCGGTCGCCAGATAGACCAGCGTCTTCATCCGCCGCGCATCGACGCCGACGGCGCGGGCGGCCTGCTCGTTGTCGCGGACGGCGGCTAGGCCGAGACCCTGCTTGCTGCGCAGAAGACCATAGATGAAGCCGATTGTGGCGACGGCGAGGATCAGCGCCAGCCAATAAGTCAGCGTGTCGCCCGCCTCGGAAGCCTTCATGCCGAAGAGGTCGCGCATCGCGCCGACGCCCATCATGTCGCGGGTCGCCTCCCGCGGCAACGAGGTGCCGGTGCCGCCGCCGAGCGCCTTCCACTGGGCCAGCAGCAACCGCACGACCTCGGCCACCACCCAGGTGCCGATGGCGAAATAAGGACCGTAGAGGCGGAAGGTGAAGAAGGCCGTGGGAATGGCGAGGGCGGCGGATAATACGCCGGCAATCAGTATGGCCACGACCGGGTCGACGCCGAACAGGATGACGCAGCCGAACATCGTATAGGCGCCAAAGCCGACGAAGACCTGCTGGCCGACCGAGATCAGCCCGGCATAACCGGCAAGCAGGTTCCAGTTCTGCGCCAGCACCAGCATGGTGAGGATGAAGAAAAGGTCCTGGATGATGCCGCGCGAGACGATGAAGGGTGCGGCGAAGGCAAGCAGCAGAAGGGCAACGACCGCGACAGCCGACAATGTCGATGCCCTGGTACGCGTCTCGACGGTGAAGGAGGGAATGGCCATGGTCATCGATGCACCTCAATCCACCGCGCGCGGGAAAAGGCCGCGCGGCTTGAACAGGAGAACGGCGAGGAATGCCAGGTGGCCGGCAAGGATCTGCCACTCCGGATTGATCGAGGCACCCACCGTCTGGGCAACGCCAAGGATGATGCCGCCGGCGAGCGTGCCCCAGAGCGAGCCGAGCCCGCCGATGATCACCGCTTCGAAGGCATAGATCAGCCGCGCCGGTCCCGACGTCGGATCGAAATTGGCGCGGGTCCCGAGATAGAGGGCAGCGATCGTCACCACGACCATGGCAAGCCCTGTCGCCATGGCGAAGATACGTTGCGGCCGGATGCCCATCAGCCCTGCCGTCACCGGATCGTCCGAGGTCGCCCGGAAGGCGCGGCCGACGGAGGTGCGGTAGATGAGCTGGTTGAGACAGACGATGACGGCGACGGCGGAAAAGAAGGTCATCAGCGGCATGATGCCGGCGGTGACCGGGCCGAGATTGACGGAGGCGCTTTCTAGGCTCCCGGCAAAGACACGGCGGCTATCGGCCGAAAATCCTTCGAGCAGGCCGTTCTGGATGACGATCGACAGGCCGAAAGTGACAAGCAGCGGCGGCAGGATATCCTTGCCGAGCGTGCGGTTGAGCAGGAAATATTGCAGTCCCCAGCCGATCGCGAACATCAACGGCATCGCGATCGCGGCGGCAACGAACGGATTGAGCCCGAGCGTCGTCACCAGGACCAGGATCAGGAAGGCGGCAAGCACGATCAGATCGCCATGGGCGAGGTTGACCAGCCGCATGATGCCGAAGACGAGACTGAGCCCCGCCGCAAACAGCGCGTAGAGCCCGCCGAGCAGCACGCCCTGGAGAATGGTATCAAGCCAGTTCATGGTGATCCGTCCCGAAATAAGCCTTGTGGATGTCGTCGCGGCTGAGGTCGGCGGCGCGGCCGGAAAGCGTTACCCGCCCTTCCATCATGCAGTAGACGCGGTCGGCAACCTTCAGCGCCTGGGCGATATCCTGCTCGACGATGACGATCGAAGCGCCGGTCTCGCGGATGCGCGGGAAGGCGGCGTAGATATCGCGGACCACGACGGGCGCAAGGCCAAGGCTGATCTCGTCACAGAGCAGCATCGCCGGATTGGACATCAGCCCGCGGCCGATCGCCACCATCTGCTGCTGCCCGCCGGAAAGCGCCGTGGCCGGATTGTCGCGCCGCTCCTTCAGGATTGGGAATAGCGCGAAGATGCTTTCGAGCGTCCACGGGCCATCGACCTTGCGGCCATAATTGCCGACCAGCAGGTTTTCCTCGACGCTCAGCGACGGAAAGAGTTTTCGCCCTTCCGGCACCATGGCGATGCCGCGCGCCAGAATGTCAGGCGCCGACAGCGCGCCGATCGGCTCGTCGCGATAAAGGATCGATGACGCCGCATTGGTGAGCACGCCTGAGATCGAGCGCATCAGCGTCGTCTTGCCGGCGCCGTTGGCGCCAATGATGGCGACGGTCTCGCCGGCGCCGACCACAATATCGACGCCGAACAGCGCCTGGAAATCGCCGTAGGAGGCGGTCAGGCCTCTGGTTTCGAGCAGCGCCATCAGATCTCGATCCCCAAATAGATTTCACGCACGTCGCGCGATGCCATGATGTCGTCGGGCTTGCCGATGCCGATGACCTTGCCGAAATGCAGCACCAGCAGCCGCTCGACGACGGAATTCAGCGCATGCAGCACGTGCTCGATCCAGATGACGGCAACGCCGCGCGCATGAATGGCGCGGATGGTGGCCACCAGCGACCGGCACTCGCCCTCGGTCAGCCCGCCGGCGATTTCATCGAGCAGCAGCAGCTTCGGTTCCGTCGCCAGCGCTCGGGCGAGCTCCAGCCGTTTGCGCAGCAGCAACGACAGGCTTCCGGCCAAAACATTCGCCTTGTCGATCAGCCCGGTGTCCACCAGGATTTCGGCGCAGCGGTCCGACACCTCGACCTCGCGCCGCCGCGAGCCGAAAGCGCCTGCGACCAGGAGGTTTTCAAAGACCGTCAGCTTCTCGAACGGCTGCGGGATCTGGAAGGTGCGGCCCATGCCCGCCAGGCAGCGCGCCATCGGCGGCGTGCGCGTCACGTCGCCGCCGAGAAAGCGGATGCTTCCGCTGTCGGCGGGGATATTGCCGGTTATCAAATTGAACAGCGTCGACTTGCCGGCGCCGTTCGGCCCGATAATGCCAAGCGCCTCGCCTTCGCCGACGGCAAAGGAAATCTGCTCGGCGACCGTCAATGCGCCGAATTTCTTCGAGACCCCATCGAGTTCGAGAATTGCCAAACCCATTCCTCCGAGAACAGGCGGGGCCGAACAGGCCCCGCGCAAAAAAATCAGGCGATTGCTTCCATCTTGCCGCCGATCGGAATGTTCGGCGCCGTCTTGTTGTCGGTGATGACGAGATCGTAGCCGCCGCCGTCCTTCAACCGCCACTGGCCGCCGACGAGCGGCGTTTTGGCAATGTTCTTGGCCGCGAAAGGCGGCAGGCCCTTGCCGTCCCAAGCAATCGGCCCGACCAGCGTATCGAGCTTGGTGGCGGCAATCGCCTGCGCGACGGCATCCCCGTCTGTCGGATCTCCGGCCCGCTTCATCGCATCCACCGCCAGCTCGAACAGCGCATGGGCAAAACCGATCGGCTGCGTCCACGGCCTGCTAGTCGCCTTGGTAAAGGCGGCCGCCACCTCTGCTGTACTTTCGCCCGTCAAGGACGATTTGAACGGATGGCTCGGCGTCCACCAGACTTCCGACGACAGATTATGCCCGGCATTGCCGAGCGCCTCCACCGTCTGCGGGAACAGCAGTGCCTTGCCGATCGAGGCGATCTTCGGGGCGAAACCCTGCTGCTTGGCCTGGTTCCAGAAGGTGGTGAAGTCAGGCGGGATCACCACGCCGGTGATGATTTCGCACTGGCCCGATTTGAAGGCGTTGATCTGCGCCGAGAAATCATCCGTCATGTTCTGATAGCGGCCGGGGTCGATCCGCCCGTAGCCCATCTTTTCCAGCACCGGCGGGAAGCCGACGACCTTGTCGCCCCAGGCATTGCCGTCGCCGTCATTTGGGAAGAGGCCGCCAACCTTCTTGTTGGTCTCGATCTGCGCCCACATGTTGGTGAAGACCGAGATGACGTCCTCGAGACCCCAGAAGAAGTGATAGGCGTAGTTGAATGGTTTCCAGGAGGTCGGGTCGCCGGGATTGCCCTGCTGGCCGATGAACCACGGCTGCCAGGGAGCCACCGTCGAAATACAGGGCATTTCCTCAGCCTCGCAGGTGGTCGCCACCGGATTGGTGGTCTCCGGCGTCGAG
Source organism: Rhizobium sp. WSM1328 (assembly GCF_057653715.1). Lineage (NCBI taxonomy): Bacteria > Pseudomonadati > Pseudomonadota > Alphaproteobacteria > Hyphomicrobiales > Rhizobiaceae > Rhizobium > Rhizobium sp. WSM1328. The sequence goes on along the minus strand of NZ_JBYGKO010000005.1, from coordinate 366,350 downwards.
GCGACGAGGATCAGGTTCACCTCGTCGGTGACGATCAGTTCCTTGGCGACCTCCGCCGCCCGGTTCGGATTGGATTGGCTGTCCTTGACGACAACCTCGTAGTTGAGACCCTTCGACTTGGTGACTGCCAGAAAACTGTCGATGACGAACTTGTCGGCCTCACCGAAGGCGGCAAGCGGTCCCGTCTGCGGGCTGACATAGCCGAGCTTGATCGCGGCGTCCTGCGCGATCGCGGGGGCGGCGAGCCCGGATGTCGCCGCCAATGCACCGGTGGCGGCCGTCGTCTTCAGAAAATCGCGTCGGGTAAACATGTTTCCTCCTCCCATTTTCCTCTCCTCCCAGAGAGCGTGATGTCTGTCGTCAGCTTATGCCGGCCGCTTGCCCTCCCAGGCATCCTGCAGCAGGGCACGAATGGACTTCCGGTCGATCGGCCTTGGATTCCAGTAGGGATTTTCGGTGGCGATCTCGGCTGCGCGATCGAGATCGGCAACGCTCAGGCCCAGACCCTTCAGCGCCAGCGGTGAACCGATTTGTCTCGCGAAATCCCAAAGCCCGCCGCCGACCGAGGCGCCGAAAATATCGGCGACCGGCGCCAGAAGTTCCGGCACCGCCGCGGCATTGTAGGCGGCGGTGTGCGGCAGCATGATCGCATGCGTGTCGGCGTGCGGCGTATCGAAAGTGCCGCCCAGCGTGTGGCAGATCTTGTGGTGCAGCGCCATACCGACCGTGCCGAGCACGGTGCCGCAAAGCCAGGCGCCGTAGAGTGCATCGGCACGGGCATCGGGCTCGTGGGGATTAGCGATGATATCAGGCAGGCTGGTCTTGAAGGCCCGCAGCCCCTCGACCGCCATCAGCGTCGAAATCGGGTTGCGGTCTTGCGCGTAGAGCGCCTCGACCGCATGGGCCATGGCATTCAGGCCCGAGGTGACGCTCATGCCGACCGGCAGGCCAAGCGTCAGCGCCGGGTCGTAGATCACCACCTCTGGCAGGATGCTCGCATGGCGCACGGTCGTCTTGCGCCCGGCCTCGGTCTGGCCGAGGATCGGCGTCACTTCCGATCCGGCATAGGTCGTCGGAATGACGATCTGATGCAGATCCGTGCGATAGGCGATCGCCTTGCCAAGCCCGGTGGTCGAGCCGCCGCCGAGCGAAACGACGCAATCGGCCTGCGTTTGGAAAACCACCTCCATCGCCTCTTCGGTGACATCGACTGGCGTGTGCATAGTGGCGCCGGCAAAGACGCCGACAGCGAGAGAGCCCAGCCGCGTGGCATGCGCTTCGGCGTCGGCCTTCTGTTGCGGCGTCGAGAGAACGAGGGCCTTGGTGCATCCGAGCTTTTCCACCCACTCGCCGGCGGCGGCGCTCTTGCCTTCGCCGAAGACGATATGGGCGGGGCTGCCGCTATAGGTGAAAATCCGGCTCATGTATCGGCTCCCTGCCTGGCGCGGACCATGACGAACGTCAGTTTCAACAACCACCGCTTACCCTGCTGCTCGAAGGTTCGCACCAACTCGGGCTTGACGGCGAAGATCGCGTCTTCGGCCAGATGCGGATCGCTGCCGTCATAGATATGCGTGGTGATCGTCTCGAAGTCCGGCGCCTTGATGATGAAATGAAGATGCGCGGGGCGGCGCAGCGGATAGCCCGCCCGCCGCAAAAGCTTTCCGACGGGACCATCGTCAGGCACGCCATAGCCGCATGGCTTGATGGTCCGATAGTGGAAACGTCCGTCGGGATCCGTGCGGAAGCCGCCGCGCAGGTTGAATTCCGGCTGCAGGTCCGGCTGCTGGTTTTCGTAGAGGCCTTGAGCATTGGCCTGCCAGGTGATGATCTCGGCATTTGCGATGGGATCGCCATCGAGATCCTGCACGCGGCCGGAAACTTCCAGCGGCTCGCCGATACCATCAAGCGAAATATTGCCGCCGAGCGGCAATTGCGGAACGTCGGCGCGGAAGAACGGTCCGCGCACGGTGTTGGGGGTGGCCGTCTTCGGACGGCGCGAATTGATCTCCTCGACCAGTGTCGAAGCGCCGAGCAGATCCGACAGGAGCACCCACTCCTGGCGCCGCTCGTCGCTTGCATGGCCAACGTCGGTCAAGAATTCGATGACTTGGCGCCATTCCGCCTGGGTGGGCCGCACTTCGCGGATCAGGGTATGAAGATGCGTCACCGCCGCGGCGAGAACCTGCGGCAGGATGTTGTCCTTTGATGGCTGAAGTCGTTGCGCAAAGATGTCATGCGAGGTGGCCTCGCTGAAATTCAGCGCCATCGGACCCGGCGTCATGCGTCTCCTCCAAGGCAATGGCTGGTGGAGACAAATTTAGTCCAAACGCTATGTGCCGGTAATGATTTTATTCGCGATTAATATATCATATCGTTATGAAGATAGACGAACGTCACCTTGTCCAGCTTGCGGCAGTCGTTAAGACCGGCGGGGTCACCGAGGGAGCTGCCCTGCTCGGCCTATCGCAGCCGGCTGTTTCGCGCACGCTCGCAATGCTCGAGGCTCGCATCGGCGAGCCACTGTTCGTCAAGGGGCGGCGGCCGTTGCAGCCAACGTCATTGGGTCGGGCGCTGGCCGATCACGGCCAGACGATGCTGTCGGCATCGCGCAAGGCCTCCGATGTCGTCGAAAGCTTTCGGGCCGGCAGAAGCGGCGTAGTGCGTGTCGGTGGCACGCCTTTTTTCATGGATGCGTTGATCGCCGGCATGATCGCCGAGTTCCAGAACCTGCATCCAGACGTACGCATCGACCAGAGCTATGGTTACTTCCCAGACCTCCGTGCCGCGCTCAATGCCGACCAGATCGACCTTGCCATCTGCCCGATCGATATTCTCGACGAGGGCTCCGGCCTCGAATTTCAGCAAATCCTGCCCGGCCGCAACGTCGTCGCCTGCCGGGTCACCCATCCTTTGCTGTTGAAGCGGCGCCCTCAGCCGGCGCACCTGCTCGATTTCCCTTGGGTGGCGCCTCCGCCAGGCAGCCCGCTACTCACCGATCTGCGCAGCATGCTGCTGTCCTTCGGCGCAACCGAAGTCAAGATCCGCTATTCGGGCGGCTCCCTCATGAGCGTCGTCCAGTACATGAAGGCGGCGGATGCGCTGACCATCATGCCGCACAGCGTCGTCTTCGCATTGCGCAACGAAAAGTCCATCACCGCCCTGCCCGTTCCCATCCCCCATTCGGAACGCGCGCTCGGCTTGCTGAAGCGTTCTGACGCACCCCGCACACCCGCCGCCGACAACTTCGCCCGCCACATCCGCACCGGCTTCGATAACCTCAAGCACCTGATTAAGCGGCATGAGCAGTCAGTGGTCTGGGGCTCATGAACAAAATGCGAGAACGTGCAGCAGGCAGTTGGTGCCACCTCACCGTTCGGTCTGGGCAAGGCCTCGGCGGCGGCGCGATCAGGCTACGGAGCGGCGCGTCGGTTTTCACCATGCAGGCTTGGAAGGCCCGCGGGGCGGCCTGATCATCCGAGCATTTCATCAGTTGAAGAAGAGACGGCTTACGCCGCCTCCTCCTCGTTGCGCTCCGGCTGCAAGGAATGCAGGTAGTCGACCGCCCGCTGCGCATGGGCCGCCGCCGAAAAGATGGCGCGCTTGTCGTGGTGGAGAACCTTGAGCCAGCCATCGAGATAGCTTGCGTGGTCGGGGCGGGGTTCGAGCTCGGGGACGATGCCGAGATCGGCGCAGAGAAACGCGCTGCCGAGTTCGGCAATGAGCTCCTCGCGGGCGCGGTCGCTCCGGTCTTTCGCGTAGCGGCTGAGATCGCGATCCAGCCGTCGCGGTGCGGCGGTCCAGTGCGTCATCTCGTGGCTGAGGACGGCGACATAGGAAGCATCGTCCCTAAAGGCATCCAGGCATGGCATCTGGTTGTAATCACGCTGAGCGGCATAATAGGCAGCCGATCCTCCGTGGCGGATCAGTGCGCCGGTATTGGCAAAAAAGCGGCCGGCATTGCCGATGCGGCTCATCGGATCCTGGTGAGGTGCGCCGTCGTCAAAGCGGCCTTTTAGACCGGCGATCTGATCGGTGTTGAACACCGTGTAGGCCTTGAGGAATGGAACATCCTGTTCGATCTCGCTGCCCGTGTCTGTCGTCTCGGTGCGGACGAACGAACTGGCAAAGACGACGGTTGTGCCGGTTTCGCCCTTGCGCACGGCGCCGCCGAGCTCGATGGCCTGGCGAACGTCATCCAGCGTGATGAGGCAAAGCCGCTGGCGATGGCTTCGGACCACAGCAGCAGGACGTTGATCCCGGTGTAGGGTTGGCCGTTGTGGCGCAGTGGCCGGCTGACCCTGGCTGTCGCATGTCCCGTCGTCCAGGGTTTGGTCCATGGCCGCACACCCTGTTTAAGATCGGCGATGATCGTGGTGGTGATGCGGCTGTGGATATCGGATCGTTGGTTGGATTGTTGCCTGCTCATGTTGGAACCTCCGTTTCGAGGTCGCGGCGATCGCGACCTGCTACGGCGGTCCGAAAGCCAGGCGGCAAGCGCTGCCTGCACCCCGCGGGGCCGCAACGAAGTGGAGGACGGCAAAGCCGTTGCCGGCGGCGCGAGCCTGGCAGGACCAAAAGCCGGGGCAGGACGCGATGGCCGCAATCGCAGGGGAGGTTTTGACGCAGGCGGACATGGCTGATCCGCGATCCGGATCCCGTCGCCAGCTTCGCGGATGAAGCGCGCGCGATACGACATCACGCGCCAATCGAGATACTCGTCCCGAACATCCGGGCATGGGCGCGAGAATGGGATCGACTGCCGGCCGGCAACTTGTCGTCGACGACGGGAGGTGGCTTTTTGCAATTATTGCCACGCCGGGCAATGTTCGTGGGAAGGTGGTCGGGCGGACTGGCCAGCATGACTTCACGCATGTCAATGCCAACCCAGTCCGGCGGGCTACTGGTAAAGACGGGAGGGACCACCAAGTCGTTTTAGGCAAAGGCAGACAGAACCCGGATTGAGCGCCATATCAAACGCCAGTTGCTAGCTCGATCATTCGATGGCCGGGCCGATAGACCTTATGCAATGCGCCAGCAACGCAGCTCATAGCCGTTCCGGGCCAAGGCGCATTGGACCCATTGGGTACAACGGGAATTGACAATTCAGCGTTCGAACCGATCAAGCATCCTCCTCAGTTGTGCGTTTTGCAGCCGAAGCTTCCTCGCCAACTGATCCCGGAGCATCCTGATTTCTCCCTCAAGGCTGATTGCATCGTCGGAAACGATGGCAAGTCGTGGAGATGGTCGCGAAACGACATCGACGACGTCCGCTTTCCTGGCCTGTCTGCTGCGCTTTCGCGCTGGACCATCGTCAGTCCGCGAGGGCTTGGGCGCGGCGTGTGCAGCTATGTCCACCACATCGGATGAGGCCGGATCAGCCGCTATCTCGAGCGTGGCGCTTTCGACATCTGTCGTGTGATCAGCACTGCTTGCCGCCTCTTCGGCATGACGACGCGGGTCTACCGACACCGCCTCGTGTTGTTCGTGGGTGACCGGCTTTTCGTTGGCCGCACGGTCTGCGGCCTTCGACCGGTTGTTGGCCGCCGCTTCAGTCGGCTCGGCCATGGCTGATACGTCCGGCTTCACGTCATCGGTCGAGCCGTGTTCTTGCTTCTGCTGGCGTCGCCGTGACACCAGCCCAGCAAGAAGTTTCCATGGAGACGCCATTTTATTTGACCTCGAATTCTACTGCGTATGCAAACTGCGAGCAAAAACGTTGGCGGCAGAACGAACCGCCGCCAAAATCTTCACTTCAATAAGCATGAGAATGCGGCCAGCGCTTGACCGTCTGCTGCCGATCAACCGAGGTTGAGTCGCTTTCGCAGATCGGCATTTTCAGCGCGGAGCTTCTCCGCCAGCAGCTTGCGCAGTTTCTGGTTTTCCTCTTCGAGCTGCAGAAGATCCGAAATCTCATCAACTGCCGCCACCGACGGTGCAGCCGCTATCGACACAGCCTTCGGAGCACGTTTGACAGGTACACGCTTGGCACTCGTCGTCCCTTCGTCAGGCTTTGCTTTGCGTCCTCTCGTCTGCTTTCCAGCTTTGGCATCCGAAGCCGCTGCCGGTTGCAAAGAAACGGCGGCTGAGGCGGTTGCAGGCACCACCTTCTTGGCGCGAGGTTTGCGCACCTTCTTCAGTCCATCGGGCGCCGCGGCGGCCGGCGTGTCAGCATTGGTTGTCGTATCTTTTTCGTCGGCCATTATGGTCTCCTGTAAAGCCGATGCATTTGTCTCTTGCTCGATCGGCAGTGTCAATAACGGCCCGGCCTGTTCTTCTTCGGATACAAGCATTCCGGTGCTTCTTGCCTGAGGAGCTAATGACATAAATGGCATTGCCTCGTCCTGCATATCTTGTGCAACGGACTTGAGATCCGTGTCTGCCCAGATCGAGCTCGGTTTGGAGTTGAGTTTTCGCCGACCTGATTTGTACTCGACGGCAAAGCTGCGCTGCACTTTTTTCAATTTAAAAAAGCCTTGGGTATCTGCGGTGATGTTTCAGCGACGTTTTCAACATCGCAGCATGTCCTGCAAATAGCGACTATTGCGCCGGCGGTCCATACCCTGGCGACACCAGAGCCACGCGCGCGTTCAGCGCTGGTCAAGCCGCGTTCCGCCGCCTATTGTCCGTGAGCGCAAAACCTCCCCGGCTGCCTTAGCCTTGTCGATCTCCCCGGGGCACGGTGTATGGCGCGACCTTCTACTGGAACTTGCGGCTATTGGCGCGGGAGCGCAGACTGGCGTCATAAAACTCATGGCAGCAGGCGCGAACGGCTGCGATCGAACAGCCGCGCGAGCCCGGCATGCAGGCGCATAACCGCCTTATTCCAACAACTTCGTTCGTGACCGTCGCGGCTTCGCCCCCGCCATCGGCGTATACCGCCACGTCGGCCGCGAGTATCGCCGCAATTTCGCCAGGTCGCCGTCGCGCGAGGCGATCAAGAATGCCTCGGCTAGCTCGAGGCATCGCTGTCAGCCATTGCCGCTTCTCCAACAATCAAGGCTCTCGTAAGTGATGACGATGCAGCGCAGCGAAACGTGACATCATAACAGTGAGAATGTCCTCAACTGCGTTTATCGCCGCTTCTCTGCTTTTGGACCGCTCATCGAATCGGTCATCCCGGCGGTTAGCGCCTGCGATCTCGACCGTTGACAGATGCGGTCGCCACCGGCCAGTTCGTTGGCAAGCTGAGACGAAAAAAGACTCCAGCGCGGTCATAGGGAGCGAACGTTGTCGTTCCCGGTGAGAACCGCGATGCTAGCTGCCACGTCAGGCACGCCTGCCTTGACTGGAAGCGTGAACTGGTAACCGCCATTTCGGATCGTCCGGAAAAGGGGGCCGCTTTGGGTTTGACCAAGCTTACGTCGCAGCCTGCTCATCAAGACGTCTATTGATCGGTCCATAGGCTCGCTCTTGCGCCCTTGTGTCAGATCAAGCAGCCGGTCTCGTGACAAGAGTCGGCCCGGTCGTTCAAGAAAGACCACCAACAGGTCGAATTCCGCTCCGGTCAACTCAATTTCTGGGCCACGCAACTTGCATACCCGCCGGGTGCTTGTGTCAGCGATGAATTCTGCGAAAGTGAAGACCTTGACGTCGGTGTCACTGTCCTCAGCGTCGCCGGCTCGTCGCAAGACTGCCCTGATCCTTGCCACGAGTTCTCGCGGATTGAACGGCTTGCCAAGATAATCGTCCGCTCCGAATTCCAGGCCAATGATACGGTCCACCTCCTCCTTCAATGCGGTCAGCAGAATAACAGGGATTCGAGACTGGCTAGCGCGCAGGTTCCTGCAGATATCAAGGCCCGAACCATCCGGAAGCAGGACGTCGAGCACGATCAGGTCAGGCGTGCTGGTATCGATCCACCTCTCACAGTCCTGCCGACATGCAACAGCGGTGACACGAAAACCTTGATCGACAAGATAACGTGTCAGTAGCCGGCGGATTTCCAGATCGCCATCAACGACTAATATATGGTCCATATCGCCCACCTCGATGATTGATTTCTTCTTCCACTGCCGGCTTTCAATTCTCGTTGTCGTCTGCGGGAAACCTCCAGAAACATCCCGAGATCGCCGAGAAACGTTAAGCTGCTGGAACCGCTGCATTCGAAAACGTCACAAGCAGCGTTTGATTGCCGAATAATGGTGTGCTGTCGCCGCGGCCCTGTATCTCATGAGATCGGCGCTGGGCCATGGTTCGATGCGCCCAAGTCCGTCAGCCGTTGGGAGTAAGGAACGGCATCCGCCATGGGAGCGTCGCGATCATCGCAGTTCCTCCAGCCGTTCGAGCGAACGAGGAAACCCCTTCAGAGAGACGCGAAAGGTCAGCTTACCACCTGAAGCAAACGAAGTGGCGCTGACCGTGAGCACCTGCGCGGCTTTCAAAATGTCTATGGTGGCGTCGGACATGATGAGAAGAACGACGCAACCATCGGGCAGGCACGTCGCAACATCCGCATGTTGTTTTGAGGGTTGCGTATCAAGCTCGAGGCGCACGCCGTCCGACAACTTCAAGCCGAGCGGCATCCTGATCAGGACCCTCGTACCCAGCTCTTCAGAAGGGTAGACCTGAATTGCGAACGCAACCAAACCGCTCTTTGGATCTTCATGAAACTGACCCGCTGCACATTGCTTTCCGACGTCGACGACCGCGCATTCAACGCCCCAGTCATCGTACTTCTCCTTTATGCCGTCGGCGGCGACGAGGAGCTGTCCGCTCGGCGCAGCGGCGCCCAGGGCCAACGATCCGGCGCGGTTGAACCCACTTTCCACTCTCCATGAGGCCTCATCGGAATTTTTTCGTTGGGCCGCTTCTGGCCCAACCAAACCCGACAGGAGCAGTGCCAAAACGCTCGCCAGTCTCAGCCCCAAACCCAAACCTCCCGACGGCGCTCGCTCGCGACCTGCAGCAACCCCATCCCCAAACGCAGAACCCATCGTGGGTGATTTCGCCTCCGTCCTCGCAGTGCAGCAGGGCCGGAAACACCGCATGAATAGATCGCCCAAAGGCCGGCTTGATCTCGGGCGGGGCGGAGGGAGAAGCAAAGGGCGTCGCCGTCCACGACCCGAGAACTCTGCCCGCCAACCAGGCTGCCGACAGGATCGGCATGGCGGATATACGCGAACGAAAATCGTCCAGACGCCGAATGAAAGGAACCGGTGGGGACAGACGTCGCGGGAAGGCAGTCGTTGCCGGCATCGGGGAAAGGAGCGACGCGATTTAGGTCGCAAGGCGCCGGCATCCTGGCGGACACCGTTGAGCCGAAGCGCTCAGAACCGAGCATGGATGGGTTGCGGGGCGCACAGATCATTGGCTGCAAGATATCGAGGGCTTATCTGCGCAATAGCATTTGTATCTCAAGGAAGGACACGATCTGACCGCCAATGCGCCGTTCGAACAAGAGCATTCAATCCAATAGTCGTTGGAGCCGTGCTGCGGTCCGCGAAACAGCGAGTATCCGGTTCCTGTGTCGGCGATGCTGGACCCGACCTGAAACAGCGACGTACTGCCGGTTGCGCTGTCTTCGGCAAATGTGGACGTCGACAAGCCGGAGGCGACCAGGCCCGCGATCAGGCAAAGCAACCGTGTCCTGAGCGGATGGTCTACGCCGCGCCGCGGCAGGAGGGACTGTCGCGATTTACCGTCGTTCATTTCGATGTCCATGGACGGGTTCCTGACTACGTCGCCATCCTTGGTAGCGGGTTCAACGTTAAGCAGCGTAAAGGCTGCGTAAAATTGAGTAAAAGCAGACGAGTGCGACCGCTCCGGGGTGCCACGTCCGACCACGGATGGTGCCCGCTGGTGCGACCCCGGACGCCCGGCGCGCGAGCAAGATCGATGGTTTGGAAAGGATGGTGAGCGTCCCGTTTGTCCAAGTCATGCCAACCTCGGAGCTGAGCTTTTAACGTTGGGAAACCCCTTCAATGGCGATATTTGTTAGCCGTGTTCTTGTCGGGCTCACCTGCTGGCATGCCAAGGCACTGACCGAAGAGGCAGGTCGGTTGAATGACAGGCCGGGACTCTCCGGGCGTCAGACTATCAGCAACGGTCACTTGTATATGAAGCCGACGGTGCCGTGATATTGCGCTGTCGGCTCCAAGGTTTTGCCGTTGCCGTAGAGCCTGTTGATCCGGTCGAGTAACCCCTGAGAGGCATCATCAGCTGGGCTAAGATTGTCATCAGGCCGATTCAGATCTTTTGCCGCGACAGGGCGAACCAAATAGGGTGTGGCGATAATTACGAGTTCAGTCTCGTTTCTCTCGAAGCTTGTCTGGCGAAACAAAGCGCCAAACCCTGGAATCTTGTTCAAGACCGGCGTCCGATTGGAGGTCCTGTTGAAGTTATCTCGGATTAGCCCCGCCAGAGCGATCGAACCACCCGATGGCAGTTCAACGGTGGTGCTGGTCGAACGCTTGCCGTAGGTCGGGGATGAACCGGATATAGAGGTAACCGGTTCGGACACCTCGGTTGAGATCTGCAGGCTGATCCGACCGGACGTTAGGACGATGGGCTTGAATGAGAGGCTGATGCCGTAGCTGTACGGGGTTTGGGTCGTATTGCCATCGCTGTCGGTGTTTGAATAGAGGACCTCGCCACCTGCTTGAAACGATGCCGATTGACCCGAGACGGCCGTCAATGTCGGCTCGGCCAAGGTTCGAACCACTTTCGCTTGTTCAAGCGCATTCAATGTCGTTGAGAGGCCATACTTGCCGAAGGATCCGCTGAATAGGGCTGATAGGCCGCCGCCGGAGGTCGCGGTCGTCGCATCCGTCGATGCCGTTCCCAGCTGGGCAATTGTTGAGCCACCAGCGTTTTTTAGCTCATTGTCAAAGCCCAGTTGCTTCAGGATCTCTCGCTTTACCTCCGCTATCGTCATTTTGAGCATCACCTGATCGTCGGCTGCGATGCGAAGAAGGTTGATGATTTTGGATTCCTGCCGATCTTCCGCAACAAGGGCCACGGATCCTTGACTACCCCCGCTCGACGCACTTTGGGTGCGGGTCGTCGCCTCCCCGCCTTTGACGAAAGCGGATGCAAGATCGGCGGCTTGTGCCGAGTCCTGTGCCGACCTTACGGTGCCGGTGAGGACAATATTATCGGAAATAATCTCAACCTTGATGGCCGCATCTGGTATCAAACGACGCAAATCCGTCTCCAGCCCGGCAATGTCTCTCTCAACCGCGATATCGATATTGACGATTGGTCGCTTGTTCGCATCGAGGATGAAGATATTCGTTTGCCCGACCTTTTTGCCAAAGAGAAAGATGGTGCGTGTCGCTCGCACTATCGCGTCAGACACGCCTGGATCTGAAACAACAATGTCATGAGCGTCCTGAGGAAGTTCAACGATGAGCGTCTTATTTAGACCGATGCTGACATGCCGCGTGACATTCACACCGGTCTCTGTAACGCTGATGACATTCTCGGCACGGCAATATGTGGCCGACGACAGCAGCGTGAGCAGGAGAACTGTATGCGCAATCCAGCCGGCATGGACCGAGGACTTCCCTAAATCCGTCTTGCGGAGCGGATGAACCCTAATGTTCAATGCCGCATCCATCGCGTTGCATACTATCGCGCTGATCAACCAGCAGCTCCCAACTGAGCGCGGCGACTGCGAGGGCTATGTGCTGTGGGTCCCAGCCGGCGGAGCGTGCCTTTTCGAAAAGCCGGGTAAGTGAGGGCTCCAGCGCGAATTTGCATTCGATTTGATAGGCACTGTCACTTTTTCGGATCGGAGAAGACGGTATATTGATGTCAGCCACGAGTTAGCGCCTTTGCTCTTTTTCAATCGGCGGTGAATCTTCGAAGGACGTCCCGCTAGTAACTCACCGGTTCGTGGCACGATCATGCTCTGAACATTTCCGTGTTTTACGAATTGTTTCCGAGCCGGCCGCGCTGCTTCATTGTGCGAGATGCGAACGCGGCATTCGTGCGGCCCGCCAGCAGGTCGAATTGCGAATGGCGGGCGTGGGATGGCGGCCACAATCGCGCGATGATTGCTGGAAAGGCTCCAGGCTTCGGCACAAAACTTAGGATCGGCGCGTCCTAAAGCGGCAAAGTCCAGCCTCATCCGGTTCAATGGAGGACAGTGCGAAAGGCTTGTAGCCCACCGAAGAGCCAAGCTTGTCGTCTCTTGCTTTTCCAGCCCTGTGTTAATTCCGAGTATCGAACAAGGAACGTCCGAATTCGGTCTCGTCTGCCCGAAAAAGGTTGAGGCGAAGTTTCCGGTTATCGCCGCAGTCAGCACTGCTCATAGCCTTCGCGATCAGGATGACAGGCCACTCACCGCCGTGACAGCGATTTGACAACCACTGGGCTGCAGGGATTTTCAACGATTGAGATATAAGCCCAAGGCGTAATTCGAACCATGATGAGAAAAAACGATCACGTCAGCCAGCGGCGTTGCTTTTCAAAGGGATTTGGCTGTAGAGGCGCGTCGAGATTGGCTAGAACGCTTGGAACACGAGCTTTTGAGCGAGCTGTTCGTCGCAACCGCGACCAAGTCTAGTTGTGACCTTCTATCACCTAGCTGGGATGTGCCTCATTCGCCCGCTTGAACAGTGGGGTTCACCGGCTATTTTGTTGCAACAGATACAAATGCGCCGCACTTCAGGACGCAGACCCGACCGTCCCGCGTTCAGTATCGGGAGACCGCGAACATCCCGCGAAGCGATTTCTGTGCCCCATCGCAGCCTCGTCCCGCGCAGCTGTCCTACGTGGCTGAAATATTCATTAACTCCGACAGCCGATTGGCATTCTTGATCGAATGTCCGTCGCGATCGTTGTTGAAGTAGGCCCATACGGTCTTCGCCCGGCTTTGCCTAATGCGCTCGACCCACACGAGCAATTCCGCGTCACTGTAATCGTGGCGATACCATTGCCTGATCCCGTGAAACCGAACGTAGATGTCATCGGCGGTCCGCACCAGTTCATCCGGTAACCGGGGGCCGCTGCAGGAGCAGAAAATCACCCCGGCAGCGTTGAAGGCTTCGAATACCTCATCATTCCACCAGCTCTTGTGCCGAAACTCGACGACGTTCCTGCGGCGGCAGTCGAGCTGCGATAAAATGGATTGCAGCATTTCCGGAGTGTAGCGAACGCTCGGCGGCAGCTGGAAGAGAAAGCAGCCCATCTGCGGGCCGAGAAGGTCGGCGATATAGCCGAAATCCTGGATCAGACTTTCCGCGTGCTCGAACCGCTTGATATGGGTGATCAGCTCGCAGACCTTGATGGTGTAGACGAAACCCGGCGCGGCCTGGCGGATCCAGGCCTTCACGGCTCCGATTGTCGGCCACGAATAAAACGGGGCGTTGAGCTCGACCGTCTTGAAGGATCCCTGATAGATTGCGAAATATTGACTCGACGGAACATCCGCAGGATAGAACGCCCCCTTCCAATGCCAGTAGTACCACCCCGAACATCCGATATGGGTGCGACCGGCCCGTCGATCCTCGGTCGGGTTGTTGGCCTGCGGATCAGCAAGGCGTACCTGACGCATTTTGGCCGCCCGATCGACATTGGCGTCGCGCTGCTTCTGCCGGCGCTCAGCGCGGCGCGCGCGGCGGGCCGCGTTACCTTCAGCAGTGCGCTGCACCAATCGATCCTCCTCGTCCCGGCCTCGACTTCATTTGCAACGTCAGCACCCGTTGCCCGGTTTACCGTCTGACGGTCAGCATCTTGAAATGGCCAAGATGAGTCTCGATGCGCGGATGCGTTTCCCGCAAGCCAACAAAAGACTGATCTTCGACCGAGCCGGCATAGGTCCCGAACGACACGGGCTCCATGCGCCTGAATGTCGAGACAGAGCGTCAGTGAACAGTCCTCAGTCCGATCCCTCTCGGCAGCCGATACCTGATCGGCGTTTCCTGCCTCGACGGCTTCGAACTCAGCCTGCCACAAACTCGACCGCCATCATCCGACTATACGAGCGCACCGAGCGCCAGGAACGACTGCAGCTGTTCCTCCGTCTGGTCGCCGTCAGCGATAACCCTGAACGCTTTGCCTTCAGATTTCAGTTGCCGTGCAGTCTTCAGCGCATCGGGGTAAACGAGCATCGGCTCGTTACGGGTGTCGCTACCATCCGGATCGAGCGAACTGATGGCGATGACCAGGAATGTCGCAGTCATGAAAGCTTTTCCTTTTTCACGCCGTGGATAACCGACCGCTAGCCTTCGTTCCCGTCTGACAGGAATCCTTTTGGAACCGCGTCGCGTGCGTCTTGTAGCGCCATCATCCGATCAAGCCACTTGCTTTTGAGGACATCGTTAATCGCAAAAGCGACGTCCTTGGCGCTCCAATCCGCATCCTCCATTTCCTGGATGAGTGCAGTCAGTTTCTGATCGATAATGTCGCGAAGCTCATCATCGTTGGCACGCTGATTTGGCATTTCAGACAACCTTTCAAACTGAGCGGAGCAACGGTCGGGCGGCGCATATGTTCCACGGCGAGCTCGAAATGCCTGGGACACGTTCAAGATCAAACGCTGCCTGATCCCGGCCGGCGGCGTCGACGAAGGGAGCTGAGTCGAGCAAGGCCCGGTGACCCCATGCACGACCTGAGCAGGATACCGATCCTTGAATTGCCGTGTCTTTGCCGGATCGGGAGCAGTTCGCAACGGCATCCACGATATAGGGCCTGATGGGCGTCTTGATGTCGGAGAGATGACCAAGGCAGCTACATGATCCGAGATGGTAGCACGCGCTTGCCTCGTGTCTACGTTCGCTTCAAGGCGAACGCGGCCCACTTGCGCGAGGCAAGCTTTTGTGTGCGCAGCCCGAGCCAACCGCCCATATGAAGGTTCTGCCCGACGACGAACAGCGGCTTCGGAGCCGTGCCACGTCTCCACGCCGGAACGTCGTCGGGCGAAAACGCGAATTGGAAGCGGGGTAGATCGACGGGTGATCACTATCCACCCGATGACGACCTGGATAAGCTGAGGCATTTCTATTTCCAAGGTTCGGCGATCGCTCACGGGTCATGGGGCTTTTTGGCAGCGACGTCGGTTCGCTGATCACTTCTGGCAAAGCTTGGCTAAATTCTTCTCCAGGCTTTGCCGGAGGGCGCTGGAGATCTGGGTCTCCAGTCCCTTGACGACATCGCCGAACCGGCCACCAGTCTTGACGATCTCGATGGAGGTATCGGTCGTCTTGCAGGTCGACAGGTCGATCTTCAGCCGAACTTCAGCGGTAGCTGAAAACCCTCCTTCGACCAGCGCTTCGTCCGAGGTTTTGCAAGCAAGCGTGCCGCGGGCGCTCGCCTCCGCCGTGTCGCCATTCACCGACAATTGCAGGTTTTCGATCTTGACGGAATCGAGCTTGTCGACGCCTACCTCGACACTGATGCCGAAGCTCGATACCTTGGTCTTCAACGACCTGCATGGCTGCACATCTCCAATAGCTCTCTCCAACGCGTTCGGCGCCTGTGCTTTGGCGAAGGAGCATGGCTGGAGGAGAAAAACTGCCGCCGTTAACAGGCCTAAACAGTTCCGCATCGCTCTCTCCCATCTGCCTGGGTTTTCACGCAGGCGCCTCTGAATCATGGGGCCGGATCGGTCTGCCGGAAAGGCAATGACGGTTGCCACCATGAGCGCCGCCTAAGGAACCTGGACACAAAATATAGTTTTACGGCCGATGGGGCACAACGTCGTTTGTAGTACGAGCTCGCGGCAGCGCGGACGGACGCTTGGATCGGCGACCAGGCGTCGTCGCGGCGCCTGCTTGTGATGCATTGTGTTGCGGCAGCGATCCGCGCCAATCGCAGCAACCACGCCCGTCAAAAGGCCGCCGGCTCCCTTACATCGACGGGGTGGGGGTCAAATACGGACGGGGGCGCCGTCAAAGACAGCGCCCCCGCTCCTCCTTCAAATTAGGCGGCTTCGTGCTTTTCGCCCTCGATCTGCAGAGGGGCCTGTGTTTCGGCGTTGCCGCCGATCGCAATCCTACGGGGCTTCATCGCTTCCGGGATCTCCCGCTGGAGCTCGATGCTGAGAAGGCCGTTCGTCAAGGAGGCGGTTTCCACCTTGACGTGGTCGGCGAGCTCGAAGCGGCGCTCGAAGGCGCGGCCGGCGATGTAAAGCGAGATGGAATGGAGACGCGAAATCTGGCGTCTCCTGGTTGCTATCGGCCCCATCCGGCGACCGACGAAAAAATGATCTGGTCTCGAGCGTTTTTTGATTCAAGAGGCGCATCAAAAAAATTCGAGCGTCGCGCTTCAAACCACTTGAATGCTGTTTTCGTTGAAACAATCTCTTTTTTACCTGGAGATTTTCGCTCCGTTAGCTGGAAGTTTTTAGGAGACGCAAGATGAAAACGAAAGGCTCTGACCACACTAATCCCCACAACGCCGTCGACGCGATATCCGCGTCGCACATTCTTCACACGCACCGACACTTTGACCACCCGGAGGAGGTCGTGTCAGCGCGGCTTTCGACAGACGAGAAACGAGAAATTCTCGCTTCGTGGGCTTCTGATCTTCCCGCGGTCGAATCCTTGCCGGAACTGCGCCATCCGCCGGGCGTCCACCATCCAGTTCGATACAGGGACATACTCGACGCACTGAAGAAGCTCGAGGAGTGGCGAGGCGAGGGCTTGCAAACGCAGCCCACGCGCCGTCCGGTTTTGCTTGGGTAAGCGGAGGCCGACATGAAAGTCCGACAAACCCAACCTGGGAATGTCACCACTACCCATGATCTGATGCCAGAGCGGCTATTGGTGATTTCCCGCTATGTGGAGAACATCCGCCGCCTTGCACGGCTGGCGGACCGTCTCGGCCGCAGCGAGCTCGGCACCGCAATGATGGAGGTGGCGGGCTGTATGGAAAGGATGTCCAACGACATCGCGATGAGCGAAACCGGCGCGGACCTCTTGCGGCGGGCCGCGAGGCTTGTTGGCACCGTCGAAGGTCTTCTGGAGAGGCAGGCGAAGCTTGCTGTGCTGCATTAGGTTTGTTGCAGTCCAGATCGTCTTTTTCCGCGACCGAGCCTGCGTGGCGTGCGAACGTCGCACCATGACTGATCCGGCAAGCCCTTTGCACTGCCTTTTCCCGGTCTGTTTCGCGGTGATGCCGGCTAGAAGATCGACGTCCGCTTGTCGACCTCGTTCGCTGCGCGGAACCAATTCGAGACGAACTCTGTCGGGGGAAAAGTGCGCTGATGCCAGACCTCTCCTCGTCCGAGGCGAGGTCTGGCATTCTGCATTAATGGGCGACGAGGCGTGCTGGCCGAGCCGGATGCGTCGTCGGCTTTCCCTTCCACGGGGCCAGCACGGACGGCATGCCCGCTTCGAGGCAGGCCGCAACGAAGGCTTCGCGCGCGACGGTGCTAGGAATGATCCCGTTGAGGACGCCACGACACGTCTTCACTGCGCGTTCATGGCGCTTTCCATGACGCAGCGGCCATTCGTTCTCGAGAAAATCCAAGGCGTCGTATGCGCCTGTGAAGGTGCGCTCCAAACCGCACTGCAACCGGATTCTCACCGGCAGGGTCCACGGAACATCGTTAAGCGGCATCTTTTCCTCCTTTCATGCCACCAATGGTCCTAATGAAAATGATATTGGGGCAGGACCCCGGCTGTTCAAGGGCGATCAATCAATAGTTCCTAATCACTGGGGCATTCCCTAATTTCAATGGCCGTCCCTGAAATCAAGAGCCCGCGGACGGGACCTCAATGTCGATAAGCAGCCCTTCGTCCGACCAGGTTTTCTCAAGACGTCCGTTAAGCTGTTTTTCAACCATTGCGCCGACAATCACCGTGCCAAAACCCCGCTTTGCTGATCTAGGCGGAGTGTCGACGCCCACCTCCTGCCACCGGATCCTGAAGCCGGCTCCGGACGGTCCTGGCTTCCAACTGATCGAAAGCCTACCTTGCGCAGCGGCAAGCGCACCGTGATGGGCTGCGTTGACAGCGAGCTCGTGGAGCACGAGCGCAAGGGGCTGGACGACCGGCGCAGGCATGTTGATATCCGGTCCGCTAAAAAAGGTGCGGGTGGCCGCGAACGGCGATACCTGTTGGCGAATGAGTTCTTCAAGAGAAATGCTTGTCCATCTTCGTGCGGCAAGCAAGGTATGGGCACGGGCAAGCGCCTGCACGCGGTGTTGAATGGCGGCGGCGTAAAGGGCGGGGTCATCGGCGTTGCTCAGGCGAACGATGCTGTCGACGATCGCCAGGACATTCTTGGATCGGTGGTCGACTTCCATCAGCAGGCGATGTTCGGAGGCCTCCAGTGCCTCGATCCGCCGGTATTCCGTCATGTCGATTTGAGATCCAAAGAAATACAGGATCCTTCCGTCATCCCCATGGACGGGACTGAGATGCAAGCGGTTCCAGAACTGCTCTCCGCTCTTCTTATAATTGAGGATCTCGATGCTGATCTCACGCTCCCCGGCGATAGCGGCACGAATTTCAGCGGCGGCGATCGGAGACGTCGCGGGGCCCTGCAGGAAACGACAGTTGTGGCCTAACACTTCTTCGGCCTCGTAACCTGTCAGCTCGAGGAATGCCTTGTTTGCAAGCACGATCGGCTGATCGGACTTACGCGCGTCGGTGACGACCATTGGCATCCTGGTCCGTTCAAATGCGATCGCTGCCAGCTCTTTCCGATCGGCGGAAGCTGCTTTTGAAGATGCGGAGGGCAAATCCCCATGCAGTTTTTCTCTCGAATGGCCAGTCATGCTTCCACGCTCACTAAGACGTCGCTTGATAACGTCGCTCGCGTATCTTTGTTTCCAGGAAGGTTGCGTGCCTTTAGCGATCGCTCCTCCGGGACTTGCAGGATGGCTGCGGCCTTTGCCAAAGCGACGGCATCCGGTATAAAATCGGGATGAGGCCTTTCAGCCCGCAGGCCCCGAAAGGATCGCGCGCACCACATGATCATGAAACTCTTTTCCAATTCCAGCCGTTCTCGAGAGCGCTTTCTCGAAGCCATCCTGCAGAGTGCCATCGAGTATGCGATCATCTCCACGGATCTCGATGGCCTGGTGACCACGTGGAATGAGGGCGCCCGCCGGATTCTCGGATGGGATGCGGATGAGATTGTCGGCCAGCCTGCGGCGGTCATCTTCACCGAGGAAGACAGGCAGGCCGGGATTCTCCAGTTGGAAATGACTGCCGCTTTGACCGAAGGTCATGGCAATGATGAGCGCTGGCACGTTCGCAAGGACGGCTCGTTGTTCTGGGCGTCCGGTCAGATGATGGCGTTGACGTCGGACGATGGCAAAGTCGAGGGATACGTAAAAATTCTGAGGGATCGCACCGAGCAGAGAGAGAATGAGGAACGACAACGCATCCTGATGCACGAACTCTCTCACCGCATGAAAAACACGCTGGCCGTCGTTCAGGCCATCACCAGCCAATCCTTCCGAAACGCCAGTTCTCTCGAGGATGCGGAGCATTCGATCACGGCACGCATCAATGCTTATTCAAAGGCGCACGACATTTTGCTTCAGCAGAACTGGCTGGGCACGAGCATGGCGACAATCGTCGAGGCGACCGCGATTAATCTCGGACTTGAGACGTCCGGGCGTTTCAAAGCGAGCGGTCCCGCGGTTGAATTGGGTCCACAGGCGGCCCTTTGCTTCTCCCTGGTGCTGCACGAACTCGTCACCAACGCCAGCAAGTATGGTGCGCTGTCGATGGACACAGGGAGGGTCGAAATCGAATGGTCCGTACGCGATGAGGCGGGCGACCAACGCCTGCACTTCACTTGGCAGGAGGTTGGAGGCCCGACGGTGGAAGCTCCGAGCAAGAAGGGGTTCGGCACACGCCTCGTGAGCTCCAGCCTGTCCGCCTTTGGAGAGGTCGCACTTGACTATGCGCCGACAGGGTTCGTCCTGAAGCTCGATGCATCGCTCCAGAAGCTGCAATACAAGAACTATTCCGACGCCGAGGAGTAGTTGAAACGCTAAGCCCGCATTCGGGAAACCCAGAGACGTCGCCCGCATGCGGCTGGTTCGATTGGCCTTGGAAGCGCGAGAGGCGCATGGCCCAACATTACTTGCCGGTATCGTAAACGGCTATCCCGGCGCGCGTTGCGCAAGAAGCCGAGGCCCTCCCATGCGCGATCTAGGAAACGTCCGGGCCGGGAAGGATCATGAATTCCACAAACAGGATCTTCAGGCGGCCGGGCTATTTGTAGGGCGCTCGAAGTGACGCGGGCGTTTCCATGTCGGCAACATCGCAGCCATCGCGATACAAGTCTAAACCTCCCCGATCGAAGGGAATAAACCGCCTGTCTTCGTAGACTCGCATATAAGTCGAATGAACAGGGTGGGCGAGCCGACGCGATTTCATGTATGCCAGTGCTGAACATATTGGCCCGCCGGCGACCGGTTCCACGTCTAGCACCACTCGCAGGTTGCCGGGCATGCCTATCGATTCCAGCCGATCCAAGCTTGCTATCGTATCATCGTCAGGCTCGTAAAGTTCACCGATGACCCGATGGCCAATGCCCGGTTCATTGAACATCATCGGCGCGAACCAAGGGCCGGCAATCAGCATCGGATAACATTGTCGGGTCTGGAAAATTCCAAGAAAGCTGGCGCGGGAAAGTCCTTGTTCATGGAGAGGAAAGCCTTTCTTCAAAGTTCCAAAAACGAATAGGTTCCGTGTCATGCGGGCGAGCCCCATGGTTATCGGCCAATCCCCCGCAAGTTGGAGCGATCGTGATCTCCTGTGTCTCCATCCGGCTGGGAGGACCACGCTCAGTCACGCTTCATCACAGGTGGCGCCGTCGCCAAGCTTTCTGCCGCGTCTGTTTCGGGCAATCCTTCTACCCTTTCATTGTCCACCTGGGCGCGGCGCGGCGCAGGCGATCCTTCCGCATGGCGGCCGGTTCGAGCTTTATCGCGCTTGCCGACAGCTGCGCCATGGTCTTCACCTTCGGACCGGATCGGCTCGAGCTCCATCTCCGGTGGGCGAAGCCTATTCCGGTCTTCGATAGGGTCGTTTGATTTCTTCTGCATGATCGGACCTTTCTTCGATGCCGGCTAGGATCCAGGGCGTCCGCGACGTTCGTTACGGCTTAAGAACAACCTTTATGCAGCCATCCTTCTTGTCGCGGAAAGTCTTGTAGAGCTCGGGACCTTCGTCGAGGGTCGCACGATGCGTGATAATGAACGACGGATCGATTTCGCCGTTTTGAATGCGTTCCATGAGCAGCGGCAGGTAGTGCTGCACCGGGGTCTGCGCCATTCGGAACGTCAGGCCGCGATTGATCGCCGAACCCATCGGGATCTTGTCGAGGAGACCACCATAGACGCCGACGATCGACACCGTACCGAAGTTGCGGCAGCAATGGATTGCCTGGCGAAGAACGTGGGGGCGATCGGTTCCCATGAACGTGGCGACCTTGATGCGGTCAAGGCGCGAGTCCCAGCTCGCCGACGGATCGGCTTCGGTGCCGACCGCATCGATGCACGCGTCTGCGCCGCGCCCGTTGGTCAGCTCCATGAGCTTGTCGTAGATGTCTTCGTCCATGAAATCGAGGGTGGTGGCTCCCGACGCTTCGGCAAGAGCAAGCCGCTCCGGCACGGTATCGATCGCGATGACGCGCTCGGCGCCGAGGATGAAGGCCGACTTGATCGCCATCTGTCCGACGGGGCCGCAGCCCCAGATCGCGATCGTGTCGCCGGGCTGGATATCGCAGAAGTCCGCGGCCATGTACCCCGTCGGAAAGATGTCGGAGAGAAAGAGCACCTGCTCATCCGTCAGTCCGTCCGGCACCTTGATCGGGCCGACGTCCGCGTAAGGCACGCGCAGGTACTCCGCCTGACCTCCACTGTAGCCGCCAAGAAGATGTGTGTAGCCGAACAGGCCCGCGGGTGAATTCCCCCACATCTTCTTGACCTTCGCCGGGTCGGGGTTGCTGCGTTCGCATCCGGAATAAAAGCCGCGCTGGCAGAAGAAGCATTCGCCGCAGGAGATGGTGAACGGCACCACGACACGGTCGCCGACCTTGAGCTTTTTGTTGTCCTTGCCGACTTCGACGACCTCGCCCATCGTCTCGTGGCCCATGATGTCGCCGTTATGCATGTCCGGCATCACACCGTTGAAGAGGTGAAGATCAGACCCGCAGATCGCGCAGGCCGTCACCTTGATGATGGCATCGCGCCCTTCCTCGACTTGAGGATCTGGAACGCTCTCGCATCGAATGTCGTGTTTGCCATGCCAGGTAAGTGCTTTCATGTCGTCGTCCGCCTTTCGATCCCGAGCGCAGAGCGGACGCGCCGCCTTGCAACCCTTTCGGTTTTTGGAAACGATTTTTCCGTCTCTGGTCTTCAAACTCAAGACAGCCAAACCGTGATCGGAAGGAGTTGTTCCATCGGAAAGCGGGAGGGATCCATTTGCAGGGAACAATTCCGCCTTGGGCTTGTTTAGCGGCCGAATCGAGCCACCAACCAGGAGACCAAACCATGAAGAAGATCATTATCGCCTCTCTTGCCATTTCGCTTGCTGGACCTGTCCTGGCCCAATCCGCCGCGGAAAAGTCCGGAGTCAACTCGCTGATTGGCGTTGCGCCGAAGACAGAGGACTTCGTACAGGAGGCCGCCACCAGTGATATGTTCGAGATCGAATCCAGCAAGTTGGCAGTCGATCGCGGTGATGCCGCGACCAAAACCTTCGCCCAGCAGATGGTGACGGATCACGAGAAGACGAGCAGCGAGCTCAAGGCGCTGATTTCCGCCGGCAAGGTCAAGGCGCAGTTGCCGAGCGCCATGACCAGCGCGCAGCAGGACATGCTCGACAAGCTGAAGGGCCTTCAAGGCGATGATTTCATGAAGCAATATCATTCCGACCAGGAATCCGCGCACGAGGACGCGGTCGACCTCTTCAAGCGCTACGGCGAAGGTGGCGACAATGCTGAGCTGAAAGCTTGGGCGGCAAGCACGAGGCCTGCGCTTGAACATCATCTGCAGATGGCGGAGGACCTGAACAAATAGCCTTCGCCGCTGTTGCGCGAATTCAGGAGAACGAGGTGGAACATCCGAGATTTGGAAAAAACGGATGCTCCAGGAACCTTCCTTGTTCTTCGGGGTTAGGCGGCCGGACATTGGGAGCTTACGCTGATGAATTATCTCTGGCTGTTCGCCGTGGCAGGAGGAGCAGCCCTTCTCGGGATCGCCCTCGCTTTTGGAATAATCAAGCAGGACGGACGACGGTCTGTCTTCGCCATAGCCGGCGCTTTCATCGTTGCCATCGGCGCGCTGGGACTGGGCGTGTATGTCGCCAAGGCGCCGACGGCCCCGGTGCGCGCCTCTGACAGAGAGCAGTCGCAGCAAAGGCTTCCGGCTGCCGCGACGACGGAGAAGGACCTGCCGGGCAAGTGACGCCCAAACAATCGCCGATCAGTATGCGTCCTGGCCAAAGGCCATGAGAGCGCATCGGCGGGACGTGTGTAGTCCCCTATCAATGGGAGGTCTTGCCACCATGGCCGGCCTTCAGATCAACCATCGTCGCGCGAAGCTGTAGGAGCTCGTCAACGATCTTCTGCCAACAACGGTCGTCGGCTTTGCTGATCGATATGATCGAAGCTCGGATCGTCCGTAGCAGACCATCGACCGCCGGGTACCGGTCAGCACCGCCGCTCGGCTCGCTATCGCAGATTTCCTGAAGTTCCTCGACGATCTTTCGCACAATAATCCGCCGAACGACGGTATCGAGCGCGGCCGGATCGGAGGCCATCCTTTTGAAATAGACAAGTCTGTCCATTACAGCACCCTGGTTTCGCCAATATTGACAGCGAACGGCAGGGGCTCAGGACGCCGCGGCTTCGTCGGGATCGATAAGCTGTTGAAATCCAACTGCATATAGCGCATCAGACCGCTCAGTTTATCCTGGTCTCGAATGCCGCACTCGAACCAGGAGACAAGTTCCCTCGCCACATGCTGCGCCGCGAGGCTGGCCATCCCGCATGATTTTTCTTGGCACCAACCCTGCAACACAGCCTGCAACATGGCGATGTCACCAGGCTGCAGAGCCGGCTTCGTAATTCCCGAGTGCTGGGTCATCGTCTTCCTCCTCGTTATTTAAGGCGATCCTAAAATTCTGGATTTTCGATTTCAACCGCTAGTGCGGAATCGTACGAAATCCTCCCCCTCACCTCGCCATCGGCTGGGGAACCAACACAGCCCGGTCGGGTTCGGGACGGATTAGAGGAACGTCGCATCGCAAACTTGAATATGGTACGGATAGCCTGTCAGCGCCGGTGAATCGCCGGTTGGCAGCATGATGACGGTCCAACCACTCTTGCAGGCGTCCGCTATGAAATCGCTTAGTCCGGTCGCTGGCAAGACGATCGTCATCATTGGTGAACCCGGCTTTCTCTCAGACGGCGTCAAGAAGGCATGGGCCGCGCGTCAAGCCGTGGTCGTCACCAGCAGCGTCGATATGTTCGCGATGCATGGTCCAAAGGAAACCTTTGCATGTGACGCGGCGATCATCGACGTCACGATCCCGGACGAGGCGATGCTCGCAATGAATGAATGGCTGGAGATCCGGCGCATACCCTTCGTCTTCGCTCAAGGGCATCCGGCCGAAGCGCTCTCAGCCGGCTTCGTCCTCAGCGATCGTGCCGCCGACATCAACGCCATCGTAGAGGCATTGTTCGGATTTGGTGCCGGCTATTATCATTAGATCCGTGCGTTTACGCACCAAGCGTTGCGCTAGGCGTTTGCGGACCTCATGATGGGGGCCGCATGATCCGAAGCCTTTATGTCGGGAACGGCGCTATGCTCGATTCTCAGTCTGCTCATTTGAAGGCCCTCGATTCAGATGACCTCAGTCATCTGCGGGCCATTTTGAATACCATCTGTTGCGAGACGGGCAAGCCTCTGCGAGCGCCTGAAACGCAGGAGATCGCGGCATTGCTGATCAGCCTCTACCGACATGGAGTGGCAGACCAGGACAAATTGCTTTCGGTGGGTCGCCTGGCATCGGCCCGCAAGCGCCGCCTCTGACCGCGGCACGACCAGGTTTGATCAAAAGTTCGCTCAACGCGCGAGAGGGCTGCCGATCAGTCGCCGATATTCCTCCTCCGCCGCACCGTAGCAGCCATGCGCCTCTTCGATCAATCCGCGCCTGTTGAGAATGACGATTTGCCTTCGGGTGGACCGGATCAGACCTTTGCCCTCCAGCAGATGCAACGCGACCGTCACTCCGGCGCGGCGGACCCCCAGCATCACGGCGAGAAATTCGTGGGTCAGGGATATCATCATGCCGTCCGTTCGGTCATGGACCATCAGCAACCAACGTGCGAGCCGCTCCTCTAGCTTGGCGTGACCATTGGCTAGCACCGTCGAAGTCGTTTGCGCGAGCAGCGCCTGGACATACGCGAGAAGCAGGCCGCGCAAGGCCCGGCTTTCTTCCATGGCCGCGGAAAGGATCGGGGCTGGTAATTTGAACCCGTGGCCTGAGACCTGCATGAACGTCCGATTGGCGGACTGGTCTCCGCCGAGCATCACGGCGGCACCTGTCATTCCCTCGCGGCCGACGATGCCAACCTCGATATCGCGCCCACCCGGAAATCTCGCCACGATCGAAGCAAGTCCAGATTCGAGGATATAGATGTCGCCGACCAGCGTATCCTCCATCTCAAGGATTAAGGGGACATCGAGAGTTATTGGCTCCATATGAGGCACGATCAGATCGCGCTCTTGTGGGCCCATGGCCCGCAACAGCTCATTTCTAAAATTCAATTGCTCGTCATCCATGGTTTCGTCCACATGTGGCAGTCCTTCGCCCGTTGCTGCGGCGAACCTAACCATCTCGAATCGTTGAGCAACGCACTGTGCCATAGCGTACAGACGGTCCGGTGTTCGCGCGTCCCTGTCCCCTATGAACAAAGAGGCCCGATGGTATCGATCGCCGAAACCGCTCGAATGACGGCCAGCCGGCTCTTCCTCGGCCGGCAGTTCCTTCGCGTGGAAGTGGCTGGGCGACGCGGGCCGCTATTTGCAGACGGAGATCGCGAGCCTGAGCAGCCAGTCACAGTCTCAGCGTGGAGCGCGCCGAGATGGCACCACCCTCGACAATCTGGCAATTCTCGTTCGTCAGGCGACGCATGAACCGACCGGACCCAGAATGTCGATCCCCGGGTCAATCCTCAACCGGCCGACCTCCTCGTCAAAGCGATTGTTCCGGACTATGCAGGACGAAACAGACGGCCGACCGGTCGGACTTGCCGTCCACAAGACGAGGCCGTAGATCGTCGGCGACACGATCTGGCGCGTCAGCGGCGCGCCTTGGCTCCATTTGAAAACTTGCGTGGTCCCGTCTCTCTTGCCAGTATTCCTCGCGAGAAACATGCGAGGTAGGATAACTGTGCGATAGCGCACGAAACCTGTATTTTGACCCGAAAGGTCTATTGTGTAATCCAGTATTTTAGGAGTTTGGCCATGAGCGTTGCAGGAACGACGTCCATCCTTCTGATGGAGGATGAGATTATCATCGCGATGGACGTGGAAGACATCCTTCATGGCGCCGGCTTCGATCGGATAGAGACAGTGTCGTCTTGTCGAGCAGCCGAAGAATGGCTGACAGCGAACGATCCCGATCTCGTGGTGATGGACATCGAATTGACAGATGGCGTCGCTGGAGCGATTGCGAGATCTTTGCGCGGCCGCCATATACCATTCATTGTTTACACCGGTGCTCAGCGGAAGGTGCACCCGGATGCTTTGTCATTTTCCGAGGGCGTGTGGTTGGAAAAACCATGCGAGCCCTCCATATTGCTGACGGAAGTGATGCGCTGCATAGGTCAGGGGCCGACGTCGATCGTGGTCGATGGCCGCGGGGAAAGCAAAAAGACGCGATAAGGCCAGCTGGCGGGAACATTGCCGCTGTTCTTTGGTTTGGCAAACCAAGGGAGAGGCAGATGAACCAGCAATCGGACGGTCGGGCTTCCTTCATCTACATCGGCGCCATCACGTTAGTTGGGCTTTTGATCGTTTTCGGCTCGATGGTCTCATTTAACGCAAGCGGCGGAAATGACGAGCCTGCAAAAATCTCGACGAAAGCGAAGCCCTGATGGACGCGCCCGAGCACGATCCTATCCAGGTGACCCGGCCCAGCACTGAACAGCAGCGAAACAGCCTGAAAGGCGGGCGGATTGCCGTCACCTTGATCGCGACCGTGGCCGTCGTCGCCTTCCTGCTTTACGTCACGATCCTCGTCTATGGCTTGGCGCATAGGATGTGAACGCGCTCGGGCATACTTGCCTGCCACATCGCTTCGCTGCCGCGCAGCTCTTCCGGGGCGTGGCTTTGGAACCTTTCCCAATGACGCAGGTTTGCGGTCTTTGACAAGCAGAGGACGATTTCGATGCCCAATGCCGCTGACATATTGATAGACACACTGATTGAATGGGACGTGAAGGTCATCTTCGGGCTTCCTGGAGACGGTATTAACGGGGTCATGGAGGCGTTGCGCAAGCGCCAGGACCAGATCCGCTTCATCCAGGTCCGGCATGAGGAATCGGCCGCTTTCATGGCGAGTGCCTACGCTAAATTCACCGGAAATCTCGGCGTTTGCCTTGCAACGTCCGGACCAGGCGGCACGAATCTGCTGACGGGACTTTATGATGCCAAGCTCGATCAGATGCCGGTGCTTGCCATCACCGGGACGCAGTATCACGACCTGATCGAAACCTTTACCCAGCAGGACGTCGACTTGACCCGCGTGTTCGACAATGTCGCGCTCTACAATGCGCATGTCAGTGACGCGTCGCACATGGAGAACGTCGCCAGCCTCGCCTGCCGCTCGGCGCTCTCGCGCCGGGGCGTCGCACATCTCTCCATCGCCAACGACGTCCAGGAGATGGACGGGAAATCGCGATCGAAACGGAACCGCCCGAAACACGTACCGAACCGCTATTTCCACGGCCGCCAAGTGCCAGAGGAGATCGAGCTCGATCGTGCGGCCCGGATACTGAACGATGCCCGCAAGGTCGCCATCCTCGCCGGCCGGGGTGTTGTCGGCGCGGCGGAGGAATTGCGCGAGATCGCCGACCTGCTCGCCGCGCCGGTGGCCAAAGCCCTGCTCGGCAAGACGGCTCTCGCCGACGACGATCCCTTGACGACCGGCGGGATTGGAATTCTCGGCACCGCTCCCTCGCAGGAGATCATGGAACAGTGCGACGCGGTGCTGATTGTCGGTTCCTCCTTTCCCTACATCGAATATTACCCGCGGCCCGAAGCCGCTCGCGGCGTGCAGATCGACAGCGATCCTCAGCGAATTGGCCTACGATTTCCCGTCGATGCCGGTCTGGTGGGGGACGCGCGGGAAACGCTACGGCTCCTTAGGCCTAGGCTGACCAGGAAAACAGATCGGTCGTTCCTGGAAAAGGCGCAAACGGCGATGTCCGAATGGCGCCGAAAGATGGAGACGATGGAGACGGAGCGGAGCGCTCCGTTAAAGCCACAGGCGGTGGTTCGAGCTTTCGGCAGGCGCATCGCGGCCGATGGCGTGCTGGTGGCCGATTCCGGCCAGAATACCGAGCTGGCGGCGCGCCACATCGACCTCCGCACGACAAACCAGTTCGCAGTCTCCGGCGCGCTCGCCTCGATGGCTTCCGGCCTGCCTTATGCGATAGCGGCGGGCGCCGCCGATCCGAAGCGGCCAATCTACGCGGTCATTGGCGATGGCGGATTCGGCATGCAGCTCGGCGAGTTCTCGACCCCCGTTCGCATGGCTCTCCCGCTGAAATTGCTGGTGATCTGCAACGGCATGCTCAACCAGATCGCCTGGGAGCAGATGATGTTCCTTGGCAACCCGCAATTTGCCTGCGAACTGGCGCCCATCGACTTCGCCAAGGCGGCGGAGGCAATGGGAGGCCGCGGCTTCACAATTCGGCGTTTCGATCAGATAGAGCCGACTTTGACGGAGGCTTTCTCCGTCGCCGGTCCGGTGGTCATTCAAGCGATGGTTGACCAATACGAGCCGATGATGCCTCCGAAGATGCCCAAAGACTATGCCAAGAGCTTTCGCCAGGCTCTTCCGGAGACGCCGGGTCATCGGGCGATCGAGGCGAATGTGTCGCGCTCGCCGCTTCGCGAGATGATGGACGCCGGAGAGCAGGAAAAGGAACTGTCCGAAAACACGACCGATTTGCCGGGCATACCTTGAGCCGTCGAAGGAGGGGCGCCGACCCGCGCTTGACTGAGTGGAAAGTGTATTATGAACAGCTTGTCTACAGCCGGTGGCGACTTTCGCGCCGCAGCCCATCGCCTGCGCCAGACCTTGTCGTCCGCGCGCCGGTAGGCCCGATGGCCGGTGTTGTCATCTGCATCCTGATCGTGGTTTTTCTGTTCCGCCATGTGACCGAGGCTGATCCGCGCCTCGATGCGGAAAATGCTGCATTGACGGCAGGCGACGCGACGAAGGGGAAACTGGTTTTTCTTGCCGCCGACTGCGCCTCCTGTCACGCCGCCCGGCTCAGCCGGACCGATTGAAATTGGGCGGTGGTCTCGCTCTCGCTTCGCCGTTCGGCAGGTTCAGGCCAGCAGGGCGGCAACAAGCATGCTCGAGCCGCATCGGATGGGTGAGGCGTCCCTGTTCCTCCAGGTCGTGGTCGCGCCAGTCTTCGAGTTCGGTCAGGGTATGTGCTTCAAAGAAAGACCGGTCGGCGCGTTGGTTCGTCGTCTCGCAGGCCGTCGCCTTGGCGCCATTTTCACGGAATTCCAGTGGATGCGTCTTGGCGGGTTTGGCCCAGGCGCAACTGACGCACATATATCCGGCCGGCTTGTTTTGATGCGCCAAGAGCCCCGAGCTGGAGACCGGGATATGTTCTCGGAGAAGACTTTCTCCCACCGATCTCGCCGAGCCCCATCCACCCGCCGGCGCTGTGGAAACCGATTCTCGGTGTTTTTCTGGGTTTTGCCGTCATGGTCTGGAATGTCTTGAAGTTTACCTTGCATTTACCGACGCCGTGTCGCGTCGGCTGACGTCGGCGCATCCGTCCCTGACACCGAGTGGTCGGATCAGCGGCTGGTATCTGCCGTGATACGCTTCGCCCTCCGGTACCGTCACGCGGTTCTGCTGCCAAACTCCGGAAAGGATGTTCCGCGCGGAATCGACGCGGTTCCAAGCCCGCCGAAATTCTTTCCGACCAAACCGTCGTGAAGCGGGCGACACGCCGGCGATGGCGGTTTACGCCGGCGGCTCTCTGGTCCCCCGCCGCTGCATCTTCTCTTCGATTTCGTCCAGCACTTCTTCCGGCCTCACGTGCTCTTTCAGTTCCTCAAGCTCCTCGCTCGTCTCGATTTCGACGCCGAGCTTCTCGGCGATGGCCGAGACCAGGGTCAGCAACTCAGTCGCCTCATGCTCCGCCAGAAGGCAAATCTGCAAATTGAGATCGGCGCGCTTGTCGTCGGCTTCCGCCATCCGGTTTTGACTGATCAGCACGAATGTCGAGATGAAAATGGCTTCGACGGATGCGACCATCGCCAAAATGACCAAAGAGGGGTCGAAGGCCGGCACGAGCGGAACAAGGCCGATATTGACGACGATCCAGAGCGTGACGACCAGCAGGTGCAGGTAGACGAACATCAAGGATCCCGCGAAACGGGTAATAGCATCGGCTGCCCGCTCCTGCCGGCTCGATTGCCGCGCTTCCTGCTCCCGCCGTTTCAACAGAGCCTCGATGTTGCGGTCGAGACGTCTCGATATCGTGGTCTGCTGCTGCTCGGATTTCGGCATCGACATAGCATGCTTCCATGTTAAGCAAATCCAAACCCCCGCGAAGGCGGAGAGTTCCGTGTGACCAGCGCCCCTCACTTCATCGACGAAGAGGCGATCCCCGAGCCTGGCTCCCGCCGCTTTCGCGGGCCTTCCGAGACGATCGGATCAGTTCGATCGCGCGCTTGCCGATGCCGGGAAGCGCCAGCAGTTCATCGTCGGTCATTGAAGACAATTTACTGACGCGCTTGATGCCGCTGGAAAGAAGCGCCTTGACGATCCAGACAGGAATTTTGCTGCGGACGAGCATATCGCTCGAGGCTGTCCGCGGCTTCGACGTCTTCCGTGCTGGTCGAGAGGCCATGTCTATCCCGCAGATGATTTGCGACCGCCAAAACCGAGAAAGGGCGCGGCGGTTCCAGCCAATTCACCACTGACTGCAAACAATTTCATCCGGCCGGGCCGAGGCCGCTGCTTCATGCGTGCCGATAGATGTCATCGATGATGTCGGCAACTTCGACAAGTCGTTCGCAGGACGGATCATAAGCCTCACCACTGGCGAGCCGGACCGCCCAGTCGGCCGCCGCCCGGCCGCCCCAGTCGTCCGGAGGCAGGGCAAGATCTTCGGCGGACGTGCCGCGGAAGCGATAGGCCGCAAGGTCATAGAACGACCCGCCGACGTTCCTGAAGGATGCACCCCCGGATGTTCCGAAGAAGTCGGCGCCGATGACCGCGTCGCATCCTGCCTGCAGCCGCCAGGAGCAGGCAAGGCGGATGACCGCCCCACTTGCCAACGTCAGGGTGGCGATGGCGAAATCCTCGACATCCCCCGCTGCGCTGATTGGCTGGCCGCCTTTCATCAGCGTACTCGTGACGTCAACCACCTGGGGAAAGTCGAGGCACCAGAGCGCCATGTCGATGAGGTGGACGCCGAGGTCGATGACGCATCCTCCGCCCGATAGCGACTTGTCGTAGAACCAGGACTTGTCGGGGCCATAGGCATTGTGGAAGACCAGATCGGCGGCGAAGACGGTGCCGAGTTCGCCATTTCTGATCAGATCGCGGATGCGCTGCATGCCTTGCGTATGACGATAGGAGAGATCGACGCCCAACAGCCTGTCGGCTGATCTGGCGGCGGCCACGACGGCTGCCGCTTCCGCGCCGGATCGGCCGAGCGGCTTCTGGCAAAACACTGCGACCCCGGCCCGCAGCGCTCGGATCGACTGCTCGGCGTGCAGCGCGCTCGGCGTGGCGATGACGACGCCGTCGAGGTCGCGTGACAGCAGCGCATCGAGACCGCCGACGATTTCCGCGTCCGGCGCAAGACGCAGGGCTTCATTCAGCATGTCCTCCGAGGGATCGGCGACGGCAGCGGCCTCGGCCATTTGCGTGCGGAGGATCGCCTCCATTCGGCTTCTGCCGATCCAGCCGACACCGAGAAAACCGAGCCTAACGGACTTGACCCGCGTCCGCGGGGAGCGCTCAATCATCCCATTCATCAGCATGTCACCATCGCCTTGAGGAAACCATCGGGCCTATCGCGGGTGGCGTCGAGCGCCTCGCCAAGGCCTTCGAGCGGATAGACGTGCGTATAGAGCGATGACGGATCGAGCCTGCCGGAGACCATTGCTTCGATCGCCTCGCGCATGCCACTGACATAAATCCTGGGATCGCGTTCGTGAGCATTGATGACGTCGATGCCACGCCAGTTCCAGAGCTGCATGTTGACTTGCCTCGGCCCGTCTTGATGGTATCCAGCAACCACCAGCCGGCCGCGCTCGGCGGTCAGTTCGCCGGCGAGATCGAGCGGCCACTGCTTGCCGACCGCCTCTATGACGCGGTGGCAGAAAGCACCGTTGGTTAATTCTCTCACAGCTTCGATGATCCGCCAGTGGTCGTCCATCGACACGGTCTCGGCGGCGCCCATGCGCTTGGCGATTTCAAGTGAAAACGGACGGCGCGAGATGGCAATGACGCGCGCGCCGGCGCCGCTGACAAGCTGCGTTAGCAAGGCGCCGAGAAATCCGATCCCGATGATGGCGACGGTCTGACCCGCCTCGACGCGGCTGCGCCGGAATATGTTCATCGCGCAGCCGAGCGGCTCGCCCGGAAAGGGTTGGCCATCGAACGCCCGCGGCAGCGACACGACCATGTCTTCATCGGCGATGTCGTGGGTGGCGTAGGCGTGATAGGTGAGCGCGGCGACGCGGTCTCCCAGGTTGAGGCCAGAAACCCCGTCCCCGAGCGCATCGATCCTGCCCCAGCCCTCGTGCCCGAGACCGCCCGGCTCCGTCGGAAAACTCATCCATTCCGGGCCGGCCCAAGGGCCAAGATTGGAAGCGCACACGCCCGACCCTTCGAGCCTGATCCTGACCTGCCCCGGCCTCGGCTGAGGAAGAGGTCTCTCTTCGACGGACACGTCTCCGGGACCGGTGATGATCGCCGCCCGGGTCGCACCCTCGGCCGCTCTTGCCAACATGTTCATGAATTGCTCCTTCGTTTGGCACGGGCCGGCCTGCTAGCTGACAGACGCCGGTGGCCGCTTCTCAATCCTCGAGAAAATATTTCGCTCACGGATTGGCCGCCGAACCAGCGACGCCGCCGGATGTTCCGGATGATGTCAAAGAACATGTCAAAGAAGATGACATTGAAGCCGGAACAATCTTCGCCGCGCTTGGTTCGGCGGGTCATCTTCAACTTGAGCGAACGGAAATCAGATGGCGATGATCCTTGTAACCGGCGGCTGCGGCTTTATTGGAAGACATGTTGTCGAGGAACTTCTCGACAACGGCTATGAGGTGCGGGTCCTCGATGCGTTGATCGATCAGGTTCACGGCGATGCCGAAACGGCGCCGCCCGAGGCCGCCGAAATCATGCGCGGCGACGTTAGGGACAAAACCGCGGTCGAACGGGCTTTGTTGGGTGCCGATGGCGTCATCCATCTCGCCGCTGAGGTCGGCGTCGGACAGTCGATGTACGAGATCGCCCGATATGTCGGCGGCAATGATCTTGGCACGGCGGTCCTTCTGGAGGCGATGATCGGTCGCCGGCCCAAACGCGTTGTCGTCGCCTCGTCCATGAGCGTCTATGGCGAGGGCCGATATGAGACCGCCGAAGGCGCGCAACTCGATCTGGTCAGGCGACGCAGCGACCAGATCAGGGCCGCCCAATGGGATCCGCGTGGCGCTGACGGCAATGACCTGAGGCCGGTCGCGACGGATGAGGAAAAGCCCGTCGATCTCGCCTCGATCTACGCGCTAACGAAATACGCGCAGGAAAAACAGGTCCTGATCTTTGGCGAAGCCTATGGCGTGGAGGCAGTGGCGCTCCGTCTCTTCAACGTATTCGGCGCCGGCCAGGCCCTGTCCAATCCCTATACCGGCGTGTTGGCGAACTTCGCCTCGAGGCTCGCCAATGGCCAGCCGCCTATGATCTTCGAGGACGGCGAGCAGCGACGGGATTTCGTGCATGTGCGCGACGTGGCGCGCGCCTTCCGCCTGGCGCTCGAAAAACCCAACGCGCCGGGACATGTGATCAATATCGGCAGCGGCCAGGCCTATACGATCACCGAAGTCGCGACGCTTCTCGCCGACGCGATGGGCGTGCCGGAGATACGGCCCGAGATCATGAACAAGGCGCGCTCCGGCGATATCCGCAACTGCTTTGCCGACATCGCGAAGGCGCGCGAACTGCTCGGCTTCGAGCCGCGCTTCAAGCTGGAAAACACGCTCGGACCTTTCGCCGATTGGGTGAGAAATGCCGGAGCGATCGATCGCGGCGCGGAGATGAAACGACAGTTGGAGGAAAGAGGACTGGTATCATGACTATAACCGCGTTCTCCGCCGGCACCGGCACGTGCTCGAGACCCTATGGCTTCGTCGAGTGGTTTCGCCCTGGCGAATACGAGCGGACGTCGCAGACGATCGCCGACGTCGGAACAAGCGGCGCCAGCTACTTGCGCACGCATCTGTCATGGGCTGAATATCTGGCTCCGGGAGGCGAGGCATGGTTTGATTGGCTGATCCCGAAGCTTGGGCGCGAGATCGATCTCCTCCCCTGCATTCACTACACGCCGCCGTCCTTGTCCCGGACAGGACGGTCTTCCGGCGCACCGGCCGATCTAAAATCCTATGCCGACTTCGTCGATCACGTGCTCACCAGATATGGTCGGTATTTCAGCCATGTCGAATTGTGGAACGAGCCAAACAACTTGCTCGACTGGGACTGGCGCGAGGACAAGGACTTCCTGCTGTTTTGCGAGATGGTCGGCGCCGCGGCCTATTGGGCCAAGCATCGCGGCTGGAAGCCGGTGCTCGGGGGCCCGTGCCCTTTCGATCCCTATTGGCTCAACCTGATGGGCGAACGCGGCGTGCTTGGCGTCGTCGATGCCGTCGGCTTTCACGGTTTTCCCGGCACATGGGACAGCGAGGAAGGCACCTGGAGCGGCTGGGACATGCATCTCGGCGAGATGCGAAACATTATCGGACGCTTCAACGACAAGGCCGAGATCTGGATCACCGAAACCGGTTATTCGACCTGGCGCAACGACGAGATGGAGCAGGCGCGGCGTTTCGTGAAGGCTCTGAGCGTGCCGGCCGACCGGATGTATTGGTATTCCTGGCGGGATGTGCCGCCGGACGTGCCGGTGCAGGAGGGCCTATGGTTCGACCCGCGGCATTACCATCTCGGTGCCGTCACCCACGAGAACCAGCCGAAGCTGCTCGCGCGCCTGCTGATTGAAGGCGGCGTCGAACGGCTCGAGCAGGTCGCCCGGCTCGCCACCCCCAACGTCGCCAAGGGAGCCGCCCCGATCGTCATCACCGGAGGCTGCGGCTTCATTGGCTCCAACCTCGCCGACAGCTACCTCCAGGACGGTGAAGACGTCGTAGTGCTGGACAATCTCGGGAGGCCAGGCGTCGATCAGAACC
Source organism: Rhizobium sp. WSM1328 (assembly GCF_057653715.1). Lineage (NCBI taxonomy): Bacteria > Pseudomonadati > Pseudomonadota > Alphaproteobacteria > Hyphomicrobiales > Rhizobiaceae > Rhizobium > Rhizobium sp. WSM1328. Next base: position 330,754 of record NZ_JBYGKO010000005.1, on the reverse strand, counting down.
TCGGCTGGCTGACCGAGAGGCATGGCTCAAACGTACATCCGGTGCTTGCCGACGTGCGCGACGCCAGAAGCATCGAGGCAGCCTTCGCCGATGCCAAGGCGGTCTTTCACTTCGCCGCCCAGACCGCGGTCACCACCAGTCTCATCCATCCGATTGACGACTTCGAGGCCAATGCGCGCGGCACGATCAACGTGCTGGAATCGGTTCGCAAGGCGGGCCGACGTGCGCCGGTGATCTTCGCCAGCACCAACAAAGTCTATGGCGGGCTCGACGACCTCGCCATGCGCGAGGCCGAGGATCGCTACCTGCCGGTCGACGCGACCGTCCGGTCATATGGCATCGGCGAAGACAGACCGCTCGATTTCTGCACCCCCTATGGCTGCTCGAAAGGCGTGGCGGACCAGTATGTGCTGGACTATGCGAAATCCTTTTCCATACCGACGGCCGTGCTGCGCATGAGCTGCATCTACGGCCCACGCCAGTTCGGCACCGAGGACCAGGGCTGGGTGGCGCATTTCCTGATCCGGGCGCTCGCCGGCGAGCCCGTCTCGATCTACGGCGATGGCAAGCAGGTCCGCGATATTCTTCACGTCGCGGATGCGGTTGCCGCCTATCGCGGCGTCCTCGATGGCATTGACGGGGTCAAGGGCCGCGTCTTCAACCTGGGGGGCGGTCCGACGAACGCCGTTAGCGTGCTCGCGGTCCTGCGCGAGATCGGCAAGCTGATTGGGCGCCCGGTCGAAACCTCCTTCGACGACTGGCGACCCGGCGATCAGTATTTCTTCGTCGCGGACACACGTAAGCTCCAGCACACCCTTGGCTGGAGCGCGCGTGTGGGATGGGAAAGCGGACTGCGGCACCTGGCGGAGTGGCTCATCGAACACCGTTTCGGCGGCCGACCGATCCTGCGCCGCGATCGAAAGGTCTCGGCATGATCCGTCGACGAAACCGAATATTGATGACCCTCGACGCGGTTGGCGGTGTCTGGCGCTATGCGATGGATCTCGGTGCCGGGCTTCGGCGCGAGGGGATGGAAATCGTCTTCGCGGGCCTCGGACCCGCACCGTCGGCAACACAGACCAGCGAAGCGACTGCGCTTGGGCAACTGGTGTGGCTCGATGCCCCTCTCGACTGGATGGCGGCGAGCAGGGCCGAAATATCTGCCGCGCCCGCCGAAATCTCTCGGATCGCCAGAGCCTATGGCGCCGATCTGCTGCATCTCAACCTGCCGTCCCAGGCCGCCGGGATCGATACGCCGCTGCCCGTTGTCGTGGTTTCCCATTCCTGCGTCGTCACGTGGTTTGCCGCGGTGCGCGGGACGCCGGCGCCCCCAGACTGGGCCTGGCAGCGCGACGCGAACCGTGAAGGTTTCGACCGCGCCGATGCCGTGCTTGCGCCAAGCAGGAGCCATGCGGATGCCCTGCGAGCCGCCTACGGTCCTCTCTCCCGGCTGAAGGTGGTCCACAACGCCAGTCGCGTCGGGTCCGACCCGCGTCCAAAGAAGATTTTCGTCTTCGCGGCCGGGCGCTGGTGGGACGAGGGCAAGAATGGCGCGGTGCTCGACAGGTCGGCAGCGGTGATGCCCCTTCCCGTCGTCATGGTAGGTTCCTGCTCGGGTCCCAACGGACAGCGACTGCAGCTCGACGACGCCGACGATCGCGGGCCGCTGCCTTATTCGAAGACCATCGCCTTGATGCGGCGCGCGCAAATCGTCGTATCGCCATCCATCTACGAGCCTTTCGGCCTGACCGTCCTGGAGGCGGCGCGATGCGGCGCGGCCCTGGCGCTATCCGATATCCCGACCTATCGCGAGCTATGGGATGGATGCGCGCTGTTCTTCGATCCGCATGATCCGAAGGCCTTGGCAGCCGCGTGCATGCGCCTCAGCGAAGACGAGCAATTGCGCGCCGCACTCGTCGTGCGATCGCTGGAGCGCTCGCGAGTCTTCAGTTTGGAACTGCAGACGGCAGCGGTCCTCGAAACCTATGCACGACTGATAAACGACAACTTTACCCCGATAGCGGCGGAGCAATCATGAAATTTCTGTTTTACACCCATTCGCTGGTTTCCGACTGGAACCATGGCAACGCCCACTTCTTGCGCGGCATCATGCGGGAGCTGACCCGCCGCCATCACGAGGCGCTCGCGCTCGAACCCGAGCAATCCTGGAGCCGCGGCAACCTGCTCAGCGATCAAGGGCCAACGGCGGTCGAGAAGTTTCACGACATGTTCCCGCAGCTGCGTTCGCAAATCTACGGAGCGCATTTCGATCACGAGGCGGCGATCGCCGAGGCCGACGTCGTCGTGGTCCACGAGTGGACGGAGCCAGCACTGGTGGAACGGATCGGGCGAGCCAGGCGCAACGGTGCCGATTTCACCCTGTTGTTCCACGACACGCATCACCGGGCCGTGTCGGCGAAGGGCGACATCGCCGGACTGACGCTTGAGGATTATGACGCCGTGCTCGCCTTCGGCGAGACGCTGCGGCAGCGCTATCTGCGGGCCGGTTGGGGCAGATCGGTCTTTACCTGGCATGAGGCGGCCGACGACGCGCTGTTTTATCCGAGACCGGAGATCGAAAAGACAGGCGATCTCATTTGGATCGGCAATTGGGGCGATGACGAGCGCTCCGCCGAGCTGATGGAATTCCTCGTCCGTCCCGCGCATGCGCTAGGGCTGAGGGCGACCGTTCGCGGTGTGCGCTACCCCAAGCAGGCGCTCGACGCTCTCGAGGACGCAGGCATCGCCTATGGCGGCTGGATCGCCAATGCGGAGGCGCCACTCGCTTTCGCCGACCACAAGGTGACCGTGCATGTACCGCGACGCCCCTATGTCGAAAACCTCCCCGGCATTCCGACGATCCGTGTCTTCGAAGCGCTCGCCTGCGGCATCCCGCTGATCTGCGCGCCCTGGCACGATGCCGAGGCGCTTTTCAGGCCGGGTAGAGATTACCTTGCCGCCAGGAATGGGACCGAGATGACCCGCCTGCTGCGCGAGGTGACGGCGGATGATGCTCTCGCGGCCTCGCTGATCGCATCCGGTCTGGAGACGATCCGGGCGCGGCACACCTGCCGGCATCGCGTCGATGAACTTTTCGCCATTCTGGAGCAATGCGGCACGGCGGGCGTCGTCGGGCGGTTGCAAGCCAAGGAGGCCGCCGAATGAAGATCGCCTTTTACGGATCGAGCCTGGTTTCCGCCTACTGGAACGGCGCCGCCACCTACTATCGCGGCCTGCTGCGCGCTTTGGCGCGGAAGGGCTACGACATCACCTTCTACGAGCCCGACGTTTACGACCGGCAGAAAAACCGCGACATCGATCCGCCGGAATGGTGCAAGGTCGTCGTCTATCAAGGCACCATCGAGGCGCTGAGGCAGGTGACGGCGGCCGCGGCCGAGGCCGATATCGTCGTCAAAGCCAGCGGCGTCGGCTTCGAGGACGATCTCCTGCTGCAGGAAGTCCTTCGCCATGCCAGGCAAGGGGCTTTGAAGATCTTCTGGGACGTGGATGCGCCGGCAACGCTTTCCGAGCTTCGGCAGACCCCCGAGCACCCGCTTCGCAAGTCCTTGAGCCGGATCGACCTCATCCTCACCTATGGTGGCGGCGACCCCGTGATCGACGCCTATCGCGGCCTCGGGGCAGCCGACTGCGTGCCGATCTACAACGCGCTCGATCCTCAAACCCATCATCCGGTGCAGGAGGAGGCGCGGTTCACCGCGGATCTTGCCTTTCTCGGCAACCGTCTGCCCGACCGTGAAGCGCGGGTCGAGCAGTTTTTTCTCGAACCCGCGGCCCGCCTGCCGCGGCAAAGCTTTCTGCTCGGCGGGTCCGGCTGGAGCGACAAAGCCTTGTCGTCGAACATCGTTCACGTCGGGCATGTCCCGACCCGCGACCACAACGCGTTCAACGCGACGCCGAAGGCGGTGCTCAATATTTCCCGTACCAGCATGGCCGAAAACGGTTTTTCGCCGGCAACCCGCGTTTTCGAAGCCGCAGGCGCCGGCGCCTGCCTGATCACCGACTACTGGCAAGGCATTGACCTGTTTCTGAAGCCCGGCGAAGAAATCCTGGTGGCGCGCGACGGCCAGGATGTCGCCGATCTTTTGACCGGCCTGACATGGCAGCAGGCCAGGGCGATCGGACAGCGGGCGCTAAGACGTGTGCTTGCCGAGCATACCTATAGCAATCGCGCCGAGACCGCCGATGCCATCTTCCGCGCTCATGCCGCGCGAGCGGAGGCGGCCGAATGACCAATCCGCTCGATATCCTCATCCTCGGCCTCTCCTTGTCGTCGTCGTGGGGCAACGGTCACGCGACGACCTATCGCGCCCTCATCGGCGGCTTGCACGCCGGGGGGCATCGAGTGTTGTTCCTGGAGCGCGACGTGCCCTGGTATGCGGCGCACCGAGATCTTCCCGATCCCGACTTTTGCCAGCTCGTCCATTACAGCGACATCGAAGAGATGATCGAAAACCATGCCGATCGGATCAAGGCGGCGGACGCGGTCATCATCGGGTCCTACGTTCCATCCGGCGTGGCGGTTATCGACAGGATCGCCGCCCTGAAGCCCCGACGGCTGTGCTTTTATGACATCGACACGCCGGTGACGCTGGCGAAGCTCGACCGCGGCGACGAGGAATATCTGGCGCGCCGACAGCTTGCGACCTTCGACGCCTACTTCTCGTTTTCGGGCGGTGACGTGTTGGCGGGTCTCGAGCGCGGATACGGCGCGCGCAAGGCGATCCCTCTCTACTGCTCCGTCGATGCGAGCCGATATCGGCCAACGGACGAAGCCTTCCGCTGGGATTTCGGCTATCTCGGCACCTATAGCCCCGACCGACAGCCAACGCTGGAGCGGCTGCTGATTGAGCCTGCCAGGCAACTGCCGCATCTGAGCTTCGTGGTCGCCGGTCCTCAATATCCTGAAAATATTGACTGGCCGGCGAATGTGGAGCGGATCGAACACCTGCCGCCTGCCGATCATCCGAGCTTCTACAGCCGGCAGCGTTTCACGCTCAACGTCACGCGAACCGACATGATCGCAGCGGGCTGGTCGCCGAGCGTGCGGCTATTCGAGGCCGCTGCGTGCGGCACGCCGATCATCAGTGACGAGTGGCGCGGCTTGAACGAGTTCTTCGCCGACGGTCAGGCGATCATCATCGCCAAAGGATCGGGGGATGTCGTCGACGCCCTGACAACCATCGCCGCCGCGGGGCGCCGTGCGCTCGCATCGGCCGCCAGGGCGACGGTGCTTGAACGCCATACCGGCGAGGTGCGCGCTCGTGAACTCGCCGCCGCCTTGCGAGAACTGCCAGAAGAAGGGGGAGAACGACAATCGTCCCCAGCCTCAATCCATTTCAGCTTAGGAGACGCATGATGCTGCAAAGGACGCGAAACGGAAGAGTAAAGACCGTGCTTGTCGCCGGAGGAGCCGGTTTTGTCGGTTCTCATTTATGCGATGCGCTGCTGGCCCGCGGCGACCGGGTGATCTGTGTCGACAGCTATATCACCGGATCGGAGGACAATGTCCGGCCGTTGATCAACCATCCGAAGTTCCATCTGATCGAAAAGGACATCTGCCATCTCCATGGTGTCGACGAGCATTTGGACCAGATCTACAACCTCGCGTGCGCGGCATCGCCCCCACAATATCAGGCGGACCCGGTGCATACGATGATGACCTGCGTTGCCGGCACCGGCAATTTGCTTTCGCTGGCCGAACAGCATCATGCCTCGCTCCTGCAGGCGTCGACGAGCGAGGTCTACGGCGACCCCGTCGAGCATCCGCAGACAGAGGATTACCGCGGCAATGTCAGCTGCACAGGCCCGCGCGCCTGCTACGACGAAGGCAAGCGGGCGGCGGAAGCGCTTTGCTTCGATATGCTGCGGGCCGGCAAGGTGGACGCACGTGTTGCCCGCATCTTCAACACCTATGGGCCTCGCATGCAGCCGAGTGACGGGCGGATCATCTCCAATCTGCTGGTGCAAGCCATATCAGGCGCGCCGCTGACGATTTATGGAAGCGGCGACCAGACGCGTTCCTTCTGCTTCGTCAGCGACCTCGTTGCGGGCCTGATGGCGCTGATGGATGTCGATCCAAATCCGGGCGTCCCGGTTAATCTCGGCAATCCCGGCGAGTTCACGATCAACCGGCTGGTGGACATGGTGCTGGCCATGGTGCCGTCGACATCCGTCGTCGTCCACAAGCCGCTGCCGCAAGACGACCCACAGCGCAGACGGCCCGATATCTCACGCGCAAAAGACCTTCTCGGCTGGCAGCCGACGATTCCGCTTGCCGAAGGTCTACGCCTGACGGCCGATTGGTTCATCGCCGCGGCCCGTCCAGACGGCGACTTCGATGACGCGCAAGTCACGCGGCGCTCGACTTGGCGACGGCGCGCAAAAGCTGGACGCGCCGCGATTGGCATCTGACTCGAGAGCGATAACAGACAAAGGAGAGCCGAGATGGATGCAGCACAGCCGACGAGAGATCCGAACCTGCAAAAGCGGATCCAGCAACTCGGGCCGTGGTTTCAGAATTTGAACATCGGCGGCCACATGACAGCGGCCGATCATTTCCTCGGAGATTATCCCACCTTCAAATGGAAAGGGTTCCAGCATATCCTGCCGGCCGATCTTAGTGGCCTCAGCGTGCTCGACGTCGGCTGCAACGCGGGTTTCTATGCCCTCGAGATGAAACGGCGCAACGCCGCCCGTGTCGTCGGCATCGATTCCGACCCACGCTACCTCGCGCAGGCCCGCTTCGCGGCGGAACAAGCGGGAGCGGAGATCGAGTTCCGGCAGATGTCCGTCTACGACGTCGCCCGACTGGGTGAAACATTCGACCTGGTGATCTTCATGGGCGTGCTCTACCACCTGCGCCACCCCCTGCTGGCGCTGGATCTTCTCTATGAACACGCCGTCGGCGACATGATGCTGTTCCAATGCCTCCAGCGGGGCGACGAGCGCGTTCCCGACCTTAGGGAAGATTACGACTTTTCCGAATGGAGCATCTTCGACCAGCCTGAATATCCGAAGCTCTTCTTTGTCGAGGAACGCTACGCGTCGGATCCGACAAACTGGTTCATCCCCAACCAGGCGGCGGTCGAGGCGATGCTGCGCAGCGCCGGCTTTCGAATCAACGACCATCCGGAACGCGAGGTCTATCTGTGTCGACGAGGCCAACGCCATTATGCGGTTGAGCCGCCTCCGGTGGCCGCACCTTGAAAGACTCGTTTCGTCGGACCACAGCTGCGCCAAGCACGGATTTCAATGAGGCGGAAAGCCTGCCGCAGCATGCGGTGCACGGGCTTTCACCGGCCGCTTGCTCAGCCGCAGCCGAATATCGAAATGGTTGAGGGTGCCGGGCAGGTCGTCGACTGTCAGAGACGGCTGAAGCAGCGTGATATCCGCCTCCGACAACAGCGCGCCGATGGCGAAGCTTGCAATCGCTGGTACGAGATTGTGGGCTGGACAAATGGCAGCACCAGCGCTGAAAGGTACGAATCCGACTGTCGGCAAGGTGTCGTTGCGCCCCCAGATACTTGGTTCCATCCGGTTTGCATAAGCCAGTTCGGGATCACGGTGAAAGAAGGGCGCGAAAATGATGACGCCCGTGCCGCGCACCACGGTCCTGTCGCCGGATTTGACATCCTCGGTCAGCTCTCTGAGAATGACGGGTGTCGTCGGCCAGAGACGCAGAGCCTCGAGCAGGCAATTGCGCGTGAAGGGACGATCAAGGTCGGGATCTTTAACTTCGTCAACGGCGTTGGCCCAGTAGCTCGGATGGCAGGCAAGCAGCGCAAGCGTCCGGAAAACGGCCACTCCAGCAGCGTCGAAGGCAAACAGCCATTGGGCCACCTGACTTTCTAAATCAAAATCGCTGCCTTTCGGCAGCCGAGCAATCAGGCTGCCCTCCTCCGGTTCGCGCAGATATTGGCCGAGCTGCTGCTGAAACTGCCGACGCTTGCGCCGATCGATGGAAGCTGCAAAAGCCCAATTCGCCCGACTTCGAAGGTCGTTCAAGGTCTTCGTCAAAGTGACGTCGTTGCGCGCGCGATCGCCGAGTACGGTGCGGCGAACAATCCGGAACCAGGCTCGCGAGAACGCAGACCAATCGAGTTCGTTCGGCCGGTCGGAACCGATACCGTCCAAAATCTCCAGGAGTTCGGAATCGACGATTGTCTTGAAGCCGGCCGAAGATGGATGCAGCCGGTCCGCGCTTGCCAAAGCATGTTCATGGATCGGCCGAAGCTCGGCCCGCCGCGCGGCATCTGAGATCAGCACGTTTTTCGGTTCGAAATGCGCAAGAGCGGAGCGCTTGACCCAGGTTGCCGTGGCAAATGGCTGGGCTGAACACTCGAGCACCGTGGAGACGTCGGAGGGGTCGAACACCAGCAGCTGCGGCCGGAACGGGATAGGCAAAAGCAGAGGCTCCCTGCCATATTTCTTCACCAGCCGCTGCATCTGACTGACAGCACCCGTGTCCAGATCCTGCCGCTGTGCCAGGCGTTCCATGATCGGGCGGCGAATGATGACACCTTTGGCAGCCGTCGGAACCATGACAGCCGCAACCACACGCAAAGTGTCGATCCAGCTGGCACGATTTATCCGGACGAAGCCGGCGGGTCTTTCCCTGGAAAAGATGGCTCGATTGCGAGAATTCATGATCCCGAAGCCCTTGCTGCATGGAGTAGCCGATCGGCCTTATTTCCGAACCGGGACAACGGCCGATTGTTCCGGGCTGATCACCGATCCTCGATAGACGATGCAACTGGGAGGCACCGGAACAGAAGCCGGCTCACCGCGTTGTTTCGAGCGCATGAATGCGTGGAGGCCCCATGCCCGACGAACCAGCCGCGAACGCATCTGACCTCGAACCGCGAAAAGGCAGCCCGAGCCCTCGCCTCGACGAGCGAGAATTCAAGAGGCGTTTCCTAAGCCAGTTCAAGGATCGGGTTTACGACACACTGGATAACGAACTCGGCAAGGTGGCCGCGGCCGCATGGAATGCATACGCCCATTCGCGAAAGAGCCCGATAACCAAAAAGGCTGGACCAGGATTTGCCGATCCCGACTATGATCTTGGCGTCGATTGGCTCGAGGCGAGAGATCAAATCCGCGCTGCGCAAGCGCGCTTCGAGGACGAAAACGCGCCATCGCGCGTCCTCCTCGTCAACGGCTCGTCGCGAAGCGAACATACCTGTCCGGGCGAGATTTCGAAAAGCTTCCGAATGGTCGAGATCGCCAAGGAAGTGTTTGCCGAAGCCGGCCTAACCGTGAACGTCCTCGACCTCAGCCGCATCGCTTCCGAATATGGCCGACAGATCCATCCGTGCAAGGCGTGCTTCTCGACATCGGCCGTGCTCTGTCACTGGCCGTGCTCCTGCTACCCGAACTACTCCCTCGGACAGATCCACGATTGGATGAACGAAATCTATCCAATGTGGGTCGAGGCGCACGGCATCATGATCGTCAGTCCGGTGAACTGGTACCAGACACCCTCGCCGCTGAAACTGATGATCGACCGGCTTGTCTGCGCCGACGGCGGCAATCCAGATCCGACGAGCACGCATGGCAAACACGCCAAGGAGGCCAAGGAGCTTGAGATGCAAGGATGGGACTATCCCCGCCATCTTTCCGGCCGCTTATTTTCTGTCGTCGTCCATGGCGATACCGAAGGCGTCGAAAATGTCCGCCGCAGCGTCTCGGATTGGCTGACGTCGATGGACCTCGTCCCGGCCGGAGCCTTGGCCGAGGTCGACCGTTACATCGGTTATTGGGAGCCCTACGCCACCAGCCACGACGCCTTCGAAAAGGACACCGCTTTTCAGCAAGAGGTGCGCAATGCCGCCAGAACCCTGTTGGAGGGAATTACCTCACGACGCAATGGCAAGATGGTCGCGGCGGGAAGACGGTTGAAGCAACCGCGTGAGAAGTGAGCGACTGGATTGGCGAAACGACGATGACAGGGTTCTATTTTCATATTCGGGACGGCGACCAAGTGGAACGGGATCTCGAAGGAATCGAATTGCAACGTTGAGGCTGCCGAGCAGGAAACGTTGATGGCCGCCTGGGAAATGGTCGCAGAATTGGATGCAGGGACAGCCCATTCAGGGCAAGATAACGAGATCGACGATGAGAACGGCAACCGTGCGCTCGCGGCGCCGTTCCTGTCGATCGATTGAGAGGTCCGGTCAGGCATGCCCGCAACGTGGTTATTCCTTGCCCGAACCTGGCTCAGCCATCTTGGCGTGCTGATGCGCAAGGATGCTCGCGGGTGTCACGTTGGCGACGGCCGCCTGGAGCTTGTTCTTCCAGCCGCTGACGACATCTCCTTCGCCGTCCATCATGGCATCGAAGCCGATCTTGGCGACTTCGGCCGGATCGTCTTTCTTTGCCTGTCCGACCGAGGTATCCATGAGGTCGGCGCGTCTGAAAAATTCCGTGTCGGTCGCGCCGGGCATCAGGCAGCTGACGGTCACACCCGTTTCCTTCAATTCCTCTCGCAACGCGAAGGAGAAGCTGTTGATGAAAGCCTTCGTGCCATTGTAGACGGCCTGATAGGAACCGGGCATGAAGCCGGCGATGGAGCCGGTGAGGAGAATGCGACCCTCGCCGCGGCTGCGCATCAGGTTGCCCACCTGCTGGACGAGATAGATGGTGCCGACGATATTCGTATCGACGACTTTCCGGGCCTCCGCGAAATCCTGATCGAGGAAACCCTTGCCGAGGCCGCGCCCGGCATTGGCCATTAGCAGATCGACCGAACGTCCGGAAGCTGCGATGGCTTCCATCAGCCGGTCGACGCCATCCTCGGTTGAAAGGTCGGTTTCGATTGCCTGGACCGACGTGCCAAACTCCTTCAGGCTCGACGCTGCCTGCTGAATGCGTGCCTCGTCGGCGGCGACGATCAGATCATAGCCTTCCCGCGCCGCGCATTTGGCCAGCTCATAGCCAATGCCGGTCGAGGCGCCGGTGACCACCGCGAGACCCTTGCCAAGTTCATGCTTATCCATGTTTCTTCTCCTAGACTTCGGAAAAAGGTGAAGCCACCGAACCTGAAAAGCGAAGATATGTTCCGGCGAGGGTGCGAGACGCAGAGGCCGCAACAGATCCTGTACATGGCGCGCGCCATGTTCAACCGCGATAAAGAGACGGCTATGCGAACCCGCCGGCCCCATTCTTCCCATCCCGACGTGACGAGTATCGGAAGCAGGAGCGCTCAGTCGATCAGCTGGTTCCCAAGCAGCGAATGCAAGGTTTCGCGGGCCCGGCTGACGCGGCTTTTCAAGGTGCCGATGCGGCAGCCGCAGATCCTGGCGGCATCTTCATAGCTCGTTCCGGCGGCCACCAGCGTCAACGCGCGGCGTCGGTCGTCGGAGAGGCGCGTCATTGCTTGTCGCAGCTCACGCTCGCGAAGCGCCCACTCCTGGCTCGGGGCGACAGAGACCTGTTCCATGGTCACATCCATTCCGACCGGCTCGCGCTTCCGCCGACGATAATTACTGCAGAACGTATTTCGAAGGATGGTGAAGAGCCAGGACTTGAGAGAAGTGCCTGGATGGTACAGCTGGATCGAATTCAACGCCTTCAGCAGCGTTTCTTGCACGAGATCATCGATGTCGTCCTCACTACGCAGGAATCTTCGGGCAAATGCGTGCAACGCCGGTGTCAGTTCGACAATCTCCAGCTCGACCGAGGATGTTTCTTGCGACGCGGGACGTTGTGAAGATAGAGCCGTCATTTTTCTCTCCTGGGATGAAAGGAAAGTTCCAAGCATCTGAATCGTTGCTGTACGATACCGGACGAAATCTCGTTTTCGCTCATCGGCGGACCGCCTCCAAGTCAACTGAACGCATGAAGACGCCGGAATGCTGTTGCGGATCGCCCAAAGGCATCGCTGGAAGGCGCCGATCCGGACTCGAAACGACGATCCGGCGAAAATCGTTCCCACGCGATGCCCCCACAGCTTTGATAACATTCACGTATCCGGCGAGCTCCGTGCGTAACTGCCATATTCCGTGAAAAGATAGGCGCCGCAGGAACAACAAACGTCGGCAATGGTTTGATCAATCGCCGACCGCAACCCGAGTCGGTCTCGTCCTTGGCCGGACAGAGATGGCGCCGCCATTACGGGGGCGTCATCTCCGCGCTAATGTTCGACCGAGCGAGAGCCCATCAACACGCCATAGGAGGACGCAAATGGCAACCGAGAAGACGCTGAACGATCTGTTCCTCGACACGCTCAAGGATATTTACTACGCCGAAAAACAGATCCTGAAGGCGCTGCCGAAAATGGCCCGTGCCGCCCAGTCGGAGGAAGGCAAGGCCGGTTTCCTGCAGCATCGGGACGAGACCCAGGCACACGTCGAACGTCTGGAACAGGTTTTTGAAATGATCGGCAAGCCGGCACGTGGCAAGACTTGCGAAGCCATTCAGGGCATCATCGCCGAAGCTGATGAGATCATGGACGAGTTCAAGGGCACGGTCGCCCTGGATGCCGGACTGATCTCTTCGGCGCAGGCCGTGGAGCACTACGAGATAGCCCGTTATGGCACGTTGATCGCATGGGCCAAGCAGCTTGGCTTCAAGGAGGCCGTCCCGCTACTGCAGGCAACGCTTGCGGAAGAAGAAGCGACCGACAAGAAACTTACGCAAATCGCCGAGACCTCGGCAAACGTAAAGGGAAAGCGCGCGGCCTAATACGGCGACGCGCCTTCACGGCCGCCGCATGGCGGCCGTTCATCGTTTGGCTCTTGTGCCCCGGCTCGGCGATCGGGCAAGCGCCGCAATGCTAGATGAGTTGGATATGAGCGTAATTAGTTTCGATAAACTGCGCGATACCCGCGAACGGCCTGACGCTCAATTCGTCCGAAAAGACGAACACGGGCAGACAATGTATCTCTTCGCACTGGAATATGAGATGGGGCCATCGACTTGGTCCGCCAAGATCTGGGCGTATTCATTCGAAGATGCCGAAATGCGGGTGAAGGCAATGCGTGAGAGCCTTGCGGTCTGCGGTCAGATGCATGCGTCGATAGGCGCTTAGCCTAGTGAAACGCAATCGATCGACGGTGGACAGCTAGGTGTGACTCATCCTAGCGACCGATGCTTTCAAGGTTGGCGCCAGTTCACCATGTCCTAAGACAAAAAGGCGTTCCTGCGAACGCTTTTCGTGGCGATATATTCGACATGGACGGCTCCGCGATCGCTTGGGGGATTCCCGCGATGTGCGATGGTCGGATTGGCTGTCTGATTTGGACTCCGCTCCGAGGAGCGGTTCATCGTCGCATGCGCGTTAGGCGATTTGGGAGTTCGCGATGCTTGAGTCATCCAGCCTTGAACCAGAGCTTTTCTACTGGGCCAGACGCCGGGAAGTGGAAAGTGCCTGGGAAGTTGTGCAAATTTCGACCGTGATTGGGGGGACGTAAAGAGGCGCAAGCAGGAGCGACCGGGGCCAATTATAGGCGTGGCTCCCTCGTCATCTTTAAGTGACGAAACTTGCTCGCGCGGTCGTCATGGATCCGCGGTGGAGGGGCCCTTTCAGCGCTGGCACTCACGTCGACCTGCTTGCGATCGTAAAGAGCACCAGCGGCTCCGCAAGCCGACCCCAATCCAACGCCGTCTTATGTCGATGTCTGGCGACAAGGAGAACTAGACATGCACTTGATACAGCTATTTATACCGGCAGCGCCGCAATCGACGATCAAGATAGAAGACGTCATCGCGAAAGTTCAACGCGAGATGACGGAGCGCCATGGCGGAGCGACGGCATACCTCAACTCGCCAGCAAAGGGGCTTTGGTCCAACGGCGAGGGGGCGGAAGAAGAAGACGTCATCGTAGTTGAAGTCATGGTGGACACTCTCGATAGGGCCTGGTGGCGTCGATATCGTCGCAACCTCGAACAACTGCTCAGACAGGATGAATTGCTGGTGCGGGCGATTCCTGTCGAGGCGCTCTGACAACTTGGTGCCCCGATGGAGACGCAATTCCGCAAGCTCGAGGTCCACCGCAAAGGCGACGAGTTCGCAGGCTGGCCGGCGAATTATGGTCTCTGGTCGTGGGGTGACGAGGTGGTCGTCGTTTTCGCGCGCGGCAAACTCGGAGCGAAGGGGGAGCTTCACGAACTGGACCGTGATTACCCATTCGTGCCTTGGCAGGCACGGAGCCTGGACGGCGGTCTGACCTGGATGAGCGAGCGGTTCTCCGGTCGCGTGCCAGGTGGGATGTCACTTTCGGCCGATGAGCACTTGAACGCCGATCTCAAGGTTGGTGTCCGTCTGTCGGCTGATGATGAACTGCGCTGCCTGGAACAACCCATAGACTTTCTCGATCCAGAGACGATCGTCATGTGCGCTAGAACCGATGTGCAGGGCGATGCTGTGAGTTGGTTCTATGTCAGCCGGGATCGGGCACGGACATGGCGGGGTCCATATCCTTTCACCGGTCTGGACATTCCGATTTCCGCGCGAACCGATATCGTTCCTATGGGGAGGAACGATGCGCTCTTCATGCTAAGCACCTCCAAAGAGGATGGCGCGGAAGGCAGAGTGTTCTGCGCCCGCACGGCGGACGGCGGGCGCAGCTTCGTCCTTCAAGGCTTTGTCGGCCCAGAACCCGAGGGCTATTCGATCATGCCGGCATCGACGCCACTTTCCGGTGGCGCCATTCTGACGCTGACGCGCTGCATGGGGACAGGCGGCGACAAGGGTTGGATAGAAGCCTTCACTTCCGATGACCAAGGGAAGACTTGGACGCGGAAAGGCCGCGTCGTCGACAATACAGGCAGCAACGGCAATCCGCCCGCGCTCGGGCGGATCGACGGCATGCTTCTGCTCGTCTACGGTTACCGTGACCCGCCATTTGGCATCAGGATGCGCGTGAGCTGCGACGACGGCCAGACATGGGGCGCCGAGAAGATCATCCGAAGCGATGGCGGCACGGCCGATCTCGGTTATCCTCGCGTCGTCAAGCGCGATCAAGCTTCCATACTGGCCGTCTACTACTTCAACGACGGTGAGGGGGAGGAGCGCTACATCGCAGCCTCCATTGTCGCGTCGATCGGAGATTGAGAAGGGAGTGCGAGTGTGCGCGCATCCCAATCGGCACCCTGTACCTGTCGGGGCCCTGAAGGCGCGTTCCAGCGGACCAAATGCCTGGCAAGCCTCGTTCCATCCAATCCACCGGATTTTCTAAGAGATTTGTCATATTCCTACTTCGGCATTGCTTCGATAGGGGCGAGCAAATGGAATCGCGCCGGGGTTCGTCCATGTGAGAACGTCTCGCTCCTTTGATCGACTGCCGTATATTTCCAGGCTGCCTAGGCCTAGCTAGGACTAGGGTCGCGAGGTCGTCGTAGATCAGACGCGACAGCGCCGAAGATCAGCGAATCTGCCTAGATGTTCCGTCGCCGAGCGTGACAGCAATCGCCTCGAGTGAACTATCCTCGCCGGGTCGATTTTCTATGGCGAACCCATAAATAGACGATGAGACCGAACATGGCGAAACAATACCAGCCGAAAACCAACCCCAGGACCCATAGTTGGTCGCCGCCACGAAGCGCGAAGATCGCCGTGGCCAGGGCAATGTGAGCAACGACAAAGCCAATCGCAATGAACAGCACCCAGCGCAATCCTTGTTGGTTGTTCGATCGTACGAAAAACAGCCGCCATTTCCAAGATGGGTCAGCCCCCCGTTTGAAAGCTGGTAAATGCCAAATTAGGAAAAGCGTCCTGTCCGCCTGGGATAAATGGTCGAAGGGCGTCAACGATGATCACCACTTGGAAAAGTCGCCGCGATGCGATGGTGGTGGTTGCAATCTGTCGGAATCACGTCGTCTCGGTGTACCGCCGTGCTCGTCGCAATATGGGCCAACGCTCAGGGCACTCCTCTTACATTTCTCCGGTGGCAGAGCGCGGCAGCAGGCTTCCGGTCCGCAGCCGCGTGCAGAGCGAACTGAGGAACTCTTCCGTCGTAAGCAGATCGAGCTGGACGGAAAGTCTGTCAGCAGCTCCGCTCTAGAACCAGCAGAAAGCCTGGGCCGTTGAAGAACATATCCCCCCTGGGCGTGCCGGGATCGACTTCCACTGCCCCGCAAAAATGAACACGTAACCCACCAAGTTCTCAACGCCAACCACCGGTGCGTTTCCGCAAGGCTGCCGCGTTCAGATCGGCGATGACGAAAGCATGCCCAATGCTGTTGATCTGAACGCCGCGGAACGGCAAGATAGGCGACTTGTCCTTCCGGGCTTTGGGATTTCGAATGCCACGCTTCTACTTCAACATTCTGTCTGAAGCAGGATCGCTCGACGACTGGGAAGGAACCGAGCTTGCCGATTTGGATGCCGCTCGCGTTGAAGCGGTGCGTGATGCGCGGGCATTGATGAGCAGTGCCGTGCTGCTTGGATATGACATTTCGTCAAGAAGCGTCGAGATCAGAAACGAAACAGGCGATATCCTGCTCGTGTTGCCCTTTGCGGAAGCGGTGAAGCCAATGGGCTGATCTACCTGGCGCCGAGCGGAAGACCCAGCAACCTCTCATATTCGCGCTCCGGCACTCCATAACAGCCACCGGCGATTTCGATCAATTTTTCCCTGTCCACTATTCGCACGTTTCCGCGGGTCGATCGGATGGCGTGGACGCCCTCAAGCACGTGTAGCTCATTGGTGACGCCCGAACGCCGGACACCGAGCATCAATGCCAGAAATTCATGGGTAATGGCCAGGTCATTGCCTTCGAGGCGGTCGTGACACATCAGGATCCATCGAGCCAGCCGCTCATGCATATTGTAGCGGGCGTTGGCGAGCGCCGAATGGGCGAGCTGCAGCACGGTTGTGTGAACATAGCGAAGGAAGAAATCCTTCATCTCGGGATCATCGGCGAGCGCGCGCTGAAATGTCTCCATCGGCACCATAATCCCCGACCCCGCGACCTGCATGAACGTGCGCGTGGGGGTGGTCTCTACCGCCAGGACGACGTGCATGCCGGATGCGCCCTCGCGCCCGATGTGGCCAATTTCCACAACTTCTTCGTCGATGCTGCTGACAACCATGGATGCCAGGCCCCTTTCCAGGAAACAAACATGCGTGGTCGGCACGTCGCTGGCGACAAGAACGTGCCGCAATGGAAGGTCGATGCGCTCCATCGCTCCCGAGAGGCGTGCGAAACCGTCTACGCTCAACAATTTCAGTAGAGTGTTCTCGACGGTCGATTGGTGGGGCATAGCAGCTCCGCGTGGGGAGCTTGGATGTCAAGCCAAACGCCTGTGGGTGTGGTGAAAGCTACGGGACGCCCAAAGATTTGGCTATAGGTCCCGCGAAAGTGTGCGTTTATGACAAAACCGCACATAAGCCACTGACATTGTTGATGATCAGCGACGATAGACCGGCACCGACGTTCGGTGCCGACCAAGAGAGCTTAGCACATCTTGCCTCGGCATGCGCGCTCATTGCGAAAGGACGAGCGATTCACAATACGAATATCTGCCGTTTGTGGATCGTTGATAGAAGTCGCAATCAATCTCGCCAGCCAAGTCGGCGGCAATGCGCTTCGGCGATCAGGACGGCCTCCTTTCGGTCGGCATAGGGACCTGGCAGATAGACCGTGGCTCCGCGGAAACTGACGATCACCGCCTTTGTCACGCTATCGAAGACGATAGCCATATCCCGCTCGTAGGCCATTTGCTTTCCTGACGGCGCTTACCCCATCGAGATGTGCTCTTTTTTCGAATGAAACAAGGTGCCGACACGGCGATTCTTCAGGCGCGGGAGCTTTTCGCGGCCTTGGACCGAAGCGGCGAAACGACTGGTGTCACTGGCGGTCCATCTACCGACTGGTGCAGAAACGCACAGGAACTTTTCTGACTATCTGTCGTTGGGCCACAAGGATCGCACAGGTCCCCCTCTTTTAGCGGGGCCGTACGCCAACCCTTCCTTCCTGTGCGATCCGTTCGTTCCCAACCTCCCCCGCTTCGGCGGGGCTTCTTTTTGGTGCACAGCGCGCAGGGCGAAAGCGGACCGGCGTTCATCGCATTAACGGGCAGCGGCACGAAAAGCGCATTGCCAGGTCGCGCCGCTCGGATCCATTTCTGTGATCCGGAATTCTCCGATACCGCTGAGCCCGTCCATGGAATCCTAGAGTTCACGCGTGACCGTGTGAGGGACGTGCTCCCGAAGGCGGACGTGGTCAGTTGATCGAGGATCTTCAGCTACCTGACCTTGACGATCGGGGTGTACTCGCCGCTGTCAACGCTGGAAAAGCTTCTTCATTTTGCGTGCCGCGCCATGAGGATTTCGAGATCATTCGACAGGTCAACGGGGCCAACATCCAATGAGCGGTCCCGGCCAGCGCAATCCCGTTGGAAGAATAGCAGAGTTTGTTTCCACCTGGCGGAGATGAGCCGCATCTGCCTCGGCGCGGCCTCCACCAATGATTAGCTTCAAACCCATGATCGCAATCTCTTGTCGTAGGTTTGTGGAACGATACGGCGCAACAGGCGGTCACGAACTATTCAGGGCCAGCTGCATAACTCGACCCCGCTAACGGCAGCGGAACAAAGGGTTTTTTCGGCGGTTCATGACTGCATGTCATAGGCTGCAAGGTATTTCTGGATTGCCAAAGCATTGCCTTGATCACGGGGAGCCCAAATGCTGATAGGTTATCATGCGTCGCATGAGCAGTTCTCGCCCAGCGAACTCTTATGCTTTGTTCAGGCTGCAGAGCGCGCTGGTTTCGGTGCCGTCATGACGTCCGACCATATCGCGCCATGGAGCGAGGAGCAGGGAAATTCGGGTAACAACTGGGCCTGGCTCGGCGCAGCACTTGCAACGACATCGCTGCCGTTCGGTAGTCTCGCGATCCCCGGTGGCTGGCGCTACCACCCAGCCCTACTTGCGCATTTGGCCGGCACCCTCGCCGAGATGTACCCGAACCGTTTTCGATGGATTGCAGTCGGTAGCGGTGAAGCCCTGAACGAAAGCGTCGTGGGCAGCGGCTGGCCCGAAAAAGCAGAACGCGACGCGCGGCTTCGTGCCGGTGCCGGGATTGTCCGGGATCTCCTTCGCGGAGAAACGGTCACCGTTCGTTATCCCTGGTTCGCGGTGGAGGAAGCCAAGCTCTGGTCCCTGGCTGAGCGGCCGCCAGCGATATTTGGCGCCGCCTTGAGCGCCAAGACGGCAGGGTGGATGGGCGACTGGGTCGACGGCTTGATAACAGTGCGGAAATCCAAAGAGAGCATGCAAGAGCTTGTCGGCCGCTTCGAAGATAATGGCGGCCACGGCAAGCCGCTCGTCTTGCAGCTTCAGGTTTCGTGGGCAATGTCGAGGGAGGAAGCGCGTCTGGCGGCCTGGGAGCGGTGGCGCAATGCGGCCGTGCCACCGACTGTCTTAGCTGACCTGAAGCGCCCCAAGGACTTCGACGAGGTGACCAACACCCTCAGGCCCGAGGACATAGAAGAGTTCGTCCCACTAATTACAGAAGGATCCGAGCTGCTAGAAATCATCAGTGAATTGGCATCATGCGGATTCGAGGAAGTCTATTTGCACAATGTTTCCTTGGATCAACATGGCTTCATGCGGTTCATGGCGCAGGAAGTCTTGCCGCATATCCGCTAGGCCACGTCATCCGCCAGGAGGCGATCAAGCAATCTCCTGAAGTGGCGGGTGATACCCACAGGCATCAACATAGCGCCACCTCTTCTCCTGTTCGAAAAGTTTGGCTGCTTACTGAGCGCAAGCCTGACCCTGGGGGGTCGCGTCGCTTAGACCACCTTGGGTCTGGACGGAGCCCGAAGCGGTGGAGCTCGCAGGATCACTGCCGCCGCTGCAACCGCCTGGCATGGTCGCGCCCATTGATCCATTCGTCGTGCTGCCCGTGGAGGTTGGATCGGATGTCATCGGCTGCATTGTCTGAACATTGGCACGACCATCGGTACCAATGGCATTGGGTTCCGTCGTGGTTCCAGCTCCGGTGCTGGACTGAGCAAAAGCGCTCGTGGCCATACCGGCCGCGAGCATTGAGGCGCAGATGAGCTTGATATTCATCTTTTTCGTTTCCTTCGTGGTTTACGTTGCGGCCCTCGAACATCAAGATCACTCTTCTGTTCCCAATTATCTGAAGCGTAAGTATCGATTGCACGCACCAAGACAGATACGCGACCCACAGCGGGACGACCGAGTTGACCTGTGGCATCCGCGGTCGTCTTGCTCGAATGAGACAAGGACGCTGGTCGGAATGGCGATGGGAGGCAAGCGTCAGAGGGTGACCCACTTCGGGCCCGCGCGCTGACCGAAACCTGCACATGTATTCAAATGGCCCTCGCTCTCCCAGAAGCGTGTCTTGCAGCGAGGATTTTACACAGCTTGCGGATTCCGCGGGAGGACAAGCAGCCGCCTGGAAATTCCGCGCTCTCACCTTCAGGGTGTCGATGTGCAGATCCGGAATTTATCCCGAGGCGGAGACTATGCCGAGCCCGTTTCCTAAAGCTCGAGATTTCCGGTAAAGCCGCGTGGCAAGCTCGGCATAATATTCAGGCTCCGCTGTTACAATTTAGCGGAGACGAGCATGACCCCCGGGGTAGTCATTGCCCCGCTGAACCTCCGACTCATACCTGAGGCCACGGATGACACATCGTTGCCGTCTACAAGGCGCGTGTCGAGATCGTGGGCAGCGGCGATCTTCATGAAGTCTTCGAACGCAGCCATGTCCTTGGCCGTCCGGGCCACATAGGTAACGCCAGTTTGTCGGAGGCCGATGTCTTCAAGACATTCGTCCGCCAACTGTTGCCAGAGGCGGCAGGCTTCGATCACTATTGGCAGCTCGTCAGCGTCTCACCCTTGCTTTCGTATCCAGCCCCAGTTGCGCGAGGACTCTTCGGCGGCAATGCGTCCTTTCTCAAGCAATGTCACTTGCACATCTCGATTAGCAAGGAAGATGGCGGTGCACACTCCGACAATTCCGCCTCCGATGATCACCACCTCGGAGGCATTAGGGATCGGAATGCTGAACGGGATCGGCTTCGGAGAAGGGAAACATTGGAATCTTTTCTTGATTGGCTTCCGCTGATCCCTAGCTCGTAGGCAATAATCGTTCAAGGTAGATGTCCGTAAGGGCGAAAATCGCCTTCCAGTGCTTTGAAAATATGCCGAGCTTGCCACGCGGCTTCACCGGAAATCTCGGGCTTTGGGAAACGGGCTCGGCATAGTCTCCGGCTCGGGATAAGTTCCCTTATGCGGAGTTCGGCATAACGGAATGAAAATGTCCCTCGGCCTCGCGCCCGCCACCCTGTCGCGCGAATCCGGACTTCCGGGCGATCCATGCGCGAACTCGTCTCCCCTGCCCGTCGGGAGCCGGAACCCTGCGTCGCGCTCAGCCAGCCCGGAGAGATCGCCCGACAGATCGAAGGCTTGCTGGGCCACGAGATGAACGACGTCGCCTTCACGCTGAATTCTCCCATTGATCGCGATCATCGATGCCCCGAGGATGATACGGCGGCGCTGCTCGAAGAGCTTGGGCCAGACGACGACGTTGGCCGGACCGGTCTCGTCCTCGATCGTCATGAAGATGACGCCCTTGGCGCTGCCGGGTCTCTGCCGGACGAGGACCAGGCCAGCTGTCATCAACCAGCGACCATCCCGCGCGTTCATGGCTTGCGCGCAGGTGACGATCTGGCGCTCTGCCAAAGCTTTTCGAAGGAATGCGACGGGATGTTGGCGGAGCGTCAACCCGATGTGACTGTAATCCTGGACAACGTTGTGTCCATCCGTCATCTGGCGCAGAGCGACTTCGGGTTCCTGCTGCTCGGCGATCGCCCTCGCCTCGCGTTCCGAGGCGGCTGCAAAGAGCGGAAGAGGTTCGTCACGCAGAGCCTTAATCGCCCACAATGCGTCGCGCCGCTGAAGTCCCAGAGATGGCAGGAAGGCGTCGGCCTCGGCGAGTTCGACCAGAGAAGCCGCCGGGACCCCAGACCGTCGCCACATATCGTCAACGCTTTCGAACGGTTGGTCCATGCGAGCAGCCGCGACACGCGCGGCATCGGCGGCGGCAAGGCCGCGCACCATGCGCATTCCCAGGCGGACCGCGTGATGGTCGGTATCTCCGATACGCTCAAGCGTACAGTCCCACCGGGAATTGTTGATGCAGATCGGTCGGATCTCGACGCCATGGTTCCGAGCGCAACCGACGATCTGGGCCGCCGCGTAAAATCCCATCGGCTGCGAGTTCAGCAGCGCCGCGCAAAAGACGTCCGGACAGTGGCATTTCACATAGTTGGAGGCATAGGCGATCAAGGCGAACGACGCCGCATGGGATTCCGGGAAGCCATAACTGCCGAATCCCTCGAGCTGGCTGAAGGTCTTCTCGGCAAACTCGGCCGTGTAGCCGTTCCTGATCATGCCGGAGACGAGCTTGTCCTTGAAGCGCGAGACGCCGCCGGTGAACTTGAAGGTGGCCATCGACTTGCGAAGCTGGTCTGCCTCGCCGCCGGTAAATCCGGCGCAAACCATCGCCACCTTCATGGCCGACTCCTGGAAGAGCGGGACGCCGAGTGTCTTGCCGAGAACGGCTTCGAGTTCCGGCGTCGGGTAGACGACCCGCTCCTTGCCCTCCCGGCGGCGGAGATAGGGGTGCACCATATCGCCCTGAATCGGACCAGGCCGGACGATCGCGACCTGGATCACGAGGTCATAGAAGGTCCGCGGCTTCAGGCGCGGCAACATCGCCATTTGCGCCCTCGACTCGATCTGGAACGTGCCGAGGGTGTCGGCTTTCCTGATCATCGCGTATGTCGCCTGGTCCTCCTGAGGGATGGTGGCGAGATCAAGGTGCTCGTCCTTGTGTTCTTCGATGAGCGCGAAGGCCTTCGCCATGCAGGTCAGCATACCGAGCGCCAGGATGTCGACCTTCATGAATTTGAGCGCCTCGACGTCGTCCTTGTCCCACTCGATCACTTGCCGGTCAACCATTGCCGCGGGTTCGATCGGAACGAGATCGTCGAGGCGGTCGTGGGTCAGGACGAAGCCGCCTGGATGCTGTCCCAGATGCCGAGGAGCGCCCATGAGCTGCTGCGCAAGCCTAAGCGTCAGGGCGAGGCGGCGGTCTTGCGGGTTCAAGCCCTGATCACGAAGACTGCGATCACTGACCAGCTCTTCCGACCACGCCCACATGCCCGTTGACAGGGCCTTGATGAGGTCCTCAGGCAAGCCGAGCGCCTTGCCGACGTCGCGGATGGCACCCTTCGCCCTGTAACGGGTCACCGTCGAACAGAGAGCGGCCTTATCCTTCCCGTAGGTCTTGT
Source organism: Rhizobium sp. WSM1328 (assembly GCF_057653715.1). Lineage (NCBI taxonomy): Bacteria > Pseudomonadati > Pseudomonadota > Alphaproteobacteria > Hyphomicrobiales > Rhizobiaceae > Rhizobium > Rhizobium sp. WSM1328. Next base: position 307,459 of record NZ_JBYGKO010000005.1, on the reverse strand, counting down.
AGATCCATTGGATGACCTCCTCCCTTCTTTCGTGTTCGAAGTCGACGTCGATGTCCGGCGGCTCGTCGCGCTCCTGGGAGACGAAGCGCTCGAACAGGAGATCGTTGGTCGAGGGGTCGATGCTGGTGATACCAAGGATGTAACAGACGGCCGAGTTCGCCGCCGAGCCCCGCCCCTGGCAAAGGATGCCTTGCGACCGGGCGAAGCGGACGATCGAGAAGACGGTCAGGAAGTATGGGGCGTATTTCATCGTCCGGATGAGATCGAGTTCGTGACGGACGATCTTGAGAACCTCCGGCGGCAGCCCTTCCGGATAGCGGTTGGGCACGCACTCCCAGACATAGTGCTCGAGGGATTCCTGCGGGGTCTTGTCCGGGAGGATCGCCTCCTCGGGATACTGGTAGGTCAGTTCCTCCAGCGAGAACCTGCAGCGGTCGACGATCTCCATCGTCCGGGCCAGCGCCTCGGGGTAGCGCGGGAACAGGCGCTCCATCTCCTCCGGCGGCTTTAGATATCTGTCCGCGTGGCGCTCGCGCTTGAAGCCGACGTCGTCGATGGTGGTATTGTTTCGAATGCAGGTGACGACGTCCTGAAGCTGCCGCCTGGAAGGATCGTGGAAGAGGACGTCGTTGGTGACGACTGTTCGCACGCGGTGCCTCATCGCCATGTTCGACAATTCGTGCAGCCTCAACTGGTCGTTCGGACGCCGCCGGAGGCAAAGCGAGACATATGCTCGGTCCTCGAATATCTCGGCCATCTTGCGAAGTTGGACGGCGCAGGTCTCGTCAGCTAGGTCGGGCACAAGGATTGCAAGCAGCCCCTCGGAGTAGAGAGCGACATCGTCGAGGTTCAAGATGCAGTTCGCCTTGCCGCCCCTGCCCTTGCCAAGCGTGAGGAGCCGGGTGAGCCGCGAATAGGCGCCGCGGTCCGTGGGATAAAGGAGAATCGACATGCCCTCCTGCAGATCCAGCCGACACCCAACAACGAGACGGACGCCTGTCGCGCGCGACGCCTCGAGCGCCCGGACGACCCCTGCCAGGCTGTTGCGATCGACAACGCCGAGAGCCTCGATGGCCAGTTCCCTGGCGGTAGAAAAGAGCTCGTCGGCGGAGGACGCGCCACGAAGGAAGCTGAAATGCGTCGTGACCTGGAGCTCGGCGTATCTCATCCGAATATCCCGTGTATGAACCACTTGTGGGAACCTGTTTCGGGATCGATGCCGTCGCCGGAGCGAAAGATCCAGTATCGTTCCCCGCTCTCGTTTTCGATGACGAAGTAGTCGCGCACAGCCTCGAATTCGCTGTCGCGCTTCCACCATTCGCCGAAGACCCGTTCCGGACCGTCCGCACGCTTGACGCGATGACGCTTACCGCGCCAGGTGATGCTGGCCGGCGGATGATCCGGCAGCAGGGCTATCGCCTCGATCCGATCCGGACGCGCAAACAGCCGCACCGGCCGTCGCCAATGGTGGACCCAATCTTCCGTCGCGTCCTCGCCGACCGCGGCGATACGCTGGACGCTGCGCTCCGGGACGTCGGAGGCGACCGGCGCGACCCGGTAGACGCGCTGGCCTCGGTTGCCGAGGACGTCGATCAGCGGTGTGATGTCGGCATCCTCGTCGTCGACAAGCGAGGACGCCTTCTGCTTCTCTTCAAGCGGTTCCGACATCACGGCGACGAGGGTCAGCCTTTCGATCCCGAAACCCGGCTCGATCGTCTGCGTCCGGTCGCGGAACAGTTTCGTCAACCAGGCGATGTCTCGCACCGGCTTGGCGGTTCCCGCTCTGATCGCCTGCCTGGTCCCATCGACCTTGTCGACGATAAGATCGGTCCGGCGGACGCCAAGACCCTTCCGTTGGAGTTCAGCGACGAGCTGAACAATCAGCCGGCCGACATACTTGTCGATCGTTTCCGCTGCACCGATCGGTTCGGCGAACGATCGAACGACCTCGACGAGTTCTGGGCTACGGATCGGATCTATTGGTTCGCGGACGCGACCGAACATCTGGTCGAGACGCCGTCCAATCTCCGGGCCGAAGCGAAGCGCCAAGGGAGCGCGCGGCGTCGCCGAGAGCTCGCCGATAGTCCGGAAGCCGAGCATGCGCAGATCGCCCACGATCTTCTCGGGTAGCCGCAGCAGAGAGATCGGAAGTCGCTCGACCGCCCGGATGGTCTCTCCACTCGGGACGATGACAGTTTCGCGATTGATGGCGCGGGCACATGCGTGAGCCGCGCCCCATGTGTCCGCAATGGCGACCCGTGCCGTCAGGCCCTTGGCGCGAAACCGATTGGCGATGCTCGTCAACATGCGCTCCTCGCCGCCCTGCAGATGGTCGGCGCCCTCCGTATCGATGACCATGCCGTCCAGCGCATCGACGGCGACGATCGGCGAATACTGCGTCAGCGCCCACATGGTGACGCGCTCGAGCGCCACGGCATCGGCGGCCGGATCGGCGTCGATCATCCGCAGGCCCTGGAGGATCGCCTGCGCCCTGGCGGCCGGCATGCCGACGTGGAGTCCGGCCTTCCTGGCCGCGGCGTCGGCGGCCGAGACCCAGCGCTTGGATCCGCTCTTCGAAATGACGGCGATCGGCTGCTCAACGGGAATGGCGGGATCGGCCCGCCTGATCCTGTCGGTCGACAGATCGGGAAAAAATATCGATACGACCCTTGGCATCGCAGGCTCCTACTTCGAACTCGGCACACTCACCCGCTTTCACCCTCATCAGTTCCAAAAACCACCTCGCCCGCCCGACGCCTGGAACCGGCAGCTCCTCACTCGGAATGACGCTCACCCTCCAGCGCGTGGTCGCGGCCGTCGGCTGCCCGAAGTCGCTGGCCTCGGTCTGCCGTCGCCACCGCCGCACCGCGAGCGCCATCGTGCCGGTCTTCTCGGCGGCAAGTTGCAGCCGGCGCGACGCCGCCATCGGCAGGCGGACGATCTCGCCAATCACCGCGCCGAGCCCGCCGTACGAGAGGCCCGCCTCCATGTTGGCAAGGACGTCCTCTTCCTTGTCGGACTCGACGAAGACCACCCGGTTCGGATGCAGCCCCGCCTGCGCCAGGGCCGGGAAGAACAGATCGGGACGTGTCAGGCACCAGACGATCTTGCCTTTCGTACGCGCGGCAATGCCGGCCACGAACAGGGCGGCGGCCGCGCCATCGACGGTGCCGGCCCCGCCGCCAGCGCATTCGTGCAGCGCCCCATGGGCCAATCCGCCGCCCGGAAGCCGCCCGTCGATCTGGGCCACGCCGAAAGGCAAAACGCCTCGCCTGCGCCGACTGGCGCTTTCCAGGTGCGCTATCTGCTCGCGCAGACCGTCGAGGATAGCGATTGGGGCGACGGCTGAGTTCATGATCTCCTTTAACGGCAACCCGTTTTCAGCTTGAGTAACAGCAATATGTTCTGTATCTGTTCTCAAGACGTAAATGAGTCAACGCGCATATGACGCGCTGAAGTTGAGCACGAGTGCGACGCAGAAAAATCGACAGCGGATTCAATCGGATGATGAGGAAGGAATATTTTCGGAGGCGCCGAACGCCGCTTGTGGACGATGGAGTTCAGGCCAGACATTGCGCCATATCACGACCGGCAAACTGTTATTCTCGAACGGGACGCCTGGGCCGATTGGCTCGATCCGGCCTTCTCGGCCAAGTCGCTGATCGAGCCCTGCCGCCCGGCCCGCTCTCCATCGAACAAGTCGGCTGAGCTGCAACCCGGCTGGCTAAGGAGCACTTTCTTCTTCGCTCTCTGCTGGGGCCGACCATGCTCTTTCAGGCGGGCAGTTCGTGCAGCACGCACCGTAACGGAACCATATGCTCTCGCCGCGGGTTGGATAGGCATCTCCCAGCTCTCAGTTTCACGGAGCATCCATGGCTATATCTTCTACAAGCAATCGAGACTCGGCCGCCTATCCGCTTCAGTCGCTCTTTGTCCCGTTTCCCTTCGTCTGCTTCACGCTCGCGCTTGCGACCGATATCGCTTTCTGGCAGACCGGCAATCTGATGTGGCAGAATTTCTCTGCATGGTTGCTGTTCGCTGGGCTTATGTTGGGCTCGCTTGCGATTCTGGCCGGATTGATGGATCTGATGCGTCGCCGCACGCGCCCTTTACGGCCGCCGTTCCTGTCCGCCCTCCTCTATCTAATCATACTGAGCCTCGCCTTTGCCAACAACCTTATCCATGCCGGCGATGGATGGACGGCCGTCGTCCCATACGGACTGATGCTTTCGGCCGTCACCTTTGTCTTGTGCCTGGTGGCCGCGGCAATTTCCGCCCGCAAATATGCCAGACTGGCCTGGAGGATATGATGAAGAAGTCCCAGATTCTCGGCGCTTCGGTTCTGTCGATATCTGTCGGCGTCGGTCTTGCGGCTTACGCCCAGAGCGGAGATTTTGACATCTCTCAGCAGATCGGACCGAACCCCGTGCTCCCAGATCCAGCCCCTTCCCTGCTGCCTGATCTGAAGGTAGCGGAGGTCGTTGGCTGGAAGGATGGTGAGACGCCGGCCGCACCGAACGGTTTGACGGTCACTGCTTATGCCAAGGACCTCGCCAATCCAAGGACAGTCCACACCTTGCCGAACGGCGACGTACTGGTAGTTCAGGCGCGTGGCCCGTCAGGCGAACCGGCCTCCCGGCCGAAGGATTTGATCAGAGGCTGGATCATGTCCATCGCTCATGGCGACGGCGGCGAGCAGAAGGAAAGCAACATCATCACACTGCTGCGTGACGCCAACCGCGACGGCAAGGTGGATGAGAGGCACGATCTGCTGAAGAAACTCGATTCGCCGTTCGGCGTCGCCTGGGTCGACAACACGCTCTATGTCGCCTCGACGTCCGCCATTCTCGCCTACCCCTATGAACTTGGGCAGAATGAAATCACCGCCCAACCGAAAACCATCACGCCCCTGCCCGGTGGTCCGATCAATCATCATTGGACCAAGGATCTGGCGCTCAGCCCCGATGGGCAGATGCTCTACGTTTCGGTCGGCTCGAATTCCAATGTCGTCGAGAATGGGCTTGAAGCAGAAAAGGGCCGTGCAGCGATCTGGCAGGTCGACCGGCACACCGGCGCGGCGCGCGTCTTCGCCTCAGGTCTGCGCAATCCGAACGGCCTCGCCTTCAACCCTGAGACAGGTTCGCTCTGGACGGTCGTCAATGAGCGCGACGAACTCGGTCCGAACCTCGTTCCCGATTACATGACCTCGGTTAAGGAAGGCGGCTTCTACGGCTGGCCCTGGAGCTATTACGGCAACCATGTCGATGCGCGCGTGCATCCGCCGCGTCCGGACATGGTCGAAAGGGCGACGCCACCGGATTATGCCCTGTCGAGCCATGTCGCGGCCCTTGGATTGGCCTTCTCGATGAATTCAGCGCTGCCGGCCGCCTACGCCAATGGCGCCTTCATCGGAGAGCACGGCAGCTGGAACCGGGACAGCTTCAATGGCTACAAGGTGGTGTACGTACCATTCGAGGCCGGGAAGCCATCCGGCAAGGCGCAGGACGTCGTCACGGGCTTTATCCAGGACGACCAAGCGAAGGGACGGCCGGTCGGAGTCGGGATCGACGGGACGGGAGCTCTGCTCGTCGCAGATGACGCCGGCAACACCGTCTGGCGCGTTGCTTCGTCCGACGGCAAGATTACGCCGCAGCCCATCGGCACGGACCAGGTTTCGGCAAATCGGCAAGTCTCGACTGATGCGACGGCGGGCGGGACCGCCGATATGAATCCTGGCATCGGAACCGAAAGGACGGGTTCGACCCCTCAATCGCAGATGCCGGCAGCCCCGGCAGATGAACGCCCGACCGACCAGAAACCCCTTCCCGGACAAGCGGATAAATCCCAGCCTGCGCAAATGCAGATCGCCCCTGCAGGTGGTCCATGAAGAGATTTTGTCGGGTTTAAATCACTTCTCGCCATGTTTTCGTGGTGACTGGCCGACATCAAGAAATTTCCTGAGGTCACCATCGCGCAGTGGCCATTTCCGCGCGCTTTTCTATCGGCGATCGTTAGCCGCCGCATGTTCAACATGGGGCGAAGGCGCATTTAAGTGAGGGGTTCACGGCAAATGAGATGCAAACTTAGATCGGCTTCCAACGCGGGACTTCAACGAAAATGGTTGCGATGCAAGCACCAAACATACCACGCCGAATAGTTGTCATCAGCGACTTCCAGAACGGCGATTGGCGCGACGCCCAATTCAAGACGATAGCCTGGTTTCGGCAGCAATGGTTGTCGGGAAATCGCGGGCCTCTCCCAGAGATGACCGTCACCCCGAGACAGAACGTCGAGGTCGTGGGGGGCTACATCGAGCGGCTCCCTCTTGCAGCTCTCAAAGGAGGCCTTGCCGACCGCGCCGAAATTTGGACCCACAGCCGAGGTGCATCGCCAAAGATGCATCGGCCCGATGGCAGTCCGTTCTTGACGCGCCGGTCGTTCCAGATGAATGGGCCTGAAGCGCCATTCGCATCAAATGATATGCTGGGCCATATCGAGGCTTTCGGACCACCGTCAATCTTGTGCGTATGGGGCCTTGGCGTTAGCGAAGACATATTGCTGGCCTGCCCCGACAGTTTCAAAATTTACAATTCGATCGACGCACCGGCGTTGCGCGTGCCATCTGAGGTGAGCCGCCATTTCGACCTTATTCTCACCGGCGCCGCCTGGCAGTCGGAAGCAGTGCGCGTTTTATATCCCGACAAGCGCGTCGCCGTTATGCCGATTGGACCGGAGTTTGCTTCTGAGGTAACGTTCAGGCCTCTGGGTCTGGAAAAGATCTATGACGTGATCTACGTCGCTGCTGCTCAGGCTTACAAGCGGCATGACATTCTGTTCAACGCGCTGAGCCAACTGCCCCGTTCGCTGCGTGCATTGTGCGTCTGCGGCTATGGCGAGATGATGGAAGCGCTACGCCGGCACGCAGGAGAACTCAACATCGACGTCGATTTCATCGATCCGCCCGGTGTACCATTTGCCGAAGTGAACAGGCTTATGAACCAGGCCCGGATCGGCGTCGTTTGCGGCGTCGATGATGGCGCGCCGGCCATTTTGACGGAGTATATGCTGGCTGGAATACCCGTTCTTGCAAACAGTGAGCTGAGGTGCGGACTGCAATACATCACGCCGAAGACGGGGCGCGCTGCCTCGGCCGATGAATTTCACGCGGGTATCCGCGACATGCTTGGAGGGCTGCAAAGCTTCGATCCACGTCAGGTCGTCTTGGATAACTGGACATGGCCGCATAGCCTCCGGACGCTCAAGAGCCTTATCGAGATAACTTAGCCAAATTGATTGGAACATTCGCCGCAATCGCAGGTTCGGGGGCCATCGTGGTTGCGAGGTGTTTGATGAACCTGCTGAGTTCTGTGCCGTTGTCCGGCTGCGGTTTGCCGCAAGACGCTCCGCTCATTTGCTTCTCGCATCTTCGATGGGATTTTGTGCTCCAGAGGCCCCAGCATCTGATGCAGCGATTCTCGCGGGAGCGCCCAGTGTTCTTCTTTGAGGAATTCATCCCGACCGACCATCCTCTTGCCTATCTGGAGATCCATCCGTTCGAGGGGACAAGCGTCAAGGCGGTCCGTCCGCGCATTCCAAATGGGTGGAGCGAGGCCGAGCGTGAAGCCGCTCTTGGCAAACTGCTTGACGAACTCATCACGCTGTATGGCGGAAAGCGCCCGATCCTTTGGTTCTACACCCCGTTGATGTTTGCTTTCGCCCGGCATGTCGATGCGGTGGTGGTGGTCTACGACTGCATGGACGAATTGGCGAACTTCAAGTTCGCGCCCGCCAACCTCAAGGCCTCCGAACAGACGTTGATTGCCGCCGCCGACGTCGTCTTCACTGGTGGGATAAGCCTGTATGAAGCGAAACGTGACCAGCACGACAACATCCACCCATTTCCATCCGGCGTCGATAGCCATCACTTCCGCACGGCGCGGAACGCCTTGCCGGAACCCTGGGACCAAGTCGATATTCCTCATCCACGCCTTGGCTACTACGGCGTCATCGACGAGCGGCTCGATCTGGATCTGATCGAAAGCGCAGCTGCGGCGCGGCCCGGCTATTCCTTCATCTTCCTCGGGCCGATCGTGAAGATTTCACCGGATGATTTGCCGCGAGCAGCCAACATCCACTATCTCGGTCAGAAAGCCTATGGCGATCTGCCGGCCTACCTTTCGGGTTGGGAGGCGACGCTTATGCCATTTGCGCTGAACGATGCCACCCGATTTATCAGTCCGACGAAAACTCCTGAATACCTCGCCGCGGGCCGGCCGATCGTCGGAACCAAGATTGTCGACGTGGTCCGCGGGTATGGCGATGTGCCAGGCGTCTTCCTGGCCAATGACCCACAAGCCTTTACGGAGGCCTGCGATGCTGCCCTTCATATTTCCCGCAATGATCAGACATGGCTGCAAGCCGTCGATGAAATTTTAGCCCGATCATCCTGGGAGACAACCTTCCGTAGGATGTCGGCGCTTGTCGAAGAGGCCGCAGCGCAGAAAGTTCTGTCCCCTGGCCTGCCCCAAAGATTTTCCGTTCGCACCCTACGGCCCGCGCCGGGAAGCTATGACTATCTGATCGTCGGTGCAGGATTTGCCGGCTCGGTGCTGGCGGAACGCCTTGCTTCAGATGGTGGGAGGAAGGTACTTGTTTGCGACAAGCGGCCTCATATCGGCGGAAACGCCTACGATCACTACGATGAAGCCGGGATCCTCGTCCATAAATATGGCCCGCACATTTTCCACACCAATAGCGAGGATGTGGTTGCCTATCTCTCGCGCTTCACGGCATGGCGTCCCTACGAGCATCGCGTGCTTGCACAGGTCGGCGCCCTGCGGCTTCCCATCCCCATCAACCGCACAACGCTGAACGCGCTCTATGGCCTCGACCTGACGGACGAATTCGCGGCCGCACGCTTCCTGGCCGACCGGGCGGAACCCTGCGACCCCGTGATAACATCACGAGACGTCGTCACATCTCAAATCGGCTCTGGGCTTTATCGCACTTTCTTCGAAGGCTACACGCGCAAGCAATGGGGCCTTGATGCCTCGAAGCTCGACAAGTCCGTCACCGCACGAGTGCCGACCCGCACCGATACCGACGATCGCTATTTCCTCGACCGCTTCCAGGCCATGCCGCGTGATGGATACACGCGCATGTTCGAACGCATGCTCGACCATGAAAACATAACGGTCATGGTCGGCACGGATTTCGCCGATCTGAAGCAGGATGGGCCGGCCAGCCACACGATCTTTACTGGGCCCATCGACGAGTATTTCGGCCATTGTTTGGGTCGGCTGCCATATCGCAGTCTGGAATTCCACCATGAAACGCACGACGTAAGACGGCTACTGCCGGTAGCCGTTATCAACTATCCATCCGAGGAGGTGCATTACACGCGCGTGACTGAATACAAGCATCTGACCGGCCAGGTTCACCCAAAGACGAGCATCAGCTATGAATATGCCCGTGCAGACGGCGATCCCTATTATCCGATCCCCTGCCCTGAGAACCAGGCACTTTATAGACGATACGAGCTTCTCGCCCGCGCGCTGACCAACGTGACATTCGTCGGGCGGCTGGGAACCTACAAATATTACAATATGGATCAAGTCGTCGGCCAAGCACTGGCGACCTACCGACGCCTGAAGCTCCGGGATGAGGCCGGCAAGGCGTTTGCCGGCGCGCGGCATGAATAGGAGGCCGCACATCCTACTGGCGACCGACAGTGCAGAACCGTCCGGGATGGGCGAACACATGCTTGCTCTCGGGCGGGCTTTGAGCGAACGGTGGGATGTCACAATAGCCCTGTTGACCGAGGACAGGACCGGTTTGTTGCCGCGGGCTGCGCGCCACGGAATTGGCATCAAGCTAAGCGAAGATGCGGGCGTATTCCAGCAGTGGTTGGCGCGATCCAGTATTGATCTTCTGCACGTTCATGCGGGAATCGGATGGGAGGGACACCGCCTAGCCGCCGCCGCGGATGCCCTGGCAATCCCGATCATCCGCACCGATCATTTGCCATATCTGCTCACCGATCCTGATCAGATCGAGCTCTACCGGCGCGAGACCGGGAGGCTGTCGCATCACATCGTCGTTTCCGAAGCCTCGCGTGAAAGCTTCTGCGATGCAAACGTCGCGCCGTCGCGTTTGACAGTCGTGCGCAACGGCATCTTTCCACTTTCGCCTGCGCGAGCAGCGGCTGAACTAAGGCGAGCGCTCGACCTGGTGGATAAAACCGTGCTGCTGACGGTCGCCCGCTTCACCGAGCAGAAGGATCACGTGTCGCTTGTCCGCGCCTTGCCGAACATACTTGGAACTCACCCCAAAGCGGTGTTGCTTTTTGTCGGATCGGGTCCAGAAGAAGATCGTGTCCAAACCCTGGCGGAAGATTTAAAAGCCTTTGGTCACGTTCGCTTTCTGGGGCACCGGGCGGATGTTGCGGAGATCATGGCGATCGCCGATCTCTTCGTGCTTCCCTCGCTCTTCGAAGGCCTTCCACTCGCGGTTCTCGAGGCGATGTCGCTTGCCGTCCCCGTGGTCGCGACGAGGATCGGCGGAACCGTCGAGGCACTGGGCGGTGATCATCCCTATTTCGCGGAGCCCGGCAACCCAGCGTCGATCACCGCTGTCGTCAATCAGGCATTGAGCGATCCCCATCTAAAGGCCACCGGCAGAGTCGGCCACGCGCGTTTCGAGCGCAACTTTTCCGCCCGCCGAATGGCTGATGAGACCGGCGCCGTCTACGAGCGGTTCCTCACCCCACATGCGGATCAAAAACAAAAGGATACCGAGATGCGAAAAACGCGGCTGGGCTTCATCGGCGTGGGTGGCATCGCCCATCGGCACCTTGATATCCTAACCGGCTTCGACGACGTCGAACTCGTCGCCTTTGCCGACCTGGACCTTCCCCGTGCGGATGCGGCGGCAATGCGCTTTGGCGCCCGCTCTTTCAGCCATCACCGTGAAATGCTCGACACGCAACGGCTCGACGCGGTCTACATCTGCATTCCGCCTTTCGCCCATGGCGAGCCGGAACAGGACCTCATTGACCGCAACATTCCATTCTTTGTCGAAAAGCCAGTCACGCTCGATCTGGCGCTGGCGGAAGAGATCGCAGCCGGCGTGTCGAAGGCCAGCTTGATTACTGGCGTTGGCTATCACTGGCGTTATCTCGATATCGTCGATGAAGCCCGAAGCCTGCTGGCGGATAACCCAGCGCAACTGCTGTCGGGATACTGGCTGGATTCCACGCCTCCCCCGCAGTGGTGGTGGAAGAAGGATCAATCCGGCGGCCAGATGGTTGAGCAGGCGACGCATCTCCTTGATCTCGCGCGCTTCCTCGTGGGCGAGGTCACCGACGTATACGGCCGGGCGGGATACAAGGAAAGGGTGGAATTTCCCGGCCTCGATGTGCCGACGGTCACGACAGCTAGCCTGACCTTCGAAACGGGCGTGGTCGCCAATATCGCCGCGAGCTGCCTTCTCGGCTGGAGCCACCGCGTCGGCTTGCACATCTTCGCCGACCGACTGGCGATCGAATTGACCGATCGCGACATCATGGTGGATGTTGGAAGAGGACGCCCAGTGCGAAGCGCCGATGGCGATCCGGTATGGCGCGAAGACCGCGATTTCATCGACGCCGTCCGGGGTGGTGAAAACCGCATTCGCTGCCCGTATGGTGATGCTCTAGCCACCCACCGGCTTGCGGTGGCCGTCGTATCTTCGGCACGCAGCGGGGAGCCGGTACACCTCGACGCCCCGGCTCTAAAGCGAAGCGAGCTATCGCCCTTGCTGGCGCAACCACGTGCCGAGATGTCTCAAGAACCGCGGCCTGGGCACCGCAAAATCCGCTCGCTCGGCATCGAGGCGCCGGGCCGAGCCTATTTCTTGGAATACGAGGAAGGCCCGCCCGCCGATGGACATGTGCGGCTCGACACGCTCTATACCGGTCTTTCCGCTGGGACGGAGCTGACGTTCTTGAAGAACACCAACCCCTATTTCCGCGCGCGCTTTGATGGCGAACGCGGCGTCTTCATCGAAAACGAGCCGGACCTTAACTATCCAGTGCCTTTCCTCGGGTACATGGAGGTCGCACGCGTTTCGCAATCGCGCGCGCGCGGCTTTGCCGATGGCGAGTTGCTCGCGGCAAGCTACGCGCACAAGACTGGGCACACTGCCGACCCCTCACACGATCTTCTTGTCATGCTGCCGCCGGACCTCGATCCGCTGCTCGGCGTCTTTGTCGCGCAGATGGGACCGATCGCCGCCAACGGCATCCTCCATGCCGACGCGGAAGCATTTGGCGCAACCGTGCCCGCACTCGGCGCGGGCGTTTGCGGGCGAACGGTAATCGTCCTCGGCGCGGGTACCGTGGGTTTGATGACGGCGCTTTTTGCCCGTTCGCTCGGCGCATCGGACATCGTGATCACAGATCCCTCCGAATTTCGCCGCGGCAAGGCGGAGGCGATGGGATTGATGGCGATGGCCGAGGATCAAGCCTGGCAGCATGCCAAGGCGCGCTGGCACGACGGCACCATGGGACGCGGCGCGGATGTAGCGTTTCAGACGCGCGCTCATGCGGGTAGCCTGCACACGGCGCTCAAGGCCTTGCGCCCACAAGGCACCGTGATCGATCTTGCCTTTTACCAGAACGGGGCCAGCTCATTGCGGCTGGGGGAAGAATTCCATCACAACGGCCTGAACATCCGCTGCGCGCAAATCAACCGCGTCCCCCGCGGGCTCGCCCCACGGTGGGACCGTCGAAGGCTTGCAGGCGTAACGCTCGACCTCTTGAAGACGGAAGGTGCGGCGATCCGCGAGCACATGATCACTCACATCGTGCCCATCGACGAAGCGCCTGCTTTCCTCGTCGATCTGATCGAGAACCGGCCGGAATTCCTCCAGGTTATATTCAAGGTCGGCGAATGACGGTTGAACCATCTCCCCTGCGGATCCTTTTCGTTTTCGCCTGGCTGGTCGTCGGGGGCGAGGAGACGGAAGTCCGGCTGCTTGCCAAGAATCTCGACCGCCGTCGCTATCGCCTCGACGTCGTGGCCTGCTTCCGGAAACCCGGCATGCCAGAGCAAACACACCGGCAGCTTCGAGGGCTGGGGATCGATGTCGATACGACGCCCTACGAATTGTCCTTCGAGGATACGGTAAAATATCTCGCCGGTAAAATCTCGGGTTACGACATTGTCGTTTCCTGTCAGAACGTAGCGGACATCTATCCGGCATTGGAGCGACTGCATCTTCGCCCGCCCCTCATTGAACATGGCGGGCTGGTCTCAGAGGCCTTGGCCGGCCCCAAACATCTGACGGCGCGTTATGTGGGCGTGTGCCGCACGATCCGTGACGCGGCCGCGTCACGAATGCCCGGGCGCGACCGTCATGCCTTGGAAATCCCCTCGATGATCGATCTCTCGGCCTTCGATCCGGCACATCGGGAGCGGGCACGAGCGGGTCTCGGGATCGCGACAGATGAGGTTCTCATCGGTTGGGTCGGCCGGCTCGATCCCAAAAAGAACGTCGAGGATTTTATCGAGGCCGCCGCGCTGGTTCATGCCACCACGAAAAGTGCACGGTTCGTTATTGTCGGAGGGCCGGATGCCTTCCAGCCGGAATATGCCGTGCAGCTCAAAGCCCTGACCACCCGGCACGGGCTCGATGGAACGCTTCAGTTTCTCGGCGACCGGAGTGATATCCCGCCCCTGCTTGCCGCATTCGATATATTCGTTTGGCTGTCATCCGGCGAAGGCATGCCGCATGTTATCGCCGAGGCCGGGGCAGCCTCCCTCCCGGTGATTGCGACGCCTGACAACGGTGCCATGCAGCAGATCGATGACGGGCTGTCCGGTGTCTTCGTGCCCCATCGCAGTCCAGGCATAGTCGCGAACAATATCATCGCGCTTATCGAGTCTCCCGCGCGCCGTCACGCACTCGGCACCGCCCTGCGACGGAAGGTCGAGATGGACTACTCCGTCGAGGCAGTGCTGCCGCGGTGGGAGCGACTTCTAGCGGATGTCCATCGAGAGCGAAAGGCAGCGCGTCCTACAGGTCTGTTCCAATCATTCCTGCAAGGCGGTTTCGAATGTTCGAGCCATCGGCTCCGGCCAAGAAACGGTCAGACGCAGGGCAATCGACTCGACTTAATCGCCGCGACTGGTCATGATCGCCATGCCGAGACGGACTATCGCCAACTTCAAGGCTTCGGACTCACCACTGTTCGCGATGGCTTCCGATGGCACCTGATTGAAAAAAATGGCCGATACGACTGGTCGAGCATCCGTCCGATGCTCCAGGCGGCTAAGCTAACGAAGACCCAAGTTGTCTGGGATCTCCTGCATTATGGCTGGCCCGACGATCTCGACATCTGGTCGCCGCGCTTCGTCGATCGCTTCGCGCGGTTCGCACGTGCTTGCGCCGAGTTGGTCCGCGAGGAGAGCGACGGCATTCCGTTTTATTGCCCTGTCAACGAGATCTCGTTTTTCTCATGGGGCGGTGGTGACGTCGGCTATTTGAACCCATTTGCCAATGGGCGCGGATTCGAACTCAAGGTGCAGATGGCACGCGCCGCCATCGCGGCGATGGATGCCATCATCTCAGTGGATGCCCGGGCCCGCTTCGTGCACTGCGAGCCGGTGATCAATGTCGTCGCGGACCCGTCGCGTCCCCACGATGCGCATACCGCCGAAGGACATCGCCAATCGCAGTTCCAGGCCTGGGACTTGATTGGCGGAAGGATGTGGCCACAGATCGGAGGCGGCGAACGCTATCTTGATATCCTCGGTGTGAATTACTATTCCAATAACCAGTGGATTCACGGCGGTCGGCCGATCGACGTTGGGCATCCGCTTTATAAGCCCCTCAGCCGAATTCTGGTCGAAACGTTCGCGCGCTACGGCAAGCCGATGCTTATTGCCGAGACCGGCATCGAGGATGACCGTCGCGCATCCTGGTTGGACTACGTCGCCGACCAAGCTCTGGACGCGATCCGCTCGGGCGTGCCGTTGGAAGGTTTGTGCCTTTATCCGATCGTCAATCATCCTGGCTGGGATGATGATCGGCCTTGCGCGAACGGCCTCCTCTCCGCCGATGTCGCCCAGGGAGGACGGGCGCCATTTGCTCCCTTGGTTGCTGCGATACGCGAACGAGCAAAAGAGTTCGCAAGCTTTGGGCAGCATCCTATTGGCGGCGCGAAAGCTAGTGACACCTGAACGCGTCTAGCGGCCGGCATGCAAGATCGAAGCGCGCCAGGCCGCCATCATTTCCGCGAACACGACACTTCCGACCGCGGCTCCAAGAAAAGTTGCCGGGAACCCTTACCGCTTCTTGATGTTTGCCTCTCGCAACCATCAAGGAGATCATGACGATGACCGACGACACGCTCCGCCCGACACCGCCCTATCCTGCGCAACAACAAGAGCCGCCGGGCCAGACAGCGGCCATGCGGCCCGTGCCAGACCATGGTGAGAAATCCTACAGGGGAAACGGAAAGCTCGAAGGCAAGACTGCTCTTATTACGGGTGCGGATTCGGGCATTGGCAAAGCCGTGGCGATCGCCTTTGCTCGGGAGGGCGCCGATGTGGTCATCTCGTATTTAAGCGAGGACGAGGACGCCAATGATACCGCGAAATGGGTGAAGCACGCAGGCCGCAAAGCTGTTGTAATCCCCGGCGACATCAAGTCGGAGGATCACTGCAAGATGCTCGTGCAGCGGACCGTCGATGAGTTGGGCGGTATCGACATCTTGGTGAACAATGCCGCCTTTCAGCGCACCTATGCCGACATCGCCGATATCGATGCCGAAGAGTGGGACGAGACCTTTCGCACAAACATCTACGCACCGTTCTTTCTCGCGAAGGCGGCAATCCCACACATGGCGCGCGGCAGTGCCATCATCAACACCACGTCCATCCAGTCGCGCCAGCCGTCACCCCAGCTGCTAGCTTACGCCTCAACGAAAGGGGCTATTTCCAACTTCACGGCGGGACTTGCCGAGATGCTCGGTGAACGAGGCATTCGCGTCAACGCGGTCGCGCCCGGCCCCATCTGGACGCCGCTCATTCCGTCGACGATGCCGGCCAAAAAAGCTGCGAAATTTGGAGAAAATACCCTTATCGGGCGGGCTGGACAGCCCGCGGAACTTGCCGGCGCCTACGTACTTCTCGCTTCGGATCTCGGCAGCTACATGACCGGAGCCGTCATCCCGGTGACCGGCGGGGAAATCATGATCTGATCACGGCGGCAGAGATAGGAAAAGGCCGCCAGCGATGACGGCCTTTTTGCATCATCGTCGAGCCGCCTAGGCCGCCCTCTTGCCCTTGGCGTTTGCAGAGGCCTGTGCGAGCTGGGTCAACTTCTTGTCGGTCGCTACTTCCTCGGCAAGGTTTGCCTGAAGCAGCGGAACGGCATCCTTGAGGCCGAGCTGGTTTGCCCAAGCGATGAGGGTGCCATAACGGGCGATCTCGTAGTGTTCGACGGCCTGAGCCGAAGAGATGAGACCGGCGTCAAGCGCCGGCGACCCCTTGAACTCTTCCATGATCTCTTCACCCTCGGCGATGATGCCCTGGATCGCTTCACAGGTCTTGCCGCGTGCCGGCTTGCCGAGAAGCTCGAATACCTGATCCAGGCGTTCGATCTGCGCCTGAGTTTCGTCGCGGTGCTGCAGGAAAC
The DNA here is from genome assembly GCF_057653715.1 of Rhizobium sp. WSM1328. NCBI lineage: Bacteria > Pseudomonadati > Pseudomonadota > Alphaproteobacteria > Hyphomicrobiales > Rhizobiaceae > Rhizobium > Rhizobium sp. WSM1328. Next base: position 290,779 of record NZ_JBYGKO010000005.1, on the reverse strand, counting down.
CTGCCTTGCCTTCCTCGGACTGGGCGGCGCGGGCCATTTTCGGCAGCGCCTTCAGGATCTGCTTTTCCGCGAAATAGATGTCCTTGAGTGTATCAAGGAAAAGGTCATCAAGGGTTTTGGTGGTGTTGGTCGCCATGTTTAAACCTCCTGTGGCATGGGCTTGCGCGGGGTAAACGCCGCGTCGTCATGATCGTTCCTCTCCGACATGCATCGGCGCTCCGTTGCCGGAGCGCCGTCTCTTTCCGGCCAAGGAAGAGAGGCCGATCAGCGATACTGCTAGTCCGACTTCAAGAGACGCCGGGCCGATCCGCTGGTATTTAACCACGCCGGACGATCGTTGTTCCCACAGACCTTGGCTTTCTCGCCAGCTTCGCGACGAAAGGAACTTGGTTGTCACGGAGACAATATTTTCATCAAGCCACCGTGCCGTCGCCTTCTCTTCAGCAAGGTTCGCCTCAAGGGCGCCAGTTGCTGCGCCGTGGCCGCCGGCTTCGGCGACAGTCAACAGCGACTTGTAAGCCGCCATTTCGAAATTCTCGCAGCGAAGTTCGCGAAAGAGGTCTTCAGGATTTCGCCGACGGCTATTGTATGGCCCATCGAGCCGCACCTCATATCGACACCGGCCCCACCTTTTGAGCATGCGCGGGCTGTCTATCATCGGCGCGTCTTTAGCCTTCGTGCCGGTATCCTTCGTGTCGGTCTCGATCGGAGCGCCTACCAGGTCGACCCACCCGCACGTCCTCGCGCCAGACAGGATGTGGCTACAAAGCTGCGCTCAGTCGTGCGCGGTTCGTCATCATTCGTGCCATCGCATTTCTTCCTAGTCGGGTCGGGTCACCGGAGGATAGCTCTACTCCGCCGGCATGCGTCAAAGGGCATTTGCACTAGCGAATCTTCTCAGTGCCACTGGGTGTCGTCACCATGGTCGGACCACCGCCGTTGCCTTGAGGCGTAGGATCGCGATCGGTAGCTTCGGGCGGCCGGCTACCGCCGCCAGCCGGGTTGTTGTCGAACGTTCCGGCGCCGTGAGGCTGGGCGTTGATTGGATCGGGGGCCGTCGATGCCGTGGATTTCGTGTCGGTGTCGATGCTTTCTCCCCAGATCTCGGCCGCCCCCCAGGCAGCCATCGCCAGCACGAGACCACAGACGAGTACCGTAAGCACAGGCTTGCCGTATCGCCCCTGTCTCGCGTCTGTCGCGCTCTCGGTCACCTGCTCGGGCTGGCGCTGCGACTGGTGGTTCGAATTCGTCATCATAAAACTCCCTAGGGTGAACCGCACCAAACCGCGGCCCGATGCGGAAGTTCCAAAACTTTTCGCCGAAGGGCAGCGCTGATCGCGGCTCGGCAAACATCTCCGGAACATTTGCCGTGCGCTGAGGTTGAGACGGCAATTCTTGTAATGGAGACATCGATGAGAATCGTTCTCGCCTCTCTTCTGGTCTACTTGACTGGATTTTCCGCCACGGCAGCAGACGACGCTGTCAAGCAGCACGCAACCGACTTCGCGGCGAAGGCCGCCATGTCCAACATGTTCGAGATCGAGGCCGCGAAGATCGAGATCGCGAGCGGAAAGGCTGATGACGCCAAACAGTTCGCGCATGACATGATCAGGGATCACGGCAAGGCCGGGCCTGTTCTGAATGATGCCGCGAAACACGACGGCATCGAACTGCCCGCCGATCTCAACGCAGAGTACACTGCGAAACTGGATGCCCTCCGGCAAAGCGACGCCGCCAATCTCGATCAGGCCTATCTTTCCACTCAAGTGACCGCCCACGAAGAAGCCGTGAGCCTCTTCGACAGCTATTCAAAGCAGGGGCCGGACGGGCAACTCAAGCGGACGGCTGCAAAGATCCTGCCGGACCTTCGAATGCATTTGACGCGGATCCGCGGCCTCACCTCGAAATGACGGCGGGAACGATCTGGCCGCCGGTTGTTCAGTCCCGTCCTGCCATTGTCAGAACAACGCCACTGCCGCGACCATTGCGAAGGCTGAAGCCACGCCCGGCCCGCTTTGGAGGGGCCGGGAACGCTGCGACATAGCGGGTGGTTAGCAACGACGCGGGCTTCCTTTGGACACGCCCATGTGCGCGGCGTGCGTGGTGCTATCCTCGTTAAGTAGACCTCAGCCGGAACTTTCGCACTCTTGCATTTGATCCGCAGGTTTTATCCGAGCACCATCGCCTGTGACCGCCGCGAGACTGGTCCAGGAAAAGCCAGCCGCAATTTCGACCTTGGCACGCGCGCACAGGACGGCGTTCGTCTCGCGACGTCAGCAACCCGGCAGCCAACAGGGCGATACGATTGCTGATCGCATCCAAGTCCTTGGCGTCCGAGCGACGCCATTCTATGGTGCCTCCAACCTGGCCCAATGTTTGTTGCGACAGGCCACGTCTGGCCATGTCGGCGACAAGCTTGAGATCATTCGAACTAATTTGGCTTTCATCAAACTCGGACAGGAACAGTCGGCATAGGGCCTCACGCAGGGCCTTTGCTTGGCCGAGTTCTTTTTCGGCGTCCGACCTGGATCTGTTAGCCCTGACCAGCAAGGCGTCGCGTTCCTTGTCGTCGATCACATCGAGACGATGGGCCCACGCCACGAGGTCGTCGTAGCTATTCAGGAAATCCGGCCCCCAACGTCCACCGCGACTATCGACCGTGTTGACGAAGTCGAGTGCCGGATGACCGCCAAGAAGGCTGATGTCATCGATCGTCTTTTGCGTGTCCATGACGTGAATATCGTTCCGCGGAACGATTTGAACAAGAGCGGGTTGTAACGAGATAAATTAATTTTACTCGTTACAATGATCGGAGCCCCTCATGCTCGCCGACGTCAACAAAAATCACCTGCGTTTTCTCATGCTGTGCATGATCTGGGGGAGCACCTGGATCGGAACGAAGGCGGGCATCGAGGCCGTTCCGCCTCTCCTGTTCGCCGGCACCCGTTTCACCGCGGCCGGCATTTTGCTTCTTCTCTACACGCTGGCCAAAGGCGAGACTGCTCGCTTCAAGGTGCAAGACGGCTTTCGCTTCGCCGTCGTCAGCATCCTGATGATCACGCTCTGCTACGGCCCTCTGTTCTGGGGCATGCAATATATCGATTCCGGCACTGCCGCCGTTCTGGAAATGTCGCTTACCCCCATCGCGCTCCTGGTGTTTGCTCTCGTCCTCAACGAAGAGAAGTTGGATGGCCGTCGCATCCTTGCGATCGTTCTGGGGGTCTGTGGACTGGTCGTCCTGTTCTGGCCGGCCTCCGCCCAAGTAAGTCCACCGGCTCCCGAAGCCTTCCCAGGCGCGAGCCTATGGGGAGGATTGGCGGTTGCATCAGCGGCCTTCACCTATGGCTACGGCTCGGTGCTGGCCCGTCCACTGCTGCGCACCTATCCGGCCTTGTTCGTTTCAGGTGTGACGACCTTGGTCGGAGGCATCGTGCTGCTGATTGCAGCGCTGGCTTTCGAACCGGGGGCAGTTTCCGCCCTCGCGGGCGATTGGGGCACGGTGGCTTGGCTCGGCTGGTTTTTCCTTGTGATCTTCGGCTCGCTGATCGGCTACACGACCTTCATGCGCCTTTTGCGGGATATCGGCGCATCTCGCGCAGGCAGCTACGCCTTCGTGTCACCGGTGATCGCCGTCGCCCTTGGCGCCGCAGTCTTCGCCGAGCAGATCACCGCAATGGATGTGATTGGCATCGTCGTGATGCTGAGTGGCGCCTATCTTGCCATGTCAGGAGTGCCGGCGACCGACGCAACCGTCCTCGAAAGTAAACCCGATCGGAAACGGCCCCACGAAGATACCGACAACGTCCCCAAATGCCAACTCCGCGCGTTGACCAAACAAAATCAGCAATGACTACGGTGAGGCTGGAAAAAATTGCTCCGGGCGGAGTCGGGAACAAAGCCGCCCACTCAAGGTTCGTGGGTGCGGCAATCGCCGCTGGTTCAGTCATGGGAGGCTTCAGTGTCAAACGAATTCACAGAAATGGATGGCAGGGCACGGCCGTCATCCGAGACATCACTACAATCTAAAGATGCAATGTCGTCACCGCAACCTTCCGCGTCACTCGCGGGATTGAAGGAAAAGTTGGCTGATGACGTGACCGCCGCCAAGAACACCATAAAAGAAGGCGCCGAAACCGCGGTCGAGAAGGTCAAAGAGGTGGTTTCCGATCAAACGACATTCGCCGCCCGCCAGGTTGGCGGCGTGGCAAAGGCGCTTGAGAAAGTTGGCGCTGAACTTGAAGCATCCGATCAACCGGAGGTCGGACGCTATGCCAAGCAGATCGGACGAAGCTTCCAAGGCTTCGCGACCCAGATGCAGGACAAAGACATCGGCGAAATCGCGGCGATGGCTGAGGAATTCGGCCGCAAGCAGCCGCTAGCGTTTCTTGGCATTGCAGCACTTGCGGGATTGAGCGCAAGCAGATTTTTGACGGCTTCCGCCAAGCGAGCGCCATCACAAGCAAAGAGGCGGACATCCCCGGCGACGCCTACGGGATCATCTACGACGGGAGGCTACACCAATGGCTAAATCTCCCGAGACTGCTCCCCTTTCAGAACTGATTGGCGGTCTCGTCGCCGATGTCACGGGTCTGTTGCGCAAGGAAATCGATCTCGCGAAGACCGAGGTGTCCGAAAAGTTCTCGCAAGCGCTCAACGGCGTAGAAGTGGTCATGTTCGGCCTTGTCCTGGCGGTGGGGGCCGTGGGCGTCCTGCTGAGCGCCCTGGTTGCCGGGGTTGCGGCCTTCCTGGTCACTCAGGGTTTGACCGAAACAAGCGCCGGTGCGCTCGCCTCCCTTATCGTCGGCGTGTTCATCGCCCTCATCGCGTGGGCGATGGTCTCTCGAGGCCTCACCGCACTTCGTCGAAGCAACATGAAACTGGATCGAACCGCGACCTCGCTTCGCCGCGACGTCGACGTTGTGAAGGAAAAGATCTGATGGAAACTTCAACCGAAAAAACATCCGCCGATCTTCAGCGAGAGATCGATCGGGATCGCCAGCGCATTGGAGATCGCATCGACGCCATTCAAGAACGGATGTCGCCAGGCCAGTTGGTCGATGAGGTCCTTGCCTACGCAAAGGGCAGCGGCGGGGGAGAGTATGTTAGCAACCTCGGCCAAGCGCTGAAGGCAAATCCACTGCCCGTCGCATTGATGGGTGTGAGCCTTGCGTGGCTCATGGCCAAGGGGACCCCCGCAAGCCCGGCTGCCAGCCATCAGCCCGAACCTGAGTATCCGCTATATCCGGCGAGCGGCACGGTCCGTCGTCTTGGCCCACCCGAGACCCAGAACGGATCCCGCTACAGTCACTTCGCAGACAGCTCTGGCAAGAGGCTTAAGGCACTGACCGATGAAAGCGGACACCGTGCGGGTCACTTCGTCGATGAAGCAGGTAAGACTTATCGCGGGTTCGCGGATGCCACCGGCAGACACGTCGATCAGATCACCGACGAGACGGGTGCGATGTTCGACGCGGCGACTGGCTGGGCGGCGGAGAGATGGGAGCAGGCAAAAAGCGCCGCAAGCGGGATGAGTGCGCGTGCGTCCGCGGCCGCGAGCTCGCTGTCTACCCAATCGTCTTCAGCGGCGACAAGTCTCCAAGAGCAAACCAGCAAGCTCAACGAGATAATCCTCACGCAGTTCCGCGATCAGCCGCTGGTTGGGGGCGCTCTGGCTTTCGCCGTCGGAGCCGCTATCGGCGCAGCGTTGCCGCACACCGACACTGAAGACGAGGTGTTCGGCGAGGCTTCCGACGCGACCACAGACAAGCTCAGCGCTCAAGCCCTCGACGTTGTCGACCAAGGCAAAGAGGTGGCGACGGAGGTCTACGAAGAGGCCGCTTCGATCGCCTCAGATGCCCACGATGCCGTTAAGGAGCGTGTCGTAACCAAGGTCGATGCACTGAAGCCAGGTCCGCAGGGCGGTCAAGCGAATTAACAGTGGATCAGCGAGGGCACGAATCCGCTGCAGTCACAACTCGTCGGCGCATGTGTGCCGACGCCATGCCATTTGGTGGCAAGCGGCCTCTAATCTCGAAGGAAGGAACGTGGCATGTCTGCGACGAAAATCCCCCTCACCGACTTCATGATCTGGCTCTTCACGACCTAGCCCGCCACGCAATGGCCGGATGGCTGTCGTAGGCGGAGTCGAAATGGATTGCGCCCGCGAGATGCGCCGCGATCCTGTCCTGGAAGTCGAAGATGTCCTCAGTCGCGCCATCATAGCGCTCGGGCCAAAGCTGGGTCCGTATCTCGGCATCGACCAGTCGCACGCAGATACGCAGCCGATCCCTTCCCCGGCGAACCGTCCCTTCGACCACGCGTAAGTCGTCGAGATGTTCGCGTGCCGATCCGTATATGCAGATACCTGACGAGGCGGCCAGGCGCACCGCGATGTTGACGCCATCGCCTAGCGAATGGTCGCCACAACCACGTCACCAAGATTAACGCCGATGCGAGATTTCAAGCGCCGATCGATCGGGAGGTCTTGCGAGAGGCTGACAACGCCGCGCTGGACTCCAATCGCGCACCGGACCGCCTGGACAGCGCTCGGAACTCCGCGACAAGGCCGTCACTCGTGCTGCCCGAAGATACGGCCACCGTGCTCGCGCACCAACTCGGCAATCCGACCGTGGCACAAATTGAGTGCACGGACCGTGCGCTCCTCGTCCAGCGCCCTGAGGCGGCTGAAGCCGGCGACATCGGTGGGAAGGATGGCTGCAAGCTCCCGATCCACAGCGGTCACGCCTTCGTAGCCGTACCGTCTCTGAGCCGGAGGGTCGACAGGCGAAGATGCGAAATTGGAAGCCGGCCGGGTTGACGGGTGATCCTTATCCACCAGATGACGACGTGAACGTTCCTAGGCATTCTCATTTCCCGGATTTCTGTTATTGTCCACGAGTCAGTGGAGTAGGCGTGATGGTTGCAGCAAGTTTGGTACCGGGTGCGTTTTACTGGGCGAAATCCTCGAAGTACTTCGATGGACGAACGACGGTCGTTCAGGTCTCTACGGTCTTCGGCAAGGATCCGGACTACTGGACGTTGGCGCTGCTGGGAACAGATCAGCACGCCATGCCGACGGAATTCGAGATCATCGCTCCCGCGGAGTTCCCAGGAGAGTACCCTATCCGTCAAGCCGCCGAGTGAACCGTTCATCTCGCTTTACAAAGGCCGACGGCGATCACCCTTTTTGCATATTCATACCGACAATTGGGCTTTCGTATATGGAACACGACGACCAACCCGTTCGGAGTCCAGTCGATGGAGAATCTTGCTGCCATAACCGTTGGAACTTGCGAGAATTCGACGACGGCTGAAGTCCACGCTCGGCTAACCATCGGCGAGGACGGACGACCTGCTCTTCCAGAAGACAGTCCGTCGTGTCGTTCCCGTCGAGCCGGCCGCCTCCCGATCATGCCCGCGATGGGTTCGCCCGGCTTTAGCGCACGCTCGGAACCTGTTTTCGCATCTCCAGGCCCGCCGCTCCCGCGGTACGACGTCGATGCTGAACCTGTATATGATCGACGGCGGAGCATCTGCTGTCTACGACCGTCAGCCGGTCGCCGAATACCCCAGGCGCGTGGACCGTAGCGATGTCGCCGAGATGATCCTCGTCGACGGGCACGAGCGGCCGTACTTGTCTAGGCTCGGGATAGTTGACCCGTCGAGGCTGGAGGATGGTATCTGACGAAGGAGAAGCCGTTCTTGGAGACGCCGGACGCGCTACATCGTCGTGAGGGGCCGCCTTTGGAGGAAGGCGGATCCGAACCTGCCTTAAGCGGAGCGGAAGCGCCTGGCGAGCGCGACGCTTATGCGCAGTGGTACCGACGTCAGACAGGTGATGATTGACCAGACCCCGCGCCCTGCCGTCGTCAAACTTCTCTTCATAAGCCTGCGGACTGGTGGTTGCCGCCCATTGCGCGAGACCCCGCGATTGGAATATTGGCGCTCCGCTCTAACTTGATATCGACGCCAAGGAGGACAACTGCATGGCCACTATCACTTACCACGTCGGCGAGCATGACGGCGGCTACGGCTACCGTTTGGGGGACGTCTGGTCGGAGACCTATCCGGATCACGATAGCGCGCTCGCCGCCGCCAAATCTGCAGCCCAGCGTCAGCATATTGAAGGCCGCGATGCCGAAATCTCCTATCAACTCGCCGATGGTCGGTGGCAGACGGAACATGCCGATGGCGGCGACCGTCCGGATACGGAAGTCGTCGACGACGAATAGGGAACGGTGATCGGCGAAGCTTTCGCAGTGACCGCGATTGTGCGGGCGATTATGTCCTGGCGCGCGGCTTGAACCTGCAAGTCGTCGCCGAAGGCTCGGAGGCCCGACAGCTCCGTCGAGAGGCTTTCCAATGGGATGGCCAAAGATTCTATCCGCTAGGGTATTAGGCTCATCCGACTTCAGCGAGCGGGTCTCGGAAGCCTAGCCTCCTCTCTTGGATGACGCACTGCTCGATCTCGGAGCAGGTCTCGCGCCTTCCAAACCGGGGTCGAATTGAACGGATGCGCTCGAAGAGTGTGCGCGCTTCGACCATTTGGTGCGCCTCGCGGTGACGCGCATCGAAAGACGAAGCTTCTCCAGTTCAGCGCTCTCGTGAGGCGATCCAAATTCAAATCGAGCGGGTGGCCCACGAGCGCAAGTGTTGTGCGGTCTCTAAGAGCGAAGAATACCCACTTCGATCGCCGCTTCCAGAAAGGCACGTGCTGCCGCGGCATGCTCCGCTTCTCCGCTGAGCGACTTCATGCAGGCACGTTTCGCAATGGCGAAAGATTTGCCGCCCTTTTCGGGCCAACAGGTCATGAGGGTCGCGAGGGCCTCGCGGCTGTTTTTGACGCTCTTGAAGTGATCCCCGCCCCCGACCGCGATCTCGATAGGCGTTTGCCAGATTTCCGTCGGCATCGATACCTCCTGCTCATGACTCTGACAAGGTAAATGCCCCGGCGCGAACGGCGTTCCAGAGCTAGGACCTTGGTCTGATGGGTTCAATTGGGCATTTTGCGCGGTAACCGGTGTTATTCGAAGGCGCCGCCCCAATCTGTGATCGCCTTTCCAGGGACGAGCAGTGGGAGTTTTACCGCATACTGCATCTCGGGCACCATTTCTCACCGCCGGTCCGACCTTGGTCCTAGCTCAGGATCCGCCTACTGAGTGGGAGAACGGCTCAGCATCCGGTCCTGCACCTTCTCCCAGCCGACGATCATCGCGGCAAGCGAGATGGCTTTGTCGCGGTCCACAGCCTTGGTTATAAAGCCTTCGAGCAGGAAGACAGGACCGAGCATCCTGATCTCGATGGCGCTGCTGTCGATCTCCGGATCGGCGGCAAGCGCTGCTTCGATCGTGGCGATCGTGGACGCGGAAGGGGCCGAGCTTCATTTTCCCCTTCTGTTCGGCCCCTCCACGGACCTTCGCGTTGCCTCACATGACATATGAGCAGCGTGTCCTGACGTCGCCAGCCGGACTTAAGTCCGGCTTTCCCTCGGCACGATCCGCATTAAATTCTCCTGATCCTTGCTGAAAGGACGTCAGGGAGGTTCTAGCAATGTTGCCAACTCCAGTCAGAACCTCCCTGATGACGTCTCAAAGTTGTCGAACGTTGTAGGGTTTCCGATCGCAGCATATGGAGAACGCTTAGTGGTGTGCAGCTCGCACATCGATGGAAAATGTTTTGCCTAGACCGGCCCCCCGATCGAGTTTGATATCGGACGGTGTCTACGATTTCGCTGGAAGGTGCTCGGGTGCGATGACCACTCGCTTGGTCTGATGATGCCAAGGACTGGGCGTATGGCGGAGGGGTGACGCCAATAAGAACAGGAGTTTATTTTGGCAGCGCCCAGGATGAGCATCGCAGGCTCGCCCATCGTCGGCAGCGAGCGGCGTGAGGTTGCCCCCGTGGCACCCGCACGGTTGGTTGAGTGACTCCACAATCACCCATCGGCGTGGCCCGGTAAATCGCAAGTTAGGTTGCAGGTGGAGAGAACCGCTTACGCTCGAGCGGAACTTGCTGGGCTGTCAAAAAAGCCCCCAGGTAGTCCGGGGCTAGTGAGCGTGCATGGAAGGGGTCGCGTCATCGGCCGCGCATGACATCGAGTGGACCGCGTGGCAACTCCGCTCGGGGAGCGGATCGAATGGGGCGCGAGAGTGCGGATCCCGCGAGTGAGATGCCCGAGCAATTGGAGCGCGCGACGTGGTGCGTCCAAGTGCCGGCAGCATGAGCGCGTCCGTTGTCGTAGCCAATTTTCAAATCCCCTGGCTCGTACGCTTTCGTACCAATCGCTCCATACGAAAATCCGCATTCGGTCTTAAAATCATTCTTAATTAGGTAGTGCTTCACTACCCGAAACGTCGGGGAAGCATTCATGCCTGCAATAAATCGAATTCTGATAGCCGCACTGATATTGTTGACGACAGCCGCGTTCGCGGCTGCCGACGACTGGCGGGTCGTCAAAGCCACGAATCAAGCGAAATATTCCGTCGACCGAACGAACTGGCTGGACCTGAGCCCAGGAGACGTGGTCCCTAACCGGGCATGGGTTTCGACAGGTCCGCGCGGACGGATGCAGCTTGCCAGAGGCGTGGAGAGCATCACTTTCCAACCAAATACGCTGGCCTCCATCACCACCAACGGATTTCTTTCCAGGAAGACCGAGATCGTCCAGCAGGTCGGTTCGCTGGACCTTGAGATCGAAAAGCGAAGCCAGCCCCATACGACGGTGCAGACGCCCTATCTGGCGGCCGTCGTGAAAGGAACGATCTTCCACGTGACGGTAGATCGTACGAAGGCATCCGTCTCCGTCGATCGCGGCCTAGTCCAGGTCACGTCCTTCGCAAGCGGCCAGCAATCCAATGTAGGGCCGCGCCAGAGCGCAGCGGTCGATAGCAAGGCTGGCATGACGGTAAGGGGCCAGCTATCCAAGCCCGAGATCATATCTGTTGCACCGTCGGCCGCCAAGGTCCCTGCCGTCGGCACCACGAATATCGCGGGTGCGGTCGAGGCGTCCGAGGCTAAGAACAAGTCTCCGACTGCTGGCAAGGATAAGAATTCCAGTGCCAGCAGCGATGGCAATAGTGCGAACGGCAAGGGCACTGACAGCAGCAGTAACGGAAACGGCAACAGCGGGAGCAATGGCAACAGCGGCGGCAATGGTAACGGCAATTCCGGTGGAAACGGGAACGGAAACAGTGGCAAGAGCGATAATAACAGCGGGGGCAACGGCAACAGCAATTCCGGCGGCAATGGCAACGGAAATAGCGGCAAGGGCAACAACAATAGCGGGGGCAACGGCAATTCCGGCGGCAATGGCAACGGAAACAGCGGCAAGGGCAACAACAATAGCGGGGGCAATGGTAACGGTAATTCCGGCGGACACGGCAAAGGCAAGGACAAGTGAGTCGAAGGACTACAGCGGGCGGAGACTATGTCTCGGGTAACGTCAGCACCATGTCGGCTCGTATTCTGCTGATCGCCGCGATGCTGGCGCTGCCGCTCACCGCAGCCAACGTCGGCATCTTTCAAGCCTTCAACAACAGCCTTTTTGCGAAGCGCTTCGAATGGGCTCCTCGCCAAGCTTCCGGCAACGTCATCTTCGTTGCAATTGACAAACATTCTCTCGACGCCGTTGGGACCTGGCCGTGGCCGCGGAGCATTTATGCGACCCTAGTCGATAAGCTGATTGGGTCAGGCGCCAGGGACATCTTCCTCGACGTCGATTTCAGTGCGTTCTCCAGCAAGCACGAGGACGACCGTCTGGCGGCGGCGCTAAAGAGAGCCGGAGGAGGTGTGCTTTTGCCGGTGTTCCGGCAGCAGGAGACGGCGTCATCGTCTCAGACGGCGGTGACGAGGCCGATCCCACAATTTCTTGAGAATGCCTGGCCCGTATTCGCCAATGTCGCTATGGATGCGGATGGAGTCGTCCGCCGTTTCGATTTGGGAAGCCAGCTTGACGGGAACCGCACTCAGTCCGCTGCATCGGCTGTTGGCAGGATCGACAGCAGTTCCGGTTCCCTGCTGATCGACTACTCGATAAGGCCCGAGACCATCCCGACAATCTCCTTGTCCGAGGTGCTGAATGGAAGCGTACCGGCCGAGGCGATGAGAGACCGCTCGGTTGTCGTGGGAGCATCTGCGACCGAGCTGAAAGACATTTTCCCTGTTCCCGTATATGGAGCGATCGCCGGCCCGCTCATCCACGTGCTTGCCGCGGAAACGCTCCTCCAGAACCGCTTCCTGAGAATATTCGATCAGGCGCCGCTGGAACTCCTGTTTGCGGTCTTGCTTATTGTCCTTGTGATCTGCGGGCGCTCGACCCGAATTATGACGATGGCGGCCGCCGGACTGACCACGGTCATCGTCGGCGAAATCGGCGCATTCCTGCTGCAACGGCAGTACGGCCTTCTTGTCGGGACAGCGGTGCCGTGGTCGATGCTTCTGCTCGCCTGGATGCTGGCCCTGAACGAACGCGTCGACCTCGGTCAAATGCTTGTTGCCATGGCCAACAGGGAAGCTCGAAACACCAGACGCCTCATGAGAAGGATTATTGCCGACAGTTCGGACGGCGTCGTTGCATTCGACGGCGATCTGAGGATCGTCGAGGCGAGCGAATCCGCAAAAGCCTTGCTGCGGGTCGATGTCGGTACCTTGCTTCTCGATGGCACCGACACCGCCATGATCGGCATTCTGCGAAGGCTGGTTTCAGAACACGATGCTGAACCAAACAGGATACACACGGCTCTTGCCGATTTCACCGGCAGCGGTGGTTCGCATGCCGCTCACTACGAGGTGTCCATCACAATTTCGCCTACCGAACAGACGACGGCGGCGCGCTCGCGGTTCGCCGGTTGCCTGATCATGCGAGACGTCACCGCGCGACGCGAATATGAGCACCGGTTGAAGAAGCTATCCGAACGGGACGACCTCACCGGATTGCTCAATCGTCGGGAATTCGCGTCCCGACTGGCCGCCATTGAAGACGAGGTCCTCGTTTCGGTGCTGGATATCAAACGTTTCTCGTCGCTTTGCGCCACTCTTGGCCGCGACGCCGGGGACGAGCTTTTGAAAGCTGTGGCGGCCAGGCTGGCGAGCGCGTTCGCCGACGATTTGCTGGCAAGACTGGACGGTGACCATTTCGGCATCGCCACCCTCACAAACGATGAACGTCGGATCGAGGATTTTGCAGATAGTCTTTCGCGGCTGTTCGAAGAGCCCATATTGCTCCGCGGCGCGGTAGTCCCGGTCTCGGTTCGCCTCGGAGTAGCCCGCTCGGGCGACGCGGCGCCCGGCGCTCGTCTGGCCGCCGCTGAATCTGCGCTGGATGCCGTCAAGGCCAGCCCTGGGCAACGATGGTCGTCTTTCGATCCTTCTACCGCCGTTCGCCAAGCGCGGTCGCGCCGGCTGGAGCGGGACATGCGCGATGCTCTCCAGAACCGGCAGTTCTTCCTGCAGTTCCAGCCGCAGATCGAATTCAGAAGCAGGCGCCTCGTCGGCGCGGAGGCTTTGATCAGATGGAACCATCCGGAGTTCGGGTTGATATCTCCGGCCGAGTTCATCCCGATCGCTGAATCCTCCGGCATCATCTGCGATATCGGCCGCTGGACTCTGTTTGAAGCCTGCACCGAGGCCGCCGCTTGGCCTGGCGAGCTCAGCGTCGCAGTCAACGTTTCGGCACTTCAGTTCGAGGGGTCCGACGTCGAGGCCGACGTGCGGGACGCATTATCCTGCAGCGGGCTTCCTGCCTCCCGCTTGTGCCTGGAATTGACGGAATCCGCGTTCCTCGACAAAGGCGGCGCCTCAATCGCCAAGATGCGCGCACTTCGCGATCGGGGAGTCGTCATTGCCCTGGATGACTTCGGGACCGGCTATTCATCGATGAACTATCTTGCCGATCTTCCTCTCGACAAGCTCAAGATCGATCAGTCCTTTGTCAGGCGAATGAACGGCAATCCAAGCATATTCGAAATAGTGCGGGCGATCGTCTCCTTGGCGCACGGCTTGAACTTGGTAGTTGTCGCCGAGGGCGTCGAAACCGAGGTGGAGGCCGAGGCGCTACATCGGCTCGGATGCGAGACGGGACAGGGCTATCTCTTCGGGAGGCCGGACGAGGCACTTCGAATGCTTTCCAATTGGAACGTCCAAATGCGTCTCTCCGCCAACGTCTGACGGCGCGCGGGATTCGCGCCGGAGCGACGCGCGTTCGACGGACGATTCATGCATCGCCAGGGTGATGTGCCCGATTTCCGTACTCCCAGCTCATTCGAATTGCGTCGCCTTCCAATCATATCTAAATCGGAGGATGTACACGCAATGATTATGGCTGATGGGCTACATCGGACTAAAGTCCATTATGAGACACCAGCAACGAAATTAGAGTGCAACGCAACTGCGGGCTTCCATACCATGGCGGGTGAGATTTGCGTGACGCTCCGAGGATATGTCGGAACAAGGCGAAAATCCAAACGAACTCCGTCTGAAACGAATAGCATCATTGTTCGGCCGATGAGGATCTGAAATGCTTTTTTCTTCAGACACGGATCGGAGGGACGTTCGTCAATTCAACGGGCCGCTGGTTTCGGTGGTCATCCCGACCTTCAATGCTTCCCGTTATATCGAACGCACGCTTCGATCCGCCGGGCGCCAGACCTACCGGAACCTGGAGATCATCGTCGTCAATGACGGCTCTACCGATGATACGGCAAGGGTGGTCGAGCAAGTGGCGCTGGCAGATTCGCGGATCCGCCTGCTGTCCACGCCAAACCGCGGCGTTGCCGCAGCAAGGAACACCGGCATCCGGGAAGCAGCAGGTCGGTTTGTGGCATTTCTTGACGCGGACGATCTCTGGCATCACACGAAAATCGAAAAGCAGGTGAATGCGCTCAATCGCTTAACCCCACAGTGGGCTGCGGTTTATGTGCTGCATTACATCATCAATAGTGACGACGAGATCCTTCGCTCCTGCCGGCCCGATGTCGCCAGAGGATATATCTTCGCCCGGCATCTGACTTTCAAATATGTCGGCAACGGAAGCGCGCTTCTTGTCCGTCGGGATGTCGCGCTCGAGATCGGCGGATTTGACAGCTCATATGCAGCTGCAGGAATTGGCGGCTGCGAAGATCTCGACTTCGAACTCAAGCTGGCCGCGCGCTATCAAATCGAAGTCATCCCCGAACGGCTGGTTGGATACCGGCAGTATCCCGGCAACATGTCGTCCAATCACCTGCCAATGGGCCGAGGCGCACTGGAAGTTATCAGGCGTTCGCTGGCGGCAAACCCTCAACTCCCCCAATACGCAACCCGAAGCGCGATCAACGCCACCCAGAAATACGCATTTTGGGAGTTCCGCCAAGCCAGGAACACGTATCTGTCACTTGTGACGATCTGGTCGATCTTAAAAAGCGAACCATCTTTCGTGGTTCGGCTTACATTCGAGAAGTGCCTGCGCCTGAGACAACACTGTCATCGTCTCGTGAGGACAACAGCAACCGGTCGTGATCCACCGCGAGTGAACCGGTCGAAATTCGACCAGCAAATCGTCCCTTCGTCTGTCGAACGCCCGGACGAGACCGCGCAATCTCGACGTCACCTGATGCGGCTGACGGAGGTGGATGCCGAACTGAGTTCAGCCCTTGAGCCCGTGGCGGACCGGCTCGGCCAGGTGGCAAAATCACAAACCCGGTCTTCGTAGCCGGAGGCGAAATCAGACAGGCCTAACTAAAAGCCTTCGTTCGCCACTCCAGTGTCTCTCTGGACGTTTTCTGATTGCTTGCCATGTCTGTTGGATAGCCAATCGACAGGTGGCGGATGTTTTTCTTCACCGAGGAAATGGAGAGTGCAGCTTGACAGCCATCACAATAGCGATTGTGGACGACCACCCTCTTTTTCGAGAAGGGGTGAGCCGCAGTCTGTCCGAAATCGAGGATTTCGTTGTTGTCGGTGAAGGGGCAAGTGCCGATGACGCGACCATGCTGGTGGCGGCCCAAAGGCCTGACGTCGTTCTGCTCGATGTGTCCATGCCCGGAGGAGGGATCGAAGCGATTTCCGAGATCGTGGTGCGAAGCCCACAGACAAAAGTCCTGATGTTGACCGCCTCGGAGGAAGTCGACCCGCTTGTTGCAGCGCTACGACAAGGGGCAGCGGGATACGTCGTCAAGGGTATCGGATCACGCGGACTTGCAGAGGCCATTCGGACAGTCGCTGGAGGCTCCAGATACATCTCGCCGACCATGCGGTCCAAGGTCGAAAAAAGTCTCTTCGACAGACCGGCTTCACTGACTGCCCGCGAAACCGAGGTGATAGAATTGGTCGCCGAAGGACTTTCCAACAAGCATATCGGGCGCCGGCTGAACCTGCAGGAGAAAACGATCAAGCATCACATGACCGAAATACTGTCCAAGCTTGGCGCCAGCAATCGGACGGAAGCAGCAATCAGATGGCGCCAGGGCTCCTAGCGGAGCGCTGAAGATTGGCCTGCTTCGCTTGTCGCAAGTAAAGCGCAGCGGCGTTGGCCGCCGCAACCGGCAGCGTTATTCCGGTTGAACCAGCAGAAGGATGTGGATGTCCCTATCAGCCCTAAGCGCCGCCTTCTTCGCGAGCATGTACTTCCGAAGCTATTTTGGCGTGGTGGGGCCGCTGGTTGCGGACGACCTCGCGCTGTCGCCCGCGGAATTCGGATGGCTCGCGTCCGCGTTTTTCGGGTCATTCGCATTGCTACAGATCCCCGTGGGTATCGCGTTCGACCGCTGGGGGGTGCGCTGGCCCATGGCATTGATGATGGTCGTTGGCGCCGCGGGGTCGGCGCTCCTCGCTTCATCATCTAGCTTCTGGTCGGCGTTCATCGGTCAGGTCGCGATCGGCATAGGTTGCGCGCCGATCTTCATGGGCGCCCTTTATTATCTCGGTCGCCTCCACTCGCCGGACCGGGCTGGGCGAATTGCGGCCACCGTGAGTTCGGTAGGCTCCATCGGCGCGCTGGTTTCAGCATCCCCGCTATCCTTCTTTACGGCCGAATGGGGCTGGCGCGTCGCGTGCTCGACCGCGTCCGCGATGATGTTGGCATGCGCCCTTGCTGTCGCGACTTCGTTGCGCCACGCCCCGCCCGCTAGAAGCAGCCAACACACGACCGGGGGCGCACCGTGGAGGTTGCCTCGTCTCGCCTATCTGATACCGATCTGTTTCACACTTTCGCTGGGCGGCACGTTTCGTAACGCTTGGGCGGGACCATACCTCACCGACATCTTCGGCCACGGCACCGATACCGGCGCTGTTCTGACGGCCGTCAGTGTCGTCGGCATAGCGACTTCATTTACGCTGCCATTCGCGCTTCTGCGATGGCGCGGGCCTACGATCGTGACCGCAACCTACGTCGTGGGCCTTTTGAGTGGCCTTCTTCTCGCGGTCTCGCCAGATATCAGCATTTACGCCGCATCCGCGGGATTGGCCTTGCTTTACGCGATGGGCAATGTTCATCCCGTGGCGATGACCGAGGCGCAGGCATTGCTGCCGTATCAAATGAGAGGCATCGGGCTCGGAGCGCTCAACACACTTGTTTTTCTCGGAGTTTCGGCGTCGTCGTCCGTTTTTGGCATCATCGCGGGACTTCCTCTGGATGCGGCGGCGATTTATCGCCTTGTCTTTGGAGCGACGGCGATGGCGCTTTCCATAGCACTAGTGGTCTACGTGGCGTGTCGTCCGCCAGGTAGCGGCAGTTGATGATATCGTCGCCGCGCCTGTCGTAACGGCACTGGCCGTGCTCCATCCGTCTTGGCGTGGCCTATGGAAATGCCTGGATGAGTGCCTCTTCCCAAGTCTGCTGAACCCTGTGGTGGTTCAGTGGCCCGTTGGGCGCTCAAGGTTGAGAATGTCGATAATGCTCGGCATTACATCGCGTCATTCTGGCAACGTCCGCTAGTCCTAAACCTAATCTATTTTTATAAACCGCCACCTCATCAGCCGCCCGCGGCTCCTTATAGGAGGACACCGGCAGCTTTCCGTCATCCGTCAAAGCTGGGTGTTCGCTCTCCGCGATCAATGTCGGCTGCGGCCAGACGACATTCCTCGGGCGCCGATGGCTGGATGAAGTCCAGTGTAACCCGAATGGACATCACCGCCATGGGCTGCCGGTCCGGGCCCTCGATCGCGACTGACTTTTCTTCCTCGGGCGAGTTTGGAATACCGTCCACCGCCATTTCCGAAAGTACATGGTGGGCATAACCAAGCGCCGCGGCCAAATCGATGAACTCGAGCCCATTGTCGACGTGGAATTCGCCGTCGCCATCTTTTATCGAAAAAAAGAATGTTGTCATAGGTTGCTCCGTCGACCTTATTCTCGTCCGACAACGTCAAAATTGACAAAAGGTTTGCTAGGCAGCAGCTATATTTAGACAGCCTTGCGCGCGGCCAGCAGAAGCCGGCCAATCTCGGCACGCGCGCGGCGGTTGATCGCCCGTAGCCGACGATCACAAAGCTCTCATCCTGGACGCATTTGATCTTCACCCAATCGCCGAGCCGCCGGATCGATAGGGCTCACTCCTACGCTTGGCGATGATGCCTCCAGCCCATGCGCACAGGCGCTTGCCAGCAGCTAATCGCCGTCGGCCTCGATCTCCTCGGAAAGGCTGATATCGCCTGCTCGCTGGCCGGCACGAGAACCTCGACTAATGCCGGCGCGTCCAGCTCCGACCTCCTGAGATCATGGGCATCGAAATAGTTCGAAGGGCATGACGATGGCGTCGCTCGAGCTCTTCTTGCGCCCCCGCCGCTGAGCGACTGTTGCAGCAGGCTGAAACACGACCGGCCCTCCTCGTCGAGAACAGCCCCTCGCCATCGAGGATTGCAGTGCCAGCCGGAAGCCACATGGCCGCCTGTTTCGCCGGGAAACGACGCGTCCAGTCATGGCCGCCGCGCGTCAGGATGCGAATGCCCGTCGGCTCGATATGAACCGACAGGCGAGCCATCCAATTTGATCTCATAAACCCAGTCGTCGCCCTTCGGCGGCTTGGTTTCAGCAAGGCAAGGCATGGCTCGATCCGATCAGGCCGGACCCAAGGGGAGATTGGGCTGGGCGGGATCGCGGCGCCAGCGGGGCCGATCGCGGGCAGGCGGACCGGTCCGTAGTACGATCATCTCGCGCGGATCCACCGGCGGCAAGTTTGGAAACTCGTGGAGTACCTTCTGCATCTGCTCAATCAATCCGAACGCTCCTCTCCCGACGATGTGCAAACTGTTCACGCCGTATCGTCCCGCTCTCCCCTGCGTTGTTTGGTGCGCCGTTTTGATCTGGCCTTTTGCCGAGCGGACCGCAACTCCTCCAAGTTTGGCAGCCACCATCCTCTTGCGCGTTCTTCCTCGCCGGGTGGCGTTCTCGCTGGCCAGGTCGCCACCAGTTCTTCGAGCGGTCCGCCACGACGCCCAAACATACTCCTGGCTTGGTCCTGCAGGAAAATAGAACGTACCCACAGTGGCGGATCTGCCAGTTCGCCATCGGTGCTGGTGAAGATAACGACACCAACATGCGTGCCGATCGCACGCTCGGAGCGGCGGAACATCGTGTGCAGGCACCGGATAGCGTTTTCGCCGACGCTCGCTCAGTCTCGCCTTCGATGCCTCCTCTTCCTCCGTGCCCTTCATTGCCTCGCGGCGCGCTTTCCTAACCTCGGGTTCATTGCGTTCGGCTGTCGCCTCGATTGCCTGCCACCGTCGGCGGAGTTTGTCGTAAGATCGGTAGGGCACAGTCCATAACCGGCGATCCGCGTCCCAGCGCGCAAACGGGATTTCACGAATTTCGTTCACGACGGCGCGCGAGTATGGCGTCCGGATTTGAAAGGCCGATGGCGCGGCTTCGAGATAGCGGCTTCCGATAGGATCAAAGGCGAATGCGTCCCTTTCCTTCTCGTCGGCAAACGTGTCGGCCTCCGCTTCCATCTCGGCCAATCCAACTCCGATGCGCCTTTCTGCGGTGCGACCGGGCACGAACCAGGCCTTCAAGTTATCGCTCCAACGAGCGCGCGGGAAAGACTAGCGACGAAAGCGCTGCACGGCGATGCGATCGTGGGGCAGGTCAGTGGTCGCGCCAACACGTGGTTCAGCAGGAGCGGTATCGTTCAGTTCCTTTTCCATGGCGCCTCACCACGAATTCGAATTCCCGTCCCATCGCCATGCGGCCCCCGAACGCTCACGCTGCCTGCTTTAATTTTCCGAGGCGCTTGATCGCCTGCTCAAGCGGTCGCTGACCATCGCAATAATCCTGCCACGCGGCGCTTTTCGCAAGCAGCGCAGGAACTGTGCGAACCGTGAACCGCTTGGGGTCGAGATCAGACTTTACCTGCGTCCACGTCAACGGCATCGACACGGCGGCGCCGGGCCGCGCTCGTGGAGACAAAGGTGCGACAGCCGTCGCCATGCGATCGTTGCGCAGGTAGTCGAGAAAGATGCGCCCCTCACGCTGATTCTTGGCCATTTTGATCAGGTAAAGATCCGGATTGTCGCGCGCCATCTGTTCGCAAACATTATGGGCGAAACCCTTCGCGATGTCCCAGCTGAGTTTCTTGCTCTTCGGCACAGCAAGCGGCGTCACCACGTGCAGTCCTTTGCCGCCCGTCGTCTTGCAGAAGCTGACGAGCCCGAGCTCCTCCAGCCGGTCGCGGATTTCACGAGCCGCTGCGACGACGGTGGAGAAATCGACATCAGGTCCAGGATCGAGGTCAAACACCAGACGGCCGGGCACTTCCGGCTGATTAGGCTCACAGTTCCACGGATGCAGCTCGACGCCGCCGATCTGGGCGATTGCCGCAAGACCCTCGACGCGATCGATCTGTAGGTAGGGCTTCTTGTCGCCAAACACCGTGACCAGTTCCAGCAGGTTCGATGTCCCCGGCATCGCATGGCGCTGGAAGAACTGCTCTCCGCCAATGCCGTCCGGTGTGCGAATGATTGAGCATGGCCGCCCCTTGATATGGTCGATCAACCAGGAACCGACGGCTTCGTGGTAGTGCGCCAGATCGACCTTAGTCACCGGCTCTCCGTCACCGGCATCCGGCCATAGCGGCTTGTCGGGGCTGGAGATCATCACGCCCATCACCTCCACCTTCGCGCCCTTGCGGAAACGCGCAGGCGCCGGTTTCGAAGTCTCGGGATCGGGCACCTCGGTTTTGGCTGGTGAGGCCGGCTTCTCGGCCTCGACTTCTGCCGCAGGCTTATCTTCCCGCAAGCCCTTGAACGCCGCTTGGCGCACCTGGCCATCGGCCGTCCAGCCGGCAAACTCGATCTCGGCGACGAGTTCTGGTTTTAGCCAAACGATATCAGGGCTCTTCTTCGGCGCACCGATACCGGTGAACGGCGACTCCGATGTCTCCATCGCCTGCAGCTTGGGCAAGAGCGTGTCGACGACCTTCGCTCCATAACCCGTGCCGACCCGGCCGACATAGACAAAATGGTTGCCGCGATGGACGCCGACGAGCAGTGATCGGAACTTGCCATTGGTTTTCGCATAGGCGCCGATAACGACTTCATGCCCTGCCCGGCATTTCGACTTGGCCCATGTCTCGGTGCGGCCCGATTGATAAGGTGCGTCAGCCTGTTTCGAGACGATCCCCTCCAGCGACAAACGACAGGCGGATCTGAGAACCGCGTCGCCACCGGTTTCGAAATGCTCGACGAAGTGTAGACGCGGATCTTCGCCGGCATCCGACAAGAACGTCGCCAAGCGTTCCTTGCGTTCTGTGAGCGGCAGCTCGCGCAAATCTTCGCCTCCCACGAAGAGGAGGTCGAATGCAAAGTAGACCAAATTATCGGTCTTTCCTTCCGAGAGCGCCGCCTGGAGCGCAGCAAAATCCGGGGCGCCGGTTTCGTCGAGCGCGCAGATCTCTCCATCAATGATGGCGTCGGGAAGAGCGGACGCTGAGGCGGCGATGGCCGGATATTTGGCCGTCCAGTCCAGACCCTTGCGGGTTTTGAGGGTTGCCTCGCCATCCTCAACTCGCATCTGGATGCGATAGCCGTCGAATTTGATCTCATGAATCCAGCCATCGGCAGATGGCGGGCGCGCCAGGGTTTCGCACAGCTGCGGTGGGACGAAAACCGGCATGGTGGAGTTCGCACGCTTGCCGGCCGACGGCTTTTTTGCAGTCTTCACGCCCGCTTTGCGCTCCTCGGCCGCGAAAACGTGATTGCTGTTCCACACCGCATCCGCCTCGACGTCGCCATTCTGCATCATGAATGGCGTTGGCTTCCTGCCTTTTCCCGCTGCGATCGCCTCCATCGTTCTCGCGGACGCCACGGACGTATCGTTTTCCTCCAAGATGGCCGCGCCGTTCTCCTCGACCGAGAAATCGTCATGATGCTTGATCAGCAGCCAGTTGGTCCGTTTGCCGCCATCGCGGTCGTTGCGCATGCGCACCAGAACGAAACCGCCATGGAGGCGCTTACCCTCCAGCTTGAACTTGAAATCGCCCCTAGCGAGCGCTTCTTCCGGCGTCCTGTTGCCCTCGAGCTCCCAGTAGCCGCGGTCCCACAACATCACGGTGCCGCCGCCATACTGGCCTTTCGGGATCGTGCCTTCGAAATCCCCGTAGTCCAAGGGATGGTCTTCGACTTCGACGGCCAGCCGCTTGTCGTGCGGGTCGAGCGACGGGCCCTTGGTCACAGCCCAGGATTTAAAGACGCCGTCGAGTTCGAGCCGAAGGTCATAATGCAACCGGGTAGCGTCGTGCTTCTGGATCACAAACCGCCGGCGGTTCGACGGCTTCACCTGGGCCTCGCCGCTCGGCTCGCCGGTCTTCTTGAAATCGCGCTTGGCGCGGTATTTCGAAAGATTGTCGCTCATGAACTCCGGCTCCGATCACTGACCTATCGACGCGATACATGGACCGCACCGGCGTCACCGAGACTGCGTTGGACGGCGGCGATCTGACTGGCTGCAATATCCGCCGAAACCTCGATGTCGCCTTCGAGGGCTGCGTCATCGCGGGCGCCGTCTGCGTGGGAAGCATCACCGCCCGATGGCACTGAGCCAACGGTATTTCGATCGGTGGTGGATTGAATGAAGATGTCGGGCCTTGAGATGCCGTGCTGTTGAACAAGGTGTTCAACTGCACGGTCGGCTGCCTCGCGTGTCTCGAAAATCGCCCGGATCGTGGTGGTGCTGTCGTCCGCCATTACTTTCTCCTACTTGTTGTTGTCACAGGATCAGAACGCCTCGGCTCGCCAGTAGTTTCACCGCATCTAGGACCCGATAACTCGGATTATTGATATCGGGGCGAAAAATGCAATGTTCTCTCTTTGTTTCGGTCTAAAACCTTTAGAGGAGACGCCAAGTTCGCGGCCTTTTCATTGAAGCCGCCATGGGTAACATCCAGTTTTCCGCGCATCAACGCTAGAGCCAGTTCCGGGGACGACCGAGTAGACAGCGTAATGCTTCCTCGCGTACCATACGCAACAGGTGAGGTAGCCACGTGACCTCAAGCCCGACCAGAAACCCCGTAGCAAGTACGGGCCTCCGCGGCTGTTTTTAAGCTCTTTCCCGGCGCCGTCTTCCCAGGATGATACCAGCGAGATAAGATCTACTGTTCGCACACTGCTCTCTAAATCCACGGCAAGACCCTCGATCCCGATTCCGGCGGTGCCCTATGACATCGACGATGTAAAGCCACTCCTAGTGCGAGAAATTTGCTATCAATCTCTTTTGTGGAAGATCCAGGCGGTCTGGTCTTGGTGAAAATAACGAAGTTTTGGCCTTCCGCGGCTAGACCACTGCGGAACGGAGAACACCCGGTGTTTGCGGCGGGTCTTTGACAAGGGGCATGGCATGCTTTGCTGTCCTTGGTCCTAGGACGGAGGACAGCAAGTGGAACGCGCGATGAAAGCCAGGACATTGTAATACTACCCAAACTGATCAGCCTCCAGGAGCAGGAACAAGAGCAGAGGCCTGAACGCTTGCGACTGGAGGCGCGGGGCGATGATCCGTACTCCGTCCAAAATTTGCAGGCTTCTCTCGGCATAAGCAAGTCCGAGGTCAATGGAAGGCGGAGGCCGGGTGACGAGGCCCGCGAAAAATTTTCTGTTGCGGCTCTTGAATCCGAAATTCTAAAAAACCAAATCGATGCCGCCAGCCGCTAAGGAAGGGCTGGCCTTGCTGGAGGCGCCGTCTTTCGGCGCTTCGGTACCATGTTGCTTCAAGGAGGATATGGCTATGGCAACATCTTACGACTATGCACCGCTCTACCGTTCGAGCGTCGGGTTCGACCGGGTCTTTCATCTTCTCGAAAACGCCCAGCGCGCCCGCTCGATCAACGACTGGCCGCCCTATGACATCATCAAGAGCGGGGATGACAGCTATCGGATTTCGATCGCGGTGGCGGGCTTCACCCAAAACGATCTCGACATCACCTTCCAATCCAATCTGCTGTCCGTGACGGGCAAGAAGCAGGAGGCCGCACATGAAGGCTACCTGCATCGCGGCATAGCCGGCCGGCCGTTCGAACATCGGTTCGAACTTGCCGACCACGTGAGGGTGAATAGGGCGGAGCTCAGCAATGGTCTTCTTTCGATCGAACTCGTTCGCGAGATTCCAGAGGCACTGAAGCCGCGGAAAATCTCCATACTGAACGCTCCCGCACCGAATTCCGCTGCTCCCGCGCAGATCGAAGCACAAAAGGCCGCTTGACCGCGTCGTTCGCAGACCAAGGGCGCCGTGACCACGGCGCCCGTCAACACGGGTTAGGAGGAGAGAGCGATGAAACCCGATATGTTCAAACAGCCTGTCTCAATTTTTGTCGGCTTAGGCTTTCCGGCCGAGGTTCGCAGTGTGATGGACGCCTACCGGCATCTCGTCGAATGGCCGGGTTCACCGAGAGACGCGGCGCACGCGGTCGCACTAAAGGCATGCAGAGCCGCGTTGCGCGGTGAGATCGAAGCAGAGACCGCGCGGGGCCTGTTTGCCGCCTTCGCGAAGAAACACGATCTTCTCGCGCCGGAAAACAACATGATCGCCGCGTCTCGTCTGCCAGGCGACAGCGATCCACACGTTCGTTGAGGTAGTCCGATGATGCACGACATGCTGCGGCAGGCCATCGGCAACGCGATGGCGATGGGCCCCGCGGTTCTGGTTCCGCGCATGCAGCTCAAGCGCCCGGTCGACGTGGTGAGAGAGCCGTCCCTATCGGTCGATGATAAGCGCACGATCCTGGCCGCCTGGGCGTCGGATTTTTACGCGGTCGAGTCGAAGCCCGCCCTCCGTCGGCCGCCCGGTACACCAGAGCCAGTTTCGATCGATGACGTGCGGTCCGCCCTCGATGAACTCGATCGGCGCTATGGCATCTGAAGAATGGCCGGCCAGTCGGCCGCTTGAAGGAACTAGCGTGTTGAGCGACGGGGGCTACCAACCACGAGAAGTATGTCTTCGGCATCTCTGCTGGAATAAAGGTCATCGCCGCCCCTGCCTATGCCCGTCGATGCAAAATAAACGTACTCCGCCGACGGTCTGGCTGCAAAAGTACCATCCCTTTTGGCAGCAGTACCCGTTCAGCTCGCGCGAGCAGGTGCTGGCGATCGGCCTCAGCCAGACGGTAAGTAGCAAGTTCATCGGGGTCGCTCTTGATGGCTAAGAGGCACGGCAACTGCGTCCCAGATACATGGGTCGTACACTTTTGTTCCGCATTGCGCCTGGTCTCGTAGTGAATGGTTGACCAGCAGACTCAGGCTAGTTTCGAACAAGGGCGAAAATTTCACTTTTTGTTTGCTGTGAATGCCCTGTTCAAATTGCGACGTTACTAGGCCCGGTCTCAAGCAGACGACCAGGCTTCGACCGGCCAAGCACAATTGTCGGTCACGCCTAGGCGGAATTGGCCATGAGATTGAGCAATTCAAGTCCGCTGGTGGGCTTCGATACAAACGTTACTCCAGCCTCTAGGTCACGATGCGAGAGATTCACGAAGCCTGACGTTACGATGATCCGCATGTGCGGCCACCGACTGCGGACGGTGGCGACAAGCCCCAGGCCGTCCATGCTTCCCGGCATATTAATATCGGTATACAGCGCATCGACGTCGTTGTGCCGTAAGTGGATCAACGCCTCGTCTGCGTTGGCCGCCTCGAGGGTGCGGTATCCGGCCTTGTCGAGGAAATCGACGATGTTGTAGCGAAGCTGTGGCTCGTCCTCCACGATCAGGACGCTTCTCCCCTCGACCGGATCCGGATCCGCGCGCCTTGGCACGCGAGCGTAAAGCTCTGCGCCGTCGCTCGAGGCATGTGTCCGTTCAAGCAAGTTGCGTTCCAGAACCGCCTGCTCCCAATGCAGTTCGTCCTGGCCTAACGGGCGACCAGCCTGCTCCCATAGCGCATAAGCACGCGCAGCGATCCATTCGTTTCGATTGTCGATCATCTGCCAACCCTTCGTTTAGCCTGAAATGGAGCGATTGGAGATTCGGGCGAGGGTCGCGAGAGCTTTGTCTGTAATGGTACAAAATGGTCGTCACGGGAGGTGTTCCCACACAGCACGATAAATTGCTTCGACATCAGGGCTTGAACAGATTTCGAGACCACGCATCCAGACAGCGGATGCATGCACGTCGAGCGGCGGATCCGAGGTACCAAGTCCTTGGTCCGGCTGAGCTCCGCTTGTCGTCGCACGTGTTGGTTGGCCCTCATGTCGAGCCGGAAAGCCGCATCGTGCGGGAACAATCGATGGCTCGGCTGGTTTGCACGAAATGGCAAACGCCCGATTGTCTTCCACGAAATCCTTGCCGAACTGGCATTTGCTTACGAACCCAGCCGACGGTGACACGTTTCATTTCTCGGTCGAATACCTGACGCGCAGAAAGGTTTGCTTTCAGTTCATAGGTCGCAGGGGCGACGGCTTGGCGGAAATGGACGGTTATCACATCGAAGCGAGCCTCGGGGGCGTCACCGCGTTGCCAGGCCATCTGTGGTGGCGGCCATCGTCGATTTTGGCGACAATAGTCTGATAAAATTCTATTCGGCCTCGAAGTTGTCAGTTGGCGCCATCGCGAACGAGGTCTGGCAGGGCATCCGGACGCCAGACATCGCTAATAGCGACGGCTGGCACTATCTTTACTGAGAAAGATTTGCTCACCCCTTTTGGTGCCGAGGACGGCAGGGGCAACCAAGGTCGATCTAGGAAGGCCGTTTCATTAGCCAGTCTTGAGACCGTACGCCTCGTTCCGATTTTTGGGAACAACACGTCACGGTCGAGGTTTGCAGGATGCAACCATCAACGAGGAGCCCAATCATGTTCAAGCGCATCGATCAACTACAGGCCGAACTGCCCCCGCCGAAAGCCGCCGATTTAAATGCGGCAGCCGCTCGCCAGGAGCCCGCCGCGCACCCCGTTTCGAGCCTGCGAGGAGCAGCGACATGGCAGACAAGACCAAGGTAACAGATACTCCAGACCAACATCCAGGCCTCGAACCCCCCATCAAGGAGTCTAGTCAACAGCAGGGCATGGCGCCGGCTCCCGACGAGAAGGAAAAAATGATGCCGATCGGCAAGCCTGGTGTTCGCGTGAAGTCGAAGAAGTTTGGAAAAAGTACAACCAGTTGAGCGACGAACAGCGCAATCACGGGTAAGTGAAGTGGCATTAATCAAGCCGCCGCTTCCCTGGCCCACCGTTACGATAGAGGGATACGCTGCTAGGCAACGGTCGGAAGAACAGGATGCGAGGTTTGGTCGTCGCAGGCTGAAGCTCATGCAGTTGCGGAAGACGACCCTCGTGGTCAATAGGCAGCTCACGCGTGCCGCCATACCTTGATCGCGGAAATCACCAGGATCGCCGCAAGACTTGTAGCATGACGACATCGGGACGAGGCCGTGGAGCTGTCCGCCGACAAACGCGCTGAGGATCGATCCGGCGGCAGGAAGACCTCGATGTGCTGATCACGGACCATGGACTGCCCGGTATGTCCGGCGCCGATCTCGCTGTAGCGTGTCGGCGCCGACAACCAGAGCTGGGGATTGTGTTCTCATCGGGGATGATCGGCATTCCGCAGATCGATGGCCACCAGCTGATCTCTGACGCTGTACTTCTCGGTAAACCCTACGACGAAGCCGGCCTGGCGATGGCTCTGGCACAGTTTCGAAAGATGTAGGCGGTACCTAGCGCGGCGGGAAGAGCTCTCTCGAAGTCTTTCAACCGGATCGCTGCTGGTCGGTCGCGAGCACTTGCCTTACGTGAGCGCGTTCGGAAACAATATAGACCAGTTCGCGGTAGTCGTATGGCTTGGGCAAGAAGAAAACGCCGGGGTCGATCTGCGAGCGGACATCGCGGCCCGACGCGACCCATACGCTCGTCTCGGGTCGAGTGGATCTCACTAGCTTCATCAGGTCAATTCCACTCAATCCGCCCGGCATGTCGACATCGGTAATCATTACGTCCAAATGATCGCATCTGCCCAGCACCGCGATGGCTTCCAAAGCGCTGGCGGCTTCGATGACGGTATGTCCAGCATCCACGAGTTCATCCGACAAGAGAAAGCGGATTGACGGCTCGTCTTCGACGACGAGAATAACGGCCATAAGTTCGATCCCTACTATATGTGATCGCCTAACGCGGCTCGACACGGGTGTGTTGCACCCTCGTTTTAGGATCCGCTTACATGTTTAATAAAATCTGAATCAATGGCCGTCGGATGGACGCTGCAGTCGTAATGGCATCCTTGCGGACGATATTTCGCAAAAACCGACGACACTGGGACGCCAGGTATCGTGGCGCTAGCCGGTTGCTTGATCCCGGAGACGATCAGGACCGCAATGGGGACTGCTGTTCGATTTCAATTTCGAGCCTACGGCTCAACCTAACGAGCTCGATTGCTCTGACTTCACCCCAGGCGAGGCGCAGGCGAACCGAATTGGAACTCTTTGCGAGCATGACTGTAATCCTTTACGCGGCGACGGAGGTTGTGGCGAAGGCTATCCGTTCAAGCGCTAAGTTCGCCCGCGCGGCGTCACTTGCCATAGAGTCCATGAGATGAAGCTCGCAGGAACGGAAGTCTAGGTCGACCAAGCTAGATTGTTCACCTGCTACCGCCCGGGTCCGGCGGTGGAAGCTTATCAATTTCCGCAGGCGCTCGTTCTACCAATTTGCGAGGCGGAGCACAGTCGGAGATGCGAATGAGCGGACTACCCTCGCTTGGTGGCCAGTGAGCGTCCCAACCTACCCCGCGGCGTTCATGGGCACCGCAACGGGAGCGTCTTTGTCCGGCAGGGAACTTGTGGCGAGAGACGCTCAGGGACCGCGCGCCGGTGAGCAATCCGACTTTGCGTGGAGCGGCTGCATTGTCAGCGCGGAGCGGACAGCGCGCCTGAGCACTGGGGAGGGGCGCGACGCGCGCCAGCCGTGGCCGATGGCCTTTCAAGATCGCCGCGCGCACCGTGTACTGTACCGTACATTTTCGCGAGTGTGCCCCCGCTGCTACAGCTTTTTGTTGGATTGAGTTATATCCTCTGGTTGTATTAGTATGACACGGAGTACAGAAAATGAAGTTGATAGCCGCCGCAACGCTACTCGCTCTTGTCTCGACCACCGCGCTTGCGGCCGATGCGGTCCCGGTCATTTCGGACGCTCCCGTTGCGGCCGCTCCTGCATTTACCTGGTCCGGTCCGTACTTGGGTATCGATGGCGGCGCGGGATGGCTTAACGGTGACTTCAGCGCCGGTGGTGCCAGCGCTTCCGAGGATTTTAACGGCGGCATCTTCGGCGGTTTTGTGGGTTACAACTTCCAGTTCGATAACATTGTTGTTGGCATCGAGGGCAACCTCGAACACAACTGGAATGAAGAGGAAGCGCTGGGAGCTGACGTTGGGACCGATTGGACCGGCGCTGTTCGTGGTCGTGTCGGCTATGCTTTCGACAAGGCGCTGATCTATGGCGCAGCCGGTTGGACCGCGACGCGCGGTTACGTAGATCTGCCTGGCCTTGACAAGGAAACGGAGACCTTCAACGGCTACACCGTAGGAGCCGGCCTCGACTTCGCGATCACCAACAACATCTTCGCTCGTGGTGAATATCGGTACAACGACTTTGGCGAGAAGGACGTTCTCGGCGTTGACGTCGACCTCGATCAGCACGAACTCAAGTTTGGCATTGGCGTAAAGTTCTAAGAACCGTCGGCCAACCAGCAAGATCGAAGCCCCGCCTATCGTGGTGGGGAATTTTTCCGTAGCTAAGGTCAGTCCAGCTCGTCTGCCCGGCACAGGGCATCCGAGGCGCATTGTGTTGCCCCCACCCGTCGCGAAATAATTGTAGCGCTACGAAAAAGCCGCAACAATGACATGAGCAGGAACGCTTGCTGGAGCGGAGCTTAGTGCGGCTGAGCTTTAAAATGTTATTGGATGACAGCTGGGTTGACCTCCTAGGCGCCGTGCCCGGCGTGGCAAAGTCGCCCCTCCAAACAATGAGCATACCAGGCAAAGGCGCGTCCGCGCCGGCGCCCGTTCGCGCACGGCTTGACCGGTTAAAAGGGCAGCCGCAGGAGGGTTAGCGGAGCGCCGCTCGGGAACGAGCGGAACCCGGGACCGACTGCCCCCGGTAAGCCGTTCCGTTTGCATGGTACCCGTGGGCTCCCTCGCCTCACCTGCCCGGCCGCGCCAATGAGCGGGCGATATCGACGATGTCGTCGCGCGAGGCGGTTGGATCCTCTTTATTCCAGGCGACACCGAGGCCGATCCGAAAATCGATGCCCCTGACCGCCTTCAGCTCGAAGGCCCGGTTCGGCAGGCCCTCGGTCCATTCCGGCGCAAAGCCGATGCCAAGGCCGGCCGAGACCAGCGACACCAGCGAATAGGTGTCGTCGCAGCTGTAAGCGATGTTGCGGGTCAGATCGTATTCCTCGAACTTCTCGTTGAAGTACCGCTCTGTGTAGGAGAGGTTCTTGCGATTGAAGGCGATGATCTTCTCCCCGCGCAGGTCGTCGATGGAAATCTCCGTCCGCTCCGCCAGTGGGTTGGTCCTGGCCACCGCCAACAGATATCGCTCATGGGCGATCGAGGAGAAGCGCAACGAGCCGATGTTTTCCACCGGCCTGATGAAGCCGAGATTGATCTGGCCGTTTTCCAGGCCGCGGATGATGTCGCCGGTATTGCCGCTTGAGATATGAATGCGGATATCCGGGTACTTGCGAGCGATCTTTGCAAGGAACGCCGGCAGCACGCCGGTGGTCGCCGGATAGACGGTGCCGATCCTGATCTGCCTTATCGTCTTGCCGGCCACCGCCCTGGTGATCTCGGCACTCAGATCGACCTCACTGAGGATCCCGACGCAGCGCTCGTGGAAGATCTCCCCTGCCCGCGTCAGTTCCACCCGCCGGGTCGAGCGGATGAACAGCGCACAGCCGAGTTCGCGCTCCAGCGCCTGCACATGGTTGGAGAGCGCTGGCTGGGCGATGCGGACCTTGGCCGCTGCCCTGCCGAAGTGCAGTTCCTCGGCCACCGCGACGAAGTAGGAGAGCTGGCGTAGTTCCATGAGGGGTTCCACGATCGATGCGAGGATTAAGCAAATTATCTGAATTTAAGATAACTGGAAATCAGATATAATCGAAGACCCCATCTTAGACAAGGTGGGTGAACGTGGCGAAGACGCTCGGCACGGAAAGGCATAGAGCGCTGATAGCGCTGCTGGTCGAGAAGCGAGAGGCATCAGGTCTCACGCAGACGGAGCTTGCTGACAAACTTGGCGAATACCAGTCGTTTGTCGCCCGATTGGAGAGCGGCCAACGTCGCGTCGACGTCATCGAGTTCCTCGAGCTGGCAAGAATACTGAATTTTGATCCTTTGGACGCCCTGGGCCGACTTGCTAGGGAGTAGGCCGCCGAATTCTACTGCGCGAGCAGTTGTCTAGGAGATCTACCAGCTGAACCGCGCCTCATTGCACCATGGCGATTATCGGCGGAGCCTGTAGCAAGAGACTGGTCTTGAAGAGCTGCGAACCGCAGACCGTGATGTCATAGTGTCAAAGCTGGTTAGAGCCGCGAGGTGGCTGTCATTACCCAGATCGAACCCATTCGGACGAGCGATGGAACAGTCATATCGCCAGGCCGTTGGCATTGCGAACAACCACGGTCCGCAACCTGGTCGTCGATGAGTTCCGCCAACGCGAATTCATGGACCCACGAACCAGGCGAACACTGCCGTACAATCTTTTCGTACCTCGGGATTACGATCCCGCGCGCTCCTATCCGCTGGTGCTGTTCATGCACGGCGCCGGTGCCACAAGCACCGAGACGGAGGCCACGCTGTTCCAGGGTCTCGGTGCGGTGGCATGGGCGAGCCCTGCCGATCAGATCGCGCGACCCGCCTTCGTGTTCGCGCCTCAATATGGAGAGATCATCGCCGACGACGACTCTAAGATGTCGTCGAGACTGGATACATTACCGTTACCTGTCGGAAGGCCACGAAGTTGATCGGGCTCCGTTCTGCGTCGATCTCCGCAACGGTTCGTGAAACTGCTCTGCATTCCAGGTGCGGCCCCAAAACCGCGCGGCAGTGGCGCCTTCCTTGGAAAGCACGTCAATCATGGCACTTTCGTCGGGCCAAGCCTTGTCATCGTCCTGGGACACGAGGATCCAGAGAATTTTATGGGCCAGGGGCTTCACCAGCGCCGGGTCCCATTGTCCGGCGACCGGGAGGGAGGCCGAAATAGCTCGGGGTATTTGATATCCATTGCCATCGTCATCATGCCGCCACCCGACTGACCCGTAGCGTAGAGGCCCTTGTGGTCGATGGAATATTCGGCTGCGAGGGGCAGCGATAAGATCGATTGCGGTAGGGACGCACGAGAAGCAGAACTCGCGCACCAGGAAAATCGGAAGACCGACGAACGGTGCTCCATGAGCAGGGCAATCTCAACGCTCCTGAGGATCATCCGGTTTGCACCCCGAGCAAACACTTCCTTGCCCCCTCGATGTGGTCCTTGAGTAAACCCGCGGCATCGTCAGTCCGTTTTTCAATGTATGCGCGGGTGATTTTCTCGTGGTCGTCAAGCCAGGATGGCGTCTCATCGATCAGCTTGTCATATTTTATCGAATACATAATGCAATTTCTTCGCAATTCCTCGATCATCGCAACCTGTCGGCGGCGGCCCGCGGGCGCGGATAGAGTTGAATGGAAGAGCCAGTCGCCTTCGTAATATTACTGTGTTGTGGAGAACGTCGGTCGATCACGCCATAGCCGACCATTTAACATCCGGTCATAGCCGATCTTGAAAACGGCTCTCATGTATCCAGTATTAAATGGGTCGCTTATCTTATAGGGCACCATGACGTCGATGGTAGCCATATGGAACTGGGCACCAACCCGGCGGCAATATTCATAGACCGCGTAAAGCGATTGACGCGTCTGCGACTTCACAAGGATTGAGTACGCCCTTGTGCTAACCGACAACGTCGAATTTGCCGTCACGGCAAACTCGGGCATCAACGCGTTATTCACCAGTAAGTACATGTCGGATCCCCGAGCCCCAGCGGGAACCGGCAGATCGACGTTCGATAATACGGCCTCCGGAACGGTCATGATCTGAGCTGACGGCCCACCATCGGAGTGCAACTCAACGATCGGCCGCCCGTCAACCACCGCATTGATCCGCACGGCGGGGAAAACGCCCGGAATGCTGGCCGATGCGATCAGGACATTTTGGAAGAGGCCGAGAGCGTCTGGCCGCGGGCTATTCGCTATGGCGCCCATATCCCAAAGAACGGCACGTTGAGTGTCGAGATTTGTCGTCAGGACAAAAAGATTTCGGCCTTTTCGGTATTCGTCGGCAATTTCGGTGAGAAGGAGCTTGTCCACATATCTCTCCACCATCTCCCTCAGGGGCTTCTGAGAATACAAGCTTTCGCCGAGCAGACCGCTGACGATGAATTTTCGGTCGAGCAGTTCCGTCGCGACGCCGCTTGTATAGAGATGTTCGAGGACGAGGTCATACTTCGTTCCCAGGAAAGCGAAGGGTGCGATGAGGGCCCCGGTACTAACGCCGCTCACGAGGTCGAAGGTTGGCCGATCGCCGCGCTCAGACCATGCTTTTAGAACACCGACGGAGAAAGCTCCACCGGCTCCGCCGCCTGAGATCGCCAAGTATTGTCGAGGGACCCGGGATCCAGTCCTCTGAAAGCGTTTCCTGATCGCTGAATCGATCTCGCCATCCAATGGGGCGCGGATGTTTTCAAACCCCGCGATTTCCGCCTGACGTGCATCGACCTCCTGAAAGATTGGTCGCGCCGTGGTGCAACCGATCAAAAGGCAAACAAGCCCAGCAAGGGTCATGCGCGTCAGTGGAACCGCAGTGAGATGAGGGATCCTCGCCAGAAATCGCATCGGACGCTCCAAGGGCTATTCGGCGGTGTGCCTGTTATCTTCTTGGAGCCTCGTTTTCAGCCAGTTCAGAACATCATCCAGAAATGTAAAGACGACGGGGATGACAAGAAGGCTCAGGAATGTCGAGGTGATCAGTCCTCCGATCACGACGATACCCATGGGTTGGCGGAAGCTTGGGTCACCGGAAACAAGGCTGAGTGCCGCCGGAAGCATGCCGCCGGCCATGGCAATGGTTGTCATGATGATGGGTCGCGCTCGCTTGTGGCAGGCGTCCACGAGGGCGTCGTAACGAGACATTCCGGCACGGCGCGCCTCGATTGCGTACTCGACAAGGAGAATGGAGTTTTTCGATACGATACCCATCAGGAGAAGAAGGCCGATAACCGCTGGCATGGAGAAGCTGGTGCCGGTCAACACGAGTGGCAAGAGGGCGCCGCCAAGTGCCAGCGGCAGTGCCATCAAGATTGTCACCGGCTGAAGGAAATCATGGAAGAGAAGGACCAGAACGGCGTAAATGCAGAAGATGCCGATCGCCATCGACGTACCAAAGCTGGTGAACAGCTCGCTCTGACGCTTGAGCTCGCCCTGTTCAACGAATTTCACACCCTGTGGCAGGTTCTGATAGCTGGGCAATCGCGCGGCCTCTGCCGTCACGTCGGAAAGGTTTCTGCCGTTCAGTTCGACTGTCAAAGAGACGTTTCGTGACCGGTCCAGCCGATCTATCTGACTTGGGCTGGATCCAAGAGAGATATCGGCGATGGCACCCAGCGCGACATTACCCTCTTTTCCCTCGACAGGAATGAGCGATATGGCGTCGAGCGACTGTCGATTTGCCGTATCGAGCATGACCCGAATGGCGACCTGGCGCTCCGGCAGGTTGAGCTTGGACAAAGCGGTGTCGTAGGCACCGGCCGTTGCAACGCGAATAGCCTCGGCGATGGCCTTGGACGTGACACCCAGGGATGCTGCTTCCGCCAAGTCAGGTTTGATCGTGACTTCAGGCGTTTGCATGGCAGCCGATGACGTAACGTTACCGATGCCCGAAAGAGTACGCAGATCAGCCTCGAGGTTTGCCGCGGCCTTTTCAAGAAGCTCGGAATTGTCGCCTGCCAGTGTCAGGGTGAGTTGCGTGCCATTGCCGCCGGAACCGATTTCCAGGCGAACGCCGGGCAGCTGTTCCAATGCCTTGCGCAAATCGGCTTCGATTTGTGACTGCTTGACATCTCTGTCATCGATCGGCGTGAGATTGACGACGAGCGTCGCGCTGTTGGTGCTCGCTTTTGACGTGCCGTTCATCCCTCCCGTAGAGGCCGTGCCCGTCGCCTGAAAGACCGACGTGACATGGTCAACGCCAGCAATGATCGCCGATGCCTTGCGCGCGGCCTCATCGGTCGCTTCGATCGTCGATCCATATGGCGTTGTTAGGCTAACCTGGGTCTGCCCATCGTCGGATGCCGGGAAAAAGCCCGTGGACAGATGAGATAGAAGCAGTGCCGTGAATGCGAGAAACCCGACTGTTGCGAGTATTGGTATCCAGCGGCGGCGGAGTGCGCCTTTCACGAGCCAAAGATAGCATCTCATGATGCGACCGTCTTCTTCGTGCGCCTTGCCGCTGGCTTTCATCATATAAGCCGCCATCATCGGCGTTACCAACCGTGCGACCAAGAGAGAAGTCAGAACGGCAACGGAAGCCGTGATGCCGAACTGTTTGAAGATGATGCCGGGAATTCCACCCATGAATGCCGTGGGTAGGAACACGGCAACCAGTGTAAACGTGGTGGCGATGACCGCCATACCTATTTCGTCTGCCGCTTCCATCGCCGCGTCGAATGGGTTTTTGCCCATGTTGAGGTGTCGCTCGATATTTTCGATCTCGACGATCGCGTCATCTACGAGAATGCCGACCACCAACGAGATTGCCAACAGCGTGATGGTGTTCAGCGAATAGCCGAGCATATACATCACGAGAAACGTGGGAATGATCGATAGGGGCAATGCCACCGCAGCCAGAAGCGTCGCCCGCCAATCGCGAAGAAACAACCAGACAACGAAGACAGCGATCAACGCCCCCTCGTAGACCATATGCATCGACGATTCATAGTTCTGCTCGGTCGGCACGATGGTGTTGTAAGCCTCTTCAATCGTCACTTCGGGATGGGCCGCGGCGAATACCTTCATGGCGTCACGGACTTTGTCAGTGACCGCCGTATCCGAATAACCTTTCGACCGTTTGATCTGAGCGGCAATCACCGGCTTGCCATTCAGATAAGCGAGCGAGGTTAGATCGCTGTGTGAATCGGTCACCGTTCCGAGTTCATCCAAGCCAACCCAGCTGCCTTCGGGCAAGGGGATCGCCATCGCACCAAGTTGCTCGGCGCTCTTTACGGCAGCCAATGTACGCACGGACTGGCTTTCGCCGCCAATTCTACCTTTGCCACCCGACAGGTCGGATTGTACCGCTTCAACCTGGCTGTTGACGTCGTTTACGGTCAATCCCAAGCCGTCGAGCAGGTTTGCGTTCAGCTCCACCCTGATTTCCCGGTCGACCCCTCCCAGGCGGCCGACTTCGCCAACACCGTCCACCGCCATCAGCGCACGTGACATGTCGTTATCGATGAACCAAGAAAGTTCAGCCGAATCCAGCTTATCCGAACGCACGACGTAGGTGATCAAGGGCGAAGAGTTTAGCGACTGTTTCGTAACGGTCGGCGCATTCATCTCTTCCGGCAGCTCATCCTGCGCCTGGTCGACAGCACTTTTAACCTCATCGAGGGCTTCTTGGGTGTCCTTTCCGACTTCGAATGCTACCGAGATGCTGACCGAACCGTCCGTTATCGTCGTGGTAACGGAATCCAGCTTGGTGAGGCCCGTCAGCTCATCCTCGATCTTACGCGCGACCTCCGTTTCAAGCTGAGATGCGGCTGCTCCATCGAGCGACGCGCTGATCTCGATCGTTGGAAGGTCCATGTCGGGGAAATTTTGGATATCGAGACGGTTGAAGGCCCATAGCCCGCAGGCCGTCAATAAAATGAAAAGCAGAATTGGCGGAACGGGATTGCGAATGGACCAGGAGGAAAAATTCATTTCGCCTCCTCGTTCTTCGCTGACTGAGCGTCTTCCGACACTCTTACAACCGAACCGTCAGCCAGGAAGGCGCCGCCGGATGTGACGACCTTGTCGACCTTGTCTATCCCCGAGACGATTTCGACACGATCGTCTTGGCGCCGGCCCGTTTCGACGCGCTTGCGCGCCACGGTGAGCTTTTCAGCCTCCTTCAGGATGAAAACGTAAGAAAATCCGTCCTTGAGGGTCACCGCGGCCTCAGGCACGGTCAGAGCGTCTTTCTGGTCGAACTCAAAATAGCCACTCGCCAGAATGCCCGTCTTGGGTGCTGGCATTCCCTGGTCCGGCTGCAAGGTCACGTAAACAGTCACGCGACCATTGTCTGTCGAGGTCGTCGGCGAAACCAACCTCACCTCGCCGCCGACGTCACCGACCGGCGTCTTTATGACGGCTTTGGTCCCTTCCTTGACATCGGCCAGCCGTTTGACCGGCAACTCGGCCTTCCATTCGACTCTGTTTTGCCGGATCAGCTTGAACAGCTGATCACCGGCATTCACAACGTTTCCAAGAGATGCGGAGCGTTCGGAAATAACCCCGTCGTCTACCGCGTAAACCTTCGTGCGCTCCAAGGTCAGTTGGGCAGAGGCAAGTGCTGCCTTGGCAGATAAGACGTCGGCTTTCGCTTTCCGCTCGGAAATCAGATATTCCGTCGTCTGCTGCTTGGACAACGCACCTGAGCCGGTCAATCCACGAGCGCGATCAGCGTCCGCGACTGCCTGGTCGAGAGCCGCTTCCTGCTTTTCAACGGTGGCCTGCTGTTGTTCCAGTTCCGCTTGAGAGGTCTCGGCGTCGAACTGGACGAGCAGATCGCCTTTTTTTACCGCGGTGCCCACATCCGCTCTAACATCGGAGATCTTTAGGCCGCTGACCTCGGCCGCGATGACCGCCTCGTGCCAGGCGGCAAGGCGACCACTCGCGGGTATCGTCACGGGCCACTCCAGGGTCCGCGGAGCGGCGACGGCAACGGTCAAGGCAGCTGCTTGAGCGGTACTCTGTTCGGTGTCCTCGCTACGCGCAAGATAGGGCGTTAACGCGACCGTCGTCGCGACCAGGATGAAAGCAAATCTACGCATCAGTGTGTTCCATTGGCAGAGGCAATTGGCGCGCCAGCCGGGGCAGCCCAACCGCCGCCGAGAGACTTGTAGAGGGCGATCCAATACTGGACCGCGTCGCGCCTGATTTCGATGAGGGTGATGGCGGCGGACTGTGCCGAACGACGGGCCTCCTCGCGGTCGAGGATACTGGCGCCACCGGATTTCCAGTTCTCATCGACCGAGCGGAAGTAGCTTTGATAATTGTCAGCGGCGGTCTTTGCATCGCCGATACGCTTCAGAGCTGTGTTGACACGAATAAGAGCTGTCTCCACGTCGGCGACAGCCGTCAAGACGCCGGACTTGTAACTTGCGACAGCAACATCGTAATCCGCAACTGCGCTTCTGACGGCAGCCCTTTTCGTCCCGCCATCAAACAGCGGTATCGACAATGCGGGCCCAAATGACCACGGAACCGATCTGCCGGTTACGGTGGACTGGCTGATTGAGATGGATCCACTCAAGCTGAGACTGGGATAGAGGTCGGCCTTCGCAGCGCCGACATCTGAAATCGTTGCCGCGACTTCCGCTTCCAGCTCGTTGATGTCGGGCCTTTGTCGCAAAACATCCGCCGGTACAGAGAGGATCCGCAACGATGACGGCTGTGGAATGCGACTCTTACCGTGATCCAGCAATGTTCTGATCACCAACTCATCGGTGGCCGTCAGTTGGACCAATGACTTGACGATGATTTCGCAGTCCCCGCGCTGGGCCGTCAGATTGGAAGAGGATGTCGCAGCGCTCGCTCGGGAGAGCGCCAGATCGGCTGTTGATGTAAAGCCGGACTGCGCCGATTTTTCAGTCGCGAGTATCGTTTCTCTCTGCGATGCAAGCTCGTCACGGTAAAGCTGTTCCAACTGACGACAGGCGCGATATTGGACATAGTAATCACCGACCTCGGCAGCGACCGAGATCCGCGCGTCATGCCACGACCAGACCTTGCCCTGGGCTCGTAAGGCCGCGGCCTGTGTCTCTTTCTTGGTCTTGCCGAACAAATCGAGTTCCCAGGCGGCGTCGAGACCGCCACTCCTGTTCGTTCCAGCCACGATTTTGTTGAGGTCGTCCCCGTTGTTAGCCTCGCGCGTTGCCGAGGCGGACCCGCCCAGCGACGGGAAGAGGCCAGCCCTTGCGCTGTCGAGCGTCGCACGCGCCTTGTCAATGTTGGCGACAGCTTCCTGAACCGTGGGATTTTCCCGTTCAGCCAGCGTCAGTAACTCCGTCAGCGAAGGATCTTTAAAGCTTGCCCACCACGCGACGAGCTCGGGGGAGCGACCTCCGTGCGGCAGTGTCGCGTGCCAATAGGGCGCCACGACAGACCTCGAAGGTTTGAGTGCGCCAAGACTGGTACAACCGCTGAGTACCGCCAAAATGGCGAGGATGGAAACTGAGGAGAAAACTATGCGCATGAAATCCCGGCTGCCCTGAAGCTGTCGGCCGCACTATAGGGATCGCGATGTTAATGTCGGTCAAGAACGTGTTAAGTTAGGTAAAACTGCTGTATTCCCCGCCTGCTAGCCTTAAGCTGCACCCATCGAATTGACGGGTGCAATTACATGACCAACGTGCTTTTGATCGATGATGATATCGAGCTTACAAATTTGCTCGGCGAATACCTGACCGAGGAGGGTTTCGTTGTCGAGACAACCGCGGATGGTAGGATCGGTGTTGCGAAGCGATGTCGCCTTCAACCGATATCGTCGTTCTGGATATCATGATGCCCCGCATGAGCGGCATTGAGGTCTTGCGGAAAATTCGACAGGTAAGCGACGTGCCCGTGTTGATGATGACGGCTCGTGGAGATGATGTCGACCGCATTTCCGGTCTCAATCTCGGGGCGGATGATTACGTCCTTGTTCACCGGGCGAGCTCGCGGCACGGATCCGTGCGATCTGCCTTGGCTTGGCGATCACACGACGGGCGGCAGAATGGCACGGTGGTTCGGCAACCGCGCAAAACAAGGCGACTGGGGGTCTGCGTGTGGCCATCACTCTTCCAGCTTTAGGGCTACATCGAGCAACGCCGCTAGCTTCCTAGCGTCGACGGGTGACGTTCGACCGGACGTCGCGCATCGCATTCGAGATGCCAATCAATGCTGCTTAACGCGGCTGGGGCGTGATCTGATCGACCGAGGCGGTCGTACCTTGCTCTGACAACGGCGGGCGTCAAGGTTCTCGGCGGCGGCGCGCATCACCTACCGGATCGAGCCGGCCGCCACAAAACGCAGAATACCTGCGTATGCCGCGGGCAGTTGACATCTGTTGTCGGTGCCAGCCCCAGCTGTTCCAGTTCGTGCAGAATAGCGACCGAGAGTGAGAACTGGGCGTTCATAATGATCGCGCCCCCACTCGGGCTCGATAGAGGATGACCCGACCGGTCGGTATGATCTGTGAGAGGAAATCGAAGTCGCGGACATTGCCAGTCAGCACGCTCGCACCCAGCTGCCGTGCCTGCAAGAAAACCATGGCGTCATTGACGAAGCGGCGCTCATGTCCCTCCCCCTTTGGCAGGCTGCTCAGACGAAAGAGCAGACCCGCCAACACGCCGGCATGTCCCCAGATGGCTGCATCTGGGGCGTGAAGTCGGTGTTCCGGAATGTCATCGACCGTCGCCGCGATTGTGTCGAGGACCGCCTTTGTTGAGGCGTGCCTGGGGTCCAGTCGGCCGAAGGCATGGGTCAACTCAGACAGGCAGACCGCCGAATGGTGGCATAGTCGATACGTAATCAGCCTATCGACCTCCACCGGCGAGCGCCCTTGAAGCACATCCAGATAGACGCTGGTGTCCAGGAATAGAGGCCCTCCAATTGCCGGTTCGTCAGCAACCCAGGGAAGATCTTCGTCGGGCCTGCGCTCGAGCGACCCGACGTGCTTCTGGGGTTTTAGTGATCGGAGGGCTTCAGAGAGATCAAATCCCAAGATCGATATCCGTCGGGATGCGGCCCTTGCGGCCCACCAGGCGCGAGCCAAAGTCGTCTTCGAGAGCCAGCCGTGAAAGCGCCAATTCCAGCAGCTCGGTGTCGGAGGTAACATGGGCCCGCTTCTTAGCTGCCTCGATCAGCTCCGAAGGCACTCGCCCCGACAAGCGGGTATTCTTCGCCGTGCCAAGGAGACCGACGGCCTTCGCTTGCTCGAGCACGAGCTTGTTGCGGGCTAACGCGACCTTCGCTTCGCGTTCCGCCGCACTTTGTGGTTGGGTGCCCATGAGATGCTCCTGTGTTGAACAGAATATAGATTGCGTTGAACGGGAAGGCAAGCTTCCATAGCGGTCGGCAGGTTGCGATCCAGGCGTTCTCGGCAAATCATCATGGCAATGACGACGGGGACATTGGTGGATCCTCGCCGTCGGCTCGACGGCTGCGAGTTTGGAGCTCCAGGGAGCCGGGCGTTTCGAGGAACGCGAACGCCTCGTCGCCGGAAGTCGCCTCGGCTACGTAGTAGCCGGCATCGCGGATCATCTCCGAGATGTCGATCAAAATCAGGGGTCGACGACCATCGAAGCATCGGCGAACACCCGTTCGGCCTTGAAACGGTCGGCGGCATTCTGCGTGGTTAACCTTTCGTGACCCAGGTCAGTGGGGAAGTCAGCGGGGTTAGCGACAAGGGAAACTGCCGTCGACGAGGGCACTGCGGAAAAGGATTTTGCGGCGTTGCAATAGATCATGACGCAGCGCAATATAACCGTCATGAACTCGTGCAATTGGGCGCCGTGCGATGAGGATCTGCATCTATAAGTCGGACAGAACGCCTGAGCTTACCCTCATGCTGCGAGAGAGTTTGCCCTTTCCTCTTGATGCTGACGTCGACAAATGGACCAAAATCAAGGTCGTAACCGACAGGGAAATGAGAGCAGATCTTTTGATTGAGATCGGCGGTGCGGGATACCTGCTAGTTCGACTTGGCGCCATTAGCCGCCATTAGGCAATAGCGCGGCCATTGCCGTCGCGTTGTCGCGCCACCTCGTGGCATCCAAATTGCAAATAGGATCCCGAGCTGCAGGGCAAGCGGTCGGGACGTGCTCGACAATGACCGCGCCTCGGAAAGAAGCCACGGAACCATCGCAACATTGGCCAACGCAGCTCTCACGCTTTCGATACCATGGCCGGAGATTGAAAGGCTCTATGATACAAGGTAATTCTGTGATCAGCAGTGGAGAATCCGAGCCGGTAAAGCAGGATCCGGGTGCTGAGTTGCACCGAACGAGCTAGAGCCTTTAAGACCGGTTGCGAAGTATCGCC
This sequence comes from Rhizobium sp. WSM1328, assembly GCF_057653715.1. Lineage (NCBI taxonomy): Bacteria > Pseudomonadati > Pseudomonadota > Alphaproteobacteria > Hyphomicrobiales > Rhizobiaceae > Rhizobium > Rhizobium sp. WSM1328. The sequence goes on along the minus strand of NZ_JBYGKO010000005.1, from coordinate 248,017 downwards.
AAATTAGCCTCCTGAGATCAATAATGCAGTTCAAGCGCAATGAAATTCACGAGCTGTCGATCTTTCTCGCGATAGTCCAATACCGTAGTTTTCGCAAAGCGGCGGATCACCTAGAAGTAACGGCTTCCGCCCTGAGCCACAGCATGAAGGCGCTTGAGCAAAGGCTGGGCGTGCGCCTCCTTAATCGAACCAGCCGCAGCGTTGCACCAACCGCCGCCGGAACAGCCCTCGCCGAGAAGATCTCTGCCGGGCTCGAGCTTATCAACTCCGGATTGGAGGACTTGAACGGACATTATCAAGGTGGCGCCGGCAGCATTCGCATCAATGTTCTGAAAGATGCCGCCGTTCTGCTTTTGCGGCCAGCCATTCCGGTGTTCCAGCAACGCTTCCCGAATGTCGAGCTTGAGGTCGCCGTGGATGACCAGTTCATCGATGTCACCGCGGACGGGTTCGATGCCGGTATTCGGTACAGCGGCACCATCCCGGAAGACATGATCGCAGTTCCTCTCACTCCTCCTTTAAAGTGGGTCGCGGTTGCTGCCCCTGATTATCTCAGAAGTCATGGTCGCCCTGTCATGCCGGAGGACCTCAATTCCCACCACTGCATCCGGATACGGACGGGCCGCGGCCAGATCTACAAGTGGGAATTCGAACGCGGCGATGACCGGCGCGAGATCGACGTTCCCGGAGCGCTGATATCAGGCGAAACCGATCTTGCCATCAATGCGGCTCTGGAAGGCGCCGGGTTGTGCTATTGCCTGGAACGGTTGGCAAGCCCCTACGTTTCCGCAGGCCGCCTGGAAGTCGTCCTTCCCAAATGGGCATCGATGGGCCCGCCGTTTTCGATGTATTATTCCAGCCGGCGGCAGCTTCCCTTCGGCGTCGACGCGCTGATCAAGATCGTTCGCGGCTTGAACGGATTTTAGCGACGGTTTCCAATCGATGAGCCTGATTCATCGGTACAGTGATTTCCACTCTATTGATTCATCGCTCTCCCGCGTTGTACCGCTTCCATCGAACCTTCATCAGGAAGCGGACACATCACATGAGCAAGCGGATCATCTTTACCGGCGGTAGCGGCAAGGCCGGCCGCCATGCGGTTCCATATCTGGTGGGGAAAGGACACAAGGTCCGCAACCTCGACCTCGTTCCCTTGAACTGCCCCGGCGTGCAGACGTTGATCACCGATCTCAGCGATAGCGGCCAGACCTTCAACGCCTTGTCGATGCATTTCAGCGGCGAGGATCTGCAGGCGCCGGGCGGACCGGCCAAGGTCGATGCCGTCGTGCATTTCGCCGCTATACCGAGCCTGCTGCTCAAGCCCGACAACCAGACTTTTTTGGTCAATGCGGCCTCGACCTACAACGTCATCGAAGCGGCGGTGAAGCTCGGCATTCCCAAGGTGATCATCGCGTCGAGCGAAACCACGTACGGCGTTTGTTTTGCCGAGGGCGACAAGGATTTCCATTCGTTTCCGCTCGAAGAAGACTATGACATCGACCCGATGGACAGCTATGGGCTCTCCAAGGTCGTTAACGAGAAGACGGCCCGCGCCTTTGCGATGCGCAGCGGCATCGACATCTACGCCCTGCGGATCGCCAACGTCATCGAACCGCATGAATATGAGCGTTTTCCGGGCTTCCTTGCCGATCCGCCATCGCGCAAGCGCAACGCCTGGAGCTACATCGATGCCCGCGATCTCGGGCAGATCGTCGATCTTTGCCTGCGGGCCGACGGCCTCGGTTTCCAGGTCTTCAATGCCGTCAACGACACGATCACGGCAAGCGAGCCAACGCGGGATTTCCTCGGCAAATGGGCGACGAACACGCCGATCCTCCGGGAGCTCGGCGAATTCGAAGCGCCGCTCTCGAACCGGAAGATCCGGGAGGTTCTCGGTTTCAAGGAAGAACACAACTGGCGAAAATACGTTACCGGCGCATGATGCCGCGAGGCGCATTCCGGCACCGCCGATCAACAACTTTGAGGAAAGACCATGAAGACCACAAGACTTGGCAAGACAGGGCTGGAAGTCAGCCGCATCTGCTTCGGCTGCATGTCCTTTGGCAAGCAGACCGACGAACGCCCGTGGGTTCTGGGGCTCGAAGAGGCGCGGCCACTTTATAAGCGCGCATGGGACGCCGGCATCAATTTCTTCGATACGGCTAATGTCTATGCGCAGGGCACCAGCGAAGAGATCACCGGCGTCCTGCTCAAGGAACTGGCGCCCCGCCAGGAGATCGTGCTGGCGACCAAGGTCTTCGGCCGCATGCGTCCCGGGCCGAACGGCCAGGGTCTTTCCCGCGCCGCGATCCTTAGCGAGATCGACAACAGCCTGCGCCGCCTCGGCACCGACTATGTCGATCTCTACCAGATCCACCGCTTCGACCCGTTCACCCCGGTCGAAGAAACCATGCAGGCGCTGAACGACGTCGTGCGCGCCGGCAAGGCCCGCTATATCGGCGCATCCTCGATGTGGGCCTGGCAGTTTTCCAAGCTCCAGCATGCAGCCGAGGTCAACGGCTGGACGAAGTTCGTTTCGATGCAGAACCAGGTCAGCCTCACCTATCGCGAGGAAGAACGCGAAATGCTGCCGCTCTGCAGCGATCAGGGTATCGCCGTCCTTCCTTGGAGCCCCCTTGCCGGCGGCAAGCTGACCCGTCCCTGGGGCACCGAGACCAAGCGCGCCACCACCGACCGCTACAACAAGAGCATGTATGAGAAGACCGGCGATCGGGACGTCGTCGAGGCCGTCGAAGCCGTCGCCAAGGCGCGCAAGACGTCCATGGCGCAGGTCGCGATGGCCTGGGTGCTGCAGAAGCCGGTCGTTACCTCGCCGATCGTCGGCGTCAGCAAGATGAGCCATCTCGAGGATGCGATCGCCGCGGTCGGCTTCGAACTCACCGGTGATGACGTCAAGGCGCTCGAAGCCCCCTACAAATCGCTGCACGTCGCCGGTTTCTGACGACAACGCCGCGCGGCTTTTCACAACATTGTAGCATTTTTGAATTGCTGCATTACGGCGGTTGGTGCCCGTTTGGGACGTGTGAAGGCAGTTCGCTGCTCGTTCATTCACCGCCGTCGACATCGAAATGACAGCCGCCATTGATGCCGCGGTTGTGTTCAAAGAGGAGGAAAAGATGGATTATCGCAAGCTCGGTCCCAGCGGGACCGTCGTCACCGCCTATTGCCTCGGCACCATGACCTTTGGCGCGGAGGCCGACGAGGCCGCCTCGCACAAGCTGCTCGACGATTATTTCGCCTGGGGCGGCAATTTCATCGATACCGCCGATGTCTACAGCGCCGGCAAGTCGGAAGAGATCATCGGACGCTGGCTGAAGGCCCGACCGACCGAGGCCCGCCAGGCGATCGTCGCCACCAAGGGACGCTTTCCGATGGGCAACGGACCCAATGATATCGGCCTGTCGCGTCGGCATCTTAGCCAGGCGCTCGACGATTCGCTCCGCCGCCTCGACCTCGAGCAGATCGACCTCTACCAGATGCATGCCTGGGACGCGCTGACGCCGATCGAAGAGACGCTGCGTTTCCTCGATGATGCGGTATCCTCCGGCAAGATCGGCTATTACGGCTTCTCCAATTATGTCGGCTGGCACATCGCCAAGGCCTCGGAGATCGCCAAGGCGCGCGGTTATACCCGTCCGGTGACGCTGCAGCCGCAATATAACCTGCTGGTGCGCGACATCGAACTCGAGATCGTCGCGGCCTGCCAGGATGCCGGCATGGGTCTGTTGCCGTGGTCACCGCTCGGCGGCGGCTGGCTGACCGGCAAGTACAAGCGCGACGAGATGCCGACCGGCGCCACCCGCCTCGGTGAAAACCCCAATCGCGGCGGCGAATCCTATGCGCCGCGCAATGCGCTGGAGAGAACCTGGGCGATCATCGGCGTCGTCGAAGAGATCGCCAAGGCGCATGGTGTCAGCATGGCGCAGGTGGCGCTCGCCTGGACAGCGGCGCAGCCGGCGATCACCTCCGTGATCCTCGGCGCCCGCACACCGAAACAGCTCGCCGACAATCTCGGCGCCATGAAGCTCAAACTCTCCGACGACGAGATGGCGAGACTGAACGAGGTGAGCGCGCCTCAGCCACTCGACTATCCCTACGGCAAGGGCGGCATCAACCAGCGCCATCGCAAGATCGAGGGTGGGCGGTAGTTCGTGGACTGGGACGGTGGCCGAGCCGCCGTCCGGTTCGCCTCGTCACGGCGCTTTTCTCATCGGTCGTCCGCCAAAGCGGGCATTTCGATGGAACTCCATCTCGCCGTGACCTTTGTCGGGGTTGTTGTCCTCGGCATACGCTGGCGCGGATCGCGTTGCATGAAGGCAAGGCACCGCTGGTAGCGCTTCCCACCTGGGGCCTCATGCCGCTCTGCGTGATCGGCATCGCGGCCTTTCTCGTCGAAGGCGCCGGGATCGACTGGTCGGCGATCTATATGCGCGATGTGTTTTCGGTCGAGCCCTTCATTGGCGGACCGGGATTGACGCTCTTTACCTTCTGCATGGCGCTGGCGCGCCTGTTCGTCGATCCGCTGGTCGATCGGTTTGGCGCGCGGGCCGTCGCCACGATGTTGCTTGTTCTTTCGGCCATCGGCATCTGCGCCGTGTCGGGGGCGCCGCATCCCTATGTCGCGCTGGCGGGCTTTGCCTTGATGGGCGCCGGCTGCAGCGCGGTCTATCCTCTCGCTGTCTCGGCGGCCGCCCAACGCACCGATCGCGCGGCGCTCCGGGCTGCCGGCCAAGGCAGCGCTGCTACTGCTCGGCGCGCCGTTTCATCGCCATCAGAGTTTCTGCTGCTCTATCGCGCTGAAACGCAATGCCCTTCCATCGGCTTCAGCCAAAGCGTCCATTTCCTTTTCCAGCACATCTCGATCGTCGACGCCGCGCAACAGGCGACCAGCAAGCACATCGAAACGGCCGGCGGCGATGTCCGCGATAAGAAGTGCAGCTCGAGAAGGGTGGATATCGATGCCATCGTCGAAGAGCTGCTGGATGGCGGGCAGATAAGTTTTGCCTGCCTCCGAAAACAACTGCTTTTCCGTCATGTCAGTGCGTACGAGCCCCGGGTCGACGGCAAAGGCGCGTACGCCATGAGCGATCGTCGTATCATTGAGACACTCGGTCAGCCGCATGATCGCTGCTTTACTCGATGCGTATCCAGAACCGTGCGGGAAACTGTTGCCCGTCCCTCCGCCAACGAGATTGATGATCCGGCCTCTGCCGCGCGCCAACATGGTCGAACAAGCCGTGCGGGAGGTGTGAAACGTCCCTTGCAAGTTGATCTCCACATCCCGCCACCAGGCAACAGGATCACACTCCCATATTGGTCCGAAAGCCTGGAAGGAACCGTGATTGTTGACTAACGTATCAACCTGACCGAACTCAGATGCGATCCGCGCAAAAGCATTTTCGACGGCGCTGTATTGGGTGACGTCGGTCGTCACAGCGATCGCTTGCCCGCCCTCATCTTCAATCAGCGAGACTGTTTCCTCGATCTCAGTGGCGGTTCGTGCAAGCACTGCGACCTTGGCGCCTTCGCGCGCCTGCCAAAGGGCGATCTCCCGACCGATTCCTCTACCGCCACCGGTGACGACCGCTACGCTGTGCTTAAGCCGGGTCATTTTATGCTCCTATGTTTTGCAGCACTATCAGATAAACCCTTGCTAGTTTCAAGATAGATGATAACGTTTCAATTAAATTGGTGCGAATGGCAAAGTCAACGTTTGGGAGGATGTGACATGACCAACAGCAGTGGATTCTCACATGAGATACGTCGCCGCACCCTGCTTGCGGGTGCGGGAGGTGCCGCATTGATGGCGCTGGCGGGCAGCGCCAAAGCGCAGGATATCGTCAGTGGCGAACTTGTGGTGCTGAATTGGCTCGGCGGTTCCGAGCTCGACATGATGCATAAGATCCAGAATGCATTTACCGCGAAATATCCGAAAGTGACGATCAGGGAAGTTGCCATTACCGGCCAAGGAGACATGCGCGGTGGCATCCGCACGGCACTCATGGGCGGCGAAGTGGTCGATGTCCTCTACAACACCTGGCCGGCCTTCCGGAAGGAATTGCTCGATGCCGGCATGCTGCGGCCGATCGACGACCAATGGAAATCCTTCGGCTGGGACAGGCTCATCAGCCAATCCTGGAAGGATCTCGGCGCTATAGCCGGCAAGACCTATGGCCTGACCTACACCTTTGGCGACCGCTCCGGCATCTGGTACAAGAAGGAGCACCTTGCCAAGGCGGGCATCACCGAGCCGCCGAGGAGCTGGGACGAGTTCGTCGCCAGCTTTGCGAAGCTTACAAAAGCTGGGTTCGCGGCTCCGGTCGCTATTCCCGGCAAATACTGGGCGCATGCCGAATGGTTTGAAACGCTGCTGCTGAGAACGGCAGGCGTCGAGACGGCTTCGAAGCTAGGCGCGCACGAAATTTCGTGGACCGATCCGGCCGTGAAGAATGCGCTTACAAAATATGCCGAAATGTTGACCGCAGGCTGCTGCGGAGCGCCGAACAGCATGCTCGCCAACGACTGGGACGGGGAAGCCGACCAAATCTTCCAGGCGAATGCCAAAAATTACCTGCTGATCGGCATGTGGATGAATAACCGCGCCAAGAACGACTACAAACTCACCGAAGGTAAGGATTACGGTCTCTTCCAGTTCCCCGCCCTCGGGATGGGTCATGACGACACGTCGAGCGTCGATACCAAGGAACTGCTCGTCACGGCAAACGGCCCCAATCCGAAGGCAGCAGACGCCTTCCTCGATTTCTGGACAAGCGCCGAGGCCGCCAACATTCTTGCCAAGAACGGCTATGCGTCACCAAGCAGCAATACCGACACGTCGCTCTATGGCGAGACGCAGAAGGTGGCGACATCAGCGGTCGCAAGCTCGAAGCTGCAATTCGTGCTCGGAGATCTCTTGCCCGGCGATCTCGTCGATGAATATCGGGTGCAACTGCAGAAATTTCTCCAGGATCCCTCGGCTGCCAATATCGATTCCGTCCTTGCGGCAATCGAAACCAAGGCCCAGGGATCCTACTGATGGCCGGCACCTCGGCTTCCCCGGCGCGGGAGGCGGCGGGCGTGATGCAGGTTTCGCCGCTGGCGGTCAGCATTCAAGGCCGTCGGCGTCTGCTCAGGGACACGCCCGCCGCATTGATCCTGATCGCACCCGTCATCGTGCTCTTTGCCGTCGCCGTCGTCTATCCGCTGGTGGAGACTATCCGCTTGAGCTTCTGGGACATACAGGGCCTGCGGAAGCCTTCCTTCATCGGCTTCGGCAATTATGTGCGGCTGTTTTCGGACGCCGCCTTTCGCAGCACGCTGCTAACGACCCTGATCTTCACGATCGGGACGACGGTGATTTCCGTCTCGATTGGCTGGGCTCTGGCAATGACGTGCGCGTTCGCGCCACGACAGACGCTGCCGTTCCGCGTGATGATCTTTGCCGCCTTCGGTATTTCGGAGGCAGTTTCGGGCTACATGTGGATCGGCATCTACAGGGCCGATGCCGGCGGCCTGCTCAATTCGCTGATTCAGCTTTTCGGGTTTTCCGGCTTCTCGCATGCTTGGCTCGGTGACGCCAATACCGCACTGTGGGCGCTCATCATAGCCGCATCGTGGAGCGGCGTGGGCTTGCCCTTAATGCTGATCTTCGCCGCCATCCAGGCAATCCCGAAATCCGTGCTCGAGGCAGCCTATATGGACGGCGCCAAGCCGCTCTCGACCATGCGCCATATCATGATGCCGCTGTCGATGCCCGGCGTGCGTGTCGCGGTTTTCATCAATCTTCTGGGTTCGCTGCGCGCCTTCGACATCATCTACATCCTGACGGGCGGCGGACCGGTGCGCTCAACCGAGACGGTCGGCTATTTCATGTACCGGGAATCCATGACCCAGTTCAAACTGGGCTATGGCGCCGCCGCGACCGTCATCCTGCTGCTGGCCGTGCTCATCGTCTCGATCCCCGCCATCATCCAGCGAACGGCAGGTGCGAAATGATCGGCAAGGCTCCCCGCTGGATTGTCATCTTCGTCGGCATCATCGCTTGCATCTGGGTCATTCCAATCGTCGGTATCGTTGTTACCTCCCTGCGTCCTCCCGAGGGCGTCTCGCTTGGCTGGTGGCACTTCGAGCGCTTCGATCTGACCTTCGACGCGTGGCACCGCGTCTGGGACAAATATCCGCTGTCCCAATCCATGTGGGTGACGATGAAAACAGCGGGGATCGCGACGGCGCTGACGATGCTTTTGACGCCGGCGGCGGCCTACGCCTTTCATTTCCTCAATTTCCCGTTCCGCCGCATCTTGCTGATCATCATCATCAACGCATTCGTGTTGCCGCAGCAGGTTGTCATCATTCCGCTCTTCACGCTGTGGCGCGATCTCGGGCTGATCGACAACATTCTCTCCGTTCTCATTCCCTATGTCGGGATGTCCTTTGCTTGGTCGATCTTCCTCGTCAAAAATTTCTTCGAGGATTTCCCGCGCGAACTAGTGGAAGCCGCCAAGATTGACGGCTGCGGACCGATTGCGACTTTCCGTCATGTGGTACTGCCGAACAGCCTGTCGCCGATCTTCGCCGTCGGAATCCTGCAGTTCCTCTGGACCTGGAACGCCCTGCTGCTGCCGATGCTTTTCCTGCGCAACGACATACCCCTGCCCGTGCTGCTTGCCCGCATCTCCGGCAGCTACGAGATCAATTGGGACTTGCGCTCGGTGGCGGCGATCATCACGACAATCGTTCCCCTCCTCGTCTTTCTTGTCTTCCAACGTCAGTTCGCCGCCGGCTCTCAAACCCGCACCGGCGCAAAGGAATAGGACCATGCCGAACACCAAAAACAAGCCGTTGCGCTACCGCCAGATCCATCTCGACTTCCATACGTCGGAACATATTCCCGGCATCGGCGCCGACTTCGATCCGGATATCTTCGTTTCAACGCTGAAGGCGGCGCATGTCGACTCGATTACGATCTTCGCCAAGTGCCATCACGGCTGGTCCTACTATCCGACCAAGGTCGGCAAGCCGCATCCGCGGCTGGCCCGCCCGGACCTCCTCGGCGACATGGTGAAGGCGCTGTCGGCAGGCGATATCGAAAGCCCGATCTATATATCGGTACAGTGGGACGAGCTGACGGCGCGCGAACACCCCGAATGGCGCGCCATGACCGCGTCGAACCAATACCACCACGACCGTCCGGACGACCCTTCGGCGGGTAAGCAGCTCAGCCCGGCGTGGCATACGCTCTGCCTCAACCATGCCGGCCTACGGAAATACATTCTCGACCAGGCGCGCGAAGTCGCGCAAAGCTATCCCACGCAGGGTCTGTTCTTCGATATCATCCTCACGCCGGATTGTGTCTGCCCGGCTTGCATCGAGCGCATGCAGTGCGAGGGTCTCGATCCGGAAAATTCGGCGGACCGGCTGAAGAACGACGAGGCCGTCAACGAACAGTTCCGCCGCGAAACGAGCGAGGCGCTGTTTAAGGAGTTCCCCAATCTTCGCGTCTTCTACAATTGCGGACATATCCACAAGCAGGGCCCGAAGCGCTTTTCCACCTATTCTCATCTCGAGCTCGAAAGCCTGCCGACCGGCGGTTGGGGTTACGATCACTTTCCGTCCAGCGCGCGCTACGCGGCAACGCTCGGCATGGATTTCCTGGCTCATACAGGCAAGTTCCACACTTCGTGGGGCGAGTTCGGCGGTTTCAAGCACCCTGACGCACTGGAATATGAATGTGCGCAGATGATCGCGCTCGGATCGAAGTGCCTGGTGGGCGACCAGCTGCATCCGAACGGCGCCATCAATCCTGATACCTATGCCTCGATCGCGCCGGCCTATCGACGCGTCGAAAAGCTGGAGCCGTTTCTGCATGGAGCCAAGCAGGTCTCCGAGATCGCCATATTGTCGGCCGAGCATATGAACCCCAAGGGCGCGCGCAACCATCCGAGCGACGATGGCGCGGCACAGATGCTGCAGGAACTGAAGCGGCCCTTCGACGTGCTCGACAGTTCCGCTCGTTTCGAGGAATACCGGCTGCTGATCCTGCCGGACGAAATCCCGGTCGATGCCGCGCTTGCGTCGCGGCTGAAAGCCTATCTCGCCAGTGGCGGCAAGATCATCGCCTCCTGGCATTCGGGCATCGGGGATGATGGTGCATTTGCCGTCGATTTCGGCATCGAGCGGCAGCCAACGCCAGTCGCGTTCAAACCGAGCTATGTGAAGGCAGGCAAGGACCTTGATCCGTCCATGCCGGAAACGGCTTTCGTTTTCTACGATGAAGCCGAAACCGTCCGCCCGGTCGACGCAACGGTGCTGGCCGCTATCTACCCCTCCTACTTCAACCGGTCTTACAAACATTTCTGCTCGCACCAGCATGCTCCGGACGATACAGCCGCTGATATGCTTGGCGCTGCCGTGACCGAGCATGGGGGCACCGCTTATATCGCCTACCCGATCTTTCGGCTTTACCGGGCCATCGGTCAGCCGCTCTATAAATATGTCGTTCGCGGGCTTCTCGATCGTCTCGTTCCCGATCCGGCGATGGTTACCGATCTTCCCTCATCCGGCCGGGCAACGCTGACCCGACAGATTGGGCACAATCGCCACATCCTGCATCTTCTCTACGGACCGCCGCAGATCCGCGGCAAGGATGTTCGTGGCGATGACGGCTCGACACGGGTGATGGAAATGATCGAGGACATCCCGGCGATCGGCCCGGTTAACGCCAGCGTGCGGTTGCCGGCAAAGCCGAAGCGGGTTTTCGATGCCATGACCGGAGAGGATCTGGCCTGGGAAGCCGGCCCAGACGGCGCCATCAGCATCACGGTACCACGACTGCGCATCCATAGTGCCGTGGTCTTCGAAGGCGCGTGATGAGGATCGACGCCTTCCATGCGTCAGACTTCGCACCGCCGCTCTCAATGCTGGTGAGCGGCCAGGCGCCGGGCTATACGAGGGAGATGGACGCGAAAACGCGTCACAATCCGATGAATAACTGCAGGAGCCCGCTTGAAATGCATGAAACGGATCGGACGGCCGGAAGGCGGCGGGGAGCCACGATCATCGACGTTGCCAGGGTGGCGGACGTCGCTGTCGGCACCGTGTCGCGCTATCTCAACGGCGAGACGGTCCGTCGCTCGAACCGCGAGCAGATCGAGCGGGCGATCCAGGAGCTCGGCTACCGGCGAAATGCGGCGGCTGCGTCTATCCGTACCGATCTAACCCATATGATCGGCTTTCTGGTCCCGACCTTCGATGAGTTTCATGCCCGCATGCTGGAGCACCTGGCCACTTCGGTCCGCTCGACTGGTCGCGCGCTCCTGACCTATTGCCATGGCGGCGATCCGCGCGTTGTTGCTGAAGCGCTGGACTTTTTCGCCGCGCAGCGCGTCGATGCGCTGATCATGGATGGTACGGCCGAAGTCTATGACCGGGTGGACGACCTGATCGAACATGACGTGCCGATCATCTTCTACAATAACGACGTGCGTGGGCTCGCGGCTGACCGGGTGATGGTCGAAAACCACCGCGCGAGCTACCGCCTAATCAGTCATTTGATCGATCTCGGCCATACGCGCATCGGCATGCTGACGGGTGACCCGCGCAATTCGTCGGGCATCGAACGCCTGGCCGGATACGAGCAGGCGCTGCGTGAGCGGGGCATCGTCGTGGATGCTTCCCTGGCAGTGCGCGGCAACTGGCGCATGGATGGCGGCTACGAGGCGACCAAGCGACTGATGTCGCTGGAGCGCCCACCCACAGCTATCTTCTCCGCCAATTACGGCATGGCGGTCGGGGCACTCAGCTGGCTAAAGGAGAACGGCCGTCACGTGCCCGACGATATCTCGCTGGCGAGCTTCGACGACGTAGCGGTCTTCCGGCTCTACGAAGCTGGCATTACCGCGGTCGCGCAGCCGGTCGCCGGCATCGCGGAAAAGATCACGGACATTCTCGTGGAACGCCTGACGGAATCCTCGAGCGGCGCGACGCACAGCATCGTTCTCGAATGCGACATCATCCTGCGAGGCTCGACGCGACGGATCACCTGACGCGCTCTGCTTGCCAAGCGGTCAAAGGGAGGAAATTTTGGCCAGCGTAGAATTGCAGAATATCGACAAAACCTATGGGAGCTTTGAGGCGATCGGCAATCTCAATCTGAGCGTCGACGATGGCTCGTTCACGGTGTTCGTCGGCCCTTCCGGCTGTGGAAAATCGACGCTGCTACGGATGATCGCCGGCCTCGAAAAGATCACGGCAGGCGACCTCAAGATCGACGGGCGGCGGATGAACGAAGCCGATCCGATCGAGCGCGGCGTGGCCATGGTTTTCCAGAACTACGCGCTCTACCCGCATATGACCGTCGAGCAGAATATCGGCTTCTCGCTACGCATGGCGGGCCTTGGAAAGGCCGAGATCCAGCGCAGCGTTGCCGTTGCGGCGGCAACACTGCAGATAGAACCGCTGATGAAGCGCAAGCCGGCGCAACTCTCCGGTGGTCAGCGTCAGCGTGTCGCCATCGGCCGGGCGATCGTGCGCAATCCCGCCGTCTTCCTGTTCGACGAGCCGCTGTCGAACCTCGACGCTGAACTCAGGGTGTCCATGCGTGTCGAGATCGCGAAACTGCACCGGCGCATCGGCGCAACGATGATCTATGTCACCCATGACCAGACGGAAGCGATGACGCTGGCCGACAAGATCGTCGTCATGCGAGCAGGCAAGATCGAGCAGACAGGGACACCGGATACGCTCTATGCCGACCCCGACAACCTCTTCGTCGCCGGTTTCATCGGCTCCCCGCGGATGAATTTCCTGGATGGCACGCTGGACCCCAATGGCGTTGTCAGGCTCGATTGCGGCGCTGTCTTCAAGACGGGCCTTTTGCACGGCGAAGGCGACATCTTGATCAAGGCCGGCATTCGGCCCGAGCACTTCACCGGACACGACGATGCCGGCGGCGCAATTGACCTCAAGGTCGACGTGGTGGAAAATCTCGGCGGCACCCGTTTCATCTATGGCACGCTGAGTTCCGGGCAGGCCGTCATCATCGAGGACCGCTCCGAGACCATCCGCCGCCCCGGGGAAAGCGTCACCGCCGGCTTCCCCGCACGAAGGGCCCTGCTCTTCGGTGGGGACGGTGAGCGCATCCGCGGGGCGCGCCCGGCAAACACCCTTCCGGCGGGGTAGTCATGACGTCTCATCTTCTCTGGTACGATGCGCCCGCACAGCTATGGACGGACGCGCTGCCGCTCGGCAACGGCCGGCTCGGGGCCATGGTCTTCGGCGATCCCCTGCGCGAACACCTGCAGATCAACGAATCCACCTTCTGGGCCGGCGGTCCCTATCAGCCCGTTAATCCAGACGCTTTTGGTCATCTGGGAACCGTGCGGCAGCTGATTTTCGACGGCCATTATGCGGACGCCGAGGCGCTGGCCGAAAAACGTCTGATGGCACGGCCGATCAAGCAGATGTCCTACCAGCCGATCGGCGATCTCCGCCTCGAATTCAAGTTCGCCGAGAGTGTCTCCGGGTATCGGCGTGCGCTCGATCTCGATACCGCCATCGCTACCTCGTCTTACACCGCCCACGGCATCGCCTACCTGCGCGAAGCCTTCGTGTCGCCGGTCGACGGTGTGCTCGTCCTACGCCTCTCGGCTGACCGGAAACGCGCGATCAGCTGCCGGATCTCCATCGACAGTCCGCAGCAGGGAGAGATGAGCATAGGAGAGGGATCGCAGTTGAGCTTTTCGGGGAAGGGCAAAGCGGAATCCGGCATTGCCGCCGCTCTCCGGTTCGCCTTTGGCGTCCGGCTTATCAACAGCGGTGGAACGGTGAACGCTTCTGGGGGAGGCTTGTCGGTAGAAGGCGCTGACGAGGTTCTGGTCTTTCTCGACGCGGCGACGAGCTTCAGGCGCTACGACGACGTGTTGGGACATCCCGAGCGCGATATCATCGATAGACTTGAAAGAGCCGCTTCGCGCGATTTCGTATCGTTGCGCGACGACCATATCGCGGAGCATCGGCGACTGTTTAGCGCATTCGCCATTGATCTCGGATCGACGCCTGCGGCGTCGCTTCCAACCGACCAACGTATCGCTGGATTCGCTGGCGGCGATGATCCGGCGCTGGCAGCGCTTTATGTCCAGTTCGGCCGCTATCTGATGATTGCCTCGTCGCGTCCCGGGACGCAACCGGCCAATCTGCAGGGCATTTGGAATGCGCAAACGGATCCACCCTGGGGCAGCAAATACACAGCCAACATCAATCTCCAGATGAACTATTGGCTGCCGGCGCCGGCCAATCTGCGCGAGTGTCTCGAGCCGCTCGTCGAAATGGCCGAAGAGCTTGCCGAGACCGGCAAGGTGATGGCACACGTACACTATCGCGCCCGCGGCTGGGTCATGCATCACAATACCGATCTCTGGCGCGCAACGGGACCGATCGACGGCGCCAAGTGGGGACTCTGGCCAATGGGCGGTATCTGGTTGATGGCGCAGCTGCTGGACGCATGCGACTACCTTGATGACGCCGAAGCGATGCGACGTCGACTATTTCCGATCGCCCTGGAGGCGGCGCACTTCCTCTTCGACGTGCTTGTTCCGTTCCCCGGCACGGAGTATCTGGTGACGAACCCATCGCTTTCACCCGAAAACGCCCACCCGTACGGAGCGTCGATTTGCGCCGGTCCGGCGATGGACAGCCAACTCATCCGCGATTTTTTGGGTCTCCTGCGCCCTCTCGCGGTCTCAATCGGTGGAGAGCCCGAGCTTGTCGCCGACATCGATCGTGTGCTGCCGCGCCTTGCGCCCGACAGGATCGGCGCGAATGGCCAGTTACAGGAATGGCTCGAAGACTGGGACATGCAGGCGCCGGAGATGCATCACCGCCATGTCTCGCATCTCTACGGCCTTTACCCGAGCTGGCAGATCGACATGGACAGAACGCCCGACCTCGCCGCCGCCGCTCGCCGTTCACTGGAGATCCGCGGGGACGACGCGACGGGGTGGGGCATCGGCTGGCGCATCAACCTTTGGGCGCGGCTGCGCGATGGCAACCATGCCCACAACGTACTGAAACTGCTTCTCACACCGGAACGAAGCTACAAAAACCTGTTCGACGCTCATCCGCCCTTTCAGATCGACGGAAATTTCGGCGGCGCGGCAGGCATCCTGGAAATG
Organism: Rhizobium sp. WSM1328; assembly: GCF_057653715.1. Lineage (NCBI taxonomy): Bacteria > Pseudomonadati > Pseudomonadota > Alphaproteobacteria > Hyphomicrobiales > Rhizobiaceae > Rhizobium > Rhizobium sp. WSM1328. The sequence continues at coordinate 232,826 of NZ_JBYGKO010000005.1, read as the reverse complement.
CTCGTGCAGTCGCGTCCGGGGGAAATCCATTTACTCCCTGCGTTGCCGACGGCATGGCCGGGCGGCAGTATCCGTGGCTTGCGCCTTCGCGGCGGCATGCTGCTCGACCTTGATTGGGAGGATGGCGAACCGCTGACGATTAGGCTCACGGCCTCGCGCAATGTCAGCTCGATCCTTCGCTTCGGCCAAACGCGACGCAAAGTCGATCTCGTCGCTGGCGAAAGCTTTTTCGACGGCGGAAGCGAGTTCCGCTAAATCCGCGCGGACGACGTGCTGGGGCCGAGCTCGTACGGCAAACGGGTTGTCGAATCCGTCGGAGACGGGTTTGGCGGCTACACGCCGGACGTCGCCGAGATTGTCGAACTCGAAAAGATGGTGCTGGCACTCGAGCGCAAGGACCGAAGGCTGCAGGCGACGCTGTATTTGATCGCGTCACGCAGCTTTTGAAAAAGACGGCCGAGACCCATCGTTTGGCGTCAGAACACTCTTGCTTGAAAAGTGATGCAAATCAGCGCCTGCGCGGCGCATCGTTCGCGACAACAGGCCATCGGAGGAGCGGCCTCTCGCCCGGCGAGCATGCGGCCAATCAAATATGTTAGCCGCGCCTGTCCATTGGAAATTCAATGGCTCCGCCCATGACTGAGAGTTAAAGCCATAGCAAACATCGCTGGTCAACCGATGGCTTCTTCTCGCAGTCAAGGCAGTCGAAATTTCAGTCAAAGGCCCTGCTTGTCAACAGAAAGCGAAGGCAGGGCGCAATCACACGCTTGAGATTAGCCCCCCGTCCACCCGGATCACCGATCCGGTCAGATAGGAGGCGCGCCTGCTTGCCATGAACGTGACGACATCGGCATATTCTTGCGGATCACCATAGCGCCCGACTGGGATCGATGCAGTGCTTGCCGCTGAAACCTCCTCGACGGCCTTCCCTTCGCGCTTCGCCTTCTGTTCGTCGAGGAAGGCGATACGCTGTGTGGCGACACGACCTGGCAAGACGACATTGACGGTCACGCCATCACGACCGACCTCGCCCGCCAGTGTTTTAGACCATCCGAGAAGCGACATGCGCAGGGCATTCGACAGGCCAAGATTGGGAATGGGCGCGACGACGCCAGATGATGTCGAGGTGATGATGCGTCCCCACTTCTTTTCACGCATCCTGGGAAGTACGGCATCGGAGATTGCTATGACCGACAGAACCATGCTGTCGAAGTATTTACGCCAGCTCTCGGCACTCTGACCGGAAACGAGCGTCGGCGGCGGGCCGCCGGTGATATTGACAAGAATGTCTACCGAGCCGAGCTGCTCGTCGATGGCGGCGAGATTGGGCTCGATCACGCCGAGTTCGGCAAGGTCCCATTGAAGCGCCATCGCTAAGCCGCCAGCCGTGCGGATATCGGCAACCGTTTTATCCGCTGCTTCCCTGTCGATATCTGCAACCGCGATCCGCGCGCCTTCGACGGCGAGCGTTTTAGCAATTGCCCCGCCAAGCCCGCCGCCGGCGCCCAATACCAGGGCAGTCTTGCCTTTCAATCCGAGATCCATGGTCCGTTTCCTTTCCGTTATTGGCGATCTTCATACGCTGTGATCATCAGCCCGCCATCCAGCCGCCATCGACCATCAGGTTAACGCCGGTCATGTAGCTCGCCATGTCGCTGGCGAGGAAAAGCGCGGCACTCGCGACATCGTGTGGCTCGCCGAGCCGCGGCCAAGGGGTGCGACGGCGCGAATAATCGAGAGCGTCGGGATCGTTGGCGACACCCGGTTTGCCGGTGACGATCTTGCCGGGGGCAATCGCATTGCAAACGATACCTGTCGCAGCATGGTCGACGGCAATTTGCCGGGTCATTTGTACGACTGCACCCTTGCTGACGCCGTATGGGAAATCACCAGGGCAAGCGACCATGCCGTGCTGCGATGAAATGTTGATGATGCGGCCACGCGTTTCACCGGTCGGCTCCTGCGCCAGAAATTGCTGCGCGGCTCGCTTGCAGCAATAAAAGAACCCGGTGACATTGACGGCGATCACCCTATCCCATTGTTGGGGCGAGGTTTCAAGGAGATTGGTCGAGGTATAGATCGCGGCATTGTTGACCATGATGTCGAGCCGACCGAACTCTTTCACCGTTTGTGAGACCAGCCCATCGACGTCAGCCCAGTTGGAGATGTCGGTCCTTACGAACATGCCCTCTCCGCCTGCCGCAACGATGCAGGAAAGGGTCGTTTCACCCCCCTCGATCGGAGCCTCGCAGACGTCGGCGATCACGACGACCGCGCCCTCTTCGGCGTAGCGAAGTGCGATCGCCCGGCCGAGGCCGGAGCTCGCGCCGGTGACAATGGCAATTTTCCTGTCGAGCAAACGCATCGGCATTCCTTTATGCAGTCCTGCGGACGACTTGGCCGCGACGGGGATTAATAAGCGTTCCGTCTTTGACGATGCGTGCGCCGCGCAGGAAGACGTCGGTCAACCGGCCGGCCGTGCGCCTGCCGTGAAATGGTGAATAGGCGGCACGGGAGGCCTGCTCGGTATTGGTGATGACAGTCGGTCGGTCCATATCGACAATTAGAATGTCGGCATCGCTGCCGACGGCAATCGAGCCTTTCGAACGTCCAAGTCCGAAGCGATGAGCGGGATTGTAGGCGCAAATCCGCACGAGATCCGAAAGCCCTATTACCTTCTCCGCCACAAGGTCCAGCATCACCGAGAGCAATGTCTGAAGACCCGGCATCCCGCCGGGAATATCTGCGAAAGATCCATAGACTGCCGACTTTTCGGCCGGGCTGTGCGGCGCATGATCCGTCGCCATGATTGTGATCAGGCCCTCAGAGACCGCTCGGCGCAAGGCCGCGACATCGTCGCGACCGCGAAACGGAGGCGATCCTTTCAGCCGGGCACCTTCCGTCTCGTAGTCGTCGGATGTGAAGAACAGGTTCTGCGGTGTCGTTTCCACGGTGACATCAGCCATGCTCCGAAGACGGCTCCAGGTCTCGGCGCCGAGCCTCGAATTGATTTGACGCACATGCACGCGCGCGCCGGTCTCAGCCGCCGCCAGTACCGCGCGTGCAATACCGCCGGCTTCGGCGAGCGGCGGTCTGCTGGCCAAAAATGCCGGAACGCCAACACTGCGCTCCCGCACGCCGGCTCCCTCGAGGATCGACTGGTCGCCGGGGGAAACGCCTATCACCGCGCCGGTACCCGCCAGCCGGCGCAGCGTCTCAGTGACAGCATCCAGACTATCGAACCGATAGTCGACGGGTACGTCAGCCGTGAACAGTTCAAGAGAGACCGGCGACAAAGCAAGCAGGGCCTCCAGGCTGTCATAACTCTTTGAAACCACGGCCTGAAAGCCGACGTCGACATGAATTCTGCCCGCCGCGCTCGCCATCTTATCCGACAATTGCTGCGCAGTCGCCGTCCAGGGATCGTCCGTCGGCATGTCGAGAATGGTCGTCACGCCGCCGAGCGCCGCTGCGTGTGTGCCGCTTTCGAAATCCTCCTTCTGCGTCATTCCCGGTTCGCGCAGATGAACATGCGCATCGACCAGGCCGGGCAGCACCTTTTTGCCGCTCGCATTGACGAAGCCGCGCGCCATGGCGGGCTCGCCAGGCGCTAGGACGGCCGCGACGCTTCCGTCGAGAATGCCGATATCCGCAGGAAGTTGACCGCTTGCGTTGACGACCATGCCGCCGGTGATCAGCGTGTCGAACATAGTCGCCCTCGCCTCCCCTACCATAGACCCGCGAGCCGCGGCTCTTCGTGCGTGACGACCTCGATAAGCGCCGCCTGCCCGGCCTTGACCTTGTCGAGGGCACGCAGCAACGCGGGGCGCAGCATTTCCGGATCCACGACGCATTCCGCGTAACCACCGAGAGCTTCCGCGATCGGTGCGTAACTGCCTGTTACCCGATTCGCGCCGTATTTCGTGGTGGCGATCGGCATGCTTTTCGCGTAGCCGCCGAGCACGTTGTTGCGCAGCACGATGGTCAAGACAGGCAGATTGCAGCGGACCGCAGTTTCGAAGTCGATGCCGACCATTCCGAACGCGGACTCTCCCATCAGATTGACGACGGTCGCATCGGGGCGAGCAAGCCTGGCCCCCATCGCAAAGCCTAGGCCGCTTCCGAGTTGGGTGGTCTTTCCCCAACCGATGTAGCCGCCGGGTGTGCTTGCCACATAAAATGGGCAGAACTGGTCGCGCGGATTGCCGGCGTCGTGTGTGACGATCGAGGTCTTCGGATCGATCGCCTGCATGATCTCCCAGACGACACGGTAAGGTGAGATCGGCGTGCTGTCCGACGTCAGGAGCGGCATCCATTTTTCCATGAAAGCCGCGCGAACGGCAGCGATTTCCGCCGCCGGCTGCTGACGTTCGCCGAGAGGCAGGTGATCGCGACGGATCAGTGCGATCATCTGTTTCAGGACCGAGGCGGCATCTGCGACCACACCCTGGGCGATCGCATAGTCCTTGCCGAGATCCGCATCGTCGAGCGTGACATGAAGGATGGTTTTATCTTCGGGGATCGGCAGGATGTAGTAGGAGCGCGTCAGGCTGCTGCCGAGCGCGAACACCACGTCGGCCTTTGCTAGAAAATGGTCGACGGTCGCGGGTCGGGCACGCCCGGCTGTTCCGAGAGCAAGCGGATGGTCTTCGGGAAAAGCGCTCTTGCCGTTCGGCGTCGTCATGACGGGAATGTTCAAGAGTTCGGCAAGCTCGATCAGTTCCGGCGTCGCCGAGGCTGACAGCACTCCCTGCCCCGCGAGAATAACGGGATTTTTGGCGGCCAGCAGGCTCTTGGCCAGATCGACCACCTCACGATCACCGGCCTGCGGTACGCTGCGGCGCGGTCGGCGATGATCCGCCGGCAGAGCATCAAGCCTTTCAGCCAGCAGATCGACAGGCAATTCGAGCAGGACCGGCGCCGGCGACCCATTCCTGACACGCGATATCGCCGCATGCATGAGCTTGGGCAGATCATCGACCTGCGTTGCCGCCTCGCACCATTTGGTAATGTGCCGAAAGTTGCGGCGGGATTCGAAATTCGGGGCGATGGCTTCTGATCCGCGCGGGTAGCCGGTCGGCAAGAACAGCATCGGTACGCGGTCGTTGAAAGCCTGGGCAATGCCGGCAAATGCACTTTCGGCTCCCGGGCCATATTGCACAGTGACAACGGCAAGCTCCCTGCCGGCCGTCGCCCGGGCATAGCCCTCTGCGATATTGACGGCGACACGCTGCGTCCGCGCAATGAGCGGCGGAATGTCAAGCGCCGCTGAGGCATCGAAAAGCTCGCTTGCTGGAAAGCCAATGATCTGCTTGACGCCTTCCTCCTTCAGGACCCCTGCAACATATTCGGCGCCGCTCATCGTTTTCGCCTCGGCGGGCAAATGGTCATTCGGCAGTGCATGCGTGCCGTCAGCCATGATGATCGATCCAGTAACGGGCAATATCTTGGCGCCGCATGAAGGCCGCACCTGGCGTTTTCTTGACGTGCTCGATCACGTCACGCAGACCCGAGGCGCGATTAGGCTGGCCCATCCAGCGGGCATGCACGCCGATCGTCAGCATACGCCCGCCTGTCTCGTCGGCTTCGCCGATCATGTAGTCGATCGCCGATCGGCAATCCTCGGCAAAATCGCGCGGATTGCTGTAGCCGGGCGCGATCAGATAGCGGCTGTCGTTCAGCGTCTTCGAATAGGGCACGACGAGAAGCTTCGTACCCTCGTGATCGAGGAAATACGGAAGATCGTCGTTGCAGGGGTCCGAGTAATAGAGGAAGCCGCCTTCCCTGACGATCAGGTCACGGGTGTTGACGCTTGGAAAGGATCGGCAATTCCAACCCATCGGCCTTGTGCCGGTCAATTTCTCATAAAGGGCCAGTGCTTCGTGAAGCTGCCGCTCCTCCTCATCGCGCGGCATGCCGGAATATTCGCTCCAGCGCAGCCCGTGGCCGAGCAGATCGTGGCCGCGGGCACTCATCCAATCGACGACAGCCGGGTTCTTCTCCAGTGCAACGGCGCAGGCCGAGATCGTTACCGGAATATCGTAACGGTCGAACATGCGAGCCAGGCGCCAGACGCCTGCGCGACTGCCGTATTCGAAATGGGTCTCGGTGCCGAGGTCGCGCAGCGGCGGGCTGTTGGGAATATTGTACTCGCCCCAATTATCGTTTCGTCCGTCCTCGAGCCAGGAATACTCCGCGCCCTCCTCGTAGTTCAGCACGAGGTTGATCGCCAGCTTGACCCCGCCTGGCCAGGAGATGACCGGGGGGTTCGGGCCATAGCCGACAAAATCGCGCAATTGATCTTTTGCACCAGCGCTCATCACTTTCCCTCGCTCTGATTTTCGTTCTCGACGATCCAATCCATGTAGTCGTGGAACGACTGCCTGGCGCTGCGTGGCTGCCAGCCCGTGTCTCGCGCGATCCGGGCGATGTCGTAGGCTCCCCACATGCCGTCCTTCAGTGAAAGGTCCTGGATGACGTTGGCGGTTTCCGCAGGGCTCACTTCGACCTGCAGGGAAGGCGCGCGCTCCTTTGCCCAGCCGATGATGTCGCCGATGGTCGAAGTCCCGCCACTTCCGATATTGTAGTGCCGATAACGCAGGCGCTCTGCGAGAAGCAGCGCGATGATTGCGCCGGCCACATCCGTCGAAGTGACATAGTCGCCAACAGGTTCCAGGCTATTCGGCCGCACGGTCTCCCCTGCAAGCGCCATATGGGCGACGCGGTTCGGAACATGCCGGAAATTACGGCTGCCGGTGACCCGATCCATCGGCCCATAAACCGATGCAAGCCGGACGGAGGCCGCCGACAGGCCGAAAAGATCAGCGTAGCGGTTGACCACCATCTCCGCTGCAAATTTGGAGATGCCATAGAGTGTCAGCGGTGCAACATAGCCGTCTTCGGGAAGCGGTTCGCCCGTCCAGTCCGGCCCGTGATGACGGTAGACCGAGCCCGAACTGACGAAGACGAGGCGTTGAAAGCCCGGACGCTTTCTCAGCCATTCGAGAATGTGCACGGTGCCCATGAAATTGATATCGACGATCCTGGCGGGATCTTCGGCTTCGGGTTGGCGCTTTGCCTCGGCGGCACTGCCGCGCGAGATGGGGGTGACGGTGGCGCCGTGGACCACGTAGCGGATATCGTGGTCGTCGAGTGTCGCTTCCCATTGGGCGGGCTCGCAAATGTCGGCCGTGATCACGGTCAGTCGATCGCGGACCGGCGCAAAATAGCGCTCCGCCATCGCATCAAGGCCGGCGCGATCGAGAATGACGACACGCGCCTTGGCATCGCGTTCGAGCCATTCCCGCGCAAGGACGCTCATGACGAAGCCGGTTCCCCCGGTGACAAGAAGGGTCATTTCAAATCCATCCAAAAGATCTTCAACGCAGGTATCAGCGGGTAACGTAGCCGCCGTCGGCCAGGAGGTCAGTTCCGGTGACGAACGATGCATCCGACGACAAGAGGAAGGCGGCGGCGGCAGCGATTTCATCAGGCTTGGCGATACGGCCGAGCAAATGCGCAGGCCCGAGCCCGGCATTGGCCGCCTCGAGGTCCGGCCACCGCTGCAGCAATCTCGGCGTCGCCACGGCACCAGGCGACAGGCTGTTGACGCGGATACCATCGCCGGCGTGATCGACCGCCATGGCCCTGGCGAGATGCACGAGCCCGGCCTTTGCCGCGCAATAGGCGACGGCCTTGCCGGTCGCCACATGCGCGAACTGCGATGCGATGAAGACGACGGATCCGCCGCCGCCTTCGATCATCGCCGGAAGCGCGTGCTTGCCGACTAGAAAGGCACCCGTCAGGATGACATCAATTTCCAGTCGCCATTGCTTTTCAGCAAGATCGATGACCGTGCCGTCCATCGAAGGTGCCGCGGCATTGTGCACAAGACCGTCGAGTCGACCGAAATGTCTGGTACCGGTCCCTACCGCGCGACCGACCGAAATATTGTCGGTCACATCGCACTGGATGCCGAAAGCACGGGGGCCAAGGGATTGCGCGAGCGCCAAGACGCCCTCCGGCGATTGATCCGCACAGATCACCGAAGCGCTTTCATCGATGCAGCGGCGCGCAAGTGCCGCGCCGATACCGCTCGCAGCGCCCGTCAGAAAGACCACCTTGCCGTCAAGACGTGACATCGATGCGGTCATGATGCGAGGACCTTCGAAAGACCTTGCTGCGGTGGGAAAGGTCGCTGTCGGGCAATGAACTGGCCGCGCCCGGGCTCGGCCATGATTCTTCCGTCGTCCCAGACGATATCGCCCCGCGAGATCGTCATGATGGGCCAGCCCTTGACGACCTGTCCTTCATAAGGCGTGTAGTCAGTCGCGTGATGCAGGAGCGAATTGGTGATCGTCATGCTGCGATCCGGATCCCAAATCGCGATATCGGCGTCTGCGCCTACGGCAATCCTGCCCTTGCGCGGATGAAGACCGAACAGCCGCGCCGGGGCGCCGGCGGTCAGGTCAGCGAATTTCTGCAGCGAGATCAGGCCGCCGTTCACGCCAGCAGAAAAGAGCAAGGCGAGCCGTGTCTCGATACCGGGAATACCGTTAGGAATACGGTGGAACGGTGTCCCCGGCCCGCCCGCTATCTTATCCGCATAGTGCCACGGCGAATGGTCCGAAGAAAAAACCTCCAGCGTGCCGTCCAGGATACCGGCCCAGATTGCAGGCTGGTTCGACTTGTCGCGTGGCGGCGGCGTGCAGACGCATTTGGAGCCTGAGAGATCATGGGTGTCGATATCCTCGGCCGAAAGGAAAAGATATTGGGGGCAGGTTTCGGCGTAGATCGGAAGCCCCCGCGCCTTGGCGCGGCGGATTTCTTCGACGGCGCCGCCCGCAGCGACATGGCTGACGAGAATCGGCGTCTCGATCAGCTCCGAAAGGCTGATCGCCCGGAAGGTCGCTTCACGGTCGCCGATCGCCGAATGCGCCTTTTCGTGATAGCGCAGCTCAGTCTTGCGCGAGGCGATGAACTTTTCGGTCAACCAGCGAATGCAGGCATCGTTTTCCGCGTGAACCATGACCATCGCGCCTTGAGCACGCGCAAGGTCGAGCACATTCAACACCTCATAATCGTCGAGCTTCAGCCCGTCATAGGTCAGGTAGATCTTGATCGAAGTGCAGCCCTCGGCAATCAGCTGAGGGATCTCGTCGCGCAACACTTCGGCTGATGGATCGCCGACGATCAGGTGAAAACCATAGTCGATACGCGCTTTCGAACGGGCGCGCTCGTGATAATCCTCGACGATGTCGCGTAGCGACTGGCCACGCATCTGCATGGCGAAAGGCACGACAGTTGTCGTGCCGCCGCACATCGCCGACAGCGTGCCGGTGTTGAAATCGTCCGCTGTCGCCTTCCCTTCCCAGGGCTGCTGATCCATGTGGCAATGGCTATCGACGCCGCCGGGCAGCACGATGCGCCCCTCAGCCACGACTTCATGTTTCCCCTCGGGCAGATCCGGCCCGAGCGCCGCAATCGCGCCGTCGCGAACGCCGATATCGATCTGTCTGGTCGCATCCGGCAGTACCACACGGCCACGACGGATCACGAGGTCATAAGGCTTGGCGGGCGTCATTCGCTTCCTCCCGAAACAAGGCAAGGTTTGGTGGCGCCGATCGGACGGCGAAAGAGATTGAAGCAGGCAGCGACAGCAACCAGGAACGCGCCGCTCCCGAGCAGAAGGAAGAGTGCCTGCGGTGCAAACAGCTCCATCAGCTGGGCGGCGAGCCCAGGTGTCATGATGTTGCCGATCGAATAAAGGAGCAGCAGGCTACCCGATGCCGAGACCATATGGCGGCTATCGAGCTGTGAGTTAGCGTAAGCGATACCGACCGGATAGATCGTCAGCGCAATTGCGCCATAGGCGAAAAACAGACCGTAGAGAAGCATCTGCGGATAGCTTCCGGGCCAGGCGATTGCTGCGCACAGTCCTGCTCCCGCCAATCCCTGAACGAGAAGTAGAACGCGCCGGTCCATACGATCCGACAACCATCCGACCGGGGCCTGAGCGAGCATGCCGCCCAGGCTGAAAGCGGTTACCAGTGTCACCGCCACCGCCGCGTCGAGGTGCACCCGCTCCGCATAGATCGGCGTCATCGTATAGACATTCATATTCGTCATGCCCGCTTGAAAGACGCAGACGACAGCCACCGGTGCGAGAGCGACGAGCCGCCAGATGCCATAGCGATGCCCGGAGTGGGCGTTGCCGGCCTCGACCGCTACTGCCAGCGGCAGGCGCAAGGTGGGCCAGAGTCCACCGATAAAGCGGGCGTAGATCAGTCCAAGAAGGATGACGCCGAGCACGATCTGAAAGAGATGGGGAGAGTCCGCTCCGGCCGCTTCGACAAGCAATTGCGCAAACAGGGTCGCCAGCGACGTCATCAGCATATAGAGCGAGAAATAAGCTCCGCGGTTCTTCTGGTCAGCGTAGAGATTGATCCAGCTTTCGGACACGACGAACAGCGTTGCGATGGAAAAACCGTTTATCAGACGCAGGCAGAACCAGACCGGAGCGGCTTGCGTCAGCATGTAGCCGCAGGCGCCGAAAGCAGCGAGCAATGCGACGGCCAGGAAAGCCCGCTCGTGTCCCAAGCGGACGACCATGACACGAGCTGAGAGGCAGCCGGCAAGGAAGCCTACGGGAAACGCCGTCAGCAACAACTGGACGATGTGGGGATCGATTGCGGGGTCACTGAGGTGCAGGGAAACCGTGGTCGTCAGAAGAGAATTGCCAGTCGCGACGATGCAGATGCTCGCCATGACATGCAGGATTGCACGAAGCCCTGCGGCTTTCCGCCAGAATTCACCAATCCGATCGGGATCGCGCATCATTATGCCTTTTCGGCGAAAGCAAGGACGGAAGGCCGGGCGGCCAGATCTGCCTGATCGATGTGGCAGAGAATCTCGTGCGTATCGGACATCTTGCGCAGTGGGGGCGGAGCGGTGTCGCAGATGCTGCCGAGCTTGCGATGGCACCGCGTCGCAAAACGGCAGCCGGCGGGTACGTTGACCGCGCTCGGTGTTTCGCCGGACAGGCGAATACGCTCGCGCGGCGCTTCATCCGGGTGCGGGCTGCGGATCGCTGAGAGAAGTGCTTCGGTATAGGGATGCGCACCCTCACTGAAGACTTCCTCGACGGTCCCCTGCTCCATGATCTTGCCGAGATACATGACCACAACCTTGTCTGCTACGTGACGAACCAGCGCCAGGTCGTGGCTGATGAACAGCATCGTGGCATGCTTTTCCCGTTGAATATCGAGAAGAAGCGTCACGACCGCGGCCTGCACCGAAACGTCGAGTGCCGAGACAGGTTCGTCAGCGACGATGAGCGAAGGTTCCGCCGCAAACGCGCGTGCGATGGCGATACGCTGCTTCTGACCGCCGGACAGCTGGTTCGGCTTTCTGTCCGCGACGGCTGGAGATAGACGCACCATTTCCAGGAGCTCGCGGACGCGCTGTTCGATCTCCGCCTTTCCCTTGCGGATACCGAATTTCTTGATCGAACGACGAATGGAAAAAGCGGCCGAATGCGAGGGATTGAGCGTACTATCCGGATTTTGAAAGATCATCTGGATCTGTTGCAACAGCGCGCGTGGACGTTCGCTGGCCTGCAGTTCGGCGATATTCTCGCCAGCCATGCGGATTTCGCCCGACGTCGCCTTGTCGAGACCCGTCACGATGCGCGCCAGCGTGGATTTTCCGCAGCCGGACTCGCCGACCAGCGCCACGATCTCGGCTGTTGCCGCTTCGAAACTGACCGCTTCGTTTGCCTTGACGGTCTTCCGGCGGCCGACGGGGTAGAGACGGTTCACATCAGACAATGTTATCGCCGTCGATCTTGCAATCATCTGTGTCTCGACCGGAGCAACCGTCGCTTCTCCTGCCGAAATTTCGGGCCAGCGGACGCAGCGCACCAGATGCTCTTCCGCCGCCGGCTCCAGAGCAAGGTCCGGACGGTCGCAGAGGCCGGAGACAAAACTCGAACAGCGCGGCCCGAACAGACAGCCCTGCGGCCGTTCCTGCGGCAGCGGGATCGAACCCGGGATGGCAGCGAGCGTGCGGCTGCGCTTATCGCCGGTAATGTCGGGAATGCAATCGATAAGGCCGCGCGTATACGGATGTTTCGGCCGGCGGAATACTTCTGATGTCGTTCCCTCTTCTACCATCTCGCCGGAATACATGATGCCGAGACGATCGCAGCTTTCCGCGATCAAACCGAGATTGTGCGAGATGAACAGCAGGCTGGTCGAATAGCGTTGGCGCAATTCTTCGATCAGATCGATGACCGCAGCCTCGACAGTCACATCGAGGCCGGTCGTTGGTTCGTCGAGCAGCAGAAGGGATGGCTTAGCAAGCAATGCCATGGCGATGACCACGCGCTGTTGCTGGCCACCGGAGAGCTGATGCGGATATCGCTTCATCATGTCACCAGGGTCCGGCAAGCGGACGTCGGCAAGCATCGCTTCCGCCATGGCCATCGCGTCTTTCTTGCTGGCGCCCATGTGAAGCAGGGGGACTTCGGCAAGCTGCGCACCGATCGTCTTCACCGGATTGAGCGCACTCATCGGATCCTGGTAGACCATCGCAATCTGCCGCCCGCGGATGGAACGCAGTTCCTTGGGGGCGGCATCGACCAGTTGCTTGCCGTTGAAGCGGATGCTGCCGCCGGCAACAACGCCGGTCGCGCCGAGATAACCCATGATCGCCATGGCCGTCGTGCTCTTGCCGCAGCCCGATTCACCCACGAGACCGTAGCTTTCGCCGGGCATAACCTTGAACGAGAGATCGGGGATCGCAACCACCGTTTCGCTCTTGCCGCGAAACTCGATGCGCAGGTTTCGAATGTCGAGAAGGGGTTCGCGATCGATCATTGGCGTGATGGACATGGCCGCTCCTTGAAGACTGGACGCGATGATGTTCATGGTTTCCATGCCTCCCGCATGCCGTCGGCGAGCAGGTTGAAGCCGAGGACCAGACTGACGAGCGCGGCAGACGGGATAAGCGACATGTGTGGCCAGACGTTCAGTACAGTGACACTTTCCTTGACCATGCCACCCCAGTCCGGGTTCGGTGGCGGCAAACCGAGGCCGAGGAAACCGAGGATGCCGATGGTGATGATCGTGTAGCCGATGCGCAGACAGGCATCGACGATCAGGAGGCTGCGGCAGTTCGGCAGCAGTTCGACGATCATGATGTAGAGCGTGCTTTCCGCACGCAGCTTTGCTGCCGCGACATATTCCTGCTGCTTCAGACCCAGCACTAGGCCGCGCGTTATGCGACCGATACCCGGCGCCGAGGCGATCATCGTCGCAATGACGATGTTCAGGACCGACGGTCCGATATTGGCGATCAGGATGACGTAGATAACGAGAACCGGAAATGCCAGTATGATGTCCGAGAAGCGGCTGATCAACACGTCGACCCAGCCCCCATAATAGCCTGCAATCATCCCCATCGTGATGCCGACGATCATGGCAACCGCCACCGACAGCGGCGCAACGGAGAGCACTGTGCGGGCGCCGAAGATCAACCGTGACAGCATATCACGACCGAGAATATCGGTTCCCAGCCAGTGGGCAGCGGAAGGATAGGGGTTGCTCATCGCCATGACATCGGAATCAGTCGGCGACGGTAGCGGCAGGACGGGCGCAAGAAGGGCTGCAAGCACCCAGAAGAGAACAAGGCACAACCCGACGACGGCCGTGCGCGAATGAAGGATGCGCATCCAGTTGGGCCTTGCAGCACGCTTTGGCGGTGCGGCGATCACTCCACTGATATTGCCTCGAACAGCCATGATTTACCTCACCCGGATGCGTGGATCGAGCAGCATGTAGCCAAGGTCGCCAAGCAGCTGCGTGACAACGGCGATGGCGACGGTGATCAATGTAGCGGCCTCGAGCGTTGCGATATCGCCGAACAGACTTGCATCGAGGATCAGGCGGCCGAAGCCCGGATAGGCAAAGACGAGCTCGGTGACGACGACGCCGCTGATCAGAAAGTTAATTTGCAGCAGCAACACGGTGAACGGCGCGATCATCGCATTCCGCAACGCGTGGCCGAGAACCATGCGGCGCGTGCTCATGCCCTTGAGGATTGCGGTGCGGATATAGGGCCGCTCCATGACGCCGATCATCGAGACCCGGATCATGCGGGCCACATAGCCGAAGTCATAGATGACGAGCACCGCGACGGGCAGGACGAACTGATACGGCACAGCCCAGCCGCCATCGCTGTTGAGCGGACTGGTGCCTGGCAGGATCGGCCAGAGGATCACGAAAAGCGTCACCAGGAAGACGCCTGACGCGAACTCCGGAATAGACGTGAAGGTGATACAGATGACCGATAGCGTCCGGTCCAGCACCCCACCTTCTTTCAACCCCGACAGGATGCCGAAAATGATCGACAGCGGGACGATCAGCAAGAACGCCAGCCCGGCGAGGATCGAGGTATTGCCGAGACGATCCCAGATGACATCGTTGACGGGCAGCTTATTCAGGGTGGAGTAGCCGAAGTTGCCGAAGTACTGGGCGCCGCGCGGATCCTTGAAGTTTAACCCGGTGGTCGGATCCTGAAGCGGATCGGGAATTGCGCCGACGAGCACACCGAGCCAGCGGCCGTAGCGTACCAGCAGCGGATCATTGGCCTTCAGTTTCTGGGACAGCAGGTCCACCTGCTGCTGGGTAGCGAAAGGACCGAGCGATTTGCGCGCCACGCTGCCGGGAGTGAACTCGCAAACGGCGAAGACGAGAAACGAAGCACAGAGCATCGTCACGACCATCATCGCCAAGCGCTTGAGGAAGAAATTCGCCATAGCCGGAGGAATCCGAATGTCCGAGCCCAGCACCCGACCGCGCGGACGCGGCCAGGCGCCAGCCGGGAGGTTACGCCGAGATCGCGTATTGATGCGCGAAGATGTATTGAGAAGGATGGAGCTCGAAGCCCTTGACCTTCTTGTCCATGACGGTCGAGAAGACGCGCCAGAAGGGCTGAACGATGGGCCCGTCATCCTGCATGATCGCCTCGATCTTCGCCATGACCTTGCTGCGTTGCTTCGGATCGAGGATGCCCTCGGCTTCGGTCAGCAGCTTGTCGAAATCCGCGTTGGAATAATTGGACTCGTTCCAGGCGGCATTCGAACGATAGGCAAGCGACAATGTCATGATCGCCAGCGGCCGGTGACCCCAGGCAGTCAGGCTGAATGGCGCCGTTGTCCAGACTTCCCAGTATTGGGCGCTGGGCAGGGACTTGATGTTGATCTTTACGCCGATGTCCTTGAACTGCTCGGCAAGGACCTGCGCCGTGTTCAGTTCCCAGATCGGATCGGGACGTGTGACCATGTCGAATTCGAAACCATCCGGATAGCCGGCATCTGCCAGAAGCTTCTTCGCTTTTTCGATGTCGCGCGGATATTTCGGCAGTGCCGCGTATTCGGGATGCGAGGGCGCGACGTGATGGTCTTCGGCGGGAATGCCGGCGCCGAGGAGTGCCGTCTGAATGACCTTGTCGCGGTCGATCGAATAGCGCATCGCCTGGCGCACGCGCTTGTCCTTGAACTGCTCGATATCGGGGTGCATGCGGGCAACGACCGTCTGGGTCGTCTCGACCTGGTGGACCGCCACATGCGGGAAATTCTTCATCGCATTGATCTGGACCGCGTCGGCTTCCGACAGGCCATCGACCTGCTTGGAAGCTATGGCCGCGATACCGGCCCCCGGATTGTCGCCGAGGTCGACATATTCGAACGTATCGAGATAAGGCCCGGTGCCCCAATAGTCGGTGCGGGCTTTGTACTTGGCGCCCTTGCCGACGACGTATTCGGTGATAACGAAGGGACCCGTGCCGTTCGCGTCAGGACCGAAAGCGCCATTTTCTTCGGGATCGATGATGAACATCGGGTAGTGATAGAGGTGCTCGGGCACGGCAATCTGCGGCGAGGAGCAGTTGAGACGGACGGTGTGGTCGTTGACTTTCTCGATGGCGTTGTCGGCCCAGAGCTTGCTCGACTTCTTGGGATTGCCTTTCTCGTCCTTTTCGCCGGTTTCGTATTCCTGCACGAGATAACCGGTGAAGAGCCCGAGCATCGACGAACCGATTGCTGGATCGCAGACGCGCTTCAGGTTCCAGATCACGTCGTCTGCGGTCAATGGCCTGCCCTTGCGCCACTTGACGTCCGTGCGGAGATGGAGCGTCCACGTCTTCAGGTCGTCGCTGACTTCCCACTTTTCCAGCAGATAAGGATGGGTAATGTTGTGGCGATCGGTGAGGGTCAGATACTCGCAGACTTGGCGGATGACGTTCGATTTTTCGGCGAAATCGGCCAGATGCGGATCCTTGATTTCCATGCAACGCATGCCGATGCGCAGGTTTCCGCCCTTCGGCATATCGTCGGCCCGGGCGCCGCCTGGCACCGGAACGCCGGCCAGAGAATATGCGGCTGCGGCCGAAATACCAAGAAGCGTCGCTTTTCGCAGAAATTCTCGGCGGCCGATCGAGCCGCTCGACATCTGTTCGACCAGAGTCGGGATATAGGAATGCTCAGACTTGTCCACGGTTGTCATCTCCTGGTTAGCGCTTTAACTGTTCCGAATTTTTGTTGGTCGGACCGGCCGGCAAGACACTCGCCCCAGGCTCGGTCGCAGCGGACTTTTT
The DNA here is from genome assembly GCF_057653715.1 of Rhizobium sp. WSM1328. Lineage (NCBI taxonomy): Bacteria > Pseudomonadati > Pseudomonadota > Alphaproteobacteria > Hyphomicrobiales > Rhizobiaceae > Rhizobium > Rhizobium sp. WSM1328. Next base: position 216,170 of record NZ_JBYGKO010000005.1, on the reverse strand, counting down.
GTCCGTCACCCATCCGTCTTGATTTACGTTAAGACGGGATGGACCTCTGTGACATGCGGTGATCCGACATCTTCTCTGCGCGAATCGACATTGTTCATGACATTGGCTCCTCTCGCCGTTTCTCCGCCTTTCGAGTCGCGGCAGGGCTCTCGCGAAACCGCGTGCGGTATGAACGGCCGAAATGCGAAGCCGACTGATAACCGCAGATTTCGGCGATCTCACCGATCGCCAATTCCGTGTAGACCAGCAGTTCTTTCGCGCGTGTCATGCGAAGCTCTATGTAGAAATTGGTAGGACTCTTGCCGAGGTTGGCGTGAAACAGCCGCTCGAGCTGTCGAAGCGAAAGCGCCACGCTACTGGCGAGATCGGAAATTTCGACCGGATCGCCGAGGCTGGCTTCCATCCGACGAACAACGAAGGCGAGCTTGGCGTTCCGGATGCCGAAACGATCTTCGGGCGACATCCTCTGAACGTCATCCTGGCGCCGTATCCGCGCGTGGTTGAACTGGTCCGAGATGAGTGCTGCCAACTCCCGACCCTCCACTGCAGAGATGAGGTAAAGCATCATGTCCAATGTAACCGTTCCGCCCGACGAGGTCAGAAAACGTCCGTCGATCGCGAAAATGTCGTCGGTGGCGAGACAGTTCGGAAACTCGCTGCGAAAGCTTGCAAGCGACTCCCAATGAACGGCACATCGTCGCCCTTCCAATAATCGCGCCTTTGCCAGGAAGAAGACCGCAGTGCTGACTGCTCCAAGCACGCACCCCTCCGAATGGATGCGCCTCAACCATGCAAAGACATTGGCATCATAGGCATCGGCATAATTGATGCCTGCGCAGAGGATGACGATATCGCAGCGCGGCGCCCTGCCGATTGCCGCATCTGCATCGAAGCCTAGTCCGCTGCTGGACTTCACATGGCCGCCATCCGCCGACAGGATGAGCCACTCAAAGGCCTTTCGCTTGGCCAGACGATTGCCCTGCCGCAACGAGTCGAGCGCCGCTGCAAAGGTCATCAGAGGGAAGTCCGGCACCAGGAAAAAGCCGATCCGGATCGGTCGATGCCCCTGTGCCAATTGCTTAAGCGTATAGGTCTGATCCGTCATGGGGCGAACTCCAAACATCCCGGTTGCCCTGCTTTTGCCGGTCCGCACCAGCGCAGGTCTTAGGCAGGCAACGAAACACAAACATCCACGACTAAGCGTCATCGCTTGGTGAGCCGCAAGTCGCAAAGGCCGCATTGTTCCTCGCCATCGATGAAGCAACGCAAATTGATGGACACATTATGCTCGTCGATTTTGAGCCCGATTATAATGCCGGCGCCTGCGTGGATTCAAACGTCATCGCGAGATACGAACCGGCGCCAGTTCTTTTGATCAGCGGACATCCGAGCGCGAGCGCAGGTTACTGTTTCGGTCGCTAGTCAGCCCTAAGCCGCGTTTTCGGCGACGCCTTAAAGACTATATGTTCTTCAGGCCGAAACCCGGAGAGTGGATAATGCGGCGTTCAGCGTTCGAACCGATCCAGCATGCTCTTCAGTTGTGCGTTTTGCAGCCGAAGCTTCCCCGCCAGTTGATCCCGGAGCAGCCTGATTTCTCCATCAAGCCTGATTGCATCGTCGGAAACGATGGCAAGGCGTGGAGATGGTCGCGAAACGACATCGACGACGTCCGCTTTCCTGGCCTGTCTGCGGCGTTTTCGCGCTGTACCTTCGTCAATCCGCGAGGGATTGGGCGCGGCGAAAGACATTCGCAAGAGGGATGGTGGGCAATGTCGAGGTGGCTTTATCCAATGTCATCTTGCTCTCGACAGAGACCGGACTCGCGGTCCGATAATTCACAAGTGCTGTGGGTTAACCCCCGTTTCTATTCGATCCTGAGTTTCAGCATCGAACAGGTTGATGCTCTGCGCATCGACGCTAAAACGAACCTGATCGCTTCTGCGTCCCTGGAAGCGCGCTTCAGCTCTGGCCACGATCGCGTGGTCGCCAACCACAGCGGTGACCATTGTGTCTGGACCCGTTGGTTCCACGACGTCTATCACTCCGTGGATCGCGGCATTATCCCTCTCGACGACCTTAAGCTCTTCCGGTCTTACCCCAAGGACACAATCCCGGCGTCTGGCTGCGCTATCTGGTATACTGACAGGCACGATCACGCCACCGCTCTCAAACCGGGAGCCGCCGTCGTCCGAGATCAATTCGCCCCTGATGAAGTTCATCGCGGGAGATCCGATAAAGCCGGCGACGAACATGTTTGCAGGTCGTTCGTAGATGGTCCTGGGATCGGCAAGCTGCTGGACATAGCCGCCCTTCATCACCGCGACTTTGGTCGCCAGCGTCATCGCCTCGATCTGATCGTGGGTCACGTAGACGATAGTCGTGCCGAGGCGTTCGTGCAGCCTTTTTATCTCGGTCCTCATCTCGACGCGCAGCTTCGCGTCAAGGTTTGAGAGCGGCTCGTCGAAGAGAAACAGATCCGGACTGCGAACAATCGCCCGCCCCATGGCAACGCGCTGCCTCTGCCCGCCGGAGAGGTTGGCTGGAAGCCGATCGAGAAGGTGGCCGATCTGCAGCAGTTCGGCCGCCTTTTGCACCTCCGCCCTGCGCTGCTGCTCCGGAACACCACGCATCTCGAGGCCAAAGCCAATGTTCCGCTCAACCGACATGGTCGGATAGAGCGCGTAGGACTGGAATACCATGGCGATGTTTCGATCCTTCGGTGGGAGGGCCGTCACGGATCGATCGCCGATCGCGATATCACCAGACGACGGCTCATCCAATCCCGCAATGATATTGAGCAAGGTCGACTTGCCGCATCCTGACGGTCCAAGGAGCACGAGAAAGCCACCATCCTCGAGGTCGACGTCTACTCCGTGCAGCACCTTGAATGCGCCATAAGACTTTTGAACATCCCTGATGGACAAGCTCGACATGATCGTCTCCTAACCCTTGACCGCGCCTGCGGTGAGGCCCTGGACCATCGCGCGCTGGACGAACGCAAACAGAATGACGACTGGCAGAATACTGAGCATGCCACCCGCAGCAAGAACGCCCCAGGGCAGTTGAAACTCGCCGACCATCAGTTGCAGACCGACCGGCCAGGTCCTCGATCCCTGTCCGGTCGTCAGCATCAGCGCGAAAATGAACTCGTTCCAGGCGGCGATCGCGATAAACACCGAGCTGGCGACAAGACCGTTGCGCGCGAGCGGCAAGACGATGCGCACCATGGCGCCCAATCTGGTGGACCCATCGATACGGGCGGCGCTTTCAAGCTCTTTCGGGGCCGCGTCAAAGAAACCTTTAAGCATCCAGACGAACAGCGGCAGCAGGAAGCTGGTATAGGCAAGCGCCAAGCCGAAGCGGCTGTCGACGAGGCCAACGGTCCGCATCATCACAAAGAGCGGAATGATCACCATGACGGCCGGGAACATCCGCACCAGGAGGTAGCTGAGCATTAGTCTGTCGCGGCCCCTGAACGATAGCCGCGAGAATGCGTAGGCTGCAAGCGTTCCAGTCAGGACGCAGATCGCCACCGTGATCGTCGTCACCACCAGGCTGTTTGTGATCAGCACCGGAAAATTCGATTGCGTCCAGATTGCGCGGTAGTTCTGCAACGTAATCGTGCGGGGAATGTACTGCATCTGGGAGGTCACGATGTCGGCTTCGTTCTTCAGGGACGTCAAAAACATCCAGACGATGGGTCCGAGGCAGAAAGTCGTCATCATCAAGAGCACGGCATAGGTCAGGATATCGGCCATGAGGCGGCGACCGCGACGGGTTTTGAAAATCGTCATTCCTTGGAGACCCGCGTGAACTTGATGTAGAGGGTTGCGAACACCATGAGGATGACGAACATGACGACCGAGAGTGCCCCGGCATATCCGAAATTGAATTCGCGATAGGCGGTTTGGAAGGCATAGAGCGACAGCACCTGCGTGGCGTTTCCTGGCCCCCCACCTGTCAGAACAAGCAGCAAATCGGGTGAGTTCACCAGGCTGATCACGCGCAGGATAACGGCCGCGGTGATCACCGTTCTCAGCATCGGCACGGTGATCAGTTTGAACTGCCGAACCGGCCCTGCGCCGTCGACAGCAGCGGCTTTGTAAAGATCTTCGGGAATGCCTTTGAGACCGGCCAGAAACAGCAGTGCGAAGAATGGAAACCCATGCCATGCCTCAACAAGGATAGTCGCGGCCAGGGCTGTGGCCGGATCGGCGAACCATGCCTTGTAGGTGCTCAACACGCCGCTGCGCACCAGCAGATCGTTGATGACACCCAGACGAGGGTCGAGCAAAAGCGCCCACATATGCCCTGCGACAACGTTCGGCAAAAAGTAGGGAAGCAGGATCAACACACCAAATAGCTTCGTGCCTGGAACATTGCGGTTCAGCGCGACTGCGGCGATGAAGCCAAGTGTCACCTCGATTGCGATGGCTGCGGCCACCCAGATCGCCGTGTTCTTCAATGATATCCAAAACACCCGATCCGACATCATCGCGACGTAGTGCTTTGCCCCGACCCAGCCGTTGAGAGCTGGTCGGGTGAGACGCATTTCACGTACACTGATGACGAAGCCATAAAGGGTCGGATAGGCGACCACCAGCAAAAGCAGGATCAGGCTCGGAAACAGCAGAAAGTAGACCCAGTAGCGTGTTTCGGACAGGTCGCCGAGAAGCGTAAGTGGACCACGGTGCAAGGCTGGCTTCATTTTTTCACGGCGACTTGCCGTCCTCTGGGACGCGACGACTTCTCGTCGCGTCGGCTTCACTACCGGAGCGCGGTCTCCAGACCCTCGATCATTCGGTCGACGGCCTGCTCAGGGGTGAGTTGACCCGTCAGAACGGATTGGAACGTGGGATTGACGACATTTTCGGACCAGCCCGCAGCGCCGACGAAACTGTTCGGCAGACGACCGAAGTCGAGCGTCTGCGAAGCGGCTTGGTAGATTGGATTGGTCTTGATGCGCTCATCCTCAAGCGCTGCCGTTGATGCCGGGAAATAACCCGTCGCTTCCAACAAGGCTATCGCAGCGTCTTTTTCTCCCCAGAAGCTGATCCAGTCCCAGGCAGCGTCGATATTGTCGTCCTTCATGATGCCGTTGCCGGCGTAGGCAACACGCGCGATATGTGCCTTCGGTCCCGCGGGCATTGGAGCGGTGGCGAACTGCTCTCCCGGCTTCAAGGCGGCCGAGATTTCGATCAGCGATCCGGTATGGTGCCAGACCATGGCTGTCTGGCCAGTTCGGAAACCTTCCATGATCTGCCGATAGCTGTCGTTCGGCACACTTGGAGGAACGACTTTCTCTTTCAAGAACAGACTTGAGTAGAAGGTGATCGCCTCCACCGCGGCAGCCTTATCGATGGCCGCCTGACCGTCCTTTACAATTGGCGAGCCAAAGGCCTCCATGACGTCGATGACGTATTTGAACGCCCCCGCGCCCCCGCGCATTCCGAAAGCGTAGCGTCCCTTTGCCGGATCGGTGAGCTTCCGGCAAGCGGTGACAAACTCATCAAAAGTCCTTGGTGGGCCCGAAAGGCCCGCTTCTTCGAAATAGTCTTTCCGGTAGTACATCCAGTCGACGAAAGCATAGGCCGGAACCGCGTATATCGCGCCGTCCTGAGACATGCCAGCCCACCGGTTGTCCGGCAGATTGGCTTTTCCCTTCCATCCTTTTACCCGCTCGGTGATATCGGTCAGCGCGCCCATCGCCGTCAGATCGGCAAAGCGTTCCGCAATGACCATTCCGGTGTCGGGCCGCCCGCCGGCCACGACAGCCGATGAAACCTTGGCCATATATTCCGAATTCGGAATGCTCTCTTGTGTGACCGTGATGCCTGGATGGGATTTCCCAAACAGCTCGATGATTTTCACCAGGCCGGCCATTTCCGACTGGCTGGCGAAGTGATGCCAATAATTGATCGCTGTGGCAGCACTTGCGGAGCGGACACCACTGGCAAGCGCTAGCGCTGCTGTCGCAACAAGGAATTCGCGTTTGGTGATCTGCATCTCTTCATCCTCCCAGATATCAGAATGGCGATCTGATCGATCAGATGGAGATAGCAGCCTTTTGCATGCACGGCAACACCGGAGTTGACCTAGATAGCCTGGGATCAAGCCAAGCCGAGATTGCGATTTATCGCCGCCTGGAAATGGGCTTGAAGCGCCTTCTCGGCCGTGTCGGCGTTTCTCGAAGAGCATGCTTCAAGGATTTCCAGATGCTCCTTCAGCGTTCGAATAAGCATGGGGGGCGTCACCTTGCGCTCCAATCGCAGCAAACGCAGATAGTTGTGCATGCGCCGGTATGCGGTATCGATGAGTGGATTGCGCAAGGCGGCGATGATTTGACCGTGAAGATCGAGCTCGATGAGGTCCATTTCCGCAATATGGTCAGGCGTTAGACCATCCTTCTCGAGCTTTCGCAAAAGCCTGGAATGCCGGACTTCCAGGCTGTTCATCAAGTCCTCTCCGGCTTCCTCGGCGAACACGCGAATCGCTGAGCGTTCAATGATCGCGCGGAATTGGTACGTCGAGCGCGTCAGCTCAAGGCCGGGCCTCACGAACTGGATGCCGGAACGAGGATGGATTGTCAGAATGCCTTCGGCTTCCAGCATGCGCAACGCATCGCGAAGCGGCGCAACTGGCACGCTGACAATCTCGGACAGTTCGCTTTGGGAGATAAATGCGCCAACAGGGACCCTTCGTTCAAACAGGCTTTCGAGGATGCGATCATAGGCGAGATCGCTGAGCCGGGGGGCAGCGACCTCCGGTACAGTTGCCTTCGCTTTGCGCGCTTGCGATTTCTTCATCCGTCCGATAATACCTCTGATAGATCAGTTATCAATATAAAGCGATCAGAAAGCACGCTCCATGCCCCTATCCGGATTTCGTATAACCCGATTTCAATTCGCCCGCGACAGGGTAATCGGCGACAGTCAGGTCCGTGCAGATGACGTCAACGTGGCCGCTCTCGAACTTATCGGCGAAACCGGAAAGGTTGGGCTCGGCTTTATTCAAACGCTCTTTCATCCCCTGCCGGATCAAGCAGAGATCGAAGCCGTGTTCAAGCATGAAGCATGGCCCGCGATCGCGGGGCAAGAAGCGATCGGGCTGGTCCATCGCGTCAACCGCCCGCGAGGCGGCAATCAGCGGGCTTTCTCGCTGCCGTTTCACGAAGCTCTTCAGGTCGCATTGTGGGACCTGGCGGCCAAGGAAGTGGGATTGCCTTTGCATAAGCTGCTCGGAAGCCGCCGTGACCGGGTCCGCGCCTATGCCAGCGGTCTAGACTTTCATCTCAGCGACGAGGCATTCCGCGCGCTGTTCTCGCACGCCGCCGCCCTCGGCTACCAGGCATTCAAGATCAAGGTCGGTCATCCCGACTTCCGGCGGGACATGCGCCGGCTCGACCTGCTCAAAGAGGTCGTCCCCGCCGGGTCGCAGATTATGATCGACCCGAATGAAGCCTGGAATTCCAAGGAGGCGCTCGTCAAATTGACGGCGATCCGCGATGCGGGCCATGACCTGCTGTGGGTAGAGGATCCAATTCTTCGCCATGACTTCGAGGGCTTGCGTACGCTCCGTCACGCCGTGAACTGGACGCAGATCAACAGCGGAGAGTATCTGGATGCCAGTGGAAAGCGTCTTCTCATGGAGAACTTCGCAACCGATCTGCTCAATGTTCATGGCCAGGTCACGGACGTCATGCGCATCGGATGGCTGGCTGCCGAGCTTGGCATTCCGGTTTGCTTGGGAAATACGTTCCTGGAAGTAGGCGTCCACATGGCCGTCGCACTCCCGGAAGTCGAGTGGCTCGAATACTCGTTCCAGAATTTTGATCACCTTGTGGAGCAGCCGATCCTAATTCGCGATGGATTCGCCTATGCTCCCGATCGGCCAGGTCATGGTCTTGTTCTTAGCGAAGTATCACGTGAGCAGTGGTCGCGCCCGAAGCGACTAATTGGTTCGGAACTTGGTGAACCACCTGAAAATTCACGCCTTCCTCGTTTGAATGGAATGTGATGCGCAAGCTCGTTGGGCCGTTTGATGCGGTAATGTCTTCTGGCAAAGCCTTATGGTGTCGGTTTTCCTCACCGTCATCATGCCTGGTGACAGCGTCTTGATCCCGGACACAGGTTGTCCACCGGTCGCCGGTTTCTGTGAGAATTATCTGAAACCATCAGGAATCTCGTGAAGCTATCTGCCTTGCCGCCCAGACCAACCATCTGTGAAGCAATGCAGATCCCGTCCTCCGGAATTCGAAGATACCGAATGAATAACTATGCAATCAGTCGCTGAGCATAGCCGGGCTTGATGGGAGTCGAACCCACGGCACCTAAAATCACAGGATGTTTATGGGAGCCAGGGGCTAATCACTTTCAACCCAGCGACCTCAAAGGGCTTGTGTCGCGAGTTGCGACGGCAAGGCCGTTCGCTACGGCGGTGGCCGCAATATATCCATCCGCCTTGCGATCGCCTTCCGTTCGGCAAAATGGGGAAGCACTTCGTCCTCCAGGCGATCGCGAAGGATAGTTTGCGGTTTGCCTGAGGAGCACCTCGGAAATAATCCATCTCAGTTGAGCGCCAGGATTGCCGCGTTCAATGCGGAAGCATAACACAGCCAGACAATATACGGTGCGAAACACCAGAACGCCCACCCGTCACGAGCCTTGGCCATAAAAAACATAGCAACCGCCGACAAGCTCAGGATCGTTATCAGCCCCAGCGAGATAGAGTGGGCACCAAAGAAGATCGGGGTCCACGCCCAATTCAACACCATCTGCAATCCCCAAAGACGGAACGCCGACGAGCTGAAACCTTCGCTCAACGCTACGCGCCAGCCCGCTATCGCGATCAGCAAATATACGACTGTCCACACTGGACCGAACACCCAGTTTGGAGGGGTGAAGAACGGCTTCTCGAGCGACTCGTACCACGCGCCCGGCCTGATGGTTAGACCGATCGCGAATCCGACACCCACGACGCCAATGACAAAAATCGCCAGAAGAGGCGGCCGAACCTTGATACTGCTCATTCGCCTGAGCCTCCATGCTCGATTTCACGGAATATTTTCCCGAACAGATAGCCGTGCAAGATCGCGATGATGCATCGAGCCGCACCTGAAGCGCCGACGACCAGGTCTGCCGATGCCGATTGAAGGTATCAATCCGCGACAGCAGAAAAACGATTGTGGTTGGCCGAAGAAGAAATTACCAGAAGGCATGAGATTACGACAACTCGAATGCTTTCGCGCGCTCATGCTCCACGGCACCATGACCCGCGCCGCGGAAATGCTTAGAATGTCGCAGCCTGCCGTCAGCACCACGATTGCCGCACTTGAACATTCGATTGGCCTGACGCTTTTCGTCAGACGTGGTTCGCGGCTGCATCCGACCCCCGAAGCCCAGCTATTTTACGTTGAAGCAAGCAAGGCCCTCGACGCGATCGAAGGAACTGCGCAGGCCGCGCGGGAGATCAGGTCCGGCCGGCGCGGTTCCCTCAGCATCGTTGCCTATCCCAATGTTTCGATAAGCTTGCTGCCACGGCTCATGTCATCGTTCGCGGCGGACAGGCCCGACCTGCAACTCAAGATCATCACGCGGCCATCCCAGGCGGTCAAGGAACTAATCTCTACGAATACATTCGACATCGCGATCTCCGAACTTCCGACGAATTATCCTATCTCGCATATGGAGGTGTTCTCGTTCGATTGCGTATGCATGCTTCCGAAGGGACATCCGCTGTGTCGCTTCGACACGCTCACGCCACGAGAGCTCGACGGAATTCCCTTCGTGACTCTTTTCAAGGGCGATCCCCTCTACCTCAGTATCGCCGCTGCTTTTTCAAAGATGAATGCCGCCTGGAATGTCGTTGTTGAGACGGAATTCCTCACGAGCGCTTGCGAATTCGTCGCTTCCGGTCACGGCGTCGGGCTTATCGACCCTGTGATCAGCGCGGCCTTTACCGACAAGGTCGAACTGCGCCCTTTCGAGCCGACGATCACATACCAGATCGCCATTCTTTACCCCATTCACGACCAGCTATCGCGTGTAGCACTGGATTTCGTGGAGATCCTGCGCAAGGCTTTCAATGACGGTCGCGTGGATTAGCGGCCTAGGTTTTCCTGACGCGGGCGTATGGTCATGAAACGGAGCCACCGGACGTTTACCGAGTCCGTGTGAAGCCGTGCGTATATTTCGGTTCGATCCCCGACCCACACTCGAAAAACCCCGCCAGCGCGAGATAAAACCAAGCCATTTCGGCATCCTTGAAGCCGTCGGTCCTGTCCACCCCCTCAAAGGGCGGGCAGGATTTTTAAGTCGGGCTCAATCCCGCAGCGGTGGATACCAGGAGTCGGGTTCCGGATAGTCCCAGTCATCCGGGAACGCATATGTCTCGAAGCAGGTGGTTGTATCCTCCTCGGTGGCGAAGAATGCGAAGTGGTTACGCCCCATCCACGACCCCGATTGTATCTTCTTGAAACCGCGGCGCTCGAATTCCGCAATCCGTTCCTCGAAGGGGATATTGTTGCAGTCATAGGCCACGTGATGAATGCCTTCGCCGTGCGCCTTGAGGAAGTCCGCGAAGATCGTCGGGCCGAGACCGGCTCCATCAGTTCCCAGACCATATTGCCAGACTGCGCAAAGCAGACGGTGAGCTCGAATGAAACCGCTTCACCCCTGTAGGTCTGGTTTTCCGTGTTTTCGGGGCTGAACTTGTAGACGCGCCAAGGTCCAATGCCGAGCTTCAGCAGGCCGTCCATGGTACGTTTGTGATCGCTCGTGACGATCGCCAATTCCACCACGTTGCCGAGGAAAGAATCGGTTTCAGCCCCGCCGGAAAGCGCCTTCAGGACGCTGTCCTGTTGAAGAACGATAGTCATTGCATTTCCTTTTCTCGGAGAGATGGTCGCGCTGCCGCGACCCCTTCGGTCTCATTCGCCACGGACAGGCAACGTCAGTGCGGACGCGCCGACATCCGCGGTCCTTCGGAGCTTGTGAGAAACGATGTAGGCCATGAACGCGACGACAAAGCCGGCCAGCCAGGAAAGATCAATTCCGCCCAGGCCAAGGGCAAGGGGGCCTTGAAGGACTTCGACGACGCTCATCTGGAAGAGATAGGCAGCGAAGACGCCGACCAGCAATGACAGGACGCCGGTCCAGTTGACGTCACCGAGCCGGCTCGTCGTGTGCGGCTTGTACAATTCGTCGACATTGATCGACCCGCGGCGCATAACGAAGAAATCGGCAGCGGTTACGCCAGCCCAGGGGCTGATCCAGACGACCATCGTCACCATGAACGTTTCGAACGCATGCGCGAAATCTTGCGACTGCATGAAGCCGTAGAGAATGATCGATCCCGCAACGCCGCAAGCGAGCGAAACGACCCAGCGGGGCTTGTTGATATCCATGGCAAGGCTTGAAAGCGCGGCGGAATAAATGACGACGATGTTCGTTGCGATCGGCCCGTGAACCAGCACGAGCAGGACCGGCAAGGCCATCACGCCAAACGCCGCGATGATGAGCTGGGCCGGATCGGACCCGACGCCGGCGGAAGCAATCGCCGCGCCGAGCGTGGCGAGCCAGACCGTGGGCACGAACATTCCCAGGAACGTTGCCTTGAAGACGCTGGACGGTTTCAAGCCTGGTTTTGAAAACCGCGTGTAGTCAGACGCATAGACCAGCCAGGATATGCCCCAGCCAATACCGATTGCCGTCATCAGCTGGCTCATCGCGGACCACCGCGCGATACCCGTGACTGTTGAGGTGGACCATTGGATATCAACCGTAAAAGACGCCATGAATGTCATCGCGACCATGATCAGCAGGATCGCCGGCATCGTGTAGCGCTCGAAATACTTGATCGCATTGAAGCCCCAGGCGGCTATCCCGATCTGGACCACCATGATGACGAGGGCGATCGCATATTTCACCTCCATCCCACCACCAATTCCCATGCGATCGAGCGCAGCGACCGAAAGATCGAGTACGATCCAGGTGTTCGTCGCCACCCAGCCCATCGCCATGAGAAGCTGCACGAAAGTCGGCAGGTAGGCGCCGCGGCGACCGAAGGCGAGGCGAGTGAGAACCATCTGCGGAACGCCGGTTCGGTATCCCATGAGGCAGAATGTGGCGAAAAGCGCTGCCCCCACGAGATTGCCGATCGCAATGACGAGAAACGTATCCCAGAGGCTAAGCCCCATCTGGATTCCGAGCGCTCCCAGAACCCAGTTGATCGGAGCGACGTTCGCGCCGGCCCAGATCCAGAATTGGTCGAGTGGTGACGACGTTCGGTGCGACACTGGAACCGGCGCGATGCCATGGACGTCGTATGCCGACAGTTCGTCTGAGGTGAAATTGGCGGATTTTGACATTGGATTCCCCTGTCAGGTTGTTGCTCCTACTCCCGGACGCCACTTTCCGCAGGTGTGACAGATTTATGAAAATGAAAACTTCTCAACCCGGGTTGAGCCAAAGTGGAAAGTAGGGGAGAAGCATGTAAGACGGGATTGCTTGGCAGCCCTATATGGCTGCCTCTGCGTTCTGGCCGGGATTTATTCTTAAGTTTAACTCAAGAGTTCCAAAAGAAACCTCAATAACGCATGCATGCCGATCTGCGCGATGATCCAACGGTCTTAGATCTTCAGCGAAAGGCATATTCATGACCACGATTTTGCATATTGATGCGAGCCCTCGCGGCGACCGATCCTTAAGCCGTCGGCTTTCTGCGGCCTTTGTCGATCACTGGAAGACAAAGGATCCGTCGGCGGTCGTCATAACGCGTGATATCGGACGGTCTCCACCGCCGATCATCACCGAAGAATGGATCGCCGCCGTCTTCACGCCCGCCGAGACGCTCACTCCGGCTCAACAGCGGGAACTGAAGCTCTCCGACACCCTCATCGACGAGGTCGGCCGTTCAGACCTGATCGTCATCGGCGCGCCGATGCACAATTATGGAATGCCCGCGGCTCTCAAGTCCTGGTTCGACAAAGTCATCCGGATCGGGAAAACCTTCACTTTCGATCTTCAAAGAGGCGACTACCCCCTGGCACCGATCATGTCGGGCAAGACGCTCGTCATACTCAGCGCGAGAGGCGAGTTCGGCTTCGGCGTCGGTGGGGTTCGCGAACACATGAACCATCTGGAGACGCACATTGTCACCTGCGCCAACTATCTCGGCGTCGAAGAGAGCCACGTGCTTGCCATCGACTATCAGGAATTCGGCGACGAAAGGCATGAAAAATCGGTCCGGGAGGCTTTTGAGGCGGTGCCGTGCCTCGTCGACCAGCTGATCGGCCAAGTTTGCCCGATCGCTGCCGAGTGAGCCGGAAAGAACTCCAAATGCAAAGCCTTTCCGAAGTCGCGCTGGCCCTTGCCACCGGTCGAACAACATCGATGCAGCTTGTCGATGAGGCATTGTCGCGGGCCGTCTCCGCGCCCCATGCCTTCATATCCATCCAGGCCGATCAGGCTTTGGTTCGGGCCGAAGCGTCGGATCGTCGCCACCGGGAGGGCAAGCCGCTGAGTGCCTTCGACGGTGTTCCGATTGCGGTCAAGGATCTCCTCGACATTGCCGGAACCGTGACGACCGCGGGATCGGAGATCCGCAGAAATCTGGCACCGGCCCGAGAGGATGCCGAGGTTGTCTCCTCGATCCACGGTGTGGGGCTCATATCGATCGGAAAAACAAACCTCAGCGAGTTTGCGTTCTCCGGCCTTGGCATCAACCCCCATTTTGGAACTCCGATTCCCGGCTATGCCCCGGAACAGCGCGTCCCGGGCGGGTCGTCTTCAGGCTCGGCGATCGCGGTCGAGCGGGGCGTCGTCCTCGCCGCTATCGGCTCCGATACGGCCGGGTCCATTCGCGTTCCCGCCGCTTTCAACGGCTTGCACGGATTTCGGCCCTCCACGGGTCGATATCCCATGCGGGGCGTCCATCCGCTTGCCAGCTCCTTCGATACGCTTGGCCCCATCGCGCGCTCCGCTTCGGATTGCCTGCTGATCGATCAGGCCATGCGCGGGATCGCCCCGGAGCCTGTCCGCCCCCTCCCGACGGACCAACTCGATCTCGTGATCGATAGCGCGATCCTCAATGAACTGGATGTCCAGCCCGACGTCAGGAAAAATCTGGAAATCGCGCTGGCAGCGGTTGCGCGGGCCGGTGCCAGAGTGACCTCCGGCCGCGTCGATGTCATTTCACGGGTGCGCGACCTCATCGCCACAAGCGGCTGGTTGGGTTCCCATGAGGCGTGGATTTTTCTGAAGGACGTCGTGACAAGCAAGAACGGTATCATCCTGGACCGTAGGGTCCGTTCGCGGCTCCTCGCATCATCAGGGTTTTCTCAGGAGCAGGTCACCACGCTTTACCGCGAGCGGCGACAACTCATGCTCGACGCGGCACAGGCACTCAGAGGCCGGATACTTGTCATCCCCACGGTCAAACATGCGGCTCCGCACCTTCTCGATGTGGAAGACGACGACGTGTTCTCGCGGGTCAACCTGGAAACCCTGTCGCTGACGATGATCGGAAGCTTTCTCGACATGCCGGGCTTCGCGATCCCGACCGGCACTGACGGTTCCGGCGGCAATACCTCGGCTCTGTTCTCAGCACCGAATGGCCACGATGGCCGCCTGCTTCGATCGGCGGTCCGCATCGACCATATTCTCAGATCACAAGGAAAATAACCATGATCCAGAACCCGATCCCCTGGCCAAACGGAGCACGATGCGCCTGCTCGATCTCCTTCGACATCGACGCGGACAGTCTCATCCATATCGCGAAACCAAAAGACAGTTTCGACCGTTTGTACCCGATCACCATGGGCAGGTACGATCAGGTTGCCGTCCCGCGCATTCTGGAGACCTACAGGCGCCTTAGTCTGAAGCAGTCCTTCTTCATCCCGGCCTGGACGATGAACCAGTATCCCGACATCGTTGATGCCATCTTGGCGGGCGGCCACGAGATCGGCCATCACGGATACATCCACGAGGACCCGAGCGAGATTTCGCCGCCGGAACAGCGCCACTGGTTCGAAAAGGCGCTCGACGTGCATGTCAGGATGACGGGACGCAGACCGCGGGGATACAGAGCGCCCGTCTACAACGCGACTCAGTCGACGATCGACCTCCTGATCGAACACGGCTTCACCTACGATTCATCCCTGATGGCGGACGACATTCCCTACAGAATGAAAACCGCGGGAGGCGCGCTTTTCGAGGTGCCGCCGCACTGGGGCTCGGACGACTGGCCTCCCTTCGCGCATTTCGCGGAGATCGGCTACATGATGCCCGTAAAGTCGCCGACGGAAGGTCTCGCGGCCTCCTTCGAGGAGTTCGATGCGCAATACGAGGCTGGTGGATTCTGGATGGGCATCTGGCACCCGTTCCTGACGGGGCGTCTGGCCCGATGGCGCGTCGTCGAGCGCTGGCTTGAACACACCCTTTCCACGAAAGATGTCTGGTTCGCTCCGCTGGAGGAAATTGTGTCCTATGTCGATGAGCTGGAAAAGGCCGGCCGTTATCAGGCGCGGACGGATGATCTACCCTATTACGCCAAACCTGTCGCCCTGTGATCGGTTCATTTGATTATAGGTTTTAGCTATAGTGAATGCCATTATTATTATTGGAATTCGCTAAGCCACTCTGCTTCTTTGATTCACAACGATACGACACGGAAGGTCTCGAGGAATGAACAAGCAGACAGAGCTGGATTCGAATTCGGTGTATCGGATTCCCGCCCGAAAAGGGATCGCCGCACATGTCGCCGCCGGTCGCGTGGTCACCGTCATCAACACCCATGGATCCCAGGTTGTCGATACTTGGGCCTATAACGCAACCGACCTGACCGAATTCATGTCGATGGAGCACAGCCGGGCGTCGATGCTCACCTTGTTTCCGAAAGCCGGGGATGTATTCAAGACGAACAGGCGCCAACCGATTCTCACCATCGTCGAGGATACGACCCCCGGTATCCACGATACGTTGATGGCAGCCTGCGACATTCACCGATACGGACAACTCGGTGCACACGGCTATCACGACAATTGCACCGACAATCTCCACAATGCGCTTGCGGCAATCCAGCTCAAGGCCGGGGGAACCCCGAGCCCTCTCAACCTGTTCATGAACGTTCCGGTCGAAGCCGACGGTGCCCTTTCATTCCAGCCTCCGGCCAGCAAGCCGGGCGAGTACATCGCCCTCAGGGCGGAGATGGATCTCATCATCGTCTTCTCCGCCTGCCCCCAGGACATGGTACCCGTAAACAACATGGACCCGACCGAGGCGCATTTCAAAATCGGATGAAGACGGCGCGCTCCGCCGGACAGGCGGGTTTTGTCTTTCCATGGATGCGGGTATCGATATCAGATAGCAGGACCGCCCAGGACGTTGCGTCCGGCCGGCATCAAGGCTTCAACGGCTCTAACAAGGATGGAATAGTTCTATCGCCCTTCCAAGAGATGCAGCCGTGTTATGAAGACCCGCCGATCCATACGTCGAGGAGCTGGAATGCGAAAACTTCCCCCGCTGAATTCGTTGAGGGCCTTCGAAGCTGCCGCAAGACACGGCAGCTTCACCGCAGCGGCGAAAGAACTCTTCGTCACGGTCACGGCCGTGAGCCACCAGATCCGGCAACTGGAAGAATTGATCGACAAGAAGCTCTTCGAACGCTCGGGAAGGGCAGTCGTCCTGACCGAGGCGGGCGCTGCGTTTTATCCGAGATTGCGTGACGGCTTTGATCAGTTGGCCGAAGCCTTTGCTCAGGTTTCCGGAGAAAAAGAAGCCGATGTCGTCGCCGTCTCGATGACGAAGGTGTTAGCCGAGCGCTGGCTCATGCCGAGGCTCGACCGGTTTCATTCCGCTTTTCCCGATGTCGTCGTAAACGTCCACGCCTCGGAAAAAGTGGTCGACCTCCGGGCCGAAAGCATCGATCTCGCCATACGGTACGGGCCGGTCGATCTCGCGGCGAAACCGATGATACTTCTGCGGGACGTCTATCTGGCCGTGGCCGCCTCATCGATATCGAACTCCGAGCGGCAGCCCGTGATCGACCACTACCGCAAGCGCCCCCTGCTTGCCTACAAGTGGAAGAACCCCGCATTCCCTTGCCCGACGTGGTCGACGTGGCTGGCGGAGACGCCGCACGAGGTTGGCGGCGATTTCAAGATATCCTGGTTCAGTGAAGAGACACTGGCCATTCACGCCGCCGAACGTGGCCTGGGTCCATTGCTGACGAGCAATGTACTCGTCGATGAGAAACTGCGCGACGGAACGTTGCGCAGAATTGAGGGACCCATTCTGCCCGGCTATGCCTATCGCCTGATCGAGGGCCCGTCATTTGGCAAGAAGAAAAGCGCGGTCCGGTTTGCCGACTGGCTGAAGGAGGAAGCCGTGACATTTGCTCGCGGCATTCCGCATCCGATGAACACCCCTTCCACCTGAAAGGTTTCGCCTGCGGCTCGTTCAGCGTGCCTGCTCGATGTGTTCGGGAGTATAAACGAACGGTGACGCGCCTGGGGCGCACGGCCCGTCCAATCGTCACAAGAGTTTCGTAGCTGGTCACCGCTCTTAAACAACCCCTGCGCTGCGTGCGACCGTCTTGATGTGCGCGAGGCCACGCCGATAGCCGGGCACATCGAAATGCTCGAGCATGAGCGGAACTTCGCGCCCGAGTTTGGCAATCTCGGTGACATAAGCCTTGTAGTCGAGATTACCTTCGCCGGGCACGACTTCATCCAAATGGAAAGAGATCGTTCCAGGTCCGCCTTTCATCACCAGATCCTTCGCGTGGCACGAAACGATCCAGGGTCCAAGAAGGGCGAAACAATCTTGGATCATCCTTCCTGTATTGAAATAGAGCCGCGGCGAGATGACCATATTTGCCGCATCAATATGGGCTCCGAACTGCGGCCGGTCGATCGCCTTTAACAATTTGAGATAGTTTTCCGGGGTATCGGTCACCAGCCACGGCACCATCTCCAACGAGAACTTGGTGCGCTTGGGCTTCACCATATCGATGACATAGCGGGCCGTATCGACCGCGCGCTGGAATCCAGCCTCGCTTTGATTGTCTGGATGCGGGCCATAGTCGTAATTGTCGCTCAGCTGCCACCGGTCATCGGGATGGCCAACGGTTCCGTGGTAGGCGACGATGGCGCCTGCTCCCAGTTCGTCCGCCAGAGCCAGTTGATGCACGGCATATTCGAGATTGGCTTTCCGCGTCACATCATCATGGGCAATGAGGTTTTTCCAGGCACCTCCCTCGGCAATGACGAGATCGGCGGCGGCGAAGCTTTTCACCAGATCGGCGATTTCTTGGCGGTTCTCGAGCTTGATGGTCGGCATGTAGGCCGCGTTGTACCCGAATTCCACATGTGCGCGCATAGGCTTCGGGATCACCCCCATATTCGATCCCATAGCCACCGAGTCTGAACGTCATGAATAGTCTCCCAAATTGATTCTGTTGGCGGGCGGCGGCCAACGCGTCCCCGGCCGCATCTTGTCTCTGAGGCCTTCAGGCCTGAGGAATTTTGCCCGGATAGAGCAGCACCTTTCCGCAATTGCCGGTTTCCTGAAGAGCAAAGGCAGACGCGACCTCCGACATGGCGAAACGATGCGTGGTCAATCTGTCGAGAAGCGGCCTGGCATCGCGCACGCGCTGCAACAACTCTTCGGCGAAGACGTCATGGTTCCAGTGCCAAGCGCCAAAGATGTCGATGCCCTTGCCCGTGATGCGGTTGACCGGTAGCGAACCGCTCCAGGTGACGAAGGCAAGCCTCCCCCGCGCCCGCAGCAACTCCAGGACCACTGCGGGAGCGCCCTCATTGTTACTGGTGTCGAGGGCCGCATCCACGCCATAACCGCCGCTTGCGGCCCGCACCTGCTCGATAAGGTCCGGCGCACGGGGGTCGATGACCAGCTCTGCTCCCAACTCCTGCGCCAGTGCAGCGCGATATGGGTTCAATTCGAGCGCGATGACGCGCGCGCCAATTGTTCGCGCATTGATGATCGCCCCAAGGCCGACGGCGCCGCAGCCGGAAATCAGCATGGTATCCTGTGCGGTTACGTGCATGCGGTGCATCGCCGTGAAGCTCGGACCGAGGGCACAAATCGCCATTGCGGCGTGATGCGTCTCGATGTCGTCAGGGACAAGTTGCAACAGGTAATCCGGCTTCAACAGGAATTCGGCGTAACAGCCGATGCCGGACGATGAACCCGTCTCGTCCAAAAGATCGCGCTGCGAGGTGCAGTGGATATGTTCCCCCGAGCGGCAAGCCGGGCAGACGCCACAGCCGGCATGCGGCATGACGATGACGCGGTCGCCGACCTTCAGGCGCTTTGATTGTGCGGCATCGACAACAACGCCGACCGCCTCATGACCGAGCTCACACGAAAGCTTGCCAGAACGCCAAGATTGCCATTCCGTGCACATGGGCGCGATCAGGACCTGGATCTTGACTATATCACCGGAGGCTTGCGGTTCCGGCCGTTGGGAGACCTGCGCCTGACGCGGTCCAAGGATTTCTACACAAAGAATGTTCGTTACTCCTGCTTTTGCAAATTAGTGACGACACGGGCTGAGCCTAGCCCTTGACCGCGCCCATGGAGAACCCGGCCTGAAGGTGCTTTCTGAACAGAAGGTAGAGGACGAGCAGCGGCAGGCTGGAGATCACGACCGCCGCAAACAGAAAGCCGAAGTAGGTGCTGGGCAACGGTTCGTAGCGTTGCTCTAGGCTTTTGCTGGTTCATTTGGTGACATCGCTACCTTTTTATTGCAAGTCGCCATCGGACTCGTAATCGGAGCTGGCTGTCCAATCAAGAACTGGCTCCGGTATCGTTGCGCTATCAAAGCGTGATAAGGTGCGCGATTGGTGAGATCGTCAACGGGGATTACCACAAGCGCCTAACCTTTTTCACCATGCGCGAATGGCAGGCGTGGGATGGCATCCACAATCGCGCGATGATCGCTTGAAAGGCTCCCAAGCGTCGGCACCAAAATGTTAGAATGGGGCGCTCTACAAACGGCAAAGTCCAGCCTCATCCAGTTCAGGAGCTGGAGGACAGTGCGAGAGGCATCCTCTTTATCTCGATCGTGATCACGCCCGCATTGTCATGGCGACGATAATTCCCCGGAATCCATCGCATGGAATCCATTTTCCACCGCCCAGGCGACTATCATATCCGCGTTCATCAAGGTCCTGCTTTAGGAGATGCGGACGTGCCTTCTCTCGCTGTCCCGCTCGCGCAAATCGCTTCGCAGTCCGACGGATACCGTAACTGAATCACTCTAATCCAGCCAAATCTGTCCAAGATTACAGTTCCCGCTCAGGTGTTGCGAGAAAGACTCGAAGCAATCGTTGTAAATCGGTGCGACTGAGCCGAGGCCCCGCCCGTTAGTGCTCTTGAACGGACCGGAACCCTCGGCACCTCATTACTTTCGCCGAAGTTCGTGATTTGGTTTCAGCGATTTAGCAATCAGCTTGGTAAGGAGGTCAACGCGTTGTTGAGGTCATGCAACCCGACTAGCAGCATCATGGGGTCGGACGGGGAAGGCAGGAAACCAACCGCTTCGTAGAAGGCTCGTGCGTCATGCGAGATCGCATGGACCAAAACGCCGCGAATCCCCAGTATCTCGGCGGCATTGATCAAGCGCAGACCTGCATCGCGCACTAACGCCCTGCCGAAACCACGTCCCTGATAGGTTTGATCAATGGCAAGGCGTCCAAGCACGGCGACTGGTATCGGATCAGGCATGTTCCGCCGGAAACGCCCCGGCGCTTCCGATTGCCTTACCGCGCCGGAAGCGAGGGCGTAGTAGGCGATGACGCGGTTCGCCTCACACACGACGAAGGTACGTGATGCGCCGCGCGCCTGATTGGCGCGGGCGCGGAGACGCAGCCAATCGTCAAGCTCAGGGACACCAGAATGGAATTCGGCTAGCTCGTGATGGTCACCAAGTGGCGCGGGTACGCTTAAGGTCACACCTCATCCCACGGCGCTTTGGTCGACATGGTGCGTTTAAGACGCTCATTGGGCTGTGTTGGCGCATCGAGCCGGGCCAGATACTCAGCGTAGATTTCTGCGCTGACAGTGAAGATCGTCCGGTCAAGTAGTACTTCCTCGGCACGGCGCTCGGAAGCCTCCAGCATGAAATCTGTACGTGTCTTGCCTAGCATCTCGGCGGCGCGGTCAATCAAGTTGCGCGTCGAAGGCTTGATGCGCATATTCAGCGCCACGCTTGCGTCCGGGCTTTTGCCTGTGTGCGAGGTCGGCATGGGAAGCTCCTGTCTAGAAGGACCATATAGCGTAACGACATCATCTTTACAAGGTAAGTTCGTAAAGATGATGTCGTTACGCGTTCATTCTCAGCTCTTGAAAGGATCGGAACGCCGGACCCACTATTTCGACTTGTCAAAGCTGGTTAGAGCCGCGACGGTTCTAGCCAATTAGAAACGCGACACTTGTTCCTCGGATCAGCCCCCGATCCGACCGGCTAGGCCGGGTTGCTAGGGAGGAGCGGGGGCTGATGAGATGCCTTCGGCTTTAGCGTTGAGATATGCTCGCCACCATTCATTCTGCAGCCTCCATACGAGCCAGAGCTTTCTGTCGCTTAGCAATCAAGTCCGGATCGCTCATGAAATCCTTCCTTTTACCCGGCTTGCGCCCGCGCTTCTGATATCCGTGGCTCGTGCTGCCGTCGCGAATGCCAAACATATGATCTGTCTGTCCAGTGCGACGAGGGCCGCTTTTGCTGCGCGGCTGTAACGGCAACAGCCCGGCGCCTCTTTAAGGTGATAGTTCACTGGGCTTGAGGACGACGGTACAGCCTGCCGCAATCGCGGGAGCGCCTTTCGCAGTTAAAGTGGCCCGTTCCAGGGGGTGATCAGCGCACAAACCCCGATCGCCTCCTTGGCGGTCGCGGTACGCTCATCAATCGTTACGAAGCGGTACTTCTAGAGAGTTTCCATCTGGACACGGATGTGCTCGGAAGCAAAAGGAACCTGGGAAGCCCGCGCGAAGCTGATCGCCGCCCCCATTTCCATAACAAGCGCCTCCGCGAACGTCTCTGCTCTTTCTTTCAGGAGAGAATGCATCCTGCCGAGCAGACCGAGCCGTTCAGCCACCGATGTTTGAGAAAAGGCTGGGAACGCGTCGCGCGCAGCAGCAACCGCGAGATCGACGTGATCAGCACCGCCCGCAGCAATATGCCCGACAACACGTTCCGACGCGGGATTCACAACAGGCAGACGGTTTGCGTCCCCAGATTCCTGCCATTTCCCACCAATGTAAAACTGATCCTCGCGTTCGGTCAGCATAACTTCACCTCGCGTCACAATGTTGCGGCCATTTTGAGCTGCCCGAGCAGGATGCCTGGAAAGACTAGAAGATGACAATGCATGTCGTCTGAATGGTTGCTTAAGACGCGTGTTAACAAGGAAACGGTTCGTCGGACCTGACGAAGGTGTTATCGGCCTTACCTCCCGTATGTCCGTTCAAAAGCTCGGAGGTGTGCATGGGGGCACGCTCGGCGTCAGCCGACCGAGTGTCTAGTCCTGTTAACAGGAAAGCAACGCCCCTGGCTTGCCGCACAAGTCGACCGCTACAGCTCGCACCTCGACGAGGGCGCCAAATCATTTGCACTCACGCAGGGCTTTTCAAGTTGACTGCATTGGCTTCATATAGGCTTGCCGATGGTGTGCTTTCGGAAATGGGGAAGACAGACATGAATTCAAAGGGCGCAGAGGAAGCATTCTTCCCAACGGGGTCTGCTTCCGCACCACAGGTGTCTCGTCCAGCTGCTTTTGAACAGAAGCCCGCAGACTTCAACTCGGAGCTTCACGCTCGACCGTCGATTTATTTCACCGGTCCGGCGATCGTCGAACACTTTGCTTTCATGCCGTCGGATGGCGTGATCAAGGAGTTCCACGATAGTCTCCAAGCTGATGGTGGAATTTCCGTCAGAGTGGAACGGCACACTGAGTTCGTGACTGTCACGCGGGTCCGAAAATTGGCCAGCGAGCCCGAGGATTGGCCGGAAACTGACCTTTGTGAGGGTGATTTTGCGCGGCTAGCAGGGTTGAGCTCTCCTCTCCTCGTTTGCCACGTGAGTATCCTTGTCCTCGGAAACCCTCCGGACCAGCTGGGAACGGTTCTAAAATCCCTCGACTTCGGCGACACCGCCGCGTCATCAATCGGCGGCGGGGCGGCGCAAGTTTGCTCCGATTTTCGCGTTCGAGGGGACAATTCAAGCAGGATCATCCTGTTCAACAAGGACCTGAATGCACATCGGCTGGGGCGCATGGTACGGCGGATCTTTGAGATCGAAACCTATAGGTCAATGGCGCTGCTCGGATTGCCGGAGGCGCGTCGTCTTGCCCCGCTTCTGGGCGGATATGACGCGGAGCTCGTTCGGCTGACCAATCGAAACTTGAGTACGCCTGCACATCAGCACAAGCAATTGCTCGAGGAAATTACTGTTCTCTCCTCGCATATCATTTCAGCCACCGCGGAAACCAGAAACAGGTTTGGCGCAACCGCTGCCTATGCCAAAATCGTTGAAGAAAGGATCGCGCTTTTACGGGAAACCCATGTCCCCGGCTTTCAACGTTTCGGAACCTTCGTGGAGCGCCGGTTCAAGCCTGCGGTGCGTACCTGCGAAGCAACCGCGTTGAGGCTTGAGCACCTATCAAGGGCTGCGATGCACCTGCTCGACCTGCTACAAACCCGAATCCAGGTCGAGATTGAGTTCCAGAACTCTACACAGATCCAGGCGATGGCTGATCGGGCCGCGACGCAGGTCAAGATCCAGCGCGCGGTCGAAGGCTTTTCGATGATCGCGATTAGCTACTACTTGCTGAGCTTGCTGAAATTTATATTTGAGACAGCAGACCACGCAGGATTCCATTTCGATCCGATGATCATGCTCGTCGCTGTTCCGGTGGTTGTGGGATCTGTTGTGATTACCATCCTCCGCGTCAAGCATGCCTTAAAGGCAGAGAGCTAGACGTAGCGCAGCCCGACAGTGTGGCAGCATGGACACCTGCGGCCTCGATGCAACGCGTCCGACAGGTCAAAGATCCGGCGTTTCGGATAGCCTCTCAGCGAAGTATGCGCGGAGTTGAACCTGTCTCTCGCCGAAAGAATTTTACAAAATTGGTCGCTTCGTCAAAGCCAAGGCGACTGCTGATTTCCGAGATCGGCAATAGTATAGGCCGGCAGACGTTTTGCTTCGAGACTGATTCGATCAACGCGCTCATTCCTGCGATGCTAAGAGTTGCGCGGGCAGAATTGGAAAGCGGGCGCAGAGAAGGAACAGGTGTCCGCGGTGGACGGAAGCTGCGCTTCCTTTCCTGGAAGCGGCACGGATAAGGCGGGCTAGGCTGGCGACGTTCGGAAACTGTGGAAATCCGGGCAATTCAACACACGATGCCGCAGTGCCTCAATGACATAAGCTCAATCCGCTGTCAGGGATTCCGCAGGAACAATGATGCGGAGAAGCACAATGACCACCACGAATGAAATCGCAGACAAGATTGCAGGCGACCACAGCCTGACGAAGGCACAGGGCAAGGCGATCGTCGAGGCCGTGATTGCCTCGATCACTCAAGCTGCGATGGACGGTAACGAAACCTCGCTGCCAGGATTTGGGAAGTTCAAAGTGAAAGCAACGCCGGAGCGCGAGGCGCGCAATCCGGCAACTGGCGCGACCATCAAGGTCGCCGCGGCCAAGAAGCTGGCGTTTACGCCGGCCAAGGCTTTAAAAGATGCGCTGAATAAGTGAAACGAACCTTTGAGCCTGCTTGCCGGTCGATCCGGTGCGCCAAGCTCGCTGGCAACGGCAAAAGCAGCCCTCAGCGCATCTGCTCATTGAGTTGCTTCCCGCCGCCCTTGAAACAGGACCGGATGCTACCACGGCGCAGACGCCCAGCCGGCGCGTTCCAATCACGTGCAGGCGCTGACGCGGGATGTAGGCTGTCCACTGTCCCTCGGCTCGACGAGACCACTGGAATTGACCAGGGCAAGGACGTCATCCTTCTGCGAACGGCCGACGCGCGCCTTGGCTGCTCCCATGCATAGATTTTATCATCAAATGGTGCCACTTTGTGTGCTCTGTCACGGAGGCGGATGATGCGATCAACGATCAATCTCGACGACACACTCTTGGACAAAGCAAGGTCCTTGACCGGCACCAAGGAGACCGCAGCGCTTATCCGCCAAGCGTTGGAGACACTTGTTCGCGTGGAATCGGGAAAACGCCTCATTGCGCTGGGAGGAACCATGCCCGACGCCGAGGCAGCTCCGCGCCGCCGGAGCCCGGCGTCTAAGTGATACTCGCGGACACCTCGATTTGGATTGATCACTTCCGCCATATGAATGCCGAGCTACGCTGCGTGATCGAAGATGATCGACTACTTTGCACCCGAGCGTCATCGGCGAAATGGCTCTTGGCAGCCTGCGGAATCGCCGCAGCGTCCTAGCTTTTCTTGCGGCCCAGCGCAAAGCAATCGTCGCCACGCATGACGAAGTCATGACAATGATCGATCGACATGGCATTTTCAGCATGGGTATTGGCTACACGGATGCCCACTTGTTGGCGTCGATCCTCCTGGAGCAGCGAGCAACGCTGTGGACAAGAGACAAGCACTTGCGAGC
The DNA here is from genome assembly GCF_057653715.1 of Rhizobium sp. WSM1328. Classification (NCBI taxonomy): domain Bacteria; kingdom Pseudomonadati; phylum Pseudomonadota; class Alphaproteobacteria; order Hyphomicrobiales; family Rhizobiaceae; genus Rhizobium; species Rhizobium sp. WSM1328. Next base: position 190,524 of record NZ_JBYGKO010000005.1, on the reverse strand, counting down.
AGCCGCCGAAAAGGCGGGAGCTTTCCTGCACATACCGGTCGACAGATCCCATTGAGTGCTCAAGCCGATCCTCCCTCGTAGAGACACGGCGTTTCAGCTATGGCAGCGATCGACATGCGCTGCTCCTGGCCGGTCGAATTCTCGTGTCGACGCCCTGCCTGCCACGGCAGGCACGCCCCTCACAAACAATGAGCATACCAGGCAAAGGCGCGTCCGCGCCGGCGCCAGTTCGCGCAGGGCTTGACCGGTTAAAAGGGCAGCCGCAGGAGGGTTAGCGGAGCGCCGCTCGGGAACGAGCGGAACCCGGGACCGACTGCCCCCGGCAAAGCCGTTCCGTTTGCATGGTACCCGTGGGCTCCCTCGCCTCACCTGCCCGGCCGTGCCAATGAGCGGGCGATATCGACGATGTCGTCGCGCGAGGCGGTTGGATCCTCTTTATTCCAGGCGACACCAAGCCCGATCCGGAAGTCGATGCCCCTGACCGCCTTCAGCTCGAAGGCCCGGTTCGGCAGGCCCTCGGTCCATTCCGGAGCAAAGCCGATGCCAAGGCCGGCCGAGACCAGCGACACCAGCGAATAGGTGTCGTCGCAGCTGTAAGCGATGTTGCGGGTCAGATCGTATTCCTCGAACTTCTCGTTGAAGTACCGCTCTGTGTAGGAGAGGTTCTTGCGATTGAAGGCGATGATCTTCTCAGAGCGCAGATCTTCGATGCCAATCTCCGCCTGCTCCGCCAGTGGGTTGCTCCTGGCCACCGCCAGCAGGTACCGCTCATGGGCGATCGAGGAGAAGCGCAAGGAGCCGATGTTTTCCACCGGCCGGATGAAACCGAGATTGATCTGGCCGTTCTCCAGGCCGCGGATGATGTCGCCGGTATTGCCGCTTGATATATGGATGCGGATATCCGGGTACTTGCGGGCGATTTTCGCCAGGAACGCCGGTGGTCGCCGGATAGACGGTGCCGATTCTGATCTGCCTTATCGTCTTGCCGGCCACCGCCCTAGTGATCTCGGCACTCAGATCGACCTCGCTCAGGATCCCGACGCAGCGCTCGTGAAAGATCTCCCCTGCCCTGGTCAGTTCCACCCGCCGGGTCGAGCGGATGAACAGCGCGCAGCCGAGTTCGCGCTCCAGCGCCTGCACATGGTTGGAGAGCGCCGGCTGGGCGATGCGGACCTTGGCGGCCGCCCGGCCGAAATGCAGCTCCTCGGCCACCGCGACGAAGTAGGAGAGCTGGCGTAGTTCCATGGGAGCGTCCTCCTTGCAGCTTTAATTAGGGACTATCAGTCCGTCGATTGTCAAGCCGTGAATATGCGTTTGTTATGGGATGGACGTTCGACAAACCATCGGCTGGAATCTCAGACGACTTCGTGTGGCCAAAGGTCTCTCTCAGGAAAGACTGGCTCTCGAGGCCGAGATCGATCGCTCGTATGTCGGACGGGTCGAGAGAGGCATGGAAAATGTCACCGTCGCTACGCTCGAGGCGTTTGCGCGGGTTCTTTCGGTGAACGTTTCAGCTTTGTTCGCAGAAATTGATCCACGCGCGCCAAAGCCAAAGCCTCTCCGCTCAGGCAGAAAACAAAAGGAAACCGGCAGGTGAAAGGTGGAGCGTTTTTTCGCCAACGTACTCGAATATGGAGTCTCGACGAAGCTCGAAAGAGGCGTTTGCTCGGAAAATGGCGTGCGGACCGGCGTGAGTCTGGCGCGAGATTGTTACCTGTGTATTAGTTACGATCTGATGCTTACGTCTTCGGCATGGACACTTTAGGCTTGGCCGCCTTGATAGGTATCGAACAGTCGGCATGCCTTGGAACGGAAGAGCTTTCGCATCATGGCATCCCCGCATAGGGAGACGTGACCGACCCGCTTGCTTTCGCCGGACTGGTTGAGCACCGGGGTGAGGCCCAGTACGGCTCCCACCGCCCGCGAATTGCGAAACCGGCTGGGAATATCGATCGTCGAGACATAGGCGAGGGAGACAACCGGCCCGACCCCTGGCACCGTCATCAGGCGCTTGCAAACTTCATCATGCTTTGCCTCCTGGAGAACCTTCTTGTCCGGTTTGGCGAACTCTTCGCGCAGCTTGCGTCGACCAGCGAGGAAGGGCTCCATGATTTCCGCCAGATCGGGGTCCGCCTCGACGAGTTCGCGTATCCTCTCCTCGAACTTGCCGCCCGAGACCTCGCCGACCTTCAGCCCGAAGAATTTCAGCGTGAGGGCACTGGGCGAAACCGCTGAGGATGCCTTCGGAGTGATAGGCTGCCTCTGTCTGAGTGGAACAAGCTGATTAAGACCCCGTTCTTACACGTTGGTAATATCACTGACGAGAGAATGGCAGTTCCTGTGAGCATCGTTGAGTATAGAGATGAAAAGGCATCCGCATCTCCTCCCGCAGCCCAAAAAATGCAAGGTTTTAAGCCGCCGCCCGGCTTGGTAGCAACGAGGCTGGTTGCCTCGCTACGACGCTCGGAACGATCGCTGTGCTATGTCGCATTGAGCGAAGGCGCGGCTACCAAAATTGCTGACGCCGTCAGCGCCCTTTTCCCCGACATCGAGATTATTGTTTTGCCGCCTTGGGACTGCCTGCCCTATGATCGCGTGCCGCCTTCGCAGCGCTGTATGGGTTTGCGGATGGACGCATTACGGATCTGGAGCATGCCCAGCGACGCGCCGCGATTGTTTCTGACCTCGCTCGATGCAACGCTTCAACGGATTCCGCCAGCGACCGTCATCGCAAACAGCCGTCTCGAACTCGTCGTCGGAAAAGCGTTCGATCGCGACGCATTCTCAGACTTCATCCAACGGACCGGCTATGTGGAGGAAGGCGTTGCGGACGATCCCGGCGAGCTCGCAGTTCGGGAAGGCGTGATTGACATCTACCCTGCTGGCGCACCAGGACCTCTGCGTATCGTCCTTTCAAAGGACGATAGCGTTCTGGAATTGAGAGGCTTTGACCGTGTGTCTCAGCGGACAGAGAGTTATCTCGATAAGGTGATATTCGGTCCGGCATCCGAAGCTATTCTGACCGAAGGCATTACAGAAGAATTTGTTCCGACTTCGGATACCGTGATGCGCTTGCTTCTGCGCCTTTATCAAGACATGCCAACCGTATTCGATTTCTTGGGCGACGCCACCGTAGTTCTCGCTCCGGGTGCGACCGACCAGGTGGAGCGCTATCTTGAGATCGTCGACGACGCTCGCCAGTCCCGCAAGGATTTCGGCGAGGTGGAGGCCCCCTCCTCTCGTTCGCTCTACCTCGACCGCGCCGAATGGGAGCGGCAGGCCAGCAGCGTGTCGGCACGCGAACTGGATCTCGAAGAAGGCGGTGACCTACCTACAGAGGCATCCGACACCTACCCTCGCACAGCCTTGATTAATTGGATGCAGGACTGCCTGCGACATGGGCTGAAGGTCGTCATTTCCGGGAAAGGCAACGGCTCGGAAGCCCTTTGTCGGCGTCTGGGACAAGCAACCGGGACGGCGCCCCAGTCCATCGATACCTGGGAGGCGGTCCTGAAGGCCGAGCCCGGAACTGTTCTTAAACTGGCCTGTGAGTTGGACCAGGGGTTTATCGACGTGACAGAAAGGATAGCGGTCGTCGCCGCAGCCGATGGAATAAGCACGGCTTCCAATTGCAGTACACTTCTGGTCGAGCCGGAGCTTCGGATCGGCGATGTCGTTGTTCACGAAGACCATGGCGTTGGGGTTCTGAGAGACCTGGAAAGCATAGCCGTCGAGAACGTTTGTCGCGACGCCGCTCGCCTTGAATACCGCGATGGGGATTCGGTGCTCGTGCCGATGGAGGAATTTGGAAAGCTGTGGCGCTATGGCTCCGAACCCGAGGCCGTCACACTCGACCGCCTTCACACCGATGCTTGGCAGAACAAGCGTGAAAAGATCGCAGCGGACATCCAGTCGACTGCGCGTCATCTTTTAAAGCTCGCCAAGCACAGGCAGGCATCGCGGGCAGAGGCATTCGTTCCGCCCCGTGCCGGATTTTCCGCCTTCACGCGGCGTTTTCCATTTACCGAAACTCATGATCAGGCCGAAACCATCAGATCAGTCCTCTCCGATCTCGCGACTGGACGCGCGATGAATCGCCTTGTCTGCGGAGACGTTGGCTTTGGCAAGACCGAAATCGCACTACGTGCTGCAGCAGCAGTAGCACTTGCCGGCGGGCAAGTGGTCGTTATTGCCCCGACCACCGTGCTGACCCGTCAGCACTTTGCCACGTTTACGCGTCGCTTCGCAGGGACCGGCGTCTCGGTCGGCATGTTGTCTCGCCTGCTCAAGCCGAGGGAGGCGAAAAAGGTGAAGGCGGCACTGGCCGTTGGCGAGATTGGCGTCATTGTCACGACTCAGGCGATCCTTGCGAAAGACGTCCGCTTTGCCCATCTTGCGTTGGTAATCGTCGACGAGGAACACCGTTTCGGGTTGAAAGAAAAACGGGCGATGAACACTCTCGTACCGTCTCTTCATACGCTCGCCATGTCGGCGACGCCGATCCCCCGGACCTTGCAGTCGGCGATGGTGGGCGTGCACGAAGTGAGCCTCTTGACCACCCCGCCCTTTAGACGCCGGCCGGTCCGTACCTCGCTTTCGGTATTCGACCACGCGTCAATGCGGACCGGCCTTATGCGCGAAAAGCGCCGCGGAGGACAGAGCTTTGTTGTAGTGCCTCGTATCGAGGACATAGACGTCGTCAAGACGATACTGCGAAAGATCGTTCCGGAACTTTCCGTCAAGGTCGCGCATGGCGACATGCCGGCGGCGGCCATCGATGAAGCAATCGTTGGCTTTGCGGAAGGCGACGGCGACGTCCTTCTCGCCACCAATATCATCGAAAACGGCCTCGACGTGCCACGCGCCAATACCATGTTCGTATGGCAGGCTGACCGGTTCGGGCTGGCACAGCTCCATCAGTTGCGCGGGCGTGTCGGGCGCGGCGGAGCTCAGGGCATCGCCACTCTTCTGACAGAAAACGCCGAGCTCTCCGATGAAACGCGCTTGCGGCTTTCGACCCTCGTCGAGAACGACCGCCTGGGCGCCGGCCTTTCAATCAGCCTTCGAGATCTCGACTTGCGCGGCGGGGGCGACATTGCTGGCGAGGACCAGGCCGGGCACATGAAGGTTATTGGCATCGGCCTGTACCAGAAGCTGCTTGCAGGTGCCGTCGCGAGATTGCGCAAACAACCAGCGGGTACTCCGCTGCGTGCCATCGTGAACCTCGGTGTGGCGGGCACTATACCGTCGGACTATGTGTCGGATCCGGCGGTGAGGCTCAATCTCTACGCCAAGCTTTTGAGGGCATCCACACTGAGCGAGATGGACGACCTCGAAGAGGAGTTCGAGGACAGGTTTGGCGAACTGCCGCAGGATGTACTCCTGCTTTTGCGGACAACCCGACTGCAGCTTGCAGCGGGACGGCTTGGCATCGCCAAACTCGAGGCGGGGCCAAAAGCCCTTGCGATGACGCTGACACCAAAGACACCGGCCAAGGTCATTGCAGCTTTGACTAAGAAGGCTGGGGCGGTTCGGCGGGTAGACAGGCTGATATTTGAAGCCTCAAATATGACTGGCGAGGAGCAACTGCTTTTCTTCGAGCGGGTCGTCCCGGCGGCGAACCGGCCGAAATTCCGAAATCAATGAGCCGCTGAGATCGCAACGACAGTTGGGAAGTATGACCGGTGTCGACCAACCTCTCGCGTTGGTAGCAAAACCTAATGAACCGCAGCATGCGCGCCGACGAAGAAATCAGTCAGGCACCCGGCCGAGCCACCGGCCCGGCTATACGGCGTTAGGGCCTTTCCGGCAAGAAACAGCGCCGCCTGCGGAAACGGCGCGACGACCAGTCCCGTCTCATCGATGACCTGAAGGTTCGGATAGGCGCGCCGCGCCGGTTCGTTCACTGGCCTGGCAAGGCTCGGGGGCGCGTTTCGTCCGGCTCTATTGGGCGGCGCGGTTGCGATATTCGACCCCAGGAGAACGAGCCCGGCCTGCAGCACGAATGTAGCCGATGCCAGGGAAGGGAAGATATTGACGATGGGCGATGACCCAATCCAGTCTTCGCCGCTACCCACAAACGATTTCTGCCAACAGCGAATGGCAGGTGATCGCTTTTGGACAGGCGGTCGTGTAACCGCCTCATCGCACAGCTGCATTGATAAGGCCGGCCGAGTGTGCCAAATCGTTTGGTGAGGTAGAAGCTTGGTCGAGCAATCACATCGCAAGGCCAAACGCCGCTCAATCCCGCTCGCGCAGTTCCCGGATAGCATCCGCGAAACTGGTCGGCGCTTCCTGCGGCACGTTGTGCCCGACACCCTGCAGTATGCGACGGTGGTAGAACCCGATGAACTTTCTGGCCTCCTCGTCATTCGATTGAGGAGGGTCGACGCCATCGTCCGCGCCCAAAATTACGATGGTCGGAGCGGCAATATCGGGTTTGCGTGCCAATCTCTCTTCGATTTCTGCATAAGCTGGATCGCCTCCAATGACGCCATAACGATGCCGATAGGAATGGATTACGACATCGATGAAGTCAGGATTGTCGAAAGCGGCCGCGCTTCTCTTGAATGTGGCGTCATCGAAGGACCAGGATGGTGACCAGGTCTTCCATAGAAAACGACTGATCTCGCCCCGGTTCTCGTCCAGGCCTTTGCGGCCACGCTCTGTGTGAAAGTAGTATTGATACCAGTCACGTGCCTCCTGATCAGGCGGTCCCGGCTCGGCGGCGCCAGCGATGTCCTGGATGTTGTAGCCCGTACCGGCGCTCACAAGGCCGACTACTCTTTCAGGCCATAGCGCAGCGACGATGCAGCCGGCTCTACCACCCCAGTCATAGCCTCCGAGGATAGCTCTTTCGATACCGAGGCTGTCCAACAACGCCAGCAAATCCGCGCCTAGTGCCGCCTGCTCGCCTGAGCGCCGCGTTTCCGACGATAAGAACCGGGTTGGACCGTAGCCACGCAAAAATGGCACGATGCAGCGGTGGCCAGCGCCGGCAAGATTAGTCACCACCTCGTCATAGGCATGAGCATCGTATGGAAAGCCATGAAGAAGAATGGTCGGCATGCCATCCGCAGGCCCTGTCTCGTAATAGCCAACGTCGAGCACGCCTGCGGAAACGCGTTTCACGAGAGTTTCCTGCAACATGAACAAATTTCCCTCGCTTTCAGCGCCAGAACCTCTTGACGTCGCGACGTCGTCACAGGCGTCCCGACCCGCTCTGGTCAGCTTCTGTTGGATTTCAGCAAGATTGGGCCACTTTCCGCTTGCGCTAAAGCCGGCAAATTTGCGCGGTTATTTTAAGTGTGGATCACGTTGAAGCGGTAACGTGTTTTGCGTGAGCAGGTACGTGCCTTTCAATTCGGCGGAGCGAATCTGAAGAGAGTAAAGTTTTTGTCGGTCCAAGCCTGATTGAACCAAGGCGAGTCCTGAATATGCGATGCGGTCACGTACATTGTGCCATCGGGTCCTTGGGCGAATGTGTCCGGCCAGCGTAATCGGCTGTCTTCGAGCACTGGCGTCACCGTTCCATCAGCGCCAAGGATTTTGATGCCATTGTTCGCCATCGTGCTGAGGTAGATGCGGTTCTGCTGGTCGATCCAAAGGCCATCCGTCGGCTCGGTCTCGGCGACCTTCTCGGGCCGAACCGCATTGGGATCCGTTTCCGCCTTCTGCAAGGCATCGGTCGGCAGCCGATACATGGTCTTGCCGGTCAATGCCTTCCAATAGAGGGTCTTGCCGTCAGGCGTAAGCGCAATACTGTCGGCGTTGAACTGCGGCTGGCGGCCGTCCGGACGGCGTAATGGTTTGCCGTCGGTTTCGACGATAACATCCTTTTCGGCCTGCGTTGATGGATCACCGCTCAACACCCGCCAAGCCCTGCCCGAGCGAAGATCCAGCACGACCAGGCCGCCCGGAATGCCAGAGTCCGTGAAATAGGCAAAGGCGCGGTCGGGGGCGATTCGCACGTCGTTGAGATAGCTTGCGGGTCCAGCGACGTCTGGCGAAAAGGGATAGACCTTCTTGACGGCATTGGTTTTGAGGTCGACCTGGACCAGTTTCGGCCCGTCCTTGACTGTCTTTTCGCTGTTGGGTGCAGCTGGGTCGACGACCCAGAGGGAGCTCTTCTGATCCGCAACGACACTCTGTACCGTGACGAAGTGATCTTTCGGCGAGATCTCCGACATCTTGGCATTGCGCCAAGCGTTCCACTCATTGTTGGGATAGGGTTTGATTGAACCGTCGGTCATGACCTCGGCGACGGACACGGGCACATCTTCCGACCAGCGTGGAAAGTTCACAAAAATTCGACCATCTTCGGACACGGTAACGCCGGTTGGTTGATGGTCGAAGGTTGCGACCTTCTGCAGGCGCTCGTCGGTCTTGCCGGTAATCGGGGCAACCAGTTCCTTGGCTTTGTTCGTCAGCTTGTCAGAGGTTTGAGCGCTTGCAGGTTGTGCGAGCGAGATGAACGCGCCTGCAACGGCGAGGCGCGAAACAAGGGATGCGTTCGGTACCATCATTGGCTCCTTTTGGAGAATTTCGGTGCCGAACTTCGTTTTGACCTTCAGGTTCCGTCTCTTCGCTTCATTGATTTCCCTCGAGCGGCCGAGCCGGAGCATGTTGGGCCTCCGTGTGGGTTAAAGGTCACCCGGGCTCAATCAAATTGCCTCACACGGGGACCCTTCCCGGCCGGTCTGGTTCGCGCCGCCATCGGTGAGTGACCAGCAGATCAATCCCTGGCGTTTGGAAGCCGTTTTACCGGTCAAACGATCAACGCAGACAGGAGAAACCCATGGTAGGATCGGTCTTCATCCGGCCATTCTTAATTCACATTCCGTCTAATTTAAAATCTAAAGGCGCCAATTTAAAATACAATGTCCAACACCGCTTAAGGGCTGCGTGGCGCGCTGCTGGTCATATGACGTCTCAGTCGATGGAACCCTAGAAGACTACCAGCATCAAGGCCATTGGCTGATCGAAGCCTGACTAGGCCTCCGGAAAACACAAAGGCCGCCGGTTGCCGCGCCAGAAGCGGGGACCAAATATGGGGCAGTTTCCGAGACTTTTCAGCCACCACCTCGCCGCCCTGGGGATCCATACTGAAACTTTATTTCAGAGGTCAAGAACGTCCCTTATTCGTACCGCCAGGTCTTCGAACGAGAACGGCTTTGTCAGAAGGTTTACGCCCTTATCCAGGCGGCCATGATGCACGATAGCATTGCGCGAATAGCCGGTGGTGAACAGCGCTTTCATTTCTGGATACATTTCTCTTGCCCTAGCGACGACGTCCGCTCCGCTCATCCCCCCGGGAAGGACAACATCGGTGAAGATCAGATTAACCGGTCCGTGGGCCGCCAGTAGTTGGAGGGCAGTAGGGCCATCCTTCGCTTCCAATATTTGGTAGCCCAGCTCTCGCAGCGACTCCACCGAATATGCCCGCACATCCGGATCATCCTCGACGACGAGGATAAATTCGCCGTCTGCCGCCTCAGGGATCGGCGCGCGCTCGGCCACCTCTTCCTCCGCGCCTTCGGCCAACAGCCTGGGGAGATAGATTTTGACAGTCGTGCCTTCTCCGACCTCTGAGTAAATCTTCACATGACCCTTTGACTGTTTGACAAAACCGTAGACCTGGCTGAGCCCGAGGCCTGTGCCTTTACCTTGATCCTTGGTTGTGAAGAACGGCTCAAAAACGCGAGAAAGGGTTTCGGCCTCCATACCCGTTCCAGTATCGGAAACACTGATTGCGGCATACTGGCCGGGAATGACTTCGGCGTGCATTGCGGCATACGCCTCGTCGAGATGAGCGTTGAAAGTCTCGACCGTCAGTTTCCCACCACCGGGCATCGCGTCGCGTGCGTTGATCACCAGGTTGAGCAAGGCGCTTTCAAGCTCATTCGGATCCGCTTCTGTCCTCCAGAGGCCACCAGCTAGCACTACTTCGATCTGGTAGATCTCGCCAATCGTACGGTGCAGCAGCTCCGACATGCCTCGTATGAGCGCATTCGCGTCAACGGGCTTCGGGTCAAGCGCCTGTCGGCGAGCGAAAGCCAGAAGTCTCTGGGTCAGCGCCGCGGCGCGCCGCGCACCATTCATCGCCTGTGAGGCCGCTCTACGCAGGCGGCCAGCTTCAAGCGGCAAAGTTCGCATCAGCGTGTCCAGGTTGCCGACAATAATCTGCAAGAGGTTGTTGAAGTCATGGGCGACACCACCCGTCAGCTGCCCGACCGCTTCCATCTTTTGTGCTTGTCGAAGAGCATCGGCGTTGCGTGTAAGCTCATCCCTTTTTTGCCTGACAAGATCTTCGAGATTGGCATTGAGCTCCCTTAGAGCCTCCTCGGCGCGCCGCCGCTCAAGCAGCTCGCGCTGAGCGGCGTCGAATAGCCGCGCATTGTCGATGGCGACTGTTGCCTCGCCAGCAAGACCCGCCAAGCCCTTTTCAGATTCCTCATCGAATACACCCACATTCTCGTGGCCGAAGAAGAGTCCGCCGATAACCTCTCCTGTTCGGGAAATAACAGGAACTGCAAGGTAACTTCGGACCGGGAGATGGCCTTCCGGCATACCCTGGCGTGGTGGGTTTTTTCCGTAGCGGCTATCCTTCGTGATGTCGTCAGAGCGCAAAATGCCTTGGCCGAGGAACGTCGGCGCAAAGACTTCGGTGTTGCGCGGCATGGGAAACTTCGAAAACGCGTCCCGGGCCACACCTGAGAGTGTGTAGAGCATGTAGCTCTCGCCGGCCTTGTTGATGACATTGTAAAAGAACGCGCCGAACTGCGCACCGGTCAGCTCGACGCCTGCGTCGGTCACCAACTGAACGACCTTCTCCAGATCGTTCTCGCGTGCAAGGCTGGCGCCCGCGCGATTGAGGATCTCCAAAGCTCGGGTGCGCTCCCGAAGGGCGATCTCGATTTGTCGCTGCTCGGTACGATCCCTGAGGATTTTCACGAACCCAACCAGCTCGCGCCCGTCATCGAAGAGCGGCGTTGTCTCTCCCACCGCCCATATCCGTCCCTCGTCCTTGCGCATCCGCCAGCCTTCGCCTCCTCCTTTGCCGTTCAGTCGAGCATCTTCCAGCTCAGCTGCCAGCAAATCGGGGGCGCCCTCGTCATCTAGGAAGATTTCGATCAGCGTCTTTCCGAGCATCTCCTCCTGCGACCACCCAAGCAGCCTCTCGGCACCTTTGCTCCAGCTGGTGATATTGCCTTCAGCGTCGAGGGTTATGATCCCGGTATCGATGGCGCTGTTGAGGATTTGTTGAAGGCGTTCGGCGGGAAAATTGATTGGGGATTCCATCGTGCCTCGTGGCTGACCTGAATTGCGGGCAGAACTACCACAACGCAAAAGCCTCGGAAGAGTTCATGCGAGAGGGTGTCGGATGGTCCGACCACGCCACGCGCCGCAAAGGGGTACGGTGATAGGATTCTGATGGATTTGTTGTGACAGTGGTCGATTGGCAGCCTGGGGCCCGCGGGCTTCGACTGGGATGTGGGCAATGGAACCGCGGCGGGATCCCGGCAAGGCCTCGCGCTCGGTGAACCACTCTGGTTAAATCGCGGCGCAGGAACAGTGCTGCCTGAACAAATGCTAATCTGCCGTATTGTGGTTTTGCGGCGTGACGCGCGATAACGGACCACTCACGCTGCACCGAAAGCCGTCTGGGGCAAAGGAGATGTCGGGAAGCGATCCGAACAAGGACGCGAACGCTGAGCGAACATATCTCGTGCCGTAGCCTTGCCGCGTCGGTTCACGCACCGGCGGACCGCCCGTTTCAATCCATTTCAAGCTTAATTTGGGGCCGCCCGCTTCCGCGATCGTCCAGACGATTTCGACCGTTCCATCGGGCTCTGACAATGCGCCGTATTTGATCGCATTCGTTATGAGTTCGTGCAAACACAGCGCTATCGTGGTTCCGGCCTCGCGGCCGACCATGATCTCAGGGCCGCTGACGTTGATGCGGCTCATGCCATCACTGTTGTACGGAGAAACCGTCAGGCCCACGACGTCGCACAGCGAGACCTCCTCCCCGCCGGCTTCGAAGACAGCAGTATGGACGTTGGAAAGCGCCTGAAGGCGGCTTGTAAAATCGTCGGCCAAGTCATCGACAGATGCCGCGCCGCGCCTGGTCATCCGGAAGATCGAGCTGACACTCGCCAGGATGTTCTTTACCCGATGATTAAGCTCCAGACGCAGCTCTCGCTCCCGTTCGATGGAATCGCGAACCTGGCGCTGGCGCAGTCGCACCAGCATATTCGACTGGATGGCGTTCACGAATTCCAACGGTGCGATCGGGCGGGTATGGAACAGAAGGCGAGCATCTGGCCAGGAAGCCTGCAATCGGGTGCGTATTCTCGCGACTGGCGCAGACCGCTCCAACAAAACGACGATTGGAACTTCAGACCAGCCAGCCTGCTCGGCGAGATGTTCTGCGATTTTGCCTACGACCTCGGAACTGAGTGCCTCGTGGGTGATAACGATGATCCCGGGTGACAAGGCAAGATGCTCGACCAGATCTTCGTCGGCCTTGACTGCTTTGACCTCGACCGCCTGCTCACGAAGAGACGCCGCTATATACTCCGCGTCCTTGCGAAAAGGAGCGAGGACGAGAACCCAGTCCAGTTCGCTTTCGGGCGTAACGATGTTCATTTCGGATCAGGCAAGGGATTGTAGGCCACGACACTTACGCTGCCGCTTTCGATCAGCAGCTCGCGGACGTTGAGATCGTGCGGTCCATGACGCTTCTTGACCACCGTGATGTTTCGGCGGAGGCGGCCTTCGTGCTCAACGATCCGAAGCAGGAGGACGGTGTCGCCAAGAAAGCTGACATCGACGTCGATCCCAACATTTTGACCAAGCAGGCCGTGCTGCGCGACGATGAGCATGGTCAGGACACCGGACCGGGCGAGGTATTTCAGGAGCGATTGGATGTCGCGAACGGCTTTCTCTCGATGCGGCAGAGAGTTGAGGTAACCGGTCAAACTGTCGATCACCACCACTCGCGACCTGTTTTGGGTAACCGCCTCCTGAACGATCTGCCCGAATTCACCGGGCGAAATCTCGTTCGGGTTAAAATCCCGCAGGACCAGCTTACCATCCTTGTGGAATTGCCGCAGTTCCATGCCCAAACCTTCGGAGCGGCGGAAGAACGTCTCCAAGCGCTCCTCGAAGAGAAACAGCGCGACATTCTCGCCTCGTTCCAGCGCCGCCGTCGCATAAAGAGATGACATCGTTGATTTGCCGGTGCCGGATTGCCCGATTACGAGTGTGGTTGTTCCGGCCTCCTGACCACCACCGAACATCTCGTCGAGTTCGGCCACGCCAGACTTGATCAGCTGTGGCTTGGCGATCTCTGGCGCTGTGCTCGGCGTGATACGAGGGAAGACGACGACGCCCTCACCTTCACGTATCGCCATATCGTGGTAGCCGTCAGCCACAGGCACGCTACGCATCTTCGAGACCTCGATGCGGCGGCGTACGCCGCCATATTCTTCCAGTGATTTGTCGAAGCGAATGACACCGTGCGCCAGCCCCTCCACCTCCTCACCGCTGCGGTCGTTGCCGGCTGTCTGCGTGTCCAGCAACAGCGCCACGACGTCCTGTTTCGCCAGGAAGGACTTGAAGCCGATCAACTCGCGACGGAAACGCGGCGAGTCACCGGTGATCAAGCGGATCTCAAGTAGGGAGTCGTAGACGAGGCGGCGGGGCTTATGTTTCTCGATCGCGGCTTCGATGGCTTTTCTGGTCTCGTCCAACCGGAGATCAGTGGTCAAGAATATGCTCTGGTCGTCGGCCTCGTTGACCGCGCCGGATGTGGACAGCTCTTCGACGCGGATCCCGTCGAGCGTCCAGCCGTGCGACACGGCAATGGCTTCGAGTTCCGCAGCTGTCTGCGAAAGCGTCACGTAAATGCAGCTTTCGCCCGCCTCGACGCCGGCTCGCAGGAATTGTAGCGCGGCCGTTGTCTTGCCCGATCCCGGCGCGCCCTGCAGCATGTAAAGATTGGATGCCGGCAGGCCACCGCGTAGGATTTCGTCAAGTCCACCAATCCCGGTACTGACGATCGAGGTCCTTTTCCGTTTTGTCATATTCGTCTTTCGCTAGGATTGTGTTGCGCAAATGGGACCGATGGCGGGCATCGTCTGGGAAGGGAGGCAGTTGCTGTTATATTTCGGTTTCTCGAAACATCAACAGCATTGGGACCCAATCGGCCAGCGTTCCCTCCTCGCAAACGCAGCGGCGGCGCTGTGCAAGCGCATGACGGGTTGTTCAGACCTAACCACGGATGTCTTTCTCTAAGCAAGTTGCGCCTGTTCGAGCAGGTATCGTGCCTCGTCGCGTCACCGGCATTGGTGCGGCGACGCTCTTTCCAGGGTTAACAGGTTCGGCGCTGTTCATTGGCGACACCATGATCGCCTCCGCGACATCGTTTTATCGCGGTCGACGCACGCTGATCGGCAACCCGAATTTGGCGTTACGCGGTGGTAGGATAACCTCATATCGCGCAGTCGGGGCTAGGCGTCGACCCATCGACCTACTTCAAGCTTCCCGCAAACAGGGTCTTGGAAATCGTCGAACAGTTCAGCATCTGATCTACACTGGCTGTAGCGCCGGGAGCGAACCTTCCACGACTCTCCGCGTTGATGAACCGGCGAATAGCCGCGCTGCTACCCCAACTTCTGAGTATCCTATGACAGTCATCGCATCGTACATCTACCGAAACGGCAAGCGCGCCGAGGAGGTAGCGCTTCAATCCCAGTCCTTCGCAACCCGAGACGGCGAGTTTGTCTGGATAGGCCTCGCAGAACCCACTTCCGACGAAATGGACAGTCTAAAGATGATGTTCGGGCTGCATCCGCTGGCAGTGGAAGACGCCCTGAACGGGCAGCAGGTGCCGAAGGTCGACGTCTACGGCGACCAACTCTTCGTGGTCATCAAGACGGCGCATTTGGAAGGCGACAAGATAGCCTATGGCGAGACATGCATCTTCGTGGGCAAGCATCACCTGATTTCGGTGAGGCATGGATCCGCGAAGTCGCATAAGGGTCTCCGGGAACAGCTCGAGCATTCGCCGCAGCTCCTCGAGCACGGCCCGGACTATGTTCTCCATGGCATTATAGACTTCGTTGTCGACGGCTATCTTCCGATGGTGGAAACCATGGAAGACAGGGTCCTCGAGCTCGAGAAGCACGTTTTGATCTCTTTCCTGGAACGCGAGCAGATCAGGCGCATTTTCAGAATGAGACGTCAGGTCATCAAGTTCCAGCGCGTGCTGGGGCCGATGTCGGAAGTCGTCGGAAAGCTGACCCACCTGGACCTGCCCTGCGTCGACGAGAACTCAAAGCCGTTCTTCCGCGACGTCCATGATCACGTCCGGCGCGTGGATAGCGTCGTGGGCGGCCTGCGGGACATCATCACATCGGTCTTCGAGGCATCCAACCTTCTGGAGCAGCAGCGGCAGGGGACCATTACGAGGCAGCTCGCCGCATGGGCCGCGATTCTCGCCGTGCCGACTGCGATCGCGGGCATATACGGCATGAACTTCGAGCACATGCCGGAACTAGGGACAGAGTACGGCTACTACGTCGTCCTGACCGTCATCGTCGTCGTCTGTGGTATCCTCTACTCCCGCTTCAGAAAAGCTGGATGGCTGTAACCCGACCGCCGGAAGTTCATAAAGGGCGGTTCCGCCCATGCGCCCATGAGGGGCAGATGAAAAGTCGGCCACACAACAAATCGAGTTGCGCCCTGACCCTCGTTCTCACTTCCGTCGTGCAAATCTGTCGAGCTCTCGACAGCCGACACCCGATTGTCGAAGAGCTCCCCGCGCGAATTCGTGAGCGAGGCGAGCTAGAGGTGCTTTTTCCGAGACACGAAGTCATCAAGGCACTGCACCCTGCCGGTGACCCAGTTCAACCCGGCCACCTTGAACCTAAGATGACGCTGCACATATCGATCCGTTGAAACTTCGGGTCCTTGAACGTCAGGACATCATCATTGAAGGTTCCGAAGGTGGTGTGGGGGCGGTGTTTCATGCCATGATAGAACGCGTCAATGATCCCTTCCTTGAAGTGGTTTTCACGCGGAAAAGCTTTGACAACAGCCTGCCGTTCTTCATCTGTGAACCGATCGTAGCCGCGGCCGGCAACATCCATGCCGGCCCCGCTCTGGAGCAGCGCGATCTCAGGATCCATGAATTCCGGTATGCCGGGCGTCGTGTGGAGAGCGACTGCGTTCCAGACGATTTGCAGGTCGTTGTTGGTGACGCCGTAACTCTTGAGGAATTCGCGCGCGGCGTTGGCCCCATCGACCTCAAAGCGTAGCTGGCTTTTCTCGTAGTGCGCCGTTAAGCCAATGTCGTGGAACATCGCAGCCGTGTAGAGCAACTCGGGATCGAAGATCATGCCTTTGCGGTTTCCTGTCATGGCACCCCAACAGAAGACGCGCGCAGAATGATGGAAAAGCAGATCGCTCTCCGTGTCGCGAATAAACTGCGTCACATCGCGGGTCAGTTTGCTGTCAGGAATTCCTAAGGTGGAAAGCTCGTCTGTATTCATATCTATATCTCCTTCGCTGCGAGGCCGGTCGATAAACTAGACAACCGGCCGGCTGAGCCGCTCTGCATGACATGGGGTATCCCGCCGAGCGGGTCGGTGCGGTTGTGAGCGAGATGGCTGTCGTCCCACCGGCTTGTCATTGGTTAGCGTCCGGATCCCATTCATTTGATCGGGGTGGTAAGAGTGGTCTCGTCAGCATCGACAACGAAGACTGCGAGCAACCTTGCGGGTTTTGTCTTGCTCGCGTTACGGCTCACCGAATGGATCGCGCCAGGTGGTTCAAACCAGCTGTCGCCAACCTTGTATATCCTGATTTGGCCGTCGTTCACCTTTGATTCAATCGCGCCTGCGAGCACATAGGCGTAGATGAAGGCGGACCTGGCGTGGCTATGTGCCGGCGATGCTGCGCTCGGTGCATAATCAACCTCTACGACACGAAGCGACTTACCGGGGATATTAGCAATCGCCTGATCGAATTTGGGTATGACCGTTTCGGCTTGGCCGTCATGGGCAACGGCCTGCCCGCCGAGACTAAAGGCGAGTGCGACGCAGATTGCGGGGAGGATAATGCGGATTTTCATGGTTTTCTCCTTCTGACACTGGAAAGATGGCCAGTCGGAAGGTCAGAATAAAGTACCAAGAACGAAGCAAAATCCTGTACCATGGCTCATGAACAAGCCACTGAACTTCAATGTCGATCGGTCAGCCAAAACGTCCCTATCGGAGCAGATCCGCAAAGGGATCGTCTTGGCAATTGAAAGCGGGGTGTTGGTGCCCGGCGCACGACTCCCGTCATGGCAGGATCTTTCTGCCCAGCTTGGTGTCGCGCGGGGAACAGTTCGAACTGCATACGCAAAACTAGCCGCCGCACAATTGATCGAAGCGTCCCGAGCCTCAGGTACCCGGGTTGCGCAGCGCCCTCACGCGATCAAAAAAGGCGACCCTCTGCCACAGGCAGGCTCGTTTCTGGAGACCTATCTGGAGATGACGAAGGGACCGGCATTCTTCCAGATGGGCGTCCCAGCAACCGACACCTTCCCAGCGACGTTGTTCTCACGCATCCACGCGAAGGCTGCCCGCACAAAGGCAGGTGCGTTGCCGCTTTATCCCGATCCGCGCGGCGAGTTCGAGCTCAGGCGCGAGATTGCCTCCTACCTCGCCGTCGCCCGAGGGATCAACTGCTCGCCTTCGCAGGTGATCATCACCGGTGGATTCGGCGCGGGCCTAGGCTTAGCGCTCAGCGTCCTGGCTCTGGCTGGCCATGCCGCCTGGGTCGAAAATCCGGGATTCCCTTGGTCAAGAAAAGGCCTTGAGCTTTCCGGCCTTTCGCTCGCACCAATTCCCGTCGATGTGGATGGCATCGATATTGATTTCGGATTGCGTCAGCATCCCGACGCCAAGATTGCCGTCGTGACTCCAGGGCAGCAGGCCCCTCTCGGGCCGGCGTTGTCGCTTGACCGACGTCTTGGTCTCCTCGAATGGGCCAGCAACGCTGGCGCATGGGTCATCGAAGACGACTATCTGAGCGAGCTTCAGTTGACGGGACGCGCCGCGCCGGCGCTGGCATCACTCGACCGGGGTGGGCGCGTCATCCACATCGGCTCGTTCAGCAAGACGATCAGCCCGGCAATACGGCTTGGTTTCGTTGTCGCGCCGGCCGATCTCGTCGGCCGGTTCTCTGAGATGGCAGCCTGTCTGGCGCCGGCCCCTGGACCTGCGATACAGGTCGCCACCGCAGAGTTCATGCAGGAGGGTCACTATATCCGCCATCTGCGCCGAACCAAGCGCGCCTACGCAGCCAGACAAGAGGCGCTGTTGGATTACCTGCGGTCGCGTGTTGGTGTTGATAGCGCCGAGGCGACCGGTTTGGCCGTCTTACTGAGATTGCCCGAGGATGTATCAGACGTGGCAGCGGCTCGCGCAGCTTTCAGCTTTGGAATGTCGCCATCGCCGCTGTCGGCCTGGTACGTGTCGTCCGACGACGCGGCATCCGGGCTCCTTCTCGGCGTCGCGACGACGCCGATGAAGAACCTTACCCGATCGTGTGATCGGCTGCTCGAGGTGATAGGTCAGTCACGCTTGCCCGCTCCATCCTGAACAAGCTCCCTGATACCTTACCGGGCAGTTAGCTTAAACTGAGAGAACAATCTTCCCCCCTGGCGCAATGCGGACGCCCTCAAGCATCAGATGGGCCACGTACGCTTCCTCAAGCGGGAGGATGACACCCACCCGCGTCTTCAAATCGCCATTGTCGATCAGCTCGGCGATCTTCGTCAGGTACTCGGTTCCGACCCTGACAAGAAAAAACGCCGCTTCAACCCCATGCTGCCTGGCAAGATCCTGATCGGGAGGTGAGACAGCCGAAATCAGTTTTCCGCCGCGCCTCAGGATCTGAAACGAACGCCTTTGCGTTTCGGCGCCGACGAGATCAAGGACAGCGTCCACATCCCGGGCAACGTCTTCAAAGCGCTCGCTGTGATAGTCGACCAAAGTATCCGCGCCCAGTTCACGGAGGTAGGCGAAGTCTCTCCTGGCAGCAGTGGCGATGATCTCGCTACCCGCACGCCTAGCCAGCTGCACGGCGTAGGCGCCGACATTTCCGGCGGCGCCATGAATGAGCACCTTTTGCCCGGAGACGAGTTGCGCTTGATCAAACAGGCCATGCCAGGCCGTGACCGCGATCACCGGTACGGAGGCAGCATCTGCGTAGCTGATCGTTGCAGGCTTGCGAGCAATCATCTCCGCCGACGCCACCGCATACTGCGCATATGCTCCGATGAACCTCGGATTGGTTACGCCATAGACCGGGTCCCCAACCGCAAGATCGGCCACATCGGCGCCGATCGAGACGACGTCTCCGGATAGATCGGAGCCGAGCGTCAGCGGCAGGGGCTGAGGCAAGGCGCTCTTGCCTGCCCTGATCCATCCATCCCATGGGCCCACTCCAGCGGCCCTGACCCTGATCAGAACTTCGCCTGGGCCAGGTGCCGGCTTCGGGACAGGCTCGAATTTCATTGCCTCGGGCGAGCCGAAGTCATGGACGCGCCACGCCATCATGGATGCCTCCTGTTGTTCTGGATATGGATTAGTGGTGTCGGGTGTCATGATGAACTCCTTGAGTTTGCTGCTCCTGGAAGCACGTTTTTTTTGCCTGTCCACTTAGTCGCTAACGGCCCATTTCGAATTGCGCATCAGATGCTGAAGTCCCTGCGGCGAAAGGCAGGGTCTTTATAAGCCATGACGTCGGCAAGCCCGGTGCCTTGTGGTGTATGGACGATGCTCAAGACTCTTGTAGAGGATTTGCATGAAGCCATCCGCAAACTGGGGTGGGTGTGGATGAGCCGCCTCGACAGCATTGCGCTCGGCACTCGTGAAATTATCGTAGCCTGCCCCGACAAGATATTGGCGCCTTCGGCAACCAGAGCCGCGATCGGGAGATTGGCGGAAATTCCATTCGTCGTGTGCAGCGCAATCGCAAGCCAGTTAGTCTCGCTTGAAGCTTCAGACACGCGGTGGCTGTTCAAGAAGTCACGTGCGGCGTTTGCGCCGTCCACCTCGAAACGCAGATGGCTCTGGCCGTACCTGCCTGTCAGACCAAAGTCATGAAACAAGGCTGCCACATACAGTAGCCCTGGATCGAAGGGGAGGCCTTTGCGCCGGCCCGCCAGGGAAGCCCAGAGATAGACGCGAACAGAGTGCTCAAACAGAAAGTCGCCCTCCGCCTTCCGAACCAGGCGCGTTGCGTCGCGAGTCAATTCAGTGTCCGGTATCTCTGCTTGAAGGATACTCGTGTTGAGATCAGTCTCGAGTACAAGCGGTTCGGCTCGGCCTTCTTTCGAAAGAGCGGTCAAGCCAGCAATAACTGCAAGGGCGGTGCAGGTGGCTGCGATGATGGTTCGGAAGTTCATCGTATTTCTCCTTGTCGCAAGCCGGATGTAATTTTGCGCTGAACCAGGAAACAGGACCAAGAATTTCGAATAATGATGTACCAGCTGCTCGGTTGAGCGCGTCCCACGCGGGTGACCTCGACGCCCAACTGAAAGCGGTCGAACTGCGTCCAGCTCTCCTCGAGCGCCTCTACCAAGTCGCCAAAGGTTGCGATCGCCATAGATGCTGCGGAGCCGTTTCGGTCCCGTGGCAGGGTTTACGGCGCCCGTTGGCAGGAACCCGGCTCTCAAACGAATTGAACGTCACGCCGGAACTGGCAAGCTTGAGGCGAGATTGATCCACCAAGTTCGGACGGCCGTCCGACCAACAGGTTCGAGTGCTCTGAACCAGGCACTCCCTCGCCAACTATCTCGGCGAAGCCCCGTGAGCAGGATCAGGCAGCGCCATTGCGGCTTGCGCGCAATGCCGATCCAGATGCCTTTGTAAGATCGGCTATCTTGTTGACAGGCTTGGGTTTGGAGTCAGGTTTCATGTCCTGAAGCCGGAGCGGGAGACGATCTCGTTGAGACAGACTGTAGCCTGCTTTTATATGACCGATTAACATATCAAAGCCTGATATTTTAATCCTTTTATCATATCATAGACTGACAGGCTCGATAGGGTTATTGGGCCAACTTCAGATCATCGACCGATCCGCCGATGGGCCAGGCAGCCTCAGGCATCTGATATTCGCAACCTAATAATACCTTCGATGCTAAATCTTCCTGGCCGCTCCGAAACGCAACGATCGCTGTATTTAGGCCGACCTGTTTCAGCGCAGGTAAGATATCCATATCGGCTACCGTCAATTCTTGCGATTTGATCACAGCGTCCAAGTTGGTGCCAGAAATCGCAAGCAATATGCGCCCCGGCTGTATCAAGACCTCTGAACTCATATAGCCAAAGGCCGAAATTGGCTTTTCCAGGCTGTAGAGATCCATGGAAGGCAAGGTGAATTCTTTCTTTGGCGCAGCAAAGCCGGGCACGGAAGCCTCAAGGTCTGCCGGCAAGTTCTTTACTTCCCCAGAGGGCAGTTCACAGGTCACTATCTTCGGCGCGCGCCTGACAGGCTGCGGCAATTGCCACAATCAACATGATTCCGGCTTTCAATTTGAGTGCCACGGGTTTCCTTCTGTGTTGGCTCTGTTAAAAGTGGCTTGCTGGATCCTTGCTGACGACTTCGTAAACAAGGAGTCGCGGCCTGAGTGAATAGGATTTCCTAACTTAGTCAAACTCCGCCATTGGGTAAGCCGCATTGAGCAGCGGTGCTGGGGTCAAATAGGCCTCATCCGGCCTTCTTCGGTCAAGGCTTTTGAGGCCGTCCCCGACTGAAACCGTCGCCTTCGGCCCGTTGCAGGTCGCATGAGACTATATTCCAGATGCGGCCTGATAAAATCACCGCAGCGATCTTCTCGGCCGCCAGCATGCCCGACAGCGGGTGGGCGGCTCTAGATTGGACGGGCTCCGATCACCGGCGTTCCCGCGCCTGCCAGTGGTACCGCCCCTCGCTCAAGTCCCTTGACCTGCTGCGGCGAATCGAAGCGCAGAGCTCGGGGGGTTCGTCGAAGCCGTTTGATGTGAGATTCCATTGGCTTTTGCGACCTCACGAACCGCTCTTGCCCTCGCTATTGAGAGCCAGCGCAGAACGGATGCAATCAAGCAAAATCTGTTCGCCAAACGGTTTTGTCAGGCAGCCGACGATGTCCGGGCCCAACGCAGACACGCGCACATTCTTTTCCGGAAAGGCGGTGATCAGAACAGTCGGGATGCTCTTGCCCAGCGCGACCAGCCGGCGGTGCAGATCGAGCCCGCTCATTCCCGGCATATTGACGTCCGTCACGAGGCAGGCCGTGCGGCGGATATGAGGGAATCTCAAGAAGTCATCCGCGGATGAAAAGGTCTCGGCATCAAATCCCATCGACCTCATGAGCCCCTTGATAGCCTCCCGCATCGACTCGTCGTCGTCGACGATCGCAATCAGAGGTCTCTTGGTTGGCACGGCCGCCTCCCAACTTCGCCGATCAGCATCATCCCAATTAGCGTCGGGGCGCGCTCGACTGGACGAATTTAATATTGAACGGAGACAAAGGCGGCGCAAGCTATACGATCGTATAGAGAAGACTTGCGGCAACGAGCGGGGCATCTGCCCAAAAAGTGGCCGTGTCCCAATCACTCGGCACAGCGTCGCAAATACTTGAGATTCGCTTGCCTCGCGCCGCCCGATGCTTGCCGCACCCACCGTGCCCTTTTGACGGTGGACGCAGCCATGTGGCGCATCGGCACGCCATGGCGGACTCCAGGACGCGCCAGCGCTTTTGGGGACCGCCCGCATCTAGTCTTGTGGCCGAGGTAATTATCGCGCATTCTGGCGTACGAAGAAATTCCGTTTCATCACTAGCGAAGGAGAGAGGAGGAGTGTTCTCATCGCATGACTGGCGCTCTGCTGGTTGGGCTTCGCCCTCTGCTGCAGTGGGGGTGGATAGTATATATCCCAAGACGTCGATTCACCTTGAGGGCTCTGACGATTGACCGAGGCGCCAGCAACCATCATTGTCATCGATGATGACCCGGAAATCCGCGAGGCGCTTGGCAGTCTGCTGCGTTCCGTCGGCTTTGCCGTCAATCTCCTCGCTTCGGTGGGCGACTTCCTCAGGTCTGGGCGACCCAGCGGACCAACCTGTCTCGTGCTCGATGTCCGGCTTCCGGGGCAAAGCGGCCTTGATTTTCAGCTCGAGCTGTCGCGGGAAAATATTCAGCTGCCGATCGTCTTCATCACCGGGCACGGCGACATTCCCATGTCTGTCAAGGCGATGAAAGGGGGCGCGGTCGAGTTCCTGACGAAACCGTTCCGAGACCAGGATCTGCTCGACGCCGTTCACGTCGGCCTGGCGCGCGACCGCGCCTGGCTTGAAAATGAAAAGGCATTGGCGACGGTGCGAGCGCGTTTCGATAGCCTGACCCCGCGGGAGCGCGAGGTGATGGCATTGGTGGTAACCGGAAGGCCCAACAAGCAGATTGCCGGCGATCTAGGCGTGAGCGAGATTACCGTGAAAGTTCACCGCAGCCAGGTCACGCAGAAGATGGGCACCAGATCCCTGCCCGAACTTGCGCGTATGGCCGATAAGCTGATGCTCGCTCCGGGAAAGCCACAAACGCAGATATAAGGTCTTGGCCGCGCGTATAGGTCATCTCCTCCTCATTGGTAATCGATTCTTCCTGGTGGCCAATAGCCCCGGCGGGAGCCCTGCCGTATGGTGAGCGTTCCTTTTCTCCCCTCCTCCCAGAGGCCGGATCGCCACCGATCGGCCCGCCTTGGCCTCCCACCCCGCGGGAGGCTTTCTTTTTGGCCTCGGTCCCGGCAAGACACTTTCGACTCCAACACCGGCAACGGTTCGCAACTGACGGCACGTTCATCCGCGCTGGAGTACCTCAGACCATCGCCCCAGTCATTAGCGGGGCGCAGGATGACTTCGCCGACATGACCCGCCGGGCAGAAGTTCGCCGATGGGTATTCCAAAGTATCGCAAAGACGAAACCACGGTATAATTTCCCATCGTCCCGTCTATCGCTAGAGTCTATTCGTTGCCTCGGGAGATAGGTGGCGAATCCCCCCGATGCTACCACCAAGCTTCGGCGCTCCCTCCATCCGGAGCTCTGCGGGTCCACGACCCGCCCGACCGCCCAGCAGCCGCTGGGCGGTCCTTCGTATAGGTGGACCACGTATCGAACGGGCGGGCGATGGCCGCTCGTTGTTGGGACGATCAGGCGAGATGTGATAAGGTGGGGGAGTGGTCGCGGTTCGTCATATATGCTCACCCTGGCCAAATTGACTGGAAGGATCTCCGAAGCGAAAGTGGCGGTGCCAGATGCGCCACTCGAGATGACGAAGTCGGCAAGCAGGCACATGTTCTTTCTTCGGCGTTGGTGGAGATGGGAGTTTGGAGGTTCTTTGGGAGGACGGTGATCGCGTGTTCCACCGGGAATGGCGCCGGGGTACCGACGGCAAGCTGAACCCGGTGCTGGTCGTCCTTTCGGCCCTCGAGTACCCGACACCTTCAAGCTTAGGCCACCTCGACCATGAATATGGATTGAAGGACGAACTTGATGGTGCATGGGCGGCGCGACCGCTTGAGTTGGTGCGCGAAGGCGGCCGGACCATGCTGGTGCTCGAAGACGCGGGCAGCGAGCCGCTCGCCCGGCTGCTCGGGACGGCAATGGAAACGGAGCTTTTCTTGCGCCTCGCGATCGGCATCGCCGCTGCGCTCGGCAAGGTCCACCAACGCGGTCTCGTCCACAAGGACATCAAACCCGCCAATATCCTGGTAGCGGGCACGGGCGTCGAGGTGCGGCTAACCGGCTTCGGAATCGCCTCGCGCCTCTCCCGCGAGCGGCAGGCCCTCGAGCCGCCCGAAGTGGTCGCCGGAACGCTTGCCTACATGGCCCCAGAACAGACCGGGCGCATGAACCGCTCGATCGATTCCCGCAGCGACCTTTATGCGCTCGGCGTGACGCTCTACGAAATGCTTACCGGGAGCCTGCCCTTTTCCGCCTCCGATCCGATGGAATGGGTCCATTGCCATGTCGCACGGCAGCCGACACCGCCCAACGAGAGGGTGGTGAATGTTTCACCGGCGGTCTCGGCCATCGTCATGAAGCTGCTCGCTAAGACGGCCGAGGAACGATACCAGACGGCAGGCGGCGTCGAGCACGATCTGAGCCGCTGTCTCAGCCAATGGGAAATGCAGTGCCCGACTGACGCATTCCCGCTCGGCGAACGCGATATCCCCGACCGCCTGCTGATTCCCGAGAAGCTCTACGGGCGGGACGACGAGGTCGAGACCTTGCTCACCGCCTTCGAACGCGTGGTGTCGAGCGGGGCGCCGGAGTTGGTGTTGGTCTCTGGCTATTCCGGCATCGGCAAGTCGGCGGTGGTCAATGAACTCCACAAAGTTCTGGTGCCGCCGCACGGCCTGTTCGCGTCCGGCAAGTTCGATCAGTACAAGCGCGACATTCCGTATGCGACCCTGGCACAGGCGTTCCAAAGCCTTATCCGAGGACTTCTCGCGAAGAGCGACGCCGATCTGGCACCCTGGCGCGAGACGCTGATAGAGACTCTGGGACCGAACGGACGGCTGATGGTCGATCTCGTCCCCGAACTGAAGCTCATCATCGGCGACCAGCCGCCGGTGGCTGACCTTCCGCCATCGGAGGCGCAACGGCGATTTGAGCTCGTACTGCGGCGGTTCATTGGTGTCTTCGCCCAGCCGGAGCATCCGCTGGCACTGTTCCTGGATGACCTGCAGTGGCTTGACACAGCGACGCTCGATCTGCTGGAAGATCTCTTGACCCGGCCGGATCTACAATACCTGATGCTGGTTGGTGCCTATCGCGACAACGAAATAACCGCCGCCCATCCGCTGATGCGGAAACTTCACGCGATCAAAAGCGCCGGCGGCAAGGTCGCGGAGATCACGCTTGCGCCGCTTACCAAAGGCTGTCTCCAGCACTTGATCGCGGATGCGCTCTACTGTCAGCCCGACCGTGCAGACCCGCTCGTGCAAATGATGCACGACAAGACTGGCGGCAATCCGTTCTTCGTCCGTCAGTTTCTATTTTCGCTCGCCGAAGAGGGAATGCTCACCTTCGATCATGACGCGGCATGCTGGTCCTGGGATCTCGAGCGCATTCACGCCAAGGGATACACCGACAACGTCGTGCACCTTATGGTCGGCAAGCTCGCGCGCCAGCCACTCGAAACGCGGGAGGCGTTGCAGCAGTTGGCCTGTCTTGGAAACATCGCTGATACCACGATGCTTTCACTCGTCCTCGGGATCCCGGAAGAGCAAGTCGCCGGGGCCTTGTGGCCCGCCGTCGCTCATGAGCTACTCGAGCGGCTGCCGGACGCCTACCGGTTCGTCCACGATCGCGTTCAGGAGGCCGCCTATTCGCTGATCCCGGAGGAGCGACGCGGCGAGTTGCACCTACGCATAGGCAGACTGCTTGCGGCGAACACCGCGCCGGGGTTGATCGACGATTATGTTTTCGAGATTGTCAGCCAGCTCAATCGGGGAGCCGCACTGATCAAGTCAACCGAGGAGCGCGAGCAACTGGCCGAGTTCAATCTGCTGGCTGGCAAGCGCGCCGAGGCGTCGACGGCATACGCCTCTGCGCTCAACTATTTTGTCGCCGGCACGAAGCTGCTGCCCGAAGACGCCTGGGAGCGCCGGCCCAATCTGACCTTCGCGCTTGAGCTGAACCGAGCCGAATGCGAGTTCCACCTGGGCGCGCTGCCGGACGCGGAGGAGCGGCTGGCTCAGCTTTCCAATCATGCTCTCTGCTGCGACGACCAGGCTGCTGTCGCCGGCCTGCGCATCGATCTCTATGCGGCGCTCGGTCAGACCAATCGATCCGCGGCGGTCGGTCTCGACTATCTCAGGCAGCATCTCGCCATTGACTGGTCGCCGCATCCGGCCGACGAGGAGGTGCAGCGAGAATATGACCGGATATGGTCGGGGCTCGGGAGCCACGCCATCGAGGAGCTCATTGATCTTCCGTTGATGAGCGACCCAGCATCCTCCGCGACCCTGGATATTCTCACGCGGCTCGTTGGGGCGGTATGGCATACGGATGCGAATCTGGCCTGCATGGCAATCTGCCTAGCTGTGAACCTGAGCCTCGAGCGGGGTAACAGCGACGGCTCCTGCTACCATTATGTGTCGCTTGGCTACATTGCCGGGCCGCGCTTCGGCGACTATGAGGCCGGATTTCGGTTCGGTCAGCTAGGCTGCCATCTCGTCGAAAAGCACGACCTGAACCGCTTTCAGGCCAGGACTTACAAAGACTTCGGGGCTCACGTCATACCGTGGACGAGACATGTCCGGACCGGCCGCGACATCTTGCGGCGCGCGCTTGACATCGCCAACCAGAGCGGCGACCTCACGTTCGCCGGATACAGCCATGTTAGTTTGAACTCGAACCTGCTGGCGGCTGGCGATCCGCTTATCGACGTGCAACAGCAAGCAGAGATTGGCCTCGCGTTCGCGCGCGAGGTGCGGTTCCAGTTCGTTGAAGACCTCGCCAGCGCGCAGCTCGGACTCGTCCGGACACTGCGCGGGTTGACACGGAAATTCGGCTCCTTTGACGACGACGGATTTGACGAAGGTGAGATCGAACGCCGGTTTTCCGAAAATCCGAATCTTGCGGAAACCTGCTACTTCGTCAGAAAACTGCAGGCGCGGTTCTTCGCGGGCGACCATGAGGCGGCCGTGGATGCCTCATTGCGGGCACAGAGACTGCCATGGACATCGGTGTCGCATTTCGAAGAAACGCCGGAGCATCATTTCTACGGCGCCTTGGCGCGCGCCGCATGCTGCGACTCTGCCGCAGCTGACCAGCGGGCCTGGCATACGGAGGCGCTGCTCGCCCACCACCGACAGCTTGAAATCTACGCGAAGAATTGCCCGGAGAACTTCGAGAACCGAGCCGGGCTGGTCGGCGCCGAGATAGCACGCCTTGAAGGCCGCGATATCGACGCGGCGCGCCTTTACGAACAAGCTATCCGCTCGGCGCGCGCAAACGGCTTCGTTCATCATGAAGCCCTCGCATATGAACTCGCCGCCCGCTTTTATGCGCGAGGAGGCTTCGAGGACTTCACTCGTCTTTATCTCCGCAACGCGCGTGGCTGCTATCTGCGCTGGGGTGCCGACGGCAAGGTGCGGCAACTCGACCAACTCTATCCCGACCTGAGAGGGGAAGAACGTGCTCCCGCTCCAACGAGCACTATTGGTGCACCGGTCGAACAACTCGATCTCGCGACCGTTATCAAAATCTCGCAAGCCGTGTCGGGCGAGATTGTTCTTCAAAAGCTGATCGACACGGTCTTGCGCACAGCCGTTGAGCAGGCGGGCGCCGAGCGCGGCTTGTTGATCCTGCCGCGTGGCGGTGAGTCACGGATCACCGCGGAGGCCACGACGGGCGGCGAAACGGTGGTGGTGCGGATGCGTGACGAGATCGTGACAGGGACAACCCTGCCGCAATCGCTCCTTCATTATGTCTTGCGCACAAACGAAAGCGTCGTACTCGACGACGCCATGGCTCAGAATCCATTCTCCGCGGACCCTTACATTTGTCACCACCGTGCTCGTTCCATTCTCTGTGTTCCGTTGCTCAATCAGGGCCAACTTGCCGGGGTACTCTATCTTGAGAATAACCTCGCCCCTCGGGTCTTCGCGCCGACCCGGATCGTAGTGCTGAAGCTGCTCGCCTCTCAGGCAGCGATCTCACTGGAGAATACCCGGCTGTACCGCGATCTCGATGAACGCGAAGCCAAGATCAGTCGCCTCGTCAAGGCCAACATCATCGGGATCGTCATCTGGGATATCGAAGGTCGCATCCTTGAGGCCAACGACGCGTTCCTCCGCATGGTGGGATACGACCGAGAGGATCTTGCCTCGGGTCGGCTATGCTGGACGGACCTGACGCCGGCCGAATGGCGCGACCGCGATGCTCGGAACGTCGCGGAGTTAAAGACGATCGGGTCGGTCCAACCGTTCGAGAAGGAGTACTTTCGGAAAGACGGCAGCCGTCTACCCGTGCTGATGGGCGGTGCTCTTTTAGAAGAAAGCAGGAACGAAGGTGTCTCCTTCGTCCTCGATTTGACGGAGCGCCGGCAGGCCGAAGAGGCGTTACGGGAGAGCGAGGAGGCCTTGCGCGAAGCGCTGGTGCAACTGGCCCACGCAAACCGCGTCGCCACGATGGGGCAGCTCACAGCCTCCATCGCCCATGAAGTCAATCAGCCGCTCGCCGCGTCGCTCACCAACGCCCAGGCGGCCTTGCGCTGGCTCGCTACCCGTCCGCCGAACATGGAGGAGGTGACTCAGGCGCTCGACCGGATTGTCGAGAACGCCAATCGAGCCGGCGATGTCATTGGCCGGATCCGTGCCTTGGTCAAGAAGGAACCCACTCGCAAGGGGCAATTCGACCTCAACGAGGCCATTCGTCACGTGATTGCCTTGACCGGCAATGAAGTGCTCCGACAAGGCGTCACGCTGCGGACCCAATTCGCGACGAGCCTCCCATCCGTGGAAGGAGATCGCGTCCAGCTGCAACAGGTGATCCTAAACCTGATCATGAACGCCATCGAGGCGATGATCGGCCTTAATGAGGAAGAGCGCGAGTTGCTGATCAGCACGGGGACAGAGGCCTCGGGAGATGTGGTCGTCGGGGTGCGCGACTCGGGTCCGGGCCTTGACCCACAAAGTATGGACTGCATTTTCGAGGCCTTCTACACCACCAAATCCAGCGGCATGGGTATGGGCCTGGCGATCTCCCGTTCGATCATCGAGGCTCATGGCGGTCGGATGTGGGCCACCGCTAATGGCCCTCGTGGGGCGGCGTTTCTGTTCACCCTGCCTCTAGAACGAGACGAAACCCCTGGCGCAACCCATGCCGACCAAATCGCGATGTTTGGAAAATAGGGCCAACGACTGGCTGAAGCTCACGCAGGCAGTGCTCTCCGCGAAGTGTGAAGGCCGTCGGCGGGCCTCTCCTCTCCCTCGCGAGACGACTGAGGTGCTGCCGAAGTTGAATTCACCTTCACGGCGCGGTCTTCAGGCCAATGGAGGCAGCAGTGGCGAAAGCAACAAGCGCATCGCATCGCACGAAATCTTGCGGCAGTAAGCTGAACGCGACGGACAGCACCACCATGTCCACACCAGCAAAACGGTAGGCCCCAAGCTCGATGGTCCTCGGGTACGGACCCAAAAACCCCTTCCAAGACGCGGATCGCTTGGGCTTACTGCATGGTCGCGGAACTCTCTGAAGGGCAAAGATTCTCGAGGTCCTCCACAAGACGGACAAGCCCGAGGGAGTAGCACCAAAGATCGAACCGCGTCCCAGTCACATATAGGGTAAAGACAGATCTCCAGGCGTGCAAAGCTTGTCCCCAGGGAGGCGTGATTGCTTGGCTTGGCTTCGTGGAAAAAGTCATCAAATGAGCCTCAAAGGCCGTATTCGGCCATGATGCACCATCTGGCGGCATCGAGAGCGGAGAGGTCAGAACCCAGGGCCCAGCTTTCCCTTGTGCGCTGGGAAACAGCGTCAACGGGACCAGCTCGATTTCGATTCGGTTGAGTTCATATGTCATGGTGCCAATCCTCGGAAGAACGCAAAGAACGACGCAAACGGTGCGACCCG
This sequence comes from Rhizobium sp. WSM1328, assembly GCF_057653715.1. Lineage (NCBI taxonomy): Bacteria > Pseudomonadati > Pseudomonadota > Alphaproteobacteria > Hyphomicrobiales > Rhizobiaceae > Rhizobium > Rhizobium sp. WSM1328. The sequence continues at coordinate 159,844 of NZ_JBYGKO010000005.1, read as the reverse complement.
TGGGCTCGCCGGCGGTGGAGCCGCCGTCCGGAATGTCCTTGATTCAGGTACCCCGCTGAACTCCCGTGAGCTTGACGAAATGGCCGCGCGGGAGAATGTACCCTGACCATAGCAGGACGCTGCCCGACCTGCCATTGATCGGAGGTTAGGATCGGGTAGCAAACAGGAGGGGATGACTTATACGGTGGTTTAGGAGGCCTTGCTCGAGGCCGGCAGCGTGGTGGCTCTGCTGAAAAGTCGACCGTCACCCGCTTCGCGATGAGATGCCCTCGGCAAAGACAGACGACCATGACGCCGATATCGCGCTCCTTTTCCGAGGGCAACATCCTCGAAAACGACTGGTTGAGCCTGGGATGGCTCCCCAGCTCCCGCTTGTCTGCTGCGGCCGTATAATTTCCGCATACACAAGTATGATGGTTTGACCTGTGCACTTTGTTTTAACGTTGCTCGCAAGTGCAGGCTTCGCCACGCTGCTCATCCTCGCACCGGGGTCGCTAGCCATTCACAGAAACGTTGGAACTATGGCCAGTTTTCAGGTTCAAAACCCTTAGGGAAGGACGCAGAATGCCGACGGTATCTCCGACTCCGATCACGCCTCGAGACGAGCGCCTAGTCACCGCCCGCGAGGCGCTTGAACCCCTCTACGAAAGACTGGCGCTGCGCACCGAATCCACCTTGCTTTCGGCGGCAATGGCAGCCGGATGGCCCGCCGAGGAAGCAACGCGGGCGCTGGCCGCCCTTAGATTGCAAGATGCCCTCAGTATTCTTTGCCGAGCGAATGGAGGTCCACACATATCGATGCACAGCCCAACGGCCGAATGAAATGGCAGTCCTGCGGAAGTCGCGCCCGCCATTGCGTCCGCCCTCCGATGGCTCGCCATGGTCTTCACCTGAGTCATCCTTGGCGCGAAAGCTCTTCATCGAGGCCGCGGTAACTGGAAGCACGAGCTGGGAAGGACTGTAGGAAGCGGCGGCAAGCGCATGGTGGATAAACCAGCGATGCAAGCGGCCGTTATACGAATAGATAGCATGCCTGATTCCAACGCATCTCTTCATTATCGGGTACAAGAATGCTCTACTGTGAGCGCCTTCTTGAAGGCAACGAGCGGCCTAACTCTTCGTGGTGCAAGAGTTCATTTGCCACCCGCTAAGTGCGAGCCCTCTTCCTGATGAGCCGCCGACTAGTGTCACGAGCCTCGCAGATGTCCAAGAGACGCCCGGCAGCCATGTCTGAACGACCGCTCACAATTGACGAAAGTCGTTACCACACGGAGGCCGTTCACGATGGCAGCACAAAGATACAGCCGTTGCAAGAACCTCAACATTTACTGGACGGTGTTCGATAAAGTCATCGGACAGGCTGCCATCATCGATGGGTTTGTCATGGACATGCTCACCGCCGAGGAGGCCAATAAATTGGTCGATCTGCTAAACCGTGGCAGCCAAGTGAGCCACTGGTGTTTTGCCGAACGGTTTTAGGAGCAACCGGTGATCCAGCGCCACATCGACCGAGCTCCTCCAGCCGGTCGCGGATTTCACGGGCGGCTTCGACGACAGTCGAGAACTCGACATCAGGTCCAGGACCGAGGTCGAACACCTGACGGCCAGGCACTTCCAGCTGACCAGCTCACAAGTCCAGGGAGGCAGCTCAACGCCGCCGGTCTGGGCCGGCGGCCGCGCAGCAATGCATTCCCACTATCGATCCGGACCGCTCCATCGTTCTGCACGATGTGAGCAATGATCCCGCCAGCTTGGGGCAGCCGCCCCGCCGAGTGGATGAAGGCAGGATCGCGCTCGGCGAGCGCGATCCTGTCTAGTAGTTTGACGGGGAGCCGGACCTCAACCGGCGCCTTGTCAAGGGTGCGTCCTCTGCCGCAGCTGGAATGGCTACAAACATAGCGGAGTGTCGGGATCGATCAGATCCGGGCGCCACCCGTCGCATCAATCATCTGGCCCGTCGTCCAACGCGCATCGTTCGATGCGAGGAAGGCGATGACGTCGGCGACGTCCTCCGCCTGTCCGACACGTGAAAAGACCGAGAGGGCTTCGGCGCCGGCGCGCGCATCCGGCGATGCCAGCCACTCGGCATTCATATCCGTCTCCGTTACGCCCGGCAGCACGGCATTGACCGTAATCCCGCGAGCTGCAAATTCAGGTGCCAGCGCCAGTGTCAATGTCTCCAGCGCCCCCTTGGAGGCCGCATAGGCGGGATGGGTCGGCGCCGCGATCCGCGTAAACCCAGTGGAGACATTGATGACGCGGCCGTTGTCACGAATGTGATCGGCCACTGCCTGGATCAGGAAGAACGGCGCCTTGTAGTTAATCGTCATCACCTCATCGAAAGCAGCTTCGCTCGTCTGCTTCAACGGCAGTGCCGGCGCAATGCCTGCATTGTTCACCAGAATATCAAGAGCGGACGAGCCCGTCTCGGTACGCGCGGCTTCGCTGAACTGCGCCCAGAGACTGTCGGCCGCCTCCTTGCCCTGTCTCAGATCAGCTTTGACACCGACAGCCTTGACACCAAGCGCCTCGATGTCGCGTACGGTGGCCTTGGCCGCATCCCCGTTGGCGGTGTAGTGCACGCCAATCAGTGCGGCACCCTCCCTCGCAAACGCAAGAGCAACCGCCCGGCCGATACCGCGCGAACTTCCTGTGATAAGGGCTATCTTGTTTGCTAGTCTTTGGGACATGGGGTCACTCCGTTGCTAAATTAAGTAGTGATCGCTATCATAAGCGGTGAAGCTCGCCTGTCAACAATTTAATAGGGATTGCTATTTTAATGACGGATCCAGTCCGCAAACGAGGCAGACCACGCGTGCTTGATCGCGACGTCGGGCTCGACATCGCGGCACGCTTGTTCTGGGAACGCGGCTACGAAGGAACCTCGACGGCCGACCTCACGAAGGCCATGGGGATCAATCCGCCGACTCTCTATTCGATGTTCGGCTCAAAGGAGGAATTATACCGTCAGTCGCTCGACTTCAGCATTGCCCGTGAAAACAGCCGCCGGTTAGAAATCTTAGCGTCCAACCTTCCGGTTCACAAAGCCCTAAGCCTCTACCTTTACGACATCGCTGATGGTGACACCCAGCCGGACAAGCCGCGAGGTTGCATGGTCTCGACGGCGGTCCTGCAGCACGCGGAAGAGAATGCGTCAGTGGCGCGGATGACGGCGGCATTGCGCGAGACCTCGATGCAGACACTCAAAGCCCGGTTTGACCGGGCCGTCGAGGAAGGCGAACTGCCGGCGCAAACCGATACCGATACGCTCGCGCGCTTCTATGGTGCGATTATCCAGGGCATGTCCGCACAGGCCTGCGATGGCGCCTGCAATGCGCGGCTGAAGCGGATGATCGACATCGCACTCACGGCCTGGCCCGGGAAGCGTAGCACCTAACGAGCGCTGGCAACTCGGCGAGCATCGTCTGATACATGAGATCGACGGACTTCATAAGCTCGACTCCGGCGTTATACTGTTCTTCAAAAACAGTATAACGGTCGAGAGCATAGGTCACATCCATCCTGCAAAAGATCATCGACCTGGCCACCACCGGCCAGTTCACGATACCGATCAGCCGCACCGCCCCTTTATCCGAGGCGATTTCCCTGATCGGAGACCTCGAAGCCGGCAACCGGCTTCCAGGAAAATCCGTAATCGTGATGGGGTGACGAGGGGCACGAGTATGATGCGCGATGATAACCGTCTCGGGTTTGGAATGTTAAAACGGCAAGAAACCGCTCAGAACTGCCAATCGACGAGCTGCTCTCCGCCAGACACCTCAAGCACAGTGCCTGTAACGTAGGGGTTGGTCATCAAAAACACCGCAGCGTGCCCCACGTCGGCCGGTTGACCGATCCGGCGCGCTGGGAAATTGGCGCGCACCTTTTCGCGGACATCAGCGGCGTCTGTCGCGGAAAGGAAGTTCCAAAGGTCGGTATCGATGAACCCAGGCCGAATGACGTTTACCCTGATTGGGCCAAGTTCGAGCGCCAGCGAGCGCGCGAGTGCCTCCACTGCGGCAAAAGTCGATGTGACGCTCGTCATGCCGAACTTCGAACGGGCCGCGATCCCTCCGGTCATAAAGGTGATCGACCCGTTAGAGGAGAGTTTTGGTACAGCATAGCGCGCACATGCCCAGGAGCCGAGAAACTTGCTATTGCCGTAGCTGCGCGCCCCTCGCATGTCTTCGTCCATGAATGCACCCCAGCTGCCATCGGTTGGCCCCGCAGCGACAAGCAAATGATCCAGATTGCCAATAGCATCGAAGGAAGCCCGAACGTCGTCCTCATCGCTAATGTCGAGCACTAGCTGCTCGAAGGGCGCCAGCTCTGGATGGTCTGCTGAAGAAACCGAGCGCCGGCTGGCGACCGTTACGCTCGCTCCCGCCGCGTGAGCGGCCTGAGCGATGCCGAGCCCTATCCCTGTTTTGCCGCCGACGACGACCACACGTTTTCCAGTGAGATCATATGAAGGTGATTGCGCACGCTTCAGCTCGTTCTGTGCCGTTGCCATGATAGCTTCCTTGAGTGTGTTTGTCTGAATGAGCTATGCGATCTGTCTAAGCACACCGCCATCAACGCGCATGGAGGCCCCGGTTGTTCCGGATGCCTGCTCCGAGCATATGTAGACGACCATGTTGGCCACCTCCTCCGTGCTCGTGAACCGATTGATGAGCGTTGTCGGGCGCATGGCCTTCAGGAATTGCTGTTCCGCCTCTTCCTGGGTGATGCCCTGTTCCCGAGCCGTTCCCGCCATCCAGTTCGCCATGATTTCAGAGTTCGTCGGACCAGGAAGCACCGAATTGACCGTCACGCCCGTCCCCGCAACCGTCTCAGCCAAACCTCGCGAGATCGCCAACTGCGCCGTCTTGGTCATGCCGTAGTCGATCATATCCCTTGGGATTGCGAGTGCGGATTCGCTGCTGATGAACACAACACGCCCCCAGCCCCGCGCGGTCATCCTCGGCAGGTAATGGCGCGCTGCACGAACGCCACTCATGACGTTGAGCTGAAACAGGCTCAGCCAGTCTTCATCGGTAAGATCGGAGAAGGGTTTGGGATTGGCTGTGCCTGCGTTGTTGATAAGAATGTCGGCATCGGGCGCCTGGGCTGCAAGAACCGCGCTGCCTTCCTTGGTGGCCAGATCCGCAACGACGCCGGTGATCTCGATGTCTGGGAAGAGCGCCTTGACTTCAACCACCGCTGTGGAGACCCGGCCCTCGCTACGGCCATTGATAACCACGGATGCGCCGGCCCGCGCCAAGCCCTGTGCGATCGCCCGACCAATGCCGGCGGTGGATCCGGTGACGACTGCTTTGCGACCTTCAAGTGAAATGTTCATGATCGTGTTCTCGATGAATTGTGACGATCACTGTTTGTAGCGCATGGCGAAAATAACGATAATACGGACGAGAGGCATGAAATTGATGCGATATTGGAATAAATAGCAGCGAGCTTAAAGTGCGGATCTCACACTCCGGCGCTTGTTACCGAAGGTCACCAACGCGTTCAAATGCCGCTAGATCCGCCCTTCGAGCGACGCGGCGAGGAAGTCTGTCACGTGCCGAACCCGCGCAGAAACCAGCCGACGCTTCGGCCAGACAAAGCTGATGTCCCTTGTGCCCTGAACATATTCGCCGAGGATCGTCACGACGTCAGGATGCGAGAGCTCTTCGACGAGCGATGCCTTGGTGAACATGCCGATCCCGACGCCTGCAAGCACACCCGCACGGATCGTCTCGATGCTGTTGGAGGTGAGGTTGCCGCGCACTGCGACGCTGAAGTGACCTTCTTGACCGACGAATGGCCAATTCGCCGACTCCTTGAAGCCGCCGTAGACGAGGCAGTTGTGATCTGCAAGCTCGGCAGGCTTTGTGGGAATACCATGCTTTTCGAAATACTGGCGAGATCCGACGCATACGAGAGGAGTCTTTGCCACCCGTCTGACGACGGCATCGGGCTCTTCGACAGACCCCACTCTTATCACCAAATCGACCCGATCCTCGACCATGTCCCGCATGAGATCCGATAGAACCAGATCCACTTCGAGCTCGGGAAATCTGGACAGCAGATCCGGAATGATTGGCAGGATATGAAGTCGACCGAGAGTGGTGGGGACAGCAATGCGTATCGACCCCGACATGTCGACCGCGCTGCCTATGACCTCGCGATTGGCGTCGTCGATCTCCTCGAGCAACGGCTTCATCCTGTCGAAGTATCTTTGCCCCTGATCCGTCAAGGTGACGTTTCGGGTGCTGCGATTGAAGAGTGCGACGCCCAGACGGTTTTCGAGCGCACCGATCGCTTTGCTGACCGCCGGCTGTGACGTGCCGGTTCTGCGGGCGGCCGCCGTAAAGCCGCCCGTCTCAACGACCGCAAGGAACGCCTTGAGCTCGGAAAGCCGGTCCATCTTATGCCTTTACGGTATGGAAGGCTGGGAGTTTTCCGGCCATTCCTGCACATACTTTTACACACATGTATCATCCCTCCCAGCGCCGTTCGACGATGATGCTTGCTTCGGCAGTTCCGTTACGAGTGCATCTATGGCCGCCCGCACCCGGGTTGGCAGGTGAGCGCCATCCGGCCACAAAGCCCAGACCTCGGATACATAGGGAGGCATCTGCCGCATCACAGGCACGAGCTCACCGGTCTCGACCCGTTTCTTGACGAGCCAGAACGGCAGCCACGCTAGTCCGAAACCCTCTGTCGCGGCGTCTGCTATGGCGTCGATGTCGTCAAACCGGAGCCGGGAGACAGGATTGAATTCATGGACGACACCTTCTACCTCGAGCGTCCAGGACTGCACCCGCCCCGCGCGGGAATACGTGACCGTGTCATGGGCGTCGAGCTCTGAGATAGCTTCCGGAACGCCTTGCCTTTCGAGGTAGCCCGGCGCGGCGTAAAGCATCGTCTCCTCATGGCCGACCCGACGGATGCGCGTGCCCGCGGCATTGCCCGGCGAACCGTTTCGTATCGCGAGGTCGAAGCCGTCTTCCAGGAGATCGACTTTACGATCGCTGAAGCTGAGTTCCAGCTCAAGGCCGGGGTTTTCTCTGGCAAGCCTGGTCAGGATGGGAGCGACACACATTCGACCGAAGAGAACAGGCATAGACACCCGAAGCTTGCCCCGCGGCGCGCTCGATCCCGAATCCAGCGCGGCCTCGACGGCACGAAGTTCGGCCATCGCCCGCTGGCAGTGCTCGTAAAAGAGCTGTCCGTCCGCCGTGACGCTCTGATGACGGGTGGTTCGGTCGAACAGCCGGACATTTAGACCTGCTTCGAGGCGGGCGACCGCCCTTCCGACCGAAGAGCGTGACAGGTTCAGCCGTCGCCCAGCTTCGGAAAAGCCTCCGGTATCGACGGCACAGACGAAAACGGGGATGTCGCTCATGGAGATCGTCATAAAGTCATTGTAGCATCTTACGCATCAGAGTCGAGCCGAAACGGCGCGACTGGTGCGCTGTTCGAGGTGCTACCTTCTCGTCATCAAAAATCGGAAGGATTAAATCCATGCAAAACCTCATGAAGCGTTGGGAACTATCGGCCTTCAGCCGTGACGGACTGAGCCTTGAACAAGTGCCAGTCCCAATAGTCGGGGCAGACGAGGTGCTCGTCAGGGTCAATGCGGTCGCACTCAATTATCGCGACCAGGACGTTATTGCCGGGCGCATGGGCGCGTTCAACCTGCCAATGACCATTGGCTCCGACATGTCTGGTACGGTTGTCGAGGTGGGCAAGTCTGTTGAAAAGTTCGCGGTCGGAAACCGGGTGATCTCGACATTCTTTCCGGACTGGAAAGATGGTCGTCCTCTCGGGTCCGGTCGACATCCAAACTACCAATCCCTTGGCGGTCACTATCCGGGCGTCTTGAGCGAATACGTCTCTTTTCCGGCGGCATGGCTGACGAAAGGCCCATCATCACTCGACGAGCTCGGGGCCAGCACGCTTCCTTGCGCGGGGCTCACCGCCTGGTACGCGCTCGTCGAACTCGGCCGGGTCGAGAAGGGCCAGACCGTCCTGATTGAGGGAACGGGCGGCGTCGCGATCTTCGGCGCGCAGATCGCCAAGGCAAAAGGTGCGACCGTGATCCTCGTTTCCGGAAGCGACGAGAAGCTCGAACGGGCGAAGGCACTCGGCCTTGCCGATTTCGTGATCAACCGAACTCGCGAGGACTGGGTCGGTAAAGTCTTCGACATCACGTCGGACCGCGGCGTCGACCATGTTCTCGAAATTGTTGGCGGCCCTCACCTCGCAAAGGCTCTCGAAGCAGTCGCGCCTGGTGGCCGCATATCGATGATCGGCGTTTTGGAAGGCGGGCAGTTATCTGCTTCCGTTGGCCCACTCCTTCTGAAAGGGCCTGTCATTCAGGGTATTGCCGTCGGTCATCAACGCGCGCAGGAAGAGCTTGTTAGGGCGATCGACGAATTGCAGATCAAGCCCATCGTCGACGCCCGCTATGGCCTATCGGATCTCCAGAAGGCTTTGGACCACCTCACCCGTGGTGCTTTCGGCAAGATCGTCGTCGACTTCGCTCTTTGATCGAACAACGGAAAAGGTGAACCATGTACCGTAGAGATTTCATGTCGACCACAGCGTTCTTCGGTGCCGCAGTAGCAGGCTGCGGCCCCGGATGGATGCCACCTTTGAAATCATCGCGCCCGTTAAACTCCTGCATTAGCGGGCTAACCTTTCCCCGATCGAAGGACTTCCTATGACGCAGGACGCTCACGAACTTCAGGCTATCAATACCCCTTGGCAGAACGCCATTCAGGAAATCCTGCGCATGGTCATCAGGGACATGTATCATGCCGGCAGTGAGAACAGGAATATCAAACGCATAGAGGAAGCTTCTGTCGACAGCAACTATACCGATTTGCGACTGCTTGGCACGGACGAATGGACGGAAGTGGTTGTCAAGGAAAGGGTGAGCAACTTCGTCACCACGCTCTTGACGTCCTTTACCTATGATCGTGCCTGAGTTCTTGCGTCGCAGGTGACGAATGCACCGGCAGGGAGGGCCCTTGCTCTGACTGGGAAAGGCGATTGAGGAGTTCATTGAAACGCTCGTCGGCCGCGATGGGCTGATGCTGAGGCAATGCATGGACTGCGCGAAGCACGGTCGAATCGAACGCAAGTCTTGCTACATGGTTCGCAATGTCAGTTGTCATGAGTAAAGTCGCCCTCTGCAGATACCACAGAAATGCGCGGGCGGGAGCTTGGTTCGAGGCCGCAGCGGTATTTCACGCTCGTCTGAGAGATCAATTGGTCCATACCTCCACACTTCGACTTGACGCCATGGCGTTTTCGCGACAGCAACCGCTTTCTCCTGACACTGTCGATGCCAACAAGCTGGTTGCTAACATGGCCGAGATCCTGTCCTCGACCCTTGGTGAGACGAGGACCAAGGCCGATGCGAACCAGCTCGAAAACGCGGTGCTCAACCTCGCCGTCAATGCGCGTGACGCGATGCCGGACGGCGGCAAGCTGACGATCGAGACAGCAAACGCTCATATCGACGAAGCTTACGCGGCAGAACACGACGTCGCGCCCGGACAGTATGTGATGATTGCGGTCACGGATACCGGCTGCGGCATGCCGCAGGAGATCATCAAGAAGGCGTTCGACCCGTTCTTCACCACCAAGCCTGTCGGTAAGGGGACCAGCCTTGGCCTCAGCCAGGCCTTTGGTTTTGCCAGGCAGTCGGGTGGACATCTGAAGATTTTTTCAGAGGTCGGAACCGGCACGACGATGAAAATCTACCTGCCGCGTGACTATGGCACGAACGACATCGCGCCCCACGTGAAGGACGAAAGTGTGCCGCGAGGGACCGCGAGCGAAGCCGTCTTGCTGGTGGAGGACGACGCCAGTGTCCGTGAGATCCACACCAAGATGCTGGAAGAACTCGGCTACAGCGTCATTGCAGTAGATGGACCAGTCACGGCTCTCAAGATCGTTGACGAGCGCGCCGACATTCGCCTGCTGTTGACCGACATCGTCATGGCACCAATAATGGCCGCAAGCTGGCAGACGAGGTCGAAGCAAGCATCCCCACCTGCCTGTCGTCTTCACCACCGGGTATAGCCGCAATGCGATCGTCCAAAACGGTGTACTGGACCCCGGCGTCATATTCTTGCAGAAACCCACGACACTCGGCGATCTTGCCCGCAAAGTGCGTAGCGCTCTCGACCGCTAGATTCGGACAGATCGCCCGGCCATCTTCAGGCCGCCATTCTCATCAGAGTTTCGGTGATCTTGTGAGTATCGTAGGGCTTGGGAAGGAACACGCCGCGGTCGGGTATGTCGGAACTTGCCGGGCGCTTCATACCGGAGACGATGAGGATTTCCATGGGTGGCCAGCGGTTGCGAGCGGTGGCCGCAAGCATCAATCCGTTCATGGAGCCCGGCATGTCGATATCTGTCCAAAGGATGGAGATGTCTTCGTCGCCCTCAAGCACAACCATCGCCTCATCAGCATTACGGGCTTCGACTGCTTCGAACCCCGCTTCCTCGACGATGTCTACCGCCAACATCAGGAGCATTGGTTCGTCTTCCACCACGAGTATCTTCATTGCCATTGCGCAGGTCCCGCCTCCCGTTCGACCTATAACTTTCTGCTTTGATTGGGGTTCCGCAATTTTCAGACCGCCTGCTATGGCCGGCTCGAAAGCAGGTGGCGTAGAGAAGGTTTCGAAAGTCGGTCCTATCTCCTCCTCGCGCCTCTTTCGGCGGCATCTTGCTCGCAAGTCGGTACACCCTATTTTGCTCGGGCGGATCGAATATATTGCTTCATGGTCGCGGCTGAGGGGTATCGTGTGAGTTGGTTCAGCATTGCCATCATCGCGGTTGTCGCGCTGCTAGCCCTGTGGGTGGTTTTGGCAGCATCAGGCGATCCCGGGTTTCTGAAGCGGGTCCAGCAAGTGGATTCTCAAGCCCTCAAGATAGCCGCTGCAGACACCGAGCTTGATCGATATGGCGCCAGGCTTTGTTACGAGCGGGAGGCGGCAAGCGGGCTCGTTTTGATCACCTCTAACCTGGAAGCGTTCGCAGCCCGCCTTTTAGCTGCCCGTTCCGCCGGCCGCAGCCTCGACCTCATGTATTATATGTGGAATGCGGACCTGACCGGAATGCTGATCATGCGGGAAGTCGTCGCTGCCGCTGACCGTGGCATACGCGTGAGGATCCTTCTCGACGATCTCGGCGTCTCCATGTCCGACAAGATCTTCTATGCGATTGACTGCCATCCGAATATCGAGCTGCGGCTCTTCAATCCCACGAAGGCGCGAGAGAATATCCTGCGCCGCGGCCTCGAGATGGTCTTGCGGTTTCGAAGCGTCAACCGTCGCATGCACAACAAGGCATGGATTGCCGACGGCCGGATCGCGATGGTCGGGGGACGCAATATCGGCGATCCGTATTTCGATGCCGGCGAGGACGCAAACTTCAGGGACTTCGATCTGGTGATGGTCGGTCAAGCCGTTGCGAAAACCGAGCGTCTTTTCGACGACTACTGGAACAGTTCTGTTGCCGTGCCTGTACGCTCGTTGCTGTCGCGCCGCCCCAACAAGTTGAGGAAGCTTCGACGCAACATGGACCGCCTCGATTTCGAACAGCGTGCCCGGCCTTATCTTGATCGGGTTCAAGACAGAACATCACTGGAAGACGCTGTCGCCGAAAACCATTACATTTGGGTCGATAAAGTCGATGTTCTTGCCGATCCCCCGGAAAAAGCTGCGGGGAAGCTGCGCACCGGGCAAAACGTGCTGATGGAAACGCTTCTTCCTGTGATCACCGGCACAGCCGAGTTCATCCATATCACCTCGCCGTACTTCATTCCCGGCGAACGCGGTGTCAGGGCCCTGACGAAGCTCCGCGACAAAGGGGTGAAGGTTTCCGTCCTGACAAACTCGCTCGCAGCTACCGACGTTGCTGCAGTACACGCGGGGTATTCGCGCTACCGCCCCGCCCTGCTGAAAGCCGGCATTGAGCTCTACGAGCTGAAATCGATCGCCGACGTGGGATCCTTCTCCTTGCGCGGTTCCAAACAAGCCAGCCTGCACACGAAAGCCTTTGCCAGGGATGGCAGGTATGGCTTCATAGGATCTCTCAACCTCGATCCTAGGTCCGTTTCCTTGAACACGGAGATGGGCGTGCTGTTTAAGTCATCGGATCTTGTCGCGCAAATGGACGCGATCTTTGCCAAGGAAACCGAAACAGACCTGAGCTATCCCTTAAGGCTCGAAAACGGATCCCTGCGGTGGCTGAAAGTTGTCGATGGGAAACGTACCCTCGTCCGCGACGAGCCGGATGCCGGTATCGCGAGGCGCGCGACAGCGTGGCTCATAAAATGGCTGCCTCTCGAATCTCAGCTGTAATCGTGCCGAATTCTCGCGAGGAGGCAACCCTGAGCTCCATGGCGACCCTAAACGTGTCGCGGCACAACGGATGCCAAATTGGCCTACCAGTTCGCCAGCCATCAATTCGAGGTATTGGCTTCCACACTGACGCAGGCATCAAAATTGCTCCGCGGGTAGCAATCCGATCAGGGTTCGCCCGCATAAGAAAAATGCGGAGCTGTAAGAAATGCAGATTTATCAGCACAAGTTTTCCTGCGTGGTTGCGCGAACCGCCTTGCCACTCTTGGTTGCGAAGCTATTGGGTCAAGCGATGAACAGGGCAATCGCTGAGGCTTCGTTGTACTCGCGGAAATATTGCGTTGCATCTTGTCGCCGGATAACAATTGCATACATTTTATCAAAAAACGCGACCGAGGTCGCAGAGGCCGGGATCGAAACTTGTCTGCCACTATATCTACTGGGAATGAAGGTCTTGATCTAATCCTGGCCGGTGGGCTGCCGGCTCGCCGGCTTTATCTGCTCGAAGGGGCGCCAGGATCCGGCAAAACCACCCTCGCTCTACAGTTTCTACGCGAGGGGGTGAGGCAGGGCGAAAAGGCGCTCTACATCACCTTGTCGGAAACAAAGGAGGAGCTGTCCGAGGTCGCGGCCTCGCACGGTTTCGACATCAGCGAATTTGACGTTTTTGAATTCAGTTCGGCATCCGACGTCTTCGGAGACGGGCGCGAACAGTCTATCCTGCATCCTTGGGAGATGGAGCTTGGCGAAACGATCCGGCTGATCCAAGAGGAGGTCGAGAAGGTCCAGCCAAAACGGGTCGTCTTCGACAGCCTATCCGAAATGCGTCTTCTATCCCAGGATCCCCTGCGCTATCGACGACAGGTTCTTGCCCTGAAGCAGTTCTTCTCCGGTCGCGACACGACCGTCATTCTGGTCGACGACATGTCAGGCAATGCCAGTGAGCGGGATTCGCACCTTCATAGCCTCTGTCACGGGGTCATTACTCTGGAGCGCCTGACGCTCGATTTCGGTGCTGCGCGCCGTCGCCTGCAGGTCCAGAAGCTACGGGGTGTGGATTTCGCCGCCGGTTACCATGATTTCAACATTCGCAAAGGCGGGCTGCACGTTTATCCGCGCTTGATCGCCGCGACGCACCATACAGAGTTCACTGGCGAAACGATCGCAAGCGGAATCGGAGAACTGGACGATCTCTTCGGCGGCGGCCCGACGCGCGGAACTTGCACATTGGTGACCGGACCAGCCGGAAGCGGCAAGACGACAGTGGCGCTGCAGTATCTCTATGCAGCTTGTGCTCGCGGTGAGCGTTGTACAGTCTACGAGTTCGATGAGCGCATCGGCACGCTTCTCACCCGCGCGAAGGCGTTCAGCCTTGATCTCCAGGCTTTCATCGACGACGGAACTCTCGTCCTGCAGCAGATCGATCCCGCGGAAATCTCCCCCGGTGAGTTCGCAGCTCGGGTACGTCGCGAAGTTGAAGACCGCGGCTCACGGCTGATCGTTATCGACAGTCTCAATGGTTACATGGCGGCGATGCCGCAGGAACAACAACTGATCCTGCAGATGCATGAGCTCCTGTCCTATCTCAGCCACAAGGGCGTGGTGACTTTCCTGCTCAATCCACAGCACGGACTCGTCGGGACAATGTCGACAAGCCTCAACATTTCCTATGTTGCCGACACGGTCGTACTGCTGCGCTTCTTCGAGGCTGAAGGCCGTGTGCGCAAGGCGATCTCTGTGCTGAAGAACCGCGGTGGCATGCATGAGGATGCGATCCGCGAGCTGCGGGTCGATCGTGGAGGTCTGCGTATCGGCGAACCCTTGTCGCAGTTCCGGGGTGTGCTGACCGGGACGCCGGAATATCTCGGGTCCAGGGATCCCCTACTGGAAGACCGCCGCAGCGATGCTTGAACGTCAGCAGGAGGGGCAGCGTGTTCTCGTCAGCGCACCGTTCGGCCGCGACGGTGACACGCTCGCAGCGCTTTTGCGGGAACAGCAGTTCGAGGTCGCTGTCTGCCGTGACCTAAAAGAGTTGTCCAGCGAGATCTGCGACGATATCGGCGTCATTCTCCTGACTGAGGAGACTCTGTCCGGCGACCTAACGCCTTTAAAAGACGCGTTGGCAAAGCAACCAACGTGGTCGGATGTGCCGTTTGTGCTGCTTGCCGCCCCTCGCTCCGGACGAACGACCAACGCGCAGTTGACGAACCTAAAGCTCTTTGACATCGCCATCAACAGCGTCGTGCTCGAACGCCCGCTCGGCCGAGCCTCGCTCCACAGCGCTGTCGCGTCCGCAATGCGCCTTCGCCAGAAACAGTTCCTGATGCGCGATCGGCTCCTGGAACTGGATGAGAGTGAGACCCGGCTGCGGCTGGCGACAAACGCTGCAGAGATTGGAACGTGGGACTTCGACCCGGTCACCGGCCGGCTGAGCTGGGACGACCGGTGCAAGGCAATGTTCGGTATCTTTGCGGACGGCGCGATCTCCTATGAAGACAGCTTCCTCGCGGGCCTTCACCCCGATGACCGGCAAATGGCAGACGACGCTGTCGCCAAAGCCCTCCAGCCTGGTAGCAGCGGGATCTATGATATCGAATTTCGAACGATCGGGATCGAAGACGGCATCGAGCGCTGGGTCGCGGCCAAGGGTGGGGCGATGTTTGCCGGCGGTAAACCAGTTCGCTTCATTGGGACGGTCATCGACATCACGCAGCGAAAGAAGACCGAGGAAGCCCTTGCGGCATCGGAAGCAGCGTTGAGGATCGAGCGGCAAGCGCTTGACGACCTCAATCGGACGCTCGAGGAGCGGGTCGCGCAGCGCACGGCCGAACTCGAAGAGGAAATGTCGGCGCGCAATCGGGCAGAAGAAGCGCTTCGGCAGTCTCAGAAAATGGAGGCCGTCGGTCAGCTCACCGGCGGAATTGCACACGACTTCAACAATATGCTGACAGGGATCATCGGCGGGATCAACGTTGCCAAGCGTCGCATTGCCGGCGGCCGACTGGACGATGTTGATCGATTCATGGATGCCGCTGCGGACGCGGCTAACCGCGCAGCAGCGCTGATCGCCCGGTTGTTGGCCTTTTCCCGTCGCCAAACGCTTGATGCCAAACCCCTTGATGTCAACGACCATCTCGTTGCGACGCGGGAATTGCTGCGGCGGACCTTGCCTGAGAACATAGCAATCGACATCGAGGCTGATCCCGAGGCCGGTTGGATCGTTGCAGATGCCAATCAGCTGGAAAGCGCTCTGCTGAACCTGGCGATCAACGCCCGCGACGCGATGCCGGACGGAGGCAGTCTGACGATCTCCACTGCGACCAGAAGAATTGATGAAATCGAGGCGCGATCCCTGCCAGGTCTGAAGCCCGGAGCGTTCGTTGCCATCGGTGTCAGCGATACGGGGGTGGGCATGCCGCCGGAGATTGTCGCAAGAGCGTTTGAACCTTTTTTCACCACCAAACCGATTGGTCAGGGGACGGGCCTTGGCCTTTCAATGATCTATGGCTTTGCGCAACAGTCGGGCGGTCAGGTCGAGATCGACAGCCGGGTTGGTGAGGGCACGACGATCAGGCTGCTCCTTCCTGCAACGGATAATGGTGATCAGGATCAAAGCCGTGAGAGCCTGGCCGTCGAAGCGGGTCAGGGGCAGACAGTGCTCGTCGTCGAAGACGACGATTCAGTCCGCCTGCTGATCTGCGAGGTTCTCGCCGATCTCTCTTACGAAGCGGTGGAAGCCTCGAATGCGGACGCAGCGATACCGATCATTGCCTCCCCACGCGCGATTGACCTATTGATCTCCGATGTCGGCTTGCCCGGGATGAACGGGCGTCAACTTGCCGAGGTCGCGCGTCAGCACCGTCCTGAGCTCCCCGTGATTTTCGTGACGGGATATGCGCAGAATGCCACAGCGAAGGCCGAGTTTCTCGGTTCCAATATGGCGATGATCGGTAAGCCGTTTGCGGTCGAGGTCCTCACCGAGAAGATCTCCGATATGATCTCAAAAGAAAAACTGGCAGCGCCTAGGTAAACTGCGTTTGACGTGAATCGCGGCATCGTCGCGTAATCTTCCGGGGCGCTTGAACATCATCGAGATGGCAGCAGTCGTTCTGGTCCAAGCCGAGTTGAGGGGTGACCGAGAGTCGGATCTTCTTCAGAACTTTGTGACATGCGATATGGGATGATCATCCGGCATTTATCACAGGCGAGGCTGGCTGAGAGTCTTTTTTGCTCTTCCCTGCACAGGAGCAAGGATCGATGGCTGGCCATTTCTTCAACGTTCACGACGGCATCTCTATGCCGGACTTGGTAGGCACTGAGCATGCCGACATCGAAAGCGCCCGTAGCGAAGCGGTAGAGACTATAGTTGAACGCCGTGTCGTCCCGTCGTTGAGCGGGGCAGTCAAAGTCATCGACCAACCTGGTGTCTCTGCTCCAAGGACCGCCACAATGGACAAATGTCAAAACCGCACAGAGCGGCGAGCGCTCTTGGCCTGGGGCGGCAGTTTGCGGCATAAGCTATCCAGTGCTGACGCCTCGTTTTTCGTCGACATGAGATCGGGCTCATTCCCGCCGGAGGCTGGGCGATGCCCGACTGTTCGCAATCGACCGTTTCAAATTTGCTGTTGCGGGCCTTGCCTCTCGAAGCATTCGAGCTTCTGAGACCGGCGATGCAGCAGGTCGATCTTCCATTGAAGTATGAGTTGGTGACCCCTGGTGTGGCGAACGACCGGGTGTACTTCCTGGAGCGCGGGCTCGGATCTGTCGTTGCCACAAGCAGCGACGACGAAATCGTCGAAGTTGGGCACATCGGCTATGAGGGCATGTCGGGCGCGCACGCCCTGCTGAAAGTGCCGAAAACCCCCAACAGGACATTTATGCAGGTCGAGGGAAGCGGAATATCCTTACCGACCTCTGTATTCCTGAACATGGTCGAACGGGTGCCGGCCGCCAACGACCTGCTGCTGCGCTACGTGCATTGTTGTGAGTTGCAACTAGCACATTCCGCCCTTGCCAATGCCCGCTACAACATGCCGGAACGGTTGGCGCGTTGGCTTCTGATGTGCCATGACCGGCTACTGACCGACGATTTGCCTCTTACCCACGAGTTTCTTTCGATCATGCTTGGCGTTCGCCGCTCGGGCGTTACCAACGAAATCCACATTCTGGAAGGCGTGCATGCGATCAAGGCGACCCGCGGAAACGTCAGGATTGTGAACCGGCAAAAGCTGGAGGACATTGCCGGAGGCTCCTATGGTGTCCCCGAGCAGGAATATGCGGACTGTATCGGGTTTCCGATCAAGAGATTGTAACTTCAGGCGAGAGGAGGCTCCTCAGGACGCTCAGTCGCCTGGTTCGTACGCCTCAGAAAACGCCACCTTAAGAAGCAGAGTACCAACCGCGTCGCAGATCTCGATGTGGCGGTGCGAGAGGTCCCTCCCCTCCCGGATCGCCATGCTCATCATACCCCTGGCATCCTTGATCGCTTCGCTTCGCGCCGCGCCCAAGTCCGTAAGATCGGTGCCCTCCTCGTCCCTGATGATGTTCGTTCGCGTCAAAATGTGGAAAAAGAATCTTGGCATCGACCGCCTTTCGCGGAATGTGCCAACGTCAGTCAGGACCTGTGCCGGCTGGTGAGAACAGATACGCTGCGGGTTGCGAATCCTAAGTTATGTCAAAACCGCACGGTTATCGGACGACGCTAGGCTATTTCGGCAATCTGCGCCATAATCTTTCTATGCCTCTCTTGTCACTTGATGGGTTCGAGTGCGGGCTCCTCCCCGCTGGAGCCCAAAGATGCCTCAGATTCAAAAATTAGACGTTCAGAACCGGCTGCTTGCCGCCCTTGGCCGGGAAGCATTCGACGCACTGCAGCCCGGAATGGAGCGGGTCGATCTGCCCGTACGGACCGTGCTGATCGAAAGTGATCAGCCAACCCATCACGTGTTCTTTCTCGAAACGGGATTGGCGTCGATCGTTGCAAGGACAGTAGATGACGAGGCCATTGAGGTCGGCCATATCGGCTGGGAAGGATTGTGTGGCACACATCGGCTGCTGCGACTCGACACGACCCCCAATCGCACCTTCATGCAGATCGATGGAAGCGGCATCAGGGTTCCAGTTGAACTCGTCTACCGGCTGATCGACGAAGATGCCCGATCCCGAGATCTGTTTCTTCATTACATCCACACCTGTGAACTGCAGCTTGCCCATTCGGCGCTGGCAAACGGCAGGTATAATATGGCGGAGCGACTGTCGCGCTGGCTGCTGATGTGCCACGACCGCATCCGCGATGACGACATGGCGCTCACGCACGAATTCCTCTCCCTGATGCTGGGCGTGCGCCGCTCCGGTGTGACAGACCACTTGCATATTCTCGAAGGCATGCTGGCGATCAAGGCGACGCGCGGTCGGATACGCGTGCGCGACCGGGCCAAGCTGGAAGAGATTGCCGGCGGTTGTTACGGAGCGCCCGAGAAAGAATACGAACGCTTGATTGGAAGCAAGTGACATCAGGGGCGAAGCAGGTCCGCCTCAAGCTGCTCCTCGACCATCTGCGAAAAGGCCGGTGGCGCAAGCTTCCGAAACAGGTCGGTTTGAAAACAGCGCTGGTCGCCGAGGAGCTTGGCCTGATCGAGGCCAAGGGTGATGACCTCAGAGCAAGAAGCTACCGCCTGACAGTGGGTGGAAGCGCTTACCTGACGGACATCGTGATTGCGGGTGAATGAACGGCAATTGAGCCGAGTTACGATGTCCGTACAAGACCCTCAGCAACCGGCGGGCGTTCGCAGCGCCCCGGTATCGCTCCAGCCCATACGGCATCTTGCAGAGCGGAGCGAACGACGGCGGATGCTGCATGGTGAGGATTGTGGCCTACACCTTGCAGCAACCGGATTCTCGCTTGAGGCACTCTGTGGACAAGCCAGTCGAGGTGCCAATGCGGATCGAGGACGGCATCTTCCATTCCGTAGATGATATGCGTAACGCATGGTATCGGTTCATCGCCGACGGCTGCCATATCGGCATTGAACTGCAGCAGCTCGTCGGCCATCATCCGCAGCGACTGCGGGCTCGCCGCGTGTCGATAGGGAAATCGGCCAGGGTGTCCGGAACAGGATTGGGATGATGTGCCTTGCGCATCACTCGTTCGCCAAAATAGTCGGCAAAGCGATACAGGAGGTGTTGTGAGAACATGCCGCCGATCCAAGGAGCGATGGCCAGCCGAAGCAGCAACATTGCCTGCTCCGGTGTCGGGCGACAAAACGGCGCGATCAGCACCAGAGACTTCACCAGATCGGGCCGCCGCCGCGCCAGAAGAATAGCCGGCGCGCAGCCGATGGAATGGCCAGCGATTGTCAGGCTGGAGAACCCAAGGGCGTCGACAAAGTCCTCGAGCCATAGGGACTGGGCCAGCGGCCCTCGCAGCCTTTGTGGTAGCGGGTCGCTCAAACCGTAGCCAGGCCGATCGGGCGCGACGATGTGCAGCCCGGTTTTCCTGAAAGGCGCCAGAACTTCCTGAGCGAGGCTGCCGCAGCCATGCAGCAGGACGACGGGCGGATAAGCGTCATCGCCGACGTTCAGGAGATGCACGTTGCGTCCGTTGACGACTCGGTCGAAGCCCCGAAGCGGGGCGTGTGGCTGCCTTGGTTTCATTACTAGCAAACTGGGCTGCTAGTCGCCGGTTCCGCCTTTGTGCGAAAGCGGACAGCAGCCGGAGACCCAAGAACCATCGCAGGTAAAATCCAGGCGGCCTAGCCGCGGGTACATCCAAATTTCAACCGATCCGCTTGCGCCCTGGCCCTAGTTCATCTCAAGCCTGCTGTCGATAGTGAAGCTTTGCCAGGTGACATATGGTCAGAAGCAGGGTAAACGGCAAGTCGCGCCACGGGATGCGTGGCATCTCCTTAGCCCGCGCTTGCGGATCGTCCGTGCGCAAGCTGGGGTTTCCCCGACTGGGGATCGCCTGGTGGACAGAGGTGATGTTGATGATCTTGCCGCCAAGCTTTCCCTGACCGCGGCGCACGAACTCGCGGCAGAAGAAGAACGTTTCGTAGAGATCCGTCTTGACGACATTGTCGAAGTCCTCGAACCTTGTTTCTACAAAGGGCTTGGAGCAGCCGATGCCGGCGCAGTTGACGAGAATATCGGTCAACCCAAGCGTTTCTTGGAATGAACCCATGAACATCATCACGATCGCCTCGTCGCGCACGTCGCGACTTTGTACCATCGCGGGTGGACCGGCGGCTTCCACTTGCGCCGCAGTCGCTCAGGCGCCTTCCTCTGTGATAGGTAACTGCAACGTCGGCACCCTCCAGCGCAAAGGCTTCGGCAATTGCGCGGCCTATTCCGGAATCGGAGCCGGTGACCACAGCGACGCGACCGGCGAGCGCCTCGACCCGCCGGCCTGGACCTGGTTCGAGAAATTCAGCATCGTTCTCGGTAACATCATTCATATCAGTATGCCTTGTTAATTCGGACCGGAGATGCCTTTGCCGCCTTTATTCTTGACGCCCATGCTATCGGCGCCGGCTGCCGGTCCTCCTCCTGGAGACATCCCGCCTGGCTGCACGCCGCTGGCGATGCCTTTCGCGCCACCCGCTTTGCGGCCGGTTTGGCTTCCGGTATCACTGGCCCCCTCCTCGCCGACTTGCTCTTCTCTGATCTCCTGCTCAGCCTGCCTCCAGTGGCGTTCGTGATCACCATCCTTTTTACCTTCTCGCTCCCATATCTGCTGGGCGCGATCCCGTATGAGATCTTCTCTGCCTTCCTGTCCCATCTTATCCTCCTGAACAGCGGTGACGTTTCATGATCGGTCGCGAACTTCTGCGGAGCCCCAATGTTCCCGCTCAGCGAAGGCTGCCCTCGTTGGAACCACAATGGCAAAATCAAGTTTGTCTGCAGTTTTTGACGGCCCAGAGGAATGACGACGATGACTTGGTGCCGATCCATCCTCAGGGTCATTTTCGCCGCACGCTGCTCATTACATCGAGGCCATTCGAAGCCTAGGTCTTCAAACCATCATGACGCTTGATCACGTCCACAATGTTAGGCGCGGCCAGCAAGGCATGACGCCCATGGCGGCTGATGCGACCTCCCGTTCATTCTGGGGGCATCGAAATGACGATCGGCCCTTGCCTCTGTCTTTCCGGTGGCAATGCTCTCGGCTCTTACCATGCCGGAGTCTACCAGGCGCTGCACGCTCGGGTCGAACCATCGCGGATCGCAGGCGCGTCGATAGGAGCAGTCACTGGCGCCTTGATCGCCGGAAACGCCCTCGACCAGCGGATGGCGCGACTGCGGGAGTTCTGGCAGCTTGTTAGCGACGACGGTCCGGCGATGTTCATGCCGCCTGGTAAAAGCTGCTCGACCGTGACCGTGCAGGAATTGCTGACGGGGCGACCCGCGCTGTACAAGCCGGGCTTCCCCGGCTGTGGTCGACGCTTCCCTTCATGGGCGTAGACGACAGCCTATTCGACACCCAGCCCCAGCGCAAAACCTTGGAACGCCTGATCGAGTTCGACCGGATCGGCAGCGGCGGCATCTCTCTGGTCGTTACCACCTTGGATGAAGGGCGAGGACATCGTGTTCGACAGCGATATCGTGGCTTTGAACGTCGATCACATCATGAAAGGTACTGCGCTGCCAATCTTCTACCCGCCGGTCGAAATTGGCGGTCGGGAACTTGTTGGAGTGTCAGCCAACCTCCCAATAGCTTGCCTGCTATCGGAAGAACCCACCGATCCGGTGACGTGTATTCGCGTCGATCTCTTTTCGACAGAAGGCGCTGTCCCGGCCTCGCTTGATGGAGCGCTAGGCCGGACAACCGACCCCCTCTTTGCCAAGAGCGCGAGCATGGGCTTGCCGCGCTGAAAAGCCGGTTCGCCGGTAGGATGGTCCCGAGATCGAGATCATCCCCCTGGCTTACGAAAACGCCGCAGGCGAAATCGGGATGAAGACGTTCGATTACTCCCGGAAGTCGATCGGTGCGCGTTGGGGCCGGGGCTACCAGGACGGAACACGGCTGATCGTGCTCTCGATCAGATGCCGCCACGGCGAAATCGGCTGGACATCTACAAGCTGACCACAAAAAAACACCTGAAAAACCTGCTGTAAGTCGTTCCGCAGCGCCTCGAGGCCGTCGCCAGCAACGCAGGCTATGCCGGCACAGCCGCCTTGGTCTAACTACGACTCAACTGTCGCGACTAGCCACAATCAAGCCGCGTGACGTGTATTCAGATCGCGGCAGCCAAGCCCGCCTTTGTCGCGCCGTTGTTCGAGGCACCGACCGATTGCCCGGATTAGTTCGTCAGGTCGTGCCGGTTTGCAAACCCATTGTCCATTGAGCAACACCTGATGGCTCTCCTGCGTCACCTTCCGACGAGCCGTATGGACCACAAAGGGAATGCCGCGCTCGACGAGGTGGCTCGCAATGTCCGTGCTTTCGCCGTCGAGCAAGAATATATCGAGGATCACAAGATCAGGCATGTAAATCCCTAGCCAGTCAGTTGCGGCGCTGCACGACGTGAGATGTACGATGTCTTTCGCACCGGCGCCCAGCAAAGTCTGTTGGATGTCGAGCGCGATCAAAGCTTCGTCCTCTAACAGCAACACCGTCGGCAAAAGCGTCATTTTCAGCTCCTTCTGTGCAAGCGCCACAGTTATACACCGTCCTGGCGACCTCGTCCGGCATTGTCGGAATTCGCACCGTGCGATCCCTCGCGCTGTGAAGCTGGGTGAAAGCAGAGAATGCATCAGGCTTCGCCTACCTCGCGCCACCCGTGTCAACTTGATCACCTTGAACAGTCCAAGCGGGGAAACAGGCCGCCATTCGCTGACTTCGAAATCGCCTCGGCCCTCGATCCATCGCAAAAGACGCCGAGACCAAAATGTCGCACTCCAGCAGATCCGCTCGAACGCCGGAGCGATTGCTCGCGCTATCGCTCCCCGCACACGAACGGCAGCACCAAAACGCCGAAGCTCGCGGGTGAGAAATCAAGCTTTTGCGCGTCACCCACCTGCAGGACGACATGTTCAAGCCGGTGATCCTGTATTCTTTGGCGTGCTTTGGCGAGCATGTGAGACCGGTCACCTGCAGGTGCGCCGGGTATTGAAGCAGCAACAGCCGGGGCCCGACTCCCACCTCGAGAACGCGTCCCTCTTGCGCTGGCATCAGCTCGACGATTGCGCGGTGGGCGGGGCGGAGAACGCCGCCATGGATCTAATCGTAAAGGTAGCCCAAAAGCGGTAAGGGGCGTCTTTGTCGTTCGGCTGCTCCAAGACAGCCCGGCGAAGATCGAACAAGCATTATCTGGTATCCTCGCAGGGCATCTGCAGGCACTCGCATTATCGCCGGTGACGGCGACTTCATGAAGGGCAAACAAACGTCACTCACGTTCGACAAACTTGTTGAAGCGGCTCGTCTTCCCGTCCTTTGTCTTGTCCTGGTAAAGGAAGCTCAGCTTGTTCTCCTCGAATATCTTGAAGAACTCCTCCCAACTGACCTCCTCGAAATCCGCTTCCTTTTCGCCGAAATCGATCCGAAGGACGCCACCCTTTCCGCCAGTACGAACAACGGAGGGCCGACCGTCGCGCGCTTCTGCCCATTTTTGAATGGTGCCGTGATCGTTTGTCGTGTCAGAGCTGCTCATTGCTTTCTCCAAGTGGGTTCTCATTTATGTCAACGCGAACTTTGATCGCGCCTGGAGGTTCCTGCCTGTCTTCAATCTTCTTCACTTTAGCTGAACGAGAATGACTTTTTAGGCCATGGGCGTGAGCTTCACTGATCAGCGCATCGAAATCCTGCATGCTGCCGAAGACAGGATCGACGGAGCGGAAGTCGCTGACATCATAACCGCTATCGAGGAGCGGCGACCTGTAGGTCGGCCCTGGCCATATCGCGTCTATGCCGAGCCAGGGGAGGTAATCCAAGCGCCGGATGATACCTTGAATGTCCCCCTCTCCATCGCCGTCGCTGTCCTGGAATGATCGAGGGAAAGTCTGGTAGATCGCGGCACGTTGCCACCATTCGATCATGCTTGGGGAACCTCAAATATCGTGCTGCCGAACGTCACTTTTGTCGTTGCTGTTCCTGTACGACATCGTACTATGATCAAGCGTCTGGGGGTCAGGCAACGCGGCTTCCCCACGCGGCAAGCGCCAGTAGCGACACCACGCTCCCGACATGAGGGAGAAGCGAAAGCAGCCCGCCACCCGCGAGCCACACAAGAACAAGATCGCCGCAGGGAATGACGCTGATTGCAGCGATCGACATGGTTGTGCCGGCAATCGAAAAATAAGGACCAACCACCAAGCAGAGGCCGATGACAATATCGCGAATTGCGATTGCGCGGATGTATGTAGCACTGGCACCGGATGAATTGCTCGTCGCAAATAGAGGCGCGGCCAATTCGGGCGTCATGATGATGACGATTCCCAGACCCATCAGGCCGCACCCGACCAGACGCACCGCGGTCTTCCACATCCGGCTCGCCCTCAAGTGCTGACCTCATGAAGAACCGATGCGATGGGGAAGGCTATCGCGTCGAGATCGATTTCCAGCTCGCCAATCATGTTTTCGAAGCCTCATCGAAAGCCGCGACAGATGTTCCTTGCAACGAAGAGGCTGTCGTCGAACAGGAACGAGGTTCATCGGAGACCAGTTTGTCGGATTTCGTTTGTCGCGAGGCTCGGCTGAAAGTCAAAGCGTCCGCTGATCCACAGGACGCCCTCTGAGCCGCAAGAGAGTTTTTCAACTCCTGTAGAAACAGCAAAAGAGACTCTTCAGCGTTTCCACCCCTTCCTTCGATCACTGTAACGCCCCATCGGTCAAGAACATGCTTCTGCACATCGTCGGCGTCGTGCATCACGATGTAGAGTGGGGGTCGGGCCCGCTCCTGGCCGGTATCGCGCCACGTCTTCCATAACCGGTGGAGCAGGAAGCGGATGTTCAGATCCGTCATGCTGTAGCCGACAAAAAGAAGCGTCGAGGCAAATGCGTCACCCCTGAACTTTATGTCCATCGGAGCGTCGAATGACAGCCGGTCGAAATAATCGGATTCAGTGATGACGAGACCCTCGGGATTGGAAAAGTCCCCGTGGAACTTGATGATCTGCGTGAGGCCCGGCAAAGCTGCGGCCAGATCCGCGGCCCCCGTTATCTTAACGTATGGTTTGCCGAACGCCTCATAGGCCGCTTCAAGATTAGCATCGTAGTTGGTGGTGTAAATTAACGGGAAATCGGCATCCACTATCAGGCGGTGCAGATGCGATTTCCGCAGACAATCAGGATCGACTCGCCACTCTTGGCTCATCCACTCGACGAGCGGACAAATCGAGCCATGCTTGAGACGATAGAACTCCGCAATCTCCTGGTACGAGCTTCGATGACAATCGTTGGTCGAACAGTCAATTCCAAGGTCTGACTGGATATGAGCAATCAGGCTTTCCCATGATGGAAGACCAACGCTCATGGAAACCCCGGCTCCAACGAATAGGATCGCCTGCCGTCTCGCCACCGCATCTGTCAGTGATCGAATTGCCTCTTGGTACTGCATGCATCCTCCTCGGCAGCCGAACCAAGCCAGGTAACAGCCGTTCCAGTACGATAACGCACGCAGCCGCGGTCTTTAGCTCGCGACGTTGTGGCTTTGATTGGCTCCGGCGACGTCTCGCCATCGAACGGGAACGAGCACAGTGAGGGACAAGGTAGTCGCCATCCCGACGAATTCGCGGAGTGGCACTACACATTTTTCTTCCGGATGATCGGCCAATGGAAGACCTTCGGCAGCGCGTAGTCGAAGATCGGAACCACAGCCCGGCGACAAGGTTCTTGGAAACAGTCGAATACTGTAAAATAAGTGGGAGCCAACAGCGTGCAGGATCTTCGCGGATCATCGGTCGTCATCACCGGCGCATCGAGCGGGATTGGGCGTGCGACAGCGCTCGCCTTCGCCAGACGTGGCGCTCGTGTCTGCCTTGCAGCGCGCCGCGCAGATGTCTTGCAGCAAGTGGCTCGCGAATGTCAGTCGCTGGGTGTTCAAGCAATCGTAGTACCGATGGATGTCACGGATGCTGATGCAGTGGCAGCGCTGGCCGATGCCGCCGAAGTCGCGTTCGGCGGGATTGACGTGTGGATCAACAATGCTGGCACTGGCGTCGCAGGCTCATACCACGACGCGCCACTCGAACTGCATCGCAAGACGATCGAGGTAAATCTGCTTGGCGCGATGTCCGGTGCTTACGCCGTGTTGCCGATCTTCATGCGACAGAACCGAGGAACCCTGATCAATATCGTCTCCATGGCAGCATGGGTGCCGAACCCCTTTGCCGCGTCCTACACGGCCAGCAAATTCGGGCTGAGAGGTTTTGCCGCCAGCCTGAGACAGGAGCTGGTAGGCATGCCCCACATTCACGTCTGCGGAGTATTTCCTGCCGTCATCGACACGCCGATTATCGAGCACGGTGCGAACTACACTGGCCATGCTTTGGAGCCGCCCCCTTTCCTGTACGATCCTGAGGATGTGGCCGAGGCCATCGTCGGCGTTGCTCTTATACCGCGCGACGAGGTCGCCGTTGGGTGGCCGGCCCGTGCCGGTCAGGTGGCCTATACGGTTGCACGCGGTCCCGTCGAGCGTCTCGCCGGCGCCACTGCTGCAGCGATCCGGAAGAAAGCCAAACCAGTGCCTAACACCGACGGCAGCGTGATGTCACCAAATGCTGCTGGAACCGGGACCAGCGGCGGCTGGCGCGTGAGAAAGCGTGTGCCGTCTGCAAAAACGATCACAGCTGTCGCCATCGCCTTGACCGGAGCCGTTCTCATCTATGGCCTGAATGGGCACCGTCACCGCCATCGGGTGCGGTGGCGCGATCCGGAACCTTGACGGGCTTTGTGCGAAGGAGGGACAGCACCACACTTTTGACGGCCTGCAGTCCCTCCAATCCCTTCATGAGATCGATCTCACCACTTTGGCTGATGGCGCCCCATCCCGGGGTGATGTCGAACACCGAATCCCGAAAGGGGATATGCCACGACCATCCAGTCACCCGCCAAAGCAGCCGAAAGTCCAACGGTCGACAGTATTCACGGTCCAATTCAAGCTGCGCTGACCTGCATCGAGTGGAAGAAGCCGGCTTCAGGAATGTAAGCTGCGTCAGCCATCCTTCGGCTTTCTGAGCTTCGAGACGAAGGTGCTCGACTGGCCTTTGGAAACCAGCACGTCTCCTTGGACGCACGCCCGGCTCATGTCGACGTCCTCCAGGTTGAGCGACCGCTGATCCTCCGGCTCTATCTTGGCCACCATCGGTGCTGCCAATGGCTTGCTTCCGTTATCCGCTTTGTTTGACATGTGTTGCCTCCTGTGACCCGCGAACCGAGCAGCATTGGTCAAGTTCCATCTGCAGCGGACTATGCCAATGATTTTTTAGTTTGTCGTCCGCTGGCGGCACGTCGTGGATCCAGGTTTGGGTCGGCTCAATGAGCCGAGGCTTAAACCACCAAGGGGTGCTTTCGGCAATCACCGGCTCCTCGACATGAGGACCACTATTCCAGCACATCCGTCTCGAAGCTTCGTGCGGCAAAATCGGTTGAGCCCTTCGAAGTAAGCTCTGATTTCCAATAATCACTCCGTCGGGAACTTCAGGAGCCTTTCGTTGTTGAGAGCCCACGAAGCAAGCCAAGAAGGAGGAGCTTCATGCCCAATGCGGATCGAAAGCACATCGGCGCCGGCGCCAAAGGCAAAGGTGACGGGTCAGGCGCAATGACTGATCTCGACCCGGACACTCTGCCGCCCAACATGGTCCTGTCCAACAGAGACAAGGCGCAGCACTCACGCGAGCGCGGTCTCGATGGCAAAACCGTGCAGACAGAGCAGTATCAAGACCATGCCGCCAACAGAGAGCCAGATTAGGAGGATATCATGAGCAGCAAAGTGCCGCCGACGCCGGAGGCCAACCGTTCCGACAAGGGTTCCGGCGAAACTTCCCACGCGGATAATGACGGCAGGCTGGTAGCTGCCGCCAAGAACCCAGACAAGGTCGGACAGCAAGGCAACAGCAAGGTCAACACGACCCATCAGGGTTACCAGCAGGATCGATAAAGCGAGGAGCCATGTCGACATCATCGAAGCATCCATCCACAGTTCGTCAGGGCGGCCCTGGTGAGTCGCACGAAAGCAGTAGAGCGCCGCTGGAGGTAAAAAAGCCCCCGGCGGTATCGGATAACAAAGCG
Organism: Rhizobium sp. WSM1328; assembly: GCF_057653715.1. Lineage (NCBI taxonomy): Bacteria > Pseudomonadati > Pseudomonadota > Alphaproteobacteria > Hyphomicrobiales > Rhizobiaceae > Rhizobium > Rhizobium sp. WSM1328. The sequence goes on along the minus strand of NZ_JBYGKO010000005.1, from coordinate 131,248 downwards.
CGAAGCGGCGTATCGGGAGGAGGTGGCGAACGCGACAGCCACCATACTCATGATGATGCGCGCAAATGAAGGGGCTGGCGGCATGTCCCGTCCCGCCCACACTCTTCCTTCCTGGGCTGTGGACCAAGCACTAGGCATTGTTCGCCGGCACGGCTTCGTGCTCGTCAACGCAACAACTGAGGAAGGACGGACAGAAGCGGCCGCAGGACTGGTGCTTGCCATTGCAAAAGCCCTCAGCAAGTTCGCGTCGCCTGCTGACAGTCACGTTGACGGAGAGTGATTGCGGGAAGTGCGTTCAGTGGTAGCCTTGCGAATAAAAAACTTCGTGAGCAGGGGCCGGAAGCCAAAATGTGAACTTATTGGCTGCAAAGATGAAGGATAGAAATGTCGAACGCTCACGCACTGGAGATGCCACAGTTCCAAACAACGCCGTCAATCCATCCATCTTTGAACGGTGGAGAGCTAAGCCCGGCTTCCGCGAGGCGCTATTCCAGGCCGACAGCCGACCGGAAAGGAACGGTTGCGACCAGCGAGCCTTCTTCGGTCATGATCTCGAAAGTCGCTACGTCTGCCGGATCGCCCCTCCGGATCCCCTCCGCCACGATTTCACGAGCGGCCGCGACCGCTTCCTCCCGTGCCTGTTCAGGCGAAGCCAAGTCGATGCCTTCTAAATCTTCCTCGAAGACATCGTTCCGGCGGATGTGGAAAAAATACTTCGGCATGGTTTGCTCCACCAACGAGAATCCCACCGAACCTCTCGATAGCAAAGTTGTTCCACCCGGGCTGTCGATCGACCACATTCAAACCTAGCCGCATGAGACTCAGAAAAAAGCCCCGCGTAAAAGGCGGGGCGAGTTGGGGAAGTTTGGAGGAGTAGGCCGCGTAAAAGGAAACGGATGCGTGGCCCATCGGCCTTACTCTCGGCGGCCACTCTTGTTCCTTCGTCGGCAGATTTAAATCAGGAGGCCGCGCAGAGCCCGAAGGCATTGGATGAGAGGAAACACCAAACAACCTTGCCTCCGCGCGGCCATCCCCTGGGAGGGTGGATCGCGGAGAGTGCAAAGGGCGTTGTGCAAGGAAACATGGCTTCCCCTCCCGCGATCCGCCTTTCTAACCGGGCGCGTGCGATACCGGTTCCTGCGCGGTTCCGTACAAATCGTTGGAGAAGCGGATCGCCGCTGACTTGGCGGAGGCTCCCGGCAACCGTTCGCAACCGTACTGATGGTTGTCCTTGGGAGGTTAATGCAGTACCAGTTTTCCTATCGCGGTCCGGGCGAGTTGTTGCGACGCTCAAGGAGCATGAGATGGCGGACTTCAATCTCTCACTTCAGATGGACGACGTAAACGTGCTTTCCGATGCCGTCCAGACTTGGTACCGGCACAATCACGCTGCGCCGACGGAACAATCAATGCAGCTGCTTTGCAGCGCGGCGGTCGACCTCTATAATGAAGGACATAGGACGCGCGAGGAACTGGTCACGCTGCTGATCATGAAGTTTGATAGCCTTCACTCGCTGCAGGTAAACGCGCCATCGTCCGCGTCTCATCATTGACAGTGATATCGGCCATCGATGCGGAACGCCGGCTTTCGTCAATAGGTCATGAGCCCGTCGTTCCTCCGTTTCGGTTCCACTTCTTGGCGAACCCTTCCTTGAACCGCGTCTTACCGATCTCTCCACCCGAACGGTAGATATTGACTAGCAGCCGGTGCGTTTGGTCTTGCCCACCGCGCCGCCGAGGTGAAATCCCTTTTCAGCCAAAGCTGTTTCAGCCTAGGTTTTGCAATCAGCGCCAGTTTCCGTTCCTTCATACACCTCCTTCCACAATATGTCGGGAACATCCCCAGCACAAAGTGGTTAAGCGAGACATTCTCTGTGGCACAGGCTGTGGGAGCGAGCGATTGCAATCGTACAAGGAACAATGAGGTACCTGGTGCTCGGACTGCTCATCGCGGTCAGCGGTTGTTCACTGACAGACCCGCAGCGGCCAATGCCAGGCAGTCTGACCTACGGCAAGGTGGTCTACTCCCGGTATAAGCCAGGAACGATCGTGAAGAACACCTTCCTCGATCAATTCGGCTACCGGGTCTTTGAGCGATATCAGGTTCAGCCAGATGGCACTCTCAAACTCACTTATCAGGTCACGGGCCCAGATTTTCTGTGGGACTGATTCAGGCGCCGCAGTACTGCCGCTGCTTTTCGCGCTCCTCGATGCCTGAAAGGACATCTTCCGAAAGCAGTGAACCCCAGTTCAGAAGTTCTCGAAACGGGTGAGGAATATGGGGAGCAAAGATCGAAGAGCGTGATAACGCCGAAGAGCACGATTTCTATCAGATTCTCGAGGCCGAGCTGACCAACAAGACGACGGTTCTTGCCGAGGACGCACCTGCCGTCATTCCTTCAGACATCTCGCTCGCTTCGCTTGTGACGATCGTCGCTGCGGAACCCAACTGTAATTCATCCGAGTGTCGAAACAGCATGGAAAACCAAACGACTGATGCCATTCTCAAAACCCCGACTGCTCTTGCTCAAATCGGCACCTTAGCAGTTCATTACGGCCTTTCGCTCGCCGGGGCCGTTGTTCTCCTCGTGGGGGGGTGGATTTTGTCGAGCTTCGTCAGCAGGTGGGCCTACAAGGGCTTGTCCCGGATCCACGGCATTGACGAGATGCTTGCTCGCTTCTTCGAAAATGTGTTGCACTATGGTCTGTTGGTCCTGGTCTTCGTCATGGTCCTTGGACAGTTTGGCGTCAGACCGCATCGATTGTCGCAGCCCTGGGTGCAGCCGGCCTGGCAATCGGACTTGCTTTGCAAGGAACATTGCAGAATATCGCCGCCGGCATCATGCTTTTGGTGCTTCGGCCGTTTCGGACTGGGGAATACATCGAGACGTCCAGCGTCAAGGGCAAAATGGTTGAAGTTGGCTTGTTTGCGACTGAACTGAGAACGGCGAACGGACTATACTTGATGGCTCCGAATTCGAACCTCTGGAACACGCCGATCCTCAATCACAGCCGCGAACCGGACCGGCTACAGGAGCTTTCCATCGCCATCGGCAATGATGTCGATGTAGGGTCTGTCAAAAAAATCATCCTCGATATCGTCTCAGCCGATCATCGCGTCAAACAAAATCCCTCGCCTCGCGTTCTTTCCGATGACCTGACGGCCGACAAGACGACGCTCAAGATCGAGTACTGGACTTCGACCAGCGAGTGGACGGATACCCGGTACGACCTCATCGACAGCTTGAAAGACGGGTTCGCTGAAAAAGGGATTCCTATCAAGTAGGAGATCATTGTGACGAGTACTTGTCATCGCTTCGTCGCGTCCTGGCGCGCCCTTAACTTCCGAACCTCGACGCCTTGCGTCAACCGTGCCAGTTGCGAAGCGCCCGTGCCCGTGGAGCATCGGCGTTCCGTCGTCAGCGCGTCCGAGAGCGTTGATAAGTCGTTCTCAAGCGCTCGGAGGCGCACTCGACTGTTGCAGCCTACCGGATCGAGGAGCCGCCCTTGGAACCTTTGCCGACCTTTATTGTTAGCGGCATCTGCAGGCATATGCCTTCTTTTGAAGGGTTACCAGGAGTAGGAGTAGGGCCGACAATCGAGAAGGTTCACCCAAATGGCAGCTGTCATCCTATGTGGCCGCTGGCATCATTGTCGGCCTCATCGTCACCGCGGGGCTCGATCTCGATCCGGAGATTGAGTGGGGGGTGACGGGCGGCATCAACATCAAGCCAACTCGGAGGACCGCGATGACCAAGAAAGATGGCAAGACCGCTGCCGAGGTGCGCGGTCGAATCCAATCAGGAGACAGTGGAGACATCAGGTCGGGATTTGACCCCGCAGCCGCACCCCTCGAAACAGATGCTGAGGCCGCCGGTCAGCCGATGAGCCACGAAGAAATCGAAACGGCGCTTCATACCCAGAGCAGGGGAGCGGCCGATCGCCAGCGCGACTACGATGTCGCCATGCGTGAACCGGGGAGTGCAGAGACCACACCCCAGACGACGCGCTCTAACCCTCTGCGCATCTTCATCGCCACACTGGCTCTTGTTGCGCTGGCGGTTGCGATCGCGAGCTGGATTTACACCTGACAAGCTAGGTGTAGGATTGCCGAAGCCGCGCAGTTTCAAAGACGGCGCAGGCCATCCCACTGACATGAGCCCCAAGCTTGACAAAACGGTAGGCAAAGATCTTACGCCAAGCGGAGCCTCTGGCAATTAAAAGCCGCTCAACCGTATCGTCACTACTGCGCGACCAGAACGGCTCCCATCATGATTGCGCAGAGGAGTCCAAGGATGTTCAAGCCGAGCGTGACGAACTCGCTGATCTGCTGACGGTGGGGATGGCATTGCTCCGCATTTCCGAAGACTGCAATAGCCCCGCCAATCATCCAGCAGGTCAGTGTCAATGTCCCAAAAACAAGTGCCAAGTTCATCGCTTCGATCATCCGGTCCTTTGTATGGGGCACAAAACCGGTACATGACCGTTTTGTTCCCGCCGTCGAAACTCCGTCCGGTAGAGTACGTCGCTCAGCGCAACCTGCTCGTGACATGGCAACGAGCAGGTGCGCGCTTGATTATTGATCATCCAGGAATATCCGCTGCCTGCTGGAAAGTGGAGGTGCGGGAACGTCGTGCAAGCCGTCACGACGCCTCTTTTGGGACGCCATGGAACTAAGCGGCGTGGCCGTTGTTCGGCGATTTCCACCGAGCCAAGGTAAAAAAGGGAAATCCTTTGAGCGAATTGCGCCAGGAGTTTGAACTTCGAAGAGATTCTCTGCCGACGGGCCAGGAGAACGAGTGGATTTTGCCTCGTCGAACGATGTCATCGGTGGGTGGCTCTTCGACACCGCAAAGTTCGGATTCGTCGCGGCCGCTGGTCATCGACCTCGATGGCACCTTGGTTCGATCCGACCTTCTGATCGAGACCGCCTTTTCTGAACTCAGGCGCCGCCCCTTTTCCATCGTTGACCTTGTCCTCGCAACGTGCAGGGGAAAGGCATGCCTCAAGCACCGTCTTTCCACACCGGCGGATTTCGATCCGGCTATCCTGCCCTTTGATCCCGAAGTTCTGAACTTGATCCATACGGCGCGGCATGAGGGACGTCAGGTCTATCTCGCATCCGCGACTCACGAGCGCCTTGTCTCGCGCATTTCCGACCATTTAGGTGTCTTCAACGGCTGGTTTGCAACCGACGAGATGACAAACTGCGCCGCCGAGTTGAAGGCGGAAAAGCTCGTCGCGGCCTTTAGCGATGGCGGCTTCGACTATGTCGGCAACGACGCGGCAGATCTGCCTGTATGGCGTCATGCCGGAAAAGCGTACGCAATTCGGTCGTCCGCCAGGGTTGCTCGGCAATTGTCGCGCCAATGCGACAATGTCGAACATCTTGCGCACGACAGACCGACCTGGCGGACTTGGGCGCGGTTGCTGCGGGCGCATCAATACGTCAAGAACGGGCTCGTCTTTATCCCGTTGCTGACAAATCAGCTCTTCGACGTCCATAGTCTCGCCAATGCCGCTCTGGCTTTGATCGCCTTCTCGCTTTGCGCGTCGAGCGTCTATGTGCTGAACGACCTGGTCGACCTTCAGGACGACCGCGGACATCGCAGCAAATGCCGCAGGCCGCTCGCTTGTGGCGAGATCCCGCTCTCACACGCGCTCATGGCAATCCCCGTTCTCCTTCTGCTGTCGTTTATGGTCGCCCTGACGATTACACCCGCCTTCATTTTGGTGCTCGCCGGATACTTTGCGTTGACCACCGCCTATTCGTTCGTTCTGAAGCGGAAGATGATCCTGGATGTCGTGACCCTTGCCGCTCTTTACACCGCACGCGTGGTAGGAGGGTCGGCGGCGATCTCTGTTTGGCCTTCTCCTTGGCTGCTCGCCTTCATGATGAGCTGGTTCCTATCGCTTGCACTCGTCAAGCGTTACACGGAGCTCATTTCGCGCCGAGCCGCGAACTTACCCGACTCCAAGAGCCGCGACTACAAGAATGGTGACATCGGCATGGTCGGCGCGTTGGCGGCCGGGGCCGGTATGAACGCGCTCACATTGTATGCGCTCTACGCTGCAAGCGACAGCGTGCAGGATCTCTACACTCGGCCAGGGATTTTATGGCTGGCTGGACCAATCCTGGCTTGTTGGATTGCCCGCATCCTGTTGCTGGCCCATAGGGGACTGATGCATGACGATCCGGTCGTATTTGCGATCAAAGACAAGGTGAGTCTTGCGACTCTGGGCGTTGCCAGCGCCTTTGTTGTCGCCGCACTGTGAGGTGAGCGAGATGCGTTCCCATTATGGGGGTGAAGGAATCCCGCCCCGGATCGCAGTTCGCTATGTCGTGTTCGCGATCGTCTCGACTTTGGCAAATTTTGCGATTCAGGCGGCTGTCGTGAAGATCTACCCGTCGCAAAGCCTCGCGCCGTCAATGCTCGCGGGCACTGCGGCTGGATTCGGGCTTAAGTACTTCCTCGACAAAAGGTGGATCTTCTTTGACCGATACGAATCGCACGGCGACGAATTGCTCAAGATCGTCCTTTACGGCCTGTTCAGCGTCGTGACGACAATCATATTCTGGGGATTCGAAATCGTCTTCTGGATAGTGTGGAGAACGGATGTTGCGAAGTATGCCGGCGGCGCGATCGGTCTGGCGATCGGTTACATCTCAAAATTCGCGCTGGATCGAAAATTCGTTTTCAAGTTGGAGGGGGCGTGACAGACCGATGGAGGGATGGGGACGTTATCCACGCCATAAAAGTGAAGTGATTGATTGCAGGCTGCCGGAGACGCTGCCTGGACTGGTGTCATCGCGCGCGGGTCTGATTGCTCGCGGCAACGGCCGCTCGTATGGAGATGCCGCTGTCGGTGAGCATCTCACTTTGACCTGCGGCGGATTGAACCGGATGAAAAGCTTCGATCAGGTGACTGCCTCCCTGACCGTCGAAGGTGGCGTCATGCTGTCAGAGATTCTCAGGTCGTTCATCCCCCGGGGCTATTTCCCCCCAGTGGTGCCAGGAACGAAGTTCGTCACGGTTGGAGGAATGATCGCATCCGATGTGCACGGGAAGAACCATCATCGCGACGGTGGCTTTGGAGAGCACCTTAGCGAAATCAAGCTGGTTGTTGCCGGTGGCGAGATCCTTACCTGCAGCAGAACCCAGAATTCCGAGCTTTTTTTCGCAACGGTCGGTGGTATGGGCCTGACGGGCATCATCGCTGAAGCTACTTTTACGCTGAGGCCCATCACTACCGGGTGGATTGTCCAAAACCAAGTCGTGACGGAAAACCTTGGCGATACGCTGAAAGCCTTGAAGCAGACAGATGACGCGGCCTATTCCGTCGCCTGGGTCGATTGCCTTTCGCGGGGCGCTTCGCTCGGCCGCTCGCTGATCTTTGTCGGAGAGCACGCCATCGCGAACGACATCGCTCAAATGCCAAAGGCAGCGCTATTGCCTCACATCAAGGCAGCCCGTTTTTCACTGCCGGTCGATCTGCCTGGTTGGGCGCTCAACAAAGCGAGTGTTTCTGCATTCAACGAACTTTACTATCAGGCGGGTGCCCGCAAAGCAGGCCGAGCCTCGTTGGTCGACTGGAACAGCTACTTCTTCCCGCTTGATGGTCTGCTCGAATGGAATCGCCTCTACGGCAAGCGCGGCTTTCTGCAGCATCAGTGCGTGGTGCCTGACGAAAACGCACTTGCGGTTCTGAGCAGTATGCTCGATCGTTTCGCTCGTTCTGGGAAAGCCTCGTTCCTGGCCGTTCTGAAAAGGCTGAGGGGTGGCGCAGGCCTTCTGTCATTTCCGGCGCCAGGGTATACCCTCGCGCTCGACCTGCCGGTCGCGCCCGACGTGTTCCAGCTGTTAGACGAAATTGACAAGCTGGTTGTCGCGGCGGGAGGACGGCTCTATCTCGCCAAGGATGCGAGGCAATCCCGCCACACATTCGAAGCCGGTTACCCCCAACTGCAGGCGTTCAAGGAGGTGCGACGAACAACGGGGGCTGACCGACACTTTAGTTCCCAGCTGGGAAAAAGGCTTGGAATATGAAAGCCATCGGCAAGACATTGCTCCTGATTGGCGCGACGTCGGATATTGGTCGTGCGACTGCCCTGGTCTATGCCGAGGCGGGCTGGGACGTTCATTTGGTCGGACGCAGGCGTGAGCTTGTTCAACGCGAGGCCGATGACATCGTCACGCGCACCGGCGCCTCCGTCGCAGCCCATGAACTGGATATTCTTGATACCGGCCGCTTCGAAGAGTTCCTGAGCACCGTGTCGCCATTGCCTGACACGGCCATTTGTGTCGTCGGCGAACTCGGCGAGCAGGCCCGCGCCGAAAGGGAACTCGAACACGCCGCTATGGTGATGCGGACGAATTTCGAAGGACCGGCTTTGATGCTCGGCCTCCTGGCAAGCCGGTTTGCCGCGCGTGGGTCCGGCACCATCGTCGGCATAAGTTCGGTCGCCGGCGACCGCGGGAGAGGATCAAACTATGTGTATGGCGCCGCGAAAGCTGGCCTAACGGCGTTCTTGTCCGGTCTCAGGAACAGACTATTCACAGCCGGGGTACGCGTCCTCACCATTAAACCCGGTTTTGTCCGAACGGGGATGACTGATGGAATGAAGCTTCCACCAATGCTTACGGCCGAGCCTGCAGAGGTCGCTCAAAGGATTTTCGCCGTTGCCGATGGCAGCAAGGGAGGGGACGTCGTCTATGTCAGACGGATTTGGTATCCACTCATGGCGATAATCCGAGGCGTCCCGGAACCGATCTTCAAAAGGTTGCGGCTGTGATCGAAGCCGGCGGAACAAGAGGTAGATTGCGCTGTCCCTCTTGTCGGTTTTTTCCGCGCTTCGATGCGGATCGAGACCTGCACCCGGGAAGGACGGGGTCTAGATGAAGCGCCGCCTTTTTTCCGCACAAGTTGCGCTCCTGGTGGTCGCGGTTATTTGTTCCGCGATGCTTGCCCTTCCTGGACGGACCATTAACACCGCTTTCATCAACGACGTTTTGGTATTCATTGATGGAGCGCATCGTATTGCTGTTGGGCAGGTGCCAAACCGTGATTTTCACACGGCGCTCGGACCATTGGTCTTCTATATCCCTGCCCTTGGCTACTTCCTGTCCGGAAATTTCGGCGCCGCGATACCGATAGGAATGGCGCTCCTGATCGTCGCGTTCATGCCTGCGATGATGCGTGTCCTTCTTTCGCGCCTCAGCTCGCCGTTAGCCATCGCCTTGGGCATATTCCTGATTCTTATTCTCGCTGTCCCTATCAATCTCGGAAGTCCGGTCCGGCTTCTTTCTTTCGCGATGTTCTACAATCGCATCGGCTGGGTCGCTCTCGGGCTCATCCTGGTTTTGTACCTGAAGCCGAGATCCGACGCCGCGCGCAACGACGTTGCAGACATTCTCGCGACGGCTTTTCTTCTACTTGTCCAATTCTACACGAAAGCAACCTACGGACTCTGCGGCGTGGCCTTTTTGATCTTCTTGTTGTTGGACCGGCAGCAACGTTCCTGGATCCTGCTCAGTCTGCTCCTGACCGTACTGGCAATGATCGTAATCGAGTTCTTCTGGCGCGGCACGCTTCATCATATAGAGGATCTGCGGGCCGCCGCACGGGTCAGCGGTGATCACGACGTTCGCAGCATACTGAAAAATGTCCGTGAGAATCTGTCGGATCTGGTGGTTTTCACGGTGTTTGCGCTGGTTGCCTTCTGGCACATCCGCAGCCTTCGAGACCTCCTCTACAGTGGCTTCTGCGTGGGTGCCGGATTGGCAATCATCAACCAGAACGCCCACAGCTGGGGTATCATCACCCTCTATTGCGGAGCGGCCGTCGTCGTGGAAAAGGCACGGCGCTTTCAATCTGTCGATCCAAGCGCGCAAATGGAGAAGCCTGCTCGTCTTGCCGCTGCACTACCGCTGCTTCTGATCTTCTTTCTGTTGCCGCCCATCGTCCATCATGGAGAGGCGATCGCTCTCCACACGGCTCTTGCGGCGGAGAATGTGGGCAAGCCCCTTGGCCCTCCGCTTTTTGAGGACGTCCGGGAAATCGACCCGCCCGGTGGCGAGCCTGATTTCATACAGCGCTACCTCGATAGTATCGAAAGTGGGGGGGCCCTACTTCAGGCCCTGCCGATTCCGCTCGAACGGGTGTTCGTGCTCGATTTCGTCAACCCCTTTTCAGCGGGTCTCGGGATACGTCCTCCCACAGGTGACACTGCGTGGTTCCACTGGAACCGCAACATCAATGAGAAGGCTTACATCCCACCAGAAGCACTGTTCGCCGACGTGAAGATTGTGATGGTGCCGAAGACTGGCATCAATAGCCTGCCGTTGCAGGAGCTGTATGGCCCCTTCATTTCGAAGAATTACGACATGGTGCAGAAAACGCCGGAATGGACGATTTACCAGCGACCACAGACCGCGTTGGAAAGCGAGGCGCGATGACCCAGGCAGTGAGGTCGATGCCGGAGCAGGAAGGCGCATCGCCACGGGCGGGCCGCCAAACCGTCTGGTGGACCGCCATCGTCCCATTTGCTCTGGTGCTTTCAGCTCTTCTCGCTCTGCCCAGCCAGACGATCACCTCCAAATACGTCAACGATCTGTTTGTTTTTCTCGATGGTGCGCATCGCATCTGGTCGGGACAAGTTCCGAACGTGGATTTCCATACGTCGCTTGGAGCGCTCACCTTCTATATTCCCGCTGTCGGCTATGGCCTTTCGGGAAGTATGGGCGGTGCGATGCCAGTGGGAATGGCCATAGTCACCCTCCTGTTCGCGGCCGTTGCCGCGGCGATCCTCGGCAGCCGCATGCACAAGGCGCTCGGTTTGCCGTTGGCAGCTTTTCTGCTTTTGCTCGTCGCGGCTCCTGCCAATCCTGGAGAACGGATCGGCGATCTCACATTTGCGATGTTCTACAATCGGCTGGGCTGGTCTTCGCTCGGTCTTCTTTTGGTCATGTACCTGCCCCGCCTAACCAGCGCTGGGAGCAAGGCCGTGGATGCCGCCTGTGCAAGCTTCCTCGTATTGTTCATGCTCTACACGAAGATCACCTATAGCGTTGTAGAGCTCGCATTTCTGGTCTTCCTGGCAACCGACCGACGTCAAATCGGCTGGACGGCGCTGGCGTTCGGGATGATCGCGATAAGCGTCATTGCCATCGAACTTTTCTGGCGCGGCAGCCTCAATTACCTCGCCGATCTGCGCCTTGCGGGCGAGAATAGTGGCGGGCTGCCGGCCCTCGGCGCTCTGGGGTACGTTTTCCTGAACAATTTCGCTGACCTCACCGTCTACGCGATTGCCGCCGGCATCTTTCTTGTCCTCGCACCAAGCTACCGCCGTCTTTTTTTTATCGGTTTTTGCGTCTTAACCGGTGTGCTGCTGATTGAACAAAACTTTCAACGCGCGGGCATCCTGACGCTGGGGCCGAGCGCTGCTGTCATCACTCAATCTCTTTTGAATGGCGAGCTTTCCCGACTGCACCGGAAGGCTCGCCTCGTCCTATCGCTTCTGCTGGCATTTCTGCTTGTGCCAGCGGCGATAAGCAATGCCTCGGCTGTCGCCATTCATGCCCGTTACGCCATCGCCGGGCAGGGCGAGCCTATGCCGCTGCCGGAATTCTCGAGAATTCGGCTCGTCGAGACATGGAGTATTGGTCAGTACGACTACTTTGTGCAGTATAATCGCACTCTGGCTGAGGCGTCGGACGTGCTGTCCCAGTTGGGCGCTCGCCAGGCGACTGTCGCCGTATTGGACTTCGTCAACCCCTTCTCGGCCGGCTTGGCGCTTCCGCCGCCTATTGGCGACAGCGTCTGGTATCACTGGGGACGGACGCTCGGTCCCGAATACCATCCACCCGCGGAGGAGATGTTCGCACACGTCGACCTGATCCTCGATCCCAAGTGGCCCATCGAAATCTGGACGGCGAATGGCATGCGCGACATTTTTGCTCACTATATCGCCCGCCATTACGACAAAGTGCGGGAAACAACGAATTGGCGCATCTACCGCAGGAACACTGGACAGCGCATGGCCTTGCCCGCTCAGCAGCGTCAGGCCGCCGGATGACTGGGAGAATCTTATTGCTCTTGCCTGTTCAGGAGCAACGGATATGGCTCGACACTTCTTCAATGCTCATGACGGCATTCTATTCGGATACGGCTGGCCCAGAGCACCCGGCCTCCACAGCGCCCGCAGCGAGGCCGAAAGATGGCGCGCAATCGGCGTCTCTGCGCTCCCATACAAATGACTGGTGAAAGGACACACAGTCCTAGTTCGCCGAAGCGATCCGCGAGTCCCGACAGTTGGGCTTCCGCGGGATCTTGATGCTCTCGTTCTCCGCCGCCTGTTTCGCCGCCTCCGGATACCCGTTGGTCTAGGGTAGATCCTTGCGGCGCGAGCGAATCTCCTTCGTCAGCTCCACACCGTTCATGCCGCCTGGCATCATCTGCATGGTAATGATTCGCCGCCAACGGCTGCCCTATCCATTGCCCTCGCGGCGGCCGCCCGAGTTACGCGCAGCGGAAGCGTTTCATACAGGAGATCAATGGTCTCGACGACGTCTTGATCTCCTGGACGAATGGCCGCAAAACAACCGCGACATCGTCTGCGAGGTGATGTTGGACGCATGCAGGAAGGCAGCAAGCGGCCAACTTCCGGCTCAGGCTGTCGCAGACAATTTTCGCCGGTTCCTAAAGAAGCGCGGCATACTTGCCGACATCAAAGACGCCCCATCGCATCTGCGCCCAGCCCGAGACCGGAGTTTCTCCGGCGTGTAGCTGTTTAGGGCGCAAGCGGACGTTTGGGCTTCCAGCCACCAGCTTTGGTGATTTCTGCCACTGGCGGCTGCTTGCGCGTGTGGTTTAGACAGGTCCGATGAAACAATTCGCTCCGAAGTTTGCGAGCTGCAGAATCAAACAAGAGGGAATTTCATGAAGCCGTCGTATCACCCGATACACAAGCTGGCTTCGGCTGCCGTAAATATCGATCAGCGGCGTAACGTCGGTGACATCCTCCTCGACCAGCGATGACGATCCCTGGCGCTCCTCCAGCGGCTCGGTCATCGCCGCGAACAGGGTCAGCTTCCGATCCCGATCCCGGGCTCGATCTTCTCCACAAAACAGCTTCGTCAGCCACGCGACATCGCGCACTGGCTTCACCGTGCTGGACGGATCGCCGGCCGCGTACCGTCGACCTCTTCGAAATCAGGTGCGCTCGGCGGACGCCAAGGCCGCGCCTCTGCAGCTCTTCGACCAGTTGCAGGACCAGCCGGCCGACACATGGCGATCTTCGCCACCATGGCGAATTCGCCGCCCTGCAGGTGATCGGCACCCTCTGTGTCCATGACGATCCCATCGACCGCTCCCCCGAAGGCATGACACTCACCCGCCACCGCGTGGTCGACGCCGTCGGCTGCGCGACATCAGCAGCCTCCGTCTGCCGTCGCCAGCGTCGCACGGCAAGCACCATGGTGCCGGTTCGGTCCGCCGACCTCATGATGCTCTTGTTCAGTAGTCAGAGCCAAGCCAACCTTGACTGCCAGCGGTCAATCTCGGCCCTCTATTTCCGGCCATCGCGAGGTCTCATAAGTCCAGCAATAGCTACCCTACCCTCTGCTGACGGCCAGTCGAGGGCGCGCGGCGCCCTCGACGTAAGACGAACCCGCCGCCACCGAATTCTCGCCGAAGCGGGAACCCAACGGGCGCTTGTGGGTTCGACTGCCTTCAACGCGCGCATGGAGCCACCTTTGAGCGGAAATCTTCCCGAACTCGCATCATACCTCGTCAACAAGGTGCCGCAGGCAATCTCGGACCATCAGTTCAAGCTGGGAGAACTTACGCTACACACCGGCCGGGAGCACATCATTGAGCTGCTCGGTTTCCTGAGGAACGATGAAAACTGCCGCTTCGTCTGCCTACTCGACATCTGTGGCGTCGACTGGCCGGGCCGGGCCGAGCGTTTCGATGTTGTCTATCATCTGCTATCTCCGACGCAAAACCTGAGGCTTCGGGTTAAGCTCGAGACCGACGAAGAATCAGCGGTGCCATCGGCCTGCGAGCTCTTTCCGTGCGCGGACTGGTATGAGCGCGAGGCTTGGGACATGTACGGGATCCTCTTCACCGGCCATCCGGACCTGCGCCGAATTCTGACGGATTACGGCTTCGAAGGACACCCGCTGCGCAAGGATTTCCCGCTGACCGGGTTCGTCGAAGTTCGTTACGACGACGCTGCGAAACGCGTGATCTATGAGCCGGTGGAACTCAAGCAGGAATATCGGCACTTCGATTTCCTCTCCCCGTGGGAAGGAACCGATTACGTCCTCCCAGGCGACGAGAAATCAGCTGCCGACCCATCCAAGCAGTAAAGGCGGTGATCCAGGGAGAATACCAAGTGGCAGAGCACGATGTACGAAACTTCCACCTCAATTTCGGCCCGCAGCATCCCGCCGCACACGGCGTATTGCGGCTGGTACTGGAACTCAACGGGGAGATCGTGGAGCGCATCGACGCCCATATTGGTCTTCTACATCGCGGCACCGAGAAGCTCATCGAGAAGAAGACATATCTTCAGGCGCTGCCCTATTTTGACCGGCTTGATTATGTCGCGCCGATGAGCCAGGAGCACGCATATTGCTTAGCGATCGAAAAGATGCTCGGCCTTGAGGTGCCTTATCGCGCGCAGCTAATCCGCGTGCTCTACGCCGAGATCAGCCGCATTCTCTCTCATCTGCTGAATGTCACCACTCAAGCGATGGACGTTGGGGCGTTGACGCCGCCCCTTTGGGGTTTCGAAGAGCGTGAGAAGTTGATGGTCTTTTATGAGCGCGCCTCCGGCTCTCGCATGCATGCCGCCTATTTCAGGCCGGGCGGGGTTCATCAGGATCTCCCGCCGAAGTTGGTTGCAGACATTGGCGAATGGTGCCGGAAATTTCCCCAGGTTATTGAAGATATCGGCGGCCTTCTCACCGACAACCGGATCTTCAAGCAGCGCAACGTGGACGTCGGCCTCATTTCACTTGAAGATGCCTGGGCCTGGGGCTTTTCCGGTGTGCTGATCCGGGGTTCGGGGGCTGCGTGGGATCTTCGACGAGCCAATCCATACGAGTGCTATTCCGACCTCGAATTCGATATTCCGATCGGCAAGAACGGAGATTGCTACGACCGTTATCTCATCCGTATGCAGGAAATGCGGGAATCGGTGCGGATCATGAGCCAGTGCGCAGACCTGCTGCTCGGAAGCGCGTCCACCGGCCCCGTGAACTCGAACGACGGCAAGGTCGTGCCTCCTAAGCGCGGCGAGATGAAGCGGTCGATGGAGGCGCTCATCCACCACTTCAAGCTCTACACCGAAGGTTTCCGAGTGCCGAAGGGGGAGGTCTATGCGGCCGTGGAGGCGCCGAAAGGTGAATTCGGCGTCTATCTTGTCGCCGATGGCACGAATGCGCCATATCGCTGCAAGATCAGGGCACCCGGTTTTACCCATCTGCAGGCAATGGATTTCATGTGCCGCGGCCATCAGCTTGCCGACGTCTCCGCCGTTCTCGGCTCCCTCGACATCGTCTTCGGCGAAGTCGATCGCTGATTAACGAGCGGCAACGCTGTCAGCCGCGGCGCGTCTGCGATGTACATCTACGAACCAGGCTACTGAGAAGGCTCGTCGGCAGGCGATTGACCCTTCTTTCAAGCATGCGGTGCGCGCGGCAATCCGAGATTTCCGTGACCTGTTGATGAACACGGCTGCATAAGCGCTCGGTCACATTGAAATGCTCGCGACAGCGGTTGCCATGCGCCCCCGCATACTGTTACCACCTTTTTTCAAGAGAGACTGCGACGGTCTCGCGGTCCGGCCGACGGGTCTCGAGGTTGAAGCCGTCACCGGAGCTTAGGACATGGAGTTTCAGATCATAGATCGATAGTGCCTCGTCCGGGGAAGCTTCAGCGATGTTGGTATGGGTGATGTCTCCAGCGTCGACGAGGTAAACCGCTCCAGTGCCAATGACCTCGAAACGGTGACCGCGCACGACGATCGCGGTGTCCTCATCGATGCCGATACCCAAGACCCGTGGATTCTGCGATACGGCGCCGATCAACCTGCCGATCCTCCCCCTCTCGGCAAAATGCTGGTCGATGATGACGTTCGGGAGCAGACCCAGCCCGGGAGCCATGCTTAGATCACCAATCCGGAACGAGCTAGCATTTGAGCCGCGGACCAGCATTGTATCGCTCATCGCCGAAGCTCCGGCGGACGTGCCGGCGATGACGCCGCCATTTGCAAAGATTTCATGGACGTGCTCGTCGATCGGCGTGTCGCCGATGAGGCTGGTGATGCGGAGCTGATCACCGCCAGAAAAGAAAACGGCGCCGACGTCGCGAAGTCCTGCAAGCTTGTCTTCGCTCGTCGCCTGGTCCCGCTCCTCGATATAGAGCTCGGTCACATGGGGTATGCCCAAATCGCCGAACGACCGCTGGTATTTTTCGAGATATCCTTCCGGCTCGTGCGACGCGACGGTTGCCAACACGAGCTTTCCGTCTCTGACATTCTTTGCAACCTCCTTGAGAATGACGCGCTCGCCGTCATGGTCCTCATGGCCGCCGATGATGATGAGCGTGCCATCTCGACCGTTCGCAGTCTTGGTCTTCTTAAGCATTTTGCTCTTCCGATTTGCTCAAATAAACCTTTGGAGACGGCTCACCGCTGCTCGCATAGGCGACGGCAAAATGCTCGCTGTTGTGAGCCCAGCCGAACTTGCCGTCAGGCGTCACAGCAATTCCACCGGCCTCTCCTCCGATACGCTCGAGATGAGCGAGCGAGGCCTCTACCGCCTCTCGCGGCGAGAGGTCGTGAAGGGCGTACATGACCCGGGCGGCGAGCATCATCCTGGCGATATCCTCACCATCACCCGAAAATACTGCCCCGCCGATATTGTTGTCGCAGTAGAAACCGCAACCTGGCTGAGGGGAATCGCCGACGCGACCGGCCGGAGTTCCCTGCAATCCACCGGTTGACACGGCAGTCGCCAAAAGTGCTTGTTCATCGAGTGCAACGCAGCCAACGGTGTCGTGACGTTTTTCGGCATCCGGTTGCTTGGCTTCATGCATAACGATGAGCGCATCCGGATCGCAGAGCCTGAGGCCGGCTTGCGCGGCGAACGCTCTTGCTCCGTCGCCTGCGATCAGCACGGGCTTATCGAATAACATTGCTTTTGCTGCCGCAACCGGATTGCGAACACCTTTCGCCGCCGCGATCGCGCCAACGTTGAAGCGTTCCCCCTCCATCATCGCCGCGCAACATTCGACTTCGCCATCTTCGTTCTGAACACTGCCGTAACCCGCATTGAAGGTCGGATCGTCTTCAAGAACGCGCACTGCCGCCTCTGCGGCGTCAATGCTCGTGCCGCCATTCCTGAGGATCGCAGCACCCGCCTCCAAAGCCTTTCTGCAGCCGGAACGGTTGGCAGCCATATCCTTCATTGCAATTGTTTTAGCTCCGCCATGGAGAATGATTGACCACATCAGAAAACCCGAATTTCTGATTGGAGTGGAATAGCGCCCTTGTATGGGAGAGGATCGAGTTCGTTGGCCGGCGGGGCAGAGACCCGCTTCCAAACACGGGCGATGTCGTCAGCGGTGACGACTATTAAGTCGTCATTTAGGGCTGAGCCCAGCGCGCGCTCGACCGCCTCGTGTTCGCGGAGCACGACCTCGAGTTTGGAAGCGTCGAAGCCCGCTTTGAGCGCGCCTTGACGAAGAATGGCAACAACCTCGCCAGCCGATCTTCCCCGCAAATCATAGTCCTCCTTCAGAATCAAGCGGTCAAAAACGCTAGCCGCAATCTCGCCCATTTCATAAATATCCTGGTCGCGTCTGTCACCGCCGATGCCGACGACGCCAATGCAGCTGCTATTCCCGGTCCTAAGCTTTCCGACCAGCCTCCCAAGGGCGCGAAGACCTCCCGGATTATGGGCATAATCCACGATTATACGGACCCCCTCGCGCTCGACCATGTTAAGACGTCCAGCCGACTGCTCGTAGGATGTTCCAAATGAACGCAACGCCTCACGGATGACGGGCAAAGGAACACCGTTGCATACGGCCATCGCTGACGCTGCCAGCGCATTCTCGACATTAAAGGCAGCCATTCCGTTCATGGTGGCGGGGATCTCGTCGACGCGGCAGATCAGCATTTTCTGTGCCTTGTCGTAGAGTATCATGTCGAACAGGCCGGAAGCCAGGTCGCATCCCAGGGCTCGGCCGCCGTGGAGAACGTGGTCCTTCAAAAAGTCCGGCCACTGCTTGGGTGCTTTCGTGGAGAAGTAGCAGATATGGCCACCGGCTTCCTCGCGCATGGCGGCGACCAGTGGGTCATCGGCGTTGAGGATGCTCCACCCATCTTCATGAACGGCTTCAACCACCACCGACTTTACAGCGGCGAGGTCTTCCACCGAATGGACACCCCGAAGGCCAAGGTGATCAGCCGTCACATTCGTCACGCAGCCTATGTCACAAGCGTTGAATGCCAGTCCCTCACGAAGCAGTCCACCGCGCGCCGTTTCGAGAACAGCGACGTCTATGGTCGGTTCGCCCAGCACAACACGCGCGCTCATTGGACCGGTGCAGTCGCCCTCCATGATACGCCGGCCGTCGATGTAGACGCCGTTGCTAGACGTCATTCCGCCTATCTGGCCATCGGCGGCGAGGATATGAGCCAGCATCCGGGTCGTTGTCGTTTTGCCGTTCGTGCCTGTCACGGCCAGTACCGGCACTCGGCTGGGCGCGCCTGGCGGATAAAGAAGATCCAAAACCGGACCTGCAACGTCACGCCGCTTGCCCTGGGAGGGATAAAGATGCATGCGAAACCCCGGTCCCGCATTGACCTCGATGATGCCCCCGCCTGTCTCAAGAACAGACTTCCTGATATCCGGCGCGACGAAGTCTATGCCGGCTATGTCAAGGCCGATAATCTGCGCCGCGCGACAGGCAATCAGCGCATTGTCCGGATGAATGTCTTCGGTGCAGTCGATGGCGGTGCCACCGGTTGACAGGTTCGCAGTTGGCAGGAGCATGACCGGTTTCCCCCTTTCCGGAACGCTAGCCAGCGTATATCCGGAACGGGCGATGTAGTGGATGAGGCATTCGTCGATCGAGATCCGGGTAAGTGCCGCCTCATGCCCCTCGCCACGGCGAGGATCTTCGTTCTCGCGGTTGATCAACTGCTCGATCGTCGCCCTGCCGTCCCCGACGACGTGGGCGGGGACACGTTTTGCAGCGGCAACGAGCCTGCCGCCGATAACAAGGATGCGGTGATCCCCGCCGACAAACTGCTGTTCCACAAGGACCAGGCTGCTATGCGCTCGCGCCTGCTCGAAACCCCACTCCACCTCGCTATGGGTCGAAAGACCGATATTGACACCTCTACCATGGTTGCCGTCCACGGGCTTGATGACGACCGGAAGGCCTATCGTCCGTGCTGCCTCGACCGCTTCTTCCGCGCTACTGACAACGGTGCCCAGCGGCGCCGGTAGGCCAGCTTGGATCAGCAGGCGATTGGTGAGTTCCTTGTCGCTGGCTATTTCCGCTGCGATCTCGGAGGTAAGGGAGCTGCAGCTTGCTCTGATGCGCTTGATGTTTTTGCCATAGCCGAGCTGGACAAGGCTGCTGTTGTCCAGTCTTCGCCAGGGGATGGAGCGCGCTTCAGCTTCACGAACGATCGATGCGGTCGTGGGGCCGAAGGCAATTTCAGAATGCATCGCGCGCAGAACGCGCAGGGCTTCAGGCATGGCAAACAGCGCAAGAGGGGACGGTGCGATCATGTCGGCGCCAGCAAGCCCCTGCAATTCGATGGGCAATAGCAAGTTGACGAGCTCTAACGCGAAGCGTCCGGCCAACAGGCCGACATCCTCATTTTCATATTCGAACATGACGTTGTAGACGCCGGGCATGTTGGTCACCGAACGGGTCTTGCCGCGGGCAACATCGGCGCCCGCCATGTTCTGCAGTTCGATGGCGACGTGCTCGGCGACATGTCCGAGCCACGTGCCCTCTTCCATCCGCAGAACCAGCCCTCCGGGTTCACCATAGCTGCAACCATGCTCGCGCAATCCGGGGACATGTTTCAGAAGGGCATCAACGAAGCCAGGCAGAAGATTTGTCGGATACTGTTCCAACTTCCCAAGGTCCAACTGGATGCGGACCATTTTGGTTCGACTGTGAAGGTTCGGGCCACGGTAGACGCCGACCTCTTGCACGCGAAGTTTCTGCGCCGGTTGCAGACCCGGCTCGATTTCCAGATTGTACATTGGGTTCCCTGGGGCTCTTGTACTCTCGCCTATTCCTTCGCCTGCGTCCTTAGACGCGGCTGCCCTCTGAAACCGTGCAGGGGGCAGCTAGTTCCAGTACGATTGCGGACGCTGCAAGTGGGAGGCTAGCTTGAACGTGATGTAAAAAGACTTTTGACTTCAGGCGATTTCGAGGCGGCGGTATCGCTTCCTCGGATATGCCCTCTTGAATAACAGGCAGCTATGTGGCCAATCACAGTTGGAACTCGCTAGCTTGCTGCCTTCCTGGAACATCCGGGGGCAGGCCTAGTTTGAAAGCCGATGACTGATGCCCGGACAGCCTTTCAAGATACGCTCGCCCAGCTCACGGCCTTAACCTACCCGTGTGACAGCGGGTTCTCGTTCCGGTTCTCCGTCGAGTATCTGAAAAGAGGTCGGATCTGCTATCAGTTTCGGGGTCGGAGCTGCAGCGGGCTCGCCGATCTCGCCGGTTACCGTATCAACATGATTGGCGGCACGATCAGCGCCTTTCCAGGGAACGCAGTAGTAACGGCTATCGATGCCTTCGAAGACAACGCCCTCATAGCTTTTTATGTGGGAGAAGAGTTCCAGACCGGCGCAATCACAACCGAGCTCTTGACAATAGTTGCGACCATGCCGGAGGTCCTCCTCGTCGAGCTCGAAACCATTCTAGCCGATGACAGGCCCGCACGTGCGTCCTTAACTCGTCTTGCCTTGGTCGGATTCGAGCAGGGCACCGCAGGATCGTCACCACGAGACAAGTCATGTCATTTGTGCGTGGATCATCTCCTTCATCCCTACTGGTGTCATGACAGATACATGTTGCTGTAGCTGCTGCTTTGCGGCTGGTTATAGATCGATGGATGGGTTCCCTCAAATCCCACTCGTCGGCCGGGCAGAAAACCGCAGCTCGCTTGGTGACGCGCCGTGCTCAACTTCGTTTCCAAGAAGCGCCGCGCGAACGTTCCCGTCATCAACACCTCCGACACAAAGGTTGCGCTGATACGCCCATTGACCCGAGCTTTTGCCTTCCCCGCTGCTCAGGATGATGAATCGCTACGACGGCCATTGCGGAAAGCAACGCCTTGGAGCGCCGCCTGCTGACGGTTAGTTCCTCCAATCTTCAAAGCTGGACAGGGGAACCGCGGGACACCCTGGAAGTTAGATCGCCTTCAACTCAGGAGAGAAACATGCCCGACGCACGACACGAAACCCTTATCGTCACAGGCCTAAAGAACGCACACGCCATGGAAAACCAAGCTCTGTCGATCATGCGTCCTCAGGTCGCTCGCATCGAAAGCTATCCCGAGGTCGCCCGCCGTCTTGAGCAGCACATCACCGAGACGGAGGGTCAGATTGGACGCATTGACGAGTTGCTAGATCAGTTCGGCGCTGACAGTTCTACGTTGAAGGACTTTGCCCTCTCCTTCTCCGGAAGCATGGCGGCGATGGGGCATACGATAGCAGGTGACGAAATCCTCAAGAACTCGTTCGCCAACTTTGCATTCGAGAATTTTGAAATCGCAGCTTATAAATCGCTCCTCATCCTTGCTGAGCTTGCCGGTCACGGAAATGTAACCTCCGCGCTCCTGGCGAACTTGAAAGAAGAACAGGCAATGGCCCAGTGGCTGGACGAGAACGTGGCTGCTGTCACTACCAGGTTCGCAAGCCTCAAGGAAGATGGGCAGACTGCCAAGGTCTAACTGCAATAGGTGTTTCCGATTAGCACGACCAGCACCGGGTCGCGTTTGCCCACTCGACGGAGGCACTGGAATGAACCTCGTCTCCCTAGGTGATCAAAGACATCGGGTGGATGCCGACAGAACGCGGGATTGACGCGGGCCAGATAAAAAGTTGGCACGAACCAATTTGTACGGACCAACGCGAGCCCGGCGTGATGTCTGATTTTCCAAGCCATTGCGAGCACAGAGGAGGCACTGGGATGGCGAAAGATTCCGAAGTAGAAATCCGCCGTCGAGCTTATGACATTTGGATAAGGGAGGGCTCACCCGCTGGACGGGACCGAGAACAATGGGAGCGCGCTTCTGAAGAATTGCGCGCGGTGGCATGCCAACCGCCGGCTTTAGCGGAAATTTCCATGGAAGAGTTAGGCCAGCAGCCCGAGGCGGCGACGAGGCCATGGCGACTGCCCCAGTGCATCTCCTCGCTGTAGTTCGGGAAGCTTGCTGCGGCGCCACCGGTGTCTGTTGTCGCCCAATCCCATCACTTGGCAGCGAGAGGTTTCTCCCCCCAACGGCGATTCTTCCGATTGCGCCGTTGTGCTATCCGGTGGGCGAGCGCCTTTAACATCGTATCCTGCGTGAGATCCGTCTGCATCTGTGCAGATCGCTCGAGCTGCTTTACAAACCGGCGCACTGTCGGCATCAACGAACAATTTCCCTTTCCATTTCGGCACCTGCTGAACCCGGTCCACTCATATCCCTCTCCTACTGTGCTGGAACAGGAATGGGCATGGCGTCTGCGCGTTCCGAACGGTTCGAGAACCGCGCGGTAACGTACGGGAATTTTTCCGATGCAGCTTTGATCGTCAGCGAGATTTTGCCCGAACGACACGCCTGCAGCCTTTAACTGGTGAAATTCGTGGGTGGCATGGAACCGAAACCGCCATGAGTTGTTCGTGTGGCTTCACATCAGAGGAGAGTCTCCATGTTTTATACCGACGGTAAGCTGCAATATCCTGTCCGGGTTGAGAAGCCCGATCCCCTGTTCGCGCGCGCCTTGCAGCAGGCGATCGGCGGCGTCGAGGGCGAGATCCGCGTGGCGATGCAATATTTCTTTCAGGCATGCGGCGCTCGCGGGGACCCTAAGTTCCGCGACCTGTTGATGAACACCGCTGCGGAAGAACTCGGACATATCGAAATGCTCGCGACCGCGGTTGCCATGAACCTCGAGGGCGCGCCGCTCAAACTCAAAGAGCAAATTGCCGCCGATCCGATCGGGGGAGCCGTCCTTGGCGGCATCAACCTCAAGAACCTGCTTTCTGCCGGACTTTCGGCGATGCCCGTCGATTCCGACGGCGTGCCATTCGACATGTCGCATATCTATGCAAGCGGAAACATTGCCGCTGATATGACCGCGAACGTAACTGCCGAATCGACCGGGCGGGTGCTAGCTGTCCGCCTGTTCAACATGACGAACGATCCCGGCATGAAGGATATGTTATCCTTTCTGATCGCCCGCGATACCATGCACCAGAACCAGTGGCTAGCCGCTCTCGAGGAATTGGGCGGGACATCGGGTGTATTCCCAATCCCAAACAGCTTTCCGCAAGAGCAGGAAAAGCAGGAATTCAGCTATACCTTCCTCGGCTTTCAAGCCGACGCCAGCGATCCGGTCCCCGGCCGGTGGTCACAGGGTTCCTCTGTTGATGGAAAGGGCGAATTCACCTCCATGCCTATGACGGCAGCGCTTGGACAGAAACCGGTGCTCGGTCCGGCAAAACCGAACAGCGGTGCGCAGACGGAGCAGCTCTGAGGATGACAGACGTCGGCGATATCGCCGGCGTCTTACCCGACGTGACGACTCGCATTCGAGAAGCCCAAACGCCTACTGGTCATTGCTGGGTCCCCGCGATGAAAATAAACCAAATCGGTTTGCCAGCTCGGTAGCTTTGTCCGGTTCCCTGGACACGCTCCACCACGAGCAACCGGGCGCGGCTTGTCCCTGCTGCCGGTCCGGTTGACCGACGGTACGTAACAATCGACTGATGATGCCGAACAGCCTATATTTGGAGAAGTTATGGCTACACCGTTGGGACGAGTTCGCGGCCTTGGGTCAGCCAAAGGGGGGGACGAGATCTTATGTTCGAAAGCAGGTATCTGGCATCGCGCCAGGCATTCTGACACGCCCTACCTGGTTGCCCTTGGGATATATTGCTCGGTCGCGACCGTGATGCCAACGGGAGCTTTTGGGGCCCCCGCTGGCTTTCGTTATCCTGAGCGCCATTACATGGACATCGGGATGAGGATCATCATTGAGTACTACGTTGACAGTCCCATGAGAAAGCTGGCCTTGGTGTTTTTGAATGCTGCGTTCAGCTGGTCGGTTGCCTACTGTGTGCGTTTGCAATCTGATGATGATGTTCGAATCCGCCTTGATGTGGTTGGCAAGCTCAAAGCGGCGCTGGAAGCTTAGCCGAGCGACGCTACGATGAAGATATTGCGCGTCGTCATCGCTGTCCGCCTTGCTTCCCGCGACCACGAGCAGGTTCTGCGTCAGTTCGTCCTGGAAGAATCCCGCACCGCCATTTCGACGTGGCATTCATCCTCGACCGTCTTGAGGATGTCGTAGGGCGGCCTGTTGTCGAAGGTGTCGATCCCGGCTGTGCTGGTACAATTGGGACCCGCCAAGTCCAGGAGACGCCGGCGGCGGCGAGTCTTGCATTCCTCCCTGCTCAGAATTCTTCCAGATCCTCGACCGCGAACTCGTTGAAAGTCGCCCAGAGCTGGAAAGCGAATGACTTCGAATTTGGAGTAGTTTCGGGTCGGCCTCGGCCGCCGCGGCAAACCGAGAGGTGCGGCAATAGGAACGGTCGTATCTATCGCTCGATCGTGCCGTTACGCCTGATTTTCCTCTGCAGGAGCAAGATGCCATAGAGCAATGCTTCAGCAGTTGGTGGGCAGCCTGGAACGTAGATATCCACGGGAACGATACGGTCGCAGCCACGCACTACGGAATAGGAGTAGTGATAGTATCCGCCGCCATTGGCACAAGAGCCCATCGAGATTACGTATCGCGGCTCGGGCATCTGATCGTAAACCTTGCGAAGCGCTGGTGCCATCTTGTTGCAGAGCGTCCCCGCAACGATCATCAAATCGGACTGCCTGGGGCTGCCGCGCGGAGCAACACCAAACCTCTCGACGTCGTAGCGCGGCATCGACATTTGCATCATCTCGATGGCGCAGCATGCAAGGCCGAACGTCATCCACATCAACGAGCCGGTTCTGGCCCAGGTGATCAACTCATCCGTACTAGTGACGAGAAAGCCTTTGTCGGCCAGTTCGGCATTGATCATGCCCATGGTAGGATCGCCGCGGGTCTGCTCACCAGGATACTGGAAGTTCATTGGGCTGCGTGGGTGAACAGATTGAGACATGAGGATCTCCATGTAGCGTCGAACTCAACAACCGAATGGTGACTGCGTTCCAAAACCCAACCGCACGGTCCAAAACCGTACCGAAACCAGTAATGACCGAGCTCTCCCGGGATCGCTCCAGGTGGAATAGCTGTCGCTAGCAGGGCGAATTCTGTCGGACGTCCATCGTTCCAGTCGCGGAAGTCGAGCTAGGGCGGATTAGCAGCGCAACGGAGATCTCGCAGATGCGATCGGCGGGTAGATTTCGCCGTCGCGATTTCAGCTATTTTGGCTGGCAGCGAGCTTGCATTCCTCGTCTTCGGAGTGGTGGACCGCACGAGAAAGAGCGCGTGAAGCCGAACCCCGCCTTCAACAGTTAAGCAGCGAAACGAGTTGCGCAAGGCAGCCACCCCGGATCATATCCTATCGGAAAAAGGACCGGCATCTACTCAAAGCTCCCCCATCAGCTTCGATACGCTACCCCGGCCGAATGGAATGTTGCGCCCGTGGACGCGGATGTGGAGAACGACGCCAAGTGGGGCAGCGTCCAATGCCTCAAGGTAGTCGATTGCATCTTGCATTGTCGGCGTCTTTTCCTCGGTGAAAAAGCCATCCCGGACGAGTGTGATCGTGGTCGCGCACGCGCCATATATGGCCAAGGTCTCTTTCGCGCTGAAGTTATCGCTCATCTCGCCTGCTCCAGTAGGGGGCAAATCCATTTCCGCCGGCGCCGGGTCAGTGCTGCTGTTGTTGGCCGCTGTCGCAGCGTCGGACTAGACTTTTCCCGGCGTGAAGAAAGCCAAACACGCCACCGCAATAATTACCGCGACGACGAAGATAGTCAGACCGAGTTTGACCATGCCTTTCGTGGCTCTTTGCTCTGTGTTGCTCATGTCCATAAAACATAGACGAAATATGGAAGTTCCGCCGCTTGGCATGCTGACCTCACCGACGAAACAAGTCCGACCAATATTTCCGGGCACCAGTACCAGTTATCCGAACTGGCAGCCACGACATCCTGCCGAACTTTCTCGCGCGCCGCCGTCGGTTTGGATCACAAGGCAGCCGACCTACGCAAGTAAACGGGCTCTAAGAATGCTGATGGCATTGCAGAAGCGCGCGATCCGCAAACGATCCACAGTGTGCTAGCTTGCGATGCGTTGATTTGCGTCGGGTATCGCCAAGGGCAACGGCGGCTTATTCCGGCATTCTTCGTTCCGCGGGACGCTACAGAAAACCGATGTCAGAGCTGGAGCCTTAGTTTACACCGACAAACTGGCGGTCGAAACGAAAGCTGGAGCACGCGAGCTGCGGCCACTCTTGCTTCCTCCATTCGGCCAAATTTGGCCAGCGCGGCGGCCAAAGCGCATGAGTGGCGTTGGCCAGTTTTCATCCCGAAGTCAGATCAATGGCTGCCTATCACCACCCGCCGATAAAAGCCTGATCGAGCCTTCCTCTGTACGTTGACGGACATATCCGGAACGCGGGCTCTCTCGCAGGAACCCGGTCGTGTTTTTGAGGTTGGACCATAGTAACGATGTCCTAACCCAAAGGTGATACTCATGATCATAAAGATCCTTGCAACGTCGGCGCTCGCACTCACACTCGCGACATCCGCCATCGCCCAGTCGTCGGGAAGCTCGGGAAACTCGGGGGCTGCTAACGGCGGGACCTCGGGCAATAGCTCGTCGTCTGGCGGCGCCGCATCCGGGAGCGGCAACAGCGGCGGCAATTCTACTGGCACTGGAGCCGACGCTGGCAATCCCACGGACAGCACCAGCAATTCAGGTGCCTCCGGCGGCGATCCGAATGACTGCCAGCGCGCAGCGGGAACTGGCACCGGTAATCCTGCTCCCACCAGCTCGGCGCAATCCGGTGCGGCCAACGCTTGCTGATGTCTCTCGCGACAGGAAATGCCGCTGCTCTCTCGCCAGGATCACCATAAATGCTCCTTGAAAGCGGCATTTCCACCACTTTACATCCTCGGAGGGATCATGCGCTGCCGTCCAGTTGCAAAAATTTGCATAATGCTGCTTGATCCCCTTCCGGATCAGCGTTGCCCGAACGAGTGCTTCAACGCATGTCTTAGCGGTTTGCATCGGGCAACGCGTCATTAAATCGCCCTACGTCCGGCAAGTGATTTCGCTAAATGAGCAGTAGGGCTCTATCATGATATCGGCTCTGGCTGACGTGGCCCCCAGAAGTTCTTCGGCGATGCAGCCGGCGAGCGACCTGGTTATGAAATGCGTGGATTTCAAGCGGAACCGACAGCAGTTTAGCTACCATTGAACTTAGCGCAGGAACTTGAGGTGCGTTGCTGGAGTCTCCTGCTCGAAAGGAGCCCGTCATGGCAAAACTGAAGATTCCGAAAAAGGTCGGCGCATCACGCCGCGGAACCTCGGCTTTCGAATTGCTCGGTCGATGTCGCGCTGCGCCGGTCGGGGCGGCAAGTCGTCGACGTCATTGATCGCCGGGGGGATATCAAAGTGGCCTCGACCTCATAAAGCGCTGCGATGATGGGAATAGCCTCGCCAGCGAGCTCCGCTCGCTTTGCATCAGCACACCCCGCGGCCATCGCCCGGTATGCGCCCTCAACATCGCGGATCGCGAACTTAGACTCGGCGAATATTAAGATTATGGTCGTACGCGATCAACTGGCCTGTTGCTAGCGCCATCAGCCGCTGCGAGGTGATGGCCGGCGCCGGTCTCCCCTGCCGTTTCGTCAAACGTGGTCCGGCCCCAACCAGGATCACTCGCATATCGTCGGGCTGCAAGTTTTGGAAGTCGCGGCTGATCATGAAGTGAGCGAGCTCAAAAATCGCGACCGCCATTTGGACGCCTGTGGGTCCCCCGCCAATAACTGGCCTGCTTCTCAGCCTCGCTCTTCGCCCGCTCCGCTCGCTCGAAAGCCAGAAGCAGCCGATGGCGGATCTGGCGCGCCTCATGGATGCTCTTGAGGCTGGGTGCGAACGGCCGCCAAACATCGTGTCCAAAATAGTTCTAGTCAGAACCTGTCGCAAGGACGAGCTTATTATAGGAGAGCGAGTCGCCATCGGACAGTGATACTCTACGCGAGGATGGAGCCGACACCTCAGCCATGATCTTGTTGAAGTTTTTGAAACGCGCGAGCGTCTTACGAATGGGCTCGGCGATGTCGGCCGGCGACAAGGCTGCAGTGGCGATCTGATAAAGGAGCGGCTGAAAGAGATTATGGTTGCGTCGGTCAACGAGCGTGACCTTGATATCCCCAGCGGCACCGAGTTCGGTTGCGCACGCGAGACCGCCGAAACCGCCGCCGATGATGACGACACGGCGGGAGGAGCGGCATTCTGCACCGATGGTAGCTCGATCTTCATTTACGTTCATCGAAAAAATTTTCGACTGCTTCGCCGATATCGCTTATTCAACCGACTCTTTATGTCGGGAGCCCGAGGCAGCGCAATGAAAGCAGGTCTTCCAGGGTAATCAGGGGGCCGAACAGGAGAAACGACCACACTGGTCGCGTCGCGAAGAGGAGGCCAAGACCGAAGGCCGCCCAGATCGCCGCTGTGCGGAGTTCGCGCAGCATCTCAGTCATGGAGCCGCCTCATGATCAACAACCCAACGCCTATCATCGCCCCACCCCAGGCAAGGAAACCGAGGTCCCAGAATAGCCACTGCCCGCGGGGAGCCATCTCATTGACGTGATGCAGGCCGAGGACATGGTGGTCGATGACGCCTTCGATGAGGTTGAACGCTCCGAAGCCGATGAGCATGGTGGCGACAAGATCGCCCGTCGACCAGCGGAAATGGCTGAGGCGGCCGCACCGCCACAAAATAAAAAGCCCGGCGAGCACGAAGACGTATGTACCGGAATGGAAGACGCCGTCCCAGAAGGTGTTCAGTTCGAGGTTCTCGATCGTGGTGATTGGATACCATGAGCTGAGCATATGATGCCATTGCAGAAGCTGGTGGAGGACAATTCCATCAAAGAAACCTCCGAGTCCCAAGCCCAGAAGCAGGCCAGCGGACAGAGGGAAGCTTCGCGTGGGTCGCCTCTCCAAGCCCGTCATGCGAGCAACTTGGCAGCGACCGCCGCTTCTACGAACGCTCTGCGGGCAAGCTCCGGGCTGCCGTGACTTGCAATCGCATCGACACATCGGCGCTTAGCAACTTCGTATTCGGAACCATAGCTTGATGGCCAGCGATGGAGAAGCGCCGCCAATGCCGCATCGGGGCTGTCGAGACGTTCCCGCATGCCGTTACCGATCCGGACGAAGACAGGCGATTGCCAGGTGACGCAGAAATCGGCGTCGATAATCTCATTCATGGGAGACCTCATGTATATTTTCCCCACGAACCTCTGTCGGGCTTGCGAGTTCCCGCGCTTGACGCTTAGTGCCCACCAAACGAGCGCGGAGGTGCCGCGTTGCTCATCGCTCTCCTGTGGCGGACGCCGGCAATCCGCCGGCGTCCGCCACAGGATATTGCAGCTTACCGTCAGTGTCGAACATGGAACTTTCCTCCGTTGTGAAGCCCGCAAACAAGCGACAGCCGATCAGGTTCCCTCCTGTTTGCGCCTTCCGAAGAATGAGCAGAGGGAACTTCTCCCTCGGAGCGGAGTTCGTTGCGCTCACGAAGGAGATTTTGATGGTTGTTCAGCTTTCACTTGAGACCGACGATATTGCGCCGACTGCGGAAAGCGCGTCTGGAGCACGGGTCTTTGCACCTGATCTGGCATACCGCCTGATGTCGATCGTCAATGTGATTTTCCACGGCGACCCTGCAAAGGGTAATGACTGGGTGTTGATCGACACCGGTCTGCCGACGTCGAAGAATACAATCGTCGAGACGGCGGAAGCCCGGTTCGGACGAAATACACGCCCGTCTGCGATCGTCATGACGCATGCCCATTTCGACCACGCCGGCTCCCTGGAGGGGCTCGCGGAGCATTGGGACGTTCCAGTCTACGCGCATCCTCTCGAGTTTCCATATTTAAACGGACAAGCCTCTTATCCGCCGGCCGATGCCTTTGTCGGCGGTGGCGCGATGGCGCTGTTGTCGCCTCTCTTTCCACGCTCCCCCGTCGATGTGGGTCGGTGGCTGAAGATGCTGCCGCCGGATCGGAGTGTACCAGCCATGCCGGGATGGGAGTGGCTGCATACGCCAGGGCACACGCCGGGTCACATCTCGTTGTGGCGTGAAAGTGACCGCACCTTGATAGCCGGCGACGCGATCGTCACGACAGGCCAGGAATCCGTCTATGAGGTTATGACGCAAAAACCGGAGATGCACGGGCCACCGCGCTACCTGACACCCGATTGGGACGAGGCCGAACGCTCGGTCGTCATGCTGGCTAGTCTGGAACCGGAACTGGTCATCACGGGGCACGGCCAGCCGGTTCGGGGCGAACACATGCGTGCGCGTCTCCACGAGCTTGCCGCGAATTTTTCAGCAATTGCCGTGCCTGGCGGACGACCGTATGCGCTCGACCCGGCAAAGCCTGGCAAGAGCGGAAACGACGCCTACCGGTAGACCGATAGTCTCACGTTGATGATCGACCAGGGGAGAAAGAAGGAATGGCAAGTCAAGATGATGTCATCGGCCGACGCGCTAATCGGATCCGGGGAGCAGCGGGCCGACCGGCCGGAAAGCAGTCTGAGCACTGTCGGGCGGCGGAGGAACGGCCCAGCGCGGGACCCTCTGAAACCTTAGCTGCACCCCCAGTCATTTCTGACCATGGTGATAGCCAGCGTGAGCTAGAGTTTGATGAGCATGCCATTGCTCATCCTGAAGACCGGCCCGACCTTCAGGTCGTTAAAACAGGGGCCGCGACCTTCGTGAGCAAGGCAGGTGAGCGAATACGGCGAAGGCCTTCGGTCAAGTAAGTTCGCTTTGCTTGAAAGGTGAATTGGTTCAACAGCGAGCCGACGCGAGAGGACGCTTGCGAATTGGGAGGACCACGATGACGACACCGCTCGGACGCGTTCGGGGTTTGGGATCCGCGAAGGGAGGCACCCGGCCTTACGTTCTCAAACAAGCATCGGGTTTGGCATTGGGCATCTTGACCCCTTATTTGATCGGGATCGGGATCTATCTGCTTGGAAGAGATCGCGACTTTGTCGTTGCTTCGATCGGCAGCTTCTGGATTGGCCCCGCCCTCCTCGCCTTCATTCTTCTCAGCGCCGTCCACATGGATATCGGCATGCGGACGATCATCGAAGACTACGTCCATGGACACATGAGAAAGCTCGTCCTTCTGTTTCTGAACTCGGCCTTCACCTGGCTGGTCTGTCTACTCTGTCTCTTCGCCATCCTCAGGATGATGTTTGAAGCTGCACAGCAATAGTCTAGGTCGTGGTGAAACGTTACGCCTTCCCGCCGCTAGAATCGCCCGTACGGTTCCGCACTGTTCCCGAACGAGCGGGAACGCGTAGCTTCCATCCTCATTCTTCTTCGACCACGAGGAGAGAAAACATGAGCGGACTGGGTGGAACGGGTGCGGAGATCAAAAAGGAAATCGTTGCCTTAATGCCGGCGGTGCACCGCTTCGCGATGCGGTTCGAACGATCTGTGACAGATGCGGACGATCTCACGCAGGATACCATGCTCAAGGCGCTCGCTCACATTGATCAATTTCGGCCCGGGACCAACGTAAAATCCTGGCTGTTCACGATTGCCCGCAACACCTATTGCACGAAATACAAGATCCGCCAGAGATTTACCCTCTGTGCGGACATGGAAGTCGCTACATCCGGGCAGGCGGTACAATCGACCCAGGAATGGTCTTTGCGCACGGGGGAAGTCGATAAAGCCATTTCAGCTCTCGACGCCGACAAGCGCCAGGTGTTGCTGATGGCGGCAAATGGCGACAGCTACGAGGATATCGCCGGGGTGTGCGGGTGCGAACTCGGCACGATCAAAAGCCGTATCTCGCGTGCAAGGGCCGCCGTAATTTCGGCGCTCGGTGAAACCACCGCGTCAGGAGCCGTCGCTGCAAGGTGATATACGATCATGGTGGACAGCAGATTACAATCCTACAAAAACTGCCCAAGCCACTTCCCGCCATCGGGGGACCACGCGTAGTTTTTGCGGATCCGTAAGCTCCCTGAAAAGCGGGAACCAGCGCCTCATTTGGAAGTTTGAAGGCCAGAAAGGATAGGGGGAACAATGCGCTTCGTACCGACCATGCTTCATGGAATTGCTTATGTCGTCGGGTCCTTTGTGATCGGCCTGCCGTTTTTTCTCGAACTCAATGGCACTCCTCGAATGGTGCTTATCGCGCTCGGCATCATTATGGTGCTCTACAGGCTCCTGACCGACCATGAAATTGACGCTGTGCGGTTCCTACGGATCCGTTCGTTGCTTGATGCTATCTTTGGCGTAGCAATGCTGCTCTCACCCTGGCTTTTTCCCTTTCCCATGGATACGCGCTGGCCGGTCTACGCAATCGGGGTTGTTGCGCTCATTCTTGCTATCACCACGCAAATCCGTGCTGAAGGAACGGCCGCGATCAATTGAACTTACAAGGAGCTTATCGATGAAGGCACTGTGCTGGCATGGCAAGGGCGACATCCGCTGCGACAGCGTTCCGGATCCCAAGATCGAAGATGGGCGCGACGCCATCATCAAGATGACCGCCTGCGCCATCTGCGGCTCAGATCTGCACCTGATGGATGGCTACATTCCCTTTATGGAAAAGGGCGACGTGCTCGGCCACGAATTCATGGGCGAGGTCGTTGAGGTCGGACGTGACAACAAGAAGCTGAAGGTTGGTGACAGGGTGGTGGTGCCGTTCACCATCTGCTGTGGGGAATGTCAGCAATGCCTCAGAGGCAACTGGTCGGTTTGTGAACGCACCAACCGCGATGCCGATAACGCCACCAAGGCGTTTGGCTATCCAACCGCCGGCTTGTTCGGATACTCGCATCTGACGGGCGCCTACGCCGGCGGTCAGGCGGAGTATGTGCGTGTTCCCTATGCAGACGTTTCTCCAATCGTCATTCCCGATGGAATGACCGATGAGCAGGCGCTGTTTTTAGGCGACATTTTTCCGACGGGGTGGATGGCCGCAGCCAACTGCGAGATCGAACCCACCGATATCGTCGCCGTCTGGGGCTGCGGTCCGGTCGGTCAGTTTTGCATCAAAAGCGCGCTGATGCAGGGTGCCGCGCGGATCATTGCCATCGACAATGTTCCGGAGCGTCTGGCGCTGGCGCAGTCGGCTGGAGCCGAGATCATCAATTTCGACGAAGTGGACGGCACAATCCCGGACCGCATCAAGGAGATGACCGGGGGTCATGGCGCCGACAAGTGCATCGACGCTGTTGGTGCGGAATCCCATGCTACAGCATCATTTGATGCCGTCGTCGACAAGGTCAAGGCCGCCACCCTGCTTGGAACTGACCGCCCGCATGCGCTACGAACCGCGATCATGGCTTGCCGACCCGCCGGGATCGTCTCGGTTCCTGGGGTCTATGGCGGTTTCCTCGACAAGATTCCTTTTGGCGCCGCAATGAACAAGGGACTGACGATCCGCACCGGTCAGACCCATGTCAACCGCTATTCACTCGATTTGCTTCGCCGCATCGAGGAAGGCGAGATCGATCCGAGCTTTATCATCACGCATCGGGCGAAGCTCGAAGACGGCCCGGCTCTCTACGAGACTTTCAGGGACAAGAAGGACAACTGCATCAAGGTCGTCCTGACGGCATGAGATTATGAACGCTGATGCCAGAGCACTCAAGGAAGCGTGTCGCAGTTTCGAGGCCAGGCATGGAGTCGAGGCTTCTCTCAACGTGATGGCCGGCATGATGCAGGACCGCCTTGGCGACCATAGCCTCGCTGTACAATTCCAAGGCTGTGATGCAGGCGCGCCACCTCCCCAACCGGTAGACCTCGACGAAGTCGGACCGCCGATGCATGAAGAAGGCGCAGCCGGATGAGCTCACGCGCCTGCGACTTGATCGGCCGCCTTGAAGAAAAACATGTCACCCGCGCTCAGCGGCTGAACGCGCTTCTGCATTTACTTCCACGATACTACACCGATCGCAGGTGGAATGCGAAAGTCGCCAACGCCATAGTCTTGGGGCTGCAATCCGTCTTTCCATCGCGCCTGTTTCACGACTGCCGCGTTTTCAGCAGAAGCATCGCGGCCGGCGAACGTAGCGTCGGCTTGCGGTTTCTCCTGCCCGATGGAGCGCCAAGAGGTGTTTATGTGCACTTTCACGGTGGCGCGTGGGTGCTCGGCAATGCCCGCCTCGATGATGGCATCACGTCACGTGTCGCTAAAGAGTGCCAACTCATCGCCGTCGCTGTCGATTTTCGTAACGCCCTCGATGATCGCGTCGACCTTGCCATAGACGACTGTGAAATCGCTCTGAACTGGGTGGTCCGGAACCTGTCAAATCTCGGCGTCGGACGGATTGTTCTGGGCGGTGAGTCATCTGGGGCTCACCTTGCCGCCCAGGCCTTGCTGCGTCTGCGGGACCGGGGAATGGTCGAAGCATTCTGGGGATTTATCTCGACATGCGGCGCGTTTGATTTCAAGGGATCGCGCAGCCTCAGGAGCGCGAATAGCGCCTCCCTCATCGTGGACGCTCCCGCTGCTCTTCGAAATCTACAAAGATTACGTTCCAATTTGCCCTGGAATGAACGGGATGGGCCGTTACATGCGCAGCTCGAGGGCCTCCCGCCGGCTCTGTTCATCGCGGGCGAGCTCGATCCCATCGTCGATGACAGCATTCAGATGTTCCGCACTTGGCAAGACGCAAACGGAAACGCATCGTTAAGCATCGTTCCGGCCGGGCCGCATGGTTTCAACCGGCTTCCGACGGCTATCGCTAAAATCACCAACGCCTACGCGCGAGAATGGCTGATCGATAGATGTTCGGGCTTACATTGACGCCCTTTCCGGGCGCGGACACCGAGCGCTGGATCAATATTTGGCGAAATAGCCGGCCGGGAGCGAAAAAAGCACACACTAAGGAACTTGTCGTTTTCAGAGAGCTTTAGATAGTTTGGGAGCGATCATGACAGCACATCCGAAAGACAAACCCTCGATCAAGCCATACACTGGCCCGGCCGGTGGATGGGGGTCCGCAAAATCAGTTGCCGGGATCCTGCTCCGTGAGCATATCCCGGCGAGCGGCGCCGCCTTGCTGGACAAGCAAAACAAGCCCGAAGGCTATATGTGCGTCAGCTGCGCGTGGGCGAAGCCCGCCAAGACGCATCCGCTGGAATTTTGCGAGAACGGCGCCAAGGCTACCGCCTGGGAGGTAACAAACCGCAGGGCGGATGCCGGCTTCTTTGCCGCGCATACGCTGAGGGAGCTAGAAGCCTGGCGCGACCATGATCTTGAGGAACAGGGTCGGTTGACGCAGCCGATGCGGTGGAACGCGGAAACTGATAAGTATGAGCCGGTCGAGTGGGACGTGGCATTCGCCGAAATCGGCAAAGAACTTCGAGCCCTCACGCCCCAACAAGTCGACTTTTATACGTCCGGTCGCGCCTCTCTGGAGGCGGCTTATATGTATCAACTTTTCGCACGACTGTTCGGCAGCAACAATCTCCCCGACTGTTCCAACATGTGTCACGAGAGCACCTCGGTGGCTTTGCCCGAAAGTATCGGAGCATCGGTCGGAACGGCGGTCCTCTCGGACTTTGAGAACACCGACTGCATATTTTATATCGCCCAGAATGTCGGGACGTCCTCGCCCCGGCTGTTGCATGACCTGCAGGATGCCGTACACCGCGGCGTTCCGATCGTTACATTCAATTTGCTGCGGGAACGGGGCCTTGAACGTTTCAAGAACCCGCAGGCGCCAACCGAGATGTTGTCCTCGAAGGAAACACTGATCTCGTCGGAATACTATCAGGTGAAGAATGGTGGCGATATCGCAGCGCTCTTTGGCGTGTGCAAAGCGTTGATCGAGGCCGACGATGCGCTCAAAGCGTCAGGAACAAGTAAAATCGCTGGGAACGAC
Organism: Rhizobium sp. WSM1328; assembly: GCF_057653715.1. Lineage (NCBI taxonomy): Bacteria > Pseudomonadati > Pseudomonadota > Alphaproteobacteria > Hyphomicrobiales > Rhizobiaceae > Rhizobium > Rhizobium sp. WSM1328. Next base: position 94,886 of record NZ_JBYGKO010000005.1, on the reverse strand, counting down.
GACATCCCAGATGACCCATCTGAGGCCGGAACGATCGCATTTGCCGCGTCGATTGCAGCTGCCGACAAGAAGCATGTCCTCGACCACGACTTCATCCAGGAGCACACAACCGGTTTCGAACAGTTTGCCGATGCGGCCCGGTCCTATAGCTGGGCGGAGCTTGAGCGAGTTTCCGGTCTCACACGGGAGCAGATGACGCATGCGGCACAGACTTATGCAAAAGCCAAGGCAGTCTTGATAGCCTATGGGATGGGTGTCACGCAGCACGTGATGGGCGTCGACAACATCCATATGATCGCCAACCTCGCGCTCCTGCGTGGCAACATCGGTAAACCAGGCGCCAATATCTGCTCCATTCGGGGCCACTCCAACGTCCAGGGACAACGAACGGTCGGTATTACCGAAAAGCCGGGGCTCGTGCCCCTGGACAAGCTGTCCGAGCTGTACAAATTCGAACCGCCGCGTTGGACGGGCCGATCGACGGTGGACACCTGCAAAGCAATTCTCGATGGCCAAGCGCGTGCCTTCATTGGCCTCGGCGGTAACTTTCTGCGTGCCGTGCCGGAGACAGAGGCGATGGAGGCGGCCTGGAGGAAATTGCGCCTGACGGTGCAGATCGCGACCAAACCAAACCGCAGCCATGTGCTCCACGGCGAGATCGCGTATCTGCTGCCTTGTCTGGGGCGGTTGGAGATCGACAACCAGGCCACCGGTCCACAGGCTGTATCGATCGAGAGCTCAGTCGCACACTTCCATGGGTCGCGCGGCAAAGCGACACCGGCGAGTAGCCATCTAAGATCTGAGCCAGCGATCATTGCCGGATTGGCGAAAGCCACCTTGGACCGTGGTGACGTCCCCTGGGATGCATGGATCGACGACTATAGCCGGATCAGAGACGCGATCGAGCGCACCTATCCCGAAACGTTCAGCGACTTCAACAAGCGGCTGTTCCAGCCGGGTGGGTTCGCTCGGCCCCTGCCAGCGCGCGAACGGAAATGGGTTACCAAGACGGGCAAGGCCAACTTCCTGACGCCGGACCGGCTGTTTCCTGAATTTGCAATCGATGGCGCGCAAGAAGACGTCCTGCATCTGTCGACACTGCGATCGAACGACCAGTTCAACACGACCATTTACGGCTACAGCGATCGGTTTCGCGGCGTCAACGGAACACGCAAAGTCGTTTTCATGAATCGCGATGACGTCGCTCGCCTCGGCTTCGCCAACGGCGACAGCGTCGATTTGCGCACGGCCATCGATCACTCGACCGCGCGCCAGGTAGGCGCGCTTAGGGTCGTCGAGTACGATATTCCGCAAGGCTGCTGCGCGGCATACTATCCGGAATGCAACCCGCTATTTCCGTTGGGACACCACGATGCCCAGTCGAAGACGCCGTCCTACAAGCTGCTTCCGGTATTCGTCACCAGGTCACAGCAGCAGCCGAAGGACTGATCCGGCACGGGAAGCTTTCCATGGGCAGTGTTCGAGGTAATCGTCGTTCAGCTATAGCCATCGCACTTGGTGGCGCCGTTGTCGTCGGCGCGGGCGCTCTCGTGGGCTGGGCACGAGAAGGCCGCACCTTGCGCCTGGATCCGCCGCTTTCGGCCGAGTTCGAGAAGATCCGATTGATGCCGAATGACATCAGCGGAGCGCCGCCAGAAATCTATTTCAAGCTGGGAAAGCCATACGAAAGTACCGCTTACGATTTGAGCCAGGGAAAGCGGCTTTATTCCTGGTTTGGCTGTCCGGCATGCCACGGCGACGGCCGGGGTGCGGCCGGCCCATCTTTTCTGGACGGATGGTGGCTTTACGGTCCTGAGATGATCTCGGTCGTAGCATCCATCCGCGATGGCAGGCCCCACGGAATGCCTGCCTTTCGTGACAAGATGACGATCGATGAAATCTGGCAGCTCGCCGGCTATGTGAGAACGATCGGCGCCTATTCGGCAAAAACGACCGCGCCCAGTCGCAATGACGACAAGAACACCCGGCCGTCCGAGAACCGCGCACCGGCCGCGGCTCTCTTCGACGAGGGGCCCGCCGGCGCGCACCCTGATCAGGGGCCATCGCCTTGACGCGCTCTTCGATCATCGGCCCGTCCCTTGCGTCTCTCTGTCTCTCAGGCTGTACGGGGTCGCAGTCTGCGCTTGACGCAGCCGGCGCATCGGCTTCCGCCCTGAAACAGCTCATCGTTGTCATTGTCGTGGTCTGCGCTGTTGTCTGGCTTTTGGTGATGCTGGTGCTGGCATGGTCCCTGCTACGACCGCGTGACGGACGCGGGGTTGCTGGCAACGACCAGAAAGCGCGTAAAGTTGTCGCCGGAGCGGTGGCGGCCACCGCTTTCATCATCGCCGGTCTGACGATCATAAGTTTTTATACGACGCGCAAGATTGGCGAAGCCTCCGAAACAGCGTTGACCGTCACCGTGCGAGGTCAGCAGTGGTGGTGGCAGTTCATCTATCCCGATGATGGATCGGGGCGAGAGTTCAAGACGGCCAACGAGCTGCACATCCCTGTCGGACAAGCTGTGAAACTACGGTTGGAGAGCGCCGACGTCATTCATTCTTTCTGGGTTCCGAGCCTGGCGGGAAAGCTGGATCTAATACCGGGCCGGATCAACGAACTGACGTTGCATGCTGATCGACCGGGAATCTATCGCGGCCAGTGTGCGGAATATTGCGGGCTGCAGCACAGCCACATGGCGGTGCTTGTCATTGCTGAAGACGAGGTGAGTTATCGGCAATGGGTGCAGGGGCAGCAGCGTGAACGGCTCCCGCCGGCAGATCCACAGGTCACAGCCGGCGAAACGGTGTTCATGAGCAAGCCTTGTGCCGCCTGTCATACCATTCGCGGCACATCGGCGGCCGGGGTAACCGGGCCTGACTTGACGCACGTTGGAAGCCGGCAGACGATCGCGGCAGGGCTTTTGCCGAATACTCGCGGGTCCCTCGCTGCTTGGATCGCCGACCCGCAGACGCTCAAGCCCGGCAACAACATGCCGCTCGTGCCGCTCTCCGGGGAAGAGTTGAAACAGGTCTCCGCCTACCTAGAAAGTCTCAAATGAGCGCTGATCCTCCCCCGCTGACCGATGTGGATCTTGGCGACGAGGTGATCGACCTCAGGCTTCATCAGATTTGGAAAACGCCAACAGGCTTGTGGGGCGCGCTTTCGACCGTCGATCACAAAATCATCGGCCGGCGCTACATCATCACGGCTTTTGTGTTTCTTCTACTTGGCGGCATCCTGGCGATGGCGATGCGCCTCCAGCTGGCCACGCCCGAGGCGCGCTATATCAGTCCCGATCGCTACAATCAGATTTTCACGATGCACGGCACCAACATGATGTTCCTGTTTGCCGTACCGGTGATGGAGGCCATGGGCGTGTATCTCGTGCCGCTGATGCTCGGCACCCGCAACATCGCCTTTCCGCGCCTCAACGCTTTTTCCTACTGGATATTTTTAGCCGGCGGCCTGCTGTTATGGATCGCATTCGCGCTGGACGTCGGTCCCGACGTGGGCTGGTTTGCCTATGTCCCCCTCTCCGGCCCCCAATATGGTGCCGGAAAGCGAGCTGACATTTGGGCGCAGATGATCACGTTCACGGAGGTTTCGGCGCTTGCTGTCTCTGTCGAGATCGTTGTTACCGTATTCAAGCAGCGCGCACCGGGAATGTCCCTGGATCGAATTCCGCTCTTCGTCTGGTCGATGCTGGTCACCTCATTCCTTGTGATCCTGGCGATGCCGGCGATCATGTTTGCAAGCAGCACCTTGATTCTCGACCGTCTGGTTGGTACCCATTTTTACAATCCCGCCGAGGGCGGCGACGTCCTGTTGTGGCAGCATCTTTTCTGGTTCTTTGGCCATCCGGAAGTCTACATTATCTTCCTGCCGGCGGTGGGAATGGTGTCGACGATGATTTCGACGTTCGCCCGCAGGCCGGTGTTTGGGTACCTGGCCCTGGTGATGGCGTTGATTTCGACGGGCGTCCTCGCCTTCGGCCTCTGGGTGCATCACATGTTCGTCGTCGGCCTACCGCGACTTGGCGAGAGCTTTTTCACGGCCTCCAGCATGGCTATTGCCGTGCCCGCCGGCATTCAGATCTTCTGCTGGCTCGCAACACTGTGGGATGGAAGACCGGTGTTCAAGTCACCAATGCTGTTCATTATCGGCTTCATCATCACCTTCGTGCTTGGCGGACTGACTGGCGTCATGGTGGCGTCGGTGCCATTCGACACGCAGGCGCACGACACCTACTTCGTCGTCGCGCATTTCCATTACGTCCTCGTTGGCGGCTCTGTTTTCCCGCTGCTTGGAGCGATCTATTACTGGTTCCCAAAATTCACCGGAAGGATGATGAGCGAACGGATCGGCCGCTGGGTATTCGGGTTGATATTCACCGGTTTCCACCTGACGTTCTTCCCGATGCATCTTCTCGGTCTCTTCGGTATGCCGCGTCGTATCTATACCTATCAGCCCGAGATGCCTTGGGCCGGTCTGAACCTGTTCGTCAGCCTCAGCTCTTTTATTCTCGCCGTAGGATTTCTCCTGTTTTTCATGGACGTTGTCCGCAGTGCGCGCTCCGGCGCTGTTGCCGAAGAGAACCCATGGAACGCATCCACGCTGGAATGGGCAACGACCTCACCTCCCAGCCCCTATAATTTCCGGCGCATCCCGGTTGTCAGCCAGCGTGAACCGTTATGGTCAGGCTCGTCGGATCTGCCGGTGGTCAGCGGAATGCGGCTGGACCGACGGGAACTGATCGTCAGTGGCGTCGTCGAGGCCGAGCCTGAAGCACGGGAGTCCTCGCCGACCAATTCGATCTGGCCACTCATTGCAGCCATCGCGACGTCGATCATGCTGATATGGTCGATGTTCTCGCCATGGGCGGTCGTTTGGGGTTCAATCCCGATCGCAATCGCCCTGACCGGCTGGTTTTGGCCAAAGGGCGACCCGGAGGATGAGTCATGAAAGAGCGCCTGGTTCTCGATGTCTCGCACCTGCCATTGCACGGCTCCGGCACCGCCAGCCCGACCTGGTGGGGAACACTGGCGTTCATGTTGATCGAAGGGACCGGCTTTGCTCTCGGAATAGTCGTCTACCTTTACCTGATGAGCATCGCCAGCGTCTGGCCGATCAACGCGCCGGCGCCTGATCTGCTGCCTGGCACTCTTTTGACCGCTGTGCTCGCTGTCAGCGTAATACCGAACGTGCTGGTGGCGCGCTGGGCTGAACGCAGAGAGCTAAAAAAGGTCCGGATCGGCCTGATCGTCATGGCTTTGCTCGGCGTCGCCCCGCTCTTCCTGCGGGTATTTGAGTTCCCGGCCCTCCACGTGATGTGGGACAGCAACGCCTATGGTTCGATCACCTGGGTGCTGCTCGGACTGCACACCACCCACATCCTGACCGATCTGATCGACACGCTGGTTCTGATGTGCCTGATGTTCACGCGGCACGGCGACAATCCGAGGCGCTATGGCGATGTGGAGGACAACGTCATGTACTGGAACTTTGTTGTCGCAACGTGGGTTCCGCTCTATCTCTGTCTTTATTGGGTGCCGCGTCTATGAGATATTCCATCGCAGTCGCTGGAGGATTGGTTTTCGCCCCACTAGCTTGGGCCGTCAGCACACAGATTGGCCAAGTCATGCCCTATGTGGACTGCCGGATGGGCAGGCCATGGTCCGTGATGGCCACGGTGCTTCTAGCACTGTTGGCGGTTGTCGGTGTTCTGGCGCCTTTGGCGGCACCTAGAAGCCCGAAATCGAGGTCAGATACGTTCATCAGAACGATCAGCGTTCTCGCGGGATCAGCATTTGCGTTTGCCTTGGCGATGCAGGCCGCAGCCACTTTTATAATAAACCCTTGTCAACACTGATCCGAAACGGTGCCGGAGACAGAAAATGAGCGGCGAAGGGTTTCCCGTCAAGATCGTAGTTCTGTTACTGGTCACGATGCTCGGGCTCGCGGCGGGGGTCCTCACGTACCAGGTTAGAGATCGCAACCAGAGGACAGATGTCGCAAGTTTACTTGCTCGCGGCGATCCCGCCCGTGCGCCTGAGATTTTCCGGCGTTATGGTTGCACCGGATGCCATACGATTCCCGGCATCGCGGGAGCCAACGGCAAGGTCGGCGGCCCACTGGTCGACATACGCCAGCGCGTCTACCTAGCGGGAGTCGCGAATAATGACGCGGAGGCGCTTGTCCACTGGATTGTGGCGCCGAGTGCGTTCGATGCCAAAACGGCGATGCCGGACACCGGTATTTCAGAAGCCGAAGCGCGGGACTTGGCTGCCTATCTTTACGGGCAGTGACTACGGCTGCGGTGTCGGTCGTGCTGGCAGCGACTTAATGTAAGTTGCAATGGCATCGCGGTCACCTGCGGGGAGTTTGGCGGTGTTAGTGACAACGTCGGCCATGGAGGATCCGACGCGCCCGTGGTCCGGGGTGTTGCCGCTGGTCAAAACCTCGAAAATATCGGCCTGAGACCAATCGCCAATACGCGCGGGCGTGATGTTCGGAACGAACCCCGTTCCTTCAGGATCCTCACCCCCGGCATATCGCGTCGCCTGCTTGATCGCTCCAAAGACATTGCGCGACGAATGGCACTCGGCACAATGGGCAACGCTTTCGGCGAGATAGGCGCCTCGGTCATGGATGGGATCGCCACTCAGCACGGCTTCGGACTTTCCCTCGTCGAAAAACAGCAGCTTCCAGAAGCCGACGAACCGCCGGATGCGGAAGAGTGCGACGAGGTCGTGGGGCGGCGCGCCGCCCGACACTGCTGGTAGAGTCTTCAGATAGGCAAACAGGTCCCGAACATCGTCCACCGTCATTCCGGTGTAGCTTGGATAGGGAAAGACCGGATAATAATGCTGTCCGTCGGGAGAGACGCCCCCGATCAGCGCGTTGCCAAGATCGGCGGCGGTCCACGAACCAATTCCGTCCTTCGCATCTTGCGAGATATTGGGAGGCCGGAACGTGCCGAACGGCGAGGCGAGCGCAAGGCCGCCGCCGAGTTGCAACCGATGCTTTTGCCCAGGTGTCGCATGGCACGATGAGCAATCTCCTGCGGCGAATATCAATTCGCCACGAGCAGGATCGCCCGGCTTCACGAACGCCGGATCATTCTCTTCAAAAGGGATATTTGGTTTGGTGATGAGCCACGCGCCAGCGGCGAGCATTGCAACAGTAAGAGCGGCCCCCAATAAAATTGTCCGAACTCGCGTCTTCACCGATGGTCCTTCGCTCCCGAGTTATCCCACATCCTGCCGAGTGGATGTCTTCGAATAGACAGACGGTTTAAAATTATGCCACAGCGACACATTCCAGCTATACCCATTACTCCGATTCGGTATGTGTTGCCCGAAAGCGCTCGATCTGCTCTGGCTCCTTCTCGTCAATCTGGGTGATTTCGTTTTTCGCATCGCCATGCACATGTAGCAGTTCATCGAGCTTGGCATGGATTGCCTGTGTATCCCGATGTTCCGCCCGCTGGATGAAAAGCGTCATCATCCAGGTGATCAGCGTGGCCAGGCCGTGCCATTCCAGCGTCTCGGGGCTGAAGATGAGCCAGGAGATCCCATAGAAAATTACAATGGCAAAAGCGATGGGGCTGGCAGTCCATGTGCCTAAATCCGTCAACCAGGAACGCCAGCGCATAGTTGAGACCTCCACATTGAGGCGAAAACCCTCTCTTAGGCAGCCGGTTCCCGCAGACGCGACATTTCGTTGAGATCTCTCCGTTCTGAGCGCGGCCTAGTCGCGATCATTCGGCTTGCATCTTTCGCCCTGTCCTTGGCCTGAAATCCGCGAGCATTGACTTCAGTTCCACTTCCCGCACACGCCTCGCAGCCTCATCCGGACTGACCCATTCACGCGTACGCTGTCCTTGTTCCTTGAAGTCCGCATTCAGCTCGTGGACCTCGATCTGAAACACTTCAACGACGCATGGCGCGACGTCTCCGTCATCCAGTTCCTTGAGATAGGTGTAACGGCCGACGGGTTTCTTATGAACGGCACCGCGAATGCCTGCCTCTTCCCAGGCTTCGATCGCAGCAGCCTCGTATGGTTTCTTTCGCTTCATCGGCCACCCCTTCGGAATGATCCATCTGCCGCTGTCGCGCGAAGTGATGACCAGTATCTCGATCGCGGCGCCTTCAGTCCGCCGAAAACAGAGAGCGCCATATTGTTGCCGGAACGGGCCAGTGAACAGCTTGTCCGGTAAAGTCGCGGCCTTCGCAGGTTTCTTTCGATTTGACATGGTCACACATAGTAGCTCCCAGCTCGACGCAACTGGCAAGCCTGGAACAATTCGGCCGAGCGTTGGTTCCTCGTCAATTGTCCGGTGATGGCTTTATCATGACCTTCCAGCTCGAACCCTACTGCGGTAACGCTCCAGCACCTGAGGCCCTGATGGCGGACTGGAACTTCGACCCAATCCTGCTGTCGGCAATCGCTCTAGTGGCGCTGTGGACATGGCGCCGAGCTATGGCGGAAGACCGGGTGGGTCAGTGGGCCCTGTTCATGGGTCTTTGTGTCCTCGCCTTTGTCTCGCCCCTATGTGCCTTCAGCTCCGCCCTCTTCTCGGCACGGGCCTTCCATCATATTGTCTTGGTATCGCTTGCTGCGCCGCTCGGTTGGCGCTTTTTCTTTGGATCATCTGTTACGCTTGATCGCTTTCCATCCATGGCCGCATTCGTCGTACACACAGTGATGGTCTGGCTCTGGCATCTGCCTCTTCCCTACGCCTGGGCTCTCTCCAGCAATTTTGCCTATTGGGCAATGGAAATCCCTCTCCTTCTGTCGGCCCTGTGGCTTTGGCGTGAAATCCTCTACCCGCGACGCGCCTCAGGCAGTGCGCTCGCCATCTGCGGTGGCACGATATTGCAGATGACGATGCTTGGGGCATTTCTGACGCTCACTCCACACCCTCTGTTCAGCCCGCATTTTTTGACCACCGACCTTTACAGTCTCACGCCCCTCGAAGATCAGCAGTTGGCCGGGTTGTTGATGTGGGTGCCCGCCTCGCTGCCATATGTCGCCGCCTTTCTGCTCAGGATCGGTCAGACGATTAAAACATCGTCCCGTGATAAGGCTGTGGACGTGCCTCAAAACGTATAGCTGGCCGCGACGCCGGATGCGGCGGCCTGGATGCAGATCCTTACTGCCACCGATGATTGGAACGACCTGGGCCCTGGTCCATGGCAGCCGCCTTGAACGGGGTCTAACCGCCGACGTGTTTACTATTAGCGAAGCCGTTGATCCGGAAGAAACCTTCGGCGGTGTAGATGGAAACTGCGCAATCACGTCCAAAGTGGGCGGCGGCTCACCGAGAATGCCTGACCTTCATCGGCAGATTCCAGCCGCTTCATCGGTCGCCAATTCATCAACGATCAGGCTCTCAAACGCGCCGAGAAGTTGATCGTTGTCATTGGCTCAGCCACCACTGCCCGCTCGCTGCGGAATCTCCGAAAGCTCTAGCGATGTGAGCTCCACGTTAGGAAGGTCTCTGGTTTGACGCCATCCGTCCGCGCCTTCTCGATCAGCGGCCGGAGTGTGTCTTTGACGAATTCTTCCATTGTGGTGCGCAGTGCAGGACGATCATTGTGAAACTTTACACGCCCATCGTTAAGAGCAGCCAAGGTGTCGTTATCGTAGACCCACCGTCCGAGAGCTCCGAACCTCTCCCGGAATACCGCCTCGACCTCGCGATCGCTCCTATCGATGAAGCGATAGTCCACCTCTCTAGCGAGTGCCCGGCTGATAATCGCGGCGATCTCGGTCATCGTGTAATCGATGCCCAGTTGCTTTACGGATCGGTGCTGGTCAGTCGGCGTGTCGAACTCTTTCGCCGCGAGATCCGCGATGTCCTGAATGGCAATCCAAGGAGTTTTCACGTTTGGGTCAAGCGACCAGCCGATCCTATCGTGCTGCGCGATGGAGTCGGTCCACCCGGCAAGGTCCTGCATGAACCAGCCACCCTGCAGGTGCACCACTTTGATGTCGCGTAGTCGGTTGAGGATCTGATCCAGGATATGAAAGCCCTGAAAATGGCCGGTGTTTCCGCTGACCTCGGATCCCATTCCGGTCAGGCTCACGGCCAATTTCACAGGGGAATCTCGAAGGGCGTCGAAAAACCGAAGCGCTACCGTAGGGTAGTGCCCATGGAGGTCCTCCGAGCCCCAGATGGTTTTGACCATGAGGAACGCAGCGTCAGCGTCTTCGAAGAACGCGTTAAGTTCACCAGCACCCGTATCGAAGCTGCCAAGGAACGATTCCGCTCCTTTCGCGACAAGGTCATCGAGGGCCGGCCCTCCTCTTGAAAGAGCTTTGACTGAATGGCCTTTGGCCAAGAGGTTCTCGGTAAGTTTGGCACCGATCCTGCCGGTCGCGCCAACCACGGCTATACGCATGGGTGATCTCCTGAGAGTTGCTAAACCAGGAGCCTAAAGGATTGCCCCGCGAGCAAAAGTGGAGATAATGCCATATGATCTCGAAATCGGGCCAACCTTCGAATAAGCCACCCTGCAGTGCCGCGATAGATCTAAGCCTCTTGCATGGGCCTGCGATGGCGATCAGGATGGACTTCGCCGACTATGAAGCCGAGGGGGTGCAGCACCAGCACCCGCAGGGTCAACTGATCCTGGCGCTCCATGGCGCGGTGACCTGCAGAGCGGAAAGTGGGGTCTGGATCGTTCCGCCCGACTGCGGAGTTTGGATACCAGGTGGCGTTCCTCACAGCAATCAGGTCACGTCCAATGCTCGTCTAACGTACCTGTTTGTCGAGCCCGGCGCGGCCATGCTTCCGGCTGTATGCTGCACGCTTTCGGTATCGCCGATGCTTCGGGAGATGATACACCGGGTAGCGGACCTATCGGAAAATCACGCCCGCGACGCTCATGTCGATCGCCTCGTGCGGGTCATGCTCGATGAGCTCGCGCTGATGCCGCGGGAGAGGCTGGAGCTGCCCGTATCTGACCATCCAAAGATCGCCCTGATCGCCGCGGCTCTTTTGGCAGACCCGAGCGACCGCCGAACCCTTGGCGAATGGGCTGAGCATGTCGCGGTGAGCGAGCGATCGTTGAAGAGGCTTATGGTCCAAGAGACAGGATTGAGCTTCGGCCGTTGGCGGCGTCAGCTACATCTGGTCATCGCGCTGCGGGAACTTGCCGGCGGTGCGACAGTCCAGCGGGTAGCAGGAGACTTGGGGTATGAATCCACGACAGCCTTCATCGTCATGTTCAGGAAGGCGCTTGGGACCACGCCATCGCGTTACTTTGCCGATCGCTCATTAATCACGGAGCACGCATGAGACGCCATATATTGCTGCGATTTGGTTTCATCGCAAACTCGCAGACTGGTTGCATGCATATGGTGAGGTTCTCCGGGACCGGGCTATTAAGCCTGTGCCCAGTTCGCGGAAGTTGCCAGACGGAATGCTTGCGCATGCCGAACCGATACGATCTGAGGGCCGAACAATGAATGTCGGTGCGATCCTTTATGCCGCCGACGCTCGGTTCCTTAGCGATACCCCTGGGATGCCCTTAGTGGGAGTGCTCAAAAAGGAACCCTCACTGTTGGGTCAGTTTTGGGAGATGGCGCGCGCGGGGACGACGTGGGATTATATTACGCGCGGTGCGGGTCGGTGCAAGCTTTGGGCCCTGGGGCGGCTGCTCAAAGCGTATGATGATGGCGATTGCCGTTTAGTTGGACGGGCAGAGCCGACGGCTGCGGCGAGTTCTCAATCAGCCGCTCGTATTCCTGCTCCGGCACACCATAGCAGCCGCCGGCGATTTCGATCAGCATGTCGCGATCCAGGATGCGGACGTTGCCGCGTGTCGATTTGATGGCGTGCATGCCTTCAAGGATGTGCAGCTCATCGGTGACGCCGGCTCGCCTGACACCCAGCATCAATGCCAGGAAATCATGCGTAAGCGGCAGATCATTGCCCTCGATGCGGTCGTGACACATGAGCAGCCAGCGCGCTAGGCGCTGATGCATGTTGAATTTCGCCGCAGCCAGCGCCGTGTGGGCAAGCTGCAGCTCGCAGGTGTGGACATAGCGCAGCAGCAGTTGCCGCACATCCGCGTTCTCAAGCGTCGGAAGAAAATCCTCCTTAGCGACCTGAAGCCCGTGGCCTGACACTTGCATGAAGGTCTTATTGGGCGTCCGATCCACGCCGAGGATAACGGGGTATCCGGCAATCCCTTCGCGGCCGATGTGGCGGACTTCGAGGCTTCTGCCCTCGGCGCTTTCGGCGACCATCGAGGCGAGGCCGCTTTCGATAAAGCAGACATGCTCGATCGGTTTGCGCGGCAGCATGAGTGGGCGTTTGACAGGAAGATCGACGGGTTCGAGGAACGGCGCCAGAAGCTCGAAGGCATCCTCCGGAAACCGCCGCAACAATCTGTTATTCACTCGCCTCTGCAGCAATTCTGTCATAACATCGCACCATCCGTCGAATGGTAAAACGAGAACCTACTCCTTTCGTTCGAAGGCTTCAGGCTCTGTGCGGTTTTGACAATTGAAACCGTTTGCGCGAGGGCGCTATTCCAGGCCGACAGCCGACCGGAAAGGAACGGTTGCGACCAGCGAGCCTTCTTCGGTCATGATCTCGAAAGTCGCTCCGTCTGCCGGATCGCCCCTGCGGATCCCCTCCGCCACGATTTCGCGAGCGGCCGCGACCGCTTCCTCCCGTGCTTGTTCAGGCGAAGCCAAGTCGATGCCTTCTAAATCTTCCTCGAAGACATCGTTCCGGCGGATGTGGAAAAAATACTTCGGCATGGTTTGCTCCACCAACGAGAATCCCACCGAACCTCTCGATAGCAAAGTTGTTCCACCCGGGCTGTCGATCGACCACATTCAAACCTAGCCGCATGAGACTCAGAAAAAAGCCCCGCGTAAAAGGCGGGGCGAGTTGGGGAAGTTTGGAGGAGTAGGCCGCGTAAAAGGAAACGGATGCGTGGCCCATCGGCCTTACTCTCGGCGGCCACTCTTGTTCCTTCGTCGGCAGATTTAAATCAGGAGGCCGCGCAGAGCCCGAAGGCATTGGATGAGAGGAAACACCAAACAACCTTGCCTCCGCGCGGCCATCCCCTGGGAGGGTGGATCGCGGAGAGTGCAAAGGGCGTTGTGCAAGGAAACATGGCTTCCCCTCCCGCGATCCGCCTTTCTAACCGGGCGCGTGCGATACCGGTTCCTGCGCGGTTCCGTACAAATCGTTGGAGAAGCGGATCGCCGCTGACTTGGCGGAGGCTCCCGGCAACCGTTCGCAACCGTACTGATGGTTGTCCTTGGGAGGTTAATGCAGTACCAGTTTTCCTATCGCGGTCCGGGCGAGTTGTTGCGACGCTCAAGGAGCATGAGATGGCGGACTTCAATCTCTCACTTCAGATGGACGACGTAAACGTGCTTTCCGATGCCGTCCAGACTTGGTACCGGCACAATCACGCTGCGCCGACGGAACAATCAATGCAGCTGCTTTGCAGCGCGGCCGTCGACCTCTATAATGAAGGACATAGGACGCGCGAGGAACTGGTCACGCTGCTGATCATGAAGTTTGATAGCCTTCACTCGCTGCAGGTAAACGCGCCATCGTCCGCGTCTCATCATTGACAGTGATATCGGCCATCGATGCGGAACGCCGGCTTATCGGTGTCGCTCATCCAACCTCCTGGAATGTCGAAGCCGATCGGCGAAACGCCAAGAAAAGCCCCGCCTTAGTTAAGACGGGGCAGGTTTGAGTGGCAAGACCTGCGAAGCCATCCAGGGTGTTATCGCCGAAGTCCAGGAGATCATGGAGGAATACAACGGCACCGTGGCCCTCGACGCTGGTCTCATTTCGTCTGCACAGGGTGTAGAACACTACGAGATCGCCCGCGACGGCACGCTGTTCGCATGGGCGAAGCAGCTGGGGCTTAAAGACGCCGTACCGCTCTTGCAAGCCAACCTTGCCGAGGAAGAAGTGACCGACCAGAAACTGACGCAGCTCGCCGAAGCGTCCGCGAATGTTAAGGGGAACAAGGCAGCCCGATCCCAACCAGAATGGAAAATGGCGCTCGACGAGCGCCCTTTTTTGCGTCTGGCCAGAACTTGTCACCCCACGCGAATCGGGTCAGGAGCACCTATTGACGTCCATCCGCCGCGTTCTCGGAACGCGTCGGCCAGCCTTCGTCGCTAATATGGCTGAGGTGCGACTTCCTTGACACTCATGCAACGTCGCTCAGCAATTAATTATACGCATCGGGCCCGCTGGGCTCAGCGGATCAATGCTGACAAATCGCTAAGATCATTCCGGATCGTCGTGGCCGCGACACCAGCCTGGCCCATCGCGTGGCTAATTTGATCCAGTCCAATCACCACGTCTCCAGCGGCATACAGGCCCCGGACGTTTGTGCGTTGGTGACCGTCGACGCAAATACATCCTTCCCCCGAAACCGTTGCACCCACCCCTAAGGCGAGCTCCGATCTGACGTCCGATCCTAACGCGGGGTAGATGGAGTCGAACCGATGCGTGCCCCTGCTTGTACGGATCGCGATCGCGCCTTGTTCGACATCGATTTCGAAAGGGCCACCCTTCACCAATATGCCCAGCTGCTGCAGCCGCGTCTCGTCGCTCGCCTTGAGTTCATGCTCGCCGGAGGGTGACACCAAAGTAATGTCACGGCTATAACTTCTGAGAAATACCGCTTCCTTGAACGCTTGGGAGCCTTGCCCGATGATCGCCACGCGTTTGTCCGTGACTTCGAAGCCGTCGCAAACCGGACAGTAGCGGATGAGCCCTCGTTTCACTGCCTCGTCGTGCTTGTCTTTTGGCATCGACGGCATGCGGTTCACAACACCTGTGGCGACGAGAACCGTTCGGGCCGATAAGGAGCCGTCGGCGAAAGAGACGACGAAATCCTTTTCTGCCTTGCGCAGTGCCGTCACACGTTTATCGTCGATTTCCGCGCCGTACATGACGGCTTGAGCGCGCATCCGGCGGAGCAGGTCCGCACCATTGATGCCGCTGGGGAAGCCGGCATGGTTATGGGACACCGGGATGTTGGCTGCCCGGCTGGTTCCGTCATCAAAAACAGTCACAGACAGGTGATAGCGCGTCAGGTAGATCGCCGCCGTCAGTCCGGCAGGCCCACCTCCGACGATGATGCAGTCTCTTTTTGTTAGATCCATTCCATCATCCATTATCGGTAACCGCCCTGAGGCGGAGGGAGCGTTTTGGAACACCGATCAGCGGCGATAGTTCCCGACGGCCGTGAATGGCGGAGTCAGGAGATCGAAATTATGGATATAGCGCTCATTGTCGGATATTACCTCCGTCTGTTCCGTCTGCAGCTTCGTTCCGCAGGTCTGGAAGGTCGTTCGCACCGGGGACACCGAACGACGCCGCATCCCTGACCATCGCCGTCGGGAAATGGGCTGCTCTGAGAGACTGCCGTTCCAACGATGGCATCCTCAAAGTGCCGCCGAACGGCTCTGTCCAGGACACCAAAGCCGAGCAGGCAATCGAGGAGACACGCAAGAAACCAGTCGACGGTCAGGATCAACCCGCTGCAGGTCCTCATGACAAGGAGCACCTGCAGGACGAAAGCAAGACGCCCGGCGCCGGAGCATTGCCCGACAAGGGCGATGAGAGCGTGTCACCAGGAAGCGGTTAAAAAAGGACGCTCGACCCGATGGGGAGCGCCCGAACCATCCCGGCGACGTTTGCGGCGGAGGCCGGAGAGTGGTTGACGCGAATGTCGACCGAGTAGGGTTGCGAGGCAAGCGCGTCATGAACTAAGTGGAACGCCGGTTCATTCATCTCTTTTTGCACACAGGATAAAGCTGTGCTCGCCAGGATGATGCCAATGGCATGAGCTGAGCGCCAGACGCCCCGATGCCGTGCAGAAAAATGACGAGGTGATCGTAAGCGGCCATGATTTTCCGTAGCTTGCTGAAATGGACCGAGGGGGCTCACCGGAAGAAGGGGAGCCGCCCTCTCACCCCGACGCGCGAGCATCGAGGCGGACGCCGGCGGACATCTGCGGAGCTTCACGATTATGGGGTGGCCCGACATAGATGGGTGCCGATCGCACCCTTCGCAAGCGCCCGCTCAAGGGCGGTACGCTACCAGACACTTCGCTCAAGGTGTTGAAGCGGCTTGGCAATCCACCCATATATCGGAAAACCCTCAAGGAACATTCCAATGGTAAGCAGGACAGACGCACTCTGACCGTGCAGGAACGCGCGGAAGCATTCGAGCGAACAAACAAGGCCGCGGCCGAAGCCGCTGAAGAGGAACGCAGACGACGCGAGGAGAAGAACGAACGCCTCCGACAGCTACGTGTCGCCTCTGAAAACTGAAGACCATTTTCAATCTTATACTGAACTCTTGATGGCTGTCATGCGTTCTGCCAAAAGCTATTTCGACGATTTTACCATGAACCAACTGTCTACATTGCCCGCTGGCCGATCGAACCTATTGCTCCGCGCCTTATCGCAAGCGGATGGGGATTTGCTTTGGGATCACCTCGAGCCCGTCGCCCTCAACAGGGGCGATGTGTGCATAGAGAGCCAGCGACCGCTGACCCACGTATACTTTCTGGACGGCGGCTTGGGTTCGACGGTAATGCCTGACGAGGTTTACGGCTCGGCCGAGATCGGTGCGCAGGGCTACGAAGGGCTTATCGGCGTGCCGGTCATCCTTGGCGCCATGCAAACGCCACACAAGACATTCATGCAGGTTGGCGGTCCAGCTAGACGCATAGCGGTCGCACCCCTTTTGAGAGCGATCGACGAGAGCGAATCCCTGCGAAAGCTTCTCCTGCGCTATGTTCACGTCTTCCAGCTGCAAGTCGGTCAGACCGCTTACGCCAATGCCCGCTACAACGTTGAAGAACGGCTCGCCCGCTGGATATTGATGTCGGCAGATCGTCTGGGGTCACCCCTTTCCCTCACCCACGACTTTCTGTCGCTGATGCTGGGCGTGAGACGGCCCAGCGTCACTGATGCAACCCACATTCTTGAAGGAGAGCGGCTCATCAAGGCCAGCCGGGGCACAATCGAGATCATTGACCGTGCTGGCTTGGCCAAACGGTCTAACGGTTGCTACGGTGTATCGGAAGCAGAGTACGAGCGGCTTATAGGCCCGTGGCGTTGATCATCCGCTTTCCGGAGTTGAAACTCCACCCTTGAAATCCATTTCCGATTGAAGCGCACGCATCAATCTTTCCACCTCTTCAGCGACGAAGTCTCGTTCAGCCGGATCTACCAAATCCGTCGCGAACGTCTCGTCCAAATAGTTCTGCGATAATTCTTTCCTTCGGCTTTCGAGGAAAGCTTCGAGCTCTTTTGGTTTAAGGAGGAGGACGAGTTCGAGTGCTGCGAGGGTTGCGCGCTCGACGGCGACAATGCGGGCGCGAAGACGGAGGATTTCGGCGCGTTCGGGTTTTATCTTCGTGTTCATCTGCCTTATCTCGATCAAAGCAATGGCAAAAGATTTGACAGCCGTCTCGGTTCCACGGCACCGTCGGCCCAACGGCTCGCCGCCGTGCGAGAAAAATGGCCCCGACCGTGTGAAAACGCTAACTGGCTGGGGGACGATCGTGAATCCCGTCATCGCCTCAAGATCGAAGTAACCGAGCTCGAACTGTGGATCCAGGAAGGTTGGCTTCAGCCGCAAACTCACGAGGACCAGCGCCAGTTCCTGGGATGCAGATCTCGCCAATCATGGCAGCTGCTTGCCGCAAGATACGTTCGGTGTTTGTCAAATCGTCACGAGCCAGCTCATTGGCGTTGACGCGGATTGCTTGCGCCATATTGGCCCAAAGCGCTGCAAAGTGCGGGTTACCTTCAGCAAAGGCCTCACGTGCCGTGCCCTCGAGGGCCGTAGCGACATCGACAAGACCTCTTCCCGTTCCTCGATGCTGAGGTCTCCGATATTCCTGATCTGCTCTTCCATATCATCTCACTCTAAACAGACCTTCGATAGCGACCGAGCTCGTGGAGCCTCGATCGCTCGGAGAATTGGGAAGAGAAAAATCCGGATTCAAGATTCAGTGCAGCTTGAACTCGCCGTCGACGCGCCGCCATTCGTTCGGGCCGATGAGACGCTGATGGGTATAGCGTACCGAGTGCAGAGGCCCGTCGAGATTGGCCTGCCAATAATCGAGGAACTTCTGCATCTCCGGGAAATTCGGCGCCAGATCGTAGTCCTGCCAGACGTACGCTTGCAGGACGGTTTCAAAATCGGGGATGTGATACAGGATATGCGCTGTAGTGAGGCCATAACCATTAAGTTGCCGCTCAAGATCCGACGAAAACTGCATGCTTCATCTCCTTTTCGTAACGTTGGACGGATGCCGCGAGTGCGCCCGGTCATCAACTGTTTTTCAAACGGAAACCCATGCCTTATTGTTCCTTTCCAGCACGTTAGCAGCCGACGTGCGAGATTGCTAATTTTTCTGCAGCACCCTCTTGAAATCGGAAAATCTAGAAAATAAATCTTTCGCGCGAAACGCTCGAAGAGGCTTCGCACCCGGCTGGACCGGTGATCTGGTTCGGCGCGGGGTCAACGTCATCTTGTTTGTCCATGGAGGAAAACATGTCGTTCAGACCGCTGCATGATCGCATTCTCGTCCGCCGCGTCGACTCTGAGGAGAAGACCAAGGGCGGGATCATCATTCCTGACACCGCCAAGGAAAAGCCGCAGGAAGGCGAAGTTATCGCCATAGGCTCTGGCGCTCGCAATGAAGCCGGTCAGATCCAGGCGCTCGATGTCAAGGTCGGCGATCGCATCCTGTTTGGGAAGTGGTCAGGCACTGAGATCAAGATCAACGGCGAAGACCTGCTGATCATGAAGGAAAGCGACGTGATGGGCATCATCGAAGCCCAGGCCGAACAGAAGCAGGCCGCGTAACACGCCGCTCATCAGTCAAAAAGCTGCCTATTGAAGGAGTGAACAATGGCTGCGAAAGAAGTCAAATTCAATACCGATGCCCGTGAACGCATGTTGCGTGGGGTCGACGTTCTGGCAAACGCCGTGAAGGTTACGCTCGGCCCGAAGGGACGCAACGTCGTAATCGACAAATCGTTCGGAGCGCCCCGGATTACCAAGGACGGAGTATCCGTCGCCAAGGAAATCGAGCTGGAAGACAAGTTCGAGAATATGGGCGCCCAGATGCTGCGCGAGGTGGCGTCGAAGACCAATGACCTCGCTGGCGATGGCACCACGACGGCGACCGTCCTTGCCCAGGCCATTGTCAAGGAAGGTGCAAAGGCTGTCGCCTCAGGCATGAACCCGATGGACCTGAAGCGTGGCATCGACATTGCCGTAGACGCCGTTGTCAAGGAACTGAAGGCGAACGCCCGCAAGATCACCAGCAATTCGGAAATCGCCCAAGTGGGCACCATTTCGGCCAATGGCGACGAGGAAATCGGCAGGTATCTCGCCGAAGCGATGGAAAAGGTCGGCAACGAAGGGGTGATCACCGTCGAGGAAGCCAAGACCGCAGAGACAGAGCTGGAAGTGGTCGAAGGCATGCAGTTCGACCGTGGTTATCTCAGCCCGTACTTCGTCACCAACCAGGACAAGATGCGGGTCGAGCTCGAAGAGCCCTACATCCTCATTCACGAGAAGAAGCTCTCCAATCTGCAGGCGATGCTTCCAGTCCTGGAAGCCGTGGTGAAGTCCGGCAAGCCTCTGCTGATCATTGCCGAGGACGTGGAAGGCGAAGCCCTTGCGACCCTCGTCGTCAACAAGCTTCGCGGCGGTCTGAAGATCGCCGCCGTCAAGGCCCCAGGCTTCGGCGACCGCCGCAAGGCCATGTTGGAAGACATTGCCATCCTCACGGGCGGTACCGTGATCTCCGAAGACGTCGGCATCAAGCTGGAGAACGTGACACTCAACATGCTTGGCCGCGCCAAGACGGTCTCGATCGAGAAGGAAAACACCACCATCATCGATGGCGTCGGCTCCAAGGCGGAGATCGATGGACGGGTCGCCCAGATCCGCGCTCAGATCGAGGAAACCACCTCCGACTACGACCGTGAGAAGCTGCAGGAGCGCCTCGCCAAACTCGCCGGCGGCGTTGCCGTCATCCGCGTCGGAGGCTCGACCGAGGTCGAGGTCAAGGAGAAGAAGGACCGTGTCGACGATGCGCTGCATGCGACACGTGCTGCCGTCGAAGAAGGTATTCTGCCCGGTGGCGGTGTCGCCCTGCTGCGTGCGGTCAAGGCGCTCGACGGTCTTCCGACGGCCAACGACGATCAGCGCGTCGGGATCGACATCGTCCGTCGGGCGATCGAGGCGCCGGTGCGTCAGATCGCCGAAAATGCTGGCGCCGAAGGTTCGATCGTCGTCGGCAAGCTGCGCGAAAAGTCGGAGTTGTCCTTCGGCTGGAACGCCCAGACCGGCGAATATGGCGATCTATACGCGCAGGGCGTGATCGACCCTGCGAAGGTGGTGCGCACCGCGCTTCAGGATGCGGCCTCGGTCGCGGGTCTGTTGGTCACAACTGAGGCGATGATCGCCGAAAAGCCGAAGAAGGATGCCGCCCCCGCCCTGCCCGCTGGGGCCGGCATGGACTTCTAAGGCCTGCGGGAAGGCCCGCGCAGGCCGCCACAGCGGGCCTTCCCTTACATTTCATATCCGTACCAGCCGTTCCGTCGAGCAACATCAATGGAGCCAACCTATGAGAAAGGACATCGAGAATACTCTTCCAAAGCAAGCCACCGCGGCCATCAGTGCTGCCCATCTCCTGCATCCGGCCAAACATTTCAATCACCCGCGGGACGTGCTTGCGGCCGAGGGCATTGGCAAGCAAGAGAAGCGGGCCATTCTCGCTTCGTGGGCATCCGATATATTCGCGATCGAATCCGCACCCGCCCTACGACTTTACCCCGGCACGGATAAGGCCGTCTCTTATGACGAGATCATCCAAGCGCTGAAACATCTGGACGAGGGCGATACGCGCGCTGGAGAGCAAGGTTTACCCGTTGCCGCCAACATCCACCGAAGCCAGCGCCGCAGACCACAACCACGCCGGATGGGCGGCTTCAGCCTGTGTAGCTTCCGGAGAGGAGACCGCCTGCGACAGCCATTCGAGATGTAGAAACGGCTTAATCTGCCGCATGCCTTAGCAAGGATGCGGATCTGATTTTTACCGTCGACTCTTTGCTCAATTGCGGAGGTTTTGCCGATGAAGATCGCCCAGATCGCGCCGCTCGCTGAAAGTGTCCCGCCCAAGCTGTACGGCGGCACCGAGCGCATTGTTTCATACCTGACCGACGAGCTGGTTCGGCGGGGTCACGATGTCACCCTCTTTGCCAGCGGCGATTCCGTCACCGATGCCAGGCTGGTGCCCTGCTCTGACGTCGCCCTGCGGCTTAATCCGGCCGTCAAGGACCACCTGCCGCATCATGTCGTCATGCTGGAGGAGGTCCGCCGCCGGGCGCATGAATTCGACGTCTTACACTTCCACATCGATCTGTTGCATTTCCCGCTGATCCGGGATTTTGCCGATCTTACCGTCACGACGCTGCACGGGCGGCTGGATCTGCCAGACCTCAGGCCCTTCTACAAGGCGTTCCCCGATATTCCGCTGGTGTCGATCTCCAACGACCAGCGCCATCCCATGCCGCCGGTCAATTGGGCCGGAACAGTCTATCACGGGCTTGCCACTGATGGCCTGCCCTTCACCGCCAAGTCGAAAGGCAATTATCTCGCTTTCCTTGGCCGCATCTCGCCGGAGAAGCGTCCCGATCGAGCGATCCAGATCGCGGCGAAAGCCGGGATGCCGCTAAGGATGGCCGCCAAGGTCGACAATGCCGACCAGGCCTACTGGGACACGGTGATCGAACCGATGGTCAAGAGCCATCCCAACGTCGAGTTCATCGGAGAGATCAACGAACATCAGAAGGCGGAATTTCTCGGCAATGCAGGTGCCCTGCTCTTTCCGATCGACTGGCCCGAGCCTTTCGGGCTGGTGATGATCGAAGCCATGGCGTGCGGGACACCCGTTATCGCCTTCAACCGCGGCTCGGTGCCTGAACTGATCGACCCCGGGCTCTCCGGCATCATCGTCGATACAGTCACGGAAGCGGTGGAAAACGTCGAATGGGCTCTGCGCATGGATCGTCACAGGGTGCGCGAAACGTTCGGGAGACGCTTTTCCGCAAGCCGCATGGCGTCCGACTACCTTGATATATACCGACGTCTGCCGGGAGTGCGCACCGAGACCGCTCGCATGCGCCGGTCCAATGGGACGGCTCCCGACCTTAACGTCGTCTCGTAAGGAGAAGCCATGTCGAGCGCGCTGACAGACAGCAACGGGATGCCGGCAACGTCAACGCAGTTGTCGCCTACGGGCCAGTTTTTCATTCCGGCCACCGCATCGCTGCAGGAGCGGCGGCCGCGCACCTTGAAGCACGGCGACACCTTCGCTGTCTTCGACCATAATGGCGACGCGCTTTCTGGGCCCGGCAGCCCCGAAGGCCTGTTTCACCGAGATACGCGGTATCTCTCACACCTCTCTTTGACGATCAACAGCACGCGGCCGATGCTGCTGTCGTCGACGCTCCGCGACGACAACGCGGCGCTGACCTGTGACCTCACCAATCCCGATCTCTTCGATAAAAAGGGCAAGCTTGCGCTCGCGCATGACCTTGTCCACCTGCGCAGGACACGCTTCCTCTGGGATAGGCGCTGTTACGAGCGGCTGACCGTCAAGAACTACGACGAACGGCCCCAGCAGGTCCGCATCGAGATCGCATTTGCAGCCGATTTCGCCGACCTTTTCGAGGTTCGGGGAACCGTCAGGGCAAAGAAAGGACGCTCTCTTCCAGCAGTGATCGAGGCGGACAGCATCCTCCTTTCGTATTTCGGGCTCGACGATCGAAAGCGGTCGACGCGTTTATCCTTTGATCCTACTCCCGATAGGTTGGCAGGCGATCTTGCCGTTTATGATCTTCACCTGGCCCCGCACGAGACCCGATCGCTATTTGTCGAGATCGGCTGCGACGAAGCCGAAGCCCGGGCACCGAACCACCTTTCCTTTTTCTTCGCATTTCGCGACGCCCGCCGCGCACTGCGCTCGTCCGCCTCGCGTGCGGCGTCGATCGTAACGTCCAACGAGATATTCAACGAGGTGGCGCGACGCGGTGTGTCCGACCTCCACATGCTGATGACGGATACGCCAGAAGGACCTTATCCCTATGCCGGCATTCCCTGGTTCAGCACGGTCTTCGGCCGTGATGCGCTGATTACCGCGCTGGAAACGCTTTGGCTCGATGCGCAGATTGCCCGCGGCGTGCTTGGACATCTGGCTGCCAACCAGGCGACGGAGTTCAATCCGGCCGCGGATGCCGAGCCCGGCAAGATCCTGCACGAGGTGCGCTACGGCGAAATGGCAGAACTTGGCGAGGTTCCCTTCCGGCGCTACTACGGCAGCATCGATTCGACGCCCCTGTTTGTGATGCTGGCCGGCGAATACCTCAAGCGCACCGGCGACCTTACCACTATCAATACGGTCCTGCCGAATATCGAGGCGGCGCTGACCTGGATCGACGAGCACGGCGATCGCGACGGCGACGGTTTCGTCGAGTATGGGCGACTGAGCGAAGAAGGGCTGATCAACCAGGCCTGGAAAGACAGCCACGACTCCGTCTTCCATGGCGATGGGACCCTTGCCAAAGGTCCAATCGCGATTGCTGAGGTCCAGGCCTATGTCTATGGTGCCTGGAACGCTGCCGCTGAGATTTTTCGACGGCTCGAGCGGCCGGAACGGGCGGCAAAATTCCTGGCAAGGGCGGAAGGGCTCCGCCGTGCCTTCGACATCAGTTTCTTTGATGAGGAAATTGGCACCTACGCACTGGCGCTCGACGGGGACAAGCGCCCCTGCCGGGTCCGTTCCTCGAATGCCGGCCATGCATTGTTTACCGGCATCGCCTATCCCGAAAGGGCTGCGCAGGTCGCCCACACCTTGATGGGTGCCTCATCCTTCTGCGGCTGGGGTATTCGCACGATCCCCTCGACCGAGGCGCGTTACAATCCGATGAGCTATCACAACGGCTCGATCTGGCCGCATGACAACGCGATGATCGCCAGCGGTCTTGCACGTTATGGATATCGCGCTGAAGCAGCGCGGATCTTCGAGGGTCTGTTTGCAGCGTCGACCTACATCGACCTGCGCCGGCTTCCCGAGCTGTTTTGCGGCATGTCGCGCCAACGGGCGCAGGGTCCGACCTTCTACCCTGTCGCCTGTGCTCCGCAGGCCTGGGCCGCGGCAGCCCCTCTCCTGCTGCTGCAGTCATGCCTAGGTCTGGAGTTTGATCCGAACGGTCGGCAGATCAGCTTTGACGAGCCCACCCTGCCGTCGTTCGTTGATGATGTCACGCTGCGGAACCTGCGGCTTTCGAACTGCACGGTTGATGTCGCGCTGCGCCGGTCGGGGCGGCAGGTTGTCGTCAAGGTCATCGACCGCCGGGGCGACATCAAAGTGGTGTCGACCTCGTGACCGGGGCGATGATAGCAATAGGCTCACCTTCGCTCGGCCGGATTCGTCTCCAGGCCGATGCGCGGGAACTGAACGCTTTCGCGGTCGCTGCAAGAGAGACATATGTTCATTATTGCCCATGTTCCTGCCTATAATATCCGCTTTCGTCGCAGCGATGGCTACCGGCTCGATCGGCGGGCTTGTCGTTGAGCCGCAGGCGTCGGTTGGGAGCCCAGCGTGGTTGGACATGCGAGGGTTGGCGACGATATGGAAAGCCCGGCGGGTTATGCTTTTCACACGGAGAAGGCGGTGATCTCTCGAACGAGGAGAGATTTCGAACGCCGGCGCTACACGTGGAACATGGTATCAAGCGCACTTTAAACGACGTGATTATCCGCTGCGAGGAGCGGCGTTACGACGTCCTCCAAAGTGGACACACCCGGCGAGGGCCAGTTCGACAAATCGGACGTTGCGTTCCTTGAAAGCTTCGCCTCCATGCTCGGGGTCGCGATGAACGGGCAGAGCGGGAGGCGCGGCTTCGGGAGTCGATCAGACATCAGGAGGTGTTGACCGTGGAAGCGAGCCACCTCGACAGCAGTCAGCGTTTCCAACGCGCGGACTACTGAACGGCAGGACAGGTCCCGTGTAGCGCCGTCGGCAGGAGAGGTTTCCGGTCCTTGGCCGTTTTGATGAGGTGGAACCGAAACGGGCCACGTGTTTCTAATGGATCCATTTAGCTCGCGCTCTCGAATGTGGGTCGAAATTGGGACGTTGGTTGAAAGGGGTGAGCCTGGCTTCGCAACCTTAACGTGGATGAACTGAACGCGTCCTTTTTTGTATATTCTGAGCCTGGGCATATCTTTCGGCTCATTCGCGCGTCTATCGATTGTGTTCCGGCCCACAAATTTGGATGCCGATAAGGGGTGAATTTTCATGCCGATTGACAGGTAGAGACCGCTGCCATTCCGCGCTGCGGCACTGGATTGCGGAGGAAATCCGACGGCTTTGGTCGAGCACATATTGCCTTCATCGGGCGCGCTCATGCCCCCCCCGAATAGTAGTTCGCCAGCGATACCTTGTCGGCCACGCCTCACCACGCTCGAGATGATTTCGTTTCGGCACCCAGGAACGAACCTGAGACCAGCAGCGTGCCGCCGAAAAAGCTCAGAGCAGCGCAGAGGCCGAAAACGGAATGATAGCCGAACAGTTCCGCCCAGGTTCCGGTGGCAATGCCGGCGACCAGCCAGCCCGCGTTCGTCGTATTGGCATTTTCGAACATTGCAGCAATGCACCCGAGCCCGTTTCAGAACTTCGCCGAACGATGCGCGACGTCGGAGTGATATTCGATGAAGCGTCTCGCGACGGCTTGTGGTGCTCACGTAACGGGGCCATCAGTCTCGGAGGCTCGCGCCAGTGCCGATGTACTCACGGATCTTCGTAATTTTGCCATCTCGCACGGTCATGTCGAAGACCCAATCGTCGTTGTACGGCTTGTCCGTTGCGTAGATTTTTCCCGTAGCGACGCCGATCACCATGACCCGGTCACCCTGGGCCACGAATTCCGGTGGCTTCGGATAGGCCATTTCCACTTCTTCGGATGCCTTCTTCAGCACGGCCGCCAATTCCGCATGCCCGCGGTGTGTGCCGGCCAAGGGCCAGTTCCGACCGGGAATGATCCACTCAATATCGTCTGCGACCAGCGCCAGCAGATCGTGCTCTTTGTAGCTGCCTATCGCTGTGAAGAAATCCTTCACAATCTGGACATTCTTTTCGACGCTCATCGTATCTCTCCTTCACTGTCTGTCGTTGGGCTCGAGGCGGGACCGCATTTCATCTGCGATCCCGATTGATCAATCGAACTTGATCAGGTCCTTGAAAATCAGCTGGCCCCATGTGTTTCCACGCGCCTGCACGAGCAACCCGCCTTCCGAAAGCCCGCCAGGCTTGATCGGAGCGAAGCCGAGATTTTCCGCAAGCGTGGAAATCGCCGCCGCGGCAGCGTCATCGTCGCTTGCCAGAAACACGGCTCTCCTGCCGCCCTTCACAGCGGGATCCTGGGCAAGGGAGGCTGCGCCCAGATGGTTGAAGCCCTTGACTAAACTTGCACCAGTGAAGGCCTGCGCGTTGAATTTTGAAGACGGTTGTCCGCCCAGTTCCTCTGGAGGCACACCGTAGGCATTGGTCACATCGACGATGGTCTTGCCATCCCAGGTCGGAAGCGCCTTTGCGACATCCGGGACGGCGTGGATCTCGAAGAACATCGAAGGCGTGCCGGAGTGGGCTCGCGGCGATGTTGTCGAAGTCACCGGCGCCCCGTTCCGTGTCCTGGAAGATGCAGCCCACCTCGAGGCGATGCGCCTGGGACTGGGGATATCGGCGCTCCCCAGCTTCGTGGGAGACGCTGAGCCGCTGTTCGTCAGGGTTCCAGGCACACGTCTCGGCCCCCATGGAACCCTATGGGTGCTGACACAGGGTGAGGCGCGCAAGACCAAGCGTGTTCGCCTCTTCACGGAGTTCATATCGGAGAGACTGCGTGCCCACGCGGAATTGCTTGCCGGCGAGATAAATCCCCACGACCATTTGGCTAAGCAGAACTTGCGAATAGCGAACAGCTTGTAGGATGCGTGAGGACTAATAGCCCATCGACCTTGAGGCTCGAGCGGCAAGGCACACAGGAATGCCGGGATCGGAAACGCTGCGGCGTCTTGCCGACTGCCCCTACGTGTCCGAAATCCCAAGGACGGAGTATCCTATGAATATGCAGGCGGAAGCTGGTGCCTCAAGTCGCGTTTCGGCTGAAGATGGCGGGATCCCTCGCTCTATTGCCGATCATGGGGTGCTCGGCGATCTCGCAACTCTGGCGCTCGTCGCCAAGGACGGCGCCATCGATTTCATGTGCTGGCCGAACTTCGACAGCCCGACGATCTTTGCCGCCCTATCTCGATCCCGGTGGCCGACGAGCGATGCCAACCTATCACCAGGCCTTGATCGGCCATTGCCGCTTGCAGCGCCACATTGAACTTTCCAAATCTGCGGCCGACCTGGCCGCGATGAGGAGCACAGGCTCGAAGAAGTGCCTCTTCCCAGCCCACCCAGTCGGGGCCGAGCCAGTCAGCATTCAGTAGCGGCAGTTCGCCGAGTTCGGTTCTCGTCGCTTGCCGATTTTGTTCAGCGAAATTCGGACTGCACACGGGATAGGCGCAGTCATCGAACACGAATTCTGCCGTCTCGTCGATCCAGGCGCCAAGGCCATACCGCACCCTCAACTCCACTTCGGCCCGGCGAAAGTTCTTCACGTCGTCGAAATGAGATGGTCTACCATTACCTCCTGATGGCTGCGCCAGAAGTCGGGCATTCGCGGGATCAGCCACATGGTGGCGAAGACGTCGCTGCAAGCGAATGTCACGTTGCGCGCCCTATCCCCGCGCTTTATCGATTTGACGACGTCAGAGGTCCGGGAAAAGGCGCTTGCCAGCACATTGTATAGCTCCTCCCCATGGGTCGTTAACGTCACTTCTGTCCCTTGCGAATGAATAGCTGGACTCCGAGTTCGTCCTCTATCGCCTTGACCTGCCGGCTGACGGCCACCGGCGTGATGTCGAGCTCATTTGCCGCCACGGTGAGGCTCGAATGGCGGGCGGATGCCTCGAAGATCGCGAGCGCCTTTAACGATGGGAAGTCCACAATAGCGCCGTACCACAGTTGAAACTCCGTTCGTTCTCAACCTTCGCCTTCCGTGACGAGGAGGATATGCCTTCAGCAAAAGCCCAAGGCCACGTGATGCTGCCTCTCTACCAGACGACGAAAGACAAGGCGATGCCCGAAGTCAACGGCCTCGCCACTTGCTGCAATGTACGGTGCTGCTCTGGGCGATCGTCCTCGGCTACCTCTTCTTCAACGATATTCCCGGTGCACGGATCATCATCTGCGCCGCAATCATTTCAGTTGCGGGGCTCTTCATCCTACACCGGAAGAATCTGAAGGAGACGGTTCCGGCTACGGGCGGTTGGGCGGCTTGAGCAGGTTCGAACCGGAGACCCGTGGTTTGCGCGCATTTGAGAACCTGATCGCAACCGTTTCGCAGGTGAACAGATTGGCGTAGTGGTGCGTTCTTTCGGTACCCACCTTGAGAAGACCGACCACTTGCTTTATATGATGCGTGATGATTGATGCGCGATGAGACGAAGATGAGAACGACCTTGGCAATCGACGACGATGTGCTGACCGCCGCAAAAGCGATGGCAACCCAGCAGCACCGGAGCGTCGGCGAGGTCATTTCCGAGCTGGCGAGACGTTCTCTGCGCCGACCGCCGAGCAGCGGCGAGCGCAATGGCATTCCTCTCTTGTCAACACGGCCGGATACGCCGCCAGTGACGCTCGAAATCGTGAACGCCATGCGTGACGAACTGCCGTGACTTTCCTGCTCGACGTCAATGTGCTGATTGCCTTAATCGATCCGGGCCATGTAGCCCATGATGATGCGCACGAATGGTTCGCGGCGATAGGTCAGAGCGCGTGGGCTACCTGCCCCATTACCGAAAATGGTGTCATCCGGATTGTCGGCAACCCTAAATATCCCAACTCTCCCGGTTCACCGTCACTCGTGATGGAAATTGTCCGCAAATTGCGGTCGCTCCCCGGTCACAGTTTTTGGCCGGACGATGTGAGCCTTGTCGGGTCAGGTGATATCGCTCCCGCGAAAATTCTAACATCGGGGCAGGTAACTGACACCTACCTGCTCGCGCTCGCCAAGGCGCGTGGGGGCCAGCTGGCAACCTTCGATCGCAAGCTGTCAGCAGCAGCGGTTACAAGGGGCAATTCTGCCTTGCACCTGATCACCACGAGTAGATCGTGAGTTCCCGTCAATCCATTATGCGATCTGCCTGGTTTGCAACGTGAACCCCATAGCAACAAGTCGGACGCCGGCCTCGAAGCTCTCGCCCTGCCAGAATCATTGACCCCGCTATTGGTCGGTGGCGTAAAGGGTATTTATGGAACTTCGATGCGATGTAATTGAGCCGGTCGACATCGCTCCATCGCCTGTGTTACGCGCCGCCACCTGTCTTGTTCTGCCGGTTGGCGATCAGATCGTCGACGACTGCCGGATCGGCAAGCGTCGAAGTGTCGCCGAGAGCACCGAAGTCGTCTTCGGCAATCTTGCGCAGGATGCGGCGCAGGATCTTGCCGGAGCGGGTCTTCGGCAGGCCGGGGCGCAAACTGGATCTTGTCTGGTGCGGCGATCGGGTCAATTTCGGCAACGCATATGCTTCACCAGATCCTGGCGAAGCATATCCGATCCCTCGTGACCGGCCATCAGCGTCACGTAGCAATAAATACCCTGGCCCTTGATCGGATCCGACGACCGCGGCTTCCGAGACCAGATTGTGCGAGACGAGAGCGGATTACACCTCCGCCGTGCCGACCCGGTGGCCGGAGACGTTCAGCACGTCGTCGACGCGGCCGGTGATCCAGTAATAACCGTCCGTCCGGTGAAATACTTGCCCTTTCCAGTCGAAACAGCGGCCTATGCCTTTTGTCAGCGACTTCCTCATCAGACATCGGCAGCTCGCCGGCGAGGAACTTGGTGCCGAAAAGCGGCTTGCGGCCAGGTCATTCAGCTCGGTTTCACCGAGCCCAACAGCGCGCCCAACCCGCTCGTGGGCATATCGTTCAAAGGCGCTGTCGGTTTCGGCGGCAACGCAGAGGATTGCAATTTCGCGGACGCGGTCGCTTAATCGAGTCCCGTAGCGGATGGCAGCGCCCAGCTCCTGAAGGGGTAGACCCAGGGCGGGAACATGAAGCATAACACCGGAACCGGCTTAAAGCTTTGGGAAGGAGGATTTTCGCGCTCTTCGATCCGCGGACCGGCGGGCAACGAGCTCGTTATAGCGGTGACGCATGCCCTGGACATCGATCTCGCCTTCGATCCAGAGCTCAACCAGGGTCATGTACTCCACGTCGTCGTCAATTGGCATGCCGCGCTCCCGCGCCCGCGCGATAGTGCGTTCCGCGATTGACCTTCGTGAATGCAAGAAAATCCTCTTCGCCCCGAGCCATCATTAGTCACAGCTGATTAGCAGGCTGTTGATTCGTTCGCCAGGTGAAAACGATATATCCACGCCTCGTTTTAGTGTTTTTCGGGGGATCGGGGAACTCTTCCGACTTCGATGCGTTCGAGGGTCGGATCTAGGGTTTTTTAGCCTTCGTCGATCCCTTTCATGTACGCTCACTCGCCCCGCAAGCAAAGCGGGGCTCTTTTTGACGCTTCCGCGCGATTTGAAGATCGTCCGGTTTATGGTCTGCCGGCTGCAAGGGGAGCATTGCGGATGAATTCATACGTCAATACGGCCGTCGGGGCGCTGCTCGGAACGATTTTCGTTCTGATGTCGGTCTCCATCGCGTCCGAAGGGATCTTCCATTCCGAAGCACCGGAAAAGGAAGGTTTCGCGATCGTTGCCGAAGAGGCGCCCGCCGCTGGCGGCGAGGCTGCGCCTGCCGTTGCCGTTCCGATCGCGCAATTGCTCGCTTCTGCGGATGCCAAGGCCGGTGAAACGGTCTTCAAGAAGTGTCAGGCCTGTCATGACGGCACCAAAGGGGGACCGAACAAGGTCGGTCCCAACCTCTTTGGTGTCGTAGATCGCCCGATCGCCTCGCATGCAGGCTTCGCCTATTCCGCTCCCATGAAGGATTTCTCCAAGGGCAGCAGCGAGAAGTGGACCTTCGAAAACCTCAACAAGTTCCTGCTGGCGCCCAAAAAGGATGTTCCCGGTACCGCCATGGGCTTTGCCGGTCTGGCGAAGGATCAGGACCGCGCCAACGTCATTCTCTACCTGCGCACGCTCGCCGATTCGCCGGTGCCGCTGCCTGATCCGAACGCCGCGACCCAGTGACGCGGCTGACAATCGCATTCCATCGAAGCCAGCCCGGCAAGCCAGGCTTTCGTCGTGCAGAGAAGATCAGCCGCGGAACGAAGAAGACGCTCGTGGAAAGGCCATCGATGCATCCTCCCTGGCGTCGAGCCGTGCATCCTCAAGGCTCGAAAGCTCGGTTCCCTCCGAGTCTCTCGGAGCGATCTCCGGGGATTCCAATGTTTCCTTGGAAGCTAAGGGAGGTGATCTTTCGTCAAGAATGGCCGGCATGCTGGGGTCGATCGCAGTCATATCAGCCGTGTCGTTACGACCCTAAACGCGGCGGTTGACCAACCCGAAACGTGGGAGGATGGTAGAGGCTATTTTCGGAAGACGGCGAGGTGTCGCTTCAGCTGCAATGCTTACGTGCGACGTCAATTCGATGAGTGCTTGCCGGTCTATGGTTAGAGAGCCCAGCCAACTATTGCCGGCCCCGAGAGACTGTCGCCATAGTGGTCTTCCCCGGCCGCGATCCAACACCAGCGATCCCGGGATCATCGCCGATTGAACGGTATCTATCGGACGAACGCTCATGATAGCACCTTGGCTGCGAGCGCAGCATCTATGAACGTCCTGCGAGCGAGTTCAGCGTTTCCGTGGTGCATGATGGCGTCTGCGCATCTGCACTTCGCAGCCGCGAACTGCGGTTGAGATTGCGATGGCCAACGATGAGTCAAGGCTTCCAGTGCGGCCTTAGGTCCGTCGATACGCTCAAGGAAGCCATTGCCTATGCGAACGAACACGGGAACTCCCCATCTGATGTGCGGGTCAGCTTTGATAACCGTCTCCATTGACGGGCCTCCTTCTGCGTATGATGCCAGCTAAACGAACCTTCCTGTTTCGCGCCAGTTCCCGTTCCGTCGACGTCTGTGCGCAACCGGACACGCAACAACAATAAGGGGAGAGAAAGCCGCGACACCTGATGGCCGCACAGCAGCAGGGTACGACCTGGCCGGGTGCGGAATGCAACTCTTTCGAGGCGGAGCCTTCCGGCTCGGCGGAATCAAAGCATTCCGAGTAGCTTCCATGAATGTATGCCGCGGCAGGTTGCCGCAGCACGGTCCCGGTCCGGCGGAAGTAGGCAACCGAACTACGCGATCGTCTGCTTCAGAAACGCGAGCGTCTTCTCCGCCCTGAAAAGGATATCATGTGACCGACTACTGGTTCTATATGCAGATCCACCTTGATGCCAGCCGCTCCGAGCTGGCAGCGCAAGCGTCGAGGGCGGCCGCAGGGATCGTCGTGTCATGTTGCCCATGCACCAGAAGTACCCGAGTTTCCCTACTCGCGGAGGATATCCGCTGAGGCGGCAGAAGTCCGGCGAAGGAAACCAGCGCGCCGGTCCTCTATCGTCTGGACGCTACCGCATCCAGCGCGACAATCGCGCCCTGCGAGAGGCCGATGATGCGATCCTGGCGTCGTCCATCAGTCCGTCGAGTGCTTCGCGAGCTGCTCGGATCCGGGATCGATCGAGCGGGTTTCCATCCGTGCTGAACCACTGATGGCCATAGCGATCTGAGAAGGGAGCGTCCGGTGCTGCGAAGCGGGTGATCGGCAGGCTCGCGTGCCAGGAGGCGAGCGGCATAGGCTGCGCGCCGGATGCACCGATCCCATGCAGAAAGATAACGAGTGATGACCTGCATGGCATAAGGATACAGTCAATGAACGCACAGAGGGCGCTCGCCCCGCATGAGGGAGCGCCTGACGGTCCTCCTACCGGATTACCAGAAGGAGTCGCGCGCCCTCACGGATCAGTTCAAGCGCCAATACGGCGGGTTTTTCGGCAATCCTGCGCTGCAACTCGGTGACGGAAGCGACCGGAACTCTATTGAGCGCGACGATCATGTCACCTGCTTGAAGGCCAGCACCGGCAGCCGCGCTGCCGGAAGCCACCTTTTCGATCACCACACCGTGACCTCCGGCTTGCTGCGCCTCTTCGCCAGAAGCATTCCTCATCATAGCGCCCTCGAGCGGCGTGCCGGAGAGAGCTGCGGATGACCGATCGTCCATGGCAATGGTAGCCGTGATCACCTTCTCCTCGTCGCCGCGCTTCACTGTGAGGCTCACCTTGCTCCCGGCAGGCATGAGGCCAATGCGGTTCCTGAGATCAGTCGCACCACCGATCGGGCGTCCGTCGGTTGCGGTGACCACGTCTCCGGTCTTCAGTCCGGCCTGTTCAGCCGGCGAGCCCGACTGGACGTTGGCGATCAATGCGCCGCGGAGGTCACCGAGTCCGAGAGCCTCCGCCAACTCCGGCGTCAGATCCTGAATGCCGATGCCGAGCTCACCGCGCTCCACCTTGCCGTGCGCGATCAACTGGTTCATGACCGTCGCCGCCATACTGCTCGGCACAGCAAAGCCGATACCGACGTTGGCGCCGGCGGGGCTTAGAATTGCGGTATTGATGCCGACCAATTTGCCGTCGAGCGTCACCAGGGCACCACCTGAGTTTCCGGGGTTGATTGAGGCATCTGTCTGAATGAAGTCCTCGTAACCTTCGATATTCAGGCCGCTTCGCCCCAGCGCGCTGACGATGCCTGACGTAACAGTCTGGCCAAGTCCGAACGGATTGCCAATCGCCACGACATAGTCGCCAACCTTAAGCGCATAGGAATCCCCGATCTGGATAGCGGTAAGATTTGCAGCATTGACCCGCAACAGAGCGATGTCCGTTTCCTTGTCGCTGCCGATCAATTTGGCCGAAAGCTCTCGTCCATCCTTCAGCGTTATTGAAATCTCACTGCCGCCATCGACGACGTGATGATTGGTGAGAACATAGCCTTTTGCGGCGTCGACGATGACGCCGGATCCTGCGCTCATCCTCGATCGTCGTTGCTGTTGCGGCAGACTGAAGTACCGGCGGAAGGTGGGATCGCTGAAGAGAGGATTGTCTCGCGACGGTGCGCGGGAGACGACCGCGATGTTGACGACGGCCGGCGTGACTTGTTCAAGCATCGGCGCCAGAGATGGAAGTGAGGCCGAAGCGGTGCCAGATTCCGGGGTCTGCGAGGTGACCGGCGCTGTCGTAAGCAGGATTGCTGCAAAGGCGATCACGACCGACGCGGCAATCCTATGAAATCCCTGGAGGATATCGAACATGGTTTGCTCCTTGGATTTGACGGGAGGTCAATGCCGCCCAGCCGCAATGCAAACAAAGGAGCGGGCCCGGAGTTCCGGGCCCGCTCGCTTTTGCCTCAGGTGGCCGACAGCGGGTGGTTGTGGGTAAACCAGATGCTGCCGGCGGCCAAAACCGCGACCACGATGCCGGCAATCAGATGTGCCCACATCGCAGCGCCCACCGCCGAGAAACCCAGAACCCATGGCGCCACTACCGCCCAGACGCCGAGCACCAGGTTGATCCATTCTTCCGCCTCGTAGAATGCGAAGAGCGCGGCGGCGGCGATCACGGCAATGGCAAGGCCGACGATCCAGGCATTCCACGGAGCATAGGCCTCGGTTGCGAAGCCAAGGACCCAGGGTGACAGGAAAAGAGCCAGCCCAGCAACGATATTGATGATATCGAATGCTGCACGGTCCTTCGAAGACTGAGATTTCATCATTGTCGTTTCTCCTTACTTGTTTGCATCATCATTGAACCGCCTCCGGTGGCGTGGAGACGGGTGCTGCAGCGGCGATTGTTCGCCGTTGCCGCGAAGGTGAGTGGCCGGATCGGCGGAGTGAAGTCGCTTTGTTCCTGCCGGTCCGCCCAGAAAGGGTGCGAGCTCGCTGCTGGAGAACGAGCCTCTTGCAATCTCCCGCAGCGCGAGTTCGCTGACGCAGGCATCGGAAGGGTCCAGCCTCGGCTCCGCCCCTCGATAAAGGGCGCGGCTTCGTGCGGCCGCAGCCATAGTCAGCGCGAACCTGTTGGGCAGGATCTTCTCGCAATCGAAGACGATAGATGGGTTCATGGCTCCACCTCACGCGGCATCTCGGTTGATCGTCGGCTGAAGATCTCGCCTCTCGACGTTGCGCTCGAGGTCAAGCAGTGCCTGCTCGACCTCGTGAAGGCGCGACGGCCGGTCGTTCTCAGACATTCCCTCGTTGATTGCCCGGTCGATCAGGTACTCCGTCCAGGCCCAGTTCATCAGGATCGTCCGCTTTGCTTGCAGCGTCAGCGTGCGATCGCAGACAACGTCAGCAGGCGATGGCCATGTTGCGGGACCATCGTGGGTCTGCAACCCGGCGTCCGGTGCCTGTCCGTAGCTCTCCTGACGTGCCGCGAGGCCGAGCCGTAGCAATGTCGAGTCGGAGAAGGCATGAGGTCGGTACGTTCGCCGGCGGGTTCTCTGCTTTGCCGCCGGCTTATTCACCCGACGCTGCACCGTGTAGGTCAGTCCCTGCCGCTCCGCATAACGGATTGCTGATTCAAGGGTTGGAAATTCCAGCTCAACCTGTGGGAGCGTGTCGGTACAGCCCGTATAGCCCATCAAAGGCTCGATGAACGGTGCGCTACGGCGCTCGAAGACGAGCTGCCAACCTTTTGTTCGCGGGGTGCCTGACGTCATCACCGAGCGCGATGGCTTGAAGATTCGGGCGACAGCACCCTCGGGAAATACTGAGCGGCCGAATGACAGAGGCTGCCGCTGGTTGTCATTTGCTGGCCACGTATCCGAAACAGCCGTGTTTGGTTTCTGCGTCTCTCTGTTGTGGGTCTCTCTGTTAACGTCCATCATCATATCCCTCCCTATCGGCGAAGGATGCCGGCGGCCGCCGCAAAGCCGGCCGCCGGTCGCTCATCGGTTGGTTAGCTCTTGATGGCGATCCGCTTGACTTGCGACTGCGCCTGTTCGCTCTTCGGCAAGGTCACCGTCAACACGCCGTTTTTGAATCGGGCGTCGATATTGTCTTCCTTGACTTCCGCACCGAGCGGAATGCGACGCTCGAAGCGGCCGTAGTAGCGTTCGGAGAACTGGCGATCCTTGTCCTCGGTCTCGGAGTGCTTTTCACCTTTCAGCGTCAGCACGCCGTCATTGAGCAGGACTTCGATGTCCTTTTCCTCAAGTCCAGGCACCTCGGCCGTCACCTTCATTTCCTTTTCGTTGTCGGAGACCTCGACGTTCGGCCATCCGCCCCCAAAGCCACTGCGGCCAGTCAACGACGGAAAGTTGGAACCGAAGCCGCGGAATGCGTCGTCGAACAATCGGTTCACCTCGCGATGCAGGGACAGGAACGGATCACGATCGTCATCACGCAGGCTGGGAGCCTTATGGCCGTTGTTCCCGCTCCAGGGAATGAGATCACGAACACTCATGTTTTTTCTCCTTTCTTGGGTTGGCAGCGAAGCGCGCACATCGGCGCCGGGCGTGCCCGGCACCGATGTGCCTTTCGAGGCTTAAGCTGCTTGCGTCTCAGCTTCGATCTGCTTGGTCTCGAACTTTGGAAGCGCCTGGCCAGTTCCGATCTCGATCTGGCGCGGCTTCATTTCTTCGGGGATCTCGCGCTTCAGATCGATGATCAGCAGTCCGTCGACGAGTTCAGCGCTTTCGACCTTGACGTGGTCGGCAAGTTCGAAGCGGCGCTGGAAGCTTCGCTGAGCGACGCTGCGATGAAGATACTGCACGTCGTCATCGCTATCCGCCTTCCTGCCCGCGACCACGAGCAGGTTCTGCTCCTGCGTCATCGACAGTTCGTCCTGGGAGAATCCCGCCACCGCCATTTCGATGCGGTATGCATCGTCACCCGTCTTGATGATGTCGTAAGGCGGCCAGTTCTCGACGGTGTCGATCCCGGCTTGAAGCGCACTTAACATCCGGTCAAAGCCGATGCTTGACCGGAACAGGGGAGAGAAATCGAGGTCTGTCCTCATAGCCATATCCTCCTTTGAAGCAACATGGATACAAGGAGACGCCAAGAGCGATCCGGCGTCTCCTGGACTTTGCCGGTCCCAATTGGGCTACCAGCATAGATCATTTAATTCAGGCGGTTACCGGTTCAAGAGGGGTCGGGGTATCAAGAATGAAAAATTGAGTTTGGGACGCTATTCGGCCGGCGTGAAATCGGTAAATGCTATCAGACAGGAGGTGAGCGGTACCACTTTGACTTTCGCAGAAACCATCGTCCCGACGGTCACGGGCGGGCGGCGAAAGGGCGCCAGACATCGCCAGCCAGACTCTCAAAAAGAGCCCCGCGTTTGAACTGCGGGGCTAGTGAGCGTACATGGAAAGGGGATCATCGAAAGGCTAGGCCTTCGGATCCGGCTGCCAAACGCATCGAAGCCAGAAAAGTTCCGACACCGCTGGTGAAGACCGAGCATTCCCTGGTGATGGACGTCGGGGCTGTCCGGCGTGTGGCTTCTGAGACCTCCGGGCTAGCTTTCAGTGGCGACGGCAAAACCGCGCGATCAACGAAACACGTTCATCGTCCTCAATGAACTGGTATCGATTGCCCCGGTGCGGACGGGGATCTCCATCGCCCGAGTCGGAACGCGTGACATTGCACTAGCGTGTTTCGGAGGTCGGTTCGTCCAGACGTGCGCGCCTCGGATGAGGGAGACGCCGAGGTTGACCGATTTCTGCCCGTGTTTTCCCAAATAGCGCTCGGCCGAGGCGCGGCAAGTCAGAGGTCGCACAAGACACCTTGCGTCCTTCCCGAGCGGAGGACCGCACGAAGAACAAAACTCAGTTTCAACACAGCTAAAGCAGGGAAACGAGTTGCCAGCCCAGCCGCCCAGATCTTGTCCTACCGCAATAAGGCCGGCATCTACAAAAGCTCCCGCATCAGCTTCGCTACGTTATCGCGGTCGAATGGAATGTTGCGACCGTGGACGCGGATGTGGAGAACTACCCCGAGCGGGGTAGCCTCCAATGCCTTAAGATAATCGATTGCTTCTTGCATTGTCGGAAACGTCTTTTCTTCTGTAAGGAAGCCATCACGGACGAATGTGATCGTGGTTGCGCACTCGCCATATATGGCCAAGGTCTCTTTTGCGCTGAAGTTATCGCTCATCTCGCCTGCTCCAGTCGGAGGCAAAGCCATTTCCGGGCGAGCTACTGCTGTTGCTGGCCGCTTTCGCAGTGTCGGTGCACTGCGCCAGTTCAGCCTAGGCTTGTCCCGGCGTGAAGAAAGCCAAATACGCCACCGCTATGATTACCGCGACGACGACGATAGTCAGCACAAGTTTGACCATGCCTTTGGTGGCTTTTTGCTCTGTGTTGCTCATGCCGATAAAACTTGGGTGAACTATGTAAGTTCCGCCGCTCGGCACTACTGACCCGTTAGCAGCTTAACGACTTCCTCAATCGTCTCTCTCAGCGGATAATAACCCGGTGCCCGTGCTTCTAACATGGATGTGAGTGCTGTTGTCGAGTGTTAACAAAGCAACAACGTGTTTCGGATTAATGAAGACGATGGCGGGTCCGTCCCAGGTAAATGACAGGGTCTGGAGTTCTCGCGTGCCGCATGTAGTCATTGTTGTAACGGAGCCCGCGCATCAGGCCATTTAGCCCAATGCTCCCATCGCAAGGACAGTAAATCGGTAGTGTCGGTATCCTCCGCGGTTCTGCGATAGCGACAGCCGAAACGGTCAAGACGCAAACGCCCAGAACGCGCGAGGCCATACTAAGACGAGTGAACGCCGGCGCCGAGGGCGGTGAGCCAGGAACATTCGGAGGAATGTGGTGGAGTATGGATCTGACCACCCCCACCTTCTCCGTGTTGCTACGACTCACCGACCTCTGAAGGACCCGTGCAAGCCGCTCGGCAAATCGGCGGGGATCTGCTGGCCGATCGTCATCCAGAATGCGCGCCTGGTCAAGCAATAAGAACGCGGCGTCCTCCTGATAGGGGGCATCACCCTCCACGCTCGCAATCGCTTTGATCAAGGGGTGCATCAAATTGATCTCCAGGATCGGCTTGGCCACATCTTGAAGACGACCGGCGTTTCGCAGGATTTTTTCCATCTGCCTGTCATAGCCGTCTTCGGGCGCTACGAGGCAGACCGCACTCAAATGGCGAAACAGGTTTGGAAATTCAAGGTGGGAAAATCCTGATCGTGATGGAAGCACGAGCCGGCCAATCGGCCATTCCTCGTCAACATCTCTGCATCAGGAGGGAGAGAACAGGGGAAGCGGCAGAGGGCTTCCCTCGCCTGGCACCGCCTGCGCCGTGTCATTTCCAATAACGCGGAAGCTGGACGACTACTCCTCCGTGACGACCCTCCGCTACCTTCCGACCCGTGTTCCGCAGCGATGCCGTAGCGGGTGAATGGGACGGCTTCGATCTCGATGAAGGCAGCCGCAGGCACACCGTGGTGCAGGTCCGCCAGTAGTGGCATCCGGTCGGGACTGACAACCCTCTAGGATGATTGTGCGCGTTAACTTAGGCCGGCGCCCTTATTGGCCGCCCTGCGAGGTTGTGGCACGACGCGAGCGTGAGGCGGATATCCTGTAGTTTAATAGGTAGACTCTAACTTACGTTTAAGTTTTAGTTAAAATACATTCACTCTGTATACAGATGGCGGGCGGCGTTTTCCGCAGCTGATGCGTTAAGACGCCATGCAACAGACGACCTCCAATGGCGGCTCTCCGCCCAAGCCGCTACAAGCTACCGCGCCAAATTCACCTTGGCGACAGAGATCCTGAGATCTGACATGTCTCCTCGCTGGCGCCAGATCCGAAACGACCGGAACTTCCCGGACAAGCTTAGAAATCTCGGGCTCGCGGCAGTCACCTCCGGATTGATCTATCATCGTCATCCAGCGGGATATCTAGAACCGGCTTTCTCTCGAGATTGGCCAAGCTCGCGAATGTCCTCTACCCCTATCCGATGGAGATGGAACCGGCAGGTCGCAGTTAAAACTCCACGGCACACATCCGGTCGATAGCTCCACCACCAGAAAATACCCGTCCTCGACTTCGCCGGCTAGCCACTTCCATCGGCTTCTTATTTGACCATCCGATCATCATTCTCAATAATAACAAAGGACCAAGAAACGATGGAACAACAGCGCGGGCGCGTCGTTAGTTTCGCGAGGCCGATGAGGGTCTCGAAAGAGTCAAACCAAGGAGAAGTCAAATGGCCAACCAAGGTGGAAGCCACGAACAGCACGTCAAAGCCGGCCAGCAAAGCCACAAGAACCAAGGCGCGAAATCCGCGTCATCCGGTTCGGCAGGCCGCGAGGACAATTCGCGTGGCACCCAAGGCGGTTCGCATGAGCAGCACGTGAAGGCTGGTCAGCAAAGCCATAAGAACAGCCACTAAGGCTATGTTTTACCTGGATGGGCCCGCGCTTCGGCGCGGGCTTTTTGTTTGGAGAGAAACGGAGCTCGTCGCGGCGCGGCCACGAGCTCTCAGCCTGCTACGCCTGATGACCTGCTCGAACTAATTGCATGGCTTTCCGGTGCCCAGCAGTTCCGGCAAGGTCGCCGTGAGGATTAGCCTCAACGCGCAGTTGCGACTTGTGCCGTTAACCCGCACCGCCAGGTCCTCGAAGGAGAATGGCTTGGGCAGCAAATGCACGCCCTTGTCGAGCCGGCCATGATGGACGATGGCGTTGCGAGAATAGCCTGTCGTGAACAACGCCTTGAGCGTCGGGTCTGTCTCACGCGCTTTGGCAACCACGTCGGCGCCGCTCATGCCGCCGGGCAACACGACGTCCAAAAAGATCAGATCGACTTTGCCGTGGTTCGACAGCGCCTGCAGGGCCGCTGGGCCGTCCTTGGCTTCGAGTACATGGTAGCCTAATTCGCGCAGTGACTCGACCGAATAGGCGCGAACGTCCGGGTCGTCCTCGACGACAAGGATAACTTCGCCGGGTGCAGCCTCGGGGATAGTAGGTGCCTCTACGACCTTTTCTTCGGCTCCGTCTGCGTGGAGCCGCGGCAGGTAAATTTTCACCGTCGTTCCCTCGCCGACTTCCGAGTAGATCTTCACATGGCCCTTCGACTGCTTGACGAATCCGTAGACCTGGCTGAGACCAAGCCCGGTGCCCTTGCCCTGATCCTTGGTCGTAAAGAATGATTCGAACACGTGCGACAGCGTTTCGGCGTCCATCCCCGTCCCAGTGTCGGAGACGCTGATGGCGCTATACTGCCCGGGGGGATCACCTCGGCATGCGATGAAGCATAGGCTTCGTCCAGATGGGCATTGAAGCTTTCGATCGTTAGCTTGCCGCCATCAGGCATCGCGTCACGCGCATTGATCGCAAGATTGAGAAGCGCGCTTTCCAGTTCGTTCGGATCGGTCTCCGCCTCGAGCACCACTTCTATGTGGAAAATTTCTCCAAGTGTCCGGTGCAGGAGCTCCGACATGCCGCGGATCAGGCTGTTGGCGTCGATCGGTTTGGATCGAGCGGCTGGCGGCGGGCAAAGGCCAACAGTCGCAGCGTCAGAGCCGCTGCCCGTTTGGCGCCGTTCATCGCCTGTGAGGCTGCCCGCCGCAACCGCCCCGCTTCCGCCGGTAGGTTCCTTATAAGGGTGTCGAGATTGCCGACGATGATCTGCAGCAGGTTGTTGAAGTCGTGGGCGACGCCACCCGTCAACTGCCCGACCGCCTCCATTTTCTGGGCCTGCCGCAGCGCTTCGGCGTTCCGTGTGAGTTCCTCGGTCTTCTGTTTGACGAGATGCTCGAGATTGGTGTTCAAGTCCTTGAGCGCCTCTTCCGCCCAGCGTCTTTCCTGCAGCTCGCGTTGGGCGGCATCGAACAGGCGGGCGTTGTCGATGGCGACCGCAGCTTCGCCGGCGAGGCCAGCGAGACCGCTTTCCGATGCCTCATCGAACACGCCGATGTCAGCATGCCCGAAGAACAGTCCACCAATTACCTCGCCCGTTCGCGAGATGACTGGCACGGCCAGATAGCTCCGTACGGGAGGATGACCTTCCGGCATCCCTTTTTCGTGGCTCATTCTTGCCGTACCGGCTGTCCTGGGTGATATCGGCGGAACGCACAATCCCCTCTCCGAGAAAGGTCGGTGCAAAGACAGCCGTATTGCGTGGCATGGGAAACTTCGAGAATGCCTCGCGAGGTACACCGGATAGCGTGTAGAGCATGTAGCTCTCGCCCGATGGATTGATGACGTTGTAGAAGAATGCGCCGAACTGCACTCCGGTAAGCTCGACACCGGCATCCGTCACCAGTTGGACAACTTTTTCCAGGTCGTCCTCGCGCGCGAGGTTTGCTCCGGCTCG
The DNA here is from genome assembly GCF_057653715.1 of Rhizobium sp. WSM1328. NCBI lineage: Bacteria > Pseudomonadati > Pseudomonadota > Alphaproteobacteria > Hyphomicrobiales > Rhizobiaceae > Rhizobium > Rhizobium sp. WSM1328. The sequence goes on along the minus strand of NZ_JBYGKO010000005.1, from coordinate 52,385 downwards.
ATTGAGGATCTCAAGCGCGCGAGTCCGCTCCCGAAGCGCCATCTCGGTCTCGCGCTGCTCGGTGCGATCTCGCAGCACTTTCACGAAACCAACTAACCCTTTGGCGTCATCGAGGATTGGGGTGGTCTCGCCTACGGCCCAAATGCGGCCACCGCCCTTCTGCAACCGCCAACCCTCGCCGCTTCCCTTTCCCCTGGACCTGGCGTCGGCCAGTTCCGCCTCGAGCAGCACGGCAGCTCCTCCTTCCGGCGGAAAGAGTTTTGCCCAGCATTTCGTCCTGCGACCAGCCGAGGAGAGCTTCAGCGCCCTTGCTCCAGGCGGTGATTCGACGTCGAGCATGATGATCCCGGTATCGACGGCGCTGTCGAGGACCTGCTGGAGGCGTTCGGCGGGGAAACGGGAGGCAGTGTTCATTCTATGACCTGGTCGTTGTGGTGGAGATGGCGCGGTGCGACTGGAAATCCTCTGTTTGCATCGAAAGGATGTCGTGAGAAATCAAGCGCTCGGCAAGCGGCGAGGATGGCGCGCGCTCGGCATCGCTCGCCATCGCGACACCCCCTCAACGATGACTGGCGAAAGGACAGACGCTCGATCTTGGATGCAGCGATCCCCTCGAGCCGCTTCCGTTGTTGTTGGTCGCAGACTCAATTCCCATCTCCACCGGCCATGGTTCTTCGGAGCGCTTCCGCGAGCTCCGCCAGTTGATAGGGCTTGCGCAGGATCTTGATCCCCTGGTTCTCCGCCGCTTGTTTGGCTGCCTCCGAATAACCGCTGGTCAGCAGGATGGGCAGATCTTTGCGGCGTAGGCGGATCTCTTTTGCCAGCTCCACACCGTTCATGCCACCTGGCATCATGATGTCGGAGAACACCAGGTCGACAGCGCGGTTGTTGGCCAAGGCGCCGAGAGCCGCGGCGGCCGTCGCTGCCCGCACGACCTCAAACCCTAACTCGTCGAGCATCCCAGCGACGAGCGCCGCGACTTCGTCGTCATCTTCGACCAGCAGGATGTTGCCGGCAGCTTCTGCCCGCCGCCGCCCGACCTGCAAGTCGACCAAATGGTGCTGATCAGGGGCGGGGTGGTTCGGGGAGCGTGGCAACAGCAGGGAGATCGTGGTTCCCTTGCCGACTTCACTGTCGATCTCGATCCTCCCACCGGACTGCTGAGCAAACCCGTGAACCTGCGCGAGACCGAGGCCCGATCCCTTGCCGATGTCCTTCGTCGTGAAGAAAGGCTCGAATACCCTCGCCTTCACCTCACGCGTCATTCCGCAGCCGTCGTCGGCGATGACGAGGCGGACAAAGTCTCGTTGACCGTTGGCTTCAGCCTCCGCCACCTCATTCTCGGCAGTGATCTTGATCGTGCCGCCCTTAGGCATCGCGTCGCGTGAGTTGACTGCGAGGTTCAAAACAACGAGCTCCAGTTCGCTCGCATCGACCTCGACCGCCCACAGGTCTGGCGACAGATCGATGACGACATGGACGTCGCCTCTCAAGCTGCGGTCGAGCAACTCGCGCATGCCGCCGATCTGGTGGGCCAGGTCGACGGTTTGCGGTTTGAGCTCCTGACGCCGGGAAAAAGCCAGCAACTGCCGTGTGAGGCCGGAGCCCCGCTCGGCGGCTTGCCGCATTCCATCCATCAACCGCTTGCGCCTCGCCGGATCCGTCTGGCGGTCAAGCATCTCCAGACCGCCGGAAATGACCATCAAAAGGTTGTTGAAGTCGTGGGCGACACCCCCTGTCAGCTGGCCGATCGCTTCGATCTTCTGGGCCTGACGAAGTTTCTCCTCGACTTCTGCCCGGACGCGCATCTCGTCGCGCAGGGCCTCGTTGGCCGTTTCGAGCGCCTCCGTCCGTGCCAGGACGAGTTTCTCAAGCTCCTGTTCAGAACGCTCCTGCTCTTCCAGCAGCGCGCGAAGTTCCAGCTGTCGCGTTCTTGCACGAAGCGCCGCCTGGATCGTGCCGACAAGCGTCAGAGCCTGCACCGGGCGCTCAAGGAGAGTCACATTGCGCAACCTGGCAATCAGGTCCTGTCGCCATGCTTTGATGCCCACTTGTTCCTGGCGGCTTGTGAGCAGGACGAAGGGAAGATCTGACCACGGAGGCTGGTCCGCGACCCATCCGAATAACGAGTTGGCATGTTTTCCAAAGAGGGCTTCTTCTGCAAGAAACGCTGCTGAGGCGCCGGCTTCCAGTGCTGTCACAAACGCAGAAAGATCGCCGCATGCTTTGGAAGCGATCCCGTTGCGCATAAGCAGGTCAACGGAAGCGGCCGCATCCCTGCCTACCGGAGCAAAGACGAGGACGGACTCGGGGTGGAATTTACTTAATGCCATCATGTCCGTCAGCTGAATTTACTACTGGAGCCACGGTAAAATGAGGCGATCCCGCCAGCACGCCGACGAAACCAGTGGTCGGCGGCCCAAGCTTTATGCCTTTATCGGACAGGCTGAACTCGCGCACGCTGTGCTCGTGCCGGCCGCTTCGTTTCTTGACGACCGAGATCGCCCGGCGCACCGAGCCTTGCACCTCGAAATAGCGCAGCATGACGACGGAATCGCTAAGGTAGCTCAAGTCGAGCGGGGCTTCGAGGGGGCCAACGAGCCCATGTTGAGCGAGAACGAGGATCGTCACGACACCGCGCTGGCCGAGATAGGTCAGCAGTTCGTGCATCTGCAGGATTAGGAAACGCTCGTCTGGCATCGCATTCATGTAGCCGTTCAAGCTGTCGATGACGATGACACGGGCACCGTCGCTCTCGACGCTTCTCTGGACGTTAGCCGTGAACTCGCCTGGCGAGAGTTCCGCCGGATCGATCTGCTGCACGCGGATCATCCCGCTTTGCAAATGTTTCTGCAAATCGAGACCCAGGGTTTTGGCGCGTGCCTGCAGGGTTCCTCGCCCTTCGTCGAAAGCGTAGATGACTGCGTACTCGCCCCGGTCGGCGGCAGCCAAAGCGTAGGTCAGCGCGAGCGACGACTTGCCAACGCCGGCGGCTCCAAGAAATAGCGCATTCGTGCCCCGCTCGAGCCCGCCACCGAGCATCTGATCGAGTTCAGCAATTCCGCTGGAGGTGAACTCCTCATCAAACGCCTGATGGTGGTCTGCGGCAATCAGTCGGGGGAAAACATGCAGCCCTCCCTTCTCGATGATGAAATCATGATAACCGCCGCGAAACCTGATGCCGCGCATTTTTACGACCCTTAGGCGCCGACGTTCGGCGCCATAGTCGATCGCGGTCTGCTCCAGCAGGACGACCCCATGGGCAATGGAATGAAGCTGCAGGTCATTTTGCTGAGATGACAAATCGTCGAGAAGAATGACGGTACACTGCCGGCTGGTAAAATAGTGCTTCAGCGCGAGCACCTGCCGCCGGTAGCGCAGAGGACTGTGGGCAAGTAGGCGCAATTCGGAAAGACTGTCGATGACGACCCGCTTCGGATTGAGCTCGGAGACGCGGTCCAGGATAAGCTTCGTCGTCTCATTTAACTCCATTTCCGCCGGATGAAACACCGTCAGCTCGCGATCGGGATCGAGCGTCGTTTCCGGAGGAACAAGCTCGAAGAGGGTGACGCCATCGAGCGACCAGCCGTGACGTTTGGCGACGAGCTTCAGTTCGCGTTCCGTCTCAGACAGGGTAATGTACAGCACCCGCTCACCTTGCCGGACGCCTTCTAGGAGGAATTGCAGCGCTATCGTTGTTTTGCCAGTGCCGGGGCGGCCCTCATAGAGGTAGAGCCGGTTTTCGTCCACACCGCCGTCGAGGATGACATCAAGCCCCTCTACGCCGGTGGAAATGCGCGGGGCGTCGATGGTCTCTACTTCGTCTGATCCTTCGGACATGGTCTACCTACACAGCGAGAATAAGAGGTGAAAGCATATAGATCGCGGGCGTTGAGCCTCAAGTGGCCGGAACAGCGAGCTTTGGCTGGACGGGCAGTGCTAGGACAAAGGCATCGGAAATGTCGCGTCGTTGCTTCCTTGGCTATCGCGTCCGGGGACTCAGCGCTCAACAAGTGACGGGGAGACATCCAACGCGATGGAAGCTGCGGCACGACTCTCACGTTCAGACTGAGCAAGGCGGTCGAGGAGAGCATTGAATCGGTCATCGGACTGGATAGGCTGATGCTGAGGGAGGTCTTGCACTGCGCGGCGAACGGATGGTTCAAAAGCAAGTCTTACGATCTGATCCGACATGCTGATGTTCATCATTCAAAGTATTCCCTACCGAGCTGGCATAACGCGCGAACGCGCATTTCGTTCGCTCCGCAAGATAATAAGACGGTGGAGGCCATGCCTCCGTTGCCTGCAGCGTGACGCTCGGCTCCATGGGTCGCGAGTCGCCCTGGAGGATTTCTCAGGCACGATCATATCCGTGCCGGCGTCCTTGCTGACATGGGACTAGCAGTCACCTCTGACTGGATGTTCGCACCGGAACTGGCAAGCGGCGCAGTTCAGCGACTGCTACCGGACTGGACGCTTCCAACGATTGATCTTTGGGCTGTTTACCCATCTGGGCCTGGTGAGCGCCAAGGCGCGCGTTTGCCGATTTCGTCGGAGACATACTGGCTAAATAGTAGATGCGACGCTGGCTCAGTTTTCCGGCCCGAAAACCCCAGCGTGTCTCCAGTGACCTCCTTGAACGGATCTGAACCATCGACCACCTACCCAACGAATCAACGGTTGAGGTGTAACGCGCATTTATGGAACTTCCAGAATGGATCCGCATGGGCCATCCCCTCGACGGAGACGTGTTCGAGATCATGACGGAAGACGCCACGTTGGTCGCGACGGTTCCCTTCCGCTCGGTGGTACAGTTGAGCTAGCGCCCCGGCGGACGCGCTCACAAGCTCCAGTGTCAAACCGCACAGAGCGTGAAGCCCCCGAACGAAAGGGATATCATCTACCATTCTCGGGGTCGATGCCATGACAGAATTGCGGCAGAGGCAGGTGAATAACAGATTGTTGCGGCGATTTCCGGAGGATGCCTTCGAGCTTCTCGCGCCGCTCCTCGAACCTATCAAACTGCCTGTCTCGCCTCGAGGGTTGCGGAGAGCGCCGACGGCAAAAGCGTTGAAATCGGACGCGAGGGCATCGCCGGCTACCCTGTCGTCCTCGGCGTCAACCAAACGCCAAACAAGACCTTCATGCAGGTGCCGGGCCACGGGCTTCAGGTGGCGACCAAAGATTTTCTTCCGATCCTTGATCACCCCAAGGTGCGGCAACTGCTGCTGCCACGACCGCATCGATGGAAATCATCTGCCGCTAACGCATGATTTCCTGGCGTTGATGCTGGGCATCAGGCGGGCGGGCGTCACCAACGAACTGCACATTCTCGAAGGCATGCATGCGATCAAGTCGACGCGCGGCAACGTCCGCATCCTGGATCGCGGCATTCTGATCGAGATCGCTGCCGGCTGCTACGGTGTGCCGGAGCAGGAATATGAGCGTCTGATCGAGGCGCCGGGACGGCTGGCGGTTCATCCCGCAGGGAGCCTTAACGGACATCATGCGATCGGCGGCCTGTAGACCGAAAGCTTCGTCGCCTTGCGCGATTACTATATTTCCGCGTTGTCGTTGAAAGGCAGGCCGCGCGTTCTCCATTCGTCCCTCAGAATATCTTCCAGGTCCTCGACCGTGAACTCGTTGAAATTCGCCCAGAGCTGGACGGCCAGGGACTTCAAATTCGACGTGTCTGGGTCGGCCTCTGCCGCCGCGGCAAGCCGATAGATCTGGTCGCGGAGTGCATCTCTCTCTGTCATGTCGTCCTCATGGCTCTGCCGACGCCTCCTTGCGCTGGCAAGCAGCGATCATGGTAAATTCTAAAAGGCCTCGGACAGTTCCGATGAGGCTGCCGATCTCAGATGCGCGATCCCGATGTTCATTATCGAGGCACCTAATCTGGCTAGCCACTCGCGGCGTCGCGCGTGCCTACGGAAGTAGGCCTCGCGTCTTCGAGTGTTTTGGAATGTGGATGCAACCGATGAGCATACGTTCGCGTTGCCATCGGGCCAAGCTGGTGGCAACTTCCAGCATTCACGCGCCTAGAACAGGACAGCCCCTTTGACCGATGCCAAGCTGCGATCAGCAGATCCGGAACTGGAACACCAGAACCGGCGAGGACTGCCATCGCTCGTTCTCGCTGCATTGGGCGTCGTCTATGGCGACATCGGGACCAGCCCGCTCTATGCATTCAGGGAGGCTCTCCATGCCACGGGCGGATCGGGAGCTCATCGTGCAGAGGTGCTTGGGATCCTGTCCCTGATCGTCTGGGCACTCACGATCGTAGTCACCTTGAAGTACGTAACGTTCGTTTTGAAGGCAGACAACCGGGGTGAAGGCGGCACGCTGTCCCTCATGACTCTCGCCCGCGAGAGTCTGACCGGGCGCCCCAAATGGGTGCTTGTCCTGGGCGTGATCGGCGGCTCGCTGTTCCTCGGCGACGCGATCATCACGCCTGCGATCTCAGTACTGTCTGCGGTCGAGGGCATCGAGGTGGTCGCACCGGCGTTGTCCAAGTGGATCGTGCCAATCACTCTCACGATCATCGCCATGCTGTTTTTCGTCCAGCGGTTCGGGACGAGCGGCGTGGCGTCGGTGTTCGGTCCCGTAACGGCTCTGTGGTTTATCGTCCTTGGCGTCAGCGGGGCGATCCACATATTTGACGACCCGTCGGTGTTAGCAGCAGTAAATCCGGTCCACGCAGTCCGGTATATTGCAAACCACATCGGCTCAGCTATCGCGGTGCTTGGGGCCGTCTTTCTTGCCGTGACCGGCGCCGAGGCCCTCTATGTCGACCTTGGACATTTCGGACGCCGTCCGATTGTCACGGCGTGGTTTTTGCTCGTCTTCCCCAGTCTGCTTCTGAACTACTTCGGGCAAGGAGCGTTCGTGCTCGCGAACCCGCAGATGGCTGAGCATCCTTTTTTCAGCATGCATCCGGAGTGGGCGCGGATTCCTATGGTCTGTCTGGCCACCGCGGCAACGGTCATCGCCAGCCAGGCCGTGATCTCCGGCGCTTATTCCCTTGTCCGTCAGGCGATGCACCTCAACCTGCTTCCGCGCCTGCGAATCCTCCACACCTCCGAAACTCAGTCCGGACAGATCTTCATGCCGCAGGTGAACAACCTGCTGTTCATCTTCGTGGCTGCTCTGGTGCTCTTCTTCCAAAACTCGAGCGGCCTTTCCGCCGCCTATGGCATCGCCGTGACAGGCGAAATGTTCATCACTTCGATCCTCCTGTTCATCGTGATGCGGCGGATCTGGAGCTGGAAGCTGGCGACGGCTCTTGCCGTCATCGTGCCGATGACACTGATCGACGCCGGGTTTCTAGCCGCCAACATTGCGAAGTTCGCAGATGGCGGATGGGTTCCCGTTGCGGTGGCGACGACGATGGCTCTCGTCATGCAGACATGGACGGCGGGGCGTCGGCTGCTTGCCGCCCGCACCAAGGCCGACGAAATCGCGCTTACGACAATTATCGACAACCTGGCCCGGAAGAAGCCGCCGACGGTGCCTGGGACGGCAATGTTCCTGACGAGCGACATCGAAGGCGCGCCAACCGCGCTCCTCCACAGTCTGAAGCACTACAAGGTGCTCCATGAGCAGAACGTCATTCTCAGCGTCGTGACTTCGACCACGCCGTTCGTGCCGGATGATGAGAAAATCTTTCTCGAAAGCTTCAATCGCCACTTCAGTCGGCTGGTGATCACGTTCGGCTACATGGAGACGCCCAACATCCCTCGTGCGCTCGTTCTCGCCCGCAAGCTCGGACTGAAATTCGATATCATGTCGACGTCGTTCTTCCTGTCCCGCCGAACGATCCTGCCATCGAAGAAAGGCGGCCTGCCATTCTGGCAGGACCGGCTGTTCATCTCGCTTGCTGAAAATGCCAGCAATGCGACAGATTATTTCGGGCTGCCGTCAGGGAGAGTGGTCGAACTCGGGCTGCAGACGACTATCTAGCGGATCCGAAAAAACGCCGGCATTCGAAAAACCTGTTGAGGAACGAGGTCGGCGTCCGAACCGGGAAATCGCCGAGTCACGTGCTGACGGACCGTTTGATGCTACGTTAGCACGCCGCCGCGTCGTGCGTTTCGCGGGTCAACGATTCCCTGTCTTAAATCGACTTTCATGCCTCTGCGATCACCGCAACGGAAATTTTCATGCCGGGAACGCGCACAGGCAGCTTCGCGCCCTGGCGTGCCGGCGGATCGATCGGAAACCAGTTCAGCCATTCCTCGTTCATGCCGGCGAAATCTTCTTCCTCGAGCATGATGACGGTCGCGCTTACGACCTTGTCCAGCGAACTGCCGGACTCTTTGAGGATGGCGGAGATATTAGTCAGACATTGGTGTGTCTGCTCTTGGATGGTCTCGCCCTTGATCTTGCCGGTACTAGGATCTATCGGGCTCGTCCCCGATACGAAGACAAGGCCTGCGGCCTTGACGGCTTGGCTGAATGTTGGCGGCGGCGGTGGTGCATTGGTTGTTCTTATGATGGTGCGGGACATGTTGGGCTCCGTGTGGGTAACAGCGTAACCTTATTCGGTTTCCGTCTTGAATTCGACCGCGCCGAGCTATGCCGCGATACGCAAAGCCCGACCGGCAAGATCGCCGCCGCGAATTGTCATCCCGCCAAGAGAGCCGTCGATCCCCCGCAAGCGCAATCTTCAAGGCGGCGGCATGACGCTGCTACGAGCATGGTGAGATGCTTGCTCTTCATGATCAATCTCCGAGGTTTCGGGCACGCGATGCCGCCCCGCATTCTCATGCGTCGCATGCGTGCCCTAGTTGTTGTTGGGGGACGGCTTCAGCCGACCGTGGTCACTGAATGACCTGAATGACCTTCCGGGAGGAAGGTTCGACGATCACACGCTGGTCGTTGACGATCGCGTACGCATATTTCGGATCGTCGGGAACCGGCGTGACGACCACGGTCTCCGGCAGGGGCTGTCCGACGACGACCTTCTCCTTCACCACGACGCGCGTGGTCGGGGCCGGAGCCTGCTGAACATAGGTCACCACCTGCTGCGGCGGCGGATCGATGACGCTACCTGCCACGCCGCCGACGATTCCGCCGACAGCAGCACCGACCGGGCCGCCGACGATCGCACCCGTTGCAGCACCGCCTGCAGCGCCCGTCACCGTTGACGACTGCGCAAAGACGGCGGTCGATGCCAACAGCATGCCAGCAGTGACCACTACGATCTTGATATTCATCTGTTTTCTCCTTGGATGCGGATGGTTCCGCTGAGGAGGCAACCCCCAAGATCGACGAAGTGTTCCAGACGTCGGACTTCATGCCGGGGCTTCGACGGACCATTGTCCTAGCGTCGGACTCGCCTGCCTACTGCTTGGGAAAACGGCCGAGCATCCGGTCCTGGGCGTTCTCCCAGCCGATTGGTCGCGGCAAGCGAAACGGCTTTGTCGCGGTCTGCAGGCTCGGTTACGAAGGTTCGAGCAGGACGACAGGGAAGATCGTGAACGCCGAACCATGGCCTTGAAAGCGAGCAGCAGGCCCACCGTCGCCAACCGGACTTAAGCCCGCCTTTCCCTCGGCGCGATCCGGCTTAGATTCTCCTGATCCTTGCTGAAAGGACGTCAGGGACGTTTTAGCAAATGCCCAACTCCAGTCAGAACCTCCCTGATGACTCTCCGGCTCCGGGATGCTTAATGCGTTGGAGGAGACGGATTGAAATCCCAGTCGGTGGCCTCGAATCCTTGGTAATCAGCCCGTGAACCTTCGTGACTCGTTTCCGTTTAGGCTGGCGCCATCTGATTGCTGCTTCCGTCCGATTGCCGGCGCCAAGCTTGAATAAGTATTTCGGTCATGTGATGCTTGATCGTTTTCTCCTGGAGGTTCAGGCGGCGCGCGATATGCTTGTTGGTAAGTCCTTCGGCGACCAGTTCCATCACCTCGGTTTCCCGGGGAGTGAGCGAAGCCGGTCTGTCGAGAAGACTTTTTTCGAACTTGACGCGCATGCTCGGCGAGATGTACTTCGAGCCTCCAGCAACCCTTCGAATGGCCTCTGCAAGGCCGCGTGATCCGATACCCTTGACGATGTATCCGACTGCGCCTCGTCGTAACGCCGCTATAAGGGGATCGGCGTCTTCCGAGGCGGTCAACATCAAGACCTTTGTCCGTGGGCTTCGCACCACGATTGGCAATTCTTACATGTCATAATTTAATGCAATTTCTCCAAAACAGGTCAAAGTAGTTTTGCAGCGCAACATGCCTTGCTCTAGAAAACACCCCCCTTCCTGACCCCGCTGTCGCGGGGTTTTCTTCTAGGTCGGTTAAACTCCGCGATTCACTCAACGGTACGGAAGCAAGCAGCAACGTTTCCTGCTATCTATCGTTTGGACACAAGGATCGCACAGGTCGCCCATACGGGCCAGTCCGCCGACCCAACCTTCCTTCCCGTGCGATCGCCCTTTCCCCAAACTGCACCGTTTCCGCGGGGCACCTTTGATGCAACTGACGGACGTGGACGCCGAACTGAGTGCAATTGTGCCATGGCCGGGTCGGCCGCAGGTGGAAATCACAATTTATAAAACAGGACAGGACTCCTCCGTCACCACCATTGGTCAGGTCGCGACGTCAGGCGGGTTCTGGCACAACGCAAGTGTGCGGATATCCTTTAGTTTAATAAGCTGAAACTAACTTACGTTTAGGTTTTAGTTAAAATACGATTCACTCTGTTTGTAAATGGCAGGCCGCGTTTTCCGCAGCTGATGCGTTACGACGGCATGCAACAGACTTACCTTCAATGGCGGCTCTCCGCCCAAGTCGCGACAAGCTATCGCGCCAAGTTCACCTTGGCGACAGAGATCCTGAGATCTGACATGTCTTCTCGTGAAATCCGGCGTGCGGCCCGCCGTGTGGTTCGTGTTCTAGAAGCCGTAATTGATCTACCGATCGCCAGCGCCGACGTCCTGAGGACGGCACGGGAGCACTTTGAAGTATTGATGGACCTCCTTGCATCGGTGGAACCTTGAGCACAGGCGGCCAACACGGGTGTCTGCGCCTGGGCCATGATGGCCAACGAGCAACTGACTGTTCTCGATATGACCTTCGCCCCGCAATGAATACATCCGCCGCGCCATAGCCAACGGCAGAAAGAAGCCCCGCCAGAGGCGGGGCGAGTTGGGGAATCGCAATCAGAAGAAGTGGGCGGCACAGAACCCGGACCGATCAAGGCAACGTGCTATGATCGAAGCTCTGCTCGTCCAGCCTTCTTACGCCCAGCGAAGCTTCTTGTTCCCAGCAATCTTCGAGTTATCGGAAAGGTCGCGCGGTCACGTCCAAGGCAGGCTCTCTTATGTCGGCGTCAACGAATACATGACGAGCATTGTCGAGGTTGTTGGAACCTCCGCTATTCGGTTTCGGAGTATAGAGATCCGGTGCCTAAGAATGCTGATGGCATTGCAGAAGCGTACGTTCCGCCAAAGATCCACAGTTTCGTAGCTCAGACGCTTTGTTTTGCGGTCAGTTCGGGTCGCCGCCCCGGGGCGAACGGCAGCTTATTCCGACAATCCAGCGTTCCGCAGGGCGCCACCGCGAGCCGATGCAGCGCCGGAGCACAGTTTACCGGCAAACTGACGGCAGTACCGAAACGACCTCCTGCCCTGGTCTCCGCTCGGTAGCGGCTTCCTCACTGGAAAATATGCGCGCGGAACGGAGCCAAGCTCAGACACCCGTCTTGGAAACGGCAACGCCATGTTCAAGCGGATCGGGGACAAGATGTTCACCACGGATCGAAACTGGGCGACGATGGACGCCGTTAGGGAAATTGCCAGCGAAATTGGCGCGACGCCCAGTCAGGTAGCGCTGAGCTGGGTTACAAACCGCCCCTCCGTCACATCGAGCATTATCGGTGCGCGCACGATGGAGCAGCTCAAGGATAATCTCGTCGCCGGCGACCTCATATTGGATGGCCCCGCTATAGGCGTTGGGCGTCTTGGGAGTGAAGATCGGACCGGATTCGAACTCGTGCAGATCGGTCCCGCAGATGCCACAAAACGTCGGCTCTACGATGACCTGGCCAAACTGGGGTGACGCGGGCTCGGCAGCCTCCTCCACTCGGACATCATGTTTCCCGTAGTAGCGTATAGCCTTCACCGCCAAATCCTCTCGACTTTCTCGGTCTTCGCGCCAGACTTTTGCGCGCGTTGGCAAATGCCTTCAGAACCGCCTGGACACTTTCGGTGATAGATATCGAGACCGCTAATGCGCTCCGCCCTCCATCCCGGTGTTTGGATAATACAAATGCTAAACCAGCAAATAAGAGCCCAAATCGGAAAACACTTTCCCGGCGCACGCAAAAGATTCAGGTGGGAGATTGCGCGGTGCGAATCTGGCTGAAAGCCGCGGCTAGCCGCTTATCAGAAGCTTCCAACCTCGCACTCAGCAACTTGATGTCAATGTGCAACAAGCGGCCCGTCGCGTTTTACAAATACGCCCGCGACCATCCCTGCGTCTACGTTGCCACTGTTGGCGTTCATGATCACGCTGCTGACAGGATCAAGCAGGGGTATGCCAGCCACAATCTGCCGCGCCAAAGCAAAATTGCGAACGGTTGACCTCCTTGAGGACGGCGAGCGGGCGCCCGAGCGGCCTCAGGGCTTTACAACAGGAGCACTTTATCCGCGATCCGATTAGGAAATGCGGGGACTAAGCACCTAGCCGCTACTCACCCTTTACTGAGGAGGTCGGCTACATGTTTAAGCCATTCGCGCGCGCTCATGTCGTCCGCAGTTGGCAAGTAGTAGCATCCTAATTCTTCGAACAAGCCACGCTCGATAGCCGCATCGTCCCTTTCACCCAAGTAGCGACGGATCTGAGCAACAATTCGATCGATCTCGTCAGGGCTAGGCTTGCTTCTCAAGAACTGGGCGATGACTTCGTCAGGCTCAGACGAATCCATCTCCCAGTCTTCGTGGAAGTATCCGCCGAAGAATGATCTCAGGTCAGCAGTATTATTTGTTGTCATGGTGTAGGATACCCCGTGTGGATTCGCCACCCACCGCCTCCCGTACCTACCAATACAGCTCTTACGCCAGTACCAGGTACGGCAGCCGCTGCGCCGCGTTGAAGGACAGAGCCGCCACTAAAGGCCCCATCTATCACCAATCTCCCTTGCGCGCCACCAGCAACCCAAGCATTCACGTCGGCTCCCCGAGCGATTAGCGCTCCGGAAATGGCCGTCTCGGCTTCCGCTCGGCTGGCAAAAGTTGAAGCTGCAGCCAGTCTTGGTTGTGCAGCGAGTCTCGCCGCGAGGTCGGCGTCGGCCTGACCAACATGCCGAGCCAGCACATGGCCGCCAGCGGCTTCGTGGGCAGCCAATCCGCCACCCGGTACAAGATGGCTGAACGGAGCTGATTTCTGATATTTCAAACCTCCAGCTATGATCGCCTTAAACCCGATGGCTGCGCCTTGCTCAGTGGCTGTGGCAGGGTTCGGAGGCAATCCATCTAATACTGAGAATATGGTCTCACTTGGATTGCGCTTCAGATCACGATAAAGCTGCCGAATATCCCTGGGAGCTTGTTGGGTCAGTGCCGACCAAACCCGCCGAGGCTCTAATCGCAGTCGGATGAAAATTCAGTGGCATGTATGGACGGCCTCCGCGTGCCAAGGGCTTTTTGGCGTTTCTGACGATTAGTCGAGTGCAAGGCATGTATACCGCCTTTCATGCCGCTGGCCCTGATGTAGTCCGCTGATCGGGTTTGTCCGATCCCGGCTCGACCGTTCGCCATCACACCATCAGCACCTCACCAATTCTGATCCTCTGTAATCTTTCAAAGGGCGGCGATAGCTTCAAAGCGCCTGCCCGTCGTCATCAACGCCCAGACGATCCGCGCCATCTTGTTCGCCAAAAGCAACGTAACCGCCCGATTGCTACCGCCGAGATTTTGCTTTGATGCGAGCGACGAGCAGCTCGTCGTCAACAAAGCTGTCGAGGACAGTCGTTCCATTCTTGGGGTGAGCGGCGGGCATCTTTGAGCATCTGCTCCAATTCGTCCATGCCGTCGTCCGTCAGTGCGGTCACCGATTCGTCGTCTCCGGTGTACACGGAGATGATGCTGCCGTAGCTCAGATTATCATCGTTGGAGACAATTGCCTGAAGAAGCTCCGGGTCCTCTTCGAGGATTTCGGCAACAAATTTGATCGTACGGACGTAGGTGACTGTCGCCATCAGGCTGCCTTCGCGTCGATTGTGGTGATCGCCGACCAGTTCCACGGAAGCAATTCGTCTAACCGATTGATCTTGTGATCGTGGATGCGATCGAGCACGTCTGCCAGATAGGCCTGCGGATCAAGACCATTCATCTTTGCCGTCTCGATGATCGTCATGGCGCGTGCCAAGGTCTCCGCTCCCGTATCGGCTCCCGCGAAGAGCCAGTTTCGTCTTCCCAGGCCTATCGGACGCAGTGCCCGCTCGGCGGCATTGTTGTCGATCGCAACGCGACCGTCTTCGAGGAACAGACAGAGCGAAGACCATCGGCTCAATCCGTAGCGGAAAGCTGTCGCCAGATCGCTTTTGCCCGGAATGCGCGTGAGTTGAGCTTCAGCCCAGTGGCGGAATGCATCGGCCTTAGGCTTGCTCTGCTTTTGACGCGCAGCAAGACGGATCTCAGGAGGCTGCCCATTGATGCCACGCTCGATGTCGTAAAGCGCTCCGATGCGATGAAGAGCCTCTCGCGCGATCTCGGACTTGTTTGATGTCCAGATATCGTGGAAGTCTCGTCGCCAATGAGCCCAGCAGGCGGCTTCCTTGAAGCGAGATTCTCCCTTTTCTCCAGGCGAGTATAGCTTGCCATATCCTTTGTAGCCGTCAGCCTGAAGGATGCCGCTTGATTGCTTGAGGTGGCGGTGGACGTGCTCTTCTTTCCAGTCAGGAGCAAAATAGTAGACTGCACCGGGCGGGGAACTGCCTGCCCATGGACGCTGATCGCGGACATACGTCCAGATCCTGCCCTTCTTCACACCCTTGCCCAACCCCTTGTCTCGCAGCGAGCGATCCAGCACCCTGATCGGGGTGTCGTCCGCATGAAGCAGGTCACTTGCCATGACCGCCGTTTCGATCCGCTCGATGAGAGGCTGCAGAACCTGCATGGCGCGACCACACCAATCAACCATCGTGCTGTCGGGAATGTCGGCGCCCATGCGGGCGAAGATCTCGTTCAGACGGTACAGTGGCAAATGGTCGTCGAACTTCGAGACCAGAATGTACGCCAAGAGGCCAGCGCCGGCCATGCTGCCCGGTATCGGGCGGCTGGGTGCTGCCACCTGCACCATTTTCTCGCAGCAGCGGCAGGACTTCTTCAGTCGAGCAACTTCGATGACTTTCATCTGCGCGGCGATCATGTCGAGGATTTCGCTGACGTCCTCACCGACAAGACGCAATTCACCTCCGCATTCCGGGCAGCAGGAGCCAGGATCGAGCTCTCGGCGCTCGCGAACCGCCTTGTCCGAGACGCGTGGGCGCCGGCGCATGATCTTTTCAGACGTATCCGCCAAGGGAACAACAGACGCCGCCTCATCAGGTTCATCGATTGGCGCCGTACTGCCTTCAGCGGCGGCGATCAACAGATCCTCAAGCGCCAGTTCCAACTGCTCGATTTCACGCTCAATCTTTTCAGACGACTTGCCGAAGACCTGTTTCTTCAGCTTGGCAATGCGCAGCCGCAGCGTTTGGATTAACTGATCATGCGCCTGCAATGTGGCCGACATCTTCGCGTTTTCCGCCTGCAAAGCGGCAATCATTGCCTTGAGAAAGGCTGGATCGTCCGGAAGATTTGTCGTCGCGCTAGACATGATCCTGACTACCACGAGACAGGATAAATTTCCATAAAAACCAGTGGTTTCAGTGGGATAAAATCACCCGACACGGGCCGGTGGCGCACCCCAATCAGGACGACGCCAATCGATCCCTTCCCACAACATCGCCAGTTGGGCCGACGTCAGCCGGGCAGTCCCGTCGGATGCCGAAGGCCAAGGAAACCGCCCCTTCTGCAAGATCTTGTAATACAGGCAGAAGCCCTGGCCATCAAAATACAGCAGCTTCAAACGATCGCCACGCTTGCCGCGAAAGGCGAAGACCGCGCCGCCAGTCGGCTTCTGACGCAAAACATCCTGCGCAAGCGCGGCAAGGCCTTCTACTCCCTTGCGCATATCCGTGATCCCGCACGCAAGATACACCCGAACGCCGGTCCCAGGCCCAATCATGCTGCTTCCACTGCCCGGATAATCTGCGTCAGGACATCGGGAGCCATAGAACTCTCGAAACGAAGCGTGCGGCCGCAGATCAATCGTAGCTCAATCATCCCGGAGCAGCTCTCCCTCAATTTAGGGGCATCGTTCTGCACGGCATTCAGATCGACGGGAATGAACAATGCATTCGAAGACACCGGGAGCAGCCCCTTCTTCTTGAGCTCGCTACGCCAGGCGTATATCTGCTGCCGCGTTACATCATGACGATGAGCAATCTCTGTGATCGTGGCTCCAGAAACCCCAACCGACATGACAATCGCAAGCTTGTCTTCTTCGCGCCACCGCCGTCGACGTTCCTGCCCAAGAATTTCAACGCGCATCGCAATCCTCGCCTAAGACACGTCGCTAACGACGTCGTTAAACACGTGTCTTAGGCCATCAGGGCGCTAGGCGGCAGGCGGTTCCAATCGGGCGGTTACAAAGCAACAGCGACGACAGTGTACGGCTTCTTCACCAGAAGCTCGGCGGCCCAACGCGTCGGTGCAGTTTTAGCCTTGCGGCTGAAACGAAGTACCGCATGCGCCCCACCGGGCCATAACGGTAGGCGAGCGAGGCATCGACCGATTAAAACTCTTCGATCGCGAAAGTCGCATCGTCGTCGGTGTCGTTGCCGAAGAAGTTGATCCGCTTGAACTTGCCATGAACGCGGCCTTTGTCCCGGAACGTCTCAATGGCATAGTCAGCTCCGCCCGTCCGATGTGTGGAAAATGGTATTCCAAGGTTGCGGAGCTTTTCATACATCGCGTAGATCAACTTCTCATCTTGTGGCTGATAGAAGTACAGCCCTTTGTAGTTATCGTCGGCTTCAAAACCAAGACTCCTAAGAACTTGGATGTCCTCATTCACTGGGGCGCTCACTCCGATGTATTCGGACGAAGCGATTGTCACTCTTGTCGGCCTAGGCATGACTATTCTATTTGCTCCATCCGAAGTATTCCCCGACTGTTTTAATGCCGCTGCCGCCAGATGTAGAAACACGATCACTCAATGTTAACTCCGGCCCCCCACCCGGCAATCCCTTGCCCCCACCCAAAAACTGCTTGTTGGCAGTGTCTACCGGTGAGCCCACTCCTCGCGACTTAAGGTCCTCGATCTCTCTAATCTTGAATCCACCTCTGCTAAGGCTTCCCGACTCAAGCCCGAGCGCTTGCTCCAACTTTGCGACTGTTTGTGAGGTTATGCGCGAAGAATCCAGCTTGTTCAGCGGCCCGAGCACGTCTTCAAGTGCTTTCCGGTCCGTCACAAACGTGGCGTCTTTGCCAATTCTTTCAAAATCCTTGTCGTAGCTACGCGGTGAAACATTGTATCCTATATTGTCCTTCAGCAGTTGGTCGGTCCGAACTTTAACGCTTTCCTGTCGAGCAGCCATCCCGATGATGGCGGCCCCCGCCATCATAGCTCCGAGATTTGGCAACCCACCCGCATTGAGGGCTGGGTCGATCTGCTTAATTGCACGATCATCGAACGCAGGATGCGGATCAAAAAAATCTGGTACGTGATCGCCGTCTGAATCGCCGTCGAGGGGAGGTCCGCCGTTATGGCCTATGCTAGCATGCCCATTTGGATCACTTTTATTTATCGGATCGTTCTCGGCATAGGCATACCGGTTTGTGCCGACGCTCTCGATTGTCGGGTCCATAGTATCTGGAGAGATAAATCGCGCGTTTGCTGCCGATCCGAACGATACCGACAGCATACTGCAAACAAGCAGCAGACTGAGAACACGGGTTAGAAACCCATTGGAAAAAAATCGCATCAATAAGCCCCCGCTTAAATCTATTCGCTATTGAACCTGGCCGTCGTCCGGCCGCCAGCCGAGTGCCTCTGCCTCGGCGAAGGCTTCGCCGTTCAGCCGGTACCATTCGTTGGCCTTGGCCTTGAGCTCGACCGGGATATCTTCCATGCGTGTGTACTTGCCGGCCAGTTCGCGGTGCAGCAGCCCGCCATAGGCACTGCCTGTCTTGGCAAGCAGATATGCGAAGTTCGGATAGTGCTTGAGAAGCACATTGGAGATCGCAATGGCATTTTCGTAGTTGCCCGTTTCCAGCGCATGCTCAACCAATGTCGAGCCTATTACCGCTACCGCCTCGTCATGCGACAGAGGCCTGAGATAGACACCGTTCGCCACGGCCTCGTCAGACATCGGCAATTTCTGGCGATACCAGACATCACGCGTAAAGCCGCCACCGCTCGTCGCTTCGAGGTTCCAGATCTTGCCGTCGTCATCGGTATACTTGATGAACAGATGCAAAGGCGCTTGCACCAGCGTCATGTTCAGACCGAGGCGCTTTCCAACGAACAACATCAGTATCGGCATGGTGATGCAGTTGCCGCGCCGCGTTTCGAGATAGCGCGACAGCTCGCGATTCACGGGGTTTGTACCGAGCGGATCGGTCTGATCGTAACTGAACGCCAAGCTCCCATTCCATTCTCCGAAGTCTCTCCCAAGCTGACTAATGCCGCTTACCCAATCCGCGAAGAGCGACCGCTTCCACCGACCAGTCCCAGATATTGCTCTGCCCCAATCAAGGGAATGATCGAGGTCACCTTACATCTACATCGTGCCGGTTTCTGCGGCCGCTCCAAAATTGTACCAGACGTTGTTGGCCGCAGATCGTTGTGAATATGTCGCGCCATCCCACTGGATGCCGTAGCGATATGCCGAACCGGGAGCACCGCTGGGTCGATATCCCCAATTGCCTTGGATGCGTGCCCTGCCTTGGCCTATGCGGATCAGAGAGCCGCCCAGAGGAGCGGAGGCTCCGAGATCCGCACACTGCACCATCTCATTTGCTTCCACGAACACGTTTGAGGTGTAAAGCATAATATCCCTTTCAGTAGCGGTGACATAGCGCGTTTCGGGAGACCGTTCAGTGGTCGGCCCCATTTAAGCGCGTGCAGACAAAGTATTCACCCCTTAGGATTGCATTTTCCACATGGAGCATCAATGCGTCTTCGACCGATTTTGAAAACACCGAGGAGATGCCGCTCAAGGCGCTCGTACACGCAGCCTGACCACGGTAAAGGACAAAATGCGCAGGCGGTGAATACGATTGCGACCGCTGGCACCAATCTTGCGGCGATCCCATGCCTGCCAGTTCCGGGACAGCTGGCTGTGCTATTGCCGTGAAGGCGGACGGCTGCGAACGCAGACCGCAAGCGGTCTCCGCCCAATTCGGAGCACGATCCTCCCGCAAGCCGGGCGCAGGTGGGCAACGCTCCTCATTCACCAATGCAAACTGCTTGACTTGCTCCACTAAGCAACCAGCCCGCGCGGATGCGCGGGGACATTATTGGTGAGTTATGGTGCAGACCGTCCAGTGGAGGCTGGCGCTGTTCTTGCTTTTCTTCGGCACTGGGTTTCCCATTCCCCCGGTTATCTTCAGCGGTGACGTCGACCCTACTCGTCTGACAGGTGAAGAGACCCTAGCGGAAAACCTCCCCAGTTCAAACAGGGTGTCAGTTTTGATCGGGAGGACCTGAGAAGCGGCTGGGCCCGACGGCACTTCGCAAGTCCTCGCTCTTGAACCGGTTTGAACAAACGACCAGCTCTTCAAACTGAATATCAATAAAAATTCCTGCTCTTCACCTTCAGCGTATCGATATGAAGGTCAGGCACTTATCCCGAGCCCGACACTATGCCGAGCCCATTCCCTAAGGGCCGAGATTTCCGGTAGTCCAAGATCGAAAGCTCGGCATAGTTTGAACGCGTTGGAAGACCGGGTTCGGCCCAGTGCCGCCATTCCGACGATTGCTAGGGCATTGGCTTCTGATTGGGATTCGCGGCGAGGAATTCGCCAAGAGCCGGGTCCTCGGCACGGCGTTTCTGCTGATCGATAATCACGAAGTTGGTACCCAACTCGACCTGAAGCAAATGCAGAAGCTGGTCCACATCGCTATTGAAGCGGTCGCACCTGGCTTGCGTCCAGAGGCTTGGATCAGGTGGATACAATGGGTTGAGGTAGCTAAGATATTCTTGATCGAGACGGTTGATGAGCGAGTGAACGTTGCTTGGCAATAAAAGCCGGGGGGGAAGTGCGACATCCCCTTGAAAGTCATACACGGTCGCATCAAGCGGTCCGGCGCCCAATTTGGATCGGGTAGCATCATCACCCGCCCACAAGCACCCGCCAGCCCCAAAATCAAAGAAAAATCTTAGTGTACCCTTTGTCATGGTGGGATTAGCCATGTTTTACGAAATGTCCGCAAGTGGAGATATCGTTGAAAAACTCGATGGATTAGCCGCTTAGCCCGCCGTTTGGGCCTTTTGGGCCTTTTGGGCAGGGAGTTATCGGTTATCTGCCCTGCGCCTGTGCGCAAGGTTTCGATTTATGCCGCCTTATGCGGCGATAACGCCGTGCAGCGACCTTTGTGGTCTGAGTTTGGCCAGCCTCCTGAGGTTTTGAGCGGTTGCGGCAAGCAGGAATTCGTCTCGCGCCCCGCACGGACCTCGCAGCCTCAAACGGGCCATCCGGAGAATGCGTTTCAAGTGTGCAAAGAGCATCTCGACCTTCTTGCGACGATGCCGGGACTGCTCATATTCTGGCGTGGCAGCAATCGCTCGGGCGACATCGCGGGCATCTTCGTTGAGATCACGCGGTACCTTGCGTGCAACCGCATTTGGACAGCAAAGCTGTTTGAGTTCACAGCCGTCGCAGTCCTTCTTGCTGGCGCGATAGAGCCGTGTCCCTTCGCTCGTGATCCCCGATCTGGGCGTTGCATAGGTTCGGTGGAACTGCTTCAGCTCCTTGGCCGCCGGGCATATGTAGCGATCATTCGCACTGTCCCAGGTAAAGTCCGAGCGCGAGAAGGTCCCGTCGGTCCGGTTCGATTTGTCGAAGACAGGAATGTGCGGCGCGATCTTCTTTTCCTTGACCAGCCAAGCCAGATTGTCGGCGGAACCATAAGCACTGTCAGCAGCGAGATAGCCTGGCCTCAAGCCGAAGCGGTTCTCTGTCCTATCGATCATCGTGCGGGATGCTCCGACCTCCGCTTGGCGGATGGCACGCGTCGCCTCCACATCAAGAATGACGCCATGATCGGTATCAATCAGATAATTGGTGGCATAGGCGAAGAAGGCATGCCCTTTGTGGGCACCAGTCCATTGAGCTGCCGGATCGGAAGGCGAGATGAACTTCGGCCTCACCGGTGACGCAGCACCAAAAGCCGCGTCATCGAGGACCGCCAGATATTCCTGCACCGATCGACCGGCATCCTCTTTAACTTCCCATTCCGCGCCAGGCACTGAGCGCTGCTTGTTGGCGTCCGCCGCGATCAAGCTGGCATCGACGGCAAAGCCTTCCGCGCCGACCAGTCCCTGCGCCAGACAGCGCTCCACCACCGTCTCGAACATATGCCGCAGGATATCGCTTTGCCGGAACCGGCCATGACGGTTCTTCGAGAAGCTGGAATGGTCCGGCACCTTGCCATCCAGCCCAAGGCGGCAGAACCAGCGATAGGCAAGGTTGAGGTGGACCTCCTCGCAAAGCCGCCGTTCCGAGCGGATGCCCATGCAGTAACCGATGATCAGCATCCGCATCATCAGTTCAGGATCAATCGAAGGACGGCCCGTATTGCTGTAGAAAGGCTTCAATTGTACTCGCACGCTGTCGAGGTCGAGATGGCAGTCGATCCCGCGCAGCAAGTGGTCCGCAGGGACGTGTTCATCAAGGCAGAAGTCGTAGAAGAGCTGCGCCGGAACCGCCTGACATCCCATCATTGCTCAATTCTCCGCAAATCAATGCGACGATTGAATCACGCCACTACGGCGCCAGCAAGCTGAGTTTTTCAACACAATCGGCGCTTTCCTGCCTAGTGAAAACTCCTCGATGATTGGTGGGCTCGGCATGACATCGCGGCTCTCGCTGCGATGCGGTAAAGCCCGGCGACGTGGTGCTTGGTAACACCATGATCGATCTGGCGGCGGTCGAACGGTCCGCCTTCTACACCGACATCTGCAAGCCGCAGAACATCCACAATCAGCTGTTCATGCCGCATGCCAGCCTGCACGAGCCAGGAGGCATCGGGGGCATCGCGCTTTTCCTTTCTCGCGCACAGGACGAGGATGCTGCGGAAGCACTGAAGCGGCTGAGACTTCTCGCCTCGCATATCGAACGCGCCATCGATCTGTCATTACACGTCAACCGCATAGACTCTGGGTCCGACCTGGCGCAAAGGCTGATCGACGCGATGCCGAACGCCGCCCTATTGATGGGAAGTCGCGGCGAAATCATCCTGCTCAATACCGCAGCCGAAGCTCTCCTCAATGACGCCGATGGCGTCTCGATCAGGCGGAACGAACGCTTATACCTCACCCCTCAGAACCCCGAGACTTCTTCCCACATGACAACGGCGATCCGTCAGGCGCTCACCGTTGCCGAGGGTGGTGACGCGCCTTTCACGGGAGCGTTCCCGATCACCCGACCGTCAGGTTTGCCGCCTTATCTCGCGACAGTCACGCCGCTTGCTCCGTCCTCGTCTGCAGTCTGGGACGCAATCGACAGCCGCGCGCGCGTCCTCTTGCAAATCGTCGACACGGAAGCCAGGGCTCGTCTTCAGGCGCGAAGACTGCGAACCATGTTTGGCTTGACCGAGGCCGAAACGCGGGTTGCCACACTGATTGGCAGCGGGATGAGCCTGCATGATATTGCGCGCGCTTTATGCGTCTCCCCGAATACGATCAAGACGCATGCGTCACGCTGTTTTGCGAAGGTCGGGGTCCGGTCACAGGCTGCTTTCGCACGCCTCGTCGCTTCGATTCCCGCCTAGTACCAAGGCAACAAAGCAACCAGGGTCTGTCCGGGACTCATGCTGCTAGTTCAGCTATTCAGCGACTTATCATCCGATCGAATGACGATGTTTCCTGCGTGATAGGCGATCTTGGGAACCCAACCTCCCTGGGCCCGAGCACCACACACGCTCGGGCCACTTTATTTGGCTTCAGAAAGCGGGCTCGATAAAAGGTGCCGGGTGGGACGGGAGTGTGAGGGGATGCGGCATGGGGGATCCCCCTCGCCTTGCGCCAACGGTGGGCTTGGCCGGCTCGCACAGCGACCAGCCGGTCACGGACTGTTTTTTGGCCGATCATGCAGTTCCAGCAGCTTATGGTAAAGTTCCTCGACCCTCCGGCAGGCCTCCCGCGCGGTCTCCTCCCATCCGGTATGAGGGACTATGTACTGCCGGATCCACGGAGGATGGGTGACGTCCCACTTCCACATGCCCGTCCTGCCGTGGCTCATTTGGTCCAGCTGGACGCGGCCAAAAGACTCCTCACCGTCGAATCCGGTGAAGTCCTGATATCCTTCTCCCGGCCATGTCTGACGCCATGTGTAGATTGGTTGGTATTGATCGCTCATGGATGGACCATTCGGATTTGCGAGGACTCATCGCTAACCGGCATTCAAGTATTTGCCGGCGCGATGGTTCCATGGCCAACCCCGAATCAAAAACCGCTCCTCGGCGTTTGAAGATTATGCCGATCCATCCACCTGGCCGTCTTCGTCCAGATTGTGGACCGGCAGATAGATGTTCTTCTCCATCCATTCCCGCATGATGTATCTGATCATGTCATTGCGCGTCATACCCAGCTCGCCGGCCAGGTCGCGCAAGACTTCCTCGACATCATCTTCCATCGAGACGGCCCCGGCATTGCGCAGCCGCAGCGCGGCCCGGCGAAGCATGATCTGGAGATCCGGCCGGGAAATATCCGCGATCCGGTCGGCGGCATCTTCCAGCAATTCCGCAGTGTCGTGCGAGGTCATCGGCGGCTTGTTTCCCTGTCCGTGGTGACACATCGGGCGGACGGCCCCGGAAGGGTCAATGGATCAGCTTTGGTGCATCTTCGATCTGTTCGAGAATTTGAATCAGCCCCAAAACCACATTCCCGGTCAGGCGGGCCATGATGAGGCCGGACCGCACAGCTATCTCGCCGGTGCGCCGGTCGAATATGGTCCAGGTCTCGTCTATCTCTTTGCGAGCGCCGAAGCGCGGTATCTCAGTCATCCGGCTGTTCCCATCTGACGATCTTTTCGACTTTGCGATAACCATGGCACTCTATGAAGTCATCCTTCCACGTCAATGACATGCTGGACCGTCGTCCGGTACTCGACAAGGCTACCCACCTTGCTCACGTGCACGCAGGCACCGAACTACTGCGCTGTTTAACCGCCAACCATCCGCCACGGCTGGCTCACTCCTGCAGCGATATGGGCCAATCCCAAGAGGTTCTTCAGTGATAATTTACCGCCATCATCAACCGTACACAGTGTGGTTGTAAAAACATAAAAACATACTTAGAGTTCATCATGCACAGGTTGTGAAACAAATCTGCCATGACCTCACAGACGATAGGCTCCGTTACTCATTTGATCACGCGCAACACCCTCACCCACAGCACCATGGCAGGCATGAAAAGTGATGCAGAACAGAGCCTCTATACGCTTTTTCGTCTTAATTGGGTCTCTGCTGATAATTCTGTTCCTTGCGTATAACTACATCAATCCGGCGCCATTTCGCTTCAACGCGAAAAGGGAGACAGTAATTCTCAGTGCCGTGACATTCCTTTTGCAGCCCGGCAACAAATACAACAAGACGCCGGACAGTATTATTGAGCGATACCAAGGAAGAGCGCGTGCCTTTATCGCAGATCACCCGGATTGTTGCCAAGTCTGGGTCTACTACAGAGGTGTAGCTCCGAATAATTTCTTAGAAGAACGCTCCATTCGCAACCTAAGTGACAAATTGGACACGTTCTTGAATTTGGAAACTTACCTCGTCGTCGTCAAATTGCAGACCGAGAAAAACATTGCATGGGCATGGGTCGATGCTTCTGCTCGAGGAACGATCCAAGAATTTTCATTCCGATCTGAGGAGAAATCTCAATGACGCATTATAATAACTGGGCGGATCTGGGCATCATTGATGGCGTGAAGCACTATCTTTACGGGGATACCACTCCGGATGACGACTACTCGGTTCGGTTGCGCGACGAAGCGACCGCCGGCGAGGTCATTACGGTCAGCTTAGACTCGTTTATGACGACCGGCCCGGGTCGTTATGCTGGTCCTTTCTTGATGGGGGTGGTTCAGGAGTTCTTTGATACGTCACATGCGATCGCCGACGGGATCTATTCCCTGGCCGACATGCTAACGGAGCTCAATCTGACTGGAACCGCTACCACGGCGCGTATGCAGCAGTACGGCATCGACATTTTTTCAAGCGATTACGATCAGCGCGCGTTTCTGTGGGGAACAACACAGTTTGACATCCTTAGCGCATCTTTCTCGGTCGTGGCCGACATCCGCGTGATTACTAGCATTACAATTGCTGCTGCGACCGAAAACTTTGACTTCCAAGGCGGGCCAGGAACCGGCGCAGCCAATGCGATCCTCGGTCCGTTGGTGGACCCCTACGAAATCGGCCATCAGGTCATCATCAACTTCACCGGCAATGGTGCAACGACAACGGATTACACAGCCGGTGACTTCGCAACCGACGTCGCGCATTTTGACGACATCTCGGTGAGCTCAGCAGTGTGGCAAGCGAAGCTCGCGACATTGAACGCAGTTCCGTTCATCGCCGAAATCAAGGATGATCCCTACACCAGCTTCTTTGAAGACGACCGCAATGTCGTCTACGGCTCGAATGAAAAGGATGACGTTTTGGTCGCAGAAGACCCGACCTTCCTTGACACTATGGACGGCTTTCACGGTTTCACGCTCGTCGGCGGCAAGGGTGCGGATTATATAGGCGGCTGGACCCATGAGGACCTCCTCGTCGGCGGAGACGGCGAAGATATCATCCTAGGAAATTTCGATCGGGACGAACTACAGGGGCAGGCAGGCAACGATCTACTTGTCGGGGGGAATTTCGACGGCCTCGATCGCACCATTGATATGGAGGTTCGGCATCAGGATTGGGACGATGGCGAGGGGGACACTCTAAAGGGAGGGTTCGGCAATGACCGCTACCTCATCTATCACGAAAACGGGGCCACGTCAGACTGGCGAGCAGCAGGCTCTTCAATCCTTGAAGTGATTGATACGATCGATGAGCGCGATGGTGATGGGCGTGGAACCATTCTGCTGCAAACACACAGGACGTACGGGTCTCCTTCTGGGCAGGTGAGCCTGATTGAGAGCCTTGCGACAGCCGGAGTTTATGAAGAGCTTTACACAGACGACGAGGACGGAACCTATTATTGGAATTCCACCGCGCAAGTCGGTGACGGCGAGGAATTCGACAACTCTGCGGTTATTTTGGTCTCCAATCTGACTGATGAAAACGGCGAGCGCATTATCTTCTTGATGCAGAGCTACCCGGCAATCGAAGAACCGACCGCCGCAATTGTCGGATTCAAGCAAGGTGACTTCGGCATCCAGATAAGCGGGTATAGCGTACCCCAGGCGCCCGGAAGTGAGTCAAGAGACCACCTTGGCGACAGTGACGATACGGCTGCGGGCGGTACGGGATCCGACGATATACGTGGCAACGGCGGCAACGACACCATAAGCGGTGACGACGGCGACGACTACATTAATGGCGGCAGTGGTAGCGACGTTCTCTCCGGCGGAAATGGCAACGACGAGATAGATGGAGCCGATGGATCGGACATTGCAGCTTTCGCAAAAAACCGAAGCGAATACACCGTTGTCTCGATGCCGGATGGTACGTTCACTATCTTGGATAACGACTTTCGGGACGTGGTGTCGAATGTCGAGGTGTTCAGGTTCCTCGATGGCGACGTCACGGCAAGTACGCTTCAATCCTATGAGATCGTGGGCTCCGGCAGTGATGACACCCAGACCGGCACCTCTGGGAACGACACCATCAAAGGACTCGCAGGCAACGACACGTTGTTTGGAGTAGCTGGAAACGACTATTTTTCCGGCGGCACTGGCGATGACGTGATCTTTCCCGGAGACGGAAAGAGCGTCGTCGATGGCGGTGACGGCAGCGATACCGTGATCATCTCTGGGAATGTCGAAGATTTCGATTTCGGCGTGATCAATGGCTCCTGGATTGAAGTTCACGGCTCAACTTTGTCGAGCTCATTGAACAACGTGGAGTGGCTGGTTTTCGACGCACCCGAAGGAACGGACGACGTCAGCGTCGACCTGGTTCAACTCCTGCAGAGCGCTCAGGCCACATCGGTCGACGGAACAGAAGGGAATGACGAGCTCACCGGAACCAATGGTTACGATACAATCCACGGCAAGGCGGGTGACGATACGATCTTCGGACTCGGCAACAACGACAACATCGATGCCGGCAGCGGTGACGATGTCGTATTGGGCGGTGCCGGCAAGAACACGATTGAAGGCGGCGACGGCAGCGACACGGTGATCATCGCGGGCCTTCAAAGTGATTTTGACGTGACGGTCGTGAACGGATCCTGGGTCCGGGTGGCCGGCGCCGATCAAGTCAATCTCATACATGCGACGGAATGGATCGTTTTCGACGGTCCCGCCGAGAATGACGAAACCAGCATCAACGTATCGAGTTTGCTGGACGCTAACAATTCTACGCAAATCGATGGTTCAAGCACAGCCGATACGCTGACTGGGACGGTAGGGCACGACACCATCCGGGGCTATGCAGGGGACGACACGATTTTCGGCTTGGAAGGCAACGATATCATCGACGCTGGCGATGGCGACGATGTCGTGTTTGCCGGTTCCGGCTACAACCAGATCGATGGCGCAAACGGAAGCGACACCGTCATCATCAGCGGTCGACAATCTGACTATTCCATCGTGGCCATCGATGGAACGAAAATCGGTATTGTCAGCGGTGACACTGTTAACGTTATCAGCAACGCAGAATGGATTGTCTTCGACGCCCCAGACGGCGAGGAAGACACCAGCATCGATGTCGTCGATTTCCTGGCGCAGGATAGCAACAATGAGGCAGCGCAAAACGACTTGGTGGCGTTGGAAGGCGCCAACGAAATGAGGGCTCCTGCTCCGATCGAATTGGCATCGGCCGATATCATCGCTTTCCCATCCTCGTCGGTTTCCGCTGCTGATTTCGACGCCAACTGCGTCACGAGTTATGAGGAAATTCAAGCAACTAGCGAAGTGGCAGGTTCAGGTGCTGACGTCGTCTCACTGGCGGACTTCGTGGCCGCATTGCAGGATGACAACCACAGTTCCGACCTGTGGTTTGAACCAGAACCGATCGGCGCGATCATCTAGTCTTTGTCAGTGCAGCCAATCCGAAACGCAGCAAGGTTGCGTTTCGGAACGACTTTGCAGTTCGCTATCAGGTTCATCATCATGAGCAGTTTCGCCGATCTTCAACGGACCCTTCGCAGTGCTTGGCTACAAATCGCTGTTTTCTCGGTCATCATCAACCTGTTCCTGCTCGTTCCCTCCGTTTATATGATGCAGGTTTATGATCGCGTCCTCCCCGCCGCAAGCATCCCGACCTTGCTATATCTCTCGCTAATCGCAGCCGGGTCGCTGGCGTTTCTAGCGTTCATGGAAATAATCCGATCAATTTATTGCCAGAGAGTCGCCCTTTTGGTCGACAGGCAGCTCGGCGGCGCGGCATTTCACGCATCAATGAATTCTCCGACAGCGGACTTTGGCGATACCCCGGCGCTACGCGACCTCTCTTCTGTCCGATCCTTCATCGCCTCACGTGGCCTCGCTAACCTTGCCGATCTCCCGTTCGCGCCCCTCTTCATGGTGTTGCTTTTTTTCGTGCATCCGGTCTTGTGCTTGATAACCGCAGCCGGCGCCATTCTTATGCTCCTGCTCGTCGTTGCCAATCAACTCGCCGCGCGAGCCGCAAACGCAAAAGCCCAGGAAGTTGGCATTGCAGCCAACCTTCTAGCGCAGGCCTTTGCCAGAAATGCCGATACGATCCGCGGAATGGGTATGTTCGGTCACGTCCTCGAGAGGTGGGGAAACCGGTTTGCGGAAGCAGCCATGCTTCAGGATCGGATGTTGGCCATAAACGCGGCGTTTTCTGGAATTTCCCGTGCTCTGCGGATGGCCCTTCAACTCGCCATTCTCTGCGCCGGGGCGGTCCTCGTCATAAGGGGCGAAATGACGGCCGGGATGATTTTTGCGT
The DNA here is from genome assembly GCF_057653715.1 of Rhizobium sp. WSM1328. Lineage (NCBI taxonomy): Bacteria > Pseudomonadati > Pseudomonadota > Alphaproteobacteria > Hyphomicrobiales > Rhizobiaceae > Rhizobium > Rhizobium sp. WSM1328. The sequence goes on along the minus strand of NZ_JBYGKO010000005.1, from coordinate 23,033 downwards.
CCTCTATCATCTCTGGCAGAGCATTACAGCCAATCGACCAGTTGGTCGCCGGTTGGAAACAGGTCGTAGACGCCCGAAAGGCATGGAGCAGGCTCAAGACGGCAATCCAAGATGTCAATGGTTCGTCCGGTGGAAGAATTGAGCTTCCGGAGCCTCGTGGACAATTGTCGGTAAAAGACCTGGTCTGGTCACCTCCGAACCAAATAAGCGGTAGCGCGCCGGTCCTCAAACGGCTCAACTTTGAAATCCTGCCCGGAGAGGCAGTCGCCTTGCTAGGGCCAAGTGGCGCCGGCAAATCCACACTGGCGCGCGTGCTCGCAGGTGTGCTACACCCAACTGCCGGTTTAGTCGCAATGGACGGCGCGGATTACAGGACATGGAATTCCAGCCAACTCGGCCGATGCGTCGGATACCTGGCGCAAGAAGTTCAACTTCTACCCGGCTCGATCGCCCAAAACATTGCGCGATTTGACCCTGACGCAACAGATGTCGGCATTACGAGCGCGGCGACGCGCGCTGAAGCTCATGGGCTGGTGATCGCCCAGAAGCAGGGTTACCAGACGGTGATCAACGCGGCCGGGACCATGTTGTCGGGAGGCACCAGACAACGTATCGGTCTGGCGCGTGCGTTTTACGGCGATCCGAAGGTGCTCGTGCTTGATGAACCGAATGCGAACCTCGACGCAGAGGGCGAGGCGGCGCTAGAAAAGGCTCTCCTTCAAGCCAAGGCGACCGGCACGACAATCATCATCGTGACGCATCGACCGGGTATTGTGATGCGATGCGACAAGGCGATGGTGCTCAGAGATGGCTCAATCGATCTCTTCGGAGCGGCGCCCGAGATCCTCCAGCGACTGTCCAGCAAATCCGCTCGTCGGGAAGCCGGTCAGACGTTTATCCGAAATCCGGATTCGAATTCTGCCAGCGGCGCCAAAGCCGCAAGCGACCATCTTGCCCTTGTTCATGATAGCGCGGAGTAGACGATGCAGTCGGGATATAGATGGCAGAGGGAGCTTACGGCGACAACAAAGATGCCGATGGTCGTTGGTTATGGCGCCATCGCGCTCATGTTTTGTACCTTGGGGGTCTGGGGAGCTACGGCTCCGATCGCGGGAGCGGCTGTCGCAGCAGGAACGGTCGCGGCAGCCGGTCGGAATATTCATATGCAGCACCTCGAAGGCGGCATCGTCCGTGAAATGCACGCTCGCGAGGCTGATCACGTCCGCAAAGGCGACACGGTGATGGTGTTGGATGACACAGTTGCGAAAACCCAGCTCAACCGTCTCGTAAAGCAGTGGGTGTCACTGAGTGCACGCATACAGCGCCTAGCGGCGGAACGAGATGGAGCGGAAACGTTCAAAGCGGAGATTCATGACGAGGCGATAATACCTCTCACCTCCGGCCTGACACAGATTATTGACGAAGAGCAGAAGGAATTCGAGGCTCGTTTCGCACGCTTTCGATCCGAGCAATTGATCCTCCATCAACGCCTGGATCAGCTTGACGAAACCAGAAATGGCCTTCGCCAACAAAAGGCGGCGATCGAGAAACAGTCGTCCATCATCAAAGACGAGCTTGCTCGCAAGCAAGGGCTTCTTGATAGAGGCTTAATCAACCGCTCCGACTACACGGAGCTCCTCCGGATTGATGCGGAGTTGTTGGGCCAAATGGCTGCCCTTACATCGGAGCAGGCAACGACGGGCTCGCAGATTGCCGAGGCTGATGAGCAGATCGAACGGCAAAAGACACAACGGGTAGAAGACGCCGTGACAAAGCTGACCGAAACCAGGAGCACTTTGCGTGATGTGCAGGAGCAGGTCGCTGCGGCTTTGGAAGTCTTGCAAAGGACTGTCATCCGCGCGCCTACGGACGGGATCGTCGTGACCTCCCTCTACAACGTCATCGGCAACGTCATCGCGCCTGGCGAAAAGATCATGGAAATTTTGCCGACCACGAAGCGACCATTGGTGGAAGCGCGTCTACAGCCGATCGACATTGATGTCATCCATATCGGGCAACGAGCTCGCTTGCGCTTCTCGGCCTTAAATGCTCGACTTACACCCGAAGTCGACGCAACCGTGCAACAGGTCTCCGCGGATCGCCTGATAGACCAAGCGACGCAACAGCCTTATTATAGGGCTCTACTCGAAATTACGGAGGCTCTCCCGGCATCTGTACCAGTCGACCAGTTGTATCCGGGCATGCCTGTGGAGGCATTTATCAGCACGGGCGATAGAACTTTCTTCGACTATCTCTCCCAACCACTTTTCGACTCTGCACGCCACGCCTTCATTGAGGAATAGAGGTGGCTGTTCGAAATGGATTGTCGCATACCTTCATGTTCGCAGAGCCTAAAACAGAGAGCGTTAAAGCACACGGAAGGGGATTGGTTAGCATTTCCATTCAGATTCGCTTTAGGTGCGCTGTGGCTTTAGCTCGCGCTGACAAAGGAGGGGAATGTCCGTTGGCCGTTGCGCGGAGGGAAATGCGGCCAAATCTCCGTATGGCTCTAGGGCGATTCCACTGGCGGCGGTCACCCTCCCTGGGAGGAAATGTTCGCTTGATTCGCGCTACTGACGCGGGCTGGTTGCGTTCGCTTACTCCACTCTCGCCGCATGGCTTCTCGATCACAATGATGCGGATGCGCAGCCGGCCGCGGCTGTCGCCTCGGCCTTGAATCGGACCGCCAGCACGACGGGCGAACTTACGCGTGACGAGATCCTCGATAACATTACGCTCTATTGGTTGACGAACACAGGAGTCTCTGCTTCCCGGCTCTATTGGGAATACAAGGGCGGCTTCTTCAATAAAAAGGGTGTCAACATTCCGGTGGCCGTCAGCGTGTTCCGTGGCGAGCAATATGAGGCCCCGAGGAGCTGGACCGAAAAAGCGTATCCAAAGCTAATTCACTACAACAAGGTGGAGAAAGGTGGACATTTCGCCGCTTGGGAACAGCCACAGCTCTTTACCGAAGAGCTACGGGCGGGCTTCAGATCGCTTCGATGATTACCGAGATCCGAGCTTAGACGAGGCCCTCCCTCCAGCATCCTCAGGTGGACCGGTTTACCCAGTCCACCGTCGTCGCGGATATCCGGGCAATCCCGCGAATTTCATTGCCGCGGCCATAAACGACATCGTCGCCGGCCCCTGAATGTATACGCTCATCGCTATCTGCATCCGAGCCAGGCGGGTCGCTAGGCCCGTGAATTGTATCGGCGTTCGGGGTTCCTTCACTAGGAGATGAATAAGCTTGAAGCGTTATTCCGAAATCGCCTTGCTTGAATCCTACGATCGCAGCGTAGGGAGTGCCGTCGTCTGGATACTCTGGCAATAGGAAGATGTAGGGGCGGCCCTTATCATCAAGGATCGTGGAAACCAGAATTCTTGCCACCCATTGGGTTTTTGCAAGATCGTCAGTTGTCCACGAAATATTTCGATAATAGGTGCCGTTGTCATTCGTGGAAACGGCCTCGTAGGTACCCGCAATTGCGATCGCATCTGTCGTTTCGACAGTTTGACCGCCAGCCATCTGGGTAACCTTGTGGTTCTGCACCCAGATTTCGCCAAGCCCGTCGCCTGCAGTTTCATCGATGATGTCTATAAGTTCAAGCGATTCTGCCAGGGTACCTGAATAACTGTAGTCGTTTTCGTGTGAGATGAGGTAGCGGTCGTTTCCGGTGCCTCCTCGGAGCACATCTTTCACCCCGTCGTTCCATTCAGGATGATAGTCGCGAAGCACGACATTCTGGAAATCGGTAACGTCACCGCCGGCCAGGATATCATGATCGTCCCCACCGAAGAGGTGATCGATGCCCTGCCCGCCTGACAGGCTGTCATCATTTGCTCCGCCGTAGACAAAATCGGCACCTGCACCCGCGAAAGCGGTTTGCTTGCCGTCGTAACCAATAATTAGATCCCGGCTGGGCTGCGGGTCGGTACCTGTTGTCAGTGAGCCTCGCCGATCAACGGTCCAGTCCGTTGGACCACTTACCGGGAACAAGACCACCTGATCGATTGCCTCGCCATTGGTGTAACTAGATTGCTTCCAAAGCGGCACGCTAGTGTCTGAGTATCCCGCTTCTTTGGCCGCCAAGAAGACATCGAAGTAATGCCCTCTTGGTTGTTCACCGAAAACATCCAGCATAACCGAATTGGTATATCGAACGGTCTCGCCTAAAAAGTCTGAAGACGGTGCTAGCAGCAGAGATCCATATCCGTCAGTGTCCACTATTTCGCTGCCATTAGCCGCTACGAGGTCAAGTTTGCCTGTAACAATGTGAACCAATTCATGAACGAATATGCCCCGTTCTGTGAGAGGCGCCTTGTTTCCATTAAGATCGATATAGGTAGCGTCGGTTGACTCGGCCTTATCGAGATAGATCGCGCTCGAACTGTGGGTTGAACCGTTGGCAACGTTACTAACCTCAATTGTCCGCGTCGTTCCGAATAACGCCGAAGCGTAGCTCGACGCTGCGAGAGTTTCGATAGCGCGTTTAAGCTCCCCCTGCCGTTCTGCAGTTAAATTGTCGAGAAGCACAAAGGTCGTATTGCCAGCAACGACAGTGATCGGCATGGAAGTTCCCCCTTAATTTCGGAAAGCTCGTCGAATAGTTTCTTCAATAGCAGTCGATTTCGGTTCGCAGCCTGGAATGAGACCGCGTTGCATGCTTTCGACGTCAGTAAGCAATGTTCGGTCGCTAAGAGCGCCGCCGGGGTTGTCTTTCGATCGATCTCGGTTGAGAAGACAAAGCATTGCCTTTCGGCTGTCGTCGAACTCCGCCGATACAGTAGCCAACTCGGGTTCTGACAGGCCGAGGAATTTTCCGCAGTTTTTGTAAGCGCAAATTTTGAAAGGCTTGTTCAAGAAGGCCACGACCGCAGATTTTTGGGTCGAATAGACTGGATCGTCTTTAACAAAATCCTGGAAAGCATTGAGATCGCCGCGCATTATCCTTGGGGCGAGATCGAAGCCTCGTGCTGCAAATACCAGACCCCAGCTAAAGTATCCAAGATTGAGTATTGTCGTTTCGCACTCGGTACGCTCCTGATCACGATATTGATTGCAATTTGGTAAATTCTCCACTCGAAATATCTTTGGAATGTACAGTGTTTCCCTGCCGGCTGCGGCGGTTGTAGTTGCGTACGTCATGATGCAGAAAAAAATGGAAATGAACGCAAAGAGGGAATTGTTGCTGAAAAGCGCAAATCGCTTGGATGTATTTGCAAGTGGATCCGACATCCTTATTTTCCCATTTGATCAGCACTTCACGCTGCCACGCTCGTCTGTCGAGAGTATTTCATTCGCACTACTCAGAGGCTACATGGAAGCATCCCAATGAATTGGCGGATGGAAACGAGCGGGCGCTATTGGAGCCGGTCCGCCTACCAACTGCAACCCGGCTATATCGCGGAAACGGATACTAGAGGTTGCTACACGTTTAAGTCAATAAGTTTTGCATTCAATAAAAAAGACAATTGGTGGTTTCATGTTTTGAGCAACCTCGCTGCCTTCAATTTAGTGCGCACGTTTCGTCCAAATTGCTCCTGCGACTGTGCGTATTGGTGCATGAGCCTATGATCCAGCAGCCGCACTCCCGCCAGAATGTCCATCATGGCGGCGAGGAATAGGGAAGGTGAACCACAGGAGAACCCATGCCGCTTTTGGACAGGCTGGTCTGGCAAATCGAGATGAATCTGCACTCAGAGCTGTCTCTCGCATCGTTGTCTGAGCGGTGCGCGGTCAACATCAACCACATGTGTCGGGTGTTTCAGTTCGCCACTGGAATGTCGATCAAGTCCTATGTTCGGGCGCGCAGGCTGTCTAATGCAGCCCATACCATCGCATCGAGTGACCCCAACATACTCTCGATAGCGTGTAAGCGCGAATTTCTCCGCACCTTCTGTATTTGAGTGAGCTTTGGCATGTGGTGTCCACTTAAAAGAGGTGGACACCAAGTTATGGATGAAGGTCAAAAACTCGCGGTACGGCTGGTCGGTCTGAATGGAAGACGCCGCTTCGATCAAGGGTCGAAGGATCGCCTTGTTGCTGCCTGCCTTGAGCCCGGCGCATCGGTATCGAAACTAGCGCGAGAACACGGGGTCAATGCGAACCTCGTTTGGAAATGGATCACGAAGCACACCCAAGCCCATCCATTATCGCCGTCTTCGACATCTGCGTTTATCCCCGTTCAGGTCGCCGCCCCGAGCAGGGAGTTCGACATTGAGATGCCTGCCGCGGATCGCGAAGAGCGATTGCCGGGAATGGACAGGAACGGCCCGCTTTCCTCTCCAGCAAAGGTGAGCGCGTCCCTGCCCAATGGTGTGAGACTGACGCTGGAGTGCAATGATCTCAGCGGATTGACGGCGATAATCGGAGCGTTGGGTCATGTTCAGACTGGGCGCTGATCTCAAGGTCTACCTGCATCGCGAACCGATCGACTTTCGGGCAGGCATCAATAGCCTTGCGGTCCTGGTCCAGGAGACGATGGCGCTGGACCCGTTTGCTCCGGCGGTGTTTGCCTTCTGCAACCGCCGTCGGGATAGGGTGAAGCTGCTGTTCTTTGATCGCTCGGGCTTTGTGTTGATCCTGAAGCGGTTGACGGAAGACAAGTTCCGATGGCCGCGCCGAGAGGTGCCGGTGGTTATACTGACGACCGAGCAACTGCACTGGATTCTCGACGGGATCGATATTGATGCGATGATCCGCCATCCCGTGCGGCAATATCAGATCGCTGGCTGAGGTGGCGTGTTGATCTGTTGACGCGGCGACGCGGTTCAGATTCAAAACTGGGATGACCCGAACCGGCGAACCTGATGTTGCAGAGCTGATGGCGCAGTTGGCGGCAAGTGCTGCCGAAATCGCTGCGCTCAAAGCCGAGAAGGAAGCGCTGTCACGGCGGGTCGTCAAGCTGGAAGAGGAACTGGCACTCGCAAGGCTGCATCGGTTTGCACCCCGCAGCGAAAAGCACGTCGATCGCCTCTTCAACGAAGCCGAAGAGGCCGCAGACGAGGATGATCCTGATCATGGCGACGACGTCGCCGATCTCCCGGATATAGGCCTGCCTGCAGTCGAAAGTGCCGCGGGTAAAAAGCGGGGCCGCAGACCTCTGCCAGAAGACCTGCCCCGCGAGCGTGTCGAATACGACCTTCCCGACGATCGGAAAGTTTGCCCTTGCTGCGACAGTCAAATGCATCGCATGGGCGAGGCCATTACCGAGCAGCTTCATATCGAGGTCAAGGCTAAGGTTCTGCAGAATGTGCGGTTCAAATACGCCTGCCGCCATTGCGACCGCACCGGCATCAACACACCTGTCGTGATCGCACCGATGCCGCCGCAACCATTGCCGGGCAGCATCGCCACCGCCTCCACGCTGGCCTTCGCACTCGTCCACAAATATGTCGACGGCACGCCGCTCTACCGCGTGGCGCAAACGTTCGAACGGGCCGGCGTACCGATCAGCCGAGGTGCTCTCGCGCACTGGGTGATCGGTTCGAGCGAGAGGCATTTGCATCGCATCTACGATGCGCTGAGATTGCGGCTTCAGTCGCAGCCTCTCATTCATGGTGACGAGACGACAGTTCAGGTCTTGAAGGAAAAAGACAAGGAAGCCACCAGCACATCTTACATGTGGGCGTATCGCAGCAGCGACGATAGTGAGGAGCCAATCGTGCTTCTCGACTATCAACAGGGCCGCGGCCAGGTCCACCCGCAGACCTTTCTCGGTAACTATAGCGGCATATTGGTGACCGATGGATACACCGCATGGCGCACATTGCATGGCGCAACCCATGTCGGATGCATGGCCCATTCCCGGCGGCGCTTCGTCTAGGCTCTCAAAACCCGGAAGAATGGAGGCGGACCGCCGGAACAGGCGCTCCGGTTCTTCGAGCAGCTCTACCGTATCGAAAAGCAGGCAAGAGACCAAACGCCCGACGCCGGTGAAACGCAGGCCGATTGCATTCGTCGTTTCCGGCAACAGCACAGCTTGCCTGTCCTCATCGCCCTAAAGACGTGGACAATATCGCGCCGAAGGTCGTGCCGGATACCAAGCTAGGCGATGCCGTGTCCTACACCCTGAACCAATGGGATTACCTGACGCGCTACATCAGCGACGGCAGGATGCCGATCGATAACAACATTCTGGAACGCGACATCAGAGTTTTTGCGACCGGAAGAAAATCGTGGCTGTTCAGCGATACCGCTGACGGAGCCAGGGCCAGCGCCGTGATCTACAGTCTGATGCTGACCTGCCGCGCCTGTGGCGTCGACCCACTCACCTGGCTACGCCACGTGCTTGCTGAGTTGCCTCAGCGCGAAGAAGCCGCCGACATCGGCGACCTGCTGCCGTTCAACTTCTCCAAAGCCTCCGCTGCCTGACAGACCCGGATATCGCTTCGCGAAAGGGGCTGGTTCAGAGATACCGCGTACGTCAATGTGCATGGAAAATCGCGCTTACGATAGCGTTGGACGCAGGTTACAGTTCTCATGAGGCATTCACGCGAGCGTTCGTTGGCTATTTCGGCATTGTTCCGAGCGGCTTGCGCACCAAGGATTAGCCCCGAACCTAACCCTAATGGAGCCATTCGAGATGAAAAAAGAGATGATCGTGCCGGTCAGCCCGCCGCAGAAACGAGAACGTGCAGCCTTCCGTGTCGTGGGCCTTGGCACCGACTGCTCGTTCGCGAAAACCGGAGCCATTCCGGCCCTTTGGCAGTCCTTCTTTGCACGTGAAAGCGACGTCATCGGTGTAGTGCCCGGAACAGCTTATGGCGTCTGCTGCATGGGCGATGAGGCAGGTAATTTCCGCTATATCGCGGGCGTCGAGGCGTCAGCTTCAACATCGGGGATGGAGCAGATCGATCTGCCTTCGCACCATTATGCCGTATTCACGCACAGCGGTCATATTTCTGACCTGCCGAAGACGGTCTACACGATCTGGAATAAGGTCATGCCGGATTTGGGACTTCAGGCCGCCCAAGCTCCTGACTTCGAACGATATGACCATCGGTTCAATGGCCAAACCGGCCGTGGAGAGATGGAGATATGGATACCGATCGTCTCGTGACAGTCGCGTAATTCCTGATGCGGATGATTGTCGCGAGGAGCGGACTGCCGCCGTCGACTAGAGTTGCGTGCCTATAGAATAGCCAGTCGGTAGAAGCTTCTCCGTCACGTTAACGATCGTCCAGTCTGCAGCTGATGCTGCCCAATCCGCCATTTCAGTCTTACCCTTCACCCTTCCCGAGCTTGCAAGGGCCGTTTGCCGCGCGACCGCGTAGGCAGCAATTTGCGCCGGGGAGCAAGCCGACAGACCATAGGCTTCTGAAAACACCGACAGGCGTCGAACCTGTTCTGCTCCGGTGTAATCTGGATTGCCGAGATCGAGCCAAGCAAAAGCGGAATAGCCCAAGTCCCATAAGCGGAGACCCGGGACCATCGTATCAAAATCAATGATCCCGTAGGGCAGGCCTTGGTGGAAGACCGCATTGGGCGGTCCCCAATCATTGTGGCACAGAACCTCGGCACTCTGCCTTCGTGCAAGCGGTGAATAGGCAGTCGCGTCATGGAAACGGCGCAAAAGAGCTGCGGCGGATCGAAGTTGGACGTCGGAAAAATGGTCGAGGTCACGCGGCACATCGCCCGGTAAGTAGCTTAGGATTTCGCGATTGTGTTCGTCGATGCCCAATAACCTGGGAGTGCCTTCGAAGCCTATGGCTTCAAGATGCCTCAGTAGGTCATGAACATCAGATCGGTCCGCAGTAATCGGTCGGCGAACGGTGTCGCCAACACGCATCACCCCGGCCGTAATACGGCCACCGACCAATGGAACTTCCAGCTCGCTCATACCTGACGCTATCGCATTCGGGCCAAAACAGAAACATCATGCTGTGGTTGCGGCGCTCGCGCTTGTCGCAAAAATCAGACTTTCGCGCCTGACTTTTGCGACAGCATTTTCTCTGACTTTTCAGCGCGACCACCTTTGTCGCGAAACTTAATGATATCGCAAGCCGGATAGATACTCACACGTCTGAGGATGTTCCCCAGAGAGCAACGCGTAATCGTCCGTACTGATTTTGACGACATCCTGCTAAAAGCATTATCAGGCGTTTTTTCTGAGACATTAGGCATGCTGGCGATCAGCTATTCACTTAGCCGGCTACATTATTCCGGTCCCTTTAACGCTTTGGCGCGTTAACCCAGCCTTTACCGATCTACCTTAGCAGCCCACGCCTTCTATCAAGATAGACTGCAAGGAATACCGATGGCCAACTCAATTCCAACCTCGCCAGAAACTTTCCAACGTAAGATTTCCAGCTTCTGCGAAATGCGTCTTTCGCCTCTGCTTCGGCCTCGCTCGATCGTAAACCTGTCAAGCTACATGCTTGCGCTGATCGGCCACCATGCTTACCCGCCGATGAAATTCGGCAAGCTCGATTGGCAGGAAATCGCCCTCGCCTGCGACCTCACGAACGAGCTGACCGACGATGTGAAGAGAACGGCGCAACACGGCTTCGACGCCATCTCCCGCTGGCTTGCAGCAAACAAAGCAGCTGGCGCGACACGACCTCGATTGGCGGAAAGGCAGAAATCCACGCAGCGCCTCCCGCGAAACCGGCAAGCAGCAGCGATACCGTCCGCTCCCGCGATGAAGCACTCGGCGAAAACCGGCCCCCAGCCGGCGGCAATCGAGGAATTCCCAAGCCCGCTATTTGATCGATGGGAGGATCCGGTCTCCTTCCAGGCATCGTTGGAATTGCACATGCGCCGGTTTGGGGAATCCTATTACTACCTGCATCGTGCCGTCATTCGCCCTGACGAAACGTTCGACAACAAGACCATCCTTTCATGGCTGAAGGGCACGAAAGTGCCGCGGACGATCGACAGCCTTGAGGTGCTCGGGCGCATTGAACGGCGTTACCGGCTACCATCCGGTTACTTCAAGGCCAAGCTTCCGCATCAATCGCGCTCGGCATCGGGTCATGATCTCGGCGACGACATCTCAGCGGCCGAGCGTCGGCGGCTCGCCTGGCACCTTCCCGACAATTTCAACTCCCTACCCTTCACCAAGCGCGAGGAGATCCTCGAATGGGTTCGGCGCGTCATCATCAGCGGTTCGACCGACTATCGGCGCTTCCAGGCCGCCGCATCGAAGCAGCGCTATGCAATCCGCTTTCCAGCCATGGCCTATGGCGGGCGAGCTGACATCAGGTCACTTAAGCAGACGCTCGCGCAATCTTTTGCGACTGCGGGCGATATCGAAGATCCAGATATTGTGTCGGGAGTCATCGAGGCCCCTCCCCGTCTCGCCATGGAGATGGCGGATTTGCTCGTGTTCAAGACCGCCACGCTGACGACGATTGGTTTTCAGCGCAATGGCGTCTGGGGCGAGGAGACTGCGTCGCAAAAGCTGGAGCACCTCGGACTAATGTTCGGCGCATTGGTGGCCTCCCCCAGCGGCGAGATTGCCGGTCGCGGTGTACCGCTTGGCGCATTGACCTTCGGAATGCTCGTGTTCCCCGGCATCTGGGACTGGTATTTGCAATGGCGGGAACGCCGCCGTGGCTTCTTCACTGCATGGGAAGCCGATATGCTGAGCATATCGCTGTCACTGACGCGCGAAGAAACAGGATGGCTGCGCCAGCACCCGGAGTTGATAGAGCGAGTTGTGCCGATCGAAGGGTTGGTGACGGCGGAGGAAATCGCATTTGCCAAACGTGACTGGCACGCATGCTGCGACGCCTTCCACAAGCATGCCCTTAATCGGATCAAGGAAATCCAGCGGGTGATGCGCGTGCATCGCGATCCATTCGAGCCGATCATGTGCGTCCTGGAAGCACCGAGCCCGCTCGCCGAATACCGCAAGATCACTGATGAGATCCTAATGAGAATGCCAGACAAGGATCGTTATCCCAGGGCAGCGGCGGAATCGGTACGGTCGTTTCTGATGCTACGTCTCGGCCTGCATCTGGGGCTGCGGCAGAAGAACCTTCGACAACTGCTGCTGTGCCCGCGCGGCCATTTTCCTACATCGGAACGGCGCCTTGAGGAGATGCGGCGCGGCGAGCTCCGCTGGAGCGAGCGCGATCACGGCTGGGAAGTCCTGATCCCGGCAAGTGCCTTCAAGAATGCGCACTCGTCGTTCTTCGGATCGAAACCGTTTCGCCTGGTGCTCCCCGACCTTCTCGACCTCTATTACCATATCAATGCCTATATCGATCGTCATCGGGGTGTGCTCCTGGGTGATGGCACGGATCCTGGCACCTTCTTCGTCAAAACCGTGAAGCAGACGAGCACGGACGCTGCATATGACCAGACGACCTTCTATGAGGCCTGGCGGCTGACAATCCAGCGCTACGGCATCTACAATCCCTACACTGGCCGGGGCGCATTGCCTGGCTTGCTTCCCCATGGACCGCACAACGTACGCGACGTGCTGGCCACGCATATCCTGAAACTCACCGGCTCCTATGAGCAGGCAAGCTACGCGATCCAGGATACGCCGGATATGATCCAGCAACATTACGGCCGCTTCCTGCCACAGGATAAGGCGGCACTGGCCGCCCGTATTTTGAACCAGGTCTGGGAAGCCGCATAGAGGTGCGGCCGCCCCGGGGGTCTCTATTTATCTCGCCCTTGGGCGGCCGGCCTTCCAGCGTCCACTAAACAGGCAGCTAAATCGAACTGTAACCCATTGAAACTATAGTTAATGCCGCGTTAATTAGAAGTGATAACGTCGCTTGCTTCCGTCATGCCTGTGGATTTTCTGCGTTGTCCTAACCATCGATAAGTAGCTCTTATCGATGGTAGATTGATTTCGAGGTCCAAATCAGCAAGAGTCGGCGCAAATCACGGTCTCAGAGGCCGCCGAAACCGTCTTTCTGGAGCGCCTGTGGCCAAACCCAAAAAATCACAGACTTCCGTCGAGCGGCGCGCCGAAGAACTCGACACCATTGCCGCCGTCCTCCCGATAGAGCGCCGCGACGAACTCGCCAAGCTTCTGACCGACCAGGACGTCGAGACGCTGCGCCATCTCGTCAACCAGGGCATGGGCGACAACACGCTGCGGGCGCTGACTTCCGACCTTGCCTATCTGGAAGCCTGGGGACTGGCGGCGACCGGACAATCCCTGCCCTGGCCGGCACCCGAGGCGCTGCTTTTGAAATTCGTCGCGCATCACCTCTGGGATCCGCAGCACCGCGAGACCGATCCGGATCACGGCATGCCGGCCGACGTCGACGAAGACCTTCGGAGCCAGGGTTTTCTCAGATCCGCAGGCCCGCACGCGCCATCGACGGTGCGCCGGCGGCTGGCGAACTGGTCGACGCTGACCAGATGGCGCGGTTTTGACGGCGCCTTCGCCTCCCCTGCCCTCAAATCAGCCATTCGCCTCGCCGTTCGCGCCGTCCCCCGGACGCGGCGTCGCAAGAGCGCCAAGGCCGTCACCGGCGATGTGCTGGCAAAACTGCTGGCAACCTGCACGACCGACAGTCTGCGCGATCTCCGTGACCGTGCAATCCTGATGGTTGCCTTTGCCTCCGGTGGTCGGCGGCGCAGCGAGATCGCCGGCCTGCGCAGCGAGCAGCTGACCGTCGAACCGCCAATCCCGGGGGACGATGGCCCTTCCCTCCCCTCTCTCGCCATCCATCTCGGACGCACCAAGACGACCAGCGGCGACGAGGACGACGTTGTCTATCTGACCGGTCGGCCGGTGGATGCGCTGAATGCCTGGATGGTGGCCGCCAAGATCGAGAGCGGCAGCGTGTTTCGGGCGATCGGGCGATGGGGGACTGTGTCGCGACGGGCGATCGATCCGCAGTCGGTCAATGCGATCATCAAGCAGCGGGTGGAACTGGCTGGATTGGAGCCGGGGGAATTTTCCGCGCACGGGCTACGATCTGGATATCTGACCGAGGCGGCAAACCGTGGCATCCCCCTGCCCGAGGCGATGGAGCAGTCCCGCCACCGCTCGATTCAACAAGCGTCAGGTTACTACAACAACGCGACACGTCGAAGCGGGCGGGCAGCTCAAATGGTGTGATATGTGATGTTCGTATGCGACACGCGGATGCAGCGCTCTTCTGTCACGGAGGAAAGTGGCCGCTGATCGCCCAGCATCCCATGCCGAGGCGGGGAATTTTGCGGCCGTCCCAGACAGTCACACGCGCTTCACGCCGCGCTCAATTCCTGACATATTTGCAGAGAGGCAGCCAACCGTCATGGATATCGCGTCATGAACTTGGAAACACGTGAAAAAAGGAACATGCGCGCACCTACCGGATCCGTCACAGGCCTCTGCTCGGCGTCCGCCACAATGTTTGCAGTCGGAATGGCCTTTCTGGGTTACTGGGGGGTATATGAACATGGGGCCTGGCATTCATTCGACTATTTTGTGATGGGTCTGGCTATCATCGGATTTGCAGCACTTGGTTCCGTGCCTTGGATTGTGACTACACCTGTAGCGGAGGACGATGCAGACAAAGTCGTCGTCGCCAGGCGAGCGATGGTACTGGGGACGGCGTTAATCTGGATGGCCGTCTGTATTGCCCTATTTACCTGAATTGCCCTGCGTGACCCCATGCGACCGCAATATGAATCCGCTTGACGCGATAGGGCCCGACCGAGCATTTCCCCTCGAGCGCCTCCGTCGCACCGTTCATCTTATGGTCCGCGAAAAGCTCGCTGAAAAAGAACTCCTGGCCCGGTTGCCTCGCCAATGGTGATGTTTTGGGTCGCAGTTCGGCGAAAGCGGCAGTCCCTTCATAAACCGGTGCGCAGGCTGCAAGCTACTACAACAACGCAGAACAGAAGAACGGGCGGGCCGCAAGGCTGGTCATTTGAAGGAACTGACCCTCAAATCGCACACGCCGAGCGACGCGCCAACTGACGCAGCCCAAACATCAATATGTAATCCTTGCAATTGCGGAATTATCCTCCATAAATGCAAGGATGATCGAACGTCGAATATCTACAAAACTGATTGAGTTGATCGATTCGAGCCCCGCCGTTGGGCTCATTGGCCCGCGTCAGGTCGGCAAGACGACGCTGGCGCTCGCGATAGCCGAACAGCGCCCATCAATCTATCTCGACCTGGAATCGGATGCCGACCGCGCCAAACTCACCGAGCCGGAACTATATCTCAGCCAGCACAGCGACAAGCTCGTTATCCTGGACGAGGTTCACCGGCTACCAAATCTTTTTCAGAATTTGCGTGGGCTTATCGACCGGGGCCGGCGAAATGGAAGGAAGGCTGGCCATTTCCTGCTGCTCGGGTCCGCATCCATCGATCTATTGAAACAGTCGGGTGAGACGCTGGCAGGTCGCATCGCCTACCTTGAAATGGGTCCGATCGACGGCCTGGAAGTGCCAGTTGACGATCTGAATACGCTATGGGTGCGAGGCGGCTTCCCGGATAGTTTCCTAGCAGCGAGAGATCGTGAAAGCCAGCGCTGGCGGCAAGACTTTATACGAACCTATCTGGAACGAGACATTTCCTTGCTTGGTCCTCGCATTCCAGCCGAGACATTGCGGCGCTTCTGGACCATGCTCGCGCATCACCAATTCGGACTGTTAAATGCCGCGGAATTTGCGCGTTCGCTCGGCGTCGATGGCAAGACGGTCGCCTCCTATCTCGATCTCCTGGTTGATCTACTCCTCGTACGACGCCTAGAGCCCTGGCACGTGAACATTGGCAAACGCCTGGTCAAATCACCGCGGGTCTATGTTCGCGATAGCGGCATCACCCACACCCTTTTGGGGCTGACCACTCAGGAGGACCTGCTCGGGCACCCGGTCGCCGGAGCAAGCTGGGAAGGGTTCGTGATCGAGACCTTGATTGCAGCAGCGCCGCCCGGAACTCAGAGCAATTTTTATCGGACGTCGGCTGGTGCCGAGATCGACCTTCTTCTAACGCCCCCGGGCGAACGACCTTGGGCTATCGAAATCAAGCGGAGCCTGACACCGAAACTCGAGAAAGGCTTCTATCTTGCATGTGAAGATCTCGACCCGGCACGACGCATCGTCGTTTACCCTGGGCAGGAAACTTTCCCCCTAAAGCACGATGTGGAAGCAATGCCGCTAGCCTCGATAGGCAAAGCTCTGATTAGTCTTACTTAGCGAATAGATAGATGCATATCGCCTAGAGGAGCCCCCATGATCTTCGTCTTTCCCATGCCTGTATGCCCAGGTTCTCGTCTCCCGACCAATCTGACTTGAGCGGCCGGACTTCCAGAAAAAGCCCCCTCACCTATAACTCCGGCAATGTTCAAACGGATCGAGTGCCTGAACGCCCAGGGCCCGAAATGGCGCATATTGCGGGTCAAGACCGTGAATCCGTGCACTTTAGCCGTGGCGGCTATCGCAATGTCTTCCAAACCCGGGCGCGAGCGTCATCAACAATCCGAGGGCGCTGTTGGACGAAGCGCGTCCTCAGGCCATACGCTTATGAGTGCCGGTTGTGACGCAGCCGACGAGGCGCGTTTGATTGGCGACATATGGGTTTGCTGCCCTTTGGATATAGTCGATTCTAACCTTTCAAGGTGCTCTCTGGGTCTCCGCGAGCACCTTCGATCCATTGCATGAGCGATAGAATTCATTTCTATCACTCATCGCAATGCATTATAGTGAGTTATAGAAAAGGTGCCTATAACTCATGAAGTGGAACTGGACGCAGGAAGGTTGGCCGCATTTCATCTATGATCATGCGCCGCTTGAACCACTCGAAAGCCGATTCCTTCTGTCCTCGGGGGAAGTGATCGGCGCAGTCCGTCATGTCGGCGATGAGGAACGCAATCTGCTTCGTATCGAGCTTTTAAGCGACGAGGCAGTGAAAACCTCCGCGATTGAGGGCGAAATGCTTGATCGGTTGAGCGTGCAATCCTCATTGCGCCGCCAGTTTGGTCTCGATGCCGACAATCGGCCATCAACTCCGCAAGAGCGCGGCATCGCGGAAATGATGGTCGATGTGTACGACACTTGGTCGGCCCCGCTCAATGATGAAACCCTGTTTCGCTGGAACGGCATGTTGATGACAGGCAATCGCCATCTTGGAGCGATCGGCGCATATCGAACGCATGAAGATGCCATGCAGATTGTGTCCGGCCGTCTGGACAATCCGACCGTCCACTATGAGGCTCCACCATCAAGGCAGGTCCCGGCGGAAATGGCGGCCTACACCGAGTGGTTCAACAAAACGGCGCCGCACGGTGAACTCCCCTTGCCCGCGCTCACCCGTGCCGGCATAGGCCATTTGTACTTCGAAAGCATCCATCCGTTTGAAGATGGAAATGGCAGGCTTGGCCGAGCGCTCGCCGAAAAATCGCTTGCCCAAAATATCGGGCAACCGAGCTTGATTGCACTTGCCTACACGATCGAGAATGGCCGGAAAGCCTATTACGATCAGCTCGAACGGCATCAGCGCACGCTCGATATCACCGAATGGCTGGTGTATTTTGCGGGAACCATCCTTGATGCACAACAGACCACCTTGATGCGGGTGGCCTTCTACATCAGCAAGGCGCAATTCTATGACAGGTTCCGCGGGCAATTCAACGAGCGCCAGGAGAAGGCCCTCGCTCGGATGTTCCGAGAAGGTCCTGGGGGGTTTAAAGGCGGATTGAGCGCTGAGAATTACATTTCGATAACGCGGACCTCGCGAGCGACAGCGACGCGCGATCTTCATGACTTGGTGGAGAAAGAAGCGCTCACGCGCACCGGCGATCGCCGGCACGCACGCTATGCACTAAATCTGCCCTGATTAAGAAAAAGAGATAGATCCCAACCGCCGCGTCCCCTTGGACAAAGGACCGAAGAGGCCGAACCAGTCGAGGCGACACGGGGGCCCAAAAAAAGTCATGCAATGCGGCGGATGTGAAGTCATCGAGCAATTCGCGCGCATGCCGCGATTGAAACGATTGCGTGTTCAAACGCTGCATCATTGCGTGTCTTAAAGCCGTGTCGCAGAAGGTAACAGCTGTTACTTTTTTAGGCCCCGCCTATCACGATCGCGCTCGGCCCTCTGTCCGCAAGTCATTCTCGCTGCCACCGCTCCAGCATCAAGTGCACGCTACGCCATAGTGTCGACGTCGCCAGTGGCACCGATTTCTGCCGCCCCGCGCCGGACCCTTCCACGTCTCTTACGCCTTGAAAGTCAGACCGCTCGGCACCTACCCGAGCTCCAGGAAGCAGTGTCGCCTTTGGTGATTGAGCATTTTGAAGAAGGAGAAGGGTCACATCCTTGTCGGCACGCAACGCCCAAAAGGTAACAGCTGTTACCTTTTGGGTTCCTCGTTAAGATCGCCTGGTTGGTCCAACGCGAGCGACAAAAACATTCACGATGATGACAGCGCGAAACGGGCGTGTCGACCGGATCCTGCCCACGGACCTCTCCGTCCGTGGATAGGCAACTTTCATTTCAGAAGCGACGATAGGCTACCCTCCACCCGTCGATCTCTCCAGCAAGACGGCCTGCAGCACCCATCGCGCAAACGCCATTGCCGGCCTTCCTGGAACTTCTTTTGCATGGCGGGTGCCGCACGCCCCGACTGACGTTCGGTCCCTTTAAGCAGCAATGCACATGATCTCTGAGCGGGCCACAGGCGGGCCGAGACAGGTGGCATGGGTTGCTGAATGAACATTCGAAGACGTCCTTCTTCACGACTCTCCCTCACTCAACTCCATCCCTCGCGCACGCTCAGCTGCCACCCCGCAGCATCATGGACGTATATGCGAACGTCCTTACCCAATGCCCTCGCCGTGGGCCGCCCCCGCTCCTTCGAATTCGTCTATGCCCGCCAACATCCACGTTCTTCCTCGAGCGGAGTGGCTCCAAGGACGCGCAAAAATTCATCCCCGAAAAGTATGACCACGCAGCCAGAGAGCGAGATCGCAACCGCCAGAACCGTCGACGCTGGGCTATCACCGGCAACACATTCAGATCTGAGGGGTGGCCCTCGATCGGCAGCCAAGCAGATCCCATTTCAATCGACAGTAGGAATGGCAGTTCTCGGCAACAGCTTTGTCTGAAGTTACTTCAGGGCAGTTGTACCGCCCTCGCCGTCTTGTTGCGGAAGCCAGATGGATATGGCTGCATCGACGTCGGGCGAAAACGGATACCCGACGAAACGACCACTCTTCCTGTATTCGCCCGCCCCGTTGCCGCCCATCCGCCCCAGATGGCGAGGCCACGCCCCTGAACTCGATCCATTCCTGCGGCGGCTTCACCCCAAAACCTCGTCGCGATTAATCCGTCCCGCAAGGCCAAGGGCAGGGTAACAGCTGTTACTTTTCGCCTATCTATCCCGTGTGTTCATCTCGCTTTCCGCAAGACCGTAAAGGCTTTTCGAGAGGTGAAGACTTCCATCGACAGCCCGGTCGACCATTGCACGGAAATAGCCCCCGGGCTTTGCAATTAGCTCCGGGTCGCGCAAGGATTTTTCGAGCACGGTCGCCAAGATGGCGGACGCAGCATATCGGCCGACCCTCCCTACACCGTCTACCCATGCAGACTCCGACAGGCCGATCATGCGCCGCATCGTTTCAGCCGCCCCGACTACATCGGACCATCCGTCAAACTCCACGCTGACACATTCCTGCGCCGCGCGGCACCCAACCTGAAGCAAACCAATCGGCACCGCAGCTAGAACGACACCTTGGATATCACCAACCGTCTTTTCCGCCTGCCGCAATCGGGATTGCATGTCACCCGCAGCCGCTTCAGGCTTATTTTCATAGGCCATATCGGCGGCGTAGCCGACGTCAGTGGAAATTATGTCTCGCTCACTTGAGCGGGTCCGTTGATTACTATCAGGAAGGTTTTTAGGGATTGTATTAATATTAGAGGTGACGCGGATGTCACCCGCGCATGACATATCTTGCTCCCGGAAGCGTTGCTCCGCGTACTCAAGAACCTCTCCGTGGAGTGATTCGAGACCGCTTGCCTGGTCTGCCCGGCCGGCTACGGCATCGATGATTGCTTGTGCGGCGCTCCTCCAGATGTCTGCCTTTTCCGGGAACGCCTCGCAGGCATCGATGATTGCTCTGGAAAACCGCGTGACCGCGCGACGTGCATCCTGGCTGGCCTTGAGTTCCCTTTGGTAGTTCTCGACGCTCTCCCTGATCTCCGCGAGCCGCACGCGCGCCGGCGTGAAATCAAGCCCGAAGCCGCTGGCAACCATCCCGTCATTGTCGCGGTACACGAAACGCCGGCCGGTCGGACTGTCACGGTAGGCGGCGATCCCAGCCTCAACGATCCTGCGCAGGCAACGCATCACTGTGCGTTCGGAGCGCAGCGTGTATTCGGCGAGCTTGGCGTTCGAGATGGCAACGATCGGTCGCCCGGCGCCTTTCCAGTCATCGGCGCGCGAGAGGCCAAGGAGAATGTCCAGGACATGATAGGTCGTGCCGTCGATCCCAAGGATCGGCGCTGCCTTTTTCAACAGGAGAGAGATCTCCGACTTCGAGGTGTCCGGTATGTCGTTGGCCATCGCCATCCGCGCGCTTGCGAGAATGGCCGGACTGACGCGTCTGAACGATGCGATTGCCGTTGCTTCTGTCATGGGCTAGCTGCCCGCAACGCCTTGGCGTGCGGCTCCATCGAGATTCTTGTTGATGAAAGCCAGCAGACGGGCACAATTTTTCATTCCCGGCTGTTACGCAGGGGTTGATTGTGCCAGCGGTCCGTCATAGAATCAGTTTGTAAGAGCTGATGTCGATGGGACGTTTTCGTACTGTCGGCTAGGATTCAAGGGTTCGCCGATTGCCGTCGGTGGGCCCTTTCCTTTTTCTGAATTAGCCTACCCCATCGGCGTCTCTCCCGTTTGCTTTCGGTACTCCTCCACCAGCGCCGGAAGCCTTTCGACGAGCCAGGCCGAGAGGCCCGGCACCTTGCTTTCCGGAATCGTGATAAGCGTTGAAGAACGCGAAGATTTCGCGGTGATCACGGCGCCGCCGCCGAGGTCGACCTCTTCGCCCTGGTTTCCTCTAGCCGCCTTGTGTTCGAGCGCGCTCATCAGCGCGGCGAAGCGCTGGTCACTCGTGGCAGCGGCCCATACAGCCGTCGAAGTCAGCTTATCAATGATCGTCTGGGCCGCAGCCGGTGCCTTGCCATCCTTGAATTGGGCGGCGAGCTTTTCCCACTTGGGGCGGCCGATCGAAGGAGCCGGACCAATGATGCCGATCAGTTCGGCGGGGACCTGTTCGGCGATTCCAATCAGCATCGAAACGTAGGTCAGCTTGCCATCCGCCCTGCCGAGCGCGGCGGCGATCGTCTCCCGCCGAAAGCCGCGCGCCTTGAGGGTCGCGGCAAAGAACGCCTGCTCGATGAAGGAGAGATTGGCGCGTTCGGTATTCTCGATACCTTGAGCGACCACCAGTTCATCGTCGGTAAGATCGCGGACGATCGCTTTCACTGGCCGTTCAAGGATCTGACAGGCGCGCAAGCGCCTGTGGCCGTAAGCGACCTGAAAGTAGCCTTGCTTGTCGGGGGAGGGGCGAACGAGGATGGGAAGTCTCTGGCCGCTTTCCCGAATGCCCTCGACGAAACCCTGGAAATTCGGATCTCCCTCGATATCGAGGCGGTCCCTGACAAAGGAGGGAACGACAAGAGCGGAGTCAATTTCGACAATGGCTTCCGAGCCGCTCAATTGCAGGCGGAGGCGTTCATTCTCCTCTTCGACGGCAACGAAGGCCCGGTCCATCGACTTGACGGCTCCAGATCCGACCTTCACCGCAGGCCCAGCTGAGATTTGCTTGGCAAGTTCCGCAGAATCGACATTCGCGAACAGACTTTTCATCCGACTGGAGCGTTCTTTGGCATTCGTCATGACCGTCCCCATACCGATTTGAGGTGGTTGAAGATCTCGAGATTGACTGCGTCGACGGAATCCAGGGCGCGCGTGAGCGTGTCTCGACCAACCGAACCACGCGCCATTTCGTAAAGGCTCTTCTTCTCAAGGCCGGCGCTGGCAATCGCGGTCGTGTCCACCACCGCTGGCGCCAGCACGTCCTCGCCGAACAGGGAGCGCAGGAGCGCGACGACGTTCACCTGCGGGACGTCGTTCGGATTGTGCCTGGTGATGACATATCGGATGAAATCGTGTTCCAGAACACCGCCACGCTCCTCGATGACGTGCATGACATCGCTCATCATTGCCAGGAACTGGTTCATGCTGGCAACGTCGATCATCGCCGGATGAACGGTGATCAGCAGCGAGGTCGCCGCACAAAGCGCGCCCAGGGTCAGATAGCCCAGTTGCGGCGGCGCGTCGATGACGACGACATCGTAGTCTTCCTCGACGCTGTTTATGACGGCGCCGAGCCGCCGGAAGAAGATCCCGTCGCCGCGCCCGCCGCCGCTTGCGATCGCCTGCGGCGTCTCATGCTCGTATTCCATGAGCTCCAGGTTGCCGGGTATGAGATCGATTCCGTCAAAATAGGTTTTGCGAATGACGTCGCGCATCGGCCGGCGGTTGTCGTCGTCATAGCGAATCGCCGCATATATGGTCTCGTTGTCGCTGACATCGAACTCCGGCTGATAGCCGAACATGGCCGACAAGGATGCCTGCGGGTCAAGATCGATCGCGAGCACCCGCAAACCCGTCAGAGCAAGATAATGGGCGAGATGAACGGTCGTCGTCGTTTTGGCCGATCCGCCCTTGAAGTTCGCAACCGCGATAACCTGCAACTTCTCACCGGGACGCCGGCGCGGAAAGAAATCCAAGGCTTCCATGGGCCGCTTCACCGCCAGGTATCGACGGATCTCATTGACCTGGGCGAGCGTGTAGCTCCTGCGGCCATTCTCCAGCCTCTCGGGCATTGCGCCTTCGCCGTCCAACGACATCTGTCGGAGCGTCGATTCGGCGATCCCAAGCATGGTGGCCACGTCGCGCGAGGTAAAGGTGCGCAACGATTTCATCGCCTCCGGCGGATACATATGGGTGCGAAGAGACTGCAACTGCGCTGACAACATCTGCGCTTGGCGTGTAATCTTCGCAGCGGAGGATTCGCTCGTTGGCTTGCGGGTCGTCATCTGATCCAT
>NZ_JBYGKO010000004.1:0-654618 GCF_057653715.1 Rhizobium sp. WSM1328 | reverse complement strand
ATCTGTCGTCGATACGCTAATGTTGTCCAAAACACCCAATCCTTTTCGATGCGCTTTTCTGTCAACATAGCGTCAAAAAGCGTATCGAAAGTGACACGATTCGGGATTTGCAGCAACAACAGGGCTCCGATGCTACCCACAAGGCTCGGTTGGCCGCGGCCAACTCCCGTTCAGCCCTTGCGACGACCCGGCTTTTTCGGCAAGACCGCCAGGACTCGAAGGGGAGTATCCGCTTGAAGCACATTCATATCATCGGCATCGGCACGGGCAACCCTGAGCACCTCACCATACAGGCGATCAATGCGATGAACGCTGCCGACGTGGTCTTCCTGCCGGTCAAGGGCGCCGGCAAGGAAGAGCTCGCCGAGATCCGGCGGGAAATCTGCGAACGTTATATCACCCGGCCGGCAGCCAGAATTTCAGAATTTGCGGTGCCGCAAAGGCAGACGGCAGACAAGACCTATGTGCAGAGCGTCGACGCCTGGCACGGTGAGATCGCCCGCATCTATGGAGAGCTGATCTCCGGTCTCCCGGACGATGGCAGCGGCGCCTTTCTCGTCTGGGGTGATCCCAGTCTCTACGACAGCACGATCCGCATCATCGAACGCGTGCGCCGGGAAAGCAGCCTGGATTTCGATTACAGCGTCATTCCCGGCATCACCAGCATCCAGGCGCTGGCGGCCAGCCACAGAATCCCTCTCAACCTCGTCGGCAAACCGATCGAGATCACCACAGGGCGCAGGCTGGCGCGGGACGGACTTTTGACCGACAGCACCGTCGTCATGCTTGACGGCGAACAGGCTTTTGCGAAGATCGACGATCCCGACGCCGAGATCTTCTGGGGCGCCTATCTCGGCACCAAGGACGAGATCGTCAGATCAGGGCGACTTGGCGACATCGCCACCGACATTAAGACGCTGAGGGCCGAGGCCAGGCAGCGGCACGGCTGGATCATGGACATCTATCTCCTGCGCAAGGGACGTGATTTCGAGGAATAGCGGTTCGAGCCGTTTCCATCACGCTTTGCCGGGTCGGCCGCGATCATGTAAGAAATGATCAGAGGATCGAGAATGAGCATTAAGGCCGCAAAGGCGAGCGACAGGACGGGCGAGGCGGATCTGCATGGTCGCCCAGCGGTGACGATGCGCAGGCGCGGCGCCTGCCCCGCCCTTGCCGCGCCCATGCCGACCGGCGACGGTTTGCTGGTCCGGTTGCGGCCGGCCGGCGGCGCGTTGACGCTGTCGCAGTTCGCCGGCCTTGCCCGCTCCGCCGCAGACCATGGAAACGGCATTCTCGAAATCACCACCCGCGGCAATCTGCAGATCCGAGGCCTTCGGACTGAGACCGTCGGACAGCTCGCTGCCGATATCGATGCCGCCGGCATCACCGTGCCGGACGGGCCGGCGATCGGGACATCGCCACTGCACGGCATCGACCCGGAAGAAATATGCGATCCAGCGGCAATGGAAATGGCCTTGCGCAGCATGCTCCGTGATCAGCTAGCCTCGCCGCGGCTCGCGCCAAAACTCTCGCTCGTCGTCGACGGCGGTGGGGCCTTCGGCTTGTCGGCACTGTCTGCCGATATCCGTATTGTCGCGCAATCCCCCGCAGAATGGCTGGTCGCGATCAATGGCGACGGTGAAACCGCAATGCCGGTCGCGATCGGTCCTGCGGAGGCGGCGATATCGGCCGTCGGCGAAATTTTGAGCCTGTTGGCGAACCTCGGGCAGGGCAGTAGGACAAGGGATCTCGATCCGGCGCTTCTGCGGGCGCGTTTTCCGGCGATGGATGGCATTAAATTCTTTCCTTCAGGCGCGGCAGGGATACCGCTTGCCGGCTCGCACAGGCTTGAGGACGGCAAGACCATACTCGGCGTCAGGCCGGCATTCGGGCAGATGAGAGCGTCTGATCTGATCGCTTTGCTGGATCTGGCAACGGACCCCGGCGCAACAGCCATCCGGCTTGCGCCCGGTCGCGGTTTCTTCCTCATCGGGCTTTCCGCCGATACAGTGCCGGCTATGCAGATGGCCGCCGCCGGACTTGGCTTCAGCACCCAGCCTGGCGACAATACCGAGCATATTGCCGCCTGTGCCGGCGCCGGCGCCTGCGGCTCCGCTTTCTACGAGACGCGAACTCTGGCGCGCCGGCTCATTGGCGTAGCACCTGCCCTTTTCGACGGTTCGCTGACGCTGCATCTGTCCGGCTGCGCCAAGGGCTGCGCTCATGCCCGGCCGGCGCTGACGCTGACGGGCTCGGCGGAAGGTTATGGCCTCATCCTCAATGGCCTTGCCGCCGATCAGCCGGTCGAACGGATCGCTGGCGGTCGGATCGATTTCGCTATAGAGAGGCTCGCCCGGTCCATCGAAGACAACAAAGACGCTGACGAATCGACCGCCGCCTGCCTTACACGGCTTGGCGCAACCGGCGTTTCGAAGGCGCTGCGACAGGAATAGGAATGCCAGACTACGATTATATCCGCAGCGGCGATGCGATCTACGAGCGTTCCTTTGCCATTATCCGTGCCGAGGCCGATCTTTCGCGCTTCACTGACGATCAAGCCGAAATCGCCGTGCGCATGATCCATGCCTGCGGGCTGGTCGAGGCGGCGGATCATTTCCTGTTCTCCGCCGATTTCGTCAGCGCGGCACGCGATGCGCTGAAGGGTGGGGCGCCGATCTTCTGCGACGCCGAAATGGTATCCCAGGGTGTGACCCGGGCGCGGCTGCCGGCGCGGAACGAGGTGATCTGCACGCTGCGCGATCCGGCGACACCTGAGCTTGCACGCGAGACCGGCAATACGCGCTCGGCTGCCGCCATGCATCTCTGGCTCGATCGGCTGGGCGGCAGCGTTGTTGCGATCGGCAATGCACCGACGGCGCTCTTCCATCTGCTCGAACTCCTGCGCGACGGCGCCCCGAAACCCGCGGCGATCCTCGGCATGCCTGTCGGCTTCGTCGGCGCGGCGGAATCGAAGGATGCATTGGCGGAAAATTCCTACGGCGTCCCCTTTGCCATCGTCGGCGGCCGGCTCGGCGGCAGCGCCATGACGGCAGCCGCCATCAATGCATTGGCGAGGCCAGGTCTATGACGACAAGCGGCCGTCTGATCGGCGTCGGCACGGGCCCCGGCGATCCGGAGCTCCTCACCCTCAAGGCCGTGCGCGCCATCGAAGGCGCGGATGTCATCGCCTATTTCGCCAAGCAGGGCAGGGGTGGCAACGGCAAGGCGATCGTCGAACCGCTGCTGAAATCCGGGGTGACGCTGCTACCGCTCTTTTATCCGGTGACGACCGAAATCGACAAGAACGACGAACGCTATCAGAGCCTGATCACCCAATTCTACGACCAGTCTGCCAAAGCCGTTGCCGGGCATCTCGATGCCGGGCTGACCGTCGCCGTTCTCAGCGAAGGCGATCCGCTCTTCTACGGCTCCTATATGCACCTGCATGTCAGGCTTTCCACACGCTACCCGACGGAAGTGATCCCGGGTATCAGCGCCATGTCGGGCTGCTGGTCGCTGGCCGGCATGCCGATCGTTCAAGGCGACGACGTACTTTCCGTACTGCCCGGTACGATGGCCGAGACCGAGCTGACGCGCCGTCTTGCCGATACGCAGGCCGCCGTCATCATGAAGGTCGGCCGCAACCTGCCGAAGATCCGCCGGGCGCTGGCGGCGGCCGGGCGGCTTGCGGAGGCCGTCTATGTCGAGCGCGGCACCATGGCGAATGCGGCGATGGAAAAGCTTGCCGACAGGACCGACGGCGACGCGCCGTATTTTTCGCTCGTGCTGGTGCCGGGTTGGGAGGGCAGCCGATGAGCGGCAGGCTTTTCGTGATCGGCACCGGTCCCGGCAACCCCGAGCAGATGACGCCGGAAGCGCTGGCTGCTGTCGATGCGGCGACGGA
This sequence comes from Rhizobium sp. WSM1328, assembly GCF_057653715.1. Lineage (NCBI taxonomy): Bacteria > Pseudomonadati > Pseudomonadota > Alphaproteobacteria > Hyphomicrobiales > Rhizobiaceae > Rhizobium > Rhizobium sp. WSM1328. The sequence continues at coordinate 650,714 of NZ_JBYGKO010000004.1, read as the reverse complement.
TTTCTTCGGCTACGGACCTTATCTCGACAGGCTGCAGCTCCGCCACGATCAGCTGCGGCATGCCTCGGACAATCGCGAGGAGCTCGACAGGGCAGGGGCGGCCCTCGCCATGGCAGCCGATGGCGCCAAGGTCTGCGTCGTCTCCGGCGGCGACCCCGGCGTCTTCGCCATGGCGGCCGCGGTCTGCGAAGCAATCGAGAACGGGCCGGCCGCCTGGCGCGCGGTCGATCTCGTCATCCTGCCAGGCATCACGGCGATGCTGGCAGTGGCGGCAAGAGCCGGCGCACCGCTTGGCCACGATTTCTGCGCCATATCGCTGTCTGACAATCTAAAGCCTTGGAATATAATAGAAAACCGTCTTGCATTGGCGGCAAAGGCAGGTTTTGTCATCGCGCTTTACAATCCGATCAGCCGGGCACGGCCCTGGCAGCTCGGCGAAGCCTTCAAGCTGTTGCGTGACCATCTGCCTGCAGCAACACCGGTTATTTTCGGGCGGGCGGCCGGGCGGCCGGACGAACGCATCGCCGTCCAGCAGCTGGCGCAGGCAGATGCGTCGATTGCCGATATGGCGACCTGCATCATCATCGGCTCGGCCGAGACACGCATTGTCACACGGCCAGGCCGGCTGGACCTCGTCTATACACCGCGGTTCATGGCGGGGGGAAACAGGTGATCGATCGCTGCCAGCGCCGCCTCGACAGTGTCGACCGCCTTGACGATCGAGGCCGGGGCGCGCGCCACCATCATCACCTCGATACCGAGCAGGCGGGCTGCCTCGATCTTCGCATAGGTCGCGGCACCGCCGCTATTCTTGGCAATGATGATGTCGATGTCGTGCTGTCTCAGCAGAGCGCGTTCACCGTCCAGCGCGAACGGACCACGATCGAGGATGTACTCGACATTATCAAGCGCAAGCGCCGGTTCGACGGGATCGACACTGCGGACGAGATAGTGATGTTGCGGTGCGGCTTCCGCGTGATGGGCACCCTGCCGGCCCGTCGCCAGAAAGACATGGCGGGGGGAGGGGCCGAGCGCTTCGATGGCAGCGGGAATGCTCTGCACGTCCCGCCAGCGATCGCCGGCCACGCGTTGCCATTCGGGACGGCGCAGAGCGATGGCAGCAACGCCAGTGGTCTCGGCCGCAAAAGCGGCATTGGCCGAAATGCGCTCGGCGAAGGGGTGCGTGGCGTCGATCAACAGGTCATATCCGCCGGCCTTCAGGAAATCGGCAAGTGCGACAGCGCCGCCGAAACCGCCGATGCGGACCGGAACAGGCTGCACGGCCGGTTTTTCGGTGCGGCCGGCAAGCGACAACAAAACATCGCAATCATCACGCGCCGCCAGCGCCTCGGCCAGCAGCCGCGCCTCGCTGGTGCCGCCAAGGATCAAGATGCGGGGTCTTCCCATGTCTGATGTCGCTCCTGCGTCCGGCCAGCGCTGGCTGACTATTATCGGCATCGGCGAAGATGGTCCAGAAGGGCTGGGCGAGGAGGCGAAGAGGCTGATCGCCACCGCGCCCGCCGTCTTCGGCGGCGCGCGCCACCACGCACTTGCTGCCTCGCTGATCACCGGCGAAAGGCTTTCCTGGCAGAGCCCGTTCGAGCGCTCGGTCGACGCCATCCTCGAAAGGCGTGGCACGCCTGTTGTCGTGCTCGCCTCTGGCGATCCCTTCCTCTATGGTGTCGGCGCAACGCTCTCCCGCCATGTGGCGGCGGAAGAGATGCGCAGCATTCCCGCACCCTCGGCCTTCAGCCTTGCCGCCTCCCACCTTGGCTGGCCGCTGCAGGAGGTTGCAACGATCTCGCTGCATGGACGGCCGATCGATCTGATCCGGCCGCACCTGCACTCCGGACGGCGCATCGTCGCGCTGACCTCGGACGAGAAGGGGCCCGGCGATCTGGCTGCCCTGCTGACTGCTGCTGGCTTCGGTCAGTCGCAACTTACCGTGCTCGAGGCGCTTGGCGGCGCTCGGGAACGGCAGAGAAGCGTCCTGGCCGCGGATTTCGACCTGCTGGACGTCGATCCTCTGAATGTCTGCGCCGTCGATATCGCGGCAGGGGAGGGGGCTCGCATCCTGCCGTTTGCCGCCGGGCTCGAAGATGAGCTGTTCGAGCATGACGGACAGATCACCAAACGCGAAATCCGGGCGATGACGCTTTCGGCGCTGGCGCCGCGTCATGGCGAACTGCTCTGGGATATCGGCGCGGGCTCGGGATCAATCGGTATCGAATGGATGCTGGCCGATCCGTCACTGAAGGCGATCGCCGTCGAGCAGTCGCCGGAACGGGCTGCACGTATCGCCCGCAACGCATCCGCCTTCGGCGTGCCGCATCTTGCCGTCGTCGAAGGTGCTGCGCCCGATGCGCTTAGGGGCCTCTCGGCGCCGGATGTGATCTTCCTCGGCGGCGGCGGTAGCGAGCCGGGTATTGTCGATACCGCGATTGCCGCACTGAAGCGGGGAGGGCGGCTCGTTGCCAATGCCGTGACGCTGGAGATGGAGGCGGTCCTGCTGGCCGAACATGGCAAGCGCGGCGGTTTCCTCACGCGGATCGAAATATCGCGCGCCCAGCCGATCGGCGGCATGAGCGGCTGGCGGCCGGCGATGCCGGTGACGCAGTGGCGCTGGACGAAAGGATGACGAGATGACGGTGCATTTCATCGGCGCGGGACCAGGTGCTGCGGATCTGATCACGGTGCGTGGCCGCGATCTCATCGCCCGATGCCCGGTCTGCCTTTATGCCGGCTCGATCGTCTCGCCCGAACTGCTGCAATATTGTCCGCCGGACGCCCGCATCGTCGATACGGCGCCGATGTCGCTCGACGAAATCGAGGCAGAATATCTTCGCGCCGCTGCCGCCGGCCAGGATGTCGCCCGGCTGCATTCCGGCGATCTCTCGGTCTGGAGCGCGGTCGCCGAGCAGGTGCGCCGGCTGCAAAAACACGGCATCGACTATACCCTGACGCCAGGCGTTCCGGCCTTTGCCGCCGCAGCCTCGTCGCTTGGCCGCGAACTGACGATCCCGGCCGTGGCCCAAAGCCTGGTGCTGACCCGCGTTTCCGGCCGTGCCTCACCGATGCCGAACGACGAGACACTGGCAAAGTTCGGCGCGACGGGCGCCACGCTGGCGATCCATCTGGCCATCCACGCACTGAAGCAAGTGGTCGAAGAGTTGACGCCGCTTTACGGCGTCGACTGCCCGGTCGCGATCGTCGTCAAGGCCTCCTGGCCCGACGAGCGCATCCTGCGCGGCACACTCGCCGATATCGAGGTAAAGGTTGCGGCCGAGCCGATCGAACGCACGGCGATCATCTTCGTCGGCCCTTCGCTTGCGGCCGAGGATTTTCGCGAGAGCTCACTTTATGATCCGGCCTATCAGCGCCGGTTCAGAGGCAGGCAGTAGCTTCGGGCGAGAGGCCGCGGCCAGCGCGGCCTCTCGTGGCAATCGTCCTGCGCGCCGCCCCACACCAATGGCGGTATCAGCCGACGCTTTGGCCAGATCTCAAACCCGCGCGCTGAGATAATCCATGCTGGCGCGCAGCGCGCCGGCCGGGTCCTTCAGCGCATGCACCTCCGCCGCGAAGGGCTCGAAGGAGAACGGGCCGTTATAGCCCGCCTGCAACAGGGCCCTGACCTGCCCGGCATTATCGAGCCGGTCGTCGCCGCCCACGAGCACGCGATGGGAATCGCGCATATCGGCAACAGCAACGGAAGGATCGTCGACGCCGGAGATGTGTACGAGGCCAGCAAGCTCGGGGAAGGTCGCCGCTTCGCCGGCAAGATGATGGTGGAAGGTGTCGTGGACGAGCCTGAAGGTCGATTGCGCACCGAGTTCCCTGATCGCCTCGGCCGCCTCGGTCTTCGAGCGTAGCGAGCAAATCTCGAAACCGAGCGGCTCGACGAGACCGATAATGCCGGCTTTCTCCAGCATCGGCTTCAATGCAGCCAGAGACTGACGCAGATTGACCTGCCGTTCGCCATCGGCGCAGCCGGTGCCGTCGTTCTTCGGAACGAGGACAAGCGCCTTGGCGCCGGAAGCGCCGGCATAATCGATCAGCTCCTGCGCTTCGGCGGCCCGGGCCGCGTTCCACTCGTTGAAGCGCTGCAGGGCGTTGATCGAAATGATCGTCACGCCATGGCGGACAGCCGCTTGCCTGATCACTCCGGGGTTGGTTCCGTCGAGGATGGCATTGCCGGAAAGGTCGTTGCGGATCTCGACGGCATCGATGCCGAGCGATCCGGCCAGCGCGAAGAAATCGTCGATGGCAAGCGACGGCGCCGCCATATGGTTGAGCGCGAAACGGATCGACGTCATGATCGGTATCTCCTCCTGATCTCCGCATCTAGGCGGAGCAGTCCTCGTGAATGGGTCAGCGAATTTCTATCCGAATTCGCGTCGCAATCCATCCGTCATCCCCAGCACCCGCTTTCATTGCTGAGAGAATATCGACCGGAATGATGGCATTCCATCATTCTTCAGATGTTCTCGGAAATATGAATCTCGAACGGTAGGAAGAGCTGTCCGGGAACAGCCGTTTCGCCGTTTTCGATGGCGCCCGTCATCAGCACCATCAACTCCTTGCAGAGGGCGGGCAGGGGAGTGCCGATCGCCATGGCGACGACATCGTCGGCAAGGCCGGCCTTGCTGTCGGGCGTCAGCTCGTTGACCACCAAGACGATCCTGCCGCCGACACTTTCTTCGCGGAATGCCGAAATTGCCCCCTCCATACCGCCGCCACAGACATAGAGGCCAACGAGATCGGGATATTTCTGCAGCAGCGTCAGCGTCGCCTCATGGGTGATCTCGGCCGTCTCGAGATTGATCAGCGTATCGACGACATCGAACTCCGGCGCATTCTCGCGAAAATAGGAACGGAAGCCGATTTCTCTGAGCTCATGGCCGTGAAAGCGGTGGCTGCCGACGAAACAGGCGACCTTGCCGGGCTTGTGTGCCGTGCGCGCAATCGTCCAGGCGGCGGTGCGCCCGACCTTGCGGTTGTTGACGCCGACATAGGCGTCGCGCACGCCGGTGGCGAGGTCGGAGAGTAACGAGAACACCGGAATGCCACGCTCCTTCAGCTCCTCGACCGCCGTCGTCACCGCGGGATAATCCGGGCCGACCAGAGCAACGGCCTGGTTGCGAGCGCCGAGCGTCTTGATCTTTTCGACGATCGCTGCCGGTGTCGCGGCCGACGGAAAGTCGATCTGCGTCTGGATGCGCGCGGACGTCAGAGCGCGCGCTGCGGTTTCGATCTCACGCACGAAGCTCTGATAGAAGGGCTGCATCGGCTTCTGCAGCAGGAAGGCGAGCTTGTATTGCGGCAGATCCTCGAAGACGCGCTGCTTGATCAGCCCGACAGCGTGATAGCCGATCGACTGTGCCGCATCATAGACCCGTCGCGCCGTTTCCTCACGCACCCGGTGGCGGGCGTTGAGAACCCGGTCGACGGTGGCGACGCTGACGCCGGAGGCGCGGGCAAGATCGGATATGGTGGGACGGCGCATCTGCGTTCCTGATGGATTCAATCATGAATGCAAGTCATTCATGATAGCTTTTGATAGATTATATCAAGCCTGCATTGAGCCCTTTCCAAAGTCAACCTATTCTCCCAGGCAAGGGCAACGGGAGGCGGATAATGGCGACCCAGACAAAGAAGCGCGACTACGACCTTCTCGGCGAAAGCGGCCGCACCGCGGTCGAAACGGGGCTGGCGGCAGCCGAATGGTATCACACCGACATTGCGCGCAAGGAGATGAAGGCGCTGATGCAGCGCTCCGATGCGCCGGCGATCCGCGACACGATCATCTGGCTCGGCGCCATGGCAACCTTTGCCGGGCTCGGCATCTATTTCTGGGGCTCGTGGATCGCGCTGCCCTTCTTCCTCGCCTACGGCGTGCTCTACGGCTCGGCCTCCGACAGCCGCTGGCACGAATGCGGCCATGGCACTGCCTTCAAGACGCGCTGGATGAACGATGTCGTCTACCAGATCGCCTGCTTCATGATCATGCGCAACCCGGTGACCTGGCGCTGGAGCCATGCGCGCCATCATACTGATACGGTGATCGTCGGCCGCGATCCCGAGATCGCCGTGATGCGGCCGCCTGATCTCTTCCGGCTGGTGCTTAATTTCTTCGGCATCCTCGACGCCTGGCATGCGATCGTCGATATGCTGCGCAATGCCTTCGGCGGCGTCAGCGCGGCGGAAAAGACCTTCATCCCGGAGATGGAGCAGCCAAAGGCAATCCGCATCGCCCGCATCTGGCTGGCGATCTATCTCGTCACGACCGCAGCCGCGATCGCCGTGGGTTCGATCCTGCCGCTGATGCTGATCGGCCTGCCTCGCCTCTACGGCGCCTGGCACCATGTGCTGACCGGACTGCTCCAGCATGGCGGCCTTGCCGACAATGTGACCGACCATCGCCTGAACAGCCGCACGGTCCATATGAACCCGATCAGCCGCTTCATCTACTGGAACATGAACTACCACGTCGAACACCACATGTTTCCGATGGTGCCCTATCACGCGCTGCCGAAGCTGCACGCAATGATCAAGCACGACCTGCCGGCGCCGAACCCATCGATCTGGTCCGGCTATATCGAGATGATCCCGGCTTTCCTGCGCCAGCTGCGCAATGAGGATTATTTCCTGAAGCGCGAACTGCCGGCCACCGCGCGGCCCTATCGCGAGGAATTCCACAACGAGCTGGCCCCGGCCGCGCAATAATTACAATTCAGGGAGGACAAGATGAGCGGAAACTGGATTCAGGTCTGCGACAAGGACGAGATCGACGAAGAAGATGTCATCCGCTTCGATCACGACGGGCGCACCTTCGCGGTCTACCGCAGCCCGGACGACGAATTCTTCGCCACCGACGGGCTCTGCACGCATGAACATATCCATCTCGCCGACGGGCTTGTCATGGATGAGATCATCGAATGTCCAAAGCATAACGGCCGCTTCAACTACAAGACGGGCGAAGCCAAGGGCGCGCCGGTCTGCGTCAATCTGAAGACTTATCCTGTCAAGATCGAAGACGGTGCCGTCTTCATCTCGCTCTGAGGGAGGTTGGCGTGGTTCATTACGTCATCCTGGGCGCCGGCGAATGCGGTGCGCGCGCCGCCTTCGCCTTGCGGGAAAAGGGTTTTGCCGGCGAGATAACGCTGGTTGGGGCCGAGCCGCTTCCGCCCTATGAACGGCCGCCACTTTCGAAGGCCGGCTCCACCGATGCAAGTGATCCGAAATTTATCGCCGCGGCGGAAAAATACGTCGAAAACGGTATCCGGTTGCTGACCGGCCTCGAGGCAAGGGATCTCGATACCCCATCCAGGACCGTTAGGCTTTCGGACGGTAGCGTGCTTTCCTACGACAAGCTTCTGCTTGCGACGGGTGCCGCCGCGCGGTCGTTCCCCGGCGCACCGGTAGGCAGCCGACAGATTCGTTCGCTGCGGACGCATCACGATGCGGCGGCATTGCGCGATGCCATGAAACCGGGACGGCATATCGCCATCATCGGGGGCGGGTTCATCGGACTGGAACTTGCGGCAACGGCGCGGCTGCTTGGCGCCGAGGTCACCGTCATCGAGGGGCTGGAGCGCGTGCTGAAGCGTGGCGTGCCGGAGGAGATCGCCCATCTCCTCACCGAGCGCCACCGCGCCGAGGGCGTCGATATCCGCTGCGGCGTCTCCATCGAGGCGCTGACTGCGGACAACGGACAAGCCCTGATTAGATTGTCGACCGGCGAGGCGATCGAAGCCGATCTCGTCCTTGTCGGCATCGGTGCACGGCCGAATGTCGAGATCGCCGAAAAGGCAGGCCTCGCAATCGACAATGGTATTGCCGTCGATATCCATCTCCAGACCTCCGCACCCGATGTCTTTGCGGCCGGCGACTGCTGCTCCTTTCCGCTGTCGATCTATGGCGGCCGGCGGGTGCGGCTCGAATCCTGGCGCAATGCCCAGGAGCAGGGCACATTGGCCGCGGCCAACATGCTCGGCCTTAACGAGGCCGTTTCGGCGGTGCCGTGGTTCTGGTCGGATCAGTACGACATGACGCTGCAAATATCAGGCCTTGCCGAAGGGGCTGCCACGCATCAGCGCCGCGAGCTCGGCGCAGGCGCCTTCATTCTTTTCCATCTCGACGCCGACGGACGATTGATCGCCGCAAGCGGCATCGGACCGGGCAATGCGGTGGCACGCGACATCCGGCTCGCCGAAATGCTGATCGCAGCGCACGCCCATCCGAACCCGGCAGCACTCGCAGCCAGCGACATCAAGCTGAAATCCCTGCTGGCCGCCTGAGCCGCCCGATATTTTCACCCGATATTTTCAAAGGAATTGATGATGAAAAAACATAGACGCGCGACCGTCGCCGATCTGCTTGCCGAAAAAGGCAAGCGCCAGCTCACCATGCTGCGCGTCACCTCGCTGGAGGAGGCGGACGCCGCCGAAAAAGCGGGGATCGACATCGTCTCGGTGCCGCCCTCGCTGCTCGGGCCGGTCTTTCGCGAAGCCGCCCCCACTCTCTTTGCCATTCCGGGGCTCGAATATGGCGACCATGTTTCGGCCGAGGACTATCTGCGTGCGGCCTTCGCGGCGCTGAAGGCAGGTGGTGATGCGGTCTATTGCGCCGCAAGCCTGCAGACGATCCGGCGCATGCGCGATGAAGGTATCCCCGTCTGCGGCCATCTCGGGCTGATCCCTTCGAAGGCCACCTGGACCGGCGGCTTCCGCGCCGTCGGCAAGACGGCAGCGAGTGCGGCCGAGATCTGGCGGCAGACCAAGGCGCTGGAAGAGGCCGGCGCCTTCGCCGCCGAAATCGAAGTCGTCCCAGGGGATGTCGCTGCCGCCATCAGCCCCAACACCTCGATGCTGATGATCTCCATGGGGGCAGGCAGCGGTTGCGACGCCCAATATCTCTTCGCCGACGACGTGCTCGGCGCCAATCGCGACCACTATCCGCGTCATGCCAAGATCTATCGCGACTTCGCCGCCGAACACGACCGGTTGCAGCGCGAGCGCATCGCCGCCTTCACGGAATTTGCCGAAGACGTCAGAACCGGCGCCTATCCGGAAAAGCGCCATCTCGTCGGTATCGACGACGCTGAACTGGAGATCTTCCTGCAGCGGCTGAAAAGCGAGACGGGCAAGAGCTGAGGGCAAACGAGCTCTCTTGCCTCGATGATGTGGGAAGCGCCGCAAAGGTGCTTCCTCTCCATTGGCTTCCGTCCCGGCCTGTGTCAGGAATTATCCGTTCGATTCATTCGGAACGGAGTATTCGGTCCCCTGTGACGATCGGCTTTGCGCATGCGGAATTGATTGCGGTGCTCGTCGCGGTGACGGGGGACGAACCGCGCGTGATGACCATCCGCTCTGGCAACGCGCTGCCGTCGGGACCTTTCGAAATGGGGCATCGAACCCTGCAATCGGGCCTGCGCGAATGGGTGCAGGAGCAGACGGAACATCCCGTCGGCTACCTCGAACAGCTCTATACCTTCGCCGACCGTGACCGGAACAACGACATCCCAGGCGGACGGACGATCTCGATCAGCTATCTCGGCCTCGTCAACGAGCAGTCGGGCGCCGGCCGGCCGGGATGGCACGGCTGGTACGAATATTTCCCCTGGGAAGACCACCGGCAGGGCCGGCCAGCCGTGCTTGACGAGATTATGGCGCGTCTGAGGAGCTGGGCAGATGCCGATCCGGCAAGGCGTGACCATCGCCATCGCCGGGCCGATTTCACCTTCGGCCTCGACGGCGGCGGCTGGAACGAGGATCTGGCCCTGCAGCGCTATGAACTGCTTTACGAAGCACGGCTCGTCTCGGAAGCCGGATGCGGGGCGGAGACCAATCTCGGCGGCGCGATGTTTGCCGATCACCGCCGTATTCTCGCAACCGGAATCGCCCGGTTGCGCGCCAAGATCAAATACCGCCCCGTCGTCTTCGAGCTGATGCCGGAGAGCTTCACGCTGCTGAGACTGCAGCGCACCATCGAAGCCTTGGCGGGGCTGACGCTGCACAAGCAGAATTTTCGCCGCCTCATCGAACAGCAGGAACTGGTCGAGGAAACCGGCGGAACCGAAAGCGAAACCGGCGGCCGGCCGGCCAAGCTCTTCCGCTTTCGCCACACCGTGCTCGAAGAACGGGCATTGGCTGGAACGAAATTACCGCTCTCTCGCAATTGACATATGCTCACTATGAGAATATCTCTTGACCTAAGATATGCTCAAAGAGAGCATAAATAGGAGCCGGTCATGAATTATCCTGTTTCCGCATCTTCGCTCTACGAGCGCGTCAGCCGTGTCATTCCCAAAGCCGAATGGATGACGTTTGAAAATGACGTCGACGCGATCCTCGAGCTCAAGCGCCGCCGCAACGCCGTCATTCTCGCGCACAACTATCAGACACCGGAAATCTTCCACGGCGTGGCCGATATCGTCGGCGACAGCCTGGCGCTCGCCCGCAAGGCGATCGAGGTCGACGCCGATGTCATCGTGCTTGCCGGCGTGCATTTCATGGCCGAGACCGCCAAGCTGCTGAACCCCGGGAAAACCGTGCTGATCCCGGATCTCGGCGCCGGCTGTTCGCTGGCGGATTCGATCACGCCCGAAGATATCGCGCTGCTGCGCCAGGCCCATCCCGGCGTGCCCATCGTCACCTATGTCAACACCTCGGCCGCGGTGAAGGCTGCCTCCGACATCTGCTGCACCTCGGGCAATGCCAAGCAGGTGGTGGAATCGCTCGGCGTACCGAAGGTGCTGATGATCCCGGACGAATATCTGGCGCGCAACGTCGCCCGCGAGACCGATGTCGAGATCATCGCCTGGCATGGCCATTGCGAGGTGCACGAACTCTTCACCGCCGAGGACGTGCGCCAGCTGCGAGAAAACCATCCGGGCGTCATTGTGCTCGCCCATCCCGAATGCCCGCCCGAGGTGGTGGCCGAAGCCGATTTCGCCGGCTCCACCGCCGTGATGTCGGACTATGTCGGCCGGCAGAAGCCGGCGCGCGTCGTGCTGCTCACCGAATGCTCGATGAGCGACAATGTCGCCGTGCACCATCCCGACGTCGAATTCATTCGACCCTGCAATCTCTGCCCGCATATGAAGCGCATCACGCTGGCCAATATCCGCGCCGCACTCGAGGAAAACCGCCACGAGGTCACCGTTGATCCGGCAATTGCGGCGGCCGCGCGCCGCGCCGTCGAGAGGATGCTGGCGATATGACCGAGCTTCTCGAGCAGCTATCAGGACGCACGGTGATCGTCGGCAGTGGGCTTGCGGGATTGATGACCGCGCTGACACTGGCGCCAGAACCTTCCGTGATCGTCACTCGCGCGGCTCTTGGCGCGGAGACGTCGAGCGCCTGGGCGCAGGGCGGCATCGCCGCCAGCATGGGCGCCGACGATAGCGCGGCACTGCATCTTGCCGATACGCTTGCGGCCGGCGACGGGCTCTGCGATCCGGCGATCGCCGCCGGCATCATCGCCGAGGCGCCGGCGGCGATCGCCGCGCTGGAAAAAGCCGGCGTCCGCTTCGACCGGAATGCCGCCGGCGAACTTTCGCTCGGGCTGGAGGCGGCCCATAATCGCCGCCGCATCGTCCATGCCGAAGGTGACGGCTCGGGTGCGGCGATCATCGCCGCGCTGATCAATGCAGTGATGAAAACACCGGCTATATCAGTGCTCGAAGGTTTCGAGGCGCGGCGGATGTTGATGGACGGCGAAAAGGTCGCCGGCCTGCTCTGCGCGACCGCGAATGGGGCCGCCATTCTGCCGACGTCAAGGGTGGTGCTCGCCACCGGCGGCATCGGCGGGCTTTACGACGCGACCACCAATCCGATCGGCAATTTCGGCCAGGGGATCGCGCTTGCAGCAAGGGCCGGTGCCGCGCTCGCCGATATGGAGTTCGTCCAGTTCCATCCAACCGCACTCGATTCGCGCCGCAGGCCGTTAGCGCTGATCAGCGAGGCGGTGCGCGGGGAGGGGGCTTTGCTCGTCAACGAACGAGGCGAACGGTTCATGGCCCGCATTCCAGGCGCCGAACTTGCGCCGCGCGACGTGGTGGCGCGGGCGATCAGCGCCGAAATCGCCCGCGGCGGACGGGTCTTTCTCGATGCCCGCGATGCTCTCGGCAGCCGCTTTGCCACGCGCTTTCCTGTCATCTCGACCCTTTGCGGCGAGGCCGGCATCGATCCGGCGAAAGACCTCGTTCCCGTGCGCCCGGCCGTTCACTATCACATGGGCGGGGTTGCCACGGATGCAAATGGCCGCAGCTCGGTTCCCGGCCTCTGGGTCGCCGGAGAGGCGGCCTCGACCGGCCTGCACGGGGCAAACCGGCTTGCCAGCAACTCGCTGCTGGAAGCGGCTGTCATGGGTATGCGGGCGGCACGCGACATTTCAGGCATGCCGGCAAGTGGTACCGGCACCATCTCCGCCGGGAGTCTCCCGGCGGCTGCCGATGCGTCATTCGTGCGGCCGATCGTCTCGCGTCATCTCGGCGTGTTGCGCAATGCCGGCGCCATTCATGGCGCCATCGCCGCCCTGCTGCCGCTTGCCGAAGGCAAAGGCCCGGCCGCCGATCCGGCCATCGTCGCGCTGCTCATCGCCGTCTTTGCCAGCCTGCGGATGGAATCGCGCGGCGCCCATGCCCGCACCGATTTTCCGTTGAAGCTCGCCAATGCCAACCGGCGCCGGATGTGCCTCTCCGACGTTCTGGAGATCGCCCGCGCGACGCCGCCCTATGCCCTTGCAAGGAGTGCCTGAGATGAGCCTCGTTCCCCTTCCGCGCCTGATCGTCGAGCCGCTGGTGCGGGCGGCCCTTCTCGAAGATTTGGGTCTTGCCGGTGACATCACCTCGGCCTCGGTCATCCCTCGCGATCACCGTTCGACGGTGGTGATGGCGGCCCGTCAGCCGGGCGTGATCGCCGGTCTCGATGCCGCCGAACTCGCCTTTTCCCTCGTCGATCCCGAGATCGTCATGCGCCGCCATCGTCAAGATGGCGACGCGGTCAAGGCTGGCGATGTGATCGCCACCATCGAAGGCCCCTCGCGTGGCCTGCTGAGCGCCGAGCGCACCGCGCTGAATTTCCTCGGTCACCTCTCTGGCATCGCCACAGTGACGGCAGGGATCGCCGCCGCCATCCGCGGCACCAAGGCTTCCGTCGCCTGCACGCGCAAGACGACGCCCGGCCTGAGGGCACTGGAGAAATATGCGGTGCGGGCCGGCGGTGGCATGAACCATCGTTTCGCGCTTTATGACGCGGTGCTGATCAAGGATAATCACGTCGCCATCGCCGGTGGGGTCACGGAGGCGATCCGCCGGGCGCGGGCAGGCGTCGGCCATATGGTGAAAATCGAGGTCGAAGTGGACACGCTCGATCAGCTGCGTGAAGCGATAGAGACCGGCGTCGACGCCGTGCTGCTCGACAATATGACGCTTAATGAGCTGCGCGAGGCCGTCGCCATCGTCGCCGGCCGGGCGATCACCGAGGCATCCGGCCGCGTCACGCCGACAACGGCCGCCGCAATCGCGGCTTCCGGTGTCGACCTCATTTCGGTCGGCTGGTTGACGCACAGCGCCCCGGTGCTGGATATCGGGCTCGATTTCGTCGAGGCCGCGACGGCAACGGAGGTTAGCCCGAAACGGATTGCACAGGTGCTGTGACCCCTCAGTGTCCGTCCGACAATTCAGGAAGCTCGGGCAAATGCATGACGAGGGTCCGATGGATGCGGCGTAAAGCCAAGGCCTTGGCGGAGTTGGTCGCTTCCGGGTCTTTCCTCAGCCGGCGGCTTCGGCTGATCCAGGCGAAGAAGCGCTGCGCGTCGCTGAACCGCCTCTGCAACGAAAGGGAACCTTTGAAAGGACGAGGGGTTACGCGCCACATCACTGCTGGAGACATGGCAAATGTACATCGTTGTTGGCGGGACGGGCCACGTCGGCTCCGCCGTGGCGCAGACGCTGCTCGACGAAGGCGAAGCCGTCACGATCGTTACTCGAAATTCTGACAAGGCCGGTGCATGGCGACAGCGGGGCGCGGAGGTCGCCGTCGTCGACGTCCACGACGTGACGTCGCTGCGTGAGGTGTTCCGTCGTGGGAAGCGGGCCTTCCTCCTGAACCCGAGCGCTGACATATCGAGCGATACGGATCGGGAGGAACGCGAGAACGTGCGCTGCATGCTCGAGGCGATCGAAGGATCTGGGCTGGAGAAGGTGGTGGCGCAATCGACCATGGGCGCGCAGCCAGGCGAGAAATGCGGCGATCTCAGTGTTCTTTACGAACTGGAAGTCGGCCTGAGGAACCAGCCGGTTCCTGCCAGTGTCATCCGCGCAGCCTACTACTTCAGTAACTGGGGTACGATGCTGGGGGCCGTCACGAGGGACGGGGTGCTAGCGACCATGCTCCCTGCAGACCTCAAGCTCCCAATGGTCGCGCCGGAGGATCTAGGAAAGGTGGCGGCGCGGATCCTGCAGGAGCCGATCGAACGGATCGGCATATACCCCGTCGAGGGGCCGCAACGGTACTCCCCCAACGATGTCGCCGCAGCCTTCGCTGCCACCCTTGGCCGGGCCGTTCGCGTCGACGTGATCCCGCGCGAAAACTGGGAAGACGCATACCGCGGTTTGGGCTTTTCCGACGCGGCGGCTCACTCATATGCGAGGATGACGGCTCTCACCGTCGATGGTCCCGAATATCCCGAGGATGCTATTCGAGGATCGACCTCGCTGCAGGCCTACATAGACAAGCTTGTTCGCGACCGATCCTAACGCGTCGGGATGGACGAACAGAGAAAGCCAGACCGCCAAAAGCCACTTGGTTGCCGGGCCCGGGCGTCCGCAGAAGGCGCTTCCAATCAGGCCTAAGACACTTTCTTGGAACCCCCATCGACCCGATCACTCAACCCATACTCGGACGGGCACTCAGGCTTACGCCGCAAATAACCTGCCCCACAGGATGCAACCCGCATCCTCACGGAAGTGTTGGCAAAGCATTTCCTCCCCGTGTGGCGCGAGAATATGCAAATATTCGATGAAACTTCTTCTTTTTAAAGCAAAACCGCTATGCGTCTGGCTCTTATGGCTCTAACATGTTTTTTGATTGGCCGGTGCGCTTGCGCGCCTTGGCTTTCAGGGGTGAGAACCGAGATGCAACGGACATCCGGCAGATGCTGACGAACAGGCTATGCCTGCTCGGAAGACCGCGATTGCTGGCGGCGGGGAGGGAGCTCCCCTTGCCGGAGAAGTCGTATTTTCTCCTTGCCATGCTCGCCGCCGAACCCAATGTCGAACTCGACCGCGAAACCGTCAGGCGGCAGCTCTGGCAATCGGAGCTGCCGGAAAAGCGGGCCGGCAGCCTGCGCCAGCTGCTGGCGCGCATCGAACTGAGCATTCCCGCCGGCCTCCCACCGCTGCTTGCCGCGACCCGAACCCATATCGGCCTTGCCGATGGCTGGGAGGTCGACGTTCATATCCTGAAACAGAAAGGGCCACTCGCACCCGAAGACGGCGGCCTGCTGAACGGCGAATTTCTCGACGGCGTCAAATCGCCGACGCAGGGCGCCGAGGACTGGCTGACCTTTGAGCGCCAGCGTGTCGACGAATTGCGCTCCGCCCATCTCACCCGGCTGATCGAGACATCGGAAGACAGATCGGATGACGAGCAGGTCACACTCGCCAGGCGCCTGCTGGAACTCGACCCTGCCAGCGAGACGGCCTATCGCGCCTTGATGCGCACCTATGTCCGGATGAACGATCCGGCAGCGGCGCGTCAGGCCTATCTGAAGTGCAAAAGCCAGCTGAAGGACGACTTCGACACCGAGCCGGAAGAAAGCACCACCGCTCTTGCCCGCGAGCTCAACCTGGTGCCGGCGGCACAGGCGACGTCAGCCCAGCCGGCGCCTGATCTGTCCATCAATTCGGTCGGCCAACCGCGCATCATCATCCTGCCGCCGGAAAGCATCTTCACCGATCCGCTGATGGAGCGCGTCGGCAGGGCGCTTCTTGAAGACGTCACCATCGGCCTCAGCCAGCAGCGGGGCTTCAAGGTGATCGCGGCGCATACCAGCCTGGAGATCCTCAGCCGTTCGATCGATCCGTCGCGTGCTGTGCCCGGTCCGCTCGACCTGCGCTTCGACTATGCGGTCTACGTCACCATCCAGGGCCGCGACGAGGATGTTTATGCCACTTGCCGTCTGACGCGGACGACGACGTCGGAGGTGATCTGGGCCGTCGAACTGCCGCTGGTCATGCAGAAGATCAGCGAATCCTTCGCGCATCTGACGCGGCGGATCGTCTCCTCGCTCGCCGACACGATCGAGCGTCACGAACTGGCGATGCCGATCGGCGACGCGCCGCCGTCAGCCTACCGTCTCTACCTGGAAGGCAAGCGGCTGATCGCCCACACCGATCTGCAGCATCTGCGCCAGGCACGCAAATGGTTCAAATCCTCGCTCAATCGTTATGAACATTTCTCTGCCGCCCATGCCGGCATGTCGCGCGCGCTCGGCATGGAATGGCTGATCCGCGGCATGCGCGACAAGGAACTGCTCGACGAGGCGAACGGCGCTGCCCGGCAGGCGCAGCAGTCCGACCCGAACAGCGGC
This sequence comes from Rhizobium sp. WSM1328, assembly GCF_057653715.1. Classification (NCBI taxonomy): domain Bacteria; kingdom Pseudomonadati; phylum Pseudomonadota; class Alphaproteobacteria; order Hyphomicrobiales; family Rhizobiaceae; genus Rhizobium; species Rhizobium sp. WSM1328. The sequence goes on along the minus strand of NZ_JBYGKO010000004.1, from coordinate 634,118 downwards.
CGGGCTTACCGCGAGCTCGGCTTCGTGGCGCTTTATCGCCGTCGTTTCGACGAAAGCCTGGAATATTTTCAGCAGGCCCAGGATCTGAATCCCAACGATGCCGACATCCTCGCCGACTATGCCGACGCGCTTTCCCATGATGGCGATTTCGATCGAGCGCTGGAGCTCAGCCGCGCTGCCTTCAAACTCAATCCGCTGCCGCCGGACTATTATTACTGGAACCTCGGCGGCATCCACTTCATGCGCGAAGAGTATGAAATGGCGATCGAGGCGCTGGAACCGGTGAAGACGAAGCAGGCGACAGCCCGCCTGCTCGCTGCCTCGCATGCCATGGCGGGCGAGACGGGCAAGGCCAGGAACTACGCGAGGGTGGTGCTGGAAAACTTCCCCGATTTCCGCAGTGAGGACATCCGTCATTTCGTCCCCGATCGCGATCCCGCCTATACGGAACCGCTCATACAGGGCCTGCAACTTGCCGGACTTCCCTGATGCACCGCCTTTTAACGAAGCCTGTAACGCTTAAATGACGCAGGCAATGTTTCCCTCCGATGGTTAACGGCAGCAAGGCGCTGTCTAACCAATCGGAGATGAAACATGAAGACGAATGCTGACACCACCGCAGCTCAGACACAGTCACTGCGCTTCTCTGCAGCCGCCAAGGCAGCCATGAAGCAGGACGAGCTCAACGTTTCCGCCAATGCGCTCGAGAGCCTGACGCATGCGCTGAGGTTCCGCTAGGGAACAGATCGGTATGTCTGCTTTCACCGACCTTGAAACGCTTGCCGGTGACCTTAAACGATCATCGGCCGGCGTCAGCGACTACCATGACCGCGCCGTCACGCCGGCGCAGACCTTGGCAGCCATCAGGCCGCATCTGCGCGAATTCGGCATTACGCGCGTCGGCCTCCTGACTGCACTCGACGTTTTGAACATCCCCGTCGCCTTCGCAACGAGGCCGAACAGCCATACGCTCTCGGTCTTTCAGGGCAAGGGTATCGATAACGATGCCGCCATGGCCTCGGCGGCGATGGAGGCGGTCGAGACGCGGATCGCCGAAATTGCCCCCAACGACATGACGCAGGCAACGATCGAGAACATGCGGGCGGAGCATGCCGCGATGATCGATCTCGACAATGTCGCACGCTGCGCACCCGACGAAATCGGACGAGCTCCCATCCCCTGGTGCTCCGGGCTCGACATTCTTTCCGGCAGCAGCGTCTTCGTGCCCTGGTGGCTCGTCGGTCTCGACCATCGCGGCGAGAGGCCGCCCGGCTTCGAGCAGTCGAGCGATGGGCTCGCCTCCGGCAACACCCCGTCCGAAGCGGTCCTGCATGGGCTTTGCGAGCTGGTGGAGCGCGACGCCTGGGCCCTGACCCAGCTGAAGTCGCCCGAGCGCCTGAAGGAGAGCCGCATCAACCCCGCCTCCTTCGGCGATGCGGTCATAGATGTCATGACCGACCGGATCACCCGTGCCGGCATGAAACTGCTGCTGCTCGACATGACGACGGATATCGGCGTTCCCGCTTTTCTGGCCGTCATCATGCCAGGCAACATTTCAGACCGTGTCGACGCGCGCTGGTCGCATGTCTGCGGTGGCTGCGGCTGCCACCCCGATCCGGTGCGCGCCGCGTTGCGCGCCATCACCGAAGCGGCGCAGAGCCGGCTGACCGCGATTGCCGGCAGCCGCGACGATTTCTCGCCGCGCATCTATCAGCGGCTCGACAGGAGTGCGGCGATGCAGCAGGTGGTCGAACTGTGCGAGGGCGACGGCCGGATGCGCTCGTTCCACGCCCGCGATCGCCGCCCGGCGACGATCCAGGACACCATCGGCCATATTGCCGACCGGCTGGCGGCAACCGGCATCGAGCAGATCGTCGTCGTGCCGTTTCCGCACCCGGCCCTGCCGGTCTCCGTCGTCAGGGTGATCGTGCCGGGACTGGAGGTCGATATCTCAGGCCAATATATCCAGCTCGGCCTGCGCGCCGTCAACACCATGAGAGGAGCCGAATCATGAAGGTGCTGTTCGTCGGCCCGAGCCTCGGCAGCGATCTTGCCGCAGCAAGAGCCATGTCCTCCCGCATCGATTTCCGGCCGCCGGCGGCTGCCGGCGACATCCTGAAGGCCGTTCAGGACGGCGCCACCGCGATCGGTCTCGTCGACGGCTATTTCGGCGATCTGCCCTCGGTCTGGCACAAGGAAATACTTTACGCACTCGAACATGATGTCGCCGTTGCCGGCGGCGCCAGCATGGGCGCGCTGCGGGCAGCCGAATGCGCGCCCTTCGGCATGGTCGGGCTCGGCTCGATCTTCGAAGATTACGAGTCAGGGCGGCTGCTCGACGACGAGGCCGTCGCGCTTGTGCATGCGCCGCAGGAGCTCGGCTGGCTGCCGCTTTCCGTACCCTGGGTCGATTTCGAGCCGACCATCGATGCGCTTCACGCCGTTGGCGAAATTTCGCTCGCCGAGCGCAAGAAACTCCTGCTTGCCGGCCGTTTCCTGCATTTCTCCGAGCGCACCTATGCGAAGGTGGCCGACGAGTGCCATTTCCGCAAGCCGCGCCGCGACCACATCCTCGCCGCCATCCGGGGGAACCGCGTCGAGCGCAAGCGGGGCGACGCGTTATTGGTGCTGGAATGGCTGTGCCTGGACAAATTCCGCCCTATCAACCGTGACTGGCGCTTTGCCGCGACCTCGCACTGGGAACTCCTGCACGCCGAAGTCACGCGCAATGCGGTTCCTGTAACGCTTGAATAACGGTCGCGGCGGAAGATGCAGTAATGATGGAATCGTAGGGTTCCACGACCAAAGAGGGCGGGAACGATGTTTGAACAACACAACGAAGCTACCGGCAGCGAATACGCAAGGATCTTCCGGCTGCTGTCGGCAGCCAAGGAGGAGGCTGAAAAGCTTCAGCTGCGCAATCTGATGCACCTGACGAACATGGCGCTGCTGCAGGTCGTCATCGATTGGGACGGCATAGATCCCGACAGGGAGCTTGACGTCAATCTCGAGAAGCTGGTCGGCAGCAAAGCCAAGATCGCAATGAAGGATGCCAGCGAGAATCTAATCCTGATCGATCGCCATTGATCCCGATCAATCGCTATCGATCCTCATAGATCCTTGTTGATCCTCATGCGGTCCGTTGGGTTCGCGTGAAGGGCAACCGGTCTATTCGGCCGCTTCGGTGTCCAGCTGTTCGGTGTTGGCAATCGCCTGGACGAGCTTCAGAATCTTCTTGCGAAGCGCTTCGTTCTTGATCGAAAAGAACGCCGCGTTGAGAAGGACGCCTTCGCGCGAAATAACGAATTCCTCGCTGGGAGCGGGGTTGTCGTTGGCATTATCAGGGGTCGACAGGTCGTCGAAGAACGTCCTGACATCAACCTTCAGCGCGCCGGCGATTTCGACCAGCATGCTGGCGGAAACGCGGTTGGAGCCCTTTTCGTATTTCTGGATCTGCTGGAACGTTACGCCAACACGATCGCCCAGTTCCGTCTGAGAAACTTTCCTCAACAGACGCTGGATGCGGATCGTCTTTCCGACGTGAACATCGACGGAATGCGGTTCTTCTTTCATCTTATTTCCCTTCTGAAGGCAGCGGACAGGGGGTTATTCGCCATATCCGTGTCAACAACTTTTAGCCGAGATAATTAAGGCTAGCAATTGCTTGCATGTAGATAGCGTTAAGCCCGAATATCTGGCCTTTTTTGTCCCGGAATGGTACAAAAAACATGCCAAAATGACACGCCCAGGAGACCGGCCGCTTTATTTTGTGACGTCAGAGCGACCAAAGGCGCTGTGCATTGGCGAAAAGCAACTTCGAGCGCTCCGTCTCGCTCACGCCGGAAAGCATGGCATGGGTCGCCGCAACCCAGGTCGAGAGGCCGCCGCCGAGCGTACAGACCGGCCAGTCGCTGCCCCAGACGACGCGGTCCCAGCCGAAACTCGCGATCACATGTTCGATATAGGGCTGCAGCGTTTCTGCCGTCCAGGTCTTCGCATCGGCATAGGCGACGACGCCGGAGACCTTGCAGACGACATTCGGCCGCCGGGCAATCTCTGATATCCCGGCCTTCCAGGGCTCAAAGGCGTCCGAGCGGATATCCGGCACGCCGCAATGGTCGAGAACGAACTGTACGTCGGGCGCAAGATCGGCGAGGGCGGTCACACGGCTCGCCTGATGCGGCAATGTGCAGAGGTCGAAAGTCAGGCCGCTGCCGCCGATACGCCTGATGTTTTCGCGAAACAGGGCGCCTTCGGAGACATTATCGGACACGACATGCAGCACGCGGCGAAACCCCTTGACGAAGGGATCGGCCCTTTGCCGCTCGAGATAGGCGGCAAAGCCTTCCGCTTCCGGCCGGCAGGAGACGATGGCGCCGGCAATCAGACTGCCTTCCTTTTTGGCGATCTTGGCGACGTGATCGGTCTCGGTCTGCATCGCAGTGGGATCGACATCGACCTCCATGTGCAACACCGTGGTGATGCCGCAGCGCCTCGCCTCCGTCGCATAGGTCTCGTAGAGGAAATCATGATCGAGATCAGGCGCGCCGGAGAGCCAGGGATAGGGCAGCGCCGACCGATCGATGATATGCAGATGGGTGTCGATGAACACGCGTCTCTCCTCAGGACGTGGCTTTGCCGCAACCTATCCCCTGTGAATGGATTGTTCAAATAGAAATTCCCGCTTCGCGCCGATGCCACCCGTCAGCCGGAATTGACGACACTGGCGCCGGCAAGCAGCGAAAGCTGGGCAGCAGTCTTCTGCACCAGCGTGATCGCCTGGGTGATATCGGGAGCCGACGGCGCGTTGACGAGCGCGATGAAGGGGCAGGTGAGGGCGGCGATGGAGCGGTGGTCCGGTCCGAGAACGGGAGCTGAAAGATTGTAGACGCCAGATGTCTGGGCGCTCGCCATCATCTCGTAGCCGCGCTCGCGGATCTGGTCGAGACGATCGTAGAATTCTGGCCCAAGTTCGACCTCCGCACGACTGCGCACATGTTCTAAGATCATCATCTCCCGCTCCTCCTCGCTGCGGAAGGCGAGCAGCACATGCCCCGATCCGGTGTCGAAGAGGCTGATATGGGCGCCGATGCGGATCGAAAACCCCCAATAGTCCGGCGCCTCCTGTTGGGCGATGACGACGGCAGCACCCCGATCGAAGACGGCGAGATGATTGGCCTGGCGCGTGCGCTGGGCGAGATCGCGCATCAGCGGCGTGGCATAGGAGGCGAGCCGGCGCACCGGAGCGTGCAGCTGCGCAAGGCCGAAGAGCTTCAGCGTCAGCGAGTAGCGGTCGCCATCCAGCCGGGTGACGTAACCGCGGCGCACCAAGCGATCGAGCATGCGGTAGAATTCGTTGGGGCTGCGGTCGAGCCGCTTGGCGATGTCGGCCTGGGTGAGGCCGCTGTCGACGCCGGCGAGCAATTCCAGAATATCGAGGCCCTTGTCGAGGGCAGGAGCGCGGTAGCGGTCGGACTCGTCAGTCTCCATTGCTTCCTCCTGTGAATATCAGTCTGCATATACGCAGAACCGCAGCCGGAAAAGCAAAACTTCGCACTTGACCCTTGGCCAATCGTTTGTTTGTCTATAAACAGACAAATCATCACTGAAGAACATGCCGAGGACAGGGAGGAACGACCATGCAACGCATGGGAATGGCCATCGGCCCTGGAGCCGGCGACGGTTGCCGTCGTCAAGCCTCCGCATTCAGCCGGTCAGCGGGATCCGGCGCTGATCTGCCTTTGCAACAGTGGCAAGTCCTCCATTTAATACAGAGAGCCCCGCGCATCCGAAGCCAGGCCCACGCAATGTCGGCCTGGATGCCTTGCCAGAACCCGCTTGAAACGCGCAAAGAGGGCGAATGGTGGACGACGATGGACAAGACGCCATCACGACCGAGCTTCGCCAAGACATGAACCGCATTCCATCGTCCAGCTTAGTCCATTTCAGAAAAGGCCCGTGATATGACAAACAGACTTTCCGGCAAGACCGTTCTCATCACCGCCGCCGGCCAGGGCATCGGCCGGGCGACGGCGGCAGCCTTTGCCGCGATCGGCGCCAAGGTCCACGCGACCGACATCAACACGGAGGCCTTAACGACGCTTGCCGCGGAGACCGGTGTTTCCACCCATAAGCTGAACGTGCTCGATGCCGATGCGGTCAAGGCTCTCGTCGCCGAGATCGGAGCCGTTGACGTGCTCTTCAACTGCGCCGGCTTCGTCCATGCCGGCTCGATCCTCGAAATGAAGGATTCCGATCTCGAATTCGCCTTCGACCTCAACGTCAAGGCGATGATCCGCACCATCCGCGCCGTGCTGCCCGGCATGATCGAGCGCAAGGACGGGGCAATCATCAACATGGCCTCCGTCGCCTCCAGCATCAAGGGCGTGCCGAACCGCTTCGCCTATGGTGTCACCAAGGCGGCGGTGATCGGGCTCACCAAAGCCGTTGCCGCCGATTATGTCGGTCAGGGCATCCGCTGCAACGCCATCTGCCCCGGCACGGTGGAAAGCCCGTCGCTGCAGGACCGCATGCGGGCGCAGGGCGATTACGACGCGGCGCGTGCCGCCTTCATCGCCCGCCAGCCGATGGGCCGGCTCGGCTCGCCGGAAGAGATTGCCGATCTCGCCGTCTATCTCGCCGGCGCGACCTACACGTCGGGCCAGGCGATCGCCATCGACGGCGGCTGGACGATCTGATTTCAGCCGACGATGCGGCCGGCGGTCCCGTCGGCCGGTCCGGCCCCAGCAGCCGACCCCATGTGGTCGGCCTACCAATCGGGAGAAACATCATGACCCGCATCACCGACCTTCGCGTCTTCGATCTCCGCTTTCCCACGTCGCAAAGCCTGGATGGATCGGATGCGATGAATCCCGATCCGGATTATTCGGCGGCCTACGTCATTCTCGATACGGACGCGCCCGGCCTTGCCGGCCATGGCCTGACCTTTACCATCGGCCGCGGCAACGACATTTGCTGCATGGCGATAGAAGCGATGCGCCACCTCGTCGTCGGCGCCGACCTCGCCGAAGTTCTCGCCCATCCCGGCACCTTCTGGCGGCATCTGACCAGCGATAGCCAGCTGCGCTGGATCGGGCCGGAGAAGGGCGCCATTCATCTGGCGACCGGCGCGGTCGTCAATGCCGTCTGGGATCTGCTCGCCAAACAGGCCGACAAGCCCGTCTGGCGCCTCGTCGCCGAGATGTCGCCGGAAGAGATCGCCGATATCGTCGATTACCGCTATCTCACTGACGTTCTGACGCGCGACGAGGCGGTCGAGATCCTGAAGCGTGCCGAGGCGGGCAAGGCGGAACGCATCGCCATCCTCGAAAAAGAGGGCTACTCCTGCTACACGACCTCGGCCGGCTGGCTTGGCTACGGCGACGAAAAACTGCGCCGCCTCTGCCAGGAGGCAATCGATGCCGGCTTCAACCATATCAAGATGAAGGTCGGCCGCGATCTGGAAGACGATATCCGCCGTCTCAGGATTGCCCGCGAGGTGATCGGCCCCGACCGCTACCTGATGATCGACGCCAACCAGGTGTGGGATGTCGGCCAGGCGATCGACTGGGTCAAAGCTCTTTCCTTCGCCAAACCGTTCTTCATCGAGGAACCCACAAGCCCCGACGATGTCGCCGGCCACCGCAAGATCCGCCAGGCGATCGGCCCGGTGAAGGTCGCGACCGGCGAGATGTGCCAGAACCGCATCATGTTCAAGCAGTTCATCGCCGAGGGTGCGATCGACATCGTGCAGATCGATTCCTGCCGCATGGGCGGACTGAACGAAGTTCTCTCCGTGCTGTTGATCGCCGCCAAGTTCGACCTGCCGGTCTGGCCGCATGCCGGCGGCGTCGGGCTCTGCGAATATGTGCAGCATCTGTCAATGATCGATTACGTCGCGGTGTCGGGCACCAAGGAAGGTCGCGTCATCGAATATGTCGATCACCTGCACGAACACTTCCTCGATCCCTGCCTGATCGAGAACGCCGCCTACATGCCGCCCACCCTGCCGGGCTTCTCCATCGAGATGAAACCGGCCTCGATCGGCAACTATACGTTTGGAGGTTAAGGAAACTGCGCCGGGGATGACGTATCCAATTCCGGCCGCATGATAATTTCCTGATTTCAATAGTCTTTCCTACTACCGATGGGCTTCCAATCTGCCGGGACTGCTCCAATTCACTTGGAGGCGGCGAAGCTTGCTTTTTAGAGCGCCGAGGAATAGCTTTGCAGTGTGAATGCGGAGGGGGCCTAGCACCAGCAGGCCAGCAAATTTTATTGAACTTAGACAATAGAATGTTTGCGATCGAGCCATGCCCAAGTTTCGTCACGCCAAGAGACTGTGCGCTTATCTGCTGATTGTTGCAGGAATGCTGCTGTCGATTACCACGGCATTTGCCGCCGTTACAGAAGAGAGCGGACGCCGCGTCGCTCTCGTCATCGGCAACTCCGTCTATAAGACGCTGCCCTCGCTTCCCAATCCTGCCAATGATGTCGAAGAGGTCGCGACCACGTTGCGCGCGGCCGGTTTCGATGTGACGATCGGCGTCAATGTCGACCGCATCGGGCTCGAAGATACGGTGCGCCGCTTCCTGCGTTCGACCAGCAATGCCGAGGCCGGCCTGATCTATTATTCGGGCCACGGCATCCAGGTGGGCGGCCAGAATTTCATCGTGCCAGTCGATGCGACGCTGGAGACGCCCTATGACGTCGAGACGCAGACCATGCCGCTCGACCTCATCCTCAACCATCTCAAGCAGAATTCGCGGGTGCAGTTGATCTTCCTCGACGCCTGCCGCAACAATCCCTTCAATGCCCAGAAATTCTGGATGGCGGAGAAACTGGAGCCGGTCGGCGCCACGCGCGGACTTGCGCGCATCGACAGCGACCTCGGCAGCCTGATCGCCTTTTCCACAGAACCCGGCCAGGTGGCGCTCGATGGCACCGGCGCGCTCAGCCCCTATTCCGAATCCTTCATCAAGCGGGCGAGCGAACCCAACAAGGAAATCCGCCAGGTCCTGACCGATGTGCGCCGCGACGTGATGGCCATGACCGGCGGCAAGCAGGTCCCCTGGGAAAACTCCTCGCTGATGGACAGCTTCTATTTCATTCCGGCGCCGCCGCCGCCGAGCGTCGAATCGATGCAGCAGGTGAGCGTGCCGGAGGGTGCGGCCACGACCAAATTGCCGATCGCTCCGCCGCATGACGAGACCGGCTCGGCGCTGCTCGTCACCGTCAACCAACTGCCTAAGACCGGCAAGCTCAGCTTCGACGGCAAGCCGGTCGAGCAAGGTGCAAAGATGCCTGCCGCGGCACTGACGGCGCTGACCTATGATTCATCAGGTGTTGCTGCCGGAACCGTCGGCCTGATTGGCTATACCGTGAGCGATCCATACGGGCAGGCGGCGCAGGGCGTCGTCGCAATCACCGTCTCGGCCGACGCCGGCGCCAAGCTCGCCCAGCTCGAGCAGGAAAAACAGGTGCGGCTTGCCGATGCCGACGCCTATCTGAAGACGCTGCCGCGCGACGTCGAAACGACGATCGGCGTCGGCCCTGTAGAAGCCAGCCTGCCGGTCGTGCCGGCATCGGCCGCGGAGATGACCTTCAAGGTCGCGGCCCTGCCCGACAAGGGCACGCTGCGCGCCGGAGACCGGGTGATCGGTCTCGGACACGTGCTTGAAGCCGCCGATATCCCGGCGCTTTCCTACGAGCCCCAGATCGGCACTGAAAACCAGCCTTTCGCCCTGACGCTGCAGGCAGCCAACGACGACTTGCCGCCGGCGACCGTCACTTTCAAGCCGACGCTCGACGCCTGCGATACGTCAGCCGCGGCTCCGCTCGACCTGCAGGGCGTGACGGCAGGCAAGTTGCCGAACGAGATCGACGCCGATGAAGCACTGTCGGCCTGCACGGAGGCGATAAAGGCCTATCCCGAGGTGGCGCGCTTCGTCTATCAACTTGGCCGTGCCCAGCTTGCCAACCGCGACGCCAAGACGGCTTTTGCGACGATCAAGAAGGCGATGGATGCCGGACATGTCCGGGCAATCCAGCATCTCTCGAGCATGTATGAGATCGGTGCAACCGTGCCGCGCGATGCTGGAAAAGCTGCGAAGATTGTTGAGGCAGCAGCGAAAAAAGGGGATCCCTACGCGCTGCAGAGCTTTGGGAATGCCCTGTATTTTGGTCGGGGTATTGAGGCGGATCAGCAGCAGGGATTACGCATGATGCTCCAGGCAGCCGATCTGGGCCATACTTATGCAATGAACGCTCTCGGTTATATTTTCCTAAACGGCGTCAATGTCCCGGCCGATCCGGAGCGCGGCATCCGCTTCTACGAAGCCGGTGTCGAGCGCAATGACATTTATTCCCAGAACAATCTGGCTCTCGTTTACCGCTTTGGAAAAGGCGCACCGGCGGATCTCCCGAAAGCGCTCGAGCTTTTCACGCGGGCGGCCGAGGGCGGTCAGCCCTATGCCCCAACTAATCTCGGGCGTATGTACCGCGACGGTGTCGGCGTTGTCGCGGACAAGGCGGAAGCGGTAAAGTGGCTCGAGGTGGGTGCGGAGCGCGGCGACTATTGGGGCGCACTCGACCGCGCGATGCTCGCGAAGGAAGAGGGCGCGGACGCTGACAGCCTTGCGATCGCGGCTCGTTATTTCGCTCTGGCGACCGCCATCAACTTGCCGGGCAGCGGCGATCCGAAGAACCAGGCGCTGGCGGAACTCAAGAGGCTTCCTGGCGCTGCCAAGAAGAATGCGGAGTCCGTCTTTGCGGCCGAGCTGAGCGCTCAAGAGCAAAAGGCAATTCCAAAGACCAAGTCGCTCGATGACAGGCTCGTCAAGCTCGCCAAAGCGACATGGATAAAGCGAAATCCGAGGTACGATCTCTTCTGAAACGGCGGTCCGGGGGCGCCCTATATGAACAACAAGCTAATCATCCGTATGCTATTGTGCTCGACATTCATCGCAGGCTCAGGCGCGATCCTGCAGAGTTGCATCTTCGATCCTGGCGCCAGGACGCTGTTTGCCAGCGAAGAGCCGGTGGCCAGGAGCGCCACGCCTGCCAGGAAAACCACGCCCACCGTTAGAAGAGTGGCCGCACAGAACAATCCACCGGCTTTCTCCCGCTCCGAGAACAGTTCCAGTGGGAATTCCGGCGGCGGCGGCATGGGCGGCGGCTCAGGCTCGAGCGGCTCCTCCAGCTCCAGCGGCAGCTCTTCCAGTTCTAGCGGTGGCCAGTGGAACTAATAAACATCAGTAGTTACGCTGTTTGATGCGTTGTTTATCAGCCTCGCGATACAAGCCGCAACCCTCATTGGCGCAGTAGCCGGCATTGCGCTTTCGACCTATCTGCAGCTTGAGCCCGGCAAGGCAATGGCGCTTGCCGTGTTCTGCCTTCTCCTGGCGTGGATCGCCGTCGACGGCACATTCGCTGCTCGTTCGACCTGGGCATCGCGAAAGAGACGAGACGAGGCTCCCGCCATTTTCTGGCGTCGCATCGGGACGAAGCTTGTGGGCCTCGCCGCGCTGCTTGGCGTGGTCGTGATCGCCTGTTCGGTCTTTCCGTTTTTCACGCAGTCGTCGGCGGTCCGATGGATCATCGAGGCTGGGCACACCACTATTCCCCTTTCCATCGCACTTGCCGGCGCCACCATTCTCTACGTCGCGGTCACCGATTTAGTCGCGGAGGAGCCCGACGATTATCTCAATCAGGTCGGGCGCGCGGTGTTGATGCAGGATTTTCGCGAGGAGGACGTGCTGTTTGCATTGCGCCTGCTCGCGATCAAGTGTTTCTTTCTCGTGCTGATGTTCTCGGGCGGCATGGCGGCTCTTTCCGATCTTGCCGAGAAGCCGGCCTGGGCGTTTCCGCCGCTTTCGGCGGCATGGTTCGAAGGCCTGTTGCGGCTTGCCTTTCTTCTCGACATCGTGCTTGCCGCCGGCGGCTATGTCGCGACTTTCAAGCTCTTCGGATGGAATGTCAGGGCAACGGAGACGACCGCACTCGGCTGGCTCGTGTGTCTCATCTGTTACGAGCCGTTCTTCCCTGCGATCTCGCATGCTTTCGTGCCCTATGGCGAGGGGCCGGGCTGGGAGACGGTGATCCAGGAAGGTTCGGCCGTCTTTATCCTCTGGAGCGTCGCGACGCTGTTCTGCACCCTCATCTATGTCTGGGCGACCGTCGCTTTCGGGCCGCGATTTTCCAATCTCACGCATCGCGGCATCATCACATCGGGCCCTTATCGCTTCATGAAGCATCCGGCCTATGTCTCGAAGAACATCGCCTGGTGGCTGGTTGCGATCCCAGGCTTCCTCGCCAGCGGCCTTGCGGAAGGACTTGCCCGGGCCGGCATGCTGGCGATCGTCAGTCTTATCTACCTGCTGCGCGCCCGCGCCGAAGAACGCATGTTAAGCCGGGACCCCGCCTATCGGGACTATGCCGGCAGCGTCGCGGCGCATGGACTTCTGGCGATGGCGAAGCGGCGGCTGACATCAAGACCGGCGGCGTGAGTTTCCCGCCGTTTAGCCATCGAGCCCCTTGAAGCGCACCGGCTGGTAGCCGCGCATCAACAGGCTGCCGAGCGAATAGGTATTGCGGCAGACGCGGCCCTTGCAGGCATTTGGGGAGGCCTCCATCACCTCCACCTTCTTATCGGCCGTGAAGCGCATGAACAGCAGCACATGCGAGCCGGGCTTGTTCAGTGCATCGCCCGGCCGCATTGACCAGGGGTCGGAGAGGCGCTTGGTGATCCCGGGGATGGCGCGCGTCGAAACGTGCATCTTCAGGCCCCAGGCGTCGCTGACGAAACCGGAGCAATCGACGCCGAGGATGTTGGATTGCGGCGCGCTCTTGGTGCAGACGTTGCCGGCGGTCTGGCCCTTTTCCACGCCGCCGATGAAATTCTCGAGCGGCGTCTTGCAGCCCCAGCAGTAGGGAACACCTTTGACCGTCTGGCCGCGTTTGCCGATCAGGTAGATCGGGCGGCGCAGCCGGTTCATGTTGACGCAGCCCGGTCCCGGATCCCTGCCATAGGCGGTTGGTGTCACCAGCCAGTTCATCGTCTCGAAGCCGATTGCCCGCTCGATGACGTCGCTGCGCGATTTCGGCACGATCGCCACCTTCGGCGTCTTGCCGGGCTTGCCGGCAGCCGGCTGCTTGGTGGGCCGAGCGACGGCAAGCTTGCGGCCGGGCTCCCGGCCGTCGAGCCGCAGCACCTGCGCCCGGCTTTCCTGCGAGCGGAGATAGAGCACGTCACCGCGCGGACCGATCGCCACGAAGCGTCTGGAGAATACCGTACCCGGTTCGATCGGCAGGTCGTAGACCCGGTCCATCGCGCCGTTCGGCGTGAATCGCACCACCAGCATGCCGGTGCGCTCGGGCCGGTCGGCGGGTACGAGCTCGACCAGCACATAAGGCCTGCCCGTCGTGTCGATGTCGAGAAGTTCGACGGTGCCGATCCGCCCTTCCGAGGCGAGTTGCAGCGAGAGGAAATTCTCCTCCGAACTGCTGCGCCGCAGTAGGATCTCCGCCTTGTCGTTTGCAGCAGCCGAGACCTCGGCGACGATATCGCCGAGCCCGCGGCTCGGCACATATTGAATGACCGGCGGGCGGGCCTCGGGCCGGCTGGTGCTGCGACCGATCTCGTCGATGATGCTGTTCAGCGGACCCGGCGAAACCGAGCCCATGGAGGCGAAAACCGAGCGGGTGTAGTCGTCGGCATCAGCGCCGCCGTCGACGGCGCGCAGCGTCTGCGAGCGGCCGTCGGCATCGGTGGAGCGCTCGAGCGGCACGACGCCGTCGGACCAGAGGTAGAGTTCGTTGTGAACGACGGCGAGATCCTCCGCCGTGGCATTTTCCGGCAGCGGCAGGATCGCAGGCTCGGCCTGCGAGCGTTCGGCGTCGACGGCGAGCACGCGGCCGTTGTTCTGGTCGAGGATGTAAATGGTGCCGTCGTCACCGACGGTGATCGCCGCCGGCCCGGATGCCTCCGCTTCCTCGTTGGAAGAAATGATGCCGACCGAACGCGCGCCGTCGCCGCCGCGAAGCTCGATGATCGTCGTGTCTTTGGCAAAAACCGGCGAGGCGACCGCAAGTGCCGCGGCAAACAAAATATGCGACCCAAAACTACGCATTGCCTCGACCCCCAGAACAGGATGATTTTAGTCCGATCCGGCTAAAAATCTGAATCCTGTTCTCAATTAAGGTTAGTGCATGATGTCGTCCGAAAACCGATCACACTTTTCGGCATCATGCACTGTTACCGTCACGCTTTTCAAAAATGGTAGGCTAGATATGACTTCTCAGCAAGCCGTTGCTTTCCAAACGATTTGGAGATCTGCGCGGGCGATAGTACAAGATCATCGTCTCGAAGATTCGTCGGCAGGGAATGCTTATGCTGGAATGGAACGGTGACGAACTGGCGCTCGATATAAGCTTGCTGGAGCAGGTTCGCGCGGCGAGGATAGATTTCTCAGACCGCGTCTGCGCTGCCTCAGCCAGCAAGGACGACAAGCATCTGGCGCAACTGCGCTCGGAGCCGACCTACCTGATGGCCGAGTTCCTCTATTCGATGAAGGTCTTCGGCATCAGCACCGCCGAGGACATCGAGCGCTTCGCCGATCTGCACAATGATTACGTGGTTTCGCTGACCCGCGATCCGGCCAAGCTGCAGCGTCTGGGGCTTTCACAGGATCGTGCGCTCGCCTCGATGTTCACCGCCGACACCAAGCCGCGGCTGATCCAGAACTGGGCTGACAAATCAGGCGCGATCGACCAGTCCAATCTCGCCCGTTTCCTTGTTGCGGTGATGTCGAGCGAGACCTGCCGCAAGACGTTGATCGATTTCGAAACGGCAGGCTTCATGCAGCGCAAGCGCTCGCCCTACGGCACCATGGTCGTCTGGTCGACCGGAATGATCGAGGAGATCTTCGGCGAGATGCTGCGCGATCTGCGCCTCGGCTTGCAGCAATTGAAGATCCTCTGATGCATGTCGCCCGGAAGTGTGCGGCGGTGGGTCAACGACATGCATAAAACAAAGAGCGAAAGCGCCGCTGCCAGCCGATTTCAACCCTCCCAATCGATTGGCACTGTGCGCCGTTGCCTTCCTTTCGGCCTCTCCCTATTCTCGGGGCGCCTATGCATGTCGCCCGGAAGGGTGCAGCGGTTCCGGGAGAACGACATGCAAAAAACAAAGAGCGAAAGCACGTCGCATGAATCAAGTTTAATGCGACGTGCTTTTGTCGCGCAGTGGCGCCAATAAGACGGAAGTGACGACGATGACGAAATCCTGGCTCATAACCTTGTCGATCGGCATTCTGCTGGCGCTGCAGATACCTGAGCTCGCGCATTCCGGCCCTGCCGAAGACGCGCTTGCGGCGCGAAACCCCTCGCTTGCGGCGCTGCGTCATCATGACGAAAAGGCCTTTGCTGCGGCGACTGCAATCATCGCCGAACAAGAACGCGCCAAGGGGCTGGCGCCCGGCGAGGCGAAGCTGCCCGATGCGACCTCTCCCGGCCGCGACATGGGCTCAGGCCCCGGCAAGGAATTCACGGTCGACAATCCGGATATTCTTTGGCTCTACAATTCCTCACCCGAAGGAATGAGCGACCTGATCTCGATTTTGAAATCAGCCGGGCAGAAACCCAAGAACTAACCATCTCCCTGCAGTTGAATGGACTATAACAGGCCCCGGTTATGCCAGAGCGTGAGTCTTGCTCACGTCTTTGCCTTGTCGGATTCTTGGCGGTTCCAAATAATTTGTAACCCTCCCTCAAGCAAGACAGGCAAAGGCATCCCAATTTCGCCAGTCAGTGCTATTCTCATCTTCAACACAGTGTGAGATGTTCGAAGAGGAGGTTTTCCAATGCCGAACCGCAAAGCCATCTTGGCAGCAGCCACCTTTCTTTCGTTCTTCTCGGTGGTTCCCGCCGTCGAGGCGCAGAACGAACGCACGTTGACCGAAGCGCCGGCGCAGACCGGGCCCGTCAGCGTCACCTTCGATCGCGCTGAAGCCAAATACGCCATCGGCGAAGTTGTCGGCCTCTTCATCCAGTCGACCGAGAACGCCTATGTCACGGTGCTGAATGTCTCGCCGAATGGCGCAGTCGTGAAGCTTTTCCCGAACAAGTACCAGACCGACGCCCTTGTCGGCGCCGGCAAGCGCGTGCAGGTGCCGGATCCGGCAAGCGGCGCCAAGCTGCAGGTTTCAGGCCCGGTCGGTCAGGAGCAGATCAAAGTCTTCTATTCCTCCAAGCCGCTGAACATCTTCGCCGATCTCGGCGGCAGCGGCGGCGGCATGTTCCGCTCGGTTGACGGCGGCATGGATGCCGTCTCCCGAAGCCTTGAAGAGGCCCGAAGCCTCGGCACCAAGATCAGCAGCAAGACGCTGATGTTGACGACGGTCGATAGTCCGGCCGCTGTCCCGCCCGTCGCAGCCGCCCCCGCAGCAAAACCCGCCCCGGTCGAGCAGGCTGCAAAGCCGCCCGTTGCCCCGAAACCTGCAGCCGCTCCGAAGCCGAAGCCGGTGACGAAACAGGAAGTCGCCAAGAAGCCGGAAACGGTGGTGGAAAAACCGAAGCCTGTTGCCCCGAAAAAGGTCGCGCCGAAGCCCGTCGAGCAGGCAGCACAGCAGCCGCCGAAGAAATACAAGATCGTCACCAACCTGGCGCCCGGCCAGGAGCTTGCCGCCGACGAACTGGAGCTGATCGGGCCCGCCGATACGACTTCATCCACCAAGCCGACCCAATATAAGCAACCGACGACGCAGTATAAGCAGCCGGCCCAGACGTCCCAGACGAAGATGCCGAAACTGCCGATGCCACAGATCAAGATGCCGCAATTCAAGCTTCCCGGCGGCTTCAGCATCAAGATGCCGCAGCTAAACCTCGGCCGTTCGGCCGAACCTGGCCAGGCAGGGGAAGAGATCGAGGTAGCAAACGCCGATACGCCTGTTTGCACGGCTCTTCTCGATAAGCTGAACACCGCCGTTGCCGCCAAGGATATCAGTGCCGCCGCGTCTGAGGCCGATGCGATCGCCGTCAGCGCCGATTGCGGCCAGTTCCAGGTGAATGCCCAGCGCCGCGTCGCGGCCCTCAGGCTTTCGGCTGCCCAGGAGATGATGGCCGCCAACCAGCCGGTCGCCGATTACGAGCCGTTGCTTGTCGCCGCCGACAGCCCGCAGGTGCTCTGGCAGGCCTCCGCCACACTCGGCGAAATCTATTTCTCCTCACGCCGCTTCGCCGATGCCGCCGCCGATTACCAGCAGGCGATCGAGATCATCAAGAACGAGACCCGCACGCCGAAGGCGCCACCGGCCGAGACGATCTCCGATCTCATCCAGCGCGCCGCCCAGGCCCGCATCCTTGCCGCCAACCCGACGAGCGACAATCCTGAAGGCAGTTTCGTGCCGGCCGAGAAGGATCACCGCAGCGGCGTGCTCGGCGGCATCTATTCCGAGAATGTGCGCGGCATCGTGCCGGTCTCCATTCCGGTTCCGATCACCTTCGACTTCAACAAGTCGAGCTTCACCTCGATCGGCACCGAAGCCGCCGAGGAGCTGCTGGAGGCGCTGAAAGAGCAGAAGCCCGGCCGCATCATCCTCATCGGCCATACCGACCGGCGCGGCGGTGACGACTATAATCAGAAGCTTTCCGAACGCCGCGCCCAGGCCGTCGCCGACTTCCTGAAGAGCAATGGCCTCGACGCGACAATCGACGCCGAAGGCCGCGGTGCATCCGAGCCGGTGGACGTCACCGCAACCGCAAATCTCACCGAAGACGATGTCGATGCGCTGAACCGCCGCGTCGAATGGCGCCGCGAGTAGCTGAGGCGGGGAGGAGCTTGGCCATGACCGCATTCGTTTCCATGGCCGCAGCACTTGCCCTCCTCACCACGGCGGCCACCGATAGCCTGGCAAGGGTGATCGAGGCGCCCGAGCGTGGTGCGGTCAGGGCCGTACTGATCGGCATCGACCTCTACCGCAACGTTCCGCCGCTGCACGGCGCCGTCGCCGATGCCGAGGATCTTTCGCTTTCGCTGCGTTCGGTCGGCGTCGAGGACATGACGCTCTTGAAGAATGGTGCTGCCGACCGCGAGGGCATCTTCCACGCGATCGAGGCCGTGACCGAAAGGGCAGGGCCTGGCGATCTCGTCGTGCTCGGCATCGCCGGTCACGGGTCGAGCGAGCCGGAACGCGTCAAGGGTTCCAAACCGAGCGGCCGCGACGAGGTCTATGTGCTTGCCGGCTTCGACACCCGGCTACCGGGTTCGCGCGAGCGCATCTTCGGCGACGAATTCAAGGCGCTGATCCGCAATCTAGAGACCAAGGGCGCCGATGTCGTCTTCATCGCCGATACCTGCCATGCCGGCGGCATGACCCGCGACGTCGATCCGCGCGGCGCCGAGATCACCTGGCGTCAGGCGCCTTCCTATACGATCGAGGAGGACGACCTCGCGCCGATTTCGACCACGGCGGATGCGCTGTCCACCGGCTTCGATTTCAAGCGGCTGACCTTTCTCGCCGCCGTCGACGAAAACACCAAGTCGCCCGAGATATCAATTCCCGGCATTCCGCAAAAACGCGGCGCGCTGAGCTATGCCACCGCCCGCGCCTTCGAAGGGGCGGCCGACCGCAACGGCGACGGCGCCGTCAGCCGCCGCGAACTGTTCGAATATGTGCGCCAGGCGGTCTACCAGTTCACCAACCAGCGGCAGAACATCTTTACCGAAAGCCCGCCCGGAACCGATCTCGATCGCGCGGTCGTCTATCATTACGAAGGGGCGGGGGCCCAGGCGGCGGCGGAGAAATCAAACACTCCGCTGCCCGCCGAGCCCGCACCGATCAGCGTTGCCGCCCTCGGCTCCGATCCGGTGCTGCAGGGGATCGACGCCGCCGTCACGCCGTTCAAGCTGACGGAAGGTGCCGATGCCGAACTTGTCTTCGATCCCGCAAAACACGAGGCGATTGCCGGCGGCGATGTCGTCGCCTCCGCCATCGGCGCCGGCGACATGCCTTTCGTCGTCGACCGGATGGCCGCGCTCGATGCGCTGAAGCGGCTCTCCGAGACCAACCCGCAGACCGTGCGCGTGATGCCTTCCGATACCGTCCATCGTGAGGGTGAACGCGTCGGCGTCACCGTTTCGGATCTATCAGGCCGCAAGCTCGTGCTCTTCGACGTCACCGGCGATGGGACCGTACAGTTCCTGTATCCGGGCGAGAAGGAGGTCGATGCCGAGATGTCTGCCACCTTCGATCTCGACCTGTCCGTCGTCGCACCATTCGGCACGGACCTGCTCGTCGCCGTTACCTCTGAAACGCCGATGCCCGAACTTCTGGAGTTCCTGAAGCAGAACGACAGGCGCCGCACCGCCGGCAATATCGCCAAGCGCCTCGGCGAATTCCTGCCCGAGGGCGCGCGCGTCGGATTTACGGTCCTCTATACCTCCGCTGGAGCCAAGCTATGAGCACGTCGATCAGCAGGGTCCTCAATATTGCGTCCGTCATGCTGCTTCTGGCTACTCCCGTGCTGGCGCAGCAGGATACCGATTTCGCCGGCGAGGATGGCGGGCGGGTCATCGGCGGCCAGGCGGCCAAGAAGGGCGAATGGCCCTGGCAGGTGAAGATCCTGGCGCCCGATCCCGAACAGCGCGGCCGCTTCGGCGGCCATTGCGGCGGCTCGCTGATTTCGCCGCGCTGGATATTGACGGCCGCCCATTGCGTCACCAGCGGCCGCTCCGGCAAGCAGGATCTCTTCGCCCGCGACCTGCTGATCGTCGAGGGTAAATCGAAGATCGATAAGGTGATCGCCGTCGATGGGCCCGATAAGCCGGGACTGGCCGTGGAAGACGTGATCATTCACGAGGACTTCGACCGCAAGGTCTTCGCCAACGACATCGCCCTCATCAAGCTGAGCGAGCCCGCCAAATCGAAGCCGGCGATCCTTGCCTCGGCCTCGGACGACGAAGTGGAGGCAGCCGGCCACCCCGCCGTCGTCACCGGCTGGGGCTACACCAAGGCCGATCACGGCTGGGACGACAAATACCTGCCGACCGAGCTGCAGGAAGTGGAACTGCCGATCGTCCCGCGCGAGGACTGCCGCGCCGCCTATCGCGACAGTTCGATGCGCATGAACCCGATCGACGAGCGCAATGTCTGCGCCGGTTATGCCGAAGGCGGCAAGGACGCCTGCCAGGGCGACAGCGGCGGGCCGCTGGTCGCCCAGCGTCCCGACAAGCGCTGGATCCAGCTCGGCATCGTCAGCTGGGGCGCCGGCTGCGCTGAGGCCGAGCACTACGGCGTCTATACACGTGTTGCCGCGTTCCGCGACTGGATCGCCGCCAAGACCGACGGCGACGTGCCTGATGTTGAAGGGCCTGCTGCCAATGATCAGGTCGCGTCCACCACCACCAGTAGCGGGATGAAGCAGAGGAAGTCCGGACAGGAAGAGGCCAACCTCGCCATCACCACCCCACCCGCCGGCGATACCGCCCCGGCTGGGACGACCGAAACGCCAGACGCGCCGGCCAACGATACCGCGCCAGTTGACAAGCCCGTCGCCGACGAACCCGCCGTGCGGCCAGCAGTCGTCCAGACGCCGGTGATCGAAAGCAAGCCCGGTGACCGCGCGCTGTTGATCGGCATCGACGACTACGAGATGCGCGAGGCGAAGCTGACCGGTTCTGCGACTGACGTAAAAGCGATGCAGGTCTTCCTCGCCAAGACGCTCGCCTACCGCCCGGAGCAGATCCACACGCTGACCAACCGCAAGGCGACCCGCGAGGCGATCCTTGCCGAAATCGACGACTGGCTGGTGCGCCAGTCGACGCCCGGAAGCCGCGTCTTCCTCTATTTCAGCGGCCAGGGCTCTGAAGAAATGGGCGCCGAGGAAACGACGAGCCCGACGCTGGTGGCCGTCGATGCCAAGCTGGTGCGCGAGGGCGGCAAGGTGACGGTCACCAACCAGATCCGCGAAACCGAGATCGCCGCAAGGCTGAACAGCCTCAAGGATCGCCGCGTCACGCTGCTGATCGATGCCTGCCATGTCGGGCCCGGCAGCCGCAGCGCGGTGGCCGCACCATCCGGCACCGTGCGTTGCCTCGGCCCGGCGCTGGCAGGGCTCGAACCGCCGAACAAATCAGGCAAGGAAGCGAAATTCTCCTTCGGCGGCGAAAACGCCATGGTCTGGTCGGCTGTCAACGCAGGGCAGTGGGCGCTGGTCGATAGCGAGGCCAAGCCACCGCTTGGCGTCTTCACCCGCCGCTTCATCGAAGGCGTGCAGGATGGCGTGGCGCGCGCAGCCGACAAGCCGAATGTCAGCAATGCCGCTTTGCTCGATTATGTCCGGCGTAAATCCGACGAATATTGCCGGACGCATGCGGGAGATTGCCGCTTCACGCCGGTGCCGCAATTTTATGGCCAGCCGGATGCGCTCGGCCGGGATGTCATCACCGGCGACGAGGCGAAGACGGCGGTCGCCGCCGTCGAGAATACGCTGAAGAGCGACAATGAGGCGGGCGTCGCCGTCGACGTGCTGCCCGGCACTGCGGTCAGCATCGGCGACAAGGTGGCGATGCGTGTGTCCACCAAGAAGTCCGGTTACCTGATCCTGGTCGATATCGATGCCTCCGGCAAGCTGACACAGCTTTTTCCTAACAAGCGCTCGATGGGGCTGAAACCATCAGCCAAAAGCGGCGACAACCGGCTCGATCCGGCTCGGCCGGTCGTCGTGCCCGATGCGCGCAATCCCTATACCGGCTTCGAATATGTGGTGGAGGGACCGGCCGGCGTCGGCATGGTCGTTGCCATCCTCAGCGACAAGCCGATCGAAGTGCTCGACCTGCCCGATGTGCCGACGCCGCTCGTCGGCCAGCGCGCCGCCTTCAACTATGTCTATGATCTCGCCCGAAGCCTCAGGATCGTCGGCGACGACGAAACCGGCGCCCAAGGCAAATGGTCGTTCGATTCCAAATTCTATCGCATCCGCTGAACAGGAGCGAACCATGCCGAAATCCACTCTGTTAGCGGGTCTTGCCGCTTTTCTGATGGCGCTTGCCCCGGCCGCTCATGCCGGCAACTCCGGTGACAGCAAGGCGATGCTTGCAGCACAAGCAGGGCTTGCCGCCGAACTCATCGATCGCACCCTGGCAAAGGAGGGTGCTGCCAATATCATGGTGTCGCCGGCAAGCCTTGCCGCGGCACTCGGTCTTGCAAGCCTCGGCGCTTCCGACGAGGGCAAAGCCTCGATCGCCAAGGGCCTCGGCTTCGGTGGCGAGGTCAAGGGACCGGAGACGGCGCTTGACGCAATGACCCCCGAGAAGCCGGCGGCTGCGGATGCGCCATTGACTGCGGCGGTCGCGATCGTCTTCGACGACAAGCTGGTGCTCGTCCCCGATGCGCTTCCCATGCTCGCCGGCCACCGGATCAAGCCCTCGATCGAGGATCTCGACGGACCGAAATCGGTCGAGCACATCAACGGCTGGGTAAGCCAGGCAACGCGGGGCGCCATTCCTGTCATCCTGGACTCTCCACCCGGCGGCGGCTTCGTCAGTCTTGGCGCGCTCTCCTTCAAGGCGCGCTGGAAGACGTCTTTCGAGAAGGAAAGCCCGGCAAGCCCCTTTCAGAGGCCGGATGGATCGACGATTTCGGTGCCGATGATGCATCTTGCCGGCGATGGTCAGAAATTCCGCGTCGACGAGAAATTCACTGCCGTCGATCTTGCCTATGCCGGCGAGAGCTACAGCATGGTCGTGGTGGCGGCGCGCTCCGGCAAGGGTGTGGGCGGCGCGGACCTGAAGACGCTCACTTCCTGGCTGCAGGGAGAAAAATTCGAAGCCGCCAAGGGCGAAATCTTCCTGCCCCGCTTTTCCCTGAACGACGGGCGTGATTTGATGCCGATACTCAATGCGATGGGCGTGACGCCCGAGAAGGCCAAGGATGCGGGTTTCCCGGGTTTCACCAAAGAAAACATCCGCTTGTCGCGCGTCCTTCAGAAGACGATGATCAAGGTTGACGAAAACGGCACGGAGGCGGCGGCAGCCACGGCTGTAATCACGGAACGCAGCATCGATCCGAAGCTTGTCCGCGTCGTGGCCGATGCCCGTTTTGCCTTCGCGCTTCGCGATACAAAGACCGGCCTGCTGCTCGCCGCAGGCCTTATCGGCGATCCATTGCTGGCAGGCGAATAGAGTTCGGTTTCATGAATGTAATGAATGCAGGGGGACACGTGCATGAGAAGTGATCTGATCGCCCGCTACACGATCGGCGAGCCGGTCTACGAGAACGAGTTCATCGTCTATCCGGCCCAGGACAAGCGGATGGACCATGCGGTCTTCATCGTCGCGCCCGATATGGCGCTGAAACTGGACAAGGCTCGTTTCGAGCGGGTCTGGACCTCCATCAACGAGGCCAAATCGCTGACGGCACGGCGCTTCGTCGAGATCGAGGACCTCATCCCGCCGTCGCCGGAAGACGACAATTTCTACATCGTCGAGAAGCGGCCGTCGAAAACGCTACACCAATATCTCGATGAAACGGAAATGGTAGCTTACGAGCGCGCCGTTGAGATCGGCCGCCACATCCTCGAGGGGCTGGCAACGCTGCACGGCGCCGGCTACGCCCACAATGCGCTGACGGACCAGTGCATCTACGTCTCCGAGGATTATTCCGGCCTGTCGGTGCGGATCGGCAACCTGCATCTGATCTCGAAGATCGGCGAACACATCATCCCGCCCTATGTGCCGGAATTCGGGGCGCCGGAAATCTATGCAAGCGGCACCTTCTCCGCCTCGTCGGCACTCGATATCTACGCAATGGGCATGATCGCCTACAAGCTCTTCCTGCCGCGGCAGACCTATGCCAGCGTCTTCGACAGCGTCATGGTCTGGGAAGACGAGCATCAGCGCGAGCAGAGCTGGAAGAACATCCATCTCGACCCTTCCAATATCTTTCCCCGCCTCGACGTGCTGATCCCAGGCTTTCCCGAGGGTCTTGCAAGTCTGGTGGAAAGGATGCTGAGCCGCGATCCAAGCGCGCGACCGCGCACGGGCGCCGATGCGTTGGGCGAATTCGCCCGGGTGACGACAGGCATCCAGCCGATGTCATGGGATCCGCGCGGCGGCATGCAACAGCAGCAGGACGCCCCGAAGCCGAAAAAATGGACGCCTCTCAAGATCTC
This sequence comes from Rhizobium sp. WSM1328, assembly GCF_057653715.1. Lineage (NCBI taxonomy): Bacteria > Pseudomonadati > Pseudomonadota > Alphaproteobacteria > Hyphomicrobiales > Rhizobiaceae > Rhizobium > Rhizobium sp. WSM1328. The sequence goes on along the minus strand of NZ_JBYGKO010000004.1, from coordinate 609,950 downwards.
CATGATCGCCGCACTGCTCTTGATCTGCATCGGCGTCGGCGTCTTCACCATCCCGAAGCTGCTCGCCCCGGATCCGAAACTCGTCGCCGATGTCGGCACCTGGAAGAAGGAGGCAGAAAGCCGCAAGCAGAAGGCGATCGCCGCCAAGGCGCCGGAGCGTCCTTCCGGCGATCAGGCAAAGCTCGCCTATGATACCGGCGCCGCGGCGCTGACATCGGCCGATGCCCTGCTCAAGGATGAAGATTACGAAAAGGCGCTTCCGGGCTTCCAGACGGCAGCCATCAATCTCGGCAATGCGCTGATCGGCATCTCGAAGGAGAACGCCGAGAAGGCGAAAGCTGCCGCTTCGGCCGCCGGCGGCGACAAGGCGCCAGGTTTTGCCGAGGCTGACGCCAAGATGAAGACTGCCGCCGATGCCGCCACCGCAAAGCAGATGCATGCCGCCGTCGACGCCTATGACGCGTCGAAAACGACGTTTGACGAGCTCGCCAAGGCGCTAAGCGCGCTGACGGCGGCCGAAAAGGACGCGGCGGGAAAACGCGAAACCGTCAATCGCATCGGCGCTGGCGATAGTCCCGATGTCGCCAAGGCGACCGGGCTGATGACGGATGCCAAGACCAAGGCAGAGCAATGGCAGATGCCGGCCGCGACATCTGGCTACGGCGACGCTGCCAAGCTTTTGGATGCCGTCATCGCCGATGTCATGGCGGCAAAGGACGAGGCGACTGCGCTGAAGCAGAAAGTGACCGATCTCAGCGCCTCGATCGCGACCCGCGCAGGTGCTGCCGATCCGGCGCTTGCCGCACTCGCTCCGAAGATCGGCGAGGCCGACGGCCGCTACACCGCCGAGGCTTATAAGCTCGCGGTCGTCGCCTATCAGCCGATCCTTGCCGATCTCGAGGCGCTGTCGGCGCGCGGCTTCTGCCCGGTTTCGCAGACGCTTGCCTTCGAGACCGTCCCGGCCGGAAGTTATTCGCTGGAGAACGTCCGGCTGATGACCTCGTCGATGAAGGAAATCGGCGGCATGCTCGGCGTTGCCAACGACGCCGTGAAGATCGACAAGTCCTTCTGCATGCAGACGAAGGCGGTCACCCGTGCCGAGATGGCGGAATTTTACACCGCCAATTCCGATCCCGCCGCCGCACAGGCCTATGGCGACAATCCGCAGCAGCCGGCCGACGACGTGCCGCTTGCCGTGGCGCAGAACTATACGGCCTGGCTGTCGAAGCAGCTGAACGCCCCCGTCCACCTGCCGTCGGCGACGGAGTGGATGGCAAGTGCGGCGAAGATCACCCAGGAAAAGCTGCCCGATAACGGTGATATCATCCTGCAGTGGAGCGCCACCCCCTGCGAAGCCGGCGGCAATGTCGCCTTCATGGCGCAGGAAGGTTCGACCTTCGTCGTCTGCTCCGATGCGTCGGCCGGCGGCATTTTCCGCGTTACCGCCGAATTGCGGTGAGCGGTCGAAACGTTGCGACTGATAGGGGGAGCGGTGTGCCGCTGACACGGGGCAGGGTAATCTGTTGCAAACCCAGAATGCGTCCATCAAGGCGACACTTGTCGACGCAGCGCGGGGCGGATCAACATAAGGTCGTAGGCGCCCTTTCTTCATCATTCGACAGCTCGCGCTCAAGGGGTGCCACTCGCAAGTTTTCAATTCCACATTTCAGAATACGCGCGTATATTGAAATTGGGACTGCAATATCCGTGCCTTGAGGGGTCGAGGACAATGTGCTGGAACACATCATCAGCATTCACGCCGGTAGGGTTTGCTTTGCGAGGCCCGGCATCTCGCAAGATCGTATGGACGCTGGGCGACGCGGCGCGTCTCCTGATCAACGACTGGCCTTGCGATGACGGCGAGGAATATGTGGCTGCAGTCAAAGCCTGCGTCGACGCATTGAGCGGCAAGATTGCCCCGGAACAATTCCGGGAAGCGCTTCTGCGTGCGGCCGATGAGGCCGGTATCGCTGCCCTATCGCTCGTGCGGCAGGGAGTGGGAGAGCGACGACCGGACCTTCCCTCAAGCGCGCAAAGATAGTCCGAGCTTCGAGGGCCAACCGCCTTTCGCCGTCACGTTTGCGCCAGTTGCAAACATCGTGGCGTCTCCGACGATTTGATCGACCCTCGTTGCTTTATTGCCCGCCTCGAAATTTCTTGGCAGGGGTGTCTGGCGGTGGCAATAATTCCTACCATAAGTGTATGGAGGTGAGTTATGGCCAATGTTGAGAAGATCAGCGTCTCAGTGACGCCGCAACATGCCGACTTGCTGCGTGACGCTGTTGGAAGCGGTGCCTACGCCAGCGCCAGCGAGGTCATCCGCGAAGCGATGCGCGATTGGTCCGCCAAATGGCAGCAACGCAGCGGCGATATCGAAAAGCTGCGCGAAATGTGGGCCGAGGGCAAGGCGAGCGGAACTGCCTCGCCAGTCGATTTCGATGAGATGCTTGCGGAAGCGCGGCAGGAACTGAAGGCTGCCCGCGGACATGGCGGTTAAGCTTCTCTGGACGCCGAGGGCGAGAGTCGACGTCAAGCAAGTCTTCGTCGACATAGGCAAAGAGCAGCCCCAGGCGGCCGAGCGGTATTTCCAGCAGTTCCGCTACAAGGCCGGCTTGCTTATCGATCATCCGCGTCTTGGCGAGCGCCACCCCGAGATCTTCCGCACCGCGCGGATGCCAGTCGAAGCGCCGTATGTGATCCTGTACGAGACGCACCCCGACACGGACGAGGGCGAGGTTGATGCGGTCGAGATCATTCGCGTGGTGGATGGCCGGCGCGATCTGGCGGCGCTTTTCTAGGAATTTAAGGTGGACGAGGATAGAGGCTGTCGCACACCCTCAAAGGCGGCTTAATCTCCGTTCACACGCACGCACAGGTCTACACACACCGGGAAATCTTTATGCAATAACTAAATAAATTCAATATGATATCGCATGATGCAACTGACTTTGAGATAAAGGTCATCGCCAGTATTCCGGCAAGTCCTTGACATCGCTACCCGGCTCGCGCGGCATCGATGGTGAACAAGCCACATTTGTATGTCAGCGAGCAGCCGCAAGACTGGCGGTCAGCGGCGCGCCGGAGGCTTCACCGCGGCCCGCCGCTGCAGCGCGAAGCGCGCTGCCGAGCAGTTGACATCGGGAACGAGATCGTAGGTCTGTTGGTAGAGGGTCAGCGCCAGCGTTTTGTTGCCGCGGTTTTCCGAGGCAAGGGCTGCGAGTGCCGTGCGCTTGTAGGCCTCGACGATCGGCTCGGCGGCCTTCGCCAGCGCGGCGTCATCAGACGGTTCGGCGGCAAGCGAAAGGGCGGCATAGGTTGCGTCGCCATCCCTGCCGACACGGCCGCCGACTGCCCCGTTGAAGCTCGCCTCCGAAACCTGGCGCATGCGCCGGGCATTCTTGATGCATGTCGGAATGCGGCCGGCTTCCGCATTGATGCGTTCTGCCGTTGGGCCACCCTCCGCGCTGCCGCTGTCGGAGAGGATCACGTAACCGATGATGCCGACGATGGCGAGATAGGCGACACCCATGCCGGCGAGGAAGGCCGGCTGCTTGAGGAGCGATTTTTTCGGCTTGTCGTCACCTGCCTTGGAAGCCTCCTTCTTCGGCGCCTCCTTGGCGGCGGCCTTGACGACGAACTGGAATTCGACGTCCTTGCCGAGGCGGAAGCTGTCGCCGGCTTTCAGCGAGGCCGTCTGCAGCAGGGCTTCGCCGCGCAGCATGATCGGGTTCAGCCCCATGCGGCGAATGATGAAGCCGCCGTCGCTCTGCCGCTCGATGCGCGCATGGATCGGCGCAAGGAACGGATCGTCGACGACGATATCGGCATTAGCAGCCCTGCCGATCGACATTTCCGGCCGGTCGAGCACATGGCTGCGGCTCTGGCCACCGGGACCGGTCTGCAGAAGGCTTGGTTTGTTTCCGCGAAAGAAGGAAAAAAAGGCCATGATCAGAACATCCCACTCGACATCATCTCGACAATTGCAGGCGCCAGTACCAGAAGCAGGATCGACACGACGATCATCATCGCCGGCATGACGATCTTGGCCTTCAGCTTTTCACTGGCCCTGTCGGCCTTTTCCCAGCGCCGGAAGCGTAGGTCGCGCGCATGTTCGCGCAACAGCTCGACGCGGTTGCTGCCCTCGACTTCGCCCTGGATCACGGCGCGGATGACGCGGATGACCTCCTCGGCGGTCATGCGGCGCTCCAGACGCTGCAACGCCTCGATCATGCCGGTGCCGAGCGCCACGTCCTTCAGCGTCTGTTCGATCTCCTCGCTCATGACAGTGCCGGGTGCGGCTTCGGCATAAAGCCTCAGGCTTTCCGGCAGCGTCGCCTGCGCCTGCTGCGTCATGACGACCAGATCGAGGAAATAGGGAAATTCGCGCGAAATGCGTTCCTTGCGGTCCTGCGCCTTGTCGTCGGCGACGACCCAGAAATAGATCGCGGGGATCAGGCCGAGGATCAGCCCGGCCACGAGCCCGCCGATCACGCTGCCGCTGGCAATACCGAACAGCAGGCCGAGCACGACGAAACCGAAAAGGCTTAAGACCACGAGAAGCGCGATATATTCCCGCCCCGTGACGCCGCCGAAGGGCCGGCCGCCATAGATCAATTTCTGCTCCAGCTGCGCGCCGTAATCAGCCAGGAGGGTCTCAAAATGCGTCAGCACGAATTCGACCGGCGTGCGCATGCCGATGCTATCGACGATATTCGGCGGCGGACCATCGCCGCCTGCGGACCGGCGCACCACCTGAATGCTGCCGAGCATATCGCCTATCCACCAGACGAACAGCGCAGCGGTGATCCCGGCAAAGACGATGGCGATCGGGGCGAGGGGTATCTGAGACATCAGACCGACACCTTCATCATCGAGCGCATCCAGAAGAAACCGGTCGCGTAGAGAATGGCGCCGACGATCGCGATGACGATGCCGATGGCGTTGCCGAACACCTTGTCGATCAGTTCCGGCTGGCCGAAGAAGATCATCAGCATCATGAACAGCGCGCCGCCATTGACGACGCGAAAGTTCATGCGCGCCTGCGACGACGAGGTCGTGATCTTCTGATCGAGCTTCCAGATTTCCTTGAAGGATTTCGACATTTCGGTCAGCGGCTCGGAGATGTCACCGCCCTGGCGGGCAAAGAGACCGAGGGCTGCATCGACCATCTTGAAGTGCAGGCTCGGCACGTTGCGGCCGTGGCGGTCGAGCGCCTCGACCAGGCCGATGCCGAGCTTCTGTTCGCGGGCGATGCGCTCGAACTCGCGCGAGGCCGGCATCTGGCCGGTATCGGCCACCGCATTGACGGCGATGGCGAGCGGCTTGCCGGTGCGCACCGCCGAGACGATCTGGTCGACGGCATAGGGAAGCTGCGATTCGATCTGCAGCCAGCGACGCTGCAGAAAATAACGGATCATGCCCTTGGGCAGGAAAATGGCGACCGGGATGGCGATGACGATGCCGAAGATCGGCCCGAAGATCAGCGAAATCACGATGAAGACGACGATCGCCGTGATGCCGTAGGCAAGGATCATCGTATAGGGTGGAACGGCATCGCGCCCGAAGACCTGCGCCGCCTCGCTGGCCAGCGCAATGTCGCGTTCGGTGGCACGCAGCAGCGGCGCCGGCCAGCGCACCGGCGCGCCCCAGACGAGCAGCCCCGCCGTCACCGCGCCGAGGGCGACCGTAAAAATCTGCAGAATGCTGATATTCATCGTTTCCCCCTCAGAGCAATTCCAGAAAAAGTGCGAAGCGGTTTTTCCGTCCGGAATTGCGTAAAAACAAAAGCTTAGAGCGGTTCTGCGTTTCCGCGAAACCTGAACCGCTCTAGACGAACATGTCCAGTTTTTCGATCTCGCCGTCGTCGTTGAACTCCACGAGCTCGGCGACGAAGCTTGGCAGGTAGCCGGTGAAGGCATGCACGGCCTGGCCGCCGGCGCGGCCGACGAGATTGAAGATCGGCTCGACGATGATGAGGCCGGTATCCGGATCGATACCGATCACCTCCGATATTTCGGTGACGGCGCGCCGACCATTTGCCAGGCGGTTCAGCTGCACGACAAGTTCGACCGCGGCAACGATCTGCTGGCGGATCGCCATGACAGGCAGCGAGCTCTGCCCCTGCAGCACCATCACCTCCAGGCGGGTCATCATGTCCTGCGGCGTATTGGCATGCGCCGTCGTCATCGAGCCGGCATGGCCGGTGTTCATCGCCTGCAGCATGTCGATCGCCTCGGCGCCGCGGCACTCGCCGACGATGATGCGGTCGGGACGCATGCGCAGCGCGTTGCGCACGAGGTCGCGGATGGTGACGCTGGTCTCCGACTCCGCCGTCTTCGGCCGCGATTGAAGATAGACGACATGAATGCCGTCGAGCTGCAGTTCCGACGTGTCTTCGACGGCAACGACGCGCTCGCCCACCGGAATGAACTGCGACAGGCTGTTCAAGAGCGTCGTCTTGCCGGAGCCGGTGCCGCCTGAGACAACGATGTTCTTGCGGGAGCGGACGGCCGCCTCGAGGAAGGCGCGCATCGGCTCGCTGAGCGCACCGGCGGTCACCAGTTTGCTGATATCGAGCCGCGACTTGCCGCCGAACTTGCGGATGGTGAGGCAGGCGCCCTTGACCGCCAGCGGCGGAATGACGGCGTTGACGCGAGAGCCATCCGGCATGCGGAAGTCGGCCATCGCCTCGCTCTCGTTGATCGAGCGGTTGGAATCGACGGCGATGCGCTCGATCACCTTCATCAGCTGCCGCTCATTGGCGAAGGCGAAGGGATAGCGCTCCAGCAGGCCGAATTTTTCGACGTAGATCTCGTCGTAGCGCGTCACCATGATTTCCGAGATCACGTCGAGATCCATCAGCTCGGAGATCGTTCCCCAGCGATACATCAGCTCCTCGATGCTGGAGCGCAGGTGCATATGGGCGATCTCATAGCGGTCACCGGCGTTAAAAAGCGCTTGCCGAGACTGGAAAGCTGCGCTGAAACGGGTGTCGAGCTGGGCAAAGTCCGCGCGGGTGGATTCGAAGTTGAGCTTGAGCTGCAGCGCCGAAATCAGCGCCTTGCCGACGTCGAAGAGGCGGCGATTGTCCTGCTCCTCGCGCGACAGGCTTGCGGCATTCGACGATGCGTCGCGCCGCCCCGTTCGGGCAATGCGTTTGGCCAGCCACCGATAGACGGCGTTCTTGATGACAAGGATGACGAGATCCTGCTGTGCTGCGTCGAGCGCCTCCTTGATGAACATGTCGAGGCGTTCGCGGATGCGGTTTCGCGTGTCCTCGCGGCCGAAATCGGCGGATTTCACCAGCCGGTCATATTGCGTGTCCTTCAGCAGACGTTCGTGGATTTCCATCTGCAGGGCGAGCACGCGTTCCTGATCGGGAAATTGCGTCACCACCTCGGCGGCCGCGGCCGGCTCGACGAGCTCGATCGTGACATTCGGCACCCAGATCGACATGCCGGCCGAGACTGCAACCGGGGTGCCGGCCCGAAGCGGCTGATCGTCGACCCGCGTCGGGTTGCGTCCGTGATGCTGCACCGACCATCCCTGGCCGGACTTCCGCAGCACGAATTGCGGCGAAGAGACGTGGCTGCCCCGCAACCGCACGACCCCCGCGCCGGCGGGCAGCGTCAGCGTGCTGCTCTCGCCGACGAAATAGGTTTCGTTCGCCGAGAGCGGGATGACCTCTCGACCGCTGCCGTCCTCATAGGAAATCTTCAACAGCATGGCTTATTCCCCCGCGACGGTCACATGCGCGTCCAGTTGATGCTCGGCAGGTCCTCGACGGTATTGTCGGCCGGATTGCGCAGCACGAGGTTTAGGCTGCCGTTCGACTGGCCCATGGCAAAAATCAGCATTTCGGCTTCCGACGGCGTCACTTCGACGGTCACATTGTTGTAGGTGCTGTTGGCCTTGGTGACCGCACCCTCCGCCGTCGTCGCCGCGCCGACGGCCAGAACCTTGACATTTTGCAGGAAGGTGCGGGTGACGACGCGGGTACGCGAGCTGATGCCGAGTTTATAATCCTGCGCCTGCTTGCGGTAGGCGTTGACGTCGTTCTCGTCGGCACCGGGATACTGGGTGAGATAGTTCTTCAGCATCTGTTCGACCGGCGACTGCGGCTGGGCTGGAGCCTGCGGCTGTCCGGCTGCGGGCGGCGCCTGGCCCGGCACGGCAGGCTGACCTGGCACGGCAGCGGGCTGGCCGGGAGCTCCCGGCTGGGTCGCGGCGGCCGGCGCCACGGGCTCGACCGGTTCGTCGACCGTGCCGAGGATGTCGACATAGCTGCCCGGCTCGACGAAATGGCCGACGGCCGCGGCCGCGTTGACGGGAAGGGTGAGCGCCCGCTTGCCGGGCGCGATCATCGTCGTCAGGCGTCCGCCATCGGTATCGTCGAAATACTGGAAGAGCAACACCGAGCCGGCCGGAATATCGCTCGCGGCCGTCCTGTCCTTCAGCCATTCCTGATAGGCGCTGGCGGCGGGAACCGCGAGTTTGGCCAGCGCGCCGAAGCTTTCCGGCAGCATCACCGGTTCGGCGAGCATGTCGGGCGTGATCGCCTGTCCTCGCGTGACCTTCCTGTCGGGCTGGAGCCGCATGAAGGCATAGGCCACCTGCTCGTTCTTGACGCTCTCGGTCCAGAAGTAGAGCAGAACGCCGGTGATGAGCCCGACGATGACAGCCGCGATGAGCTTCCAGTTCATGGTGTTATTCCTTCGACGAAGGGTTGCCTGATTTGAATGACTTCGACGGTCCGGCCGTCGGTTTTGCTGCGAGTGTACAAGACATTGGCCTCGACGCTGCCGCGCCGGCCATAAAGTGCTGTGACCCCGCCGCGCTGTGCCGGCGGCGTCTCGATGGTAAAACCGTCACGGGCAAGCAGATCGGCGCGTTGATCGGACCAGCGCACGGCCGACAGCGTGCCTTTCGACACGACCGTGCGCGACGTGTGGCTTTGGTCGCGATCGCCGATATCGCTCAGCACCTCGACACCGGCCGGCGGACGCAGCGACATCGGCAGCTTGCTGACATCGGCGGGGGCCGCAAAGGCCGGCAGCGTCGAGGCAACATCCTCGAAGCGGCTCATCAGCACCTCGGTCCTCGGCGCATCGGCGGGACGGCGGATCATGATCGAGACGCCCGGGATCGGCGCTCTTGCCGAAGGATTTTTAGGATCCTGCCGGCGGAGATAGTCGAGGGCCGCCTCGCCGTCGCCGTCGAAGAACCGCACCACCACGGCGAGATCGTCGCGGATGCGGCTCGTCTTCGGGACGATCAGCATGTTGGCGGCAATGACCGCGGTCAGTTCTTCCTTGTTATCGCTCCTGGGCAAGGCCGGCCTTGTATTGGCGGCCAGCACCCGCAACCATTCATCGGTGATATCGGAAATGCTGCGATCGCTCTGGTAGGGCGTGAATTCAAGCGGCTGGCCGTTGATGACGAGATCGCGCGGCGCCCGCTCCGGCGCGCCGAGGATGCCGGCCAGCATCGAATTCAGCGTCACTTTGAAATCCTTGTAGATTTCGGCACGGACCGGTGTGGCCACGGCGACGGCGAGCCCGATCACCAGCACCAAACCAGTGAGATGGCCGGCAAGGTGACCGGCGAGACGAAAGGAGATGCGCGCGCCCTGCATCATCTTATTTCGCTCCCGGGAAGACGCCGTCGAACAGATCGCCGGAATCGTCGGCCACATCGCGGATTTCCCGACGCAGCGTCGGATCGTAGCCACGGCGCGTGGTATCGTTGTTGTGGGAGGCAAACAGCGTCGAGTCATCAACCGTGAACGCGTCCTTCCAGCGGAGGCTTCTGATCGTATCGAGATCGTCGGAATCCCTGAACTTGTAGACCCGGTCGGCCGTCGCGGTGACGAGCTGCGGCTTCTCATTGGCGAGGTCGCCGACCATGTCGCCGAAATCGCGCCCGTCGCTCTTCAAGGTATTTTGCACGTCGTCCCAGACAAAGGTGCGTTGCGGGTCGCCGTCGCCTTCATGCGATGGCGTGCGCGCGCAGCTCATGGCGTCGCCCCCGGGCAGTGCCGGCAAGGCCGGGATCGGGAAGACGTTCGAGAAATCCGACGTGCAGTCCAGCCCATTCGCCTCGGCGAAGGCGGCGTTGCGCATCGCAAGCATGGTTCCCACCTTCTTGGTGGAAATCTTGTTGGCGTGGATGACGAAAATCACGATCAGCAGGATAACCGGCGCGGCGAGCACGAATTCGATCGAGGCGAGACCGCGCCTGTCGCGGTGCAACCGCATCAGCAGCCCGCGGCCTGGAAGACCGCCCATAGGCTCAGTGTGTGTTGACGGCAGCCCAGGCATTGGCTCCTCCTCGGTCGAAGACGCGGGTCAGGCCGGTAAAACTGTCGGCCGCCGGGCTCTGCTTGATGGTGTTCGAAACCTCGCCGATATCGTCGGCGAGCGTGGCGGGCGCAAGCGATGCCAGCCAATCCTGTGTGTAGAGGTCGAAGGCCGTGTAATTGTGGACCCAGCTCTGCGCGAGCGCATAGGCCGACGGCGTCTTGTCCTTGAAGATGCGGATCTGCAGCCTGGCGCGCGGGGCGCGCGAAACGATCGCCAGCGTCTGGTAGTCGTCGAGTTGCTCGCCGCCGAAAGGCGTGAAATTGAAAGGTGTGCGTCCCTTCAGCCAGTAAGGCTTCGGGAAGGAGACGACGGGCAGTGCGCCTGCCATCGAAATCGCAGCACCCGCCGGGCTGCACACCCCATCCCAGATCGTGTCGAACTTGCGGGTGAAATCATTCTCGTCCTTTGTCTGCGCGTCGGAATAACGCGGCGGCACGTCGATCGGCAGCTGGAAGGGATTGGTGACGCCAAAGCCGACGCCGAAGACCTTGTCCGCGAGCCAGAAGCTGACGTCGAGCGCTGCTTCTTCCAGCCAGCTCAGATCACCGGCATATTGCTCGACGATCGCCTTGAACGGTACCTTGCTCAGGTAAGCTGGGCCGAAGGCTTCATAGAAGATGTAGAAGTTCACCAGCGCATCGTCGATGCCGCTTTCGTGGTTCACCCAGTCGCGAATATGGCTGCCATCGACGCCGCCTGCGGTCAACGGACCCTTGCCGTTGGGGAAGCCGCGGTTGGCAAACTCGCCGCGCATGAGGAACGGGTCCTGCCCTTGGGTGCCATAGGTCATGGCAATGCACATTTCAGCGTAGGCCGAGGCGGGATTGATGCCGTCGCGATCGACCGGCAGATTACCGCCCGCACCCTCTCCGGCGTTGTTGCAGGACTCGCAGGGCGGATGGAAGACGACATGATCCGACTTGTTCAGGCGCACCAAATGCAGGGCCTCGTTGCCAACGCGCTGCGGGAAGCTTTCGACGAGATAGTCGTTGAGGTCGTTCATGGCGTCGATAATGTCGCTGGACTTCACGATGAGGCCCCAGGGATCATAATCGAGCTGTGCTTTTACCGTATAGCCAATCGCCAGGCCGGCTTCCGTCGCCCGGAACCCCTGGAAAGCCAGGCAAGCGCCGTAGATGATGCCACCGACGATCGGCACCTTCTGCCAGCCCGGGCAGTAGGGCATCGGCGGAAGCGGCGGCAGGAGCGACGCCGGCCCGAAGCCTTCGGTGAACGAATATTCGGCGAGTTTCGCCAGAATGGCGGCCGAGCGCACGGCCAGTTCCGCCGTCGTCAGCTGGAAGGCGACCGAGGTCGCCATGACGACGGTTGCCTGCGAGGAGGCGACGTTGTTCATCGCCATGATGTTGAGATAGCGGGCTTCCCAGTCGGCGTGGACGAGAGCAGCAGCGTCGGCCGTGTCCTGCGTGCGCTGCTTGTCGTAGATCATCTGTCCCGTATTCAGGATCCAGACGATCATCAGCGCGAGCGCGATCGTCATGTAGAGAATGATCGGTGACAGGAAACCGCGTTCGTCGCGGTGCAGGCGCTTGATCAGGGTCGGTGTCATAGCAGGTTCACCTCCGCCGTCGAGATCGTGTAGTAGCGGCCGTCTTTCCTCTGGCCGCGGGCAAAGACCCAGCCGGCATATTCGAGCAGCAGGAAGCGCGCTTCCACCTTGGCGGTGACCGGCACATGCGGCGAGCGGTTGATGGCCGCATAGAGCGCCATCGGCGCGCGGTCGACGGTCACGGTGACGTTTTGCGGGTCGAACATGTAGCGGGCCTGGTTGCGCATCGCGCGCCAGTTCTTCGAAAGCCCGGAGGCATCGGCAAGGTTTTTCAGCGCATCTTCCGGCGGCTGGCAGGCGCCGACGCATTTCAGCTGGTCGTAGGGTGCGGCCGGGATCAGCGCCAGGCGGGCGGCAAGATCGGCTTTGCCGGCAGCAGCGTCGTCATCGCAGGTCTTGACGTCGATTAGGCTTCGCAGCGTGATCGGCAGGGCCGGGCAGAAATAGACGCGGGCGCTGCGGGCCGCCGCATAGGCGGCATAATGGGTGAAAAGGTGGTTTTTCGCCAGGATGGTGAACTGGAAGACCACGAACATGAAGAAGACGAAGACCGGCGTCACGAGGACGAAATCCATCATCGTCGTGCTGCCGGAGATATCGCCGTGCAGCTCCGATATCCGGCGCCGGCGAGCGGAAAGCCGCGGCAGCAGCAGCATAGAGGCAAGCAGCAGCATGGCGATCGCAAAGGTACCGAGGAGCGCGCCGTGATCCTGAGGGACCCAGAAGGTCCGCGAGTGCAGGATCGAACTCCAGAAGGCACCGTCGAAGATGGGGCGTTCGAGTTCAGCGCGCATTGCCGTTACCTCACGAATGAAAGAGGGGTGAAATCGGGCATGAAAAGGCACCAGAGAAGTCCGAGAGCAGCGGCAACGCCGAAGCGAACGGTATGATGGGTTTCGCGCGGCTTCAGCACGGAAGCGGCATCGCGGAAACCGGCAGGCAGGAGAAGCGCAAACAATCCGACCGTTCGGGCCAGCACGCTCCACTGAACACGCCGCGCCATGGAGAAAACGGCAATCACGCCGCCGACCATCAGCGATGCAAGTGTGACGTCGATGGCGGGCCAGAGGCCAAGAATGGCGCCGAGCGCCGCCATCAGCTTGACGTCGCCGCCGCCGCAGCTTCCGGCTGCGAAGGCGATGATGAAGATCAGGCCGGCTGCAAAGAGGCCTGCGAAAGCAAGCCCTATCCCCGCGAGACCGCCGCTGACTGCCGCCAACATGAACCCGCCAAGCAGGCAAGGATAAGTGACGGCGTTCGGGATATGACCGTGGCGATGGTCGAGCACCGCCGCGGTCATGGTGCAGGCGACGGCAAGAGCCGCCGCCGCAGGCACCAGGGTCAGATCATAGGTCGTATCCATGATCCCGACCCGCTTATTGACCCGGCTCAGGAATTCTCTCGGCATCCGAGAGCGCCGTGTTCTTTTCGTTGAACCATTCGCCGATCTGTTTGCCGAATGCGAGCAGGATCAGCATCAGCGGAATGACGATCAGGGCGACGGCCAGGACGATCTGGGCCATGTCGCCGCGTTCGTCCTTGTGAAGTGCAATTGCGAGAGTCTTGAGTTTACCAAACATGTGAGTACTCCTCATTCCCAGGTTTGTTTCGGTTCGAAGCCTTGGTGAAGATGAACCAAGCATACGCTATCGATCCGAACGAGCATGTTGCTCGATCCAATGATATTTTCTGCTTCAGCTTATCTTCCCCGGCGGCCAACGTTTGTTGAGCAACACCATTAAGACCCAAGAGTGCGCCCAAGGCCAGCCCTCCGTCAAGCAAACGAAACGAAGGGTTCCAATTGTCTTGGAGGCATCGGCGACAAAGTCGCAGTTGACGCCGGGTTTTTTTAACTAACCTTTTGAACAGGCTGAAGTTTTACCTGTGGAGAAGAAGTTTTTGATGGTCCTTCGCGGCTTCGTCTACTGCTCCATAATTGGCCAATTCTTTCAAAGCGATAGAAGAGAAGGCGTACCGCGGGCAGAATCACCGCCCGCACGGCACCCGACCATGGCGTTGTTTGATGATCTGGATTAAGCTTTCCTGAAATGGTGGGTATCGCCCGCCAGTCGATCCGGAGAGAGAACGATGGAAACGATGAGCAGCATCTTAATACTTGGATTGGTCCTCATTCCATTGATGATGTTCTTTCCGACCGCGGTTCAGATGATGGCGACGCTGTTCGGCATGAGCACGGTCCTGGTCGGGATGCCGCTCTGATGAAGGCCGTATCCGACGACGCTGCCGAACAGGCCACCTTCCAGGTCCTGACCCGGGCGCTGGACAAGCTGCTTGGGCCGATCCGTTTTCTCCTCGATGATCCGAGCGTGTCCGAAATCCTGATCAACGGCACATCCGACATTTTCGTCGAAAGGCGAGGCAAGCTCGAACGCGCCGATACGCGTTTCGCCAGTCGTGAGGATCTGGAATCGGCCGCGCGCAGCATCGCGCAGTTCTCAGGCAAGCGGCTGACGCCGGAGGAACCGAGCGTCGAGGCCCGTCTGCCGGATGGTTCGCGCGTGCAGATGATCCAGCCGCCCGCGTCCCGCACCGGGCTTTGCATCTCCATCCGACGCTTTCTGAAAGAACATCGCAGCATCCACGATCTCGTCACCCAGGGCAGCCTGACCGACGAGTCGCTGACGCTGCTGCAGGCGGCCGTTGGGCTGCAAAAGAACGTCATCATCTCCGGCGGCACCGGCACCGGCAAGACGACGATGCTGAACGCGCTGTCGGAAGCCTTTGCCGACCACGAGCGCATCATCGTCATTGAAGACACGTCCGAACTGCAGATCCGTAAGGAACACGTGGTCTATCTCGAAGTGACGAAGCCCGATCGGTTCGGCCGCGGCGGCGCCAGCATCCGCGACCTGTTCCGCTCGTCGCTGCGCATGCGGCCCGACCGGGTCATCGTCGGCGAGTGCCGCGGCGGCGAGGCGCTCGATATGATCCAGGCAATGACATCAGGTCACAGCGGCAGCCTTTCGACGGTGCATGCGAATACGCCCTATGACTCCCTGCACCGGCTGGAAACGCTGGCGCTGATGTCTGATATCGACATGCCGCTTCGGCCGCTGCGCGCCCAGATCGCCTCGGCGGTCGACGTCGTCGTGCAGATCGCCCGCTTCAAGCGCACAGGAAGGCGCCGGGTTGTCGAGATTTCCGAGATCAAGGGCCTGAACAATGACGGCCAGTATATCGTCGAAAGCATCTACAAGCTCGAGGGCGACGGCCATTCCAATCCCGACGGCGCACTGCTGTGGACCGGTGTAGTACCGAGCTTTGCCGCCGATGCGCTGGAGGAGCTGCAAGGCGCGGCGCGCCCCGAATGGGTCGGCGCCGCCTCGCTGCATACAGCTTGAAAACGATCGAAACCCGCCTCTAGACCAGGGTGATTTTGGGCCGGATCGGCCTAAAATCATCCTGGTCTACGTTATATAGTGAGAGCATGATGTCATCGGAAAACCTCACACTTTTCGGCATAATGCTCTGTCAGACGTCGTCCTTTTCAGCGCTCGCCGCCATATGCACGAGATCGTCCCAGAGGCTTTCGGCAAAACTGCGCAGGACCGTGAGTTCGAAGCTGTCATCGCCGGTGCGGACGATCTGCACGGAGAGATGACCGACCATCGTCATGGCCGAATGGCCTTCCGGAAAGACGGAAGGATCGAGATCGACGGCGGCCCCCCTTGAGAGAAGTGCGCGCGAAGAACGGCCGGAAACGCCGATACGCACGCGCCCGTGGCTCTGGTCCATGACGAAAGCCTTTCCCGCAAGTGCTGCCGCGAGAGCATGGAGGCTGGCGGGCACGAGCGGCTCGTCGCCGGCGACGAACCATTGCCGGAAGCCTGCCTTACGGATCGAACTTTTCGCAAAGCCTGCTTTCACCAATTCTGCGGCGAGCGCGGTGGGCTCGATTGCGCCGAGCACATGCAGGAGATGGCCCTCCGGCAAGGCTTCCAGCCGGACGCCCGCCCCTGAGATGCCTTTATATGCTGCCCCGGCCAGAACCGGCTTGTGTTGCGGAAGATCACGCATGGAGCTTCTCGTTTTCGGGATCGATGAAGACGGGATGGCAGAGCACCGCATCGGTGAATTCGTTGCGCAGGCCGTTCCAGACCGTCACCTTTTCACCGATGCGCTCCGGCCCACGCCTGACGAGCGCCAGGCCGATCGTATGGCCGAGCCCTGGCGAAAAGGCGCTTGAAGTGACGTAGCCTTGGTCGTTTTCGAGGGTCGCCGCAACGCCGTCGGCGAGAATATGCGAGCCGGTGCGGAAACCGGTCGCCGGATTAAGCGGCTTGACGCCGACAAGGCGCTGCCGCTCGGGATCTTGCAGCCCTTCGCGGGCAAGCAATGCCTTGCCGATGAAATCCGGCTTGGTTGATGAAACCATGCGGCCGAAACCGAGGTCGCCAGGCGTCACCGTGCCGTTGATTTCGGCATGGGTGACATGGCCCTTTTCGATGCGCATGACGCCGAGCGCTTCGGCGCCATAGGCGCAGATGCCATGTTTCTCGCCCGCCGCCATGATCGCATCCGCAACGCCTTCGCCGTAGCCGGCGGGCACCGCCAGCTCGTAGGCGAGTTCGCCCGAGAAGGAAATCCGGAAGAGCCGCCCTTCAAGTTGGCCGCCGAACAGGGAGACCTTGCGCGCGCTCATGAAGGGGAAGGCTGCATCCGACAAATCCTCGTCGACGATCTCCTGAAGAATGGCGCGCGACTTCGGCCCGGCAACGGCCATCTGCGCCCATTGATCGGTCGAGGAGGCGAAGCAGACGTCGAGTTCCGGCCAGAGCGTCTGGGCGCAGAATTCGAGATGGGTCAACACGCCGGCGGCAAGTGCGGTCGTCGTCGTCATGAAGAAATGCTCGTCACTGAACCGGCTGGTGGTGCCGTCATCATAGATGAAGCCGTCCTCACGCAGCATGATGCCGTAACGCGCCTTGCCGACAGCGAGCTTGGCGAAGCCGTTGCAGTAGATGCGATCGAGGAAGGTCGCGGCATCCTTGCCAAAGATTTCGATCTTGCCGAGGGTCGAGACGTCGCAGAGGCCGGCATTCTTCCGGATGTTCAGCACCTCGCGGTCGACGCTTTCACGCCATGTCGTCTCTCCGGCGCGCGGAAACCAGGCGGACCGGTACCAGAGGCCGGTTTCGACGAAGATCGCGCCATTCTTCTTAGCCCAGCCATGCAGCGGCGATTTGCGCGCCGGCTGGAAATGTTTGCCGCGCGACGCCCCAGTCAAGGCGCCGAAGGAAACCGGCGTGTAGAAGGGCCGGAAAGTCGTCGTTCCCACATCGGCGGGCGACACGCCGCGCGCCTCGGCAAGGATGCCGATGGCGTTGATGTTGGAAAGCTTGCCCTGATCGGTGGCCATGCCTGATGTGGTGTAGCGCTTGGCAAGCTCGACATGACCGTAGCCTTCGCGGACGGCGAGGCCGAGATCCTTGAGATGCACGTCGTTCTGGTAATCGACGAAGGCCTTGCCCTTCGAGCCCTTGACCGACCAGAGCGGCTTTGCCTGTGCAGCCGCCTCGGACGCCAAGGCAAAGGCCGGTTCCGCCGCCGCGAAACCGATCGCCTTCAACGCGGCAACTGCCTTTGCGGCGCCATCACCGAGGCAGGTCGCGGTTTGCGCAAGGCCGGCAGCCGAGCCGGCAACGGTCAGACCTTCCTGCTGGACAGGCGCCAGAAACGCCGAGGCTTCGTCCGACCATTGCGGTTTCGCACCGCGATGGCAGGCAAGATGAATGATCGGGCTCCAGCCGCCCGACATGGCTAGCGCATCGGCTTCGATCCGGCGGGTGCCGGTTGCGGTTTCGACGCTGACGCCGCGCAGGCGCTTGCCGCCAAGCGCATCGATGACCCTGGCGCCCTTCAGCACTTCGGCGCGGCCCTGCCAGCTCGCGGCCGCATCCGCGCGGCTGTCGACGATCGCCGCGACGGTGAGGCCGGCGGCCTCCAGATCGGCTGCGGTTCGATATCCGGCATCGTTGGTGGTGAAGATGACCGTGCTTCTGCCGGGCGCGACCGCCTGCCGATTGAGATAGCTGCGCATCGCGCCTGCCATCGTCACACCGGGAATATCGTTGCCGCCGAAGACCAGCGGACGCTCCTCGACGCCGGTTGCAAGGATCGCCTGGCGGGCGACGATGCGCCACAACCGTTCCACGGGGCGTTCCGGATCCGGCATCGCCACATGCTTCTGCACCCGTTCGACGGCGCCAAAGACATTGTCGTCATACCAGCCGAACACCGTCATGCGCGGCAGGCGGCGCACGTTCTCCAGGCTCGCCAGTTCGGCAAGCAGCGCGCCGAGAAGCGCATCCGCCGGCTTGCCGTCAATGGTGGCGCTGTCGGAAAGCAGGCTGCCGCCAAGTTCGGACCCCTCGTCGGCGAGGATGACGCGCGCACCGGCGCGGCCGGCGGTCAGCGCTGCGGCAAGACCGGTCGGGCCGGCACCGATCACCAGCAGATCGCAATGCGCCCAGCATTTCTCGTAGCTATCGGGATCGGCCTCGTAGGAAGCCCTGCCGAGGCCCGCCGCCTTGCGGATCACCGGCTCGTAGAGCTTTTCCCAGAGGGCCGCCGGCCACATGAAGGTCTTGTAGTAGAAGCCGGCACTGAGGAAGGGCGACAGCAGCCCGTTGACCGCGCCGACATCGAAGCCGAGCGAAGGCCAGCGGTTCTGGCTCTTTGCCGTCAGCCCCTGGTAGAGCTCGATCATCGTGGCGCGCGTATTCGGCTCGGTGCGCCCGCCGCTGCCCGTCGTTACCAGCGCGTTCGGTTCGGCAGCGCCCGCCGTCAGGATGCCGCGCGGGCGGTGATATTTGAAGCTGCGGCCGACGAGCTGGACGCCGTTGGCAAGCAGCGCCGAGGCGAGTGTATCGCCCGGATGGCCTTCGAGTGGCCTGCCGTCGAAAGTAAAACCGAGCGTCGTGGCGCGGTCGATGCGGCCGCCGGAGGAAAGACGGAAGCTCGTCATGCCGGTTCTCCGCTTAGCTTGGAAAGAGCGGCATCCCTGACGCCGTGGACCACATGGGTGACGGTATCGCGTTCGACGATCAGCCAGCGGCGGCATCCGGAAGAGTGGTGCCAATATTCGCTGTGCCGGCCTCTCGGATTGTCGCGCAGATAGACATAATCGAACCAGGCCGCCGCACCGGCATCCGGCGCCGGCCTGATAAGGCCGGCATCGCCGCGGATCGAGAACTCCTCCTTCGGTCGGGCGCCGCAATGGGGACAGGAAATCAAGCTCGCCATCTTAAATGTCCTCAGTGCAGATTGGGCTGGGCGCCGACGCCCTTTTCGTCGATCGGATAGCCCCGCGCGAAGCGGTCGAGCCGGAAGGCGCGGGCGGTCTGATGCGGCGCGTTGCGGGCGATCAGATGGGCGTAGCAGAAGCCGGAGGCGGGTGTGGCCTTGAAGCCGCCGTAACACCAGCCGGTGTTGAGATAGAGATTGTCGATATGGGTGCGGTCGATGATCGGCGAGCCGTCCATGCTCATATCCATGACGCCACCCCAGGAGCGCAGATAACGCACGCGCGACAGCGACGGAATCAGCGCCAGCCCGGCTTCGGCGACATGCTCGACCGAGGCGAGATTGCCGCGCTGGGCATAGGAATTGTAGCCGTCGATGTCACCGCCGAAGACCAGGCCGCCCTTGTCCGACTGGGACGCGTAGAAATGCCCGGCGCCGAAGGTGACGACCGTGTCGATGAACGGTTTCAGCCCTTCGGAGACGAAGGCCTGCAGCACATGGCTTTCGATCGGCAGGCGAAGGCCGGCCATATCGGCGACGACGGTGGAGTTGCCGGCGGCAGCAAGCGCCAGCTTGCCGCAGCCGATGAAGCCCTTGTTGGTCTCGACGCCGGTAATCCGACCGTTTTCGCTGCGGATGCCGGTCACCTCGCACTGGGTGATGATGTCGACGCCGTGCTGATCGGCGCCTCGCGCATAACCCCAGGCGACCGCATCGTGGCGCACCGTGCCGCCGCGCGGCTGGAACAGGCCGCCCATAATGGGGAAACGGGCATTGTCGAAATCGAGGAAGGGCAATTTCCTGCGTACCGCCTGCCGGTCGAGAAGCTCGGCGTCGACGCCATGCAGCCGCATGGCGTTGCCGCGGCGCGTATAGGCGTCGCGCTGCGCGTCGGAATGGAAGAGGTTGAGAACGCCGCGCTGCGAGACCATGGCGTTGAAGTTGAAGTCCTGCTCCAGCCCCTCCCAAAGTTTCATCGACAGCTCGTAGAACGGATTATTAGCCGGCAGCAGATAGTTCGAGCGGATGATCGTCGTGTTCCTGCCGATATTGCCGGAGCCGAGATAGCCCTTTTCGAGGACAGCGACATTGGTGACGCCGAATTCCTTGGCAAGGTAGTAGGCGGTGGCAAGACCATGCCCGCCGCCGCCGACGATGATGACGTCGTAATGCGGCTTCGGCGCCGGGTCGCGCCAGGCCGGCGCCCAGCCTTTGTTGCCGCGAAGGCCGTTCAAGAAAATCGAAAGAGCGGAATAGCGCATGGTCACTCCGGAAAGAACAGCTGCATGATGCCAGAAAGAGAAGGGCTGACTTGCACAGAAGGGACACAAATCGCTAAGAAAGAGACATGTCCTCTATTGATAGTAGAAATGTCCAGAAAATCGGCTTCATCCTGATCCCGGGATTTGCGCTGATGTCCTATGCTTCGGCGACCGAACCGCTCAGGGCGGCAAATCTTTTGGCCGGACGCGAGATCTATCGACTGCAGATCTTCTCGCCCGATGGCGCGCCGGCGCTCTCCTCCTCGGGCACAAGCGTCCCCGCCGAGCCTCTCCCGGTCAGGGGCTCGGGGCTCGGAACGGCCTTCGTCTGCGCCGGCGGCTTGCCCCGCGACTGGCGGTACCCCGGCGTACTTGCCTGCTTGCGGCAGCTGTCGCGCGAAGGGGTGAGGATCGGCGGCATCTCGGGCGGCCCCTATCTGATGGCCGCCGCCGGACTGCTTGGCGGCCGCGACTTCACCATCCACTGGGAGCATGCGGCCGCCCTTCTCGAAGCCTTCCCGGACCTGACGCCGCGCCAGGCGCGCTTCGTGATCGACGGCAACCGGATCACCTGCGGCGGCGGCATCGCACCGCTCGACATGATGCATGTGCTGATCGCCGAGCGCATGGGGCCGGATTTCGCCCGCCGGGTCAGCGACTGGTATCTGCACACCGAGGTCAACGAGCCCGCTGCACCCCAGCGCGCCTCGCTGGCGCAGCGTTACGGCGTCCATCATTCCGGCCTGCTCAACGTTCTCGAACGGATGGAAGAGACGATCGAGATGCCGCTCGAGCGTGCCGCCATGGCGCGCATCGCCGGCGTCACCACCCGCCATCTCGACCGGCTCTTTTCGGCCCATCTCGGCACCACCTTCCTCGATCAGTACCGCAGGATCAGGCTGCAGCATGCCCATCGCCTGCTGAAGCAGAGCCCGCTTTCCGTCTCGGAAATCGCGGTGGCCACCGGTTTTTCCAGTCTGAGCCATTTTTCCCGGATGTTCCGTGCCGTCTACGGCATCGCTCCGCGCGCGGCGCGGCGGGAATAGGTTTTCTTCACGGTTGAGGAATTTTCACTATGACGATAGGGTTGCCTTCAGACAAAAGAGAAGGCGGCGGTGGAAAACCCATGAAAACCAAGCGTGAAGCGGCAGAGCAACCGGAACAGGCGCAGAGTGGACGCGCTCCCTTTTCCCAGGATCCGCACGCCGTCCGCGAGCCGAAGGAAAACAACCTCGAAATGGCGATAGGCCATGAGGTGCGCGCCTACCGCAAGAAACTCGGCATCACGGTCACCGATCTGGCGGCCGCGACCGGAATTTCACTCGGCATGCTGTCGAAGATCGAGAACGGCAACATCTCGCCGTCGCTGACGACCCTGCAATCGCTGTCGCGGGCGCTCGGCGTGCCGCTGACGGCCTTCTTCCGCCGTTTCGAGGAACCGCGCAATGCCGTCTTCGTCAAAGCGGGGCAGGGCATCGAACTCGAACGGCGCGGCACGCGCGCCGGCCATCAATATAATCTGCTCGGCCATATCGACAACAATACCAGCGGCGTCATCGTCGAGCCTTACCTCATCACATTGACGGCCGATTCCGACACCTTCCCGACCTTCCAGCACGAGGGCATGGAATTTCTCTACATGCTCGAAGGCGAAGTCGTTTACCGCCATGGCGACCAGCTTTTCCAGATGGAGCCGGGCGACAGCCTGTTCTTCGATGCCGATGCACCACATGGGCCGGAGCAGTTGGTCAAACTCCCGAGCAAATACCTCTCGATCATCACCTATCCTCAGCGCAGCTCGAAAGGCTGACTTGCCTTAAAAGAAAAAATCTTTCTTCCGAGTTGAAAACCGAAAACAGACCTGCTAGTCCTTTCTCAACACGAACGGAGGTCTGGTCATGTGCGGAATTGTGGGGCTCTTCCTCAAGGATAAAAGTCTCGAACCGGAGCTCGGGGCACTGCTGTCCTCGATGCTGATAACGATGACGGATCGGGGGCCGGACAGCGCCGGTATCGCGATCTATGGCGACGCCAGCGGCAGCAATGCCAAGATCACCATCCAGTCGGCCAATCCGAAGAAGGATTTCGCCGACCTCGAGGCCGAGCTCGGCCAGGCGGTCGGCGCACCGGTCGCCATCCAGGTTAAGAGCACCCATGCCGTCATCACGCTTGCGAAGGATCTGCTCGATGCGGGCAAGGCAGCCGTTGCGGAACTGCGCCCGAACATCCGCATCATGAGCAGCGGCGACGCCATCGAGATCTACAAGGAAACCGGCCTGCCGAAGGATGTGGTCTCCCGCTTCGCGGTCAATTCAATGGCCGGCACCCACGGCATCGGCCATACCCGCATGGCGACGGAATCAGCCGTCACGACGCTCGGCGCCCATCCTTTTTCCACCGGCTCCGACCAATGCCTGGTGCATAATGGCTCGCTGTCCAACCACAACAATCTGCGCCGCGAGCTGAAGCGCGAAGGCATGACCTTCGAAACCGAAAACGACACCGAGGTCGCCGCCGCCTATCTGACGGCAGAGATGGCCAAGGGCAAGAATCTCGGCCAGGCGCTGGAAGGCGCGGTGGATGACCTCGACGGCTTCTTCACCTTCGTCGTCGGCACCAAGTCCGGCTTCGGCGTGGTGCGCGATGCGATCGCCTGCAAGCCCGCCGTCATGGCCGAAACGGAGCAGTATGTCGCCTTCGGTTCGGAGTATCGGGCGCTCGTCAATCTGCCCGGCATCGAGAATGCCCGGGTCTGGGAGCCGGAGCCTGCAACCGTCTATTTCTGGGATCACCAGAAGGTCGCTTGACCGGCGCCTCATGCATATTCTCCAAGGGTTATCGAAACATGCCTGTCATTGATCTTGCCACTACGCCGTTGCGTGAACTCAACAGCGCCCTGCACAACATCCAGAACGGTTCGAACGATCTTTCCTTCGAAGTCGTCAATCCGCGCGGCAGCCATTCGGTTGCCGTCGGCATCGATGCGCCCGTCACGGTCGATGTGAAGGGGTCGGTCGGCTATTACTGCGCCGGGATGAACGACGGCGGGACCGTCACCGTTCACGGTTCGGCAGGTCCGGGTGTTGCCGAAAACATGATGTCTGGAACAGTCGTCATCGAGGGTGATGCCAGCCAGTATGCCGGCGCAACCGGCCGCGGCGGCCTCCTTGTCATCAAGGGCAATGCGGCATCGCGCTGCGGCATCTCGATGAAGGGCATCGACATCGTCGTTCATGGCAATATCGGCCATATGTCGGCCTTCATGGGCCAGTCCGGCCACCTCGTGGTGCTCGGCAATGCTGGCGATGCGCTTGGGGATTCGCTCTACGAGGCGAAGCTCTTCGTGCGCGGTTCGGTCAAGAGCCTGGGTGCCGATTGCATCGAAAAGGAGCTGCGTCCCGAGCATCTGACGAAGCTGGCCGAACTTCTCGAAAAAGCGGGCGTGAGCGAAGTGAGGCCCGAGGAATTCAAGCGTTACGGCTCGGCCCGCAAGCTCTACAATTTCAATATCGACAACGCCGACGCGTATTAAGGCGAGGGACCATCATGAGCTATCACAACCCCTATACCCCGCCGCGCAAGTCCGCGACCTTCGACGATTACACGCTGGCGGAAATCCGCCGTGCGGCGGCGACCGGCATTTACGACATCCGTGGCGCCGGCACCAAACGCAAGGTGCCGCATTTCGATGACCTGCTTTTTCTCGGCGCATCGATCTCGCGCTATCCGCTCGAAGGTTACCGCGAAAAGTGCGACACGTCGGTCGTCCTCGGCGCGCGCTTCGCCAAAAAGCCCATTCACCTGAAGACGCCGATCACCATTGCCGGCATGAGCTTCGGCGCGCTCTCCGGCAATGCCAAGGAAGCGCTCGGACGCGGCGCGACGATTGCCGGAACCTCCACCACGACAGGCGACGGCGGGATGACCGATGAAGAGCGCGGCCATTCGCAGACGCTGGTCTACCAGTATCTGCCGTCGCGATACGGCATGAATCCCAAGGACCTGCGTCGCGCCGATGCGATCGAAGTGGTTGTCGGTCAAGGCGCAAAGCCCGGCGGCGGTGGCATGCTGCTCGGCCAGAAGATCTCCGATCGTGTCGCCAACATGCGCAATCTGCCGAAGGGCATCGACCAGCGCTCGGCCTGCCGCCACCCGGATTGGACCGGCCCGGACGACCTCGAAATCAAGATCCTGGAACTGCGTGAGATCACCGACTGGGAAAAGCCGATCTATGTGAAGGTCGGTGGCGCGCGTCCCTATTACGATACCGCACTTGCGGTGAAGGCTGGGGCCGACGTGGTGGTGCTCGATGGCATGCAGGGCGGAACCGCCGCGACGCAGGATGTCTTCATCGAAAATGTCGGCATGCCGACGCTCGCCTGCATCCGCCCCGCCGTCCAGGCGCTGCAGGATCTCGGCATGCATCGCAAGGTGCAACTGATCATCTCGGGCGGCATCCGATCGGGCGCCGACGTGGCCAAGGCACTGGCGCTGGGTGCCGATGCCGTTGCCATCGGCACGGCGGCACTCGTTGCGATCGGCGACAACGATCCGCATTGGGAAGAAGAATACCAGAAGCTCGGCACGACGGCCGGCGCCTATGACGACTGGCACGAAGGCAAAGACCCGGCCGGCATCACGACGCAGGACCCGGAACTGATGAAGCGCCTTGATCCAATCGCCGCCGGCCGCCGTCTCGCCAACTATCTGAAGGTTATGACGCTGGAAGCCCAGACCATCGCGCGCGCCTGCGGCAAGAACCACCTGCACAACCTGGAACCGGAAGATCTTTGCGCGCTGACGATGGAGGCGGCCGCCATGGCCCAGATCCCGCTCGCCGGCACAAACTGGTATCCCGGCAAGGGAGGCTACTGATTTCTACTACCGGCCGGGCAAACGTCCCGGCCGTCTCGCATCCATAAGCAAAGTGTCTCCAAGAAATCCAAAGGGGAACGAGAATGACACTGGACCTTGCTGCTTTTGCCAAAGACAAAGGCATCAAATATTTCATGATCAGCTATACCGACCTGTTCGGTGGCCAACGCGCCAAGCTGGTCCCGGCAGAAGCCATCGCCGATATGCAGAAGGATGGCGCCGGCTTTGCGGGCTTCGCAACCTGGCTCGATTTGACGCCAGCCCATCCCGACCTGTTCGCGCTTCCCGATGCGTCCTCGGTCATCCAGTTGCCCTGGAAGAAAGACGTCGCATGGGTTGCAGCCGACTGCGTCATGAACGATCAGACTGTCGAACAGGCACCGCGTGTTGTGCTGAAGAGACTGGTCGCCGAAGCTGCGAAAGAAGGGCTCAGGGTGAAAACCGGCGTGGAGCCCGAGTTCTTTCTGATTTCTGCGGACGGCTCGGTGATTTCGGACCAGTTCGATACCGCCGAGAAGCCTTGCTACGATCAGCAGGCCGTGATGCGTCGCTATGATGTCATCGCCGAGATCTGCGACTACATGCTCGAGCTCGGCTGGAAGCCCTATCAGAACGACCACGAGGACGCGAACGGCCAGTTCGAGATGAACTGGGAATATGACGACGCGCTTCAGACGGCAGACAAGCACTCCTTCTTCAAGTTCATGGTCAAGTCGGTCGCCGAAAAACACGGCCTTCGCGCCACCTTCATGCCGAAGCCCTTCAAAGGCCTGACCGGAAACGGCTGCCATGCCCATATTTCGGTCTGGGACATCGATGGCAAGGTCAACGCCTTCGCCGACAAGGAAATGGCCTTTGGGCTCTCCGCTCAGGGTAAAACCTTCCTCGGCGGCATCATGAAGCACGCCTCCGCGCTCGCCGCGATCACCAATCCGACGGTCAATTCCTATAAGCGCATCAACGCGCCGCGCACGACATCGGGCGCGACCTGGGCGCCGAACACCGTGACCTGGACGGGCAACAACCGCACCCACATGGTGCGCGTGCCGGGACCTGGACGTTTCGAGCTGCGCCTGCCTGATGGTGCGGTCAATCCGTACCTGCTGCAGGCGATCATCATCGCGGCCGGCCTCGACGGCATCCGCAGCCAGGCAGACCCCGGCCGGCATTACGATATCGACATGTATGCCGAAGGGTATCTGGTGAAGGACGCGCCGCGCCTACCGCTCAACCTGCTCGACGCGCTGCGCGCCTATGATGCAGACGAGGGCTTGAAGCAGGCGATCGGGGCCGAGTTTTCCGCCGCCTATCTCAAGCTCAAGCATCAGGAATGGAATGCTTTCTGCTCCCATTTCACCCAGTGGGAACGCGACAGCACGCTCGACATCTGAACGGACGGGCGTTCTGAAGACACGCTGATGCGCCGGAGCAGACAAGCTCCGGCGTGGTTGCAGTGCCGCGTGTATTTCAGACGCCAAAACGACGCTAACACTTTGAATTGCTGCGTAATTATCAAGTCGAACCCGATTTAAGGAATTATGCAGTAGGCCATCTGCGCTCGGGATAGCGAAGGAAGAAACAGCATGAAGAGTTTCGTACTCACCGTATCCTGCAAGTCGACGCGCGGCATCGTCGCGGCGATTTCGAGCTATCTGGCCGACAAGGGCTGCAACATCATCGACAGTTCGCAGTTCGACGATCTCGACACCGGCAAGTTCTTCATGCGCGTCAGCTTCATTTCGGAGGAGGGGCTTTCGGGCGCCGATATCGACACCGGTTTTGCGACCGTCGCCGCTCCTTTCGAAATGGATTACGATTTTCACGACAGCGAGAAGCGCATGAAGGTGCTCTTGATGGTGTCGCGCTTCGGCCATTGTCTGAACGACCTGCTTTACCGCTGGAAGATCGGCGCCCTGCCGATCGATATCGTTGGCGTGGTCTCCAACCATTTCGACTACCAGAAGGTCGTGGTCAACCATGACATCCCCTTCCACCATATTCCGGTCACCAAGGCCAACAAGGTGCAGGCCGAGGGCCATATCATGGACGTGGTCGAGCAGACCGGCACCGAGCTGATCGTGCTCGCCCGCTACATGCAGATCCTGTCGGACGAGATGTGCCAGAAGATGTCCGGGAAGATCATCAATATCCACCACTCCTTCCTGCCAAGCTTCAAGGGCGCCAACCCTTACAAACAGGCCTATCAACGCGGCGTGAAGCTGATCGGGGCGACGGCCCATTACGTCACCGCCGATCTCGACGAAGGCCCGATCATCGAGCAGGACACGGCGCGCATCACCCATGCGCAGTCGCCCGACGACTATGTCTCGATCGGCCGCGACGTCGAAAGCCAGGTGCTGGCGCGTGCCATCCACGCCCATATCCATCACCGCACCTTCATCAACGGCAACCGCACCGTGGTCTTCCCGGCAAGCCCGGGAAGTTACGCGTCGGAGCGGATGGGCTGAGAGATGATTGGCGTCATCGCACCCATCGCGCCAGAGCGCCTATGCCATCAAAGTTTGGGAAATGCATGCCGGGCGGGCTTGCCACGACGCGAAAGACTTATATAGTCAGGAAATAAATATTCCGTAGAGGAAATAAGAGGGAACGGACAATGGCTTTATCATGGCGTTTCTCCGTCTTGGCGGATCGGCATCGCGCACTGGGATCGAAGCTCGAGGACTGGAGCGGTATGGGCACCGCCTGGACCTATGACAAGGATATGTCGGAGGAGCATGTCGCCGTCCGTACCAAGGCCGGCATCATGGATGTTTCGGGCCTGAAGAAGGTGCATCTGGTCGGCCCGCACGCCATCGCCGTGCTAGACTCCATCACCAGCCGCGACCTGACGAAGATCTACCCCGGCCGGTCGGTCTATGCGACGATGCTGAACGAGCGCGGCCACTTCACCGACGACTGCATCGTCTATCGCACCGGCCCGAATTCCTGGATGCTGGTGCATGGCTCCGGCTCCGGCCACGAGGAACTCGTCAAGCAGGCCGCGGGCCGCAATTGCGCCGTGCTCTTCGATGACGACCTGCACGACCTGTCGCTGCAGGGACCGCTCGCGGTCGACTATCTGGCCAAATATGTGCCCGGCATTCGCGATCTCAAATACTTCCACCACATGCAGACGACGCTGTTCGGCGCGCCGGTGATGATCTCGCGCACCGGTTATACCGGCGAGCGCGGCTACGAGATCTTCGTGCGCGGCCAGGACGCCGTCATGGTCTGGGACCGGATCGTCGAGGAAGGCAAGCCGATGGGCATCATCCCCTGCTGTTTCTCCGTTCTCGACATGCTGCGGGTCGAAAGCTACCTGCTCTTCTACCCTTACGACAATTCGCAAATGTATCCCTTCGCCGATCAGCCGCCCGGCGATAGCCTCTGGGAACTCGGCCTCGACTTCACCGTCAGCCCCGGCAAGACGGGCTTCCGTGGCGCCGAGGAGCATGCCCGCCTCAAGGGCAAGGAACGCTTCAAGATCTTCGGCATGCTGATCGATGCCGACGGACCGGCCGATCTCGGTGACGAAGTCTTTGCCGACGGCAAAAAGGTCGGTGTCATTACCTGCCCGAGCTATTCCTCCCTGACGAAGAAATCCATGGCGATTGCCCGCTTGGACGTTGACAAGGCGGTGCATGGGACGAAACTCGAAGTCCGCGGCAAGACAGTAAAGGCAAGCGCCACCGCCCATACACTTCCCTTCGACGATCCGGAGAAGAAAAAGAGGATTGCCGTAGGTTAAGGAGCAGGCGAATGCTCGTTGCAGGCATCAAGAGCCGACCCGTCTACACGGGCCTGACCATCCAGCCCAATGCCCGGCGGCACATTTTCGCGCTCGAAGGGGAGGGCGCCAGGGCTCTGCTCGATCAGCAGCCGGCGCTTGACGAAACGGCTCTTGCCCGCAGCGAGATCCTCTATGTCGCCCGCGGTTCGCAAGGATCCGGCCTGGACGAGACGCTGCGCCACCTCGGCGCCGACATGTTCTTCACGGCTCCGACCATCGCAACGCTGCTCTTCCGATTGAAGGGTTCGCTTGCCACTGCTCACATGGGCACGCGGCTTTATCTGTCGGGCACGGAAGGCTTCATCGGCCAGGCAATGCTCGTGGCGCTCGATTACGGCATGGACCATGCCTCCGTCATCACCGAGCATCGCGGCTCGCTGGCACGGCGGGTGCAATGCGTCCATTGCAAGGGCATTACCGACGACGTCACCACCAGCCCGTTTGCCTGCAGCCATTGCGGGCTGCCGCTTCTGGTGCGCGATCACTATTCGCGCCGGCTCGCCGCCTTCCAGGGCGTCAATATCGATGCGGAAGAACCGGGCAGCGCGCCTGACCCCGAGGAGTTGTTCCTTTGAGCGGTGGTACTGAAATTCCTGTCCGCGTGGTGCGGATCACGCCGATTGCCGAGCGCGTCAAGCGCTTCCGTTTCGAGCGCCTTGACGGCAAGCCGATGCCTTATTTCTCCGGCGGCGCCCACGTCATCGTCTTGATGAACGATGGCGGCCATATGCGCCGCAACGCCTATTCGCTGATGTCGCCGCCGCATGATTGCGCAGCCTACGAGATCAGCGTGCTGCACGTCGAGAATTCGCGCGGCGGCTCTACCTTCATGCATGAGAAGGTCAGCGAAGGCGACGAGCTCAAGGTCAGTTATCCTGTCAACCTCTTCCAGCCGGACTGGCGCGGGCGCAAGCATCTTCTGATCGCCGGTGGCATCGGCATTACCCCCTTCATCGCAATGATGGAGCAGTTTTCCCGCGAGGGCGCCAATTTCGAGCTGCATTATGCCATCCGCACGCGCGACCGCGGCGCCTATTGGCAGCATCTCGTCGAGCGCTATGGCGGACATCGCATCAAGATCTATTGCGATGCCGAAGGCGGCGCCATGCCGCTGACGCGCCTGCTCGGCACCCAGCCGCTCGGCACGCATCTTTATGTCTGCGGCCCGTCAGGGATGATCGACGGCGTGCTGAAGTCGGGACTGGACGCCGGCTGGCCGGAACAGAACCTGCATTCGGAACGGTTCCTGTCGTCTCTACCAGGCAAGCCCTTCGCGATCGAGCTCCTGCGGTCCGGCAAGACCGTGAAGGTCGGCCATCACGAAAGCATGCTGGAGGCAATCGAGGCGGCGGGCGTCGACGCGCCCTTCCTCTGTCGCGGCGGCGCCTGCGGTCAATGCGAGACCGGCGTCGTCACCTGCGACGGCAAGCTGCTGCACCATGACGTCTATTTGACGAGCGAAGAAAAAGCATCCGGCCGCAAGGTGATGATCTGCGTTTCCCGCTTCGAGGGAAACACGCTGCATCTTGATCTCTAGCGGCATTGGAAGCGGAACAAGGAGACCGGACATGGCAATCGTCTTCAAGCAGGAAACCTTCCGGAACGATTTCAGTTATCGGAATAGCCCCGAGAATATCCGGCGTTTCCCGTTTCCCTTTGACCGCGACGAATACATGTATTCGGTCAATATGGAGCCGCATGTCCACGGCCGGGCGGGAACCGTCTACGAAAGCTTGATCGACGTCGACGAGCATTATGTCGCCGAGATGCACGACCGGGCGCTGGTCCTGAAGGAAGATCCGCTGCGCTATCAGGCGCTGCCGCACATGATGAGCGCGCAATGGGATACGCTCGAACTTTTGATGGAAGAGCAGGCGGCAGGGTACCCCGACCATTTCACGCTGATCCGCAACGGTGACCAGTGGCGTTGGATCAACCGCCCGCTCGGCATCGACGACAGCTTCACCTTTGGCGATGCCTCGACGCTGCCCTATGAGCCCTTCGAATATATCACCCGCCAGGCCCAGGGCGATTTCTGCATCGTCGACCAGCGCGACAGCAATCTCTGGATGGACGCCGGCATGGTGACGACGCAGGCCGACTGGTCGCTCGATTTCGACATCGGCATGAACTTCATGGAATGGCATGGGCCGGTGCCGCTCGCCCACCAGATCGGCGTCTTCGACCGAGCGCTGAAATTCCTGTTGAACCTGCAGCAGGGCAAGCCGACACGGCGCTTCAACTGGACGATGACGATCAATCCGCGGCTCGACACCAGCCCGGAGAATTATCACAAATGGGGTCCTGACCGCACCACGGTGACACCTGATAATGTCGGCGAGAAGGTGCATCTGCGCGTCGAGCTGCAGAGCCTTTGGCGCCTGCCACGCTCGAACGCCATCCTTTTCGTCATCCGCTGCTACCTGATGAACATGGAAGAGCTCGTGACCGTGCCGAAATGGGCGCGACGCTTTCCGCGCGTGCTGAAGACACTGCCGCCGGAGCTCATCGACTACAAAGGCCTCACCCGCTTCCGCGAGACGACGATCGACTGGTTTTCCAAGTATGACGATGGGGCGCCGACCAGCCCCGGCATCTATCCGGACTGACACGCAGGACAATGCGATATAATCAAGAGGGGAATGCTTCATGACAAGAGTAGCCGTCATTGGTGCCGGTCCTTCCGGACTGGCGCAGCTGCGCGCCTTTCAATCGGCCGCCCAAAAGGGCGCCGAGATCCCGGAGATCGTCTGCTTCGAAAAACAGTCGGACTGGGGCGGGCTCTGGAACTATACCTGGCGCACCGGCCTCGACGAATATGGCGAGCCGGTCCACGGCAGCATGTATCGTTACCTCTGGTCGAACGGACCGAAGGAATGCCTTGAATTCGCTGACTATTCCTTCGAGGAGCATTTCGGCAAGCCGATCGCCTCCTATCCGCCGCGCGCTGTGCTCTGGGATTACATCAAGGGACGCGTCGAGAAGGCGAACGTCCGCCACTGGGTGCGCTTCAGCACGCCGGTACGCATGGTCCGCTTCGACGATCAGACGAAGAAGTTCACGGTGACGGCGCATAACCGCGTCGAGGACCGGATGTATGACGAGGAATTCGACTATGTCGTCGTGGCATCAGGTCATTTCTCGACGCCGAACGTGCCCTATTTCGAAGGCGTGAAGACCTTCAACGGCCGCGTGCTGCATGCCCACGACTTCCGTGACGCGCTGGAGTTCAAGGGCAAGGACATCCTGCTCGTCGGACGCAGCTATTCGGCCGAGGACATCGGCTCGCAATGCTGGAAATACGGCGCGAAATCGGTGACGACGAGCTATCGCTCGAAGCCGATGGGCTTCAAATGGCCGGAGAATTTCGAGGAGCGGCCGTTGCTGATCAAGCTCGAAAACCGCACCGCGCATTTCCTCGACGGCTCGACCAAGGAGGTCGATGCGGTGATCCTCTGCACCGGATACCAGCACCACTTCCCATTCCTGCCCGACGAACTCCGGCTGAAGACCGCCAACCGCCTCTGGGCTGACAGCCTCTACAAGGGGGTGATCTTCGACAAGAACCCGCAGCTTTTCTATATCGGCATGCAGGACCAGTTCTATACCTTCAACATGTTCGACGTGCAGGCCTGGTGGGCACGCGACGTGATGATGGGCCGCATCACGCTGCCGCCGGAAGAGGAGCTGAAAGCCAATTTCGACATGTGGCGCGCCCGCGAGGAAACACTCGAGGATGCCGAGCAGATGATCTGGTATCAGGGCGACTATGTGAAGGAACTGCTTGCCGAAACCGATTATCCCTCCTTCGACATCGAGGGCACCAACCAGACCTTCATGGAGTGGGAACATCACAAGGCTCACAACATCATGGGCTTTCGCGATCATGCCTACCGATCGCTGATGACCGGCAACATGTCGCCGACGCACCACACCCCCTGGGTCGAGGCGCTCGACGATTCCATGGAGGAATATCTACGCAACTGATGAGGCGGGCCTGCATTGCCGGAGGAGGGTGTTCGTGCACTCTCCTCCGGCATATTGTGAGCCGCGCCTTTGAGCGAGACGATTGCAACTCTTCTCTTCGGATGTGGCCTTCATGGATTTTCAAACGAGCATTCTCGGGCGCATGAGCGGTTTTCTCTACCGCTGCCGAGCCGATGAAAACTACACGATGCTTGAGATGACCAACGGCATCGAGCGCATCTTCGGTTATCCCGTCGATGAAATCGTCGGCAACCGCACGCGAACCTTCACCTCGATCATGTACGAGGAAGACGTGCCTTTGATGGATGAGATCGTCGGACGGGCGCTGGAGAAGCGCACGGACTGGACGATGGAATATCGTATCCGCCACGCCATGGGGCATCTCATCTGGGTCACCGAGACAGGCGGCGGTATCTGGGACGAGAAGGGCGAGCTTCTCTATCTCGAAGGCAGCATCATCAACATCGAATCGCTCTATCAGCGAATCGATGAACAAACCTCCGGCATGCGCGTCACCGCCTCGAAGACCAATGAGATCCTGCAATCGCTGCGTTACCTGAAGCTGCTCGCCGTCAATGCCGGCATCGAGGCCGCCCGCGCCGGCACGGCCGGATCGGGCTTTGCCGTGCTGGCCGCAGAAATGCGCACGCTCGCCAACTCCTCGGAAGAGGCCGCACGCGCCATTTCCAACGCACAACGCAAGGCCGAGGGCTGAGCTTTACCCAAGCAGCGGCAGATTTGCGGCTCAAGTCGAAAGCCGCAATATTAACCGGGCAGCGCTTCCGCAGATTGCAACGCTTTTCCAATGGCTTGCGGTAATTCTGCGCTTAAAGAATCTCAGGTGATTGTCGGTGAAATTAAGGCCGCGTTAACTTTTTGTTAACCATAGCAGCGGTAGACATGGTCAACGATTTCTTCACATAGATGACCAAAGTGCTAACAGACGCTCGCTCTATCCGCATCAAGGGCCGCTCTTTCCTCGCGGTCATGCTGTCTCCGGATCTTCCCATCGATGATTGGTTGATCCGGCTGGACGATTTGGCCGCGCGTTCGGCCGGCTTCTTCCTCGGACGGCCTGTCGTGCTCGATCTGACGGACCTGCAAATCGACCGGCCACAGCTGAAGGACCTGATTGCCGAACTTGCCAAGCGCAATGTCAGCATCATGGGCATCGAGGGCGCGCGGCCTTCGATCCTCGGATCCGGCATGCCGCCGGCACTCAAAGGCGGTCGGTCGGTCTCCGACATCGAAGTTCAGGCAAAGGAGCCTGCCGATCTACCCGGCAAACCGGCAGCGGCGGAGGCCCGCCCGGCCATGCAATCGATCGTCATCCGGGAACCGGTGCGCTCGGGGCAATCGGTGATCTTTCCGGAAGGCGACGTCACCGTCATCGGATCGGTCGCCTCGGGTGCCGAGGTCATCGCCGGCGGGTCCGTCCATATCTATGGCGCCTTGCGTGGCCGAGCCATGGCGGGATCCATCGGAAACGCATCGGCGCGGATCTTTTGCCGCAAGCTCGAGGCCGAGCTGGTTGCAATCGACGGCATCTACAAAATGGCGGAAGACATGGCCGCCAATCTTCGCGGACAGGCTGTTCAGCTCTGGCTCGAAGACGACGCGATCATGGCAGAGAAACTGATCTGACGGCAGCGCCGCGCCTCTCTTCGAGAGCCGCACAGCACGCTTTAACACTTTGAATTACTGGGGCCACGGCAAAGGAGAGACAATGATGGGGAAAGTGATCGTCGTCACGTCAGGCAAGGGCGGGGTTGGCAAGACAACCTCGACCGCCGCATTGGGAGCGGCGCTGGCGCAACGCAATGAGAAGGTCGTCGTCGTCGATTTCGACGTGGGCTTACGCAATCTCGACCTCGTCATGGGCGCCGAGCGCCGGGTCGTCTATGACCTGATCAATGTCATCCAGGGCGACGCCAAGCTTACCCAGGCGCTGATCCGCGACAAGCGGCTGGAAACGCTGTTCCTGCTGCCGGCCTCGCAGACGCGTGACAAGGACAATCTGACGGCCGAGGGCGTCGAGCGCGTCATCAACGACCTGAAGCGCTATTTCGACTGGATCATCTGCGACAGCCCCGCCGGCATCGAGCGCGGCGCAACGCTTGCCATGCGCCACGCCGATGTGGCCGTGGTCGTCACCAATCCTGAGGTCTCTTCGGTGCGCGATTCGGATCGCATCATCGGCCTGCTCGATGCCAAGACCGCCAAGGCCGAACGCGGCGAGCGGATGGAAAAGCACCTGCTGCTCACCCGCTATGACGCCAACCGCGCCGAACGCGGCGACATGCTCAAGGTCGACGACGTCCTGGAGATCCTGTCCATCCCGCTGCTCGGCATCATACCCGAAAGCATGGATGTTCTGCGGGCATCCAATATCGGGGCGCCGGTCACGCTGGCAGACAGCCGCAGCGCGGCTGCGATGGCCTATTTCGATGCCGCTCGTCGGCTCGCCGGCGAAGTTGTGCCGATCGCCATCCCAGAGGAAAAGAGGAACATTTTCGGCAAGATCTTCGGACGGAGGGCAGCATGAATATTTTCCGTCTATTCAACAAGCAGAGAACCGCACCGGCCGCCCGCGAACGGCTGCAGGTCCTTCTCGCTCATGAACGTTCCTCGGCGGGGTCGGACCTGGTCTCCCTGCTGCGCGAGGAAATCCTGGCGGTGATCGCAAAGCATGTGCAGCTCGACCACGACAAGGTGCAGGTGACGATCGATCGCAACGAATACGTCTCGACCCTTGAGATCGACGTCGAAATCCCGCTGAACGCAGCCGTTCAGGCTGCTTGAAAGAGAGCGCTGCCTGTTGCGACAACAGGCGGCGCTGACGATCAGGACTTCCTGGCTTTGCGATTGGCGTAACGCAGGTCGCGTTCGGCCTTTCGGGCGGCTTCGTCGGCAATCACGCGGGCGATCCGCTCTTTATCAGCTGCTTCGCGCGCGTCGGCATCGGCGCGTGCTGCGGCCTCGGCGGCAGCCTGACGTTCGGCCTCGGCGGCCTGAGCCCGCTCCAGTTCCTCGAGCTTGACCCGTTCTCGCTGAGCGCGACGTTCTTCCCTGGCCGCGGCAATGGCTTGACGCTCCGCCTGCTTTGCCAGCCTTGTCGGTTCGGCTGAATCCTTGGCGCTACGATACGCATTGAGGAGAGCCGCCTTGGCTTCGGCAGCGGCGCTGCGGCGATCGGAAAGCTCGTTGTTTTTGGCGTTTTTCAAATCTGTTTCCTGACTGTTTGACTTCGACCCTACGGCGCCGCACGTCTTAAGACGCGCAAAGGGCGCTGTAATACCTTGAACTGCTGCATCGCTTTATCCTGAAATCGGACCGATTTAAGGAATTATGCCGTTGGGTCAGATTTTCTTTTTTCGCTTCGCGCTGGGAGCAGTACCCCCTGTCAAGCGATCCTGCAATTCCTTGGCTTCACGCGCTTCGCGTAACCGCAAGGTTTTTTCCTCGCGGGCACGTATGGTCGAATCGATCTCTTCGACCGCGCGGCTTCGCGCCAGGAACTGCGATTGCGCGTTTCCGAAGGCAATCTCCGCCTGCTTGCGTGATTTGCTGTGTGACTCTGTCATATCAATCCTGGATTTATCAGCCCGCTGGCGGAACGCAGCAAAAAGGCCAGGCAACTTGCCTGACCTTGATAGTATCATACTTTCAACTGTGCCGGTACATCCGCGGTCAAAGGAAAGCAGATTTCAGTTTAAGCGGCTTGGAGATTGCAAGCGGACATTTTGCCCGACTTGTTATCGCGCTCAAGCTCGTAGCCGATCTTCTGGCCTTCGACGATTTCGCGCATTCCAGCACGCTCGACGGCAGAGATGTGGACGAAGGCGTCAGCGCCGCCGTCATCAGGCTGAATGAAGCCGAAGCCCTTGGTGGAATTGAACCATTTAACTGTGCCAGTGGTCATAACAAACCCTTTCATAGCAATTGACGACCGCACGTGCGAAAGCACGACGGATGATGATCTCGATTTTGAAGAGGGAAGTTCGTCCAGGGCACGTTGCCAGCGTGCGATAACAAAAGTCAAACAAGCAATATCGACCACCGAGATATAAACATCGAAGCCGGATATGTCAACTTTTAGTTTTTTTGAGCCGCCAAATCGCCATAAGATTGCATCTCGCCGGTCGTGCGCGTCAACGACAGTATCAACAACCGATCGCCGTTTCCCGACCTCCAAAGCAGGCGTTACGAGCGCGGCAGCGTCTTCTGCGGATCGTAATGCGAAAGCGGCACGATCGTCGCCGGCAGGCGCTTCTGGTGGCCGTCGAGCTTGCCGACCTCGACCTCGGTGCCCGGGTTTGCATGCATCACATCGATGCGGGCGAGCGCGATCGTCTTGCCGAGGACCGGCGAGCGCGTGGCGCTGGTGACGACGCCCACCTGCGCCCGGCCGATATGAATGCAATCGCCATGGCCGACGGCCTCGTTGGACTTGATGTCGAGGCCGACGAGCAGATGGCGCGGATGCTCCTTGCGCCGGATCAGCGCCTCGCGGCCGATGAAATCGTCCTGTTTGGATTTCAGCGGCACCGTGAAGCCGATCCCGGCCTCGAACGGATCGGTCTGGTCGGTGAATTCGTGATGGGCGAAGATCAGGCCCGCCTCGATGCGGACCATGTCCAGCGCTTCCAATCCCATCGGCTTCAACCCGTGCGGCTGGCCGGCCTCCCAGACGGCGTCGAACACCGTCAGCGCATCCTTCGGATGGCAGAAGATCTCGTAGCCGAGTTCGCCGGTGTAACCGGTGCGCGAGACGACGATCGGCGCACCCTCGAAGCCGCCGATGCGGCCGACGGTGAAGCGGAACCATTCGAGTTCGCCGATCGTCGGCTGGCGCGGCGCCGTCCAGATGATCTCCTTCAGGATATCGCGGCTCTTCGGCCCCTGCAGGGCGATATTGTGCATCTGGTCGGTCGAAGAGCGGACCCAGGCCTTGAAGCCCTTCTTCTCCGCCTGCTGGCGCAGCCATATGCCGCTGAAATCATCGCCGCCTATCCAGCGGAAGTTCTTGTCGCCGAGCCGGAACAGGGTGCCGTCATCGATCATGCCGCCGTTTTCGTAGCACATGGCGGAATAGACGACCTGGCCGGTCGACAGTTTGCGCACGTCACGCGTCAGGCAATATTGCAGCAGTTCCTCGGCATCCGGCCCCGTCACCTCGAATTTCCGCAAGGGCGAGAGATCGATGACGGCGGCGCGCTCGCGGCAGGCCCAGTATTCCTCGACCGGCCCTTCGCTGGAAAAGCGGTTCGGCAGCCAGTAGCCGCGATATTCGGTGTAGTCACGTGTCAAGGCGGAGAGGCGGGGATGGAAGGCGGTTTCGCGCGTCAGTTCGGCGTCGGCATCTGGGGTCATGCGATAGGCCACCGCTCGTGAGAATTTCTCTTTTCCGGAAAAGGTGCGGACGTGGATATCCGTCGGATCCCAGCCGTTCGCAGCGTCGATATCGTCAGGGCAGGACGAGGAGACGCAGACGAGATCGGTCAGCGCCCGCATCAGCACATAATCGCCGGGACGCGACCAGGGCTCGTCGAGATAGAGCTGGTTATTGTGGTCGATATTGGTGTTGTAGAAATAGTTCAGCGCTTCCCAGCCCTTGCGGCCGGCAATGCCGTAAGGCGCCAGCACCGCATTGAAATTGTCCGTGCAGTTGACGTGGCCGGGATAACCCATGTCGTCGTAGTAGCGCGAATTGCAGGCGGTCGCGAAAGCGTCGTGACGGCCGACCGTATCCTGGACGATTTCGACCAGCGGCTCGAAGTCGCGGTCGAAGGCCTTCGAAGGGAGACCCGGCATCGGATAGCTGCGGCCGAGCAGCGTGCGGGTGACGGTGGAATCGAGCGCGAGGTCGAGACCCTTGTCGACCTTGCGGGCGGCAAACGCCTGGAAATCGGTGCACTGGCGTCCATAGACGTCGATGATCTGGATGAATTCGCCGGCACGCACGAAATAGGCCGCCGCGGTCGCCGCCCGGATGCGAATATCCTCGACCGGATCGGCGGCCGGTTCCGGCAAAGCGGAGGCATAATCGCGGATCAGCAGGCTGCGCTTGATCCTGATCTCGATCGGCGTCGCTGTATCCTGCGCCTCCGGCGACATGGCGCTGGCCGGTGCTGCGACGATCAGCAGGCCCTTCATGGAAATCGTGAATTCCGCCCTGCTGCCCGGGGTCGATCCCGACCCGAAAATGCTGAGCGCGCCGGCCTTTGCAAGATCGGCGCCGCGACGCTGAAGCGCTGCACGCGTGCGGGCAGCACCCTCATCCTCCGCTTGAAGAATGGCCTTCAAACCATCGGCTGAATTGCTGAATGCCGTTCCGAGACCGGCCGCCAGGAACCGCCCTTTCTCGTCGAGGAAGGAGATTTCGCAGACCTGTCCGCCCTCGCTGTCGATGACGATGACGCCATCGCCCGGCTCGACGCGCACAACGACCGATCCGCCGCCCTTTGCCCTGTAGCGCTCGGTTCCTTCCGGCAAGGTGGAAATGCCGGGATAGTGCACGAGGCTCGGAGCGGCCGGCCGCAGGCCCGTCATAGCAGGATGAAGTTCTCGCATACTGCCCTCATGGGAGGATCGGGCGTCCTCGGACACCCACCCATGCAGGTTACAAAATGCCCCGGGAAAGTAAAGTGATGTTGACTAAAAAGAAAATATCTTCACTATGCATAAAGAGTTGAGACTCGGGGAATCCGTCGGGAACACGGATCGTCAAAATCATCCGAGCGGGCTTGAGACCGTCAGGGAGACACGTTCAGGGAGACGTACAAAGATACGTCCGGAACAAATAGAATGGGGAATTTCACCGATGACAGACGTTGTGGAGGCCGGGATTGTATCCGGCACCGAAGGTAAGCTTGTACGTGCGCTCGACTGGAAGGGCGCATTCTGGGTGGCTGCGGGTGTGCCGCCGCTCGTTCTTTTCTCCATTGGCGGCATCGCTGGCACGACGGGCAAGCTCGCCTTCGTCGTCTGGATCATCTCGATGGTGATGGGTTTTCTGCAATCCTTCACCTATGCCGAAATCGCCGGCATGTTCGCCAACAAATCCGGCGGCGCTTCGGTCTATGGCGCCACCGCCTGGCTGCGTTATTCGAAATTCATCGCGCCGCTCTCCGTCTGGTGCAACTGGTTTGCCTGGTCGCCGGTGCTGTCGCTCGGCTGCGCCATCGCCGCCGGTTACATCCTCAACGCATTCTACCCGATTCCTGCAGCGGATTCGCAAATGGTCCTCGACTGGATCTCAGCGCATGCCGCTTCCATCACGGCCGACAGCCCCCGCGTCGCCGAATATATCGCAGCCCATACCGGCACCACGCCGGATGACGCCGTCAAGGCATTGCTCGGCACCGACGGTATCGCAGCGCTGACGCCGGCGATCCGCAGCTGGTCGCTCTTGAGCTTCAACATTCCCTTCCTCGCCACCGCCAATATCAACGCCACCTTCTTCATCGGCGGCATGCTGATGCTGATCATCTTCGCGATTCAGCATCGCGGCATTTCGGAAACGGCAAGCGTGCAGAAGTGGCTGGCAATCATCGTGCTGGTGCCGCTGCTCATCATCGGCCTCTATCCGATCGTCAGCGGTCAGATCCTCGCCACCAACGTCACCGGCCTCGTGCCGCCGACGGCGGCCTATGCCGCTGCCGACGGCACCTGGAGCAATGGTGGCTGGACGCTGTTCCTCGGCGGCCTCTATATCGCCGCCTGGTCGACCTACGGCTTCGAGACGGCCGTCTGCTACACCCGCGAACTCAAGAACCCGAAGACCGACACCTTCAAGGCGATCTTCTATTCCGGCCTTGCCTGCTGCCTGTTTTTCTTCCTCGTGCCCTTCGCCTTCCAGGGCGTTCTCGGCCATGCAGGCATGCTGGCCCCCGGCATCGTCGACGGCACAGGTGTTGCCGAAGCGCTCGGCGGCCTGATCGGCGCCGGCCGGATCGTCACTCAATTGCTCGTCGTACTGATGATCATGGCACTCTTCCTCGCCATCATGACCGCGATGGCCGGCTCCTCGCGCACGCTCTACCAGGGTTCGAAGGACGGCTGGCTGCCGAAATATCTCGACCACGTCAACGAGCACGGCGCGCCGACCAGGGCGATGTGGACCGATTTCGCCTTCAATCTCTTCCTGCTGGCGATCGCCTCGGATGTCGGCGGCTACTTCTTCGTGCTCGCCGTCTCGAATGTCGGCTACATCATCTTCAACTTCCTGAACCTCAATTCCGGCTGGATTCACCGGATGGATTCCGGCCATATCGAACGCCCCTGGAAGGCTCCGACCTGGCTGATCGGCCTTAACACCGTGCTGGCCTTCGTCAACGCGCTGTTTCTCGGCGCCGGCGCCAAGGTCTGGGGTTATTCCAATGCGCTCTGGGTTGGCTTCATCTTCGCCGCCCTGATCCTGCCGGTCTTCGCCTATCGCCACTATGTGCGCGACGGCGGCAAGTTCCCGGCAGGCGCGATGGAGGATCTCGGCCTGGTCGGCCAGGATCTCGGCGTCAAGAAAGCCGGCATGCTGCCCTATCTCGCACTCGCCGGCGGCCTGGCGATCGTCCTGATCGCCAATGTGATCTTCCAGCTTCCGGCCTAAAATCGCCTCCCAAGCAGACAGGCCGTCAAGCCGCCATGGAAACATGGCGGCTTTTTCATGGAAGCGGGCGTCGCCTGATCGTCTCGCCGCCATCGACTGGCATCCTGTCCGCCTCGACGAGAAGCGGACAGGGTTCGTTCGGAGGCGGAAGGAGGGCTCAGCGCCCACCCTCGATCTTGCGATGGCGCTGGTTGATGCCGCCCTTGCCGTAGGGATAGTCGAACGGCTGAGGCGCGCTCACATCGTTCAGTCTCGCCATCTCGTCGTCGGAGAGTTTGAGCTTCATGGCGCCGAGATTGTCGGCGAGCTGTTCCGGTGTGCGGGCGCCGAGGATCACGGAGGTGATCGCCGGCTGCGCCGCTGTCCAGGCGAGCGCCACCTGCGCCATGCTGACGCCATGCACCTTGGCGATCTCTTCGACGACGCCGATGATCGCCCAGGTTCTCTCCAGCGCATTGCGCGGCGCATAGGATTCGCCGCCGCGATTGGGGTTTTCACCGAGGCGGGTGGCGCCGGTCGGCATCTCGTCGCGCTTGTACTTGCCGGTCAGCCAGCCGCCGCCGAGCGGTGACCACGGCAACAGACCCATGCCGGCATCCTGGCAGGCCGCGACGATCTCGAGTTCGATGTCGCGCACCAGCAGGTTATATTGCGGCTGCAGCGTCACCGGACGGGTATAACCGCGCGCCTTGGCGATCTCCGAGGCCTTGGCGATATGCCAGCCGACATAATTGGAGAAGCCGTAATAGCCGATCTTGCCGGAGGATACCGCATCATCGAGGAAACGCAGCGTCTCTTCGATCGGGGTCAGCGCGTCCCAGGCATGCATCTGGTAGAGGTCGATCTGCTCGAGGTCGAGGCGGCGGAGCGAATCGTCGAGCGCCTGGCTAAGATGCCGACGCGACAGGCCGATATCGTTGGGCCCGTTGCCCATCGGAAAGCGTCCCTTGGTGGCGACGATCGCCTGGCGGGCCTCGGTCGGTCGGGCCTTCAGCCAGCGTCCGATGATCTCTTCCGACTTGCCGGCGCTGTAGACATCGGCGGTATCGATGAAATTGCCGCCCCAGGCGAAATAATCGTCGAGCAGCTTGTGCGACGCGGCCTCGTCGGCCTCCGCGCCGAAGGTCATGGTTCCGAGGCAATAGGCGGTGACGACGGTCCCGCTGGGACCGAGCTTGCGATAATCCATTTCTTCCTCCTCATGCGGATACCCGCAGCCGACGTGCAAACGTCGGGGTAGAAGCCGGGGCTCCTGCAATCAATGACAATGACAATATTGTGCTTGAGGCGGCCGCTTGCCGCCGGATGACGTATAGCGCCCTGGGCTGGGAACTCAGGGGCGAGGGCAGCATAACCAATCCCGCCCGCGCGACCAAGTGAGAAAAAAATATTCCTGCCTGCCGTCGTGCCCGGCGAGGATCACGGATTTTGCCAAAACGAACCGGCGATCCGATCGGCTGCGGCGACACCGGTCTCGTAGGCGCCGTGCGCCGTCGAATAACGCGACGTCGAACAGGCCTCTCCGGCAAAAAAGATCCGCTCGTCATGCGGCGCGGCGAGACGGCCGCGTTGATCGGAGGCGCCGGGTTCGGCGTAGGAATAGGAGCCGCCGATATGGGGCGTTGCGGCCCAGGCCGACATCGCGGCGACCGACAGCTCCTCGCGGATATCCGCGCCGAAATGTGCCGACAGTTCGTCTCCAGCGAAGGAGAAGGCGGCCTCTCTGCCTTGCCCCTCAAGATCATGCGCGAGGTCGCCGGCGAAATAGGCTTCGACGACGGGGGCGCCGAACGGCCGGAGCTGATAGGTGCCGGTCGCGCCGCGACTGTTGGAGCCCAACATATGCGTGTCCGCCGGCAACGCCTCCCGATTTGCGAGCCTCAAGAACAGCTTGTCGGCGAGCCCGAGCGGTAAACGGGCTGCTGCCTCGATCTTGTCAGGCAAAGGCGGGTCGAAGGCGATCTTGCCGGCGGCAAGCACATTCGTCGAAACCGTCACCAGCACCGCGCGGGCACTGAGCACACCCTGGTTCGTCTCGATGCCGATACGGCCGGCATGACGATGGTCGATGCGCGTGACTTCGGTGCCGAGCCTTGCCCGAACCGGCTTGCCGTAAAGCGAGACCAGCGTCCCATAGCCCTCGCGCACCCGCCAGTCAGGGCCGGGGCCGGGATCATATCTGTTGTAATCGACGACCGACGACCGCTCCAGTTCGGCGCCGGTGATGTAGGTACCGACCGCCCGGATCTGGCCGTTCCAGGGATTGCCGGGCTCGAGCATATCGGCCATGGCTGCATCATTGCCCGCGTGGCTCTCCAGCCGCTCGAAATAGGCGCCGATCGCCTGCCTTGCCGCACGCGCCTTTGCGTCATCGCGCTGAAGCCGCCGTCCGCCATCGTT
Source organism: Rhizobium sp. WSM1328 (assembly GCF_057653715.1). Classification (NCBI taxonomy): domain Bacteria; kingdom Pseudomonadati; phylum Pseudomonadota; class Alphaproteobacteria; order Hyphomicrobiales; family Rhizobiaceae; genus Rhizobium; species Rhizobium sp. WSM1328. The sequence goes on along the minus strand of NZ_JBYGKO010000004.1, from coordinate 565,828 downwards.
CCAGGGCGCAGGTGTGTGGTCGACCGTCAGTCCGACCTCTCCGGCGATCGCAGTCCAGGCATTGGTCCGCGCGCCATGCAGCCAGCCGCAGCCAAGATCGAGCCCGATATCGGCGGCCTCAGGCAGTCCAACCGTCCAGGCGCGACCGCCGAGACGATCGCCAGCGTCAAGCAGGAGGATGGAAAGATCCGGGCGGATTGCCTGTAGGCGACGGGCGGCGGCAATGCCGGCGGCACCGGCGCCGATGATGACGACGTCCTCGTCGGCACCTTTGTTGTTGTCACCAGGCATGTATTTTCCTTCGGTCGTGCGACGGTTAAGTGGAAAGGGTCGTCTCAAGCCAGCCCCGCTTCGCTATTGCAGCTGCTCCAGCAGCCGCTGGAGTGCTGTCCGCAAATCGTCCATCTGCTGCTGGCTGGCCAGGGCGGCCCAGCTTTCATCGACGCGCCGGCCCGCCGCCATCGCTATCGGCCTGACCCCCTGGCCTTTTTCCGTCAGAAACACCAGCCGGCCACGCCGGTCAGTCGGATCGGGCCGGCGCTCGACATAACCCAAGCGCTCGAGTTCTTCCACGGCCTGCGTCATCGTCTGCTTGCGAACACGGGCGAGCCTGGTCAGCTCGCTGACCTGGATGCCCTCCGGCCGCGCGAAGGTAAAGACATTGGCGTGCGGCGGGCGGATATCGCCGTAACCGGCCTCATCGAGTGCCGCTTCCACGGCCTGTGTCCAATGCTGATGGACCAGACGCAACAACAGGCCAAGGGAAGAAGACGACATGAAACCCCGCGCAGCGATATAGACAGTTACCTGTCTATATGATAGATGGACAGTCGCCTGCCTATATAGCACGAAAGCGTGGAGCTCCATATGCCGACCATCGATATCCTCAACTCGTTCATCTCCTACGAGGAGCTGGGGGAGGGCGACCCGATCGTCTTCCTTCACGGCAATCCCACCTCATCGCATCTCTGGCGGAACATCATGCCCGGTATCGGGCCTGGCCGCTACCTAGCGCCCGATCTCATCGGCATGGGACGCTCCGGCAAACCCGATATCGGCTATCGCTATGGCGATCACATCGCCTATCTCGACGCCTGGTTCGATGCGCTTGACCTCGACGACGTCGTGCTCGTCGGCCACGACTGGGGCGGCGCGCTGGCATTCGACTGGGCTTCGCGCCACGTCGAGCGGGTGCGCGGCATCGCCTTCATGGAAACCATCCTGCGGCCGATGGGCTGGTATGATCTGCCGGGCGGCGGAAAGGCGCGTTATGAACTGTTGCGGGGCGCGGGAACCGGCGAGACCAAGGTCCTCGACGAAAATTTCTTCATCGAACAGGCCTTGCGCGCGACCACGCTGAAAGGGCTGAGCGATGCCGACTGGGATGTCTACCGAGCACCCTATCCGGACCGTAACAGCCGGCGCCCGCTGCTGGAATGGCCGCGCGCCATGCCGATCAACGGCGAGCCGGCCGACGTGGTCGCCAGGATCGAGGCCTATGACCGCTGGCTTTGCGCCAGTCCTCAGACTCCCAAGCTGTTGCTGACCTTCGACGGTCCCTCCGAAACGCTGTTGATCGGCAGCGAGATGATATCGTGGTGCCGCGACAATATCGCCGGCCTGGAGATCAGGGGGTGCGGGCCGGCGCGCCACATTGCCCCCGAGGACCAGCCCGAGGCGATTGCCGCCGAAATCAAAAGCTGGATCGACAGGAAGGGGCTCAGAACAGCGCAGCGGAAGGTCGCGTCTCAGACATAAAATCTGCGTCTGCGTCACCGTGACTGCGACATGACAGACTGCTGCAATGTTGAGCCGGTTCATGGGTGGAATCAATCAGCCACTGTGAAGGTCCAATGCCACGTTTCGATCGACGACGCTTTCTTCTTGCTTGGCTTCGTGCGCCGCTGCGCATCGCTTCGATCACGCCATCAGGCCCGCGCCTTGCGGGCCTGACCTTTGGCCCAAAATGCTCGGTGCCCATCGAAATCCTCGACTCCCTCGGTCTTGTCTCAAAGAGGATCGACTGGACCTTGCGCAATATCCCGCCGGCCGCAGTCTACCGCATCAGCCGCAGGTACCAACCGATGGCTTTGATCGAGCAGCGCCGTGCATCATGATGGATAGGATCCTTTGCTACGAGGCGGCGATCTTCCATTCGATGCTCTGAAGGCACCGCCGCCTTGCTTGATGGTGATATGGTTTCCACCTGAGGACCGGCAGTCCCCGATAGGCACCCCCGATAGGAATATGAGATGCGCATACTACTGATCGAGGATGAACCTCAAATGGCCGTGGCGCTCCGAGGCGCCCTGACCAGGCACGACATGGTGATGGATCACGTTTCGACGCTGTGCGACGCCGAGATGGTGATCGGCGACGGCGCCTACGACGCCGTGCTTCTGGATCGGCAATTGCCCGACGGCGATGGTCTCGAACTCATTCCGAAGATCCGCAAGAAGGGGCTGACGCTGCCGATCATCGTCATTACCGCCAAGGGAGAGGTTCCAGACAGGATCACCGGCCTCGAGACCGGGGCCGACGATTACCTTGCCAAGCCCTTCGTCTTTGACGAACTTCTGGCGCGGCTGCGTGCCGTGATGCGCCGCTCCGAAACCTTGCGCCCGGCGCTGATCTCGATCGGGCGGCTTTCGTTCGATCCGACCTATTGCGACATCATCGTCTCCGGCCTGCGTTTGGAAATGCCGCGCCGGGAGGCGTTGGTGCTCGAATGCCTCATGCGCCGTGCCGGTCGTATGGTGCCGCGACCGGCCTTGATGGAAGCGGTCTTCGGCTTCGACGACGAGATCCAGTCGAACGCGCTCGATTCCCACATATCGCGGTTGCGGCGCAAGCTGGCGGCATCGCAAGCAGGTGTCGTCATCAACGTTATCCGGGGCGTGGGTTATCTCCTGCGTGAAGCATCATGAGCAAACGATGCTCCTATTCGCTGCGCAAGCGCCTGTTCTGGCGGCTCCTTGCCGTCCAATCGGTCGTCCTCATCCTGGTGATGATCGTGCTGATTTCGGTTGGCAAGATATCCGAATTCAGGTCGACGGAGGGCACGATCGAGGTCCTGCGCCAGGCCGTGTTCCGCCAGCCCACCGGAGAATTGAGCCTGAGGGAGACCGAGGATCTGCGACAGCTGCGCAAGGACGCGCCCGATCTCTGGTACACCATACGCGACCTGCAGGGTCATGTTTTGACCGAGGGCCCGGTTCCGGAAGAATACGCCGCAATCGGCAACACGCTCGATCATGTCGGCCAGGCCAAATTCGGCTCGAATCTCGACGACCACGACCGTCCGGCTGCCCGAATGAAGTGGATTGCCACGGATGGGGGACAGGTGCAGTTTCTGACGGGCACCGACGGCCCAAACTCGTCCACCTTCATCCTGCTCAAGCTTTCGCTGGTCCTTGCGAAAATTGTTATTCCGATCGTCGCAGTGATGGCGTTGGGTGCGTTGATCGCGACGCCGCTGGTCGTGCGAAGGTCGCTGGTCGGGATCGACCAGGCCGCGCTCCAGGCCGATACGATCGATATCGACCAGCGTGGCGGGCGGCTGTCGGAAAACGATACTCCCGAAGAGATCGCGCCGCTGGTGCATGCCGTCAACCGCGCGCTCGGCCGTCTCGACGAGGGTTATGAGCGGCAGGAACGGTTTCTGACCGATGCCGCCCATGAACTGCGCACACCGATCGCCATCCTGAACACGAGAATTGGATCCCTGCCGCACAGTTCAATCAAGACCGACCTGTTGGAAGATGCCGCAAGGCTTGCGGTTCTCACCGAGCAGATGCTCGATCTTCAGCGACTGAAACAGGGCAAGGTCCAGTTCATCAAGATCGATCTCGGCCAACTGGCGAGGAAGGTCATCATCGAGATGGCGCCACTGGCCTTTGCCGCCGGTTACACGGTGCAGTTCGATGTCGACGGCGCCGGCGAGATCGAGGGCGATCCCCTGGCGCTGCAGCGCGCCCTGATGAACATCCTGCAGAACGCGATCAACCACGGCGGCAGGAAAGGCATCATCTCGCTGACATCAGGCTGCAACTGGATCGAAGTCAGCGACGAGGGACCGGGCATCCCCGCCGATATGGAGGATCGGATATTCGAGCCGTTCTTCAAGCGCCATCACGACGGACGCGGTGCCGGCCTCGGTCTCAACCTTGTTCGCGACATCCTGCGCATGCACGGCGGCGAGGTGACGATCGACAATCGCAGTCCTGGCGCGGTCTGCCGGCTGCGCTTCCCGCCGGACAAATCGGCAGGCGTTTATACCCCATCGCATCTGGCTACTGCATAATTCAACGCGCTAAAGCGCGTCGCGTTCTTTCAGATTCGCTTGCCACGCTTTAGGTCTTTGTTTTGCGCATGTCGTTGTCGCAAAATCGCTCCACACTTTTGCGCGACATGCTTTGTTGCGTCCTTTGCGCCTCTCGAAAAGAGGCGCAGCGCTGTCCGTGCGATGGATTAAATCGCGTCTGCGTGACATATAGATTCGATGAGCGTGCACAGAGATTCGCAACTCGACATGTTTGCCAAGGCATCGCCCGTGACGGCTAAGGCGCGCGGTCCAGCGCGCCGGCGGCCGTCGCAGCCGGTCGTCCACTCCGATGAGGACGTGGCGCGGGCGCTCGAAGAGAGCGGCAACTATCGCATCTTGAGAAAGCTGGTCGCCCGCCCGATTGCGTCAGTCAAACGGCCCGGATTTTCGCGCCTTGGCGTCATTCTCGATACGGAGACCACCGGTCTCAACCACCGCAGCGACGAGATCATCGAAATCGGCGCCGTCGCCTTCACCTTCAACGATGATGGGGCGATCGGCGATATCGTCGGCATTTACGGCGGCCTGCAACAGCCGTCCCGGCCGATCCCGCCCGAGATCACCCGGCTGACGGGTATTACCGATGCGATGGTCGAAGGGCAGCTCATCGATATCCAGTCGCTGAGAACTCTGATCGAGCCGGCGGATCTGATCATCGCCCATAATGCCGGATTCGACCGGCCGTTCTGCGAGGCCTTCTCAAAGATTTTCACCGGCAAGGCCTGGGCATGCTCGGTTTCGGAGATCGACTGGAGCGCCCGCGGCTTCGAAGGCACGAAGCTCGGCTATCTCGTCGGCCAGGCCGGATATTTCCATGAAGGCCATCGTGCCGTGGACGACTGCCATGCGCTGCTGGAAATCCTCGATCGAGAGCAACACGACGGTGAAAGCCCGTTCACCGAGCTTTACCGCGCCAGCCAGCGCTCGCGCATCCGCGTCTTTGCCGAACACAGCCCGTTCGAGATGAAGGATCATCTGAAGGCGAGGGGTTATCGCTGGTCGGACGGCAGCGACGGCCGCCTGAAGTCCTGGTGGATCGAAGTCGGCGAAGAGGATCTCAACGACGAGCTCTCCTATCTGCGCTCGGATATTTACCGATGGGCCGAAGCGGAGCCGCCGATGGTGCGGCTGACGGCCTTCGATCGTTTCAAACTCTGACCGCGAAGCGGTTCGGATCCTGATTGGCTGCTAGATATGGCGACCCATGCAACTGCCGCATAGGTGCAGTGATGCATTGGCGCTGCAATAATCGGATGCCCCACACTATATACAACTCATCGAAGCGAACAAAGCGCCAAGGACTGGCAGCTAAGCTTCGAAAGCCCACGAAAGGGGATCATCATGAACGTAGCACGCTCTTTCAACAACTGGCGCAAGTACCGTCAGACGGTCGCCGAACTGGGTCGTATGTCCGCACGCGAACTGGACGACCTCGGCATCGGCCGCGGCGACATCCGCAACGTCGCGCGCGCAGCCATCGCCCGCTAACGGCAGCTTAGACCAAGCATCTTCAAGACCATGCCAGCGCCTGCTTCTTCCCGAGCGGGCGCTTTGCTTTTGTGCTTCCGGCAAGGTGGAATCAAGGCGATCGAGCCTCCCGCTTTTCGCATAACGCATAGCTGCCCTGCAAAGAAATGCCTATCAACTGAGCAAGAAATAAGTATGATTATTTCTATCGAAGCGATGCACCTCCTCCCGCATCCCTCGATATACAGGCGCCCCATCCTCCTCCCAGGGTCGTCTGTGGAATGACAGCACTCCTCCTCCCAGCTGTCGTTCGGTTTTTTACGAAAGCCTGCCGCACCTCCTCCCGCGGCAGGCTTTTTCGTTTTGGGCGATAGCATTGCCGGATCTCGCCAAGAGCGACCGCCAGCGATCGATCCATCGCATGACGATGGTGTCATCACCTCCGGCGTTTTGCTCTTATCCCAATTCTGCTTTCGTGCTCTTGCCGGCCCGTGCATCTCCTAAAGCGCGCACCGACAAAGCTGTTGACACCAAACTTGTCGTACAACTATGTAACCGGATGGATACCGCCGCAGCGGAATACGCCGGACAAGACCGGCTTGCGCAATAGCGACGACCCCTGGCGACAATGAAGCGGAAGGAAAATTGACATGCAGATCGACGTGAGGCACGCCTCCCATCCGGAGGCCGTGCGTGATTTCGACACGGAGACGCTGAGGCGTCACTTTCTGGTGGAAACCGTCTTCGCGAGCGGCGAGATCCGGCTCACCTATTCGCATTACGACCGGATGGTCATCGGCGGCGCGACGCCGATCGGCCCCGGGCTGACGCTGACGGCGCCGACAGCGATCGGACAGGAAACCTTCCTTGCCGAACGTGAACTGGGCGCTCTGAACATCGGCGGTGCCGGCCGCATCATCGTCGACGGCACGAATTACGATCTTGCCAAATATGATTGCCTCTACGTCGGCAAGGGTGCCAAGGACATCAGATTCGAGAGCACGGATACCGCCAATCCGGCAAAGTTCTATCTGGTCTCGACGCCAGCCCATCAAACGCACCCGACCGTGTTGCTCACCCGCGAAAAGGCCCGTCACCTGACGCCGGGCGAAGCCGCGACGGCCAACAAGAGGTCGATCTACCAGTTCATCCATCCTGAGGTCTGCCAGTCCTGCCAACTCACCCTGGGCTTCACCATGATCGAACCGGGCAGCGTCTGGAACACAATGCCGGCCCACACGCATGACCGCCGCATGGAAGCCTATCTCTATTTCGATCTCGAAGCAGAGCAGCGCGTCTTCCACTTCATGGGCGAGCCGCAGCAGACCCGGCATATGCTTGTCGCCAACGAACAGGCGGTCATCTCGCCGCCCTGGTCGATCCATTCGGGCGCCGGCACCAAGAATTACAGCTTCATCTGGGCGATGGCCGGCGACAATAAGAGCTTCACCGACATGGACCATATCGCCATTGCGGATCTGAGGTGAGCGTCGTGGCAAATCCCTTCGACCTTTCCGGCAGGACTGCCGTCGTCACCGGCGCCAATACTGGCCTCGGCCAGGCCATCGCGGCCGCACTGGCAGGAGCCGGTGCGTCGATCGTCGCCGTCGGGCGCTCCTCGATGGACGAAACCGAGGCGCTGGTGAAGGAAGCGGGAAGCCGCTTCCATGTCGTCAAGGCCGATCTTGCCAGCATCGAACCGGTCAAGGGGATCGTCACTGAGGCCATCCAGACCTTCGGCGGCGTCGACATCCTCGTCAACAATGCCGGCATCATCCGCCGCGCCGATGCGCTCGATTTCACCGAGGAAGACTGGGACGCGGTGATCGACGTCAATCTGAAGACCGCCTTCTTCCTGTCGCAGGCAGCCGGCCGCCATATGGTCGACAAGGGCAGGGGCAAGATCATCAACATCGCCTCGCTGCTCTCCTTCCAGGGCGGCATCCGGATTCCGTCCTATACCGCATCGAAAAGCGGCCTCGCCGGACTGACCAAGCTGCTTGCCTGCGAATGGGCCGGGAAGGGCGTCAACGTCAACGCCATTGCCCCTGGCTACTTCGTCACCAACAACACCACGGCGCTGCGCGAGGATGCCGACCGCAATGCCGCCATCCTTTCCCGCATCCCGGCCGGGCGCTGGGGAACGCCGTCCGAACTCGGCGGTGCGGCGGTATTCCTGGCATCGTCGGCATCCGACTACGTGCATGGAACGGTGCTGCCCGTCGATGGCGGCTGGCTGGCGCGCTGATCGGTCTCACCAACCGATCACACCGAGAGCGCCTCGCGTCTTTTCAGACGCGCCAGGACGCTCTATCGCTTCGATCTGCGCATAACCCCGAAAATCGATTCGGATTTTCGGGATTGTGAGCGAGGGCCGCTGCCGACGCTCTCGACTTATATGTGGATGCGAACAGGAAACGGGTCGGCGCAGCCGCCTCGACACCAGGATCTCGAAACAGGATGGCAGACAAGGACAACGCGGTCTTCAACACCATTCAGCAGGCGCCGAACCTGCGTAGCAACCTTGCCGATATGCTGACGGCGCAAATCGAGTCCGGCGACCTGAAGCCCGGCCAGCGCCTGCCGACCGAACAGGCGATCATGATAGCGACAGGCGTCAGCCGGACGATCGTTCGCGAAGCGCTCGCAGCGCTGCGCGCGAAGGGGCTGATCACCACGCGGCAAGGCCTTGGGGCTTTCGTCTCGAACGATCCGACGCCCCGATCCTTCTCCATCATTCCCAACGACCTGCGGTCGATCGACGAGGTTCTGCGCGTGCTGGAGCTGCGCATGGGGGTCGAATACGAAGCCGCCGGTCTTGCCGCGTTGCGGCGCACCCAGGAGGATATCGACCGCATGCAGGATCGTCTCGATGCCCTCGACAAGGCGCTTGAGGAGGGTGGATACGGCGCGCAAGAAGACTACGCCTTCCACAGGTCCATTCTGGTCGCGACGCAGAACTCCTATTACGGCCGTCTCTTCGATACGTTCGGCAACATCATGGTGCCACGGCAATGGGCGCGCCTGGACAAGATGACATCAGCCGAGCGCAAGCGCCATGCGGCGCGCATGCGCAGGGAACACCATGCCATATTCGCGGCGATCCGCGACCGCGACGAGCCCGCCGCGCGCCGCGCCATCCGAAGCCACCTGTCGAAGAGCGCCGCGCGCTTCGAAGAGTTGCGTGACGCTACCGCATAATGCCGCGGTGCATGAGGCGCGCCCGCTTCACACCTCAGGCTTCGGCTTCATCAGCCGGCGCCAGACGGCGTGGTCGGTTTGCAGATCGGCAGAGGCGTGGACCGCGGGAAGAAGCGGCTTGCGTTTGCGGCGGCCGAAGCGCCGTTTGAAGCCGAGGATATTTTCGACGAAGCTCCTGATGTAAAGCCCGGGGCCGCTTGAATAGATCCGCCATCCGCCGTCGACGGCGATCTTTCCCGCCTTGACGCGCTCCCATTCGGCCGCTGCCTGATAACGGTCATGGAAAGCCGCATCGCTGCTGCTGAAATAGGTGTTGCGCTGGCGCAGCGATGCATGCGGCAGCGCCGATGTGGCCGAAATCGGGTTGACGAGGGCGATCGCCTTCCAGAGCTCTTCCGCTTCGGCATCAAGCGCCAGCGTTTCGCAGTAGCGCAGATGCGCATGCACATACATCAGCCCGATCTCGCGGCCGAAGAAGGAGGAGGATTCGGCGCGGCGAAACAGCGTCTCGGGTCCGCCGGCATAGGTCGCGGGCTTCTCCATCAGTCGTACGCCGTCGGGAAAGAGCAGATGCTCTTCGATCAGCTTCATATGACCCTGTCTTTGAGCCGGTGTGAAGAGGCCGCCGAGCATCGCCTGCGTCATCGAGATCAGCGAAAAATGCAGGCCGGTGCGCCGGTCGCTCGGGTGCAGCAGCAATTCGACGCCGTCATGGCTGGGATCGAAGATACCGTAGCCGGCCACGACGCCGTCGCGCACGAGATGGCGGTTGAAATCCCGGCGCATCGCCGTTGCGATCTTTCTCAAGCCTTTCGCCTTGCCGCCATGGCCGAGGCGGCGCAGGATCGCCGAATAGCGCACGATCTGCTCGTAGAGCAGGGCAACGGTCCAGCTGCTGACCATCCAGTCGCGCAGATGCGGATCGGCCGGCTGCAGAGAATCGTTCCAGTCTCCCTCGCCATAGCGGATCAGATGCGTTCCGGGGATGAAAGCTTCGCGAACGGCATCGAGCAGCTTCTCGACATGGATTGCGATAGTGTCGAGCTCCGGCGCCCTGGCCATCGTCTTTTCATCGCGCCAGGAGACTTTCTCGTCGAGGATGGCGAGATCGCCGGTCGCTTCGATATAGTCGCAGAGCGCCTTCAGCGGCCAGACGACGATATCGCCGTGACTATCGCCCGCCCGGATGTTGGCATAGGGCTCCAGCATGAACCATTGCGGCCAGTCGCCTTTTCCCAGGTATTGTTCGCTGAAGACGGTTTTCAGCACCTGCTTGGCTTCGCGGTCATGCTCGTAGGCGAGCAGGAATTCTATCGGCCCCTGGCAGGCGTCGCGTGTGCCCCAGGCCGCACCCGTATATTGCTCGAGGCCGTGCGGCACGCTTAGATGCACGATTGCATCATGGGCGAGCCAGGGCAGCAGGGTCGTCTGCGCGGCAAGGTCGGGTGACGTGCTGGCGACCGTCAGGCCGCGCACGGTGTTCCGCCAGAATTTCGATGCCGGGGCAAGCATGGCTTCATCGGTGACGCCGGCCTGATAACGCTGCGCCAGGCGCTCGGCTTCCGCCGCATCTGTCATCGAGCCGACGACAGCGAACGACAGCGCCTGCGTCATCAGTGATCGTAGTGCCACGAAAGCGCCGTTGCGTGTTACCCCATCGCTGTAGAGCAGTTCGTCGCCGCCGATCTCTTCGATGGCATCGGGCGTCGAACTCACCAGCCAGTAGCCGGCGTCGGGATAACGCTCGCCCCAGAGCCAGGCCGGGTCCGGCCGGAAAAGAATGCGTTTGCCCGACGTATCGAATTCGATCTGCCCGCCCGCATCATATTCGCGCTCGCCGAGCACGACATGACCAAACACCAGGAAGCGGCACGGCTCGCCCTCGACGGAGACGGTCCACTGCATCGCCGCATCCTCGCCGGAGGCGACCGCCGACACGATGATCGTGCGTTCAGGGAGGCGATAGATCCAGCGGCAATCGCTGAGCCCCATTTCGAAAGCCGACGGCACCGCCAGAAGCTGCCAGCCGGCGCCGACATCGGCCATGATGCGCAGCCCGCTGGCGCGGGTCAGATTGTAGGGGTCGCGGGAGACCGAAAAGAGCTTGTGAAAGGACGTATTGCCGATCGTCAGCTGGGCCGCGAAAATACCCTGCATCCAGCAGGTCGCGGCAAGCGTCCTATCGTCGAGCAGCATATTCGCACCGCTTCTGACGATCGCCCCGTGACGGCGCGCTACCAAGAGCTCCTTGTCGCGCAGGACCACATGGCGGTTCAAAACGCCGTCGGAGACGAAAAACGAAAGAAGCTTTCCGTCGACGCGCTCTTCCAGGCTCCGTTGCGGATAGAGCTGGCTGATCATTTTTTTATCCAGCGCCTCGGCCTTCAGCAAAGCAGCATCCTGGAGCAGGCTGCGGACCGGCGCGGCCTCGGCAATATCGGCCGCCGTCCCCTCTGTCGCCGCAAGCTCGTCAAGCCGTGAAAGGTCGGCATCGCTCGATGCCTCGGGATGATCCGCGGCGAAGACGGCAAAGAAGGTCGCGGTCGCACCGCTTGCCGGGACGGAAAGCGATTTTGACTGGATGGCGGGGCATGCCGTCTCCTGCTGGCGCCGCTTGCTCGGCAGGTTGGTGCCGAAGGGGCCGACCAGCAAGTCGCCGAGACGGTCACTCGCCTGTACCAATTGGATCGCATCGGTGGCATAGGCAGCCGCCCCATCGAGGCAGCCCTGCACGAGCCAGGGGTTGCGAGCACCCGACTGCTTGAGATTTTGCCGGTTCATTACGACAGAACCGAATGTCTCGTGATCGGCGATATGGTGATCGACATATTGCGAGGCATAGGCTTCGCTGTTCATCAGGAAGCCGCGATCGCCAAGACCGACGTCCTGGATCAGCACCAGATCGACCGGCAGCGTGCCATCCTTCAGATGCCGGATGGAAACACGCCAGAACCAGGCCGTTTCGGAGGGATGAAGCTCGAGGCGGACATTGTAGCCGATATCGCCTCTCTTGCCGCTCCAGGAGAGACTTGTCGCATCGTGCCCAAAGCTGCCATCGGCGAAAGACCCGACAAGCTCGACGACATCAGGTGCCGCACCACCGATACGCAGATAAAGGCGACTGACGCCGCCGGTCAGCGGCGAGCCCTGGATCTGGTTGATCTGCACCGATCCCTTGTCGTCGGCATATTCGATGGCAAACAGGGTGCCGTTCGGCAGCGCCGATATCGACAGGCCGGAACCGTTGCTGATCGTGAAGAGGCCAAGCTCGTCGCGTCGGGGCATTTGAAAACTGCGGTCAAGGTCCGTGGCCATTGAGATCTCGTCGATTGGCTTCAGAGGGGAATTGGAGGATGACGCAAAATGGTTGAGAGAAATCTTACCAACATCGCCGGTTCTCGATTTGGTCCTTGAAAGCCAGGCCAGTCGATATCACTTGATGTTCTAATTCGATAGTTGCAGCGATAGGTCATTGCCAAGGCCTCAAAGGAACAGTGGTCGCCGGTGACGAGGCGTCAGGTTGCCCGATGGCGCCATACCGGCGGGAACGGAGTTCCCTATCGTTTAAGTTCAAGGCAAACTGGGACGGAAACCGCTGATTCCGTCTGTGCGTGCTTCTTGATGCAACTCGCAGCTCCTATTCAACGAGGTGACTATTGACGCAGTTCTTCGAAACCACTCAAGGGATCATGGCAATGGGAGCGTTGATCGGCGCTGGCGGTTTAGCCGCTGGCTCCTTGCTTCCCATCGTCATTCGACTTGCGAAGTCTGGGATCAACCGGCGCCCGAAAGCCGAGGTTAGAAATCTGGCGATGCTGACGGTGCTGGCCCTAGACGATTTTGTCGGAGCCAGCTATGCGGCCGTTCACGACATGCCAGAATTCAATCCTATGGATGAAGGCCAATTCGCGTTTCACGTTCCCGATCCAACCCTTGCTCTTCCGCGTGAGGCAAACTGGGGGCTTTTTAATACCGAGCTTTCAGAAGAAATTTTGTGGTTGTCGAACCGAGTGAAGACGCTTTCTTATGCGTTGGATAGCCTCGACCTTTCCAGGCCCGGATACGATGGCTTCTTTGAACGACGCCGAGAAGGTTATGCTGGTCTGGCCGCTGAAGCGATGGACATTATTGAGCGCATGCTTGAAGAGTTTGACCTCACCCTGCCTGGCAAGCCAGATTATTATCGCCAGCGGGAAGGTCTCGTTTCAGCTGTCCAAAAGGCTGGGGAAAACAACTCGCAGCGCCCAAAGGCTCGCACTGTCGCGCACCCGAGCGGGTCAAATGTGCTGCAACTGTTCCCAAAGGCGAACGACGACGCCGAGTAAAATCAAGCGAAATCGTCGAACCCGATCAAAGGCATCGCATCCTCACGCATGGCCTCTTCTCCAGTGGATGGCTCGTTCCATTGCGGCGTAGTCCGGCGCCAGATCGACGCCTTCTAAAAAGTTCAAGATCCAGGCGCGGTAGCAGCCTTCAAACACGGACTACTTTCGGCTAGATGGTCCGCCATTGCATAGCTGCGTTGCACAAAAAATGTTTTCCAACTGGTCAAAAAAGGAGCATAACGATCATAGCTGATGCAACACGACGGCTTTCCTCCCAGTTCCGTCGTTTCAGCTGTTCCCCTCTGGAGGTTTATATCTCCACAATTAATGGGCCACGGTTTACCGTCGGCCCTCTTTTTTTGTCTCCGAAAATCACGCGTTGCCGCCGGGTTTGATCGACCGGCCTCCCAATTCCCAGGCGCTGGCTTCGGTCCGCGATTGCAATGGAGAAAAACTTATAGGGCGCTCAACCCGTGTCCGGGGAGCGCCCTTTTTGTTGCTCAAAGCGCGAAAACCAACGAGTCGGCAGGCGATTTGAAGTGGCGCTGCAATACAGGCGTGACGCCGTCGCGTAAAGTCCCGATCTCTCAGGCCTGGTAAGTGGTCCCGGTTATTTTCCGGAACATTGGGCACAGTGACCTGCCGCTCGGAACATTCTCCAAATTGATCAGTGCTGGTGGCGGAGCAGGCCTCTTTTAGCCATGTCGCTCAGGTTAAGCACGTCGACCTTGTCGACAATCGTTAGCAAGCCCGTCGCATCGTGTCCGAGCGATATCTGGACTTTTACGGCATTCGGCCGAAATAGATAAATATGTTGATCGAGAGCAGTGGGATCCTATCAAAACCGGTAGATCATAAGTCTCGCATCCGGGTCGTTGACCTCGAAACAGCCGGGAATGGCCTGAATGATGTTTGCGAGGTCGGATGGCAGGACGTCGTGCTTGGCCATGACGGGGGATGGCAGGTTGACGAAGAGCGCGGATCATTGCTTATAAATCCAGGGCGACCGATCTCTCCTGAGACGATGGCAATACATCACATCGTGGACGCGGAGGTCGCGACGGCACCTTTTTGGAAAGAAATCGCCTCCAGCGTCTTACGGCCGGAAGGTGGAGTGATCGCACTGGCTGCACATCGGGCAAGTTTCGAGCAGCGCTACTGCACCCCCAGATTTACCGGCGGAGCGGCCTGGATATGTACGTGGAAATGCGCACTTCGGCTGTGGCCTGAACTGCCGAGGTTCTCCAACCAGATGCTCCGGTATCTGCGTATGCCCGAGGGACTGGTGCACGCGATTGGCCTTCCCGCCCATCGCGCAATGCCCGATGCATACGTAACCGCACACCATTTGCGGGACATGTTGAATGAATCCACCTTCGAGCAACTGGTGAAATGGAGCAGCGAGCCCGGTCTTTTGCCACGAGTACCTTCTGGCCCAGAGCGTGGCAAAAGCTGGGATCGGCTGGATATTGCGGCATTGCAGGCGTTTGCTCGCGATCGGGATGCCGACCTCCGCTTCAGCGCGGAGACGGAACTTCGCCGGCGAGGCGACGCGGACATGAAAGTAGCTGACGAAGCCGAGCAGGGAACACTGTTTTAGGAGTTCTTCGGCTCCTGCAGGGAAAAGGGACACAGCGGTGAGGGTTTGATGGCAGAACGAATGTCTGAACGCGCCAAGGGTGACATCGACGCCATTTTGGAACGGCTCTATCGGGTTTCCCCGGAGCTGGATAGAATTGCCGCCGATTGCGAGAGAGCTTTGCGGCTCAATGCTGAAGCAAGAGGCGATTACATTTCGCCACGAACCATGCAGGCATTTGCCGAAATGCGCGATGCCGTAAGCGCGCTGTATGGCTCGGCGCAGAACGCGATGAAGGAAGCCGACAGGTTCTTTAAGCCGAAATCGTAGGTCAGTTTTCGCTCCAAATGCGCGATCGGGCCATGGGGCTCGGCACGGCTGATGATTTCAACCCATTCGCCAAGTTAACCGTTCATCTACAGGAGCTTAGACAACCAAGAGCGACAACGGTTCCGAAAGGCCGATAGCTCTTGAGCGTCAGCTTTTAGCCTCACGCAGGAACAAACAGCACCCCGGCGGCTTTCACATGGGCTCGAACGGAGGAGTTTGAAAATGGACCACAGCAAGCACGTGAGACTTGGCACCGACGAACTAACGCCCGCAGTCCTTGAAGGCGCTACTGTCTACGGCGCAGATGACGACAAGGTTGGAAGCGTGGACCACATGCACGGTTCAGGCAGCAGCGCAAATGTCGTCATCGACGTCGGTGGGTTTCTCGGCATTGGCGCGAAACCTGTTTCCGTGCCGATCAGCGATCTGGACTTCATGCGCGATGAAGATGGTGACGTTCACGCAGTTACGTCCTGGACAAAAGATCAGCTGAAAGACATGCCTGAGCATCGAGACTAACTCGCGGCGAGGAAGTTGAAAGCCCGATCTCAGCATCAGTCTCGGCTCCAGGTTTTTCAACAACTTGGTTGATTCTGTTCAGAGCGGCCTCGTCAACCCCAGTTTTCACGTTGGCGTTGGCCGCCTGGCAAAGGGCACTGAGAGCAGGGCGCAGCCGGTCAGGACGGCAATCACCATCCAGGCTTCGTTGATGGCCTGGACGCTTGCCGCGGTCTGGACCAGCGGATCGAGCAGTGCCGTGGTATCCGCGTCGAAGCTGCCATTATGCCCCGCTATCGTCTGAAGAGGCGCGCCGACGAATGACGCAGCCTCGACGTCGCCGGCTTGAAGGCGGGTCCACAGGCCTTGTCCCAGCGGCTCCGAGCGCGTGTAGATGATCGTATCGATCAGAGCGATGCCGATGGCCCCGCCGAGATTGCGCATCAGGTTGAAAAGTCCGCTGGCATCGGGGATGCGCTCTGGCGGCAGTGTACCGAGCGCCAGCCGCGTCGGCGGCAGCAGGCAGAACATGATAGCGACGCCGCGCACCACCTGCGGCCAGAACATCGCGTCATAGTCCGAACGAGGATCCTGAAAAGCGCTCATCCCGACACCGATCGCAAAGAGAGCGAAACCGGCCGCCGACAGCAATCGCGCGTCCATCCGCTTCTCCAGCGCCACCGCGATCGGCGCCGTGATCAATTGCGCGATGCCGGTGACCAGCATCGTCATGCCAATTTCGAGGGCGTCGTGTCCCCTGATGAAAGCGAGATAAACCGGCATGAGATAGACCGAGCCGAACAGGCCGATGCCGAGCACAAAGCTCAAAACCGAGCCGACCAGAAAGTTCCGGTCGCCGAAATTGCCGAGATCGACGATCGGACGGCGTCGGCGCAGCGTTCGCCATATGAACGCGCCTCCCGATGTGAGGCAGATCGTCAGCAGACTGAGCACATAGGCCGAGATCCAGCCGCTCGTCGGCGCCTCTTTCAGGCTGAGTTCCAGGGTCGTCAATGCGGTTGCCATCAGCAGAAGCGAGAGCGTGTCGAGATGCCCGAGTTCAGAGGGATCGGGCGCCTGCCGCGGCAGGAACCACGCAGCGACGATTGCCGAAACGATGCCCGGAATAACGTTGATCAGGAACAGCCAGTGCCAGGAGTAGGTCTCAGTCAGCCATCCGCCGACGATCGGTCCGACGGTCGGGGCCAACACCGCGAGAACGCCGGCGATCGTCGTCGCAAGCGCCTGGCGCTCGTTCGGGAAGAGAATGAACACGGCTGAAAACACCGAGGGGATCAGGGTTCCGCCGGAAAAGCCCTGCAGCACCCGCCAGGCTACCAGCTCGCCGAAGCTGCCGCTCGCCGCACAGCCGGCCGAGGCGACGACGAACAGGCTGATGGCGGTAACGAACAGCCATCGCATCGTCAGCAGTCGGGTCAAGAGGCCGGTGAGCGGAATCGCCACCACTTCGGCGATGAGATAAGCGGTCTGTATCCAGCTCATCTGATCGGGATCGATACCCAGCGCCGACTGAATGGTCGGCAGCGATGTCGCCACCACCTGAACGTCGAGGATCGCCATGAACATGCCGACGCACATCGCCATGAAGCCGAGCCAGACGATGGCGGGGGTTTCATCAGGGCGGGCAGATTCAAGTCGTTCCGACATGCGATGATCCGGCGCGCTGCATTCTCAGCCGAGGGTGCGAAGACTACTGCATAATTTCTTAAATCGGAATCAATCGAGAGTAAAATATGCGGCAATTCAAAGTGCTACAGCGCCGCGTTTGAAAGACCGCGGCGCTATTGGCATTTCCATCCCCAATTGCGATCGAGCCTGACCAGGTGGGTCAGGCTCGATCGTCTTTTCAACGGATTTGGTTCAGGCGTAATATATGTCAGGCGCTTAACTGCGGAAGAGCGACAGAATATTCTGCGACGACGAATTCGCGATCGATAGCGATTGGATCGCAAGCTGCTGTTGCGTTTGCAAGGCAGACAGCCTGCTCGACTCCTCCTCCATGTCGGCGTCGACCAGCCGTCCCACGCCCGACTCGATTGAATCGGACAGCGCACCGACGAAGTCTTCCTGCAGTTCGACGCGCGTCGAGATCGAACCCAGCTGCGCACCGGCAGAGGTCATTGCCGACAGCGCCGATTCGATGGTTGACAGCGCCGACTGGATCTGACCGGTGGTGAAGTCGGTAATGTCGAGCGAATAGACGGAATCGCCATTTGCGTCCACCGTTCCGAGGATGCCGGACGCGGTATCGATCGTCCCGCTGCTCATGCCGAACAACACGTTGCCCGTGGAGCTGGTATCCAGGGCATAATCCGTCACTTTAACGGAAACGGCGCCGGAGCCATCGCGAACAAAGGACGACACGACGCTTTTCGTGCCGCTTTCGCCCGCGACCCAGTTCTCACCAGAGAACGACGCTGACTGGGCGATGCTCAGCAGCTGTTCCTGAAGCTGCGTGATTTCTTCCTGGACCTTGGATTTGTCGACACCGTCTTCCGTCGCTGCCACAAGCTTGGATTTGATCTCGTCGACGACATCGATCGCATTTTCCATGGCCGTATAGGCAGTATCGACCTTTGCTGCGCCGAGGCCAAGGGCGTCGGAGACGGCCGAAAGCGCCTTGTTGTCGGACCGCATCGTGGTCGCGATCGACCAGTAGGCGGCGTTGTCGGATGCGGTGTCGACCCGATAGCCGGTAGAAACGCTGTTCTGCGTCGTTTCGAGGTTGGAGTTGATGCTGCGCAGCGTCTGAAGGGCAGACATCGCTGAATTGTTCGTATTGATGCTCGTCATTGGAAGTTCGACCCGTCCATGAGTTGGATGTGTTGCATCCCGGGTGAATCCGGGCCGTGGCGAGCAGCCTCATGCTTATCGACCCGTGTTCGGAAAGGTCAATTCGCCATCGTTGAGTTAATTATGGTACTTAAAAGTACCTTAATAGTTAACGCGAAGGACGAGTCGACACTTTTTGCATGAATACGCCGCGAAGGCTCGGCTGCTTGATTTGACGGTCGTTTTTCGGTGAGGGTCATGCCCAGACAATGTCTGCCGGGAGCCGGTCCGAAAGGCGCTTCAGAAATTTCCAACCGGCAATTGACGTCTCGGCGGGAAACTGACTATCAATCTTAAATCAATTTGATTGACTTCAAAACAACGGGCTCGCGGGCATGAGGTTGAGCAAGGCTGCACCGCGCCACTTCCATCGGAGCCAGCTTCGCGGCAGCAACCGCCTCCGACCGGCTGGGCCTACGCGATCGTCGGCAACGTCACACGCTCGGCCTGCCACGAAAAGGCCGCTTGCCCCATGCCGATCACCAATTCCGCTCCGGTAGTGTGCCGGAATACTCATGATCCGATCTCCAAGAAGAAAGAGCGACCATGTCCACATCTCGACCGAAAGCCCTGCGGCTTGAAACCCTTTGGAACCCGCCCGCTGACGGTAAGGAATTCTCCTACGTCCTGCGTCTCAAGAACCTCGGCACCGAGCCGCTTTCGAATTTCTCCCTCTGCGTGAGCGGCCCAGGCCGTGTCGATCCGGCCGGTCGTGTCGAAGGCGCCACGGTTTCGCAGCGGCTCTCGAATTTCACCGAATTCCAGCCACCGGCCAATTTCGTTCTCGGCGCCGGCGAGACGTGGACGATATCGGTCTACGCACTGAGCTGGCAGTTCCGTCACTGGACGGACGGCGCGACAAGCGGTTATCTCGCGCTTTCCGATGGAAGCACGATCGTGCTCAGCATAGAGCCGACGCGATCTTCGGTCAGCAATGCGCCGCTGAAGCGTGGCGCCGAGATCTATCCGGTTCCCATCAATGCGCCCGTTCAGGTGTCGATCATCCCCTGGCCGAACCATGTGGCGGTCACTTCCCGCCGGCCGCTGCCGGCCGGTTTTGCGCCGCAGTCGCAGAGCGCTGAAGGGGAGGCGGCATCAAGAAGTTTCGCAGCGCTGGTCGAGCATCTCTTTGCCGTCGAAGGCATTATGCGGAGCGAGACGGAAGGCGCGGTTCCAGTTGCCCTGAAGGATGCCGCCGGCTTCGGGCCGGAGGCCTATCGGCTGAGCTTCGAGGGTGAGGCGATCACGATCGAGGCAAGCAGCCAGACCGGCTTTCTCTACGGCCTCGTCACGCTCGGCCAGATCTGGCGCGGTGCAAGGCTGCATCCCGAGGTCTTCCAGTTTCCGGCTTCCGGCGAGATCGTCGATGAGCCGTCAATGGGCTGGCGCGGCCTGCATCTCGACGTCGCCCGCCAGTTCTACGGTGCGGCTGAGGTCAAGAAACTGCTGGCGGTGCTTGCCTGGAACAAGCTCAACCGTTTCCACTGGCACCTTTCCGACGACGAAGCATGGCGCGTCGAGATCGACGCCTATCCTGATTTGACCGCGGTCGGTGCCTGGCGCGGCCACGGTCTTGCCGTTCCGCCGCTGCTCGGTTCGAGCCCGGCGCGCACAGGCGGTTATTACACCAAGGCTTCGATCCGCGAGATCGTCACCCATGCCAAGAGCTTCGGCGTGGAGATCGTGCCGGAGATCGATATGCCAGGCCATTGCTACGCCATGTTGCAGGCGATACCGGAGCTACGCGATCCGGCTGAGGTCGGCAGCTATTATTCGGTTCAGGGCTTTCCCGACAATTGCATCAATCCCGCCCGCGAGAAGACCTATGAGATCGTCGAGACGATCCTTTCGGAACTCATCGAGCTCTTTCCGTTCAAGACCATCCATCTCGGCGCCGACGAAGTTCCGCTTGGCGCGTGGTCCGGTTCGCTGGAAGCGCTCGAGCGCCTGCGTAGCGTGGCGGGGAACGAAGTTGCCGATGCGCATGCCAAGCGGCTGAACGTCGTGACCAATACCCACGGTGCCGACGACATCCACGGCTCGGGCGCCGCCATCCTGCAGGCGGAGTTCCTGAACCGGGTCCAGCGCTTCCTTGCGAGCAAGGGCTGCATCACCGGCGGCTGGGAAGAGGCGGCCCACGGCGATGTCATCGACAAATCGAAGAGTTATCTCTGCAGCTGGCGCAATGTCGAGGTCTCGGCCGAACTTGCCGAGCGCGGCTACGAAATGGTCGTCTGCCCCGGACAGGTCTACTACCTCGACATGGCGCTCAGGCCCGACTGGGATGAGCCCGGCGCCAGTTGGGCGGGGACTTCGGACGCCGAGAAGCTCTACAATTTTGATCCCATCGGCGGCTGGACGGCGAGCCAGAAACAGAAACTCCTCGGCATCCAGGCCTGCATCTGGTCCGAGCCGATGACGGATCGGGCCGTTTTCGACCGCCTCGTCTTCCCCCGCCTTTCCGCACTTGCCGAAACGGGCTGGACGAAGCCGTCATCCAAGTCGTGGGAGCGCTTCAGGGCGCTCGCAGGACTGATGCCGCTGCTCTACGGGCTGCAACAGTCGTAGCGCTCCGTTTGGGCCGCCGGTTTTGATTTAAGGATCACCCTTGCCATTGCCGGAGGCGGTGATGGCAAGGATACTGACATCGCTTTCAAAGGGCGTTGTCAGGTGCCGCCCCATCTGCCGCGGGCAGCTCGCATTCGGGTGCGGCGATACGAATAGGACGGGTTCCAATCTCCGCGCCGGTCGCGCGGTCGATTGTGAGGGGATCGATCTCCGTTCCGGTTGCAGCGTCAAAGAAACGGGTGACTGCACCGCCGCTGCGATGCTTGCGGCCCCAGGCGCCGATCGCAAACAGCACCGGCAGAAAGTCGCGGCCGGCTTCGGTCAGCACATATTCATCGCGCGGCGGACGCTCGGAATAGCGACGCTTTTCCAGCAATCCTTCCTCGGTCAGCGATGACAGCCGCCCCGTCAGCATTGTCGGGACGATGCCGAGGCTTTTGCGAAATTCATCGAAGCGGGTCAGCCCCGCATGGGCGTCGCGCATGATCAACATGCTCCACGCATCGCCGACGAGTGCCAGGCTACGGGCGATCAGGCAGGGCTGGTTCGAAAGATTCTTCATGTCGATATCTTTTTAGTAGTGACTTGCTATCAATTTGATAGTAACAGAATGCGCATGGATATTCCACGACAAAACGAAGGCAGACGTCGATGAGCAAAAGAGAACGCGGCATTGCCCTGGTCACAGGGGCTTCTTCCGGCATCGGGCTGGTAACGGCGAAGGCCTTGCTACGCGACGGCTACAAGGTGTTCGGCACCAGCCGAAAGCCGATGGCCGACACCGCCGACGGCATCACCATGCTGGTTTGCGACGTCATCGACGATCAATCGGTGCAGAGCGTCGTCGATGAGGTTCTGAAGCGCACGGGACGGATCGATCTGCTGGTCAACAATGCCGGGATCGGCCTGCTCGGCGGCGCCGAGGAGTCGACGACGGAGCAGGCCAAAGCCGTGTTCGACGTCAACGTCTTCGGCACGATGCGCATGACCAATGCAGTGCTGCCAGTGATGCGGCGGCAGCGTAGCGGCCGGATCATCAACCTGAGCTCGATCCTTGGGCTGATCCCGGCGCCCTTCAACGCGCTTTACGCAGCGACCAAACACGCGATCGAAGGCTATTCGGAATCCCTCGACCATGAAGTGCGCACACAGGGCATCCGCGTCGTGCTCGTCGAACCGGGTGTCACCCGGACCTCCTTCGAGGAGAACATCACGCGCCCCGACCGGCCGCTTGCCGTCTATGATGCGGTGCGCGCCGACGCGGAGAGGCTGATGCGCGAGATCGTCTCAAAAGGCGATGCGCCCGAGGTGGTCGCCGCAACCGTCATCCGGGCTGCCAATGCAGCCTCGCCCAGGAGACGCTACACAGCCGGAAAGGCCGCAGGACAGATCCGTTTCATCCGCCGCTTCTTGCCCGAGTCCTTCGTCGACAAGAACCTCCGGAAATTCAACAAACTTCCCGATTGATCCTGGCTTGCCGCATTGTCGGCTCATCACAAAAACGAAAGTTCGCCGTTATGAAAGCATTCCTGATCGATCACTACAAGAAAGGCGGCGCCCTCAGGCTCGGCCAGAGCCCTGAACCGCAGCTGCGCGAGAATGACGTCATGGTCGAGATCCATGCCGCTAGCGTGAACCCGCTGGATGCCAAGATACGGGACGGAGAGTTCAAGCTGATCCTGCCTTACCGGCTTCCCTTGGTTCTCGGCAATGATGTCGCTGGTGTCGTGGTCCGGGTGGGCGCCAATGTCCGGCAATTCAAACCCGGCGACGCGGTCTATGCGCGTCCCGGCAAGGATCGCATCGGCACCTTCGCCGAGTATATCGCCATCGACGCTGCCGATGTTGCGCTGAAACCCGCCAATCTCAGCATGGAAGAAGCCGCATCCATTCCGCTTGTGGCACTGACCGCATGGCAGGCGCTGGTCGAGCGCGCCAAGCTGCAGAAGGGCCAAAGGGTGCTGATCCATGCGGGCTCCGGCGGCGTCGGCACCATCGCCATCCAGCTTGCCAAACATCTCGGCGCCCATGTGGCGACGACCGTGAGCACGGCAAATATCGATCTGGTGAAAAGCCTCGGCGCCGATGTGGTGGTCGATTACAGGAAGGACGACTTCGAAAAGGTGCTGAAGGGCTATGACGTGGTGCTGAACAGCCTCGACAAGGAGACGCTGGAGAAATCGCTCGCCGTCCTGAAGCCCGGCGGCAAGCTGATCTCGATATCAGGTCCGCCCGATCCCGATTTCGCCCGGCAAAACGGTTTCGGCTTTCTGCTGCAGCAGGTCATGCGCTTCTTGAGCTTCGGCATCCGGCGGAAATCGAAACGCCGGGGGATCGGCTATTCCTTCCTCTTCATGACGGCAAACGGCGCGCAACTCGGCAAGATCACCGCGCTCATCGAGGCAGGCGCCATCCGCCCCGTCATCGACCGGGCCTTCCCGTTCGAGAAGACCAACGAGGCGGTGGATTATGTGGAAACCGGACGCGTCAAGGGAAAGGTCGTCATCGCGGTGAAGTGAGGTTTGGGAAGGCCGAAGAGCGCTCGGTTAGCCGAGCGGCTTTTGCAGGACGTCGAAGCGCGGATTGATTTCGGAAAAGAAAAGTGCGCTCGAGCGAAGCGGCTTCACGGTCGTTGCCGGTAGGCTGAGGGTGTAACACCTGTGCCCGACTTGAATGCCCGCGTCATGTGGCTCTGGCTGCTGAAGCCGCAGGCCGAAGCGATCTGTGCGATCGGGTCCATGCCTGATAACATCGATTTGGCGCGCTCGATACGCCGGTGAGCCACCCAGCCATGCGGGGACACACCATAGCTTGCCCGGAACATCCGCTGAAAATGAAAGGCGCTGAGCTGCCCGATCGTCGCCAGATCCTGCAAGCGGATCGTCTCACCGAGATGGGCCTCGATATACTCCAGACTCCGGCGCCGCACGTGAGGAGCGAGCCCGCCGCTGATCGCGCAGGGACGCATCCCTCCATAACGCGGATCAACGAAGAAATCGTTGATCGCCTGCGTCATCGCTTCCTCAGCCAGCAGATGACCGCCCGTCACCATCGCTTTCGTCATCTGCCGAAGCGTGTGCGCCAAGACGGGCGCATCTGCGAAGGTTAATTCGGGAAGAGCCATGAGCCGAGCATCGCGGTCAAACGTCTCGGCAAACATCCGGCGCATCTGGTCGTCGGGAACATACAGATGGACGAATTGGGAGAAATCGGTGATTTCCCATTCGGAAGAGTGCTCCTGTGGCATGATGCACAGCACTCCCGGACGGCCGCGAGCGGCGGGGCTGCCATCCAGACGACGCGTTCCGGCGCCGCCTCTCAGATAAAGGCTGAACGTATGATCGTTCGGCCGCTGATAGCTCATCCTGTCGTGTGCATTGCTCCAGATGGCAGCTGATCGCCCGAACCCCAGATCGATGGACTGTGACATCTGCGCAGTGGGAGATGCGGATAGAAACCTGAAAACCGAGGGGTGACTATATCTCACCAATTCTTCCCCACACCTGATCATGCCGCGCGAACAATACCGGCGGACGACCAGTATGGCGAGCCGGAAGTCCGGGCAAATCGATTTCGTAGCAAGAATCTGCAAGAGGCCTGCTCACGGTTCGCCTATTGGTCGGGAAAACGAGGATCACGCCATGGCAAATGCCGCTCTTTTCATCGCCACCGTCCTGATATGGGGCACGACCTGGATCGCCATTGCGATGCAGGTCGGTCCCGTGCCGGTCTTGGTCTCGGTCTTCTACAGATTTGCGGTTGCAGCAGCTATCCTCGTCGCCATCCTGGTTGTCATGCGGCGGCTCAAGCTGCCTGCCTTGCGCGATCAACCTTTCATCCTTGCGCAAGCGCTCTGCCTGTTCAGCCTCAATTTCATCTGTTTCTACAACGCCGCCGCCTCTATCCCGTCCGGGCTGATCTCGGTGATCTTCTCGCTCGCAACGATCTACAACGCCGTCAATGCGCGCCTCTTCTTCGGCGACCGCATTACCGGCCGCACGCTTCTCGCAGCCGCGCTCGGAGCAACCGGGCTTCTGCTTCTTTTCGGACAGGACGTTGTCGTCGATTTCGATATGGCCACGTTGAAAGGGATCGGACTCGCAGCGCTTGGCACCCTGTTCTTCTCGCTGGGCAATATGGCATCGCGTCGAAACAGCGCGGTCGGAATCTCACCGCTGACCGCCAACACCTGGGGCATGACCTATGGCGCGATTATCCTGCTCTTTCTGATTGCCGTGACGCGAACGCCGATCGTGGCACCGCCTAACATCACCTATCTTGCCGCCATGCTCTATCTTGCGGCAATCGGATCGGTGATCGGCTTCACCACCTACCTCATGCTGGTGTCGCGCACCGGCTCCTCGCGCGCCGCCTATGCCACCGTCCTGTTCCCGATCGTCGCCCTGTCGTTGTCGACGGTTTTCGAGGGCTACCACTGGAGCGGTCTGGGCCTGTTCGGCCTGGCGCTGACGCTTCTCGGCAACGTGGTCATCTTTGCGCCACCTCCAGCCCGTCGCCCGCAGTCAGATGCGAGGCTGCCAGCAGGCGGAGGAGGGGCCGGCCTCGGCAATCTCCGGGGCGGAGGTAGCTAACCGAGCGGCTTTTGCAGGACGTCGAAGCGCGGATTGGTTTCGGAAAAGATCGGCAGGGCGGCGGCGCCGAGGATTGCCGTATCCTTGCCGGTCATGCCGATCATCACCCGAGGGACCGCCCGCTTCTGGTTGGGATCGATGGGGGTGTGCAGCGGCTCCAGCCGCTCTGCAAGCCGAAGCATCAGCGAGGTCGATATGCTGCCGCCGAGCACGATGGTCTGCGGATCGAAGGCAAGCTCCAGAAAATCGACGGTCTGTCGCAGCGGCTGGACGGCTTGCTCCAGCCAGGCATCGAGGCCTTCGCCACCCTTGGCGATCAGCGCATC
This sequence comes from Rhizobium sp. WSM1328, assembly GCF_057653715.1. NCBI lineage: Bacteria > Pseudomonadati > Pseudomonadota > Alphaproteobacteria > Hyphomicrobiales > Rhizobiaceae > Rhizobium > Rhizobium sp. WSM1328. The sequence continues at coordinate 539,765 of NZ_JBYGKO010000004.1, read as the reverse complement.
GAGATCGTCGGGCGACAGCTCCTCGGCATTGGCAATGCCCATGAATTCGTATGCAACGGCCGGCGAGACGTAGCGATCCAGACAGCCGCGCTTGCCACAGCTGCAGAGCTTGCCATGCGGTTCGACGATGATATGGCCGATCTCGCCGGCATTGTTGCGGCTGCCCTTGTAGAGGTGGCCGTCGAGGAACATTCCGGCGCCGATGCCGCCGCCGCCCGCAAGAAACAGATAGACGAAGCTGCCCAAACCGCGGGCGACACCATGAAGACGCTCGCCGATCGCTGCTGCCGTCGCATCGTTCTCGACCAGCACCGGCACTTTTATCCGCTGTTCCAGCTCATGCCCGACAGGAAAATCCTGCCAGCCGGGCAGGTTCAGCGGACTGAGCGACGTGGTGCCGCCATCGGCATAACGGCCGGGCAGGGCCATCCCGACGCCCAGCAGCCGGTTCCGGTCGAATGCGAAGGCCTGCTGAAGATCCTCGACTATTGCTTGGAGCGCCGGCATGGCCCGTTGCGGATCGGGATGTTCGACGTGGCGCTCGATGCGCGCGCAGACAGCGCCGGAGAGATCCGTCAGAACCCCGCTGGCGCGCTGGCGGCCAAGTTCGAGACCGATCGAATAAGCGCCGCGCGGATTGATGGAGTAGGGGATGATCGGCTGGCCGCGCGATAGCTTCTGTGCCTGGGATGGGACGAGAAGGTGCGACCTCTCCAGTTCCTCGACGATATTCGACACGGTCTGGGCAGTCAGCGCCGTCATCCGGGCGATCGCCGCGCGCGACAAGGGACCGTTCGTGCGGACAGCCTCGATCACCACACGCCGGTTGTGAGACTTGGCCTGCTCGAGATTCGTGCCGGAGATCGCCTTCATGTCGCCTTCAAAGGAAATGGTGCGTCACCCTTGTCACAAGACGAACACCGATGAAAGCCGCATTCTTCGTCTGGTCCCATTTGCCAATGGTGTCGACTAGCGGGCTTTGCCTCTATGCAGGAGGCCGATGATCGCTATCCCCGCCAATCCGGTGACAGTGCTGAGGATTGCGGTTCCCGAATAGCCGGTCACATAGGTGCCGGCGGCAAAGACCAGCGCGCCGATCCCGGCACTGGCAAAGATATTGACGGAGATCAGTGCGCTGCCGAGGCCCGGCCGGTCGGCGATCAGATCCTGCAGATAGGTGATCGGAATGGTGATGATCGCCGACGCTCCGATGCCGGCAAGCAAGGTGAGCGCATAGAGGTGCCACGGCTCGGAGGCAAAGCCGAGCAGACTGAGGAAGACGGCATAGATGATGGTACCGGCGGCAAGCGCCGTCATCTGTCCGGTCTTCCGCGCGATCCGCGACCAGACGATGATGAAGACGACTTCCAGCAATGCGACCATGCCGACGAGAATGCCGACGTCGCTCAGCTTGCCATGCGCAGCACCAGTGGCGATCAATGGCAGCAGGGCGTCATTCAGATGCAGCGTACTGGTGATCAGCGCGACCCCGCAAATATGCGCCGAAATCCGCGGAGAAACCACTTGGCCAAGCGCGCCGAGGTAAGTGAGATGATGAACTGCTGCCATTTCCGTTGCCGCTCGCTTCGGCAAGGCGAAGACGATGATCCCCTGGCACAACAGACATGAGATGCTGGCAAAGAGGTAGGCCGGCAGCATGCTCGATGCGCCAGACAGCAGCAGGCCGGTTATCCCTGGGATCAGCACCCACGACAGCGAGATCATGGCGCGCACGCCGGAGTTGGCCGTCACCATGTCGCTTCGGTTCATGCCGTGCATAGCCGCGCGCGCATTGGCAAACAGCAGCGAGTTCAGCGCCCCGTAGATCGGCAGGGGCAGCAACCCGCTGATGACGAAGACGGCGGCGCTGGGAAAGGCGTAGACCACGCCGTAGCCGACGATGCCGAACAGGCAGGCGCAGATCATCGTCGAACGGTATTCACCAAGCCGGTCGGCGAGATTGCCGAGCAGGATGCTGATGACGACATTCACCGCCGCCGAGACGAAACTCAGGAAGGAATAGAGGCCGTCGCTCAGCCCCAATTCGCGGATGCCGATGATCGAACGGTAGGGTGCGGTCATCGCTCCCGCCATGCCGAAGGTGAAAATGGCGATCATGCTGGCGCGGATCGCCGGATTGCGGAAGACGTCAGGGAAAAGTCGGCTCATGCGGTGATCGATCAGAAGTAAGCCGGCTTCACAACCTGCTCCTCTCGTCTTCCTCTAGGTTTCAGTAATGTTCCGATTGCGAGAAGGTCCGCGCGAGCTCGGCCTGGCCTGCCGTGAGGCCGCAATCGACAGGCAGGCAGACGCCGGTGATGGCTGCGGCCAGGGGACCGGCAAGGAAGGCCACCGCATTGGCAACATCTTTCGGATCGACGACGCGCTGCAGCGGATACCAGCGGCGTGCTTCCTCGAAAACATTCGGATTGGCTGCCGCGCGCGCTTCCCAGGCCTGCGTCTTTACCGTCCCCGGTGCGACGGCGTTGGACCGGATGCCGAACTTGCCGTATTCCACCGCAACCAGCCGGGTGAAATGCAAAAGGCCTGCCTTGGCGACGCTATAGGCAGGGTGCCCGAAGACATGCAAGCCATTGACCGAGGCAATATTGACGACGGAACCCTTCGAAATCGTCAGCATGGGCTCGAACGCGCGGAAACATAAGAATGCCGCTTCGAGATTGAGCGCATTGTCCGCCCGCCAGATCTCGGGCGTCGTGTCGTGCAGGCTGGTCGCGCGGGCAGCACCCGCATTGTTGACCAGGGTTCGACACACGCCGACGTCGGCGGCGCGTCTTGCCAATTCCGCAATGCTCGTCTCGCTGGTTACATCACATTGGACTGCGACGAAGCGATTGTCCGGCCCGAGCTTCAATGCCACGGCAGCCGCGGCCTCCGCATCGATATCGGCGAGCAACACGACGTCGTGGTCATCGGCGAGCCGTGCGGCGATCGCCGCGCCGATATCGCCTGCAGCGCCGGTAACGATGGCTATCGACTGCGTCATTTTCCGTCGCTCCCGTTCATGAACTTCAATCTCCAAGCAATTGCCGGTCGTCGCCGTCACGGTGAATGACAAGCTGCTGCTTGATACGCCGAAGCGTGGTCGTTGCCTTCGGCTGAACGGCATAAGCGACCAGGCTCGACAAGATATCGATCGTCGCGATGTAGGCGATGCGCGTCGAGGTCGGGCGATAGATATTGTGGCCCTCGGGAAGGTCGATCGGCACGACGATTTCGGCGGCCTTGGCAACCGGGCTGTCCGTCTGGGTGAGCGCGATCGTCTTCACCTTGGTCTGGCGGGCAAGCTCGAAGGCGCGCACCAGCTCCATATTGCGCCCTGAGAAGGACGAGCCGATCAACACGTCGCCGGGCCTTGCCGCGGCAGCCATCATCAGCTGCATGCTGTGGTCGGAACTTGCCGTGATGCGAAGCCCGAGACGAAAGAGCCGGTTCTGGAGCTCGTCGGCGATCATCGATGAATTGCCGCCCGACCCGAACGCATAGATCATATCGGCCTTGGCGATATGCGATACGGCGGCTTCGATCGCGGCAAGATCGAGCGACCGATGCAGGAGAAAGAGCGCGTTCTGGGCTTTGGTGATGATATCCTGGGCGACATCGGCCGGATCGGTGCTTTTCGATTCCGGTTTCAGGTAGCGAACGCCGATATGGGCGGTGCGGGCAAGCTGCACCTTGAAGTCGGAAAAGCTCTCGCAACCAAGCCGCCGGCAAAAGCGTGTGACGGTTGGCGGCGATACCTTCGCCCGTTCCGCCAGCTCGATGATCGAGGCATTCACGGCAAATTCGAAGTCGTTGACGATGATCTCCGCAATGCGGCTCTCGGAGGGAGAGAGCCGACCCTTGTCTTCCTGCAGCGTTGAAAAGATATCCAAGCCCGTCCCCCCGATGGTTCTCTATCCATCCCTCTTCTTATAGGCCACGCAGTCGATCTCAACCTTGCAATCAACCATCATCGACGATTGCACACAGGCGCGTGCCGGCGGGTGTTCGCCGAAATACTCCTGATAGATTTTATTGAAGGTCCAGAAATCGCGCGGATCATCGAGCCAGACGCCGACGCGCACGACGTCCTCGACGCCATATCCGGCCTCATCGAGGATCGAAAGGACATTGGCAATCGTCTTGTGGGTCTGAGCAATGATGTTGCCGTCGATGATTTCGCCATCTTCCATCGCAACCTGGCCGGAAACATATAGCCATCCGTCGGCTTCGACCGCACGTGCGAAAGGCAGCGCCTTGCCGCCGGCGCCCGTTTGAACAGTGCCATAGCGCTTGATCGGCATGCTGAAGTCCTTGCAAATTATTTTCTTGATAAGTTGACAAGTGACCATAGAAAGCAGAATTTGACCAGTGAAAAACACTATTTATGAAAAGAATTTCAATCCGGGGCTGATATGCGCGATCCTTTCCAGAATCCTTTCCCGTCAGACAGCGCCCGGCATGCCATCTGGGAAATGCTCGTTCCGCGCGATATCGATGCGTTTCTGGCCGCCGATTGGTCGATGGTGGAGCATGACTTCGTGGAGGAGGGCTTCATCGGTATCGATGCCCAGAAGCAGGTCAACCCCGACAGGTGGCGTCTCGCATTTCCGACGCTGTCGGCCTATCGCCAGGAATGGCTGAGGCAGGCAAAGGATTTCGCCGAGCAGAGTTTCGCAGAAGACGCGCGCATGGCGATCTTCACCACGACGACGCTTGAGGATATCGAAATCGAGGGCGACATGGCGCTTGTTCGCAAGAAATTCGACGGCGGCATTACCAAGAGCGACGATTCCCGGGACGTCCTGCAATGGCAGACGCTCTATTACTGCAGGCTTCACCAAGGACGCTGGAAGATCTCAGGTTTCACCGGCTACCTGCCGAACCCGATGGGTTGACGCGGGGGCCGACAACACGAAGGCCACTTTCTTGCGCATTTTCACCGCAGCACTGGCGACCGAGACCAACACCTTTTCCCCGATCTGCGTGGATCGTCGCGCATTCGAAGCCTCTCTTTATGCTCCGCCCGGCCAGCATCCCGAAACACCGACGCTTTGCACTGCGCCGATCACCGTCGGAAGGCGCGTCACCCGAGAAAAGGGTTGGGAACTGATTGAGGGAACTGCCACCTGGGCCGACCCCGCAGGCCTCGTCAACCGGACAACCTACGAGGAATTGCGTGACGAAATCATAGACCAACTCCGCGCAGCAATGCCTGTCGACGCTGTCGTCATGGGCTTGCACGGCGCCATGGTGGCCGCCGGATACGAGGATACCGAAGGCGATCTTCTGTCGCGCATCCGCGAGATCGTCGGGCCTGATGTCCTCATCTGCGCCGAGCTCGATCCGCACAGCCATCTCACTGCAAAACGTGTCGCCGCTCTCGATTTGGCCGTCTATTTCAAAGAGTTTCCGCACACGGACTTCGTCGACCGCGCCGAGGACCTCTGGCGCATTGCGGTCGCGACGCTCGAGGGCCGGATCAAGCCTGATATGTCGGTGTTCGACTGCAAGATGATCGACGTCTTCCCGACATCGCGCGAGCCCATGCGTTCCTTCGTCGACAAGATCATGCAGATCGAGAAGGATGATCCGGACGTCCTGTCGATCTCGGTGATCCACGGCTTCATGGTCGGCGACGTTCCCGAAATGGGAACGAAGCTGCTTGTCGTGACGGATAATAAGCCGGAGAAGGGCGCGGCGTTGGCCCGCGAACTCGGCCTTGAGCTATTTTCGAAGCGCGGCACCTTCATGGTCCCGCAGATCGACGAGAAGGAAGCTGTCTCACGCGCGATGACTGCCACCGCATGGCCTGTTGTCATCGCCGATGTCTGGGATAATCCGGGTGGCGGCACGGCAGGGGACGCGACGGTTATCCTCGGGGAGCTGATCGCCCGCGGCGTCACCAGTGCTGCGATCGGCACCATCTGGGATCCGGTGGCCGTCCAGATTTGTTTTGCGGCAGGCGAGGGGGCGGAAATTCCACTGCGCTTCGGCGCCAAGTCGGCGCCCGGCACCGGCAATCCCATCGACGGCACCGTCAAGATCGTCAAGCTCGTGAAGAATGCCGAGATGCACTTCGGCGAGAGCCTCGCACCTTTCGGCGATGCCGCACATATCGTGCTTGGCGGCATCGATATCATCCTCAATTCGACGCGCGCTCAAAGCTTCGATCCGAGCCTTTTTTCGGTGATGGGCATTAATCCCGCCCGGCAGAAGATCCTGGTGATCAAATCCACCAACCACTTCTTCGCGTCCTTCTCGAAGATCGCGGCGGAGATCCTTTACTGCTCCGCCGGAACGCCCTATCCCAATAATCCGGCAACGACGCCGTACAAGCGGGCACCGAAGACCATATGGCCGATCGTCGCCGATCCACACGGACCAGAACGCGGAGCCGCCTAGATGCATGACAACAGGTTTGCCGTCGTCGCCAAGGCAGGCGACAGGATCGCCGATCTCTCGACGCCGCGTCCTGTTATCGACGAAGACAGGCTGGCTGCAAACATAGGCCGCGTTCAATCCTATATGGATCAGCACGGGCTGAACTTCCGCCCGCATATCAAGACGCACAAGATCCCGGCTCTCGCCGTCGCGCAGGTTGCCGCCGGCGCCAAGGGCATCAATTGCCAGAAGGTGACGGAAGCCGAAGTCTTTGCCGAAGCCGGCTTCGAGGACATCCTCATCACCTTCAATATCCTCGGACCGCAGAAACTCGAGCGCCTGGCCAAGTTGAACGAGAAGATTTCGGCCCTCAAGGTCGTCGCCGACAGTGAAGTGACGGTCGACGGGCTAGCGGCACATTTGTCCGGCCACAAGCCGCTGAACGTGCTGGTCGAATGCGATACCGGCGGCGGTCGTTGCGGCGTGCAGACACCAGATGAGGCGGCCTCGCTCGCCAAGCGCATCGCCGCTTCCGACGGCCTCACCTTCGGCGGCATCGTGACCTATCCGAAACCGCAATCGGCCGCCGCCGTCGAAGCCTTCATTGCCGAAACGCTGGCACAGCTGAAAGCCGAAGGCATAACCTGCCCGATCGTCAGCAATGGCGGAACGCCAAGCCTCTTCGAGGCGCATCTCGTCACCTCGGCCACGGAACACCGCGCCGGCACCTATATCTACAACGATCGCCAGATGGTGCGCATGGGCCATTGCACCGAGGACAATTGCGCCATGCACGTGCTGGCGACCGTCGTGTCACGGCCAAACGCCGACCGCGCCGTCATCGATGCCGGGTCGAAGGCTCTGACATCGGATCTTCAGGGTTTTAGCGATTACGGCCTGGTGGTCGGCTATCCCGAGGCGCGGATCAGCAGCCTCTCGGAAGAACACGGCGTGATCGACCTGTCGAATTGTACCGGCCCCCGGCCGCAGATCGGCCAGAAGCTGTTCATCATCCCGAACCACACCTGCGTCGTGTCGAACCTGTTCGACACCATGGTCTTCCATCGGGGCGGCGTCGTCACCCGCGTCGAGCAGGTCGCGGCCCGCGGTCTCGTCTGGTAGGGGGCGGTTCCGGTTGGAGCGAAATGATACCGATTGCCGAAGGCTGCGGTTATCGGTGGATCGCTCGCGATCTCGGTATCAGCAAAATACAGTAGCCGATGTTGCGAGACGTGCGCGCAAGGGATGACCTGGTTGCGCCGATATCGTTGAAAAACTCGATGGATTAGCCGCTTAGCCCGCCGTTTGGGCCTTTTGGGCCTTTTGGGCAGGGAGTTATCGGTTATCTGCCCTGCGCCTGTGCGCAAGGTTTCGATTTATGCCGCCTTATGCGGCGATAACGCCGTGCAGCGACCTTTGTGGTCTGAGTTTGGCCAGCCTCCTGAGGTTTTGAGCGGTTGCGGCAAGCAGGAATTCGTCTCGCGCCCCGCACGGACCTCGCAGCCTCAAACGGGCCATCCGGAGAATGCGTTTCAAGTGTGCAAAGAGCATCTCGACCTTCTTGCGACGATGCCGGGACTGCTCATATTCTGGCGTGGCAGCAATCGCTCGGGCGACATCGCGGGCATCTTCGTTGAGATCACGCGGTACCTTGCGTGCAACCGCATTTGGACAGCAAAGCTGTTTGAGTTCACAGCCGTCGCAGTCCTTCTTGCTGGCGCGATAGAGCCGTGTCCCTTCGCTCGTGATCCCCGATCTGGGCGTTGCATAGGTTCGGTGGAACTGCTTCAGCTCCTTGGCCGCCGGGCATATGTAGCGATCATTCGCACTGTCCCAGGTAAAGTCCGAGCGCGAGAAGGTCCCGTCGGTCCGGTTCGATTTGTCGAAGACAGGAATGTGCGGCGCGATCGTCTTTTCCTTGACCAGCCAAGCCAGATTGTCGGCGGAACCATAAGCACTGTCAGCAGCGAGATAGCCTGGCCTCAAGCCGAAGCGGTTCTCTGTCCTATCGATCATCGTGCGGGATGCTCCGACCTCCGCTTGGCGGATGGCACGCGTCGCCTCCACATCAAGAATGACGCCATGATCGGTATCAATCAGATAATTGGTGGCATAGGCGAAGAAGGCATGCCCTTTGTGGGCACCAGTCCATTGAGCTGCCGGATCGGAAGGCGAGATGAACTTCGGCCTCACCGGTGACGCAGCACCAAAAGCCGCGTCATCGAGGACCGCCAGATATTCCTGCACCGATCGACCGGCATCCTCTTTAACTTCCCATTCCGCGCCAGGCACTGAGCGCTGCTTGTTGGCGTCCGCCGCGATCAAGCTGGCATCGACGGCAAAGCCTTCCGCGCCGACCAGTCCCTGCGCCAGACAGCGCTCCACCACCGTCTCGAACATATGCCGCAGGATATCGCTTTGCCGGAACCGGCCATGACGGTTCTTCGAGAAGCTGGAATGGTCCGGCACCTTGCCATCCAGCCCAAGGCGGCAGAACCAGCGATAGGCAAGGTTGAGGTGGACCTCCTCGCAAAGCCGCCGTTCCGAGCGGATGCCCATGCAGTAACCGATGATCAGCATCCGCATCATCAGTTCAGGATCAATCGAAGGACGGCCCGTATTGCTGTAGAAAGGCTTCAATTGTACTCGCACGCTGTCGAGGTCGAGATGGCAGTCGATCCCGCGCAGCAAGTGGTCCGCAGGGACGTGTTCATCAAGGCAGAAGTCGTAGAAGAGCTGCGCCGGAACCGCCTGACATCCCATCATTGCTCAATTCTCCGCAAATCAATGCGACGATTGAATCACGCCACTACGGCGCCAGCAAGCCGAGTTTTTCAACACAATCCGCCAAGAGCTGACATTTGGCGAGATTGAGTGAGTGACCGATTTGGGGCCGGAAGGAGACTGGCCGCATCTGGAGAGTTAGCCAGAAATGCAGACTTAGCGCAGTTGCAGTTCGGGCTCCCCGGGACAGAACTGGGCACTTCCGCCGAGGCCCCCGCTCGCCGCCCATCACCAGACGTTCAAGAACCGTCCGCTTTCCGTGGATACTCATTTCCGTGTCGTCCACCTCGACGCCGTCGGTCACAAAGAAGGATGACGGCTCGATGGAGGTGGAGATCGCCTGGGCATCACCTCTTTACCACTTGTTGACTCACCCGCGGTTGAACAATAACTTGCTAATTCGGTCGTTAGGCTTGTCCTCACATGACGGATCAATCTATTCAGCGTCGCCTTGCCGCCATCGTCGTTGCCGATGTGGTGGGATACTCACGCCTGATGGAGGCTGATGAGGTCGCAACGCTGGCGACCCTCAGGGAACTCCGTTCCGGCGTTATCGAGCCGGCTGTGATGCGCAACCACGGTCGCATCTTCAAGGTCATGGGCGACGGGTTCCTAATCGAATTCGGTAGCGCAGTGGACGCGGTCGCAGCAGCGTTGGAAATGCAACGGGCCACCACTGCTGTTGAAGCTTCCGGAGACCGGCGCCTGCTTTTGCGTGTAGGCGTCAATCTGGGAGATGTCATTGACGACGGTTCAGACGTCCTCGGCGACGACGTCAATGTCGCGGCGCGCCTCCAGACGCAGGCCGCACCGGGAGGTATCTGCATTTCAGCCAATGTTCACGGCGAGATCGTCGGCAAGATTAGCGACCGGTTCTTTGATGCAGGCGAACGCTACCTGAAGAACCTGACTCGCCCGGTCCACGTGTGGCATTGGCCGGATGCGCTGCAGAGCATATTGCCGCTGCCCGAATGTCCCTCGATTGCTGTATTGCCGTTCACGAATATGAGTGGGGATGATGCGGACGCGCCTTTCGTCGACGGCTTGACTGAAGACCTGATCACCGACCTTTCCCGTACGGCTGGTCTGTTCGTCATCGCGCGCAATTCCGTGTACGTCTACAAGGGCAAACCGGTCGACGTACGGCTGGTCGCCCAGGAACTCGGCGTCCGCTATGTCCTCGAGGGGAGCGCCAGACGCGCAATGGGCCGTGTCCGCATCAATGCCCAATTGGTCGACACGCTTGCCGGCCAGCACTTGTGGGCCGACCGGTTTGACAGGACGGTGGAAGATGTTTTCGAACTACAGGATGAAGTTAACGCCAAGATTGTTGAAGCCCTCGTCGGCCGGCTGACCATCCCGACGCCGCGCAATCGGCCGAAGAACTTTGAGGCGTACGATCTGTGTGTGCGCGCCCGCCTCCTGACGGAAGAGTCGCCGCAAACTGAGCGTGAGGCCTATATGCTGCTCCAACGCGCGGTTGAGCTCGAGCCATCATATGCCGAGGCGCTCGGTCTGCTCGCCTATAACCGTTGGCTTGCCTGGACTCATTTCGGCGAGCCCGAAGATCCTAATCGTCGGATGGCGGCGACGTTCGCGCAGAAGGCGGTCGACCTGGATCCCAACGATGCCGGCTGCCGTTACGTTCTGGGGACCATTTTGGCTTATGAGCGGCGATGGGAGGAATCGGAGGCCGCCTTCGCCAAGGCCCTGGAGCTGGACCCCAACCACGCCGACACCTGGGCCGCCATGTCGGACATGTCCGTGCTGGACGGCAGGGTTGCCGACGGACTGGCGCAGATTGAAAAAGCTCTGCGGCTCAATCCCTACCCAGCCTGCTGGTATCTTTGTCATCTTGGGCAGGCGCAATACGCCGCGCATGACTATGAGGCGGCAGCCGCTACGCTCCGCAGGAAAGACACGTATCGTACCAACTCACGCAAATTCCTGGCTGCTACGCTTGTGCAGTTGGGCCACCGTGAGGAGGCGCGGCGAGAAGCAGAATTGTTCCTGATCGCCCACCCTCATTTCACGATCGGCCATTGGCTCAGCTCCCAGCCGCTGCGCGATGCATCTGTACGAGACCACTTTGTTGACGGCTTCCGAAAGGCCGGCCTGCCGGAGATGTGACAGCGGGTGGGCACAATCCCGACGCGTTCGAGGACTTGATCAACGGATATGCGCTGTGCGAGAACGGCGGTCTGGATCGCAGTGCCCGGCTTCTTCAGACGCTCCACAAAACGCGTCAATCAGCCCGAGTCTTGCATGACTTCAAATAGGCCGGCCTCTGCCATCTGCAGGAGATTGTCCAACGACGTTCGTGGGGTGAAAATCACCCCGAACCCTACCGGCGAGCAGCCAAAATTGCTTAGGGCGTCGTTTAGCCCCTATCCGGTGCCGCCCCCGGTAGGAAAAACGCCGACCTGGCCGCCGGTTCACGCCGCCGTCGGGTTGATCACGTTCATATCGATTTCGGTCAGTTCAACCCGCCGCTCAAAGGCTATGCCCGCCTCGTCGAAGAGATGGCAATCTGCGGCATTGATGCCGGTTGCAACCGGCGCGTCCGCACGGATGCCGACGCTTCCTGGCAGCATGGCACAGAAATTCTCGGACTCTCCATTGAGCGAAGCGTAAGCGACCGTATTTGCTCCAAGGCGCTCGATGACCGTCGGCGTCACGGTAAAGACGATATCGCCGCCGCCAAGCTGGATATGTTCCGGCCGGATGCCGAGCGTCAAAGCCTTGCCGACCATACCGTCACGCGGCGTCACGGGCAGAACGGCTGTCTGACCCTGATAATCAACTTCGACACCATTGGCGCTGACGCCCTTGCAGATTACGGGCAGAAAATTCATTTTCGGATTGCCGATGAAGCCGGCGACAAACTGATTTGCGGGCTTGTGATAGAGCTCCAGCGGCGCCCCCGTCTGGGAGATATCGCCGGAATCCAGCACGACGATACGATCGGCCATCGTCATGGCCTCGACCTGGTCGTGCGTCACATAGATCATCGTCGCCTTCAACTGCCTATGCAGCTTGGCAAGCTCGATGCGCATGTCGGCGCGAAGTGCTGCGTCGAGGTTGGACAGCGGCTCGTCGAACAGGAATATCTTCGGTTCGCGCACGATCGCGCGGCCGATCGCGACGCGTTGGCGCTGGCCGCCGGATAACATGCCGGGTTTCTGCTGCAGCCGCTGTTCGAGGTGAAGGATGCGCGCCGCGTTTTCCACCTTGGCCTTGAGCTTTTCCTCCTCCATCCTTTCGACGCGAAGCGGGAAAGCGATGTTCTCGAAAACAGTCATGTGCGGATAAAGCGCGTAGGACTGGAACACCATGGCAATGCCGCGCTTGACCGGCGGCAGATCATTGACCCTGATACCATCGATGACGATGTCGCCCGCGCTCGTCGCGTCGAGACCGGCGATCATGCGCAGCAAGGTGGATTTGCCGCAGCCGGACGGACCGACGAAGACGACGAACTCGCCGTTCTTCACATCGAGCTGCACGCCCTTCAGAACTTCGTAGTCGCCATAGAACTTCTGAACTTTGTTGAGAAGGAGCTGTCCCAAAAATCTGTCTCCGCTGGCGGCCGTCGCACATTCGATCATCAGAGAAGGGATCGCGGATGGTCTCCCGCGATCCCGAAGAGCCCAATGGGCTTACTTGAACGCCTCGACTTCGCCGGCAGCCTTCTTGAGAGCAGCCTCCGGCTCGGCCTTGCCCGTCACCACGGACTGTACCATCTCGATCATCGAGTTCTGGAAGCCCTTGTAGTCGGTGAAGAGCGGCTCGGGACCACCGTAGCTGATGCCGTCGATGAGCGGCTTCCAATGGGGATCCTTGGCGACGAATTCATCGACCTTTGCAGACGGCCGCAGCGGGGTGAGGCCGGCGCCGCCCTGCAATTCGTATTCGGACTGCACATCGGGCGAGGTGATGAACTTGGCGAATTCCGTCGCCTTGTCCTCGACCCCCGAACCCTTGAAGATCGCCAGGCTGTCGGTGATCAGCAGCGTGCCGGGGCCCTTGGCGTCGGGACCGAGCGGCAGCGTCGTGATGCCCCAGCTGATCTTCGTCGCCTTCAGGCGGTCGGCTGCACCCGATCCTGCCTGGATCATCGCCACCTTGCCGTCGAGGAAGATGGCGCGGACTTCGTTCTGCTCGTAGGCCGTCGGGCCTTCTTCGGAGTAGGGGACGATATCCTTGTAGGCCTTTAGCGCGGCGAGTATCTGCGGGCTGTCGAGCGTAACTTTGCCGTCGGCATCGATCACCGTGCCGTTGTTGGTGTAAACCCAATGCATGAACTGGTGCATCGTGTTGTCGAAGGTCTTGGCGGAGAGACCGAAGCCCGGAATGCCGGTCTTTTCCTTGATGGTCTTTGCCATCTCGATTTCTTCAGCCCAGGTCTTCGGCGGCGTCTCGGGATCGAGGCCGGCCTGCTTGAAGAGATCCTTGTTCCAATAGAGCGCCTTGGTAGAGAAGGCGATCGGAACGCCCCACTGTGAGCCCTCGAAGGTCACGGTGTTGACGATGTTCGGATAGTAGGTCTTCTTCTCGTCGTCCGTCATCGGCACAGGAACGATAAGGTCGTTCTGCGCGAATTCCTTCAGCGTGCGCGAGCCGACATAGGCCATCGCCACCGGCGTACCGGCGGCAGCGAGCGTCGTTGCCTTGTCCTGGCACTGTGCCCATCCGACGACCTCAGGGGCAATCTTCCAGCCCGTGTTCTTTTCTTCCCACTGCTTGATGTATTTGGTGTGGACCGGGTCGATCGTGTCGCCGCAATAGATCCAGCTGATTTCCTTGTCGGCGGCCTGGGCAGTGACGGCCGTCAGTGCCGTCGAACCGAGCAGGGCGAGCGCCATAAGGCCTGTCTTGATTGATATGCTCACGTCGTGACTCCCATTCTTGTGTTAGCTGTTCACTCGTTTTTTGGTCTTATTGTTTCACCGCACCGGCGGTCAGCCCGCCGACAAGGTAGCGCTGAAGGAAGAAGATGACGACCATCGCCGGCGCAATACCGACGAAGGAAGCCGCCATCAGTTCGTTCCAGATGACCTCCTGCTTGCCGAAGTAAGCAAAGAGCCCCACCGGCAAGGGCATGTATTCGGTCTTCGAGTTGAACGTCAGCGCGAAGATGAATTGCTGGGCGTAGGCGCCGATGAAGGTGGTGATGGCGACGACGATGATCCCCGGCATCGCAATGGGCAGGATGACCCGGCGCAGCGTGTAGAAGTGGCTGGCGCCATCCATGTAGGCCGCTTCGTTGAGTTCCTGCGGAATACGGATCATGTAGGTTCGCAGCAGCCAGATCGCCGAGGGGATCAGGAAGGCGACGCCCGGCACGATCATGGCGAGATAGGTGTTGAGCACGCCGATGCTGCGCATCAGCCGGAAGAGCGGGATCAACAGCACGGCGCCGGAGAACATGTTTACCGTCAGGAAGGCGCCGAGCAGAATGCCCATGCCCCTGAATTCGAACTTCGCAAAGGCATAAGCCGCCGGAATGACGAGGCAGAGCACGATCAGCGTGACGATGATCGAGATGAAGAACGAGTTGAAGATATAACGTCCGAAGCCCGGCACGCTGATCCACATCGTCCGATAGGCTTCAAACGAGCCGTTCTCCGGCCAGAAACGGTAGGGCGAAGAGAAAGCTGGCTGAGCGGCTTCAGCGAAACCAGGAAACCTTCGACGAAGGGCGACAGCACGAAGAAAAGAAACAGCGCGATGCCGCAATAGATCAGGATGATTTCCCACCAACGGTAACGGTCGATCATGGCTGCATTGCTCATGCGCGCTTCTCCGGGTTGAGGCGGCGGGTGACGCGGAAATAGGCGAAGCAGAACAGCGACAGGAAGATGCAGATCAAAACGGCGCGCGCTGCACCTTCACCGTATTTCTTCGAGCCGATCGCGGTCTGATAGGTATCGATGATCATCGTCGTCGTCTCGCCGCTCGGTCCGCCCTGCGTCAGGATCCAGATGATGTCGAACGAGTTGAAGGTGGCGATCAGCGACAGCATCGACATGGTGATGATCGCCGGCACCATCAGCGGCAGCGTGATGCGGCGGAAGCGGTACCAGCGGCCGGCGCCGTCGGTCCAGGCGGCCTCGTAGAGATCCTTCGGAATGGATTGGATCGCCGCCAGGAAGTAGATCGTCACCAGCGGCACGCCGATCCATACGTCGGTGATGATCGTTGCCCAGAAGGCGGTGTTTCCATAGGCGAGGAAGGCGACGGGGCCGTCGACGAGACCGAAGCGCTGCAGCATGCCCGATATCATCCCGAACTGGCCATTATACATCCAGCCCCACATAAAGATGCCGATGGCCATCGGCACGATCCATGGCGGCATGGTCAAAAGCCGGAACAATGAGCGGCCGGGGACCGCGGCATTCAGCATGGTCGCACCGAAGGTGCCGATCACCATTTTCAGGGCGACCGAGAAGAAGGTCCAGATGAAGGTGCGGATGATGACTTCGGCAAACCGCTCGTTGAAGATCTTCTCGTAGTTGGCCCAGCCGACCCAATTGGTGGTCTTCCTGAGGGACGCGTCGGTGAAGGAGAGAATGAAGGTATCGACCAGCGGATAGGCGACGATCGCCAGGACATAGAGCACAGCCGGAAGAAGAAGGACGCAAGCGAAGATGAAGGTGCTTCTTTGAACACTCATCTTGCCGCCCTCCTCAAGCCGCTCTCGCGTGAAGGGCTTCGTCGAAGCGGTCCCAGATGGGTCTGAGATCGACGACCGCTTTCTTCATCCTCGCTTCGTCCATCGCCAAGGCGAGGATGCCGGCTTCGAGCGCATTCAGGGTGGAAACAGGAAGTTCGAGCCCGGTGCGCACGCTTTCAAGCAGGTCGCTCGCCATCTGCTCATCGGCGCCGTAGTGCTGAGAGAGCTCGGTGGCGGCATATTTGTTTTCGAGCACCTTGTTGCCGGTCAGCTGTTCGTGAACGTCGAGATAGCCGCGAACGAAATCGCCTTCGGCCATGCCGCGCGAACCCATGATGGCAAAACGGCGGAATTGGTCGGGCACATTGAGATTGGTGTGAAAGTTCATGCCGACGCCATTGGCATATTCGACGATCGCGACCTGATAGTCGATGATATCGGCATCGCTGTCGAACACCTTGTCCGATCCCATCCATCCGCTCGGCTTGCGGTGGAAGAGCTCGAGGTCGTTGATGCCCTCGCGCGCCGGGTCGTTTGCCGGAATGAAGCTCTTGCGGCCGCCGAAACTTGCGACGCGCTCCGGCCGTGCGCCGGCGACGCCATTATAAAGATCGAGGTCGTGGCAGCATTTCTCCAGCATGAAGCTGCCGGAATAGCGCTCATAGCGGCGCCAGTCGCGCATGAAGAAGGCGCCGTGATAAGGCTCGATATGTTCGGAAGCCTCGATCGACACGATCTGACCAAGCTTGCCCTCGGCCTGGATGGCGCGAAGATCCTTATAAAGAGGAGAATAGCGCAAGACGAGACCGACCATCAGTCGCTCATGTCCGAATTTTGCCATCAGATGGGCAAGTTCGATGCTTTCGGCGATCGTCGTGACGATCGGCTTTTCGCAGAAGACCTTGAGACCGGCTTGAAGTCCGAGCCTGATATGGTCGAGATGCAGGTGGTTGGGGGAGCCGATCATCAGCAGATCGAGCTTTTCAGAGGCAAGGAGCTCCTCCGGCGAACCATAGGCCTTGCCGACCGAAATTCCCTTTTCCGTCAATCCCGGAAGTCCGGCGGGTTCCGGATCCACATAGCCGACAATGTCGAAGCTGCTATCGATTGCCTTGAAAACATAGCCGAGATAGCCGAGCCGGAATCCTAGCCCGATGATTCCCACTTTCATGCCGATCAAGTTCCCATTTAGTAATTTATTTTCTTTAAGTTGGGACAAAAATCGGGGGGCGTCAATAGAAAACGGGCATCGAAGCGCAAGCATGAAATTAATTTTCATAGATCGATAGCCGGCGGTCGATTGCTGGCTGTCACCGGCCGGACGCAGATTCCACAAGGGACGTGTGCGCATCACTTAACGCCGGGGCAGCGAATTCAGCGACTGTTGGCACAGCCAGCGATCGCCCCGGCAAAGCTCACGCGGAACTCGCGAAATGTTGAAAAGAGCCGCGAGTTTACGTGTGTAGGATGGGCGCGACAACCCGGAGGCAAGGAGGAGCCATCATGACACGTATGACAGCCAAGGATTTCCCTCAGGAACTTCTCGAACTCTACGATTATTACGCGCACGGGAGAATTACCAAGCGCGAGTTTCTCGACCGGGCCGGCAAATTCGCTGTCGGCGGACTGACCGCAGCTGCCATTCTTTCATCGCTGAGCCCTGACTATGCGCTGGCGACCCAGGTCGAGTTCACCGATCCCGATATCTCAGCCGAATACATCACCTATCCCTCGCCAAAGGGAAATGGCGATGTCCGTGGCTATCTCGTCCGCCCTAAAAACGCGACCGGCAAAGTCGCGGCCGTGGTGGTCGTTCACGAGAATAGGGGCCTGAACCCCTATATCGAGGATGTGGCGCGTCGCGTGGCGAAGGCAGGTTTCATTGCACTTGCGCCGGATGGCCTCACCTCGGTCGGAGGCTATCCCGGCAACGACGAAAAGGGACGGGAACTGCAGCAGAAGGTCGACCCGGAGAAGCTGATGAACGACTTCTTCGCGGCGGTCGAATTTTTGATGCACAGCGATCTCACCACCGGCAAGGTCGGTATCACCGGCTTCTGCTATGGCGGCGGCGTTGCCAACGCTGCGGCGGTCGCCTATCCGGAGCTTGCCGCAGCCGTGCCCTTCTACGGCAGGCAGCCGCGCGCCGAAGACGTGCCGAAGATCAAGGCCCCGTTGCTTCTCCATTATGCCGGACTGGACAAGGGCATCAACGAGGGCTGGCCGGCCTACGAAGCTGCGCTGAAGTCATCGGGAAAAACATTCGAGGCCTACGTCTATCCTGACGTCAACCACGGCTTTCACAATGATTCCACGCCCCGCTACGATGAGGCGGCAGCCAAGCTCGCCTGGCAGCGAACGGTCGACTGGTTTACGAAATACCTCGCCTGAGAAACCGGACTTGAACGAGCCGCGGCGGGGAGCCATTCCCCGCCGCTTTTCCGTCCCGCGGCTTGTCAAGGCGACTGACGGCCTGTGATCAGGCTCCAGAAGGGATCGTCGCCGGACAGGTTTTCCAAATCGGCAAGCCCGCGAAGCCGCAGGAAAGCGGCGCCGGACACACTCCGATTTCCCCAGCGCAAGCAGTCCATGAATTTGACTTCGCGTTCCTGGACGCTCATCGGCGCTTCGAGCGATCCCTTCGCATGCAAGCGGGACTTGTTCAAAATGCGCCCGTCGCGCATCGTCACAGTGACGACATGCGGGAGGCGCTCCACGCCTTTTTCCTCATCAGCCGAATAGGACTGCATGTCGATGCGCGGCATGAATTCCCGGATTTCCGCTCGCCCAATCTCCTGCCGTGTAAAGTCCGAAAGGCTAAGGGAGCCTCTGAGGAAAGCTGTCGCCAGGCAATATTGCATCGAGAAGCGTGCCTGCATCTCGTCGGTGGGCTCGGGATAGGCGAGGTTACGGGCAGCGGATATGCCGACTTTCGTCTCGATCCTGGCAATGTCGTCCGCCAAAAGCCCATGCTCCTGCTTCAGATCCAGAAGCGCGTCGATGGCGCGATGAGTGGAGGCGCAGCAGGGATGGCGCTTGGTCACCACGCCCCGGCTTTCGATGATGTGCTCCGCCTCGAATGTCAGGCCGTCCCAGCCCTTGGCGTCATCGCCGCCGAAAAGATCGAGGAAGCCTTGCGGCCGTTCGAGGATATCCGGCCGCCCGCTCATGCCCGCCAGCGCCATTCGCGCCGCGTCCACGGCATTGCGCGCGGCAATGCCGGCGTGAAGCGGTTTGGCGGTCGTGCCGAATTGCCCTTTCGGGCCGCAGGCAAAGCTCGTCGCCAGGCTCATCGCCGCGACTAAGCCGTTTTCGTCGGCGCCGAGAAGCCGTGCTACGCCAGCCGCGGCCCCGATGCTGCCGACCGTCGCCGTTGCGTGCCAGCCCCTGTTGTAGTGGGAGGGATTGACGCCAAAGCCAACCGCCGCTTGCGCTTCCAGCCCGGCCAGGTAGGCCTCGAGAAACCGTCTTCCGCTGGTGGCCTTGCCGCGCGTCAGAACGGCCAGCAGCGCCGGCACCAGAACCGCGGAAGCATGCGCCCTTGCCGGATGGAAATTGTCATCGAAATCGAGCGCATGCGCCGCCGTTGCGTTGATGAGTGCGGCCAAAGAGGGCGAGGCGGAGCCGCCGGTGACGAGCCGCGCTTGCCCGCCTCCGGCGATTTCCCCGTCGAAGGCACGGGTGAGTGCGGCAACGCTGTCATCGCCCCTGCCTGCAATCATGCAGCCGATGGTGTCCACCGCAGCATCTCTTGCCCGGTCCATCGCGAGGTTTGAGAACGTCGTTCGCGACAGGAGCTGTTCCGCGATCTTCCGGAGAATGGTGGCCATTGACGAAAGTCTTTCCGTGAGTTTGGTTCTCAGCGGAAAATGTTCAACTTTCCGCAGCTCCGCAATCTTATGCGGTTTGCGGGTAGGGCTATCGACGTTGGAGATAGAATGGCGCGACACACGAGTGCGGCGATCAGCCTGAAGCATATCGAGGCCTATGACGCGATCGCCGCGACGGGCTCGACGATCGCCGCTTCCGTCGAGCTTGGGATCTCGCAATCGAACGCCAGTCGCCTGTTGCAGCAACTGGAAGACTATCTCGGCGTCCGGCTTTTCGACCGGGAAAAGAACCGGCTTCAACCAACCCGCGAGGGCCTGCAGCTCGGCCCGGAAATCCGGGCCATTTCCGACCGGCTACGCGCCTTGAAAACGGCGGCGATGGAACTCGAGAGCGGTCGATCGCGCGAGATCATGCTGCGGCTCGCCTTTCCCTCCAGTCTTTCCTCGACGCGCATTCCGAAGCTGGTGAAGAACTTTCTCGCAGCGAATGGACCGATGCGCGTCGAAGTCGCATCCGGCAGCTATCTGGCAATTGAACGGATGGTGGCTGACGGCGAGGTCGATCTCGGCTTCGCGCGTCTGCCGCTGATGAGCCCGGGATTGAAACAGGAGAAGATCCTGTCGTCGCGGGTCATTTGCGCCCTGCACAACGATCATCCCAAGGCCGGCAGCCGCCAATTGTCGGTCGGCGACCTGAAGGGGCAGGATCTGATCATGCTGAACAGGGAGCGACCGGTTCGCCATGAGCTTGAGGCATTGTTCTACAAATCCGGCATCCGTCAACGCCCCCTGCTCGAGGCGCATTCGGTGGCGAGTGCCTGCGCGCTGGCTGCACAGGGGCTCGGCATTGCACTGGTCGGCGAGATCATCGCCCGCGAATATGCGACGCTGCCGCTGCAGTTCATTCCGCTCGAACCGGAACTGCCGGTTGCTTACGCGCTGATCAGCGGAGAGAAATTTCCGATGCCCAAGGCCGCCAGCCTCTTCCTTCAAAGCATTTCGGACTGGGTATGATGACGGCGCCTGAACCGTACCGGGGGGTCGCAAACGCATGAATATCAAGCAACTGGAAGTCCTGCGCACGCTTTTGGCGACAGGGTCGACGATTGCCACGGCAAAGACGATGGGCCTCAGTCAGTCCGGCGTCAGCCGCCTTCTCCAGCAGCTCGAGGCGGACCTTTCGATGTCGCTTTTCGTGCGCGACAAAGGCCGTCTCATCCCCACCCCCGAGGCCCTGCTTCTCGCCCGCGATGCCGAGAACATCTTGCTCGCAGTCGATCGGATGTCGGGCCACGCGGAGGACTTGAGAAGCGGCGCTGCCGGCCCGGAGATCGTCCGCGTCGGCTTGCCGAGCAGCATGTGGGAGCATTTCGCGCCGGCAATGCTGGCCGATTACTTCAGCGATTTCCCCGGTGTGCGGATCGAAACCTTCTTCGAGACGACGACCGCGATCAACAAGCTCGTCGAGCAGAGGGTGATCGATTTCGGCTTTCTTCGCATGGAGGGCGAGAGCGGACCGGGCATCGAGGTCGAGCGGGTCGCAACCGGCGAAAGCGTCTGCGTCGTTCCGAAGGATCATCCTCTAGCGAAACTGGAGGAAATCACGGTCAGAAATTTGCGCGACGTGCCCCTCATTCTGATCGGCCGCCAACGGCCGAACCGCATGGCGCTCGACCAGACCTTCCGGCGGGCCGGCATCAAGCAGATCGTCAAGATCGAGACGCATACCAACAGTTCCGCCTGTTCCTATGTCGCGCATGGCCTTGGGGTCACGATCATCAGCAGCTTTTATGCGAATCTCTATCGCCACCTGCCGGTGGTGCACCGTCCTTTCGTGCCACGCGCGACCCAGGAGTTCGGATTGGCGAGGGCGGTCGGAACGCCACTCTCGATTGCCGCCCATGCTCTCAGCGACGCCTTAAAGCGACAGATCAAGCTATCGCAAAAAGACATTTGAAATTAAATATTTAGCCTGCATTCCTATTCCAGCGCAGCCGCTTTGGTTGCGGTCGTATTCCGCATAGACTTATGACAGAATCGCATAATATTGCGGATATTTCCTCATTCGATCATAGTCTGCGGCAACGAAACCGATGGCGCCGGGCACTATCCGTCGCCAATCGCGGGGAACAAAAATGCTGAAATTCGTTCTAAACCGCCTGTTGATGGCATTGCCGACGATCGTCCTCGTTTCGGTGACGGTCTTCACGCTGATCCGCTTCATACCCGGCGATCCGGCGGCATTGATGCTGGGTGATATGGCTGAGCCGGGTCAGATCGCGGCGATGCGCTCCGAACTCGGCCTCGACAAATCGCTGCCGGAACAGTTCCTGATCTGGACCGCCAATGTCGTCCAGGGTGATTTCGGCCGCTCGATCGTCAATGACGAGCCGGTTCTGCCGCTCGTTGCATCACGTTTTCTGGTCAGCGCCGAAGTCGTCGTCATCGCCGTCCTTCTGGCGAGCCTCATCGCCGTGCCGGCCGGTGTCATCGCCGCCTGGCGGCAGAACAGTCTGACGGACCTGGCGCTCGTCGGCACGGCCACGATCCTGCTGTCGATCCCGACATTCTGGCTCGGCCTCCTGCTCCTGCTTTTCTTCGGCCTGAAACTCAGCTGGCTACCGGTCCTCGGCTATGTCTCGATCGGCAGTAATCTCACCGGCGGCCTGCTTTACCTCGTGCTGCCGATCATGACCCTGGTCATTCACGAGATGGGTGTGTTGATCCGCATGGCACGCGCCTCGACGCTGGAAGTGCTGCGTCTCGACTATATCACCCACGCCCGGGCCAAGGGGCTTTCCGAGAGCGCCGTCCTCTGGCGGCACGCCTTCAAGAATGCCTTCGGCCCGACCTGGACAGTCATCGGTCTGATCCTCGGCAATCTGCTCGGCGGCATTGCCGTCATCGAAACTGTCTTCACCATACCGGGGCTCGGGCGACTGATGGTCGACAGTATTTTTGCCCGCGATTACCCCGTGATCCAGGGGTGTCTGCTGTTCGTCTCGCTTTCCTATGTGCTGGTCAATTTGGTCGTCGACCTGCTCTATCCCCTGTTCGATCCGCGGGTAGTCGCCGAATGAAAAACGTCACCTTCAACGGCTTCATCGGCAGCATTCTGATTGCCGCATTGCTCATCTCCGCTGCGATCGGCCTCTTCTGGACCCCCTACGATCCGATGAAGCTCGGCTTCACCGCACGGCTGGCGGCACCAAGCAGCGCCCACTGGCTCGGAACCGACGAATTCGGCCGCGACGTGCTCAGCCGCCTGATCGTCGGCGCCCGGGCGAGCGTCTGGATCGGCACCTTGACGGTCACATTCGCGACGGTCTGCGGCACTCTGATCGGTCTCGTCAGCGGCTATGCCCGCGGTTGGATCGATGCCGCTATCATGGCCGTCAACAATGCGCTTCTCGCCTTTCCCGGCATCCTTCTGGCGCTTGGATTGCTCGCCGTCTTCGGCGCCAACCAATATGGCATCATCTTCGCGCTGGGCATTGCCTATTCTCCCTCCATGGCCCGCGTTGTCCGGGGTGCCGTCCTGTCGCTGCGCGAGCGGGAATTCATCGAGGCCTCCAAGGTGATGGGCAATGGCGAGCTCTACACCATGTTCCGCCATATCCTCCCCAATTGCATCGCGCCGATCACCGTGCTGGCGACCTCGATGTTCGGTTGGGCGATCCTTTCGGAAAGCGCGCTCAGCTTTCTCGGTCTCGGCGTCCCGCCACCGGCGCCAACCTGGGGCAACATGCTGGCTGCGGGCCGACCATTCATCGAACAGGCTGTCTGGCTGGGTCTCTTCCCGGGCCTGGCGATCGCCCTGACGCTTCTCGGCATCAATCTTCTGGGCGACGCTCTACGGGACAAGCTTGATCCGCGGATGAGGGGGCTGAAATGACCAATAGAACGCTTTTGAATGTCCGCAACCTGTCGCTTCAGGTCACTGGGACCGGTGTGCAGGTCGTCAAGGACGTCAGCTTCGACATCGCGCCGGGCGAAATCTTCGGCATCGTCGGAGAAAGCGGATCGGGCAAGACGCTGGCAACACGCGCCCTGATCTCGCTGCTGCCGGCACCCATCAAGGTGATCGGCGGCTCCATTGCCTACAAGGGACGCGACGTGCTTTCCATGAACGGCGCGCAATTGCGCCAATTGCGTGGTGCGGAAATCGGTGTCGTCTTCCAGGAGCCGATGACCTCGCTCAATCCCTCGATGACCGTCGGCCGCCAACTCGAAGAAGGGTTGCAGCTGCATACGAAACTTTCGAAGGAGGAACGACGCAGCCGGATCCTCGACATGCTGAACCGGGTCGGGATCCGCGACCCCGCCGGGGCGCTCACGTCCTATCCGCATGAATTCTCAGGCGGCATGCGCCAGCGCATCATGCTGGCATCGGTGATGCTGCTGAAACCGGCGCTCTTGATCGCCGACGAGCCGACGACCGCGCTCGATGCCGTGATCCAGCGCGATGTCATGGAATTGATGGTGGAGCTGACGCAGGCGGAAGGCACCGCCGTGCTGCTGATCAGTCACGATCTGCCGATGGTTGCCCGCTACACGAACCGCATCGTCGTGATGGAAAAGGGCGTGATCGTCGAAGAAGGACGCACCGCCGATCTGCTCGACGCACCGCAGCGTGCCTATACGAAGAAACTGCTTTCCTCCCTGCCGTTTCGCGGAGAGACGCGGACGATCGACAAGACCAGGGCGCCGATGGTCTCTGCGCGCGATATCGTCGTCGACTATCCGGGCCGGCGGTCGCTGATGAAGAAGGCAACGCCGAAACGGGCGCTGCATGGCGTCAGCATCGATATCCACGAGGGCGAAGTCGTGGCGCTGGTCGGCGGTTCGGGTTCCGGCAAGACCACGCTCGGCCGCACCATTGCCGGACTGGTCCGCGAGAGCGAAGGCGATATCCGGTTCAAGGGACGCAGCCGCGACGCCGACTGGATGGACTATCGGCTGAATTGCCAGATGGTGTTTCAAGATCCTTATTCCTCGCTCGATCCGCGCATGACCATCCTCGCGCTCGTGGAAGAAGCGCTGCGGCTCGTTCCCGATCTCGACGCCATGACTAAGCGCAAGCGCGCCCTGGAGACGCTGGAGGAAGTCGGTCTTGGGTCCGACTATGCCGGGCGCTACCCGCATGAGCTTTCGGGCGGCCAGCGGCAGCGCGTGGCGATTGCCCGCGCCATTGCGCGCCGGCCGAAATTCCTGATCGCCGACGAACCGGTATCGGCGCTTGACGTGACGGTCAGGGCGCAGGTGCTCGAACTCCTGTCCGATCTGCAAAAACGCTACGGCTTTTCCTGCCTGTTCATCAGCCATGATCTCGGCGTGGTCGAACAGGTGGCCGATCGCGTCGTCGTCATGCAGGACGGCCGGATCATCGAGGAGGGCGACCGCGATACGGTTTTCGACCGCCCGAAGGAGGCCTATACGCAAAGGCTTCTCTCGGCCATCCCCACTCTGGACCACAATGCTCAGGGCGGCGTGATCCTCAAATGGCGCCTGGAGAACTGACATGACGACGATGATTGAATCCGCAAAGCTCGGCGAGCGATTGAACGCGATCTGCGATGCCCAACCTTTCGTCACGCGTTTCATGGTGCGTGCGCTTGGCACAGGTGAAACGATCGGCAGAGGCGCGGACGAGGAAACCCCTTCCGCCAGCACCCGAAAGACCTCGATCATGATGGCAGCCTTGAAGGCCGCCCATGAAGGCCGCCTGGATCTGGACGAACGGATCACCTACGAAAAGCGATTCGCCGAGGAAGTGGCGAGCGGGATGTTCCGCTATCTGACGCCCGGTATCGTCATATCGCTGCGCGATGCCATCACCGGCATGATGGTGCTGAGCGACAATGTCTGCACCAAGATGGTGTTCGAAAGGCTGACGCTCGAAGAGGTCGACAGCTATTGCAAGTCGATCGGCATGACGGGCACCAACCATCGCTTCCTCATCCCTCCCTTGGCGCTGTCGCCCGATCACTCATTGAAAGCCGTCACCACGACGACGGCGCGGGATCAGGTCTATCTGCTGCAGACCATCCTGGATGCGCAGGATTCGCGGGAAGCCGCGGACCGGCTCGGCTGCTCGCAGGCGCTCAGCGCCTATGCGCTTCAGACCCTGAAGAACCAGATCCTGCGTTATGCCATTCCCTCCAGGCTGCCCTTCGGTGTGCTCGTCGCCCACAAGGGCGGCACGGGAAAGCGCGGCCGCATGAATGCCGGTATCGTCTATCGCGACGGTTCCCCCTTCTACATCATCGCCGCCTATACCGACGACGTGCCGCAGGAGATGCCGGACGGCACCCCCGGCTACACGGTCGCGCTTGAAACCATCGGCAGGCTTTCACGCGCCTGCTGGGATGAATTCCAATCCTGACGATCATAAAAAGAGGGTAGAACGATGCACAAGCTTCTTCTTGCAGGCACCATGTTGATGGCGATGACCGGCGTGATCCACGCCCGCGACATCGTCGTGGCTCAAAGTTCCGATCTGCGCAGCAACAATCCGGGCGTCAATCGCGACGGCAATACCGATGGCGTCATCCTGCATATCGTCGAAGGGCTCGTCGGCTATGCCAACAACGGCGAGGTCAAGCCGCTGCTGGCAAAGAGCTTCGAAGTCTCGGCCGATGGGCTGACCTACAGCTTCAAACTGCGTGACGACGTCAAATTCCACAACGGCAAGACATTGACCGCCGATGACGTCGTTTGGAACTGGAACCGCTATCTCAAGCCCGAAACGAAATGGACCTGCCTTCCTGACTTCGACGGCAGCGGCAGCGTGCATGTTACGGGGGTCAAGGCAGTCGATGCGTCGACCGTCACCATCACGCTGGAAAAGCCATCCGCGGTTTTCCTTGGCCTCATGTCGCGCCCCGAATGCGGTTACACCGGGATCATCTCCCCGGAATCGGTCGGCGCAGACGGAAATTTCGTCAAGCCGATCGGCACCGGTCCCTTCAAATGGGATGAATGGAAAAAGGGCGAGTATATCCATCTCGCCAAGTTCGACGATTATGTCTCGCCAGAGAATGACGGCAAGCCCGACGGCATGGTCGGCTCCAAACGCCCTCTCGTCGATGGCATCAAGTTCATGGTCATTCCCGATGCTTCGACCGTAAAGGCCGGCCTTCAGTCCGGGGTGCTCGATACCGCGGAGATTTCGCCGGATCTCATTCCCGAATTCAAGACGAGCGACATGATGCAATTGATCGTGGCGCGCAACAACGGCAAAAACCTCTTCTACATCCAGACGCGCGACAAGGTTCTGAGCAATCCCGGCGTGCGCCGCGCCATGGCAATGGCGCTCGATCTCGACCAACTCGTCGAGGCCGCCTCCAATGGCACCGGCGCAGCCAACGGTTCGATGGTTTCGCAAGACTCGCTCTATTTCGACGATGTCCAGAAGGAGCGTCTGCCCTACGACGTCGAGGCCGCGAAGAAAGAACTAGCGACGGCCGGCTATAAGGGCGAGCCGATTACCATCATCGCCAACAAGCGCAGCAACGTGCCAAGCTTCCCGGCCGCGGTGATGGCGCAGGCCATGATGCAGCAGGCAGGTCTCAATGTGCAGATCGAGGTGCTCGACTATGCGACGCAGGTCGATCGCCGCCGGTCCGGCAACTACCAGATCATCTCGCAATCGGTCGCGCCGCGGCTCGATCCGGCGCTGATGTACGGCTTCTATGTCGGCAACAAGGACAAGAATGCGTCGTTGATGTGGGATGATCCAAAGGCCGTCGAGTTGATGAAGGCCGCCTATGCGGAACCCGACCAGACGAAGCGTCAAGCGATCTTCGACGAGTTTCACACGCTGATGCTCAAGGAAATGCCGGGCATCTTCCTCTATGACATGGTCGATGTCTGGGGCGCGACCAAGAAGCTGAAGGGCCAGCCCGTCTGGCAATCGAATGCCCGTCTTTGGGAAGTTTCGCTCGACAACTGATCCTGAACTCCGCGCCCGATGGTCGGGCGCCACCATCCCACTCAACAGTCAACAGGAGATCCGGCAGGCAGTCCTGCCGGGTCCGGTGCAACACATCCCTGTGGCGGCAGGGCAGACAGCGAGGAATACCATAAATCTTGACGCGATCAGCTCCATTGCCGCGACGATCGAAAAGATCAAGCCGGACTATACAGCCCTCAGCGACAGCATCTGGGATTTCGCAGAGTTGAAGTTCGAGGAGCGGCGCTCGTCGCAATTGCTGGCAAGGACACTCGAGGAAAACGGCTTTGCCGTGCGCCGCGGCGTCGCAGGCATGGAAACGGCCTTCATCGGCGAATCCGGCAGCGGCAAGCCGGTGATTGCTTTCCTCGGAGAATTCGATGCCCTGGCCGGAATGAGCCAGACCGCCGACGTAGCCGAGCCTCTTCCCGAGGCGGCGGGAGCAACCGGTCACGGCTGCGGGCACAATCTGCTTGGCGTCGGATCGCTGATGGCGGCGGTTGCGCTTGCCCGCCACCTCAAGGAGAACAACCTGCCCGGGACGGTGCGCTATTATGGCTGCCCGGGAGAGGAGGGCGGTTCCGGCAAGACCTTCATGGTTCGCGCCGGCGCGTTCGATGACGTCGATGCCGCACTGACCTGGCATCCGGCTCCGTTCAACGGTGTTCGCTCGACGAACAATCTTGCCGTTCTCGAATATTACTATCGCTTCAGGGGTGTCGCAGCACATGCGGCCAACAGCGCCCATCTCGGCCGCTCGGCGCTCGATGCGGTCGAACTGATGAATGTCGGCGTCAATTTCCTGCGTGAACACATGCCGCAGGATTGTCGCGTTCACTACGCGATCACCGACACCGGCGGCAGGGCCGCCAATGTGGTGCAGGCCAGCGCCGAGGTTCTCTATCTGATCAGGGCGCCTGACATGCCGCAGGCGCTTGAGCTTGCCGGGCGGGTCGAGAAGGTTGCACGAGGTGCGGCGATGATGACCGAAACAGAGGTCGAGATCGTGTTCGACACCGCCTCGACGAACCTTCTTCCCAACATCACACTTGAAACGGCGATGCACGAGAACATGGTCGCCCTCGGGCCGATAGCCTTTGACGAGGCCGACATCGCCTTCGCGAGCAAAATCCAGGATACCTTCACACCCGAAGCGATCAGGAGCAGCATCCGCCTCTATCAGATCAAGGGCGATGTGTTCTCCAACGCCAAGGTCGATGGCTCGGCGCCCCTGCACACCGGCCTGCGCGATTTCGAGGGACAATCGCATTTCCGGGCCGGATCGACCGATGTCGGCAATGTCAGCTGGGTGACGCCGACCGCGCAATGCTGGGCACCAGCCTGGGCGATCGGCACCAATCCCCATACCTGGCAGGTCGTCGCGCAGGGAAAAAGCCCGGCCGCGCACAAAGCCATGGCGCATGCGGCCAAGACGCTTGCGACAACGGGGCTCGCATTGATGTCGTCATCCGACCTTCTGGCAGCCGCGACGGCCGAGTGGCGGGAAAAGACCAGCGGCAAAGCCTATGTGTGCCCGATACCTGACGATGTGATGCCTGCATCGGTTCATAGCCGCTAATCCTGCCCTGAGAAGGCCGCGCCTAAAAGATGCTGCGGGGCGGGGAGGCATCCCCCGCCGTCCATCCGTCCCTTGGCCTGCGATCGGTCGATCAAATTGCCCGGTCGGCCATGGCGTCGAAAGCCATCCGCTTGGCTATTGGGGACCGCCGGCTTTGCGTCGTCCCCGGCTGACCATCATTCCGCCGACGATGAGAGCAATTCCGGCGGCGTTCGCCCAAAATGACGCTGGGACGGCGCTGATATAATCAAATGCCACCCCTGTTACCATCTGGCCACCAATGATCAGCAGAGCCGAATTCACCGCGCCTATTCGAGCAATGACCCAGCTGCCCGCCGCCACGAAGATGACGCCGATGGGACCACCCAGATAGGCATACCAAGGCGCCTCGGCCGCACCCGCAGGAAGCAAACCTCCCACAAAAAGACCGAGGCAGGTGAGGGCGGCAAAGCCTATCGCATGGTTCCAGAAGGATGCGATCAGCGGCGTCGTCGATACGCTCAACCGTCCATTGAGCTGACGACTGAGGCCGACGAGCACACCGCCCAGGCATGCCAGGAGAATGAATATGGTCACGCCGCACCTCGCCCGAACAATATAATGAGTGCAGCCCCCGTGACGACCAAGCCGAGTGCTACGATGTCTCGTCTGTCTGGGCGCCGCTTTGGCAGACCGAACAGTCCCCAACTGTCGGCCGCGACGCTGAAGGCGACCTGGCCTGCCAAACCCAAAGCCAAGGTGCCGGAGAGCCCGAGCGGTGAGTTGACCGCGGTCGAGGTCAGAATGACCGTTGCAGCGCCGGATATCCCTCCGAGATAAGCCCACCAAGGTGCCCTGGGAGCTTTTTCTACCCTCGGCGTGCGCCGGCGTTGGACCATCAGGAGAAGAAGGACAGCGGCGATGATGCCTGTGCCGTGTGCGGTCCAAGATGAGAACAGAGGATTGGCATAACGGGCCAACTCGCCGTTGAGGTGCACCATGAAAGTCAGGAGCCCGCCCGTGGCAAAAGCTCCAATGAAGTAGATGGGATGCGAACTACGTGCTTCGGTGGTCATTACAGATCCTGTCAAAGAATCGATTAGGCTCAGATTTTCAAATTGCCACTAAGGCCATTCATCGGCATTTTCAGCAAGATGATTGACACCGTGTCTGTTAGACCAACCTCTCCTTGATGGTGTTCAGGAAGCTCGTTTCGATCGATGCGCGGTTGGTGTATTTGACAGACTTAATTCGAGCGATGTCCCATAATGCAAGATGATGCCATGTCCGGGAACCTCGATGGCACAGGCGACCCGACAATGCCGAAAGCCGGATTGTCGGAAATCCTCGCTCCTGGCCTTTCCGTGGTTTTCTGCGGATTGAATCCGGCTCTGTCCGCGGTTCGCGACGGCCATAATTTCTCGAACCCGAGCAACCGTTTTTGGCGGGTCTTGCATCTAGCCGGATTTACACCGCGTCTGCTGCGGGCGGATGAAGAGCGCGAGCTGCTGCAATTTGGCTGCGGTCTGACATCCGCGGTTTCACGTCCTACGAAAAGCGCAAGCGAGCTCAAGAAGCAGGACTATCTCAGCGCCGCGCCCGTTCTGGAAAACAAGATACGAAAGATTGCGCCAGCCAACTTGGCCTTTCTCGGAAAGGCGGCATACGCCGCGATCAGTCTTCGAGCCGCTGTTGAATGGGGTCGGCAGCCTGAGGTATTTGCCGGCGCAGACGTCTGGCTGTTGCCAAATCCGAGCGGCCTCAACAGAGCCTTCACCTTGACGACATTGACCGAACACTATCTCGACCTGAGATTGACGCTGTAGCCGTCCTTCGTCGATCTCGAAATTGCGGTGATCATCATTCGGGAGAAATGTCATGGGACGCTTGCTTTCGGTCAATGTGGGCCTGCCGCGCGAGATCAACTGGCAAGGCAAGATCGTCAACACTGCCATTTGGAAGACGCCGGTCGACGGCCCGCGCATGGCGCGGCGCCTGAACGTTGACGGCGATGGACAAGGCGATCTGGCCGGCCACGGCGGCGAACGCCGCGCAGTCTTTGTCTATCAGACCGATTCCTATGGGTACTGGCAGGAGCACTTGCGCCGAGACGACTTCGTCTACGGGCAGTTCGGCGAGAATTTCACCGTCGATGGCTTGCCGGACGTAGAGGTATGCATAGGAGACCGTTACCGCATCGGCGGCGCCCTGTTCGAAGTGACGCAACCGCGCGTCACCTGTTACCGGCTCGGCATACGCATGGAGGAGCCGGAGATGGCCGCGCTGGTCGTCAAACACGGCCGACCTGGTTTCTATTTCCGTGTGCTGGAGGAAGGCGAAGTGCAGGCCGGCGACGAGATCACCAAGGTCGGGTCCGGACCGGAGGGCATGAGCGTTTTCGAGATCAACGCGCTGCTTTATATGCCGGGTCACCCTCACGATCAGTTGGAGCGCGCCCTGCGCATCCCGGCACTAAGCGCAGGATGGCGCGGTTCATTCGAGGCGCTGCTCAAGCAGGAGCGAAAGGAGGGCGCGACGACAGGGAATGCCGGGCTGGCAGCCGCGTCCGGGCCGCCTCCGGCATGGCGCGGATTCCGCCCATTGCGTGTGTCGCGCAAGGTGCGCGAAAGCGGTAGCGTCGTTTCCCTCGTGCTCGAACCGGCAGATGGCCAACCTGTTGCCGCAGCACTCCCCGGGCAGTTCGTGGTGCTGCGGTTCGGCCCGGCTTCTGCGCCTGCGCTGACGCGCAGCTATTCGCTGTCGGGCGAGCCCGGCGGCACGCACTACCGCGTCAGCGTCAAGCGGGAAGCCCATGGCGCTGCCAGCGGTTACATCGACGAGGAATTGCGGGTCGGCGACATCGTGCAGGCAAGTGCGGCACGCGGCAGTTTCACGTTGCGACCGGGCGATACGCCGGTTGTTCTGTTGAGCGCCGGGATCGGGGTGACGCCCGTGCTCGCGATGCTTCATGTTTTGGCCGCCGAAGCATCGTCCCGGGAAGTCTGGTGGCTATATGGAACCCGCAACGGCCGCGAACATCCCTTTGCCGAGGAGGCGCGCGGGCTGCTTAAGAGGCTTCCTCACCACCACAGCCATGTTTGCTACAGCACTCCCGACCCCAAGGATCGGCCCGATATAGATTTCGACGCTCGCGGCCATTTGAATGCGCAGGCGCTCAAGTCGCTCAACCTGCCGCGCGATTGTGACGTCTATGTCTGCGGGCCGTCGAGCTTCATGAGCGATCTGAGCGCCGGCCTTGCAGCCTTGGGCATCGCGCCGAACCGGATCCACACCGAGATGTTCAGCGCGGGTCCCGCGATGACCCCGGGCATAGCTGCCTCGCCGCGCCGGCCACCACATTTGCCGAAAGGGCTTGCAGGTTCCGGGCCACTGGTGTCGTTTGCCCGCACCGGCCTCAATGTGCGCTGGGAGCCGACATTCCAGAGCTTGCTCGAGTTGGCCGAGGCCTGCGACGTGCCAGTGCGATGGTCGTGCCGCACCGGCGTCTGTCATACTTGCGAGACCGGACTTGTCGAGGGAAGGGTCCGCTACCGCCCGGACCCCATCGATGCGGCGGCGGACGGCAATGTGCTGATCTGCTGCTCGAAGCCTGACGGCGACATCGTGATCGATTTGTAAAGCGGGACGACGCGCGCCCTGGTTCTTGATCACAACAGACGCGGTCGTAGCCCGGGCTCATCACTGCCTTGCAAGCATGGAGGTTGCGATGCTGCTCAAGGGCGAACGAACATTCGTGGTGCGGGATATGGGAGGCTTCGTCACGCACCTCAACATGCCGGGGTGGTTGAAGCCCAATTCGACTGATCACGGCCACGGCCCTCTCGCCATGGTCGTTGAATCCATCCTCGATCCTGGCCGCATGATCGCCATGCATGAGCACAGGAACGACGAGATTATTTCCTGGGTGCCGGAAGGCGTCATGCGTCACGACGACAAGGCTGCCGGCCGGTTGGTTATCGACCGTGACCATCTGATGGTGATGAATGCCGGAGCAAGCTTTTGGCATTCCGAAGAGACGCTGGCATCCGATCCACCTTTGCGAATGCTGCAGATCCTCGTTCGCCCTTACGCGGTCGATCTGGAGCCGAAGATCCAGCACGGGCCGATGGCAGCTGCCGCGGCAAACGTCTGGCGACACCTGGTCGGGCCCGAAGGAGAGGGCGCGCCCTTCTATGTCCGCAGTGCGATCGACGTCTTTGATATCCGGCTAGACGCAGGCATACGGGTGGAATTCCCGCAGAAACATGGCCGAGACCTCTATTTCTATGTCTTTAGCGGTTTCGTTGTCGTCGATACGCGACCGTTCGCCGAAGGCGAGCAGGGGCTGCATTTATCGGGTGACAAGCTCGAAGTAGAGGCGCAGAGTGCAAGTACGTTGGTCGCGTTTCTGCTCGACCCGAACGCAACTATCACCAAGCAGGGGACTGTCGGCGACCACAAGAAGATCCCGCCGGCGATCATCATTCGCGCGTTCCTGCGATGGAGGAAATTTCGCCATATGTGGCGTAGTCATCTTTCGCATCGCCGCTCGAAGACCGAAAAGGCGATATGAATGGAACAAGGATGCCCCTAACGGGTTTCGAACCTTAGCGTTCAATAGGAGGAGCATTTCATGCCTACGGTTGCCGCCACACCCATCACCCCACCGGACCAGCACGTTGTAACGGCGCGCGAAGCCATCGAGCCGCTTTATGAGAAGCTCGAGCTTCAAACGGAATCGCTGGTTCTGTCTGCGGCGCTGGAAGCGGGATGGTCTTCGGACGAGGCAACCAAGGCTCTGGCGACGCTCAGACTTCAGGACGCACTTTCCACCCTTGGACGAACGGCCTGACCAATAGAACTCCGGGAATAATCGACGCTCTTGTCGGAATGCCGACTATCCGAACGGTCTCGCGCGGCGTGCTGACTACACGGCGGCTGCGTGATTAGTGGCATGGAGCGCGCCCTCGCATTTTCAGTTTGACCAGGCATCCCAAGGAACCTCAATCAATCTCTGCGCCATGCGCGAACCAAGTATCCATCGGCGCCCTCGATAGGGTCGCTGCTCGGGATCGAGAGTTCGGCAATGGTCAAAAGTTGCTCTTCAGACGGAGCTGATGTCAGCATGTCTGCATGCTGTCCGGGCGGATAGCCTCCTACCACAGAAAAATCCGCACTCGCCTCAAGGTTCCGATGGCCGGTCCCGGCTGGCAAGATCAGACAATCGCCCGCTGCGACATCGATTTCTTTGCCCTCTGGCCCGCCGAGCAAAAGCTTCGCCGTGCCCCTGGCAATACCAAGCACCTCATGGGCACCAGAATGATAATGGTCGTAGGTGAAGATGCCATTCCGCCATATCCCGGTCCATCCGTTGCTCGCGAACAGGTCTTCGAAACTCTTGCTGCCTGCTGCGGCTGAAAGCGCACGTCGATAGATTAGAACTGACAGTTTCGGGTTGTTTGGCACCCAGCTGCTTCGCTGTAGCTGCAGCTCTTGTACGACAACCGGGTCAGTGGCATCCTCGGTCATAAAAATGTCTCCCAAGCATATATCCGATCTTCGTTGAGCTAATCAGCCTGGCACGGTTGGGGAGGCGCTGGTCTCGCAAGAAATCCCAACTCGACTATGGCTCATCAAATGAGGACGCTCTGACCGTCAACGTCTTCCCGGCGGGGTCTTGCTGGAATATCAGCCCACCTTTGGCCTTCGAGTGTCCCGGGACATAATCCAAGACGGTCTCAACGTTTTCAAGGACCGAATCTTGTTCTCGTATCTCGCCCTGGACGGTTACCTGCGACGCGGTCGCGCTTGAATCGTTTCGGATTTCGAAGAGAACTTGAAAACCATCGCCGCGTTTTTCGGTTTGCAGCACGACCCCGACCAGGTTCGGCGAAGAGTCACGGTCAACCAATGCATCCTTGCCAATCCAAGCAATCACGCCAAGGACAATTACGGCCGAGACGACACCCGTGACCCATTCAATCCAATGCGGTTCGCCTGCTTCCAGATTTTTGCCGTTGGAGATTTTTGTCATCGTGCCTCACAGGATCAGGCGAGCTGCTGCCGCGCCAATGGCACCGGGAAAGCTCAGAACGACAACGGCCATAAGGATTTGGGTAGACCCGATGTCATCGGTTCTATGGAACGTCCAGAGGCAATAGGCACTGATCAGACCGGCAATTACGTAGCCCGGCAGGGTGAAGCGAACGAAAGCGTGCCAGCTTGGCGTACCCTCGGCGAGATCGTGGCTCCCCTTGAAAGAAAGGGCGTAAACGAACCCATGCATGACTGCCAGCGAGGCGGCGATCATGAGCAAGGCATGCCACGGCGTCATCTTGTAGGAGAGCAAGATCATTTCCTCTGTGGGCGCGACGTTGAGGTTGAGGAACAGGGCGCCGACCGCCATCAGGAATAGTTCACCGGCGTAGCTCGTTTCCCGTTCGTGGATTGGGTCATCACTATCGCCTTCCTTGGCATCGTCGCCATCGTCCGATTGTCCGCCGAGCTGGCTCCGACCTAGCATCGCGCCGATGCTGGCAGGTATGGACTGGATCGCGATCATTCCGATAATCTCGTGCGGAGATTGGTCGTATTTCAGAACCCCCATGGCGAAGAGGATAAGTGCGCTGCCCAGAACCCCAAGGCCATAGGCAATGCTTGCATCACGGATCGCTTGTCGCCAGGTTGACGTCCGCTCAAATCCGATCCGGTCCGAGAGAATAACGAGAAGGGGAATATTGACGATCAGCAAGAGAAACAGGCGGCTGCGGTCCATGTAGAAGCCGAGCTCCCACATTTCCATGGTCATGAACATGGGCAGCGCGAAAAGCAATGCTCCCGCAATACCGCGTGCGATCCCTGCAAAAAATTTGCTTCTATCGAAATCCTCGCGCGTGATCGCGACACTCAAGTTTGATCTCCCCCTAAATGAAAAACTCCCACCACCCGTAAACCGAGGCAGCGGCATTCAAAGCGCAGGCGCTCGCTGCAGAAGCGCGGGTTGGACGCATGAGCACCAGCGCCGCCGAAGTCAAAGCCGTCATGGACATCAAGGTTGACATGACTTTTCTCGAATGCTTCTCAGTTGTGAGATAGTGGCAGCTCCGACCGTACCTGCGAGAGATTTGGGGTCGACACGGTTCGATATCGTGCCTCGACCAAATTATAAATTCCGAACGCAGCCAAGCCGATAGCCACGACGAGGTAGAGAACAGCTCCGAACGGAAGCTGTCTCACGAAGGTCAAGGCATCACTTATGCTCCCTGCCTGGCCCGGATCGACGGTAAAGGCCGCATAGCAAAAGAAGATGCCGACGATCACGAAAACGACCCCACGGGAAACGAGCCCATAGATGCAAACCAATAACAGAGGTCGGCTTTGACCGAGCGTGAGATATCGCTCAAACCGCCTCGTGATACCTTTCAGCGCGGTAACGGCGCCACCAATGACAAACCCGAGACCAATCGCACCAGCTAGGAATCGACCAAACGGTTGCGACATGACCCAGGCTGCCAAGCCCTTTTCTCCGCCGTCGCCACCGGATCCAAAGCCAAGTGCGTCCTGAAAGGCGTATATCGCCAACCCCAAGTACGTCACGGCGCTCCCGAGAAGGGCGGCACGGATCAGGTAGCTTTTCACACTGTGGTCATGGTTGTCTGCGTTTGCGATGGACTGGGCAAGCCGCCATGCTACGAAGCCGAGTAGCCCGAGCCCTATCAAGCCAAGCCACACCCGGCCCAATGGCTGTTCCAAGACAGCGTCGAGCGCCGATTTGGTATCGGCCTTTCCGCCGCCGAAGCTCGAAAATACTGCCAGCGCAGCAACGAGCAAAAACACAATGCCTCGGGCGCTATATCCAGCCCGCGCAAGCCATTCAAATTTCGACCTGGTCATCTCTGGTTCCCCCGCCGCGGATTTAACGAGCGCCCAGCAAAACAGTTCCGACTTCTCCGCGATGAATGTCTTCAACGAGGCAAGGTCCTCGAACTTTTATCGCAAATTTGACTGTCGGACGCCAACAGGGGTTCCCAATGAAACGAGATTGCGAGCAGCGCGAAACGCGGCTCAATATATTTCAGTTCCATAAGATAGATTACGCCACTTTTACTATCATAGGTTGTTGTTTCATGATATGGCCTTCGCAGGTTGATTTGGATGCGTGGGGGCCAATACCGTTTGATAATAGCAGTGCACGTGGTCGCGCAACCGAGGCCCCTCGGCGAAATTGGGATGATTGAACTCACCGATCCAGCTCATCCCCAGTCGTCTCATCAACCCCAGAATTTGATGTTTGCCGGCACCGTGAAGCTAATCGTGCGATGAAGCATCAGCTTTTCGTAGGCGGGGCGAAAAGCGATTTACGAGCTTGACGGTCCCGTCATTTTGACCTATATACAGGAACCTGTATAAAGGGGTCTTCATATGGAACGGCTTGTCTACGACAACGTCTTCGAGTCACTCGTTGACAACACGGATGAAGCCGCCGACTTGAGCTTCCGCGCATCGTTGATCTCCGCTCTCGTCGATCTCTTCGAGGATCGCGGTTGGAAGCAAGCAGATGTAGCAGAAGCACTAGGCATCCCACAGCCACGAGTTAGTGAGCTGATGCGGGGGAAGGTTCATCTGTTCTCGGCCGATCGGCTCATAGGCTACCTGGCTCGCCTCGGCGTTCGCTTCAAACCATCTTTTGAACATCACAGAATCGTCTGTGATGTGGAAATGACAGAGGCCGCCTAACGCGGCCTCAGTTGTCTCACTTCTTCTTTTGCTTCTTTCGCGCGTTCACCTCGGCCATCATGGCCTTGTAGCGCTCCTCCACCGTCTTCATCGCAGCCCTGTCTACCCCGTTCGTGGTCTTGGTGAATGCGTGCAATACGAACACCGTGTCCTCATACTTGGCGCAGTAGACTGCCCGATAAGCCGGGCTGCCGTTTTCGATTAATTCGATCACCCCGCCCTGCCCGATACCCTTTAAATGTTTAAAATCCGACAGGGGGCTCTTGCCATCTTGCACCCTCTGCAGGTCCGTCGCAAATTGGAGTGCGATCTCCTTTGGGAGAGCCTTCAGCGCCTTCAGCGCGGAGCTATTGACATACTCTAAATTCATTTTTTTGACATTTTCCTTCATCAGTTCCCGATAGACCTCTTTCTAGCTGACCTTCTCGTAGAGGACGTGATGACGCAACGGATGGCCCTCGGCGAAATTGGGATGATTGAATTCACCGATCCGGCTCATTCCCAATCGCCTCATCAAACCCCAGGAATTGCTGTTTGCGGGCACCGTGAAGCTGACGATGCGGTCAAGCTTCAGCTCGTTGAATGCAAAGTCGAGAGACCGTTCCGCGGCCTCGCGCGCATAGCCGGCGCCGTGCCGAGACGCTGAAAGCCGCCAACCGATTTCGACTGCCGGAGCAAATGGCAAAGCAGGTGAAACCTTGGCGAGGCCGCACATGCCGATCAACTGGCCGCTTGCCTTTTCCTCCAGCGCCCAGAGCCCCCAGCCATGATCCTCGAAGTGAAGGTCGATGCGGTCGAGCATCGCATTCGACTGTTCGTCGGTCAGAGGGTTGAGATATCTGACGACGTCGGGCTCGGCATTGATCGCAGCGAAGGGCTTGCGATCCTGTTGTTGCCAGGGTCTCAAAATCAGGCGTTCAGTTTCGAGCTGCATCGTCCCTCACCATTAGCTCCTACCAGAGCGTCATGTGACGGTTGACGTCCTTGTAGAGCAGGTAGCGGAACCGGCCGGGGCCACCGGCGTAACATGCCTGCGGGCAGAAGGAGCGCAGCCACATGAAGTCGCCGGCCTCGACCTCGACCCAATCCTGGTTCAGCCGATAGACGGCTTTGCCCTCCAGCACATAGAGACCATGCTCCATGACATGGGTTTCCATGAAGGGGATCACGGCGCCCGGCTCCAGAGTCACGATATTCACGTGCATGTCGTAGCGGACATCGGCCGGATCGATGAACCGGGTCGTCCCCCAGCGTCCATCGGTATCGGGCATTGCCGAGATTGGGTGCTGGTCCTCATGCGTGACAATCGCCGGCGGCGGCTCCAGCCCCTCGACCTCCTGAAATGCCTTTCGAATCCAGTGGAATTTTGCCGCAGTCGAGCCGCCGTTTTTCAGGCGCCAGACCGAGCCCGCCGGAAGATAGGCGAAGGAACCGGCGCGAAGCGCATGGCTGTTGCCATCGAGTTCCACGGTCATCTCGCCTTCGACGACGAACAGGACCGCTTCGGCCCGCTTGTCGGGCTCCGGCCGATCGCTTCCGCCGCCCGGCTGAACCTCCATGACATATTGCGAGAAGGTCTCGGAGAAGCCGGAGAGCGGCCGGGAGAGAACCCATGCCCGTGTCCCCGTCCAATGCGGAAGGACGCTGGTGACAATATCCGTCATGACGCTGCGTGGGATAACCGCATAGGCTGTGGTGAAGACGGCCTTGCTGGAAAGCAGCTCGGTTTGCGGCGGCAATCCGCCGAGTTTGGAATAATAATCTCTGTTCATCGGTCCAGGCTTCGCGGCTTCTTTGGCACTGCATCTGCTTTATGCGCCGTCGGCCCGTTAGGCAACTCCCAATGGGCCGAGCGGAGCCAACTGACGGACTGCATAATTCCTGAAATCGGACCAGGCCTCAGGATAAACTAGACAGCAATTCAGGATGTTACAGCGCGATCTTCAGGCGTCACGAAAAGACGGGCGCGTTATGGCTTACCGATCGGCCATGACCAGATGGCCCGGCCCGACTTCGCGATAAGACGTGCTCGCGGGCTGATAATCGACCGGGCGCATCGGGCTCTTGATCTCGTCATTCGCCACCATCCGCTTTTCGTGGCGACGGTCCGGATCCGGCACGGGCACTGCCGCAATGAGTTTCTTCGTATAGGGATGCTGCGGATTTTCGAAGACCGCGGCCCGCGGGCCGATCTCGACGATCTCGCCGAGATACATCACCGCCACCCGGTGGCTGACGCGCTCGACCACCGCCATATCGTGCGAGATGAACAGGAAGGCAAGGTTGAGGCTCTGCTGCAGGTCGAGCATCAGGTTGATGACTTGGGCCTTGATCGAGACGTCGAGCGCCGAGACGCTTTCGTCGGCGACGATGACCTTCGGCTGCAAGGCAAGCGCGCGCGCAATGCAGATGCGCTGGCGCTGGCCGCCGGAAAATTCATGCGGGTAGCGCGCTGCCATATCCGCCGACAGACCGACCTTCACCAGCAGATCGGCGACGACGTCTTTTGCCTGTTTCGAATTGCCCATCCTGTGTTCGAGATAGGGTTCGGCGATCGCAGCACCGACCGTCATGCGCGGATTGAGGCTGGCAAAGGGATCCTGGAAGATCATCTGCACGGATTTGCGCATCTCGCGCAGATCCTTCCTGTCGAGGCCGAGCACCTCCCTGCCCTCGACGAGAACGGAACCGGCCTGCGGCTCAATGAGTCGCATGATGGCGCGGCCGGTCGTCGATTTGCCGCAGCCGGATTCGCCGACGAGCGACAGCGTCTCGCCGGCATGAAGGTCGAAGGAAACGTTTTCGACGGCATGCACCCGGCTGGTCAGCCGGCCGAACAGACCGGAATGAATATCGAAACGCTTGGTGAGGTTCTTCACCTGCAGGACCGGCGTCGCTGCCACCGTATCGGTGACCTCGACGGGAATGTCGGATTCACCCGTTGCGGTGTTGACCACGGGAAAGCGCAGCGGCCTTTGCTTGCCCTGCATCGAGCCGAGCACCGGCACGGCGGATAGTAGCGCTCTGGTATAGGGATGTTTGCCGCGGTGGAAGATATCGGCGGTGGCGCCGCTTTCCACCTGTTCGCCGCGATACATCACCACCGTCCTGTCGGCGATCTCGGCGACGACACCCATGTCATGGGTGATGAACAGAACGGAGGTCCCCTCCTCGTCCTGCAGCATCTTGATGAGATCGAGGATCTGGCCCTGGATGGTGACGTCGAGCGCCGTCGTCGGCTCGTCGGCGATCAGCAGTTTCGGCCGGCTGGCGAGCGCCATGGCGATCATCACCCGCTGGCGCATGCCGCCGGAAAAACGGTGCGGATATTCGCCGAAGCGCGAGGCGGCCGAGGGGATGCGGACCTTTTCCAAGAGCCGGATCGTCTCCGCCTTCGCATCGGTTTTGCTCATGTCGGAATGGCAGAGCAGCGCTTCGGAAATCTGGTCGCCGATGGTGAAGAGCGGATTGAGCGATGTCA
This sequence comes from Rhizobium sp. WSM1328, assembly GCF_057653715.1. Lineage (NCBI taxonomy): Bacteria > Pseudomonadati > Pseudomonadota > Alphaproteobacteria > Hyphomicrobiales > Rhizobiaceae > Rhizobium > Rhizobium sp. WSM1328. The sequence goes on along the minus strand of NZ_JBYGKO010000004.1, from coordinate 498,359 downwards.
TCGGCTCCTGGAAGATCATCGCCACCTCGTTGCCGCGAACCTGCCGCATGGCATTTTCCGGCAAGGCCAGAAGGTCGCGTCCGCCGAGCATGACGCGGCCCTCGACACGGCTCGTGTCCGCCTGCAGCAGCCGCATGATCGAGAGCGAGGTGACGCTCTTGCCCGAGCCGGATTCGCCGACAATCGCCACTGTCTCCGCTGGCGCCACCGTGAAAGACACATCGCGCACGACCGGTTTCCAGACGCCGTCCACCAGAAAGGATGTCGTCAGCCTTTCGACGGAAAGAACATCGGTCGTCGTCTGGATCGGTTGGGTTTGGGCGCTGGCCATGGCGGTTCCTCTTGCGACGGGTAAGCGGCGGATCAATCCGGCCAGCGCAACGCACCGTCGAAGCGGTGCCTGCTGCGGTTCTCGATGGGCGTTGCGATGATCTCGTTGGAGGCGCGTGCCTTGTCGAGTTCCTGCGCCAGGCGCTCCGCGACAATCTTCTCCTCGCCCGGGTGCAGATTGCAGGGGTCGAGGTAGAAATAGCGGTGCTCCACCTCATGATCGCGCACGATGATCGGCGGGCTGCCCTTGGCAAGCGCATCGGCCAGATCCCAGGCGGTGATATGGGCTTGCTCGGGATCGACGATCAGGCGCAGCCGCTCGAGCGGATTGTGGGTCGGATCGGGCTCGATCAGCGCGGTAAGGCCAGGGCGGCCGTCGAGCGTGCGCTTCCACAGGTTGAGATAGCCGGTCTCGCGTTCCCGGATGCCGGCATGGTCACGATTTTCCCAGGCTTCGAGTGCCGCCATGACGCCGAAGATGCTCTCCTTGCCGACCTTCATGCCGCGGCCGATGCCCATGTTCTGCAGGAAGGCATGACGCACCAGCTCCTTGCTGCCGGCAACGATGCCCGAAGTCGGACCGCCGAGGAATTTGTGGCCGGAGTAAAGGGCGATATCGGCCCCCTGCTCCAGGAAAATCCTGAGATCATATTCCGAGGCGGCGTCGACGATGACGGGCACGCCCTTGGCATGGGCAATCTCGACGAATTCCTTGAGGTTCAAAAGGCCGTAATCGACGACATGGTGGGAGACGACATAGACGGCAGCCGCGGTCTTGTCGGTGATGGCGTTTTCCATGTGGAAGCGATGCGTCGAGGTCGCCTGCCCGACAAGCACGACCTTGCCGCCGGCAAGCCGGATCGCCTGGTCGACCGGGGCGCCGTAGCTGACCACATGCCCCATCTGCACCAGCACTTCGTTCTTCTCCGGCACGACATCCGGCAACCTCTCGATCGCCAGCAGATTGTTGCCGGTGATCGCGCCGGCAACAGCCAGCGAAATGCCGGCCGAGCAGGAGGCGGTGACGAAGCCCGCCTCGCCGCCGGTCAGCCGGCCGATGACGCCGCTTGCCTTGCGCTGCAGGTCGTTGATCTCGACGAAATGCGGCAGGATCGATGCCATCGCGCTGATCGCTTCTGGAACGACGATCGAGGCGCCGAGGCTGGTCATCGTGCCCGATACATTGATGACAGGGCGAAGGCCAAGCGACGGGCGGATATCAGTGGACATGGAGATCTCCAGGATTCTGGGTCGAAAAACGAAACATGGGGCGGTCGATCAAGTGTGTCGAGTTCCCGTCAGCCGTGCAAGGCGACGATTGCCTCGATCTCGACGGTGATGTTGCCGGGCAGCGAGCCGAAGCCGACGGCCGAGCGGGCATGTTCGCCGGCCGGCCCGAAGACTTCAATCAGCAGATCCGAGCAGCCGTTAATGACGCTCGGATGATCTTCGAACTCAGGCACGGCATTGACCATGCCGAGCAATTTCACCACCCGCTTGACCCGGGCGAGATCGCCAAGCGCATCCTGCATGACGGCAAGCAGGTTGATGCCCGTCAGCCGCGCATGGCCGTAGGCCTCGTCGATACTGACTCCACCGCCGACCTTGCCGGCATGCATGAAACCGTCGGCCTCACGCGGTCCCTGGCCGGAGAGATAGAGCATATTGCCTTCGATTACGTGCGTGACGAAATTGGCGATCGGCGGCGGCGGCGGCGGCAGCGCAATGCCGAGGGCGGCGAGCCGTTCGTAAGGCGAGCTCTCGACCTTGCCGGCGGCGGTGGGAAACTGATTCACGCAAACTCCTGTCATGCAATTTTCGATTTGGCGAATTTCGATTGGGCCAACGCTTGGTCGGCGGATTAAAGATCCTTGCGCAGTCTTGGATCGAGCATGTCCCTAAGGCCATCGCCGACCATCTGCAGCGACAGCACGGAGAGGATGATGGCGACACCCGGAAACAGCGTCATCCAGTCGGCCTGGCCGATATACTGCCGGCCGGCGGCGATCATCGTTCCCCAGGTCGGGATTTCGGGGCTGACGCCGAGGCCGAGGAAGGACAGGCCGGCTTCGGCAAGCATGGCGCTGGCGAAAAGGAACGTCGCCTGCACCAGGATCGGCGACAGCAGATTGCGCAGGACATGCCGCGTCATGATATGGAAGGTCGAAATGCCAAGCGCCCTCGCCGCCTCGACATAAGGCAGCTCGCGAATGACCAGCGTCGATGCGCGGACAATGCGGGCAAGGCGTGGCGCATAGACGATCGACAGCGCGATGATGACCGTCGTCAACGACGGGCCGAGGGCGGCGACGAGCGCAATCGCCAGCAGAATATCGGGAAACGCCATCATCGCGTCGATTAGCCGGGCGATCGGCGTATCGAGCTTCTGGAAGAAGCCGGCAAGCAGACCGAGCGTCACGCCGATCACGGCTGACAAAGTCACGACCGCAACACCGACGAGCAGCGACAGGCGGCCGGCGAAGATCGTACGCGAAAAGACGTCGCGGCCGAACTCGTCGGTGCCGAAGAAGAACATGCCGCTCGGCGGCTTCAGCCGGTTGACGATGGAAAGCTTCGACGGCGAATAGGGCGCGACAACAGGTGCAAAGACTGCCAGAAGCACGAAGATCGTCAGGATCAGCAGACCCAAGGCGACCGTCTTGCGCTTCAGCAGGCGCCTGGTGAATTTGCTGCCCTCACCTTCGACGGGCTTGATTGCGATATCGGCCATCAGTAGCGCACCCTCGGATCGATCAACAGATAGAGCATGTCGATCGCAAAATTGATCAGCACGTAGAGAGCGGCGATGACGAGCAGCGCCCCCTGGATGACGGGATAGTCGCGGCGCAGAACCGCGGAGACGACGAGATTGCCGACACCAGGCAGGCCGAACACGGTCTCGGTGACGACGGCGCCCGAAATCAGCACCGCTGCCGTCAGGCCGATCACCGTCAGGATCGGGATCAGCGCATTCTTCAGTGCGTGCTTGAGGATCACCCGTCGCTCGATCAGCCCCTTGGCGCGGGCCGTGCGGATATAATCGTCGCCAAGCACATCGAGCATCGACGCGCGGGTGAAACGCAGGATCAGCGCCGAGGAGACAATGCCGAGCGCAAAGGCAGGCAGCGTCAGGTGATACATGCGCTCGAAGAAGGTCGAGCCCGGGCCGCCATAACCTGAGACCGGGAAGAGATTGAGCCTGACGGCGAAGAACTGCATCAGGATCAGGCCGAGCCAAAAGCTCGGAATGCTGGCGGCGAACATCGCGAGCGTCGTTGCCGCCTGATCGATGAAGGAGCCGCGCCGATAAGCGGCATAAATGCCGATCGGCAGGGCGATGATGCTGGCGATTGCGAGCGAAAACAAAGTCAGGAAGAAGGTCGGCTCGGCCCGGTCGAGCAAGGCCGAGGTGACCGGCATGTTGAGGAAGATCGACTGGCCGAGATCACCTCTCAGCATCTGGCCGATATAATAGACATATTGCAGGCCTAGCGACTGATCGAGGCCGAGGCGAGCCCTGAGGTCGGCAATATCCTGCGGCGTCGCATCCGGCCCGAGCATGACGGCGGCCGGATCGCCCGGGGTCACGCGCACGATGACGAAGACGATCGTGACGACGAGAAACATCACGACGATCATGCCGAACAGGCGCTGGAGGATGTAGCGTATCATGAATACCTGGCAAACCCTTGCAGATGCTACGAAAAAGAAGACCGATACCGACCAGGGATAGCCGGTATCGGTGGCGATGCTTACTTCTTGATCGAAGCATTCCAGAAATACGGCCACGGAGCCGGATCGACGCCCTCAAGCTTGGTCGATTCCGCCGAAACGGCGTTGAAGTCGCCGATCTTCATGAAGGGTGCGTCGGCATAGATCGCCTTCTGAACATCGGCCCAGAGCGCCACGCGCTTCTTCGGATCGACTTCCGAGGTGAAGGCATCGACGGCAGCCTTGCGGGCCGGCGTATCCCACCAGCCCGGCGAGCTGGTCGAGAGCGAGCCGATCAGGGCAGGCTCCGGCAGGAAGGGGCTATGGGTGATGTAGATATCCCAGAGCTTCGGATCGGTGCGGCGCTGCGTCAGCGTCGCCCAGTCCACAACCTGCATATCGACAGTGAAGCCGGCAAGCTTCAGATATTCGGCGGCGACCTGCGCCATCTTGTAGTGGAACTCATACTGGCGGCTGGTCAGGATACGGATCGGTTCGCCGTTGTAGCCGGCCTTCTTGGCGGCGGCAGCAGCCCCTTCCGGATCGGCGGCGTTATAGGCGCCCTCGACGCCGGCATCGGTCGACCAGGCAAAGGTCTTTGGATAGATGGCGCCGTCGAGCGCGTAGAAATCCGTGCTGCCGAAAGCCGCGGCCAGCATGTCTTCCATGCTGAGCGCCTGGCGGATCGCCTTGCGGACCTCGACATTCCCAGCAATACCTTCCTTCGTATTGAAGACGAAGACGGGATAACCGAAGGGCTTCAGGATGATCGGCTGCGAGGCGGTGGAGGCCTTCAGCTTGTCGTAGGATTCGACCGGGATCGAGTCGACGTAGTCGTACTGGCCGGAAACGGCGGCCTCGACGCGGGTGTTCGGATCCGGCACCGGCACGAAGCGGATCTCATCGAGATACTGGTGGCGGGCGCCGCCATAGCCATCGCTGTCGCCTTCACGTGACTTGTAGCCATCGAAGCGGACAAGCTGGATATACTGGTCGGCCTTGCGCTCCTTCAGCATGTAGGGACCGGTGCCGATGAAGTCCTTCATCGGCTCGTCCTGCTTTTCGGACGGGATGATGATGGCGGCCGAATTGTTGAAGGCGAGCAGCGAGGTCAGCGGCGCATAGGGCTGCTTCAGCGTGATCGTGACGGTTGAGGGATCGACGGCGGTGACCTTATCAATGAAGCCGGCCACCTGCTTGCCGCGCGAGGCGATCTTCATCCAGCGGCCAAGCGAGGCGACGACATCTTCCGAGGTCATATCGGTATTGTCGTGGAACTTGATGCCGGTCCTGAGCTTGATCGTATAGGTTTTGCCGTCGGCGCTGATCTCTGGCAGGCTTTCGGCGAGAAGCGGCTTAACGTTCCAGCTCCTGTCGAAGGTGTAGAGCGTTTCGAAAATGTGCTGCGTGACGATGCCGACCAGATCGGCCGTCGACGACATCGGATCGAGCGTCGGCGGCTCGCCGATCGTCGCGACGTTGATGACGCCGCCTTTTTCCTGGGCAAGAAGTGTCGAAGGCAGGGCGACGAGCGCAGTGCCGAGAAGGAATGCGACCAGTGTTTTCATGTGAGGTCTCCCGTTTAGTTCCACAATTATGTAACTCATCTTTTTGTAACAGAATAGGAGATGGATCGATCCTGTCAAGCACGAGCGACGGATTATGCCCTCGGCGGGTGTCGGGACGCCGGAAAAACACACAATCTTCGGCTGCGCCAGCCTGCAACAAGACCGGGCATTATGCCAAGATGAGCCAATCGCCCTGCGGTGAGACTTTTAACGGAACGGGAGAGCAGCATGAGCATCGATTTCAACGACGGCAAATGGCTGAACGAGCCGGCTCAATGGCAGGCGACCGACGCCGGCCTCACCCTGACGACCGATGAGAAAACCGATTTCTGGCGGGAGACCCATTACGGTTTCACCCGCGACAGCGGCCATTTCCTCGCCTTTCCCGCCACCGACGGCTTCACTGCGCAAATCCGCGTTCAGGGCGAATTCCGCACGCTCTACGACCAGGCAGGCCTGATGGTGCGCATCGACGAAAAACGCTGGTTGAAGACGGGCGTCGAGTTCACCGACGGCGAACCCTTCCTCAGCACCGTCGTCACCGATGGCAGGTCCGACTGGTCCGTGGCCCAGCCTTTCAAGGAACTCGAGGATTTCTATATCCGCGTCACCGTCGCCAAGAGCGCCATGCGCATCCAGGCCTCGCGCGACGGCAGTTTCTGGCCGCTGCTGCGGCTAGCGCCCTTCCCGGCTGCAGCGCACTACGAGGTCGGACCCACGGCCTGCACGCCGGAGCGTAGCGGACTAACGGTCCGCTTTTGCGAATTCTCGATTGGGCCGGCGACTGCCAAGGATCTGCATGACTTGAGCTAGAAGAGCGTCCTTTCGCGGCTCTACCGAAAGAACAGATCAAATGACTGCGAGTGCAGCGCAGCACACTTGACAAAGACAAGCTGCCTGTATTTTACTCAAGCCTGCGGATTAGGCAAAATGCCGGCCGCATTGACATGACTCCGATAGTCTCTGGGCAGTTTCGCCCCATGACGCCTCATCGCTCGATGGGACCAGCGTCGTGGGGTTTTTGATGTGGTCACTTCATGAATGACGCGCTGAAAATCGGCATCCTCTATTCGACCACCGGGCCTTACGGCTCGATGGGCCGCGACGCGCGCGATGGCGCCGATTTCGCGATGGCCGAATATGCTGGCGTCGAAGGGCTGGCGATCGAACCCGTCTTCTTCGATCCGCATGCCGATCTTGCCGCCTATCTCGATGGCGCGCGCCATCTTCTGCGCGCCGGCTGCCGCCATATCGTCGGAACGATCACCTCTGCGGCACGCAAGGAAGTCATCCCGCTCGTCGAGAAACATGACGGCCTGCTCTGGTACATGTGCCCCTATGAAGGTTTCGAGGCCAACGAGAACGTCATCTATGTCGGCGGCTGCCCGAACCAGCATCTGCTGCCGCTTTTCGAGCACCTGATCCCGCGTTTCGGCGCAAGGCCCTATCTCGTCGGCGCCAACTATGTCTGGGGCTGGGAGATGAACCGGCTCGCGCGCGAACTGATTACCAATGCCGGCGGCGAAATACTTGGCGAACGCTATCTTCCGCTTGAGGAGACCGCCGTCGAGCGCATTGTCGCCGAGATCGCACAACGCCGCCCGAGCTTCATCCTCAACAATCTGATCGGCCCCTCGAGCTACGCCTTCCTGGAGGCGATCAAGGCCCTCGGTGATCGCGACCCGGCCTTCCGCGCGGAAAACTGCCCGGTCGTGAGCTGCGACCTGATGGAATGCGAGCTCGACGATATCGCCGCCGGCGCTGCTGCCGGCCAGCTTTGCGCCGCTTCCTATTTCGACAGTATCGCGACTCCCGAAAATGCCGCCTTCAAGGCCCGTGTCACTGAGCGTCAGGGCGCCGAGCGGCGTGTCTCCAGCGTCTTTGCCAGCGCCTATACGGCCGTCCGGCTCTGCGTCGACGCGATCGTCGCTGCCGGCGGTGACGAGCCTGACGCCGTCCGGCGCGAGCTCTACAATCGATCCTGGCCGACCCTGTTCGGCGCGCTTTCGATCGACCGCGAGACCAATCATGCCGCCCTGCCCTTCCATCTCGGCCGGATCAACGCCGACAACGGCTTCGATGTCGTCGCCTCGCGGCCGCCGCTTGCCGCCGACCCCTATCTGACCGGCCGCAACCGCCAGGCCTTTCCGCGGCTAAGGGTGGTGTCATGAGGGAGACACCCAATTTCACTGGCTGGCAGGCGATGGTCCTGCACCGCGAGGACGGCAACACCGAAAAGCTGATCCGCCAACTTCGCCTGCTCGGCATCCATGCAACGCTGCAATGGGCGCCGCTCTCGGCTCCGGCACTGCCCGATCTCGTCATCGTCGATGCCGATCAGGGCTGGGACGATCTGCTGCCCTGGAACGGCGAAACGCCTGCTTGCCCCGTCGTCGCCTTGCTTGGTTCGGAAGCGCCCGGCCGCATCGCCTGGGCGCTCGGACAGGGCGCCGGCGCGATCATCGCCAAGCCGATCGCCACATCGGCCGTCTATCCGGCGCTTGTCATGGCCGTCTCCATTCATCAGGAGCGCAAGGCGACTGCGGAAAAGCTGCAATATCTCGAAGAGCGCGTCCGGCTGCGGCCGCTTGTTCACGCCGCCGTCGAAAAGCTGCGGGCCGCACACGGCATCGACGAGGAGAACGCTTACGCAATCCTGCGCAATTGCGCCATGCGCCGCCGCCTGCCGATGGAGCAGATATCAGCCTTCATCCTGGCGGGTGCCGAACCCCTGCCGGAGGCCGGCTGATGCATGTGCTGAAACAGATGATCCGCCAGCCGACGGCGCTCTTCGGCCTGATCGTCGTCACCCTCGTCATCGCGCTCGCCATCGCAGCGCCGTGGATCGCGCCGTTCAGCCCCGACGAGCAGATGTTTGACGGCCTGTCGCTCGAAGGCGCGCCGTTGCCGCCGGGAGGTCCTTATCTGCTGGGCACCGACACGCTCGGCCGCGACCTCTTCTCGCGCCTGCTTTTCGGCGCCCGCACCTCGCTGATCATCGGCCTTGTCGCCAACGGCATCGCGGTGGCGATCGGCCTCTTCGTCGGCATCGTCGCCGGTTATCTCCGCGGACTGCCGGGCAACATCCTGATGCGCTTCACCGATCTGATGATGGCTTTTCCGGCGCTGCTGCTCGCCATCGTGCTCGCCGCATTGCTGAAGCCGAGCCTCTGGATCGTCGCCATGGTGATCGCGCTCGTCAACTGGGTGCAGGTCGCCCGCATCGTCTATACCGAGACTCGCGGCATGGTTGAGCGCGATTTCATCATGGCGGAGCGCTCGCTCGGCGCCGGCCATATGCGCGTGCTCTTCATGCATATCCTGCCGCATCTTGTGCCGACGGCAATCGTCTGGGGCACCCTCGGCATCGCCACCACCGTGCTGCTCGAGGCCACACTCTCCTTCCTCGGCGTCGGCGTCCAGCCACCGCAGCCCTCCTGGGGCAATATCATCTTCGAGAGCCAAAGCTATTTCCAGGCCGCCCCCTGGCTGGTCTTCATTCCGGGCGCGATCATCCTTCTGACGGCACTTTCCTTCAATCTGGTCGGCGACGCGCTGCGCGACATTCTCGACCCGACCCAGCGCGGGAGGGGCTGATGGGTTTCGTGATGCTCCGCCGGCTGGCGCAGGCGGCTCTGATCCTGCTCGGTGTCGCGGCGATCACCTTCGTGCTGCTCTACGCCCTTCCGGCCGACCCGGCCCGCATGATCGCCGGCCGCAGCGCCACGGCCCAGACGGTCGCCAACATCCGCCATGAGCTCGGCCTCGACCAGCCGCTGCTGGTCCAGTTCGGCACCTATCTCGGCAATCTGCTGCATGGCAATCTCGGCCGCTCCTATGCGCAGAAAACCGATGTCTGGACGCTGATCGCCGCGCGACTGCCGGCAACACTGACGCTGATGCTTGCCGGCATCTTCGTCGAGGTGGTGCTTGGCCTGACGCTCGGCACCATCGCCGCCGTGCGCCGCGGCGGCTTCATCGACCGGCTGGTGATGATGGCCTCCTTTGTCGGCACCTCCGCACCGCAATTCCTCGTCGCCCTGCTGCTGCTCTATCTGCTGGCGGCAACGCTCGGCTGGTTTCCGATGAGTGGCTACGGCAGCTTTTCGCATCTCGTCCTGCCTGCTGTCACACTCGGCATCTGCGGCGCCGGCTGGTACGCCCGCATGGTGCGCTCGTCGATGATCGACGTGCTGAACCAGGATTATGTCCGCACGGCGCGCGCCAAGGGCCTTTCCTCGAGACGCGTCATCCTGCGCCACGCACTGCCCAACGCCGTACTGCCGATCATCGCCATGATCGGCATCGATATCGGTCAGTTCATGGGCGGCGTGGTCGTGGTCGAGGCGGTCTATGGCTGGCCCGGCATCGGCCAGCTCGCCTGGCAGGCGATCCAGCAGGTCGACATCCCGATCATCATGGGCGTCACGCTGACCTCGGCACTTGCCATCATCATCGGCAATCTGCTTGCCGACCTCGTCGCGCCGGTCATCGATCCGCGCATCCGCACACGCTGACAGCAACCAAAGAAGGGGAACCAAGATGTTCAAACGCTGGCTGCAACAGACGACCATGGCAACGATGGTGGCGCTCGCTCCATTGTCCGTCATGGCTGATGAAACGCCCAAGCAGGGCGGCGATATCGTCGTCACCTACAAGGACGACATCACCACGCTCGACCCGGCGATCGGCTACGACTGGGTCAACTGGTCGATGATCAAGAGCCTCTATTCCCGCCTGATGGACTATACGCCCGGCACGCCGAACCCAGTTCCCTCGCTTGCCGAAAGCTTCACCGTTTCGCCCGACGGCATGACCTATACCTTCAAGCTGCACAAGGGCGTGAAGTTCTCGAACGGCCGCGAGGTGGTCGCCTCCGACGTGAAATATTCGATCGAACGCGCCGTCGACCCGAAGACGCAAGGCCCCGGCGCCGGCTTCTTCGGCGCGATCAAGGGCTTCGAGGATGAAACCGGCGGCAAGACGACGACGCTCTCCGGCATCGATACGCCTGACGATAGCACCGTCATCTTCAACCTCTCGCGCCCAGACGCCACCTTCCTGCACGTGCTTGCCATCAACTTCGCCTCGGTCGTGCCGAAGGAAGCCGTCGAGGCGGCCGCCGGCGACTTCGGCAAGAAGCCGGTCGGCTCCGGCACCTTCATCCTCAAGGACTGGACGATCGGCCAGCAGCTCGTTTTCGAGCGCAACAAGGATTATTTCGTCAAGGGGGTTCCCTATATCGACAGCTTCAAGGTCGAGGTCGGCCAGGAGCCGCTGGTGGCGCTCTTGCGCCTGCAGAAGGGCGAGGTCGATATTGCCGGCGACGGCATTCCGCCGGCAAAGTTCCTCGAAATCAAGAATTCGGCCGAAGGCGCACAGATGATCGTCGACGGCGAACAGCTGCACACCGGCTACATCACACTGAACACCAAGGTGAAGCCTTTCGACAACGTCAAGGTTCGCCAGGCGTTGAACATGGCGATCAACAAGGACCGCATCACCCGCATCCTCAACGGCCGCGCAACGCCTGCCAACCAGCCGCTGCCGCCGCTGATGCCGGGCTACGACAAGGCCTTCACCGGCTATGCCTATGACGTGGCGAAGGCCAAGGCGCTGCTTGCCGAAGCCGGCTATCCCGACGGCTTCGAGACCGTGCTTTACTCCACCAACACCGATCCGCAGCCGCGTATCGCCCAGGCAATCCAGCAGGACCTGGCCGCCGTCGGCGTCAAGGCCGAAGTCCGGGCGCTCGCCCAGGCAAACGTCATCTCGGCCGGCGGCACGGAAGGCGAAGCGCCGATGATCTGGTCGGGCGGCATGGCCTGGATCGCCGACTTCCCGGATCCGTCCAACTTCTATGGCCCGATCCTCGGCTGCGCCGGCGCGGTCCCGGGCGGCTGGAACTGGTCATGGTACTGCAACGCCGATCTCGACAAGCGCGCCGTTGCCGCCGACTCCATGTCCGATCCGGCAAAGGCAGCCGAGCGCACCGCCGCCTGGGGCAAGATCTTCACCGACATCATGGCCGATGCGCCGTGGATTCCCGTCATCAACGAACGTCGCGTCGTCGCCAAGTCGCTGCGCATGGGCGGTGCTGACAATATCTACATCGATCCGACCCGCGTCATCAATTACGACGCGATCTACGTCAAGCAATAAGCCCTGAAGAAACAAAGCCTTCCCGGTCCCGGCCGGGAAGGCGTCATAAATTCGAGGGAGACATGACATGTGCATCGCCTGCACCCACACGATCCACCGCGCCCAGCATAATTTCGGCTGGAACAAGGATTTCACCCCCGCCGTCGTCGCCAAGCCCGGCGAGACGATCCACTTCGAATGCATGGATTCATCGGGTGGCCAGCTCGGAAGCGACGCGACGCTGGAAACGTTGAACGCGCTCGATTTCGGCAAGATCAACCCGGTCTCCGGCCCGGTCTATGTCGAAGGCGCCAAACCCGGCGATGCGTTGAAGGTGACGCTGCGCAAGTTCATTCCGTCGGGCGTTGGCTGGACGGCCAATATTCCAGGCTTCGGCCTGCTTGCCGACCAGTTCACGGACCCGGCGCTGCATGTCTGGTCCTATGACGCCAACAGCATGGTGCCCGCCCTTTACGGCCCGGGCGGCCGCGTGCCGCTGAAGCCCTTTGCCGGCACGATCGGCGTCGCCCCCGCCGAGCCCGGCACCCACTCCGTCGTTCCCCCACGTCGCGTCGGCGGCAACATGGACATCCGCGACCTGACGGCGGGGGTGACGCTCTACCTGCCCGTCGAGGTCGACGGCGCGCTGTTTTCGATAGGCGACACCCATGCCGCGCAGGGCGATGGCGAAGTCTGCGGCACGGCGATCGAAAGCCAGATGAACGTCGAAGCGACGATCGAGCTCGTCAAGGACGCCAAGCTGCAGACGCCGCGCTTCACCACGACCGAACCGGTGACCCGCCATCTCGACGGCGCCGGTTACGAGGTCACGACAGGCATCGGCCCTGACCTGATGACCGGGGCGCGCGAAAGCGTCATGCGCATGATCGATCTTCTCGGCGCCGAACACGGCATGAGCGCCGTCGATGCCTATCTGCTCTGCTCCGTCTGCGGCGATCTGCGCATCAGCGAGATCGTCGACCAGCCGAACTGGGTGGTTTCCTTCTACTTCCCGAGGATCGTGTTCTCGTGAACGAAGCCATGCCCGCCGCGGCACCGGTGCTCAGCCTTCGCAATCTGAGCGTTGATGCCCGCACCCCCGAAGGCCGCAAGCCGGTGCTCGAGGATGTCAGCTTCGAGCTTGCAAGCGGCGAAACGCTCTGCATCGCCGGCGAATCCGGCTCGGGGAAGTCGGTCACCTCGCTGTCGATCATGGGGCTCTTGCCGAAAGCCTCGCTGCGGGTCGCCTCCGGCAGCGTGCTGCTTGGCGAGCGCGACCTGCTCACGCTTTCCGACCGGGCGATGCGCAGCGTGCGCGGTGGCGATATCGCCATGGTGTTCCAGGAGCCGATGACCTCGCTCAACCCGGTCATGTCGGTCGGCAACCAGCTGACCGAGGCCATCCGCGCGCACCAGGGCAGCAACAATGCCGAGGCGGTGGCGCTGAAGATGCTCGATGCAGTGCAGATCACCGAGCCGGCCCGGCGGCTGAAGCAATATCCGCACGAGCTGTCCGGCGGCATGCGCCAACGGGTGATGATCGCCATGGCGCTCTCCTGCCGGCCGAAGGTGCTGATCGCCGACGAGCCGACGACGGCACTCGACGTCACCGTGCAGGCGCAGATCCTCAGACTGATGCGCGAGTTGAAGCGCGAATTCGGCGCCTCGATCATCCTGATCACCCATGACATGGGCGTCGTCGCCGAAATGGCCGACCGCGTCGTCATCATGCAGAATGGCAGGATCGTCGAGCAGGGAACGGCGCTCGCCGTCTTCCAACGACCGAAGGAGGCCTATACCCAGCAATTGCTCGCCGCCGTCCCGCGGCTCGGCGAGCTTGCCGGCACCGACCGTCCGCCGCGCATCACTGAGCGCGCCATCGAGACGCTGCATCCGGACCGCACGCCGGTTCTGAACGTGCGCGACCTCACCGTCACCTATGGCAATGCCGCAAGCCGGTTTTTCAAGGGCAAGCCGCCGGTCGCAGCCGTCGATGGCGTCTCCTTCGATATCCTGCCGGGTGAAACGCTCGGTCTCGTCGGCGAAAGCGGCTCCGGCAAATCGACGACCGGCAAGGCCGTGCTCGGTCTCATCCCCTTCCAGGGCAACGTCCTGATCGACGGCCGCAACATTGCCGGCCTCAGCCAGCGCGAGATGCGGCCCGTGCGCCGCTCGGCGCAGATGATCTTCCAAGATCCCTATGCCTCGCTCGACCCGCGCATGGCCGTCGGCAAAGCGATCGGCGAACCGATGCTCATCCACGGTATCGGCAACCACAGCGATCGGCAGGACCGCGTCGCCGAACTGCTGCGCCGGGTCGGCCTGACACCTGATGCGGCGACGCGCTATCCACACGAGTTTTCAGGCGGCCAGCGCCAGCGCATCTGTATTGCCCGGGCGCTAGCACTGGAGCCGAAGCTGATCGTCGCCGACGAGAGCGTCGCAGCGCTTGACGTGTCGGTGCGCGCCCGGGTGCTCGACCTGCTGCTCGAACTGCAGGAGACGATGGGGCTCGCCTATCTCTTCATCTCCCACGACATGGCGGTGGTCGAGCGCATGTCGCACAACGTCGCCGTCATGCGCGCCGGCCGCATCATCGAAACCGGCACACGGCGGGATATCTTCGAAAACCCTAAGGATGACTACACCCGCGCACTGATCGCCGCAGTTCCGATCCCCGATCCCGAGGTCTATCGCGGTAGGGAAGCGCATGCGTGATTGAGGGCTTGAGACATGACTAGAGTATCGACGAGGAGCGCTTTGCTGCCGAAGCTCGTGCTGCAGCAGCCGATCCGCCGGCATCTCGTCGGCTGACCCTTTCGTAAGAGAGACGCGCCGCTGCGTCGGTCGCAGGATTGTCATTTTCGGGGTGACATCAGCCCCGTTCTCTGCGAAAAAGAGCGCGATGAGAGACAGGGGCGCCCGTCGACAGACGGGCTGAGAAGCACCCTTCGAACCTGAACCGGATAATGCCGGCGGAGGGAGTCGCTCGGGGTCGCGGCATCGCCCGCACGAACCGCCCCGTGCCCGCCCCCGCCTGAAAGGGGCCATATGCAGACCATGACCACACCAGGAGCGATGCTGAAGGCGATGCGAGAGAAGCCGCCGCTCGTTCAGTGCATCACCAATTACGTCGCCATGAACATCGCCGCAAATGTCCTGCTTGCATCAGGCGCCTCGCCCGCCATGGTGCATGCCGCCGAAGAAGCCGGCGAATTCGCCGGGATCGCCAGCGCGCTGACCATCAATATCGGCACGCTGTCGACGCAATGGATCGACGGCATGCAGGCGGCGGCGAAGGCGGCGACATCCGCCGGCAAACCCTGGGTACTCGATCCGGTCGCCCATTATGCGACGGCTTTCCGCCGCAACGCGGTCGCCGACCTCCTGGCGCTGCGTCCGACCATCATCCGCGGCAACGCTTCCGAAATTATAGCGCTGGCCGGCGGAGAGAGCCGCGGCCAGGGCGTCGACAGCCGCGACCCGGTCGAACAGGCGGAAGGTTCGGCGCGATGGCTCGCTGAGCGGCAGCGGGCGGTCGTTGCCGTTACCGGCGCGGTTGATTTCGTCACCGACGGCGAGCGGGCCGTGCGCATCGAAGGCGGATCGGCCTTGATGCCGCAGGTCACAGCACTCGGCTGCTCGCTCACCTGCCTCGTCGGCGCCTTTGCCGCGACGGCACCTGAGGATATCTTCGGCGCGACGGTTGCGGCACTTGCAACCTTCGCCATCGCCGGCGAGGAGGCCGCACTTGGAGCGGCCGGGCCCGGCTCCTTCTCCTGGCGCTTCCTCGATGCGCTGGCCGCGCTCGACGCCGAAACGCTTGACGCCAGGGCAAGGATATCAGCGGCATGAAGGCTTTCGACCTTTCGCTCTATCTCGTCCTCGACCCCGATCTTTGCGCCGGGATCGGCATGGTCAAGACCGCGCGCCTTGCCATTGCCGGCGGCGCCACCATGGTGCAACTGCGCGACAAACATGCCGGCACCATCGGGATGATCGAGACCGGCCGTGCCTTGAAACAGGCATTGGATGGAACCGGCGCCCTCCTCATCGTCAACGACGATGTCGAGGCGGCCATCGCCATCGGCGCTGACGGGTTGCATATCGGCCAGGAGGACATGGATGCGATGAGAGCGCGGACGATGATCGGCCCCGACATGATCCTTGGCCTGTCGGTCGAGAGCGAGGCGCTTGCGAACGCGGTCGACCCTGATCTCGTCGACTACACGGGCGTCGGGCCAGTGTTTGCGACGCCGACCAAGGCCGACCACAAGCAGCCGATCGGCTTTGACGGCCTTGCAAGGCTGGTGAAGGCCTCGCCGGTGCCGTCCGTCGCTATCGGCGGGCTCAAGGCGGATCATGTCGCCCAAGTGTTCGCCGCCGGCGCCAAGGGGCTTGCCGTCGTTTCCGCCATCTGCGGCACGCCCGACCCCGAAGCGGCCACGCGCCGCATCGCCGCAGAAATCCGAAAGGTGCGCGCATGATCCGCAACGTTCTCTCGATCGCCGGCTCCGATCCCTCCGGCGGCGCCGGCATCCAGGCGGATCTCAAGGCTTTTTCCGCCCGCGGCGTCTACGGCATGGCGGTGCTGACCGCGCTGACGGCGCAGAACACGCAAGGCGTCAGCGGCGTGCATCTGGTGCCGCCGCAATTCGTCGCCGACCAGATTAATGCCGTCTTTGCCGATGTCCGCGTCGACGCCGTCAAGATCGGCATGATCGCCAATGCTGGCATCGCCGAAGCCGTTGCCGGTGCGCTGACTGACCACCGCGACATTCCGATCGTTATCGACCCGGTCATGATCGCCAAGGGTGGAGCCGCTCTGCTCGCGCCCGAAGCGGTCGACGTACTGACCCGCCGGCTGCTGCCGCTTGCCACGCTGCTGACCCCGAACCTGCCCGAAGCCGCCGCCCTACTGCACCAGCCGGTAGCGACAAACCGGGCGGAGATGGCGGCGCAGGCCGAGCGCTGGCGGGCGCTTGGACCGGCCGCAGTGCTGGTCAAGGGCGGCCATCTCGACAGCGACGAGAGCCCTGACGTGCTTGCCACTGCCGCCGGCCTGCACTGGTTCGAAGCCAGGCGCGTGCCGACCAAGAACACCCATGGCACCGGCTGTACGCTCTCCAGCGCCCTGGCGGCCGAGCTCGCCAAGGGCGCCTCGGCGCAAGAGGCCGTCGCCATCGCCAAGGAGTATCTCGCCGGCGCGGTCGCCGCTGCCGGACACCTAAGCGTCGGCTCCGGCCACGGCCCGGTGCAGCATTTTCATGCGCTTTGGGAAGACGGCGAATAGGCGCTCGTTCCACCAATATTCCGCCAATCGACAACGGCCCGGCCTTCCCGGGCCGTTTTTGTGTCCGGCACCTACTTTGCGTCGAAACCGCGGAGGGCGGCGGCGGGTCGCGCCTTTGGCCGTTTGAAAAACCATGTTGACAAGCCCGGCCAGATAGCCAAGTCTATGACACTAAAAGGGGATATGTTCCGCAATAACGGAATAACTGGAGGAGTGACGGGTGCCAGACCTGCTTGTGAGCCTATATTCCACTCAGCTCGCCGACCTGAAACGCAAAGCCGGCGATGTCGGCGTCTCCATCCGTCCGGCCTCCCCCCGGAACTGCATCTTATCGTCAGCTGGGTTCGCGAACGGTTCAGCGAGAACTGGGCAAGCGAAGTCGCGGTCGCCTTCTCCCGCCAGCCCGTTGCCTGCCTGATATCAGTCGAAAACGGCAAGCTCCTGGGCTTTGCCTGCTATGACACGACGGCGCGCGGCTTCTTCGGCCCGACCGGCGTCGATCCCGACGCCCGCGGCAAGGGCATCGGGCTCGCCCTCTTTTCCGCCTGCGTTCAGACCATGAAGACGCTCGGCCACGCCTATGCCTTCATCGGCGATGCCGGCCCGGTCGATTTCTACGCCAGGAACGCAGGTGCAACCATCATCCCCGCCCCCGACAAGGGCATCTACGAAGGCATGCTGAGAAGCACGCCGAAATGACCATCTGATCCCGGAGTTACAGAATTGTCCTCGACCCCGCTCGCCCTTTTCGTCGGCCTTCCGAATCCCACTATTTCGGATGAGGAATTCGCCCTCTTTCGCGAAACCAATCCGCTCGGCCTCTTCGTCGGCCGGCGCAATCAGCGCGAGCCGGAGCAGACGAGGCGCCTGATCGACCGCTTCCGCGAAGCCGTCGGCCGCGACGAC
This sequence comes from Rhizobium sp. WSM1328, assembly GCF_057653715.1. NCBI lineage: Bacteria > Pseudomonadati > Pseudomonadota > Alphaproteobacteria > Hyphomicrobiales > Rhizobiaceae > Rhizobium > Rhizobium sp. WSM1328. The sequence continues at coordinate 480,410 of NZ_JBYGKO010000004.1, read as the reverse complement.
GCGCCTGTCTTCACCGACCAGGAAGGCGGCCGCGTTCAGCATCTCGATGCCGGCCCCTGGCCGCTCTTCCGCAGTTTCGGCCAGTTTTCCGAACTTGCACGCCGCGATTTCGATCTCGGCAAAAAAGCACTGCGCCTTTCCTCCCAGGCCATGGGCGCGATGATGACGGAACTCGGCCTTTCCAGCGGCTGCTCGCCCGTTCTCGACCTCGTCTTCGAGACGACGAGTGCGGTCATCGGCGCCCGCTCTTTCGGCCCCGATCCCGACTTCATCGCTGCCCTCGGCCGCGAGGTGGTCGATGGCCTGCTCGAGACCGGCAACATGCCTGTCATCAAACATATACCCGGCCATGGCCGCGCAACGCTCGATTCCCACAAGGAGCGTCCGGTCGTCGACGCCAGCCGCGAGACGCTCACCGCCACCGATTTCAAGCCCTTCGTGGCACTGAAGGATACGCCCTGGGCCATGGTCGCCCATGTCGTCTACTCGGCCTATGACGCTGAGCTGCCGGCGTCGGTCTCGCCTGTTATGCATGACGTGATCCGCAACGACATGGGCTATGAGGGTGTGCTGATTTCCGACTGCATCTTCATGCAGTCGCTCTCCGGCACCCTGCCGGAACGCGTCAAACAGGTGCTCGACGCAGGTTACGACATTGCGCTCCACAGCCACGGCGACATTCCGGAAAGCGAAGCCGCCGCCAAGGCCGCCCGCCCGCTGACGGAAGCCGCCCTCAAGCGCATCGCCGCCGGCAAGGCCCGCCTCGGCAATCTCAAGATCGATGTCCGCGCCGCCCATGCGGAAGTCGAAGACATGTTTGCAAGCGCGTTGGTCTCCTGACCAGCACCTCATCTCTCACCGGATAAGAAAAGGGGAATAAGACCATGAAAAAATATCTTCTTGCCGCCGCAGCGCTAACGCTGTTTTCGGGCTCTGCCATGGCGCAGACGATCCTCACAGTGAATATCGAACCGGCGACGACCTGGGTCCGCAACTTCAATCCGTTCAACCAGACCTCGTCGCGCCAGTCCACGCTCGACTTCATCTACGAGCCGCTGGTCGTCTTCAATCGCTTCGACAGCAACAAGCCGGTCTATCGCCTGGCTGAAAGCTTCAAGCTCTCCGACGACCTGAAGAGCATCGACTTCAAGCTGCGCCCGAACCTGAAGTGGTCGGACGGTAAGCCGCTGACCGCAGCCGACGTCAAGTTCACCTATGATTACCTGAAGAAGTTCCCGGCGCTGGATTTCGTCAGCATCTGGACCTTCATCACCGATGTGCAGGCCGTCGACGGCCAGACGGTGCGCTTCACGCTCGCCAATCCGAGCTCGCTTGCGGCCGAGCAGATCTCGCAATTGCCGATCGTTCCGGAACATGTGTGGAAGGATGTCGCTGATCCCGTCACCTTCGCCAACGAGACACCTGTTGGCAGCGGCCCGCTGACGGAAGTGCCGCGCTTCACCGGCCAGACCTACGACCAGTGCCGCAACCCGAACTACTGGGACAACGAGCACCTGAAAGTCGATTGCATGCGCTTCCCGCAGCTCGCCGACAACAATCAGATGCTGACGGCAACGGCCGACGGCACGCTCGACTGGGGCGTCTCCTTCATCCCCGATATCGACAATGTCTATGTTTCCAAGGACCCGGCGCATTTCCACTACTGGTATTCGCCAAGCAGCATGGTCGCCTTCCTGTTCAACCTGGAAACGGCGAACGAGAACAACAAGAAGGCCTTCAACGACCTGAAGTTCCGCCGTGCCGTCTCGATGGCGCTCGACCGCAAGACGATGATCGACGTCGCAGGCTACGGCTATCCGACGCTGAACGAAGACCCCGGCCTGATGGGCGAGCTTTACAAGAGCTGGGCGGACCCATCCGTCAAGGCCGACTTCGGCAAGTTCGCAACCTATGACGCCGACGCCGCCAAGGCGCTGCTCGACGAGGCGGGCTACAAGGACAAGGACGGCGACGGCTTCCGCGACAATCCCGACGGCACCAAGATCTCCTTCTCGATCATCGTCCCGAGCGCCTGGACGGACTGGATCGATACCGTCAACCTCGCGGTCGAGGGCATGCAGGCGGTCGGGATCGACGCCAAGATCGAAACGCCGGAGGAAGCCGTCTGGACCGGAAACCTCATCAACGGCACCTTCGATGCGGCGATCAACAGCCTGCCGGCATCGGCCTCGCCCTATTACCCCTACAAGCGCGCTTTCAGTGCTTCGGATAAGGGCAAGACCCGCTTCACCGCGCAGCGCTGGTTCAATCCGGAGGTCGAAAAACTCGTCACCGAGTTCACCCATACCGCCGACCTTGCCAAGCAGAAGGACGCGATGAACAAGGCGCAGCGCATCGTCGCCGAAAACCTGCCGATGATTCCGGTGTTCAACAATCCGAACTGGTATCAGTACAACACCAAGCGCTTCACCGGCTGGTCGACCAAGGAAAACCCCTTCGTCAATCCGTCGATCTCGCGGACCAATCCGGCACGCCTGCTGAACCTGCTGGCCCTCGAGCCGGTCAAGTAAGCATCGCAATCCTCGGGAGCGGCGTAAAGCGCCGCTTCCGTCACGACGGAGTTCCCATGGCTTTCCTGCTTCGCCGCCTCGTCTTCTACATGGCAGCCTTCATCGCGGCAGCGACGATCAATTTCTTCCTGCCGCGGCTGATGCCGGGCGATCCCGTGCAGATCATGTTCTCCAGCGCCGGCACCGAATTGCCGCCGGAAAGCCTGCAGGCGCTGAAGCTTACCTTCGGCTTCGTCGACGGTCCGCTCTGGCAACAATACCTCACCTATCTCGGCAGCATCTTCACCGGCGATCTCGGCCGCTCGATCAAGTATTTTCCGCTGCCGGTCACCTCGGTGCTCGGCCATGCACTCGTCTGGACCGTCGGCCTGATGGGCACGGCGACGATTGTCAGCTTCGCGCTCGGCACCTTCCTCGGCATCGTCGCCGCCTGGCGCCGCGGCAGCACGTTCGATGTCATCGTCTCCGTCGGCGCGATCTTCGCCACCTCGGTACCGGCCGTCGTCACCTCGCTGATCGTGCTCTTCATCTTCGGCTTCACGCTCGGCTGGTTTCCGAACGGTTATGCCGCCGACCCATCGCTCGATCCGGCCTTCAGCCTGCAATATATCGGCAGCCTCGCCTATCACGGCATCCTGCCGATGGTGACGCTCTGCACCGTGCTGATCGGCGGCTTCACCGTCACCATGCGCAACAACATGATCAACCTGCTCGGCGAGGATTATATCGTCATGGCCCGCGCCAAGGGCCTTTCCGACCGGCATGTGATGCTCTGGTACGCTGCGCGCAACGCCCTGCTGCCGACCGTCTCCAGCCTTGCCATCGCCATCGGCACCATCCTCGGCGGCTCGCTGGTGACGGAGGTCGTCTATAACTACCCCGGCCTCGGCAACATTCTCTACCAGGCGATCCTCGCCCGCGATTACCCCGTCATTCAGGGCCAGCTCCTCATCATGACCGCGACCATGCTGATCGCCAATTTTATCGTCGACGTCAGCTATGTGCTGCTTGACCCGCGGCTGAAGGGAGCGTGAGATGAAGACCCTGCTTCGAAACCGCAAGGCGCTGATCGGGCTTGCCATCATCGCTTTCATCGTCCTTGTCGCGATCGCAGCGCCCCTGCTGACGCAGTACGATCCCGCCGCCCGCACCGGGCGGCCGCACCAGCCGCCATCGCTCGACCACATCCTCGGCACGACCCGCATCGGCCAGGATGTCTTTGCCCGGCTGATCTACGGCGCCCGCACTTCGCTTGCCGTCGGCTTCGGCGCCGGCCTGCTGATCACGCTCGTCGGCACCGCACTCGGCATCATCTCCGGCTATCGCGGCGGCAAGACCGACGAGATCATCAGCTTCTTCACCAATATGGTGCTGGTCGTTCCCAACCTGCCGCTGCTGCTCGTGCTCGCCGCTTTCATCGGCCAGGCAAGCCCCCTCGTCATCGCCCTCATCCTCGGCGCCACCTCCTGGGCCTGGGGCGCACGCGTCACCCGCGCCGAAACGCTCTCCGTCAAGCAGAAGGATTTCGTCAAATCCGCCGAGATGATGGGCGAGCCGCAATGGCGCATCATGACATTCGAGATCTTTCCCAACGTGATTTCAATCGTCGGCATCAATTTCATCGGCAGCGTCATCTTCGCGATCATCACCGAAGCGACGCTGGAATTCCTTGGCCTCGGCGATCCGAGAGCGATCTCCTGGGGCACCATGCTCTACAATGCGCAGAAGGCTTCGGCCCTTTCGGTCGGCGCCTGGTGGGATATTCTCACCCCGTGCTTCGCGCTCGCCTTCCTCGGTATCGGCATGTCGCTCTTGAACTTCGCCGTCGACGAGATCGCCAATCCGCGGCTGCGCACCGGCAATCACCTGAAGCGCTGGTCCCTGCTCGTTCGAACAGGGGAGGGCCGCCTGTGACGCAGCCGCTGCTTTCGGTGAGGAACCTCACCATCGATTATATCGGCGAGGAGAAGGATTTCCGCGCCGTCGACGACGTCAGCTTCGATGTCGCGCCCGGCGAGGTCTTCGGCCTTGCCGGCGAATCCGGCTGCGGCAAGAGCACCATCGCTTTTGCCATAAGCCGCCTGCACAAGCCGCCGGCGCTGATCCGCAAGGAGAGCCGCATCCTGCTCGACGGCCGCGACGTGCTCGGCCTCGACCGCCAGGCGCTCAGCGCGTTTCGCTGGCGCGAGGTTGCGATGGTGTTCCAGAGCGCCATGAACTCGCTGAACCCGGTGCTGCGCATCGAGACGCAGTTCTACGACATGCTGCGCACCCACAAGGGCATGAGCCGTGCTGCAGCCCGCGAGCGCACCGCCGAGATGCTGAAGCTCGTCGATATCGCGCCCGATCGCATGCGCGACTATCCGCATCAATTTTCCGGCGGCATGCGCCAGCGCATCGTCATCGCCATCTGCATGGCGCTCGATCCGAAGCTCGTCGTCATGGACGAGCCGACGACAGCGCTCGACGTCGTCGTCCAGCGCGAAATCCTGCAGCGCATCAACGAACTGCGCCGCAGCTTCGGCTTTTCCGTGCTGTTCATCACCCATGATCTCGGGCTGATGGTGCAATTCTGCGACCGCATCGGCATCATGCTCGCAGGCCAACTGGTGGAGCAGAACACGGCCGAGGCGATCTACAGGACGCCCAAGCATGACTACACGAAGAAGCTCTGGGCCTCCTTCCCCTCGCTGCATCGAGGAGTGCTGTTATGACGGACGCCATTCTCGCACTCGACCAGGTGACGAAGACCTTCGGCCATGGTTCCGCGGCCGTGCATGCGGCGCGCGCCATCTCGTTTTCGCTGCATGCCGGCCGGGCACTGGCGCTGGTCGGTGAATCCGGCAGCGGCAAGACCACCTGCGCCCGCATGGCGATGCGCGAATATCTGCCGACATCGGGCCGGATTCTCTACAAGGGCCGCCCTGTCGAGGCCGCCAAATCCGCCGAGATCGCCCGCTACCGCCGCTCGGTGCAGATGATCTTCCAGGACCCCTTCGCTTCCCTCAACCCGGCCCACACCATCGCCCATCATCTCCGTCGGCCACTGAAACTGCACCGCCCGGAGATCAAGGGGGCCGAGATCGACGTTGCGGTCCGCGAACTGCTGCAGCGCGTCAGGCTCGATCCCGATCTCGTCGCGCCGAAATATCCGCATGAGCTCTCCGGCGGCCAGCGCCAGCGCGTCAACATCGCGCGCGCCTTGGCCGTCAAGCCGGAGGTCATCGTCGCCGACGAACCGACCTCGATGCTCGATGTGTCCGTCCGCCTCGGTGTGCTGAACCTGTTGAACGAAATGAAGCAGGAGATGAATCTCGGCTTGCTTTACATCACCCATGATATCGCCACCGCCCGTTATGTCGCCGAGGACATCGCCGTGATGTATGCCGGCCAGATTGTCGAATGGGGCAGCGTCGCCAAGGTGATCGACAATCCGCTGCATCCCTATACCCGTCTGCTGCTCTCGGCCGTACCCGATCCCGACGTCCGCTTCGACGACCCGAAGGCCCGGCTGAGGCCTGACGAGGTGGAGGACATTCGCCGCCGTTCGGCCGAGCCGCAGGACGACATCGTCGAATTCGAGCAGGATCATTTCATGCGGATGATCTGAGGCCGGCTTGCTGGCCTCATCTAGCGCCCTATGCTAGGGGACGGTCCCTTTCATATGAGGCGAAGCCGTCATGCTGCCCTGGATCCAGCTCGATTCCGCGACCATTCCCGGTGAAAACGGCGAATTACGGCTGAAGCAGCGCGGCAGCGAATTTTCGATCATGCTTGGCGCCAACGAGCTGATGAACAGCCGTCTCAGCGGCTCGGAGGAAGCGCTGGCAACCCTGTCCTGGGATCGGATCAAGTCGCACCCGAAGCCGCGGATCTTGATCGGCGGGCTCGGCATGGGTTTCACCCTGCGCGCCGCTCTTGCCGTCCTTCCCGAAGATGCCGGCGTCACCGTCGCCGAACTGGTGCCGGCCGTGATCGCCTGGGCCCGCGGGCCGATGGCCGAGGTCTTCAAAGGCTGTCTCGACGATCGGCGCGTCGGCATCCATCAGGGCGATGTCGGCGAGGCGATCCGCGCCGGCAAGGCTGCCTATGACGCCATTCTGCTCGATGTCGATAACGGCCCTGACGGCCTGACCCGCAAATCCAACGACCGGCTCTACGATTTTGCCGGCCTTCGCGCCGCCAGCGATGCGCTGCGCCCCGGCGGTGTGCTCGCCGTCTGGTCGTCCGGTCCGGACCCCGATTTCACCCGGCGTCTCAAGGGCAGCGGTTTTTCCGTCGATGCGGTCAACACGCGCGCCAACGGCAAACGCGGCGGCGCCCGCCACGTCATCTGGCTTGCCGTTAAACCGGTGAAATGACGCTCAAGCCGAAGCGATCCTGCGGGCGGCATTGATGGCGCGGCGGGCGCCGGAGCGCAGCTGCGCTGTCTCGGCACCGGCAATGACCAGATCGAAACCGAACTTCAGCAGTTCACCGGCCCGCTCGCCGTCGCCGGCGAAGGCGCAGGCGAATTTGCCATGGGCGCGGCAGCGTGAAACCGCATGCTGCATGGCGCTGTCGATCTCGGCGGCATTCGGCGCCACCTGGTCGCCGTTCGAGAGTGCGATCGAAAGGTCGGAAGGACCGATGAAAATGCCATCGATACCGGCAACGCCAAGGATGTCGTCAATCGCCTCAAGGGCTGCCCGGGTCTCGATCATGGCAATGGCGACGGTAAGCGCATTGGCGTTCTTCAGATAATCATCGGCCGACAGGCCGGTATGGTTGAGCGCCAGCGACGGTCCCCAGCTGCGTTCGCCGAGAGGCGGGTATTTGGTGGCCTTGACGAAGGCTTGCGCGTCTTCGGCCGAATTGATCATCGGCGCGATGATGCCGGAGGCGCCGGCATCGAGCAGGCGCGAGGCGGACGCGAAATCACCGACCGGTATGCGCGCCAGCGCCGGCTTGCCGGCAAGGCGCACCTGGGCGACGGCGTTCGCGGCCGAGGGCATGTCCCACATGCCGTGCTGCATATCCAGCACGATGGCGTCGAAGGCCTCCTGCGCCAGGTGATTGGCGAGCGTGGCGTCGGGAATACCGATCCAGGCGGAGATCATGCCGCCTCGGTGGTGCCTGATCCGGTCCGCAAAGCCGTCGATTTCAGCTGCGCTCATGCCATTCTCCTCAATTCGACAGGCCGCCAGCGGCCAGATATTTCACCTCGAGGAACTCCTCAATGTCGAATTCCCTCAAAGCTATGCAGGGTTGCCGGCTTATCCTCTCCGGCGCAGCCGTGAAATAATGACCGTCACGGCAATCCCCGCCGCAGCCATGATGCTCCCCCAGAGGATCCAGATGCTTTGATTGATCATGAAACTGGACGCGGGATAGGGAAAATAACCGCTTCCCTGGGCGATCCAGATCAGCCCGAGGAGGATCAGGAGCAGTCCAACGACGTATCCGACGGTTCGCAACATGCTTCGGCCCTTCCCTATGAATCGATGCCACAATGTCGATCGGCATCGGTCATGACAAGGCTTCTCTCCTTGAGCGCTAACATATTCCCGATGCAATGACGCGCCAGCCTCCGTCCGAATGTCATGTCCTGCCGACTTCATCCACCAGCCAGGTGCTGAGCCTCTCGCTATCAACATTTGCCGATCGCGGCGGTATCAGCCAGTAACCGCGGTCCCAGGCGTCGAGCGGCGGCCCGGCTTCCACCAGCATATGCGTGGAGAGAAGCGTATCGACCAGCCCCATCCAGCCGATCGCCACGCCCTGTTCGCTGAGAGCGGCCTGGACGACCAGCGAGTAGGTGTTGAAACTGACATCACCGCGGCCGGCATGGAGATCGCGAGTAACGGAGAATTCGGCGAGATAACTTCGCCAATCGAACCAGGGCGATGGCATCGGCGAGTCGAGATGAATCAGGATCGCCTTGGCAAGCTGCTGCGGATCGTCGAACGGACCGTTGCGATCGAGAAAGCCTCGCGTACAGACGGGCACGACCTTTTCCTGCAGCAGAAGCGATCCGATGGCGCCGAATTCCGCTTTGGTGCCGAAAACCACCACCACATCCGCGTCGTCACGAAAGCCGGGTTCAAGCCTTTGGGTCGCGACGATCTGTATATCCGTTTCGGGGTGAAGCAGGCGAAAGCCGTGCATGCGCGGGATCAGCCAAAGCGCTGAAAAGGCATAGTCGGTTCTCAGCCTGACCACCGGCCTTTGAGCCTCAGTGCGGAAACTGCGCGCCAGGGCATCGATATCACCGACCGTCTTGGCGGCGACCTGGAAAAGCCGCTCTCCCTCCGCGGTCAACTCGACGCCGCGGTGCTGGCGGCGCAGCAGGGCGACGCCGAACTGCTCTTCCAGCCGCCGAATCTGATAACTGACAGCAGGCTGCGTAAGACCGAGACCTGCCGCCGCGGCCGAAAAGCTGCCGAGCCTTGCGACCTCCGTAAAGATGCGCATCCATCCCAGCTCAGGCCGGCGGTCTGGCATAAAAATTCCTTTTGGCAGCCATCGAAAAAAGCCAGCTTTACAGGCACTATGATACTGGCTTTGATAAGATCTGCAAATAGCAAGGGACGTCCCCTTCCAGCAAGATCGTCCCGGCCTTTGAGACCATAGGAGACAATGTCACATGGCGCATCCGAATATCCTCATCCTGATGGTCGATCAGTTGAATGGCACTTTCTTTCCCGATGGCCCCGCCGATTTTCTGCATGCGCCGCATCTGAAATCATTGGCGGAGCGCTCCGTACGTTTCACCAACGCCTATACGGCAAGCCCGCTCTGCGCACCGGCGCGAGCCTCCTTCATGTCCGGGCAGTTGCCAAGCCGAACCCGCGTCTATGACAATGCGGCGGAGTTTGCCTCTGACATTCCGACCTATGCGCATCATCTGCGCGCTGCCGGATATCAGACGGCGCTGTCCGGCAAGATGCATTTCGTCGGCCCCGACCAGTTGCATGGCTTCGAGGAGCGCCTGACGACGGACATCTACCCGGCCGACTTCGGCTGGACGCCCGATTATGGCAAGCCCGGCGAGCGCATAGACTGGTGGTATCACAATCTGGGTTCGGTCACCGGCGCCGGCATTGCCGAGATCACCAACCAGATGGAGTATGACGACGAGGTGGCCTACCATGCCACCCGCAAGTTGTTCGATCTCTCGCGCGGCCATGACGAGCGCCCCTGGTGCCTGACCGTCAGTTTCACCCATCCGCACGATCCCTATGTTGCGCGCCACAAATTCTGGGACCTCTATGAGGATTGCCCGGCACTCGACCCTTTGGTTGCGCCGATTGCCTTCGAGCGGCAGGACCCGCATTCGCAGCGTCTGATGAAAGCCTGCGATCACGACGCCTTCGACATCAGCGATGAGCAGATCAGGCGGGCAAGGCGCGGCTATTTCGCCAATATTTCCTATGTCGACGAGAAGATCGGCGACATTCTCGGCGTCCTCGAACGGAGCCGCATGGCTGAAAACACGATCATCCTCTTTGCCTCCGACCATGGCGACATGCTCGGTGATCGCGGCCTCTGGTTCAAGATGAACTTCTTCGAAGGATCGGCCCGCGTTCCACTGATGATCGCAGCACCCGGCTGGAAGCCCAGACGGATCGACCAGCCTGTCTCCACACTCGACGTGACGCCGACGCTGGCGGGTCTTGCCGGGATTGATATCGCCTCGCTGAAGCCGTGGACCGAGGGCGAGGATCTCGCAGCACTTGCCGAAGGCACCGGCAGCCGCAGCCCGGTGCCGATGGAATATGCCGCAGAGGGTTCCGAGGCGCCGCTCGTCTGCATCCGAGACGGACGATACAAGATCTCGCTCTGCGAGAAGGATCCGCCGATGCTGTTTAATCTCGACGCCGATCCGCAAGAACTCGACAATCTGGCGGCCGACCCGGCCCATGCCGAGATCTTGGCAAGGCTTGTCGAACAGGCCGGCCGGCGCTGGAACCTTTCCGATTTCGACGCAGCCGTGCGCGAAAGCCAGGCACGCCGCTGGGTGGTCTATGCGGCGCTGCGCAATGGAGCCTATTATCCATGGGACTATCAGCCGCTGCAGAAAGCCTCGGAGCGCTACATGCGCAACCACATGGATCTGAACGTGCTGGAGGAAAACCAAAGGTTTCCGCGCTAGAACAGGATGATTTTAGGCCTGGTCGGCCCAAAATCTGAATCCTGTTCTACATTATCTAGTTAGAGCATGATGGCGTCCGAAAACCGCTCACACTTTTCCCCATCATGCTCTGGGAATGAGAAAGAAGTGCTTCTGATTTAAGCCGTCTTGCGCGCCGGCGCCTCGCGCAGGAAATCCTCGATGAACGTCTTTTGCAGCAGGATGCCGTCCCATTCATCGGGGAAGAAGGGGGAGTCGTAGATCAGCGTGAAGGGGCCGGCATAACCGGCCTTCTCGCACATCTCCAGGCAGGTGCGGTAATCCTCGGCATCGAGACCGGCAACGCCGTAGTCGGCCTTGGCATGGCAGATTTCCGCCCGGCCCATGATATCGGCAAGGCCCTGATATTTCGCTGGCGCCGCCCAGTTGCCGAGGTCGCCGTTGAGCCCGACCTTGCCGTCCAGCCGGTCTAGCAGCCAGTTCATTTCGACCGGCGACGGCAGAAGGTCGAACCAGTTCTCGACGACGACGCGCACACCGCTGCCTTCCGCCTTTTCCGCCAACCAGTTCAGATGATGGGCCGCGCGGGTAAGATTTTCCTCCGTCGGCTTCTGCTTGCCGGCAATGACGCGCATCCTCTCAGCCCCGAGGGCTTCGGCGATGTCGATCCACTGCGCCATCCAATTGACGTCGCGTTCGGCGGTCTCCGGATGGCTCGGATCACCGTCCTCGACGAGCAGCGTCTGGAACAGCACGTTCGAGGTCGCCATCGCATCGCGAAATTCGCTTATATAGGCGGCGTCGAGGCTCGGCAGATGGAAGGAACAGACCTCCAGCCGGTTGACGCCGCGTGCCGCAAGCGCCGCCGGAACATCGATCAACGCCGCAGCACCGGGACCATAGGGTTCCTTAGGCGCGGCACTTTTGTCGGGATCGGGGCTATAGGCATAAACGGCGCCAAGCAGCCGATGCAGCGACCATGTCGAAACCGCGAAACGTCCGTTTTGCAAAACCTGCACTTGCTTTCCTCCAGCATCTCCTCATGCCATCAATGGCAACTAAATCCCGGCGGTTCAATTGCCAATTCAGGCAAAATCGTCGCGGATGATCGGCTCGGCGGCAAGGGCAATCCCCAGCAGCGCCTCATCGCGATGGGTGGTGGCCGAAAGCAGCAATCCAACAGGCATGCCAGCCTCGCCGGTGCCGCAGGGAATGGAAACGCCGCACCAGTCGAGGAAATTGCCAAGTGCTGTGTTGCGCAACGTCTTGTTGTTCGTCGCGAAGAACAGCTCGTCATCCTGCTCCAGCGGCCCGATCGGCGGCGCGACATGGGCGACAGTCGGAAAGGCGAGCAGCCGGTCGCCGACCAGGCGCTCGACATCGGCGATCAGGCGGCTGCGCGCCTCGAGGATCGCCAGGTAATCGGGCAGCGTCGTCTTGTTTCCGAGACGGGTGCGCATGACGACACGGTGGTCCATCCTGTCCGCATCCGGTCCGGCCAAGCGTTCGCGGTGAAGCGCGAAAGCCTCCGCCGTCACCAGCGGACCATATCTCGTCATCAGCTCGAATATCTCGTCGAAGGCGGGAATGACGGTACGGGCAACCTTAGCGCCGGCCTTTTGAAGACGTTCCAAAGCTGCCTCGAATGCAGCGACGACGCCGGGTTCCGCTCCACCGAAGACGATATTTTCAGGCACGATGAGTTCCAGCCCTTGCAAGGGATGCGTGGCGACATCGGGTGTCGTCAAGCCGCGCATCGCCGCATCGATCCAGACTGCGTCCCTGACGCTGCGGCAGAGCGGCCCCAGCGAATCCAGGCTCTTTGCCAGCGGATAGACGCCTGCCATCGCGTGGCGACCGCGCGTAGCCTTATAGCCGACGATACCGTTGAAGGCGGCGGGAATACGCACCGAGCCGCCGGTATCGGTGCCCATGGCGACCGGAACCAGTCCGGCGGCGACGACGACACCGGCGCCAGAGGACGAGCCGCCCGGAATGCGTGGAAGATCAGTGCCGCGCGGATTTACCGGCGTGCCGTAATGCGGATTGATACCGAGGCCGGAAAAGGCGAACTCGCTCATATTTGTGCGTCCGACGGCGACCATGCCCGCTTGCCTGAGCAAAGCGACAACAGCCGCATCGCGCTTGGCCGGCATATCCTTGGCCAGAACGACGGAACCCGCCGTCGTCGGCAGACCTTCCATGTCGAAAAGATCCTTCCAGGCAATCGGAATGCCGTCCAGCAATCCAAGCGAGCGCCCTTCCCGCAGACGTCGCGAAGAGGCGCGCGCCTCCTCCATCGCCCGGCTTTCGAGCAGTGTGGTGAAAACCGCCTTGTCGGCATAATGCGCGATGGAATCGAAAACCGCCTCGGTCACCTCGACCGGATCGACCGCGCCACCTTGAATGAGGACGGAAAGCTGCGCGACCGACATCGCGCCGTAGGATTTGCTCATGGGACTATCCAGAAGAGAGATGTTCCTCTCTGGACTACCCCGGATCATTCCGGTCAACCAGAGCTTCACGATATTTTGCATTTATTGGTACGATTTTTTGAACACTGCGTTTGAAGATCGCCCCTTCAATTGCCACGATCGAAGACACACATGCTGCTCGCATGCGGAAGCGGTTCGGCACGAGGGTGGGAGTTTGCCCTAAAGAGACCGGCGCCGCATGTGTTGCAGGAGTAATTGAAATGACAGATTGTGAAACTTTAAGCCGTCGCCAGGATATGGTGACACTTCATGCGAAAGAGGACGAAACCGCCGGTTTAGGCGAGCGCGATTATGTAGATCATGTCAGCGCCCAGAAACTTTCAGCCTTCGAGCGCATTGTCGTGGTCGGAGCGCTGGTTCTCTTGAGCTTTGCGGGGTTTGCCGCATATTCTTCCGGCAATACGGACCCGATGACGACATCGGCCATTGCCGCCCCGGCCGGCGATAACATGCCGCCGCACCCGGCCTACGGCCATTGCCGCGACAGCAGCCCTTACGCTGAGAGGGTTTGCTGATAGCAAAACATATTGCCGGGCGTGGAAACCTTGGCCCAGGCTGCATCGACAGCAGGAAAAGGGAAAAGGACCATGGCCGGCGACATCGACTTCAAGCTTCACCGCTTCATAGACGCCCAGAACGGCGTCTACGAACAAGCGCTCTTAGAGCTGAAAGCCGGGCGCAAGACCTCCCACTGGATGTGGTTCATCTTCCCGCAGGTCGCCGGTCTCGGTACGTCGGCGATGGCCGAAAAATATGCGATCCGCTCGGCGGAGGAAGCCGCCGCCTATCTCGCCGATCCTATTCTCTCAAGCCGGCTTCTGCGTTGCGTCGAGGCGATCCTGTCCGTGAACGGCCGATCGGCGCACGAAATCCTGGGTTCACCCGACGACCTCAAGCTACGCTCGTCAATGACCTTGTTTGCCGCGATCAGCGATCACGGTTCGCCCTTCCACCAAGTGATCGAGCATTTTTATCAGGGAAAATTCGACGATCGAACGATGAAAATCCTCAGTGCCAGCACCGACTGATTTTATGCCGGTCGGCTTAAAATCTGAATGCTGTCGCAAATTAAATAGTTATCGGCCCGGCCTGCTCTCCAGCGTAGCAATTTCCTCGGAAATTTCGCTCAGCCGCTGACGCAGATCGCTGTCGGTGCCGTCATCGACCTCTTCCTCGCCGAAACAATAGCGCGCATCATGGAGCTCCAGCTTGGCCTCAAGCTCGGCGCGTTTGGCATACAGGCGTTTGAGATAGACGTAGTTCATCTCCCTGCCTCCACATCGCTCTCGGGTTAGTGTGAAAACGGCATGGAAGCGGTAAGGTTCCCCTCCCACACACTTGTGGTCGTCAGGCGAAAGAAGCGATTGCCGCCTGGCAGGCCTTGGCGAAATGACCGCAGCAGCCGGCAGCGCCCATGGCCTGGCGGCTGACGCGCGCGCCTTCGAGCAGCAGCGTCAACGTATCGGCAAGAAGCTGGGGTTCGCGCGCGCCGGCCGCCGAACAGAGCGCAGCCAGGCGATCACGCTGTTCGGCCTTGTGCCGCTCGATCATTTCGTGGGCGGGATGGCCCTCGCCCTTCAGCTCGATGGCTGCATTGGCGAGATCGCAGCCGGCGGGCTCACCGTTCAGACATTGCGCCCGCAGTTCCACCCAGGCATCCAGCTGGGCGCGCGGATTGTCGGGATAGGCCGCTTCCAGATCTCGCCAGATGGTACCCGCCTTTTCGGAGGCGCGGCGCAGCGTTTCGCAGACGAGTTCGTCCTTCGAGCCGAAATGCCGGTAGAGCGTCATCTTGTTGGTCAGAGCCGCGTCGGCAATGGCATCGACGCCGATGCCGCGAATGCCGCGCTCGCGGAAAAGCTCCGAGGCGGTCGAGACGATACGCTCCCGCGGCGGGATGCGATCTTCTAAAACGGCTGCGGAGATTTCATTCGAAGTTTCTGATTTTTTTGAGGACGTAGTCCTTGACATCAGTGTGACCGATCGGTAACAAATGCATTGTTACTTACCGGTAACACCACAAAATGCGAAAGTCAATGCCGAGGGCATGGCAGCGGAAAGTGGAACACGGGCGACCGCCCACGAAAGGAGGACAACCATGACAAAGACCAGAGATGACCTGACGATATCCGAAGCCCTTCGCGACCCCCTGATCGCCATGGTGTTGCGCGCCGACGGCGTAAAGCTTGAAGACTTCAAGCAACTCCTGGAGACGGCCGCCCGCAAACGCGAACCGCGCTCGCCATCGGTGGGCAATATGATCGGAGCACTCGCAAGCCGCGCCAATCTGCCGGCAATGCCCTGCTTCGGCTAAGGAAGCCGCCTAAACAGCTTGGGGATCTCTCCCTGCCCCCGTCAAGGGCTGCCGTCATAACCAGACGGCGGCCCTTGCCGCTTTAAAGGATCGGCTTGCCGCCGGTGACCGCGATCGTCGTGCCGGAGACGTAGCTCGACAAGGGATCGGCCAGCATCACATAGGCTGTGGCAAGCTCGGCCGGCTGTCCCGGCCGTTTCATCGGCACCTGCTTGCCGAAGTTGCTGACGCTTTCTTCAGGCAGTGTCGATGGGATGAGCGGCGTCCAGATGGGCCCAGGCGCTACCGCATTGGCGCGAATGCCTTTCTCGGCCAGAAGCTGAGCAAGGCCGGCGGTGAAATTCTGGATCGCGCCCTTGGTCGTCGCATAGGCAAGCAGCGTCGGGTTCGGATTGTCCGAATTGATCGAAGCCGTGTTGATGATGGCGCTGCCGGGCTTCATATGGGCGACGGCCGCCTTGGTCAGGTAGAACATCGAATGGATATTGACCTTGAAGGTCAGTTCCCACTCTTCATCACTGATCTCGTCGATGCTCTTGAAGCTTGCCTGATGTGCGGCATTGTTGACGAGAATGTCGATACCGCCGAGCTCCTTGACCGCCGTCTCGACGATCTGTCTGCAGTGGGCGGGATCCTGGATGTCACCGCTGACGAGGATAGCCTTGCGTCCGGCCTGCTCGACCAGCCGTTTCGTCTCATCGGCATCCTCATCCTCGTCGAGATAGGACAGCAGCAGATCGGCACCCTCCCTGGCATAGGCGATCGCCACTGCCCGGCCAATGCCGCTATCGCCGCCGGTGATGATCGCCCGCTTGCCCTTCAGCCGCTCGGAACCGCGATAGCTCTTTTCGCCATGGTCGGGAACCGGGTCCATCTGTGCCGTGAAACCCGGCATCGGCTGCTTCTGGGACGGGAAAGGCGGTGTGGGATAATTTGGCATCGTGACCTCCTGAGTTTCAGAGATCAAACTCGGCCTGATGCTTGTTGTTCCAAGTCTCGCGGCGGAATGACCTTCTCGAGCAACCGCTGGCGCTGTGCGCGCTCACGGCCGTCGCCGCATCCTAAATTTCCGGTGATGATTGAAAACGGAGCCTCATCTGATCGGCCCAATCCGACTGGCAACCCGCGAAATGTTGCCATTTGCCACGGCGACAGCTATGCCATAGTAATGTAACATAGTCGCGTTTTCATGAGGGGCGTTGAATTGGACGGAAAGACATCAGCAGCAGTTTATTCCGAAGATGAGGGTGTTGCCGGCGAGACCGGTGGCAAGACCGCGCGTCGCGCGCGCGTCAGCGGCATCGACCGGGCGCTTCAGGTAATCGACCATCTCTACGAGACCGGATCGCCCGCCGGCGTCTATGCTATCGCCAAGGCGGTGAAGGCGCCGCTGTCGACCGTTTACGTCATCGTCGACGATCTCGTCGAGAAGAACATGCTGACGCGCCAGGCCGACGGCTCGATCTGGCTCGGAGCGCGGCTTTACCATTACGGCCTTGCCTATGCCAGGTCGCTGGATTTCATGAGCATCGCCACCCACGAAATGCACGATCTCTGCCGCCAGGCCGGCGAAACCGTGCAGGTCTGCGGCCGCGACGGCGACTATATGCTGGTGCTCGCCATGGCCGACGGTCCGAGCCATTTTCAGGTGGCGTCCCGCGTCGGCACAAGGGTGCCGCTGAACTGGACGGCCTCCGGCCGCCTGCTCGTCGGCCACCTGGCCGAAGACGAGCGCATCGAACTGTTCAAGCGCTGCGCCCGCTCTTCACCGACTGGCCGCGCCGAGATCGATCCGGGCACGCTGTCGGAAGCCGCCGGCAAGGCCTTCGAATCGCGCCTGTCGATCCAGGCGGGAGAATCCGATTACGCGGTTGCCTGCATCGCTTCGCCGATCTGCGATCGCGACGGCCAGTGCGTCGCCACCATTTCCATCGTGCTGCCGGAACAGAAGGCGTTTTCCGACGAGAACCACTATACGGCCCATGTACGCAGTTCAGCGGAACGGATCGAAAAGCTGATGGGCTGGCGCAACCGCTAAGCATTGCGACCTTCAGCGTATCCTACCTGTAGGAATAGCCGTGGCTATGGCGCACCAGCTTGCGCGCCCGCGGCACATAGCGGCTGGCGGCAAAGGCATCGGCGCCCATCACCGCATAGCGCGGCTCGAACAGCTTGCTAAGGACCGAAACGTCGCCGTTGGAATCCGTCGCCTCGAGATCGGAATCGACCAGGTCGAAAATGGTAAATTCCGCTTGCGAACCGACCGCGAGCCGGTTCTCCATCGACAGCTTGATGACGGATGCCGGCGCATGGGTGACGGCTTCCACCACCTTGTCGAAAGGCATGCCGACACTGAGCAGCTTCGACATCGTCGTCGCCAGGTCCCAGACCGGGAAGTTCATCGAATGGCCGTGCAGGTCGGTCGAGATCGAGAACGGCAGAAGCCCGCGCGCGATCGCCGCCTCGGCGACCTTGAAGGAGAAGGAGGCGCCGCCATGGCCGATGTCGAGACGGATGCCTTCGGAGGCGCAGCGCTCGGCGAGATTGAAGAGGTCCTCGTCTTCCATGATGCTCGACCCGGCCTTGCCGTTGAAGCAGTGGGTGACGACGTCGCCGGGGCCGAGGATCTCCAGCACCTCGTCATAGAGCGCCGGCGGCTCGCCGACATGCACCATCATCGGCACTTTCAAGATCTTGGCGATCTTCTTGCCGAGCTTGACCGGGGTGACGCCCCAGGATCCGGTGATGACATGGCTGGCGCGCACCTTGATGCCGACGATGTGCTCGCTGTTTGCGGCATAGACTTCGAGGATGCGGTCGAGATCGATATCGCGGATATCCCGCAATTCCGCGACGCGGTTGCAGGCCACGAGGCCGATCGAGCCGAGATTGAGGAAGGCCTTGATGCGTTCGCGCGAGGGCTCGATGATATATTCGCGGAAGCCATGGAAATTCGCCTCACCAGCCGAACCGGCATCGACGAGCGTAGTGACGCCGCGCTCGAGGCCGCATTCGGACGGGCGGATGGAAATATCAGTGCCGCCGTGCCAGATATGCACGTGCAGATCGACCCAGCCCGGCGAAATGAAGGCGCCTTTGCCGTCGATGCGCGTCACATCCTGCGAAACGGTAAGCGACGGACCGATCTCGGCGATCCTGCCGTCGGCATTGACGAGGATGTCGGTCGCCCCCTCGGATGGGCCAGAACCGAAAGCCATCGGTTTGACATTGGTGAGGAGAAGCGGCTTCTTCGCCTGGTCGCCGGGCATGACATGCATTCCTTTCGAAGTCTTGGACCGGGATTACTCCTCGGTCCTCCATCTAAAATTCCATAGTTATGCTATATAAATCTTTATAATAGAATAAAGCTGGAGATGTCGCTGTCAAGAAAAATGACGCGGCCGACACCGCTGAGAAAATGGCAGCGGCGCGCTCCTTGCGACGCGCGCCTCTCTCGAAGAGCCGATAAATTCGCGTTTGTTTCAATCCCCAAGGATCGAATAGTCGAGCCTTTCCAGGTGCTCCGGATCGGCGATGGCGTCGATCGCGGCGATCCTGCCATCGGCGATCGTCAGCGCCACGACGACGCGGAGCTGGCCCTGGATCTCCACGACGAACCCAAGCTCACCGCCGACGATGGCGATTTCGGCTGCCTGCGCCCGACCCTTGAAGGCTTCGGCCACGTCAATTGCGCCGCGCATTTCGCCAATGGTGCCGAAGCGGGCGGCCGTCGCATCCGGCCGGAAGACGACGTCGGGGGCAAGCACCGCGATCAATCCCTCCAGATCGCCGTTGCGCGAGGCCGTCAGAAAGGCCTCGGCGATCGTCCGCTTACGGCCGAAATCGACATCTGGCGCTTCGTCCACCCCCTGCACCCGGCGGCGGGCGCGGCTTGCAAGCTGGCGGGTAGCGGCGGACGAACGGCCGATGATCGGCGCGATCTCGTCGAAGGGCAGATCGAACATGTCGTGAAGCACGAAGGCGACACGTTCGGCGGGCGCCAGCGTCTGCAGCACGACGAGCAGCGCCAGACCGACGGAATCGGCGAAGGCGGCTTCGCGCTCGGGATCGTTCGCCGGATCGGCGATCCCGCCATGGTCGGGCACCTCCAGCGGCTCCTCGCGCCGGGTCTTGCGGGCGCGCAGCATGTCGAGGCAGATGCGCGCCACCACCGTCGTCAGCCAGCCGCCGAGATTGCCGACCCCTGTCGTATCGGTGCGGCTAAGCCGCAGCCAGGCCTCCTGAACGGCATCCTCCGCCTCGCCGCGCGAGCCGAGCATGCGAAAGGCTGCGGCCCTCAGATGCGCTCTGTTCGCCTCGAATTCTTCAGTCAGCCATTTTTTCTCGTCCATTTGTCACATTCCTCCGCTGCGTTCCGTCAAGGCCATGACGCATAAAACCCGGCCGATGTGACAGCGCCGGCGGATCGTCGAACACGAAACGTATAAGGAGACATATCATGCAGGAAAAATTGGTCATGCAGGAGAGAATGGGAAATCCCGCCCTCGTCCTTCCCGCGGCCATGCAGGCGCTCAATGCACTCAGCAAGGTGCCGACCGAAACCGACCTCTCGCCAAAGCTGCTCGAACTCGTCAATCTGCGCGCCAGCCAGATCAACGGCTGCAGCGTCTGCATCGATGGTCATTGGCGCATTGCCCGCAAACACGGCGAGACCGATGAGCGGCTCTTTGCCGTCGCTGGCTGGCGCGACGCCCCCTATTATAGCGATGCTGAACGCGCCGCGCTTGGGCTGGCGGAGGCGATCACCCGCCTTAGCGATCGGGCGGATCCGGTGCCGGATGATATCTGGGATGAGGCGACCCGGCATTATGACGGAAAGAGCCTTGCGGCACTGGTCATCGCCATCGCCAACATCAATGTCTGGAACCGGCTGAACGTCGCCACCCGACAGGTCGCGGGGCAATGGAAGCCGTAAACGGCGAGGTTGCCGGCAGCGCGTCACGCCTGCGCTGCCGGCAACCATCATCCCGCTCAGCATGGCTTCAGGCCATGCGAGACAATCGGTCGTTCAGATGATGCCGCCGCCGCCGGCAGCGGATGCCGGGCGCTCGGCCGCCACTTGTCTGCGATAACCGCTGGCGCGGTAGACGGCGATCGGGTCGATTGCGCCGCCGGCCCTGCGGCGGGCTTCGGCCAGAATCGGCTCGACATCGGCGCGATAGGCGCGCTTCAGCGTTTCCGACGCCATCAGCGCGTCGTTATCGTCCTGGTAGCCGGAGAGCGCCTTGCGGTCGACGAGCAGTGCCTGCGCATAGGCACGGCGGATTTCGTTGGCGCTGTTGATCAGGCTTTCGATCGGGTCGGTGACATTGTGCGACTGGTCGATCATATGGGCCGGGTTGAAATCGTTGACGCCGCGCTGCTCGGCGTCGACCAGTTCGTTGAAGACGAGGAACAGCCGGTAGGGATCGATCGCGCCGGCGTCGAGATCATCATCGCCATATTTGGAATCGTTGAAGTGGAAGCCGCCGAGCTTGCCGAACTGGATCAGCCGAGCGACGATCATCTCGATATTGGTATTCGGCGCGTGGTGGCCGAGATCGACGAGGCAATAGGCCTTGGGGCCGAGCGTCTGGGCGATCAGGTAGTTGCTGCCCCAATCCTGCACGATGGTGGAATAGAAAGCCGGCTCGTACATCTTGTGCTCGGAAAACAGCTTCCAATCGTCGGGCAGCGCCTTGTAGATATCCGCCATCGAGGCAAGGTAACGCTCGAAAGCCTTGGTGAAATGGCTCTGGCCGGGGAAATTCGAGCCGTCGCCGATCCAGACCGTCAATGCCTTGGAGCCGAGCGCCTTGCCGATCTCGATGCATTCGAGATTGTGCTCGACCGCTTGCGCCCGTGTTGCCGCATCGGTGTGGCTAAGCGAGCCGTATTTATAGGAATGGGCCTGGCCGGGCGCATCGGAAAATGTGTTCGAATTCATCGCATCGAAGCCAAGGCCGAGCGTGTTGCCCTTGGCCTTCAATTCGCTGGCATCCGCCTTGTCCCAGGGAATATGCAGCGAGACGTTCGGGGTCGCCTGCGTCAGCTGATTGATGACGGCGCAATCGTCGAGTTTGTCGAAGATGCCGCGCGGCTCGCCGGTGCCGGGGAAACGCGCAAAACGCGTGCCGCCGGTGCCGACGCCCCAGGAGGGAACGGCAACGAAGAATTCCGCAACCTTGCGGGTGACCGCCTCGATATCGACGCCGCGACGGGCAAGCGTCGCGCCCAGTGCCTCGTAGTCGGCTTTCAGAGCGGTTGCCCGCTTGTCGTTGTCAGTCGCGACCAGATCTGGCGCAATCCTGGAATCTGTCATCTATTCCTCCCTGGTCGCGAACCATAGGGGCACGGTTCGCGTTCAAACGCTTACATGTCTTCAAACGAAGGAGCTACGATGGACGTTGTCCGCATTCTTCTTGCGATCATCCTGCCGCCCCTTGGCGTATTCTTGCAGGTCGGGATCGGCCTGCATTTCTGGCTCAATATATTGCTGACACTCTGCGGCTATGTGCCGGGGATCATCCACGCAATATGGGTGATCCTCCGGAAATAGCTCTATCCGTTTGCTTACGTGTCCGGACGCAAAACCGAATCGCTCTAACGCGTAAAACTCTGCACGTTGCCGGCATCGACGTTGATGATGTTGCCGGTCGATTTCGCCGAAAGGTCCGAGGCGAGGAAATAGATCGCCTCGGCGATATCTTCCGGAAACACGTTGAGTTTCAGCATCGAACGCTTGCGGTAATGTTCCTCGAGATCGTCCACCTCGATCTTGGACGAGGCGGCGCGCTGCTCGCGCCATTCACCGCTCCAGATCTTCGAACCGCGCAGGACCGCGTCCGGATTGACCGTGTTGACGCGGATGCCGGCATCCGCGCCTTCCAGCGCCAGGCAGCGGGCCAGATGGATTTCGGCAGCCTTTGCCGTGCAATAGGCAGATGCATTCGGCGAGGCGGCAAGACCGTTTTTCGAAGCGACGAAGATGACGTTGCCGCCGAGCGCCTGACGGCGAAACAGGCGGAAGGCTTCGCGCGAGACGAGGAAATAACCGGTCGCCAGAATATCGATATTGCGGTTCCACGTCGCAAGCTCGGTCAATTCGATCGGCGCGGAGGAGGCAATGCCGGCATTCGAGACGAGGATGTCGATGCCGCCGAATTCGACGCAGGCTTCCGCGAAGGAGGCGATCACCGCATCTTCCTTGGTGACGTCGAGCCGGACGCTGCGCACGGCGTCAGCGCCGAACTTCTTGACGAAATCGGCTTCGGTGCCTTCGAGCGCTGTCTGGTCGATATCGGCAAGCACCACGCAGGCGCCTTCGCCGACGAGGCGCGCGGCCGTCGCCCGGCCGATGCCGCCGGCGCCGCCGGTGACGAAGGCGACGCGACCGGCAAGGCTCTTTGGCTTCGGCATGCGCTGCAGCTTGGCCTCTTCAAGCAGCCAATATTCGATATCGAAGGCTTCCTGCTCGGGCAGGCCCTGATATTCGGAGACCGTCGAGGCGCCGCGCATGACGTTGATGGCGTTGACGTAGAATTCGCTGGCGATGCGGGCCGTCGCCTTGTCGCGGGCAAAGGACAGCATGCCGACGCCGGGCACCAGGAAAATGACGGGATTGGCGTCGCGGATGGCGGGCGAATTGTCATGCTTGCAGTCGATATAATAGCGGGCGTAGTCGGCGCGGTAATCCTCTAGCGCCTTGTCGAGACCGGCAACGATCGCGTCGACATCCGGCTTGGCCGGGTCGAAATCGACGATCAGCGGACGGATCTTGGTGCGCAGGAAATGGTCAGGGCAGCTGGTGCCGAGCGCGCCGAGCGGGCGCAGATCGGTGGAATTGACGAATTCGAGCACGGCATCCTGATCGTCGAAATGCCCGAGCTTGCGCTCCTGCTTGCCGATGCGGCCGCGAATCTCCGGCATCAGCCGGGCGGCGATGGCGCGGCGTTCGGCGACAGGCAGGCTTTGTGTCAGCGCGCCACCGAAAATCGTCTTGCCTTCGGTCTTTTCGGCAAACCAGACGATCGCCTTGTTGATGATATCGAGCGTCAGTTCGTAGCAGGCCTTGGCATCGTTTGCCCAGGTGAAGAGGCCGTGGCTCTCGAGCACGACACCCTTGGCATTCGGGTTTGCGGCAACGAATGCGCCGAGGTCGAGGCCGAGCTGGAAGCCCGGACGGCGCCAGGGCAGCCAGCCGATCTCGTCGCCGAAGATCTGCTGCGTCAATTCCTTCGAATTCTTAGACGCGGCGATCGCGATGATCGCGTCGGGATGCATGTGGTCGACATGGGTGAAAGGCACGAAACCATGCAGCGGCGTGTCGATCGAGGCAGCACGGGCGTTCAGGTTGAAGGTGCAGTGCGGCAGGAAGCCGACCATGCGGTCCTCGTCCTCGACGCCCTTGTAGATGCTCTTCAGCGATTCCAGCTTGTCCTGGTAGAGCGTCGCGAAACCGTCGAGCTTGATCGTGCCGACATCGCCGCCCGATCCCTTGACCCAGAGTACCTTCACCTTGCCGCCGGTCAGCGGATCGGTTTCCAGCACCTTCGCCGAGGTGTTGCCGCCGCCGTAATTGGTGATGCGCTTGTCGGCGCCGAGCAGGTTGGAACGATAGAGCAGCTTGCCAGGCTCATCGAGGCCCGCCGCGTAAGCATCATCCCACCGGTTTTCCAAAAGCCGGACGTTCGCCGCCATGTCATCCTCCCATATGAAATCATCATCGGAGCGCAAAGTTCGCGCCCCTTTTCGCAGACGGTATCGCTCATCAAAACGGAGGTTGTCAATCGAAAACGATCAAATTCGATTATTGTGCAGCGCAATATGAAAATTTATGATCGTTTTTGATTGACACATTGTCATATGTGCGAAATAAACGATCGAAGGAGGAGCCCCATGCACGAACGCGAACGCCATCGCATCATTCTCAGCGCCGTTCAGGAAAAGTCCGTCGTCACGGTTCAGGATATTTCCGAACTGACCGAGGCTTCCGAGGCGACCATCCGGCGCGACATCGCGGCTCTCCATGTCCAGGGCAAGATCCGGCGTGTGCGCGGCGGCGCCGAGGCGGTACATCCGCCGCAGCTCGGCAATCTCGCGGGGCGTCCCTTCCGCGTTTCGGAATCCGTCAATATCGATAAGAAGCGCGCAATCGCACGCCAGGCCGTCGAGCTTTGCGATCCGGGCGACGCGATCATCATCAATGGCGGCACGACCACCTTCCAGATGGTGCATTTCATGGCGGCGCACCGCCTGCAGGTGATGACCAATTCTTTCGCGATCGCCGAACATCTGGTCAAACATTCGAAGAACACGGTGACGGTGCCAGGTGGCGCGATCTATCGCGAGCAGAGCCTGATCCTCTCTCCCTTCGACAATGACGCGATTCGCAATTTCTACGCCCGCCGATTCTTCATCGGCGCGCAGGGCATCGGCCCGCTCGGCATCATGGAAGCCGACGCGCTGATTATTCAAAGCGAACAGAAGCTGATGCATCAGGCCGACGAACTGGTCGTCATGGCCGATTCCAGCAAGTTCCATCGCCGGTCGAGCCTCATTTTATGCCCGCTCGAGCGTGTGTCTACGATCATCACCGATGACGGCATTCCAGAGGAAGCCGTCAGGATGATCGAGAATGCCGGCATCAGGCTCATTGTCGCGAGCCCGGTCGCCCAGGCAATCAAGGAGGATTCCTCGTCGGTCGCATAAGGCGCCGGGGAGGTGTGAAGAGTGTCAATCAAGTGGGAGGATGAAAGCATGAAACTCGCAAAGAAACTCGCAATCGGCGTGGCATTTGCCGTCGCCATGATGGCCGGCACGGCAAGTGCCGCCGACATCAAGATCGGTCTCGTCGTCAAGTCGCTCGGCAACGGCTTCTTCGATGCCGCCAACAAGGGCGCGCAGGAAGCTGCCAAGGAGCTCGGCGGCGTCGAGGTCATCTATACCGGTCCGACGACGACGACGGCCGAAGGCCAGATCGAAGTCATCAACTCGCTGATCGCTCAGGGCGTCAGCGCCATCGCCGTTTCGGCCAACGATCCCGACGCGCTCGTTCCGGCGCTGAAGAAGGCTGCACAGCGCGGCATCAAGGTCATCTCCTGGGATTCCGGCGTCGCACCTGAAGGCCGTATTCTGCAGCTCAACCCGTCGTCCAACGAACTGATCGGCAAGATGTGCCTGACGCTCGTCAAGGACCATCTTGACGGCGGCAAGGGTGACTTCGCCATCTTGTCGGCGACGACCACCTCGACCAACCAGAACATCTGGATCGACCAGATGAAGAAGCAGCTCAAGGATTTCCCGGGCCTCAACCTCGTCACCACGGTCTATGGCGACGATCTCTCGGACAAGTCCTATCGTGAAGCCGAAGGCCTCTTGAAGGCGAACCCGAACATCAAGGTCATCGTCGCTCCGACGACCGTCGGCGTTCTCGCCGCTTCCAAGGTCGTCGAAGACAAGGGTCTTGTCGGCAAGGTCTACGTCACCGGTCTCGGCCTGCCGTCCGAAATGGCCGGCGCGATCAAGTCGGGCGCCACGAAGGAATTCGCCATCTGGAACCCGATCGATCTCGGCTACTCCGCAACGCAGATCGCCTATCGCCTCGTCAAGGGCGAGACCGACGGCAAGCCGGGCAGCGAGATCGAAGTCGGCCGCATGGGCAAGATCAAGGTCGGCGACAATGGTGAAGCCGCCATGGCCGATCCCTTCGTCTACAATGCTTCGAATATCGACCAGTTCTCCAAGGTCTTCTGATCCGGAACCACCGCATTAAAGCCCGGCGGCCTGATGGCCGCCGGGATTCTCATTCGACACTGGTAGAAGCTTGATGAACGCTGCCTTTCAACAAACCGCCACGGACAGCAAAACCGGTGATGCGCCCGCCATTCTGGAAATGCGCGGCATCTCCCAGATCTTTCCGGGCGTGAAGGCGCTCGACAATGTCAGCATCGCGCTGCATCCCGGCACGGTGACCGCGCTGATCGGCGAAAACGGCGCCGGCAAATCGACGCTGGTCAAGATCCTGACCGGCATTTACAGGCCGAACGAAGGCGAGATCCTGGTCGACGGCCAGCCGGTGACCTTTGCCAGCGCCCAGGCCGCAATCGATGCCGGCGTCACCGCCATCCATCAGGAAACCGTGCTGTTCGACGAGCTGACGGTTGCCGAGAATATCTTCCTTGGCCACGCGCCGCGCACGCGTCTGCGCACCATCGACTGGCAGGCGATGAACAGCCGCGCCAAGGCGCTGCTGACCGCGCTCGAAAGCAATATCGATCCGACGATCCGGCTGAAGGACCTCTCGATCGCGCAGCGCCACCTGGTGGCGATTGCGCGCGCGCTGTCGATCGAGGCCCGCATCGTCATCATGGACGAACCGACGGCAGCCCTTTCCCGCAAGGAGATCGATGATCTCTTCCGCATCGTCCGGGGCCTGAGGGAAAAGGGCAAGGCGATCCTCTTCATCAGCCACAAGTTCGACGAGGTCTACGAGATCGCCGATGATTTCGTCGTCTTCCGCGACGGCCGCGCCGTCGGCCAGGGCCGGCTCAAGGAAACGCCGCAGGACGAGATCGTCCGCATGATGGTCGGCCGCGACGTCGAGAATGCTTTTCCGAAGGTCGATATCGCCATCGGCGGCCCGGTTCTGGAGATCCGCAACTACAGCCACCGCACCGAATTCCGCGACATCTCCTTCACCCTGCGCCAGGGCGAAATTCTCGGCATTTACGGTCTGATCGGCGCCGGGCGCTCGGAACTGTCCCAATCGCTCTTCGGCATCACCAGGCCGGCCTCCGGCACCATGATGCTCGAAGGCCGCGAGATCACCATCCATTCGCCGCAGGACGCGATCCGCGCCGGCATCGTCTATGTGCCGGAGGAACGCGGCCGCCACGGGCTGGCGCTGCCGATGCCGATCTTCCAGAACATGACGCTGCCTTCGCTTACCCGCACCTCGCGCCGGGGCTTCCTCAGGGCGGCAGAAGAATTCGCGCTTGCCCGCAAATATGCCGAGCGGCTGGACCTACGCGCCGCCGCCCTTTCCGTCCCGGTCGGCACGCTGTCGGGCGGCAACCAGCAGAAGGTCGTCATCGGCAAATGGCTGGCGACGGCGCCGAAGGTCATCATCCTCGATGAACCGACAAAGGGCATCGACATCGGCTCGAAGGCGGCCGTGCACGGCTTCATCAGCGAACTCGCCGCCGAGGGCCTGTCGATCATCATGGTCTCGTCCGAACTGCCCGAGATCATCGGCATGTCGGACCGCGTCCTGGTGATGAAGGAGGGTCTCGCCGCCGGGATTTTCGACCGCGCCGAGCTGTCGCCGGAAGCGCTGGTGCGCGCCGCCACCGGCAATGCATGAGGCCCGCAATGCATAAGGCCCGGCAATTCATAAGGCCCAGGAATTCCTAAGGTATGAGCATGGCAAGACTGATCAGAAAACGCGAAACCCTGCTGTTCCTCATCATCGTCGTGATGATCGCGATCTTTTCGACGCGCGCTGCCGATTTCGCAACGCCGGAGAACCTCGCCGGCATTTTCAACGATACCTCGATCCTGATCATCCTGGCGCTGGCGCAGATGACGGTTATCTTGACGAAATCGATCGACCTGTCGGTCGCCGCCAACCTCGCCTTCACCGGCATGGCGGTCGCGATGATGAATGCCGCCTATCCCGACCTGCCGCTCGTCGTGCTGATCCTTGCCGCGATCGTCATCGGCGCCTGCCTTGGCGCCATCAACGGCTTTCTCGTCTGGGCGCTCGAAATCCCGCCGATCGTCGTCACACTCGGCACGCTCACAATCTATCGCGGCATGGCCTTCGTGCTTTCGGGTGGAGCGTGGGTCAATGCTCACCAGATGACGCCGGTCTTCCTGTCGGTGCCGCGCACGCCGATCCTCGGCCTGCCGGTTCTTGGCTGGGTGGGCATCGTCATCGTGCTGCTGATGTATGTCCTGCTCAGATACACCCAGTTCGGCCGCTCGGCCTATGCCACCGGCGGCAATCCGACCGCGGCCGTCTATGCCGGCATCGATACGGGCTGGACGAAATTCCTGGCCTTCGTTCTGTCGGGCGCGCTTGCCGGCCTTGCGAGCTATCTCTGGGTGTCGCGTTATGCTGTTGCCTATGTCGATATCGCCAACGGCTTCGAGCTCGACAGCGTTGCGGCCTGCGTCATCGGCGGCATTTCGATTGCCGGCGGCGTCGGCTCGGTCGCCGGCACCGTGCTCGGCGCGCTCTTCCTGGGCGTCATCAAGAATGCGCTGCCGGTGATCGGCATTTCGCCCTTCACGCAGATGGCGATCTCCGGAACCGTCATCATTCTCGCCGTCGCCTTCAACGCCAGGCGCGAGCGCAACCGCGGCCGCATCATCCTGCGCGACCGCGCCGCAGCCGAGATCAGAACGGAGGCCGCAGCATGAGCACCGTGTCCACCCACGAAAAGCGGGTCATCCCCGACCGCCTCGGCACACCCTTTCGCCGCATCGCCGCAAGCTGGGAAGTGCTGCTCTTTGCCGTCGCTGTGCTGATCTTCATCTTCAATTCGCTGGCTTCGCCCTATTTCCTCGATGCCTGGAACCTCTCGGACGCCACCTTCAATTTCACCGAAAAGGCAATGATTGCCTTCGCCATGGCGCTGCTCGTCATATCGGGTGAGATCGACCTCTCGGTCGCCGCGATCATCGCGCTCGCCTCGACGGCAATGGGCGCGGCAGCGCAGGCCGGCATCGGCACACCGGGCCTCGTCGCGATCGGCATCGGCACCGGCCTTGCCTGCGGCATCTTCAACGGCGTGCTGGTCTCGGTGCTGAAACTGCCGTCGATCGTCGTCACCATCGGCACGATGAGCCTTTTCCGCGGTATTTCCTATATCGTGCTCGGCGACCAGGCCTATGGCAAATACCCGGCTGATTTCGCCTATTTCGGCCAGGGTTATGTCGTCTGGGTATTCTCCTTCGAATTCGTGCTCTTCATCGTGCTGGCGATCCTTTTCGCCATCCTGCTGCATGCGACGAATTTCGGCCGGCAGGTCTATGCGATCGGCAACAACGACTTCGCCGCCCGCTTCTCCGGCATTCCGGTCGAGCGCGTCAAATTCATCCTCTTCCTGTTGACCGGCGTCATGAGCGGCGTTGCCGCCGTCTGCCTGACCTCACGCCTCGGCTCGACCCGGCCGTCGATCGCCCAGGGCTGGGAACTCGAGGTCGTCACCATGGTCGTGCTCGGCGGCATCTCGATCCTCGGCGGCTCCGGCACCATCGTCGGCGTCGTCATCGCCGCCTTCGTCATGGGTCTCGTCACCTTCGGCCTCGGCCTACTGAACGTGCCCGGCATCGTCATGTCGATCTTCATCGGCCTGCTTCTGATCATCACCATCGCCATCCCGATCATCGCCCGTCGCATCAAGGTCATGAGCTCCCGATGACTTTAGAAAAACACGCCTTCAAAATGCAGCTCAATCCCGGCATGGAAGCCGAATACCGCAGGCGGCATGACGAGATCTGGCCGGAACTGGTCGATCTCCTTCATAAATCAGGGGCCAGCGACTATTCCATCCATCTCGACCGCGAAACCAACACCCTGTTCGGCGTGTTGACGCGGCCGGCCGACCACACGATGGCGAGCCTGCCGGACCATCCGGTCGTGAAAAAATGGTGGGCGCACATGGCCGATATCATGGCGACCAATCCCGATAATTCACCGGTCCAGAGCGACCTGGTCACCGTCTTCCATATGCCATGAACGCCATCTCCTATCGCCGCATCGCAGTCCTCGATATCGGCAAGACCAATGCCAAGGTCGTCGTGCTCGACAGCGAGACGGGCGCCGAGATCGCCGTGTTGAAACGGCCGAATATCGCGATCAAAACCGGTCTCTATCCGCATTACGACGTGGAGGCTCTGTGGTCTTTTGCGCTCGATGCGCTGAAGAGCCTTGCGCGCGAACCTGGCTTCGACGCCATTTCGATCACAACCCATGGCGCCTCCGCAGCACTGCTTGGCCGGGACGGCACGCTTGCCATGCCTGTCATCGACTATGAACACGAATATCCGCAGGACATCCGCGACGCCTATACGCGGCTGCGCCCCTCCTTCGACGAAACCTTCTCGCCGCGCCTGGCGATGGGTCTCAATGTCGGCGCACAGCTGCACTACCAGAAGAGCGCCTTTCCCGAGGAATTCGCTAAGGTGGCGACCATCCTCACCTATGCGCAATATTGGACGGCGCGGCTGACGGGTGTTGCCGCCAATGAGCTGACCTCGCTCGGCTGTCATACCGACCTCTGGAACCCTAAGGCCGGCCGCTATTCCTCGCTCGTCGACAGGCTCGCCATTCGCGACCTCATGGCGCCGATCCGTTCCGCCTTCGATGCGCTCGGCCCGGTCCTGCCGGATATCGCCACGGAGCTCGGCCTCACCTCCCCCGTGCCGGTCTATTGCGGCATTCACGATTCCAATGCCTCGCTGCTGCCGCATCTGGTTCATCGAGAGGCACGCTTCGCCGTCGTCTCCACCGGCACATGGGTGATCAATTTCGGCGTCGGCGGCGATCTCGATCACCTCGATCCGAAACGCGATGCGCTCGCCAATGTCGATGCCTATGGTCGGACCGTCCCTTCCTCGCGTTTCATGGGTGGGCGGGAATTCGAGATCCTGTCGGCCGAGATCGGCCCTGCCGACGAAAATGACACTCAGGCGGCAATCGGCCCGATCATCGACAAGGGCATGATGCTGCTGCCGAATATCGCCCCGGGTTCAGGGCCTTTCCCGGGAAAGACAAGCCGCTGGATCGGTGCCGAAGAGGCAAGCCTCGAGGAGCGCTCTGCCGCTGCCTGCCTCTATCTCGCTTTGATGACCGATGCCTGCCTCGGACTGATTGGCGCCAAGGGCCCGGTTATCGTCGAAGGGCCTTTTGCGCTGAATGGGAGCTATCTCAAGCTGCTTGCCGCCCTGACCGGCCGCGAGGTCATGGCCCTTCCGGGTTCGACCGGCACCAGCCAGGGTGCGGCCCTTCTTACCGGCATCCGGCCAGTGTCGGGTGCCGAGACGCATGTTCCGCCGACCGATATCCCCGGACTGACCGCCTATCGCACCCGCTGGTACGCGGCGATGGAATAGGAGTCTTTCCAAAAGCGGCCTTGTTCGTCCCAACCTTCTCGCTAGTGTGGCACCTCGAAAATCATGTCGAGGAGATAGCATGACAGAGACATTCGATCCCCGCGCCCTTGCCACCCGGCTTCACAGCCTGCGCCAGGCCGGCCGACAGGAAGCAACGAGCGCTTTCGCGCTGCCAACCGATCTCCATCAGGCGATGGAGGCGCAGGATTTGCTTGCCGCTGCGGGCGGCATTTCCAGCAATGCCTGGAAGGTGACGGTCTCGCCGCAGGGCCAGGCGGTCACCGGCCCGCTGCATCCCTATGCCGAAGCCGTCTCGGGCGCTGACATTCCATGGTATCCGGGCCTGAAATTCGAGACCGAGATCGCCGTCCGCCTCGGCAGCGACCTGCCGGTCCGCGCCGGCATTCCTTACAGCCGCACTGAGGTGGTCGAGGCGATATCCGCTGTCTATCTCGGCGCCGAGCTGCTGGTCAGCGCCGTGAAGGAAAGCGGCAACGTTTCGTTTCTGCTGTTCGTCGCCGACCGTCTCGGCAATAGCGGCTATGTGCTCGGCCCGAAGCTCGAAAAAAGCGTCGTCGATACCGCCGGTAGCACGCCGCTCAAGGTCACCCATGCCGGCCGCACGATCTATGATGGTCCGGCACAGCATCCGAAGGGCGACGTTCTCACCTGGCTCGTCGATTATGCCAATGACGGCTTGCGCCCGCAGACATCGCTGAAATCAGGTGCGCTCATCACGACGGGCACGTTGAGCGGCGCGATCGAACTGACCGAACCCGGCGAGATCGACATCCTGCTCGGCAATAGCAGCCTCAGCTTCTCTGTGTCGAAGGTCTGATTGACCCCGATTTTCCCTGGATTGGTGCCGGATTTGGCAATTGCCATCCGGTTCGGCCTGCGGTAATAAACTTGAGTGCAAATTGAAGGTTTACTTCCGGCGCGTCGCCGGAGGCGGAAGTGGAAATGACGTTTCAACCGCGGATGCAAAACAAGATCCAGGGCTTTTCCGTCGTCGGCGGCGTGCATCGCCGCCTGTGGAACGGCATCGTCGCCGATGTCTGGGACGTGGAATGCGCCTCTTATGCCGGCGGCTATTACGTCTCGCGCGATCCGCGGCTGTTCATCATGCTCGACAAGCGGGGACCGGGCAATTCGCATATCAAGCTCTCGCCGAAGGAGCAGGGCACCGTCCAGGACACCGAGAAACGGCCGATCTCCTATGTGCCGGCCGGCATGGAAGTCTGGGCCGATCTGACCGACGTGCATTCGGTGCGCCACCTCGACATCCATTTCGACACCGAGACCGTCAGTCGCCGGCTGATGGAGGATATCGATCCGCGCCGTCTCGAAAGCCCGCAGCTTCTGTTTTCCGATGAGCGGGTGCTGTCGCTGGCACAGCTGGTCGCCGCCGAATGCCTCAATCCGGAGCCGTTGCACGATCTCTATGGCGACGGCCTAGCATTGGCGCTGATCATCGATGTCCTGAAAATTGCCAAGGCAATGCCGCGCAAACGCAGCAAGCTGGCCTCCTGGCAGCTTCGCCGCGCCACCGAATTCATCGAGGAAAATTGCCTGCGCAATATCCGCCTCGAGGAACTCGCCGGCCTGACAGGCCTGTCGCAATCGCATTTCAGCCATGCCTTCAAGGCCTCGACCGGCATCGCTCCGCATCAATGGCAGACCAATGTCCGGCTCGACAGGGCAAAGCGGCTGCTTGTCGAAAGCGAAAATGCGTTGACCGCAGTCGCCGCCGAAACCGGCTTTGCCGATCAGGCGCATTTTACCCGCGTCTTCCGCAAGCATATCGGCATCACGCCGGCGAGCTGGAAGAAGGCACAAGTTGCCTGATTGCAACGCTTGGCGGGCAATTGTTTGCAACGCGGAGAATTGCCCAAAAACGTTCAATTTTCCCCGATCGCGACAATCCACCCCGGTAAAACTGAGTTAGTCACTCATCTTATTCAGGGCTTCGCCGCACGCGGGTATCGCGCGGCACGAGTGGGGTATAGGACATATGCGCGGGCAGACCAGGGGTCTCAATTTCAAGGTAATTCTATTGGCAGGAGTGGCGATCGCCGGCCTGATCGCGGGCTCCGCCGCGGCGCAGGAAGCGAATTCGACTGAGCTCGCGCCGATCGTCATCCAGGGCGGCGGCGACACCGCCACCAGTCCGGTCAAGGGCTATGTCGCCAAGAACTCCTCCGCCGGCTCGAAGAGCGACACTCCGCTCAACGAAATCCCGCAATCCGTCTCCGTCATCGGCACCCGTGAAATGGACGATCGCGGCATTACCAACAAGATCGACGAGGCGCTGCTTTATACACCCGGCGTCACCTCGCAGCCCTTTGGCAACGACGGCGATACCGACTGGTTCTATATCCGCGGCTTCGACGCGACGCAGACCGGCGTCTACTTCGATAATCTGACGCTGTTCAGCTATGGCTTCGGCGGCTTCCAGCTCGATCCCTTCATGCTGGAGCGCGTCGAGGTGCTGAAGGGTCCGGCCTCGGTGCTTTACGGCGGAGCAAACCCCGGCGGCATCGTCAATCTCGTCCGCAAGCGCCCGCTCGACGAGCCGCTGTTTTATACCGAGATCGGCATCAACAGCAACGGCAACGCCTTCACCGGCTTCGATGTCTCCGACAAGGTCGGCTCCAGCGGAACGATGAGCTACCGCATCACCGGCAAGGTTGCCGGCGGCGACAATTATTCGGATTTTTCCGAGGATCTGCGCGGCTTCATCATGCCGCAGCTCACCATTTCGCCGGATGACAGCACGAGCCTGACGGTCTGGGGTTACCTCGCCGGGCTCGACCAGGTGCATACCGGCAACGGCTTCTTCCCTTATGTCGCCACTGTCGAGGATGCGCCTTTCGGCAAGATCGACCGCGACGCCTTCTATGGCGAGCCCGACATCGACAACGGCAGCTATGTGCAGAAAATGATCGGCTACGAATTCGAGCATGAATTCGACAATGGCATCAAGTTCTCGCAAAATGCGCGCTACGGCCATCTCGACAAGCATGAGATCGGCCCCTACCTGAACGGCTGGGTCGGCGGCGTGCCGACGGGTCCGGACTACCAGCTGGCGCGCATCGGCTTCGAAGGCCGCTCGGGGGTCGATAGCGTCTCGATCGACAACCGGCTCGAAGGCGAGACCGAAATCGGCGGCGCCACGCATAATCTTCTCGTCGGGCTCGACTACACCTATTACCGCCTCGAAAATTGGCAGGCCTGCTGCGGCTCCAATTCGATCAGCGCGACCGATCCCACCTATGGCACGACACAGGGCGCCAATTTCGTCTATGCGGACGGCGTCGTCACCAAGAACCAGATCGGCGTCTACGCCCAGGATCGGATCCATTTCGGCGATGGCTGGCTGCTGACGCTCAACGGCCGCTACGACTATGTCGATATCGACCAGGACGCCGTAATCGGCACGACCTACAGCACCAACGACAGCGCGCTCAGCGGCCGCATCGGCCTTGCCTATGAGTTCGACAATGGCTTGACGCCCTATGTCAGTGCTGCGACTTTCTTCAACCCGCTCGTCGGCACCGGTGTTTCCGGCGCCTTGAAGCCGGAAGAGGGCGAGCAGTTCGAAGGCGGCATCAAGTATGAGCCGGCCTTCATCGACGGTTCGCTGAACGCCTCGGTCTTTCACATCACCAAGCGCAACAACACGGTGACCAACCCGCTGACCTTCGCCCAGAGCCAGCTCGGCGAGGTGGTTTCACGCGGCGCCGAACTCGAAGGCAAGGTCAATATCAACGAGAACTGGAAGGTTCTCGCATCGCTTGCCTATACCGACATGGAGGTGATGGAGAACGACGCCAATCCGGCGCTGGTCGGCAATTCACCCTATATCGTCCCGAAGATGACGGCCTCTCTCTGGGTCGACTACACGCTGAGGACAGGGGCTTTCGAGGGCATGAGCCTTGGTGCCGGCGTCCGCCATCAGGGCTGGTCCTGGGCCGATGAGGCCAATACCGAGAAGGTGCCGGCCGCCACGCTCGTCGACGCTGCGATCCGATATGAGAAGGAAAACTGGGGCGCCTCGCTCAACGTCGCGAACCTCTTCGACAAGGAATATGTCAAGGGTTGCGGCGGGCTAACCGTCTGCGGTTACGGCGATGCCCGCACCATCACCTTCAAGCTCAGCAGGAAGTGGTAAGTTGACAATCTGAGTTTAGTTTTGCAGGAACCTGTGGGGAAAGGGAGGGCCTGCCCTCCCGAACCCGTTGCAGCGCCGAACCTGGAGCAGACCATGCCTTCGCCTTTCCTTGCCCTGTCGGCGATAGATTATGCCATCGGGCCGAAATCCATCCTGTCCGGCATCGACCTGACGCTTGAGCGCGGCCGCATTTACGGACTGGTGGGGCCGAACGGTTCCGGCAAGAGCACGCTTTTGAAGATCATCGCCCGCCAGGTCGCGCCGAAATCCGGCGCCATCTCCTTCGACGGCAAGCCGGCGGGTGACTGGGGCAGCCGGGCCTTTGCCCGGCACGTCGCCTACATGGCGCAATTCACGCCGGCGACCGACGGGATGACCGTGCGGGAACTCGTGGCGCTCGGCCGTTTTCCCTGGCACGGCACGCTTGGCCGCTTCACCGCGACGGATCGCAACATGGTCGAGGAGGCGATCGTCCGCACCGAGCTCGAGGATTTTGCCGATCGTCTCGTCGCCAGCATGTCCGGCGGCGAACGCCAGCGCGCCTGGATCGCCATGATGCTCGCCCAGGACGCCCGCTGCCTGCTGCTCGACGAGCCAACGTCGGCGCTCGACCTCGCCCATCAGGCCAGCGTTCTCTCGCTAGTCATGGAACTCAGCCATGAACGCGGGCTGACCGTCATCATCGTGCTGCACGATATCAACCTCGCTGCGCGCTATTGCGACGCGATCATCGCGCTCAAACGCGGCCGGATCACTGCCGAGGGCACGCCCTCCGAAATCATGCAGGCCGACACGCTGCAGTCGATCTTCGGTGTCGGCATGGGCGTCTTCCCGCATCCGGTTCGAAACGAGCCGGTCAGCTATCTGTTGTAGACCATGGCTGTTTTCTCCCGCAGGCAGTTTCTGGCCGGTGCGGCGGCCTTGCTCTCCGCCCCCGCGCGTTTGCGGGCGGCGGAGGGCTTGCGCGTTGCGACACTCGATTGGGCGCTGCTTGAAACGCTGCTGGCAATCGGCGCGAATGTCGTTGCGGCGACGGAACTGCGGCAATTCCGCGAGGTGGCGGTCACGCCTGACGTGCCGGCCACGACTGCCGATCTTGGCCTGCGCGGCACGCCGAATTTCGAGGTGCTGCGGTTTGTACGGCCGGACCTGATCTTCAACTCGAACTTCTATGCCTGGGCAGACCAACGCATGCGCGGAGTCGCGCCTGTGGAAAGCCATGCGATCTACAAACCCGGCGAAAGCCCCTTTTCGCTTGCCGAACAGGCCACACTTGCAATCGGCGAGCGCCTGCAGCTTGCCACCGCCAGACAATTGACCGAAGAGCTTGCAGCCAGGCTCGATCGCCACCGGGCCCTCCTTGCCGCCGGTGACGGGCGTCCGGTGATCCCGATCAATCTCGGCGATGCCAGGCATTTCCGCGTCTTCGGCTCCGACAGCATGTTCGGCGAGGTGCTGAAACGCGTCGGCCTCACCAATGCCTGGCAGGCTCAGACCAGCTACTCGGCCGCCGCTCCCGTCGGCATTGAGATATTGGCATCGATGCCCGACGCCTGGATCGTGATGATCCCGCCACACCCGGCCGATGCGCTCGCCACGCTGGCGACCAGCAGCTTCTGGAATGCGTTGCCGGCCGTGCGCGAAAAACGCGTGCTGATGCTCGGTTCGATCAATCCCTATGGCGCACTGCCGGCGGCCGGCCGCTTTGCCGATCTTCTGGCGGAGGGGCTTCAACATGCATGGAATGGTTAGCCGCGCCAAGCCCGCAGGAAGCGCGGGCACGCCCGTCTTGGCGATATTACTGCCCGTACTCTGCATCACGGCCTTCGCACTCCTCATCGTAACGCGTCCTGAGGTTCCGAAGGGCGATGCCGATGCAGCCATGCTGAACAGCGTGCTGCTCTGGAACAGCATCATGCCCCGCGCCATGTTGGCATTGATTGCAGGCGCAGCACTCGGTCTTTCCGGCACATTGTTGCAGCGTGTCCTGCGCAATCCGATCGCCGATGCCTCCACGCTCGGCATCGCCTCCGGGGCGGAACTGGCAATGACCGCGGCCATGGGCTTCTCGCCCCTGCTCATCGGATTTTCGCGCGAGATGGCCGCCTTCGGCGGCGGACTCGCGGCTGTCGCCATCGTGTTGGCTCTGAGCTGGCGGCGTGGGCTCGAGCCGGTGACCGTCGCACTTTCTGGCCTGATCGTCAGCCTGATCGCCTCCGCCCTCAGCGTCACGCTGATCCTTTCGCGCGGCGAATATGCCATGTCGATCTATATCTGGGGCGCCGGTTCGCTCAGTCAGCAGGATTGGAACGGCGCGCTCTCGCTCGGGCCCCGGCTTATCCTCGGCTTTGCCGCCGCTCTTCTCCTGGTGCGGCCGCTCCGTATCCTTGCCCTCGACGACAGCGGCGCCAGGAGCCTCGGCCTTGCCCTGCATTCGACCCGCCTGGCGATCATCGCACTCGCCGTCTGGCTTGCCGCCTCGGTGATATCAGAGGTCGGCGTCATCGGTTTCGTCGGGCTCGCAGCCCCGGCCATCGCAAGGCTTGCCGGCGCACGCAGCACCGGCAAACTGATGCTGACCGCACCGCTGATGGGCGCCGGCCTGCTCTTCCTGACCGATTGCCTCACCCAGATCCTCGGCCCCGGCTTTACCGATCTTGCGCCGACAGGAGCCGCAACCGCCCTGCTCGGCGGTCCCTTATTGCTTTGCCTGCTGCCCAGCGTGCATTCCGTTTCGGCCGTTGCCACCCAGTCGAACGCAGCGCTGAACAGGCTCGCTAAGCCGCTTCTGGCCCTTGGCGCGCTTTTTACTGCCCTCGCCCTGATCTTCGCCGTCGTCCTCGCCCTCGGCCCTGCCGAGGACGGCTGGCATGTCGCGACCGGCTCGCTCTTGACTGATCTCCTGCCCTTCCGACTGCCGCGAACGATCGTGGCGGCCGGGGCTGGCGCCATGCTGGCAGCAGCCGGCTTC
The DNA here is from genome assembly GCF_057653715.1 of Rhizobium sp. WSM1328. Classification (NCBI taxonomy): domain Bacteria; kingdom Pseudomonadati; phylum Pseudomonadota; class Alphaproteobacteria; order Hyphomicrobiales; family Rhizobiaceae; genus Rhizobium; species Rhizobium sp. WSM1328. The sequence goes on along the minus strand of NZ_JBYGKO010000004.1, from coordinate 441,690 downwards.
ATCATGCAGCGCGTCACCGGCAATCCGATCGCCAGCCCCGAGGTCCTGGGCGTCAGCAGCGGAGCCGGTGCAGGTCTGACCGTGGCGCTCTTCCTCTTCGGCTTCCCCTCGCCCATCATCATGCTGCTTGCCATGGCGCTCGGCGCGCTGGCAGCCTTCCTTGCAATGATCGCCATAGCAGCCCGCGCCCAATTCTCGCCGGAACGCATGCTGCTTGCCGGCGTCGGCATCGGCTCCTTCGCCATGGCGATCGTGACCATGGTGCTCGCAAAGGGCGATATGCGCGGCTATATCCTGCTGACATGGCTTTCCGGCTCGACCAACCGCGCCGGCGCCTTCGAAGCCTGGACGGCCATCATCTCGCTCGTCGTGCTGACGGCGCCCTTGCCCTTCCTCAGCCGCTGGCTGACGATCCTGCCGCTTGGCGCCGGCCCCAGCCGCGCTGCCGGCCTTCATGTCGGGGCAAGCCGGCTGGCGCTTGCCATCCTCGCCGCGCTGATGACGGCGATCGCCTCATTCCTTGTCGGGCCGCTCAGCCTCACCGGCCTGATTGCGCCGCATCTTGCCCGCCTTGCCGGCTTCCGCGCCCCGGGCCACCAGCTGACGGCGAGCCTTCTCCTCGGCGCCGGCGTGCTGATGGCGGCGGACTGGCTGTCGCGCATCGTCATCTACCCCTACCAGGTGCCGGTCGGCCTCTTCGCCGCCCTGATCGGCGGCCCCTATCTCATCTGGCTGCTTTCGCGAAAGGAGGTTCAGCAATGATGGCTGAACGATTTACAGTATCCGGCATCGCGATCACCGCCGATCCCGGCAGAATGCTCGACGAGATCTGCACACATTTCGTCGAGCACGGCACCGTCACCCGAAACGGCGACGCCGTGACAGTCGAGACGATGATCGGCAAGGCCGATATAAGTCGAGACGGCCAGGCACTCGCGATCGAGCTCTCCTGCCGGAGTGCGCGAGCGCTGCAGAATGTGCGGGCCATCCTTGCCGAACACCTGTTCGACTTTGCCGGCGAGGCGACGCTGGAGCTCACCTGGTCCGATGCTCCAAAGGCGGACCGCCTGCCCGATCTGCGCGAAATCCGCGTCATCGGCGCCAAAAACATCACCCCGCATATGCGCCGGGTTACCGTCGCCTGCGACGACACCAGGCATTTTGCCGATGGCGGTCTGCATTTTCGCCTGCTCATTCCGCCGAAGGGGCGCCCACCCGTGTGGCCGCAATTGCGCCCCGATGGCCGCATCCACTGGGCGAGCGGCGAAGACGCACTGACCGTGCGCATCTATACGATCCGCAGCGTCGATGTGGAGCGGGGCGAGATGGAGATCGATTTCGTCCTGCATGAGGGCGACAACATGCCCGGCGCCGAATGGGCGATCAACGCCAAGCCGGGCGACATCGCCGGCGCCCTCGGGCCGGGCGGCGGCGGAGTTCCCGACGCAACGTCGATCATCCTTGCCGGTGACGAGACGGCGCTGCCCGCCATCTCCCGCATCACCGCCGATATCCCCGAGGGAAGGCGGCTCACGATCTTCCTCGAAGTCGACAGCGCGGCGGAAGAACAGCCGTTACCCTCGGCAGGCATTCTCGATGTCACCTGGATGCATCGAAACGGCAAACCGGCCGGCACGCTTGATATGATCGAGAAATCAATCAAGAACGCGCTCAGCGATGCGGATGCCGACACCTTCGTATGGGCCGGCTGCGAAAGGGCGGAAGCCAAGCGCATTCGCGACTTCCTGAAGACCGAGCGCGGCCATGACCGCCGGAGGATGAGCATCGGCGCCTATTGGGAGCGCTGATCAGCGCTTACGCCTTCTCGCGGAACATCTCGATGATGGCGGAAAAGTCCCTTCCGCCATGTCCTAGTTTGTCGAAGAGCGCATAAAGCTGCGCGGCTTCCGCGCCGAGCGGCGTGGAGGCGCCGCTTGTCAGCGCCGCCTCCTGCGAAAGCCTGAGATCCTTCAGCATCAGAGCCGCGGCAAAACCCGGCTTGTAGTCATTGTTCGCCGGCGAGGTCGGCACCGGTCCGGGCACCGGACAATAGGTATTGATCGACCAGCACTGGCCCGACGAGGTCGAGGCGACGTCGAACAGCGCCTGATGCGAGAGACCAAGTTTCTCGGCGAGCACGAAGGCCTCGCAGACGCCCACCATCGAAATGCCCAATATCATGTTGTTGCAGATCTTCGCCGCCTGGCCGGCGCCGGCCTCGCCGCAATGGACGATCTTCTTTCCCATCGCCTCCAGGATCGGCTTCGCCCTGGCGAAGGCGTCTTCCGTGCCGCCGGCCATGAAGGTCAGCGTGCCCGCGGTCGCCCCGCCCGTGCCGCCGGAGACCGGAGCGTCAAGCGACAGGCAGCTTGCGGCCTTGGCCATCTCATGCGCCTTGCGGCTGCTCTCGACATCGATGGTCGAGCAATCGATGACCAGCGTCCCTTGCGCGGCGGACTGCAGGATATCGGTCCAGGCGGTCAGCACGTGTTTGCCCTGCGGCAGCATGGTGATGATGATCTCCGCGTCCTTGACCGCCTGGCTGGCATGGCTTGCCGGCTTGACGCCGCTCTCCTCGGCCGCCTTCAGCACCGAAGCCGCGAGATCGAAACCGAGCACCTCGTGACCTGATTTGACCAGATTGGCCGCCATCGGCCCACCCATGTTGCCAAGCCCGATGAATGCGATCCTTGCCATGCTCTTCTCCTATCGATTGTCTTCGAGGATCATTGCTGCCGCCTTTTCGGCGATCATGATCGTCGGCGAATTGGTGTTGCCCGAGGTGATCGACGGCATCACCGAGGCGTCGGCGATCCTCAGCTTGCCGAGCGCCCGGAATCTCAGCCTAGGATCGACGACGCTATCCCTGTCGGCACCCATGCGGCAGGTGCCGACGGGATGGAAGATCGTCGTGCCGATCTCGCCCGCTGCCCGCTCCAGATCGGCCTCCGTCTGATAGACGGGCCCCGGCTTGAATTCCTCTGGCCTGAAACGGGCAAAGGAAGGCTGCGCGACGATCCTGCGCGTCAACCGTATTGAACGGACAGCTATGTCACGATCGCGCTGCGTCGAGAGGTATTTCGGGCTGATCGTCGGCTGGGCGGCGAAATCCGGGCTCGACAGGTGCACCGAACCCCGGCTTTCCGGCCTCAGATTGCAGACACTCGCGGTGATTGCCGGGAAAGGGTGGACGGGATCGCCGAACTTCTCCAGCGAGACCGGCTGCACATGATATTGCAGGTCGGGCGTTTCCCGGTCCGGGCCTGATCGGGTGAAGATGCCAAGCTGGCTCGGTGCCATCGCCATCGGCCCTGAGCGGCGGACGAGATATTCGAGCCCGATCGCCGCCTTGCCGATCAGCTTCGTCGCCTTCTCGTTCAGCGTCGGAACGCCTGTCACCTTGTAGGCCAGACGCAGTTGCAGATGGTCCTGCAGGTTCTCACCGACACCCTTGACCTCGGTGACGACATCGACGCCGGCACGCTGGAGAACCTCGCCCCGGCCGATGCCTGACAGTTCCAGGATATGCGGAGAACCGATCGATCCGGCGGACAGGACGGTTTCTTTCACCGCGTAGGCGCGTTTCGCCACGCCCCGATGCTGGAATTCGACGCCGGCAACGGCGCCTTCCTCCACCAGCAGCCGCCGAACCTGCGCCTTGGTCAGCACGGTCAGGTTGGAGCGCCTCATTACCGGGCGCAGGAAGGCCTTCGAGGTGTTCCAGCGAATGCCGGAACGCTGGTTGACGTCGAAATAACCCGAGCCTTCGTTGCTGCCGCGGTTGAAATCCGCGGTCTCCGGGATGCCCGCCTCCCTGGCCGCCTGCTGAAAGGCATCGAGCACGGCCCAGCGCACACGCGCCTTCTCGATGCGCCACTCGCCGCCGGCACCATGCATCTCGTCTTCGCCGCGATAAAAATCCTCGGACTTGCGGAAGAAGGGCAAAACATCGTCCCAACCCCAGCCGCTGCAGCCCATCTGCCGCCAGAGGTCGTAATCTCGCGCCTGGCCGCGCATGTAGATCATGCCGTTGATCGACGAACAGCCGCCGAGAACCTTGCCGCGCGGATAGCTCAGCGCCCGGCCGTTCAGTCCCGCTTCCGGCGCCGTGGTGAAGCACCAGTCGGTACGCGGATTGTTGATGCAATAGAGATAACCGACCGGAATATGGATCCAGTGATAGTTGTCGCTGCCGCCGGCTTCGAGCAGCAGCACCCGGCTCCGGCCATCGGCAGACAGCCGGTTGGCGAGCACGCAGCCGGCGCTGCCTGCCCCGACGATGATATAGTCGTAACGATCCATGCCCCGACGAGACTCCAGATGCTTGCCGCTTCCCTCTCCCCGCAGCACGGGGAGAGGGAGAGTCGCAGCGCCGCCGCCCGTCTCTTTTCCCGGGAAAAGTAATTCTTTCCGGAAAGAGAGAGGTCCGCCCGTTCAGCGGCGATAGACGAAGCCCAGTTTCCGCCCCAGCCGCGAGGCGTAGAATTCGCCGATGATGCCGCGGCGGAAGATCAGCACGCAGACCATGAAGACGATGCCAGTGATGATCGTCACCGGGAATTCCGAGGTGGCGAGGTAGTTTTCCAGCGCCACCACCAGCCCGGCGCCGAAGAGCGGGCCGATCAGCGTGCCGATGCCGCCGAGCAGCGTCATTAGGATCACCTCGCCCGACATCTGCCAGGCGACGTCGGTCAGCGTCGCAAACTGGAAGACGATCGATTTCACAGCACCCGCGAGCCCGGCAAGCGCTGCCGACATGACGAAGGCGCCGAGCTTGTAGCGCGCTACGGAGTAACCGAGCGAGATCGCCCGTTGCTCGTTTTCGCGGATCGATTTCAGGATCATGCCGAAAGGCGAGTTGATGAAGCGCCAGATGATCAAGACGCCGATGATGAAAACAGCCAGCACGAAATAATACATGTTGGTCGAGCTGTTCAGATCGATCAAGCCGAAGAGATGGCCGCGCGGCACCGACTGGATGCCGTCCTCGCCCTCGGTGAACTCCGCCTGCAGGCAGAAGAAGAAGAACATCTGCGACAGCGCCAGCGTGATCATCGCGAAATAGATGCCCTGGCGGCGGATGGCGAAGAAACCCATGACGAGACCGAGAAACGCCGCACCCGCCACGCCGATCAGGATGCCGAGTTCCGGCGGCAGGCCCCATGCCTTCACCGTATAGGCGGTGAAATAGGCAGCACCGCCGAAAAAGGTGGCGTGGCCGAAGGACAGCAGGCCGGTATAGCCGAGCAGCAGGTTGAAGGCGCAGGCAAAGAGCGCGAAGCAGAGCAGCTTCATCAGGAAGATCGGATAGAAAAAGAACGGCGCCAGCAGCAGGATCAGCAGCCCCGCCAGCAGAAAACCCGCCTGCACTGAAAGAGCGGTACGGCTTTTTTCCGTTTCGATGGTTTCGGTGACGTCAGCCATGTCAAGCATCCCGTCCGAAGAGGCCCGCGGGCCTGATGAGAAGCACGATCGCCATGATGACGAAGATCACGATGTTGGACGCCTCGGGATAGAAGACTTTGGTCAGGCCCTCGGCAATGCCGAGCACATAACCGGTGATGATCGCGCCCATGATCGATCCCATGCCGCCGACGACGACAACGGCGAAGACGACGATAATCATGTTCGAGCCCATCAGCGGCGAGACCTGGTAGATCGGCGCCGCCAGCACGCCGGCAAAGGCGGCAAGACCCGCGCCGAGCGCGTAAGTGAGCGTCAAGAGCACCGGCACGTTGACGCCGAAGACCTGAACCAGCACGGCGTTTTCCGTGGCGGCGCGGAGATAGGCGCCGAGCTTGGTCTTCTCGATCAGCAGCCAGGTGCCGAGGCAGACGACGAGCGAGGCGACCACCACCCAGCCGCGATAGATCGGCAGGAACATGAAGCCGAGATTGGCCCCGCCGGCAAGGGCTGCCGGCGTCGCATAGGGCTGGCCGGAGGAGCCATAGAGATAGCGGAAGGTGCCCTCGACCGCGAGCGCCAGCCCGAAGGTGAAGAGCAGGCCGTAGAGCGGATCGAGATCGTAGAGCCGGCGCAGGAAGAGCCGCTCGATGATTGCACCGGCAAGGCCGACGATAACGGGTGCCAGGATTAGCGATGGCCAGTAGCCGATGCCGGCATAGGTCAACAGCAGGTAGGCGACGAAGGCGCCGAGCATATATTGCGCGCCATGGGCGAAGTTGATCACTCTCAGAAGGCCGAAGATGATGGCGAGGCCGAGGCTGAGCAGCGCGTAGAACGAGCCGTTGATCAGGCCGATCAGCAGCTGGCCGAGCAGCGCCTGCAGGGGAATGCCGAAGATCATCGTCATCTGATCACACTCCCAGGACCTTGTGCAGCGTATCCATGCGCTGCGGTAGTTCACCGACCGGGAATTCCGACACCATCTGCCCATGATCCATCAGATAGAAGCGATCGGCAATACGGCTGGCGAAACGGAAATTCTGCTCGACGAGCAGGATCGTCATGCCGCGCTCCTTCAGGGTCTTCAGCACCTCGCCGATGCGCTGGACGATCACGGGGGCAAGCCCCTCCGTCGGTTCGTCGAGAATGAGCAGCCTGACGCCGGTACGCAGGATTCGGGCGATCGCCAGCATCTGCTGCTCGCCGCCTGATAGTTTGGTGCCCGGGCTGCCGCGGCGCTCGTAGAGATTGGGAAAGAGCTCGTAGATTTCGTCGAGCGTCATCCCCCCTTCTGCCACGACAGGCGGCAGCAGCAGGTTTTCCGAAACGGTGAGCGTCGAGAAGATGCCGCGCTCCTCCGGCACGAAGCCGATGCCCCGATGCGCCGTCTTGTGCAGCGGCACCTGCATCATGTCGCTGCCGGCAAAGCTGATCTTGCCCTTCCGGGCACGCACGATGCCGGTGATGGTGCGCAGCGTCGTCGTCTTGCCGACGCCGTTTCGGCCGAGAATGGTGATCATCTCGCCTTCGGCCACACGCATGTCGACGCCGTGCAGGACGTGGCTTTCGCCGTACCAGGCATTGAGCCCCTGGACTTCGAGGAGAGTGGCCATCAATGCTCCTCCGTGCCCATATAGGCCACGCGTACGCGCTCATCCTGGCTGACGGTGGCATAATCGCCCGCGGCGAGGATCTCGCCGCGCTGCAGCACGGTGACGTGCTGGCAGATATTGGCGACGACGGAGAGATTGTGTTCGACCATCAGCACCGCCCGGTCGCGGGCGACCTCGCGGATGATCGAGGAAACGACGCCGACATCCTCCTGGCCCATGCCGGCCATCGGCTCGTCGAGCAGCAGCACCTTCGGATCCAGCGCCAGCGTTGTCGCGATCTCCAGCACGCGCTTGCGGCCATAGGAAAGATCGGCGGCGATATGGTCACGCTCCTTGGAAAGCCCGACGCTGGCCAGCAATTGCTCGGCGCGCCCATTCAGCCGGTCGAGCGCCGAAATCGGCCGCCAGAACTGCGTGGAAAGATTGTTCGGTCGCTGCAGCGCCACGCGCACATTGTCGAGAACGGTCAGATGCGGAAAGACCGCCGAGATCTGGAAAGAGCGGACCAGCCCCATGCGCGCCACCTTGTCGGGCGGCGTCTTGGTGATATCGGTGCCCATCAGCGTGATCGTGCCTGAGGTCGGCTGCAGGAACTTCGTCAGCAGATTGAAGACCGTCGTCTTGCCGGCGCCATTCGGGCCGATCAGCGCATGCACACTTGCGTCATGCACGTCGAGATCGACATTCTTGACGGCGGTGAAGCCGCCGAAATCACGGCGCAGGCCGCGGGCGGACAAGACCACCCGCGGCTTTTCCTGAGTTTCAATTGCGGAAACCGCCATCGTGCCTACTTCACCAGATCGCAGCCGCTCTTGGCGGGATCGATATAGGCTTCCTTGCCGGGAATGGTGGCGAGCACGTTGAAATAATCCCACGGCTCCTTGCTTTCGGAAGGCTTCTTGACCTGCAGCAGGTACATGTCATGGATCATCCGGCCATTGGCGCCGACCGTGCCGCCGCGGCCGAAGACGTCATCGACCGGCAGTTCATGCAACTGCTTGGCGACGGCTTCCGTCTCGTCGGTGCCGGCCTTCTGCACCGCCTTCAGATATTGCGTCACTGCCGAATAGGTGCCCGTATGGATCATGTTCGGCATCTTGCCGGTGCGGGCGAAGAATTTTTTGGCGAAGGCGCGGCTTTCGTCGTCGCGATTCCAGTAAAACCCTTCCGTCAGCGTCAACCCTTGAGCCGCTTCGAGGCCGAGGCCATGGACTTCGGCGAGCGTGAAGAGCAGCGCCGCCAGATGCTGGCCGCCCTGGGTGATGCCGAATTCGGCCGCTTGCTTGATGGCGTTCGAGGTGTCGAGGCCGGCATTGGCAAGGCCGATCACCTTGGCGCCGGACGATTGCGCCTGCAACAGGAAGGACGAGAAGTCCTGGGTCGAGAGCGGATGGCGGACGGCGCCGACCACCTTGCCGCCGCTTGCCTTGACATAATCGCTGGTCTGCTGTTCCAGCGAATAGCCGAAGGCATAGTCGGCAGTCAGGAAGAACCAGCTATCGCCGCCCTGCTTGACGAGCGCGCCACCGGTGCCGACGGCCAGTGCATGGGTGTCATAGGCCCAGTGGAAGCCATAAGGCGAGCAGGCCTTGCCGGTCAGATCCGTCGTCGCAGCACCCGTGACGATGTCGATCTTCTTTTTCTCCTTGGCGATTGCCTGCACGGCGAGCGCCACCGACGAGGTCGTCAGTTCCATGATCGCATCCACCTGCTCGGTATCGTACCATTGGCGGGCGATATTGGAGGCGATATCAGGCTTGTTCTGGTGGTCGGCATCGACGATCTCGACCGGAACATCCAGCACCTTGCCGCCGAAATCCTCGACCGCCATCTTGGCGGCTTCGACGGAGGACTTGCCGCCGAAATCGGCATAGACACCCGACTGGTCGTTCAGGATGCCGATCTTGACCTTGCCGTCGGTCGCGCTCTGCGCGAGCACCGCTGTGCTGCTTGCAAGCAGAAATGCAACTGATGCAATGAGATTCTTTCGCATATGATCTCCTCCCAGAGATTGGCCAGATTGCGGATCTGTTCAAATTTGGCCAGCCGCACTCCTCAGAACGACGGACCCTCCCCCTACGATCACGGAAATTCCGCCCTGAGGCAACGGGTGATTTACAATTAATTCCAAACAGTATCTGTTCGTTTTTGAACAGAGGGCACCGCGATGAACAATCCACCGCAGTTTACTTGGGACGATCTGCAGTTTTTTCTAGCCGTCGCCCGCACGGGACAGCTGTCAACGGCGGCCCGACAGCTGCGCTCCAGCCATGCCACCGTCTCGCGCCGCATCGACCGACTGGAGTTCACCCTCAAGGTCAAGCTGTTCGAGCGCAATCCGCGCGGTTACGTGTTGACAGCCATGGGCACCCGCTTCGTCGAGACGGCCGAGAGGATGGAACAGGAGACCGAGCGGCTACGCGCCGACCTCGCCGACGGCTCGATGGCGCAGCGCGGCCTGGTGCGGCTCAGCGCGCCGGAGGGTTTTGCCAACTTCTTCTTCGCAACCGTGCTGCCGCAGTTTGCCGCCCAGCATCCGCATCTATCGCTCGAACTGGTGACGATCCAGCAGATCATGTCGCTGTCGCGCAAGGAGGCCGATCTTTCCGTCGTGCTCGATGAGCCGAAGGGCGGGCCGTATTTTGCCGAGAAGCTGACCGACTATCATCTGCAGATCTATGGCTCGCGCGACTATCTGGCGAAGGCCGCACCGATCAGCTGCCGTGAAGACCTGCTCGGCCATCCCTTCGTCAGCTATATCGAGGAGATGATTTTCGCGCCGGGCCTGGATTATCTGGGCGATGTGCACCCGCGCATCAAGCCGCAGTTCCAGAGCTCCAGCATCTTCGCACAGCTTACTGCCACCAGAAACGGTCTCGGCCTTTGCATCCTGCCTTATTTCTTCGCCAGCCGTTATCCCGAACTCGTGCGCGTGCTGCCAGACGAGATCGACCTCAAGCGCCATTACTGGATCACCTGTCATCGCGACCTCAAACAGGCGCCGCGCGTGCGCGCCGTCATCGACTTCCTGCGCGAGGCGGTGCGCGGCGAGGATGCGCGCTTCGTGCCGCCCTATGTCACCGCTGCCGGCCCGGCGCGCCGGGCAAAGGTGGAAACCTGACTACTTCAGGAATTCAGTCCGATGCGGGGTGAAAGCATCGATCAGCCGGCCCTTTTCCAGCGCCTTGACGCCGTGGACCAGATTGGGGGGCACGATGAAGCTGCCGCCCTGTTTCAGCACTTCGGTCCGGTCGTCGATCGTCACTTCGAAACTGCCTTCGGCGACGTAGCTGGCCTGGATGTGCGGATGAGAATGGGCCGCACCCACGGCGCCGCTTTCGAAGACCACTTCCACCAGCATCATCTCGGGCAGATAGGTCATGATGCGCCTGACGACGCCGGGCTCGGGATTGACCCATTCGGCGCCTTCGGCCGATACGAACAGATCGCTTGACGACATTTCCGCCTCCTCGTTCCAGAATCGATCGTGGGCAAAGTGGATCATGCCGACGCTTTTGAAAAGATGGCCGGGCCTGTCTTTTCGACGCGACCGCCGTCTGTTGACGCGGTCGGCTGGCGGGTCTATGGCCAACTTGAGCGAGGCAAGCTGAGGAGACACCGCCATGCAGCATACGCGCGAAGTTTTCGACTGGGCCGATCCGTTCCGCCTGGTAGAGCAACTGACCAGCGAAGAGCGCATGGTGCAGGACACCGCCCATGCCTATGCGCAGGAAAAGCTTGCTCCCCGCGTTCTCGACGCCTTCCGCAATGAAAAGACCGATCCTGAGATCTTCCGCGAAATGGGTGAACTCGGGCTGCTCGGCCCGACCATCTCGCCGGATTATGGCGGCGCCGGTCTCGGTTACGTCGCCTACGGCCTGATCGCCCGCGAGGTCGAAAAGGTCGACAGCGGTTACCGCTCGATGATGAGCGTCCAGTCCTCACTGGTGATGGTGCCGATCGAAACCTTCGGGTCTGAGGCGCAGAAGCTGAAATACCTGCCGAAACTCGCCACCGGCGAATGGATCGGCTGCTTCGGCCTGACCGAACCCGATCATGGCTCCGACCCCGGCTCGATGGCGACACGCGCCAAGAAGGTCGACGGCGGCTACAGCCTCACCGGCTCGAAGACCTGGATCTCCAACGCGCCGATCGCCGATGTCTTCGTCGTTTGGGCAAAGACCGAGGACGGCCTCATCCGTGGCTTCATCCTCGAAAAGGGCTGGAAAGGGCTTTCGGCTCCCGCCATCCACGGCAAGGTGGGCTTGCGCGCCTCGATAACAGGCGAAGTGGTGATGGACGGGGTCTTCGTGCCGGAGGAAAACCTTCTGCCTGATGTCACCGGCCTCAAGGGACCATTCACCTGCCTCAACTCGGCCCGTTTCGGCATCGCCTGGGGCGCACTTGGTGCTGCCGAGGATTGTTATGCCAGAGCCCGGCAATATACGCTCGAGCGCAAGCAGTTCGGCCGGCCGCTTGCCGCCAACCAGCTGATCCAGAAGAAGCTCGCCGACATGGCGGCGGAGATCTCGCTCGGCCTTCAAGGCTGCCTGCGGCTTGGCCGCATGAAGGAGGAAGGCCATCCGCCGGTGGAGCTGACCTCGATCTTGAAGCGCAACAGCTGCGGCAAGGCGCTGGAGATTGCGCGGGCGGCCCGCGACATGCTCGGCGGCAACGGCATCTCCGACGAATTCGGCATCGCCCGTCATCTCGTCAACCTCGAAGTGGTCAACACCTATGAGGGCACGCACGACATCCACGCGCTGATCATCGGCCGGGCGATCACCGGCATTGCCGCCTTTGCGAACTAATACATGCCGCCCAAAAGTGTGCAGCGGTTTTGGGACAACGGTGTGCATAAAACAGAGACCTAAGCGCGTCGCATGATTCCGGTTTGACGCGACGCGCTTAGCCTTTGACGCGAAAGGGCGAATTGCCACGCGCCTGACAATGTGCAACCTTCCCTGACGACGGCAAGAGCCGGCAAAAAGGGGATCATGCATGTTTCTGCTTCTTGCATTACTGATTGGTGTCATTGCCGGGCTTCGCACGATGACCGCGCCTGCCGCCGTTGCCTGGGGCGCGGCGCTTGGATGGTTTGATGTCTCGCAGACGCCGCTTGCCTTCATGGGTTACCAGTGGACGCCGTGGATCTTCACGCTTCTCGCCATCGTCGAACTGATCGCTGACCAGTTGCCGACCACGCCGTCGCGCAAGGTGCCGATGCAGTTCGGCGCCCGCATCGTCTCCGGCGCGCTGGCCGGCGCCACGATCGGCGCCGCCAGCAGCCTGCTTTTCGGCGGGCTGATTGCCGGCGTGATCGGCGCCGTCATCGGCACATATGGTGGCGCCGCCGTCCGCGGCAGACTTGCCGCGTCCTTCGGCAAGGATCTGCCGGCCGCTCTCATCGAGGATGCCGTCGCCGTCATCGGCGCGGTGCTGATCGTGGGGGCCGTCGCATGAAAAGCTTCGACGCCATCGTTATCGGCGCCGGCCAGGCCGGCCCGTTTCTTGCCGCAAGGATGGTCGAAAAGGGCATGAAGGTGGCGCTGATCGAGCGCAAGTTCCTCGGCGGCACCTGCGTCAACGCCGGCTGCATGCCGACGAAAACGCTGGTCGCCAGCGCCCGCGCCGCCCATGTCGCAAGAAACGGCGCCACCTACGGCGTCAATATCCCAGGCGAGATCGCCATCGACATGAAGGTGGTCAGGGCGCGCGCCGAAACCGTGACCATGAACGCCCGCAACGGCCTGATCGGCTGGTTCGCCGGCATGGACGGCATGACCGTTATCTATGGCCACGCCCGTTTCGAGGACCCGAAGACCGTCAGCGTCAACGGCGAAACACTGACCGCACCGCGCATCTTTCTCAATGTCGGAGCACGGCCAGTCATCCCCGATCTGCCCGGGATCAACGATATCGATTACCTCACCAGCACTTCGATCATCGATCTCGACTCCCTGCCACGGCATCTGGCCGTCATCGGCGGCAGTTATATCGGGCTGGAATTCGCGCAGATGTATCGCCGTTTCGGCGCCGAAGTCAGCGTTATCGAGCATGGTCCGAAGCTCGCATCGCGCGAGGACGAGGATATATCCGACGCGATCGCCGACGTCCTGCGCTCGGAGGGCATCGACATTCATACCGGCGCCAGCGAGATCGCCTTTTCCAAGAGCAGCGACGGAATAACGGTCGCCACCGATTCAGCGAGGATCGATGCGAGCCATGTGCTGATTGCCACCGGCCGCAAACCGAACACCGACGATCTCGGCCTCGATGCCGCCGGCGTCATCACCGACGGACGCGGCTTCATTACCGTCGACGACAAGCTTGCCACCAATGTCGACGGCATCTGGGCGCTCGGCGACTGTAACGGCCACGGCGCCTTCACTCACACCTCCTACAATGATTTCGAGATCGCCGCCGCCAATCTGCTCGACAGCGACGACCGCAAACTCTCGAGCCGCATCCTGGCCTATGCGCTTTATATCGACCCGCCGCTTGGCCGTGTCGGCATGACGGAGAAGCAGGCGCGCGCCTCGGGACACAAGATCCTGATCTCGACCCGGCCGATGAGCCGCGTCGGCCGCGCCAGCGAGCGCGGCGAGACCAAGGGATTCATGAAAGTGATCGCCGACGCCGAGACCAAAAAAATCCTCGGCGCGGCGATACTCGGCATCGAGGGCGACGAGGTGATCCACGGCATCATCGATGCGATGAATGCAGGAACGACCTATCCCGCATTGCAATGGTCGGTGCCTATCCATCCGACGGTGTCGGAGCTGATCCCGACGCTGCTTGGGGATTTGAAGCCGGTTTAGCGATGAATTGATGCTTCGAAATCGACAGCTGGAGGCGGGCTGAGTGTCTATCGAACTGCTGATCGAGCACTACGGCCTGTTGGCGATATTTCTGGGCGCGGCCTTCGAAGGCGAAACAGCCGCCTTCCTCGGCGGCGTCATTTCCCACCGCGGACTGCTGACCTATTGGTCGGCGTCGCTTGCGGCAACGGCAGGATCCTTCGCCGGCGATCAGTTCTGGTTCTTCGCCGGCCGTTATGCGGCTCGATGGGGTCTCGTGCGCCGGCTGATGGAAAGGCCGGCGCTGGCGCGCGCCACCCGCCTTCTGGAAAGATATCCGACCGGCTTCATCCTTGCGTTTCGTTTCCTGGTGGGATTGCGGACGATCAGCCCGATCGTCATCGGGACAACGCGAATAGCGACCGGAAAATTCATCATCCTGAATGCCGTGGCCGCGTTTGCGTGGGGGCAGCTTTTCACGGCGCTCGGCTATCTCTTCGGGCACGGCATCCAACAGACATTGGGCCACCTTCCGCTGCACCGTCATCTGCTGATTGCAATCGGAGCCGCGGCTGTCGTCGCAGCCGCGGCCCTTGTCTTTCGAAAGATGAAACTGAGCGCCAGGCACTCATAGCGGTATGACGTCCTAGAACAGGATGATTTTAGGCCGGGTCGGCCTAAAACCCGAATCCTGTTCTAAATTATATAGTTGGAGCATGTTGTTGTCCGAAAACCGATCACACTTTTCGGCATCATCATGCTCTAGTCCATCACGATTTGCAGCTTCACGTCGCTTGGCCGGGCCTCGACGGCGCGATCAAACGCCTTGATCGAATCTTCGAACTTAAAGGTCTCTGATATCAGCGGCTTCAGATCCACGCGTCCCGAGCCGAGCAGCGCGATCGAGCGCTCATACTGATGCGCGTAGCGGAACACTGTCTCGATGCGGATTTCCTTGGTGGATGCCGTCGAGACGTCGAAGCCGATCGGGTTGACCGGCAGGCCGACGACGACGATGACGCCGCCTGGGCGCGGCAGCGCCATGATCGTCTCCCAGGCCTTCGGCGAGCCGGAGCATTCGAAGACGACATCGGCGCCCCAGCCGTCGGTCAGCCGGGCAACCTCTTCGGCCAGGTTCTTCTCGCGGATATTGACCGGAATGACGCCCTGGTACTGCGCGGCGATATCGAGCTTCGGCTGGGCAAGATCGGCGACGATCGCGCGGGCGCAGCCGCCGGCAAGCGCCGCGATCGCCACCATCGTGCCGATCGGCCCGGCGCCGAGGACGACGGCAGTATCACCAGGCGTAATCTTCGCCTTGGTGGCCGCCTGCATGCCGACGGCGAAGGGCTCGACCATGGCGCCTTCGGCGAAGCTGACATTGTCGGGCAGCTTGAAGGTGTAGTTGGCGGGATGCACGACCTCCGGCGTCAGCACGCCGTGGATCGGCGGGGTCGCCCAGAAGGTCACGGCCGGGTCGATATTGTACATGCCGAGCCGGCTTGCCTTGGAATTCGGATCGGGAATGCCGGGCTCCATGCAGACGCGGTCGCCGACTTTCAGATGCGTGACGCCGGCGCCGATCTCGACCACCGTGCCCGCCGCCTCATGGCCGAGCACCATCGGCGCGTTGACGATGAAGGGGCCGATCTTGCCGTGCGTGTAATAATGCACGTCTGAACCGCAGACGCCGACCGTGTGGATCCTGATCTTTACCTCGCCGGGGCCGGTTTCGAGCGGCAGATCGATATCGCGGAGCGCAAGCTCATGTTGGCGCTCGAGGACAAGCGCACGGACTTTGGTCATCGTCGGTTTCCTTCCCTAGTGGCTTGCCCATGGTTTCATCGGGCAGCGTTGAAGCCGACTATAAAGCCCGAAGCCTTCCCAATTCAACCAGATTGAGAAGGCTTTTGCTCAACAAATGAAAAACTGCTCACGCAGATCTGCAGCGGCTCGGCACCGCCAGCGGCCCGCCCGAAAACTGCACCAGGCTGGTCCGATGGCGAGCGGCCCCGTAAGGGCATTTATAAGATTTTTATATTGATGGCCCGTCGTCCGTCTCGAACCTTTATGCGCTTCGGCTCCATATTGATGTCCGAGAGGTCGGAAGATCATCTCCACGCCAGAAAGCATGAAAGGCAGCCTCCCAGCGCCCTTTGTCTTGTCTGACTCCAAGAAGAACAACAGGAGTCACGATCATGATGGATATCATTTTACTTGGCACCGCGATCATATTCTTCGCGCTGTGCTTTGCCTACACCCGGGCCTGCGACAGGCTTTGACCGGAGAAACGACGATGACCCTCGATTATGTCTTGAGCGGTGCCGTGACCGTGTTTCTCACCGTCTACCTCACCTACGCTCTCCTTCGCCCAGAACGCTTTTGAAGAGAACTGGCACTTCTGCGGTCGCGCATGCGCGACCGAGAGGCAGCCGGGTATTGAAAGTTTACCTCCATGACCCTCAACGGATGGCTTCAGATCCTGCTTTACTGCGGGATCGTCCTCGTGCTCGTCAAACCGCTCGGCGGTTACATGACGCGTGTCTTCAGCGGCGAGCGCACTTTCCTGTCACCGGTCCTCGTTCCGATCGAACGGGGGCTTTACCGCCTTGCCGGCACCAGCGAAGGCGAGGAACAGCATTGGACCTCTTATGCCTTCGCCGTGCTGCTCTTCAGCCTGCTTGGTGTCATCATACTTTACGCGCTGCAACGCCTGCAGGCCGGCCTTCCCTATAATCCGGCCGGCATGGCAGCCGTCCCGCCCGAGCTTTCCTTCAACACCGCCGTCAGCTTCGTCAGCAACACCAACTGGCAGAACTACGGCGGCGAAAGCACGATGTCCTACCTGACCCAGATGGCCGGCTTCACCGTCCAGAACTTCGTCTCTGCGGCGACGGGCATCGCCATCGCGCTCGCCTTCATCCGCGCCTTCTCGCGCGCTTCGGGCAAGGCCGTCGGCAATTTCTGGGTCGATATGACGAGGGCAACCTTCTATGTGCTGCTGCCGATCTGCATCGTGCTGACACTGGTCTACGTGTATCTCGGCGTGCCGCAGACCCTTGGCGCTTATGTCAATGCCACCACGCTCGAAGGCGCGCAGCAGACGATTGCGGTCGGGCCTGTCGCCTCGCAGCTTGCGATCAAGATGCTCGGCACCAATGGCGGCGGCTTCTTCAACGCCAATTCGGCCCATCCGTTCGAAAATCCCGACGCGATCTCCAATCTCATCCAGATGGTCTCGATCTTCGCGATCGGCGCGGCTTTGACCAACGTCTTCGGCCGCATGGTCGGCAACCAGCGCCAGGGCTGGGCGATCCTTGCCACGATGGGCATCCTGTTCATCGCCGGTGTCGGTGTCACTTATTGGGCGGAAGCTGCCGGCAACCCGCTGATGCATGCTTTCGGTCTTGGCGGCGGCAATATGGAAGGCAAGGAAGTCCGCTTCGGCGTCGCCCTGTCCTCGCTCTTTGCGGTCATCACCACCGCGGCCTCGTGCGGCGCGGTCAATGCGATGCACGGCAGCTTCACCGCACTCGGCGGCCTCATCCCGCTGATCAACATGCAGCTCGGCGAAGTTATCGTCGGCGGTGTCGGCGCGGGTTTCTACGGCATTCTGCTCTTCATCATCGTCGCAGTCTTCGTCGCCGGCCTGATGGTTGGCCGCACGCCGGAATATCTCGGCAAGAAAATCGAGGCGAAAGAAATGAAGATGGCCGTTCTCGCCATCCTCTGCCTGCCGCTCGCCATGCTGGTCTTCACGGCAATCGCAAGCGTCCTTCCAAGTGCGGTTGCATCGATCGGGACCGCCGGCCCGCACGGCTTCTCCGAAATCCTCTATGCCTATAGCTCGGCTGCGGCCAACAACGGCTCGGCTTTCGGCGGCCTCACCGGCAATACGCCCTGGTACAACATTACCCTTGGCCTCGGCATGCTGATGGGCCGCTTCCTGGTCATCATCCCGGCGCTTGCCATTGCCGGTTCGTTGATCGCCAAGAAGTCGGTTCCAGCCTCGGCAGGCACCTTCCCGACGGATGGTCCGCTGTTCGTCGGCCTGCTCGTCGGCACGATCCTGATCGTCGGCGGCCTGACCTTCTTCCCGGCGCTCGCCCTTGGCCCTGTCGTCGAGCACCTGGTCATGATCGCCGGCCAGACCTTCTGAGGTGATGTCATGATCCTCCGTCACAGGCTTCGCAACGCCTTCCACCCTCGTCCCGGTGCGCCGGGACGAGAGAATGGCCCGAGACCCCAAGCCTCCGACATCATCCTGGTGATGATGGCAGGCCTCCTCGTCATCGCCGCCATCTTCAAGATCCTACAGGGCTGACCGGCTTCCGGTTCGCCATCCTCGTTTCAAAGCTGGAGTCTCTTATGAGCCAGGCAAAATCCGCGAGCGTCATGGACTCTCGCATCCTCATTCCGGCCGTGGGGGCCGCTTTCAAGAAG
This sequence comes from Rhizobium sp. WSM1328, assembly GCF_057653715.1. NCBI lineage: Bacteria > Pseudomonadati > Pseudomonadota > Alphaproteobacteria > Hyphomicrobiales > Rhizobiaceae > Rhizobium > Rhizobium sp. WSM1328. Next base: position 423,428 of record NZ_JBYGKO010000004.1, on the reverse strand, counting down.
CTCAACCCGCGGGCGCTTGCCAGAAACCCGGTCATGTTTGTCGTGGCAACGGTCTCGGTACTGACCACCGTTCTTTTCCTGCGCGATCTGGTGGCGGGCAACGGCAATCTCGGCTTCTCGTTCCAGATCAATATCTGGCTCTGGTTCACCGTGCTCTTTGCCAATTTCGCCGAAGCCGTCGCCGAAGGCCGCGGCAAGGCGCAGGCGGATTCGCTGCGCAAGGCGCGCACCGAAACCCAGGCCAAACTGCTCACCGCCAACAATGGCAGCGGCTACCGCATGGTGCCGGGCACCAGCCTCAAGGTCGGCGACCTCGTGCTCGTCGAGGCCGGCGACATCATCCCCTCGGACGGCGAAGTCATCGAAGGTGTCGCCTCCGTCAACGAAGCGGCGATAACAGGCGAATCCGCCCCTGTCATCCGCGAATCCGGCGGCGACCGCTCGGCCGTGACCGGCGGCACGCAGGTGCTGTCCGACTGGATCCGCGTGCGCATCACCGCGGCTGCCGGCTCGACCTTCATCGACCGGATGATTGCGCTCGTCGAAGGTGCGGAGCGCCAGAAGACCCCGAACGAGATCGCGCTCAACATCCTGCTTGCCGGTATGACGCTGATCTTCGTGCTCGCCACCGCGACGATCCCGAGCTTTGCCATTTATGCCGGCGGCTCGATCCCGATCATCGTGCTCGTCGCCCTCTTCGTCACGCTGATCCCGACGACGATCGGCGCGCTGCTGTCGGCAATCGGCATCGCCGGCATGGACCGCCTCGTTCGCTTCAACGTGCTCGCCATGTCCGGCCGCGCGGTCGAAGCCGCCGGCGACGTCGATACGCTGCTGCTCGACAAGACCGGCACGATCACGCTCGGCAATCGTCAGGCGACGACCTTCCGCCCGGTTCGCGGCGTTTCCGAACAGGATCTCGCCGATGCCGCCCAGCTCGCCTCACTTGCCGACGAAACGCCGGAAGGCCGCTCCATCGTCGTGCTCGCCAAGGAGAAATATGCGATCCGCGGCCGCGACATGGCAAGCCTCAAGGCGACCTTCGTGCCCTTCACCGCCCAGACCCGCATGAGCGGTGTCGATCTCGACGGTTCCTCGATCCGCAAGGGTGCGGTCGATGCCGTGCTGGCTCATGTCAACGGCGATGCATCCTCCAAAAACGGCAGCGAGATCGTCCGCGAACTGCAATCGATCTCCGACGAGGTCGCCAAATCCGGCGGCACGCCGCTCGCCGTTGCCCGCGACGGCAGGCTGCTCGGCGTCATCCAGCTGAAGGATATCGTCAAGGGCGGCATCCGCGAGCGTTTCACCGAGCTTCGCCGCATGGGCATCCGCACCGTGATGATAACAGGCGACAACCCGCTGACGGCAGCGGCCATCGCCGCCGAGGCCGGCGTCGACGACTTCCTCGCCCAGGCAACGCCAGAGATGAAGCTGGCGCTGATGCGCGAGGAACAGTCGAAGGGCAAGCTCGTCGCCATGTGCGGCGACGGCACCAACGATGCGCCGGCGCTCGCCCAGGCCGATGTCGGCGTCGCCATGAACACCGGCACGGTCGCCGCCCGCGAGGCCGGAAACATGATCGATCTCGATTCGGACCCGACGAAGCTCATCGAGATCGTCGAGATCGGCAAGCAACTGTTGATGACGCGCGGCGCGCTGACGACGTTTTCGATCGCCAACGACATCGCCAAGTACTTCGCCATCATCCCGGCGATGTTCCTGACCTTCTACCCGCAGCTCGGCGTCTTGAACATCATGGGGCTGTCGACGCCGCAAAGCGCCATCCTCTCGGCAATCATCTTCAATGCACTGATCATCATCGCGCTGATCCCGCTGTCGTTGAAGGGTGTCCGCTACCGTCCGATCGGCGCCGGTGCGCTACTGTCGCGCAACCTGCTGATCTACGGCGCCGGCGGCATCATCGTCCCCTTCATCGGCATCAAGGCGATCGACATGGCTGTCGCAGCCCTCGGCCTTGCCTAACGGCAGCCTGAAAGCACTCTAAGGAGTAAGACAATGTTGAAAGAACTTCGTCCGGCGGTCGTCATGATCGTTGCCACCACCGCCATCACCGGCCTTCTCTATCCGCTCGCCATGACCGGTGCCGCCCAGGCCCTCTTTCCGAAGCAGGCGAACGGCAGCCTGATCGGGAACAACGGCCAGGTGATCGGCTCGATGCTGATCGGCCAGGCCTTCACCAGCGACAAATATTTCCACGGCCGTCCTTCGGCCGCCGGCGACGGCTACAATGCGGCTGCCTCCAGCGGCTCGAATCTCGGCCCGACCAGCCAGAAGCTGATCGACCGCGTCAAGGGCGACTACAACGCCGCCAAAGCGACGAACCCGAACGCGGAGGTGCCGGCCGACCTCGTCACCGCTTCGGGCAGCGGCCTCGATCCGCATATCTCGCCGGAGGCTGCCTATTTCCAGGTGGCGCGTGTTGCCAAGGCGCGAAGCCTTGATGAGGCCAAGGTCAAGGCGCTGGTCGACGGCGCCGTAGAAGACCGCGAGCTCGGCATTCTCGGCGAACCCAGGGTCAATGTTCTGGCGTTGAATCAGAGCCTTGATGCTTCTATGACTGAGTGACCCTGGCAGGCTGGGCGCCCTTTTTCTTCCCATCGCTGCGCTAACCGGAGGGGCGAAGGATAGGAAGATATAGCGCCCGTCCTCGGCAGCCATCTGCAGAAAGACCATACGCATGCCAGACGACAGTCGCGACCAGGCCGGCAGGCCCTCGCCCGATGCGCTTCTCGAAAAAGCCCGGGCTGAAACGCGCGGCCGTCTGAAGATCTTTCTCGGAGCCGCCCCCGGTGTCGGCAAGACTTACGAGATGCTCGTCTCCGGCCGTGCCAAGATCGCCGACGGTCTCGATGTCGTCATCGGCGTCGTCGAGACCCACGGCCGCAAGGAGACCGAAGCGCTTATCCCCGGCTTCGAGATCATCCCTCGCGTCGAAATCAGCTACAGGGGCCGGGCGCTCGAGGAAATGGACCTCGACGGCATCCTTGCCCGCCGGCCTGATCTCGTGCTGGTCGACGAACTCGCCCACACCAATGCCGAGGGCAGCCGCCATCCGAAGCGTTATCTCGACGTCAAGGAATTGCTCGATCGCGGTATCGACGTCTATACGACGCTGAACATCCAGCACGTCGAAAGCCTGAACGACGTCGTCTCGCAGATCACCCGCATCCGCGTGCGCGAGACTGTGCCGGACTCGATCATCGACCTTGCCGACGACATCGAGATCATCGACCTGACGCCGGATGATCTGATCAAGCGCCTGCATGACGGCAAGGTCTACATGCCGCGCACCGCCGAGCGGGCGCTGACCAACTATTTCACGCCTGGCAACCTGACGGCGCTCAGAGAACTTGCGCTGCGCAAGACCGCCCAGCGCGTCGACGACCAGTTGCTTTCCCATATGCAGGCCCATGCAATTTCCGGCCCATGGGCGGCGGGCGAGCGGGTGCTCGTTTCGGTCGACCACCATTCACGTTCCGCTTCGCTGGTGCGTTACGCCGCCCGCATGGCCTCGCGGCTGCGTGCGCCATGGGCCGCCGTCTATATCGAGACCAACCGCTCGATCAATCTGACCGAAGCCGAACGCGATTCCGTCGCCGCGACGCTGCGCCTCGCCGAGCAGCTCGGTGGCGAGGCGATTACCCTTCCCGGTCGCGAGGTGGCTGAAGAGCTCGTCGGCCACGCCACTGCCAACAACGTCACCCATATCGTCATCGGCGCCCCGAAGAAGCCGACATGGCGGGACTGGTGGGGCCGCTCGATCACCGACGAGCTGATCCGCAGGGCCGGCGAGATCAGCGTCCATGTCATTTCCGGCAATGAGAAGGACGGCACCACCACGCGCGGCGTGAGGGCGGCGGCCACCCCGCCGCCACTGGATCTCAGGGCCTATCTGCTGGCGACCGGTTATGTCGCCATCGCGCTCGCCGTCGGCGTCGTGCTCGACCAGGTGCTCGACGTGCGCAACCTCGCCCTCGTCTTTCTGATGGCCGTGCTGACCTCAGCCGTCCTCCACGGCCTGCGGCCGGCCCTTTACAGTTGCATCCTCAGCGCGCTGTCCTTCAACTTCTTCTTCCTGCCGCCGCGCTACACGCTGACGATCAGCGATCCGGAAAGCGTACTTGCGCTCTTCTTCTTCCTGGGCGTCGCCATCATCGCCAGCAACCTGACTGCAACCGTGCAGCGCCAGGCCGCCGCCGCCCGCCAGCGGGCGCGCACGACTGAAGACCTTTATCTCTTCTCGAAAAAGCTCGCCGGCACCGGCACGCTCGATGACGTGCTCTGGGCAACCGCCTTCCAGCTTGCCTCGATGCTGAAGGTCCGCGTCGTGCTGCTGCTGCCGGAAGAGGGCAGCATCGCCGTCAAGGCCGGTTATCCGCCTGATGATACGCTCGACGATGCCGATATCGCCGCCGCCCGCTGGGCCTGGGAGCACAACCACGCCGCCGGCCGCGGCGCCGATACCCTGCCCGGCGCCAAGCGCCTCTATGTGCCGCTCCGAACCGGGCGCACCGCCGTCGGCGTCATCGGCCTCGACAGCGACCGCCGCGACGGGCCGCTGCTGACGCCGGAGCAACAGCGGCTGCTCGATGCGCTCGCCGACCAGGCGGCCCTTGCCATCGAACGTGTGCAGCTCGTCGCCGATGTCGACCGGGCAAGACTTGGGGCCGAAGCCGACCGGCTGCGCTCGGCGCTGCTGACATCGATCTCGCACGACCTGAAGACACCGCTTGCCGCCATCCTCGGCGCCGCCGGCACGCTGCGCGACTATTTCGCCTCGATGCCGGCGGAGGATCGCAGCGATCTGCTGTCGACCGTCATCGACGAATCCGAACGCCTCAACCGCTTCATCGCCAATCTGCTCGACATGACTAAGATCGAATCCGGCGCGATGGAACCGAACTCGGCACTGCATTATGCCGGCGATATCGTCGGCAGCGCACTTCGCCGTGCCGCAAAGATCCTCGACGGCCACAAGACAGAGATGAGTATTCCCGCCGACCTGCCGATGGTGCGCGTCGATCCCGTCCTCTTCGAGCAGGTGATCTTCAACCTGCTCGACAATGCCGCGAAATATGCGCCCGAGCAATCGGTGATCCATATCGAGGGCTGGGCCGATGCCGACAACGTCGTCGTGCAGATTTCGGACGAAGGCCCAGGCATTCCGCCGACCGATCTCTCCCGCGTCTTTGACACCTTCTACCGCGTGCGCAAGGGCGATCAGGTGCGCGCCGGCACCGGGCTTGGCCTTTCCATCTGCCGCGGCTTCATCGATGCGATGGGCGGCACGATCACCGCCGGCAACCGGACGGGCCGTCCGGGCGCCGTCTTCACCATCCGCCTGCCGAAACCCAACGACATTCCGAAACTGGATGAACTCCGATGACCGGTTCAGCCGTCAAGATCCTCGTCGTCGACGACGAGCCTCCGATCCGCAAGCTGCTCCGCGTCGGCCTGACCGCGCAGGGCTACGAGGTGCGCGAGGCGCCGAACGCCGCCGCCGCCCGTCAGTCGGTCGCCGACGACATGCCCGACCTCATCGTGCTCGACCTCGGCCTGCCCGACACATCAGGCCACGACCTGCTGCAGGTGTGGCGCGACGAAGGGCTTTCCATGCCGGTCGTCATTCTGTCCAGCCGCACCGACGAGGCCGGTATCGTCAAGGCGCTGGAAAGCGGCGCCGACGATTACGTCACCAAGCCCTTCGGCATCAACGAACTCGGCGCCCGCATCCGCGTGGCGCTGCGCCACCGCCTGCAGCAACAGGGCGAAAAGGCGATCTTCCAGACCGGCGGGCTGTCGATCGATCTCGTCAAGCGCATCGTCAAGGTCGAAGGCGCGGAAATAAAGCTGTCGCCGAAGGAATATGACATCCTGCGCGTGCTCGCCCAGCATGCCGGCAAGGTGCTGACACACCAGTTTCTTCTAAAGCAGGTATGGGGGCCGGCGGCGGATGTGCAGTATCTGCGCGTCTATGTCCGGCAGCTGCGGCAAAAGGTCGAGCAGATTCCCGACCAGCCGCACTATATCACCACCGAGACCGGCGTTGGCTACCGGCTCAGGGAACCGGATTGAACTCCCTTCCCTCCCGCTGCCGGAACACTATCGAGCCGAGCAGTATCGAGCCGAACAGTATCGAGAATGACATGAACCTTCCCAACATCATCCGCCCGGAACACACCTTCATCGGCGTGTCGGCGCCGACGAAATGGCGCGCGCTGCAGACCATCGCAGACAAGGCCGCCAAGGCTTTCTCCGTCGACGGCCAGACCATCCTGAAGGCGCTCGAAGCGCGTGAGAAGCTCGGCTCGACGGGGATCGGCAACGGCATCGCCGTCCCGCATGCGGCAATCGACGGCATGACCAGCCCGCGCGGCCTTCTCCTCCGCTTTGCCCATCCGCTGGATTTCGAGGCGATCGACGATATCCCGACGGATATCGCCTTCGTGCTGCTCTTCGGGGAAAACAATCGCGGCGAATATCTGAACGTGCTTTCTGCGATCGCCAGGCGGCTGCAATCGGACGGCACGCTTGTCGCCATGCGCAAGGCACGAACGGTCGACGAATACTATTCCGATTTCATCGCCGATTCACGGGTATGACGTCCAAATTGAATAGCGGGAGCATGATGTCGTCCGAAAACCGCTCACACGTTTCGGCATCATAAAAAAAGGCGCGGCCCGAAGGCCGCGCCCGCTCGTCTGCAATCAGACTATCTTAGAAATCGCGCTGGAAGCGCAGGAAGCCGAACACTTCGTCGTCGCCTTCGTCCTCATCGTGATATTGCACGCTGAGCTTCGAACGCAGGTCTTCGACGATCTGGTAGTCGATGGTGACACCGGTCGTGTAGGCGCTGCCGCCGGTGAAACCGTTGCCGTCAGCCTCGAGAGCAATGTTTTCGAAGTACTGGAAGCCCGGGGTGACCGACCACTTGTCGTTGATCTTCAAGGCATACTCTGCTGCGATCGTCCATTCGGACTCTTCGTAGTAGTAGTTGGCGCCGCTTGCCCATACGCCGGCAATGCCGAGCGTGCCCGGGCCGATGTCGGCATAAACGATACCGCGGACAGCGACTTCGCTGGTGTCGGTGTCGTAACCGGCAAGCAGGTAAGCGCTGATGGCGCCGGCCTTGTAGGAGACCTGGCCTGCGACACCAAAGTTGTTCGGGCCGTCGCCCGGCTTGGTGGCGTAGACTTCTTCGAGTTCGTCGACCGAGATGCCGGCCGCGAAAGCGCCATTCTCGTACTGATAACGGATCGAGTTGTGGGTCGTCTCGTTGCTGGCGAGCGTATCGGTCTCGCCGCTCATGTCGTCATCCCACCAGCTGTACAGCTTACCGGCGCGGAAACCGGCAATGTCGAGATAGCCTTCATCGAGCAATGCTTCCTGATCGGAGGCATTGTCGGCATTGTAACGCAGCGTGATGACGCCGGTGAGCGTACCGTACTCGGTGTCGTTCTTGGTCTGGAAGGTGACCTGACCACGAGTCCAGAAGTCTACGTCGGAATCGCCGGATATCTGCTGACCGAAGCGCACTTCGGTACGGATATAACCGCCGATCGAAAGGCATGTTTCCGTCCCCGGAATATAAAAATAGCCGGTACCGTAGGCGTCGCAAACGCGAACATATTCCACGGGCTCGGGTTCCGCCGCCACGATGGCGTCGGCTGCGCGGGCTCCGGAGGCCGCGGCAAGGGCGGCAACGGAGGCAAAGAGGATAGTTCTGATATTCATTTTGAATGGCCCTAACAGGTTTGGAATGCGAGGCGCACTTCAAGGGTACCCCCGCGTAGCAGTCGGCGAATACGACCGCACGGGAGCCATATAGGAATCCGCAAGTGTCATCGCGGCAAAATCTTGGCAAAAATCTGCATCACCATGTCGTTTTCGTGGAGGAACTGTGGCCAAAAAAACACGGCCCCACGGCAGGCAGCGCCCAGCGACCAATTGGCCGCGGCCAACTTCGGCACGTCCATTTCCAAATTGCCGCTTAAATGGAATGGCATTCTAACAGCCACGCCGGAACCGGAAGAACCTTTGTTTCATTATACGACTGAGTTGATAGAGTTAAGGCAGAAAACAGGAGGGTTCCCCATGCAGACACAACGGCTCACCCGGCTCATCGCAGCTGCGGTCATGGCAGGCAGCTTCGCGATCGGAAGCATTGCTCCGGCATTCGCAGATCAGACGCTTCTTAACGTTTCCTACGATCCGACCCGCGAATTGTATAAGGATTTCAATGCCGCCTTTGCCGCCAAGTGGCAAAAGGACAATGGTGAAACCCTGACGATCCAGGCTTCGCATGGCGGTTCCGGCGCCCAGGCCCGCTCGGTCATCGACGGTCTCGACGCCGATGTCGTGACACTTGCCCTCGAAGGCGATATCGACGCCATCGCCAAGGCGACCGGCAAGATCCCGGCCGACTGGAAGACCAAGTTCCCCAACAATTCGACGCCTTATACGTCGACGATCGTCTTCCTCGTGCGCAAGGGCAACCCGAAAGGCATCAAGGATTGGGGAGACCTGGTCAAGGACGACGTGCAGGTGATCACCCCGAATCCTAAGACATCGGGCGGCGCGCGCTGGAACTTCCTTGCCGCATGGGCATGGGCCAAGCAGTCAAATGGCGGCGACGAAGCCAAGGCGCAGGAATACGTTGCGAAACTCCTGCAGCACGTCCCGGTTCTCGACACCGGCGCTCGCGGCGCCACGACCACCTTTGTCCAGCGCGGCCTCGGCGATGTGCTGCTCGCCTGGGAAAACGAAGCCTATCTTTCGCTCGAAGAGCTCGGTCCCGACCAGTTCGAGATCGTAACACCGACCTTCTCCATCCGCGCCGATCCGCCGGTCGCCGTCGTCGACGGCAATGTCGACAAGAAGGGCACGCGCAAGGTCGCCGAAGCCTATCTCAACTACCTCTATTCGGACGAAGGCCAGAAGATCGCCGCCAAGCACTACTATCGGCCGACCGAGCCGGAAGCCGCCGATCCGGCTGACATCGCCCGCTTCCCGAAGCTGACGCTGGCGACCATCGACGACTTCGGCGGCTGGAAGGACGCACAGCCTAAATTCTTCGGCGACGGCGGCGTATTTGACCAAATCTACAAGCCGGCCCAATAATAGACTTCATGAAAGCACATAGCCCCACGCGGTGGCGGTTCAAACGGCCGAGCGTCATTCCGGGTTTCGGAATGGCGCTCGGCTTTACCTTGACCTGGCTCACCCTTCTGATCCTCATCCCGCTCTCGGGCCTTGCCGTCCGCTCGAGCGCGCTCGGCTGGGAGAAATTCTGGTCGATCGCGCTCGATCCGCGCACGCTGAACGCGTTGCGCATAAGCTTCGGCAGCGCCTTCATCGCCGCGATCGTCAATGCCGTCTTCGGCATCATTCTCGCCTGGGTGCTGGTGCGTTACCGCTTCCCCGGCAAGCGCATCATCGATGCCATGGTCGACCTGCCCTTCGCGCTGCCGACCGCCGTTGCCGGCATCGCACTGACGACGCTCTATGCGCCGAACGGCTGGATCGGCCAGTTCCTGACGCCGCTCGGCATCAAGATCGCCTTTACGCCTACCGGCATCGTCGTGGCGCTGATCTTCGTCGGCCTGCCCTTCGTGGTGCGTACCGTGCAGCCGGTCATGGAGGAGATCGACAAGGAAGTGGAGGAGGCCGCGGCAACGCTCGGCGCCAATCGCTTCCAGACGATTTTCCGCGTGTTGCTGCCGGGGCTGGCGCCCGCCGTGCTCACCGGCTTTGCGCTGGCCTTTGCCCGCGGCGTCGGCGAATACGGCTCGGTCATCTTCATCGCCGGCAACCTGCCGTTCAAATCGGAGATCGCGCCGCTGCTGATCATCATCAAGCTCGAAGAGTATAATTATGCGGCAGCGACCGGCATTGCGGCGATCATGCTGATCATCTCGTTCGCCATGCTGCTCGTCATCAATCTCATCCAGAGCTGGAGCAGGCGGAGGTACGGCTATGGCGCTTGATGCGACCGCTCAACCAACGATGCTGCGTTCGGTGACCACCGAAAACAGGATCGCGCGCTTCAGCCTGATCATCCTCTCGCTCGTCTTCCTGCTGCTGATCCTGCTTCTGCCGCTCGCAGCCGTCTTCGTCGAGGCCTTCCGCAAGGGGGCCGGCCCGTTCCTCCAGGCGCTCGCGGACGCCGAGACCTTCTCGGCGATCCGCCTGACACTGATCGTTGCCGGCGTCAGCGTGCCGCTCAACCTCGTCTTCGGGGTTGCTGCCGCCTGGGCGATCGCCAAGTTCGAGTTCAAGGGCAAGGCGTTCCTGACGACGCTGATCGACCTGCCCTTCTCGGTCTCGCCCGTCATATCGGGCCTGGTCTTCGTTCTGCTGTTCGGCGCCAATACCTGGCTCGGCCAGTGGTTCAGCGCTCACGACATCAAGATCCTGTTCGCCGTGCCGGGGTTGATCCTCGCCACCATGTTCGTCACCTTCCCCTTCGTCGCCCGCGAGCTGATCCCGCTGATGCAGGAACAGGGAACGGCCGACGAGGAGGCAGCCCTTTCGCTCGGCGCCAGCGGCTGGCAGACCTTCTGGCACGTGACGCTGCCGAACATCAAATGGGGCCTGCTCTACGGCGTGCTTCTCTGCAACGCCCGCGCCATGGGCGAATTCGGCGCCGTTTCGGTGGTGTCGGGCCACATCCGCGGCCAGACGAACACCATGCCGCTGCAGGTGGAAATTCTCTATAACGAGTATAATTTCACCGGCGCTTTTGCCGTCGCCACGCTTTTGGCCTTGCTCGCGCTCGTGACTCTTGTTTTGAAGACGCTGCTGGAAATGCGCTATAGCGCCGAAATCGCCGCCAGCCGGCGGCACTGAAGGATTTGGAATGGAAGTACGCGTTCAAAACATTCGCAAGGAATTCGATCGTTTTCCGGCGCTGCACGATGTCTCGCTCGACATCCGCTCCGGCGAGCTGATCGCACTGCTCGGTCCATCGGGCTCCGGCAAGACGACATTGCTGCGGCTGATCGCCGGCCTCGAAAGCCCGACGGAGGGGCTGATCTTCTTCGGCGACGAGGATGCCTCGAAGAAATCAGTGCAGCAGCGCAATATCGGCTTCGTCTTCCAGCACTATGCTCTCTTCCGCTACATGACGGTGCTCGAAAACGTCTCCTTCGGCCTGAAGGTCAGAAACAGTGCGCGGCGGCCGCCGAAGGCCGATATCCGCAGGCGGGCGCTGGAACTGCTCGACCTTGTCCAGCTTTCGGGTCTCGAAAAACGCTACCCAGCCCAGCTTTCCGGCGGCCAGCGCCAGCGTGTGGCGCTCGCCCGCGCCATGGCCGTCGAGCCGAACGTGCTGCTGCTCGACGAACCCTTCGGCGCGCTCGACGCCCAGGTGCGCAAGGACCTGCGCAAATGGCTGCGCGATATCCACGATCGCACCGGACATACCACAGTCTTCGTCACCCACGACCAGGATGAGGCGCTGGAGCTTGCCGACCGCGTCGTCGTCATGAGCCAGGGCGCGATCGAACAAGTGGGCACGCCGGACCAGGTTTACGACAATCCCAATTCTCCCTTCGTCTTCGGCTTCATCGGCCAGTCGAACTGCCTGCAGGTCGAGATATCAGACGGCGACATTCGCTTCGAAGGTCGCTCGCTCGGCCTCAATGCCGAAGGCGAGCCGGATGGCGCGGCGCAGCTCTATTTCCGCCCGCACGACGTCAGGCTTTGCGAATCAGCTGAAAACTGTATCGCCGGCCAGCCGGTCTCCAGCCGCCGCGTGGCAGGCACCCGCCATATCGAATTGGATATCGGCAATGATCGCCCGCATATCGAGATCGAATTGCCACCGAGCGAGGCCGACAGGCTTGACCGCAACCGGGTAGCCTTCAAGCCGACCCGCTGGAAACTGTTCCGCAGCTGATGGGGATTGGTGACGCTAACACCTTGAATTCCTGCACCATTTATCCCTAAATCGATTCCGATTTAGGGGATTATGCAGAAGGCCATCGCCGGAATCGTATTTGGCGAGAGTCCCTTAAGGTTTTTGTTATCTAAGGTTGTTTGTATTTCAGTCATATGACGAGTAAAACGTTTACGCTTAACCATAAGGGCTGGACTAATCCCATAGGAGGCACCTGGCGTTGAGGGCGGAGATTTCCTTTGGAAAATCCCTGATCGGGATTTTGTTCGTGGGACTGGCAGCTGCAAGCTGCACAACGACATCGAAACCGGCGGCAACGGCGGCGAACAGCAAGACGAAGCCGGGCCAAGCGGCGAAAGTCACGTTCAATTATACGGCCAAAGACCGCGAGTGCCTGCAGCGCGCGATGTATTTCGAATCGCTGCATTCGGACAAGGACGGCTACATGGCTGTCGGGACCGTGGTCATGAACAGGCTCACCTCCGGCGCCTATCCGACGTCGATCTGCGGCGTGGTGGCCCAGAAACGGCAGTTCGCGCCCGGCGTGATGACGCGCGAAGTCAAGCCGCAGGCGGAAACCGAGCTTGCCAGCGCGGCCGATGCAATCCTTGTTAAAGGCGCACGCCATCCTGCGGTGAAGGACGCGATGTTCTTCCACACCGATGGGCTGAAATTCCCGTACGACAACATGCACTATGTGACGGTTGCCGGCGGCAACGCCTTCTACGAGAAGCGCGACTCCAACGGCATGCTTGAAACGCCGCCGCCGCTGCCCTCCTACGAGGTGGCGATGAACTATGTGCCCGGCGAAAGCATGCTGCCGCCGCAATTCGAGGCCCTGATACCCTCGGCGGTTCCCGTTCCTCTCCCGGCGCCAGACCCCATGGCGACGGCGAGCACGGGGCAGATGCGGATCACGGCGCCGGTGACCGCGCCGGAAACATCCCCGGTAATATCGGTCGAGCCCGAGCCGGGAATGCCCATTGCGATCCCTATCCCCCGGCCCGCCTATGACAGCGTGATGCTGCGTGAAAGCCTTCCAGCGAACGGCGGTTAAACCAACCGCCGTTCCGGTATGAGTTAGATGGAAGCGCGCTTTTGCTGGACTTGTTTTAGGCGCGCTCTTCCCAAACCCTCGCCAGTTCCACGATCGTCTTCACCGCCTTTTCCATGTCCTGGCGGCTCACCCATTCGAGCGGCGAGTGGAAGGCGTGGCCGCCGGCGAAGATGTTCGGGCACGGCAGCCCCATGAAGGAAAGACGCGAGCCATCGGTGCCGCCGCGGATGCTGCCGCGCACCGGCGTCATGCCGGCCCGGCGCACCGCTTCGATCGCGTTGTCGACGATCTCCGGGTGACGATCGAGCACCACCTTCATGTTGCGATACTGCTCCTTCACCTCAAAATGATAGGTCGAGCCGGGATAGACAGCCATCACGTCCTTGACGATGCCTTCGAGCATCGATTCCTTTTCCGTGAGACCCTTGTCGGTGAAATCACGGATGATAAAGCTCAGCGACGCCTTCTCCATCGAACCGGTCACGCCTGTGGGATGGATGAAGCCCTGCTGGCCTTCCGTGGTCTCGGGGGCAATATCCCTCGGCAGCCGGTCGATGATGGCGCCAGCGATTTTGATGGCGTTTTCCATGCGGCCCTTGGCAAAGCCGGGATGGATCGCCACACCTGATATGCTGATCTCGACGCCGTCGGCCGAAAACGTCTCATCCTCGATATGGCCGGCCGTCTCGCCGTCCATCGTATAGGCGAAGTCGGCACCGAGTTTCTTCAGGTCGACCTTGTTGACGCCGCGCCCGACTTCCTCGTCGGGCGTGAACAGGATCTTGATCGTCCCGTGCCTGATATCTGGATTGCCGACGAGTATCTGAGCCGCGGTCATGATTTCGGCCAGTCCGGCCTTGTCGTCGGCGCCGAGCAATGTCGTTCCATCGGTCGTGACGATATCATTGCCAATCTGGTTCTGCAGTTCGGGATGATCGCTGACGCGGATCACCCGGCCGGTGTCGCCGGCAAGCTTGATATCGCCGCCGGCAAAATTCCTGATGATCTGCGGCTTGACATCAGTGCCGCTGAAATCGGGTGCCGTATCCATGTGCGAGCAGAAACAGATGACCGGCACCGTCTTGTCGCTATTGGCCGGAATGGTCGCGTAGACATAGCCGTATTCATCGAGATGCGCGTCCGCAAGGCCGATCTTCAGCAGTTCATCGACCAGAACGCGGCCGAGATCCTTCTGCTTGCCGGTGGTCGGCTGCGTCGACGAGGTAGGGTCGGATTGCGTGTCGATAACGACATAACGGAGAAAGCGGTCGAGAACAGTGTCGGTCATGGCATCCAATCCAGCAAGATCACACGGACGATATAGCCCTCATGGGCGATGCGGCAAAAGATTTTTCCGCTCGCAGCACGTGAGGAATGATCGTGCAATCCCTTTCATGCGCCCCTGTCTGATATCGGAACCGAGACCACATGTGAAACCAGCCTGCCGTCGCTGACCTCATGCATGAGGAAGGACGGAGCGTCGATCACCGAAAGATCGGCACGGCCGTCCAGCAGAAGCGGATTGGGCGGGCAAAGGGAGCCGCAGGTCTGGACAGTCATCGATCCCAGCCGGCCAAAAGCGGGTCGGTGAACATGGCCGCAGAGAATCGCCAGCGGTAGCCTGTGCATCGTCTTCAGGGTGCTGAGAAGCGCACTGCCGTTTCTGCATCCGACCTGGTCCAGCACCTCGATGCCGATCCGCAACGGCGGCTGATGCATGAAGAGAAGGGAGGGCGTCGTCACATCCGCAAGCGCGCTCGTCAGCCATGGCAGGTGCGGCAGGACGTCGCCGTAACTCTGACCGGCAACGGTCACATCGACACCGAAGAGGGTCAGCCCATCGACGGCTGTCCGGAAATGCATCGGTCCCGTCGCATTGATCCCCGTGCCGACAGCGACAAGTTCGGAGCGCATCAATTGCACATCGTCACCGTTGCCCGGCAACAGATGGACGGGGCAGTCCAGCGACCGCAGGTTTTCGGCGACAAGGCGATAGCCGTGCCGCCATCGGTCGTTTACCAGATCTCCGGTGACAACAAGCACATCCGGGCGGAACGTTTTCAGCCAGCCTATCGCTCGCTCCAGCGTCCGCAGCGACGAAAGGTCTGGCCCCGCATGGATATCGGAAATCTGCGCAACGAGCATGTTCTGCCTCCCCGCCCCTGCCGGAGACACTATGCCGAAACCGACAGCATCGGGCTACCGGCCTAACCGTTCAATCGACGCGTTTTCCCTCGCCGTCGAACACATGCAGATATTGAGCCGGGAAGGCCACATTGACCTTGGGACCTGCCTTCAGCGCTTCGCGGTTCAGCGTGAAGATCTTGAACGGCAGACCATGCAGGGCAAGGTGCAGGATGATGCCGAAGCCTGTCGGTTCGACGAGTTCCACATCCGCGGCAAGCCCCGCCCCGCCGTCACTCATCAGCACATGCTCCGGCCGGATGCCGAGCGTCACCTTTGCGCCGTCTGAAAGCGGCAAAGGCTTTGCAAGCGGCACGATCGTGCCGTCCTTCAGCTTCACGCCGCCGGCATCGTAGGTGGCCTCGAGGAAATTCATCCCAGGCGAGCCGATGAAGCCGGCAACGAAGAGATTGGCGGGGCGGTCGTAGAGTTCCAGGGGACCGCCGACCTGCTGGACCACTCCGCCATGCATGGCGACAATCCGGTCCGCCAGCGTCATTGCCTCGATCTGGTCGTGGGTCACGTAGATCGAGGTCGCCTTCAGGTCGCCATGCAGTTTCTTGATTTCGGCGCGCATCTGTTCGCGCAGGCGCGCATCGAGGTTGGACAGCGGTTCATCGAACAGGAAGGCCTTGGGCTGGCGCACGATGGCGCGGCCCATGGCGACGCGCTGTCGCTGGCCACCGGAAAGCGCCTTCGGCCTGCGTTCGAGCAACGGATCGAGGCCGAGCTTTGCGGCAGCCGCGGCGACCGCGCCTGCAATCTTCTCCTTCGCCACCTTCCGCAGCCTGAGGCTGTAGCTCATATTGCCGGCGACATTCATATGCGGGTAAAGCGCGTAGGACTGGAACACCATGGCGATGTCGCGGTCCTTGGGATGCAACTCGTTGACCCTATTGCCGGCGATGCGGATCTCGCCTGATGTGACCTCCTCAAGCCCGGCGATCATCCGCAGCAGCGTGGACTTGCCGCAGCCGGACGGACCGACGAGCACGACGAATTCGCCGTCCTGGATTTCCAGGTTGACGCCGTGCAGCACCTGCACATGGCCATAGGCTTTGCGGATATTCCGGATATCGATCGATGCCATTTGTTTAACCCTTGACCGCGCCGGCCGTCAGGCCCTGGACGAGATAGCGCTGGATGAGCAGGAAGAAGAGGCCGGCCGGAATGAGCGCCATGACGCCCGCCGCCATCATCTGCCCGAAATCCACCGAGAATTTCGAAACGAAGGTAAGAAGGCCGACGGGGAAGGTCGCCGCGTCATTACCGTTGATCAGCATCAGCGCGAAGAGCAGCTCGCTCCAGGCGGCGGTGAAGACGAAACCGAGTGTGGCGGCGATCCCCGGCAGCGTCAGCGGCAGGATGATCTGGCGAAATGCCGTGAACTGCGTCGCGCCGTCGATCTTCGCCGCCTCTTCGAGATCCCTTGGGATGCCGTCGAAGAAAGACTGCATCAGGAACGTGGCGAAAGGCACGTTGAAGGCGGTGTAGACGATGACGAGCCCGGTCAGGCTGTTGGTCAGATGCAGCGGCGACAGGATCTTGAAGATCGGCGCGACCAGCATGACCAGCGGGAACATCTGGGTCAGCAGCATCAGAGCGACAATCCAGTATTTTGCCCGGAAATTGAAGCGGGAAAGCGCATACCCCGACAGCGAGGCGCAGATGGTCACGGTGATGGCCGTCGAGGCCGAGACGATCAGGCTGTTCTTGAAGAAGGTCGGAAAGGCGCTGTGCCGCAGGACAAAGGCATAATGATCCCAAGTCGTGCGCGACGGCCACATGCGCACGCCCTCGCTATAGAGCAGGTCGTTCGGCGTCACCGAGACCTTGAGCAGCCAGAACAGCGGAAAGAGCGCGAAGGCGATGTAGCAGAGGATCGCCAGACGGTGTGCGATGGTGGGAATGACGGATCGTCTCATGATCTCAATCCTTGTTCAGCAGCGTCTGCCGGAGCAGGATGATCAGCATCGAATAGGCAAGCAGCAGTACGAGCAGCACCAGCGCGATCGCCGAGGCATAACCGAAATCGAGCCGCCTGAAGGCTGTCGTGAAGATATAGCTGGCGACGATCTGCGTTCGGTCTGCCGGCCCGCCATTGGTCATGACGACGATGAGATCGGCGAAATTGGAAATCCACACGGTGCGCAGCAGGACGGTGATGGCGATCGTTGGCGCCAGAAACGGCAGGGTGATCGAGCGGAACCGCTGGAACCAGCCGGCGCCGTCGATCGACGCCGCCTCATAGAGATCGCGCGGGATCGCCTGCAAGGCGGCGAGCAGGGTAATGGCGAAGAAGGGAATGCCCCACCAGACATTGGCGACGATCGGCCCCCACATCGCATAGTTGGGATCGGAGAGGATATTGCCCGGCTCATGCATCAGCCCAAGGGCGAAGAGCCAGTGCGGGATCGGCCCGATGACGGGATTGAACAGCCAGGCCCAGTTGAGGCCGGCAAGAAAGGACGGCACGGCCCAGGGCAGGAAGACCAGCGCCTGGGCGATTGCCCGGCCCTTGAACGGCTTGTCAAGCAGCAGCGCCAGGATCAGCCCGAAAACGAACTGCAGGACGACGGAGGCGCCGGTCCACCATAGCGTGTTTCGCAGCGCCCCGTAGAAGGCGGCGTCGCCTGAAAGCTCGCGGAAATGATCGAGCCCGACGAAGCCGCCGGAAAACGGATTGAGCAGCTGGATATCGCGGAAGGCGTAGGAAATGCCGACCGTCAGCGGCACCAGCATCACCGCAATGATCAGGATCAGCGACGGCGCGCTGTAGAGATAGGGCTCCGAAGCATCGGCAACGCGACGCAGCCATGGTCTGCGGTCGCGACGCATGTCGAGCGTATCGGCGGAAATGGTCATCAGCCAAAAGGTCCCGTTCGCGGCGTTCTGCGCCGTCTGTGTCATCAAAAAAGCGGCGGCGGCCTGTTTCGAGGCCGCCGCCGTCAGTCCGTCGCTTATTTCTTGGCGAGGAACTTCTGCTGCGCCTTGGTGAGGTATTCCGCCCACTGGTCGGCCAGATCCTTCGCCGAGATATCGCCGAGCATCGCCTGTTGCGAGGTCTTGATCGCCAGCGAATCCTTGAAGAAGGCGAATTCCTCGAGATAGGTCGGCATGACTGTTGGTACCGTGTTCGGGTCGGCCAGTTCCTCGAACCAGCCCTTGAACTGGTCACCGGCGTAGAAGGGATCCTTCTCGGCCGCCGTATAGGCCGGCAGGGCGCCGATGCGCTTGTTCCACTCGATATTGCCTTCCGGCCCTTCGAGCGTGGCGATCAGCTTCCAGGAGAGATCCTTGTTGCCGCTGGTGGTGAACATCGACCAGCCGCCATAGCCGATCGTCGGGAAGGACTTGCCGTCAGGCCCCTTCGGCAGCGGCATGACGCCGAAATCCTCCTTCTTCATGCGTTCGGCAATGGCGATCAACGCATCCGGATCCTGATCGAGGAATGCGCAGGTGCCAGAATAGAAGCCGGCGACGACCTCGTTGAAGCCCCAGTTGACGCTGTCCTTGGGCGCATAGCCCTTCTTGTAGAGATCGACCATCCATTCGATGCCCTTGGCCCAGCCGGGGCTGTTCATCGTCGAGGTGCCGTCGTCGTTGAAATACTTGTTCGAGCCGGCCATCGAGGCGGCGAAGATCATCCAGCCGTTTAGGCCGCCCGCTCCGCCGCGCATGCAGTAGCCGTATTTGCCGGACAGTTTGGAAACCTTCTCCGAAGCGGCGGTGAATTCTTCCATCGTCTTCGGCGGCGCGGCGACGCCGGCTTCCGCAAGCAGCTTCTTGTTGTAGAACATCGCCCTGAGATAGAAGCCGTAGGGCAGCATATAGGCGGTGTTCTTGACGTCGCGGCCGAGTTCGAGTGCGCGCGGCGTCAGCTCCTTGGTGTGCTCCCACTTTGCAAGGTAGGGCTCCAGGCTCTCGAGCATGCCGTTATTGGCATAAAGCGACAGCCAGGTATCGGGCATTTCCATCACATCGGGCACGTCGCCGGCAGACACCATAGTCGCGAACTTCTGGAACGCCTCGTTCCAGGGCAGCGAGATGATGTCGACTTTGGTGCCGGGATTGGCGGCTTCGAACTTGCCGACGATCGATTTCAGCGTTTCGGTGCGCTCCGGGCTGGTGATGACTTCGACAAGCTTGAGCGTCGTATCGGCAAAGGCCGTGCCCGCCATCATCGAAGCAAAGATCGTCGAGATTATTAGTTTTTTCATGGCTCAGTTCCCCCTTATTAGGTTTCTCTCGGGTTTCAGGATTGTGAGGCGGCGGCGAGCGCCTCCTCGATGTCTCTCCACAAAGCCTCGGTTCCTTCGAGGCCGACATGGAGACGTACGGATCGCGCATGGATGCCGAAGGCATGTGCGGAATTCGGCTGTGCTTTCTGCTGGAGCACCACCTCGCCCGGTACGATCAGGCTTTCATGTCCACCCCAGCTTACGCCCAGTTTGAAGAGCTTGAGGTGATCGGCGAAGGCACGGATATCCACGCCGTCGCGGAATATGAAGGAAAACAGGCCCGAGGTGCCGATGAGGCCAGTGGGCAGACGGTTGGCGAGCCCCGGATGGCAGACCGTCTCCACCACGCCGAGCTTCTGAAGGCGCCTGGCGATTTCAAGCGCCGATGCCTCGTGGGCTTTCATGCGCAGCGGCAGCGTGCGCAACCCGCGGATCAGCAGCCAGGCGTCGAACGGCGAAAGCTTGCCGCCGAGATAGGGATAGGCCTCGGCCTTGACACGCGCGATCATCGCCTTCGAGCCGGCGATGACGCCGGCCACCACATCGCTGTGGCCGCCGAGATATTTCGAGGCTGAATGGATGACGAGATCGACGCCGAGCGTCAGCGGCCGCTGGAAGAACGGGCTTGCCCAGCTGTTGTCGATCATCGAGACGGCGCCATGTTGTCTGGCGAGTGCTGCGAGCGCGCCGACGTCATGCGCCTCCATTACCCAGCTCGTCGGGCTTTCCATGTAGAAGACCTTGGCGCCGGGCAGCGCCTTGGCGACCGCCTCCTCGTCGCGTCCGTCGACATAGGTCACCTCGATCTTCATCCGCTTCAGGATGGTGCCGAACAGGCGAAAGGCATCGGGATAGACATGCTTGACGGCAACGATGCGGTCACCCGGCTCGACGAAGCTTAGGACCGCCGATGAGATCGCCGCCATGCCGCTTGCAAAACCCAGCGCATCCTCGGCACCTTCGAGCTTGGCGAGCATTTCTTCGAAGGCACGCACCGTCGGGTTCAGGCCGCGCGTATAGATCGGCCGCACCCTCTCGCCGCGATAAGAGGCGATCATGTCGTCATAATCGGAAAAGGTGAAAAGCGAGGTCTGGAAAATCGGCGGCACGACGGCGTCAGCGAAGTTGCCTTCGTCGTGCGCCGTGATGAGGGAAGCAAGATCGAACGGTTCAGAGCCGTTGCTCATTTGGACATTTCCTTGATGTCTTCCTCGACGATATCGAGAATTTTCAATGTTTCGGCGCGCGCCGCCTCGGGATCCCCGGCAGCGATCGCATCGAAAAGGGTGCGGTGAAAGGGAAAGGACCGGCGCGCGAAATCCTGGCGGTCGAACGGATGCTCCCAGAAGCGCTCGAAGGTCTCGCGCATCTGCTCGAGAAGCTGGCGAAACAGCGGATTGTGGGTGGCGTCGTAGACAGCGAGATGGAAGGCCAGATCCTCCGGCCCGGAGGTACCCTTCTCCAAGTGCACCCGCTCCATCGCGTCCAGCTTTTCCTCGATGACGACGAGGTCTGTGTTCGTGCGCCGCCGGGCCGCGACCATGCCCGCCTCGCATTCGATGCCGCGTCGAACCTCCAGCGTCTGCAGCAGCACGTCGCGCAGATGAACCGTGTCGAAAGAGAGCGGCATGTGGATCGTCGCCCTGGAAACCGGTTTCAGCAAATAGGTGCCGCTGCCCTTACGCGTCTCGATGACGCCGAGCGCCTGAAAGTGGCGGATCGCCTCGCGAATGGTCGAGCGGCCGACGGCAAGGGCTGCCATCAACTCGCGCTCGGCCGGAAGCCTATCGCCCGCCTTCAACCTGGCTTCCTCGACATAATCCGCCAGCGCATCGGTCACCTGACGCGCGCGGTCCATGACTGGAAGCGGCCGGATCACCGGCCTGTCGCTGCTATTTGCCTTCATGGTTCCCCATTTTCTTATCAGGCAGCCGACGTCTAGAATTGGTCTGACATCTTAGCATTTCTCAAAGATGGAAAGACGTCAAGGGGTGTTTGTTGGTCGGCCGGCCGCTCCACAATTCCCTTTGCACCTCCGAAATGGTTTCAGCGCGGCGCTTACCGCGGGCACGCAGTGGAACCGCCTCTCTCTTCAGGTGTTCCTGTCGATCAGCAGGGAGCTTTCAAATGACCTACGTCGCATCGCCAAGCTACGACCGTAACGACGCCAGCCGCGCTTCGAACCTTCGTCAGTGTCTCGAGACCGCCAGACGCCGCCTCGATGAGATATCGCACAACTCGGAAACCGAGAAAATTGAAACGCTCGTGGCTTCCGCCGTCGAGGCGGGTTGGGAAGAGGATGAAGTGCGCGAGGCCCTGAGCGCCGGCGACGAGCAAGGAAACAAGATGCCGGAGCACAAACCACCCGTCCCAACGATCGGCGTGGTCCCTTCGTCATCTTTTTGACAAGTGGCGGATGCTAGCGCGGTCCTGGCAAGCGGCGGGATCTCGGCTTATCTCGCCGTGTGATCACCTGTGCGGATAATGTTGCCCAATCGCCACCACCCAGGCGCCGATGGTGTTCCGTCAGGCATGCTCAAGACGCTCGACGTCCGGCGGGACCAAACCGCGTGGAAGCGGCCCGCCCGGCGTCAGATCTCCTGTTCATTGGTGGCCGGTCGGCAAGAAAGACTCGTCCAACCCTCCGGCATGATCCTCTCTCCGGCAAACAGTCTGACCGTGGCGTGAAAAAGCGTCGGCGCCGACCTAGTTAGTCACCGACGGCCGGGGATGGCGGCCGTCGGACTTTTGAACTTACAATCAACGACAAGAGGATAAGTTGATGAAAAGGACGTTTCTATATTATTGCACTTTGATATCCGCGCTATCGGCGATGACGGCTTCTATTGTCGGCGCGCCCGCTCTCGCCGAAGAGTTTGTTGCTTCGCAGAGCAAGACGGTCGTCGAAACCAACAAGGGCAGTCTCGTCGGCGCACTCGACGATGGCATCTTTAGCTATCTTGGCGTCCCCTATGCACATGCCGACCGCTTCATGCCGGCGGAAGAGGTCGCGCCCTGGAAAGGCATCCGCCCCGCGGTCACCCATGGCGAGAACTGCTTTATCCCCCGCATGAAGGAAGTGGCCGGCGACGAACTCTTCAATCCGCACCGCTATCTGCCGATGAGCGAAGCCTGCCAGTTCCTGAACATCTGGACGCCGGCGATCAACGACGGAAAGAAACGGCCGGTCATGGTCTGGATCCATGGGGGCGGCTTCACCAATGGTTCAGGCATCGAACTGACCTCGTATGACGGCCACAATCTGAGCAAGGACGGTGATGTCGTCGTCGTCACCCTCAACCACCGGCTCAACGTGCTCGGCTTCCTCGATCTTTCCGCTTACGGAGAGAAATACAAACGGACGGGCAATGCCAGCGTCACCGATCTCGTCGCCGCGCTGAAGTGGGTCCACGACAATGCCGCGGCCTTCGGCGGCGATCCCGGCAACGTGACGATTTTCGGCCAGTCCGGCGGCGGCTACAAGGTGCGCGCCTTGATGGGGACGCCTTCGGCGAAGGGCCTCTTCCAGAAGGCCATCGTTCAGAGCGGCTCCCGGAGCGATTCCGTCGTCGATCAGGCATCCTCGCGGAAGGTGGCCGAACTGACGCTTGCCAACCTCGGTCTCAAGGCTGAGGAAATCGACAAGCTTGCCGACGTCGACTACTACGATCTCCTTGCCGCGGCCGACAAGGCCATCAAGGACGCGACCGCCCAAGGCGCAAAAGACGCCCGCTACGCACCTGTTCAGGACGGGGACTACATTCCGGTGAACCCCGTCGGGACAGAGTGGGTTGACCAGGCCAAGGACATTCCGCTGATGGTCGGAAACACCCTCAACGAGTTCGAGACGGTGATCAATCACAAGGCGGGCGAGCTTCTTGCCGACAACAAGAACAACTGGGACGAAGACAAGTCCGAGGCCAAGCTGAAGGAGCGCTTCGCCGACAAATCCGACGCGGTCGGCAAGGCATTCATGGCGGCCTACCCCGAGAAAAAGATCGCCGACGCCTATTTCCTGGATCTGCGCTTCCGGCCGGGAGCCATCCGTGATCTCGACCTGAAGGCGAAGCAGAACGGGGCTCCTGTCTACTCCTACATGTTCGCCTACGAGTCACCGGTCCTGGATGGGATTGCCATGGCCTGGCATTGCTCGGAACTGCCCTACGTGTTTGCGAACGCCGCTCTGGTCAAGACGTCGACCGGTGGTGGGAGCGACGCCCTGGCGCTTTCCAGGAAGGTGAGCCAGGCCTGGGTCAACTTCGCGCGCAACGGCAAGCCGAGCGCCGAGGGCTTGCCCGACTGGCCGGCCTACACAACCGTCAAGCCTGCGACCATGGTTCTCGACAAGCAGTCCCGCGTGTCAGTCGATCTCGATCGCAAGCTGCTGCAGGCGGCGGGCGCTCTCTAACGAGATTTGCAGGATGGGACATACGGCGCCTGACGACATCGACCAACCGGCACCGGCGGAGCATTTGCTGGTCCCGATCAGGCATCGACATCGGCTGAAATCGTCACCTCCTTGAAGGCGTCGAGTTCAGCCAACCGCTCGACCAGCGCCTTGCGGATCGAGGCATAGCTGCCGGCGCCAAGCGCCAGCCGCTTCGGAGCCAAGTGTTGTTCGGCAGCCTCGATCATCGCCTGCGCCATCTTGACGGGGTCACCCTTGGCCTCGAACCTGCCGTCGGCGATAGCGCGGCGGATGTCGCCGGCCGGCGTCGGGTCATAGGCTTTCATCGGCCGCGGCGCGACCAGCCCGCGGCCAAAATCGGTCCGCGCCGGACCTGGCTCGGCGATGATGAATTCGATGCCGAAGGGGGCGACCTCCTGCGAAACGGCTTCGATGAAGCCTTCGATGCCCCATTTGGTCGCGTGATAGAGGCTGAAATTCGGATAGGCGATCTGCCCGCCTTCCGAAGACACCTGCAGGATGCGGCCGCCGCCCTGCGCCCGCATATGCGGCAATGCTGCCCGGATCACCTGGATCGAGCCGACCAGGTTGGTATCGATCTGATGGCGGATCTGTTCGTCGCTGACCTCTTCGGCAGCACCGAACAGGCCGTAGCCGGCATTGCTGACGACGACGTCGATCCGGCCCATCGCTCCAAAAGCGGCGTCGACGACCGAGCGCACCGCCCCATCATTGCTGACGTCAAGCGTCGCGATCCAGAGGTTGTCGCCGTAATGCGACTTCAAATCATCGAGCGCTGCCGGCTTGCGCACTGTCGCCGCGACGCGATCGCCGCGCGCCAGCAATTTTTCGGTCATGATGCGCCCGAAACCGGAGGAGGCGCCAGTAATCATCCATGTCTTTCCCATTGTCTTTACCTTTCATGCCGCGGCATTGCGGCTGCTCTTGAAGGTAAAGATAGATAAGCCTATTCCTGCTTCTATCCGTCGAATGCTGCATGAGTTGGTGAATTCTAGCCATGAATTACAAGCCGAGCCTTGCCGATCTGAGAGCCTTGTCTGCTATCGTCAACCATCGCAGCTTCCGCAAGGCTGCCGACGAGTTGGGCCTGTCGCCTTCGACGCTCAGCCATATGATGCGTTCGCTCGAAGCCAATATGGGCGTTCGGCTTCTCCACCGGACGACCCGCAGCGTGGCGGCGACGGAGGCCGGCGAGCGCCTCGTTACCCGTCTGACGCCACTGTTCAGGGATTTCGATCTGGCGCTTGAGGAGGTCAACGAATTCCGCGGCCATCCCAGCGGCACGTTGCGGGTCAATACCAGCGAGATCGCCGCGCGGGTGCTGCTCGATGCCGCTGTCCCGACCTTTCTCACCTGCTATCCCGACATGTCGCTCGATCTCGTCACCGACAATCGGCTCGTCGATGTCGTTGCCGACGGTTTCGATGCCGGCATAAGGCTTCGCGAGGCGGTGCCGCTCGATATGATCGCGGTGGAATTCGGCGGAGATACCCGCTTTGTTGCCGTCGCTTCGCCGGCCTATCTGGCAGCGCATCCGGCGCCGCAGACACCGGACGCATTAAAGACCCACGCCTGCATCCGCTTCCGGCTGCCAAGCGGCAAGCTCTTCCGCTGGGAGTTCGAAAAACACGGCCACGAGATTGCCGTCGACGTTCCGGGCGTGCTGACGCTCGACCATGTCGAGCTGATGGCGCAGGCGGCGGCAAAGGGGCTCGGCATCGCCTATGTCTCGGATCGCACCGCCCGGCCGTTTCTCGAAAGCGGCGCGCTCGTCACGGTGCTGGACGACTGGTGTCCTGCCATTCCGGGCCTCTGTCTCTATTATCCCGGCCACCGTCACGTGCCGCAGGGTTTGCGGGCCTTCATCACGGTGCTGACCGAGGTCGAGCGTCACGGCAGATAGGCCGCCTTCAGAAGGTTTCGATCCGGGAGTTGATCCAGCGGACAAAGAACGAGGCAGGCGGAGCGAGACGTTCACAACTGCGCGCGACCAGCCAGTAGGCGCCGTGGGCAACGGCAAGGTCAGACAGGCGAAGCAACCGGCCCGCCCTGATCTCTTCCTCGGCGAAGATATCGTCCATCAGTGCTATGCCCTGCCCGCGCAGGACCGCCTGCATGACCAGCCCGCCATCGGCATAGACCGGCCCCCGCGCGATTTCCGGCATGGCGATGCCTGCCATCTCGAACCAGCGGAACCACACGTCGCGGGTCTCCTCATGCAACAGCGTATGACAGAGCATGTCTTCCGGGCGGTCGATCGCTGGCCCTCCCTTGAGCAGCGCAGGTGCCGCGACCGGCACCATCCTGACATCGGCGAGATGCCCGCTCTCCGTCCTCGGCCAGGCGGTCACGCTGGCGCTGTGGCGGATGGCGATCTCGGCCTGTCCGCCTCGGAACTCGACCAGGCGTGAATCGGCGTCGATCGTCACGTCGATCTCAGGATGCCGTTCGCGAAACTCCGGCAGGCGGGGAACGAGCCAGCACGCCGCGAAGGAAGGTTCCACGCTGATCGTCAGCGCTGCCCTCGCCGGTCGGCTGCGGATTTCTTCCAGGGATTCGTCGATCCGGTCGAAGGATGACGTCAGGATCGCCAGCAGCTTGTTGCCCGATGCGGTCAAATGGACGCCGCGATGGCAGCGCTCGAAGAGCGCTTCGCCCAGCAACGTCTCCAGCTCGCGGATCTGCCGGCTGACCGCCGCCTGCGAGATGAACAGCTCCTGCGCCGCCAGCGTGAAGCTCTCGAGGCGGCCGGCGACCTCGAAACTCCGCAAAGCCGTCAATGGCAGGCGTCCGCGCTTCATCCATAACCTCAAGTCATTCGAGGCTGACGATAAGCTCGTTTGAAGGCGCGAGGCAAGGGGCGGCATATGATTGCGAAGGAGAGATATCGATGCGCAAGCGGATATTCGAGATCATCTTGAACGCCATCCGGCTTGTGACGTTTCAGCCATGGCTGAGTGAAAGCGCCGGCCGAAGTGACAACGGCGACAGCACCCGCTGTCGCCATGACATCAACCCGCAACCGGTTCCAGATCGATCAGCGCCTTGATCGGCAGGTGGTCGGAGGCGATACGCGCGAGCGGCGTATCATGTGCTTCCACCTCCGAGATGATCCCCTTGCGGTTGGCGATGATGCGGTCGAGCGCCAGAAGCGGCAGGCCGGCGGGGAAACTCGGGACGGCGGGCGGCAGTGGTCCGAAGGCGGATTGAAAGGTGTTGAGCGAAGACCGGTCGCCGAGCCGCCATTCGTTGAGGTCGCCGAGCAGGATGGTCGGCATCTCGTGCCTGTCGTTGATCAGTTCGACCAGCATGCGCGCCTGCTGGGCTCTGCTATGGCGCAGCAGCCCGAAATGCGCGGCGATGATGCGCAGCACCCCGCCCTTCTCGAGTTCGATCTCGGCAACCAGCGCGCCGCGCGGTTCCAGCCCCGGCAGCTTGACCTGATGCACGTCATGCACCAGCCCCTTCTTGAAGAGCACGACATTGCCGTGCCAGCCATGCGCCTTCGCCATGCCGGCAATCGGGACCGCGATCAGTCCCGTTTCCCGCTCCAGCCGCCCGAGATCGAGAATGCCGGTGCGCTCGCCAAAGCGCGTATCGGCCTCCTGCAATGCTATCACGTCGGCGCCGATTTCGTGGATGACGCGGCTGGTGCGCTCCGGATCGAAGCGGCGGTCGGTGCCGATGCACTTGTGCACGTTGTAGGAGGCGATCAGC
Organism: Rhizobium sp. WSM1328; assembly: GCF_057653715.1. Lineage (NCBI taxonomy): Bacteria > Pseudomonadati > Pseudomonadota > Alphaproteobacteria > Hyphomicrobiales > Rhizobiaceae > Rhizobium > Rhizobium sp. WSM1328. The sequence continues at coordinate 395,877 of NZ_JBYGKO010000004.1, read as the reverse complement.
GTCCCCGCACTGGGCGGCCTTGCCTCCGTATAGGCTGCATCGAGCCGCTTTTTCCTGCTCCTGATCGAGGCGAGAATGCTGGCGGGAAGGCTGTCTTTTCTGGCGTGCATCGGCAGGCGCACTTGTTCCGTTGATCGAAAAGGCTTGTCTCAACAGTATAGGCGGGCAAGCCGGACTTGCCACGTCCGATCACAAAAAATCCTTCAGAGATAGGGCGACCCTAGCCACAGCACCTTCTCAAGCAGCCGCACCGGGAAGGGTCGCGCCTGCAGCCCCTCAAGCGTCACGGGCGTCGCGGTTTTCAAGGTTTCCTCGATGTGCTCGTCGATCTCGGCGGCGAAGCCCTCGTTCAGCACTTCGAGATCGACCTCGAAATTCAGCCGCAGCGACCGCGGATCGAGATTGGAAGAGCCGACATAGGCCCAGGTACCGTCGATCGTCAGCAGTTTCGAATGGCTGAAGCTGCCGGTGGAGCGCCAGATGCGGCAGTAATTCTTGAGGATCTGATCGAACTGCGCCGTCATCGCCCGGTCGACCAGCACGAGGTTGTTGAGCGCGGGCACGACGATATCGACTTCGACGCCGCGCCGCGCCGCCGTCACCAGGGCGCTGATGAGTTCGCGGTCCGGCAGGAAATAGGGCGACATGATGCGGATCGACTGGCGCGCCACGGAAAAGGCGCCCATCAGCATCTTGTGGTTGGTCTCGACGCTGCGATCCGGGCCGGAGGCGACGACGCGCATCAGGATGGGATCGCCGGGACTGCGCTCCGGCGGTTCGATGCGCCAGGGCACGTCGTTCAACAACTCCTGCGTCGAGAAGCGCCAGTCTTCGGCGGCGAGGTCGAAAAGGTCGGCCACGACAGGGCCGGTGACGCAGAAGTGCGTGTCGTGGGCAAAGCTCTCGCCTGTTGCCTCCTCGCTGAAACCCGCCCTGATGTTCATCCCGCCCGTCAGCGCGATTTTCCCGTCGACGATCAGGATCTTGCGGTGGGTGCGCAGATTGGCATAGGGCAGCCGTAAACCCATGATGACATTGCCGTTGAAGACGGCCACGGTGACGCCGCCTTCCCTCAGATGGCCGAGAATGCTCGGCACCGAATAACGCGCGCCGACCGCGTCGATCAGCACCCGGACTTCCACACCACGGCTGGCCGCCGCAATCAGCGCATCGGCGATGCGAAGGCCGACCGCATCGCGGTCGAAAATATAGGTTTCGAGCAGGATGCTGCGCGCCGCCTCGTCGATGGCGGTCTTCATCGCCGCATAGGCCTCGTCGCCGGTTTCCAGCACATCGATCGTATTGCCTGAAGTCAGCGGATTGCGCGTCACCCGGTCGCCGAGCGTCTGCAGCGCCGCGAAGCGGCGGCCGAACTGGCTGATCACCGTCTCGGCCTCGGCATCGAAGGTCTCGAGTTCGTCGAATTCGGCCGCAAGCAGCAGCGCGTCGCGCCGCACGCTCAACGATTTGCGGCGGATGCGGTTGATGCCGGCAATCGCATAGAGCACCGCGCCGATGATCGGAGACAGAATGATGACGCCGACCCAGCCAATCGCGGCGCGCACCTCCTCCTTGGTCATCGCGGCATGGATCGCCGCGGCAGCCCCCATGGCGATCGAAACGACAAAGAGGATATGCGGCCAGTAGGTCGACAGGAGATAGAACATCGCTGGCGAATATAGCCGCGAAACGCCGGCGATCAATCACAACGCTGTTCTCTCATGACGCGAAATTTTATGCCGTGACCATTTTACCGCCGCCGCCCGCTTCACCGCGGGAACAATGCCGGCACAGATCGATTGATCCCGAGGAGATGAGGGTCGCCATCATGACCATAGCCGCAAATGTCGGTCCCGCCTGGGCGCTTGAAGTCGCGAATGCCGACAGCATTCCCGAACTTTGGCATCAGGCCGAAGACTGCACCCGTTGTGATCTCTACAGGAATGCCACGCAAATCGTCTTCGGCGAAGGCTCCGGGAAAGCCGAGATCGTCCTCATTGGCGAGCAGCCGGGGGACCAGGAGGATTTGACCGGCAGGCCCTTTGTCGGCCCCGCCGGCCGGCTGCTCGATCACTGCCTCGAAGAGGCCGGTCTCGATCGTCAACGCTGTTATGTCACCAATGCGGTCAAGCACTTCAAGTTCACGCCGCGCGGCAAACGGCGGCTGCATGCAAAACCGAATGCCGGCGAGATCAGGCGGTGCGCCTGGTGGCTCGGCGCAGAGCTCAACATCCTGCGGCCGAAGCTCGTCGTGACGCTCGGTGCAAGTGCGCTGTATGCGTTGCTTGGCCCGAAAGCAAAGCTGACGCCGGAGCGCGGCCATATCCTGCATCCGACAAACCATCCGCCTGTTCTGGTCACCATCCACCCCTCCTATCTCTTGCGCATCCGTAACGAGGCGGACCGAGACCAGCAGCGCCGGGATTTCGTGTCAGATCTGCACAAGGCCGCGGAGTTTCGGCCCCGGTAAGCGTCGATTCTCAACCCTAATATGCTGCGATGCGAAATATTTCCGGTTGCGGCGCGATTTCGCTTGAAAGAGCTCCCCTCCTCTGGAACCATCCGAGCAGTATCGCGTTCGAACGACGGCATCATGTGACTGGAGATCAGCGATGGCAGAAACTCGGGAAGAGTGGATCAAAAAACGTGCATACACCCTCTGGGAAGAAGAGGGATATCCGACAGGGCGAGATTCCATTCATTGGGAACAGGCACGAGACGAGCGCGACGCGCTCGAGGGCTCTGCTGCGTCTTCCAACGGCAAGGAAGCCAAACCCAAGGCGAAGCGCAGCGTGACGGGCAGCAAGACCAACGGCGTCGTGACACCGGCACCGAAGCGGACTGCAAGCCGCAAGACGGCGTCCTGAACACTTGGATTACCGAGCAAGTCTATTAAAAAGGGCGTCGTCGCGACGCCCTTTGATCTCGTTTTGTCATATGCCTGAATTAGTTTTGCTTTAGGGATTCCACGATGGGCTTCCATGCGGGGGTGAACAGAGGCCGAATGACGCTGCAAGCTTTGAGGCTTCCGAAAAAAGTTGAATCTTCGTCCGATAACCGGGAACAAGAAGGTGCGATGATTGTTTATGGCGCAACGAGGAAGTTGCCATGAAGGACAGTCATACCGAAATCCTCTTTTTAGCCAGCAGCCGCGCTTCGACCGCGATCGTGTGAGGGATGGAGATGTCGCTCCTCATCGTCGCCGCGCTGCTCTACCTCGGTCTCGCCCTTGGCTTCATCCTTGTCGTCGATAACCTCGTCGGACTGGTTTTCCGCGATCCCCGTGCGCCCGCGCAGTTGCCCTTCTTCCACATCGGCCGCGCTTTGGTCGCTTCACAAAAACTCTATCGAAAATAACCTCCCGGGCACCGCCGCAAACCGCGAAAAGCGTTGAACACCCGGCAGTCAGGGATATTTCGATCGCGCCCTTTTCCTCCCATCGTTAGCCTCTATGTTGAAGCTTTGGAAGGGCTGGACCCCGAGCCGACCGATCACATCGGTGCGGCAGACGACAAGGAAGCGATTTTGAATGAGAAGCGTCGGGGACGGCTGGCCGAGAGGTGGAGGCGAAATCGGCGAATTGTTACGGCATCCGGATTTCCACGCCGTCGGTCTCGGTCCGGTCGAAAGCTGGCCTGCCCCTCTCAAGCACGTCGCCGAAATGGTGTTGAATTCCCGCCAGCCCAAATTCGTCGCCTGGGGTCCGGATCTCGCTTTTCTCTACAATGAAGCCTATGTGCCCGTTTTCCCCGAGCGGCATCCCGATGCCCTCGGACGACCCTTTCGTGAGGTCTGGGCGGATATCTGGGAACAGTTCTCGCCGATCGTCACCAGCACGCTCGAAGGCAGTTCGCAGCTCTTCAAAGAGCTGCTCATCCCGATGCGCCGCGACGGCCGTACCGAAGACACCTGGTTCACCTTCTCATACACGCCGCTGCGCGACGATGACGGCAGGGTCGCCGGCATCCTCTGCGCGGCCCTTGATGTCACCGACCAAGTGTCGGCCAAGCGCGGCGAACAAAGCGCGCTGGAAGAACTGCGTGCAAAATCGGAGGCACTTGCGGTTGTCAACCGGGCGGGCGCGGCGATCACCGCCGAGCCCAGTGTCGAACGCCTCACCCAGATTGTCGTCGATGCCGGCGTGACGCTGACCGGCGCGGAATTCGGCGCCTTTTTCTACAATGTCGATGATGGCGAGGGTGGCAGCTACATGCTCTATGCCCTCTCCGGTGTCGATCGGAAGAACTTCGAGAAATTCCCGATGCCGCGCAATACCAAGGTCTTCGCGCCGACCTTCAACGGCGAAGGCATCACGCGCTCCGACGACATCCTGCTCGACCCGCGCTACGGGCAGAATGCGCCGCATGCTGGCATGCCGAAGGGACATCTTCCCGTCAGGAGCTATCTTGCCGTGCCGGTGAAATCACGCGACGGCGGCGTCATCGGCGGCTTGTTCTTCGGCCACGGCCAGCCCGGCCGTTTTTCCCAAGCGGCCGAGGCGAGCCTCGTCAGTCTCGCCGGCCAATCGGCCGTCGCGATCGACAATATGCGGCTTTTCCGTGCCGCCAAAATCGAAATCGACCAGCGCCGCAATATGGAAGATCAGCTGCGGAAACTTAATGAAATGCTCGAGGTCCGCGTCGCGGCCGAGATTGCCGAGCGCCAGCAGGCCGAAGCAGCGCTCCAGCAGTCGCAGAAGATGGAATCGATCGGCAAGCTCACCGGCGGCGTTGCCCATGATTTCAACAATCTGCTGCAGGTGATCTCAGGCAACCTGCAGCTTCTCGGCAAGGACGTGGCAGAGAGCGGTCGGGCCAAGGAACGGATTTCCAACGCGCTTGCCGCCGTCGAACGCGGCTCGCGGCTGGCAAGCCAGTTGCTCGCCTTCGGCCGCCGGCAACCGTTGGAGCCGAAGGTCGTCAATATTGGCCGTCTCGTCACCGGCATGGACGACATGCTGCGCCGCGCGCTCGGCGAGGAGATCGAAGTCGAGACCATGGTCTCCGGTGGGCTCTGGAACAGCTTTGCCGATCCGACCCAGATCGAGAACGCACTGCTCAACCTTGCGATCAACTCCCGAGACGCGATGGCTGGCCCCGGTAAGCTGACGATCGAGGTCGGCAACGCCTTCCTCGACGACACCTACAGCCGCACCCATCCTGAAGTCACCGCCGGCCAATATGTCGTGCTGGCGGTTACCGATACCGGATCCGGCATGATGCAGGAGGTCATAGAACAGGCCTTCGAGCCTTTCTTCTCGACCAAGCCGGAAGGCAAGGGTACCGGTCTTGGCCTGTCGATGGTCTATGGCTTCGTCAAGCAGTCCGGTGGCCACGTGAAGATCTACAGCGAGATCGGCGAAGGCACGACCGTCAAGCTCTATCTGCCCCGCTCGTTCCAGAGCGAGGATCGCATCACCAATGTCGACAGCGTGCCGGCGACCGGGGGCACGGAAACCATCCTCGTCGCCGAGGATGACGAGGGTGTGCGCACGACTGTCGTCGAGATGCTGACGGATCTCGGCTACTACGTGTTGAAGGCCAAGGATGCGCAAAGCGCGCTCACCGTGATCGAAAGCGGCGCCCATATCGACCTGCTCTTTACCGATGTCGTCATGCCCGGGCCGTTGCGGAGCCCGGAGCTTGGGCGCATGGCACGCGAGCGTCTGCCTGACATCGCCGTGCTCTACACATCGGGCTATACCGAAAATTCGATCGTCCATGGCGGCAGGCTCGATTCCGGCCTCGAACTGCTCTCCAAACCCTATACGCGCGAGGAACTCGCCCGCAAGATCCGCCACGTGCTTACTATCAGGACGCAACGCCGCCAAGGGGCGAGCGATGCCGCGGTGGCCGCTCCCAAACATCCCGAGGTCGCCCGTCAAAAGCTGAAGCTGTTGCTGGTGGAAGACGACGCCTTCATCCGCATGGATACCGCCGAGCTTCTGCAGGATCTCGGCTATGACGTCATCGAGGCTGATAGTGGCGAACGGGGCGTGGAAATCCTCCGACATACCATCGTCGACATCATCGTCGCCGATGTCGGCCTGCCCGGCATGTCGGGTCAGGCCTTTGCCGCGAAGGCGCGTGAGGCCTTTCCTTCGGTCGGACTGGTATTTGCCACCGGCAACAGCAGCCTGCCGGATGCAAATCATCTCCCCGGCTCGGTGCTGCTGTCGAAACCCTTCAGCAGCATAGCGCTCGACCAGGCGGTCAAGAACGCCGTCCAACAACGGCCTGGCGTGTAGGCCAGTCACGATATGCTACAACTTTTGCTTTATGCGTCGGCGCCGTCGAGCTCAGGATATTTCCGCATCAGATCCACCTCGCTGGTGCAACTGTCGTCGCGCGCCGTCAGCTCGATCGAGATGGTGTCGGCAGGGTCGAGACGACCATCATCGTGATGGCTGCCGCCATCGTGAAAACTGCCATCGTCGTGATAGACGGGAATGCGCGCACCGCTCTGACTGACCAGCACGGCATCACGCTTGAAGCCCCTCCGTAGCAGCCAGTCACGCGGCGCCATCAAACGGATGTCGACCTCATAGGAACGCCCCTTCCCGTGCTTGAGGCTGACGGTGTAGATGACCGGTGATACCTGGCCGTTCACGTCGATCGCACCGTTTCCATCGGCTTTGACGATGTGTTTTTCCATGTTCTCGGCTCCTTCTTATGCACATCGGAAACCTGATAAACCTGGCTTTTGTTCCGAATTCGGCCCAATGACCTGGGCGGGAACTTTTGGGCTCCGTACCGGTTCAGTCCCTTTGCAAACCACAGGAGGCCGAGATGCCGAGAGGTGATAAATCCGACTATACCGACAAGCAGAAGCGCAAAGCCGAGCACATCGAGGAGGGCTACGAGGATCGCGGCGTCTCCGAGAAGGAAGCCGAACGGCGTGCTTGGGCGACCGTCAACAAGGAAAGCGGCGGCGGCAATAAATCCGGTTCCGGCCGCGGCAAGAAGGATACGCATGAATCCTCCGAAAAGGGCGGCCGCGTCGGCGGTGCGGCATCCGCCGCACGCTCGAAGGAGGAACGTTCCGCTTCCGCGAAGAAGGCCGCGGCGACGCGCAAGCGTAACGAACACCACAGCCACCATTGACTAGGATGCGGCAGCGGAGGCTTTCCGCCAGCCACACGGGGAGTTTTAGACCCATGGCCAAATCGAAAAAGAAATGGTCTCAGGACGTCACCGAACGCAGCGATGCGATGGACCTGAAGGAAGGCGTGTTCAAATCGGACGATCCGAGGAAGATTGCCCGTTCCGTCAAGCACTCCGCCGAGGAGAGTGATCGCCGCAAGTCAAGCCCTTATGGCGCTGCCATGTCGATGCTGACCTTCTACATTAACCGCGCGGGCGACCAACTGACGAAAAAGCGGCGCGGGACCCTTGAAAAGGCCAAGGACGAACTGCGAAAAGACTTTGGTCGTAAACCGAAGGATTGAGCAGCCATGGCATACGAGCTTTATTATTGGGACGGCATTCAAGGCCGTGGCGAATTCGTGCGGTTGGCGCTGGAAGAAATCGGCGCCGCATATATCGACGTTACCCGCCAGCCCGGGCGCGGCACCGGCGCCATGATGGACATCATGGAGAGCGAAAGCGAAACGCACATTCCCTTTGCGCCACCGTTCCTGAAGGACGGCGACCTTATTATACCGCATGTCGCCAACATCCTGTTTTATCTCGGACCGAAACTCGGCCTTGCGCCTGAGGATGACGGCCTTCGCCATGTCGTCAACGGCCTGCAGCTGACCGTCACCGATTTCGTCGCCGAAGCGCATGATACGCATCACCCGATCGACATGTCGCTTTATTACGAGGACCAGAAGCCAGAGGCAAAAGCCCGCTCGGCCGCCTTCATCCGCGACCGCATTCCGAAATTCCTCGGTTATTTCGAGCGGGTGCTGCGACAGAACCCGAAAGGCCCCAACCATCTGGTCGGCGATGCGCTGACCTATGTCGACCTCTCGCTCTTCCAGGTAATCGAGGGCCTGAATTACGCCTTTCCGAAAGCCATGACGAAGCGCAAGGCGGAATATCCCTGCCTCTTGGCTCTGCATGACGCGGTCGCGAAGCGTCCGAACATCGCCCGCTATCTCGCCTCCGCCCGCCGCCTCGCCTTCAACGAGGAAGGGATTTTCAGGCATTATTCTGAGCTGGACGGTGCCGGCTGAGACAAGAGAAATTTCAGGAAAACTGCGAAGCGGTTTTCGCCAGGCAAAGCGCGAAGCGGTTTTGCCGGGACTGCGTAAAAGTAAAAGGATAGAGCCGCTTCTGCGCTTCCGTTAAAGCCGAACTAAAAGCCGTTCATTCCAGCGGAACGGCCGCATCGAAGAAATTTCCCCATGGATCCTTCGGCCGGGTCTCCAACCGTTGCGGCACGTTGGCGAGCGTGAAAGCGGCCGGACCGCTCACCTCGTTCAATTCTGACCAATCCAGCGGCATGGAAACCGGCGCGCCCGATCGTGCCCGCGTCGAATAGGCCGCGACCGCCGTGTTGCCGCGGCCGTTGCGGAGATAATCGATGTAGATATGTCCACCGCGTTTTGCCTTTGTCGCGGTTGCCAGATATTTGTCCGGCGCATCGGCCGACACGCTTTCGGCCAGTGAATGGGCGAAATCCTTCACCTCGGCCCAGCCGGCCTTCGGCGCAAGCGGCGTCACCACATGCAGCCCCTTGCCGCCCGACGTCTTGACGAAGGCAGCCAGGCCGCGGGCTTCCAGCCGCGACTTCAATTCAAGCGCTGCTGCTATCACCGCGCTCCAGGTCACGTCTTCGCCGGGATCGAGGTCCATGGTGACCATATCGGGTCTTTCCCAATTGTCGGCCGTTGCCCCCCAGGGATGAATTTCGAGCACGGCCGACTGCACCAGCGCCACGAGACCGTTGAAATCGCCGATGCGCAGCAATTTTTCGCCGACCGCATCCTGCGGGTCGGCGATCTCCTCGATGTGCGGATTCATGCCTTTCCAGGCATGTTTCTGGAAAAATCGCTGATGGCCCTTTATGCCGTCCGGCAAACGCAACAATGCCAAGGGCCGGTTGACGACATAAGGCGCCATGAATGGCCAGACCGCCGCGTAGTAATCCGCCAGCGCCTGCTTGGTCACGCCCTCGTCCGGCCAGTAGAGCCGGTCGGGATGCGTCAAGGATACGTCCGATGCCGGCGTATGTCTGGGGCTCATTCTTCGATCTCGCTTGTGAGGAAATCAAGTAGCCTGTTTTCCTCGGCCCGCAAGCCCCGCAGCGGCTCGTTGCCAGTCTCGATCAGCGGATGATCGTTGCCGGCGAGCGCGATGATCGCGGGATGGATATAGCTCGAGCGCGAGATCGCCGGTGTGTTGTGTAGCGCCTCGGCCGCGGCCTCCGACATCTGCTTCACGGTCGGCCGGCCGCCACCGAGGATCGTCTCGCGCGCCGCTCCGAAAGCCGCCAGCGATCCGGCCCAGGTGCGAAAGGTCTTCGCCGAAATCGGAATGCCGGATATCTCGGCCAGATAGGCGTTCAATCGCCCGGAATCGATTGGCTTCAGCGTCCCGCTTTCGTCCTTCCAGACGAAGAGTTGGCGGCCTGGCAGGTCGGCTATCTCCTCCAGGATCTTCTGCAGCCTGGGATGCTTGAGGCTGCGCTGGACGCGTTTGCCACCTTTCGCACGGAATTTCAGTTCGATCTGCCCGTCGACGATCTTCAGGTGGCGTTTTAGCAGCGTCGTTGCGCCATAGGTGCCGTTCTCCCTGACATAGGCCTGATTGCCGACGCGTAGGTGCGCCTCGTCGAGCAGCGTCGTCAAAGCCGCAAGCACGCCATTGACATCCTCTGCACCGGTATCGAGATGGCGCAGCACGGTGCGGCGTATTCGAGGCAGCGCCCGGCCGAACTCGATCAATTGATGGAATTTTCCCGCACTTCGGAAGGATTGCCATTCCTTATGGTAGCGGTATTGCTTGCGCCCGCGCGCATCGAAGCCAGTCGCCTGCAAATGGCCGTTGTCGTAGAGGCAGATCCAGACATTCTCATAGGCTGGGGGCAGACCGAGCGCGCCTATGCGCGCCCGCTGCAATTCGTCGGCAAGCGTCGTACCGTCGGGCATCACATAGCTGAAGCCCTTACCCTTCCTTCGCCTGCGGATGCCTGGTTCGGTGTCGCTGACATAGACAAGACCAAGGTCGGTGATGGCTTCGGCATTCATGTTCTCTGCGACCCGTTACTTGCTCCTGCGGCCGAACTGGAACCAGCGGCGACGCTCGGCTTTTGTCGCGCCTTTCGGCGGCTCGGTTTGTCCCTTCGGCGCGAAGACCGCCACGCTCTGGGCATAGACGATGACCGGATTCTCTGGCTCGCGCACCTCGAAAGAACCCGTCTCCGAGCCCGTGTCGAGAACCCTCGACCACTGTTTCAGCCCGTTCACCACGGGCAGATGAACCTCGCAGTCGCCACCTGCATTGAAGACGAGGAAGAGGTCGTCCATCTCCTCGGTGTCCGGTGCATGCACGCTCCTCGAGACGTATACGCCGAGTACCTGCAAACCGTCGTCGTTCCAGGCCCCATCGTCCATGAAACCGCCGTCCGGCTTGTACCAGGCGATCTCGATGCGTCCGTCGTCGGCTGTCTCTCCGGTCAGGAACCGCTCCTGCCGCAAGACGGGATGGGCCTTGCGGAAGGCGACGGCCTGCCGGCAGAAATCGAGGAAGGGGTCGTCGACCCCCGACCAATCCGTCCAGCCGATCTCGTTGTCCTGGCAATAGGCGTTGTTGTTGCCGCCTTGGCTGTTGCCCAGCTCGTCGCCGGCAAGGATCATCGGAACGCCCTGGGAGAGCATCAGCGTCGCCATCAGATTGCGGCGCCGCCGCGCCCGAAGGCTGTTGATGTCCCCGTTATCCGTCACGCCTTCGGCACCCATATTGTCCGAATGATTGTCCGAATGTCCGTCCCTGTTCTCCTCGCCGTTCGCGTCATTGTGCTTGTCGTCGAAGGAAACCGTGTCCATCAACGTGAAGCCGTCATGGGCCGACAGCAGATTGATCGATGACGTCGCGCCCCGATCCGAGTGGTTGAACTGTACCGCCGAGCCGGTGATGCGTTGCGAGATCTCCGAGACCATGCCGCCATCGCCCTTCCAAAAGCGACGCACGTCGTCACGAAACTTGTCGTTCCACTCACGGAAGGGATGTGGAAAGCCGCCAACCTGATAACCGCCATCGCCCACGTCCCAGGGCTCGGCGATCAGCTTGACACCGGCAAGGATCGGATCCTGGCGGATTGCGCCGAAGAACAGGCCCTGCCGATCGAATTCCATATCCTGGCGGCCGAGCGTGCTGGCAAGGTCGAAACGGAAGCCGTCGATATGCATGACGCCGACCCAGTAGCGCAGGCTGTCGAGCACCATGCGCATCACCATGGGATTGGCGGCATTCAGGGTGTTTCCGGTCCCCGTGGTATCGAAGGTGTGGCGCGGATCGTCGGGGGAGAGAATGTAATAGCTCGCATTGTCGAGCCCGCGGAAGGACAGCGTCGGCCCTTTCTCGCTGCCTTCGGCGGTATGGTTATAGACCACGTCCATGATGACTTCGATGCCGGCGGCATGGAACTTCTTCACCATGGTCTTGATTTCGGTGATCTTGTCGCCGGACAAGTAGCGCGATTGCGGCGCGAAGAAGCCGAGTGTCTGATAGCCCCAATAATTGCGTAGGTTTTTTTCCAGGAGATAACGATCGTCGAGGAAATACTGGATCGGCAGTAGCTCGATCGCCGAGATGCCGAGCTTGACGAGATGGTCGATGATCGGATCGCTGCACATGCCGAGAAAGGTGCCGCGTAGCCGGTCTGGCACCTTCGGATGGATCATCGTCAGGCCGCGCACATGCGCCTCGTAGATGATGGTGTCGGGCCAGGGACGGCGGATCGCCTCTTCACCCGCCCAATCGAAGTCCGGATCCTGCACCACGCCCTTGACCATGAAGGGGGCGCTGTCACGCTCGTCGAAGGAAAGGTCGTCCTCGCCGATCTGGTAACCGAACAGCGCGTCATCCCATTTAAGCTCGCCCGTCACTTGTTTGGCATAGGGGTCGAGCAGGAGCTTGTTCGGATTGAAGCGATGGCCGGCTTGTGGGTCATAGGGGCCGTGGGCGCGATAACCGTAGACCGTGCCCGGGCCGACGCCGGCGATATAGCCCGACCAGATGTCGCCTTCGCGCTTCGGCAACGGCAGCCGGGCAATCTCGTTCTTTCCGTCAGGCGAGAAGAGGCAGAGCTCCATCTGTTCCGCATGGGCGGAGAATACCGCGAAATGGGTGCCAGAACCCGTATACTCCGCTCCCAGCTCCGGCTTGAGGAAGTCGAGTTCCGAAAATGAAAAGCTCATGGTGCCCCGCTTGGTGAAAAGAACAAGCGGGAAACGTCACGGCGGTTCGAAAGTTCCCTTTTTAAAAAAGGGAAAGCGAGGATCTTGCCCGCCGATCGAGGCGTTCACGGCATCAGCTGGCCGCCATTGACCTCGATGATCTGGCCGGTGATGTAGCCCGACAGCGTCGGCGAGGCGAGGAAGAGATAGGCGCCGACGCAATCTTCCGACGTGCCGACGAAACCCATCGGGATCGACTTGCGCTGCAGCTCCATCTGCTCGTCATTGGTATAACGCTCGTGGAAGGGTGTGGCGATAACGCCCGGCGCCACTGCGTTGACACGGATCCGGTCGGGGACGAATTCCTTGGCATGGCCGCGCGTGATCGTCGAAACGAAGCCCTTGGACGCCGCATAGAGGATCGCACCATTGCCGCCGCCATTGCGCGCAGCGATCGAGGTGGTGTTGATGATGAAGCCACCCTGCTTCTTCAGCCAAGGATGCGCCGCACGTGTTGCCGCCAGCACCGAGCGGGCGTTGAGGTCCATGACCGCGGCATAATGGGCGTCGGTATATTCCGAGGTCGGCTTGCGCCCCAGCATGCCGCCGGCATTGTTGATGAGCCCGTCGAGATGACCGAAGGTCTTCGCCGTCTCCTCGACGACACGCTCGGTCTCGCCTTCCCTCGACACGTCCCCCTGGATCAGGTGCACGGTGCCGCCGGCAGCCCGGATCTCGTCTGCAAGCGTCTCCGCCGGTTCGCGGCTGGCATTGTAATGCACGCCGACCTTGGCCCCTTGAGCCGCAAAGGCGCGGGCCAGCGCCGCGCCGATCCCGGTCGAGGCGCCGGTGATCAGCACGGCCTTGCCGGACAGGTCCGGCAGCTTGATGGATGCGAGCGATTGCGCAAGTTCGACCATGGCGACGATTCCCTCCCGAATAACCAAGGACATAGGTGATGAAACGACTAGGAGAAGTCTTATCAGGGGAAATCGGCGAAGGGCAATGCACGAAAGGGAGAGATTCGCAGGTGCCTAGTCCCGACCAGCGGGATTGAGTTCCCGAGAGAGATCGACAAGTGTCGCGCCCCGGCCTGGCAATGTTTCCTTGCTGCTTTCGATATAAGGACCATAGGCATCGAGGAAAGACTGCACGGTATCATTGAAGAAGACCGCGGTTGTCTCCTTGGAGCAGAGCGACGCACTCACGCAAAGACCAAGCCGGTTGAAGAAATAGACGACCTCCCTGACCTGCTCCTGGCGTGCGGGCTCCTGCGCGATCCGACGGTTGAAGGACTGCAGCAGGTTGTCCCTGGCGTGTCCGCTCGTCTCAGCCGTCTTCCTGTCGGCGGGCGGGACCGTCTCGATGAACGCCGTGTAGAACTCACGAAGTTCACCATAGGCTTGCCGATAGCCCTGCGTTTCCCAGGTCTCAATGAGGGTGAGCGTATATTTCGTCCGTTCGGTCTCCTGGTTCTCGCGGTACTCGAAGACTGCCCAAAAGATTCCCCCCACCGCGCCGACGAAGGTCACAACGGTGATAATGCTGCTCAGAAGCGACCAGCCGGCATCGGAAACGTAGAAGAAAGAGAGGCCGGCCGGCCGCCTGGATGATGGCTGGCTCATGGCTTGCAGTTCTCGACCAGATCGAACCGCACCGACGGATCGATCGTGCCTTCGTGACCATCCAGCAACCGCTTCAGGCAAACAAGGCCTGCCTCATCGAAGATGTAGACGGAGCGTAGCTCGCGCTGGTTCCGTGCTGTGGATTCACCTCCGGGCGGTAATAGCCCGGGCATCCGATCAAGACCGCGGCGTTCGCGTCCGTCGTCCCCGGCGCAGGCGGAGAGATCGACCTCCGCATTGCTCGTTTCCGCGCTCCGGGCGGTTGAAAGAAACTTTTCATAGTCCTGACGGAAGCATTTTGCCCTTACCTCATCCAGCTCGACGACCTCGTCACAAATGAGGCACGCGGCGCCGGCGGCGGCAGGTGCGAGAAGCAGCATGGCAGCTGCCAGGGCCGCAACCGTTTTATACGCGTCGCGAAATCTAAAAGAGGGCATAGTCTCCCACCAGTCGGCTGTTGATGATCCAGGGTGTCTGCTTGCCGTCGCTCGCCGCGAAAACCAGCGTCTTGACGCCGCGATACAGTTCGGAGGCCTCGATGCGACCATTGTGATTGTGGTCATAACGATCGCGTTCCTTTCCAAGGACGGTAACGATCGCGTTGGTGAACAGGCCGCCGACCTCCCGCCGCCCAAGCGACTCCTGTCGCCCCTTCGCAGCGGCGAGAATGGTGAGATTGGATTTAAGGGCGACGAGGCTGTTGGCGAGATCGTCGTTGGTGGTGAAAGCCCCGGTCCCCGCGGCGCCGGAGTGGCAGGCGTCAAGAAGGATGGTGATGCGCGCCTCGGTCCTTTCGAACAGCGCGGCCAGCCGGTCGAAAGGCAAGGCTGTGTGTTCGAGATCCGTTGGATCGGTGGCAGACGTCGCGAAATAGAAACGCCCATTGCGATCCTGCATGCCATGGCCGGCCAGAAACAGGACCGCGTGGTCCCCACGGACCAGCCCGTCCAGCAGTCGCGCCGTCGCCTCCAGTATGGCCTCGGGTGTGGCACGCCTGTCCTTCGGCCCTGCCTCGCCGTGGAACGGTGGCTCTTTACCAAGCGGCTCGGTCAGCGTTTCGAGCACCGTGCCTGCATCGCGCAGAGGGTAATTGAGCGAACGGAGGCGCTCATCCTCGTAAGTGTTCACGCCGATGACGAGCGCGCGGGTGACCGCACGGCGCGCAAGAGGCTCGCCGAGATCAGCCGATACCGGGAGGCTCGCCAGACCCGCAGAATTGAATCCGATGACCGACACCCAACGCGCGTCCTTGAGCCTCTCGATCGACACTGCATTTCCGATGGTGGCTGCATCAACCGTTCCGGTCAGAACACCGTCCTGAAAAACGGACATATGCACCGTCTCAGCCGGGTCGAAGTGCAATACGGCTCTTACGCGACTGCCGTTTTCCTCGAGCGCAATCTCGCCTGTCAACGACGGCGGTACGCCCACCTCGGCGACGGCCTGCGGCGTCTGCCCTCGATCAAGAACGGCGCGCGCCAGATCTGGGACCTGGCGCGCTATGCCGAACCGGTCGAGACTATACTGTCCAACCCTACCGGGAAACTTCAGATCGATGAGGGCGGCGGCCTCGGCTGTCGCGTCGTAAAAGTAGTCCCTGGTCCAGACCGCGATCTCGTCGTCGGCGATGCGCCCGGACAGAAGCGACTGCCTATCGTCCAGAATGGCGTGAATATAGAAGTTGCCGTCAGAATTAAGTTGCACCGCATGGCGACGGTCTTTCGTCAACCAGGCGTCGACAAGGAGGTCGCCATTCGGAAGATTCTCGCCGATCCAGAGGAACTTCTGTGTTGCGCGGTCACGCACGGTAATGACGCCGTTGCCGGGCGCATAGGTCAGCAGCAGGTCGTCATTGGCTTTGATACGAAAAGCGTGCTGGTACCACAGACGATGGGCATTGTTTTCGAAGAAAAATGCGCCTTCCGCCTGAAGTGCCGCACTCGCCGCCGGCGCGGGGCGCGCGATATCCATGACGTAAAGGGCAGCATAGGGCCTGAGGCTCCCGAACGTCGCCCCCGCGACACACTCCGCACGCGCCACCCATACCGCCCCGCGAGACGTGCGGACGGTCGAGACCTCGACAACATCGCGAGGCGCTAGCAGCGAGCCCGTGCCCCCCGAGCTTGAGGATTCTCCGAGCAGAAGATGTTCACAGTCGGAGATGGGACCCTCCTCCCCGACGGGCAGAGCCCAGTCGAATCGCCAGCCCGCACGCTCCGCCTCGCGGCGGAAGCGCCCCATCGCCTCTGCGGATCGTTTCAGCCGCTGGTCGCGATCAAGCGCGTGAAGGGCGTTGTTTTCACCCGCGGCGTAGGACGCGAGGAGGCGTTCACCGTCGACCATTGGATCGAGCGCGACGCCGAGGCGCAAGAGTTGTTCGGGCAAGGCAGCGGCGAGAGGCGTGTCGTTGCCGGCTCTGGTGGAGCCTTGGTCGTTCGATGCCACGGCGGTATCGATCATGACTGCCTGAAGCTCAATTTTGGCCAACGTGCGCGACAGGCTCTCCGTAAAATCGCGGGGGCGGCGGCTGTCGGCTTCCGCGACCTCCCAGTCTTCCCAGGTACTGGTCGTCTTGAAGCCGCCGGCAACATCGAATTCCCGAGCGACACTGACGGGCGACACCATGCCAAGCGACCAGAACATATGAAAATGAAGGGGAATTGTCTCGCCACCTTCGGAACTGTAAGCGCCCGAAGAATTCGCGATCGAGGCGTAATCCGGGTTCTGGAGCGCACCAACGCGGTAGCCGGCGCCACCCCAGATGGCGTAGGCAGCATTCTCCAGATCGATCGCCACGCGGGTTTGACCGCGTTGCGCCGTGCAGCAAGACGGCCCGGTAATCTGTTCCCGTATGCGCAAGTGATCGCCGAAGGTGGAGGTAAAATTCACCTCCGCCCAAGGCGCGAGTGTGGTGAAGACGACACTGTCGCCGAGCGCCCAGCGAAGGTCGCCGGCGTCCGCTGTCGCGGCCGTATGCCCATCGACCATGTCGACGATGTCGAGCCGGCCATTATGCTCGACGCCGATGAAGCGGTGGGTTGGCGAGATCTGCAGGTGTGTGCCTGCCCGCTCGACGATTTCCGTCCCGCTTGCCGCATCCAGCAGAAGAAAGCGGGTATCGTTGAGGAGGATGCGGCGGGAGAATTTAGGGATATCGATGCTATGTGTGAACGCCGCGCGGCCCTCGGCGGTGTTGAGGACGATCTCGGCGGGCGCCGGTGCGATGTCGAGCCGCTCCGACTCTTCCTTCAGAACGATCTCCTCCTCGCAGGCGCGCAGATAACCCACCAATGAGACGGATAGGTTCAAAGGCCCGGCTTGCAGCGGAATGGCTGAAACTGAACCACTCGCCGCGGCGCCACGCGTCGCCAGAGCGACCATGGCGCGTGTCTTGCCGAGACCGGTTTTGATCGCGAACGGATTGGGTGCATCAGGACCCAACGCGACATGCCCCTTGCCTTTAAAACGGACGGGCTGTTCTGCTTTGACCATGAACCAAACCGGTATGCGATCTTCGAGCGTGTTGCCCGACCACTCGATCGCAAAGCTGTTTCCGGCGCGGAGCGGTCCCTGATGCGGTAGTGTCCATTGGAATTTTTCGGCCAGGCGCCGGAGCGTCTCCTTCTCCTCCTCGCATGACCCGCCGAGCCTGCGAGCAGCTTTTTTCACGCGGGCCTGGAAGCCTTCCAGCGGCTCGCCCTCGTGCCACCCGACCGCTCCATCCACGATCGGTCCCGCACCGCGGGTGGGTGGAGGTGCTAAACCCGCTTTCCGGCCATCGAAAACGCCGCTTTTTGCGGCTGCGTAGGGTTTCGGCGAGCCCTTTGCGGACTTCAGGAAACATACCCCGCCGCTCGGGTTGACCGTATAGGCTCGGCACATGTCGGTTTCCGAGCAGATCGCGATACATTCGCCTTCCGTCAGACCACGCAGGAGCGGATCGGTCAGCCCATGTCGAATGTCATCGCCGCCAAGATCCGTATTCGGCTGCGAGGTCCAGGTTCCTTCGGACACGGTGGCCTCGGCCAGTTCGTCGGCAAGACGGGAGAACTGGCCAGGGAAGGGATCCTGGCCGCTACGAAGCCTGGCGAGGAGGGTAGCACATGCCTTTTTAACCCGGTCGTACTCGGGGCCGAATTGCGCGAGACCGAAGGACATCGACCATGTCCCCAACTTGAGGTTCAGCGACCGCCCGGAGGAAAGGCGGGCGATGAGCGCTGCATCGCGACCGGCATCGAGGACCGGTCTCTTGCGGATGCCATCGAGGGGAAGCGTTGCCTCAGGGCCTCGATCCACCGTCAGTCCCGCGCTCGAGACCGACGGTGTCGAGTAGCCCGCTACCTCTTCGAAATCAAGGACCACACCGGCTTCGGCATCGCAGGCAAGACGAAGGCAGACCTTGCTGTAGCCGGTGGAGGCGCAGATTTTGCTGCCTATCCCCGTGTCGTCCGGCTGCCACGGTGGCAAGGCCGCATCGCCGACAACCGGGCCTGTCCCATGGGAAAGCTCCTCCTCCATGTTGACGGCATGTGCCTCGCGGATCGATGCCGGCGCCTCCCAGTTCCGATCGGCTGCCCAGGCCGCCATGGCAGCCATGGTCGCTTGGTCTGTCTGGCCATTCACCAGCCCCGAATAGTAGCCGAGCCGTGAGAGGGCCGATTGAACGCGACGAACAGTCGCATCTTCTGGACCAGAGCCTGGACGATCCTGTTCTGCGACCTGTCCCTGCGCGCGTTCAGCTTCAAGAGAATTGAGATGCGCGACACGTAGGGTTGTTGGAGCCTCCCATCCCCGGTCGCGTGCCCACGCTACCACCGAACTCCACGTCTCGACCCCGGCATTTCCGTCGATCGGACCATGATAGTAACCGAGCGCTTCCAGGGCACGCTGCAGCCGTTGCACTTGCGATCTTGTCAGCTGTGATTGAAGAGTCGGTATCGGTTTAGACGGTGGGCTACCAGCATCTGGCGGCGCGGCATCACGTGTGACGCCGTCGGTCAAGCTCCTGATGATGTCGAGTGGAGACTGCGCCAGAGCCGGCTGCGACAGCAACACGATACATGCCAGAGCAATCCCTATTACCCTCATTGATGCAGCATGGCCCCCAGCCAAAAGTTAATAAAGAGTATACTGCCGAAGAACTGAGGGTTCCTCAAGTGAATATTTAAGGATTGGTGCGTCTTACCCGTTACCGCCCTAGCAGAGCGCGTCGCCGTATCGTCCGCTACTACACCAATACGAACTCGACTTTTGCGTGAATCAAGTATATTCCTTGCCTTGCAACGCTTTGTTCTTTCGCAATCCAGAATGGCACACAAGCCAGCGGATGTGAATGATCGCGGTCCGGCTGGTCCTCGTCCATTTTTTACGGTGGAGGCGAATGTGCCGCCTGCGGTGTTGGCGATCTGGCGGCAAAAGTCGCGACGATGCGAAAACCTTGAGTGGGCGTTCACCGACGTCCACTCTCGATACTGCTCGTGAGGGCTTTAAGGCGCCGGTTACGGCGCCATGCCGAAGGCAGGCTGTGGTTTCTGGCGGGCGAGAGGCGGGAACGCGAGCGCTATCGCCGCGGCCCCCAGCCCGACCATCGCGGAGCCGATGAACAGCCAGGAATAATTGGCGAAGGTGTCGAATATCCAGCCGCCGATGAGAGGGCCGAAGGCCATGCCGAGGCTGGAGAGCATCGTCGCCGCGCCGAAGACCGTGCCGATGATGCGCGGCCCGAAATATTCCCGCGCCAGCACGGCATAAAGCGGCATCACACCGCCATAGGCGCTGCCGAAGACGATGGCGAGCGCGTAGAATTCACCGAGCTGGCTGACGAGGAGATAGGTCGCAAGGGCCGCCGCCTGCACGAGCAGGCCGGCGACCAGCACCGGCTTCACCCCGATCCTGTCGGCAAGGCTGCCATAGAGCAGCCGGCCGCCCAATCCCGCCAGACCCTCGACGCTGTAGATGCTGACGGCCGCCATCGGTGCGACGCCGCAGATCGTCGCATAGTTCACCATGTGGAAGATCGGCCCGGAATGTGCCGCACAGCAGGCAAAAAAGGTCAGGCCAAGCACGATGAATTGCGGCGATCGAAAGACCTTCGACAGTTGCGGCCGGGCGCCGTCGGCCGCGAACTCGGTTCCGGTGTCAGTAGTCTCGGCGGGCGGACGCCTGACGAGAAACGCGGCCGGCACGAGCAGCACCCAGGCCGCAACGCCGATGATCAGCATGGCCGGCCGCCATTCATAGGTTGAGATCAACCAACGCGCGAAAGGTGAGATCGTCATCGGCGCGACGCCCATGCCAGCCGAGACCAGCGACACCGCAAGCCCGCGGTTTTCGTCGAACCAGGCGGTCGTCGCCGCGATCATCGGCGCGAAGAACGTGCTGGCGGCCAGCCCGACGAGGATGCCGTAGGTTAGCTGGAACTGCAGCAGCGTTTCGGCCCGGCTCGCCAGGACCAGCGCCAAGCCGAGCAGCACGGACCCGATCATCACGACGATGCGCGGGCCGAAGCGGTCGCTTGCCGCCCCCCAGAAGAAGCCGCCGAAACCCATGACGATGAAGTTCAGCGTCATCGCGCTTGCTATGCCGACATGCGACCAGCCGGTCGCCGTTGCAATCGGCTCCTGAAAGATCGCCAACGAGAACATCGCGCCGAGCGCAACGCATGTCATCAATGCGCCCGCAGCGACGATGACCCAACGATAGGAAACACTCATGGCTACATAACCTCCATGCCGACAGAGTGATCGCGGCGCATGCGGCAAGCCTACCGCATTTCGCGCCTGCGATCTCAAGACGTTTGAACCGCCGCGATTTCGACAGCGCACTCACATCTTTTTTAAGTGTCGAACCGGCAATGGCCCTATCGGCAATGCGCTCTGATCCTCGAAACTAGTCCAATCCCAGTCTCTGAAACAGTTCGGTCGGCGCGCCATACTGCTCGACGACTTGCCGCATAAGATGCAGCATTCGTTCTCGCTCTTCGCGCCGATCCTGCCAGAGGTCGCGCTTTTGGTCTGGATCATTGCGTCGATCAAATAGCAGCGGCTGGCTGTCCAGGTTCCGCCGGTCTCCGGGGCCGTCGGGGGTGATGGGAATTTTCCATTGCGGCATGTCGATACCGGGAATGTAATAGCCATGATCGACCGGCCTGTCCTGCGGCTCGATGGTGGTGGGCACCATGGTCGAGTAGGCGTAAAGCGGCTTTTCGCGATCCGGCGGCTGGATCAGCGTCCATTCGCCATCGGTGCAGCAGATGCCTTGCCCGAATGTCCCGTATATGACGGCGTTCCGCGCGTTGCTGGTCTCGCCTTTGAGAAGCGGCAGAAATGAATGCGAATGCGTCTGTCGTGGCGGCTCGACGCCGGCCATCGCCAGGATCGACGCGAAGAGGTCGACGGTCGACGTCAGATTTTTTATCGCGCCACCATTGGCTTGGAAGCCGGGGTGCCAGACGAGCAGCGGGATGTTTGCGTGGCTGTCGAAATGCGGGAATTGTTTGCCATAGCCGCCGCGTTCGCCGAGGTCGTGTCCGTGATCGGTGGTGACGATAACAGCCGTGTCGTCCCAGAGCTCAAGTTCGTCCAGGGTTGTGAACAGCTTGCCCAGCCACCGGTCCGTCATCGTCAGCTTGGCGCCATACTGGGAGCGAACGAAAGCCAGTTCCTCGGGGCTCGCCTGGCTCATGAACTCCGCCTGACGCGCCGCATCCTGATAGGGCGGCCACAGCGTGAAGCGGTCGCGCGCCGCACCGTCACCGTACATCGATGCATAGGGCTCCGGCACATCGAAGGGTTCATGCACGTCGAAGGACTCGACCTGCAGAAAAAACGGCTTTCCGGTTTTCGGTTTGGCCAGCCATTCGCTGGCTGATGTCATCACCTTGGCGGGAAAGAAATCGGCCTCATCGTTGAAGTTCGCGACATTGGAGAAGTAGCGATGGCCATAGCCCGGACGCCATTTCTCGATATTGTGCGCCCATCGCGGCAGATCCGCCTCCGGCACGAGCGGTTCCCAGAAATCCAGCTCGTGCCCTCGAATGAATTCCGCGCCTTGGAAGCTCTGGATGTAGCCGTTCGCCGACTCCTCCCAGTAGTGATAGTGATCGGTGACGATCGCGGTGGTGTAGCCCGCACTCTCCAGCAGTTTCGGCAGACGAAGGTCGAAGGGTTCGAGCGGGCCCCAAGGACGCCATTGCATGCCGCTGAAGCCGGCAAAAATCTCACGCCGCGCCGGCATGCAGGGCAGGCTGCCGACGAAGTGATTGTCAAAACGCCAGGCCTTTTGCGCAAATGACTGAAGGTTCGGTGTCGCAAACTCAGTTCCGCCATAGGCCGAAAGAGCATTGCGGTTAACGCTGTCGATAAGCACGAGGATGATGTTCATGGAAGGACCTTCGATGTTCGTTCGAGGCTTTCACGCCGCTACAGCTTCACCGCACCGGCCGCGAGATCGGAGACCAGCTTTCGCTGAAGCAGCATGAAAAGGACAAGCGTGGGCAGCGTCGAAATCACCGATGCCGTCATCACCAGATTCCATTGGGTGGTGTATTCGCCGAAGAAGCCGGCCAGCCCGACCGGCACGGTCTTGTTTTCGTCCGCTGTCATCAGTGTCAGGGCAAACAGAAATTCATCCCACCCCGACACGAAGGCGTTGACCGCGACCGTCACCACACCCGGCCAGGCGATCGGCAAAATGACCTTGAAGATGATCTGGATCGTGGAGGCGCCGTCGAGCTTGGCTGCCTCGTCGAGATCCTGGGGAATTGTGTCGAGGTAGCCGAGAAGCAGATAGATGGCGAATGGCAGGTTCATGGCCGTATAGGACAGAACCAGGCTCAGCGGATTGTTGATCAGCCCGACGGCGAAAAACATCGAATAAAGCGGCGTGATCAGGATCACGTAGGGAAATAGCTGCGTGCAGATCACCAGGATCAGCAACAGGCCGCGGCCGCGGAAATCGCGGTTGCGCGAAAAACCATAGGCGGTGATCAGCGCGATGGTCACGGCCGCGACAGTCGAGATTGTGCAGACGACGAGGCTGTTTCTGAGGTAGTTCGGGAACGGCGAATTCTGAAGGAGGGTGTAGTAGTTTTCCAGGGTGACGCTGGTGAACAGCTGAAACGTCCGGGTGAAGATTTCCTTGTCCGGGCGGAAGGAAATCAGAACCACCCAAATGAAGGGGAACGCCAAAATCAGCAGCAGGCCGATACCCAGAATGACGGTGATCAGGTCCCTGGCGAACCTGATATGCCGCGCTTTATGCGTCATCGAAACATTCATGACGACGCTCCCCGTTTCCCGCGGGAGAGAATCCCGAGATAGACGAGCGCGAAGGCGAACATCATCAGGCTCATGAGAACGCCGATGGCGGCACCCTCGCCGACGCGATAGTCGACAAACGAGACCGTATACATTTTCGTTGCCAGAACCTGGGTGTAGTCGCCCGGTCCTCCTCGGGTGGCGAGCCAGACGTAGACGAAATTGTTGAAGGTCCAGATCGTCGTCAGCAGCGCGACGACCGCGATCACGGGCTTCAGCATCGGCAGGATGATGCGCAAATGGATCTGAAACTCGGACGCGCCGTCGATGCGGGCCGCTTCCCTGAGTTCCCTCGGAATCGACTGCAGCGCCGCGAGAAATGTGATGATGACGAAAGGAAGCTCGCGCCAGATCAACATCGTTTCGACCGCGCCCCAGACCGTCGACGTCCTGGAAAGGAACGGAATTCCCCTGTCGATGAGCCCCGTCGACAGGAGAAACTGGTTGACCGCGCCATAGCGGGGATCGAGCAGCCACTTCCAGGCGGCGACGGCGACGACCGGCGGCGTTACGAAGGGGACAAGCACCAGCGACCGGACGAGCCAGCCGATGCGCCATTTGGCGAAGACCTCGGCGTTGAGAAGGATCGCCAGCGCAAGTCCGAGTGCCAATCGAATGACGACCGTCACGAATGTCAGCAGGAAAGCGGTGTTGAATAAGGCGCCGGCAATTCCATCATCCTTGAGGACGGCGGCGAAGTTGGCAAAGCCGACCCACCGACCCTCCTTTCCCAGATCGAAAAGGCTAAGATCCTGAAAGCTGAGCGCGATATTGTAGAATGCCGGGCCGGCAAAAAAGATTGCCAGGATGAGCATCGCCGGCATGACCAGGCCATAAGGCTCGAAATGCCAACTCCGGAATGATCCTCGTCTTTCGGCGCGCTTGGCCAGCGCGCCGTCCGGGTTTGCGGAAACAGACATCATCAGCCCTTGCCGCGGGCAAGCAAGTCGTTGAGCTCCTTGATGATGACATCCGCAGCCTCATCAGGGTTGCGCTGCCCGGAGAATACGGCGCCGAACTCACGATTGATGAGCGCTGTCATGCTCGACACCTTGATCGGGGACGAGATGTAGCGCTCGAAGGTCTGCGCCAATGGAAGCATCGTTACATAGCCCTGTTCGGCCGGCGGAAACTGGAGCTGTGAAAGCAGCGACTTCTGCGAGGGATATTGGTTGTAGGTTTTGAAGGTCTCTGGGCCGACCAGATATTTGACGAACTCCCAGGCCTCCTTCTGATGCTTGGTGTTGGGATTGATGCCCAGCGCGCGTCCGCCAAGATGGGAGATGCGCTTTTCCGTCCCTTTCGGGATCGGTGCGGTCAGCAGCGGCTTTTCAGATTGTTTCTGGGCGGCCCTGAAGGTTTGCGGCGGAAAGAAAGTGATCGCGCAGTCGCCTCGGCCGAGCCCGCCGATCAGCTCGGGATCGCCCCAGGCATTCACGGTGATGAGGTTTTCGGGCGCCGTTCCGTCCACGAAAAACTGGTTGAAATAGTTCATCGCCGCCGCCAGTTGCTCCGGCGTCACCGCCACCTTCCATTTCCCCGGGCTTTCCTCCGTGACCAAGGTCGAGCCGTTGCTCCAGAGGTAATAATTCACCAGCGTCCACATGCCGCTGTCGGGTGCGCTGCCTGCGGGGAAGCAGAAACCGTATTGTTCGGTCCCACCACCTTCGGTGGTCAACTTCTTGGCAGCTGCCGCAAGATCGTCCCAGCTATCGGGAAAGTTCGAGACACCTGCTGCCTGCAGGAGATCCGGGCGATAGGCCATCGAGAATGTATCCGCCGTCCATGGCAGGCCGAAGATTTTGCCATCGAGGGTGGCGAGGTCGAGAGCCAGAAAATCGTCGGTGCCGTCTCCCGGCGCATTCGATTGGATGAGAGGGCTAAGATCGAGGAGCAGCTTTGATCGCGCCAGATCACGCGTCCACACGAAAGCCAGCTGCTGAACATCCGGTCCCGCACCGGCGGGAATTTCGCGCGCCAACTGGGCAAGCGTGTCGCCGCCCGACATCGTCTCCAATTTGACCTGGACATCGGGATGACTGGAGTTCCAGGCCTCGACGGCGGCAATCAGGCCGTGAATTTCGGTCGGGGGATCGAATTGACGAAACGACAGCTGGACCTTGTCCTGCGCCGCCGATGGAGCGAGCGCAAAGATCATCGACGCCGCCGTCGTCGCGGCGAAAATCAGCTGCCGGCCTATGCCATTTTTAAACATCGGTTCCTCCTCCTTCTATCCCCATCCCGCGCCCCGATTTCCTTGTCGAAGGCTTATTCTTCTGTGTAGAGCGTCCGTCGAGAACGTGCTCATCGGCGCGAACTTCCCTTTCATGAGGGGCTTTCGCAGCTCTTGGCAGGCTCGAATTAGTCTACTATTGTTGTGTACAATGTGGCGCAGATGGTGCTGAGGTCAAATGCAAACATGCTATATGTTATGCATAATTCGCATAGGGAGGGAGACGGATGCGGGAGCTACGCCAATTCGTCGAAGTGGCAAACCAGCGATCGATCTCGCGTGCCGCCAAGAAGCTGAATATTTCGCAGCCGGCGCTTTCCCGGGCTATCCGGCAACTCGAAGACAGCTACGGCGTTCCGCTGTTCAACAGGACCGGCGCCGGCGTCGAATTGAGCGTTTACGGTTCAGCCCTTTATAGCCGGGCGGTGCGGATATTGCCGGCGCTCGATGAAGCGAAAGAAGAGATCGAACATCTTCAGGGCCGCGCCAAGGCCGTTATTCGCATAGCCACCGGCGATCTTTGGGGGCTCGTCATATTGCCGGGGATCATAAAAGCCTTCAGCCGGACGCATCCGGGTGTCGTCGTCCACGTCGAGATCGCCGATGACGGTACACGTTTCGAAGGGATGCGGCACGGCGTCTACGATCTCGTCTTCGGAACGCTCTCCTACAAATATGAAGCCGTCATGCAAGTCGAGTTCGAAACGCTGGCAAGACAGGCGACCTACATCTACTGCCACAAGGATCATCACCTGGCCAAAGCGGCGACCGTCACCCTCGATGATCTTCTGCGTCAGCGCTGGATCAGCCCCGGTTACGGAGATGATGAAGGGCCTGGTCAACTCGAGCGTCAGACCCGGGATTTTGCGGTTCGTGTGGACTCCATGTTGCAGGCTCTGTTGATCATGCAGGGTTCGCCGCTGGTGATGGCCGCCTCCAGCGGCTTTGCGAAATTGTTCGATGGGTTCGGGATCAGACCGGTAATGTTCCAGGACCACGGCCGGGTACAGGAATCGGGCGCAATCTACTTTCCGCGCGCGCTCGAAAAATCTCCGGTCCGCGATTTCCTGCGTTTGGTGCGTGGTTCGATGCCGTTGTTGGCGTTGCCCCAATTCTCGCTTCCTGAAACTGCGTGATCAAAGCGTGCGAAACATCACCAATGCGTCGACATAGCCCTGCGTCGGATGAAGAAAGACGCCCGGGAGCCGGCCGACGATATCGAAGCCGAGAGATTGCCACAGCGCGACCGCGCGTTCGTTGCTGCTGACGACGAAATTGAACTGCATGGCGCGAAAGCCACGCAAGCGGGCATGGTCCAGGGAATGCTCATGCATCAGCCGGGCGACGCCGCGGCCGCTTGCGGCAGCATCGGTCATGTAGCCGCAATTGCAGACATGCTGGCCGCCACCTGCCTGATTGGCCTTGATGTAATAGGTGCCGAGGATCACGCCATCCGCTTCGGCGACGAAGGTCTCGCGGTCCGGTCCCATCCAGTAGGCCAGCGCATCAGCTTCGCTCAAATCGCGATCGAGCGCATAGGTTTCGCCGGCGCGGATCGTCGGACCGATGATCCTCCAGATGGCGCTTCGATCGTTCTTGTCCGCGGGTCGGATCAGCATGCCCGATCTCTAACGAAACCGGGCACGCCGCGCAACGGGTCGGCAGCCTCCGGCAAAAGCTGGAAGCGTCCCGGCCTCAAACCCTTTCAAGTGCTATCGCAATCCCCTGCCCGACGCCGATGCACATGGTCGACAGCGAATATTGTCCGCCGGTCTGCAAAAGCTCGAGGGCAGCCGTGCCGGTGATGCGTGCACCCGACATGCCAAGCGGATGGCCGAGCGCGATCGCGCCGCCATTGCGGTTCACCCGCGCATCATCATCGGCAATGCCGAGCGCGCGCAGCACCGCCAGCCCCTGGCTGGCAAAGGCCTCGTTGAGTTCGATCACGTCGAACTGATCCGCGGTCATGCCGAGCCGTGCCATCAGCTTGCGCGAGGCCGGGATCGGCCCGACGCCCATCACCCTTGGCGGAACGGCGGCAGCCGCGCCGCCGAGGATGCGGGCGATCGGCGTCAGGCCGTATTTCCGCGCCGCCGCTTCCGAAGCGACGATCAGCGCCGCCGCCCCGTCATTGACGCCGGAGGCATTGCCTGCTGTCACCGTGCCGCCTTCTTTTTTGAAAGGTGTCGCGAGTTTCGCCAGCGTTTCGATCGTGGTTGCGCGCGGATGCTCGTCCTTGTCGACGATAACAGGATCGCCCTTGCGCTGCGAGATGGTCACCGGGGTGATCTCCTTCGCCAACCGTCCGTTCGCCTGGGCGGCGGCGGCCTTCGCCTGGCTTCGCACCGCGAAGGCATCCTGATCCTCGCGGCTGACATGATAGTCCTCGGCGACATTCTCGCCAGTCTCCGGCATGGAATCGACGCCGTACTGCTTCTTCATCAGCGGGTTGACGAAGCGCCAGCCGATCGTCGTGTCATGGATTTCGGCGGCCCGTGAAAAGGCCGTCTCGGCCTTCGGCATGACGAACGGCGCGCGTGACATGCTCTCGACGCCACCAGCGATCATCAGCTCGGCTTCGCCCGCGCGGATGGCGCGTGCGGCCGTGATCACCGCATCCATGCCGGAGCCGCAGAGCCGGTTGATCGTCGTGCCGGCGACGGCGATCGGCAGGCCGGCGAGCAGAGCCGACATGCGCGCGACATTGCGGTTGTCCTCACCCGCCTGGTTGGCGCAGCCGAAGATCACATCGTCGACGGCTTCCCAATCGACGGCGGCATTTCGTTGCATCAGTGCCTTCAGCGGGATGGCACCGAGATCGTCGGCCCGCACCTGGGAGAGCGAGCCGGCGAAACGGCCGATCGGCGTTCTGATATAGTCGCAGATAAAGGCTTCGGTCATGGCTTTTCCTCAGAGTTTCGGGACGACAAGGTCGGCAACCGGCCCTTCGACGTGCAGCGGCGCACCGGTCATCGCCTGCAATTCCTCCTGCGACATCGCGGCCAGTTTCTCGCGCAGGATGAAACGTCCGTTGACGATGTCGACGACGGCGTGGCTGGTATAGACGCGGGTGATGCAGGCAACGCCGGTCAGCGGGAAGGCGCATGTCTCCACCAGTTTCGGCTCGCCTGTCTTAGTGACGTGCTCGGTAATGACGCAGACCTGCTTGGCGCCGTGCACCAGGTCCATGGCGCCGCCGACGGCCGGCACGCCTTTGCTGCCCACCCGCCAGTTGGCAAGGTCGCCGCTCTGGGCAACCTGATAGGCGCCGAGGATCGCGACGTCGAGATGGCCGCCGCGCACCATGGCGAAGCTGTCGGCGTGATGGAAGAAGGCGGCACCCGGCTTCAGCGTTACCGCCTTCTTGCCAGCATTGATCAGGTCCCAATCCTCCTCGCCTGGCGCCGGCGGCTCGCCGAAGTTCAGGATGCCGTTTTCGGTGTGGAAGATCGCCTGACGGCCGGGGGGCTGATAGCGGGCGACCATTTCGGGAAAGCCGATGCCGAGGTTCACATAGGCGCCGTCGGCAATATCCTGCGCGGCGCGCCAGGCGATCTGCGCATTGGAAAGCTTGATGTCTTCGCGGGTGTTGATGGGGCGGGTGTTGATGGTCATACGTAGGCCACTCCGGCTCGAATGAGCTCTTCTTCCTGCTGGGGATTGGAAACAGTGACGACGCGGTCGACGAAGATGCCTGGTGTCACCACCTGCTCGGGATCGATGCCGCCGGCCGGCACGATCGATGACACCTGGACGATGGTCTTCGCAGCTGCCATGCACATCAGCGGATTGAAGTTGCGGCCGGCCTTGTTGTAGGTGAGGTTGCCCTGGATATCGCCGATCGCAGCCTTGACGATCGCGAAGTCGGCCTTCAGCCAGCGCTCCTGCACATAGTGGCGGCCATCGAATTCGGCGATGACCTTGCCGTTGGCCAGTTCGGTGCCGTAGGCGGTCGGCGTATAGAAAGCCGGGATGCCGGCTCCGCCGGCGCGGATGCGCTCGGCAAGCGTTCCCTGCGGCACCAGCTCGAGCTCAATTTCGCCGGCTAGATATTTATCCGTGAAGGCGCGCGGATCCGACGAACGCGGGAATGAGCAGATCATCTTTCTGACCATGCCGGCATCGATCATCGCTGCAATACCGATGCGCCCGTTGCCGGCATTGTTGTTGATCACGGTGAGGTTCTTGGAGCCCTTGTCGATCAAGGCATGAATGAGCTCGATCGGGGCGCCCGAGCCACCAAAACCACCGATCATGACGGTCGCGCCATCACCGATCTCAGAGACGGCTTCCGCCGTGCTCCCGACTGTCTTGTCCATGCGTGACCTCTCCTTGGCTACTCGGTCGGGGAACTCCCATCCCGTCCTCTGGCGTAGACATAAAGTGCCGCGGGCCAAGCGGCAACGTATTTGTGCGATATTTGACATTTGTTCATATATCGCACAAATTGAGATGAATCCATTGGAGACTGGACCCATGCGCGAAACGGATTTCGTCAGTGGCTTTGCCCGCGGCCTGAAAGTGATCGAAGCTTTCGGCGAAACGCGACAGCGGCTTTCCATCGCCGAGGCCGCCAAGCTGACGGAGCTCGACCGCGCCACTGTGCGCCGCTCGCTGCTGACGCTCGCCGAGCTCGGATATGCCGATTATGACGGCAAGTTCTTCACGCTGACGCCGAAGATCCTGCGGCTTGGCCATGCCTATCTCGCAGCGACGCCGCTGCCGGCGCTGCTGCAGCCGCATCTCGATCTTCTCTCGGAAAAGGCCGGCCAGAGCGCCTCGGCCTCGGTGCTCGATGGCACCGACATCGTCTATATCGCCCGCGCCTCGCAACGCCGCGTCATGTCGATCAACCTCACCCCCGGCAGCCGCCTGCCCGCCTACTGCGCCTCGATGGGGCGCGTGCTGCTCGCAGCCCTTAGCGAGAGCGAGGCGCGCGCCATCCTCGCCCGCAGCGAGCTGAAGCAAAACACGCCGAATACGAAGACCGATCCGGAGGACCTCATCACCGAATTCCGCCGGGTCCGCACTGACGGTTACGCCATCATCGATCAGGAGCTGGAGATCGGCCTCTGCTCTATCGCGGTGCCTGTCGACAACGACCGCGGCGAAACGGTCGCGGCGATCAATATCGGCGCGCCGGCCGCCCTCGTCCCGGCGGCCGAGATGAAGGAGCGCTATCTGCCGCTGCTGAAGGAAACACAGGCCGCGTTGCGGCCGCTGCTGCGCCGGTGAGCCACCGCAATCTCGGCTTCCCTCGGGCTCCCCGCACCCCGCAACGCCAGTTCGATGCGCAGAACGCAGCCGTCGCCGTCTCGCGCGGCGCTCCACTCGCAACGCGCAATGCGTCTGATTTCGAGGGGCTCGGCTTGCAGATCATCAATCCGTGGAAGGATCTCTAAGTCCCTCGCATCGCAGAATTCTGAACCATCTAAAATCAGCCGAGACCCAAGCACTCCCACTTGATGTATCATAATTTCCGATATACATCACTTCAGCGGAAATAGTGGAGGAATGATGGAACGCTCGTTTTTGACGATTGCCGCTGGCGAGAATAATGATGCGATACGCGCGCTTTCGGCACCGGCGCGACTCGAGATGCTCAAGTTGCTTTGCGCCAAAGGGCCGATGAATATCAACGATATCGCACGTGCCCTTTCTCTTCCTCAATCGACTGTCGCCACCGGGATCCAGATTTTGGAAGACGCCCGGCTTGTCGATTCGCAGTTGACGAAGGCCCGCAAGGGAAACCAGAAGATCTGCTCGGCGATCTACAGCGAAATTTTGATCAGTTTCGAGGAAAGTGCGGCCCAAAGGGCCAACAATATCATCGAAGTCGAGATGCCGGTCGGGCTCTACACCAGCTGTGACGTCCATGCGCCGTGTGGTCTTTGCTCCACCGAGAGCGTCATCGGCCCGCTCGATGTTCCCGACTATTTTCTCGACCCGCAGCGCATGCAGGCCGGGCTCGTCTGGTTCGGCCGGGGTTATGTGGAATATAAATTCCCCAACAATGCTAAGGTGTTAAACAAGGATATCCGCGCCATCGAGTTTTCGCTGGAGTTGTCGTCTGAGGTGCCTGGCACCAATCCGGACTGGCCGTCCGACATAACGCTCTGGGTCAACGGCATGGCCATCGGCACCTGGACGTCGCCCGGCGACTACGGCGACAAGCGCGGCGCCTTCACGCCGGCATGGTGGAAGCTCGAAGGCTCGCAATATGGGATGATGAAGACCTGGCGGATTTCCACCCGCGGGACCTTCATCGACGGTATCGCCGCCTCGAATGTCACGCTCAGCGACCTCGCGCTTGCCCAGCACTCCTCGATCCGGCTGCGGGTCGGCATCGCCGAAAATGCCGGTCATACTGGCGGCGTGAATATTTTCGGGCGTAGCTTCGGAAATCACGGGCGCGATATCATCATGCGACTGCATGTCTGAAAAATAAAAATCGGAAATCTTGATTTAAATATTACGATTCTTTCCGGTTCCGGTGGCCGATAAAGGCGCCCAAATAACTGTAATTAAACAATTTTTTCTGAACTCCGTATTAGTATGATTAAAGTCGCGAGTTGGTTGACACAACAACATTCCTGATATCAAGTTAGAGGCAAGAAAACAAAATATCTGATACATAAACGGGAGGATCCGTTGAAGACGAACGTTGTGGTTCACCGCGATTTCCGCATCGCGACCATTGATTCCAGGCTCTACAGTTCATTTCTCGAGCATCTCGGCAGGGCGATCTACGGGGGCATTTATGAACCCGGTCACCCGACGGCCGATGAGGACGGATTCCGCCAGGATGTCCTTGATCTCGTCCGTGATCTCGACACGCCCTATTGCCGCTATCCCGGCGGCAACTTCGTCTCGGCCTATAATTGGGAAGACGGCGTCGGCCCGCGTGCCGAGCGCCCGGTGCGCCTCGACCTTGCCTGGCGCACCCGCGAAGCCAACCAGATCGGCGTCAATGAATTCGTCGACTGGTGCAAGAAGGCAAATACCAAGCCGATGCTCGCCGTCAATCTCGGATCACGCGGCCTGGATGCGGCTCGCAATTTCCTCGAATATTGCAATCATCCCGGCGGCACCTACTGGTCGGATCTGCGCCGCAAGCACGGCTGGTCTAATCCGCACGATGTCAAATTGTGGTGCCTCGGCAACGAGATGGATGGCCCCTGGCAGGTCGGCCACAAGTCGGCCTATGAATATGGCCGGCTGGCGGATGAGACGGCCAAAGCCATGCGCGGCTTCGACAAGTCGCTTGAGCTCGTGGTCTGCGGCTCGTCCAATTCCGACATGAAGACTTATCCCGAGTGGGAAGCCCAGGTCCTCGAGCAGTGCTATGACAGCGCCGACCATATCTCGCTGCATATGTATTTTGCCAACCGCGAGAAAAATACCCTCAACTATCTTGCCCGCGCGACGAAGCTCGACCGCTACATCACCACGATCGGCGGCGTGATCGACTACATCAAGGCGAAAAAACGCTCGAAGAAGACGATCGGCATTTCCTTCGACGAATGGAATGTCTGGTATCATTCCAACCAGCAGGACAAGGAGATCCTGGCGCGCGACGAATGGCCGGATGCGCCGCATCTCTTGGAAGACATCTATAATTTCGAAGACGTGCTGCAGGTCGGCGGCATCCTTAACACCTTCATCCGCCGTTCCGACCGTGTGCGCATCGCCTGCATCGCGCAGCTCGTCAACGTCATTGCCCCGATCATGACCGAGGACGGCGGTGCGGCGTGGCGCCAGACCATCTATTACCCGTTCTATTACGCCTCCAGATATGGCCGTGGAACGGCACTGCAGCTGGTCGTCGATGGCCCGACCTATGACAGCGACGAGGAGAACGACGTCCCCTATCTCGACGTATCGGCAGTCCATTCCGAAGACGGCAAGACGCTGACCTTCTTTGCCGTCAACCGCCATCCGAGCACGGCGCTCGATCTCGATGTGCGACTGGAAGGCTTCGGAAATGCCCGGGTGGTCGAGCAGGTGGAGATGACCCACGGCGACCTGGAAGCCGTCAATACGGCGGTGCGGCCGAAGAC
Source organism: Rhizobium sp. WSM1328 (assembly GCF_057653715.1). Lineage (NCBI taxonomy): Bacteria > Pseudomonadati > Pseudomonadota > Alphaproteobacteria > Hyphomicrobiales > Rhizobiaceae > Rhizobium > Rhizobium sp. WSM1328. The sequence goes on along the minus strand of NZ_JBYGKO010000004.1, from coordinate 362,296 downwards.
GGTCGCCCCCGTCAACGTCGAGAGTGGAAAGATCGAGGATGGACGCCTGCGGGCGGCGCTGAAACCGTTCTCCTACAACGTAATCCGGCTGTCGGTGTGACAGCTACCGCCGGGTAGCCCATTGGGGGCACGCCCCGGCTGAAAATATTCGGCTCGCTGCGAGGAGGCAGGGAGCCGGAGAGATGGTTCACTGAGGTCCCGGACCTGATTGTTCAAGTCCTGACGCTTCTGCGAACCGACAACCGCGACGTGCCCATGCGTGCCTTTGCGGCCGCCGTATCGTCGCTTTCTAGGGAGGAGTTCATGCAACAGTGGAAGAGGCTCGCATTTGGCGTCGCGCTGGCCGCACTCGGCCTGACAGCGACGGCCAAGGCCGATGACTACACCTCCTTGCCGCGCAAGGAGACGCTCATCGTCGAAAATCCGGAAGGGACGATCAAAAATCCCGGCTGGTTCAACATCTGGGTCAATGGCGGCGGCGGCGTATCGACCGGCCTGCAGCAGCTGACCATGGATACGCTCTGGTATATCGACCCCGAACAAGGGCTTGGCGGCGCGACCTGGGACAATTCTCTGGCTGCCGACAAGCCGCAATACAATGCCGACTTTACCGAGATGACCGTGAAACTGCGCAAGGGGCTCTTCTGGAGCGACGGCGTGGAGTTCACGGCAGACGACGTGGTCTATACCGTGAAGACGCAGATGGATCACCCCGGCATGGTCTGGAGTGCTGCCTTCTCGGTGCAGGTGGCAAGCGTCGAGGCGACCGACCCCTCGACTGTGGTGTTCAAGCTAAAGAAGCCCAATTCGCGCTTCCATGCCATCTTCACCGTTCGCTGGAACGGCGCCTGGATCATGCCCAAGCATGTTTTCGAGAAAGTCGAAGATCCGCTTCGTTATGATTTCGCCAATCCCGTTTCGCTCGGCGCCTACAAGCTCAAGTCCTACGACCCCCAGGGCAAGTGGTATACCTGGGAGAAGCGCGACGACTGGCAGCGGACATCGCTTGCCCGCTTCGGCGAGCCGGCTCCGAAATATGTGACCTATGCCGATCCCGGCCCGCCGGATAAACGCACCATCGCTCAGCTCGAGCACAATCTCGATATCATTCACGACAACACGCCCGAGGGCATGTTCACGCTGAAGGAAAAATCCAAGACGATCGAAACCTGGTTCCCGGGTTTCCCCTTCGCCCATCCGGACCCGACGCTTCCGGCCGTGATCTTCAACACCCAGAATCCGCCCTTCGACAATGCCGATGTACGCTGGGCGCTTGCCCTGCTGATCGACATCAAGGCGGTGGATATGGCGAGCTATCGCGGGGCAGCGACGCTTTCGGCGCTCGGCGTGCCGCCGACGGCGGCCACGATGAAGGACTATCAGGCGCCGATGCAGGATTGGCTGAAGAATTTCGAGATCGATACCGGCAAGAGCAAGATCAAGCCTTATGACCCGACGGTCGGGCAACAGATCGCCGATATCCTGCGCAAGCAGCCGAAGTTCAAGGACCAGATCCCGACCGACCCGGAGGCGATCAGCGGTGCCTTCGGCTATGGCTGGTGGAAACCGGATCCGAAGGCTGCCGGCGAACTGCTGGAGAAGGCAGGCTTCAAGAAATCCGGCGGCAAATGGCTGACCCCTGATGGACAGCCCTTCAAGATCCGGATGACGGTGGAAGGCGACACACGCTCGGTCTTCACCCGCGCCGGGACGTTGATCGCACAGCAATGGGCCGCATTCGGCATCGACGCCAAAGCCGTGCCGGCCGCGAAACTTTGGCAGACGGCGCTACAGCCCGGCGATTTCCAGGTTGCGATCGCCTGGAGCGTCGAGACCTGGGGCGGCGATCCCGACCTGTCGTTCTTCCTGGACAGCTGGCATTCGCAGTTCGTGGCCAAGAAGGGTGACAATCAGCCGCCGCGCAACTGGCAGCGCTGGAGCAATCCGGAGCTCGACAAGATCATCGAAAGCATTCGCGGCATCAGCGCCGACGATCCGAAGGGCGTCGAGCTCGGCAAGGATTATCTGAAGCTGGTCGCCCGCGAAATGCCGACGATCCCGCTGATGTCGTATAACGTCTTCACCTCGATGGATACGACCTATTGGACCGGTTATCCGACGATCGCTGATCCCTATACCGATCCGGTGCCGAATTGGGCCAACTCCAGGCTGATGATGGTCAAGCTGAAGCCGGCACAACCGAAATAATCCTCCCAACGCCGGCGCGAGTGTTGCGCGCCGGCCCCCTAATCGACGGGCATGTGGCATGTCCGTCGATCCTTTCCACTTGATGAAGGGAACCAGAGAGGAACCACCGCCCTATGACGTCCTATCTGATCTTTGTGCTGAAGCGGTTCGGTCAGTTTCTGCTCGTTGTATTTCTTGGCGTGACCATCACATTCTTCGTCACCCACCTGACCCCGATCGATCCGGTCGAAGAAAGCATAGGCGCCATCACCCAGATGGGGCAGTCCGATCCGAATGCGATCGAACTGATGCGCCAGTCGCTTCGCGAGCTTTACGGCATGGAGGGCTCGATCTGGCAGCAATACCTGCATTTCTGGCTGCGGCTTGCGACCGGTGATCTCGGTCCCTCGCTATCGGCTTTCCCCACGCCCGTTTCCACCATCATCCTGCGATCCCTGCCCTGGACAATCGGACTGATGACGGTATCGACGCTGATCACCTTCGTGCTCGGCAATGCGATCGGCGCGCTCGCCGGCTATTACCGCAAGGACATGGTGCTGAAGGCCGTCAGCCTCGTCTTCATCGCCCTGCTTCCCATTCCCTATTACATCCTCGCCTTCGTGCTTCTGATTGTGTTCGGCTATCTCTGGCCGGTGCTGCCGATCAATGGCGGCTACGAGATGAACGCCAATCTGGACCTCTCCTTTGCCCTGGTCTTCGATATCCTGAAACACTCGATCCTGCCGGCCTTGTCGCTGATCATGGTCGGTGCCGGCAGCTGGCTGATCGGGATGCGCGCGCTCGTTTCCAACATCATCACCGAGGATTACGTCGTCTTCGCCGAGCTTGGCGGCGTTCCGAAGCGAAAGATCCTGCGCTCCTACATCGCCCGCAATGCCATGGTGCCGCAGTTCACCGGGCTTGCCATGTCGCTCGGCGCGATCTTCAACGGCACGGTCATCACCGAAATCGTCTTCGGCTATCCGGGCATTGGCAACCTGCTGATCGAAGCGGTGCATGCCGGCGACTATAGCCTGGTGCTCGGCCTCAGCGCATTGTCGATCGTCGGCGTCGCCGCCGCCGTCTTCATCATCGACATTCTGAGCCCGCTGATCGACCCGCGCATCAAGGTGGAATAGAGCATGTTTACGATCGTCCGCGACCTCGCGCGCCAGAATATGGAATTCCTCTGCGGCCTGCTGCTCTTTGCCGTCATCGTCGCATTGATAGTGGTGTCCTATTTCTCGCCTTACGGCGCGACCGACATCTATCTTCTGCCGCCCGATATGCCGCCCGATGGAGAATATTGGCTCGGCACGACGTCGCGCGGCCAGGACGTTTTCTGGCAGCTGACAACCGCGCTCAGGAACACCCTGTTTTTTGGCATCGGCGTCGCCTTCATTTCACGCATCATCTCGCTGGTCGTCGGCCTCGTCGCCGGCTATGCCGGCGGCGCGGTCGACCGGGTGCTGATGGCCATCAACGACAGCGTCATGGTCATCCCGCAATTTCCGCTGCTGATCCTGTTCTACTTCGTGCTGAAGGACAGCATGACCTGGACGGCGCTGATCCTCATCATGGCCGCGCTCGGCTGGTCCTATGATGCACGCCTCATCCGTTCGGTGGCGATCAGCCTGAAGACGAGATCCTTCACCACCCAGAGCGTCTATTCCGGCATGAGCATGCGCAAGATCCTCGTCGAGGAGCACCTGCCCTATGTTCTGCCGATCGTCTTTGCCACCACGATGAACAACATGATCTGGTCGATCGGCATGGAGATCACCCTGTCGGTGCTCGGCTTCACCGATATCGAGACGCCGACCATGGGCATGATGATCTATTGGGCCAATGCGCATTCGGCGCTGATATCAGGCATTTGGTGGTGGGTGGCCGCCCCCGTCGCCGTCATCGTCGTCCTCTTCCTGGCGCTCTTCCTGCTGTCCATGTCGATGAACGAATACAACGATCCGCGCAGCCGGCTGAACCGGATGGGAAGTTAGTATGGATCCTTTGGTCGAAATTGAGAATCTGAAAGCCTATTACCGTGCCTTCCTCTACGGCGTCGATCGCGAGGTGCGCGCCGTCGACGATATCAGCCTGACCATCGCCCGCGGCGAGGTCTATGGCGTCGCCGGTGAATCGAGCAGCGGCAAGACGACCTTGATCAAGACCATTGCCGGCGCGATCCGGCCGCCGCTGAGGGTCGTGTCCGGGAAAGTGACATTCCATTTCGACGGCGGCACCCAGGATATCTATGCGATGAAGCCGGAGGATCGGCTGGCGCTGCGCTGGAAGCATCTGTCCTATATCATGCAGGGCTCGATGAATGTGCTCAATCCGGTGCGCCGGATCCGTCATTCCTTCACCGATTTCGCCTTTCGCCACATGAAGGTCAGCGGCCCGGTCTTTCTCGAAAGGGTCGCCACCCATCTGCAGCGGCTGAAGCTGGATCCGCATCTGCTCGATGCCTATCCCCACGAACTCTCCGGCGGCATGCGCCAGCGCATGACCATTGCGCTGGCCACCATCCTGACGCCGGAATTTATCATCGCCGACGAACCGACGACCGCGCTCGACGTCATCGTTCAGCGCGACGTGCTGTCGATGATCCGCGAGATCCAGCGCGAGATGGGCTCGTCCTTCCTGTTCGTCACCCATGATATGGGGGTTCACGCGACGGTCTCCGACCGCATCGGCATTGTCTATGCCGGGCGTCTTGTCGAGGAAGCGCCGACCGCCAAACTCTTCAACAAACCGCTCCACCCCTATACGCAGCACCTCGTCGGCAGCCTGCCGCGCATCGGCGATGCGACGGCCCGCCCTTCGCTGGAGGGGCGTCCGCCTAACCTCGCCATGCCGCCGGAAGGCTGCCGGTTTCATCCGCGCTGTCCCAAGCGCATGGAGATCTGCTCGCAGAAGGTTCCGCCGCTCGTCACTGTCGAGCCGCAGCGGCGCGTGGCGTGTTTTGCCGTTACGGGAGATCAGGTTTGAGCGCTCTTCTTAGCCTCTCGCACGTCACGAAGGTCTACCGGCAGGGCGGCATGCTCGGCCGGCGGCTGATCACGGCGGTCAAGGACGTCAGCTTCGAATTGGGAGCGGAGCCGGAGATCCTGTCGATCGTTGGAGAATCCGGCTCGGGAAAATCGACGATCGCGGCGATGATCCTCGGCCAGACCGAACCAACGGAAGGCGAGCTTCAATTCAGCGGCAGGACCGTCGCCATCCATAGCCGATCCGAACGCAAGGCTTTCATGAAAGAGGTCCAGCCGGTTCTGCAAAACCCCTTCGAAGCCTTCAATCCGCTGAAACGTGTCGACCGTTATCTCTTCGAGACCGCCCGCAATTTTTCATTCTCGGGAAATCGGCCGGACCGAGAGCAGGCGGAGAAGATGGCGGATGCAGCCCTCGTCCATGTCGGCCTGACCCTTGAAGAAGTGAAAGGCCGGTTCCCCCACGAATTGTCGGGCGGCCAGCTTCAGCGCGTCGCCATCGCCCGGGCGCTGATCCCGCAACCCCGGCTGCTGGTGGCCGATGAACCGGTATCGATGGTCGACGCATCGCTGCGCATGGCGATCGTCAATCTCTTTGGCCGTCTGAAAAACGAGCTCGGTCTTTCGATCGTCTACATCACCCACGACCTCGCCACCGCCTATTACATCAGCGACAACATCATCATCATGCGCAAAGGCGAAATCGTCGAACGCGGACAGGCGCGGGCCGTGCTGGATGATCCCCAGCATGAGTATTCGCGGGCGCTGAAGGACGCGGTCCTTGCCGCCGATTTCAGCCCGGCACAGTGAGCGGCGCGGGGAGATGCGGGCAATGCTACGTCTGTTAACCGGATCCAGCACGAATAGGCAGCTTCCCTCTATAGGACGCTGGCAAGTTTAGCGTTGCCTTAAAGAAACCGTGCAAGGATGAGGGTCTGTCATCCACGCCGGCAACCCGATGAAGTTTCGAAGAAATCTCGCTCGCTCTGCAGTAAGTCATACCAGCGCATTCGCTCCCGCAATATTTGCCGCAATTATTGCAGCAATCGTCGTTTGGGTAGCAACGAACTGGCGGCTGGAGCGATCGCTTGCCGATGAGCGCTCGATCGTTGCCGGCGAGCTTGCCACCATATCCTCCCGGCTTCAGACGAACCTCAATAGCAATGTGAAGCTGTTGCAGGGGCTGGCGGCCGGCATCGCAGTCAATCCAGAGATGGGCCAAAACGGATTTTCCAAACTTGCCGCGCAGATCCTGCAACCCGATTCGCAATTGCGAAGCTTCGCTGCCGCGCCCGACATGGTGGTCAGCTGGGTTTATCCGGAGAACGGAAACGAAAAGGCCATCGGGCTCGACTACCGAAACAATGAGAAGCAACGGGCTGCCGCGATGCTGGCGCGCAACACCCACAATATCGTTCTGACAGGCCCAGTGGAGCTTGTCCAAGGTGGAACCGCTTTTGTCGTCAGGTGCCCGGTCTACATCAATAACGGAACAAGCCAGGTCTTTTGGGGCCTGCTTTCCGGAATAGTCGACATACCGAAGCTTTACCAGGAAAGTGGCCTTGCTTCGACCGAGCTTGAGATCGCCATCAGCACCGTACCGGAGCCGAATTCGCCCAAACAGGTTTTTTTCGGCAGCCTGGCAACTTTTTCAAGCAAACCGGTTCAGACATCCGTTGACATGGTTTATGGCCGATGGACCCTCGCCGCACTCCCAAGACCGCGATGGGGCCAAAATAGCGGGATCGGTATTTTTGAGTTCTACGCCAGCCTGTTGGCATTATGTGTCGTTGCACCGATTGTCTGGATCGGCTTTCTGACCGGATCACGCCAAAGAACGATCGAAAAGCTTCGCCTTCACAAGAAAAAGCTCGTTCGAGCACGACAGAGGCTGGAGCATCTCTCATTGCATGACGCATTGACGGGGCTTCCCAATCGACGATTTGTCGACCGGATGATCTCGCAACCGCCGAGACCCCGTCCACAAGATTGTCTGATATTCATTCACATCGACCTGGATCGATTTAAGGAGATCAACGATACGAGAGGGCATGCTGCCGGTGACGCGGTCTTGCAAGCAACGGCTTCTCGCCTTGCCGATTTGGTTGGTCCAAACGACGTGGCGGCTCGGATCGGTGGAGATGAGTTCATCTTCGCCAGTTGGAGTGCCGATCCGGAGCCGAAGGCAACCGCATTGGCACGACAAATTGTCGATACGCTCGATCAGCCCCTCATCATCGACGATGCGGCGTGTGTTGTCGGTGCAAGCGTCGGCGTCGCCTGGGAGACTGAACGTGCTCTCGGTCCGGACCTCGGCCAATTGCTTCTCAATGCCGATTTGGCTTTGTACGAGGCAAAGAAGGCGGGTCGCGGCCGCGCGGCGGTTTTTACGGAAGAGCTTCGCAGCGCCGCGATCCACTCGAAAGAATTGGCGGACGAATTCAAGCAAGCGCTAGATCGCGATGAACTCGTTGCGTTCTTTCAACCGCAGTTCGATGCAAATACGTTGGACCTTGCCGGCGTCGAGACACTTGCCCGTTGGGATCACCCGCAAAAAGGTCTGCTCGCCCCGGACAAATTTCTGGACGTTGCGGAAAAACTGGGGCGCACCGGCGACATGGATAGGCTGATCCTGCAAAAGGCCCTATTCGAGCTGACAAGATGGGACAGTCTGGGAATGCAAATTCCACGTGTCTCTGTCAACATTTCAGCGCGTCGATTGGCGCAGCCAAATCTGCTTGCCGAGCTGTCCGAACTTCCCATAGCGAAAGGTCGCCTGTGTTTCGAGCTGCTCGAGACAATCTCCTTCAATGATCTTCAACCTGTTCTCAAAGAGATCATTCCAGCCGTCAAAAAGCTTGGCATCGAAATCGAGATCGATGACTTCGGCACCGAACATGCCAGCATTGTCAGTTTGCTTCGATTTGAGCCGCGACGACTGAAGATCGATCGCGAAATTATCAAGCCGATTGTCGCGTCTCCATCTCAGCGCCGCCTGGTCTCCTCCATTATCGAAATCGGCCGATCGCAGAACATCGACATCGTTGCAGAGGGCGTGGAGACAATGGACCATGCGAAGATCCTGAAGGATCTCGGTTGCCATATATTGCAAGGTTACGCTCTGGCACGGCCAATGACCTCGGAGCAGTTGATTGAATTTTATTGTGTGAAGGACAAAGGAATGACAGAGGCAGGCCGATAGCCAAGCCCCGCATTCCGTGCATGATTATCTTCCGTCGATCCTCGACTTATTGCAGCCAATCGCCTGTGACCCAAACATCTACATCCCAAGCCCCAAGCTCTTGCCCCGCTTCAGCGACCGCTTCAACTCCATCTGCTGGGTGAGCTCCGCACGATGACTACGATCGGCAAGGCGGGCAACCTGGCGGATCCGCTCGACGTCACCATCCCGATCCGGTCCCACTCGCTTCAGCTGATCCGCGAGATCTGCGGGATCGGCGCGACCGAAGCGCGTTTCGATCGCAGTCACGATGTCCTTCGCCTCGGCAAGCGCTCGACGCCCCTGCGGTGTCCCGGCCAGTTGCTCGACGAACTTTGCCTTGTCGCTATAGGGGAGATCGTCGAGCTGGCGCAGCAGCGCTTCGCTCCGGCGGCTCGGCCCCAGAACCTCGACCCCGTCCTGCTTTTCCCGCTTCCAGCGTTCGGAGCCGCATTCAGCCGCAAGGCGACGCTGCCAGGTGTTGGCGGATTGGCGAACATGCGAAGCCAGCGCATCGATCCGCAAAAGCGCGTGTTTGCGTTCAGCGTTGTCTCCGAACAGGCCGGTCTTGCCGGCGAGCGCGCCGATCGTCTCGGGCAAAGTGCTGAGTTGGTTGGCGAGCGCGACCGGATCTGCGTTCTCATCCAGGATCCGGCCGCGCAACACGTCCATTGCCGCTGGCGCGTCTTTGAACACCTGCGGCGCAAGCTGCTTTGCCGCGGCCCAATCTCGTTCGAATGCCGGCATCGCCCTTGACCGTCCGACCGCTTCGACGCTCATCGCATAGGTCTTCACGGCCGCAACGAGCACGCGGCGTTCATCGCGACGTTCATCGCCATTGGGATCCTGGTGCGAAGAGCCGCCATCGGCGATGCTGCGGGCCGCGAGCGGTGTAGGCTCTTGCAGTGGCTTGGGAACCGCCGTGTCCGGGATGGGCTGTATCCCTTTGCTGATTTCGTGAGATGCGACCTCGCTCTCGCCCTGTCCCCGGCGATCCTCCATGTCGCGCCGATTGGCAAAGTCATGGGTATAGTCAAGCGTCGTCTCCTTGACGCCTGAACGGCTCAGTGCCTCTGTCAGGGATCGCTCCGTCTTGAACGCATCCAGCCCGGCATAGAGCTGCACCTCCTCGCGATGACGGGTCATCGCCACGTAGGTCAGATGCCGGTCCATCGTCGTCGACGCCAGGACAAAACTCCGGTCGACGGTGGCACCTTGCGTCTTGTGGATCGTCGTCGCGTAGCCGTGATCAAAGGCCTGGTAACTGTTCACGGGAATGATCACCTGGCGTTGCCCATCTTGCGTCTGCGCCTTGCCGTCAAGCCGAACCTGTATTGCGTCCGGCGCGACGGCGATCACCTCGCCCAGCATGCCATTCTTGACGCCGAGATCACGATCGTTCTCCAGGAAGACGATGCGATCGCCGCGTGCGAAGGATCGCTTCCCATTGTTGGTCTGGTAGGTGAGTTCCTCACCACGATCATCCGAGGTGCCGGTGCTTCTTGAGAGCTCACCGCGCTCCTGCAACCGAGAGCGAATGCCGGCATTGATGGCACGGACGTCGTCGCGTCGATGGGCCATCGCAATGCGCGTGTCGTTGGGATTGGCCGATCGGTCAGCGACGTAATCGGCAATGATCGCCTTCAGCACGTCGTCGCGGTTTGCTTTCAGCTGGATGTTGCCATGTGCTTGGTAGGCAGCAAGCCCGTCGGCAGTCCGATGCGAGGCGAAGTCGATCGAGGCCTGCTTTTGCCAATCGGCTTTTTGCCGGCGCACTTCCGACAGTTGCGCGTGACCGACGGCTTCGGCAATCGCCCGGAACGGCGCGCCCGCTCCGATCGCCTGAAGCTGTTCATGGTCACCGACCAGGACGAGCTTGGCGCCGGCCCGTCTGACCTCGTCGACGAAGCGGGCAAGCTGACGACTTCCGACCATGCCGCCCTCGTCGATGACGAAGACGTCACGAGCATTCAGCCGACCGCGATCAGCCTGCCAGCTGTATTCCCACGACGCCAAGGTGCGACTTGAGATCCCCGACGATTGCTCCAGGCCTTCCGCCGCCTTGCCGGCCAATGCCGCGCCGTGAACGCGATAGCCCTGCGCTTCCCAGGCGTGCCGGGCAGCCGCCAGCATCGTGCTCTTGCCGGCACCGGCAAAGCCGATCACCACGGCGATCTGAGCTGGACCCGTGACATGCTCGATCGCCTGGCGCTGTTCCGCCGATAGTCCCTGCCCCGGTGAAGGATTTCCCGCCTGGATCGATCTGTCCTGAGCGGCGATGGCCGCATCGACATTGCGCTTGAAGACACCATGGTTTTGGCGCGCCTTCATCGCAACAGCGGATGTTGCTATCGCACCCTCGATCGCCACCATCTCGACCGTCGAATAACGTGCCTCGCCGTCACGACCGCGAAGGCTTGAACTGTCGGGTCTGAGCTCGACAAGTGCCTTCGACGCCATGACCGCGGCAAAAGCATTCTGGAAGGTCTGCGCATCGTCATTGATAGTGCGATGCAGAGCCCTGGCAATGTCATAGCGGCTGAAGACGCTTTTCTCGTTGGTGATGAGCTTCAATATCTCTTCGGGCCGCCGGCGAATGGTCTCGGCATTTCGCTCGGCCGATTGCGGTGAGATGCGGACGCGCGAGACTGCCCCACCCTGCCGATCGATCTGAGTGGCATGCACACCGACATGTTCGCTCGGCTCGATCGTGATCCCGGCCTCCAGATGCGAACGATGATCGATGCGGATATCGTGGCCGGCCCTCTCAAGGTGCGTGTTGGCAAGATGCTCCCAGGCCTGTCTGAGATCCTTCAGCTGCAGCTGCGATGGCGGCAGGTGATTGGCGAGAAGCCATCTGTTCTCCCGCTCGAGCAGCGTCTTGTCGCCAAGACCGGTTTCCCTCACCTCACGCGTCGTCATCATCAGATGCGCGTGGCTGTTTCTGATATCGCTTGCCCCGCCCGGCCGATGGATCGCGAAGTCGACGGCAGCGCCATAGCGATTGGCCAGATCCTCGGCAAAGGCCCGCGTCAGCACCAGGCGTTGATCGGAACTCAATTCGTGTGGCAGGGCGATTTCGAATTCCCGGGCAATACGGGCGTCGCTGCGTTTCTCGGCACGCTCGGCGGCATTCCACAAGGCCGATCGCTTCATCGCCCAATAGGCGGAAGACCCAGTCGGCAAGACGATCTCGGCATGCTCGACACCTTTCCTGTTGCTAAAATCATGGGTTAGCCCATCACGCTCGTTGGTCAGCCGCTCGGCCGCACGATAGGCGGCGGACGCGACAGCGCTGCGGCCACCGCTGCGGGCGATCGGCTTCATGCTGAGATGATAGATCGCCATCGCTTGTCCCCTTTGTTAGCGGGCTGCCGGCCCGCGCTTTGAGTTGCCCCGCAACTCGTAAGTGCGCCCTTGTGCCGTCGTCGCTTCGCTCCTTCGGGCACTGGTGGGAGCACGCGGCAATCTCCCGATGACCTCGTAAGCCGTTCACCCGGTCGCTTCCACGCGCAGATTTGCGGGTTTCGAAGCGCCGCTCTTCGAGACAACTTCGATCTAGGCACGCCGGCGGCTCTGATCATCCGTTCATCGCCGCGGCCAATGGCTGAACAGGAACAAGGGAGGAGATCATCATGGCGCGCAAAACCATCGGCGAACGGCTGGCCCAGCTGGAAGCCCAGCGAAAGACATTGCAGATCCGGCTCGGCAAACAGGAACGCGCCATCGATACGCGCCGCAAGGTGTTGATCGGCGCACTTGTGCTGCATCGGCTGGAGAATGATCGCGATGTGCTCATCGGCGCAGGACTGGCAGCCTGGCTCAGATCCGAACTGCCAAAGTTCCTCACCCGCGACGGCGATCGAGATCTGTTCGACGATCTGCTGAAGCCACAGCTACACGAACCGTCGCGCGGCAATATCGGCAATGTCGGCAACGGGAGTGCAGTGTGATGATCCATGCCATCAAGATCAAGATTGCCTTCGCAAACATGATGCGCATGGCGGCCCGTGATCCGCTCTGGGCCATCGTCGCGTTCATCACCTTTCCGCTGCGATATGCCAAGTCGTTTGTCATGGGTGCGGCCGGCTACTTGTTTGTCGTGTTCACCGTCTACTTCGGGATCGACTACCTCAGACGCGTGATGCTCGGCGGCCACAGGGGTGACGTCATCTGGCATATCGGCGATTGGGTGGTGATGGCCTTTGCGGTCGTGCTGCTCATTCGATTGTTGTCGGTTCCGTTGATCACGCATTTTGGATCGGCGGTGGACGACACGCATGGGTCTGCGCGCTTTGCCGGCCGAAGAGAGATTGCGCCGCTGACAAAGGCGGGCAGTGGCCTGCCGGCCAGCGGCCGATCGTTGCGACGAAGTTGCGCTATTATGCCGATCCGGAATTCGTCGGATTGTTTGGCAAGCAGGACAGATAAGGCAGGAGAGATGAACCAGGCGGTTCACATCACCCCGATGAACCGATCGGCGCGCGTCTTGGACGCATTCGCAGTCGCGGCAGCGGAAGATCCGTCATGACAGCGTGCTTGTGATTCCAGCCTTATTGATTGGCGCAACTGCTGAGTACCGGCGTCATCACCTTCACGTGCTCATCGATCCGCTCGAGCACTTTTTCCGGGACGACGGCCCGTTCCGGAAGGCTCCACCAATGCCTGTTGACGCGTTCAACGACATCGATGACCGCCTTGAGCACAGCCGGCTCCGGCAGCCTCGCGCGGTTGGCGAAGATCTTCCATCGCTGCGCGACGAGCGCCTTGAAGGAGCGCTCGCCGCCGAGCGACAGCGCCATCGCGTCGGCGGGAATATAGGGCACGGTCGACAGGACATCGTAGATCGGCGCGAGCTCCGGCTTGTCGCCATTGCCACGATAGATCAGCGACCAGTTTTTGAGGTGCATGTCGCCATTGCCGGTTATTGCCGTCAGGGCCAGACGGCGTACGAACTCGAGGGCGGCCGTCGGCGAGATGGCGACACCGAGGGCGGAGGCTATATCGTGGTATGCCGCGGCCTCGTATTTGCGCGAGGGATAAATGCCGAAGACCTGGGCGAAATCCTCGATATGGATGCGTTCAGCGCCGGCGCCCCGATCGAAGCGTTTGACCAGGAGGACCTTTCCGTCCGACAGCGTGTCGAACTCCTCGGGGATCCCTTCGAAATCGGACTTCTCGACAAGCTCGCGTTCTGGCACTTCCATGCCGATCGCTGCAGCCAATGCAAGGTTGGCGTACTCGTTTTCAGAGACACCAGGAAACGATGTCGAAGGAAGCTTTGCGATGTAATGGCCCTGCTCGTCACCCATCGGCAAGGTTAGGCCACCACCCCTGCCAGTGTTCTTCATCACCGAGAGTTTCATCTGCACACCCGCGAGTGAAAACCGGGCTTTCGGCTTGCCCCTCGACGCGTCCTCGATCACCGCCGTCGTGCCACCGCTCGGTACAACGCGGACAGCGCCCGGCAGGTCCTGACCGAGTGCGGCCAGTAGATCAAAATCGTTGCCCGCGCGCACATGACCTGCGTGGTGCTTTTCCATCGCCTCGCGCAATTTGTCTTCAGGAAGAAGATTGGCGAAGAACGCCGGCAAGGCGCCGGCAATTGGCTTGGGATCCTTGCGCAACCCTCCCGTCGCCGCCCGGAATGACAGGCTAAGGACTGGGAACCCACCCGTCGCGCGATAAGCTTCATCGAAGCTGAACGCATTGAAATCTCCAGGCGTCCTGACGAGTGTGCCGACCTTCAGATCGTTCAGCAGCACCTCAAGCGAAGGAATGGCGTTGGGAGCCTGAAACATCTTAGCCATGATCGTTATCGTCGGGGCGGGAGATGAAAGCCGGGAGATCATCGTCGTCATGTGGGCGCAGCAAGGCCTCGACCGCGGGAACCATTGCTTGGGGGATCATCATCATTTCCAGGCCGAGCGCGCGGGCGACATTCAGCAAAGTCGTCGCGCGAGCCGCGGCGACCCCCGTCTCGATGTCGCGATAACGAGGGCGCGAAATGCCAGCCAAATCGGCGACCCGTTCCTGGGTCATTGCCGAGGCCTGTCGTGCCTTCTTCAATAACCGCCCGATTTCGAGCAAAGCCGCCGAATCTGGGATCATGATGATACCTGCGCGTTTCATTCGACATTGGACTGATACGTATAGATATCTTCTTGTCCCCGTTGTCAACGAAAATAGATCTGTTTACGGATCATATTAGAGCTACGATATGTTTAGAGATCATCGTCAGGCGCCTTAGCCTCAACGGATAGGGCCGCCTCCAATTTGCCTGGCCAGGAGACCGTGGTGTTCAACACGCGGCGGCACTGTGTCGGAAATTGCCGAGCAGCGTGTCGCCCGCCCGCTGCTGACGCCCGCCGATCGTTGCGATGAAGTCGCGCTATTATGCCGATCCGGAATTTTCCGGATTGTTTGTCAACCAGGAGAGATGAGCCAGGCGGTCCCATCACCCCGATGAATCGATCGGGCCTCATCGATTCACAAATGTCGTTGGACGCGAGCAACTGGCGTTTGCGATTCTGCCGGCATGACAGTTCAGCCCTATCGTCTCTACATCGAACGCATCGATCCATCGAAGAACATGGCCCGCTTTTATGCGCTGTCGATCGAGCCGAACCTCTTCGGCGAGACCTCGCTGGTGCGCAGCTGGGGACGCATCGGCAGCCGCGGGCAGCAGAAGATCCATGTCTTCGACAGCGAGGCAAAAGCCGTCGATCTCCTGCTCAGCATTTTGCGCAGGAAGCGATCGCGAGGCTACCTTCCGCTGCCGTGATCGGCATCCGCGTCTCGCATGCCTGATTGAAGGAAGAGACAGTTGAGTGAAGAAGAGACGGCTTACGCCGCCTCCTCCTCGTTGCGCTCCGGCTGCAGGGAATGCAGATAGTCGACGGCGCGCTGCGCATGTGCTGCCGCCGAGAAGATGGCACGCTTGTCGTGGTCGAGAACCTTCAGCCAGCCATCGAGATAGCTGGCGTGGTCGGGGCGTGGTTCGAGCTCGGGAACGATGCCGAGATCGGCGCAGAGAAACGCGCTGCCGAGTTCGGCAATGAGCTCTTCGCGGGCGCGTTCGCTCCGGTCTTTCGCGTAGCGGCTGAGATCGCGATCAAGGCGTCGCGGTGCGGCGGTCCAGTGCGTGATCTCGTGGCTGAGGACGGCGACATAGGCGGCATCGTCCCTAAAGGCATCCAGGCATGGCATCTGGATGTAATCACGCTGAGCGGCATAATAGGCAGCCGATCCTCCGTGGCGGATCAGTGCGCCGGTATTGGCAAAGAAGCGGCCGGCATCGCCGATGCGGCTCATCGGATCCTGGAGAGGTGCGACGTCGTCAAAGCGGCCGTTAAGACCGGCGATCTGATCGATGTTGAACACCGTGTAGGCCTTGAGGAATGGAATATCCTGTTCGATCTCGCTGCCCGTCTCGGTCGTCTCGGTGCGGATGAACGAACTGGCAAAGACCACGGTCGTGCCGGTTTCGCCCTTGCGAACGGCGCCGCCGAGTTCGATTGCCTGGCGAAACGTCATCCAGCGTGATGAGGCAAAGCCGCGGGCGAAGGCTTGCGACCAGAGCAGCAAGACGTTGATCCCGGTGTAGGGTTGGCCGTTGTGGCGCAGTGGCCGGCTGACCTCACTTGCCGCATGTCCCGTCGTCCAGGGTTTGGTCCATGGCCGCACGCCCCGTTCGAGATCGGCGATGATCGTGTTGGTGATGCGGCTGTAGATATCCGATCGTTGATTGGATTGTTGCCTGCTCATGTTGGAACCTCCGTTTCGAGGTCGCGGCGATCGCGACCTGCTACGGCGGTCCAAAAGCCGGGCTGCAAGCGGCGCCTGCACCCGCAGGGCCGAAACGCAGTGGAGGACGGCAAAGCCGTTGCCGGCGGCGCGAGCCTGGCAGGACCAAAAGCCGGGGCAGGACGCGATGGCCGAAGTCTAGGTGGGGGGTTTAGACGCAGGCGGACATGGCAGATCCGCGAAGCGGCTTCATGTCGCTCGCGTCACGGCTGCACGCGACGGCGATGGCTTGCCCGGCCGGCCCGACGATCGCCATTGCCCCGGCCGAGCGACTGACGTGCAAGACAGGCCAAACAGAGCTTCAAGCGTAGCCCATGTCCCTACGCCGCGCGCACCCTGTCGCGTCCGCTCAACTTGGCAGCGTAGAGCGCTTGATCGGCGCGTCGATAAAGCTCCGAAGCGCTGTCTGACGAGGCGCAAGCGGCGATACCGGCGGAGCAGGTGTAGCTGAAGTCGGGTGATTCAGGCAGAGGCCGGGAGAAGCGGATCACCGTCAGCATGCACTCGACCATGGCAATGGCGTCTTCCGGCCCGGTTGCCGGCATCACGAGAAGGAACTCTTCTCCGCCGATCCGTCCAAAACAATCGTTGCGGCGAACATTCTGATGAATGCGATGAGCAAAATCGCGCAGGACGACATCTCCGGCATGGTGACCAAGCCTATCGTTGATGTGCTTGAAATTGTCGATGTCGAATACGGCAAGGCATCCGTTGTTTCCGTGCCGGGCGGCTGTCAGCATGTCGTCGACGCGTGCCATCACAAAGCGGCGGTTGGCGACACCCGTGAGTTCGTCGGTGTAAGAAGCCTTGATCGCCTGGTCCCGATCCTGCCGGACAGTCCTGCCATGTACTCGTAAACTGGTGATGTCGCTCGCAATGCACAACATCCAACCGTTCTTCTGGACCGCCTCGGTCATCCAAAACCACCGGCCATCGCACAGGTCCGTCTCGAAAGCTCGATAGCCGATCTTGCCGCGGCGTGACTGCGTCGAGCGCAGCCACTCGTCGAAATTGCTCGTCCGAATGACAGTGCCTCGCGCGAGCTCGAAATTGCGCCGCATGAGATCAGGCCAGAGTGGAGTTTCATCGGGCTCGATGAAATAGACAGAACGAAAGGCGCTGTTGGCGTACCGCAGCCGGTCATGACCATCGTAGACGGCAATGAGCGTCTCTGTGCGTCCAGAAAGGTGCAGAAGCTGCTCGAAAATTTCGTCCATACCGAACACTGCCTGGTTGCCTTGGCATGACATGGCGCGGAAACCCTATGAGAAAAGAGCCGCCCCGCAAGTAAAGGCGCCTCCAGTGATTACGGAAACGTCAACGACATGTCCGTTTTCAATCGTGATTGGACATCGGCCGCGACCTGAGCGACGCTGTTTTCGGGAGGCGGACCATCTATTTTTCCGGAGATAGGAGGCCGAAATGGAACAGTACGCACTCGATCAGTTGAAAACCATCGCAACGGTCAGCCCGACCTGCAAGCGCCTCGAAATAACGCGGCGCGAACGGCTTGAACGGTGGGCCGAAAGTCTCGAACGCAGCCCCAGACCGTTTCTCAAGACACTTCACGAAACCGAATATCAGCCGATTTCAGATCGGCTTGCCCTGCGCGATGACGGCACGCCCATCTCCGTCGCGTTCGCTGATCCCATTCTGCGGGCGGCGGGAATGGAAAATGACAGCTATGGAGAAGCCAAACGGTTCTTCGAACTCAGCGACGAGCAATTGCATGATCTCGTGTGCTTCTGCCATTTCGGTGAACGCGTCAGCGCGGCAGTCGTCGCTCGCCGTTTGCGGAAGATGTCAGGTTCCAAACCAAGTGGGTTTTTCGCTCAACTGCGCGCGTTCTTTGGCTAAGCACGGTTAAGGCGGCTGCTGTTGCTTGCCTCGGAAGAAAGGGCCGCCGGGTCATCGGCTGGTCCTCGTTTCGACGCGTGCCGACGTCGTCAGCTCAAACCGACCACACTCGCACCCGTGGGCTGACGACGTGTCGCCAACATCGCTCGCGCGGCATCCGATCCAAGGATGCCGCGGCGATGGTGAAGCGCGACAGCAGCTTATCCGTGGAACGGGGAACAATGTCGCCGCGACAGCGGTGAGCATGAAAACGGCAATCCGATGCGTTCTCCAAAATCGCGTCGCCGAACCCTCCAGCGATGTCACCTTGCTCCGGCCTCGGCAATGCCCGTTTCCGCGACGGGATCGGCCGCTGTTTTCCATACAGGTCAATGGCTCGCTTCGGCAAAGTTTCAGTTGACCGTTTTCGATGGGGAGGTGACATTCTCCTGTAGCGAGGCAGGAGGAAGAAACGATGGACGAGGCAGACCGTTGGCGCCATATGGCAAGCGCACCGAAAGACGGTAGTCGGATCCTGGTCACGATCCGGCCATCCGAGCAGGGGCCGGCGGAGGTCGATCTCGCGTACTGGTCGAATGGCGATCAGTTCGCGGGAGAAGGCTGGCGGGCATCCGACTCCTCGCCGGGGCAGATCATCGAATACGCCGATCCGGAACTGAAATGTTGGATGCCAATGCCTTCGGCCAACCTTGGTCGCACGTCGATACCCCCACCCTGGGAGGGCGACGATGACCGGAACCTCGACGGGTCGGGGATCTGAAAAAATCGCGCTGAAGGACAATGTGACAAGCGGGTGTGGATTTGCCCTTCACGGGCTTCCTCGGATAACGAGCCCGTTCTCACGTTGTCGCGCCGCGAGTTGAAGCGGGATGGGCGATGTCTCGCATTGCGTAAATATCGGCCACGCTCGGAGAATTCCTGATCTTTCCCGGGAAGGCAACCCCGCGTTAAGCCGGCATGAGGGTTTCGCGTGCGAATTTGAAAACGGGCGCCTCGCGACGCGTTTTTGAAGAACAGAGAAGGCAACTCCTTATTGGCGAACACGAAATTCAGACACACGGGCTGGATGATCGTCATCATCCTATTCGCGATCGGGGCATTCCCACTGGAATCGACGGCGGCCACGGTGCGGGTCATAGACGGGGACACCATCCTTGTTGACCAAATCACGGTTCGGCTCGACGGAATCGACGCACCCGAGGCCGGACAGAAATGCGCTTCTCTCTCCGGACGGGATTGGCCCTGCGGCAAGGTCGCCATCGCGGCGATGGAGGAACTGGTGGCATCGGGAGACGTCGTCTGCGATGATCGCGGAGTGGACATCTATCAACGACAGCTGGGTGTATGTCGTGTCGGCGAGCGTGAGATCAATGCCGAAATGGTCGCGTCGGGCAACGCCTGGGCATTCCGAAAATACTCCACCGACTACGTCACACTCGAGGAAAGGGCCCACAGCGAGCACCTGGGGATTTGGCAGGCTTCCACGATCCCCGCATGGGATTATCGCGCCGACAGATGGAACGTGGCCGAGCAACAAGCGCCTAAGGGCTGCCCGATCAAAGGCAACATCTCCGAAAACGGCCATATCTACCATGCGCCTTGGTCTCCTTGGTACGACCGCACCAAGGTCGATACCAAGAAAGGCGAGCGCTGGTTTTGTGATGAAGCCCAGGCGCTGAAAGCCGGATGGCGGGCGCCGCAATGGGGCCATTGATCACGGAGACAGGGACTGAGCCCGTCTCCGGATCCTGATTTCGATGCGTCGCCGGGCCTCGACATTTCCTGCCTGCCCTACGGTGACGGTATCGCCCGGAAGTATCAATTGCGCCGCCGACATGGGAAGCACCGTTGCTTGCCCCAGTTTTGGATTCGCCTTGAGGATATTCGCGACGGCGATCGCCCGGGCCAGTCCCAGACCGGCGTTGTCGGCCGGCTCAAGGGCAGTGATTGGCAATTTACTGTCCAGGACATCGATGAAAGTTTTGTCGAGATTGGAATTTGTCCGGGCCAGCGGCTGCTCGTCGGTATGGCCAATGACCTCGATGACGTCGACCTGATAGCGAGACAGGTTATCCGCGATCTGGTCGGAGATGGACGTGCCCAGTTTCTGCTGAAATTCGTTTGTCAGCTCGGCGCTGCCTGACCTGAAATAATAGCCGCCCGCTTCGCTGAGATTGATGATGGGCGGCCACTCGTGTGGGCTTTTGGCCGCCGCGTTGGCGGTGACAAGCCTTTTGATCTCCGCGGGAGCGGCGTCGAGATCTATGCCGTTGTCGTTCAGGACTTTCCGCAACGCGGCCAGTTTTTCGAGCTCCGACATCTCGACCCCGCTTTTCTGCAAGCGATCAACGGCCTGGCGGGCCGAAATCAGTTCCCGCCATTCCTTCTCGAACTTCTCCCGATCAATGGGTGAGAGGTTGCCGGCTCCAAGCCTGGCCTGAAGTTCGACCACCCGGGCGGTCGCGTCGAAATTGTCCTTCTTGAGTTCCGCCAGCTTTTGCTCGGTGACCCGCAGCTCCCGTTCGGCCTCATATCGCTTTTTCCTTTCGGCAGTCACCAGCGCGGCTGCCACCAGCAGGAGACAAAAGACGAGCAGCAGCATGGATTCGGCCATGGTCAGGCCCAGAATGAGGCCGCGATTGTAGCCCTTATGCTCGAGCTTCGGGGTCTCGGCTATGTGCGCTGCCAATTGAACCACCTCTTACGCTCGATCGCTGATGCAGGTCGCGGCTTATCATCGACTTCAACCGGTTTGGCTGGCGAGGCTTCAAGACTGGCCAAGTCGATCGCGGTTTCCTCAGAGACCGAACCAGCCCCCGTCGGAACGGCCGGCTCAGGACGCTCAGCGTACGTGCTCGGGCTCGGGCCTGCTTCAGGCGGCAACGGTGTCGGGGGCTTCTCAAGAGCGTTGGCGATACGGTCGAGCTTTTCTTCAAGGGTCTGCAGCGGCTGCAGCGCTTCCTTGGTCTGCTCGATATAGGAACGCCCTCGCTCGGTATCCGCCTCCATGCGCTTCAAATGGGCCTCGGTCATCTCCCTGATGGACTCGATGACCGGCGTGAGTTCGATCTTGATGACATCTTCCGGGGCACGTATCTCCCCAAGCCGTGTCCCGACGCTTTCCACCGCGCCGCCGAACTTATCGATGATCGTCGAAAGCTGGCCGGTGGTTTCGGTCAGTTTCGCCGCCGCGTTGTTGTTGCTGTCATTGATGGTCTTATTGTGGGATTCGATAATGGCCGAAAGCTGCTGCGCCGCCTCCTGAATGGGCTTGATCGCCTCTTTCGACAGGGATTCGATCGCCTTGCGAATATCTTCGCCGTTCTTCTCGGCCTGGCGGGCGATCTCGTCGAACCCCTCCGACAGCATCTGGTTGCTGACCCTGCGGTAGTTCGAAAACTCCCGGGCCGAGGAATCGAGCTCGGTTCTGACGCGCCTGGTCATCTCGGCAAGCTCGTGCCTGGCACTGCGCTCGATGTCCAACGGATCGCGACGCATCTGGTTGAACAGGATCCGGAGCGTCACCCCGGCAATCGTCGACGTCACCGCGATACCGAAGTTTCGCACGATCGTGTCGATGGAGGTCTCACCGGCAAATAGATAGAGCGACACCCCGAGGCTCGAGAGCGTGAACAGAAAGCCCATGTAGTAGAGATTGTCGCCGGCCTGCTCGTTATGCAGCCGGAAGCCCGCCAATAGCAGGGAAGCTAGAAAGTAGGTTGCCATCAGCAGCAACGGGACGACGGTGACGACCGCCGTCGACCATCCCCATAGCTTGGCCGTCCAGATGAACACCATGCCGCCGATGGTTGTGAGCGCAAACAGCACCAGCGGCCCGTAGTCGCGGATCGCGGATCTTGTCACCTCTCTCGAGGCCATCAGCGTTTTCCTTCCAGACGGATGAAACCGTCGAAGTAGCCGTTATTCTTTGTGATCCACTCTTTCCAGAATTCGGCCAGTTCCTCGGCGGAGAATTTCAGGTTTGGACGCTGAAACGCGAGGATCTTCACCGACACCCCGTCGAGAGATGTCCTGAACTTATCACGCGCCTCGCTTTTCTGAAATTTAGAATAGGCGACACCGTCGCGGTAGTTCGAAAACGCCGGCGTGTGTTCGATCATGTCGGAGGCGACGAACAGGGCCCTGGGCGTTCCGGCGGGGAGGCTCGAGAACACCTCGAGGTTGATCCGCTGGATTCCGGCCATGATCGGCGAGGCATCGCCCGCCTTGCCGGACGCCAGCCTGCCAGCTATTTCCTCGAGGGGCTTTTGAAAGCCCTTTTCCCAACGGTCCTGGATCAGTCGTGGATTGCTGGTCCATTCATCGGCGAGGTCGCCGCTGCCCGGATTGCAGCCGTGGAACGTACGCTCCGGCTCGCCTTCCTTCTCGGTCAGCGAATAGATATCGATGGCACCGCCGACTGGAACTCTGGTCACGATTTGCTGAAACTGGTTCTTGAGATCAAGCGCCGTCGTGTCGGAAATGGGATCGGTGACGTCAAGCAGGATGGCGGTTTCGGACGTCGCGCCGGTGACCGGGCAAAGGGAGGCCTTGTCGACCGCCACGGTGCTGCTTGCCCTGTATTTGAGCCACCCGAACGCGCCGATAATGGCGACAGACACCAAGCCAAGGGCGATGGCGCCGACAATCAGTCCGACGGAATTGCCACCCCGCCTACGGCTACGCCTGCTGGATCGCGCCAAGGCCGGCCTCCGGGAATATGTTGTCCAGCTTGTGATAATTTTCGACAGCGGCTTCGAACTCGGCACCGATCCTGCGAATCTGCTCCGACAGTTCCGCCTGAGCCGCCTGAATTCGACCGCTCAAGACCGCGTCATCCCATTCCTCGCTGGTGCGCAGCACCGGTGCCAGGCGCTCGAGCTTGTAGGGATGGGAAAAATACCCGGGCTCGGGTTCCGTCCGTCCCGCGCGGTTCGCGTCGCGATAGATCGTCAGCAGCGCGTTGGCGGCGCGCTCGAGATTGCTCTGATGCTCCGCAAACAGTCCCACGGTCCGCGTCCGGTGAGCGATGATGGCCGCGCATTCCTGGCGCCGCCCGCTGAGATCGCGCACGATCTCCTCGATCTTGGCGTTGTGATCGTCTCTTATGTCACGGAGGTTGTCGATGAGCTCGAGCTTCCGGTCGATGTAGTTCGCACGCGCGTTGTCCAACCGCTTCCTCACGCCGGCAAAACCCGGATAGGGATCCGTGAGGTAGCAACCGTCGATGAAGGCCAGAATCGAAAAAAGCAGTCCGACGGCGAAGAGCATCCAGGAATTCAGTTCGGCAAGCTCCAGCGGCGCGTTTCCGAGCCGCAATATAACTTCCGCGCCGGCTCCGGAAAGAACGGTCGATGACACCTCGCGATAATGCGCCAGGGCAAGATTGATGCTCAGGGCGATGCAGATATAGGCGACCAGCCCACAGAACCCGAGCAGCTTGAAAAACAGGGATCGATGGACCAGGAAACGAACGCAATAGACCGAGAACAGCAGAGCCGATCCGATGTTGAGGACGGCGAACGCGATCGCCTCCGTCACGCCGCCGACGATCCCCTGCTCGCTTCCCTTGGCGAGGAAGCTTCCATTCATGATCATCTCGAAGAGCACGAGGAAAACGATCAGGGCGATCTTGAACGCCTGCGCGGCGGCGGTCGAAACCTTCGCGGCGCGATCGAGATTGTGTTTCGCCTTGAAGGATGACATCTCGTCCTCGGCGGCCTTCAGGTCGCGGCGCAGCCCGTGCAGTTCGTCGACGCCACTTGCCACCTCGGCCTTGAAGTCGGATACGCTCGACGCGTTGGCTTGCCGGATCAGTCCGAACTGCCCCTCGAAGTCGAGATTGCGCAGGCGACCCTCGAAGGTCTGAAATTGATCCTCGAGGACCTGATAGGAGGCGGCCTTCTCCTCCTCGATCCGAGAGACTATCCGCTGCTCGACCTCGTCCGGCGACGCGGCGCTTGGCGCGGGCCGATTAAGCTTGCCGTTCTCGGCACCCTTTGCCCGCAGATCGAGCGTGGAACTGGTCTTGTCAATATCGAGCGAAGGGAAGATGTCGGTCGAGGCACGAAAGTCGTGGCTGGATTCCCGAACGCCCTCCCAGAGCCTGTTCAATGCTTCAAAGCGCACGCGAAACCTTTAGTGGTTTGTTTACCAAATGATGCTGCTGAACTGGATATCGCAGCGGTTGTACGTGGTCCAGCGTCCGTTTCCTTCGCCGATACTAATCGAGCCATACGGTTAATCGAGATCTTTTCCAAACATACACGAAATGCTCGCGCCCACGGCAGATCGCGGCCAGTCTGCGGTCCTTTTCAAAGCCGCGCCGGTGATGGTCGATCGTTGTTGGTCCGAAAACACTTGTCCGGCGACCGAGCGAAATGGCTCGCGATCGGCCACGTGGCGCCAAAAATCCGTAACAGCATCGTGGCGGGCGGTCGCTGCCGCAGGCCCAAGCTTAACGCGCGGCCGTGCCGGCCACGGCAAGGCGCCCCTCCAAACAATGAGCATACCAGGCGAAGGCGCGTCCGCGCCGGCGCCAGTTCGCGCACGGCTTGACCGGTTAAAAGGGTAGCCGCAAGAGGGTTAGCAGAGCGCCGCTCGCAACGAGGACCGACTGCCCCCGGCAAGCCGTTCCGCTTGGGGCGCACCCGTGGAGCGACCTCTCAGCGCCCCCAGCAGGGTGACGAAAATTCACATGCTCGGCCAGGCATTCAAGAGCTCGTCCAAACTCGTGCGCTGGCGACCAACAGGCGCAACGCAACAGGCCGGCCGCGCATTTCTCAAAACCAAAGCCGGCCACCTTGTCAGAAACCTGAATTGGCCGTTCCACTTGATCCTCCACGAGCCCACAAAGAGGCCGCAGATACACCATCTGGCGACCTCTTTTTCGCTTACCGATGATCAGCCTAGGCGACGACGGCGCCGGCTTTCAAACTGGTGAGAAGCTTGATGAGGGCCTGCGCACCCGCGGTGGAAGATGCCGGGTTCTGCCCAGTGATCAACATGCCGTCGGTGATAGCGAAGCTCTCCCAGTTCGCCTTCTTCTCATAGAGACCGCCGAGACGTTTGAGCTCGTCCTCAACAAGGAAAGGAACGACCTTCGTCAGTTGCACTTCCTCCTCCTCGCCATTGGTAAAGCCTGTCACCCGCTTTCCCTTGACGATCGGAGCGCCTCTATAGGTGACGCGGTGAAGCACGGCCGGCGCGTGGCAGACTGCCGCCACCGGCTTGCTGGAGTTGTAAAAGGACTCGATTAGCTTGATGGACTCCTGGTTGTCCACGAGATCCCACATGGGACCGTGCCCACCGGGATAAAAGACGGCGTCGAAATCTTCGGAACGGGCTTCGCTCAGCTTCTTGGTGCTCGCAAAAACCTTCTGCGCGGCCTCGTCGGCCTTGAACCGCGTCATGGCGGGCGTCTGATTTTCCGGCAGATCGCTCTTCGGATCGATCGGAGGTTGACCGCCTTTGGGGGACACGAGTGTCAAGTCGACGCCTGCATCGCGGAAGACGTAATACGGTGCGGCGCCCTCCTCCAGCCAAAAACCAGTCTTGCGCCCTGTACTTCCGAGGGTGTCGTGCGAGGTGAATACCATGAGGATCTTCATGCTTAGGCTCCTTCCACTTTTCTGAATTTGCAGCCGATCGGCTGCACGACTGGAAGCATGTCTTGGATCAGCCGGATTTGCATGTGCACGTTAGTATCGCCGATACCTTGGTATTGGTGGGCCTACCAGACCGAGACGTGTGTGCCTATCACAGCTCGCCCGTCAGGAACTGCGCGCTGCCCATGCCGAACGACCAGTCCTCGTCCGAGTTGATATGCAGAGAGACCATCACGTCAGATGGCGCCACGTCGCAGCGAGCCTGGAGCGCACGCGTGAGGCTTGAATAGAAGGCCACCTTGGCACCTCGAGACCTCGGGCGGCTGGTTATTTCGAGCAGTAGGAACTTCTCGGTCCGGGTGATGTCGAGCCCAGTGTCAAGCGCGCGAATATTCGACGCCTCGTGCTCTTGAAGGATCTGGTATCTGTCTCTCCGCGGAACGCCGAAAGTCTCCACGACGACGTCGTGAATGGTATCAAGCAGCATGTCGACCTCCTGTGGCGAACGACCTTTCAGGATATGGATTTTGACGAGAGGCATTGGTGTCTCCAAAATTGCCGAAAACAGTGTCGCTGAGAACTGTCCTCCTGCTAGGGGGCCAAGGCTATTGCACGATGGTATTTCCGACGCCTCGACGGCACGGAGAAGCGATGGCGGATCCTTGCCGCAGCACCAGGCACGCCGGCTGGCTGGGATGAACCCACTTCGCTCACGGCATGCTCCGCATCCTGTTTGCCGAACTGAGAGCTTCGGCTCCTTGCGTTCAGTTAGATCCGGCCGGCAGCGAAAAACGCACACGCCGCCGGTGATCACCGGCGGCGTGCATATTCTTCCTCTGGAATACCGTGAGGTCAGGCTTTGCCTTCAGCCTTCTTCTTCCGGTATTGGACGGTTGGAAGGCCGCCCCAGCCCCCAGTTGTCCAAGTCGACTTCCTCGATCACCACGTAAGTCGACTCCAGCGGCTTGTTGAGGACGTCGAGCATGACCTGGCTGACGCCAGCGATGATTGCGGCTTTCTCCTCGGGAGTTACCGACGCGCGATCTGGGGTCGTGCCCTCACGGGTTACTTGCACGGTGACTATGGGCATTTGCTATTCTCCTTGTTCGATGGCTTCGTCGATCTGCTAGGCGGCCATTGCAGCGAGGTGCTTCTCAAGTTCGTCGACATGCGCATACCCAGCGCCGACCTTGCTGAGAGTTCCAGCCTTGTTCAAGAACAAGGTCGGGAAGCTTGAAACACCCATTCCTCGCACCGTCGCGAAGTCCGTTGCGGCTTCTTCGATCGTGCTACGCTTATTCCATTCTGCCAGGAATTCCTCCGAGCTGACGGGATGACCGAGTTCAGCGAGCGCGCGAGAACCGGTCTCAGCCAATGTGGCTCCGTCCGTCGTGTCGAGCGCGTCGACGTAGAAGGCATGCTGGAATGCCCGGAAGACGCTCAGAAGATCGGCTTCCGGTCTAAGAATGCGGGCGGCCACCACCGCACGGCACACGGGTTCGGTGTCGTAGACGAAGCCCTGTCTGGCAAGAAAGCCTTCTCGGTTGAACGGTACGCCGCTGGCATCCTCGACCTTGCCCCAGTGGTGCAGTCTGAACTGTTTGCCCGCGTCATCGAGAACGTCGGTCGCGCCCGCGCGCAATCCACCGAGGAGGATCTTCAGGGATAGGTCCGGACGCCGCTCAAGCAGCAGCCCCATCTGTTTGCCGAATCCATAGCACCACGAGCACATCGGATCGGCGGCTAGTACAATTTCCATTGTCTTTCCTTCACTCGCATGCAGAACGCGCGGCGTATCCACGCCACGCGCCCGCGTGATATTCGAGACCTACCAGCGGCCGGCGTTCTGGCCACCGTCGACATGGAGGATCTCTCCAGTGACGAAGCTTGCGTCTTCGAGGTAGATCACAGCGTCGACAATGTCGCTGATCTCGCCCATGTGGCCGACGGGATGCAGCGCGGAGAGGAATTCGTGGGTCTCTGGAGCATGCATCGGGGTCTTGATGATGCCAGGAGACACGGCATTCACCCGGACGCCCGTCTTGGCGAACTCGATCGCCAGTTCCTTCGTGACGGCGTTAAGACCGCCCTTCGTGAGCGAAGCAAGGGCCGTGGGGACGCTCGACACCGGCTGGTTTACGAGGCTGGTCGTGATGCTGACAATGTGGCCGGAGCCCTGCTTGAGCATCTCCCTCGCAGCCCGTTGCGTAATGTGGAAGAAGCCCGAAACGTTCACGCCGAAGTTCAGATCATAATCTTCCTGAGTGAAGTCGACGAACGGCTTGGCAGTGAAGACGCCGGCATTGTTCACCAACGTGTCGATCCGACCGAAACGGTCAATCGCCTCGCGGATGACGCGCTCTGCGGTCTCGGAGTTGGAAATGTCGCCCGCCACGGCATGCACGCCATCGTCGGACCCTTGTTTGATTGAACGCGAGGTAGCGACGACGTGGTAGTTCCGCGCGCGGTAGGCGCGGACCAGACCTTCACCAATGCCCTGCGATGCACCGGTGATGACGGCGACCTTCTGCTGATTGCTCATGATATACATCCTTTCAATTGCATCGGTCCTTGTCGGGCCGCCCGTCGCCCTCGGCGTCGGTGCTATTGATTTAGATGCTATCGACCATCGGGAGAATTGCCAGGCAGCGGCAGTCACTGAACCGTTTTTCGGCATAATTGTTAGCGCGCTCGTCGGCGGCCGTGGACCAGCTCGCTATCCCCACACCGCCTTAGTTAGCTCCTTCGTAAATGCGGTATCTCCCTTGCGTCCCGGCAGGCGGGTCGTGATCTCCTGAACAGTCCACTCGTTTCCATCCGGGTCATGAAAAATGAAATACGATGC
This sequence comes from Rhizobium sp. WSM1328, assembly GCF_057653715.1. Taxonomy (NCBI): domain Bacteria; kingdom Pseudomonadati; phylum Pseudomonadota; class Alphaproteobacteria; order Hyphomicrobiales; family Rhizobiaceae; genus Rhizobium; species Rhizobium sp. WSM1328. The sequence continues at coordinate 333,784 of NZ_JBYGKO010000004.1, read as the reverse complement.
GTAGCTTTTCCGCTCCGGATTTAGTCCAGCCGTGATGCCCACGCCGTTGGAATGATGAAAAATTCCGCCGACGTCATGAAATGGCTCGCTCGTTTCGACGCCTCGAGATAGGAGATCGCTACGTGCTGCCGGCAGATCCGAAACGACCAGGTGCAATCCCCGCGATGAACCAGAGGGGGCCGTAATTATATTCTGCCCGAACATCACGGAGCATCCAGATCCAGGCGGAGTGAACTGCACGATGCGGTAGTCGTCGCCTTGAAAATCAATATCGAAACGCCATCCGAGAGCTGCATAAAAAAGTTTGCTTCGGTCGACGTCGGAGACGGCGATCACCGCAAGCTCGAGTGTCATCGCAACTCCCGAGAGGGACTGCGGGGCTTCCTTGCTGGATGGTCTCAGTTCGCTATCCATATCAGTGCTCCTTTGAGATGGTCGCCGACGGATCCTAAAGGTGGCGACACGCGTCCCAAGCTTATGAACTCGCACCACGCCTGCCATTGCACTTAGGTATCGACGGCTTGGAAGCGGCCAGGACGCCGTAGGTTGGATGTACGACACCATCGTACCGTAGCCGCGTCGAGCCGAGGGATTTATCATAAGCCTCCCTGCGTAGCGCCAAAGGGCTGCGACGAAACCCAACGCGGCACCGCAAGAACAGGCGAGACAAATGTCAAACACGAAAATAATAGCCGAACCGTCCGAGCCTCCACTCAGCACCGCAGGAGAACTGCACGAACGAGGCAGACACCTCGGCCTCGCGATCGAGGCTCTTCGCACCAAGGTCAGAAACAGGGAAGCCACAGGCTGGTTTGCTTACCAGCACGAAATGGCACGTGACCCAGAGCAACGTCCCTCGTAAAGCTGTCCGAGCATTCACGACCGTCGCTTGAGGCAGCGAACGTCCAATACCAAAGTGCACTTATGCGGGCTGCGTGAACGAGTTAGCTTTACTCATCGCCCCACCCCTCCAGGGCGAGAAGCTCTCAGGAGCACAGCGCTCCAGCACTCCTCCCCTCTGTTGGAGCGCGCGGATCCTCCAAGGCTCCGCCAAGGCCGTCTCCACCCGCCCGGAGACGGCCTTTGTTTGAAGTCGAACTTCCCAAGCAGGCGTCGCGTGCGCTCACGCGGATCTGGCGACCAATATCTATCAGACAAATGCCACCAGCGATGAAGGAACTGTCATGAAGAACAAACGTCCGGATGGAATCGAACGTTACGACCACCCGGCTGGCGGCTGGGACGCGCTTAAGGCCGTCGTGAAGACGCTGGCCCACCAGCAGATCGTCGCGCAAGGCAGCAAAACTCTACTCAAGGCCAACCAGCCGGAGGGATTCGACTGCCCAGGCTGCGCATGGCCCGACCCCAAGCACACGTCGTCATTCGAATTCTGCGAAAACGGCGCCAAGGCGATTACGTGGGAATCCACCGCGAAGCGAACCGACGCCGAGTTCTTCAGGCAGCATAGCCGGTCCGAGCTTTGGACGTGGACGGATCATGAGCTCGAAGACGCCGGCCGCCTGACTCTGCCGTTGTGGTACGACCAAGGCACCGATCACTTCGAACAGATCGCGTGGGATGCGGCATTTGCGCTGATCGCAGCCGAGTTGAACAAGCTCGACGATCCGGACCAGGCCGAGTTCTACACCTCCGGCCGTGCCTCGAACGAAGCAGCGTTCCTCTATCAGCTATTCGTCCGCGCCTATGGCACCAACAATTTTCCCGACTGTTCAAACATGTGTCACGAAGCCACCAGCGTGGGGCTTCCGAAATCCATCGGCGTCGGCAAGGGAACCGTCACGCTCGAAGACTTCGATCATGCGGACGCGATCTTCAGCTTTGGGCACAATCCGGGCACGAACCATCCGCGCATGATGACGACATTGCATGAGGCGGCGCGCCGAGGCGTTCCAATCATCGTCTTCAACCCCTTGAAGGAGCGCGCGCTTGAGCGGTTCGCCGCGCCTCAAGATCCGGTAGAGATGGTCACCATGTCCTCAACGCCGATCGCTTCGGCCTACCACCAAGTGTCAATCAGCACCGAACATTGACCCCTTTTGCTTATCCAATTTTGACCCCCCTATGCTGTAGATTAGCGCTTGGCCTGCCCGGCGCTGGCCGGGGTTGCAGAGGGTAGGCCAAGTGCGGGTGATGGGGCTCTTCGGCTTTAGCTTTGAGAGCGGTTCTTGAAGCGCCAGGATTTGTTTCCGGTCTCGACGATCTCACAATGGTGCGTCAGGCGGTCGAGAAGTGCCATCGTCATCTTGGCATCGCCGAATACCGTTGGCCATTCACCGAAGGCCAGGTTTGTGGTGACGATGATCGAGGTGCGCTCGTAGAGCCTGCTGATCAGGTGGAACAGGAGCTGACCTCCGGCCTGAGCGAAGGGTAGATAGCCGAGTTCATCGAGGATGATGAAGTCGAGACGGTTGAGGTAGTCCGCCGTCCGGCCCTGCTTTCCGCTGCGCGTCTCCGTTTCCAAACGATTGACGAGATCGACGACGTTGAAGAAGCGGCCACGCGTTCCGTTACGGATCAGGGCGCGGGCAATCGCAATGGCCAGGTGGCTCTTGCCTGTTCCCGTGCCGCCGACGAGAACGACGTTACGTTGGTCGGCGACGAAGGTGCCGGTAGCCAGCTCCCGCACCAGGGGTTCATTCACAGGCGTATCGGCGAAGTCGAAGTCATCGATGTCCTTGGCAAGCGGCAGCTTGGCGATGCTGAGCTGGTAGCGAATGGACCGGGCCTGCTTCTCGGCGATCTCCGACTGCAGGAGGTCACCGACGATACGCGGCGGCTCGTGCTGCCGTTTGATACCGTTGCCCATGACCTCGTCATAAGCGCTGCGCATTCCGTAGAGCTTCAGCGTGCTCATCAGTTCGAGAACCTGTGTGCGTTCCATCAGCTTGCCCTCCTGAGCCTGTCATAGCGTGCGCAGTCGGCGACCGGCTCATGGGTCAATCGAAGCGCGTCCGGGGTTTGAAGAGTGACGGTCGGAGCCGGGTCACGACTACGAGCCAGAATGTTGATGATCACCGAGGCAGAGCAGACGCCGTGGTCCAGCGCCTCCTGGCAGGCCGCATCGACGGCCGTCAGACCGTCGGTGGGAACGCATGCAAGAATGGTGACCATTTGCCGATCACCGTCATGGACGCTCTTCAGGCGCTTGCGAACCTTCTCCATCGCCGCTGGCAACACCCAGTCCCTGAACGGTGCGCCGTTGCGCAAAGCGCCGGGTTTGCGACCCAGAACAGGTACATAGTGCCACGGATTGTAGGCTGTCTCGCCCCGGCCAAAGCAACGCTGATGTTCTCCGACATTCACCCCGTCCTGTCGGATGACAATCCGGTCGGCATAGGCATGAACCTCGACAGGGCGGCCGACGGCAGTCGAGAGAACAGAGTATTTATTGTTGTCGAAACGGACCGTGCAGGTCTTCGACACCGAGGCCGGGACGCTGTGGAAACCATCGAACGGCCCGACGTAATGCACGAGGCTGCCACGTTCCTCCTCGAACACCTGCCAGATCATTCGCTCGGTCTGTTCGGGATGACGGTGTGCCTTGGCGTAGGCGATGCACTTATCGAGCAGCCAGACATTCAGCTCATCCAGGCTTTTGACCCGAAGACGCGGTGTGAAGAAGCGCTCTCGAACCAGCCCGACCTGGTTCTCGACCTGTCCTTTCTCCCATCCGGATGCAGGCGTGCAGGCAACAGGTTGAACGAGATAGTGGCTGCACATCTGCAGGAAACGGCGGTTATATTGCCGTTCCTTGCCGATGAAGACGGCCTCTACCGCCGTCTTCATGTTGTCGTAGATTCCGCGTGTGCAAGTACCCCGGAAAAAGTCGAAGGCCTTGTCGTGGGCATCGAACACCATCTCCTGGCTCTCGCGCATATAGGCTCTCGCGAACATCATCCGACTGTGGCAGAGCCGGACATGCGCGACCTTCACGGTCGTCGTCACCCCGTTGATCAGAATGATCTCGTGGCTCCAGTCGAACTGATATGCTTCACCGGGTGCGTAATAGAGCGGAACATAGGCCTCGGCCGTTACCGTCCCTCGCTTCTTTGCCCAGGCCTTGGCATAGCGGCGAACGGTATCGTAACTGCCATCGTAGCCGAGTGCCCGGACCTCCTCGTAAATCCGGATCAGCGTCAGCCGTTCGCGTGAAGGCTTACCTTCGTTGGCAATGAGGAACCGTTCAACATCACCCTTCCAGGCTCCGATCCTGGGCAACGGTTGATGTTTTCGTTTGTAGGCAAACTCAGTCGCATCAGAACGCAGGATTTTGCGAACCGTATTACGCGAAACATTCAGCTCTCTGGTGATCTTCTTCACCGACCAGCCCTGAACATGGAAGGCTCGTCGGACACGGGCAATCGTATCCACTCTCTTCAACTCCCCACCCCATCCGCTGGCAAAAGCCGGATGGTCGGATGAAATCCAAGGGGGGTCAAAATTGGATAAGTATTACCCCGCCAGAGGGGTCAACATTCCATGCTTAAACACAACCACCAAGTCCGTGTCGGCGGGGATTTGGCCGTTTTGAAAGGTATGATGAAGGCGGTGCTCGAACGCGACGCGGCAAGTCTCGCTGCAGGCGGCATTGGCATACTTGATCGGCCCTTCATCAAAGAACATACCTCTGGCTTCGACATCCTACGTGCCGATATCGATGCGACTAGTTGGCAAGAGATAGTCGCGATCAGTGGCCTAACCCGGCAGGCCATCGAGAGCGCTGCCGACGTCTACGCGAACGCGAGGAACGTAATTGTCTGTTATGGCATGGGCATCACACAGCACGCCAAGGGCACGTACAACGTCCAGCACATCGCGAACCTCCTGATGCTGCGAGGAAACATTGGTCGAGAGGGTGCGGGAATCGCGCCCATCCGAGGCCACTCCAATGTTCAAGGAGATCGGACGGTAGGAATAACCGAAATTCCCAACAAGGCGCTACTCGATGGCATGGAACGCGCCTTTGGTTTTCGCCCTCCGAGCGACAAAGGTCACAACGCGATCGAGGCCGTTGAGGCCGCCATCGATGGCCGAGCGAAGGCCATGATCTGTCTTGGCGGCAACCTCGCGGTCGCGATGTCCGATTCCGGGGCCACATTTTCGGGAATGCGGAACCTCGATCTGGCCGTCCATATCGCAACGAAGCTCAACCGTTCCCATCTGCTGACCGCGAAGACCACTCTCGTTCTGCCGTGTCTAGGACGGACGGACCTCGATATCCAGGCATCCGGCCGCCAGGCGGTCACTGTCGAGGATTCGATGTCCATGGTTCACGCTTCGCGAGGGTTTCTTCACCCACCTGGCGAACTTGTCCGATCCGAGCCGGCAATCATCGGAGGGATTGCAAGAGCTACGCTTGGTGACCGATATGGCATAGACTGGGAGGGCATGGTAGCGGACTACGACCACATCCGCGACAAGATCGAGGAGGTGTTTCCCGACTTCTACGAATTCAATACTCGCGTGCGCAAACCGGGCGGCTTTAGACTTGACGTCGCTGCTTCATTTCGCCGGTGGAACACGCCTGAGCGAAAGGCGAAGTTCCTCCCGTCTCCCGGTCTCTCCGAGGATACGCCCGCCGAGAGCGAAGGCGCCTTGATGCTGACGACTATTCGAAGTCACGATCAATATAACACCACCATCTACGGATTGGACGATCGTTATCGCGGCGTATTCGGTCGGCGCGACGTGGTTTTTATGAATGCGGAAGATCTCGCGGGTCGAGGCCTTAAGGACGGCGATCGCATCGAGGTCCGAGGGCTCATTGGCGAGGTTGATGAAAACCATCTCGTTAGCGGTTTCACGGCGGTAGCCTACGACATTCCGAAGGGTTCCATCGCGGGCTACTATCCAGAGATGAACGTCGTCATCTCGCTCCGACACTTCGATCGCCAGTCCGGTACGCCGTCCTACAAGGGAGTGCCAGTCAGGGTGAAACTCGCAGATTGACAAACACCGAGACGGCTAGAGGCGTCAGTTTGTCATGTAGGTCTGCCTCAAGACCCGCGAACCACGCTGATCGCGAGTAGGTGCCTGAGCCTCTCTTGCTCGGTCACTCCGTTCTGGTACCACCAAAGAAGGCCCCTCGCCGCATCCTCGGCTTCGGCGCTTTGTCTATCGTACTGTCGGTTCTCGCAATGCTCCTTGAGCAGACCACGCATCATGGACACGTGCTCCGAGCTTAGCACTGCCCCGCACATGCTGTAATGCAGCTTCATCATATCGGCGCCCTTGATACTATAGGTTATACAGGATTCGACGGATTGCAGCCGGCCCACACTGGTGAGCACGTAGAGAGCGATTTTGCCCCGCCTAAACGGGATTCACCGGACTGGGCAGGTACCCAGACGCGGATCGGAGCCGCTGGCCGCTGTATCGACACCAGGGCGCCAACCAGAGCTGCCATTGCGAATAAGATTGCGACGCCTGGGAAGATACTGCCCGACGGCTTGCGGTACCTGTGAGACATAGTGTTCTCCTGACACCCGCCGACAAACGGCCTGGCTAGGAGCCCACTATGGCAACCAGCAGAGAGGGAAGCTGTTGCACATAGGTATTGCCAATACTTTCGTATTCCTAGGCTTCGTCAGCGAGCGGGCAACAACGTGGCCGTGCAGTTTCGAAGCCGCGTCGAAGCATCAGTCAAAGATCTACGAAGCTCATTGCTTCGCGCCGAGCAACCTCTTCGCCTGCAAAAGTCGAGGGGTAGACAGTCCTTCGCGGAACCGCTCGTAGACGGGACGAAGGATTTCTTGTGCCGCTCGAAGATCACCGCGGCTGGCCAGATATTCCGCGTAGCTCATGCCCGCTGTAAGTTCCCAATACAAACCGCCTTGAGCGGATGCTCTTAGGCCAGCCTCCCGAAAGAGGTCTACGGCTAAGCTCTCGTTCGCACCTTGTGCTGCGATGATCTCGCCTTTCTTTCGTAGAAGTTCGGGCATTATCCAGCGGTAGCTTTTTTCCACTGAAAATTTCTGTGCTCTGTCGATCTCCAAGAGCGCCTCGTCCAGACGTCCGGCCGCCTGCAACGCGGCTGCGAGTTCACACATGAAAAACGGATAGAACAGTAGATACGAGGATTCTTGCATGTCTCGAATGCCGGCTTGAAGAGCGTCGATCCCCTCCGCGGGCGAGCCTGAACGCGACGCCAGGCTGCCTCGGACGCATATGCCAACTGCGTAGAACGGTTTTAGACCATGCTGTAGTGCATGTGCAGTGAGTTCTTCGCCCCAGTGTCGTGCTCGCGCTTCGTTGTCCAGACTGAGTGACACGAAGGCGGACGCCCAGGCCAACGCGACGCAAAATACGAATGGTTGCTTGGTTGCACGGGCTTCATCGACTGAGTCTTCGGATGCTTGAGAAGCCACCTCCAATCGGCCCAACGAGATCAAGTTGACGGTGTCATGAGCCATTGAGGACGTCCGAATGTCCGCCCCGAGCCTGAGCATATCCGTACGACGATTGTTGGGCGGCGAATTCCTCGCCGCCCAATCAAGTCGGTCATGAGCTTCCACGTGGTGAGCCTGATAGGTCTGCGGGATGCCCGACAGCCAAGCTGCCGTGGCGCGTGACCTCGCATCGCCTCCGCCAGCGCCTTTCCCGTATTCTTGCGCGTAAACAAGCGCATCATCCAACTCCACCGATCGAGCGCTAAAAAGCCAGAGGGCGCAAGTAACGCGTTGCCGGTAGTCCTGGTCATCCAACGTTTCAGCGAGTGTTAGGGCGCGTGCGAGCACCGCTCTACCTTGCTCGCTCATACCCTGCGTATAAATCATCGCGAAGCCCAGGGCGCACTGTAGGACCAGTTCCGTACGTCCCCCCTCCTCTCCTTCGAGGCAGGAGAGCGCCTTTTTAGCCCATTCGCCTGACTCGGACACGAGCGAGGTCGCGGTCCAGAAATCGGAGGCAATTGCGGCGAGGCCTGCTCCGAGCTTTCCATCGCCCTCTGGAGAAAGCGCCCAAGTCAAAGCGGCTCGGAGATTATCGATCTCTCGGCGATACGGCCCCAGACCATCGATTGCCGACTGCAGCGAGTCTTCACTCGAAAATGGCTGAAATAACGAATGGAAGAAGGCCGTGGTCCGCCTCATCGTCATTCGATAGTCGGTGCCCCCTCCAAGCTTTTCCAGCGAATAGACCCGCACCGTCTCCAGAAGACGCCACCGCGGGGCTGCCTCCGTTCCGTCGAAGGTCACCAACGATTTCGTGACGAGGTTCGAGAGCCCGAGTGCGGTCTCTTCCTCGTCCTCCCCGCTGGCGGCCATCGCGGCCTCCAAGGTAAACCCTGCGGGATATACGGAGAGACTGTGCAGAAGGCGACGCTCTCCTTCGGGCAATAGTTCATAGCTCCAATCGAGCGCGGCCCGAAGCGTGCGGTGTCGAGGCAAGGCAGTACGGCGTCCGCCGGTCAGAAGAACGAAACGGTCATCCAATCGGCCGGCGATCTGTTGAAGCCCCAACGTGGCAGCACGGGCGGCGGCGAACTCTATGGCCAGGGGAATTCCATCCAGATGCCGGCAAATACCCGCGATAATCGAGACCCTGTCCCTGCTCGTCGTAAAGTCGGACTGCAACGCCCTCGTTCGGGCGACAAACAACTGAACCGCACTGTGCGTTAACGGATCACCAACCTTTTCGTTCGCGGGCACATCAAGCGGGGGAACACGATATGTAAACTCCCCCTCGATCCTGAGAAGTTCCCGACTCGTTGCGAGAACCGAAACGTTCGGGCAGGCGCGCAGCATCGCCTCGACCATCTCGGCAGCTGCATCGACAACATGTTCGCAATTGTCGATTAGAAGCAACATTTTCCGGTTACCAATTGCCCGCGCAACGAGCTCGGCAGAGACGTCGTCGCCTTGAAGGCGCAGATCGAGAGCCTGTGCAAGTGTAGTGGGAACAAGATTTGGATCCGAGAGGGAAACCAGCTCCACAAAAAATGCATCCCCATCGATCGTCGGCTGCAGGCGGCGGGCGACTTCGGACGCGAGCACGGTTTTCCCTATCCCACCGGGTCCCGTCAGGGTTACAATTCGATAGGCCGACATGAGCGTCACGATATGAGAAATTGCAGCCTGACGGCCGATCAGCTCGGACGCTGCCGAGGGGATGTTAGTAACAAAATCCTCTCGTTCGCTCGACCGCACGAGCGTGGCGGACGTCGGATCGGCAAACCGCTTTTCGGGTTCCGTCCACTCGCCGAGTAGTCGATATCCGCGACCGGACACGGTACGCAGCAAGTCTCGGTCCTTTCCAAGCGCGCGCCTTATTGCAGAGATATGAACCTGGAGGGTGTTGTCCTCGACGACCATTCCAGGCCAGACGCGCTTCATCAGCTCGTCTTTCGTAACGATCCTACCCGAAGAAACTGCAAGTGTTTCGAGGATTTCGAACGCGCGACTGCCGAGCGGTACCGGAGCGCCCATCGCACGCAGCTCTCGCTTTTCGAGATCAAGCTCCCATCCGGAGTGCTCGAAGAGGCCTATCTCAATCTGTCCCAAAGCGACCCGAATCTATCTGGTTCAACCGCATCGATAAAATCACAGAGGGGCAGATTGCGCCAAGGGCACTTCAACAACTGGTAAGGGAATACTTCAGCTTTTTTCAGGATCTCTCACACCACTTAAGTCGCGAACGCATGCGTGCCGGTTTAAAAATCGCGGAGCACCTTCATTACGAGCAGCGTGAAGCATTCATAACAATCTCCCAGCCGCAGCACGTCGCGTGCACGATCGATGAGGACGAATGGCATGTTCCCCACAAAAAAACCGACTGATCTCTCGACAATGGCGACAACACTCTACAGCGATGCTTTGGTCGCCGTATTGGATAACGGGACCGAATTCGATCCCAATTTGCATCTACATATTTCGGGCATGGGCCGGCGACTACAACGGTTCACCTCAGCGCACGACTTGCTCAGCGGTGCCCAATCTGGACGCTTCAACTGCATCCTTGTTGACGCAAGCATGGCCGATCTGCCGGTTTCAGATCTAGCGCGATTGATTTGTTCTTACGCCGTGCACTGCCCAATCATCGTCGTCACCCCTAGCGGCAGTCCGGCCACGTCTGTTGCCACAACCAGATTCCGGGTGACCTTCCTCCCCAAGCAGGATGATCCCGCCGTAATTGCGGAGGAGGTAAACGCATCTATTCGTGCGTTCAACGAGGCGAACCGTTTGGAAGCCTATTTTCTCACGCTGACACCGCGAGAACGGCAAGTCATGAAGTTCGTGGTGGAAGGCTTGCTGAACAAGCAGGTGGCCTTCAAGTTGAACATTAGCGAGATCACCGTCAAAGCTCATCGTGGCCGGCTAATGAGAAAGATGAACGCGAGAACACTTCCTGACCTTTTGTATATGGCCGCAAGGCTCGGCCCCGCGTCAGGCTCCGTCGCGAACGAACTTTCGGCGTTCTGAGGCGCCGCAGCGCCTCCATGTTTAAGCACGAGCCGTAGCTGACCCGACACCATTGGACAGTAGCGCGTTTCTGCCACCTGTCTGAAATGGACTCGCAAGGGCCTGTCGTGCGGCAGGCATTCAACAAGCGATCTTTGGAGACACAGCCATGAGCAACTCAAACAACGCGACCTGGACACGCCGCTCCTTTGGCGGAGTGGCACTCGGGCTGACGGCCGCAGGAATCCTCGCAGGGCGCGTCGAAGGTGCCGAGCAGATCAAAGGGCCGGTACGGCACAAGGGTATGGGCCTGGTTGCCGACAAGCGTATCGACGCCGGAGACCTGAATGTCGGATACGCCGAGCTCGGTCCTGAAGACGGCTCGCCCGTTATGCTGTTCCACGGCTGGCCCTACGACATCAACGCCTTCGCCGAGGTGGCGCCTTTGCTCGCGGAGCGTGGTCATCGTGTGATCGTGCCGCATCTGCGCGGATACGGCAGCACTAGATTCCTGTCCGATGACACTATGCGGAACGGCCAACAGTCGGCGCTTGCTGTCGACGCCCTCAAGCTGATGGACGCCTTGAAGATTGAAAAGGCGACGGTCGCCGGGTTCGACTGGGGTGCGCGGACCGCCGACATCGTCGCAGCGCTCTGGCCAGAACGATGCAGGGGTTTAGTATCCGTCAGCGGCTATCTCATAGGGAACCAAGCTGCTGGAAAGGCGCCCCTGCCCCCAGCCGCGGAGGTTCAGTGGTGGTATCAGTTCTACTTCGCCACGAACCGCGGTCGCGACGGCTATGAAAAATATACGAACGACTTCGCCAAGCTGATCTGGCGTCTCGCCTCGCCGCAGTGGAAGTTCGACGACACGACCTTCGATCGGAGTGCAGAAGCATTTACCAATCCCGATCACGTCTCGATCGTCGTTCATAACTACCGCTGGCGGCTGGGCCTGACGGAAGGTGAAAAACGGTTCGACGAATTCGAGACCAGGCTTGCGGCCGGTCCCGAGATCCATGTGCCGACGATCACGATGGAGGGCGACGCCAACGGAGCGCCTCATCCGGATCCCAACGCCTACGCCGCAAAGTTCAAGGCGAAATACGAACACCGTCTCGCGGCGGGCGGGATCGGCCACAATTTGCCGCAGGAGGCGCCCGAGGCGTTCGCCAAGGCGGTAAGAGATGTCGATTCCTGGGCGTGAGCAACCGGGGTCCCGACGCGCTCAATTATCGAAAAAATCGATGATCTCCATCCGAAAAACCACACTGGCGAGGCATCGCCTAGTCGTGAGATGGGAAGCGCTTCCGCCGGGAAGGCGTCAGAACGCCGTGGCTCCGGGTGCGAGCTCCTTGAAAGGATTCAACTTTGGAAATCGGTATCGATAGTTTTGCGATGCTCCTGCCCGACTCTGACACGGGTCGCCTGCAGTCGGCCGTCGATCGAATGGAGAGCGTACTTTCCGAGGTGGAGCTGGCGGACCAGGTCGGTCTGGACGTCTTCGGAATGGGCGAACACCACAGGGAAAACGCGCTTGATTCCGCGCCCGCCGTGATACTTGCCGCAGCGGCGGCGCGCACCAAGTCGATAAGGCTGACGAGCGCCGTCGCCGTCCTTAGCGCCTCCGATCCCGTCCGGCTTTTCCAGGAGTTCGCAACGCTGGACCTGATATCCCGCGGACGAGCGGAGATCGTGGTCGGTCGTGGCTCTTCCGTGGAGGCCTATCCCCTGTTTGGCTTCGACCTGAGGGACTACGATGCGCTGTTTGCGGAAAAGCTGGACCTACTGCTCAAGATCAGGGAGCAGCCCAACATCAAGTGGCAGGGCCGGTTTCGTCCTGCGATGAATGGCGAGGGTGTCTTCCCTCGTCCGCATCAGCCCAAATTGCCAATCTGGCTTGGCGCTGGCGGCACGCCCGAATCCTTCGTCCGCGCAGGGACTCTCGGCCTCCCGCTGATGGTGGCCATCATCGGAGGGAGCTTCGAGCGCTTTCTGCCCCTGGTCGAGCTCTATCGTCGAGCATGGCTCGTCGCCGGGCATCCCGCTGAAAACCAGCGGATAGGCGTCCACGCTCTTGGCTTTGTCGGAGAGACCGACGTGGCCGCAAAGAAAGCGTTTTTCCCCGGCTGGTTCCAAATGTTCACGGACGCCGGAAGAGAGCGCGGCTGGCCGCCGCCGACGCAGGCTCAGTTCGAGCATATGTGCGGGCCGGGTGGCGCGTTCCTCGTCGGCAGCCCCCAGACGGTGGCTGCCAAGATATCCCATGTTAACAGAACGTTGGGAGGAATTGCTCGCATCACCTTTCAGATGAGCACCGCCGCGCTCGACGCGGAAGCGATGCGTCGTTCGATCGAGCTGCTGGGAACCGACGTCGCGCCTTTGGTGCGTGGACAGCTTCGCGACTAGCGGGTGCGCGTCGCGCGGAGCGCCGACGTTTGCCGGCGCACCATCTCTTCAACCGAAGATCAGTTTCCGATAGGCAGCCAGCATCTGCGGATCTTCGACGGACCCATGATGGTGAAGCTGTCGCCAACCGCCGTCCTTGCGTACAAACCACCGGGTCGTCCGGAAGGCGACATCAAGCGTCTCTGTCGCCGTCTGACATACTCCGCGTTCGCGGCCGACGAACAGGTGCCACTCGTCGCCGCCCTGGCTCGTAAAGTCGTGGAAGGTCACCTGAACCTTCGTTTTTCCCTTGAAGAGCTTTGAATACCCGTCGGCGATCTGGTCCCAACCGCGGCGGATGCCGCCGATCGGATTGTCCATGCTGGGATCCGAGCCGCCGAGCCAGACCTGTTCCAGCCCTTTGAGATCGCCAGCGTTAAAGGCTCGATAGAATTGTATCAAAGCATCCAAGGCGGTTCCATCGTCCTGCGCCGTCTCGCCGCCGTTAACTTCTGTGAGATGCCGGTCCATTGATTTTCTCCGTACTTCCTCAAAGGTGGCTGACGCACTCTTGGAAAGCATGTAGCTCTCCTCGTACTGGCCAACTTGGTTTACCCGTCTCTACGTCAGGGCAGCATGCGCAATCGATACCAACCCTTCTATTGTACGATGGTGTCGAGCATAAATTTGGAGATACGCGACGATCGCATCGGAGAAGATAGAAGCGCGTGATTTTCAAGTGGGACGGACCGAGCGCCCTGCGGTCCTCGCATTCCGCTCGCTTGGAAACAGCAGGATCATCGCAACATAGATCGCGGCGCCGACTACGAGCGCGATGCTGGCGACGGCAAGCGCGAGATCGAACCAGGCGTCTACGTTCACCACATGCCTCATGATCACTCCTACGGCAGGCGGCCCCATGATCTGTCCGATCGCGAACACCGCCGTCAGCAGTCCCATGTAACGCGCGTGGTGGCTCGATCTGATCCGCCTAACTTCGTTCATGGCGAAGAAGCTGATCGCAGTGAACGGCAGGCCTACGAGAACGCTGCTGAGTGCAAGGCCGAAAGCGTCCTGCCAGATAACCGACAGCCCCACCCCGACCGCCTGCACGAGGTATGCGGCAATCAGATGGAGCCGCACGTCGGCGCTATGCGGAACGCGCGCCGCCAGCAGCGATCCGACGACTGCCGCGACCCCGAAAAGCGGCCAGAAGACGGTGAGCAAGGGTGAACCAGGAATGCTGTTCTTCGCGATCACCGGAAGATAGGTCGCCGTGACGATGTAGCCGAAGCCGGCCAGCCCGTATGCGATCGCAAATAGAGGCATTTCCGATTTCGGCACCTTGCCGGAGGCGCGCGTCGGCGCCCCCACCGAATAGGCGTCGGATGGCTTCGCGCTCTCGCCGAAGGTCTTCCAGATGATCCCGCTGATCGTGGCGGAGATCGCGGCGAATATCAGCCAGGCGGTGTGGCCGGACAGCCCGAGAATGGTCATCCCGCTGGCGGCCAGCCCGGACACGGCGATGCCTGCGCCGGGTCCCGTGAATATGGCGCTTCCTATCGAGCTGCCGGTTCCCGAAAGCTGGGCGAGACACCAACCGGAGGTGAAGACGAATCCGATCGCCGAAGCGACGCCCGCCAAGAACCGAAGAGCGACCCAGGCCTCGGCATAGGGCACTGACATCAGAGCCGTAAGCAGAACCGTGGCCACCAGTGTCAGGCGTATGACGAAGGTATGGTCCCACCTCTTGGGTACTGCCATCGCTGCCAATGCACCGACCAGGTAGCCGACGTAGTTGGCAGTCGCGAGTCCTCCGGCTCGCGAAAGATCAACGACGCCGTCGTGTAGCATCATCGGCAGAATTGGAGTGAATGCGAACCGACCGACGCCCATGGCGATGGCGAGGGACGCCGATCCCGCGAGCACGACCACATATGGGCTGGGGCTGTGTTTAGACATGACGCTGTCCTTTGTTCGATTGGAGATATGTCGCCACGAATTCGCGCGACGGCTGCTCCCCTTCAGGTAGATTGGTCGAGGTCTGCGTGAACCGTCAGTCTGCGGCAGGCTGTCTGCCGGGATCCGGAAGGATCTGCGGGATGCCGTCAGGTAGGACTGCGGCGTGCGATAACGTCCAACGCGGATTGGTAGAGCTCTCGCGTCAATTCCTCGGCACCAACTTTCAAAGCAAGACGGGAGGCCTGCCCCGACCAGAGGTTCGTAAAATCGTTCCTCGACTCCGCCTCGGCTTTTGCTCTGATGGGAACGAGAGCTCCTCCGGCAGTTGGAAATGCGGGCACGGCATCTGAGATTGGACCTAAATCGCGCATCAGACGGTTTACGATGCCTCTCGCTGGACGGCCGGTAAAAACGTTCGTTATCGCGGTGCTGTCGTCTCGGGCCGAAGCCAGCGCCTCTGCCTGAACTGCGGGAATCCTCGCCTCAGGGCAGAACAGGTAGGCTGTCCCGACCTGGACGGCGGAAGCTCCGAGCATCAGGGCGGCGGCGACACCTCTCCCGTCGGCGATCCCGCCGGCGGCGATGACCGGCACCCGCACCGCGTCGACCACCTGGGGCAGGAGCGCCATGATTCCAACCTGTGTCGTCATGTCCTGGCTCA
The DNA here is from genome assembly GCF_057653715.1 of Rhizobium sp. WSM1328. Lineage (NCBI taxonomy): Bacteria > Pseudomonadati > Pseudomonadota > Alphaproteobacteria > Hyphomicrobiales > Rhizobiaceae > Rhizobium > Rhizobium sp. WSM1328. The sequence goes on along the minus strand of NZ_JBYGKO010000004.1, from coordinate 318,355 downwards.
AAAAATTCCCGCGATGTCCGCCGGCCTCGAAACCCATGGCGATGACCGCGTCGACGCCGTTTTTTTCGAGCCAGACGGCCTCGGCCACGGTCGTGGCGGATGATATGATCTTCGCGCCTGTCGCCTTCACACGCTGCACCAGTGACTTTTCGGGCAGCCCGAAATGAAAGCTCACGACCTCCGGTTTCAACTCCTCGACCACCTCGCAAAACGAAGAGTCGAATGGTGCACGGCCCGCCGCGGCGATCGGCGCGGCGGGGTCAAGTCCTGCGTCTACGAAGTAGCGCGCGAGCAGGGCTCTCCATCGCATCTGCGCTGCCACATCTTCGGCGGGGGAAACATGTGAGAAGAAGTTCACGTTCACAGGCGCGTGGGTAGCGCCGCGGATCTCATGGAGGGCCTGACGCAGCCCCTCGACGTTTAACTGAGCGCTTGGGAGAGATCCCAGACCGCCGGCCTTGGCCGCGGCGACGACCATTTCGACCGTCGTGGCTCCGGCCATCGGCGCCTGGATGATGGGAAGCTCGATTCCAAACAGGTCGAGAATTCGGCGATCCGGCCAGCGGGTCATGTGGACTCCTTGTCATGCGTGACGTTGCAACGCTGATACCTCCGGCCACTGACCCGCGTCTATTGGACCTTGGTGTCCTGAAGAGCGACCCAATCCGAAGGTATCGGGAACACCTTGGTACAATATCGGGGCCCGATTTTCGGCGCGATTGTCGTGGCAGAGCGGACGACGGCGCGACCGCCGGGAAGCTCCCGGCCGATGGCTGGATCAACGCATCACACGAGGAACAAAGCGACCGACCGCCACCTGGCGGACGAAGGGTACCCGCGTCGCCACAACGGAGGCAGGCATGAGCGTGCATAAGACTGTTATCATCACGGGCGCGTCGCAAGGGATCGGAGCCGGACTCGTCAAGACGTTCCTGGACAAGGGCTGGAACGTCGTCGGAACCTCTCGGAACATCAGCGAGAGCACGCTTTTCGACCGTGCGGGGCGATTGGAACTGATCAGCGGCGACGTCGCGGATCCGAAAACCGCCGAGCGGGCGGCGGCGGCAGCGATTGAGCAGTTCGGCTCGATCGACGCACTCGTGAACAATGCCGGAGTGTTCTTCACCAAACCGTTCCTCGAATACACCATCGACGATTTCCGGCGCCTGTGCGCGACGAACGTCGAGGGATTCCTCCATTTCACGCAGCGCGCGATCGGACAAATGCTGCGCCAGAAGTCCGGCGGGAGCGTCGTGACGATCACGTCGTCGCTGACGGACCATCCGATTGCCGGCGTGACCGCGTCGCTTCCAATGGTCACCAAGGGCGGCCTCAACGCCGTCACCAAGAGCCTGGCGCTGGAGTTCGCCAAGGACAACATCCGCGTCAACGCCCTGTCTCCGGGGGTGGTCGACACTCCTCTCCATGCGAAAAACCCGCGGTCCTTCCTCGAATCCTTGTCGCCGATGGGGACTATCACGGCGGTTCAGGAGATCGTCGACGGCGTCGTCTATCTGACGGAATCCTCCAACATCACCGGGGAGGTGCTGCACGTCGACAACGGCGCACATCTGGGCAAATGGTAGTCGCGAGCGCTGAGGCGCGCATCAAGGAACTGGCGATATGCCTCCCGAAGGCGCCCACGCCATTCGGCGCGTATGTCGAAGCGTTCCAAAGCGGCTCGCTGCTTTTCCTAAGCGGCATGCTACCGGTCGCCGGACATTTGCCACTCTATACGGGCCTCGTCGGCCGCGAGCTGTCCGTCGCCGAAGGCTACGACGCGGCGCGGGCGGCCTGCCTTAGTGGTCTAGCCGCCGCGCAGTCGCAGCTAGGAACGCTGGACAGGATCCGATCGGTCGCCAAGCTGGGAGTCTACATCGCCTGCCCCGCCGATTTCCATGAACACCCCAAAGTCGCCGATGGAGCGTCAGAGCTGTTGCTCGATGTGTTCGGTCCCGCCCGGCTCCCTCCCCGTGTCGTCCTCGGCGTTTCCAGCATACCGCTTGGAATGCCCGTCGAGGTCGAACTGGTCTTCGAGATCGGGCCAGCATTCGTCTCACAAACTCAAGAACGGAGCCAACCATGAAGGTCAGACAACCAACCAGGACAAGCGCCATCGCGATGTCGTCGAAAGCCCTTACCGCCGCGGCGCTACTGCTGCTTCCAGCGCTCGCCCTTTCCGGTCAGACGAAGGTCGCCGAGAAAGTGGATCGTGCTGCAGAGGTCAAGGCCGACCCAAGTCGGGAACATGCACAGATCAAGGTGGATAAGCGGACGCCCGCCTACTGGCGCGTCACCTTCGACAACCCGCCCTTCAACATCTTCGGACCGGAGACGATCCCTCAGATGGAGAAAGTGGTGGCCGAAATCGAGAGCGATCCTAATCTTCGAGTCGTCGTCTTCGACAGCGCTGTGCCGGGGTTCTTCCTCACCCACTACAACTTTACGCCGCCTCTCGCCGAATCCACCAGCCTCCCTTCTGGCCCGACCGGTTTGCACCCCCTGCCCGACATGCTGGTCCGTATCAGCAAGTCGCCAGTCGTCTCGATCGCGCTGATCCGCGGCCGCGCGACGGGGGTCGGAAGCGAGCTTGCTCTCGCCAGCGACATGCGCTTCGCGAGCCGTCAGAAAGCAATTCTCTCTCAGTGGGAGGTCGGCGCGGCACTCGTCCCCGGCGGCGGCCCGATGGCGCGGCTACCGCGGCTGATGGGGCGCGGTCGAGCGCTGGAGGTCCTGCTTGGCTCCGACGACATCAATGGCGATCTCGCTGAGAAGTACGGATACGTTAATCGCGCCTTCGACGACGACAAGCTCGATCCGTTCGTCGACGCTCTCGCTACCCGGATCTCTGGCTTTGATCGCCAGGCGATCGCCGACACCAAACGCCTGGTCGACTTCGCGAGCCTTCCGAGCGACCCCGAGATCGCCGCAGGCTGGGACGCCTTCATTACGTCGGTCCAGCGTCCGGCGGCGCAGAAGAACATCGGACGCCTGATGGACATGGGCCTGCAGAAGGACCCGGACATCGAGGCCAGGCTCGGACACTACACGCAAACTCTGGCCGACGAGTAGGCCGAGGCGGTGCCCGCGCAAGGACTCGGCAGGTCGCGCGGGCATCAACGTCCTTCAACGCACTCAACCACAAAGGAGAAGTCTCATGCACAGCCTTGAAAACCAGATCGTCGATTCCAGCTTTTCGGCCATCATCAACGCCCCGATCGAGACGATCGATATTCCGACATGGTGTTTTAACCTGCCGGAAGAGGAATACCAGGGATGCTCGCCTGCCCACATCGCAGCGGGCTTCACGACAGCGGACGACGGCACGCGGATGTCGATAAATGTCGAGACAATCGGCGGCAGTCTGATGGTCCAGCATTACCACGAAACACTCGGCGAAAAGGATCATCTCATCCTCGACTCCGATTCCGACGTCTTTACGCCGAACGGCCGGGTCACCATCCACGTCACCTGGGAACTGAGTGTGAAGAAGCTCGATGCGAACCGCTGCGAATTCACCAACCGCGTCCAATCCTACGCGACCGACGAGATGATGGCCTTCCTTGATCGCCAGGGCATCCCGTTCGAACTCTTCCGCACGCAGCGACAGCCGATGTCGATTGCTCACAACAAGGGCGAGACGCCGCTGTTCGCGGCGAGCATTGAGCGCGCGGCCCTGAAGAATTCGGCCACGAAAGCGGCTTGAGCCGAAGGAAAACATCATGACAGAACTTTCCTTTGATCGGAATAACACTGGCCTGCTGGTGGTTGACCCCTACAACGACTTCATCTCGGAGGGCGGCAAGATCTGGCCCCGGATCAAGGAGGTCGCCGAGGCGAACAACTGCGTGCCGCACATGCTCGAAGTGCTAACCGCCGCCCGCGAAGCCAAGCTCCGGGTCTTTTTCGCGATGCATCATCGCTATCGGGCCGGAGACTACGAGAATTGGAAGTATGTGGCGCCGATCCAGCGTGCGGCCTGGCACCGCAAGAGCTTCGAGTTCGGCACGTGGGGCGGTGAGTTTAGAGCCGAGTTCGTGCCCGTGGCCGGCGAGGTCGTCGCATCCGAGCATTGGTGCTCGAGCGGCTTTGCCAACACCGATCTCGATCTCGAGCTGAAGCGGCATGGCATCCAGCGTGTCATCGTGATCGGATTGGTGGCCCACACCTGCATCGAAGCAACCGTCCGGTACGCCGCCGAACTTGGCTACGACGTGACCGTCGTTAAGGATGCGGTCGCCGACTATTCGCCGGAAATGATGCATGCGGCACTGGAGGTCAATCTGCCCAGCTATGCCAGCGCCATCATCGACACCAAGGAAACCGTGGCGGCGATCGCCCTCACCCAGGAGGCGTAGGCAGCCATTTTACGGGCTACTTGCATTCGGGGGGCATCAAGCTTGCCGGATGCAGCTCCATTTGAAAAGTAATACTATTTGCATGCCGAGGGTTGGCAGGCCTCGCGTCGACGCCTATTTGAGGTCAAAGCCAACTGCCAACGGTTAGCGTCGAGCCTCCCACATGAGTGGAGGACAGTATCGGCTCTTCGTTTCGAAAGGATCCACGATGACACTCTCCGGCGACCTCCTCATCGGCGGCGCGAGCATGCGCGGCGCGGCCGCGACATTCTCCGCGATCAACCCAGCCAGCGGCAGCTCCATGGAGCCGAGCTTTGCGGGCGCGACCAGGGAGCAGGTCGAGCAAGCCGCGTCTTTGGCTTGGGACGCCTTCCCGGTCTACAAGGAAACATCGCTCGAGGATCGGGCCCGCTTCCTGGAAGCGATCGCGGAAGGAATTCTGGCCATCGGGGACGAACTCGTCCTGCGAGCAATCGACGAGACGGGACTGCCGCGCGGCCGCATCGAAGGAGAGCGCGCCCGAACGGTCGGACAGCTTCGGCTCTTCGCCAAGGAAGTCCGCGACGGCGTTTTCCAGGAACTGCGTTTCGATCCCGCCGACGCCGACCGCAAGCCGGTGGCGAAGCCTGATCTTCGGCTCCGCAACATCGCTCTCGGACCGGTCGTAGTGTTCGGGGCGTCGAACTTCCCCCTAGCCTTTTCCGTCGCTGGCGGCGACACTGCCTCCGCCCTCGCGGCCGGCTGTCCGGTGATCGTCAAGGCGCACTCCGCCCATCCCGGAACCTCTGCACTGGTTGGCAAGGCCGTCGTCGACGCCGTCGCTGCATGCGGGCTCCCGTCGGGGACTTTCGCGCTGTTGTTCGACGCAGGCTTCGAGGTCGGCCAGACCCTGGTCGCCGACCACCGGGTACGCGCAGTTGGCTTCACCGGCTCGCGCCGCGGCGGCACCGCGTTGATGAAGATCGCGTCGGAGCGGAAGCAGCCGATACCCGTCTACGCCGAAATGAGCAGCATCAACCCCGTAATCCTCTATCCAAACGCACTGCTGGGCCGGGGCGCGGAAATCGGGAGATCGTTCGCGGCTTCGCTGACCCTCGGCGCCGGTCAATTCTGCACGAATCCTGGTTTGATCATCGCCATCGAGGGAGCGGGCCTCGACGCTTTCATCGAGAGCGCAGCGGCGGCGTTGGCCGAAGCGCCGGCTCAGACCATGCTGACAGGCGGCATCTGCGAGGCGTATCGAAAGGGCGTGGCAAGGCTGTCGTCTTCACCGCCCGTCTCGCAGGTCTCTGCGGGGAAAAACGGAACGGCTCATCAAGCGTCTGCCGCGCTTTTCGAGACGACGGCGGCTGACTTTCTCGCCAATCCAGAGCTCCAGGAAGAGGTGTTCGGCGCGGCGGGGCTGATCGTTCGTTGCCACGACGACGACGACCTCCGTAAAGTGGTCGAATCCTTGGAAGGACAGTTGACGATCGCGCTACACGTGGATGCCAAGGACGTCGATGCGGCCTCGCAGATGATCCCGCAGTTGGAACTTCTCGCCGGCCGGCTCCTCGTCAACGGCTTCGGGACGGGCGTCGAAGTCTCCCCGGCGATGGTCCATGGCGGACCTTATCCGGCGACGTCGGACGGAAGATCGACGTCGGTCGGCACATTGGCGATCTATCGTTTCCTGCGCCCAGTCTCCTACCAGGACTTTCCGGTCGGCCTGCTTCCAGCCCCACTCAAGGATGTTAAGGCCGCCCCTCGCGCGTAGAAGATAAAAACTGGAGGGGGGCGGCTCACGCCCCCGCTCCTTGTCTTGCAGAGGTTAGACCTCTGAAGCCTTCGCAGCCATCGTGGCCTTCGCCCACCAGACCAGCTCGTCCAGCGCAGTCTTCGCCGATGGCAGGAGGTTTGCTTCGATCTCTTCGATCGGCTTGTTGCCGCCCATCGAGAAAACGGTGAAGAAGTCGCTGCCGCCGATATGAACGGCCGCATGCGTGGAAACCATCTGCAGCTCGACGCCGATTCCGCGAAGATGCTCAAGTGCGCGCGACCCGCCCGCGGTGCCGTAGGCGATCGCAGTGAACGGCTTGCGCGCCCATTCCACATAGGACTGGTCGAGGGCGTTCTTCAGCACGCCGGTGATCGAGCGATTGTATTCCGCGACAACGAAGATGTACCCGTCGTAGCGGGCGACGGTGTGCTGCCAACGAACGGCTTCGGCACTCTGGCTGGGTGCGTAGGCGTTCGACGCCACCTCGTCGAAGAACGGCAGGGGATGGTCACGCAGATCGACGATTTCGACGTCGATGTCGTCGCGGGCCTGAGCCTGCTTCAGTATCCACTGTGCGGGCTTGTCGGCGAAACGGGTCGGTCGGGTGGAGCCGATGATGATGGCGATCTTAGGTTTCGTAGGCATGGCATTCCTAATTTTATGTCGGGTTGATGATAATGACCCTCTGGGAGAGGATCAGTCGCTACTCAGGGCGTCTGCATAGGCATAAAGCCCAGGAGAACCTCCCGTCATGACGAACAGGACGTTCGATCCTGGCGCGATGACTTCGTTTTCGATATCGGACAGCAGGCCGGCAAAGGCTTTCCCTCCGTAGACGGGATCCAGAAGCAGGCCTTCAGAGCGGCCGACGAGCCTGATCGCTTCAATCATTTCGCACGTCGGCACGCCGTAGCCGCCACCGAGCTTCGCGCCGTCTATCGCCAGCTCCTCAGCTCGAATTCGGTCCTTCTTCCCGAGGAGGTCGAAGACCGCATTGACCTTCTCCACCGTCGCGGCGACGCATGTCTCCGCTGGCGAGAGCACGGTGTATGCTCTGATCCTGGAAGGATTTTTTCCGACCAGGGCATCTCCCACGGCCAGACCGGCGTGCATGCCGCCACTACCGTTCGGGATGACGACGTGGTCGAACGCGATGCCGATCTCAGTCGATTGCGCTGCGATTTCGAATGCGCAGTCGACGTAGCCCAGAGCTCCGACCGGCGTCGAACCGCCAAGCGTGCCCACGAAAGCCTTCCCTCCGGCCGCGGCGATCTCCGACGCGCGGGCCGTGGCGAACGCGCTCGCATCGTCGCCGGTGCCGAGGAGGTGGACGCGGGCGCCAAAGACCCGGTCCAACAAGACGTTGCCGTTGGCCTGGTAGATCTCGGTCCCGCGGGGCACCATTTGAGTCAGAACGACCTCGCATGCCAGTCCGGTTCTGGCGCAGGCGGCCGCGGCCAGACGGGCGAAATTTGACTGCACGCCGCCGGTTACGACGAGGGTATCGCAGCCTTTCGACCGGGCGTGGCCGATGAGGAATTCAAGCTTGCGGAGCTTGTTGCCCCCGCCCCCGAGTTCCATCAGATCGTCTCTCTTCGCCCAGATCGAGACGCCTCGTCGGCTCTCGCCGAGCACTTGCTCCAGACGATCCAGCCGCTGGATCGGCGTCGGTCCGTTCACCAGGCGTACGCGCGGAAACCGGTTCAAAAGATCCCAGTCGGACATCTCTGCCTCGCTTCTTGAGTGTTGTCGTACCGGTGTCAGGACGCTAGCGCCGGCGTCCGGTAGCGCGGGGCAGGAACGTTGCGAGAAAGGTTCGGCATCAGCTTCTGACGAGCCGCCTCGTATGCGTTCCAGTCGTCGATGTTGGGTACCGAAGGAAGGGTCATCAGTTCGCCCATGTCGAGACCGGCGAGTGCAGCATCGACCGCATCTTCGGCCTTCATGACGATCTGGTCGGGCAGGCGGTCGAGCGAGCCGCCCGATGCCTCCCAGAAAGGCGTCTCCACCGCGCCGGGAAGTACGGCCTGAATCCGGATGTTCTTTTCCGCCAGCTCCTTCTGCAGAGAGAACGTCAAAGCGATGACGAACGCCTTCGTTGCGCCGTAGACCCCGTTGAGGATTTCGGGGGCCACGCCCAACGCGGAGGCCATGTTGACGATCGTGCCGTGCTCACGTGCGACGAAGGACGGCGCGACGGCATAGACGAGACGAGTCAGAGCCGTCACGTTGATCGCAATCATTTTTTCCATCGCCTCGACGTCGGACATGAGCAACGGTTCGACCGCGCCGACCCCGGCATTGTTGACGAGCATGGTGATCGACGGGTCGCTCCGAAGGATTCCTTCAACCTTCAGCAGGTCGTCCCGTTGGCCAAGGTCGGCCCGGACGGTCTTTACGTTCCGACCGGTCGAACTTGCGATATCCTTGCTGATCCGGGCGAGCGCATCCTGGCTGCGCGCCACCAGTATCAGGTCGTAGCCGCGGCGGGCTAGCCTGTCGGCGTAGAGCGCGCCGATACCCGACGATCCACCGGTGATCAGCGCAGTGCCTCTTGGAAAGTTTGTCATTGTGGTTCTCCTTGATTGAGGTGAATTCGGAATGCTTGTCAGCGAAGCGTTCTGAACGCCGCACGCAGCTCCGATGCGAAAAGCTCCGGTTGCTCCCAGGCGGCGAAGTGCCCGCCCTTGTCGACTTTGCTGTAGTAGATGAGGTTGTGGTACGCCTTCTCGGCCCAGCTTTTCGGCGCCTGGTAGATCTCGCCGGGAAAGACGGTGATCGCGGCCGGAATCTTGATGTCGACGGCGTTGAAGTTGTTGGCGTTGTTCTCCCAGTAGAGCCGCGCGCCAGACGTGGCCGTCCCGGTGAACCAGTAGAGAGAGATGTCGTCGAGCATCTCGTCCTTGCTCAGCGACTTCTCCGGATCGCCGCCGCTATAGGTCCAGTCGGCGAACTTGTCGTAGTACCAGGCGGCGAGACCGACCGGTGAATCGGTCAACGCATAGCCCAGCGTCTGCGGCCGCGTGACCATCATCAAAGCGTAGCCCGCGCCCTTCGTGTACAGCGCGTTCATCTGCTCGTAGGCGGCCTTCTCGTCTTCGGAAAGCCCGGCCGGCGCGGGTTCGCCATCGGCGAGCGCCTTTGCAATGTCGGGCGGAACGGTCGCCGGCATGTTCGTGTGAATGCCGAGCAGTCCGTCCGGTGCCTGCGCCGCCATCTTGTCGGATACGACAGCGCCCCAGTCCCCGCCCTGCGACACATAACGGTCGTAGCCGAGCCGCTTCATCAGCACGTGCCACGCCCGCCCGATGCGGTCCGGGCCCCATCCGGTTTCGCTTGGGACTTCCGAGAAGCCGTAGCCGGGCATCGACGGTATGACGACGTGGAAGGCGTCCTCCGCGGCGCCGCCGTGCGCGGTCGGATCGGTGAGCGGCCCGATCGTCTTGACGAGTTCGAGCACCGATCCAGGCCAGCCGTGCGTCATGATCAGCGGCAGGGCGTCCGCGTGCTTGGACTTGACGTGAATGAAGTGAATGTCGAGGCCGTCGATCCTGGTCATGAACTGCGTATGCGCGTTTAGCTTCTTCTCGCCGCGCCGCCAGTCGTATTCCTTGCCCCAGTACTCCACGAGCGGCTTTAGCTTTTGAAGCTGCGCGCCTTGCGAACGGTCGGAAACCGTCTCCTTGCCAGGCCAACGTGTCGCACGGACACGGCGGCGCAGCTCATCGACCTCCTCCTGCGGGATTGCGCACTTGAAGGGGCGGATAGCATCGCCCTCCGTCGCCGCCCTGACGGGCTTGGGGAGAATGCTGAGTGCGGCGGTCGCGGCTGTGACTGCAAGCAGTTGGCGCCGCGTCGTCGATAGTGCGGTTCTCGTTTCTACTCTTGCTGACATGACGTCCTCCGTTGAAACTGAATGGTTGGAATGCGTCTTAGGGATCGTCCGGCAGGGCTGGCGAGGATATTGTTCGAAGGTATCGGCGATACCAATGGATCGGTTACCGACGTTGCTCGACGCATCGACACCTTGGGACAATGGACATCGGGGACAGCGACGGCGCATCGTGCCGATCGCGGTGAAAGTGACCGCGATTAACAGGGAGATCGAGATGGCTATCCAAGAACCCACCCCAACCAAATCCGCGCGCGCGGATCACATCGACATGAAGCTCGAAGTCGTCGTCATTCCCGTGTCCGACGTCGATCGCGCCAAGTCCTTCTACACCGGCCTTGGCTGGAGGCTCGACGCCGACGTCTCTGGCAAGGACGGTTTTCGCGTCGTGCAGGTGACCCCTCCAGGATCGCCTTGCTCCATGATTTTCGGATCGAATGTGGCGGCCGCCTCACCCGGTTCCGCTCAAGGCCTCCACTTGGTCGTTACCGACATCGAGATGGCGCACGCGGCTCTTGCCTCCCGCGGCGCCGAGATGAGCGGCGTCTTTCACGACGCCGGCGGCGTCTTCCATCACAAGGGTGCCGACCAGCGGCTGCCAGGACCACATCCCTCCCGGTCGAGCTACGGTTCTTTCGCCTCCTTCTCCGACCCGGACGGAAACGGCTGGCTCCTACAGGAAGTCACGGCGAGACTTCCTGGTCGCATCGACACCAAAGGTGCAGCGTTCACATCCGCGGGCGACCTCGCAGAGGCGCTGCGCAGGGCCGCGGCCGCCCATGGCGAGCATGAGAAGCGCGACGGCGGCAAGCACGACGAGGCGTGGCCAGAATGGTACGCCGACTATCTGGTCAAAGAGCAGTCTGGCCAAACCCTGCCGACGTGACCTCCTGAACGAAAGCCTGCGCCCCAGGCAACCATCTCCGCCCCGACCATTGCGCAAGAACGCCGGTCCTCTCGTGCCGGCGTTCCCGCTGGCTACCGGCGACACTCGTCCGTCGGCCTCGGTTGACGAGCACCGAGCCGGTACCGAGCTCATCACCGTGACTGGGAGGTTAGCTGGGAAGCGCGTCGCGGAGAACCGTCGCTTGCCTGCAGACAGCCAACCGCGTTTCGGCACAATTATTCGAGGCTTCCGGATTCGGCGGCGATGCGTCCAAGTTCCGAACGTAGACGCGGCACTGCAAAGTCGATGAAGGTTCGAACTTTCGGAACGGCTGCGCGTCCTTGAGGGGCCAGGATGTGAACTGGCAGCGCAGGTGGCTCCGCCTGATGAAGAACGACCCTGAGGCGACCGTCGCGGACATATTCTGCGACGTGATACGAATAGAGCCGGGTCACGCCCATTCCTTCGGCGGCCGATGCCGCAGCCGCTCGGACGCTGTTGACCAGATAGCGTGGGGTGAAGTGAACGGTTCTTGGGACGGAAGTGCCTTTGGCCGGCGCGAAGCTCCAGGATTCGAGGCCGAAGTTCGAGAAGGCGATCAAGTCGTGGCGGGAGAGATCGGACGGCTCAGTGATTGCGGCTCGACTGTCGAGATATTGCGGCGCGGCGACCACGACGCGGCGAACATCTCCGCCAATGCGCGTGGACATGTGGGTCGAGTCGGCGAGATTTCCGATCCTCAGGGCGACGTCCACTCCCTCGTCGACCAGGTTCACGAAGCGATCGAGCATCAAAAGCCGAACGGAGACGTTGGCGTTCTCAAGAAGGAAGCTGTCGAGGATCGGCCGGAGCACCTCTTCGCCCAGGATGGGCGGCGCCGAAATTGTCAGCGTTCCTCGCGGAGAGGATCGCTCTGAGCCGGCGATCATGTCCGCCTCCTCGAGATCGACAAGCACCCTGCGACATGCTTCGACATATCTCTGGCCCGCTTCGCTGAGCTTTAGACTCCTTGTCGTTCGGTGAAGGAGTTCCACGCCAACATGTTGCTCAAGCAGACCCAATGCCCGACTGATCGCAGTCGGGGACCGCTTCAGCCTACGAGCGGCGCCCGCCAGGCTTCCTTCTTCAACCGCAGTGACGAAGACCTTCATTGCATCGATACGATCCATTATCTGCTCCTGACCGCTTTAGGCGCCGGCGAGCCGCGCGAAGTTGCCGGTGACGGGCCATCTACCCAACAAGCAGGTGACGCGCGACCCTTCAGGCCCGATACCATCGTACAATGGACTTCCCCGCTGGACCGATCATTCTGTCCAGGCTTGCTAAGCGAGTTGATGATTTTATCGCCAAGCGCACATTTTGTGATACCATTTTTCGGGAAGTTGGCGACGACCTGGACAGCTCTTTGGGAGAGCACATGTACCGGATGACCTCCACGGTGACGACTTCGAACCTAGGCGATCAGGATCGACCGACAGTCTTCGTCGTTGATGACGACATCTCAGTGCGAGAATCGCTGGAGCTGCTGATTGGCTCCGCCGGGTGGCGACCCCTGCTTTTTGACTCCGCGCATAGTTTTCTCGAAGCACCGGTTCTGGCCTCTCCCTGCTGCCTGGTTCTTGACGTGAATATGCCAGGACTGAACGGCCTCGATCTCCAGAGCATGATTACGATAAGCCGGAGCAGGATGCCGATCATATTCGTGTCCGGTTTCGGCGACGTCCCGACGACCGTGAAAGCTCTCAAAGGAGGCGCGTTGGATTTCCTTACCAAACCGATCGAGACGGTTGCGTTCCTGGAGGCCGTGAGCTCGGCGTTGGAACAGAGCGCGGCCATGTTGCGTGACGAGAGCAACCTGCTTGCGCTGCAAGGGTGTTACGAGGCGCTTACCAAGCGCGAACGAGAGGTCATGGTGCGCGTGGTCAAAGGACTTCTCAACAAGCAAGTGGCATACGAGTTGGATATCAGCGAGATCACCGTCAAGGCGCATCGCGGCCAAGTCATGCGGAAGATGTGCGCCCGAACTCTTCCCGACCTCGTGAACATGGCCGCGCGCCTTCGGCTGGAGGAGCCACCCGAAATTCACTGAAGCGTAAAGCCTCGATCGGCGCGCGGCACAACTTGCTAGAACCCGGCGACAACGGCACAACCGATACCATAGGATAATATACGGCAGGTTGATTAAAACGCACGATATCCTGAGGGTGCAATCCCGCGAAAAGGATAGATATGAGCGTGGAACTCGTTCGGGTTCTGGAAGCGTTGCCAGGAATGGCTTTTACCGCCCTACCGGACGGCAGCATCGATTTCATGAACGCCAATTTGGTTGATTTCCTCGGGCTTGGCGAAGCGGTGACGGTTTGGCCATTAGCCGGCTCTCCCGCAGACCTGCGGAACACGAGACAGCAGTGGGACGCGCTGCTGTCCGGACGCGAGCCTTTCGAAATCACATTGCCTATAGGTCACCCCACCGCCGCGTTGCAGGAATTGCATGTTCGCTGCAAGCCATTGATCGAAAACGACCGGGTGGAGAGGTGGTACGGCTTGGCGACCGAGGGGGCGCACATTGCATCGCGACCAGAGATACGAGAGGGCGCCGCCGCGAAGGCATTGGATAATCAGACTATCTTGGAAAGTATTCCGGCCGGCATAGGAGTTCTCGATTCGAACGGAAACGTCGAGGCGATCAACGGCCACCTCCTGCAATACTATGGTCGGTCGCTTGATGAACTACGCTCCTGGGGTCGAAGTGATGTCGTCCATCCCGATGACATGCAGGGGTTAACCAAAGCCATTCAACAGGCGGTCGACAAAGGCACGGCCTACGAGGCCGAGGTACGGCTCCGGCGCGCCGACGGCGAATATCGATGGTTCCAAATCGTCGGTTATCCCCTCGCGGATGAAAACGGCGGCATCGCCCGCTGGTACGCGCTCCATATAGATGTCGATGATCGGCGGAAGGCCGAGGACGCGCTACGATCCAACGAACTGGAGCTTCGGAACATCGTCAACGCGATGCCACTCACCGTGTGGACGAGCCGCCCCGATGGCTACTGCGACTTCGTCAACGATAGATGGCTGGAGTATGCAGGATTGAATGCCGAACAAGCAGAAGGTTCCGGTTGGGAATCCGTCGTTCACCCGGAGGATGCGAGCCATCTCGCAAAGTCCTGGAACGCTTCTCTTGCTTCGGGTCGTCCTGCTGATTTCGAAGCAAGAATGCGTGGAGCCGATGGCGGATACAGGTGGTTTCTCTTTCGCGCGACGCCGCTCCTGGGTGAAGACGGCAAGATCATCAAGTGGTACGGCACCCACATCGACATCGAAGACCGGAAGCGCGCGGAACGAGCGCTGGCCGAACGAGAGCGTGAGTCTCGTTTGATCGTCGACGGCATCGCAGGAATGATAGCAATCTTCTCGCCAGACGCCCAGTTGATCGACGGCAATCAGCAGATCCTCGACTATTTCGAGCGTCCGCTGTCGGAATTGAATGACTGGTCGAGCAACGGTATCACGCACCCCGACGATCTGCAGACCTGCATCGATAGCTTCATGGGCTCCATCGCCACGGGAGAACCATACGATTACGAAACCCGCTTTCTCCGGCACGACGGCACGTGGAGATGGTTCCAGCTTCGGGGGCTCCCCCTTCGCGACGCCGAAGGCGAGATCGTCCGGTGGTATGGACTATTGACGGATATTGACCACCGAAAGCGAGCCGAGGAGAAGCTGCGCAGAAGCGAGGCGTTTCTAGCGGACGCCCAACGCCTCAGCAAGACAGGGAGCTTCTTGCTTAATCTTGGCACAAGCGAAGTCACCTGGTCAGCGGAAACCTATCGTATCTTCGAAGTCGATCCGACGACGCCGGTGACGCTCGACATCGTCCTGTCCCGTCTGGATCCCGATAGTCTAGCTACCGTGGAGCAGGTTATCGATCAAGCCAACAGAGGGGCCGGCGACTTCGACTACGACATAACCCTGATAACGCCGAGCCACTCGCCAAAATACGTACGGGTGCTTGCGCATAGTGAGCGGAACAGGGATGGGGATCAGGAATTGATCGGCGCCGTGCAGGACGTTACCGAGAGCCGGAAGGCGGAAGATGCGCTCAATCGGGCGCGATCAGAACTGTCCTACGTAACTCGCGTTACGAGCCTCGGCGTGTTGACCGCGTCAATTGCTCACGAGGTGAATCAACCGCTAGCTGGCCTGGTGACCAATGCGGAGACTTGTCTGCGAGTTCTGGCTTCGAATCCTCCAAATCTCGATATCGCGAAGGACACGGCACGGCGAACGATCCGCGACGCCAACCGCGCTGCCGACGTGATCGCCCGTCTTTGGGAATTGTTTAGCCGCAAACCGCCGAACCTCGAGGCAGTCGACGTTAATGAGATTGCCGAGGAAGTCATCGCACTGATATCGAGCGATCTGCAGCATGCGAAAACGTCATTGACGGCCGACTTCGCAAACGATTTGCCGCGCGTGACCGGCGCTCGGGTGCAGCTTCAGCAAGTTATCATGAACCTCCTTCGAAATTCGATCGAGGCGATGCCGGCCGCGGGAGATCGGCCGCGACGAATTCGTTTGAAGACAGAGGGAGGCCTTCGAGAAATCCGGCTCTACATCGAGGATACCGGCGTAGGCTTTGACCCCCAGGGGGTGGACCGAATTTACGACGCTTTTTACACGACGAAGCCAGACGGCATGGGAATCGGCCTCTCTGTCAGTCGTTCGATTATTGAGAATCATCATGGCCGGCTGTGGGCCGAACCAAACGCTGACCATGGTGCTACCGTAGGATTTTCGGTCCCGACGTCTGCGAGCGGCGATGGGGAAAGTATCGGTCCGTCAGCGGTCCAGACGGCAAGTGACATGCAGAGGAATTTATGACTAGCCGCAAAAGACATGTCTCGGTCGTCGACGACGACGAATCCGTCCGAGAAGCCCTCCCAGATCTTCTCCGCTCGTTCGGTTTGTCCGTGGAAGCTTTTTCGTCCGCTGAGGCGTTTTTGAATTCTAAGTCGTTACAAACCAGCGACGGCATGATTCTTGACGTGGCAATGCCTGGCATGACCGGGCCGGAGCTTCAGCAGGAACTCGACCGGAGAGGCCGACGGATTTCAATCATTTTCATAACGGCGATCAAGGATGAGGACGTGCGGTCGAGGTTGATACGTGAGGGGGCTTGCGACTGTCTGTTCAAGCCCTTCAGCGCCGACGACCTTCAGGATGCGTTGCGGCTCGCATCATTGATAGACTGATATAGAGGGGCTGGCGCGGACGTAGGATGCCCCGCAATCCGGCATACGCGTAGGTACTAAAGTGTCTAGTGCCGCGCAGTAGCCGTCAAAGGATCGATATTGTAGGCTCTCGCCCGGAAAGTGGGCTTTGAGTGGGCGATGGGGATAAACGTCTTTCAATTCTTCGATGCGCTGCCCGGCATGGCATGGACCATGCTGGAGGATGGCCAAGTCGATTTCGTCAACCGAAGCTGGGTAGAGTTCACGGGGCTGCGACCGGCGTCCGGAGAGTCTTGGCGCTGGGAGGATGCGGTGCACCCGGCCGACGTTGGCGCGGTCACCGCCCATCTGCAGAGCGTTAGGCACGCAGAGACACAGGGAACGATCGAAGCGCGGCTTCGGAACGCTGCAGGCGAATTTCACCATTTCCTTATCCAGTGGGCACCTTTGGAAGACGCTCCTGGCGGCGTCGTGAAGTGGTGCGGGGTCGCGACCGATATTGAACCCGTCGTTCAAAAACGGGAAAGGTCACAGGCCGCACTCGATTTCCAGCTCGTCGTCGATAGCATCCCGATACCCGTGGCCGTGACAACACCGACTGGGGAAGTCGAAGGCCTCAACCAACTGACCCTCTCCTATTTTGGGCTAAGCCTCTCGGATCTAAAGGACTGGAAGGCTTCGGAGGTCGTGCACCCGGATGACCTGAAGGAAACCATCGAAGCCCAGATCGCCGCTCACATGGCGGGCACGTCTTATAACGTTGAGAGCCGCCATCTTCGCGCCGACGGAATTTATCGGTGGCACAATGTACTTGGTCTACCGCTGCGGGACCAGTCGGGTGCGATTCAGCGGTGGCTGCATCTTTTGATAGACATCGATGACCGAAAACGTGCCGAGGTAGCTCTTGCAAACAGTGAACGAGAGTCTCGCTTGATTGTCGGCACTATCGCAGGAATGGTCGCGCTCTTTACGCCCGAAGGTCAGTTGAACGGCGCAAATCAACAGCTTCTCGACTACTTCCAACTGCCCCTGGAGGAGGTTGTGAACTGGGCGACCAACGGTATTACGCACCCCGACGACCTGCAGCACTGTGTCGAGACATTTACGGCGTCGCTCAAAACGGGAGAGCCGTATGACTTCGAGACGCGCTTCCGTCGCCATGATGGCGAATTTCGCTGGTTCCAGGTCCGCGGCCACCCGGTCAAAGACGATAATGGCGGGATCGTCCGCTGGTATGGTCTGCTGACTGATATCGATGATGGGCGCAGGGCGGTGGAGGCGTTGCGCGAGCGCGAGATCGAGCTGCAATTGATCGTAAACTCGATCCCAGGCCTCATCATTGTGCTCCGGCCCGACGGGGCTGTGGAGAGCGTAAACGATCAGTCCTTGCGATATTTCGGCTATGATTTCAACGAGCATCAAAAGTGGAAGACCAACGATATCATTCATCCTGACGATCGTGACCGGGGCGTGGCTAGATTCGCCGAGGCAGTCGCCGCTGGTCAATCGTACGAGGTAGTGGAAAGGCTCCGTCGGCACGACGGCGTCTATCGTTGGTTCCAGGTGCGGGGAACTCCCGTGCGCGACTACGAGGGCCTCGTTGTGCGATGGTACTTCCTGCTGAATGATATCGACGACCGGAAGCACGCCGAAGTGGCGCTTGCTAACAGCGAGAGGGAATTCCGCCATATCGTCAACATGGTTCCGGGCATGATCATACTTTCGCAGCCTGATGGAACGCTCGACGGGAGCAACCAACAGCTACTGGACTACTTCGGAATCTCTCTCGACGAGGTGCAAGACTGGTCAACGAACGGCATAACTCACCCCGATGACGTGCAAGTCAATATCGATACCTTCCTGGGCGCACTCAAGAGCGGCAATCCTTACGACTACCAAAGCCGTTATCGAAGACACGACGGCGTGTTCCGATGGTTCCAGGTGCGAGGACAGCCACTTCGTGACGCAGAGGGCAAGATCGTCCGATGGTATGGACTACTGACTGACATCGACGATCGCAAGCAGGCCGAGGATGAACTGCGTAGAAGTCAGGCCCTTCTCGTTGCAGGCCAGCGCTTGATCAGGACGGGTACGTTCTCCTGGCATGTCGAAACCGACGAGCTGATCTTGTCCGACGAATGGCTTCGAATCCTCGAATTCGAAAAAGACGAAGTCGTGACGTTTGACCGGATAACGGAGCGGATACACCCGGACGACGTTGCGCTCTTTGCCGGGAAGATCGGCGCCGTACGCGAAGGCGACGAGGACTCGGAATACGAGGTCCGCGTTCTCGCCCGCAACGGCGACATAAAGTACGTTCGCGTCATCGGCGAGGTTATAATTCACCGGAATGGAAATCGGGAATGCCTTGGAGCGATCCAGGACGTGACACAAAGGCGCTTGACGGAGGAAGCGCGCGATCGGTTGCGCACAGAGCTTGCGCGAGTGACCAGCATCCTCAGCCTCGGCCAGATGTCGGCGGCGATCGCGCACGAGGTGAACCAGCCACTGTCAGGCATCATCACGAACGCGAACACCTGTCTGCGGATGCTTGCAGCCACACCGCCCGACATAGAAACGGCCCTTCAGACGGCGCGGCGCACGATCAGGGACGGCAATCGTGCCACCGAGGTAATCGCCAGACTGCGGGCGTTATTCAGTAAGCGCAACATCGAATTCGAAGACGTCGATATAAACGAGGCGGTGAGTGAGGTAGTCGCCTTGTCTGCAGGTGATCAGAGACGCAACGGCGTCGCTATTCGAACGCACTTCGCCACCTCCCTTCCCCCCGTCAACGGCGACCGAGTCCAACTTCAACAAGTGATCAACAACTTGCTTCGCAACGCCATTGACGCGGTATCTGGCGTGAAGGATCGGCTGAGATTAGTCGAGATCCGAACCCAGCTCGGCGGTGATGGGCAGATAAGCGTCGCGGTTAGCGACAATGGAATTGGTCTCGACCCAGACGGAGGGACGCGGATCTTCGAAGCCTTCTACACGACGAAGAACAATGGGATGGGGATCGGTCTTTCAGTCTGTCGTTCCATCATCGAGAGTCATGGTGGTCGCCTTTGGGCTGAGCCTAACCAGGGGCCGGGCGTCACCATGCACTTCTCCGTACCGTCGGCCGAAGAGGCAAGCATCACGGCAGCCTCGCACTGAAAACCTGGCCCGTTGCTCAGCTCAGGCACTAGCTGTGATCCTGTCCATCGCCGCACGGCAGTCGAGCGGTCGGAGGAACCACCCGATACCAAGGTGTCGGCCATACCTTGGTCCAATTGTTGCAGAACTCCTTCACTGCGAATTTCCTCCTCGTCAAATAACAGCTCACGAGCAAGGAGGACGCCATGTCCCGAGTAGAGCCAAAAGTCACCCGTCGAACACTGCTTACGATCGCCGCGTCCGCCAGCGCCATCGGAGTCTTTCCCAAAGCGTTCGCAGCGACCGGTACCGAATCCGGGCTGCGACCCTTCAAGTTCACCGCGTCCAAGGATCAGCTCGCCGATCTCAATCGACGCGTTGCCGCCACCCGCTGGCCGGACGAGGAAAACGTCACAGACGACGGCCAGGGCGTCAGGCTCGACACGATTAAGAAGCTCGCCAACCATTGGAAGACCCACGACTGGCGAAAGGTCGAGGATCGGATCAATTCCCTCCCGCAGTTCCTCACGGAGATCGACGGCCTCGACATCCACTTCATCCATGTCAGATCGAAGCACGACAATGCGCTGCCGATCATCATCACCCATGGCTGGCCCGGATCAGTTATCGAACAGATGAAAATCATAAAACCCCTCACCGATCCGACCGCCTTCGGTGGCACCGAAGCTGACGCCTTTCATGTGGTCATTCCTTCCCTGCCGGGCTATGGATTCTCCGCCAAACCTAGGGATGCCAAGTGGACGCCGCCCCGAATTGCCAAAGCATGGGCTGTACTGATGCAGCGCCTCGGTTATGCCAAGTATGTGGCCCAAGGTGGCGATTGGGGGAATGCCGTCACAGAACTGATGGCGGTGCAGGAGCCCGCGGGGCTCCTCGGTATCCATACCAACATGGCGGCTACCGTCCCTGCCGAAATAACCAAGGCGCTTGCCGCCGGCACTCCACCTTCCACTCTCACAGCAGACGAGAAGCGGGCCTACGACCAGCTCGACGATTTCAACAAGAATGGGCTTGGCTACGCGATTGAGATGAACAACCGCCCACAGACCCTCTACGGAATCGTAGACTCGCCGATTGGGCTCGCGGCTTGGATGCTGGATCATGATATCCGGAGCTACCGAATGATCGCAAGGTCTTTCGATGGCGAACATGAAGGCCTTACGCCGGACGACGTCCTCGACAATATCACCCTTTATTGGCTTACCAACACTGCGATTTCGTCAGCGCGCCTCTATTGGGCCAACGCGCATTTCCCGTCTGGCGGTTTCTTTGATCCGCGTGGCATCAAAATTCCGGTCGCCGTGAGTGCTTTTCCGGACGAGATCTACCAGGCGCCGCAAAGCTGGGCCGAAAAAGCATATCCAAAGCTGATCCACTACAATCGACTGCCTAAGGGTGGGCACTTCGCAGCCTGGGAACAGCCGGAGCTGTTTACCTCGGAGCTGCGGGCAGCTTTCAAGCCTTTGCGCGACCAAATCTAGGTCGAGCGGTCAAATAGTCGAACCCACACCTCGCGCCATCTTAATCTGCGGCGCCCAATCATCGGGCGCCGTGCGGAAAATATCCGCCGGTGTGTTCTGGAAAGTCATTATGTTTCAGCTTCCTGCACTTCTGCTCCGGGGCATGACCATCGTCGTCAGTCCATTGAAGACACTAATGAGCGACCAGGTTTTCGGTCTTCTCCGAAAGAAAATGCCAGCGACCTTCGTCAAACAGCGCCCTCGCCCCGCAGGAAAAGGATATCCAATGCCGCGGGCTAGCACGTGCATTGCTCGATGCCGTATTCAGTTCGAAGCCACCGGTCCGGCGGTTCCGCTACTGCTGTGACGAGTTTACAAGTGTGAACCATCGGTTCAAAAGCTTGTCGGAGCACGTCAACACGGTGTTCGCGAAGCGTCGTTGACGTCCCCTTCCTCCCCCGATCCACCGTGACGTTTTTCGCCGAACTGGAGAATATCCGCAGCGGCAGCGCGGAAATGCGGTGGCTCGGACCTCTCCATCGTGGTTCCTCTAAGCTTCTCACACAGAAGCTGCTCCAGCCGAAGGGCGACGTGGCGTCGGTCGACGCCGCTCGGGTGATATCGGTCAATCTCATGCTCGGTCATCGTCATTCCCCAGATCCATCCCATGTTGGGGCGGGACAGCTTTCAACCGCAAGCGGCCGAGTGTACCGCCGACAGGGTGATATTCGTGGAATCGGCCAACGACCTCGGCGTCCAGGAATCTTTCGAGGAAGCGCTTCGCTATGCATCACTTTTCGCAAAGCCGTCGGCCTCCGGAATATGGCTGGTAGGTACAATCGGACGGCCGAAAGGAGCGGTAGGCGCGCGAGCAGGCGGTGATGTTGCAGGACGGCGGCGCGCCTTGACCATTGTTTGCGTCTTCCGTCGATTGCACTCCACTCAGCGCGGATTCGGCCGTCGCCTCGCGCATGAAGTCCCGCCAAACATGCGCTGGCAGGGTGCCGCCCGTCACGCCCTTCATCGGCGTGTCATCATCATTGCCAACCCAGACCCCAACGACCAGCGCTTGCGTGAAGCCGACGAACCAGGCATCACGGTTGTTCTGGCTCGTGCCGGTCTTGCCGGCCGCGAACGTGCCAGGATCCGCTCCACGTCCAGTACCGCGCTCGACCACCAACTGCAGGAGGCCGATGAGATCCGACTGGTAGGGCGAAAGATCGACATTCGGCTTTGCTTGTGAGCCAACTCGAAACGCCTTGGGCTGCCCTGCCGCTTGAAAGTCGATGATGCCCCAGGGCCTGACAGGTGCCCTGCCGAGTTGGACGGACGCATAGGCGCTGGTGAGGTTGAGCAGATTGACCTCGGACGTGCCAAGCGCCAGGGACGGTGTGTTGGGCAGCGGCGCATCGATGCCGAGTTCGCGCGCCGCGGCAATCACATTGTCCAGACCGACCTCTTCGGCAAGCGCCACCGACGCGGCATTGAGCGATCGCGCGAACGCCTCGGCAAGCGTTACCCAGCCGCGATAGTTGCCACCGGAATTTTCCGGTGCCCAGCCGTCGATGTCGATTGGCGCGTCAAGAACCCGGTCGGACAAGGTGAGCCCGGCCTTCAATGCCGCGTAATAGACGAATAGCTTGAAGGTGGAACCCGGCTGGCGCATCGCGGTGACGGCGCGGTTGAACTGACTCGCCTTGTAGTCGTGGCCGCCAACCATCGCGACGACCGCGCCGTCGGGCGTCATCGCGACCAAAGCGGCCTGCGATGCTCCGACCGTCTTTCCTTCACTGTCGAGGGCTCGTTTCACGACCTTTTCGGCGATTTGCTGCAACCGGGGCACCAGCGTTGTGCGCACCGCAGTCGAACCGGGCGAGGAGCCGGCGATTTCGCTTGCTTGGGGTGAGATCCAATCGGCAAACCAGCTTCCGGAGCGTGGCGTGGGCGTCGTGGGTTGCAGCCTGGCGAAGCTCGTCTTGGCCTCCTCCAATTGTGGCGTGGTGATCTTGCCATTGGCCGCCATCGCGTCGAGAACGACCATGCTGCGTTGCCGGGCGCCTTCGAAATTGTCGATGGGATTCCATTGGCTCGGCGCCCGCAGCAAGCCAGCCAGCATGGCCGACTCCGACAGGGTGAGGCCCCCAATATCCTTGTTGAAATAGATGCGCGCGGCGGCGGGCATTCCGGTGGCGCCGGCGCCAAGATAGACGCTGTTGAGATAGCGCGTCAGGATTTCCCGCTTGCCGAGCTTCCACTCCAGCCAGACCGCGATCACAACCTCCTGTACCTTGCGCTTTATTGTTCGATCACTGTCGAGGTATTGCAGCTTGATGAGTTGCTGGGTGATCGTGCTGCCCCCCTCCACCACCGAGCCAGCCTCCAGGTTGCGCAGAAGCGCCCTCCCGATGCCCATGGGATCGATGCCAAAATGATCCATGAATCGGCGATCCTCGATGGAAAGGACCGCATCGATCAGATTGGGCGGAAACTGGTCGTATCGAGCATAGGGCCCTTGGTAAGGCCCCTGCCTCACCAACGGCGCGCCGTCGGCGGTTTCCAGCACCACGATCGGCTTCAACGTTCCATCCCGGATTTCGCTCCAGGGCACGTCCTTGAGGGCCCACAACAGCACGCTGCATACGAGGAGGCAGACAAGCAAGGCCGACCCCATAGCGAATTTCCACCAGTTCGCCGGAAGCCATCGGCGTCGGCGACTTTCGCGCGGCTTGGAACCCCGATCGCGAATGCCGCGCCCGGCTTTGGCCAGAGCAGTCGTCATCCATTTGGCGGGAGCTGATATGGTTTCCAGCCGCATCGACCGCCTTAGCTTCGTTGTCAAAAACGAAGCCATCGTCTTGGTCTTCGCCAAAGCAGAACTTGCCGCCAAATCGTGGCGTAGCGCGCGTAATAGATTGCTCGCAGCCTGTCGAGTTTGCACGAAGGTTCCGTGGGGGAATTGCGGGTTGTCGCCTTGGGTGGTTCCTGGCGGATCCGGGGCGGCCGCTTGCGTCGCTGAATCTGCTGGCTGAATGCGACCCGTGCTGGAGTTGCCAAGGCTTTCGCCGGAAGATTCGGGAGGATTTGGCATCGGTTACCGCTAAAAGGCCAACGTGGCTTGAACCTTATAGCCGGGCGATGCCGAGTGTTCTACCGTAAAAGGTCCCAATGGCTCGGAGCGGGATTGCAGGAATGGTGCTGCGCCCATTGCCTGCAGCGGTAGAAGCGCACGCAACAGCACGAGTGGCTAAAAGGAACTGGCCCGCAGCAAGGTGCGATCAGCAACATAGCCCAACGACGCGGGGCTGTTTTTCGGAGCGTATGCCCTAAAGACCGTCGAAGGAGGTCCGTCACACCATTGCCGAGGCCGATCTGCGCCCTAATTTCCAAAGTCTTGGCGAGAGCGACCGACACATCGATGTCTTCGAGCGACGCCAAGATCACGGAGGCGGAATTGGAAAATGACCTCGGTCCCCGCCGCGTCTATTCGACCTCGCCATCCGCCCCTTCACGCATGCCTGCCTTCGCGAGTGTACTCGCTGTTATTGCCATTCTGTATTTCGGCAAGGAAGTACTTCTTCCTCTAGCAATCGCAGTCCTGTTGACGTTTGCGTTGGCTCCCATCTCCTCTCGTCTTCGAAAACTTGGGATGCCGCGTATTCCGGCGGTAATCGTCACCGTCGTGATCGCTTTTCTTGTTCTCGTCCTGTTCGGGCTTGTCGTAGCGGGACACGTAGCCGAAGTCGCCCAGAACCTTCCTGCCTACCAAGGCAACATCATAGCAAAAATTCGGTCTCTCCAGGAAAGTGGAACGGATAGCGGTATTGTGCGGCGCCTGACATCAGTCGTTGAGAGCGTCGGTCGTGAGCTCAGCAACGCTGAGCAGCGCCCAGGTGCTCCAGGTACCGGATCAAGACCAAGGGAGCCCGTGCTCGTTGAGATATTCGCGCCTAGTAGACCAATTGAAACGCTTACTAGCCTGATTGGTCCTCTGCTTGGCCCCATCGCTTCATTGGGCTTGATCATCGTCGTCGTAATATTCATGCTTTTAGAGCGGGAAGAGCTTCGCGATCGCTTTATCCGGCTCGTTGGCTATGGCGATCTGCATCGCACAACAGAAGCCATCCAGGAGGCAGGTAGCCGCGTCGCGCGGTATCTTCTTATGCAGCTGGTGGTCAACTGCGCCTACGGTGTCCCATTGGCGCTCGGACTATGGGCGGTTGGCATTCCAAATCCAGCGCTCTGGGGGATGCTAGCCATCGTCCTTCGATTTGTCCCTTATATCGGGCCTGTAATCGCGACGGTTCTGCCGCTGTTCCTGGCCTTTGCAGTTGACCCTGGCTGGAGCCTTGTTCTCTGGGTTGGGGCCATCTTCCTTGTGCTGGAATTGACCAGCAACAACGTCATCGAGCCCTGGCTCTATGGTTCTCGTACCGGCCTCTCTCCGCTGGCAATCATCGTCGCGGCGATTTTTTGGGCATGGCTGTGGGGACCAGTCGGTCTTGTGCTGTCCACGCCGCTGACCGTGTGTCTCGCAGTGTTGGGCCGGTATGTCCCGCAGTTCGAGTTCCTCGAGGTCGTTTTTGGTAGTGACCCTGTGCTCGATCCCAAGGAGCGGCTATACCAGCGGCTTCTTGCCGGCGATCCCGATGAGGCGACCGATTACGCTGAGGAATTCCTCGAGGAGGACTATCTGGAGGATTACTATGGCAAGGTTGCCATTCCCGCCCTTCTGCTCGCGGAGAAGGATAGGCGTCGAGGCGTCTTGACCGCGGAGCAGATGGAACAGGTGTTCGGGACCGCCATCACGCTGGTCTCGAATCTCGCGGAAATCGCGCAGGAAGAAGAGCAGGAAGAGGAAGAGGAACAGAAGGAAGCGGCAGGTCGTCCCAGCCACCCCAAGGAAGGGAATGGCGATGAAAGCGAACTACCTGACGGACGGGGCAAGACCGTCTTTTGCGTCGGAGGCAGGGGCCCGCTCGACGACGCGTCGGCTGCGATGCTTGCCCAGATACTTCAGGTACAGGGAGCCGAGGTGGTCGCAGCGAGGCATTCCGACATCCCCAATCGCCGCGCCATGAGCCTCGTTCCGAAACAATCGAACGCCATCGTAGTTTGTTTCCTCAATGAGGACTCGACAAGGCACGCCACCATACTTGTTCGTCGGTTCAAGCGCATATACCCAGCCATTCGCGTCGGCGCGGTCCTTTGGGTGGAAAACCAAAAGGAAAGGCAACCGCCCGCGCTTGGGGAGGCGGATTTCGTTGCCACAACCTTGACCTCGGCTGCCCGCGAGGCACTCGCCGATGCACCACCATCATTGGTGACGACCGCGCGCAAGATTCGTACCCGGCGGTCCTCGAACAAGACAGGCATAGCCGCCGCGCGCTCCGGGATTTAGAGGCAATGGGTGTTCAGGGGCCGGTCAGAGCCCATGGAGCATCACATGAATTGCTCATTCACGGGTTGGAGCCTCCAACCGTCACCGAGGATGTTCTTGTCGTCCGCCGTAAAGATCAGAGGAGCTCCACCCGGACGGTGACGTCCCGATGCTGTCGATCGCGGCATCTTGTTCCTGTGGCGTCGTTATCAGCTCAAGATAGCGATGCGATCACTCGACTTGCAAGCTGGGACACCTGACGCGGGATCGCTATGGCAAATCCGCTGAATTTCTCTCTATGCTTCGCCACATACGCCGGATGCGACCACAGCCTCGCGTTCCCAGGCAAGGGGATCCAATCCATCTGTTTCGAAAAGTGTCTTGAGCTCCGACGGCACCTTGTGCAAAACAAGGATCCGATAGTCGTCGGTCAGCGAAATCAGATGCATATCGAAGAGCCGGTGCACGGCGCCGGAAAGCGCGATGTTCGTTCTGGACGACATCCGGGCCGCCTTTGTTAACCGGCACATGTGTGCAGCCTGCGCTTCGGACTTGCCGCCGCCATTGACGATCCGCAGTCCGGTGATCGCGCATCGGCTGTCGTGGGCGTCGCAGGCCTTCCGCCGGAAGCTGGCCGGATTTTGCGGTTCATAAGGATCTGTTCGATACGCGACCTGCTCCTCCCCTTCGATCCGCGGGCCGCGGCCCTGGGTCTCCGGCCCACCGCTGATGTCGATCTTGCAGGGAGACGCTTGAAGAGGCAGCGACGCTACTTACCGCCAGTCGACCAGCGCGCTTGCCATTGTCGATGATTTAAATGAGAGTCCTCGGCGTGGCCCTCGAGGCCTGGGCAGCCTGCCATGATCGGAGAACGCCGTGCCTCTGAAAAACATTTTGGCCGCAGCAGCAATCGTCTTCATGACACTCTCGGGATGCGCGACGAGCGGATCGGACAACACGACCTATGCACAGCCGCAGGGGATTGGCCCAGTTCGCGGCGATATTGGCGGTTACTAGCCCATCGACGCCACTGAGCTCCGCACTTTTCCCGGCAAAATCAGTTCATCGTTCATTCTGATTTTGATTGTCGCCCCTTTGACGTGGAGCTTCTCTCCGCGAGCTGGGTGCCGTGATCGCTCTCCTGTGGCATGTCCAGGATCGCTCAAACCATCAGGTATCGGCTCGTCCCGCTGTCGCCACGGATCAACAGGAACCATATCGAGACAACATCACTCCCACACAGGTGTCGCTCCAAATCGTGGATTGGACTGACAACAAAATTGCCTCATGCATCAGACTCTATCCTTCCGCATTTGATCCTGCTGCCCCAGCCTTCTGATGCCGCTGGTATGCGGATGGTATTTGCGGCAGCGGTCGAGCTGGGCCGCGCCGAGATCTTCCCCCGCCACCTCTATCCGCCGAACTCGAGCCCCGCGCGCCAAGAGAAGCCACCATCACGATCTGCGAAGAGACAAATGTTCGCAGGCGGTGTTTCCTCGGCCACGGCGTTCGGCTTTCAAAGTCGTGTACGCCTACTGTTCAAGGATGCGCTCCGGCGGCCCGCTGGGAGCGCTGGCGGCCCATGAGAGCGTCACACCGATGCTTGGCCACGCTCTGCCTTTTCGTCCGCGGCGTCCTCGACGCATTCGGCTTTTTCGGCGAGTGTCCTGCTCATCTCGCGCAAAGATTCCTCATCAAGCTTTTCAATCCCAACGAACTTGTTCTGAGCCTGCGATGTCAGAATGAGCTCGTCGAGCTTGGCCTGCAGAGCCTTGCCATCTCTATTCTGTGAGTTCTGCAGGACGAAGACCATCAGGAACGTGATGATAGTCGTCGACGTGTTGATCACGAGCTGCCATGTTTGGGAATAGCCGAAGAAAGGCCCGGAGATCGCCCAGACGAGAACAAGGGTCACGGCGATCACGAAGGCGCCGGGCCTGCCCGACAGGTCCGCGATGGACGTCGCGAATTTTGAGAAGATCTTGGACATGATGAACTCCTGTAGGCCGCATCAAGATAACGCGGCGGCGGTTGAAGCAGTTCCTCATGAGAGGCGGGCCACGAACGCCCGTTAGAAACGCAGCCGTCTCCATGATCTCCAACTGAACCGGAAAGCGGTCTCCGAGCAGCGTCAGCGATGCGTCCTGTGTCTCGTCGGCACCGCTGCAGACGGCGTCCTTGAGAAGGATAACGCGATAGCCGAGATCGATGGCGCCGAAGATCGCGGCTGTGACGCAGACATCGGTCTCGCCGCCGGTCACGACGAGCGTTTCGACAACATCAATCCGCAGGTGAGCGTCTAGTCTTCCGTCCACCCACGGCGAATAGGTTGGTTTGTCGAAGACCCGAGCGGGCGGAACGAGCCGGCGCAGCTCTGGCAGAATGTCGACGAGCTCGGCGTGAAGATGCTCCGCTGTCATCATCCACCATTTCTCGTAATAGGCACGCCACATGCCACGTCCGCCGTCCGATGCGGCGGCGGCATTAACCGCGTGAAATCGTCCTCTCCGGGTAACACGTGGCGAGTTCGACAATCGCAGGAAAAACCCTCTCCATCCAGCCAACATGCCACGGCGTATCCTAGGCGAACATTCGCTGCATGTCGACGCACAAGTGGATCCAGCCGCTTTCCATGAAAGCCTCCTTTCGCGGAAACCCCAGGGCCCTTCTGGGTTCCAGCCACGGACGAAGTGGGATCTATCGCGACCGGCGATAAACGTGTTTAAAGCGAATTGCACTCGCCGCGCATCTACGACCCGAGGTGGCGTTCGGCCGATACTGGAACCGCACCGGTGAGTCGGGCGATCCTCGCGGTCATCGCTCTCGCCCCTCGGTGCGATCGCCGCCTGGATCGGTGGTGCCGTCGGCACGACGCACATCGTCCGCGACGAGGACGCCCACGTGAGGGCGGCCCTCGGTTGTTCGGTGGCGCTTCGTCAACGGGCGTGCGTGGCCCGCGTGAAGCCCCGAGAGCTCGAGGTCCCCACCGAATATCTAGGCTGGAACAAATGGGTCTGGAGGGCATTGTTTCGTGACTCCGCAACCGAGGGCGGCACTACCGCCGTGCCGGAGAATTCACGCGACCGCCATCAGCACCCAGGTCGCGCTCATTCTAAGATGCCAAGGATGAAGGTTAGTCTTGAAAGCTGCAAAATCAGCACGTGCGCCGGCAAAACCCGCCTTACCCGAGGGCGTACAGGATCACGGTCCTTTTCAGCGCCGCTTTTGGGCGGCGCAAAGGATCGCCTGGTTGGTCTTCGCGTTGATATTGCTCGCCTGCCTCCTCGGTCTGCTTGGCCGAGGTGGCCCCTTCTCAAGGCATCGGATCGCGCTTCCAGCCGGCACGCTGGAACTCCCGGCGATCTCCAGGTGGAACGCTCCTGACGAAATGCGGGTGACGCTCGCTCCTTCGCCGGGAGACCAGACGCTCTTCGTCGATGCACGCTTTCTCGAGGTCTTTTCGATTGAGGGTGTTGACCCGCCGCAAAAGGCCACAGTGCAGCGGAATGGCCGTATCGGTTACGTTTTCGCGGCCGATCCGTCGGCGCCCGCGAAAATCGTCTTCCGCCTACACACCGAGCAGGTCGGACCGCGGTCCTACTTCGCTGGTATCGGCAACGATGTGTCCGAGCGGACAACTGTAATTCTGCCTTAGGGAGGCTTCATGGACGCCGTCTTTCGCGGGCTCGCGATTTACTTCACGCTGCTGATCATTACCCGGCTGTCAGGACGCCGCACGCTCGCGCAGATGACGCCGTTCGACCTGGTGATCGTCCTTGTCATATCCGAGACCACGCAGCAGGCGATGCTCGGCGACGACTTTTCCATCACTAACGCCGTCCTGCTGATCCTTACTCTGTTCACCACCGACATCGGCCTGTCCTACGTCAAACGTTGGTGGAAACAAGCGGGCCATGTGATCGACGGCGTGCCTACCATCCTCGTGACGGATGGCGTTTACGATCGCGAAGCGCTTGGGGGATGCCGTCTTGACAGCGAGGACGTGATGGAGGCGGCCCGCAGCCAGGGCATCGAGTCCGTGAAGGATATCAAGTTCGCAATCCTCGAAGTCAGCGGCAACATCAGCATCGTGAAGAAGAACTGACGACTACGACGCCATCTGTCGCAGGGTCTGTGATCCACCGCGCGTTGTAAGGCTTCGGATAGGAGACGCCCTTTCGGGTAGTCACCGAGGTCAGGCACCTTCTCCCCGAAACAACCATTCGATCGGAGGCCAGCGATCGCGCACCGCGGCTGCAAGCATCAGTCCGTCCATCGAGCCTGGCGTGTGATGTCCGTCGACATGATCCTGATATCAGGGACTTCCCGAGGAAGACGAATTGCCTCGTCCGCGCTTCAAGCCTCAACCGTCGGACCAGCGTCTTCGACCATATCGATCACCATCATCAGCGGAAGCGGCTCGTCCTCCACGATTGGTGCTCTTCTCTTCATGCCGACGCTCTCGCGACTCCACTGATCGCGAATGATGACTTCCTTGCCTTCCCAAGTCCAATATTGAAAAGGACAACTCGAAGCTAACCCCGTCATGGCGATAATCTGGCCTGCGTCGAGCCCCCTCTTGTTCCTGCTGCGGGCGGACAATGGCGGCGAAGGCGGCACTTTATCGCTATTGCTCCTAATGAAGTAGACGGAAGTTACATGCTGGCTCTGTTTGGCGCTGGCCTTACTCCGGCTTGCGTTAGCGCGCTTCGACGCGGAAGTAGGCACCTTCCCGCGCTGATGCCATGGTTCGACGCGCCCCGGAACGCGCGGCGGCTTAAATAATCAAACCAGGTGCGCAAGGCAACGACCACGACGAGATATGGATATTGCTTGGGCTTGCTGTCGTGTCGGTTGCCTTTTGTCGGTCGCAACTCAACATCGATCAGCCTATTTCCCTGAAGGTGATCGAATAGCGAAGTGTGTCGACCGGCGGAATGGAGTGCTCCCACTCGTTTCGGGCCGGCCCCGACAGGAGATATGCCGACCCGGGCTCTACCCTGAGCGAGAAGCGCTCCCACTTGGCGCCAGCCCGCCGTCTCAATCTGAAGGTGCATGGGGCCAACAGCGACACACCGACAACCCTGCCAAATACCTTTTTGTCCCTGTGCCATCCAATCGGCGCGCCTTGGGCATATTCGGTGATCAAGGCTTGCTGCAGTTGGTTGGCCTCGATCCCGGCGAAACCGGCGGCGAGCGCACGGACAGGAAGAAGGAAATCTGGGATATCCTCGGCCGGCCTCATCCGTTCCGTCTCGAAGTCGTACTTCCAGCCGAAGGAGACGACCCTTCTTTTGCCCTCGAAGCCGTGGAAATCGAAAGGCTTAAGCGGCAGCGAAGAAACATATTCGAGAAGGCGAGACTGTTCGAAGTCCGGAACAACGGCAGCTTCGTAGCGGAAGCCTTCAGGAAGCTCCACTTCCGATGCGGCAAACAGGTCTCCTTGCTGCAATGGTTTCATGAAAAACTTCGGTAATTCGTATAGAAAGGGAATTGAACTCGTGGAGCGCGGAGGAAATCTCCTCGCGCCCTCATCTCAGTATAGAGCCCACGGTAGTTCATGGCGTTGCTCGTCGTGGCACCGGTTTTCATCGCGCTGAAGCTTTGCCGGGTCACAACGCCTTCGCGGTCATGTCCATCCAAGCACGGTGCCGTTCCTCGTCCTGGTGCGCCTTCATGAAAAACGCTTTCGAGGCGGGGATGGCGTCTTCGTGACGTGATGCTCGCTCGTAGGCGGTCACGGTATCATCTTCATTCGTTTTCATCGCCTTGAGAATGGCGGCATCCCCCATCAGATCGGCGAGGGCGATCTTGCCGGTCGTCAGCATCTCCTTCATGTCGCCCCGCGTCGGTGCCTGGATCCCAAGTTCGCGCGCCATCTCGTTTAGTACTTCGAGATGCTGCAGGTGGTCCTGCTTGAAGCTGGTGATCTTTGTCGCGAACTGCTTGTCGTCGAGACGCTCTATGCAGGAATCATACGCGGCGATCGCATCATACTCGAGATAGATTAGATCCTTGACCAAACCCTTGATGTCGGATTCGTTGCCTACCATCGTTACCATGTCGTCCTCCATTTGCTGGTTGAGAAGGCCAAACCCTCCGCGCGGATTGTTGTTCCCTTGACGCGATTGTAAGGGTGAGCCGCGTTCTTGCCATTTCGCCGTGGTAAGTCGAGGGCCGAAGCGCATTCGGCCCCAATCGGCGAACGGGGGGCGCCTCTTGATTCCGAGCCGCCTGAGCAAGAATTCCCCCGAATGCGGTCGGCGAGCTGACGCCCGAGGAAAAATCCCCGGTGCCGAGAATTCGACGGACCAAGTCTCGTTAGGAGCTGTCATGCGAGGACCAGAACCGCGACCATTGCAACCGCGGACGTCATGCCCGCCGCGGTAAGCGCGCTGGTCGCGAGTTGGAAGATCCAGCCCGGTTCCGAATGCCTGATCCCTACCTATGCCAACGGCCGCGCTCGGGCTGGCGCCAATCCAGCATAAGTGGGTGATAGTTCCAAATAGCACGGGCATGTTCGTCAGGTTGGCAAAAGTACTCATATAAGGCTCCGCCGCGTGCGCTGCCTCCAGAGGGTCATACCGAGCGCGGCAGCACATAGGGCGTATTTCTCGATCGAGCCGTAATTGCTAGCGGCAGGCCGTCGGTGCGAAATGCGACAAGCACGCTCTGAATCGAAACTCCAAACCCGCGGATTTTGCTGGCGTTACACCAGATGTCACACCAAATGCGGCGACCGCGGCCCGGCTCGCGCGAACACGGATCAGGGTGATCGACGCGGATAGAACATGTAAACTCTCCTTTGTTGGGAAGCCCCAAACACTTGTATCCGTGCCGGTTCCCTTCGGACTTTTCGGTTTTCGAGAAGAAGCATGGTTGCCCAGCGCCAGGGAACTTCTCCCTCGTCGCGGAGTTCGTTGCGCTCACGAAGGAGATCTTGATGGTTGTTCAGCTTTCACTTGAGACCGACGATATTGCGCCGACTGCGGAAAGCGCGTCTGGAGCACGGGTCTTTGCACCTGATCTGGCATACCGCCTGATGTCGATCGTCAATGTGATTTTCCACGGCGACCCTGCAAAGGGTAATGACTGGGTGTTGATCGACACCGGTCTGCCGACGTCGAAGAATACAATCGTCGAGACGGCGGAAGCCCGGTTCGGACGAAATACACGCCCGTCTGCGATCGTCATGACGCATGCCCATTTCGACCACGCCGGCTCCCTGGAGGGGCTCGCGGAGCATTGGGACGTTCCAGTCTACGCGCATCCTCTCGAGTTTCCATATTTAAACGGACAAGCCTCTTATCCGCCGGCCGATGCCTTTGTCGGCGGTGGCGCGATGGCGCTGTTGTCGCCTCTCTTTCCACGCTCCCCCGTCGATGTGGGTCGGTGGCTGAAGATGCTGCCGCCGGATCGGAGTGTACCAGCCATGCCGGGATGGGAGTGGCTGCATACGCCAGGGCACACGCCGGGTCACATCTCGTTGTGGCGTGAAAGTGACCGCACCTTGATAGCCGGCGACGCGATCGTCACGACAGGCCAGGAATCCGTCTATGAGGTTATGACGCAAAAACCGGAGATGCACGGGCCACCGCGCTACCTGACACCCGATTGGGACGAGGCCGAACGCTCGGTCGTCATGCTGGCTAGTCTGGAACCGGAACTGGTCATCACGGGGCACGGCCAGCCGGTTCGGGGCGAACACATGCGTGCGCGTCTCCACGAGCTTGCCGCGAATTTTTCAGCAATTGCCGTGCCTGAGGGACGACCGTATGCGCTCGACCCGGCAAAGCCTGGCAAGAGCGGAAACGACGCCTACCGGTAGACCGATAGTCTCACGTTGATGATCGACCAGGGGAGAAAGAAGGAATGGCAAGTCAAGATGATGTCATCGGCCGACGCGCTAATCGGATCCGGGGAGCAGCGGGCCGACCGGCCGGAAAGCAGTCTGAGCACTGTCGGGCGGCGGAGGAACGGCCCAGCGCGGGACCCTCTGAAACCTTAGCTGCACCCCCAGTCATTTCTGACCATGGTGATAGCCAGCGTGAGCTAGAGTTTGATGAGCATGCCATTGCTCATCCTGAAGACCGGCCCGACCTTCAGGTCGTTAAAACAGGGGCCGCGACCTTCGTGAGCAAGGCAGGTGAGCGAATACGGCGAAGGCCTTCGGTCAAGTAAGTTCGCTTTGCTTGAAAGGTGAATTGGTTCAACAGCGAGCCGACGCGAGAGGACGCTTGCGAATTGGGAGGACCACGATGACGACACCGCTCGGACGCGTTCGGGGTTTGGGATCCGCGAAGGGAGGCACCCGGCCTTACGTTCTCAAACAAGCATCGGGTTTGGCATTGGGCATCTTGACCCCTTATTTGATCGGGATCGGGATCTATCTGCTTGGAAGAGATCGCGACTTTGTCGTTGCTTCGATCGGCAGCTTCTGGATTGGCCCCGCCCTCCTCGCCTTCATTCTTCTCAGCGCCGTCCACATGGATATCCCGGACGATCATCGAAGACTACGTCCATGGACACATGAGAAAGCTCGTCCTTCTGTTTCTGAACTCGGCCTTCACCTGGCTGGTCTGTCTACTCTGTCTCTTCGCCATCCTCAGGATGATGTTTGAAGCTGCACAGCAATAGGCACTGTCAACACCATCGTGCCGAGATCGGCGCGGATCTTGAGAGACACAGAAAACTTGGGAACAAGACGCGGATGCTGACTTTCCAGCCTCTGCTCTTGAAACGGGCGGGATCCGCGGATCGGTCATGTGGAGAGCGTCTGGTCGTCTGAGGCTTTAGAAGTGACAGAATGGCAGACACAGGCATCCTCATTAGCCGCTCTTGGTGAATGCACGCATTCCCGCCCGCGAACGGCCTGTACGTTACCGCACTGTTCCCGGGAGCGTCGGAACGCGTAGCTGCCATGCACATTCTTCCTGAGCCCCAAGGAGAGAGAACATGAGCGGACTGACTGGAACAGGTGCCACCCTCGAACAGGATATCGTCGCGTTGATGCCGGCCGTGCGCCGGTTCGCGATGAGGTTGGAGCGGCCCGCGACAGACGCGGACGATCTGACGCAGGATACGATGGTCAAGGCGCTGGCCCAGGTCGATCAATTTCAGCCCGGGACCAACGTAAAATCCTGGTTGTTCACGATTGCCCGCAACACCTACTGCACGAAATACAGGATGCGCCGGAGATATACGCTCCATGCCGACATGGAAGTAGCTGGTTCCGGACAGGCAGTACAGTCCACTCAGGAATGGTCTTTACGGAGGGGCGAGGTCGACAAAGCCATTTCATCTCTCGACGTTGACAAGCGCCGGGTGTCGCTGATGGCGATAAGTGGCGAAAGCTATAAGGACATCGCCGGGGCATGCGGATGTGGACTCGGAACGATCAAGAGCCGCATTGCGCGTGCGCGGGCCGCGGTGATCGCGACTTTGGGGGAAACTACAGCCGCGGGAGCCGTCGCGGCGAGGTGATCTGCCATCGCGATTTAAGGGACCAAAAGCCGCCGGGCCCAAAGGCCCGCTTCTTCAGAAACGGGAACCAACGCCTCGTGTTAAAGCTTTGCAAAGGCCAGAGAGGGATACGTGAGGGAAGTCATGCGCTTCATACCGACGATGCTCAAGGCAACCGCCGACCACGACATCGGCCTAAAGGTCGTATTGGCCGCATTAGATCATGGACGCTGATGCCGCAGCTCTCAAGGACGCATGCCACGATTTCGAAGCCAAATATGGCATCGAAGCCTTCCTCTATACTAGGCCGCGATCATGCACGATCGTCTCGGCGCCCTTGGCCTGAACGTCACGTTCGATGATGAAGAAGGTGGAGATCCAAATGAAGACCCAAAAGAAAGTGGTGGTGATCACCGGAGCCTCCAGCGGCATCGGGCAAGCGACTGCTGAGGCTTTCGCGCGAGAGGGCGCCAATCTCGTGATTGCCGCCCGAAACGCAGTAGCACTTCAGGCCGTGGCCAACACCTGTCGTGGACTGGGCGCCGATGTTATCGTCGTTCCCACAGATGTCACCGATGCCCAACAGGTAAAGGCGCTCGCCGAAGCAGCGCTTGGCGTTGGCCCAATCGACGTGTGGGTGAGCAACGTCGGCGTCGGCGCCGTCGGCAAGTTCCAGGACACCCCGATCGAGGCGCACGAGCAGGTGATCCGTGCCAATCTGATCGGTCACATGAACGACGCCCACGCCGTGCTGCCGATTTTTCTCGAACAGGACCACGGCGTGTTCATCAACATGATCTCGCTGGGCGGTTTCGCAGCAGCCCCTTACGCCACCGCCTACAGTGCCAGTAAATTCGGTTTGAAAGGATTTTCTGAGGCGCTCAGGGGCGAACTGGCGAACCATCCCAATATACATATTTGCGATATCTATCCGGCTTTCATGGATACACCTGGGATCAGCCATGGCGCCAACTACACGGGTCGGAAGTTATCGGCGCCGCCGCCGGTCTACGACGCACGCAAGGTCGCCGACGCGGTCGTCAGGGTTTCCCGGCATCCAAAAGTGACAACGACGGTCGGTGCAACCGCTGACCTGATACGCGTCGGACATTTTTTCGCTCCACGCTTGAGCGCACGACTCATGAACTGGTTCATGACGACCTACTTCAGACAGGCTGACTCCAGGCCTATGACGGATGGCAACCTCTTCGCTCCATCAACGCGGCCAGGCGGTATCGATGGCGGTTTGCGATCACGCACGCAACGGGTGGCGCTGGGTGCGGTGGCGGCGACGGTAGCGGTCGGGCTCGGTCTTTTCGCGGTTGCGAATACCTACAACCGAAACAGCCGTCGTATACAAGGGCGATATCGACGCGGAATTTAATCGCGTTCGTTTATGACCGTGCGAGGATCGCATGACGATTTACCCGCCTCTCGATATCCTGAAGCCTATCGGCCAGGGCATCTGGATCGTTGACAGCGGCCCCCTTCACGCTGGTGGCGTCATCCCCTTGCCGGTCCGAATGACGATCATGCAGCTGGCCGACGGCAGCACGCTCCTCCACTCGCCCACCCGCTTCGACCAAGTCCTCCGACTGGAGATCGAACGAGTTGGCCCCATCCGGCATATCGTCGCGCCAAACAGCGCGCACTGGAGGTTCGTCAAGGACTGGAAGGGACGCGTCCCCGAAGCCCTTGTCTGGGCAGCGCCCGGCTTGAGGCAGCGTCGCCAGGTCAAGAAGGCGCGCATTCCATGGCACGGCGATCTTGGCGACGCATCCCAAGCTCACTGGACCGCGGATATCGATCAAATCGAGGTGCCGGGCATCGGTGGGTTCAGCGAG
Organism: Rhizobium sp. WSM1328; assembly: GCF_057653715.1. NCBI lineage: Bacteria > Pseudomonadati > Pseudomonadota > Alphaproteobacteria > Hyphomicrobiales > Rhizobiaceae > Rhizobium > Rhizobium sp. WSM1328. The sequence continues at coordinate 280,915 of NZ_JBYGKO010000004.1, read as the reverse complement.
GTCTGCCTCTTTCACCGGAACAGCCAGGCCCTGGTGGTTACCGACCTGATCCAAAACCTCGATGATCACCAGCAATCCCCATGGATGCGGCTCTTCTCATCGCTTGTCGGCGCGCGGGAGAGAGCGCTAATCTACCTTCGAGCCGTGGTCCAGTTGAGAGGCGAGCCCGCGAAGGCGGCGGCCCGGCGGCTGGTGGCGCTGGAGCCGAAGCTGGTGATCTTCAGCCATGGACGATATATCGATCAAGACGCTCCTGCGCGACTGCGAAAGTCCCTTGATTGGCTGGTCTAGCCAGCCTTGGCGCCGGCCAATGACACACCTGCGCGCGACCAGCTACTGGCGAATTCCTCGAGCTTCCGGAATGGCAGTGTCTGTGGTAGCCTCTGATGGGTACGATCAAATTGGCACGCTTGGCCGGCAAGGAAAGATCCTCGCCAAGCCCGGCATTCGATCGGTTTCGATCCGCCAGCTGTCTGACAAACCAGCCGCTCGGCCAGCTGTTAGTCGAACAGGAAATTCGGAGCTGCGCGGAGGCTTCGTCGCTTCCACGGCAATTGGCGAGAACAGAGCGGCGTTCCTTCCACATGTGCAGCGATGTCGGCCAGCGCGAAGAACTTGCGGCGCGGGTGTGCCCAGCAAAGTGCCTTCGCAAGAGGACCGGGACTACGATCAACTCACGTGGATGCCCTCGCGGGGCATAGCGTTCGCTCTGGCGGTTGAGCGGCTGGTGTTCGGCGAACCTGCCCGGGAAACGGCGCGGCATTACGCTGACACGGGATAACCTCCAGGGTCTGGATGCGCGCATCCCGCCGGCGTGTTAAGCGTTGGCCTGCCGACCAGTGCCATTCCCATATCGATCATCGTAGGGATGGAATTGAATCGCCGAGGCTCGCGAGAGTCACGGCAACCAAACAGGACATGACTTTTGACCTCCACCCAGATGCGATCCGAGGATCCGGAACTCGGAGAGGAAACCAGAGGCGGCCTACCTTCGCTCGTCCTCGCCGCGCTGGGCGTCGTCTATGGCGACATCGGGACGAGCCCACTCTACGCGTTCAGGGAGGCTCTCCACGCCACGGGCGGGTCGGGAGCCCACCAAGAGAACGTCCTCGGCATCCTTTCATTGATCATCTGGGCTCTCACCATCGTCGTCACCCTGAAATACGTGACCTTCGTGCTGAAGGCGGATAACCGGGGCGAAGGCGGAACGCTGTCTTTGATGAGCCTCGCGCGGGAGAGCCTAAGAGGACGACCCAAATGGGTGCTTATCCTCGGCGTGACGGGCGCGTCGCTGTTTCTCGGCGACGCCATCATCACGCCGGCGATTTCCGTTCTCTCGGCGGTCGAGGGCATTCAGGTGGTGGCGCCCGCTCTTACGAACTGGGTGGTGCCGATCACGCTGACGATCATCGCCGCGCTGTTCTTCGTCCAGCGTTTCGGCACGGGCGGCGTGGCGGCCGTCTTCGGTCCGATAACGGCGCTGTGGTTTGTCGTCCTGGGCGTCAGCGGGGCGATCCACATCCTCGACGATCCATCGGTCCTCGGCGCGATCAACCCGGTCCACGCCGTTTGGTACGTCGCCAACAACATCGCTTCCGCCGTCGCGGTCTTCGGCGCGGTCTTCCTCGCGGTGACGGGCGCCGAGGCGCTTTACGTCGACCTTGGACACTTTGGCCGGCGGCCGATCGTCGTGGCGTGGTTCGCGCTCGTCTTCCCGAGCCTGCTCCTAAACTACTTCGGACAGGGAGCCTTTGTGCTCGCAAATCCCACGATGGCCGCCCATCCCTTCTTCAACATGCATCCAGAATGGGCCAGGATTCCCATGGTCTGCCTCGCGACGGCGGCGACGGTCATCGCCAGCCAGGCGGTGATATCGGGAGCATACTCGCTCGTCCGCCAGGCGATCCATCTCAACCTGCTTCCCCGCCTGCAGATCCTGCACACGTCCGAGACCCATTCGGGGCAGATCTACATGCCGCGGGTGAACACGCTGCTCTTCGTCTTCGTGGCGGCCCTGGTCCTGTTTTTCCGCAGTTCCAGCGGACTGTCGGCCGCCTATGGCATCGCCGTCACCGGCGAGATGCTGATCACCTCCGTACTGCTGTTCGTCGTCATGCGGCGGATCTGGAGTTGGAAACTGGGGACCACCCTTGCCGTCATCATCCCGATATCCCTGATCGACGCCGGCTTCCTCGCGGCCAACATCGCCAAGTTCGCCGACGGCGGCTGGGTCCCGGTGGCCGTCGCCGCCACCATGGCGCTCATCATGCAGACCTGGACGGCAGGGCGACGGCTCCTCATCAGTCGCACCAAGGCCGACGAAATTCCGCTCGCGACGATCATCGACAACCTGGCCCGCAAGAAGCCACCGACGGTGCCAGGAACCGCGATCTTCCTGACCAGCGACGTCGAGGGCGCGCCGACGGCGCTCCTTCACAGTCTGAAGCACTACAAGGTGCTTCACGAGCGGAACGTCATCCTGAGCGTCGTCACCGCCACCACGCCGTTCGTTCCCGACACCGAGAAGATCTTTCTCGAAAGTTTCAATCCGCTGTTCAGCCGAATCGTCGTCACCTTCGGCTACATGGAGACGCCCAACATCCCGCGCGCGCTTGTCCTGGTGCGAAAGCTCGGCCTGAAATTCGACATCATGTCGACCTCGTTCTTCCTCTCCCGCCGGACGATCCTTCCATCAAGGAAGGGCGGCCTGCCCTTCTGGCAGGACAGGCTGTTCATCGCCCTTTCGCGCAACGCCAGCAATGCCACGGATTATTTCGGGCTGCCCACCGGGCGGGTGGTGGAACTCGGCCTGCAAACCACCATCTAGCCGGCCGCTTCCGAAACCAGGTCTTCGACGTCACGCCATGGGGAATGGTTGAGAGCGCTCGGCAACCAGGAATCTAGGCTTCGCGACAAGTCGCCACGCGACGCGTGTGGAATAGACGTCCATGAATGACAGCTCGGTATTTATAGCGTGCATGTCGTGAACCAAATGCCGAACTTGCGACCGTCAGCCCTTCTTGTTCTTGAGATCGTGCCTGCCACGGCAGGCACGCCTCCTCCAAACAATGAGCATGCCAGGCAAAGGCGCGTCCGCGCCGGCGCCAGTTCGCGCACGGCTTGACCGGTTAAAAGGGTAGCCGCAGGAGGGTTAGCGGAGCGCCGCTCGGGAACGAGCGGAACCCGGGACCGACTGCCCCCGGCAAGCCGTTCCGCTTTGGGTGTACCCGTGGTGCCCCTCACCTCACCTGCCTGGCCGCGCCAATGACCTCGCGATATCGACAATGTCGTCACGCGAGGCAGTCGGATCCTCTTTGTTCCAGGCGACGCCAGCCCGATCCGGAACTCGATGCCCCTGACCCCGCCTTCAGCTCGAAAAGCCAGTTCGACAGTCCCTCGGTCCATTCCGGCGCAAAGCAAAGCCTGCCGAGACGCCGTTAACTCCATTGGGCGAATTTACGCGGGGGCAAAATGGGCGCTGTTTTCAATCAATAGTGAAGGAGGATCAGCCGTGAAAAAGCCGCTACTGCTGTTGTGATCTCAATGGCGTTGGTCTTTTCAGCGCCGGCTTTTGCGAAGAATGAAGGGAAATTGCCGAAGAGCGCGGTCGAATTGTCCGAGCAGGAAGTCAAGGATCTATACCTCGGCCATACCGTCAAGTACGACGTCGGCGACGGCTTGGTCTTACACCTGGTTTGCCGACGGGACGCTCAAAGGGGTCAAAGTTGGCAAAAAGAAAGGTGAGTATGGCTATGCGGAAGGCACGTGGACAGGCACCGGCAACACCTTTTGCTTTACTTCGAATTGGAAAGATAAGAGTGGCGAGACCAAATTCGTCTACAGCCCGTGCAAGGGTTGGTGGCGGGTAGGCAAGCAGATTTGGACTAAGAACATTTCCGGCGATGACCAGTACGACGGAGACATCTACAACGGCGAAGTGAAAAAGATGTCAAAAGGTGACAAGGTCACGCCGATGTTCGACAAGGCCAAAGCCGCAGCGAAATGATAGGGAATGGTTCTCCTCGACGGCTTGGAGAATCTCCTGTCTCTATCGCGGCACTGTCCTTTGCAACTGCACCGGGGCGGATTTATCCGCGACGGCTGGGGCTCCAGGTCTCAATATTGTCGAGCATCGAATTCTTCAATCGTTTCGGGGTCCTGCTTATATTCCCATTGCACACCGTTCAGCCGGCGCCATATTTGTCCCGACGGGTTTCGGGCTGCGGCGTCCACGAGTGGCACCGGCAGGAGTGTCTCGTGCTTGTGCCAGAGTGTGACGTCTGTGACGTCGGGCTGCCTGGGCTTCCGGAATATGTTGAAAAGGAGTGCGAAGTCCATTGGCCGATTTTCTCCATGGACTAAACTATAAGGAGATTTGCGTACTTTCAAGTACCATAATTTGCAGAACCCGACGCGCGAAAAATGTCCGCGCCACTGGCTTGCGCTTCGGGCTCAAGACGTTGGGGATCGTGCATTCTGGAATGCAACAGAAGCCTGACAAACGAGTGACCCGTTATCCCAAGAAAAAGCCCTGCGGTTGTTGCGACCGCGGGGCTTCTTGACGCCTCACCCGGGAGAGGGGCTCAGGCGGCCTGTACCTTGCGGGCGGTGCGCGCCCATTCGGGCAGCCAGTCGCCGTGGGTGGCGAGCAGATCGTCGACCAGCGACCAGATCTGGTCGAGGTCGAGTTCGGCTGCCGTATGCGGGTCCATCATCGCGGCGTGATAGATATGCTCGCGATTTTCCGTCATCAGCGCCTGCACCGTCAGTTCCTGCACGTTGATATTGGTGCGGATCAGAGCCGTCAGCTGCGGCGGCAGGTCGCCGATGAAGGTTGGCTGGATGCCGGAGGCATCGACGAGGCAGGGCACCTCGGCGGCGCAATTGGCGGGCAGCGAGGTGATGCAGCCATTGTTGCGGACATTGCCGTAGATCACCGAGGGCTCGCCGGTCCAGACCGAGTTGATGATCGAGGAGGCATATTCCTTCGAAGGCTTGACCTCGATCTTGTCGGCCGAACGATAGGCCTCCGCCTGGCCTTTCCAGCGCTCGATCTGCTCGATGCAGCGCTTCGGATATTCATCGAGCGGGATGCCGAATTTCTCGATCAGGTCGTCGCGGCCCTCCTTGATGAAATAGGGCGTGTATTCGGCGAAATGCTCCGAGCTCTCGGTGACGAAATAGCCGAGCCGCGTCAGCATCTCGTAGCGCACCTTGTTCGGGCAGCGCGGGTTCCAGCCAGGCTTCGGCGCCCTGCCCTCGCGATAGGCGCGCACGAGATCGGGATAGAGGTCGCGGTAAGAACCGTCGGCCTGGCGATGCTCGAATTTGAGATAGAAGGCCATGTGGTTGATGCCGGCCGCCCGGTAACGGATTTCCTCGTAGGGAATATCGAGGTCGTGGGCCAGTTCCATCGCCGTGCCCTGCACCGAATGGCAAAGGCCGACCTGGCGAATGGTCGGATATTTCTCCGATATCGCCCAGGTGTTGATCGCCATCGGGTTGACATATTGCAGCATGATCGCCTCGGGGCAGACGGCGAGCATGTCCTCGCAGACCTTCCAGAGGTGCGGCACGGTGCGAAGCCCGCGCATGATGCCACCGACGCCGAGCGTATCGGCGATCGTCTGGCGAAGGCCATATTTCTTCGGCACCTCGAAATCGGTGACCGTGCAGGGTTCATAGCCGCCGATCTGGAAGGCGACGACGACGAAATCGGCGCCCGAAAGCGCCTTGCGCTGGTCAGAATAGGTCTCGGCCTTCGCCTTCACGCCGAGCGTCGAGATCAGCTTGTTGACGACGATGGCGCTTTCTTCCAGCCGCTGCGGGTTGAGATCCATCAAGGCGATCGTCGCGCCCGACAGGGCCGGACGCTGCAGCACGTCACCGACGATGTTCTTCATGAAGACGGTGGAGCCAGCTCCGATGAAAGTGATTTTGGGATTTCTTGCCATTATAACCTCCGGCATTCGGCAATCATGCTACCTCGAAAGCGGCCTTGACGAGCCGTTCGGTGTAAGCGGTCTTGGGATGGGACAAAACTTCGTTGACGGGACCCTCTTCGACGATCTTGCCGTGCTGCATGACGATGACGCGATGGCAGAGCGCGCGCACGACCTTGAGGTCGTGGGAGATGAAGAGGTAGCTCAGGCCACGTTCGTCCTGCAGCTTGCGCAAGAGTTCGATGATCTGCGCCTGGACGGAAAGGTCGAGCGCCGATGTCGGCTCGTCGAGGAGGATGAATTCCGGCTCCAGCGCGATGGCGCGGGCAATGGCGATGCGCTGGCGCTGGCCCCCGGAAAATTCGTGCGGGAATCGCGACAGGATATTGCCGGGCATGCCGGCGGCGACAAGCGCTTCGCGCACCCGGTCCTGCCGTTCGGCCTTGGTCGCGCCCAGCCGGTTGACGACCAGCCCCTCCTCAATGATCTGGCCGATCGTCATGCGCGGATTGAGCGATGAGAACGGGTCCTGGAACACCACCTGCATGCGGGCGCGCAAGGGCCGCATCTCGGCCCGGGATAGGCCGTGGATCGGCTGATTGGCGAAACGGATCTCGCCACTGTCGGGCGTGTTCAGTCGCAGGATCGCCTGGCCGAACGTCGTCTTGCCGGAACCGGATTCGCCCACCAGCCCCAGCGTCTCGTGACGGCGCAGCGTCAGGTCGAGGCTGTCGACGGCGACAAGCTCACGCATCGCCGGCTTGAGAAAGGTACCGTGACGCATCATGAAGGAGACGCGCACGCCCTTGGCATCGAGGATGACATCCGACCCTTCGGGCAGTGGATTGGCCTCGCCCCGCGGCTCGGAGGCAAGCAGATGCTTGGTATAGGCGTCCTTCGGATTGGCAAACAGGGCTTCGGTGGTGTTGTGCTCGCGCACTTCGCCGTACTGCATCACATAGACGTAATCGGAAAACTGTCGCACCACGGTCAGGTCGTGGGTGATGAGGATGACGGCCATCCCCAGCTCCTTCTGCAGGTTGCGGATCAGGTTCAGGATCTGCGCCTGCACGGTGACGTCGAGCGCCGTCGTCGGCTCGTCGGCGATCAGCACGTCGGGATCGTTGGCAAGCGCCATGGCGATCATCACGCGCTGGCGCTGGCCGCCCGAAAGCTGATGCGGATATTGCATCAGCCGCGCGGCGGGATCGGGGATCTGCACATGCTCCAGCAGTTCGAGCGCCCGCTTTTGCGCATCCCGCTTGCTGATCCGGCGATGCACGCGGATCGCTTCGACGATCTGGCTGCCGATCGTATAGATCGGGTTCAGCGAGCTCATCGGTTCCTGGAAGATCATCGAAATGCGGTCGCCGCGCAGCTTGCGGCGCTCCCGCTCGGAAAATTTCAGGATGTTGCTGCCGTCATAGGCGACCGTCGATTTCTCGGAGACGACGGCGCGCTTCGACAACAGCCCCATCACCGTTCGCGCCGTCACCGATTTGCCGGAACCGGATTCGCCGACGATCGCGATCGTCTCGCCGCGATAGAGCTGGAAGGAGACGTCCTTGACGGCTTCGACCATGCCGTCTTCGACCTTGAAATTCACCGCCACATTGCGGGCGTCGATAACAGGCGTGTCCGAGCGGCCATCATGATCGTGGCGGACGGGCGGGGCGAAGGAATTGACCAGTGCGAGAGCCATATCAATCACCTCAATAAGGATCGACCGCGTCGCGCAATCCGTCGCCGAGCGCGTTGAACGCGAAGACGGTGACGAGCACGAAGCCGACAGGAGCGAGAATCCAGGGATAGGAGCCGATGACCGAATAGGTCGCCGTATCCTGCAGCATCAGCCCCCAGGAGATCAGCGGCGGCTTGACGGCGAAACCGAGGAAACCGAGGAAGGATTCCAACAGCACGACGCTCGGTATATGCAGCGTCACCGCGACGATGACGTGGCTCATCACATTCGGGAAGATGTGCTGCATGATGATGCGCGTGTCGGTGGCGCCAACGGCCATGGCCGCCCTGACATAATCGATGCGGGCGAGTGCCAAGGTCTTGCCACGCACCTCGCGCGACATCTGCGCCCAGCCGAGCGCCGACATGACGACGATGACGAAGGCAAGGAAGACATTGGTCGGCGCCGTCACCGGGATCAGCGAGGTCAGCGCCAGATAGAGCGGCAGTTGCGGGAAGGCGAGCACCAGGTCGACGAAACGCTGCAGCCAGACATCGAAGGTGCCGCCGAAGTAACCCGACACCATGCCGACGGTCGTGCCGATGATGGTGACGATGAAGACAACCGTCAGGGCAATCGTCAGCGAAATGCGCGAGCCGATGATGGCGCGCGACAGCACGTCGCGGCCGAACTTGTCGGTGCCGAGGAAATGCACCGGCTGGCCGTCGGTCGAGCCGAAGAAGTGCCGGCTGGCCGGGATCAGGCCGAAAAGCCGGTATTCGGCGCCCTTGACGAAGAAGCCGAGCAGCCGCGGATTGTCGTAATCGATGCCGACGATCGGCTGGAAAGTGACCGGATCGAGCTCTTCGGAATCCGACAGCGCGTAGACGCGCGGCTGGAAGACGAAATCGCCGTCCTTGTCGTGGAAGCTCATCACCTGTGGCGGCGCGAAGCCGACATCGGTCGCCTTCGGATCCATCGGCGCGAAGAAATCGGCGAAGATCGCCATGAGGATCAAGAGCACGACGAGCACGAGCCCGGCCATGCCGGTCCAGGAGCGCCTCAACCGACGCCAGACAAGGGCGATATAGCTTTCCTGCCCACGCGATGGCTTGGTCACGATGTCGGTTGTCGGTGGCGTCGCGGAAGAGTCGAAAGCAAGCATCTCAGGCTCCTCCATATTGGCGGACACGCGGATCGAGAAGAGCGAGCAGCATGTCGGCGATGATATTGCCGATGATCAGGGTGGCCGACAGCACCATCATGAAGGTGGCGGTGACATAGACGTCGCCGACCGCCATCGAGCCGACGATGGCCGGACCGACGGTCGGCAATGCGAAGATGATGGCGGTTTCGATCTCGCCGGTCAGCATGTAAGGCAGCACGACGCCTTGATACATCACCAGCGGATGCAGCGCGTTCGGCACCGCATGTCGCATCACCACGGCCGCGCCGGAAAGCCCCTTGGCCTTGGCCGTCTCGACATATTGGGCGTTCAGCGTATCGAGCAGATTGCCGCGCATGACACGCATATTGTAGGCGAGCCCGCCGAAGGTGGCGATCGCCACGACCGGCCAGACATGGTGGACGAGATCGACGAATTTCGCCCAGGACCATGGCGCGCCGCCATACTGCGGCGAAAAGAAGCTACCGATCTCGGAAACATTGAGCTGGAAGACCAGGAGATAGACGATGATCAGCGCCATCAGGAAGCGCGGCACCGTCATGCCGAGGAAGGAAATCCCCGATAGCAGGCTGTCGATCCAGCTGTATTGTCGGGTCGCCGCCCAGATGCCGAAAACGATGCCGAGCACCGAGGCGAAGATGTGGCAGACGAGCGCCAGGAGCAGTGTCCTCGGCAGGCGTTCGCCAACGACATCGGCGACCGGCTTGTTATAGAACATGCTGTATCCGAAATCGCCGCGCGTCACGATGCCGCCGATCCAGTTGACGTATTGGACGACCAGCGGCTTATCGAGGCCGTGTTCGACGCGGTAAGCCTGCGCCTGCTCTTCGGCCTGCGCATAGGACGCGCCGCCCTGGTTGATCAGCTGGGAGCGGATGTAGTCGGCGTAGTCGCCAGGCGGGGCCTGGATGATCGCGAAAGTCACCACGCTCAGAATGAAGAGAACGGGGATCGCGGAGGCTATGCGCACGAGCAGGAATCGTAACATTAGACGGTTCGCTTCTCCTTGCCGCCAGTCGCTCCTCGTCAGCGCGGCCGGCTTGTTGGTCTTGCCCGGCCGCGCGCTGCACGCGCGGCCGGAAGCTCACTTCAGCTGGGAGGGAGCTCTAGTTTATGGGACCCTTGTCGCCGGGCTTGCCAGGCAGCTGTTCGGGGAACAGCTCGTATTTGCCCTGCTTGTCGGCGGCCACCCACAGGCGTTCGCGGATAACCGAATCTTCAGCCCAGTTGAACATCATGATCGGCGTACCCTGGGGCACGTTAGAGAACCGCTTGTTGACGATCAGGGCGCCCGGATATTCCGTCAGGCCAACGGTGTTGACGTGCTCCGTCGAGATCTTCTGATACTGCTTCATCAGATCGACGCGCTCGTCGTTGCTTTGGCTCGTCCTGAACTTGTTGACGACATCGACAAGCTCCTTCTCGAACGGCATCAGATCAAGCTGATCATCCTTGCCGGCGCGATGGTGCCAGCTGGTGCGCGGACCGACGGGGGCAAGCTGTTCGGTGTTCTGCACCACCGACGACAGTTCCGTCGTGTTGCGCTGGATCAGCCAGTCGAAGCGGCCGGCATAGTGGGCGTCGTCACGCTTGGCGCCGTCGAGCGCGTTGATGACGATCTTCAGACCAAGCTTCTCCATCTGGCCGACGACACCTTCGGCGAGGCTCTTGTCGGTCGTGTACTGATTGTTGATCAGCATGACGATTTCGACATCCTTGCCGCCGAGTGTCCCGGCCGGGAAGTTCACGACGCCGTTGCCATCGGTGTCCTTGAGGCCGGCCTTGGCGAGTTCCTCCTTGGCGCCCTTAAGATCGAAGGGATAGTAGACGGTCGAGTTGCGGTCGTAGAAGCTGGTGCCGGAGGAGAGCCCGCCGGGATAGATCGCGGTGAACGGCCCCTTGACCAGCGAGTCGCCGATCGCCTTGCGGTCGAGCGCCATGGTGACGGCCTTGCGGAAATCCTCGTTGCGGTTGAGCTCGCGGATCGCCTCACCGCGCTCGTCCGGGTTGCCCCAGCCGTTGGCGGAGAAGTTCATGCGAAGATTGTAGCCGATGAGGCGCGGGCCGAAGGCGAGACGGGCGGGTGCGGTTTTTTCCGCGGCACGCTTCAGCGAGGCGACGAAGTTTTCCGGCTGCTCGAGGTTGGAGAAATCGGCTGATCCCGCCACGGCCTGAACGTCGCGGTCGGCCCAGGTCGAAAGCTTGTAGTGCAGCTCGTTCAGATAGGGCAACTGATCGCCCTTCTCGTCCACCTTCCAGTAGTAAGGGTTGCGGCGCATGACGATGATATCGTCGGAGCGATATTCCACCGGCACCCAGGCGCCCATGACCGGCATGTTCATGAACTCCGGCGGGAACGCGTTCTTGAACTGGTCGTAGGTGTTCTTCGAATATTTCGGATGCTTCGGCTTCAGGATATGCGACGGACCCGGGCAGAAGTTCGGGTAGGACATCGTATAGAGATATTGCTTCGGGAAGGCCTCCTTGAAGGTCCATTCGACGGTGTAATCGTCGACCTTCTTCAGCGTCGTTCCCACGCCGAAAGCTTCCGGCGAGGCGCCGCCGCCGAGTGGCGAGACGTTCGGGTCGACGACTTCGTCGTCCCAGTAGAACATGATGTCGTCGGCGTTGAACGGCGCGCCGTCGGACCATTTGGCGCCTTCGACCAGGTGCATGGTCAGCTTATGGCCGTCTTGCGACCAATCCCAGCTCTTGGCGAGGTTGGGCAGCGGCTCGGTGTCGGAGGCCTGCACCTGGAACAGCGGCGCGGTGCGCGTCAGGCATTCGGACAGACCGATATCGATGCCGCCCCAGCCCTGCGTCTGGCCGGCGCCATAGTTCCAGCCTTCCGGCCGGCCGCCGATGACGTGACGCATCGTATCGCCGTAGACACCGATGCCGTCGGGCATATTGCCTGTCTTGAAGACCATCGGCTCCTTCGGCAGGCGATCCTTGACCGGCGGCAGCTTGCCGGTGGCGACGAAATTCTTCGTGACCCAGTCGGGCTCGTGATACTCGGGCAGCGCCTTGAACTCCAGGATGGAGTCGCGCGCCACATAGTTGATCTTGCCTTCGGCCGGAAAGTCCGCCGGCGCCGGCGGAACGGTTGGCTCGGAGGCATATGCATTCAGCGCCGCGGCTGAGACGCTGAGCGCCAGTCCGGCCAGAATGCCTGCGTTACGGAACTTCATCATCGTTTCTCCCTCTTGTTCCGGAGCACGGCTCACGCGGCTCCTTTTTCCTCGAACGACATGAAAGCGGGCCTGACGTCATGGATTTCCCTCCCGGAAACCCATGACGACCCATCTTTCACGAAAATCAGACGGCCTGTTTCAGTGCCGCCTTTTCCGCGCGCAGCTCCTCGATCGAGCGAACGTTGCGGCGTGCGGCCCCCGCCCAGTCGCGGGTCTGCACCTTCGATTTCGACAGCCGCTCCTTGGCGGCCGGCACGGCATGCGCATATTGCGGCAGCCAGCGCGCCTGGGCAACGACCATTTCGTCGACCATCTGCCAGACCTCTTCCGGCGTCGAGACGGCGCCGACCAGCGGGTCGTGCAGCACGGCAAGCTTCAGGAGGTCGATGTCGCCCGATATCGCCGCGTGCACCGACATGCGCTGGACGTTGATCGAGGCGATGCAGGTGGCCGCGCAGGCTTCCGGCAGGGTGACGCCGGAGACCATGTTGATGCCGAAGCGATCGACGAAGCCCGGCGATTCGATGATCGCATCGGACGGCAGGTTGGTGATGACGCCATTGTTCTTGACGTTGAAATGGCCGCGATAGACCCGGTTCGTCTCCAGCGCCTCGAGGATATGGCTGGCATGTTCGTTCGAGCGCTTGGCGGGATCGATCGGCTTTGCGGCGGATTCCAAAAATTGCGGATATTCCGTCTCGAACCAGTTGCGCGTTTCAGTGGAATGGCGGAGATAGCCGCCGGTCTCGCCGTGGATCCAGTCGGACATGTCGATCCAGCGGGTGATTTCGTCCGGCCGCTTGCGATACCAGGGCAGGTATTCCGAGAGATGGCCGTTGCTTTCCGTGGAATAGACGCCGAAACGCTTCAGCACGTCGATGCGCAATTTCTCCTGCTGCGAATAGACAGGATGCGCCTCGAAGGCGGCGATGAGCTCGTCCTTGCCGATCCTGCGGCCGTTGAGGCGCAGATCGATGAACCAGGTTTGGTGGTTGATGCCGGAGCAGATATAGTCGAGCTCGCTCAGCGATTTGGCGCCGAGCACCTCGGCGATCTGTTCGGCGCCATGCTGGACGCCGTGGCAGAGGCCGACGGTATCGACCTTGCCATATTCGATCGCCGCCCAGGTGTTCATCGCCATCGGGTTGGCATAGTTCAGGAATTTCGCGCCGGGATCGGCGACCTCGCGGATATCCTTGCAGAAGTCGAGAATGACCGGGATGTTGCGCTGGCCATAGAGGATGCCGCCAGCACAGATCGTATCGCCGACGCACTGGTCGATGCCGTATTTCAGGGGAATTCTGATATCGTCGGCATAGGCCTCGAGCCCACCGACCCGGACGCAGCTGATAATATAACGCGCGCCTTCCAGCGCCTGGCGCCGGTTGGTGGTCGCCGTCACCTTCGTCGGCAGCCCGTTCGCCTCGACGACGCGGTCGAGGATCGCCTTGATCATTTCGAGATTGTGTTCGCTGAGATCCGTCAGCGCGAATTCGACGTCTCGAAACTCGGGAACGCACAATATATCGGTAAACAGCTTCTTGGTGAAACCGACGCTGCCCGCACCGATGATAGCGATTTTGAAACTCATGATCTTCACCTCGATCCAATCGAATGCTAAGGAAAAGAAGGTTATGGAGGATCAGGCCGCATGCTGACGCATGTGGCTGAAAACACCGTAAAATCTGCCTTTTTTCTCCCGGCCGCTCTTTCGGCCGTGGTCTCTTCCTCTTGTCGGCCGGGATTATGCCCGAAATCGACAGGGCGACCAGAGAAGGATTATGCTTTCAGGGGTAATTTTGTGCTGCAGGATTTGATCGCCAACGGACAGTCGATGAGGACGGTTTCGCTACCCCGGGGCCGCCAGCGATTGCACGCCATGCCGACCAGCGCCGGCTATGAAGTGCGCGAAAACGAGAGCTATGACTGGGACGGCCGCCGGCGCGGCCAAACCCCCTTCACCGTGCTGCAGCACACGATCAGCGGCAGCGGCCAGCTGCGCTACCAGCACCGCAACTATCGCCTTCAAGGCGGCGACACGCTGCTCGTTCTCGTGCCGCACAATCATCGCTACTGGCTGGAGAAGGGCGACCGATGGGAATATTTCTGGATCTCGATGAATGGCGAGGAAACGCTGCGCATCCACCAGATGGTGCTGTCGACCGCCGGGCCGGTGCTGAAGCTCCAGCCCTCGACCATCGATCATCTCGCCGATTGCAGCCTGCGCCTGGTCAAGGGCGCGACGTCGCCGGGTGCCGCCTCGGCGATTGCCTATGAAGCGGCGATGGCGCTTTACGACGACGTCTTCGGCTCGCCGGCCTTCGCCGCCGAGCTCAGCCTGATGCAGCCGGTGATCGACCATATCAACGCCAACCTCGAAAAGCCGCTGCCGGTCAGCGAGCTTGCCGGCATCGTCGGCCTCAGCCGCGCGCATTTCTCGCGCAGCTTTGCCGAGAGCGAGGGCATGCCGCCGGCCGAATTCGTGCTGCAGCAACGCCTGCAGCGCGCCGTCAAGCTTCTGACCAAGGCCGACTTCCTGCCGGTCAAGGAAGTCGCCATCATGTGCGGGTTCGAAGACCCCAACTATTTCTCCAAGGTCTTCCGCCGCGTCTACGGCACCAATCCCACCGAATTCCGCACGACAGGCATGTATGCCAGCATCGGAAAACTGCGATAGCTGCTCGTCCCGATCGGCGGGACCTGGCTTCATGCCCGGACTTCGAACACCATGTTGAACGGCGTTTCCGTGGCGCGACGGAAATGCGTGAACCCGGCGTCGAGCGCGACCTTTCGAAGCTTCATTTCTCCCGCCTGGGCGCCGAGCCCGAGCCCAACCTCCTGGGAGAGCGATGCTGGCGTGCAGATCATCGTCGACGCGCCGTAATAGACGCGACCGACCGGATTGAGATTGTCCTTGAGATGGTCATGGGCAAAGGGCTCGACGATGAGCCACGTGCCGTTCGGCCCAAGCGTGTCCTTGACATGCCGGCCGGCGCCGACCGGATCGCCCATGTCGTGAAGGCAATCGAACATGGCGACCATGTCGTAGCCGCGCCCCGGAAATTCCGCCGCCGAGCCCTGCTCGAAGGTCACACGGTCGGAAACACCCGCTTCCTTGGCGGCGGCGTTTGCCCTTTCGATCGACGGGCCGTGATAGTCGAAGCCGGTGAAGCGGGAGGCCGGATAAGCCTGCGCCATCAGGATGGTCGATGCCCCATGACCGCAGCCGACATCGGCGACACTGGCGCCGGCCTTGAGCTTTTCCTCGACCCCGCCAAGAGCCGGAATCCATTCATTGACGAGATGGCTGTTATAGCCCGGACGGAAGAACCGCTCGGTTCCCCGAAACAGGCAGGTGCTATGCTCATGCCAGCCGAGACCCTCCCCCGTGCGGAAGGCGTCGGCGACCTTGGGCTCGTCCATCCACATGGATTGCACGACCTCGAAGGCGCCGACGAAGAAGGCCGGGCTGTTTTCCTCGCCAAAGACCATCGCCTGCTCCGGCGTCAGGCTGAAACGATCGGTCCTTTCATCGTAAGCGACATAGTCGGCCGCCGCCTGGGCGCTCAGCCATTCCCTGAGATAGCGCTCCTTGATCCCCGTCTTCTTGGCAAGCTCCTGGACGCTCATCGGCGTTCCGTCGGCCATCGCCTTGTAGATTCCGACCTGGTCGCCAAGCACGACCAAGGCACCTGACATGGCGGCGCCGACGTCGCCAACAAGACGACCGACAAGCGCATCGAGTTTTTGCATATCCGGCTCACGCATTGTTACCTCCCGGGTGCGTGATAAAGGTAAGCTAAATTAGGCTTTAATAATATTCAGTCAATCAACCTTGTCGTTCGAGAGAACGGGCGTGGAGTACTGAAGGTCGAAAGAATGGCATAGGGGTGCACTTGCGGGCTTCGGAGTCTCCACTCCTACTCACCCCGAGGGTTGCCATGAAGGACGGCAGGGATGCCTTTTGCCACGTGGCGGGAGTCTGATTTCACTTCCACGCAGCCGAGGAGTACCATGACTGCGCCGATGTTCGATCCACCTCCCGAGTGCCTCTACGCATCACGGCGACGGCCCTTCGGGCGCAGGCTGGTAGCAAAAACAGCAATCGAGCTGTCGAGAAAGATCTCGCGTTTTGGTAATGAGTGCGCAACCTCCCGGCGTTTTTCGAGGGGCTGCCTCCAAGGAGGCATGCAATGACGCTCGCCACATCAACAGTATTCCTGGTCGCGCTTGGGGCGATCTCCATCTGCACTATCGTTCGAACCGACGCCCATGAAGCGAAGAGCGGCTGGACCTATCCTCCGGCGTGCTGCAAAGCTCAGGGTTTGGTTGGAGATTGTGAGGCCATTCCCACTCAGGACATCAGTCGAGGGCCCCGCGGCTTTTGCGTCCTCCTGCAGGCCGGCGACCACCACCTCGTGACGGAACCACACCTGTTCTTCATTCCGTATGGGGACGAAATCCCCTCCGGCGATGGCCATATCATATCTGCCTTCATCCGACGGAAAACGACGTGAACTGTTTCTTCTCGCCGCCTGACAGTAGCTAACCACCCTTGCAAGCCAGGGCAGCCGCTAGCTTGCGTGATTCCCGCCTACGAGATGAAAAAGGTAGGCATCTGGAGGCCCGACAAGACGGACTGCTCGCTACTCTCGCTTGATGACCGGACACGGTCGCGCCACGGGCAATGTGGTAGCGGCCGTTCGTTGACGACGGGCACCGGGCATGGGAACATGTTCTATCGAGATCACCAGGTAAGAGATGCCGATTTCGCCAGTGCATGCGGCCCGGGCACGTTCTTCTTGATGCGAGGTAATGTGGGGCACGTTGCATGGTAAGCCCGGAGCGCAGGTCTAAAACCTAATAAAGACAATAAAACCCAGTTTACGCTGGCGCCGGGCGCTCATCGCTTGCATCGACATTGCGTTTTTAATATAATCTGCTCGAGGCTGAATCACACTTTTGATGCAAGGTTATTGTTTTGTGTCTATCTTCCGCTCAGTGCCGCGCTGCTCGCGCCCTTTTGGCATGGTCTCAGGACGAGCTTTCATCGGCCTCGAAAGTCGCAAAGGCGACGATCGCTAATTTCGAGGCCGGAAAGCGCTCGCCCTACGAACGAACGCTTCAGGATATGAAGCACGCCCTGGAGGGCGCGGGTGTGATCTTCATCCCGGAAAATGGCGGGGGTGCGGGCGTTCGCCTGGCGAAACGCGCCGATGCCTCGATCGACACGAATGAGACCGAGACGGTTCAATATGAAGAATATCTCGAAAACGACGCACCGCCCGGTGCGGGTGGCTGAATGATGGCGAAAAAAGAAAAGCTCGAACACTCCGAACTGGCGGGAGAATTCACCGACGACGGGATCACCGTGCTCGTCGATATCTTCCGCACGTCCGGCAGCAACGAAGACTGGTCGATGGAGGTGGTCACGCAAGCGGAGGATCTGATCCGCTGGGACGAGCCATTTCCGACCGACCGGGATGCCTTCGACGAATTCCTAGCCGTCGTCGCCCGCGACGGCATTCGATCGTTTCTTGAAGATGAAGAGCCGTCCGTGCATTGAGGGATATTCCGTGAAGAGCATCAACGATCTGGTCGCATCGGCGAAAACCGTCTGCGATCGATACCGGGCCGGGCGGATGGAGCGCGAGACCGTGCGCGAATGGGTTCTCGGACTTGGCGCCTATCCGTCGCCGCATGGAGATCGGGTGCGGGAAGCCGCCGAATGGTTCCGGCTGCACAATCGCGAGCCTGTTTCCGAAGAAATCGTGCTGGTCGACATCGACCGGCTTGCAGCGATTTCAGCGCCGTGACCCCGGGGCGTGCGAGGGGATAGGCTGTCTGCAATGGCCAGCCATATCCGACGCTCACCAGTCTTTTTCAGGTCGTTCGATGCGAGACGGATCGCCGGGGCGCCGGCTCCTGTTTGTCGGTTGCCTCGCCGCCTCGACGCGCACTGGCGCAATTACGCCGTTACTAGGCGGCGTAGGACCACTGACGATCATTAGCCTTATGCATAATACCCTCATCGCAGCTTCCATGCTGAGCGGTCTGGGGGTTCCGCTGCTTCGGCAAATGTGACACCTCTTGCGAGGCTGGCATGGCTCCTGCATCTCACGCGCGAAGCGTACGTCAAGCGCGGCTAGGGTATTTTGATTCGTGCGATAAATAGAAGGAACAGCACGTGGCAGCATTTCCGGAAAAGGCGAAGGTCGTCATCATCGGTCTCGGCGGCATCGTCGGCGCCTCCATCGCCCATCATCTCGTCGAGCGGGGATGGGACGATATCGTCGGCATCGATAAGTCGGGCATACCGACCGATATCGGCTCGACAGCCCATGCCTCGGACTTCTGTTACACCACGAGCCACGACTATCTGTCGGTCTGGACGACGCAATATTCGATCGATTTCTACGAGAAGATGGGCCATTACGCCCGCATCGGCGGCCTCGAAGTGGCCCGCACCGGCGACGATAGCTGGATGGAGGAAATCAAGCGCAAGCTATCCTCGGCACGCGCTTTCGGCACCCGCGCTCATTATGTCAGCCCTTCCGAGATCAAGGAGAAGTTCCCGCTGATCGAGGAAGATCAGGTGATGGGCGGCCTTTACGATCCGGATGCCGGCCTCGTCATTCCCCGCTCGCAAACCGTTGCCGGCAAGCTGGTCGATGCCGCCGAAAAGGCCGGCAAGCTTAAGGTGTTCGGCAACACGCCGGCGAAGTCGCTGATCGTCGAAGGCGGTCGCATCAAGGGAGTCGTCACCCATCGCGGCACGATCATGGCCGACCACGTCATCGTCTGCGCCGGCCTCTGGGCGCGCCTGATCGCGGAGATGGTCGGCGAAGACCTGCCGGTCATGCCGGTCGACCACCCGCTCACCTTCTTCGGTCCGTATGACGAATTCGAAGGCACCGGTAAGGAAATCGGCTTCCCGCTGCTGCGCGATCAGGGTAACTCCGCCTATATGCGCGATACCGGCGACCCGGCGACGACGGAGGGCGGCCAGATCGAGTGGGGCTATTACGAAGCCACCAATCCGCGCATGTGCCACCCGCGCGACATTCTCGAAAAACACGAGGCGCGCCTGTCGCCTTCGCAGCGCGACCTCGAGATGGAACAGATCATCGAGCCGCTCGAGCGTGCCATGGAACTGACGCCGATCCTCGGCGAGCTCGGCTATAACGAAGGTCACTCCTTCAACGGCCTGCTGCAAGTATCGGCAGGCGGCGGCGCATCCTGCGGCGAGAGCCAGAAGGTGCGCGGTCTCTGGTACTGCGTTGCCATCTGGGTCAAGGACGGCCCGGGCTACGGCAAGCTGATCGCCGACTGGATGACCGATGGCCGTACCGAGATCGATCACAACAGCATCGACTATGCCCGCTTCTACCCGCATCAGTTGACGGAAGAGTTCATCGAGGGCCGCTGCTACGAAGCCGCCCAGAAGATCTATTTTCCGGCTGTTCACACCCGGGAACCCTATGCATCCGGCCGCAACGCCAAGCGCTCGCCCTTCTACGAGCGCGAGAAAGAGCTAGGCGGGTATTTCATGGAACTTGGCGGCTGGGAGCGCGCGCACGGCTACGCCGCCAACGAACACCTTCTGGAGAAATACGCCGACCGCGTCCCGGTTCGCGAGAATGAATGGGACAGTCGCCACTTCTGGCGCGTGTCGAATGCCGAGCATCTGGCGATGAGCGACGATTGCGGCATCGTCAATCTCAGCCACTTCCACATGGTCGATATCGAGGGACCTGACCATGTCGAACTGATGGAATGGCTGTGCGCCGCCAAGATCGGTGGCGATGGCAACATCGGCAAGGGCGTTTACACCCACTTCCTCGACGACGAAGGCATGGTGCGCGCTGACTTCACCGTCTTCCGCATGGCCGATCGCTGCCGTCTCGTCAACGGCGCCGATGCCGGCCCGCGCGACCTGCACTACATGAAGCGGGTCGCCGAAGACCGCGGCCTCGACGTGATCATCACCGACGTCTCGGAAAAATTCGTGACGATCGGCATCTGGGGTCCGAACGCGCGCGACACGCTGAAGAAGACTGTCGCCGATCCGGCCGGGCTCGATCAGGAAAACTTCGCCTTCGCGGCGATCAAGCCGATCGAAATCGCGGGTAAGCCCGTCACCGCCTTCCGTATCTCCTATGTCGGCGAGCAGGGCTGGGAACTGCACATGAAGTACGAAGACGGCCTCGCCGTCTGGGACGCGCTGCGCGCGACCGGCGTCATGGCCTTCGGCGTCGAAACCTATGCGAACTCGCGCCGCATGGAAAAGAGCCTGCGCCTGCAGAACGGCGACCTCCTGACCCAGTACAACCTGATCGAAGCCGATCTCGCCCGTCCGAAGGTCAAGGAAGCCGATTTCCGCGGCAAGGCCAAGCATCTGGAATACAAGGCGCGCGAGCACCAGCCGGCAATGCTCTGCACGCTTGTGATGACCGAGAATACCGACAAGTCGGGCGTGAAGCGTTATCCCATCGGCAACATGCCGGTTGTCGATCCCGCCACGGGCGAGGTCCTGGTCGACGAGCTTGGCCGTCGGTCCTACACGACCTCGGTCGCCTACGGCCCGACGGTCGGAAAGAACATTGCGCTAGCCTATCTGCCCTGGTCGCATTGCCAGGTCGGACGCAGGCTGAATGTCGAGTATTTCGCCGAGACTTATCCGGTCGAGGTCGTCGGTGTCGGCTACAAGCCGATCTATGACCCAGAAAATCTGAAGCCGCGCACCTAGCAGTCAAGCGCTTGTGGCGCCCCAGGCAACGGGGCGCCATCATCCGGTTGGCTCGTGCCTTCGGCGTCTAGAGAAGCTTAACCGCCAGGTCCGCGGGCAAGCCTCCAGTTCCTGCCGTGTTAAGTGCCTCGTCGAAATCGACTGGCGAGGCAGTTCGCTTGCCTTGCCCTCGGCCCACATCCCACGCAGCTCGATGTCTCCACCGCGCTTCTACCATTGACGGACCAGTCGCGCATCGCTTCGCGGATGGGCACCGCCTGCGACCGCGTCGCGCAGCAGCTCGGCATGTTGGGGCGTCATCGAGACGCTGATCTTTTCAACATTTGCGATAATCACCTCCATACGCTTGTGGAAAGAATAATAGCCCTGCCTGACACTCTGCTAAGAAAATATAGACGCAATTTCGACGACGCTTATCTTCTTGCGCGACGCCAGCCCGCAGCGCGGGCTTCAGCCTCCGAGCAAAACCACCTCTCGCCATACCGAGGGGAAATGTTGGTCTTCTCGTAGTATTCTTGGCCTGGCAGATGGTAGATGCGCTCGTGGCTGCCGATGCTCACATTGCCTTTGATCGTGCATCCGACGCCATGATTGGCGAATGAAGCACCCGCTGCTTCGACGCCAAGATATCCGGCGACCCCTGCTCCGATGATCGCGAGATAGAACGCCTCCATCGTGAACCGTGGGCGGGCCCGTGTCCTGGTTGTATATCTGGGCGAAAATGAGCGGTGGGTCGGCATCCGCCATCAGATACGAATCCCGCGACCAATCGCAAGCCCTGGTTGAATAGCTGGTTAATCCCTCTGCGCGCAGATCGTTAAAAATGCACCGGTATGGATTGCTTCAAGCAGCCAGTCGAGAGGCAGGCGGTGCCGCTCCCGGCTTCAGCTCGTTAATGGATACACCCATCATCACAGATGTTACATCTTACGAAATCGGTCCCGACGTCACAGGGATGTCACGCACCCGCCGCGTACCCGGCGTTTCGTCAATAAGCGAATCTGATAGATCATGACGCGTGTAGAATTCGATAGTGAGGCATGATGTCGTCCGAAATTCGCTCACCCTTTTCGGCATCATGCTCTGGCAAGTGGACAATCGATGCTTGAAACTCTCACATGGTCCGGAGTGCTTGCCGATCCTGTCGTCCAGGCCGGGACGCTGGCCGTGGTCGGCGCGATCGTCACGCGCATAGCGCTTCGGCCCTTCCCGAGCTGGAGGCTCGCCGGCCAGGTATTCTTCTTCGCGGCGCTAACCGTCCTGCTGCTCTATCATGACATCGTGCCCTACCAGGTCGGGCCGACAACGGCATCGACCTTCGAACGCGTCTTCATCGCCCTTGCCAAGGTTGTCTGGTGGATCAACGCGGCCTGGGCATTGATCGCCTTCGTCCGCGTCTTCCTGATCTTCGAGCGCCAACCGCGCGAAGGCCGCCTCGTTCAGGATCTGGTCATCGGCCTGATCTATCTCGGCGCGATCCTCTCGGTGGTCGCCTATGTCTTCAGCTTTCCCGTCGGCACGCTGATCGCCACGTCTGGCGTCCTTGCCGTCATTCTCGGTCTGGCGATGCAGAGCACCCTGAGCGACGTCTTTTCCGGCATAGCGCTCAACCTCGGCCGGCCCTACGCGATCGGCGACTGGATCGTGCTGAATGACGGCGTCGAAGGCCGTGTCGTCGAAACCAACTGGCGCTCCACCCATCTGCTGAACGGCTCGAACGACCTCGTCGTCCTGCCCAATAGTTTTCTGGCCAAGGTCGGGCTGACCAATCTCAGTAGTCCTGACCGCAGTCACGGCGCGACGCTGACGGTCCGCGTCGTGCCGACAATCGGGCCGTCGGCGATCATCGACGTCATGCGCGCCGTGCTCTTGAGCAGCGACTTGATCCTGACCGAGCCGAAACCCGGCGTGCAGATCAAATCACTGACGTCGGACGCAATCGAGGTGGAGCTCTACTTCCGCGTCCGGGACATCGGCCAGGCGGGGCCGGCGAAAAACGAAATATTCGACCTGATCTACCGCCATGTCAAAGCCGCGGGTCTCACCTTGGCGCGACCGCTCGACGCCGCCGGCCCACCGCCCGAGCAATTGCAGCCGGAGGAGCTGGCAAAGCCGCACCGGCCGACGCCGCTCAAGCTTCTCGACGCCATCCCGCTGTTTTCCTCACTGACCGAGGACGAGAAGGAAACGCTCGCAGCCTCGATGACGCGGCGGACCTACAAGAAGGATGCCATCCTCATCGAGCAGGGCGATACGGTCGCATCGCTGATGATCGTGCGCAGCGGCGCCCTCGTCGCCACACGGAGGGAGGGCCACAAGGAAATCGAACTCGGCCGGCTGGCGCCGGGCGATTATTTCGGCGAAAGCGGGCTGCTGATTGGCGTCGGCGAGGCCGCCAGCCTGCGGGCGTTGACCTTCGTCGTCGTCTACGAGATTGCCCAGGCAAGCCTGACGCCGCTGCTGCACGACCGGCCCGGCATCGCCGAAGAGCTTGCCGCCACTTTGTCGCGCCGCATCGAGACCGGCCAGCATTCCTTCGCGGCCGACGGCGCCACGCTGAACGGTGGCTCGATGACCTCGCTGGTGACGCGCATCCGTCATCTGTTCCAGGTGCCGCAGTAGCGTTCCAGGGCAATGGTCGCCCGAGGCCTTTTACAGCTGGGATCATATCCGCTTCAATGCGAACCCCGAGAATGAGGTTCACTCCGTCCCGGCGAACGAGGAGCTGATGGCTTGCTACGTTTCGCCCAGAGCGGCCCGGCAGGAGGTTGGCAAGGCGCTAGGCGCCTCACTGAGAAAAAGCGGGGACCCCTTCAGTTGGACTCATCTTGAGCGCTCACCCCTTTTAGAAGCCATGGACTATCGGGCTGGTAGTTGACAGGACGTCTATCGCGCAACGCGCTTGTAGAAACAATCAACTCATCATATATGACATTATAAGTAACTTTATCTGCCATATCTGGGACGACTGCCATGGGATCGCCCAAATCGAAACCTGCCCTCCAAAGGCTCGGACACGACGTCCGCGGCGCTCGTTTGCGGCGCAGCATGGCCGTGGTCGATCTGGCGGTGCGGGCGGGCACGTCGCCGAGCACCGTCGCGCGCTTGGAAAAGGGAGATCCTGGTGTCGGGATCGGCACGCTCGCCGATGTTCTCGTTGTGCTTGGCCTCGTCGACCGGTTGGCCGACCTGGTCGACATCCGGAAAGACGATCTGGGTCTGGCGTTGACCGCCGAACGCCAGCCACGTCGCGGACGGTCTTTTGCGACTACGCTGCGCAGGCAGAGGGCCAAGGGTAAGACGGCACAGGAGGATCCGGATGTCGTTGATCCAGACGGCGCTTCATTCTGATGCCTGAGTTCAACGCCCATGTCGTTCTCGGCGAGAGCCTGACACCCTTTGGCCAGTTGCGTATCCGATCCAAGCTCTTGAGGAGGCGCTCCCGCGAGAGAACGACGCGCAAGGCGGACGGCTGAATAGAGGAAAATTGAGGGTCGCCGTGCGACGTTGCTCCGCCGATCGAGGTCCAAAAGGCCTTCTTGACAGCGCCCGCCAAACTCCGTTCTCACAGTTCGGTGCGGGGTTTGGTCCCGTCACCATTCTGTGGCACACTGACGCCGGCGACAATTGATGGGCTCATCATGACCTCAGAACGTTTCTCCGAGTGCCTGCTGCATATCCGGTGGACGCCAATCAACATTGCCTCGGCACTGCAATGCGAGCTGTCGTGGATTGAATCAATGGAGGCCGGCAACGAAGAAATTCCGAATGTTCTGGCAACGTGGCTCGAAACACTGGCTCAAGCCCACGAAGCGCTTCCGCCGCCAACGACCTATCGCGATCGGAGAGCATAGGAGTGACCGGCGAGACTGCCTAATGAACCTTAGCTTGCGCACCTCCTCGGCTGGTGACGCGCATCAGCCACCTGTTCAAGGTGCCGCAATAGCGTTCCGAGGCTATTTCCGCTGAAACCTCTTCCGCGCCGCGCGTGCCACGCTCTCGGCGAGGACCATCAGACAGCCGACGAGAAGCAGTGTAGCGCCGAGCAGCGCGTCGACATGCGCGAATTTCACCAGCACGCCGACGGCGGCGATCAATAGCAGCGCCAACAGCGCCAGGGCGCCGTCGTCGATGAACATGCCGAAGAACTCCTTGAGCGCGATGTTAAGAATATTCATCATGCGGCGACCTCGGCATGGGCGTTGGAGTAGTGGCGCAGCACCCGGACTGCGGCGAAGGAAAAGACGGCGAGCACGGCGAGGATCGCCAGAAGCGAAAGATCGGCGCCCGGCCAGTCGGCGCCGACGCCCTCGCCGACCCAGAATATGCCGAAGGCGCTGAGCAGCAGCCCGACGACGAATTTGAGGCTGTTCTCTGGGACCGCAGAGAGCGGTTTGTGCACGAAGATGCCGATGATCAGCACCAGCAGGCAGGCGGCGGCGGCCCCAAGGCTGGCATAACCGATCATGCCGTGTCCGGCGCCGGTGGCGATGACGATGAACACCACTTCGATCCCCTCGAGCAGAACCGCCTTGAAAGCCGCGGTCCCTGCCAGGAAATTGGCACGGCGCTCGGCGGATTGGCGCCGCAGGCTGTCGGTCTCGGCCGCAAAGGCCTTGTCCTCGTCGTGCAGCGCGATGAAGCCCGAGGCCCGCAAGATCGCCTTGCGCAACCAGCGCAGGCCGAACAGAACGAGCAGCGTCCCGATGACGAACTGCATCAGCTCGATCGGAATGAGGCCGAGCAGCGGACCGAGCGCCAGCACGAGAAGGGCGAGAAGGGCGAGTGCAAGACCGGTGCCGATGAGGGCCGGACGCCAGCTCTGCGTGACGCCGACGGCGAGGATGATGGTGAAGGCTTCAACGACCTCGACGAAGGAGCCGAGAAACGCGGCCGTGACCGTCGAGGTGATCGTTGTCAAAGTTGTCATGGTTCTTGTCCGTTATGCCGGCGGAAATCACGTATCAGCCTGAACTGCTGTCTCCTCTTACCGTTTTCCGGCTTCGCCGACATCATCTGGAGCGCGGCTCGGAACAAAGCGCTTCGAAATCAGCCAGCAGCCGAGCGCCCAGAGTGCACCGGCGCACCATCCAGCCAAGACGTCCGTGGGATAGTGAACGCCGAGGTAGATCCGGCTCAAACCGATGATGACGGCGAGGAAGACGCCGACGCCCATGACGAAGATCCGCGTCGACCGGTAGCGCTGTGTCCGGGCCAGCAGCGCCCCAAGCGTCAGATAGGTCACCGCCGAGACCATCGCGTGTCCGGAGGGAAAGCTGAGATCGCTCACCTCGACCAGGTGCGGCACGATATCGGGGCGCGGCCGGGCGACGAGGATCTTCAAGAGCGTGCTCGCCAGCCAGCCGGTCAGCACCGAGGAAAAGACGAAGATCGCGATCGGCCAACGCCGGTCGAGCAGAAGATAGACGGTCACGAGAACCGTCATCAGCGAGAGAACGGTAATGCCGCCTAGGCTGGTTATGTCGCCGATGGCATGCGTCAGCCAGCCGGGCCCGATCGGCAGGGCAAGTTCGCCAGGCCGTCGCAACGCCAGCAGGATCGCGTCGTCGAAGCGGAACGTCTCGCCCTCAAGAACCTCGCTCGTCAATCGCTGCAGCACGAACAAGCCTCCCGCGATGGATGCCAGCATAATCAGCGTCAGCGGCTCATAGGCCGTTAGCCTCGTCAGAAAACCTCGTCGTTGAACCTCGGTCATGCCGCCGTCGAGCTCCCATTGCATCATGTCGGTCCTCGCGCAAATCGGCAACGCGACCTCGGGATTCAAGGCACCGCTGCATTCGAAACGTCCCTGAAGCACGTTTTTACGCCCGGCGTCGCCGCCGTCCATGATTCATCGACCCTGGCTCGCCCCGCTGCCTAGAAGGCGTCGACGCCTTGGAATGGCGTGAGCGGCACCCTCAACGCGGTGACCGACCCTATCAAGGCGTCATCCCGGTACGCCCATGGACGTGTCCCCGCCTTCGCTACTTATGACGATCCCAGTTTGATGGCTATCGGCGGTCTGAAAGAGGCGAATTGTTTCCATCATTAATCCTTTCGCAATGAGCGCGCATGCCGAGGCGAAATGTGCTATGGTCTGTTGGTCGGCACCAAACATCGTTGCCGGCCTATCGCCACTGCACATCAAGGATTTCAGTGGCTTATGTGCGGTTTTGTCATAAACGCACACTTCCTCGGGACCTCTGGTCAAACCGACGGCCGTCCCGTAGTTTTTCACCACACCCACAGGCGTTTGGCTTGACATCCAAGCTCCCTATGCGGAGCTGCCATGCCCCACTTCGACCAATCGACCGTTGCAAATACCCTGCTGAAAAAGTTGAGCGCTGACCGCTTCGCACGCCTGTCGGAAGGGATGGAGCGCGTCGAGCTGCCATTACGGCATGCTCTTGTCGATAACGACGTGCCGACCACGCATGTTTGTTTCCTGGAAAGGGGCCTGGCATCCATGGTTGTCAGCAGCATCGACGAAGAAGTGGTGGAAATTGGCCACATCGGACCCGAAGGCGCATCCGGCATGCACGTCGTCCTGGCGGTAGAGACCACCCCCACGCGCACGTTCATGCAGGTCGCAGGCTCGGGAATTATGGTGCCGATGGAGACGTTTCAGCGCGCGATCGCCGATGATCCCGAGATGAAGGATTTCTTCCTTCGCTATGTCCACACAACCGTGCTGCAGCTCGCCCATTCGGCGCTCGCCAACGCCCGCTACAATATGCATGAACGGCTCGCTCGGTGGATCCTGATGTGTCACGACCGCCTCGAAGGCAATGACCTGGCCATTACCCATGAATTTCTGGCATTGATGCTCGGCGTCCGCCGTTCGGGCGTCACCAACGAACTACACGTCCTTGAGGGCGTCCACGCGATCCGATCGACCCGCGGAAACGTTAGAATATTGGACAGGGAAAAACTAATCGAAATCGCCGGTGGCTGTTATGGAGTGCCGGAGCGCGAATACGAGAAGTTGCTGGGTCTTCCGCTCCGCGCCAGGTAGATCAGCCCATTGGCTTCACCGCTTCCGAAAAGGGCAACACGAGCAGGATATCGCCTGTTTCGTTTCTGATCTCGACGCTTCTTGACGAAATGTCATATCCAAGCAGCACGGCACTGCTCATCAATGCCCGCGCATCACGCACCGCTTCAACGCGAGCGGCATCCAAATCGGCAAGCTCGGTTCCTTCCCAGTCGTCGAGCGATCCTGCTTCAGACAGAATGTTGAAGTAGAAGCGTGGCATTCGAAATCCTTCAAAGCCCGGAAGGACAAGTCGCCTATCTTGCCGGTCCGCGGCGTTCAGATCAACAGCATTGGGCATGCCTTCGTCATCGGCGCCGATGCCCTTCCGGCCACTGTGCGCAACCGCACTGATGGTTGGCGACGAGGTGCCAATGGATTAAGTTTTCAACGCGAGCTTCAACTCAAGATTAATCTGGAGCGGCGACGCGTAGGAGGATGATATGATCGATCTCAATCTCTCGCTCCAGACGAAAGACGTGAACGTGCTTACGGAGGCGGTTCGAACCTGGTACCGGCATAACCGCGTCACGCCGACGGAACAAGCTACGGAATTGCTCTGCAGCGCGGCTGTCGATCTTTTTAGCCAAGGACATAGGACGCCGGAGGAACTGGTCACGCTGCTGATCACTCGGTTTGACAGCCCTCATTCGCTTGAGATCAACGCAGCGACGTCCACTGCTCATCACTAGCGAATCCGATTTCATCCCTTGGCATGACCGCGGGCTGCTCCTATCGGATCTTGGAGGCATCGACATGCTTCAGTCCCTCATTACCTTGTCCGATCAAGACATTGATATCGTCATCACCGCGGTTCGGCGGTGGTGCACGAAGAACCACTGTGAGATCGATAGCAACGAAGGCCGCCGCGCCCTGACCCTTGCGATCGATCTCGTTCAAAACTCCGCTCGAGACACGCTCCTCCAGAACCTAACCGAGCGCCTTGGGCCGCACCCGCCATCGGGGATCGACGCGGAAGGGTCGGGCGCTCACTCGTGGAGGTCAAGCTGAGGGCGGATTCGAACGGCGAAGTTTAAACCTTTCGAAATCCGGCCGCCGATTTCACTTTGACCTGGGTTCTGTTGTCACTTGAAAGTCGCGCGGCCTGCCTCGACGATACCCCTTCCCGATTCGGCTGAGAGCCTGGATGCGCTACTTGGACATCATCCGGCAGAATGTTCATGAATCATCCGCGGGCAATACATCGGAAGCCCAGATGGCAAGTTGCTGTGTCGACGGGTTGCGCCATGCGCGCGGCCGGCCGGTAGCGGCGGCAATAATTGGGTGCGCAAAGATGTGAACCGCCTTTCATGACCTTGCGTGGAATGCTGATTTGCGGTTGGCGCGGATCATGGCTGTTGGAGAGTTCAGCGCCGACGGGATTCGAGATCGTGCAGCACGGGCTGTCGATCATGCCATGTTCTTGATACCAGTCGGTCGTCCATTCCCAGACATTGCCGGCCATATCGAATAGACCATAGCCGTTGGCCGGAAAACTCCCCACGGGAGATGTCCCCTCGAAACCGTCTTCCCGACTGTTCTGGACGGGAAACTCGCCCTGCCAGGTGTTGGCCAAATGCCGGCCGCCGGGTAACATTTCCCCGCCCCAGACATAGTCCGCCGCCTCAAGCCCGCCGCGTGCGGCAAACTCCCATTCCGCTTCGGTCGGCAGTTCCTTGCCGGCCCAGGCCGCATAGGCTTTCGCGTCCTCGAAGGCGACGTGGACAACGGGGTGCTCCAATAACCCCTTGATCGAGCTTGCCGGTCCTCGCGGATGGCGCCAGTTCGCTCCGCGCACATATTTCCACCAGTTGTAGTGGTTCGTGAGATCAACGGGCGACTTCGGCTTGATGAAAACGACCGATGCTGGTGCCAGCATCTCCATGATCGCACCCGGATAATCCGCCGGGTTGGCCGGCCGCTCCGCCGTGGTGACATAGCCGGTCGCCTCGACAAAGGCGGAAAACGCCCAGTTCGTCACCGGGCATGTGTCCATCCAGAAACCGTCGACGCGAACCCTGTGTGCCGGGGCTTCCTCCGCATAGTGGCGATCCGAGCCCATCAGGAAATCGCCGCCGGGGATCCATGACATACCACCGCTCGCACGCGCTTTCGCAATCCGTGGTTCCACCATGGCGTCGCCTTGCGTTCGACCTTCCCTGATCATTCATTCGCGGAGACCTTCACTCGATCGCCGCCGTGCTGTGTGCCTTCATCAACACGGACGAGAATTCGTCTTCGCCAATCGTTGTTTGCACCTACCGCACCTCGCGATGCTCAAAGAACAGACCCCAAAGCCTTCCTTTGCCGAGCGCCACTCCGAGTTCCCTCGAAGCCAGATAAGGGATCAAGATCAGTAGCATGATCGCGCTCATGGCCAGGAGTTCGGGTAACCTGCCGGCCATACCTGTGATCACAACCGAGATCGTCCGGCCATGGAGGAACCCAACGACGCACTCTTCGGCGAGCGACATGACGAGGATCAGCGAAAGATAGAGTGCCGCCTTATATGCCACGACGCCGACGAGTCTCGAACCGCCGGACCTCTCTCCCAGCCGGATCGTATGACCGAGCAGGATGAACTTTCCGAGAATGAGGGCCTTGAGCGCGGGTATACCGAACACAAGAAATTCCACACCCTGACCACCGAGCACTGCCATTTTGTAGAGGAGGATAGCCGCGAAACAGACATAGAGATAGGGGCAGAGGAAGGCATACTCCTTTATCTCGTGCCTCGCTCGCTGGAGAATGGTCGTTGTTTGCCTGTTCTCATTCGCGATCATTGATCTTTTCCGATCCGAATTTAACGGCGCATCATTGCCTTCTTCAAAGCGTGATCACTGTCCGCCACCCCGTTGGAGTTTATCAAGCACATTGTCCATCGAGAAACTTCCCGGCGCCTGGCGGGGCGGATATTTGACATAGGTTTGAAGATGTTTGGCCACGTATGCCTGGGCCGGAACCAGCGCGAAGGCATGTTCGACGCGCCATCGTGCGTAGTCTCCCGCTGCATGCTGGGCTATTTCGAACGGATCGGCGCGCAGGTCGATTAACTTCGGAAATCTCAGTGTGATCAGAGGATCCTGCCACACGTCCAACCCTTCTGCTCGTTGTTCCATGAACACCAGCTTCCAGCGGTCGTAGCGCAATCCTGCCAGGCTTCCGTCATCAGTCCAGTAAAAATACTCCTTGCGCGCGCCAGGCCCTGTGCCGTCAAGCAGTTTGCGTTGATTGTAGCCGTCAAGATGCACGTTGAATGTCTTGCCGACCGCTTCATAGCCGTTTAGAAGCTTGGCTGCGATGTCCGGCTCGCCGGCTGCCGCAACCAAGGTCGGCAGCCAGTCCTCGTGGGAGACAATCTCGTTAATCTCGGTTCCCGGTTTAACAACGCCCGGCCAGCGCACCATCCCGGGCACGCGGTAGCCCCCCTCCCAATTCGTATTCTTCTCGCCATGGAATGGCGTTGTGCCCCCGTCAGGCCAGGAGAACACCTCTGCACCGTTATCGGTCGTCCAGACAACAATGGTGTTTTCGGCGATTCCAAGATCATCGAGCTGGTCG
This sequence comes from Rhizobium sp. WSM1328, assembly GCF_057653715.1. Taxonomy (NCBI): domain Bacteria; kingdom Pseudomonadati; phylum Pseudomonadota; class Alphaproteobacteria; order Hyphomicrobiales; family Rhizobiaceae; genus Rhizobium; species Rhizobium sp. WSM1328. The sequence goes on along the minus strand of NZ_JBYGKO010000004.1, from coordinate 249,569 downwards.
AGCAGCTGGCCAACCATACCGTCAAATTCGGCCATGCCGTCGGCAACGATGCCCAACCCCGTTTTGCCTTCCGACTCAGCCTTAAGATGCGTGTAGATATGCATCCGGGTCGAGTTGAACCAGCAAAAGAACGGTTTGTCGGCTTTGGCGCTGCGGTCGATGAAGTCCTTGGCAGCGCCTAGGAATTCCTCATCAACGGTTTCCATGCGTTTTCTATTGAGCGGTCCCGTATCCTCAATCGTCTGCTTGCCCACTCTTCCGAAACGCGGATCCTCGGTCGGATCGTCTGTCTCGCTTGCTTTGCATTTCAGCACGCCACGCGGTCCGAATTTCGCGAGAAACTGTGGATCCTTCGGGTAATCGGGGTTCTCCGGTTCTTCTTCGGCATTGAGGTGATAGAGGTTGCCAAAGAATTCATCGAAGCCATGGACCGTTGGCAGAAATTCGTTGCGATCGCCGAGATGGTTCTTGCCGAACTGGCCGGTAACGTACCCTTGTGGCTTGAGCAGTTCGGCGATTGTCGGATCCTTCTCAGACAGACCCTCCTTGGCTCCGGGAAGCCCGACTTTTAGCAGCCCCGTGCGAAAACAGCTTTGGCCTGTGATGAAAGCCGCTCGCCCCGCGGTGCAGGATTGCTGAGCGTAGAGATCGGTGAACATCGCACCTTCATCGGCGATACGGTCAATGTTTGGCGTTCGGTACCCCATCTGCCCGCGGTTGTAAGCGCTGGTGTTCCACCAGCCGATGTCATCGCCGAAGATCACAAGGATGTTCGGTTTCCTTGCTCCTGCCTGGGCAAGCGCCGGGATGCTGGCGATCGGACAGAATGCCGTTAAAGCGATTGCCGAACCGCCGGCCAGCAGGATTTGGCGACGGGTGGCGTTGTAACCTTGCCGGTTGCTCTTGCTGCTCATCGTGGCGCTCCCGTTCACGTTATCGGCTGTTTGGCTGCTTCCAAAAATTTAGCGCAAATACGGTCCCGCGCTATTGCACTTAAGGGAGGGTCGGGGTGCTTTGCCCTGAGCAGGGCACTTTAGGCGCCAAGCTGTCAGCACGCTCAATGGCCGCCTGTAAATTCACGGGCGGCCGCATCATAGATGTCTAAAGATTCAAATTGCTAATTTCAAAGATCGGCAATCAACATCGGCAATTTTCTTGGTTTGAGCATGTTAACTTGTTAATTATAATGGTATTTTTGAGGTCATAAGGTCGGCAACTCTGCCGCCGATGCGACGCCGACCGCCGTGCTGGAGAGCGCATGGTCTCCGGCTCTCAGGTCACAATCCCAATGCTTTGTCGATGGCCGCAATCAGCGCGGCTCCGGAAAACTGCTTCTGCAGATAAGCAACGCATCCCACCTTTTCCGCCTCTGCCTTCACGGAGGCGGTTTCCAGTGCCGTGATGAAAATCACTGGAAGGGTTGTCCCGTCGGCCTTCAGCCTGCGTTGCAGATCGATGCCGGACATGCCACCGAGGTCGATATCAAGGACAAGACAGTCTATCGCCGCTTTGGGATCGCGAGCGAGAAAGGCCTCGGCGGATGCAAACTCCATGGCCAGAAAACCGTAGGCGTTGAGCAGCCGCCCCAGGCTGCGCCGCAGGCTTGCGTCATCGTCGACGACAGCGACCGTGCGGCGAAGGTTCTCCACCTCATGCCCCCTCTTTCGAACCTGTGAGAGACTAACGGTTACCGGTCAAATTAGGCCGCATGGAGGTCGATTGATATTGTCCTAAGGGGAAGGACATTGGATCACCCCACCGGCGATGCCGTATCCTCCTCGATCAGACCGATATTCGCGGCGATCGACACGACCTCGGCCAGCGAGCGCACGCCGAGCTTTTCCATGACCTGATGGCGATGCACCTTCACCGTCCGCTCCGATATTCCGAGTGCATAAGCGATCTGCTTGTTGAGACGGCCGCGAATGAGGAAGCGGAACACTTCGGCCTCGCGCGGGCTAAGCCCCGCCACCAGCGCCCGCTGGCCCTGGAGACGGTCGTGTTCGGCCCGCTGTCTTTCATATTGCATAAGAGCGCGATCGATCGCCCCCATCAATGTCGCCGCGGTCGAACTTTTCTCCAAAAAATCCTTGGCGCCCGCCTTCATCGCCTCGACGCTTGCCTTGATGTCTCCTTCCCCCGTCAGGAACACGACCGGAAATAGCGGCGCCAGCTCGCACAGCCGGCGTTGGATCTGCAGGCCGGATTGGCCAGGCATCTGGAGGTCGAGAAGAACGCAGCCCGGCTCGCAAGCGGAAAGTCGGGAAAGAAACTGATCTCCGGATTCATAGGCTTCGACCCTAAGGCCGTTTGCGGAAAGCAGCCTTGCGGTCGCCGTCCGGTAGGATTTGTCGTCATCGACGATATGGACAACCGGTTTCATCTCGATTGCTCCTCCCGGTGGGCGAGAGGCAGGGCCACGCGAAAGACCGCGCCTCCCTCGGGGCGGTTGTCGGCACGGATGGTACCGCCATAGGTCTCGAGAATGGCGCGGGCTATGGACAGACCCAGCCCCGTCCCCGCCTGCTTGGTGGTATAGAACGGTTCGAATATGCGGATCAGCCTCTCTTCCGGAATGCCGTCTCCGGTGTCGGAGACCCGCAGCTCCGCCTTCTCGTTCGCCAGTCCCGTCGCGAAGGTAAGAGTTCTCCCGGCCGGAACGGCGTCCAGCATGGCGTCCATCGCGTTGGTCGCGAGATTGAGAATGACCTGCTGCACGTGAACCTTGTCGGCACGCACCGGCAGTTCACCGGGCGGCTGGGTTGAGGTCAGCGTAATTCCGCGCCGGTCCGCCTCGCCGTGAATGATGTGGATTGCGCTCGATGTGACATCGTTCAGATCGAACTCCTGCCAATCGATCTCGCTTCTCTTCTTGAGCAACCCTCTCATCCGGCTGATAATATCGCCTGCGCGTTGATCGTCCTCCTGGATGTCGAGAAGAATCTGCTGGATCAGCCCGTGATCCGGGTTTGCACTCCGCAGCAGCACCGAGGCAGCCTCAGCGTTGTTTCGGATGGCCGATAGCGGCTGGTTCAGTTCGTGAGCGATCGACGAGGATAGTGCGCCGGCCGTCGCGGACTGGTTGAGATGGACAGCTTCAAGCAGGTGAAGCTGCGAGCTGCGCTCGGCGTCGCGGCGGCGCCTCCTCTCGAGCAGAAGCACCGAGATGATGCTGGCCTGCGCCAGCACGAGGCCGCCCCCCGCCACCAACACGATCCAATGTTCCTCCCAGAGACTCCTCTCCTTGTGCATCTGGATCGTGCCCGGCGGCAGATCCTTTTCGGCGAGCCCCCAGCGCTTGAGTTGCCGGGCATCGGCGACATAGGTCTGTGGCGCTTCGAGATCGGATACCGGCTTGCCGGCAATCGCATCGATGACGAGGTCACCGACGGTCCGGCCGAGCGCTTCGAATGTGACGGTATTGCCGCCGACGACGCCATGATCGATGTAGGTCTGATAAGGGCCGTAGACAGGCGCGCTGGCCGTCGACGCGATCTGTCTGATCGCGTCGCGCGGAATGAAGTTGCGCCCTGCCCGATCCTTAAAGACCGTCAATGCCAGGATGATGCTGTCGGGCGGTACGCGGGAAGCACGTTCGACCAATTCGTCGATCGTCAGATCTTCCAGATAGGTCGTCGTATCATAGGATTTGGAGAACTGTTTCAAATCCGCGCGGGCCGTCGTCAGCCAGCTCCGGTCGAACTCGGAAGAGCCACCGACGACGTAGAGGTGGCGCGCATCGGGCTGCAGGCCGCGGGCCATCTCAGCCGTCTTCAGAATGTCGAAGGTCGAGAAGGCTCCGATAACGTCATCGGGCAAGTCGATCTTCTCGGCGGTGGCGGTGCCGAAACCGGCGGCGACGATTTTTGCGCCTGGAGCGATCGTGCCGCGGTTCGCGACGAAGAAGCTCGTCGATTCCCGGCCTAGGGCCACGACCACGTCCGGGCGGCGCGCCGCGTATTTCTCGCCCAGATAGCGCGCCATGCGCGCGACGTGGTCACCTTCCGGAAACCGCGAGAGATCCAGGAACTCGGAAAACAGGTCGATCTTGCCGTTTGTCGCCTCCAGCAAGCGGCTCCGCAGCGCCTCTCCGGCAGCGGTCGTCGCCGCGATCCTCTCATCATAGGGAAAGAGGACGAGGACGCGGGGAACCCGGTCGATGATGGCGATAGAGGTGTCGGAGGCCGCGGCCTGACGACTGGACACAGTCAGGGCGACGACCGCCAACAAAAAGGCAGCGCAGCATAATCGACCCGACCATTCGCCCAAGCCCATCCGCTTTCCCCCCAAAGCCGGGGGACAATAACAGCTTCCCGCTGCGTCGTCATCTGCGCATCACTACTGTCGATTGCCACACATGAAGATTCCCTAAAGTACAATATCGAGAGAAGGCAGCATTCGCTAGGGTTCAGCACGCCGGGGCAGAGATGCGGCCGGTTTCGCAACCCGCCGGAGACAGTTCCGGCAGGATCTTCGTTTTCAAAGCAGTCTAGTTGAAGCGACGCATGCAATCGCAGGCCTTTGCCGCGCGGCTTCGTCACTCAAGAACGTCAACGGAGGGATTTGAAATGAACAGCAGAATCCTTATCCGCTGCATCGGAGCACTGGCTTCATCCACCATTCTTTGGTGTGCGGCCTCGCCCCTGCAAGCGCAGGACTCCCAACGAAAACCCAACATCCTGTTCATCGTTTCGGATGATACCGGCTACGGTGATCTCGGCCCCTATGGCGGAGGTGAAGGTCGCGGGATGCCTACCCCGAACATCGACAAGCTTGCTGAAGACGGCATGACCTTCTTCTCCTTCTACGCCCAGCCGAGTTGCACGCCCGGCCGTGCGGCCATGCAGACGGGGCGAATTCCAAACCGCAGCGGCATGACGACTGTCGCCTTTCAAGGTCAGGGCGGTGGCTTGCCCGCGGCCGAATGGACACTTGCATCGGTGCTGAAACGTGGCGGCTATCACACCTATTTCACCGGCAAATGGCATCTCGGCGAAGCGGACTACGCCCTACCGACTGCGCAGGGTTATGATGAGATGCGGTACGCCGGCCTCTACCATTTGAATGCCTATACGTATGCCGATCCCACCTGGTTCCCGGACATGGATCCGAAGCTGCGGGAGATGTTCCAGAAGGTGACCAAGGGGGCTTTGTCCGCCAAGGCAGGAGGACCAGTGACCGAAGAATTCAAGGTCAATGGCCAATACGTCGACACACCCATGATCGACGGTAAGGAGGGCGTTGTCGGCATTCCGTTCTTCGACGGCTACGTCGAGAAAGCGGCACTGGGCTTTCTGGACGAGGCTGCCAAAGCACCGGACGAACCCTTCTTCATCAACGTGAACTTCATGAAGGTCCACCAGCCGAACATGCCGGCCCCGGAGTTCGAGCACAAGTCCATGTCGAAGTCGAAGTATGCGGACTCGATCGTGGAACTCGACACCCGCATTGGCCGAATCATGGACAAATTGCGGGAAACCGGCATGGACCGCAACACGCTGGTTTTCTACACCACCGACAATGGGGCATGGCAGGACGTCTATCCGGACGCCGGATACACCCCGTTCCGCGGAACCAAAGGCACCTTGCGAGAGGGCGGCAACCGTGTTCCTGCGATTGCGGTCTGGCCGGGAAAGATCAAACCCCGCACCAAGAACCACGACATCGTCGGTGGTCTCGATCTGATGGCGACATTCGCCGCCGTCGGCGCGGTTCCGCTACCCGACAAGGATCGCGAAGACAAACCGATCATATTCGATAGCTACGACATGTCGCCGATCTTGCTCGGCACCGGTAAATCGGAACGCAAGTCGTGGTTTTACTTTACTGAAAACGAGCTCTCGCCCGGTGCGATACGCGTCAACAACTACAAGTTCGCCTTTAATATCCGCGGGGATAACGGAGCCTCGACGGGCGGACTGGCGGTCGACACCAACCTCGGCTGGAAGGGTGAGGAGAAGTATGTCGCTACGGTGCCCCAAGTGTTCGATCTGTGGCAGGACCCGCAGGAACGCTACGACATTTTCATGAACAACTTCACCGAGCGGACCTGGATGGGCGTCGTCATGGGCGAAGAATTGAAGAAGATCATGGCCACCTACGTGGAGTACCCACCTCGCAAACCCCAGAGCCTGACCTACAATGGTCCCATCACGCTATCGGACTACAGTCGTTTTCAGTGGATCCGAGAATCGTTGGCAAAGGAAGGCGTGAGCATTCCTATGCCGACCGGAAACTAAGTCTTTGGCAGCCCCGGAGCGATCCGGGGCTGCCGTATAGTTCCGAGTTTTAGATTGCTGCAAGCTAGTCGTGGAGGATTTGCGATGATTTCGGCACGTAATTTCCGGTATTTTTCCCGCGGCGTCGCGCTCGCCGCCGCAGCATGCCTTTTTACCGCGGCCTCGGTAGTCGCTCAAGCGGACGCACTGCCATCGTGGAATGACACGGCATCGAAGCAATCGATCATCTCCTTTGTCGAGAAGGTGACAAAACCAGGGTCAGTCGACTTCGTCCCGGAACTGGAGCGTGTCGCCGTGTTCGATAATGACGGCACCCTGTGGGTCGAACATCCGATCTATACGCAGCTTGCGTTCGCCCTCGACCGAGTGAAGGTGCTTGCTCCGCAGCATCCGGAATGGAAGGAAACGCAACCGTTCAAGGCGGTGCTCGAAGGCGATATGAAGGCGCTGGCGGCATCCGGCGAAAAGGGTCTCGTCGAGCTCATCATGACCACGCATGCGGGAATGACCACCAGTGAATTCCAGAAGGTCGTCACTGATTGGCTCGCTTCGGCCCGCGACCCTAAATTCAAGCGGCCATACACCGAACTCGTCTACCAGCCGATGATCGAGGTTCTCGCCTATCTCCGCGCCAACGGCTTCAAGACCTTCATCGTTTCGGGCGGCGGCATCGAACTCATGCGGCCCTGGACGGAAGAGGTATACGGCATCCCACCAGAGCAGGTTATTGGCTCGTCGATCAAGACCGAGTTCAGGATGCAGGACGACACGCCGACCCTGTTTCGGCTTCCCGAAGTCAATTTCATCGACGACAAGGCCGGCAAACCGGTCGGGATCAACCAGCATATAGGCCGGCGGCCGATTGCCGCCTTCGGCAATTCCGACGGAGACCTCCAAATGCTGCAATGGACGACCATGGCAGGTGGACCCGCCAGGCTCGGCGTGCTGATCCATCATACCGACGCGGAGCGTGAATACGCCTACGACCGCGATACCGAAGTCGGCCGTCTCGACAAGGCGCTCGATGCCGCCTCAATCGCCGGCTGGACCGTCGTCGACATGAAGGCCGACTGGAAGCAGGTCTTCAAGGACTAGGACCGCGCCCTCACGCCAGAGAGTTCAACCTGCGGCGGGACCTTGCAAAACGTCATATGGGAGTGATTGAGTGGCAGCGTCTGTTCGATCAGCAGCGGTGAGAGGAACACACCTCCTGTTCTTCCTGTTGCTCGCCTTTGCCGGGCGCAGCCTTGCGAGTGACGACATTTCGATACCCGCCGCCGATCCGCAGATATCGATCCACGAAGGTTTCGTGGACGAAAGGACGTGCGCATCCTGCCACGCCGATCAGGCGGCGGCTTTTTCGAAATCCCACCATGCAAAGGCCATGGCACTGGCCGACAACGGAACTGTGCGTGGCGATTTCGACAATAGCAGGTTCGAACATGACGGCGTCGTCACGACCTTCACCCGCCGCGCCGGCCGCTTCTTCGTCAACACCCAGGGAGCGGATGGCGGCCAGGCCGAGTTCGAAGTCAAGTATACCTTCGCCTACGAACCTCTGCAGCAGTACCTCGTCGACATCGGAGGCGGACGGCTGCAGGCTCTCGATATCGCCTGGGATACGGTCAGACGGCAGTGGTTCTGGCTCGGAAACGGCACCCCGGCCAAACCCGGATCGACCTATCATTGGACAGGTCCATTCTACCGCTGGAACCGCACCTGCATCGATTGTCATTCGACCGATCCTAAGGCGAAGTTTCAACCGCAGACGAACGAATACAAGTCGACCTACGTCGCCACCAGCATCGGCTGTCAATCCTGTCACGGCCCGGGCGCAAAACACGTGGCTTTGGCGCGATCGGGCAACGCATCATCCTCGGTCAAGCCGGATACAGGTCTGCCGAAAGTCGATGCGGGCATCTGTTTCGCCTGCCATGCCAGGCGCACCAAGCTGCTGGACGGTTATCAACCGGGAAAGCCCTTTCTCGATTATTTCTCACCCGCCCTGCTTCGGCAGGATCTTTATTTCCCGGACGGACAGATACTCGACGAGGTCTTCGAATATGGCTCGTTTCAGCAAAGCAAGATGGCCAGGGCGGGCGTGACCTGTCTCGACTGTCATCGGCCGCACGAGGCCGGGCTCAAGGCCGAGGGCAATGCACTGTGCACGCAATGCCACACAGAGACGAAGCCGGACCGCTTCGTCAACCAGGATCCGAGCGGGCGGTTCGACACTCCCGCGCACACCCACCATCAGGCCGGTTCGACTGGAGCACAATGCGCCAACTGCCACATGCCCGAACGCACCTACATGAAGGTCGACCCGCGCCGCGACCACTCTTTCGTCATCCCACGGCCCGACCTGTCGGCAACGCTTGGAACGCCGGATGCATGCACGACCTGCCATGTCGGCGAAACCGATGATTGGGCAGCCGAGACAATGGACAAATGGTACGGGACGCAGTGGCGCAAACGCGCGTCGATCGCCCATGCCTTCGCCGGAGCCGCCAACGGTGATCAAGCCCCGGCGGAGGCTCTGCGCGCCCTTGTCAGTGACCAAAACCAAGCAGGAATTGTCAGGGGCAGCGCCATCGCCGCAATGAGCCGAACTGGCGGCGTCGACGTCACCGCCGACATTCGAACAGCCGCAACCGATGCAGATCCGCTCGTCAGGCTCGGTGCTGCGGAAGCGGCAGGCAACATTCCGCCGGAGCAGAGGCTGGATGCGATCGGCAAGCTGCTCGGCGATGAAACGCGCGCGGTGCGCGTTGCTGCCGCCAATGCGCTCGCCGGCACTCCTCCGCACCTCTTTGCCAATCAGCAAGAAAATTTCGAAGCCGCTGTCGCGGACCTGCGTGGCTATGTCGAGGCGAATGCCGACGTCGCGGAAACACAAAGCAATTATGGCTTCTTCCTGTTCGCCCGCCAGCGTACGGCCGAGGCAGAAGCCGCCTTCCGGCGAGCGATTTCGCTAGACCCAACGCTGGAGGCAACGCGCATCAATCTCGCCGAGTTCTACCGCGCCACGGGTCAGAACGACAGGTCGGAACAAACTTATGCCGAAGCGATCGCCATGGCGCCGGCACGCGCGGATTTGCGCTACGGACATGCGCTGTCCCTGGTACGCAGGCAGGCATTGACCGAGGCGATCACGGAACTCGAAGAAGCGGTGCGGCTCGATCCGCAAAACCCCCGCTACAAGACCACCTTTGCCGTCGCTCTCGATTCCGCTGGCCGGACAGAAGAGGCGCTGGGCAGGCTCGATGGTTGGGCGGCAGGCGGAGACGCCGACATCATCGGCCTGGCACTCCAATACAGTCTCAAGCTTCGACACTTGCCGGAGGCGCTGAAACACGCGGAAGCTCTGGCGCGACTGAGACCTCAGGACCCGCAGATTTCAAGCCTCATCGGGCAGCTGAAGCAGGCGATCAACGGAAAATAGGTATTTTAGCTTGTCCAAATCTACTTCTCGCTGCACAGTGCCGACTGGGGACAGCAGTGCCGAGGCGACAAACGAGATCGGGGGATTCTCATGAAGGCCATATACTTGCGTGCCATTCTGTTACTGGCAGGCATTTCTGCAGCGTCGGGCGGCAACGCCGCCGATATCACGCCGCTCACGCCGGAAGCAAAAACAGTCGAGAGCCAGAGCGGCTGGGAATTCACCTTCGCTCCATATTTCTGGGCTGCCGGCTTATCCGGTGATATTGGGCAGTTCGGGCTTCCGGAAGTTCATGTCGACGCGGACTTCGGCGATATCCTCCAGAACCTCGACTTCGCTTTCATGGCGGCAGGCGAAGCAAGATACGATCGCTTCAGCATCGTCGGTGACGTGATCTACACCAAGCTCGGTGCCGACGCCGACACACCTGCCGGCATCCTTGCCGAGAGCGTCGATGTGACGTCGAAGACCTTCGCGGGATTTCTTGGCGTCGGTTACGCCGTGCTCGAAGACCAAAATGGCCATCTCGACGTGGTCGGCGGCATGAAGGTCTGGTCGGCCAAAACCGAGATTTCCTTCAATGGCGGCATTCTGGCCGGAGTGGATGTCGAAGACAGCGCCACATGGGTTGATGCCGTCGCCGGCGTCAGAGGAAACTACTTCTTCACGCCGGAAATCTATCTGACCGGTTGGGGTCTGGTGGGCGCCGGCGGCGCCGATCTCGACTGGGACGTGGCGTTGGGCCTCGGCTACAAGTTCAACGACAGCATCTCGGCGGTCGCCGGATATCGCGCACTCGGCGTCAATTACGACAATGACGGGTTCGTCTTCGACGTCGTCCAGCAGGGGCCGATCTTCGGGGTCGCCATTCGGTTCTAACGCCCGGACTGGCGAACTTCGTGCTGTTGGCGATTATCCTTCCGATATGCTCGCCATTAAAGACCTGACTTCTCCAGGAGCCGGAACAACGACGTCCCCCAGGAGGCAGAGAGCCGCCGTGAAAAGAACAGCGGCTCACAGTTCGGTATCCAGCAAGGCTCGATCCTGGGGATATCGTTTCACTTCGCAGAACGCCTGCCTCGCGGGCTGAATTCAATCGGATCATGGAGGCATTGATGACGAACGTCGCTTCTCGGATGGCACTGGTTGTCGCGGCACTCAGTCTCTGGGCAGGTACGGCAAGCGCTCAGTCGAGCGAAGAGCTTGCGAAGAAGTTGTCGAATCCAATCGCCTCGCTGATCAGCGTGCCGTTCCAGTTCAACTACGACCACGGCTATGGTCCCGAAGACGGCGACAAGGCAACGATGAACATCCAGCCTGTCATTCCGTTTTCTCTGAACGAGGACTGGAATCTCATTTCGAGGACCATCCTGCCGGTCACATGGCAGAACGACATCGCCGGACCCTCCGGCACGCAATTCGGCCTCGGCGACACGTTGCAAAGCTTCTTTCTCTCTCCTTCAAAGCCGACCGAGAGTGGCGTGGTCTGGGGTGCAGGACCCGTGTTCCTTCTTCCGACGGGCACGGATGAGCTTCTCGGAAGCGGTAAGTGGGGAGCGGGTCCGACCGCGGTCGTCCTCAAGCAGGACGGTCCCTGGACCTACGGCATGCTCGGCAACCATATCTGGTCATTTGCCGGTCAGAGTGATCGTCGGGACGTGAGTTCGACGTTCATGCAACCGTTCATCTCCTACACCACCAAGGACGCCTGGACTTTCTCGCTGAATACCGAGTCCACCTATAACTGGGAAGCAAACGACTGGTCGGTGCCGATCAACTTCGCAGTCGCCAAGCTGATCACCATCGACAAACAGCCAATCAGCCTGACGGCGGGCATACGATATTGGGCGGCTGCTCCAGACAATGGCCCGGAAGGACTGGGCTTCCGCGTCGCGGTCACGTTCCTCTTTCCTAGGTGAATCCGCAGCTGACGACGCGCTCCGCCCAAACGTCTTGGAGCTCGGGTCTACCAATCTTCGTGAAATATGGGCTTGCCTGGCGTCCATCGAAATTTGCTCTAGGATCAGGACCTATCAATCTGGCATCAACTGCCAACAGCCATTGTTTGCGGGATAGGCGACGAACGGCAACTTTCCGCCATTGTGAGATTTAGACCAAAGTCTCAAAGCCGCCATAAGCTGCCGTTTGCCAATGATGCTGCGAAGGCTCGACCCCGCCCTAAGCTACGGCCGCTATTTAAGGCGGACACTCGCTCCTTATGTGATGTAATTTATAATAATCTAATGTACAGTAGCGTACCTATCTCGGGCTGTGGTTTAGAGAATTCAACACGTATTGCCAGCCCTCCGGCGACGAACGTCGCCCCGCAACTGACACGCTAGTGCATGGTTTCTTAAATCGGAATCGATTTAAGAACAAAAATTATACAGAAATTCAAAGCGTTAAAGCCATATTTGCGCGTCTGAAAAGATGTGCGCAGTTGTAGGCTATTTCAACCGATGGAGGATGTCATGCAGCTGACCAGACGCGACTTCACGAGGGCTTCATTGTTAGCGGCAGGTCTTTTGGGACTTCGCTCCACTGGTGCCGCAGCCGACGATGTAACGGCAGAGGAGGCTCGCGCAATCGCCAAGGAGGCTTATATCTACGGCTTCCCAGCGGTGGACAGCTACCGGATCCAATACGCCTATTTCGTCGACGACAAGAACCCGGAATACAAGGCTCCGTGGAACCACCTCAAGAACATCCCCCGCGTCTACACGCCCGCAGATACGGCAATCCAGACGCCCAATTCCGACACGCCCTATTCCATGATTGGCCTGGACCTGCGCGCTGAACCGATGGTCCTTACTGTGCCAGTGATCGAGAAGGACCGGTATTTCAGCATTCAGCTCATCGACGCTTATACGTTTAACTTCGACTATGCCGGCAGCCGCACGACCGGCAACGACGGCGGCAGCTTCCTGGTCGCGGGCCCAGAGTGGAAAGGCGAGATGCCTGCGGGCATCAAGAATGTGTTTCGCGCGGAGACCCATCTCGTTATTGGGGCTTATCGCACGCAGTTGTTCAACACCGACGACTTGGACAATGTGAAAAAGATCCAGGATGGCTACAAGGCTGAGCCGCTTTCGTCGTTTCTCGGCAAGCCCGCACCTGCGGCCGCTCCCGCAATCGACTTTATCAAGCCGGTTTCGCCGGACGACGAGCGCAAGTCGCTCGAGTTTTTCAACATCCTGAATTTCGTCCTGCGGTTCTGCTCGCTCAATCCATCCGAGACCGAGTTGATGGCGCGTTTTGCCAAGATCGGGATCGGTGCAGGCAAGACAATAGACGTTGCTGCGCTCTCGCCCGGGATGAAGACCGCCATGGAACAAGGTATGGCCGATGCTTGGGCTGATCTTGAGGGCTTGAAGAAGCAGATCGACGCCGGCACGGTGACCTCGGGCGATATGTTCGGCACGCGCGAATACCTCAAGAACAACTATCTGTATCGCATGGCGGCGGCCGTTCTCGGAATTTACGGAAATTCAAAGCAGGAGGCGATGTACCCGGTCTACGCCATTGACACTGAGGGGCAGAAGCTCGACGGCGCCAACCGCTACGCCGTCCACTTCGCAGCCGACGAGATGCCGCCGGTTCACGCCTTCTGGTCGCTGACGATGTATGATCTCCCGGCGAGCCTGCTGGTCGCCAATCCGATCAACCGATACCTGCTCAACAAGCCGATGCTGCCGCAATTCGTGAAGGATTCCGATGGCGGCTACACCTTCTATGTGCAGAATGGGTCGCCGGGCAAGGACAAGGAGCCGAATTGGCTGCCAGCGCCCAAAGGCCCCTTCTTCGTCGCGATGCGCCTCTACTGGCCAAAAGACGAGGCGCTCGACGGCACGTGGAAACATCCGCCCATGGCCAAGACATCATAGCCAGTCGGTTCAGTTCGCCGCGGCGTTCAGCCGAATCCTATCCGAACTCACAGCCAGACGCGGCAAGCGGGAACAGCAGTTCAAACTGCTACAATGTGCTTGCGTGTCTGAAAAGACGCGCGGCGCTTAGTAGCAAAAGCTCAACCTTCTTTTGCTATCGCTGGAGCCGATTGCGTTGGAGAAGATTTCGGCGATGAAAATTCCGACAGTGATGGTTCTGATGGCGGCCCTGTTGCAGCCGGTCTCTGCCTTCGGCGAGACCGAATGGATGGGCGGCGCCAGACAATGGTCGGTCGGCTTTTCCAACGAGAGCCCGCATCCCTATTGCCGCCTGCTGTGGGACAGCGAGATCGGCAAGACCATGGAATTCCGCCAGAGCGCGACCGAGACCTTCTGGCTGGTCGCAAAGTCCACATGGGACATTCCGGCCGGCACCAAGACCGAGGTGACGCTGACCGATCGTACGGTAACGAAAGTAATCGCTGCCGACTTCTTCGACAAGAACACGCTTCGCCTCTGGGGTCCGGCCAGCAAGGGGAGCGCCGGGCTGAAGAAGATCATCAAGAATTCCTTTGCCGGAATGCCTGACGTGCAGATCACATTCGCCGGCGACGAAGGCGACTGGATGCTGCCGCTCTCGCGGGTGGAGCAGCTTTACCCGACTTATCTCCAGTGCCTCAAGCGTCTCGAGGCCGGCGAAAAGCCAAAGAAGAATTCCGAAACTCAGCCGTTCTGACAGCCGACTATAGCGGCGGCGCAGTCTCGCGGATCAGGCTGCGGACAGCCTCGATATCGCCGTTGAGTGGCCGTTCGTCACCATAATGGGAAACACGTTCCCGCACGGCTTGGTAGACGAGATCCGTGCCTGCGGCTCGCGGCGCCGTCGTCGCCAGGAAATCATGCGCCTGGGCGGCCGCCATCAGCTCGATCGCCAGGATATATTCGGCGTTGTCGATGACCGCGAGCAGCTTGCCGGCGGCAGCTGTCGGATGCGCGAGAAAATCTTCCTGCAGGCCGGAGGTCAGCCCGCCGTCCATGGCCGCCGGTGCGGCAAGGCGGCGGTTCTCGTTGCTGAGTGCGGCGGCGGTATACTGAGCAATCATGAAGCCGGAATGGCTGCCGGCATCGCTCGCCAAAAAGGGCGGCAGGCCGCTCACCAGCGGATTGACCAGCCGGTCCATGCGCCGCTCGCTGATCGCGCCGATCTGTGCGAGCGCAATCGCCAGGCTATCGGCCGCCTGCCCGAGCGCCGGGGCAACCGCATGGGCCTCGGAGGAGACGATCGGCTGTTCCGGCGTGCCCGAGACAGCCGGATTGTCCGTCACCGAAGCAAGTTCCTGATCGACGACGCGGGCGGAATTGTCGAAGACATCGCGGGCTACGCCATGGGCATGCGGCACCGAACGAAGGCTGAGCGCATCCTGCGTGCGCCGGCCGAAGGCGGCGGCGACAAGACCGCTGCCCTGAAGCCGCGCGCGCAGGCTCGCTCCTACGTTCTCTATTCCCGCCGATGGGCGCAGCGCCAGTACGACTTCGTCGAAGGCGCCGATCTGGCAGCCCGCTGCTTCCAGCGTCAGTGCTGCGATCGCATCGGCCCAGTCGAGCAGCCGTTCGGCGCGCGATAGCGCGACAGTGGTCAGGCCGGTGGCGCAGGCCGTGCCGTTGACAAGGCTCAAGCCCTCCTTGGCCCCAAGCACCAAGGGCTCGAGGCCGATCGCGGCAAGCGTCTCTCGGCCGCTCATGCGCCGACCATCCAACTGAGCGCTGCCTTCGCCGATCAGAACAAGGGCAATATGGGCATTGTGGACGAGATAACCGGCAGAGCCCTTCGACGGCACATCCGGAATGCAATCATGTTCTAGCAGTGCCGCAAGATGCTCGACGATCTCGCGCCGCACCCCGGAATGGCCATGTGCGAAATTGGCGATCCCAGCGGCGATGATGGCGCGCACCTCGCGGGCGGCAAGCAACGGCCCAACGCCGCAGGCATGGCTGAGCACGATGCTGCGCGACAACAGGCTCTGCGAGGCGCGATCAACCACCGTATCGGCCAGCGCCCCGACGCCGGTGTTGATGCCATAGGCGCGCGCACCGGTCTCGACGATGCGCGCAACGATGCGGCTTGCCTGCTCGACACGTGCAAAGGCGGCGGGCGACAGCGCAAGCTCTTCCCCGGCCGCAACGCGCGCGACTTCGCGCCAGGTGAGCCCTGCATCGATGGTGACCGTCATTGACCGCTTCCGAAATGGCCAATGAACTGGCGGAAGGCGGGGGTCGCGCCGCCGGTGAACATTTCCTCCGGCTTGCCGCTGCTTTCGATCAAGCCCTCGCGCATGAAGACGACGCGGTTCGAGACGTTGCGGGCAAAGCTCATCTCATGGGTGACGACGAGCATGGTCATGCCTTCCTCGGCAAGCGAGCGCATGACGCGCAGCACCTCGCCGACGAGCTCCGGATCGAGCGCCGAAGTCGGCTCGTCGAAGAGCATCACCTTCGGCTTCATTGCCAGCGCCCGGGCAATCGCCGCACGCTGCTGCTGGCCGCCGGAGAGGTGGGCGGGATAGGCGTGGCGCTTGTCGGCGATACCGACCTTTTCGAGCAGCGCTTCGGCCTCGGCGATGCAGTCGGCCCGCGGCCGCTTCAGCACATGGATGGGGCCCTCGATGACGTTCTGCAGGATCGTCATGTGGGACCAGAGATTGAAGGACTGGAACACCATGCCGAGTTCAGAGCGGATATGGTCCACCTGCTTCTGGCTGGCCGGCTTGCTCCGGCCGTTCTTGTGCACCATGCGGATCTCCTCGCCGTCGACCCAGATTTCGCCGTCGCTTGCGGTTTCGAGCATGTTGATGCAGCGCAGAAAGGTCGACTTGCCGGAACCGGAGGCGCCGAGCAGCGAAATCACATCGCCGTCTTCAGCATCGAGGGAAATGCCGCGCAGCACCTCGTGCGTACCGAAGCTCTTGCGGATATTGCGGACCGATAGTCGGGTTACGCCTGGCATGGGTGCTCCAATCGGGTCAAAATGCTTACGCCTTCAGCGCCTGCGGGGCCGCGCGGCGATGTCGCGAGAGCGAATATTCGAGCAGAGCCATGCCCTGCAGGATGATGAAGTTGAGGACGAGATAGATGATCGCCGCACAGAGAAAGACTTCCATCGTGCGGTAGGTCTGCGAGATCAGCCGCTGGGCGACGCCGGTGACCTCCCAGACGGTGACGAGGCTTGCGAGCGCCGTCGACTTCATCATCAGCACGATCTCGGTGGAATAGGCCGGCAACGCGTGGCGAAAAGCGATCGGCGCCAGGATACGGCGGACCAGCAGGAAGCCGGACATGCCGATCGAGCGCGCCGCTTCGATCTCTTTCGGCGAGACGGCGCGAATGCCGCCGCGGAATATCTCCGCCGTGTAGCCGGCGGTGCAGAGCGCCAGCGACAGCACGGCGCAGACCATCGGCTCGCGCAGGAACGGCCAGAGGAAGGAATAACGGATGAAGCCGAACTGGCCGAGGCCGTAGAATACCAGGAACATCTGGATCAGCAGCGGCGAGCCGCGGAAGATGAAGATGTAACCCTTGGCGAAGCTTGACAGCACCGGGTTGCCGCTGGTCCGCATCCAGACGATGACGAGCGCCAGCAGGCCACCGGTTAGGATCGACAGCGAAAACAGGATGAGCGTCGTCGGTACGGCCTTGAGCAGGGTGACCAAGGTCGAGGCGATGAAGGTGAAATCCATTGTCGCCTCCTTACGCCTGGCCCATGGCGGATGCCGGCATGCTGCGATTGGCGCGGCGCTCCGCCCCGTTGAAGATGCGGTCAGAAAGGCTGGTCAGGAGCAAATAGAGGCAGCCGCCGGCGATGAAGAACAGGAAATATTGCCGGGTTGAGCCCGCCGCCACCTGGCTGGTGCGCATCAGTTCGGCAAGACCGGTGACGGAAATCAGCGCCGAATCCTTGAGACTGAGCTGCCAGACGTTACCGAGGCCGGGGATGGCGAGGCGAAACACCTGCGGCATGATGATGCGGCGAAGGCGCATGCCGCGATGCATGCCGATCGCCGAGGCTGCCTCGAGCTCGCCCTTGGAGATGGCGAGAAAGGAGCCGCGGAACACCTCCGCCTGATAGGCGCCGGAGATGATGCCGACGGCAAGCGCGCCCGCGATAAAGGACGGCAGGCCGAGGAAACCCTCGTAACCCATCGCCTGGCCGATCGAGGTGACGGCCGAGGAGCCGCCGAAATAGATGAGATAGATGATCAGCAGCTCGGGCACGCCGCGAAACACGGTCGTATAGACGTTGCCGAGCGTGACGAGGACAAGATTACCGGAGAGTTTTGCCGCAGCGACGATCGCGCCGAGCACGGCGCCGATCGCCAGGGCTGTGGCCGTGACGGCCAGCGTCATCAAGGCGGCGGCAATGAGCAGCGCGCCCCATCCGGTCGAGCCGAAGCCGAGCAGTTCCAAGCTTGCCATATCGTCCGTTCCCCGTCCGTGGCAGTGTTTTGCGGATCGACACCAGAGCATGATGCCGAAAAGTGTGAGCGGCTTTCGGACGACATCATGCTCTAACTCTTTTCTTTAGAACAGGATCAGATTTTAGGCCGGCCGGGCCTGAAAACATCCTGTTCGAGCAAGCTGTCTCCGGCGATAAAGCCGGAGACAGGTGTACGCGGCCGAAGGGCCGAAACGCTCATTCCTGCGGGCTGACGTCGACCTTGAACCACTTCATCGACAGGTTCTTGACGGTTCCGTCGGCAAGCGTCGACTTGATCGCCTCGTTGAACTTGTCGCGCAGGTCGGTATCGGCCTTGCGGACGCCAAGGCCTTCGCCCTCGCCCCAGATCGAGCCGACAATTTCTGGGCCGGTAAAGTCGAGCGTGTCATTGGCCGCCTTAAACGCGTTGGCGAAATAGACGGCGTCGTCGAAGCCGAGGTCGATACGGCCGTTCTGCAGGTCGAGGTCGCGGTCGGCGCCGGTCTTGTATTCGCGGATCTCGGCAATGTCGCCGAAATTGTCATAGACGAACTTGGCGTAGACCGTTGCCGCCTGGATGCCGATCGTCTTGCCCTTGAAGGCGGCCTTCAGCGCGTCGATCTCCTTCACGCCGGTCTGGCCGGGGGTCATCTTGATCGTGGCGCCGGTGCCGGCGGCCTTTGCCAGCGGGCTGTCCTTGGCGGTGGCGAAGGCAGCAGGAGTAGCGGCATAGGGAGTGGTGAAACCGATCACCTGCTTGCGCTCCTCGGTGATCGACAGCGCATCCATGATGACGTCGAATTTGCCGGCGTTGAGCGCCGGGATCATGCCGTCCCAGTCGGAGGCGACCAGCGTGCATTCGATCTTGGCGCGCTCGCACAGCACCTTGGCGAGTTCCGGTTCGAAACCACCGAGCGTGCCGTCGGCATTGGTGAGATTCCAGGGCGCGTAAGCACCTTCAAGTGTAATGGTCGCCTTCGTCCAGTCCTTGGAAAAGGCAGGGGCGGCGAAGGCGGAAAAAGCCGCCACGCCGCAAAACAGGATTGCGCTGAATTTCATTGATGAACTCTCCTCTGGAGTTGAAACAGACCTTGCGGCACCACGGCCGATCTTCGCCGGCTTGCCCTTTCCCGTCCTATTTCTGTTTCAAGGACCGATTGGGAGGTTGTATATGGTACCATATGAAATATTTTGTGTTATGCAAGTGGGAAAGTCGATTTATGTGGCGAATTCCATTCGTGCAAAAGGAATAGGCAATGAAACGTCCCGGCGAGATGAAGCGCGAGCTGGCGGAAAATGACAGCACGCCGCTCTACGCCGGCGTCAAGCAGGTGATCCTCGACCGCATCCAGAGCGGCGAGTGGCCGCCGAAATACCGGGTGCCGTCGGAAAACGAACTGGTCGTCGAGCTCGGCGTCAGCAAGATGACCGCCAACCGCGCCTTACGCGAACTTGCCAACGAAGGCGAACTCGTCCGCATCCAGGGCGTCGGCTCCTTCGTCGCCGAACGCAAGGGATATTCGGCACTGTTCGAGGTCCGCAACATCGCCGAGGAAATCGCCGAACGCGGTCATGTCCACGAGGCCTCCGTCGTTGTTCTCGCCCAGGAAGCCGCATCTCCCGAGGTTGCCGACGCACTCGAACTGCCGATTGGCGCCGCGGTTTTCCACTCGTTGATCGTCCACAGCGAAAACGGCGTTCCCGTGCAAATCGAGGACCGCTTCGTCCATCCGGAGGCCGCGCCTGAATATCTCGACCAGGATTTTTCGACGCTGACGCCGAACGCCTATCTGACTGCCTCAGCCCCGCTCAGCGGCTCCGAGCATGTCGTCGAGGCGGCGATGCCGCAGGCCTGGGAATGCAAGCTCTTGACCATCATGAAGACCGAACCGTGCCTGACGATCCGCCGGCGCACATGGTCGGCGAAACAGGTGGTCTCGACCGCCCGCCTCGTCTATCCCGGCCACCGCTATCGGCTGGAAGCGCGCAGCGGCAAGATGTTCGAGGAATGAAAACGCCGGCAGTGTTGTATATGGGACCGCGCAATGCCATCGGCGGGAGTGAGGGGTGCGATCAGGTTCGGGAGGAACAACTTCCCGCTTGAGAGGTTAGGGGGGCCTTCTTGATGGAGAAAACGATGCCGAAGTATTTTTTCCACGTCCGCAGGAACGATGTCTTCAATGAAGATCTGGAAGGCATTGACCTAGCCACGCCCGAGCTGGCGTTCGAGGAAGCAACGGCCGCCGCCCGCGAAATCGTCGCGGAAAGGCTCCGCATGGGCGATCCCACGGACGGAGACACTTTCGAGATCAGGACCGAAGACGGCTCGTTGGTCGCAACCGTTCCTTTCCGGTCGGCGGTTCAGTTGAACTAGGTCTATCGGCGTCGATGCTGAACAGCCGCCTTTGTCAAAATCAGACAGAGCGTGAACTCTCTGAACCATAGGAGTGGCGTCGCGTTGGTCATCAAAGCGGTGCTACCATGACAATAATCAGGCAGAGTGGGACCAAGAATAGGTTGCTGCGCCGGTTACCGGAGGAAGCCTTCGGGCGTCTGGCGCCGTTCCTGGAACCCGTCGATATTCCAGTCAAGCACGCGCTCGTGCTGCCGCGCAAGCCGATCGAGCATGTCTGCTTTCTTGAAAGCGGCCTCGCCTCGATGGTGGCCGAGAGCGCCGACGGCAAAAGTGTCGAAATCCGCCATATCGGGCGCGAAGGGATTGCCGGTTATCCCATTGTGCTGGGCGTCGACCGAACCCCGAACAGCACCTTCATGCAGGTGCCGGGCCACGGGCTTCAGGTGGCCACGGAGCATTTTGTTCCGATCCTTGAACACCCAGAGGTGCGGCAACTGTTGCTGCGTTATGTCCACACCTGCGAATTGCAGCTTGCCCACAGCGCGCTGGCCGCCGCCAAATTCAACGTACATCAGCGGCTGGCGCGCTGGCTGCTCATGTGTCACGACCGTATCGACGGCAATGATCTGCCACTAACGCACGAATTCCTGGCGCTGATGCTTGGCGTCAGGAGGGCGGGCGTCACCGATGAGCTGCACATTCTTGAGGGCATCCACGCCATCAAATCGACACGCGGCAACGTCCGCATCCTGGATCGCGACCAGCTGATCGAAATCGCCGACGGCTGCTACGGGGTGCCGGAGCAGGAGTACGAGCGACTGATCGAGACGTCGGCGCGGCCGTCGGTACTTCCCGTCCATCCAAACGGAAATCCCCTTCACGGTATGCTTTGAGCAGTCTCCCGTGACCGCGCCGTGCTCGACCATTCGCCTCGATACCGCCGCCGCGGTCAGCTAATCCCGGCAAATTATCACCCAGCCCAGCCAGAGCTTGAGGCGCAAGCCACCTAGCAGCGGCCGATCGCGTTCCCGGCGGAAGGAACGCATGACCTTGGCGGCCTCCACGACGTACCACCGATTTCTAGGGGTCTTGCTGATCACATGGCGGACGGTGACGCTGCCGGCGGCCCTCATGCCCAGCAGTTCCGACAGCCGGCGATGGGCGGATCCAGCAGGTTCGTCACCGGGCACCAGCCGGTTGGATCGGGCTCTTTATGACGATGCCGGCGTGAAACGCGCCACCAGCGCGTGACGATCGCCCGGATAGGTGAAGCGCACATGCGTCACCGGGCCGGCATTGCTCCAGGTGCGGCGTTCGACGACGAGGCAGGCGGTATTGCGTGGTATATCGAGAGCCGCGGCCAACTCGGCGCCAGCTGAGACGGCATGGATCCGATGTTCGGCCGTGCTCCACGGCACTTGGTTGAGCAGCCAGGGGCCTGGCGCCATCGTCAGGAAATCGGCATCGGCGGCTTCTGGAACCGTCGCAAGACTGATCAACCGCTCCTCCAGGCAAAAGGGCCGCGCGCCGGCATTGTGGATGCAGACGACCTCGACGACCGAGGACGCCACCGGCAGTTCCAGACGGCGGCTGTCGTCCGCCTTCGCCTTGCGGCTCGCCTTCTTCGAAACCGCATAGGAATAGGGCAAGTTCAGCGACCGCACCTCGGCCTTGATGTCGTGGATTTCGAGAATGGCCGATTGTGCCTGCGGCTGGGTGACGAAGCTGCCGGACTTCTTGCGGCGCTCGATGAGGCCGGCCTTGGCAAGCTGGGTCAGCACCTTGTTCACCGTCATGCGCGAGCAGTCATACTGCGTGGCGAGATCGACCTCGAAGGGAATGCGGTACCCCGGCGGCCAATCGCCCGAGACGATACGGCCCTCGATGTCGCCGAGGATGCGCTGGTGCAAGGTGGGATCCTTGCTTTGGTTCATCGCCACGTTCCGATTGGTCTCCCGCTATCTCTTTGTTTTTACGCAATCCCGGACGCGAACCGCTACACACTTGCAGGAATTGCTCTAATTCGAATGCCTGGACAGGAAAAGCTCTTTTTCAGGCGGCCAGCAATTCGCCCATGACGGCCAGGAAGCGCCGGTCGATGGCATCACGCTTGAGATGGCGACCGCCCTCCACCTGTTTGCTGCCGCGCGCCCAGACGCAGTCGACGGAAACGCCACCTGCAAACAGCCAATGGTCGAGGATCTGGTCGCCCGTGAGATAGGGAACGGCCGTGGCATCGAGCGAAACGATATCGGCGTGATGGCCCTCAACGAGGCCTGCCGATGCTTTCAGAGCGGCGCCGCCGCCGGCAAGCGCATGTATGAACAGCGAAAGCGCCGTCGAACCGCCGGGTGCCGCGACGACGTTGCGAGCGCGAAGCGCCAGGCGCTGCGAATATTCGAGCTGGCGCAGTTCCTCCGGCACGGAGATCAGCACGTTGGAATCCGAACCGATGCCGTAACGCCCGCCCTCTTCGAGAAAGAGCGGCGCGGCGAAAGCGCCGTCGCCGAGATTGGCTTCGGTAATCGGGCAGAGGCCGGCGATCGCGCCGCTTTTCGCCATCCGCCGCGTTTCGTCATCGGTCATGTGCGTCGCATGGATCAGACACCAGCGCTCATCGACCGGCGCATGATCGAGCAGCCATTCGACAGGCCGCGCGCCGGACCAGGCGATGCAGTCCTCGACCTCCTTCACCTGCTCGGCGAGATGGATATGGATGGGACCGTCGCCGGCCATCGGCACCAGCCTTGTGAGCTCCTCCGGTGTCGCCGCCCGCAGGCTGTGCGGCGCCAGCCCAAGCTCGGCGCCGTCGAGCCGGCCGGTGACTGCCCGGCATCCCTCCATCAGCCTTTCGAAGCTTTCGAGCGAATTGATGAAACGCCGCTGGCCGTCGATGGGAGCGGCACCGCCGAAGCCGGAATGGGCATAGAAGACCGGCAGCAGCGTCAGGCCGATACCGGTCTCTTGGCTTGCCGCGCCAATGCGTTCGGCAAGCTCGGCGATATTGGCGTAAGTGCCGCCATCCCTGTCGTGGTGGAGATAGTGGAACTCGCCGACGCGGGAAAAACCGGCCTCCAGCATTTCCGCATAAAGCTTGGCCGCGACCGCCCCGACATGATCGGGCGTCATCGCCAAGGCAAACTTGTACATGACCGTGCGCCAACTCCAGAAGCTGTCATTGGCCGGGCCGCGCACTTCGGCAAGACCGGCCATCGCCCGCTGGAAGGCGTGGCTGTGCAGATTCGCCATGGCGGGAACGAGGAGAGCATGGCACTCGTCGCCGGGCTCGGGAGAAGTGCCAATCTCGACCCGCGCAATACGTCCGGCCTTAAGCGTCAGCCGCACATCCTTCTGCCAACCCTGCGGCGTCAGCGCCGTGTCTGCGTGAAGTATGGTCATGACCTTGCCTCTCCTCTTGCCGTGCCGCCGATCTTTCTTTTCCAGAAAAGCGCACAAAATTTCTCTTGTCACCTGTCGATTATGTATATACATGTTTCGGCATAAGGAAAGGCGCAAAGCTGATGACCGGGAACATTTTTTCAGAGGAAGCCCCATCCGCCGACACCCGCCCAGTGCTTTGGCGCAATGCGCGGCTGGCCACGCTTGTGCCTGGCAAGGAAGGGCTCGGCATCGTCGAAAAGGGCGCCGTGCTGGTCGAAAACGGCCGCATCGCCTTTGCCGGCGCCGAAAGCGAGCTGCCAGCATCGGCCATCAAACGCTCCGAAATCGTCGATCTCGAAGGCCGCTGGGTAACGCCCGGTCTCGTCGACTGCCACACCCATATCGTCCACGGCGGCAACCGCGCCCGCGAGTTCGAAATGCGCCTTGCAGGCGCGACTTATGAGGAGGTCGCGCGCGCCGGCGGCGGCATCGTCTCCTCGGTGAAGGCGACCAATGCGCTGTCGGTCGAGGAGCTCGTCGCGCAGGCTCTGCCGCGGCTCGACACGCTGCTTGCCGAAGGCGTGACGACGATCGAGGTCAAGTCCGGTTACGGGCTGAACCGGACCGGTGAAGTGAAGATGCTGCAGAGCGCCCGCCTGCTCGGCCATATAAGACCAGTCCGCGTCGCCACCAGCTATCTCGGCGCCCATGCGACGCCCGTGGAATATAAGGGGCGCAACGGCGATTATCTCGATGATGTCGTTCTGCCCGGTCTCGACGACATGCATGGCCTCGGTCTTGCCGATGCCGTCGACGGCTTCTGCGAGGGCATCGCTTTTTCGGCCACCGAGATCGCCCGCGTCTTCGACAAGGCCAAGGCGCTCGGCCTGCCGGTCAAGCTGCATGCCGAGCAGCTCTCCAATCTTGGCGGCGCCAGGCTCGCCGCGTCATATGGCGCATTGTCGGCCGATCATCTCGAATATCTCGACGAAGATGGCGTTGCGGCGATGGCCGCGGCCGGCACCGTCGCCGTGCTGCTCCCCGGCGCCTTTTACGCCATCCATGAAAAGCAGAAGCCGCCGGTGGAGGCGCTGCGGCGGGCAGGCGTGCCGATCGCGATCGCCACTGATTGCAATCCCGGCACCTCGCCGCTCACCTCGATGTTGCTCACCATGAACATGTCGGCCACGCTTTTCGGCCTCACCGTCGAGGAATGCATCGCCGGCGCCACCCGCGAAGGCGCCCGGGCGCTTGGCCTGCTCGACCAGACGGGAACGCTCGAACCCGGCAAATCCGCCGATCTCGCCGTCTGGAATATCGAAAGCCTCGCCGAGCTCGTCTACCGCATCGGCTTCAATCCGATTCACGCACGCGTCTTCAAGGGCGAAAGGAACAGTCGATGACCATCACGCTCCACCCTGGCTCCGTCTCGCTCAAGGATCTCGAAACCATCTACTGGACCGGCGTGCCGGCAAGGCTCGATCCCGCCTTCGATGCCGGGATCGCCAAGGCCGCTGCCCGTATCGCCGAGATCGCCGCCGGTAACGCGCCGGTCTACGGCATCAATACCGGCTTCGGCAAACTCGCCTCGATCAAGATCGACAGCGCCGATGTGACCACCTTGCAGCGCAATCTTATCCTCTCGCATTGCTGCGGCGTCGGCGCGCCGTTGCCCGACAACATCGTGCGGCTGATCATGGCGCTGAAGCTGGTCTCGCTTGGGCGCGGTGCCTCCGGCGTGCGGCTGGAGCTGGTGCGGCTGATCGAAGGCATGCTGGAAAAGGGCGTCATTCCGCTGATCCCGGAAAAGGGCTCTGTCGGCGCCTCCGGCGATCTTGCGCCGCTTGCCCATATGGCGGCGGTGATGATGGGCGAGGCCGAAGCCTTCTTCGCCGGCGAACGCCTCCCGGGCGCGCAAGCCCTCGAAAGGGCCGGCCTCAGACCAGTCGTGCTCGCCGCCAAGGAAGGCCTGGCGCTGATCAACGGCACCCAGACTTCGACGGCGCTGGCGCTCGCCGGCCTCTTCCGCGCCCATCGCGCCGCGCAGGCAGCTCTCATCACCGGCGCCATGTCCACCGATGCCGCCATGGGTTCTTCGGCGCCCTTCCATCCGGATATTCACACACTGCGTGGCCACAAGGGCCAGATCGACACGGCGGCCGCTCTTCGGGCACTGCTCGAAAACTCCATCATTCGCCAGAGCCATATCGAGGGCGACGAGCGCGTGCAGGATCCCTATTGCATCCGCTGCCAGCCGCAGGTCGACGGTGCCTGCCTTGATCTGCTGCGCTCGGTTGCCCGCACCCTCGAAATCGAGGCCAACGCGGTCACCGACAATCCGCTGGTGCTTTCGGACAATTCGGTCGTCTCCGGCGGCAATTTCCACGCCGAACCCGTCGCCTTCGCCGCCGACCAGATCGCGCTCGCCGTCTGCGAGATCGGCGCGATTTCGCAGCGCCGCATCGCGCTGCTCGTCGATCCGACCCTCTCCTACGGCTTGCCGGCCTTCCTCGCCAAGAAGCCCGGACTGAATTCCGGCCTGATGATCGCCGAGGTGACCTCAGGCGCTGATGTCCGAAAACAAGCAGATGTCGCACCCGGCCTCGGTCGATTCGACCCCGACCTCGGCCAATCAGGAAGACCATGTCTCCATGGCCTGCCACGGCGCCCGTCGCCTGCTCGCCATGACCGAGAACCTGTTCGGCATCATCGGCATCGAGGCGCTGACCGCCGCCCAAGGCGTCGAACTGCGCGCGCCGCTGTCGACCAGCCCGGAGCTTGGCAAGGCGATCAGTGCCATCCGCACCAAGGTGGCGAGCCTCGACGTCGACCGCTACATGGCAAACGACCTCGCCGCGGCCGCCGAACTAGTGGCGACGGGCGCCCTGAACGCCTCGGTTTCCTCTGGGATCTTGCCGGTTCTGGAGAGCTGAGATGACGATCAAGGAAAAAGTCTCCGTGCCATGCGAAATTCGCCAAGGCACCTCCCCCGTCATCCTCGGCTTTCCCCATACCGGCACCGAAGTCCCGCCCGAGATCGCCGATCGCCTCAACGACAATGGCAGGATGCTGGCCGACACCGACTGGCACATTGACCGGCTCTATGACGGCCTGCTCGACAATGTCACGACGGTGCGCGCCACATTCCACCGCTACGTGATCGACGCCAACCGCGATCCGGCCGGTGTCAGCCTCTACCCCGGCCAGAACACCACCGGCCTCGTTCCCCAGACGGATTTCGACGGCAAGGCGATCTGGAAGGAAGGCGCCGCACCCGACGAGGCCGATACCGCGGCGCGGCTGCGCGACTTTCATGCTCCCTATCACGCTTCCCTTGCCGCCGAGATCGAGCGCGTGAGAGCAATCCACGGCGTCGCGATCCTCTACGACTGCCATTCGATCCGCTCCCACATTCCCTTCCTGTTCGAAGGCAAGCTGCCGGATTTCAATATCGGCACTGACATGGGCAAGACGTGCGACAGCGCGATCGAGCAGGCGACGCTTACCGTCGTCGAAGCCGCCGAGGGTTACGACAGCGTGCTCAACGGTCGTTTCAAGGGCGGCTGGACGACCCGCCACTATGGTCGGCCCGAAACCGGCGTGCACGCGATCCAGATGGAGTTCGCGCAATCGACGCATCTGCAGAGCGAGGCGGCGCCCTTTGCCTATGACGCCGCCAAGGCGGACAGACTTCGCGTCCATCTCAAGAACATTCTGGTGCGCATCGAACAGATTGCGCCAGGCCTGAAACGATAACGATCTCTCGACAGGGGAACCGCCATGAGCAATCCACGCCACAATATCCGCGAAATCCGCGCACCCCGCGGCAACGATCTCAATGCCAAAAGCTGGATGACCGAAGCGCCGCTGCGCATGCTGATGAACAATCTCGACCCCGACGTCGCCGAAAATCCGAACGAGCTCGTCGTCTATGGCGGCATCGGCCGCGCCGCCCGGACCTGGGAGGATTTCGACCGCATCGTCGCGACGCTCAAGACGCTGACGGAAGAAGAAACGCTGGTCGTGCAATCCGGCAAGCCGGTCGGCGTGTTCCGCACCCACAAGGATGCGCCGCGGGTGCTGATCGCCAATTCCAACCTCGTGCCGCATTGGGCGACCTGGGATCATTTCAACGAGCTGGATAAGAAGGGTCTCGCCATGTACGGCCAGATGACGGCCGGCTCATGGATCTATATCGGCACCCAGGGCATCGTGCAGGGCACCTACGAGACCTTCGTCGAGGCCGGCCGCCAGCACTACGGCGGCAATCTCAAGGGCAAATGGATCCTGACCGGCGGGCTCGGCGGCATGGGCGGCGCCCAGCCGCTCGCCGCCGTCATGGCCGGCGCCTGCTGCCTCGCCGTCGAGTGCAATCCCGATTCGATCGATTTCCGCCTGCGCACCCGCTATGTCGACGCCAAGGCCGAGACGCTCGATGAAGCGCTCGAGATGATCGACCGTTGGACCAAGGCCGGCGAGGCGAAATCCGTCGGTCTGCTCGGCAACGCCGCCGAAATCCTGCCGGAGATGGTCCGCCGCGGCATCCGCCCCGATATCGTCACCGACCAGACCTCGGCCCACGACCCGATCAACGGCTACCTGCCGAAGGGCTGGACGATGGGTGAGTGGAAGGCAAAGCGCGAAAGCGATCCGAAGGCCGTGGAAAAGGCCGCGCGCGCCTCGATGCGCGAGCATGTCGAAGCGATGATCGCCTTCTGGAACGCCGGGGTGCCGACCCTCGATTACGGCAACAATATCCGCCAGGTCGCCAAGGACGAAGGCCTCGAAAACGCCTTCGCCTTCCCGGGCTTCGTGCCGGCCTATATCCGGCCGCTGTTTTGCCGCGGCATCGGTCCCTTCCGCTGGGCGGCCCTGTCGGGCGATCCGGAGGATATCTACAAGACCGATGCCAAGGTGAAGGAATTGCTGCCTGACAACAAGCACCTGCATCATTGGCTCGACATGGCCAGGGAGCGCATCGCCTTCCAGGGCCTGCCGGCGCGCATCTGCTGGGTGGGCTTGGGCGACCGCCACAAGCTCGGCCTCGCCTTCAACGAGATGGTGAGAACAGGCGAACTCTCCGCCCCGATCGTCATCGGCCGCGACCATCTGGACTCAGGCTCCGTCGCCTCGCCGAACCGCGAGACGGAGGCGATGAAGGACGGCTCCGACGCCGTCTCCGACTGGCCGCTGCTCAACGCCCTGCTCAACACGGCGTCGGGCGCCACCTGGGTGTCGCTGCATCATGGCGGCGGCGTCGGCATGGGCTTCTCGCAGCACTCCGGCATGGTCATCTGCGCCGATGGCACGGACGATGCCGCAAGACGCCTCGAGCGCGTGCTCTGGAACGACCCGGCGACGGGCGTCATGCGCCACGCCGATGCCGGTTACGAGATCGCCATCGACTGCGCCAAGGAAAAGGGCCTGCGCCTGCCCGGCATTCTCGGGAACTGAACCCGGTGAGGATCCTGCGCGCCGGCGATCACAAACGCATGCCCTGGAAAAACGGCAAGGGAGTGACGGTGGAGATCGCCGTCTTTCCACCCGGCGCTTCGATCAACGACTTCGACTGGCGCATCAGCATGGCAACGGTCGCAGAGGATGGCCCGTTTTCGATCTTTCCCGGCATCGACCGGACGCTGGCGATCCTCGATGGCAACGGCATGGTGCTCGATGTCGCAGGCAGCACGCCCGTGCTGCTGACAACGGCAAGTGATCCGCTCGCCTTCCCGGCGGATATCCCGGTTGCGGCCAGGCTGGAGGACGGAGCCATCACCGATCTCAACGTGATGACGCGCCGTGACGGGCTTACCCATACGCTGATCCGCATCGACGTCGATGGCGGCAGGACCGTGCCGCTTTCGCCCTCGACATGCCTGTTGCTTTGCCATTTCGGCGCACTCTCATTCCGGCGCGACGGCGAGACCGGCGCGCTTGCGGACGGCGATGCGCTGCTGATCGAGCACGCGACTGCTACCGTGCTAAAAATCGATGGCGAAGCCACATGTTATCTCGCTTCGATCACCGCAGGCTGATCTTCGAACAACATATTGAAAACACTAAGCAATCGAGGAAATGTCGAAGCATGTGCGTAAACCATCGCCATCTCGGGCCATGGACGTCATTCCTCGTTTCGGTCTAAACTTCGCCCTTCTGATGCGGAAGAAGACCTAGACTGCCCGCAACGTGGCGGGGAGCAAGGGAGCAGGCGTGACGGATCCATACGATATTCTCGGCGTTGAACGCGATGCGGACGAGGCGCAGTTGAAGGCCGCCTATCGGCGCCTAGCAAAAGTTGCCCACCCCGATTCGGGCGGTGATTCGGACGCGTTCGCCCATCTGCAGAAAGCCTACGGGCTGCTTCTCGATCCGGTCCGGCGCAAGGTCTACGACGACACCGGCTACGACGTCGAATTCGCCGACGCGGCAGAATTGCAGGCGCTGGTGATGATCGAGAAACTCGTCACCGACGCGGTGCTCGACGAGCGCGCGCCCGGAAGTTTCGATCCCGTCGCCGTCATGCAGGACAGCCTTTCCGAAGAACTGCGCAAGGCGCGTTTCAGCAAGAGCGAGTTGGAGCGCCACGCCTCGCGAATCGGCCTGCATCTGGAACGGCTCGAAAAACAGTCAGGCCGCGATGTGCTTGCCCACATGTTCCGCGCCCGCATCGAAGCGATCTCCAAGGCGGTTGCCGAAACCGAGGCGAAGATCAAGGCGACGGAACGCGCCGCCGACATGATCTCCGGCTATGTCTACGACGTCGATCCGCCGCCGCTACCGGATGACACGGTCACCAGCATCGAATGGGCCGAGCCCTCCAGAAACCGCTCCACCGGCTGACGGGCCGCGTAGGACGCGGCTGATCTTAATAAGACAGCTTGGGATACCAGTCCGCCGGCCGGCCTTCGGGCGTCGAATCGATGACGGTCCAGAGCGGCATCAGGTCGGGCGCCCCGCGGGGATCCTCACCGGGATCGGCCGTCACCCCGCCCATCTCCTGGCTCCAGAAATGGCGGATGGTGCCGTCGCGCCGCGTGAAAACGTTGAAGGCCGCGTCATCGCCGCCATCCTGGCCGATTGCGTGATAGTCGCGGCTGTAATCGTCCGTCATGTCGGAATAAAGCGGCAGGTGATGCCAGCCACGCTCTTTCTTGAAGGCGAGCAGCTTTTCAATCGGCGAGCGGGCGACGACGGCCAAGGCTGCGCGCTGCTGAATGTCGGGCACCTCGCCGTCCCATGACGATAGCAGCGAAGTGCACATCGGGCACGGGCGCTCGCGTTGCGGGCCGAACATGTAGCTGTAGACGATCAGCGTCTCCTTGTCGGCGAAGAGTTCGCTAAAGGAGATGGGCCCGTCGCTGCCTTCGAAGCGGTAGTCTTTCGTCACCTCGCCGCCCGGCGGCAGCGCCCGGCGCTGTACCGCCACGCGCTCGATGTGCCGGCGCAATTCGATCTCTTCGGCCAGCAGCGCGTCGCGGGCGCTGCGATACGCCTTACTCTCGTTTGGGAACCGGACGCCGTTCTTGGCCGCAAGCACGGCGGCAGGTACGAGATGCTGATTATCCATGACAATTGCTCCTTCTGTTGCCTGACGACGTGCTGAAGCCACGACCGCGGTGCCAGCACATCGTGATAAGGACGATCGGCCAAGGCGAAAATCGACAGTGCCGACGGAAAATATTCACGGAATGTAGCAAATGCCACGAGGTTTCGAAGGCAGAAATAGTTACTTCCAACGCTGTCGAGGGACTGGATTGCACGCAAGCGGCGTTATGGCCCCACCTTCCGGATCAGCGTGTGATTGTTGATGTTGTTGCCGAACGGGGCTTCGACATATGACGATTCAGACGTGCCGGCGCAGCGGTTTAAGGTTTTCACGGAAACTGGACGTCGGCGCGATTGGAGCGCTGTTTCAGCGTCCTGTGGAACTGATATTCGCGTGTAATTCCGCTTCAGGATTTCGACAAAAGCATCGGACATACCGTTCGAATGGAAGCGCAACTCTGTTGCGGCTGCGGATCAAAGCGGAGGGGTCAATGCCTCATCGTCGAACTTCCGGATTTCAATAACTCCTAGTCCAGACTTAAGCTTGACCCCCCACGGCCCAATTCGCATTTTTACAATTCTACTTCACAAGATAATGTGTCAGCGGATTGCTGAGCACGACGATCGGTCTAGTGCGCAAATCCATGTGCTAAAAGCTGCTGAACACCGGCAAGCCGTCGCCTCCGTCATGTGAGATGAGATCACCGACCTGTCGAGCTGGCGGGGACTCAAACTCGTGCCGGCGGCTGATGGCCTGAAGACAGAACCAGGCAGCCGATAAGGGCGACAATGGCAAACAGGATGACGACTATGGGAAAGGTGGTCGTCATGGTAGGTCATTGATCCCTCCTGCGGCCCCGGCGGCGCAAGGACGCCGCCGGGAAGCGCGTGTTAGGCCTCGATGATGTAGACGATCGTGAGAGCATCGGGATCGACAATAACGATCCGGCCATCCGCAAGGATGAAGAAGCGGTAGCTTTCGTATTGCGGAACGATCTTCACGATGCGTGGCGGGAGCGGTTCGAGACGAACCTTCTTCGGGATCGTCGTTCCGACGGAAACCGTGAAGTTCACCTCCTTCACAGGTTCGACATGAACCTCTTTCACCACCTGGCGAATTTCGGTCTGCTGTTCAACGGAAATGTTGACGTTGGTCTTGGTGTTGGACGTCTGATTGTTCGTCGTGGCGTTGTTGTTGACGTTGGTTTCCGAAGAGCTTTTGTTGGTCGTCGACGTGTTCTGGTCGGTCGACTGCTTCGACGCGTCGCCGCTTTGCGTGGTGGCGCCCTTGCCGGTGCCCTCCGCGGGCTTGGTTTCGGTGCTGCTCTTCGTGCCTGCTTTAGCCGAGCCGCTGGTATCGGTGCTGCCGGACTTGGCGGCCGGGTTCTGTTCGGTCGTGGTGCCACCGCTGGCGTCTTGCGATCCGGGCTTGGCTTCCGTCGAAGACTTGCCGGAGGAACTTCCGCTCGTCGAACTATCGGTCGAAGGCTGCTCGGCGCTCTTTTTCATGTCCGAACCCTGGTCGGATTTCTGCTGCGAAGATTGGCCCTTGCCTTGCGGGCAGGCACCCGACGCGTCGGGCGTGCAGTCGGCGCCGGTGTCGGTGGCGCTGGAGCCGGACTGCGAACCGGCGTCCGTGCCCGTCTGCGAACCGGATTGGGCCTGGCCGCCGCTCTTGGTGTCCTGCTGGGCCGCCGCTGGCAGTGTGGCAAGCGGCGACACGCTGAGGGACAGCGCTGCCACGAGCATGGTGAGATGGTTGCTTTTCATGATAACTCTCCAAAGTTTGGGCACGCGATGCCGCCCCGCATTCTCATGCGTCGCATGCTTGCCCTGATTGTTAAGGGGCGGCCGAAGCCGCCCGGAAGGTCACTGAATGACCTGGATGACCTTCCGAGAGGAAGGTTCGACGATCACACGCTGATCGTTAACGATAGCGTATGCGTACTTCGGGTCATCGGGAATGGGCGTGACGACCACGGTTTCCGGCAGAGGCTGTCCGACGACGACTTTCTCCTTCACCACGACGCGCTCGGTCGGGGCGGGAGCCTGTTGAACATAGGTCACCACCTTCTGCGGCGGCGGATCGATGACGCTACCCGCCACACCGCCAACAATGCCGCCGACAGCAGCACCGACCGGGCCGCCGACGACGGCACCCGTTGCGGCACCACCTGCTGCACCTGTCACCGTCGAAGACTGCGCAAAGGCAGAAGTCGATGCCAACAGGATGCCGGCGGCAATTCCTAGTGCCTTGATCTTCATCTGTTTTCCTCCTTGTATGGTTGATTCCGCTGGGGACCAAACCGCAGGATGGAGGAAGTGTTCCAGAAGTAGGACTTCAGACCGGGCCTCCTCAGACCTTGGTCCTAGCCCTCACGACTCGGCAGCCTGTTGGGTTGGAAAGCGAAGCAGCATCCGGTCCTTGATTGGGGTTCGCTATGTTCTCAGGCGGCATGCCATGGCCGGCTAGAAAGCAGGTGGCAAAAGAGAAGATTCGAGAGGCCCACTCCAAAGACAGTTCGCAGCGCTTTTGCGGGAACAGCAGTTCGAGGTCACTGTCCCTGCCCCCAAATTCGACTTCTGCGCGCGAAGCTGCCGATTGCGCCCGGTCGGGATCTGAAGGCGGCGTGAAGCCCGAGGCGCGATACGCGCCAGTCCCAGTCAACGGCAACCGGGACCCCTGGCCACCGGACGCCCGTTTTAAGCAGAGGCAGCAACCTCGTGATCGGTGTCTGCCCATTCCACATCCAGAGGCGCGCTGATCAGGCAACGCAGGCCACCGTCGTCGTAAGCAAGTTCTGCACGGCCCTTGAGCTGTCCCGAGGACATCGCCTCGATCAAGCGCGACCCGAACCCCCGCCGTAAGGGAGGCTTAACTGGGGGGCCGCCGCTTTCACTCCACAGCAGTATGAGCGACGGGTCGGGTGAACCATCCAACTTCCATGACACTGCGATTTTTCCGGACTCGGCTGATAAGGCACCGTATTTCGCGGCATTGGTGGCCAGCTCATGTACAATGAGCGCCAGCGCGACCACTGCTTTGGGCGAGATATTGAGATCCGGCCCGCTAATGTCGAGACGCTCCGCCGGATACGCTGACAGCGCCTCGGAAACCACATTTCCAAGGCTTGCCGCCTCCCAATTGCCATGGGTGAGCAAATCATGCGCTCTCGCCAGGCTTTGGAGCCTGGCGTCGAAAGCTGCCCTCGCCGCCTCGGCATCCGGCGCTCCCGCAAATGTCTGACGAGCGATCGCCGCAACCGTCGCCAAGATATTCTTGACCCTATGGTTCAACTCGGCGATCAGAACCTCCTGCACCCGCTCCGCTTCCTTGCGCGCCGTAATATCTCTCGCGATTTTCGAGGCGCCAACGATGCGTCCCTCTGCGTCATAGATCGGAGATACCGTAAGGGAGACGTCCAAGAGTTTTCCGCTCCTATGGCGCCTGATCGTCTCATGGGTCTCGATACGCTCCCCGGCCTTGATGCGCGCGATGATGCGCGCCTCCTCGTCCACGCGATTATCTGGAATAAGAACCGTCACCGACCGGCCGAGAATTTCGCTGGATGAATAGCCGTAGAGCTTTTCGGCTCCATCGTTCCAGTCGGTCACCATCATGGCGAGATCGATACCGAGGATTGCGTCTTCAGAGGAGGAAATGATTGATGCCAGGCGTTTGAGCTTAGCCTCGTAGCCGACCCGACCCGTCGTTTCGCTGACGATGCAAAAGACCGCCAGGACCCTGCCGTTTTCATCGAATACCGGCGAATAGGAAATATCGAAATAAACCGTTTCCGGCTTGTGATGCCTCTCGATATAGAAAGGCCTGTCCTTGCCGAAGACAGTCTCGCCGGTCTCCAAAACCTTGCGCAGCAGCGGCTCCAGATCATCCCACAGCTCGGCCCAGTTTTCCTTTGCCGGCTTTCCCAGCGCCGCCGGATGCTTTGCTCCAATCGTCGGTGCATAGGCGTCATTGTATATGGCGATGAATTCTGGGCCGCAGAACATGACGATCTGGGCACGCGAGGGAAGCGCTATATCAACCGCGCATCTGAGCTGGATCGGCCACGACGAAACCGGCCCGAGGCTGGTGTTTGCCCAATCATAGCGGAGGATGAGCGCGGCCAATTCGCCCTGATGGGGCACAGCGGGATTACTTTCGTGCATGAAACGGGCCTCGGTCTTTTCGTCATTCTTGAAAGTTCGCGGGCGGCAAGTCAACGGTGGAAAGGGAGCAAGACCGGCCAGGAGACATGTCGCTTGACGCGATCGCGGATTGAGATCGACTTAAAAAAAATCGAGGCGAATCCACTAGACTCAGTGGGGGAAAGCGCTAGGTCAAGTCTCCCAAACCTAGATCAACATCGCATGCAGGATACCGATCGATATCACAAAGAGGCTCGCCGCGCCGGCGACCGGCTGATTGCTAGGCACGTGAAGGAAGACCCCTTCGCGGCGGCATTCAAGGCGACGCGCATGCCGATGATCGTCACTGATCCCGCTCAGCATGATAATCCCATCATCTTCTGCAACGCGGCTTTCGAAAAAATGACGGGCTACTCGAATGATGAGCTCATCGGCCGCAACTGCCGCCTGCTCCAGGGGCCGGAGACAGACAGGCGGAGGGTAGGTTACATTCGCGACAGCGTCGCGCGAGGCCAAGACATCTCCGTCGACATCCTCAATTACCGAAAAGACGGCAGCACCTTTTGGAACGCGCTTTTCATCAGTCCGGTGCGCGATGACGAGGGAAGGATCATCTATTTTTTCGCCTCGCAGCTAGATTTCACAACCGTCAAAAGCCGTGAAGCGGAACTTGCATTGGCCCGACATCAAGCGGAAGAGGCAGTTGCAAGGAATATGGCGGAACTGAAATCAGCCCTTTTGGCAAAGACCCTTCTCATCCACGAAGTCGACCATCGGGTCAAAAACAATCTCCTGACCATGGCGTCGATCGTCAAACTGCAGGCGCGGTTCACGCAGGACACGGTCAAGAAGCAGACGCTGATGTCGGTGCTCAACAGGGTAGAAGCACTGAGTACCGTGCAGCGAAAACTTTTCACCCTCGACGACATTGCCCGATTCGACGTCGCGGACTTCATCCGCGAGCTGGTCACCGACCTTGTCAGCGGCGTCGGACGGAATGACATCCGGCTGACGCTCGACCTAGCGCCGCTCCTCGTTCCGGCCGTCAAGGCGACACCCCTGTCGCTGATCGTCAACGAGCTCGTGGTGGACGCGGTCAACAGGGGTCTCAGCGACGGCGGCGGCGCGATCCACGTCGTCGTAAAACGCATGCACGGCCACTTTGTGATCCGGGTCGAGGACACGACGACTCCCGTCGAGCCGGACGCGGAAGCCGCCGAATTCGGGCGGCTTCTCCTGCAAGCATCGGCCCGTCAACTCGCAGCCAGTGTCGAACGCAAGATCGAAGGCGACAAGACAGTGGTCGAGGTCATGCTGCTGATCGGCGAACATCAGGAGAACGAGAATTGAAAGTCATGATCGTCGAGGACGAGATGCTGCTCGCCATGGAGCTTGAAATCGAGATGGAAGCAGCCGGACACGAGGTCGCGGGCATCGCGATGAATAGCAGACAAGCGCACGATCTGCTGGCTGCTCAAAAACCGGATTTCGCTTTCGTCGACGTTCAACTGATGGACGGACCGACGGGAATCGAAGTCGGCCGCTCTTTAGCCGCTGCAGGCATTCCCTACGTCTTCGTTACAGGCAACATCAAGCGATTGCCGCCCGATTTCGTGGATGCGCTTGGCGCGATCGAAAAGCCCTACACGATGAACGGCATGAAAAACGCGTTAAATTACATCTCCGCCATCCTATCGGGAAACGAGGGGCCGGACATACCGGCAAATCTCGTGCTGGCCAACGATAGCCAGCCCCAGCCTGTCAACAAGTAAACGAGGACCTACCTGGATTCCCGGGGCCCGACACTTGTGCATTGCCGCTGTCTAGGAGGTTAAGCTGCGGCGCATGACCCCCTCTTTGGCCAGGGGGAGTTCGTCAATGTTTGCGAGAGCCCGTTCCTTGATGAGATACCGCCGAACATTTTCACGAAGGGAGTTCAACGGGAAAATCCCTTGTGCTGCCAGTCGGCAGGCTTTCACCAGCACCTCGTAGGTCATGCCTCGTCTTTCCGCCGGCCATTCATCAAGCAGGTCGAATAAGTCTTCCAGGCTTGCCACTTCCTGAATGTGGTGGCCCCGCTTAACGAAGAGCGGTCTGTCAAACAATGTGCTTGTCATCGCTGTCTCCTTTCTAAGCTTTTTGATCCCGACAATCTGGGAACGGTAAGTTGGATCTTCAAGCCTGAGCCTGGTGTGCCTTGAAGGCAATAAGTTCGCGGCGGAAGCGGGGCGAATCTCCGGAGATGAGCCGAATTTCGAGCAAGCAGTCATAGACGAGACGGCGGGGCTTGTGTTCCTCGATGGCAGCCTCTCATCCAGCCTGAGATCGGAAGTCATGAAGATGCTCCGCTCATCAGCCTCATCGACCGAGCCAGACCTCGCGAGTTCTTCGACACGAATGCCATCAAGCGTCCAGCCATGGGACAAGGCGATGGCGTTGAGTTCGGCGGCCGTCTGCGACAGCGCCACGTAGACGCAGCTTTCGGCCACTTCGACACCGGCGCGCAAAAACCGCAGTGCAGCAGTCGTCTTGCCGGATCCCCGAGCGCCCTGAAGCATATATAATTGGACGCGGGAAGGCCGCTGCGGAGGATTTCATTCAATCCTTATAATCCTGTGTTGACAACAGAGGGAGTTTTTCGTTTGGGCATGGTCACCTTCCGTAGAATATCCGGGCGGCGCCCGCCGGTGCGGCCACGACGCGTCAGGGATATGGAACACGCTATGTGGGCTCAGCACTGGTCTCGTTATTAGGCACGGCGCCGAACATCACGTTCGCCGCATCAGGCTTTCAGTGCAGCGCCAAGGGTCCGGCATCGCGGCTGCGTATTCGAAGAGCGTTTGAGGGTTATCGGCGATTTTCAGCGGAGGATGGATCCTTCCCGCCGCCCAAGTGTTACCGTGCTCGAGGCCATGCCAGAGATGCTGGCGGCCGGAACGGAGAGCGTTGAGGTGTCTGATATCGGCGCGGCGGTTCTTGTTGTTGAGGACGAGGTTCTCGTCCGCCTGGCCATCGTGATATCGCTCGAGGATGAGGGGTTCACGGTCTTCGAGGCCTCTGACGCGGACGCTGCGATAGAAATACTGAATGTCCACGCAGAGATCCGGCTGATGTTCACCGATATAGACATGCCAGGATCGATGGATGGTCTTAAACTCGCCGCGGCGGTACGGGACCGATGGCCCCCTGTCAAGATCATCGTGACATCAGGGCACCATGACCTAAGTGACGAGGTCCTGCCAGTCGAAGGCCGGTTCTTCAGCAAGCCATATGATCATAGTCGGGTTGTCGGCACCGTGAGAGAGATGGTCGCCGCCGTCTAAATGCGCGCGAAAACTCAATTGACCCAGATTGATTGTTGACTCGCAGGGAGATGAGAACATAATAAGAACATAAGGCGCCGCGGCAGCCATTCTGAAAACCGAAGCACGGAGCACGGATATGCGAGAGCGGCCGATCGGCGAAGCCGTGGAAGACGATGAGCGTGCAAAGGTGATTGCCTACCACAGAGGCGATACGCACGCGGCCATAGACACCCTTCTGGAAGATATCCGTCACCTTCGCCGGCAGTTGGCATTGACCGAAGGCGCCATGAGCCGGGGCATGGCCCGCGGCTGGCGACCGAGCTACCATCGAGACTGATATGCCCAAGATCACCCATGAGCGAAAGCGACTGCGATGGCCGATCCGCGGTGTCGAACCCGAGACCAGGGCTGACACCTATGCTTGACCGTCCCCAACCAACGTCCGTGTCATTCGAAACCGCTCTGCGGGACTGGTGGTCGTCGCAGCCGCGGGCTTTCCGCGAGAGCGTTGGTCTGTCGGCCGCGCGCGCTTGCTTTCGCGCGGGATACACGGCAGGCAAGCAAACGACCGAACGGCGCTTCGTATTCAAAGCCGGCCGCATGCGCATCACTGTCTGGGCAACAGGCATCATGGAAGCAAAGAAGAAAGCCGAAGCCGAGGCTGATTTCCGCGCGGCCCAGAAGGGGTGGCCGGTCCCGAAAGCCGGCTGGCAACTCCAGGAGGAAAGATGAGCGACACCGACAGACGGCCACTGACGGAAGCGCCGCGAATGCATGTCCACTATTGCGAGGAAAAGGGATGCGAGGAGTGGGGTGGCTGGGGCAACAGTCCTTCTCCGACCGGGGCGACCCGCTGGTGGTGCTTCGAGCATTTCCCGCACAAGTCATACGAGCAGGAACAGGCACTCAGGCGAAAGCTGGAGGCGGCCGAGCGTGGTGATATCGTTCAACGATTGCTGGGATGAATCATCTGGGCATCTTTGACCGTCGGCAACGGCGACACGGTAGATGCGGCGGGCAGAACATGCGGTTGCTGGGGGAAGCTGTTCCCTTCGTCTCCGGCATCGACACGCCGCAGACCCCCGCGAAGTGCATGAAGGAACGGAAGCTGGCAGTTGGCGCCAAAAAGCGGCCAAAAGAACTGCTGGCCGAGCGCGGCCTGAAATTGATTTCAGCGGCATGACCTGCGCATGCAGCGCAACGAGGAGCCGTGTCAAGAAGGCGGCCATGAACTCATTTCACCGTCGGCTGAAACTCAGTGAACGGTGATCACCGGAATGCCAGCTTCGTCGGCGGCACGGATAAGCGCTGCTCGGGCATCCTGAGCCGGAATTTCCCCATGAATTGCATTCCGGCAGGCCCTAATCGCTATAAGGTATTCTTCTCCATCGTCGACCGGCCAGCTAGCCGTCAGCATTTCAGCAGCCTGGAAAAGGGTCGCGACAAGCTTGTATTTTTCCGACCCGCTTACAACGAGCATCAGAGGGGTAAACTCTCCCGATGTGTGCCATTTCATGACTTTCGGTCTCCCACGGTAAATATATTAGTAACCGTGCAAGAACTGTTCCGTGATCTCCGCTGGCATTCCGAATGCCCGTTTTCGCAGGCAGCATCGTGAAAAGGAGAACATTTCTTGAAGGCGCTTCGGTCGCCTCAGCATCGCCAGCGTCGGCATGGCCAACTGTTAGCTGGGAAACGCTCGCCAGCCTGATTACCCGCCATGCTGAAGCCACCAAGGCCGCCGACATATTCGCAAGGAAGTCGAAGGCCCCAATCCGCAACGACGACATCATTGAAATTCCGCTTCATCCGAGAATGACCGCGATTGCCTGGCGGACCAGCATCAACGCTGCTACGTCGCCATGTTTCACCATCATCAAAACCGGCATTGATATCTCGATCGGCGAGCCAGGCGCGGGCCCTCCGATACCATACTGCTTGCAAAATCCTCGGATCGTCTTGCTCGTCTCTCCGCGAGCGCAGGCTTTTTTTGATGTTTCTACCCTTGCTCTCCTTATCAAAGAGTCGGTCATGGCCCGAGACCGTCGGCGGCGATCAGTTCGCTACTCGAGAAAAGCATCTCTTCACGGCACCACCTCTTGAATAATCGGAAGGACACGCGAGTTTTCCCTGCAAGGAGGAGGAAATCATGTCCGTACCCAACGAGCCTATCGTTCCGCCGCCAGGGCCGCCGATCGGCAATCCCGAACCTGAGCGAGATCCTGGGGAGACTCCACCGCCTGACGGCCCCGAGCCAGACGACGGCGACGATCCAATGACGCAAGCTCACGCCCTGGATGCCCAACGAAGCCCGACTTGGGGACTGCTCTGCCGCGGCGTTCAGGTGCATGCTGCTGACTGAGATCATGCGACGTTCTTTCTGATGGGAGTGAGTTCCCCGTCCTTGGGCAGATCCGCTTGGTGATTGCAGGCACAAGATCGATCACCTCTCCCAGCGACGAACTCGTCCAGAATCGGTTGCTTGTCGGCCTGGGCAGTTCGATCGATATCGCTCGACAGTCGCTTCGTCCAATTCCGATCGGTTGCCATCCTAGTCCGGCTCGCTATCCATCCTCCGAACCAGGATGACAACAACCGCTTCATCCCCTCGGGACGGGACCCTAACGGCAACAATCAACGGTTGACGGCTGCCTCTGACCGGTGAGTGGCTGGCAGTAACGGTGGCGGCGCGCAATAACCCGGGATACTCTTTGAAAATAATGATCTATAAATAGGCCGTAAAGGACTTTAGTGGTTTATTAATGGATCAAAGGTGATCATGCCCAAGCCCATATCACGCGCTTACTCACGTTACAGCCGGGACGCCCTGCTAGTTTTCAGCCACTTGATCAGGCGTGCTCGGATCGAGCGCAAACTCACCACGCAGGAGCTGGCAGACCGCGCCGGTATCTCGCGCGGCCTGTTGCAGCGGATCGAAAAGGGCGACCCCGCCTGCGCCATCGGAGCCTTCTTCGAGGTGGCCGCCATCGTGGGCGTGCGCCTGTTCAACGCCGATCATGCAACGCTTTCAACGGCGATATCGGCAAACAACGCGATACTTGCTCTTCTTCCGAAGTCTGTTCGCCCCTCCTCTATCAAGGTGAATGATGACTTCTAAGGCTGAGAACAACGCACCTTTCGTCTGGGTGTGGTTACCGGAAAGCAAGAGCCAGTCGTCGCCGGTCGTCTTGAGTATCTTGCTCCAAATCGTCCTTGGGCGATTCGACTTGTAACCGGCTCTCTTCTTCGACTGCCGGCAAGCTCCAAATATTCGAAATCATGTGGCAATTAGGACATGGATGATATTAGGCGATTTTTCGAAGCTCTCCGTCGATTTGCCAACCGCGGTTAGATTGTCAGAGGAGCGGCCGAAGCGATTTTCACCGATCACTTCAGGCCTACTTGAACTTTCAATGATAACACCAAGGCCATGGGATTCGCGGGCGACGCTGCAAATCCAAAATGCTCATAGAAGGCCTTGGCTTCATCGGAGATCGCGTGAACCAGAAGGC
Source organism: Rhizobium sp. WSM1328 (assembly GCF_057653715.1). Lineage (NCBI taxonomy): Bacteria > Pseudomonadati > Pseudomonadota > Alphaproteobacteria > Hyphomicrobiales > Rhizobiaceae > Rhizobium > Rhizobium sp. WSM1328. Next base: position 207,285 of record NZ_JBYGKO010000004.1, on the reverse strand, counting down.
CGCGAATACCCATGATGTGGGCTGCCTGTCCGGTACGCAGCACGGCGTCTTGCAACAGCGCGGCTCCGATTCCTTTTCCCTGCCAGTTGCGCCAGTTCATCAATCCCTACGCCTTCGACGACCGCCCGCCGCATTGCGGGCGCTAGTTGAGTGATCCAGCAGCCCCGGATCGCGCCTCTCGCCCATGAACCAGCAAATCCGCGCATTTGGAGAGGCGCACTGGGCACAAGCTCATCTGCGTGCCGCCAATATTCGGCGGCAATGACGATCGTTCGTGCGTTCTCAATCACGCTGGATCGACGCTTTCCCGCGATCCAATTCGTCGAGCCCCTTGAGCATTTTGGAGGAGTTCGGCTCCATCAATTGCAAGTTATTGCTGAGCCTGAGGGGTTACGGGACCTCCGCTCAAAGGTAAGCTCGCGAAAAGAACACCGCGGTCGTTAAAAAGGCGACCGCGAGGGTTAGCACCCGAACGACCGATGATGGCAGCCTTCGTCCGATATGCGCTCCGATCCACCCGCCGATAACGGCTCCAATCGTCATGGGAATGCACTCCTGCCATACGATTGCCCCGGCAACTACGAAGACGACGACGGCGACGGCGTTGGCGGCAGTGACCATCACCATTCTTGTCGGATTCAGGCTCTTGATGTCCCCGCCCCCGAGCGCGCTCCATGCCGCAAGCATCATGAGACCCACCGCGCCACCAAAATAGCCGCCATAAAGACCGAGAAAGAATTGAACCGTTGCGAATGCCAGAATACTCGGACGTGCCCGCGTCTGCAAATGGGCGCTGAGCCTCGGACCCGCGGCGAGCATCAATGTCGCCACCAGCAAAAGCCATGGCAGGATTCCATCGAAAATCCTCGATGGGGTTAGCAGCAATAGAATGCTTCCGGCCACGCCACCCATCACCGTCACGATGGCGATGGGCACGACATTGATGCCGCACACACTCCTGACCCCGTCACGATAAACCCACGAGCTCGCCATGCCGCCGGGAAACAAGGCCAGGGTGCTTGTCGCGTTTGCGGCTACCGACGGCACTCCCACCGATATCAGCGCCGGCAGGGATACGAACGACCCGCCGCCCGCCAACGCGTTCATGCTGCCTGCCAACAAGCCAGCAAGGAAAAGAAGCATTGCATCGTACATGTTCAGGTCGCCTTAGCACCCAGGCCTGAGTTTGGCCGAGCGCCTTGTCCAATACCGCCGTCAAATCGCCGCACGCCGTTGCGCGTCCAGAAGAGCCCACCCCATGACTGCCATTCGCCGTAGTCAAGGAAACGCAATTGAGAGCCATTCATCCGATCACCATGAGCGTAACCGATGCTATACCGAGGAGGACGCCAACCGCCTGATGCCAGCCGAGCCGCTCGTCGAAAACCAACACGGCGATCGCGTTGATGGCGATGAGCTGCGCAACCGACGACAACGAAATAGCAAGGGAAAGACCGCTTGTCCGCATGAGAGCGATCATCGAAAGGTTGCCTAATGTATAAAGGACAAGCGCGGTTGCGAGCAGCCAAAAGTTAGAGTTGCCCACGTATGCGCGCGAAGCAGTCGCTCCCGCCAGGAATAGGCACACGGCTATGAAGAGGATGGCGGCGACACGCATCGGTAAACTCCTGCTGACGCGCTTGTCTAACGCCGGGCGAACCATCAGTCCACCGGAGACTATCCCCGTCCTTGATCTCGCCGTACGCCCTGATTGGTGATCAGTCGACTCTAGGCCCAACTCGACGCGTTTCGAAGCACGGGCTTTCCGAGGGCTGCCCTTCAACCGGCACTCTGGCTTTCAAAACATGCCGAAAAAACGCGTAGCACGAATTGCCCGGACATAAGCCGTGAAGCAGTGGAGATAGTACTCGGAGGATCCCGAGCAGCTTTTGAAATAGGACTTTATGGCGTCAGTCGCCTTGTCGGAGGATTAGGGACGATAGCATCACCGTTCCAGATCAGCCTTCGCACCGCCCTCACCTGGCCAGGCCCCGTGCACTCAGAAAACGAATCGCTCAATGGCTTAGAGCCGAAGACGGAGCGTTGACCCTCATGGCCATCGGACCTGAAAACGTCCGGATGAGGTCACCTTCTATGCAACGCTGGCCTCGCCCCTCTGCGTAGAGCAACATCGCCCGCTCGCACAAGACATCGGCAGTTTGTTCATCGAAGGGGACACCATAAAACCGAAACCACATGAGAACGGCATTGAGCAGGATCGCCTCTTCGTCCTGAAGGGTTTCGCTGTCGTGTTCATGCGGCGCTGACATGCCCATCTCCCCCATAGGTCGGAACGAAAGGCCGAACGACAAGTTAATTGGAAAGTTCCGCCCGGAGGGAAAATCATGGCAGCGCATAGGGCTCAATGGAAAGGCCACATCAAGATCGGGGAAATCACCTGCGGCGTCGGGCTTTATACCGCTGCGTCGACCTCGGATCGCATCTCCTTCCGGACGATCAACAAGGCCACCGGAAACCCCGTACGCCGTGAGTTCGTGGATAGCGAGACCGAGGAGACTGTCGAGCGGGAAAACCAGGTGAAGGGCTTCGAGATTGAAACCGGCGAATACATCATGATCGACCCGGAAGAAGTGACCGCCGTCATCCCGGATTCCGATAAGATGCTCGAGATCGAGGCGTTCCTCCCCTGCTCCGAGGTCGACGATGTCTATTTCGACAAGCCGTACCATCTTGTACCGACAGACGAAGTCTCAGAAGACGCGTTTGCAGGCCTTCGCGATGCCCTAACCAAGGCCAGCGTCACCGCGATAGCGAGAACGGTTCTCTTTCGACGGGTGCGCACCGTTCTTATCCGCGCCCACGGGCGCGGCCTGATCGCGACGACACTCAATTTCGATTACGAGGTGCGGCCGTCCAAGGAGGCATTCAAGGAGGTCCCGGAGATCAAGGTAGAGGGAGAAATGCTCGACCTCGCCAAGCACATCATCGGCACCAAGAAGGGTGATTTCGATCCGGCGACGTTCGATGACCGCTATGAGGCCGCCCTCGCCGATCTGGTGAAAGCGAAGTCGGAGGGCCGCTCACTACCCAAGCCGAAGCCAGTTCAGGTGTCAAAGCCCAACGACCTTCTGAAGGCCCTGCGCGAAAGCGCTGGAATGGGGAACGCCAAGCCCGCTGCCAAATCCAAGAATAAGGCTGCAAACGCGAACGCGAAGAAAAAGACCAAGGCGGCCGCTCCCAAGACAGCTGCCAAGACCACTCACAAAAAAGCCAGCTAGGAAACAACAATGGCACCCCGTCCATACTGGAAAGGCTACCTCAAGCTTTCGCTTGTCACGTGTCCCGTGGCAATGAGCCCGGCGACATCGGAGAGCGAGAAGGTCCGTTTCCACACGCTCAACAAAGAGACCGGCAATCGCGTCCTGTCCCGTTACGTCGATTCCGTGACTGGAAAGCCCGTCAAGGATGAAAACGAAGCCAAAGGCTACGAGCGCGGTGAAAACGACTACGTTCTGCTGACCGAGGAAGACCTCGAGTCCGTTGACCTGGAGACCGTGCGGACGATCGATATCGAAAAATTCGTCCCGCGCGAAAGTATCGAGTGGATCTACCTTGAAACACCCCACTACCTCGTTCCTAACGACAAGATCGGCAACGAGGCATTTGCCGTCATACGGGATGCGATGAAGGCAGAAAACGTCCTTGGCGTCTCGAGGGTAGTAATCGGCCGGCGAGAACGTGCGGTGGTCCTCGAACCGCGCGATGAGGGCATCGTTGTCTGGACCCTGCGCTTCGGCGACGAGGTCCGCCCTGAGGAGGAGTACTTCCAGGGTATCGAGAAAAAGGCTGACATCTCGACGGTCGCTGCCATCACCCAAATGATCAAGCGGCGCATGGTTGAATGGTCGCCTTCGATGGTCAGCGATCCAATCCAGGAGAGCTTGCTGAAACTGATAGCGACCAAGAAGAAGGCTCTAAAGCCCTCCAAATCGTCCAAGGCGGCCAAGGGTAAAAAGGACGACGACGCGAAGCCATCAAACGTCATCAGCATCATGGACGCCCTCAAGAAGAGCGTCGAAGCCGACCTTAAAGGCCGAAAGAAGGCGGGCCGATAATCCTCCCTGGCTGACGAGCTGTCCCGCTATGTGCAATGACTATGAACAACATATTCGCTGGAAAGAGTACTGCGAGATGATGCAGTCTCTCGCGCTGCGCATTCCGGCGCACCAGTCTGAACTCGATCTACCCACGGCCGATGACATCAAAATCGGTGATATCGCCCCGGTGGTCCGGACATCTGGCGATGAGTTCGAACTCTTCGCCGCCAAGTTCGGGTTCCCGCCCCCTGCCGGACGCAAAGGCGGACCGGTTTTTAATTTCGTCTCGGAAAACCGGGATTTCTCTGAGAGCAAGCGCTGCCTCATCCCGGCGTCGGCCTTTTTCGAGTTTACCGGAACGAAATACCCAAAGGCCAAGCACAGGTTTACGCTCGCCGATGGTGCGATGTTTGCCATTGCCGGGCTGTGGCACGAAGGAGAAGGCAATCAGCCGGCGTCTATGACGATGCTCACGACGAAGCCGAGCTTGGATGTCGAGCCCATCCACAATCGACAGGTTGTTATCTTGAAACCCGAAGATTGGAGACACTGGCTGGCGCTGTCGAAACCGCAGGATCAGCTGCTCAAGCCGCTGCCTGCGGGAAGTCTCTCGGTGGAGCAGGTGCGAGCTGGAAGTGACTGACGCTCACCTCATCGCATGTGCGGCAGCATTGCAAATCTCCGAGGCAATCCAGAATGTGATCCATTGCCAAGACACAATGCGCACGCGCACCGACGATGGCGGTATCGTTCAGGTCACCGCGGCGGCCCGCGAGGCCGGAGCAATCTTCGCGATCGTCAGCGATCCCGACGCTCCAGAGGCGACGGATGAACAACTGGCCAAGGCCAAAATCCTTTGCCGAAGCCCTTCCCGAGTTGCCGGGTCCATCAGGAAGAACCTGGACCTTCGTAAGTCCGATAATCCCAAGGTCGCCGTGATCCCCATTTTGCGGTCGGTGGTGCAATTTTCGCAATTATGGCGACCTGCGAACTTGCTCCCGGCATGTTTACTGGTCGTCTGTACCGTTCTGACGTTTCTTGGAAATGGGCGATAGTGTCCGTGACCGCTTCACGCAGTCTGAGAAAACACCCGCTTTCACCCGCTTTGGCGGGTTCTTTGTTATCACCGCGGAACTTTTCTCGGGGTAAGGCGTTTCGCGCGCGGATGCACAGGTATCCGCCTACCCGCATCCCCTTTCCAGCAACTTTAGCCCCGCAACCGCGGGGCTCCTTTTATGCAAAAGTGTACGGGACCCAGTGACCTGTCTCCACCCGCGCAGCCGTGCGATCTGCGGGATGCTCCAGGCGCGCTTCAGGACCTCGCGCCGGTTATGGACGAACACGGAGTGGTCCGGGTTGTGAGTTTTCAGCAGAAGTTCGTTGCCAAAATCCGACAAAGGCCTACTTCCCCGCTTTTTGGAGGGCAAAATTGCTACAGAGTGAAACACGTAAAGCGCTTATGCTCGCCTTCTTAATTGGCGGCGTCTTTTTGATTGCAATTCGCTATGGCATACACCACGGCTATCTTTCGCCCTGACCGTCAGAGAGAAGCCGCACCCTTAAAACCCGTCGATCTGTTGCGGCGGGAAGCCCATGGCAACAAATCCAGCCAACGTCGTCGGACTCTTCCCCCCAAAGCCGCTTGCGACTTGCATAGTTCCCACGCTTCCGCCTGCCTCATTGGCCAGCAGGGAGAAGGAGTTTGGCCGGGTCGCCTTGGTGTACTTCGTCGGTCTGCCTGTCACGGTGCTCTGCTTCTGATCGGCTGGATAGGTGGTGATGAAGTTGGGCTGCGACATCTTGGCGGCGCTACCCAGTATCCCGATCTCGTTCAGCGAGACGTTGTTGCCGGAATAATGCAATGACGTTGGAGGCCGCGGTCCCGGTGAGCGCCAAGATGGCGGCGTGAACCGGCGGGATCGTTCCGGCGGGCACGCTCTTGAAGATGACAGGGTCATGTCTCGACGCGGCGCGATAGCAACATCGCCGGCGGTGCCAATATAGAGGGCCCGCGCACCGACGATGGCAGTATCGCTTTGCAGCCCGAGAGGCCGGTGCAATCTCCTTACTCGCTGCTTGCGACGCGGCTTTTGGAAGTCTTCAAATCTCGCCTTCCCTACTTGGATATGGTTGGAACCGACCCTAGATTTTCGGTTCAGGAGTAGCCACCTTTGGGAGGATGGGATGTTCGTGAAGTTAACCGACGGCGTTATAACTCGCTGGATTAACATGGACGCCGTGATCCAGATGCGGTTCGATGAGGACAAACATCAAACGGAACTACTTTTGGTCGGAGAGAACGCTAGACTGGTTTTCGTGGATCAGTCTCCGGAAGAAATCCAAACGCTACTGGACGTCGAACTCGAACGGCTATCCCAAATCACAAACTGGACCACGGGCGGCCCGATAGGAGGCTCAAATGGTTGCAGATGATGGGCCATTTGTCGTTGGCGCCCAAAGACAAACTTGTAGTTCTGTGAAAGCATTAAAATCCCTCTAAAACCGCCCTCGCAATGACTGGTTAAATGTGACGGGCAGAACCGTGTGATCAAGCGCGCTAAGACTGCACTCGCTCGGGTGTGTGGGTCGAAGTCAGCTTAATGGACTGACAGGCTGCCGCTGGAAGTATGAAATTCGCTCCAACCCAAGCGCACGCTTTTCCAGCAGATGCCATGAAAGCCAGCCGAGCAACAAGCTTGTCGGCAAGGAAAGGGCGAAGACCGCCCACCACGTGCTGTACGGCCGAGGGCATGGTTCATCACCTGCTCCACTGGCCACCCATAGAGATAGGTCCCGTAGGAGACATCGCCCAACCGTTCGAGGGTCGGCAGGCGTATGGTCGGTGAAGTCGCGATGTAGACAAGCGGATAGGCAAACAACATAGGTCCGTAGAGATAGGCGGGCCAGAAGACGAAGGCGACGCCGAAGCTTTCTCCCGCGGGGAATGGCTGTCGAAACCGACGATGCGAGGACGAGGCGCACTCCGGCGTGACGGTGAAGCACCGCTCGCGTGTCCGCGCCGATCCGAGCCAGCGGAACTTGCGCCAGGTTCATCTGATCCACGCGTAGCTGCTCAACGAACTTGCCGACTAGGGATTCCATGTCGACCCCGCCGATCTTGGAGAAAACATCACCACGCGCGGCGTCGACCTACTGGGGCTTCCACGCGGGACGGTGCTGAAAATACATCCGGTGCGGTGGCTTCTGGCGGGGACGCCTCGCATGACGAAGGAACCCGCGACGACGGCGCGTTTGAGGGCGACATCGAGGTTTCGATATCACCGCGGGGCAGATCGCAGCCGTGCAACGGATTTTCGGGGGTGGCGGCGCGATGCGGGTTTCGAAAGGCTAGGCGGCTCCGGAGGATCACCGGCGCCATCGCGCGATGGTCAGCCGCCGCCGGGAGAAACGCTTTCGTCTTCACGGTCGGGAAGTGCGCCCGTGCCAGGCGTCTTGCTTTCGTCCGTCTGTTCCTTAGTCGCGTGTGGACCGGCAGCCGGTAGCCCCTGCCCATCGACCTGCTTCTTCCCTGTCTCCTCGATCGCCTCCTGGGCCGTCTTGTCCTTGTCCATGCTTGTACTCCATGCCTCGGTAGGAGGAAACCCGCCGTGCTCTCGATGGTTCAGGCCAACGGCCCCAATAGTTGCGGATCTGTTAGCGGCGTGCCAATCGGCGTCATCGGCAAGGAACGTCAAGCAGGAGCTACAGAACGCCCAGTATCCGCAGGCAGACCAGGGCGGGCAATGTGCGCCTATGCGATGATTCTTCCTTATGTCGAGCCGCAAAAGCGGTCTCTCCCGCGCCTGAGGAATTGAGACGCCCGCTGACAGGCGACCGATCGGTTCTATGATGACGGCGACAAGGACTGCCGCTTCCCGACCTCCTCGTCCCCCTCGTTGGTAGACCGCTACCGTGTAGATATTGACTCCGGAGTGAATTGGAACAAATAAGGAACATTCCTTTGTCGGAGCGATGCCATGTTGGACGATGTCAAGAAACCCGCAAAAAAGAAAACTGCCTTCGACGCCTGGTGGTCTGCGCTTCCGCTGACTATTCGCGAGAGCAACGACGAGGCGTTTGCACGCCGATGTTTCCGCGCCGGCCAAGCCGTAGGCTCGCGACCCGCCAAAAACAAGTATAAGCTTCGAGCGCGCAGGTTGGTCGTGTCCGTCTGGGCGACCAACAGTAGGGACGCGGCGAGGGAAGCGGCCATCGAGCTGGATTACCGGGTCGCAAAAGCGGGCAAGCGGCCGCCGGGTTCGGGGTGGAAATTGACGGCCGTCGCCGACCATGCCTGAGATCCATCCGTTCAAGCGGCTGCGGCTCTGGACGGTGAGGGCCGCCGCGGATCAGGGGCAGATACTTGTGGTGACATGCAATCTCTGCCGGGTGACCCACAACTATATCCCTAAGGATATCGAGGAGCTTTGCGGCAACCTTTCCCTCGATAGACTGCTTCAGAAGTTCAGGTGCGACGGCTGTGGCAAGAAGAACTACCTGCAAATGAAGCTACATTTCCCGCACGGGAGCGAGTACGGAACGCTGAAGGTCCGCAGGCTGAAGCGGATTCGCACGGTTGCGGTGCCGGTCTGGAACGACGAGTTTCTCAGCTAGAATAGACTGCATCCGAGGCGCCGCATTTGCATGCGGTCAAGTGCTTTTTCGCGTAGAATGTCGTAGCCGTTCGATGCCCCCGAGATCCGGCGCCCCGTGCGCCCAACCAGCGTCGGAGATGCGACTGAAGTTTGATAAGGCCGCCGGTGTCACCTCGACGACAGGTTGACCGAGGCGGTCGGAAGCCCCTTCCCGTCGAGACCTACCGCGGCTCGCCGTCGGGGAAGAGAAGAGGAGGGAGGGTGATGGTCTCCTCGTTTGAAAGCGACACCGAACCTTGGTGGGCGCTCAAAGTTCCGGCGTGGCGACGAGGAGAAGGGAACATCCATCGACGACGAAGGTTAGCTAGCAGAAGGAGTAAGCATCATGGGAATGAACAAGCTGAAGGACGGTGCACCGGGCACCACGGACCAGTCGCCGCGATGGGAAGGTCCCCAGGAAAACACGCCGCGAGGATATCTGCCCGCCAAGGACGATCCCGACCGTGCGGAAGACGCCAATGGCGAGACCAATGCCGACCCCGAGGTCAAGAAGATCTCGGACGGGCTGAAGCAGAAAGGCGAGTGAGATGTCCGACGTCGAGAAGGATGCCAAAGGCCAGTTCGCCAAGTCGATCGGCGACAGAAAAGCGACGGGCGTGGCCAGTGCCAAGCCGACAGTCCTCACCGGATCGGAAGATGCGACGGAGCACAAGACGCCGCCAGGTAAGAAGCCTGTTAAAGAATGGGATCTGAACTACGATCCCGGTGACATGAACGAAGGTCAGACGCGGTAGTCGAGGATGCCGGATGAGCGCGAGGTCGGGGACGACACGAAGACCCGGCGTTAAACGACCCCAAGCGGAATCAGCGGCGGGACGGGCAGCTCGACGACAACGGCGTCGCCGGGCGCGACCACGCCCCCTTGAGAACTATCGTCATCACACCCGTCTTCCTGACGAGTTCGCCGTTCGGCCCTTTGCCGTGAACGGTTTTGAGGTTGGCGGATACCGTTGAACAAGTTGGCGTTGCTGGCAACCAGATTAACGTTTGCGTTCGTCTCTAATGACTGGTGGGGCTTATATAATTCTCGTGACAACGCCTCGAAAGCCCGATCGTACTGCAATGACGGATAAGATTTCGATGTATGCTACTACGCCAGCGCAGTGCACAGCTGGTTGGCGCGAACTCCCCACAGGACCTTCAGCTCTCTTAAAAAGGCCATCGAATACGCAGGCGAGCACGCCGATGAGCTTCGCGCCCTTGAGATTTTCGTGCACACGAACAGTGAACCTGAGCTGATTATATGGGGTGAGGAACTCGCTTCCCTGATCAAGCAAGAATGTCCGTGTCCCTAGGGGGCTCCAAAGCCTCACCGCCGGACCCGGCGGCCCGGTTCGACAACACGGTAGGCGCGACCAGCGAAGCGGCTCGCTCAAAGAGCGCCGGAGGACCCGAGGCTCTGGGACAGGTCCGGTCGTCGGTGTAAGCTGAAAAGAAGGGCTTCCGCACGCGCGATCAGCGCGGTGATAAAAAAGGCGGCTGATCCAGGCACCGCCGCTTAGCATCAGGGTCTTATGCGAAACATTATTGGCAGATTCGCATGTGATACCTGCTACCGCAACCAGATGGATCTCTCTATATCACCCATCAGCACTTAGTTCGCAGCTTGGTAATTTTAGAGAAAGCGCAAACAAGCTGCATCATGTTCTCATGATATCCAACAAAAAATCCATCCTGACGAATAAATTCAGATTTGATTATCCTATGATACTTCGGTAACATTTGGTACGGCCGCTCAGCGTTTGTTGCCAACCCCACGCAGCTAAGAACTCCTGTGCGTTGGGCGGCCACCGAACTTCGCATTTAGCCAATTGCTTGTTGAAAATTCTTGGAAACACGCTCGATCGACACATGCCGGCATAGTAGTATAAGGCGATACACCCATCACGGCCGACAGGAAGGTATGGGCAGCCTTCGCCGAGATCGTGTCGAGCCGTCGAATAACGGGGATGGAGAAAATGCATCCAACCAGGGTAAACAGGTAGCTGCTTCACCCAGCCGCTCCTGAAGTCGGGCTGTGTGGGATAGTGGCCCACCAAAAACGGAACGGGCGGATTACTGAGCGCTGTTGCCAGGCCAAGCTGTAGAGCCTGAGACTCAAGCTATCCGGTCCAAGCTGTTGAGGAGACGTGCCCGCAATAGGACGGCGCGCAGGAGGATCGAGGACAGAACAACTGAAGACCACATATCCAGGTCATCCAGCATGTTAAGGCTCGCCGGTCCGATCGCAGCGAGATAAGAAGCGACGGCGCCGGAGGCGATCCCGGCAGCCGCGTGATCCCCTCGCCTTGCGCCCACGGTGGGGTTGGTCGGTCCGCACAGCGATCAGTCGGCCACGGACTGTTTTTTGGCCAATCATGCAGTTCCAACAGCCTATGTTAGGGATCACCGGGCCGTCCATTGCTCGCGCCCTCCGAATCCGGACTTGGGGCAGTGCACTTCGCTGTGAACCCTGGCCTTATCCAGTACCCGGAGGGCCGAGCTGTCGTTACCAACCCGGCGAGCCCCGAATGAATAGTGGAAGCCTTCCATGCACTCAACAGGACTTAGCCCGGGGCCTTTTTGGTATTGCGATACTTTAATTAATCTTCAGCCAATGCCTGACCCAGGCCCCAGCCCCTCAAGCCGCCAATTTGAGGCCGGCCAAGTGATGAGTCCTGACAGCCAACGTCTTTGAGCGTGGTGCTTTGTCGTGTGATGATCACACGAGTACCGCGTAAAAACGCGTTACGCCGCTCAGCCGGCCTTAGTCGATGGATTGCCCCAGGCATGGCGCGGCATTGCCGGACGTTGCGGTTTCGGGCGAAACTTCACCAGCACCTCGCGGCCATCAACTGAAGCCTGCGTGCGCTCGAGCGCGTCGCGTTCGGCAACCGCCTGGCGCCAGTGTTCGGCGTCGCGGCCATCAGGCCGGCCCTGTTCCTCCCAAATCGCGTAAGCTCTTTTGCTGATCCATTCGTGGCGTCTGTCGCTCATCTATCCATTCCATTCGATGCTTCGGCAATGCTGTCCTGCGGGACCAGTCGGTCCTTCCGAACCCGTAGGCGGCGCTTGGCTGCCATCAGCAAGTCAAGTTCGATCGAGGACGGCCCGAATCGGGTGAACAGGGTTTTTGCCTGCTCGTCTTTCAAGCCATATTTGGTAGCGAATTCATCAAGGGTATAGGGGCGGCCGCGCAGCGTTCTGCTCCGGCGCTCCGGTTCACGGATTTGCGTCATTGGTAGTAACCCCAGTGTGTTTTGCAAATGCAAGAACAAATAATGGGGGCGGAAGTTCCGCCAGTTTTCAGCGTTTTTTCGTCCGGTAATGTCGTCATTTGGCTGCTATGTCACAGACGAAAAAAGCGCCCTCCCGATCAAGGAGAGGGCGTTTAGAAGTGGCGTGTGTTGCTATACAGCGAACAGCAATATTGTATCGGCGACGAACTTCGGGATGCTCGCTTAGCCGGCGGTGTTTGGATGGCGCGAATTAAACAATCCCTGCGACACCATATTCAGGTAATCGCCGTAATGGTCACGAAGTCGATCATGGGAGGATCATGGATAGTTGCTGCTTCACGTCCGTATCATCGGCAAGGCTACAGGGATGTCCGGTTTGCAACAGGACGTCGCCCCCTCCGGCTTTGGCCGACCGACCAAAGCAGAGTGGTTGAGTGTACCGCACTCGAAGGCGGCATACCTGCACGGGTGTCGTGGTTCAAATGCCACCCTCTCCGCCATTAACCTCATCCAACTATATGCATTTTTTTTTGCGAGTGGATGACGCCTGTTGCCAGCTTCGATCCTGAGAATTGCGCTTAACGCTAACCTAGCCGTCTGAACCGCCGAGATCCTTAGCGAACCGTTCCAGGTCTCGGCACAGCGTGTCCGCGAAAGCGATCGACTGCGACGTATCCGTTGACCGCCGCACGAGCTCTACGACCTCAAGCACAAGGACCTGGGCTTCCCGGCTTGTGATCAGGCCTTTCTTGAGCATGACCTTCGTGTTGGCTATGAAGATCGCGTTAGCAAGGGACAAGGCTGTCACTGCTGTCGCAGTGATCACAGATGCACCGACATTTGGCGTATTATGGCTCATTGGTAATCTCCTGGATGCAAGGGAATATAGCCATAGCGTTGCTCTGATGAACAGTAGATGCGTTCGGTAGTCTTTCCTGTCGGCCCGGCCGGAGGCGCGGAGCGCAACGAAGAGTGCGTGCTGCGCTTCATGAGAGCTGAGAAGTGGAATGCCACCGACGCCGTGCAGAGATTGTTATGGCAGCCTACCATACGCTTCAATATGCGGGCCGCCGAAACCGCAGCCCAGTGCGAGGGCAACCGGCTGAGAGCGCTCAGCTGCTTTTCGATTTTCGTTAGGTGCCAGAGATCGTCCGCATCAAGCAATGCCACGAATCGACCTGATGACGCCTCGATCCCAGTGTTCCTCGCGGCGGCGACACCGCGGATGGGGGTAGACAGAAGGCGGATTCGTGAGTCACTTCGTCCACGCGGGTCGCTGACGGGGAGCGGGCGCGCGATCTCGGTGAGGCATCCGGATCTCGGACCTTAGTTGGGCATGCTTGAGACTGAAGTCCTACACGTGGAACGGCTTGTAGCGGGGAGTGTTTTCGATTTGCGCCGCCAGAGAGCGCCGCGCCGATTTTGTAGCCGCCCTGGAGACGAAACATGCGTCTGCTCATCGTTGAAGACGAACCGGGAATCGCTCTGGTGATCGAGGATGTCGCGATCGACGCCGGATTCGAAATCACTGGCATAGCGGGGAACATGTCAGAGGCTCTGGAGCTCGGCTCCGAAGCAGACATCGCCATCATCGACGTCCGGCTTGGGGATGGACTCACCGGGCCGTCCATTGCCCGCGCCCTCTTTTCCGGGTTCGGACTTGGTGTGGTGTATTTCACCCTGAACCCCGGCCTTGTCGAAAATCCGGAGGGCCGAGCTGTCGTCACCAAACCGGCGAGCCCCGAAAGAATAGTGGACGCGTTGTCTATGGCAGCCAAGAACGCAAGAGCGCATCGCGTCGCGAGTAGGCCCACCTTCCACTGAACGCTTGAGGCGCGGTTGATCGGTTTCCTCCACCCGAACCCAATGCTGACGACACTATTCCTATTGTCGGTCAGGAGTGTACCTGCCCACTCCGCAATCGTATGAAGCGGCTGTGCTCGAATTTTTCAACGAATGCTATCCTCGGGAACTCCCCCAACGACGCCCGAATGGATCGACAGGCGCTTCACCAGGGAGGTTCTGACTGGATACAGCAACATTGCTAAAACCTCCCTGGTGTCCTCTCAACAAGGATGAGGAAAATTTAAGCGAGATAGCGCCGAGGGGAAGACGGACCTAAGTCTGACAGGGCCCCAGGACCCGCTCTTAAATTAGGCTTGAGTAATATGAAGCTCCGCGGAGGGACGGAACAGGAGGACGATATGAAGTTCGGTTCCGACAATGCCAGCCATGAAGAGCGCTGCTCCCAAGGCCATAGTTCAGCCTCGACCATCGCGATGATCGAATCGGCCCTTTCCGCTGATCACGATATCGACAGTAGCGCCATCGAGATCAAGATGCCCGGCCCCGTGGTCCTCTAACTAAAAGTGTCAGTCGCTCCTAGTGTCTCTCTGGACGTTTCCCAAACGCTTGCCATGTCTATGCCGAATAGCCCAGTCGATGGACCGCAGATGGCTTTTCTTCAGCCCGACGAGATGGAGAGTGCAGCTTGACAGCCATTACGATCGCGATCGCGGACGACCACCCTCTTTTTCGAGAAGGGGTGAGCCGCAGTCTGTCCGAAATTGATGATTTCGTCGTTGTCGGCGAAGGGGCGAGCGCTGATGACGCGACCACGCTGGCGGCATCCCGTAGGCCCGACGTCCTCCTGCTCGATGTGTCCATGCCCGGAGGAGGAATTGATACGATTTCCGAGATCCTGGCGCGAAGCCCGGAGACAAAGGTCCTGATGCTGACCGCCTCGGAAGACGTCGCCCCCCTCATCGCGGCCCTACGACGGGGCGCAGCGGGATACGTCGTCAAGGGTATTGGATCACGCGGACTTGCTGAGGCCATCCGAACGGTCGTTGGAGGCTCGAGGTACATCTCGCCGAGCATGCGCCCCAAGGTCGAGAAAAGTCTTCTCGACAGACCGGCTTCACTGAGGCCCCGCGAAACCGAGGTGATGGAACTGGTCGCCGGCGGACTTACCAACAAGCAAATTGCGCGCCGTCTGGACCTGCAGGAGAAAACGATCAAGCATCACATGACCGAAATACTGTCCAAGCTTGGCGCCAGCAATCGGACGGAAGCAGCAATCAGATGGCGCCAGGGCGCTTAGCGGAGACAATGGCGGTGAGGCGGCGCGCCAAGGATTCGAGGTCGCCGACCGTTCGGATTCTTTTCCGTTTCCTCCCAACGCCAAAGCAGCACATATAGCGGCGTTGGGGAGTGATCAGGGAGGTTCTGACTGGAGTTGGGCAACATGCTAAAACCTCCCTGATGTCCTTGCAAGGATCACTAGCCTGACGTCCTTGAAAGGATCAGGAGAATCTAATGCGGATCGTGCCGAGGGAAAGCCGGACTTAGGTCCGGCTGGTGATGTCAGGGCACGCCGCTCATATCTAG
Source organism: Rhizobium sp. WSM1328 (assembly GCF_057653715.1). Taxonomy (NCBI): domain Bacteria; kingdom Pseudomonadati; phylum Pseudomonadota; class Alphaproteobacteria; order Hyphomicrobiales; family Rhizobiaceae; genus Rhizobium; species Rhizobium sp. WSM1328. Next base: position 191,964 of record NZ_JBYGKO010000004.1, on the reverse strand, counting down.
TGCGAGGTAATGTGTACGTCCGTGGAGGGGCGGAACAGGAGGAGAATATGAAGTTCGGCCCCGATAACTACAATCACAAAGAGCGCTGCTCGCAAGGCCATAGTTCGGCGTCCACGATCGCCACAATCGAAGCCACCCTTGCCGCCGATCCGGATACCGACAGCAGTGACATCGAGGTCAGGAGAGCCCTTCGCTTGGGGATCGTTTTCGCCTTCACTTGCCCCACTCTCGATCGATCCGACCCTCCTCGGCTTTGTGGAAGTATTGCGAGCAGACCAGCCATCCTTTCAGAGGCCTCAACAACAATATGCATGCCAGCCCGGTCAGTGGAACCGTCACGACCAGATGGACCCAGAGGTGAACGTCGAAGGTGAACTGAAGCCATAGAGCAAAGGCAAGCGCGGGAACCGCGACGATGCTCATGGCGAAGAATGCCGGCCCGTCCGCCGGGTCCGCGAAGGAGTAGTCCAAGCCGCAGACTTCACAGGCCGGAGCGAGGGATAGGAGGCCATTGAACAGATGTCCCCGCTGGCAACGCGGGCAACGCCCTTTGATACCAGTTAAAGCGGGGACTGTCGTTTCGTCGTATTCCGTTTTCATCTCCGCATTCCCTCGATCGCGCGGTCAAAGGCGCCTCCCGACTAAGGCGGTAATGCGGAAGCGAACTCTTGACGGGACGTCGGGTTCCAATCGATCATCTCGTGGACGGTCTTCGATCCGCGGAGGGTTACCTTCAAAGAGGCCGGCCCGCGAATGGCTTCCCACCGATATGACCGACCGGGCGCCCGGAGTTCGTTTGCGCAGCGTGCCAGCGCGCCCTCGATTTTGAGCGCTCGGCTAAGCCTACCAAGACCCCAACATCTCCAAGAGATGCCCTGTATGTAATTTAGGCACGCTGATTATTTCATCAGCAGACTGCAAAAAGCAGCGTTTTTTGGCAGATTTTGCGATTCCTTTGGCCGAAATTGAAACCCTCGCCGTATTGCGCGATCTCGCAAGTTTACCTGTAATGCCGGTCAAGCGATCGGGACAACTCGCCCTTCGTAACACCGAAAACTTGCATAGCGATCCCTCTGCCGGCCTGCAATCGCGGGAGTGGCGAAGCTGTGCCTGACACGGAGACGGCAGCCATGTCGAAGTTGAAAACCACCATACTCACGGGCTTCCTCGGAGCCGGAAAGACGACGCTACTCAATAAGATTCTTTCGTCCGAGAGCACCGAGCATGTTGCTGTCATCGTCAACGAATATGGAGAAGTGGGCATCGACGGCCAACTTGTCGTGCAGACCAACGATCAGATCGTGGAACTGAACAACGGATGCATTTGCTGCACCGTCCGCGACGACCTCATCGCGGCGATCAGAGCCCTGCTTCAGTCGGGCCGCCTGATCGATCGTTTCATCATCGAGACGTCGGGACTAGCCGATCCGGCGCCCGTCATCCAGTCGTTCATCCTCGACGACGTTCTGTCGGCCCGATTGGAACTGGACGCGATCGTCACCGTAGTCGACGCCCGACACATAGAAGGACAACTCTCGCAAGAAGAAGCAGTCGAACAGATCAGCTTTGCCGACGTCCTGCTGCTGAATAAGATCGATCTCGTCGACGAGGATCATCTTCTGGAAGTCGAACGGGATCTAAGGAGACGAAATCCCCTGGCCCGGATCATCCCGACCAAGGATTGCGGCGTCGCATTTGAAGATGTCGTGGGCGTCGGCGCGTTCGACTTGAAGAACGTGCTCGCGATCGATCCGCAGATCCTGGAAGAACAGGAGCACGAGCACGATCAAACCATCGGGTGCGTAGCTTTCCGCGAGCGAGAGCCTCTCGATCCGGTGGCGCTCAATAGCTGGCTGACCCGCCTGGTGCAGGACATCGGAGCCGACCTGTTTCGGATGAAAGGCGTGCTCAGCTTCGCCGGAGAAGCCAGGCGATATGTCTTGCATGGCATCCACATGACCTTGGAAGGCCGGCCGGGAAAGGTCTGGCAACCGTCGGAGGTTCGCTCAAGCGACATTGTCTTCATCGGTCGCGGCCTTGACGAGGAGATGCTGCGAGCGGGCTTCGAGCGCTGCATCGTACCACGCCAAGCCCTGGCGTCCTGACCCACTCCCCGCTTTCACACAAGGAGACACGACATGCCCCCTCTCGTAGCAGCAATGATCAGCCTTGGCGTCCTTGGCGCCATGGACACCTATATCACCGCTACCGTCTTTCCTGTTCCGGTATGGGTGACGTTTATCGCCTGGGCGTCTTTTTATGCCTGCGGCGGCGGGCAGCAGGGCCTCGTCAAGAGCGTCGTGTCCAACTGGACCGGTATCATCATCGCGTCGCTAACGCTGCTGGTGATCCAATACGGACCGCAGCATCCGATCTTTGTCGCCTTACTCGTCGGCCTCGGCACCTCGGCCATGGTGATGGTTTCCTCCATCAACATACTGAACTTCCCGCCGGCCATCGTATTCGGCTTCGCGTCGTTGGTCGGCACGACGGCCGCCACCAATACATCTGTCGTCACGTCGGGATTGAACCATCCAACCCTCGTCGCCATGGCCGCAATGTTGCTCGGCGGCGCCTTCGGTCTTCTGTCGGAAATCGGCACGTCGCTACTCTCCACCAAGAAGCCCGCCACCGCGTAGCCACACCAATCGCTCAAGAGGAAATTTCGATGAAGCTCCAACACTACCTCGGGGGCCTTGAAGGCCTAGGCCCGGTCAGCACCGAAACGCGTGTCTTCGTGGAAACATGGGAGACCCGCATCTTCGGTATCCACACCGCAATGATGGCCCTGTCCTCTCAACTCCCGCTTCCGGCGACGCCGTCCGCATTCTCGAGCATCTGGACCTGGGCGGACCTGCGCAAGGGTGCGGAATCGCTCAACCCGTTCGACTACTTCAAATACCGATACTACGAGAAATGGCTCGGTGGCATTTCCGGCTACTTCATCGACAACGGCTACATCACCGCCGAGGAACTCGATGCCCTGACGGAGGAATACTACGCTGATCCCTCGATACCCGTGCCGACGGCAGGCGACCAGGCGATCGACGATCGGGTCGTTCAATATCTCGTCGAAGGCGACAGCCCCAAGCGCGAGGCGGAGGTATCCTTCGATTTCACCGTTGGCGACCTCGTCTCGATCAGGAATGTCCCATCGGTCGAACACACCAGGCTGCCCGGCTTTCTTCGGGGTAAGACGGGAACCGTCGAGACTGTCTACGACGGCGCCTACGTCTACCTCTGTGACACTGGAACGGACGGGATCGGCGCGGCGATGCCGGTCTACTGCATCCGTTTCGAGCCGGAGGAACTCTGGCCCACCAACGCCGAGACGAACTTCAGCCTCTACGCGGATCTCTACGCCCACTACCTGGAATCCCCACGCGCCGTCGCCGCCCAAGCCGCCTGACGCCGCAAAGCAATAGGAGAACACTCAGATGACCGACCGCTTCAAATACCGCGAAGATCGCGAAGCCTACAGTGCCGCGCGCGTTAAAGCTCTCGAGGCCCTCCTGATCAAGAAAGGCATCATCACGGACAAGACCGTCGATACCATCTTGGATTTCTTCGAAACGAAGATGGGACCGTTTAACGGCGCGAAGATCGTTGCCCGCGCATGGCTCGACCCCGCCTTCAAGGACCGCCTGGTGGCCAATACCCCCGCAGCGATTGCCGAACTCGATCTTCCCGAAGGGATGGCGGGCGCCGAGGGCGAACATATGCGCGCAGTCGCCAATTCTGCAGGCGTCCACAACCTGATCATTTGCACGCTCTGCTCCTGCTACCCTTGGCCAGTCCTGGGGCTGCCGCCATACTGGTATAAGGATCCGACATTCCGCAGCCGTGCAGCTCGCGAGCCACGCGCGGTCTTGAACGAGTTCGGTCTGCCCGTGTCGGAGGCCATCGAGATCAAAGTCTGGGATTCCAGCGCGCAGATCCGCTGGTTCGTTATCCCGGAACGCCCGCCAGGCACCGAAGGGCTGACGGAGACGGAGCTTGAGGCTCTCGTAACCCCCGAAGCCATGATGGGCGTCGCCATCGCCAAGGCCGCTTGAGGCGGATGCGATGTTGACCCAGTTCGAACATTTCGCGGTTACGGAAATGATGGGCAAGACCGACAGCCCTCCCCGAGCCAACGGTTCCCTCTGCTTCGCTTCCCAATGGGAGCGATCCTCGTTCGGAATGGCGCTTGCCCTCGCAAAGAGCGGCGCCTTCGAATGGGACGATTTCCGAGACGAACTGATCGCGACGATCAAGGATTGGGAAGATGCCCATCCCATCGATCGCTCGAGCTGGAATTACTACGACCAGTTCCTGACAGCCCTGGAGAAGGCCATCGTGAAAGCTGGTGTCGTCGACCCTGAAGAGATCGTGGCCGCTCTGGCGGCCTGATCTCACTTAAATCTTGCCAAAATTGGCTCTCTACTCAAACACTTGAAAGGTATCAGGATGTCAATCTCAGCCTCCACAGCCCTTGCGGCGCCAAGCCTCACGACGTCGGCCGCGAAAATCCTCCAGGCCGCGACGGCGGTCTTCTTCGGTCTGGTGATCGTGGGATTCGTCGGGTTCTCGCACATCGAAATCGTTCACAACGCAGCGCATGACACCCGTCACGCCAACGCGTTTCCCTGCCACTGAGGTTTAATCTCATGTCGCTGTTTCGCTCGATCGTATTCACGGCGGCCCTTACGGGCGTCATCGTCGGCGGCGCCGTCAGCGCCGCCCAATTCGCTGGAACCAGCCAGTTGATCGCCAAGGCCGAGGTCTATGAGAAGGCCGGCGAAGCAACGGAAACGCCGGAAGTCGCCTCACCTATGACGACACCGCACCCCCACGAAGCCGATCACGATCACGACGAAGCAGGCTGGGAGCCGTCAGACGGGCTGGAGCGGATGGCCTTCACGGTTGCAGCAAACATGCTGACCGCGATCGGCTACGCCCTGGTGCTGTGCGGGCTTATCGCAATGCGTGGGAAGCCCGTCACCTGGCGTGACGGCTTGCTGTGGGGATTTGCCGGTTTCGCCTGTGTGATGCTCGCGCCTTTAATAGGTCTGCCGCCCGAGTTACCCGGAACGCCTTCCGCGCCCCTGGCCGACCGTCAGCTCTGGTGGATCGGAACCGCGTTGGCTACGGCAGTCGGTATCGGTCTAATTGCTTTCCAACGAAAGCCATGGGCGGCAGCCGCCGCCATTGCGGTCATCGCGGCCCCTCACCTGATCGGCGCTCCGGTCGCACCGGAAGGAATGCACCCGCTGGCCCCGGAGTCCCTCGAGCATCAGTTCGTAGTTGCTGCGGTGATGACGAGCCTCGTCTTCTGGGCTCTCCTTGGGTCCGTGAGCGGGGCGCTCTTCCGTCGATTTGAAGGTACCGCATGAACTCGAGCCCGCTTTGGAGCGCAGACCTCGACGCGTTGCAGTTCTCAGCCGGTAACGGCGGGAACTGCCTCGTTCATCGAAGGGCGTTTCGCGCCGTGCTGCGGAAGTCTCCGCTCATGAAGGACTGTATCGCTTTTTACGAGGTGAACCAGGCGGCCTTCCAAGCGGCTGCGACGAAGAAGATCGAAGAACATTGCATAGGCGACGGTCAGAATTTCCATCTCAACAGCAGGCAGATCAGGCGCGGGCTAGCCATGACGGGACTGGCAGAAATCTTGCATGACCAGACATTGGACGGGCAACTAGGAGCGGAGTAGTCATGCGGATTGTCATCCTCGCGCCGCCAGGCGTGCAGTCGCTGGACATCGTCGGCCCTGCTGAAGTTTTCTGGGAGGCCGCGCGAAGGCTGGGCGACATGAGCGCCTACGATATCCAGGTCATGTCAACCGGAGCGCGCTCGATCGCCGGAACCGGTCAGTTGAGGTTCATGGCGGATCGCTCCATCTTCGACGAAGATGAAGAGATCGACACGCTGCTGGTTGCCGGAGATCCTGCTTTTCTCGAAATCGATCCAGAAGTCACTGCATGGCTTCGGCGCCGAGTTCCAGGCGTACGGCGGTTCGGCTCGATCTGCACCGGGGTTTTCCTGCTTGCCGAAGCCGGGCTTCTCGATGGAAAGCGGGTGACGACACACTGGGAATGCGCGGCGAAGTTTAGCCGCGAGTATCCGGCGATCGATCTCGACGCCGATGCCATCTACGTACGGGACGGGTCGCTGATCACCGCCGCCGGTGTCACCGCCGGCATCGATCTCGCCCTTTCGCTTGTTGAAGAGGATCACGGGAAGGACGTAGCAATGATCGTCGCCCGTTACATGGTCATGTTCATGAAAAGACCTGGCGGCCAATCGCAGTTCAGCGCGCACCTTGTCGGGCAGATGTCCGAGACGACGTTGATACAGAAGGCTCAGGAGTTCGTGCTCGCAAATCTGAACGGCAACCTCGACGTCGAGAGTTTGGCGCAAGAGATTGGAATGAGCATCCGTAATTTCGCACGCGTCTTTCGCAAGGAGCTTGGAATCACGCCGGCCGATTTCGTCGCGGCCGCTCGGACGGACGCCGCACGGCGGCTGCTCGAGGACACCGTCCATCCGCTACAGAGGATCGCCACCATCTGCGGGTTCGCAGACGTCAACGCGATGAGGCGGGTCTTTACCAAGACGATCGGCGTGAGCCCGAACGATTATCGAAACCGTTTCCAGGTATCATCCAAAACCATTGCCCAGCCGGCCTCCGACCGGCGCCCTGCTCGACAAACGATAGCCATGGACATCGCACTAGCAATCTCGCATCCTCAAGAGACATCAACGAGCGCAAGCCCACACACTTGAGGCGAGCGCGCCCTCGTCCGGTTCCGTCCGGGTCGATCGAGCTCAAATCCAGGCTGATATTCACGCCGCCGTTGAACATCGACAGGAACCCTTCTGCTCAAGAGGTTAAGCCCGCAGGCGGCTGCCAGCTTCATCGCGATGAATTCGGCCTTGACCACGCTGGGCTAAGATTGAAGCGGGGCAGCGTGTGAAGAAGACGCCTCTGCGCGCGGTAGAGAATACCGCCATCCCACACCGTGCTCATTGGAACCAAGTACATCAGCCCCCAAAGCGCACACATCGCAGGGGTGTTGGCCGCGGTGAAAATGGAGCTTGAGCGAGAAGACGAGGAAATAGAAAAGTCTCGGCCTTCGGCTCTACTTTCCGAACCCGAACCTGTTCGGCCGGCCCCGGCGGTGATTTCACCCGCCGGCATTCATTCCGATGCGAAGCCTCTCCTGACGGAGCTAAGGAGGCTTGAACCCGATCGCGACGGATTTGTCGACCTGAGTTACATCAAGGTCTCCCCTTCTGACATCAACCGTGTGGTGAATCTTGTCAGCGCTCTGGCCTACCAACTGGAGGGCCACGATTTTGAGCTTGTGACGGACAGGAATCGGCTTCGTTTTGCGAAAGACGGCACAACGATTGGGTTCTCTATCACGGCGCCGCGAAAGCGGGTCGCCACCAAAAGTGGATGGCGTTCCTACGATTACCTTCACATCGGGCGGCTGGTCTTCGAGATATATGGCGGCCGTGACGGAACTCGGAAAAATTGGAGCGATACTGACAACCGCAAGGTCGAGGAAGCTATCAGCCAGATCGTGGAGGGGTTCCGCGTCGCCTTGATCGTCGAAAGAGAGCGACAAGAAAAACAACGAATTGAAAACGAGGCTAGCCCATATGGCTCATCGGAGAGAACTGGTCACGCTCAGGCAACAGAGAGAACGTGACCGACTTTCCTTTCTCCATTTCATTGCGGCGGCTCGACGCGAGGTCGCCGACCTCAAAGCCACAATAGCAACTGTACCGCAAGACGGCTCCCTGCCGGACGACTACCAGCGGATGATCGGCTGGGCCAAACGCCGCCTCGATGACCTGGAAGCAGAAACCAGCATCGAACGAATTCAGGAACGCTTGGTCGAACAGCGGCAATACACAGACCCAGATCACCTATTCGATCCCGAGGGTGACCCGCCGCCGAAAGCGAATTACTGGGATGATTGAGGCGGCACCGTGAAGGAAACCGATACCGAAGGTAGACACCGGCCGTATTGGCCGGCGGCGCTTAACAAGAAGATGGCTGCCGCCTACTGTGGAATTTCCTATGAGCTCTTCCGCCAATTGTGCCCCGTGAAGCCGATCTCGGTCACAGACTCGGCTTGGGGACAGCGATACTTGCGGCAGCGGCTGGACGAGTGGCTATTGTCTCAAGATCCGAATGAAGCGATCGGCGCACACCCCCCCGGATGCAAGCGACGAATTGGAGAGTTGGGACTCTTGGGAGCCTGGTCCCCGTAAGAGTGCGGAGCCACGTAAGGGGGCCGGCGGTTACCCAATAGTCGATGATCCAAAGCATCCTCTGAAGGAATGGTATAACCGCCTCGGATTTGATCCAGAGACCATGAGCGAGGAAGGTATGTCGCGGCTTATAGCAAAAGCTCATGAAGAATGCGCAGCCGCCATACCTGGAACTAAACTTGGAAAAAGGCGAGATCAAAGCCTTGAATCACCTCGCGGCGATCGGCCCGAGGGTGAAAGTTCACTGGCGCGACGTCAAGGACTGCGGGCCGGATACCGAGGAGAGACTCAAGATCAGAGGTTTCATTGAAACGTTCCCGCAGGACAATTACCCAGATCGGATCGGCTATTATATGCTCACGGATGAAGGGTTTACCGCTTGGAGACAAGAAGCACCGTAAATACCACACTCGCACCAACCACTGGGACCTCTGAGAATGACGTCGCCCGACACCGCCACCCTCCTTGAAGACGCCGCCGACCGGATCGCCGATATCTCGCGAGCGGATCTCCAGATCATGCTTCGTCGGGCCGCGTTGCTGTTGCGGAACTCCGGCTCGATCGCCTTCGAAGATGACATGGAAGAAGCGCTGCGGGATCTGTCCGGCGAGTTCGGCAAGACGCGCAATGATACGATCAGGTTTATCGTCCGGGAGTGGATGGAGAAGAACACCTATTTGCCGGTGCACGAGCTGGACGAAGATGGCGATGTTGATGGGAGCGCCTGAGCAGCGCTATTCCTGACTGCACCAGCCCGAACACGAAATGGAGCATCAGCATGCCAAGCCTCGCTCAGATGACCGGGTCACCGCATATCCACAACCTCTAAATCGGAAAGTTGAAAGCTGAGCAGGAACAGCTTTTCGAGACCGATCCTGACTTGGCTCAGCTTCTCGACAATGTTGCTGAGTTTCTCAGTGAACACGTAGTCACTTGGCCGATGAAATAGCCGAGCGGGAATACGAGGAGTAGTCAGCTTTAGTTTGACACCGCTCATGGCGGCGCGGGTCGGGGACTTCGCAATGGAGATGATTCCGCGCGGCACGCGTGCTATCCCTTCTGAATATAGAGATTGGCCGCACAGGTCATTAACGGAAGAAGAATGCCAGTCGAGCTTGACCGCCCAATTGCTGGAGATGAAGTTGTACTGTTAGAGCGAACCACCCCGCAAAGATATCGCGAGTGGCTCATTACCCTCACGGGTGGCATTGAGACTCTGCCCGCCGAATTTCGGGACCGCATGCCTGCCCCTGAGGAGGAACTGAAGACTCTCCTCGCGCGGATGCTGCCAGGAGATGAACTCTGGCTTGCGAGGTCGCGGCGCTTTGAGCCAAACGCCCTCGTAGGGAACAGGGGTATTGCAGTCGTACGAAACGGCTATGCCATCTGGTATCGGATAGGTATGCACCACTAACTCATGCGCCAGCCACAGCTGTTGTCTGTGCACGAACTCGAAGAAGATGGATGTCGATGTCGATGTCGATGGGGAAGCTTGATTGAGTGACGGTCGTTTTCAACTGTGGATCGGACTGTGCCTCCTGGGCGGCTTTTGCGCTTACAGCTGGTATTGGTACATTAGGTCGATTATTTTCTACTTTAGAAACGGCTTCGATTTCAGCGAAGATTTCGGCCCTGAAATGTCCGAATTTCCCGATGATGATCGCTTCACGACGAAGCCGAGAGAGAAGTTCCTGGTCGCCTGGCCTGTTTTCGTGTTGGTGACCTCTTTGCTCTTGCTGTTTATAGTTTTGGGTTTGATGGGGGTTCTCAAGCCTTGTCACGCTTGCGGCCCCTAGCGTTGGCGGATCAGTCCATCTCATAAACCTCCGCATTGTCCTGCACATCGCGGAGCCCCTTGTACGACGCATGCCGCAGCTTCCCGTCATGCGTCCACGCCCGGTACTCAACCTCGGCAACAAGTTTGGGATCGATGAAGACCGCGTTTCGCTTCCTCCCGGTATCAACAGCTGGCTTGGCGATGATCAGCCTATCCATCTGCTCCCGGAGCTCGGCGGCGGATCGTTCACTAAAGCCGGTTCCCACTCCCCCGACATAGACCAGATCGTTTCCTTTGCGCGCCGCGAGCAGAAGCCGGCCGATCCCGGCCCGCGCGACTGTGGATCGCTCATAACCGACGATCACAAAGCTGTCGCTCTGGACGCATTTGACTTTCAGCCAGTCGCCGAGCCGGCCGCTGCGATAAGGCGCGTCCCGACGCTTGGCGATGATGCCTTCCAACCCGTGTTCGCAGGCGTTTTCCAGCAGCCGATCGCCGTCGGCCTCGATCTCCTCGGAGAGCCGGATATCGCCCTGCTCGCCGGCCGGCACCAGATCTTCGAGCAGATGCCGGCGCACGTCTAACTCGGACTGCCTGAGGTCGTGACCGTCGAAATAGAGCAGATCGAATGCCATGAAGATGGCGTCGCTTGACATCTTCTTGCCGCCCCGGCCGCCGAGCGATTGTTGCAGCAGGCCAAAATCCGGCCGGCCCTGCTCGTCGAGAACCACCGCCTCGCCGTCGAGGATTGCGGTGCCAACAGGAAGCCACATGGCCGCTTGCTTGATCGCGGGGAAACGATCTGTCCAGTCGTGGCCGCCGCGCGTCAGGATGCGGATGCCCGTCGGCTCGACATGAACCGACAGGCGATAGCCATCCCATTTTACTTCGAAAGCCCATTGAGGCCCTTTGGGCGGCTTCGGCTTCAGGAGAGCAAGGCATGGATCGACGCGATCCGGCATGGGGTCGAGGGGAAGGTTCGGCTGTGCGGGATTTCGTGGCTTGCGAGGCCGGGATCGAACCGGCTTGTCAGCATCCTGCAGGAGCGGCTCTGGTTTCTGCGGCTTTGTCATGCCGCCATCCCATCAGCAATGCCTTAGAAAGCAATTGCCTAATTAGAGTTATTGACTCCGCCTCAGTCGAGAACATTTAGCGACACGCTCGACGGTCGGAGGCTACCCGGTGCCAGATCAGTATCAACCAAAATCTAAATGGCGCGAGACCTGGCCGGGAGAAGGACACCAAGACTTCAGCGGGTTCGACGGCGAGCAGTCCTTCGGCCGAATCCAGTTGGACCAAACTAGCCACAGCAAGATGGGGATGTGAAAGTGGAACATCACCCCTTGGATGCGAGAACATATCGCGTCTCATAGCGGATGGGAGGCAATGTCACGGGAGGCATGCCGGAGGGTCGAGGAGCACTACGAGAAATTGTTGGAATTGCATGGTCGGCCGAAAGGCTGACAAAAATCTTTCGGCATGGGAACTAGTGGCTCCGCCGATCGTAAGGAGTCGGGCCGTGCACAGATTGTTATGGCAGCCACCATACACTTCAATATGCGGTCCGCCGAACCCAAACTAGCCCCGTCCTACCTAAGGCGGGGCTTTTTTGGCCCTCGGCCCATTGGCTTCGACGTGCCAGGAGATGGGCTGAGCGACACCGGCAAGCCGGCGTTCCGCATTCTCGGCCGATATTACTTCAATGATGAGACGTGGACGTTGGCGCGTTTACCTGCAGCGAGTGAGGGCTATCAAACTTCATGATCAGAAGCGTGACCAACTCCTCGCGCGTCCTGTGTCCTTGATTATAGAGGTCGACCGCCGCGCTGCAAAGCAGCTGCATTGATTGTTCCGTTGGCGCGGCGCGATTGTGCCGGCACCAAATCCGAATGGCATCCGAAAGCACATTCACGTCGTCCATCTGGAGTGAGAGATTGAAGTCAGCCATATCATTCTCCTTGAGCGTCGCAACAGCTCGCCCGGATCGCGATAAGGAAACGGTAGTGCATTAACCTCGCAAGGCCAACCATCAGTACGGTTGCGGACGGTTGCCGCGAACTGTGTTTCGGCATGCAAATTTGACCCCCTTGGCGGGGTAATCGGCATTCAATTTTGACCCCCCTCAGATTTCATCTGACCATCCGGCTTTTAGCGGCGGATGGAGCGGGAGTTGAAGCGAGTGGATACGATTGCGCGTGTTCGACGGGCCTTCCATGTGCAGGGCTGGTCGGTGAAGAAGATCGTTCGGGAACTCCACGTGTCGCGCAACACGGTTCGCAAGATTCTGCGTTCCGACGAGACCGATTTTGCCTATGAACGCGAGCGACAACCCCTACCAAGGATCGGAGCCTGGAAGGCCGAGATCGAGCGGTTTCTGGTTGCCAATGAGGGCAAGCCGTCGCGTGAACGGCTAACGCTGATCCGGATTTACGAGGAGGTTCAGGCACTCGGCTACGATGGCAGTTATGACGCGATCCGGCGATATGCCAAGACCTGGGCGAAGAACCGGGGAGCCGTGACAGCGGAAGCCTATGTGCCCCTCTATTACGCGCCAGGCGAAGCCTACCAGTTCGACTGGAGCCACGAGATCATTCTGGTCAACGGGGTGACGACGACCGTGAAGGTCGCGCACGTCCGGCTCTGCCACAGCCGGATGATGTTCGCCCGAGCCTATATGCGCGAGAGCCAGGAGATGGTGTTCGATGCCCATGACAAGGCCTTCGCCTTCTTCCGTGGCACCTGCACGCGCGGCATCTACGATAACATGAAGACTGCGGTCGAGGCGGTGTTCGTCGGCAAGGAGCGACAATACAATCGCCGCTTCCTGCAGATGTGCAGCCACTATCTGGTCCATCCCGTTGCCTGCACGCCAGCATCCGGATGGGAGAAGGGACAGGTCGAGAACCAGGTTGGCCTGGTGCGCGAACGCTTCTTCACCCCACGCCTTCGCGTCAAAAGCCTGGAGGAGCTGAACGTCTGGCTGCTCGATAAGTGCATCGCCTACGCCAAGGCTCACCGCCATCCCGAGCAAACCGAGCGAATGATATGGCAGGTGTTCGAGGAGGAGCGCGGCAGCCTCGTGCATTATGTCGGCCCATTCGATGGCTTCCACTGCGTTCCGGCCTCGGTGTCGAAGACCTGCACGGTCCGCTTCGACAACAACAAATACTCCGTCATCTCGACTGCGGTCGGCCGCCCTGTCGAGGTTCATGCTTATGCCGAGAAGATCATCATCAGGCAGGATGGCGTGAACGTCGGTGAGCATCCTCGTTGCTTTGGCCGTGGCGAGACGATCTACGATCCCTGGCATTATGTCCCTGTTCTGGCTCGCAAACCCGGCGCTTTGCGCAACGGTGCGCCGTTCCGAGAATGGGTCTTACCCGCAGCGATGGAGAAAGTGCGTCGCAGGTTGAAGAGCGTCCATGATGGTGATCGGCAAATGGTCACCATCCTCGGCTGTGTTCCCACCGACGGTCTGGCGGCTGTCGATGCTGCCTGCCAGGAGGCTCTGGATCACGACGTCTGCTCGGCCTCGGTGATCATCAACATTCTCGCCCGCAGCCGTGATCCGGCTCCGGCCGCAACCCTGCAAACCCCGGATGCGCTACGGTTGACCCATGAACCGGTCGCCGACTGCGCACGCTATGACAGCCTCAGGAGGGCAAGCTGATGGAACGCACACAGGTTCTCGAACTGATGAGTACGCTGAAGCTCTATGGAATGCGCAGCGCTTACGATGAGGTCATGGGCAACGGCATCAAACGGCAGCACGAACCGCCGCGCATCGTCGGCGATCTCTTGCAGTCAGAGATCGCCGAGAAGCAGGCCCGCTCTATTCGCTACCAACTCAGCATCGCCAAGCTGCCCCTCGCCAAGGACATCGACGATTTCGACTTCACCGATACGCCTGTCAATGAATCCCTGGTGCGGGAGCTGGCTACCGGCACCTTCGTCGCGGATCAGCGTAACGTCGTCCTCGTCGGCGGCACGGGAACCGGAAAAAGCCATCTCGCCATCGCGATTGCCCGTGCACTGATCCGCAACGGAACACGCGGGCGCTTCTTCAACGTCGTCGATCTGGTCAATCGGTTGGAAACGGAAACGCGCAGCGGCAAGCAAGGGCGGACGGCCGACTATCTCAACCGCCTCGACTTCATCATACTGGATGAACTCGGCTATCTGCCATTTGCCCAGGCGGGCGGCCAACTCCTGTTCCATCTGATCAGCAGGCTCTATGAGCGCACGTCGATCATTGTCACCACGAACCTGGCGTTCGGTGAATGGCCGTCAGTGTTCGGGGACGCCAAAATGACGACAGCACTTCTGGACCGGCTGACCCATCATTGCGAGATTGTCGAAACCGGAAACGAGTCCTGGCGCTTCAAGACCCGCTCTCAAAGCTAAAGCCGAAGACGATCATCACCCGCACTTGGCCTACCCTCTGCAACCCCGGCCGGCGCCGGGCAGGCCAAGCGCTGATCTACACCACCAAGGGGGTCAAAATTGGATGCCGATGAGGGGTGAATTTTGGACGCCGATTGACACCGCGAACCTCCGCCAAGTCACCGGCGATCCGCTTCTTAACTCTTGTACGGAACCGCACGGGAACGTTTCCGATAATCTATTGTTAGGCCACAGGATCGCACAGGTGGCCCCAATCCCGGGGCCGGCCGCCATCCCTTCCTTAAGCCTGTGCGATTCGTCCTTTTCCCAAACTGCCCCGTTTCGGCCGGAAATCCGGCAGTGTGAATGCGTATCGACCGAGCATATTGATATGTTTGAGCCCGAGGGCCGACAGTCTATCGGCTATAGGTTTCTGCACGGGTATTTATGATGGGGGCCTTTCTAACGGCTTTGCGATCGGCTCCACATCAACGCATTAAACCTGGCTTTGTTGGAGCGGAAGCGGCGGCTGGAATCGACCCGTTTCTGTCATTCGGGGCTAGTTCGTGGATTCCCGAAAGCTGCCGCTTATCACAACAGAGCGATGCCAACTTCGCGCTACCGGCGCTCTTCCGTGCCCGACAGCCCCTGCGGCGAGGCAGGTTTTCCGCTTATGAGGCTTATGCCGCACTTGGCCTTGACCGCTTGCCCCGCGCGTTGGAAGAAACGGATTTCCGTGGCGATGCTTTCGCGGAACGGATCGGTTTGGTTGAAGTAGTCGCGGTCCAGACCGAGCTTTGCACCGTCTGCATCGCCCTCGTAATAGGTGCCGAACAAATGATCCCAGATCGGGAAATAATTGGCGAAATTCTTGTCGTGATGTTCCCGCACTCGGGAGTGATGGATGAAGTGGTCGCGTGGTGACTGGATCACGTATTTGCCAAACCAGCCATGCCAGGGAATGGCACTGTGCTTGACCAGGCCAATGGCGCCAAAGGTGATGGTCACGAAGGCGAATTCGGCCGTTGGCAGGCCGATAAGCAGCGCCGGAACGACCATGATGGCCATGTTTATGGCCTTCTCCAGCGGATGCTCCCGCGACGAAGTCAGCGCGTTGAACTCTTCGGCTGCGTGGTGAAATTCGTGCAGCCGCCATAGTACGGGCAGCCGGTGCATCAACCGATGCTGCCAGTAGCTCAAGAAGTCTGTCAGCACTAGGAACAAGAGAACATGTGCCCAGCTTGGCAGCCTCCCGGCAAGGTCCAGGTGGGGGGCATCCCTAGCCGCGCGGGTGATGGCATAGGACAGACCAAATGACGCAAGCGCCGCGAATAGCGTAATCATTCCGGTCGCCTGAAGGACGAAATAAACGATATCGGTGATTGTGGATCTGCTGCGTTCGAAGAAAACCCGACGGAATCCCGAATTGCCGAACCCCACATAGGTGAGTTCCACCGCGAAAACCGTCAGAACCAGGCCAATGGAAATGGCGAAACTGAGCGCCATTGCCTCACCATTCAGATAGTAAGTTTTGTAAAAAAAGCCTCCAAGCTTGTGCAGGCAGTATTCGACGACCAGCTCCATGGCGCTGCTCCAAAACACGAACTGGTACAGCTTAGTCCTGACGATGCGCGTTTGCCAGATTGCTCAAAGGACGATCGGGGGGCGTCCTTTTGATGTATTGTCAGCGGTGGAAGTGCAGTCCCGGGAGGTATGCCGGAGGGTCGAGGAGTATTATGAAAAACTGCTGGAATGACATGGCCGGCCGCAAGGCCGATAAAAAATCTGTCGGGAGGGAACAATTCGGCTCCGCCGATCGTAAGGAGTCGGGTCGTGCAGAGATTTGATATGGCAGCCACCCTACACTTCAATGTGCGGCCCACCGCAACCCAAACTAGCCCCGTCCTACCTAAGGCGGGGCTTTTTTTGGCGTTTCGGCCCATCGGCATCGACACTCCAGGAGGTTGGCTGAGCGACACCGACAATCTCGCCCCCTTCTGGGCCGACTCGTTGGTGGTGCTTAGAGCACTTCCCTCATAATCTTGCGAACAGGAACAGGTGCTCGGGTGGAGCTAGAGGCGGCCGAGCCTTGATAGCGCCTTTGCTCGACACTACTTCCAGGAGTTCTTGCCGATATTCTCTTTTCCGTTCAACACGGTAACCGACTTAGGACCTGTTTTATTCCAGGTCTCACATACCTCTTTCCCAGCGTCCGTTCCGCCCTTCCACGTGCGGCAGAACTTGTTGCCAGTAATGTGCCACACGCCGTCAATGGTGATCACATCTCCGGAATCGAGTTTGACCGAACCATGTGCGGTACCGTCCTTGAGAACCGAAAGCTCGCCGTTGTAGCCTTCTTTTGGCCCGCCCAGCACAATCACCTTGCCGTCCGAAAGCAGAGCTTGAAGCTCTTTTCCAGTCATCGCGGTAGCAGCAATAGCTTGCGCTCCGAGAAACAATACGGATAGTCCAGTTAATAGAATTCTACGCATGCGCCATTCTCTCCGAGTTTTGACAGGCAACATTGTCATCCAATTCATATGAACCACAAGTTGGCGGCTGTCACGTCCCAGTTTTGTGGCCGCTACATCTATAACAAGACGGCGGCGTACTTCTGAGAGAGTATCAAATCGAGGCATTGCGAACGGCAGCACTACGTTCGGGAAATGTTTATCGCTGAACTATCTGCTATGGCTGATGTCAGCTCGTCCCCGTCCCGCGGGTCCAAATCGTAATCCCACCTAACCAGTCGCAGCGACGCATGAGAGAAGCTGCAGCTTTTTCTGAGCTCAAGCCTGCCTGATGGGAAATCCGACGAGCCGTTCGTATTCGCGCTCAGGAACACCATAGGAGCCACCGGCTATGTCCTCCAGCTTCGGCCTGTCCAGGATCCGAATATTCCCGCGCGTGGCCTTGATGGCGTGCACGCCCTCGAGGATGTGAATTTCATTGGTGACCCCCGCACGCCGGACGCCGAGCATAAGCGAGAGGAACTCGTGGGTGAGAGGCAGATTCTTGTCCCGCAGCCGGTCGTGGCACATCAGCAGCCATCGCGCCAGCCGTTCAGGCATGTTGTAGCGGGCATTGGCAAGGGCGGAATGGGCAAGCTGCAAATCGCAGCAATGCGCATATCTGAGAAGCAGGTCGTTGGCCGACGGAATCCGTTCCGCCATGGAATGAAGCACGGATACCGGCACCGAAATTCCGTGCCCCTCGGCCTGCATGAAGGTCCTGTTCGGAGTTTGGTTGACCTTCAGCAGCACATGAGCCCCAGCCATGCCCTCATATCCGACATGCCCGACCTCCACGGATTCGTCATCGGCGTTGGTGGCAACAACTGATGCCAGCCCGCTTTCCAGGAAGTAGGCGGCCTCACTTGGCACATCCGGCGCGATCACTTCGAATTTCACCGGGAGCGCTACCGGCTGCATCGCGGGCCGCAGCAGATCGTACGCTTCGGGCTCGAGCGCTCTCAGAAGTAGGTTTCGAACATCAGACTGCGAAAAGTCGGACATGGCCCAGCCTCCGGCGGGATTGAGCCCGATCTCATGTCGACGTCACGGGGACGCGTCAGCAATGTTAAGCTTATGGGTCAAAGCACCAGTACAGGCCAAGAGGGGCTAAGCCGTCTGTGCGGTTTTGACATTTCTACAACGCGCCGGGCACTTGCCCAGTGACATTCACATGATCCACGATTTGGACGGCCGCCGTGAAGGATAGAACAATGACGGTCAAGCCGCGCTCATCGGTGACGTTCATAAGCCACGCAGAAACGTCACCCTTCGTCAACAGAGCGCCCCGCAGCCGCTCGGCTATGGTCTCCACAGCCTCGGTACGGGCGCTCTGCAGGTCCGGGTGCTCCGAGCCCAGAGTGTCCGGAATCGAGATGCCGTCATGGACGTTGAAAAAGTAGCGAGCCATCCAGCCATTGCTCCTGTACAGGCAAGAGCAATCGGGTTCTCTTAGCCATCCGCGCCTGGATCGATGGCGGATGATGTCCCATCATCGCATGTAATCACGTTCTAATGAAGGCGCATTGCGCGCGGTCATCGGGGTCACTGCGAGCGAATGATGAAGAGAACCGTCAGAAGCTACTCAAGGAAGGGCAGGTCAAGGCATGGATTTCGCGACAGCGGAACCAATCGAGAGGTTGGAGGCCGCCCAACGCACAGGAGACATTATGCTTGGGGTTAGCAAGTAATCGCTGAGCGGCCTACCGAATAATACTCAGCGCACGTGTAATTTGAAGACCCTTTGTCCTTCTGAGCGAAATCGTACGATATTTGATTAATTTCTGAGCGAACCTGTGGAAAGTAATATTATTCATTGCTCACGTAGGAGGGTTATGCAAAGTAGTTGTAGCAACGCCATAATGCGTTCCTGCCTAGAAACCACCCCCCTATCTAAGCCCCGCTCTTGCGGGGATTTTTCTTGCTCTGGGCAGTTAAGCTCTGGAGGATCGGTACTAGAGCGTACCGGGAACCGGCGTGCCCCTTGGTTGTTAGACTGGAAGGAACGCAATGGTGTGTTCCTCTAAGGCCACCGAACTTGCCCCGCCCAGGCGGGGCTTTTTTTATTAAAGAGATCCCCTTCGCGTCACGACCAGCTGATATCTGAGGGCTTTTCTGGCCAGCCCTGCAGGCCATACTGCCGGCCGCCGCTCTCATGCCGAAAGTCTGGAGATCATACGCGGCAGGATTTCAAGCGCTCGCCCCGGTGCCCGGCCCATCGCGCGTCAAATTGTCCCCTTCGATCTTCGCATGGAACTGGGATTCATGTGCCCATTCCGTCTCTGCCGCTTCCAACTCCTCCGGGGAAAGATGGTAGATAACGAGCTTTTCAAGCACTTCGTCCACGTCCCGCGCCATGCCGAGAAGGTCCATGGACTTGCCCATATGGCCGCGCTCTCCGAACGTATCGAAGCACATGCCGGAGACCAGATCTCGAAGGTCGAGAACCTTCTTCGTCGTCTCCGCCAAGAAGTGCGGTTCATCTCCAAAATCGAGTGAATCAGACACGGCTTGCGCTCGACGGGAAAGAGCTTCTGATCGAGACCTCGACCCGTCTTCCTCGAAAAGGTCATAGCACTGTCTGCTGACGTGCTCCGCGTAGACCGCGAATTTCATGACATCGCCTGGCGAGATTTTCTGATCGTTTCTGTACAAAATGGTGGGCATGCCAAATCCTCCACGCTGGAATAGGAATATCAGGTTGCCGCAGGAATGTTCCTATTTTGTTCTTTTTGGTGAAGGAGTCAAGGTCGCTTTTTCTTCAGGACCGTCAGCCCACTGTCGAGGTCGGCGTTGGCGGCAAGCATGCCCCGTTTGATCTTCCGATTCATGCTCCGACCTTCCAAGCAGGTATTTGCTCGTCGAAACCTTTGAGCTGCCGCGGGCCGAGAGCGACCAATAAGATTTCTCCACCCACGGATTGCGCCACGACGTGATCGACGAGGATTTGGCGATCAGCGGCGGACGAACAGAGTCGCGATGCCAGGTTCACGACGTGTCCGATCGCGGTGTAGTCAACCCGGGCTTCGTAACCAATTCGGCCGACTGTAGCCCATCCCATCGCCAGTCCTATGCCGAAGCCGACCGCGTGGCCGCGCAGACGCCATTCGGCGATCAGGCGCTGGATGGCATCCTGCATGTCGATGGCCATCTCAACAGCACGAAGCGCCGGATCCGCGCACGGTACCGGGGCGTTGACGAGCACCATCAAACCGTCCGCCGCGAAGTTGGTCAGCGTGGCCCCGTAGCGCGTGATGATCGCGCCGAGCGCCTCATAGTACTCGCGCAAGACATGCATGATCTCCTCAGGTTCGGCGTGCGCCGAAAAAGCGGTGAAGCCACGTAAATCGCAGAACACAGCGACCACTTCTACACGCTGTCCGGCGAGCACGCTCTCGTCCCCGGAAGTTTCGACGAGTTCCGCGACCTGCGGCGCTAGAAAACGCTTCAGCCGCGCGATCCGCTCCGAACGATCCCGCGACACGGCGAGTTCTTGCGCCATTTCATTGAACCGCTCCGCCAGCCGTTCGAATTCGTCTCCCGTGGCGATTTCGATCCGGTGCTCGAATTGTCCAGCACCGATTTTTTCGGTGCCCTCCTCCAGCAGGCGGATTGGCCCGGTCATCCGCCTGGCAAGCCAGTAGGCAAGCGCCGATGCGAAGATGGCGGCGGCGAGCAGCAGGCCGCCAGTCCGCCACAATGACGCATACAGCGGTGCGAAAGCCTCGGCCTGCGCCTGCTCCACGAACACGGTCCAACCGGGATTGGGGATCGCTGTCATGGCGGTCACGACTGGTTCGTTCTCGGCGTTGCTGGCCGTGGTCGCCTCTCCTCCCGCGGCGGCGAGCTCGTCGCGCAGTCTCGCATGAGCCGCCGCCGTCTTCTCGTCCGTTCCCCGCAACACCTTGCTGATGTCGGGGTGGGCAATGAGCCGGCCGGCCCGGTCGAGAACAAAGGCTCGGCCACGACTGCCGACGCGAATTTCCGAAACCACCGTCCAGACAAGCTTCAGGTTGATCTCGGCGACGACGATGCCACCTGCCTTACGCTTTCCGGCCATGGCAATGGTCATGAAAGGTTCGGAGCCGCCTCGAAACGTGACTGGACCGAACCATGAGCCATTCGAACGAACTCCCACGACAGCAGGATCGCCAGAGCGATCCCATCCGCCTGCCATCCTGTTCAAGTCGATACGGGAGACATGCAGCCGTTCGAGGCCGACATCGTCAATAAGGGTGATGCTGACGATCGCCGGCGCTTGGCGCATCACCCGCAGTGCATCGATACGATGCTGTCCCTCCGCATCAGCGGTCCAGTCTTGCTGCACCGTCCAACCCAGTTGATCCTTGACGCCGTCGAGAAAGCTCTGAATTTTATATGCGGCCGATGTGGCCTCCACCCGCAATAGAGTGCTGAGCATGGAACGCTGCTCGCGATAGCCGAACCACGCATCGCCGATGCCGCTAACGCCCAGCGGAACAATGACCGCAGCGAAGAAGGCGAGGAAGTACTTCCGGAACAGCGATCGGCGCATCGGGGCTTGAGGCTGGACCGAACGTCGCACATCATCCTCACTCGATGACTTCATCAGCCATCAGCAAAACGGTCTGCGGTAGCTCGATGCCGAGCGCATTGGCCGTCTTCAGATTGACCGACAAGTCGAACTTCGTCGGCTGCTCGATCGGCAACTCCCCTGGCTTGGTGCCTTTCAAAATGCGATCGACATAATAGGCGAGCCGATGTTGCATTACCGCATAGTCCGCCGAATATGCCATCAGGCAGCCGTCCGTGACGTACCACGAGCCCCAAGCCATGATCGGCAGGCGATGCTTGATCCCCAAGGCGGCGATCCGCGACGACTGGTCGGCCAGCATGAGGTCGGGAAGCACCAAGGCAGCTTGAGCGCCATCGGCCTTCATGCGCGAGAACGCGGCATCGAGTTCGCCCGGCTCGCTGACTTGCTGGAGGCTCAAAGCCACTCCGAGCTGGCCGGCAGCTTGCTTGGTGTCCGTTTCGAAGGGGAGATATGACACCACCGGGTTCGCCAGCACGCCGACCGCGGCAAGCCCCGGCATTGCCTCCATCAAAAGCTGCAGCCGTTTGGCGGCGAGTTCGGTGGCGTAATAGGTGACGCCGGTGAGGTTGCCCCCAGGTTTCGCGAGGCTGTTCGCCAAGCCCGCCGCAACTGGGTCGCCGCTGATGATGGTCACGATGGGGATTGCTTCAGTCGCCCTTTGGACGGCATGCGCCGCCGGCTGAGACGACGTCACGATCACATCCACGCGGAGCTGCACCAGGTCCCTCGCCGCAGCCGCAAGGTGATTGTCCTGCTTACTCGCGCTCCGGCACTCGAAGCTGAGTTCGTTCATCGCGTAGCCCAGATCGTGAAGCCCTCGCATGAAGATTCCGAACTCACTGGTTTGGCTCGCATACGGCATACCGCAAGGCAACCAGGCGAGAAGGCCAATCCGCGGCGTCTTGGCCGACGTCTGCTGCGCGGCGGCGATGGCAGGAAAGCTTATCGCCAGCGCGACTGCAAGTTCGATGTAGGGACGTCGTTTCGGGTTCATCCGAATACCCCTTGCGGATCCACGGCCGCGGGTGAGCCGATGAGATCAGGCAATTGCTGCAAACTCACCTTGCGAAGCGCCCTTTCTCCTGAAGGAACGACCGACGAACAAGCCGAGATATTCAGCGGACGAAAGTATAGTCGATGTTGCCGCGGATTGCACGGGCAGCGAGGGGAAGATTCGGCTGAGCAGGATCTCGCGCTTCGCGAGCGCGGGAACGAATCGGCTTATCTGTATCCTGCTGGAGCGGTTTTGGTCTCGGCGGCTTTGTCATGCCGCCATCCCATCAGCAATGTCTTAAAAAAAGCAATTGCCCAATAAGAGTTATTGATTTCGGCCAAGTCCAGAACAGTTAGCGACATCGCTAGACCGTCGGAGGTACCAGGTGCCAAAGCAATACCTGCCAAAATACAAATGGCGCGAGACGTGGCCAGGAGAAGGACATCAGGACTTCAGCGGTTTCGACGGCGAACAGTCGTTCGGCCGCATCCAGCTGGACCAAAGTAGTCACACTAAGATGGGTATGTGGAAGTGGAACATCACCCACATCCCCTGGGTGCGAAAGCAGATCGTACCACACAGCGGTTGGGAAGAGACCACGCGGGAAGCATGCCGGAGGGTCGAGCAGCATTACGCAAAATTGTTGGAATTGCATGGCCGGTGAAAGGCTGAAAAAATTCGTCGGCGCGGGAACAATTGGCTCCGCCGATCGTAAGGGGTCGGGCCGTGCAGAGATTGTTTGGCAGCCTACCATACACTTCAATACGCGGCCCGCCGAACCCAAACTAGCCCCGTCTCACCTAAGGCGGGGCTTTTTTGGCGTTTCGGCCCACTGGGGAACGACTGGGGTGATTGCGCATATTGCCCCTTCATCTGAGGTTCAGGTTGGATCCCCGAAATTAGTCCGATAGCCCGGCCACAGATCTATGGACACCTAGATGTTTCCAGCGCTGACCTCCCTTTGCGACCATGATATTGATGTTGTGGTCGATGCCGTGACGGAATGGTGTTCTCAACATCATTGCGACATTCGGAGCTGTCGCGGGCAATTTGCCCTCGCTGCGGCTGTCGATGCGCTCCAGAGTTCACGGAACCATGACACTTTGCTCCAGCATCTCTCCGAGAGATTGGGCGAACAATAATTCGCTAGTCTTGGGTTTATGGTGACCCCGAGCGCACAGGAGAAGCGATGCTTGGGGTTAGCAAATTATCGCTGAGCGGCCTGCGGAATAATACTCAGCATTGCTGTAACCTGAAGTCACTTTATCCTTCAGAGCGAAATCGTACGAAACATGCTTAATTTCGGAGCACGCCTGTGGAAATAAAGTATTACTTATTGCTAACATAGCAAGCCTATGCAAGAAGGTTTTGCAGCGCCACGACGCGATCTAGCCTAGAAACCACCCCTACCTAAGCCCCGCTCTTGCGGGGATTTTCTTTCTCGGGGTGTTTAAGCTCTGGAAGATTGTACGAAAGCGCACAGGGAACCGGCCTGACCCGTTCTTTGTTAGATCGGAGAACGCAATGGTGTGTTCCCTAAGGCTCGTTAACTTGCCCCGTCTCGGCGGGGCATTTTTTAATCACCGAGGTCAACTCGGCTGGCATGAACAGACCAGTAACCAGATTTGGTTTTTCACGTCTTACACCAGGTTGAAACTTGATATGCATGACTCTCGCTTAACTGGTGGAGACGAAGTTGGCTGAAATGATGTTGATGTATTCGACCACTCCGATCACAGTTCACAGCTGGCTCCCCGGCACTGCGAACAAACACTTCATCTCTCTGCAAGCAGCCATCGAATACGCCGGAGAGCAAGCCGACGAGCTCTCGACGATCGAGGTACTGATTCCCACGGGCAACCATCGTTTTGTAATCATCTGGGGTGAGCAACTCGCCGCATTGATTAAGCGGATTTGCGCTTCTCACTGACGATCACTCCAAACCAGCCGCAGATTTGAAGGAAACTATCTTCACAACTGCGCCGTCTGAACTTGTGATCTCAAACTCCTGGTCTCCTACGCGGTTGCCTGCACGCGGGGCTTTTTTCTGAGTCGCAGCGGTTTCCGGTCCGCTTTCGGCCTGGGATAGCGGCCTGGCGCAAACGCGTGGCCGCTCGTTGGAATTGTCAAAACCGCACGGAGCCTGAAGCCCTCGAACGAAAGGAGTAGGTTATCGTTTTGACATTCCGGATGGTGCGATTTCATGACAGAATTGCTGCAGAGGCGGGTGAATAACAGGTTGTTGCGGCGATTTCCGGAGGATGCTTTCGAGCTTCTCGCGCCGTTCCTCGAACCTATCGATCTTCCTGTCAAGCGCCCACTCGTGCTGCCGCGCAAACCAATTGAACATGTCTGCTTTATTGAGAGCGGCCTCGCCTCGATGGTCGCCGAAAGCGCCGAGGGCAGAAGCGTCGAAGTCCGCCACATCGGCCGCGAAGGCATTGTCGGATACCCCGTTATTCTCGGCGTGGATCGGACGCCCAACAAGACCTTCATGCAGGTGTCAGGCCACGGGCTTCAGGTCGCTAAGGAGGATTTTCTTCCGACGCTTGAGAACGCGGATGTGCGGCAACTGCTGCTGCGCTATGTCCATGGGCGTGCCCCGCCATCGGGGCACGCCCGTGCCGCCCTGTGCGATCCTGCGCACCTGCGAGCTGCAGCTTGCCCACAGTGCTCTGGCAGCCGCTCAGTATGACGTACATCAGCGGCTGGCACGCTGGTTACTCATGTGTCACGACCGCATCGACGGCCATGATCTGCCCCTGACGCATGAGTTCCTGGCGCTGATGCTTGGCATCAGGCGGTCGGGCGTCACCAATGAGCTGCACGTCCTTGAGGGGATCCATGCCATCAAATCGAGACGCGGCAATGTCCGCATCCTGGACCGCGACAAGCTCATCGAAATCGCCGGCGGCTGCTACGGCGTGCCGGAACAGGAGTACCAGCGGCTGATCGAGGCGCCGGGACAGCCGTCGGTTCTTCCCGTGCATTTAAACGAAAATCACCACAACCGTATGATTTGAACAGCGCCCGGGGAATAAGCCTCAAGCGACGGGCGGTGATCCGCTCTCTAACTCTTGTACGGAACCGCACAGGAACATTTCTGGCAATCTATTGTTAGCCCACAGGATCGTACAGGTGGCCCCAATCCCGGGGCCGGCCGCCATCCCTTCCTTCAGCCTGTGCGATCCGCCCTTTCCCAAACTGCCCCGTTTCGACGGAGCTTCTTTTTGATACGCCGAGCAAATCGCGAGCAATCAGTTAATCTTCAACCAATGCCGAAGCGCCGCCACTGCCCCATCACTGGCATAGGCAATGATGCCGCCGATCGTCAGGCCGGCGAAAGCGATGAGCCCCGAGATGCCGTAGCCGAGGGTCTTCATTTTCTTCCACTCTTCGAGTGTCGGGGCGACCGCCTCATGGTTCTTTTCGACGGTGTCCTTGAGGGTTTTGATTTCCTCGCGGATCTGACCATCGACGTTGCCGTCGCTGACCCCTTCGCGAAGATGAGAAACACTGTCCTCGATGCCGGTCAATCTGCCTTCGACGCGGCCGAGCGCGCGAAGAGTATCGTCATTGGATGCCATCAAGCTGTCTGCCCTGTCTCATTTCAACTGTCGCGCGGCGGAAGCGCGGCGTCGCATCGACGACCGCCCTTCGCGCTTTTTGGGAGGAAAAGGTCAAACTGTCTCGTAGCAGCCGATGTCATAGAGCCCTTGGGGAAGCAGGTTCCCGAAGAGGTCACGAGTCCCGGGGTTGATGCCGTGAGGGTGTTGATGTCCTGGCCGCCATTCTTGCAGGGCGACCCGGACTGCGTCTTGTACGGTGCCAGGAGCGTGGTGTTGAAGCCGTTGGTGTTGCCCACGGGGACAGTCCCAACGAGGAGCGGGCTGGTGGACTTGAAGGTTGCCACTCCGGTCACAGTCTCCTGGGTCGTGAAGGCTGCCCTCCGGTTGGAGAAGGTGGTGTAGGTCGTGGCTTGCCCCGCTCTGGAAAGCAGCGCAGGCCGACCACCAGCAATGCCGCCAGAGATCCATCGGCGGGGAATCTTGAAATTGATACGAGGGACAAAGATGTCTGAAAAGCGCAAGAAGCAGACGAGCGGACTGGAATGGAAGCCCAAAATCAAGGTCGAAAAGGTTACCATAGACAATCCCTTCTATTCCAAGGCTCACCAAGGTATCGAAGCAAACCCGGTCAAGATCCAGGCGCAGATGAACATCCGCGAGAGCGCTGTCGTCACACTCGCTGCAAGGAAGCAGATCAACGATGTGTTCCGGAAAATTGGATGCCGATAAGGGAGGTGCGGACGAATTTTTGGACGCCGATTGACATCAACGAGGCGCAGCTTGCCGCAGCGACACGCTTCAGGTCGCTTTATGAGGCCATGGGCGGGGCAGGGACGGGATCGTTCGACTACAGCCGCGAGCCGGTCGACGGCGGCGGCTCGCGCGAGCCGCTGACGGAACAGCAGATCCGCGCCGGCTAGGAGCTGAAGCGCTGCCGGGAAATCCTCGGCATCAAAGCCTATGACATCATGAGCAAGGTCGCCGGCCAAGGCTATGCGATCGGCGAGCTTGCAAAGTCGCATCGGGAACGCACAACGCTTGCAGATTATCTAAAGGATGGGCTCGATGAAATGGCCCGCAACTGGGGCTATGAAAACCGGGGAGAGGCGGAAGAACGCCTGACGCTACTTGCGCCGTTACAACGAAGCGGGTATAGATTATCTACAGTCGTGGCGCAAGCCGGACACGCAGCTGCTCAACCTCACCAAAATCCGATCCACAGGCCCCAACCGTGGACCACGCCCACTGGGAAGAAGATGGCCCCGGCTATTAGGAATCCCCACATCTGTTCGGTAAAACAGACGTAAAGATGATTCAGCCAGCCGGCCATAATGCCGATCAGGAGCAGAAACCCCAGGAAATTTCCCATTGCGTTCCCCACGCCGGATTAAAGGTGATTTCAGTGGCAGTGATAGTCACCTGTCTTGTGGTTGGTATGGCACCCGTTCTTATCGAGGCCGCCGCCATGCGCAAAAGCGCTGACTGAAGACAAAGCGATTGCGGTCGCCGCGAGAGCGATTTTTAACATTTTCATCGGCTGAGTTCCCCACCCAGTTACACCTTTAGTGAAGCACGCGCTCGACTAGAAGTCGAGTCGATATCAACCACTGATACACGGTATGTTGACGGATGGTAAACGGTCGGCGGAGAAGATGCCCCGCTATCTCATCTGCCTGGAAGCTGCCCACCCGCACGCCGCACCAACAGCTATTCCCATCGCAACGCCGATCGGGCTAGTGCGAATAAAGTTGTTCCGAGAACCACACCTAGACCGACGCCTATACCAATACCTAAAGCCATCGTTCGTTGCGCTTATTGGCCGCCCTCACTTTCGGCTGGTGATCTCGGCGGTCCTGGCTCGACTTGCCCAGGCGTAAAGAAAGCCATGTACGCCACCGCTATGATCATCGCGACAACGAAGATAGTCAGCACGAATTTGATCATGCCGTGCGTGGCTTTTTTATCTGTGTTGCTCATGCGACTACAACATAGCCGCAGTATAGAAGTTCCGGCCGTTCGGCATGCTAGCCGGTTAGCTGCTTAACGACTTCATCGATCGACTCCCTAACGGGATAAAAGCTCGGCGAGGCATCTTTCCCCAGCACGCTCACATAGATGTGGGTGCTGCTGGCGAACGCCCTGATGGCGACCACATGCTCCGGATTGATAAAGATAATCGGATCCTTAGTGCCCGCGTAGTGGAACGGCACAAGTCTCATCTTGTCCTCCCCAGGTTAGCCCCATCCGCACTGAACGACCAAATGCACTGTTTGTTGCTGCGCATCTGAATTTTAGAAGGACAAAAATGATGGACCCTTCGATTGCTCCGGCATCGCGGGCCGCAGTGGTGACGCCGAACGATACTGCCATTGTCGGTGCGCGCGCCCTCTACATCGGTACGCCGGGCGACGTAGCCATTGCGCCGCGCCGGGATATGGGTCCGGTCATCTTCAAGAATGTGCCGGCCGGGACGATCCTGCCGGTTCATGCGGCCATTGTGGCTCTGACCGGGACCATGGCATCCAGCATCGTGGCGCTGTTCTAGTGGACGACGGCAAGAACATCCCGATGAACGACATCGGGATATTCGTCAAGAATGGTTGAAGCGCGAGCCTTCAACCGCCGACCGCGTGACTGAAGCGGCGTCCGGCGGGAACGTCCCCACCTCCCCGAACCGGCGGGCGTCAAGGCGCCGATCTGCGTTCATTTAAGCGTCGATACGCGCGCTGTTGCTTGTCGACAGGAACTCTCTCTGGCGCGGCGGGTTTTCTCTAATCACGGCAAGGAGAGCGAGATGGACAAGGACACGAAAGCCCAGCAGGCGATCGAGGAGACCGGCAAGAAAGCAGTCGACGGTCAGGATCAACCGGCTGCGGGTCCTCATGACAAGGAGCACTTGCAGGACGAGAGCAAGACGCCCGGCGCCGGAGCGTTGCCCGACAAGTGCGACGAGAGCGTGTCACCAGGAAGCGGTTAAAAAAAGGGGCGCTCGACCCGATGGGGAGCGCCCGAACCATCCCGGCGACGTTTGCGGCGGAGGCCGGAGATTGGTTGAGGAGAATGCCGTCCGAGTCGGAGTGGTCGAGCAAGCGCGTCATGAACGGAGCCGGAACGACGGGTTCATTCATCTTTCTTTGCACACAGGATATCCACAGCCCGCCCACAGCCTAACCGCCCCCAACGAACTTTGGGTGCGGCCGTACTGCAACTCTTCTTACGAGTTTCATCACCCCGATACCGTGATGTGCTGTTAAGGCGTATCGTGACGAACTCCTTGAGCGCCAGGCGACGGGACGCTCGGAGTCGGGAAGCGGCCGGCGGACCTCGAAGGTCGCTTCCCGAAAGGCCCGGGAAAGATACGTCACTCAGGACCTGTGGACGCTTCCTCGCCAGGTCTCAGGGAAACGGACTTTCGTCGCTCGCGGCATTTCGCTGTTCTTCTGGCATCCCGCAGTTCGTCTAGCGTCGGCTGCCACCAGCCACGGATCTTCTCATATTCTCCCGGTGGATCTCGTAGCGGCCAGGTGTGCACCAGTTCCTCGAGCGTGGCGGCGCGCCATTCGGCCCACACGTGTTCATCGCTCGCATCGGGGTGGTGTTCAACGACTTCTTCCGGATCGACGATCTCGCCCGTCACTTCGGTGATGACAACGATTCCGAATGCCGAGGTCGCGACGGGCCTGCTGATGGGAGGAAGGTCGTCGCTCGACACCGGCAACCGACGCTTCTTTCGCTCCTGAGTGCGACGCCGTGCCTTCGCCTCCTCTTCGGTGCCCTTACGCGCTTCGGCACGCTTGCGCCGCTCCTCGGGCTCTGCCCTCCTGGCCGCCTCTTCGATCGCCTCCCACCGGTGCTGAAGATCGTCGTACGATGCGAACGGAATTTCCCAAACCTTGTCGTCGCCGTTCCAGCGAGCGAAAGGTATCTGACGGAGCTCGTCAACGACCGTCCGGGAGAACGGCGTCTTGATTCGGAAGCCGCGGTCGTAGACCTGAAGGTATGAACTGAGGATCGGTTCGAACTGATAGGCGTCGCGCCCCCTTTCTTCTTCGAAGGGCGAGTGCCGAGCATCTTCCGAGGCCAGCCAGCGATCGATGCGGCGGCGCGCCGTCTTGCCGGGCACCGTCCATGCCTGGAGTGTGTCGCTCCACCGCGCGTTCGGGAAGACTTCCCGGAACCTGGCGACGGTCATCCGGTCGAACGCGAAGGCCACCGTTTCCTGTAACGGTTCGTCTGCTCCAGATTGCTGGCGTTGCTCGTCGGTCATCAAAGGAAAACGGTCAAGTTGGGATGCGGTTCGCTCAAGGAAGGTTCTTCTTCAAGAAAGACAGCGCTTTCTGTGCGCCAGCGCTGGAGATCGTGTGTCCCGTTCCGCGCTCGACGTCCAGCTCGACCTTGAAGCCGGCCGTTCCGAGCTGCGCGGCGGCGAGCCTCGAAGCGATAGGCGGTATGGTCGTATCGTTCTCTCCATGAACGAGCAGGATCGGCGTGCTGTTGCTCACGGGCGAAATCGGCTGCGGCGGAAGGAGACCTGAGAACGCGACGAGCGCGCCGGCATGCCAGCGGCCGGAGGCAACCGCGTCGAGCGCGACGATGGCACCTTGCGAGACGCCGACGAAGGCAACCCTGTCATGAGCCTCGGCAAAACCTTCCCTGCGGACGACGTCGCTTATGAGAACGTCGAAGGCCTCGCGCGCGGTTCGGATACGTGCTGCATCGAGAGGGTTTCCCTCGGTCGAAAACCACTGGTGCCCATATCGATGATGCATCGGGGCGTCTGGAGCGACGAAGCGGGTGTTCGGAAGCTTTGGTCGCCATGATGACGCTAATGGCATGAGCTGAGCGCCAGACGCCCCGATGCCGTGCAAGAATATGACGAGGTGATCGTGAGAGGCCATGGTTTTCCGTGGATTGCTGAAATGGACCGAGGGGGCTCACCCGAAGAAGGGGAGCCGCCCTCTCACCCCGACGCGCGAGCATCGACGCGGACGCCGGCGGACATCTGCGGAGCTTCGCGATTATGGGGTGGCCCGACATAGATGGGTGCCGATCGCGCCCTTCGCAAGCGCCCGCTCAAGGGCGGTACGCTACCAGACACTTCGCTCAAGGTGTTGAAGCGGCTTGGCAATCCACCCATATATCGGAAAACCCTCAAGGAACATTCCAATGGTAAGCAGGATCAGACGCACTCTGACCGTGCAGGAACGCGCGGAAGCATTCGAGCGAACAAACAAGGCCGCGGCCGAAGCCGCTGAAGAGGAACGCAGACGACGCGAGGAGAAGAACGAACGCCTCCGACAGCTACGTGTCGCCTCTGAAAACTGAAGACCATTTACAACGGAAACGACGAGACATGGAGCAGATCTCCACTCCCAAGACCGCGGCATCTCATCGCCGCGAGGCGCGGCTCGCCAAAGGCTACAGTCTGGAAGACCTTGCTGTAGCAACTGGCCTCACTCTGGCGGAACTCGCGGCTGCGGAGGAACCTGGCGCGGAGGTTCCTCAAAACCACCTCGCACGTATTGACCACGCTCTCGCGTGAGACGCGCTCGGTTGTGTCGGGCCGCGACGCCGGACCCGCGTATCGCAAAAATGCCTAATCACGAAACCAAGCATTACCTCGAAATGGAGCGGTTTCAGCCACTCCTCGCTTGCAAATAGCCGATCGCAGAAATGGGAACGCCGCCGCCTATCAGAGCGACTTGGCGAATTCTTCTGAAGCTTCCAGGCTTGCCGACGTCCTCGAGCTTGTCGAGCACCGGGAGCCGATTTGCGTCTAATTCGTAAAGTTCGCCATGGTCTCGCATGCCTCGCCGGCTTTGTCCAACATAGGTAGAAAACCCCCGATCAGCATTGGGTAAAGACTCGAACTTGATTTCGAACTTGAGCACGCAGTGAAGCTTTCCTAGACGCGCTTGCCGCGATCATGCAGTCGCGCATGGTGTGCCAAAGCGTCGACCTGGCCTTCTTCGAAGACGACCGTTCGACAGCGTCGGGGGTTGACAACAGCAACGGCGGATCAATTCCGACCCGTTCCTATGAGGCGAGCTCATGGACGAGGCCTCGCTCCGCCGGTCCGTATGCGGGTCCCGCAAATTCTTCGAGCGCTGCCCTGTCGCGGACTGTCACCAAACTCCGGTTGGAGTATATCAAGCGCTTTCCCTCGAGTACATGCAGCGCGTCCGTGACGCCCGAGCGACGGGACGCTATCATGACAGCCAGAAACTCATGCGTGACGTCGATGTGGTTGCCATCGACACGGTCGTCGATCAACAAGATCCACCGAGCGAGTCGCGCATCGACGTGGTGCACTGCATTTGACAGCGCCGTATATGCGGTCTGCGTGAAGAGACGCGCGGTGAAGGACTCGAGCGTCTCTCTCGATGACCGGCTTTCTTCAACCAAGCGCCGGAGAGCGTCCCGGCCGATACGATGGCCGTGACCCGAAACCTGCATCATGAACTCGAAGGGCTGCCGGCTGGCGTCGGCCATCGTTGCCAAGGGGGTGACGCCCTCACGGCCGACAAGGCCGACTTCCGCTCGTTCGCCGAGGACACCGCCACCATTGAGGCGACGCCGGCCTACGGGAAGTAGTCATAGGCGATCGCGCTGTCCTTGTGACCGATCTGAAAGTCCCGAGGTAGATCGATCGGCTGGAGGTGGAACCAGCGCCCAGGCATCGACGGAAAGAGAAGCGAGAAGATCATCTCGAATTTCGGACTGAAGGATGACGATGCCCCCCAAGGATGTGGCAAGAGCAGAGCGTCTCCCAGTCGCGCGCGCCGGTAAAGTTACACACGATACCCGGACTATCCTGCTTCCCGCGACCGCAAGGACGTTCCGATCCTCTTCGTCCGGCGCCGTACGGAAACCCTCTCGTCTCTCCGACGTTCCCATGGAATGTCAACGGGAGGTTCCCATGCTATCAAGACTCTCCGTTATCGGCGCTATCGCAGGGCTGCTGTTCCTATTCGCGGGACTCGTCCAGTCTGGAACATATGTAGCGGCAACCGCTATCGGCATGGCGGCGCTCCTCGCTCTGGCCTGCGTCCTCATCCGACTGAAGCAATATCGACCCGATATTCTCGGAGCCGGTCGGAAGCTGCCATGACTGAACCCGCTTCTGGCCGCGTCGGTCCCGCCTCGCCTTCCTATTTCTGCCTGGTGTCCGCCCTCACTCCTGGCGTTTGCCCTGCCGGCCTCTGGACGGCCTTGAAGCGAGCATGGTGCGCTCCCAAGGTGCGGCCGGAACGAACCGCGGACGTGGAGGTTAATCGGTGCATCAGCAACCGCGTCAAGCAGGGAGAATCCGATGAACCGCCGTAACATGCTGAAGATCGCAGCCGTCGCACCGTCGCGAAGTGGGAGATTGCCGAGCAGGAGACGATTGCCGACATCCTGAAGTCCATGGAGATGGGCGGCAAGGCCGAAGGTACATTGAAGCCACCGTCGAACTCGAGAAGATGCTCGACGCCGAAGGCAAGGCGTCTCTCGACGAGTTGAAGAACGCTTCCGGCCGGGAGTTCGACGCCGCTACCTTACCGCGCAGCTCGACGGACACAAGAAGCTGCTGACGATCCAGGAGGATACTTGAAAGTTAGTCAGGACAGAGAGCACCTCAGCGTCACCAAGCTGGCCCGCGGTCAGATCAAGGAGCATATCGATCATCTCGACACGCTGAAGCCGAAGGCGGGCTGAATTCTTCGCGAGTTGACAATCCAACTGTCATGAGCGTCGGTGACCACGGATGTACTGGCACCACGCGCCAAGGCCGGGACCAGTTCCCGGCCTTTCGGTATCTAGCTTTCGGCGACGGCGGCAGCGAGCGCCCTTTGCGACTGTGCCTGTCCGAACGGTTTGGCGAGCCTCGGCAGCGTCGATTCCTCATCGCTTGGAAGATCGCCGTAGCCTGTCGCCAGGATCAGCGGAATTCCGGGGTAGCGGTCGATGATTATGCGGGCGAGATCGGATCCCGAGGGTCGCGGAGACCGATTAGTGGCGCAAATGCAGGCGCTTGTCTCCGGTTGTTTGGGCGCATCGATCCACTACATGTGTCTCCAAGCACAAAGACTTCGACGAGGTACTCGAGCTAGGTCCGTTGCCGGACGTCGTCATCACGGATCACGCGATGCCTCATACGACGTCAATCCCAGCAATTGCGAACGCCAGGCGCGTCAGGCAGACGCCTTGTTGCGCTGCGCCTTTTCGTCCGCGACGTCCTCGACGCATTCCGCCTTTTCGGCAAGCGTCCTGCTCATCTCGCGCAAGGACTCCTCGTCGAGCCTTTCGATGCCTACAAACTTGTTTTGAGCCTGCGACGTCAGGATCAGTTCGTCCAGCTTGGCCTGTAGCGCTTTGCCGTCTCTGTTCTGCGAATTCTGAAGGACGAACACCATCAGGAAGGTAATGATCGTCGTCGAGGTGTTGATGACGAGCTGCCAGGTCTCGGAATAGCCGAAGAAAGGGCCTGAGACCGCCCAGGCAAGGACGAGCGCGGCCGCCAGCACGAAGGTGCCAGGCTTGCCGGAGAGATCTGCGATGGCAGTGGCGAATTTTGAAAAGAACTTCGACATGGTATCTCCTGTGCTCCCTGCTCAGGAAAACGTGGTCAAGCGTAAAGGAGTTCCGCACCAGGGACTTAGGTCCGGGAAAGAGGTCTCATCTAGCGGACCTGAAACAAAAAAGCAGCCGTCTCCATGATTTCTAGCTGGACGGAGAACCGCTCTCCCAGCAGTTTCTTGGATGCGTCGCGAGTCTCGTCGGTGCCGCTGAAGACGGCGTCTTTCAGCAGGATGACTTGGTAGCCCAGGTCGATGGCTCCCTAGATCGCGGCGCTTACGCAGACATCGGTTTCACCGCCGGTCACAACCAGCGTTCGGACGCGCTCGCTTTGAAGCTGGCCGTCCAGCCTTCCGTCCACCCAGGGCGAGTATGCCGATTTGTCGAAGACGCGCGCGGGCGGAACGAGACTGCGCAATTCGGGCAGGAGGTCGACAAGCTCCGAGTGCAGGTGCTCGCCCGTCATCATCCACCACTTCTCATAGTAGGCCCTCCACGTTCCACGTGCCGCCGCCGGGTTCGGCGGCGGCACGAACCGCGTGAAGATCGTCCTCTCCGGTTAGCGCGGGAGAGTTCGATAACCGCGGTGACGTCCAAGTTCTAACGCAAGCTGCTCGGTCATCGCGACCTGAGCGGCCTTGGTGGCGCTGTAGGCTGTCGCACCGGGATTGGTGAACGTCCTGACACCATTGATGGACGACACAACGACGATCGCCCCGCCGCCGTTCGCCTTGAGGAGAGGAACAGTCTTGTTGAGCGCCAGGTACGTGCCGCGCAGGTTGACCCGGATAGTGGTATCCCACTCGTCAGGCGTCAGATCGTCGACAGGCGCCCACACGCCGTTAATGCCGGCGTTGGCCACGACCGCATCCAGCCGGCCAAACCGCGTAGCGATATCCTCGGCTGCGCGGCCCATGTCAGCTTCGGACGAGACGTCGCCACCTATGCAAAGCACGCGTTCACCGTCCACGAGAGTTGTCGCTATCGACTTCAAGGCTTCGAGGTCTTGGTCGAACAGAGCGAGGTCATGTCCGCGCGACGCGAGTAGCCGTGCAGTTGCCAGCCCTATACCTGAACCCGCGCCAGTTATGATGAACTGGACGGGAACCCGCTCGGCATCTGTGCATTTCAACGTTTTCGAACAGGAGACATAGAATGCAGATCTTAGACACTCGAGTAGGCAATGTTCACGAAGGCACGATCACCGTTGAATTCACCGGGGAAGGTAATGAAGCGGTCTCCGTTCGCATGGCCACCGACGGCAGCGTCGACGGCGACGGTGCCGTGCGTCGGGCGAAGGCCTTGATGGTTCAGATCGCGACGTTCGGCGACGACGATGCTTCTGAGACCGATGAACCGCCCGCCATGACCGGACCTGAGGATGACGT
Organism: Rhizobium sp. WSM1328; assembly: GCF_057653715.1. Taxonomy (NCBI): domain Bacteria; kingdom Pseudomonadati; phylum Pseudomonadota; class Alphaproteobacteria; order Hyphomicrobiales; family Rhizobiaceae; genus Rhizobium; species Rhizobium sp. WSM1328. The sequence continues at coordinate 155,943 of NZ_JBYGKO010000004.1, read as the reverse complement.
CCTTGTCACTTCTCCCTCGGCGGCCAGCGACGCACCGGTGATGAACATGCCGCGGAACTGATTCATTGAGCTGTCCTGTCGCTTTCGCAACAGCTTTCCGCTTGGCCGCGGGCGTCACCACTTCTTTCCCAAAAGGTCTTTCAAGGCAGCATTGTCGAGCATCGCATCCGCCAGAAGCCGCTTCAGCTTCGTGTTCTCGTCCTCAAGCGTCTTCAGCCGCTTGGCCTCGGACACCTCCATGCCGCCCTACTTGGCCTTCCATTTATAGATGCTGGCATCGCTGACGCCATGCTTGCGGCAAAGCTCCGAGACCGGCGTGCCTGCCTCGTGCTCCTTCAATATGCCGATGATCTGTTCGTCTGTGAAACGATTGCGCTTCATCCTCTGGTCCTCTCAAGGGCCAGAGCTTACTTCAAAATGGATTATTTCAACGGGGCAAGGTCACGTCTCCAGGATGAACTCAGCAAACTCATCGCTATTCAGCTCAGCCCAACGTCGGCATTCCAGAGCGGAGCCCACTAAAAACTGGGAGGAACCACCAGCACATCACTCTCGATCTCATTCACAATTCGAGATGACACGCTGCCCAGGAGGAAATTCATCACGTCTGTGCGGCCATGGGTCCCAACAATGACAAGGTCGAGGTCCCCCTGGTCTACCACTGGGCGCAGGGCGTCCACCACGTCACCATCTCTCACAGTGATATCGAACCTGTTCGGCGCGGCCGCGCCAGCGGCCTCGACGGCGAACCGCGCGCATTCATCGATCGCGAACTGTTCAACTTGGCGTAGGTAAGCCGCCTTATCCTCCGCCCACATCCGGTAAGGCGGATCGATTACGTGAAAAAGTCCATACCGGCCATTGGGGAACCAATTCAGGGCAACCTGCAAAGCGGTGCTAGAGGACGCCGTTAGGTCGGTGGCCACCAACATTCGTGACCTTGTGTCGAGGAGCTTCTTCTTCACCACGAGCACCGGAACAATTGATGACCGCGCCAGAGCCATGACGGTGCTGCCCATCGGCAGTACGCCCAGTATCATGCTTCTTGCCAGGCCGGTGACGATCAGATCAGCCCGCTCTCGCGTGGCCAGTGCCTGAACCACTGTTGCCGGTCTTCCGCTTTTGACGAGAACGGACGAACGAAGACCCTCGATCCCTGCCAGATCCTCGCGCAGGCGCTTGGCTTTTCGGCGCGCAGCGATCTGATGAGCATGGCGGATCGAGGCGTTGGCAGCTATGCCGGCATCGTCGATTGCGTGAACAGCTGTGAGACTGGCACTCCATTCGATGGCAAGCTGCACCGCGCGATCCTGCGCGCGATCACATCGCGCCGTGAAGTCGGTGGCGAAAACAATATGACTTGGTATCTGGTTGACGACTGCATCGCCCGACACATCCAGTGAAGGATTGAACATGTTTCTATTCCCGTGATCTGAGACGCGTCGGTCGCTTGATGCCGTCCGGCACGTCGGCGGCAGGCTTTGCCGACCGCATGGCTACGTTCTTCGCGACCGCAGATCGCTGAATGTTCCAGCACAGTTGCGGTTTCGCAAACTCGTCGCGTACAAAAGCAGGAGCTATATAGATTGAACCCAAGACGCGGGAGCGACAGAACCCGGTCCGGGTCTAGTGCTCCGCGATAGAGCAGATCCGGATGCAAGAGCAGGAGTATATCTCTCGGGTCTTCATAACTCCATCTTCGCCCGCGAGCATCAACGAGTCAAGTCGAGGGCACTGGGACGCATAAGCGAAACGGCGGGAACCCCGGTGATCCCTATGACGGCGGCGATGCTGCGCGACCAGAAGATGACGCTACCCGACGTCGGCAGCGAAGGCTTGTTTCCGACCCCCTCCCCGCGACGCTTGCGGCGAGAGCTACACTGTCGTGCAGGTGCCCGGTACAGATTCATCGGCGGCTCGAATTAACTCGTATAATTTTATTGGAAATCCTACCGCAACCATAACTTGTCCCATCTTCTTGTGGTGTATGTTTTGTTCCCTGCCGTCGCGAGATCTCGGCTCGGCGTCAATCCTGGTTTGGTAACGGCTTCCCCTCGTAGCGCACGCGAAAATTCCTTCTGTGAAAATCCTGCTCGAAGCAGACGAAGATGAGCTCCAGGTCATTGGCGCTGTCGCGCTTCCCAAGGAGGCTTAGCGTGACAACGATAACGCCGCTGTATCCGCGCGTTAGGCGGAAAGCCGCGTTGCGGATGTCAGTCCCTACCGGATCCTTCCGGTCTTCGCGGCGCTCATAGATGACCCAGAAGCGGGCAGCATCCCAAGTCTGCCGTAGGATTTGACTGACCTCTGCCTTGAACTCTTCGGCATGCATTGCCGGACCCCAAGACAATGCCGTCTCGCCCGCATCGCTCGCGACATTGAGGTAACCGTCATATTGGTAAACGCCTGACAGTGACCGCTCGATCATCTCGAATGCGGTGTTTTCGCTGATTGTTGTTTTGAAGAGAATTGCCATGAAATCGCTGGGTGCCACTGCCGATCGATGAGACGGCGAGATTACTGGGTGTCGCCTGGGCGAGCAACGGAGACTAGTTCATCGCGGTAATCGTAACGAACGGTTGAAAAACGCGCCGAGATCGTTGTCCGGCCGTCCAAAGCTCCGAGACCGGCGTGCCTGCCTCGTGCTCCTTCAATATGCCGATGATCTGTTCGTCTGTGAAACGATTGCGCTTCATTCTCTGGTCCTCTCAATGGGCCAGAGCTTACTTCAAAATGGATTTTCAACGGGGCAAGGTCACCTGGTAGGGTGCCCCGGGAATCAGGCCACTTCCATGATGGTCAGCTCTCGGCGGCTGCGGCATTGTTGCGGCGCTTTCACGATGCGACAGCAAGCCTAGTCCAGGACGTAGACAGTGGGACTGAAGTGATTTGCCACAATGATTGGGGACCGCCCAACGCCGTGTTCATCGACGGCTTGCCCACGGGCATCATTGACTTCGACACTATCGTACCCGGTCTTCGCCTCTGGGATTTGGGTTACTCAGCCTTCGCCTGGCTCGATCTCGGCAATCCGGACTATACGGGCGACGAACAAATTCGACGGCTATTCGTGTTTGCCAAGGGATATGGATCAAAGCAGTGCTCGGCCGCCGCAATCGCCACCTACGCTATCGCGCGACAGACCGCGCTGGCGGTATCAGGAAAAACACGAGGGAATGCCGATATTGCCGCCTGGGCAGAATCGGCGGCAATATGGACCGTTCTTAATGTGACCGAGCGATTGGCACCTACCGGCTATGGACTGATAGCGCGGGTCTAGCAGCGTCGAGCATTGCTGAACAAGTACCTGCCTAAATGAAGTCCGCGAGCGTCAGGCTAGTTTGCCCCTTTCTGGCAAACAACATTCAGTCTGAGCAAAAAAGGAGGCACCAGTTGCAACTGAGTTTGGAGCTATTTGTCGAGAGCCCTGAAAAATCGCTTGATTTCTATCGGCGGGTTCTGGGCTTTGAAGTCCAGGGCTCGCCAAGCACCGAATACACGATGTTGCAAAGCGGTGACGCGGTGATCGCAATCAATTCGCGTAGCGTCCTTTCGACCGATCATCCGCTACGGATCGATACCGGCCAGAGAGCTGGCCTCGGCATCGAAATCGTCTTGAAGGTCGCTGACGTCGAGGATGCCTATCGCGCGGCAAAGGTGAGCGGCTGGCCGCTCTCCGATCTTGCTCTGCAGCCTTGGGGGCTGCGCGACTTTCGCCTTGTCGATCCCGACGGCTATTATGTCAGAGTGACCGGCCGCAAAAACGAAACTTAACGTCGAGGACTTCCGCGACCTGAGATCGGTCCGTGCGCAATACAAATACCCCCTATTTCTGGATCGGCCCGACGTCCTCGTCGGGGTAATGGATCGTTTCATCACCCGGTCGGCGTGAGCCAACAATCAGGAACATGCCCGGCCGATCAGAGCGGTTCTGGATGTGATGGCCGTTCCCCTCACCTGCCGGAAAGGCCGCGAACATTCCAGGCGTCACTTCGTGAGGTCCATCGTCATCGAGCAATGTCAGGGTGCCTTCGAGCACGTAGATAAATTCGCCCTCAACTGCATGCCAGTGTCGGAGTGATGACCCGTCCCCGGTTCAAGCCGCACGTGGTTGACGCCGAACTGCGTCAACGAAAGAGGTTTGGCCAACCTTAGTTCAACCGTACCTGCAAAGCGTTCGGCTTGATCTGGCCTTCATAGCTTGCGCTTGCCGTGCGAGGTGCGGTTGCAAGGCTGCCGATGCGGCTCTCGGACATGGCTCAGGTTCTCTTGGCTGCCGAAGCACGTATAAGGGGACTTTGCTAGTAACCGCGCGGCAGAGGGTCACTTGTATTTGCGCCGAGCTCTCCACAGTAAGCTTTTCGCGCATTCAGTTCTGGGATGTATTCGCCTGCTGAATTGTCATGGCACTTTGAGATCATATCGTTGGCTGCTAATCCCGACCAAATTAACAATACTGCAATGGCGACCAATGCCGATAATGTTATGCCGCCAATGATTCTGAAGGTTCGCATTACCGCATCTCCGAGACGCAAAAAGCCATATGATTTTGCACCGTGTGCCGCAAGTCCATCCTATCGTAGTCTAACTGGGAATGCTGCTCGCCGTTCTTTCAGTTTGAAAACAGGATGCTCTCTTTGCGCCGACGGCGCTTGGGGGCTGGATGGACCCGACGGGCGCGTTCTTGTGGAACCTCAGTTCGAAGCCATCTCGTGCTTCCAGCAAGGAGTCGCGTGGGTTCCTGACGCTTCGAAGAATGCCTGATGCCCAATCGGCCCAGATGGCAAAGCTCGGAACAAGCCCGCTTGCCGCCCGACCTACTACGAGTTCGAGATGTCTCATCATTATCCGGAGAAGCTCGATCCCGACCCGTTCAGAAGCAGCGTCTTATGGATGCAGGCATTCTTGAAACACGGTTTAGACCCTTCGTATCCACCACCAAGGCTGATCGGAGACCAGATACAAGGGAAAGGCTCGATCTCTGTATCATGCAGAGGAATTTTCGGGTGCGATTGAAGCCCCCGCTATCGTCCTGACACGATAGACATCACGGCTGCCGTGGTTGCAAAGCGAGGCGAGATTTCTGTGTTCGAAGACGGGCATCCATCTAGTATGGCGCGTTTTGTATCGTCGCAAAGTTAAATGTGTCAACCATGGTAGCAATGGGGTCTGGGAAATACCGGTAAGTTGCAACGCGCTTCCCATGCACAATGTAGTCTTTTTGCTCGACGTCTCCCATCACAATCAGCGAAACCGTCACCCTGGAAGTTCCCAGCATCTTGAGGGCAACGATTCGTTCCCGTGGGTTCGGGCATTGCTCCCCGACGTCACACAGCCTGCCAATCAATCTCATTTGAGCGAAAGGCTCGAAACCTGCGAAAAACGTACCGCCTATGAACTTAACCTTGTCCTTGAAGGCCGACCATTCTGTTCCGGCGGTAATCTTCTCAAACATGGGGACTGCGTTTTTGAAGGTGAAGTCCTTTGCAACGAAAGGTGCGACCGAAGAGATCAAAAGCGTGACATGCTTTTCGCCAATCCAACAGTCAATCCACAGATGGCTGTCGTCAGGCGCGGTGCGCTCGATGTCGCGACCTTTACAGGCGGGGTCGGCTGCCATGCTAGTATTGGCTGGCCCCCTAACCAGCCACATGGCTGCGGATGATCTCTCAGCGGAGACAGCCCAAAGCGCCACAAGAAAAATGATTGCATAAAATCTTGGCATTAATGTTTCCTGTTCAGGTCCGTTGCGAATCCATATGTGGCTCACCGCTGAGGCCCCAAACGCCAATGCCCGGCGTCAAGTGCGGTACATGTAAAACAGCGCGAGGGTGATGAGCACGATTGCGAAAAAGACAACTATGCGCTCCACCCAGCGCATAAACGCCGATTTCGATGAATTGCCCGTTAGCCACTCGCTCAGGATGTCTCCAAGGAAGAAAAGCAAACTGTCCATTTCTTTCTTTTCCCTGTAACCAGGTCTCAATTAACATCGCGGCTCCTCCTCACAGAGTGCTGAAGCCCGTCTGCACCCACAGCAACTGCTTACCGTCCTTCGACCACGTCGCATCAACGGACATGCCATATGGTATCGATCTAAAGGCCCGCCGAATGACGCCCTTAGTCGGAAATTTGGGCCCGTTCTTTCGGATCGAATACCCGCCGGTAACCCGCTGCGTGCCGTCCGACTCTATGTAAGGGCGAGCGCTACTGAAGTTCGGGGGCACGTCAAAGCCTTGCGCTTCGAACCAGTCGGTTGCGTAGGATAAATTCTCGTAGGAACCCAGCAGTCTGAACACACAGACCTCCGCTTCGTCCGCGTTATCGATCCGATCCCAGTCCATTTCTTTTAGGCGATCTGTCGACAGGTCATCCGTTTCTGCCTTCTTGAGACAGGAAGCTGGATCAGGAAAATCCATCATGGCGACCTTCTTGAACGCGGTCATTTCTTGTTCGAACCTGACATGAAATGGAGGCGTTCCGGGATCAGGCTCGGGACCAGAACTGACCCAGAGCAGCTTGCCGCCATAATAGAGATAGCCTGATAGTTCGTAACCGAGATATGCCAGGACGACATAGGCGGCATAATTCAGCAGCTTGCGGCCGGCGATGCTCCAGATGGTGAGATACCATCTCCAACTCTGCGCCGATTTCCACTCTGTCACCGCCAGAACGATCAACAACGGGATCGTGCCATTGAAGAGATAGCCCGGCGCACGGAATACCACTCCCCATACGAGCGCATCGAAAAACAGCGAACCTCTCGGATTTGCGAGGCCTCCCTGAGGATGATTGGAGAGAGAAAGATGTGTCGGGATGGCGTTCAGAAACTCGAACAACGCCGCGAAGGCGACGATGCATATGATGCATAGGATTGTGACCAGCGCGATCCTCAGCAACCGAACGAGGATTGTCATGTCAAGTGTCCACGGAAGTCATCGCGCTTCAACTGTCCCGCAACTTCAATGATCCAAGCGTAAGGGTTGGTCGCGTGGCCGTGAGCCCACGCTTCCGCCGCATACATTGTCATAGGTTTCGTGTCGAAATGGCTCACGCCGAACATCCTCACAACGTCGGGGTTGTTTCCCAGCGAAAATCGGGCTGCGGCATCATCAGGCTAAGCGGGCCGTAGCCGCAAGCTTGGACCTTCCATGCAAGTCATCATTACCTCGATTGCGAACCGATCAATGGAGTTAGTCTAAGTGAAACTGAGGCTGGCACAATGACCGCTCACGGTGTGTTTAAGCATGCTCGGATAGTCCAGAGGGCTTCCGAGTTACCTAATTACCATATACCCGGCGATGTATCCGAGAGGGAGCATTGCCGCTACGATGTAGCCGGGTCGGTAGTTCGACATCATGGCGATGACGCTGGTTACTAACCCGGTTGCAATTCCAACCGCGAGGACAACTGGAAAGGCATCCGCCGCGAACGCGCCTGGGCCATCCCCTGATCCTCTGGAAAACAAATAGACAATAATCATTGCGACAGTTGCCGCCATAAGCGTCCACCCCTGTCGCCAGAAAGCGAGCGCGACGAAACCGACGATGTACGGCAAAACAAAAAGAATAAAGAACAACATCAGCATATCACTCTTGGTACTTAGGAGAATAAGACCGTCGCGCTGGGCACAGGCACTTTTCCTATCACTGCCATTCGTCATACCTTCCGGCGTCGTGCCGCTTTGTTTCTTTGACTGACTAGAGGAGTCGTACTGGATTGCATCGCCTCGCAACCACTATGAACTGCCATGGCTGGCGGAAAACCATCCAGAATCCTTTACACATGTCTTTCGTTTTCTCTGATCACCTTTACGGTCGTGAAGACACTATTGTTTTCGATTTATATCATTTCCTCACAATTGAGCCGAGCGATTATAGTTGCCCATCTAAAAAACTTTGTTAAACGGACTTGGTATATGTGCTCACCTTCGTTTCTTTAATTTTTCTCATTCCTTTGCCGATCTACGGTGCAGGCGCTTCGACAACAGTTGTCGGAAATGCGTATTCCCTCACATTTTTCAATATACTTTTTCTAAAGATGCTGAGCGGTGGGATCTCGTCGACGGTTTTGCTGGCCAAGAGAATCGAAAGGCCGAATAGAAGGGATCAAGTCGAAGTTACTAGCAAAGACTGAGGGGGTGGCTGTTTGCCGACCGACGAGGCTGGCCAGTGTTGGACCTTAGCGTATGTCGTCCAACTCATAAATCGCCAGTTGATCAGCGGCTTCGCGCAGCCCCTTATAAGAAGCATGCCGCAGCTTGCCGTCATGCGCCCAAGCCCGATATTCGAGCTGAGCGACAAGCTCCGGGCAGACGAAGACGGCATTCCGCTTTCACCCAGTGGCAAATTCTTCTCGCTATGCGGTTTAAGGAAAAGCTATCTCAGCTTCCACGGCATCAGTGATAACGATCTTATGTCCTGCATCTATCAACGCTTGAAGTAGCTGCAGGCCGGAGGTACCGTTCATCTGAGCGAGCGTATAAAAATTAGCTGCATCCACGATAAAGTCGGCCATCTCTACGCCTCGGATGAAATAATAATTTTGCGTATTCCCATATATAGGAACAACAAATACATATGAGATCTTCCCTTGTACGCATCGTTTATGAAATTTCGCAGATTTATGTAATCATCAGGCACAATTATGCTAGCTGCTCTGTCTTCGTCACTTAAGCCGTAATCTTTGGGCGCCTTAGAAAGCTGCAGGGCTGCGATTCTGTAATTTTCAATCAGTTCTGGTGCATTCTGCTTTATATATGAAAAGGCTTCATTGATTTCATTTGGTGTGGGAAGTACAATCTTGGAGTTGCCCATATTTCCGCTCAAATTCGAAGAAGAAATTATATTGTTGCAGTTACTTCTCGATCAGATCGAACCATCTGCTTTCAGCACGACATCCTAAGCTAGGCGTCAGGACTGAATACTACTCCGCTCCTCGTTAGGCGCAACAGCCACACTGTATCGACATGCCTGTCCAACGCCCAAAAGGATCGGAGACACTGACGCCCTGCGGGTGTCAGTTCAGGGTATTCGCGTGTTGCTCGCCATGGGTCGACGCTTGGGCGATTTTGGAGAGCTTCGCAAGAACCTCAGGATCGACGAGGTGCGCGACCATCGGATGGATCTTGATGTTGTCTTGCTTCGCAACCTGGTGGAAATTCGTTAGCACCATCGTTGCCAGTTCGCGCGTTGGCGCGATCACGTCGAGCAGCCAAACGATGTCACCACTCTTCCAGTCTTCCGGCTTCAGCCGGACCGGGAACCCACCCGCTTTATTGCGGCGATCGGAACGAACGGCTGAAAACGCGTAGAGATCATTGTCCGGCCGTTCTCATTGAAGGTCTCTTGACCCCTTTGGAGAACACGTTCGCGCCGTCTCAAAGCGACCGCGCCCCCTTCTTCAGACCTCGCAACATTGTGAACCATTAGTAACTTGAAACACGACAAGCAAACCTCATTATCCGACCGATGAATCTGAAGCACTCCATCTCGGCAATCAGTATCGTGGCTTTGGCGGCATGCTCGCATATCGAGCCGCTTGAGACGCCCCTCGCCCAGTCAGCAATCCCGCACCAGTCGCCTTTGACCGATCAAGCGGTGATCGCAGATACGGTGGGTCACAGTGCCGTAGGAGCAACTGCGCTTGCTTGGGCCAACCCATCGACGGGCAGCGCGGGTGTTATCGAGCAGATCGATGCCAGTAACGATGGGCCTGACGGATGTCGCGGTTTTGTGACCAGTCGGAAATCTCTCGACGGCATCACCCGCTTCAACGGCGTGGCCTGTCCGTCTGGGGACAGTTGGAAGCTGGGCGGGCAATAGGGGAGCGCTCGACGTCCGGTCTCGCGTCAACGGCATCTTCGCCGTGCTCTCTTCGGACAGCGATCAGACGCACCCATGTCGATCGCAACGGTCGGCCCCACGACCCGCGGCAGCGAAGCGGCCCATGCAACGGCGCGACAGCGCGAGCACCGAAAAGCTAAGACACCAAGAGTCGCAGCAAGGACTCGTTGAACGGCTAGCAGGTCGTATTCGTCGAGTCCGGTCCGATCTGATCTGGCCTGTCAATGGACTGAGTTCGAAGATGGCGCGTTTACGCGCGTGGCGGCCGGCCCGACGTAAGTGCCGATCAGAACGGTCGCCATCTCCTCTAGCGAGCGACGCCCTCGTTGTAGAGTTCGATGGCGGCATCACACAAAAACGAGGAGACTTGATCGTCCCACTCCACCTCGTAGTACCGATACCATTCACGGACCGCCTTCGACATCAGCAGGTGGTCGTTCTCTATGCACTTGGACATGCTTTACCCCAGACATGGAGGCGGCAGGCTTGCGTGGCTATGACTGCTTCTCGTTACGAGACACCGGCGTCGCCATTATCCCGGATTAGGAAACCCAGGAACACCCACGGGACCTGCCTCCTCCGTGGACGGAGCAACTTCGTTCGGGCCGCCTAACGGCGGTCAATTTCGGCCTCGACCTTCCTCCTTGAGTTTCCAGCGCTCTTCACGGCCTTCTTAACGGCATCTTTCGAGACGCCCTCCTTCTTTGCTTCGTACTTGACCTCGTGATCCTGGCCGCCGGCCACGCGGGCTCGATCCTGCGCGCGGCCTCGGGATGTCGGTGTCTGTGCCATCGGGTTTCTCCTTCAAATGAACGTCCGCAGTAGAAACTCATAACGATTCCGGTGGTTCCCGGGAGATAGTGGATGATGCCGCGCTTGAAGCGGCCGCGGAATTCCCTAAGCTCCCCGGCATGGCGCTGGAGGAATCAGGTTGCTGTGGCTCTCGAACTAAACAATCTCCACCGCTTTCCACTACTGCCGGGCGCAATTCGACTAGCGGAGACGGCGGAATCAATTTGGGAGAGAATTTCCGTAAAGTATTGAAAAATGATTCGTTTTGAGTCGGAACGAATCACCCTGACACGTCTTTGAGTCGCGTATCAGTGATTCGGAGTATTTGTCATGCCGTCAGGACAGCGTGCGCAGTGGAAAGGCTTTCTGAAGTTCGGCGAGGTAAGCTGCGGCGTCGCTCTCTATACGGCAGCCTCGACCAGCGAGCGCATCACCTTCAACACCATCAACAAGGCCACGGGCAACCGCGTCAATCGCATCTTCATAGATAGCGAGACCGAGGATCCGGTGCCGAAGGAAGCCCAGACCAAGGGCTTCGAGATCGAGAACGGCCAGTACCTCATCATCGATCCCGAGGAAATTTCCGCCGCGATCCCCGAGAGCAACAAAACGCTCGAGGTCGAGGCGTTCATCCCCTGCTCCGACGTCGACGACGTCTACTTCGACAAGCCGTACTACCTTACGCCCGACAAGATGGGCGGAGACGCGTTCGCGGCTCTGCGCGATGCGATGAAAAAGTCAATGGTCGCGGCCATTGCCCGCACCGTCCTATTCCGTCGAATGCGTACGGTGCTGATACGGCCGCATGGCAAGGGCCTGATCGCCAGCACGCTCAACTACGACTACGAGGTTCGTTCCTCCGAAAAGGCTTTCGAGGAGATGCCCAAGCTCAAGATCGAGGGCGAGATGCTCGATCTGGCCAAGCACATCATCAGCACCAAGAAGGGCGAGTTCGACCCGGCGACCTTCGACGACCGCTACGAAGCCGCCCTCGCGGATCTGGTGAAGGCGAAGCTGGAAGGCAAGTCGCTTCCGAAGCCGAAGAAGGTGCAGGTCTCGAAGCCAAACGATCTTCTGGCCGCGCTCCGCGAGAGTGCTGGGATGATGAAGGCCGCCGACGATAAACCGAAACGCACTGCGGCCAATGCCAATCAAGGCACTGGCAGGCAGCGCGCCGCGCGCGGAGTGGCTTCGAAAGCCGCCTCTTCCGGGGCCGCTCCGCGGCGCAAGGCCAGCTAGGGGGATAGGTCATGGCTCCGAAATATTACTGGAAAGGCTATCTCAAACTTTCCCTCGTCACCTGCCCCGTGGCCATGACCCCGGCCACCAGCGAAAGCGAGAAGGTTCGCTTCCATACACTCAACAAGGAGACGGGGAACCGCGTCGTCTCGCGGTATATCGATTCCGTCACGGGCAAGCCCGTCAAGGACGAGAACGAAGCCAAGGGCTACGCTCGCGGGGAGAACGACTACGTTATCCTCACGGAGGACGATCTCGATGCCGTCGCGCTCGACACGGTGAAGACGATCGACATCGACAAGTTCGTCCCGGCCGACAGCATCGAGTGGATCTATCTCGAGAAGCCGCATTACCTGATGCCGGACGACGCCGTCGGCAACGAGGCATTCGCGGTGATCAGGGATGCCATGAAGGCCGACAAGGTTTTCGGCGTGTCGAAGCTCGTGATGGGCCGCCGAGAGCGGGCGGTCGTCCTGGAACCGCGCGGCGAAGGCATCGTGCTCTGGACTTTGCGTTTCGGCGACGAGGTTCGGCCGGAAGAGAACTATTTCGAAGACATCGACGAGCAGGCCGATCCGGATCTCATTCCCCTTGTGCAGCAGCTTATTAAGCAAAAGAGCGCGCGTTGGTCTCCGGACATGGTCAGCGATCCCATTCAGGAAAGCCTGCTGAAGCTCGTTGATGAGAAAAAGAAGGCGCTGAAGCCGAAAAAGGCGGCGAAGGGTAAGGCGGCCGAAGCCGCTCCGAAGTCCAATGTGGTCAGCATCATGGACGCGCTCCGCAAGAGCGTCGAGGCAGATCTCAAAGGTAGGAAGTCAGGGTAGTCACATGCACTTGCTGGAAACGAAGATTGTTCACGAGACAGCCGGATGGCGGGTAGACTTTCTCGGCGACGACGGGGAATTGGTGTCGATCAAGGTCGCGGACGGTCATGCTGCAAGCGAAGACGAGGCCATCGAGCGTGCGAAAGAGGTCATGGTGCAGTTGACGGCATATGGCACGCGTGGCGGCGGCCGAAGCATCAACCCGTACGATGCCGCCAGCAATGGAAACTTTGACGACGACGAGCCTTTGCTGGATACCTGGCACTGATCCCGCCCTGAGGGAACCACAGCCTCTCAGGTAACAATAAGGCCGGGCCCCGGCAAGCCATTCCACTTGGGGTCACCACCCGTGGTGCCTCGCCTCACCTGCCCGGCCGCGCCAATGACCGGGCGATATCGACGATGTCGTCGCGCGAGGCGGTTGGATCCTCCTTGTTCCAGGCAACACCGAGCCCGATCCTGAAGTCGATGCCCCTCACCGCCTTCAGCTCGAAGGCCCGGTTCGGCAGGCCCTCGGTCCATTCCGGCGCAAAGCCGATGCCAAGGCCGGCCGAGACCAGCGACACCAGCGAATAGGTGTCGTCGCAGCTATAGGCGATGTTGCGGGTCAGATCGTATTCCTCGAACTTCTCGTTGAAGTACCGCTCGGTGTAGGAGAGGTTCTTGCGATTGAAGGCGATGATCTTCTCCCCGCGCAGATCGTCGATGGCGATCTCCGCCTGCCCGGCCAGCCGGTTGGTGCGGGCCACCGCCAAGAGATAACGCTCATGGGCGATCGAGGAGAAGCGCAACGAGCCGATGTTTTCCACCGGTCTGATGAAGCCGAGATTGATCTGGCCGTTTTCCAGGCCGCGGATGATGTCGCCGGTATTGCCGCTTGATATATGGATGCGGATATCCGGGTACTTGCGGGCGATCTTTCCAAGGAACGCCGGCAGCACGCCGGTGGTCGCCGGATAGACGGTGCCGATCCTGATCTGCCGGATCGTCTTGCCGGCCACCGCCCTGGTGATCTCGGCGGACAGATCGACCTCACTCAGGATCCCGACGCAGCGTTCGTGGAAGATCTCCCCTGCCCTCGTCAGTTCCACCCGCCGGGTCGAGCGGATGAACAGCGCGCACCCGAGTTCCCGCTCCAGCGCCTGCACATGATTGGATAGGGCCGGCTGGGCGATGCGGACCTTGGCGGCTGCCCGGCCGAAATGCAGTTCCTCGGCCACCGCGACGAAGTAGGAGAGCTGGCGTAGTTCCATGTGGAGAGCTCCCCTATCTCACAACCGTGTATGGACTTCACCCAGCGTGACGCCAGACAAAGTTCTGCTATTGTCGGAATCAGCCATGATCCGAGCTCCTGACAGCTTAGGTTGTGGTCAGGCCGTATTCGGTGGCTCAAACACCGGACCCGGCTGATCTGAACCAAAATATTGCACATGAACTAAAAAGTTTCAATGAGAAATCGAAAATAATGAGCGAATTAACCGGGGCTCAGATTCGGGCGGCGAGGGCTCTACTACGATGGACAGCTGAAGATCTTGCTGAGTCGGCCAGCGTAGGGTTGTCGACGATACGGCGTGCTGAAGCGGAGGACGGTCCGCCATCGATCACAGCTGCAAATTCGAAATTAATCCGAATGACACTGGAAAACGCCGGGATTCAGTTCATCACCAGGAACGGTGGGGGAGTGGGCGTTAGGTTTAAAGATCCGAACTGAGAGGAAGCAGAGTGGTTGAAATGCGCCGCACTCGAAATGTGGCATACCTAAGAGGGTATCGTGGGTTGAATCCCACCCTCTCCGCCATTGCTCATAATGCATTTTTTCAACGATTTGCTTAATCGCCGCGATTGCACCCGTCACTCGGGAGCGGTGATCCGTGCCTAGGAACGACAAGGTGGGATAGAACCTCGGCGTGCGGGTTCACTGCCTTGCACTCACTGACGTTATCTCGCTAGTTCGGCAGGTAAAATTTGAAGATCGATTTTGAACGGGCAAGGAGATGAGAGTCGCCGTCGCATGGACAGCCTGACACCAGAAGAACGCAGTATACGAATGGGATTGGTGCGTGGCCGGGACACCAAGCCGGAGATGGTCGTCCGACGCCTCCTCCATCGGATGGGATATCGATATCGCTTGCATGGCAAGGGATTGCCCGGAAAGCCCGATATAGTCTTTGGAAAACGTCGCAAGGTCATTTTCATTCATGGCTGCTTTTGGCATCGTCACGACGATCCCACCTGCCGCCTCGCGCGACTGCCGAAGTCGCGGTTGGAGTTTTGGGAACCGAAATTCGAGGCGACCGTGGCGCGAGATGCCAGGGCGGAAGCCAATCTTCAGGGCCGGGGTTGGCAAGTTTTAGTTGTCTGGGAATGTGAATTGCGGAATAGTGAACCATTAGAGAACAAACTAAGGCAATTCCTGGAGGGATAATGCGGGCAATCGAACTTTTCGCCGGCGCGGGCGGCCTAGGCATGGGGGTGAGCCGCGCTGGTTTCACCCCGCAAGCCGTCGTTGAATGGGATCGCTGGTGCTGCGACACGATCCGCGAGAATCGCGAGAAAGGGATCGCTTCTCTCGCAAGCTGGCCCATGCCGATTGAGGGCGACGTCCGTAGCGTCGACTTCCGCGGGTTCGAGGGCAAGCTTGATCTTGTGACGGGCGGTCCGCCTTGTCAGCCGTTTTCCCTGGGGGGAAAGCACCAGGCTCACGCCGATCGCCGCGATATGTGGCCAGAGGCCGTCCGCGCGGTCCGGGAGACCCGGCCGCGCGCCTTCATCTTCGAGAATGTCAAGGGCCTGACCCGCGAGAGTTTCGCGACCTACGTCTCTCACATCGTGCTGCAAATGACCTACCCGGACATTGTCGCGAAATCCGAGGAGGGCTGGGAAGGTCACCTTCAGCGGCTAGAGCGCCACCATACCAGCCGCCGGCGGGTCGCCGGGCTAGAATACCGCGTCGTGTATCGCGTGCTCAACGCCGCCAACCATGGTGTGCCGCAGCGTCGGGAGCGCGTCGTCTTCGTGGGCTTCCGGTCGGACCTTGATATCAAGTGGGCATTTCCCGCGGAAACTCATTCCCTGGACGCCCTTCTGTGGGACCAGGTTCACGGTGATTATTGGGATCGGCATCGAGTTCGAAAGGCCGATCGGGATATAGGGGACCGCTATCGTCAACGCGTGGCGCGATTGGGTCGGCAGCCGGATACCCTGCCGTGGCGGACCACGCGCGACGCGATCGCCGACCTGCCGGATCCGGAGCGCGAGCCAAAGCAATCCATGACCTACCTCAATCACCGTTTCCAGCCCGGAGCCAGATCATATCCGGGGCATACGGGCAGTCCGCTCGACGAGCCGGCGAAGACGCTCAAGGCGGGCGTCCATGGCGTGCCTGGTGGCGAAAATATGCTGCTGCGTCCCGATGGCAGCGTCCGATATTTCACCGTGCGCGAAAGCGCGCGGCTTCAAACTTTCCCCGACGACTTCCGTTTGCATGGATCATGGTCCGAGGCCATGCGTCAGCTTGGTAATGCCGTGCCGGTTGAGCTAGCGCATGTCGTGGCGTCGAGCGTAAACGCGCATTTGCAGTTCAAGGCTTCCGGAATCGCCGCATGACAGGTTATGTCGAATTTGAGTTCGATCTTCCTGGAGCCCTGCTTGTTCGACTGATCGAAGTTTTGGACGGCTTGGGTGCCGTGCCGTTGAACACCACCAACCTCGCCGCCATTCCGGAAGAACAAGGCGTTTATCAGCTTTTTCTGGACGATCAGCTTGTTTACATCGGCAAAACCGATGCCGACGCCGGCCTTCACAAGCGCCTGTCGCGCCATGCACGCAAGGTGATGCATCGCGTCGGCCTCGACCCTGCTCGTGTAAGCTTTAAGGCGGTGCGCGTGTTCGTGTTTACCGCCGTGGATCTGGAATCTGACCTGATCCGTCATTACGGCGGCGTCAAGGCTATTGATTGGAATGGTAGTGGCTTCGGATCGAACGATCCGGGCCGCGAGCGAGACACAACCAGGGTCGATCCAAGGAACTTCGACGCAAAGTTCCCAATCGACATCGATAGGGAGATGGCGTTCGCCATCGATCAGAATGAGACCGCGGCGAGCGCGCTCGCACGGCTGAAGGATGCCCTGCCTTACACTTTCCGATATCAAGGAAAGGGCGGTGGGGAGCCGAAAACCCCATATGGACCTAGCATCCGTGTCCCTCCCCGCCAAGGGCGGGCCGATGACACCACGAGAGGCGATCAAAAGCATCGTGAGCCACCTGCCCGGTGGGTGGCAAGCCACGGCCTTGCCCGGCTACATTATTCTTTACAAGGAAGAGCGGGAATACCCCCAGGCGGAAGTAATCATTTCACGATAGTGTTTATGGCGGCGCCAGGGGAGGAGTTTGTCGCCCAATGCTCGGCTCCCGCGTCGGAGCCTGCGAATACCGCGTTGTATTTTGTTGTCGATGCGAGCCGTCATCGATGAAGCGGGTTGCCATTAAGAACTGGACGCAGAGCTACGTCACCAGCATTCTCACACCAAGAGAATGGCGATCTAGGAAAACATCCGACCCATCAGGTCTTTCTCAGAAAGCCTAAAAGATCTCCGTCGAGAACGTTGATTGAGAAAATTGTGCGCCTTCAGGCAAAACTCAATCGGTATGACGGAAATCGGTCGAAGAAGCGCACTGAGGTCGCGCGAGGCGGGCTGACGCCTTAAACACCGTTCCCTCCAGACTGGGCGGACAAGGCGAATGCAAGTAGCGGCGATGAGCACAATGGCTGTAGAGCAAAAAGGGCGCTCGACCCTTGCGGGGAGCGCCCTTATCCTGTCGGACAACGAGCAGTTCGACGACGTCGATACCACGCGCATCCATTTTTCAGGCAGGACGGGTATATGGACCCTTTCCTCCGAGGTTTCAAGAGGCGGTTCAACGGTTCCACACGATAATCGACCGCGGTCGATCAGGAGGCGACACCAGTGATCGGATTGACCACGGGTCGTTCGCTTTTGTCCCTGACCCCCGCCGGCTGCACCACCGGCGGCGCCATCGATTCCGCGTCGGCCGGCTCCGGTTTCTCGGGAACGGCCCCGACATCCTTGGGTCGCCGCTGCTCGGGCTTTACGTTTTGATCATTCGTCGACATTGTCTGTCTCCTTTCCAGGAGGAAGTCATGACCATCGACATGGTTCCGGTGATGGGATGGAGGATTACTGATGCTTGACAGGTTTTTGCTGCTGGGGCCCGAGGATGCGCGCTTCACGATCCTTCTCGCGCATGGCGCCGGCGCGCCGATGGATTCGGCATCGATGACATCAGCGGCAAATGCGCTCGCCGGCGTCGGCTTCCGTGTCGCCCGTTTCGAATTCGCCTACATGGCAGCCCGCCGTACCTCGGAAGGTCGTAAACCACCGCCGCGGGCCGAAACACTCAATCCCGAATACGAGGGGGCGATTGCCGAGCTCGGCGCTAGCGGCCCGCTGATCATCGGCGGCAAGTCGATGGGTGGCCGGGTCGCCAGCATGGTGGCCGACGATCTCCATCGTCGAGGAAAGATCGCCGGCCTGCTCTGCCTCGGCTATCCCTTCCATCCGCCCGGCCAGCCTGGGAAGCTGCGCACCGGCCATCTCAGGAGACTGACGACGCCGGCGCTGATCTGCCAGGGAACCCGCGACGAATTCGGTACGCGGGATGAAGTGCCGGGCTACGATCTGTCCGATAGGATCGAGATCCTCTGGCTCGAGGATGGCGACCACGATCTCAAGCCGCGCAAGACGATCTCCGGCTTCTCCACTGCCGACCACCTCGCCACGATGGCGAAGGCGGTGAAGGCATGGGCCGAGCGTCTCCCAGTCTAGGCGTTGCCTCTTGGTCGCCGCCTACTTGCAAGCTTCCTCACATCGATGCGCCGGTCGGTGGCGGAGACCGTGATTTCGAAGTGGTCGACCTGCACCACGTCGCGAATATTGCGCGGCCGGTGAGCGACAATGTTGACGCCGCCTCTCAGCCGGACACTGTCATAGAGGATACCGGCGCCGCCGCTCGAGCGCACCTCTTCTCCCAGCACTTGCGAGGCCGCATAGCTGGTGCCGTCATAGACATCGGGCCTTAGCGTCTGCTCTCCGCGAATATCGAGGTAATCACCAGCTAGATTGGCCGAATAGCTTCGATAGATGCGCGCCATCGTGGTAACTCCGCGCGCGACGGCCTCGCGCCTCAGGTGATGGCCGACCTCCGCGGCGGCTGCTTTCAGATTGTCGGCGGCATACCAGGCGCCGAGATCCGGGCCATTGAAGCGCATTCCGCCGGGTGCGACATGCAGGAACGCCGCCATCACTATACTGGAGTTGGGTGTGCCATAAACCCACTCTGCCTCGGGAAGCCGCCGGATGCGGTCGGCGACAAGACGGTCGTTGGTCCAGCCGACCAACTCCATCACGGCTTCGAGATCGGCCGCCCTCGTCACCGTCTCAAAAAGTCCGATCGGCGGAAATTGCGACGGAATCAGCCGGAACGACGGACGCGGCGCCTCGGCAAAACGATCTCTCACCGGAAGACGATGTCCGCATCTTCGTAAGGCGTGAACGCGTCGTCGAGGATATTTGGCTGCATGTAGAGACCACCTCGCGCGCCATCGAGAAACCGACGGACGGTCATCAACCCGTCCTGGGTCCCGTTGGTCACGATATCAAGCGGCGGGCGGCCGCCGAATACCGGCGCATGATGTGGTGCGCGCAGCCAGGCGACGCCGGCGCGTTCATCGGAAAACAGCACGCCGAGCGCCTGATGGATGCCGAGCACGGCCGAGATCCGGGTCAGCGTATCGACATCGAGCGTGAAGGAGCCGTGCTCGCGCGCCTGCTTGGCCCAATTGTGGTAAGTCGATCGCGAGGGGTAACCCAGCACGAGCAGACGCTGCTCCTCGGTCAGCCCCCAGAGATCGGCGATCGCCAGAAAGGTTCGCAGTGCCGGGGCGCTCAGCCTCTTGCGGTTGACCGGAGCGAACCGCTCAGGTTCCAACCGCTGTTCTTCCCGGCCCTCTCGTTGCACCCTTGGCGCATGCCGCATGATAAGTCTCCTGTCTCGAACTAGACTTAGTCCAGATCTGGTCTTTTTTCAAGCGCATCTGCTCAAACGCCCCTGCTGATGGCCCCGATGGCTCGTATAGTCCAAGCAGCAGCCGGTAGCGGAATATTAGTTGGCAAATCACCACGCCTTTTCCCGCAAAACGTCTTTGCCAACCGTAGCGCCAATGTTACCTCTTCCTTATTCCCGCCCGACGCGAATCAAAGGACAGCAAATGAGGGTCGACTTCGGAACGGTCGCGTTGCGTTTTTTGGGTATGGCATCATTGGCAGCGGCAGCCGCCATCCCGGTCGCGGGCTCGGCGACTGCCGGCGAGCAGATATTCGATGAACTACGCTTCGGCGTCTCGGCCTCGGTACAATCGGGCCATTCCAGAGAAGACGGCGTCTTTCCGGAGATTACCGCTCTCTTCGATCTCTTCGGCTACGATACGGCGGTCGGCTGGCAGCAACAGCTGCTGCATCCTCGTGTGCATCTCGGCACCTCGATCGGCACGTCAGGCGAGGCCACCCAGTTCTTCACCGGATTCACCTGGACGGTCGATTTCAACGAGAAGCTTTTTGCCGAAGCCGGCTTCGGCGGCGTCATTCATACCGGCGAGCTCGACGGCGATGATGACGGCCCGGAACTCGGCTGTCGCGTCCTTTTCCACGAATATCTGGGCGCCGGCTATCGTTTCAACGCCCACTGGAATGTCATGGCCCAGGTCGCCCATTCATCGCACGCCAATCTCTGCGACGGGCCGAACGACGGCATGACGCGCGCCGGCTTGCAGGTCGGCTACAAGTTCTAAGCACAGCTGCTTTTCCCGAGCTGAGTAGTTGCCGGCCCGCAGTTGATGGCGAGCATTTTCCTGCCGCGCGCCGCCCCGACAAAGGCTAAAGAGCGGAACCCGCGCTCAGGGCTTTCGAGAGCTGATGACCATGCAGGCCATCCCGATCGAGCCGGACCTCATCGCACGCCATGGCCTGAAAGCGGACGAGCACCAAGTGCGGCCGCGAACCGACCTTCCGGAGCCTGGTATCTTCTCGCCCTGTGGAACGATCGTCCGGCGTCATTCACCATGACGGCTCGGACGCATTGTTTTGCAGCATGCGCTTTATTCACCCAGACCGAAAGCGTCACGACGAATTTCGCCGTCGCGTCCGTTGCGCGCCGGCCCAGATCCTTATTCTGATCCTCCATCGATCCGACCTTCGCTGCTTCAGGCAACCTCGCCTGCCGCCTCCCGGATCGTCTGCGTCAGGATCGATTGCGGCAGGGACGGCACCGCATCGGCGCGCATCGTCAAGCCGACCGGCCCCTTGGTCTCGCCGGTATCGACCGGCAAAAGCGCCAGCCGCCCGTCGGCGACATCGCCGGCCACGACGCCGTTGGAAATGATCCAGATCGCATCGCTTGCCCTGAGGAACGCGCGGCCGAAGGAATCCGACACCGTCTCGATCTGGTTCGGCAGGCTGGAAACGCCGTTGGCGATGAGGAAATTTTCAACCACCGGCCGGATGATCGAACCCCGCGTCGGCATCAGCACCGTGTAATCGCCGAAGCTGGCAAACGGCGATTGCCGGCCGTCGAGCAGCGGATGGCCGGCGCGCACGGCAAACACCACCTGCTCGGAATAAAGATGTTCGAAGGAAAAGCCCGCCATCTTCTCGGCGCCGGCCAGACGTCCGACGACGAGGTCGAGATCACCGACGCGAAGCTGCTCTAGCAGCACGGCGTTCTCGCCGGTGACGATCTTCACCCGGCTCCAGGTCTTTTCCTTGAGGAAGAGTTCCATCGCCCGCGGCATGATGCGCGATGACACCGTCGGCAGGGCGCCGATCCGGATCGGCGGCGCATCGGAAAACTGCTCCTGCGAGACGGAATCGAGACCCTGACGCAGTGCCGTCAGTGCCGCGCCGGCGTGGCGCAGGAAGACCTCGCCGTAGCGGGTGATCTTGATGCCGCGGCCGTCGCGCTCGAAAACGTCGACACCCAGCACCTGTTCCAGTTCGCGGATCGTCTTGGTGACCGCCGGCTGGCTGACATGGAGCAATTCGGCGGCCTTCATGACGCTCTTCTGCCGCGCCACCTCGACAAAGGTTTGCAGATGGCGGAACTTGACCCGGCTGTCGATCATCGCTCGCATAACTCCACGGTTATCGAAACGCCAATAAATATCATTTTACTTAACCGGATCAACCAGTCAATTTGACCAACAGGAGGAGAGTGACGTGCAATTCGCCCGCATAAACGACGTGACGATCCATTATCAGATCATCGGCGCCCCCGCCGACAGGCCGGTCATCGTCTTCGCCAATTCGCTGGGCACGGATTTCCGCATCTGGCGCGACGTCGTGGTGCGGCTTGCCGGTGAATTCGCCATCGTGCTTTACGACAAGCGCGGCCACGGCCTTTCCGATGTCGGCCAGCTTCCCTCGTCGATCGAGGACCATGCGACGGATCTCGCCGGACTTCTCGATCTGCTGTCGGTCAAGGATGCCGTCATCTGCGGCCTCTCCGTCGGTGGTCTCATCGCCCAGTCGCTCTATCACCGCCGGCCGGACCTGGTCCGCGCGCTGATCCTCTGCGACACCGCCCACAAGATCGGCACGGCCGACAGCTGGAACGCCCGCATCGCCGCCGTCGAGCAAAACGGCATCGGTAGCATCGTCGACGCGGTCATGGAGCGTTGGTTCACGCCCGCCTTCCGCCGGCCCGAAAGCACCGCCTATGCCGGCTATTGCAACATGCTGACGCGCCAGCCGGTCGAAGGCTATCTCGCCGCCTGCGCCGCGATCCGCGATGCCGATTTTACCGAGGTCGCAAAGACGATCAATGTTCCGACGATCTGCATTGTCGGTGACCAGGATGGCTCGACGCCGCCCGATCTCGTGCTTTCGACCGCCAAGCTGATATCGGGCGCCCGCTACGAGGTGATCCCCAATTGCGCGCACATTCCCTGCGTCGAGCAGCCCGACGCGCTGACGGCGATCATCCGCGCCTTCCTCACATCCATTCCGCCTGGAGAAGCCAGCCCATGAATGAAATCGCGTCCACTTCCGAGCGCTATCGCCAGGGCATGGCGACCCGCCGCGCCGTGCTCGGCGACGCCCATGTCGACCGCGCCGCCACCGCGTCGACAGAGTTTGACCGCCCTTTCCAGGAGTTGATCACCGAAGCCGCCTGGGGCCATGTCTGGTCGCGCCCGGCGCTGACGAAGCGCGAGCGCTCGATCGTCACGATCGCTCTACTTGCCGCGCTTGGCCAGGACGACGAGGTCGCCATGCATGTGCGTGCCACCGCCAATACCGGGGCGACCCGCGAGGATATCTGCGAGGCGCTGTTGCATGTGGCGATCTACGCCGGCGTTCCCGCCGCCAATCACGCGATCAAGATCGCAAAGCAGGCTTTTGAACAGATGGACGCCGAAAAGGCGGCCTGAGGGAGGAACATGTCCGAACGACCGAACCGCAAGCCCGAGACCGGCGGCTTCTTCGCCCGCGACCGCGCCTGGCATGCGCCGGCGCTGACGCCTGGCTACAAGACCTCGGTGCTGCGCGCACCGCAGCGCGCGCTGCTGTCGCTCGATGGCACGATTTCCGAGACCACCGGGCCGGTCTTCGGCCATTCGATGATCGGCGAACTCGACAATGACCTGATCCTGAACTACGCGCAGCCCGGCGAAAGTGCGATCGGCGAGCGCATCATCGTCCATGGCCGCGTGCTTGACGAGCGCGCCAAGCCGGTTGCAGGCGCCTTGGTCGAGTTCTGGCAGGCCAATGCCGGCGGCCGCTATCGCCACAAGAAGGAAACCTATCTGGCGGCGATCGACCCGAATTTCGGGGGCTGCGGCCGCGCCATCACCGACGAGGATGGCCGTTATCACTTCCGCACCGTCCGCCCCGGCGCCTATCCCTGGCCGAACGGCATCAACGATTGGCGTCCCGCCCATATCCATTTCTCGATCTTCGGCCATGGCTTTGCCCAGCGCCTGATCACCCAGATGTATTTCGAAGGCGATCCGATGATCTGGAAATGTCCGATCGTCGGCACCATCCCCGACAAGGCGGCGATCGAGCAGCTAATCGCGCCGCTCGACTGGGGCAACACCATCCCGATGGATTCACGCGCCTATAAATTCGATATCGTCCTGCGCGGTCGCCGCTCGACGATGTTCGAAAACAGACCGGAGGGCAACTGACCATGCAGCAGCTCGGCTATCTCAAGGAAACCCCGTCGCAGACGGCGGGCCCCTATGTCCATATCGGCCTGACGCCGAATTTCTGCGACATCTCGGGCGTCTACGACACCGATCTCGGCATCGGGATGGTCAACGACAAGACCCTCGGCGAGCGTATCACCGTCACCGGCCGGATCTTCGATGGCGCCGGCGCGCTGGTGCGCGATGCGGTCATCGAGATCTGGCAGGCCGACAGCGCCGGCCTCTACAACAGCCCGTCGGAAATGCGCGGCGCCGCCGATCCGAATTTCATCGGCTGGGGCCGCTGCCCGACCCGCGCCGAGGACGGCGTCTACAGCTTCGAGACGATCAAGCCCGGCCGTGTCCCCTTCAAGGACGGCCGCGGACAAGCCCCGCACGTCACCTTCTGGATCGTCGCCCGCGGCATCAATATCGGCCTGCACACGCGCATGTATTTCCCGGAAGAGACGGAGGCCAACGCCGCCGACCCATTGCTTTCGCGCATCGAACATCGCGAGCGCGTCGCGACGATGATCGCCACCCGCGATGGCGCGACCTGTCATTTCGACATCCATCTGCAGGGTCCGAAGGAGACGGTGTTTCTCGATATCTGAGGGCGGGCCGCGCAAGTCGCTTGTTCGCAGGGCTCCGTCCAAGTAGCCTCCCGCTCACCCTACCCTTTCCCCGCGGCGGGAGGGACGTGCCACGAGATCACCTGCCCATAAAGCGCGGACGCCGCCTTGAGTCCCCTCTCCCCGCCGGGGAGAAGTGGCGGCAGCCGGATGACGGGCCGCCACCACAAACCGAGACGCTCATGACCGCATCGCCCTTCGACCATCCTTTCCTTTCCGGCCTGCTCGGCGACGACGAAATCGCGCCCTATTTCTCCGCCGAGGCCGATATACGGGCCATGCTCTCCTTCGAGGCCGCCCTCGCCAAGGCTGAAGCGGCTCATGGCCTCATTCCCGCCGAAGCCGCAAGGCGCATCGCCGACACCTGCGCTGCCTTCTCACCCGAGATCTCCAGTCTTCGATCGGCAACGGCAAGGGATGGTGTCGTCGTTCCCGACCTCGTCAAGCAGCTGCGCGCTGACGTCGGCGAGGAAGCGGCCAAGAGCCTGCATCTCGGCGCGACCAGCCAGGACGTCATCGATACCAGCCTGATGATCCGCCTGAAGGCCGTCGTCTTCCTGTTTGCCGGCCGGCTTTCCACCATCGCCGCAGGGCTCGATGCGCTGGACGGCCAGTTCGGCCGGAACCAGTTGATGGGTCATACCCGCATGCAGGCGGCGATCCCGATCACCGTCTCCGATCGCCTCAACGCGTGGCGGGAGCCGCTGACGACCTATCGCGACCGCCTGACCGAGCAGAGCTTTCCCGTCCAGTTCGGTGGTGCGGCCGGCACGCTGGACAAGCTCGGATCGCAGGCCGCAGCCATCCGTGCCTCGCTCGCCCAGGAACTCGGCCTTACCGATGCGCAGCAATGGCAGAGCGGGCGTCTGCCGATCGCCGATATCGCTGGGCTGTTCGCATCGATATCGGGCAGTCTCGGCAAGATGGGCCAGGATATCGCGCTGCTTGCCCAGGCCGGCGGTGAAATCGAAATGTCGGGCGGCGGCACTTCGTCGGCGATGGCGCACAAGCAGAACCCCGTTTCCGCCGAAGTCCTCGTCTCGCTCGCCCGCTCCAACGCCACTCTCCTATCGGGCATCCACCAGTCCTTGGTCCACGAACAGGAACGCTCGGGCGCCGCCTGGACGCTCGAATGGCTGTTGCTGCCGCAAATGACGGTGGCAACCGCCGCCAGCCTGCGGCTGGCCAAGGAGCTGGCGGGAAATATCAAGAGGCTTGGAACGGCCTAGCTCAGAACCTGAAGCCCGTGCTTCTGCACGATCGAGAGCAGCTTCAACGCCATCCCGCTTGGCCTTTTGGCTCCACTTTCCCACTTCTGCACGGTGGATTCGCTGGTATTCAGATATCGGGCGAAAACCGGCTGGCTGACGTGATTGCTTTCCCGCAGTGCCTTGATGGCCTCGGGACCAAGTGCGTGCGGCAAAACCAGACAGCTTTCATCGAAGGACCGCATCGTTTCCTTGTCGATCGTTCCTATTTTATGCATAGCCTTCGCGGACGCGTGGATCGCCTCGAACGCATCGCTCTTGTACTTCATTCTTTTTGCCATGTTCGATCTCCAGGCGCCGCCCTGATCATCGGCCTTGCCTTCCGCAACCTGCCTGATAGCTTTCAATAATTCGGAATTCGATATCCGCGCTTTGCGAGCTGCCTTGGTAACCAGCCGGTTTTAAAAGCCGTTCCGCCATGCCTTTAAGTAGCACCCGGTGCTATGTCCTTCAAGTTGACCTCCTAGAATGAGAGCAGCCTCTTGACCTTCCCCCTCTTCGACCTCTCCGGCCGCCGTGCCCTCGTCACCGGCTCCAGTCAGGGCATCGGCCGCGCATTGGCGGTCGGGCTAGCCGAGCATGGCGCCTCGATCATCATCAACGGCCGCAATGCGCAGAAGGCGGAGGCCGCCGCCGAAGATATCCGTCGCAGCCATCGCCATGCCGTCAGCGCCGCCTTCGACGTCACCGATGCGGAGGCGAGCCGCACCGCCATCGACTATATCGAGGCGGAGATCGGCCCGATCGATATCCTCGTCAACAATGCCGGCATGCAATTCCGCGCACCGCTGGAGAACTTCCCGGTCGACAAATGGGACGAGATCTTCAAGACCAACGTCTCCAGCCTGTTCTATGTCAGTCAGCCGGTCGCCCAGGCGATGATATCGCGCGGCCGCGGCAAGATCATCAACATCGCCTCCGTCCAGGCCGAACTCGCCCGTCCCGGCATTGCGCCCTATACCGCGACAAAGGGCGCGGTGAAGAACCTGACGCGCGGCATGGCGACCGACTGGGCAAAACACGGCTTGCAGGTCAATGCGATCGCGCCCGGCTATTTCCGCACGCCGCTCAACCAGGCGCTTGTCGATGATCCCAAGTTTTCTGGCTGGCTGGAAACCCGCACGCCGGCCGGCCGCTGGGGCGAGGTCAAGGAGCTTGTCGGCGCCGCCGTCTTCCTGGCCTCGGATGCCTCCTCCTTCGTCAACGGCCATATGCTGACCGTCGATGGTGGCATCACCGTCTCGCTCTAGAACAGGATATCGTCCGAAAACCGCTCACACGCTTTTCGCCATCACGCTCCAAATGCGCATCATCCGAGTTTGGCGATTGCCCGCAGATTGTCGGCCGTCGTCGTCGGGAATTCAAAGAATTCGAGATAGGCGGGGATCTGTTCGAACAACATGTCCGTGCCAACCTGAAATGCACAGCCGCGCGCCCGAACCGCCTCGAGAAAAGGGGTTATCTCCTTGGTCATCACGACTTCGCCGACGAAGGTCGAGGGCGAGATGCGGTCGATATCGATCGGCAGCGGGTCACCGCGCCGCATGCCGAGAGGTGTCGCGTTGACGACGATGTCGAAACCTTCAGGATCGGCGGAGCCGACTGTCACTTCAAGCTGCGGATAGTATTTCCTCAGCCTGTCCAGCAGCGCGGTCGCGGTCGCATCTTTGGCGTCGAAGATCGCCAGATGCTCCACCCCGGCCTGTGCCAACGACGCCGCAATCGCCGAGCCGACGCCGCCGGCACCGGCAATGAGCGCACGCGCTCCTTCGACTTGTTTGCCCTTGCGCAATACACCCCGAACGAAGCCCTCGCCATCGAACATGTCACCGATCAGCCTGCCGTCCGAACCGAGACGCACTGCATTGCACGAGCCGGCGACTTTGGCGTTGGTCGACGTTTCGTCGAGCAGCGCCATCGTCGAAATCTTGTGCGGCATGGTGATCAGAGCACCGTGGATATTGGATAGTCGGAACAGAAGTTTCAAAAATACTGGATAGTCCGCCGGCCGGCAGCCCATCGGCACGACGACGGCATCAATTCCGTTCTTCTCGAAGTACGGATTGTAGATCAGCGGGGCCTTGAAGGACTCCGTCGGATAGCCGAGGTGCGCGATGAGTTTGGTCGTCCCGGTGATCATGTGGTCAGACTTTCTGGGGATCGGAAGAGGCGTTGGAGAGGTGGATCATCTGTCCCGCGCCCGCCGATCTCTTGATCGCCTCGACGACCCTGAGCGTGGCAAGGCCCTCGCGGCCACTCACCAGAGGCGTGGTTTCGCCACGAATGACGTCGCAAAAATGTCTGAGCTGAACGCAAAGGGGATCGGCTGCTTCATAAGGCACGCGCTCCTCGGCAAGTGGCTCCAGCCAATCGGGCCTCGAAAGGCTTGTCCACAGCGTCAGATCTGGAATTCCAAGTGAACCCTTGGTGCCGCCGATCTGGTAGCAGAATTGATCGTAATGGGGAAAAGCGGGGTTTTCGCCGGTGGTCGTCTCCCAGCTCCAGGGCGCGGCCACGGCATCACTACCGTTAAGGGTGGCAAGCACTCCGTTTGCGAAACGCAGCGTGACGACAGCCGTATCCTCGACGGCATGGTTCCGCACGGCGCGGGATTCCATCGCATGGACGGCTTCGACCTCGCCGAAGAGATATCGGAAGAGATCGACATCGTGGATCAGGTTGACGAAGACCGGACCGGCCCCTGCTTCGCGCCGCCAGGGGATGTCGAAATAGTCGCCGGGCTTGGCGACCCAGAACGTGCCGTGCACCGTGATGATCCGGCCAAGCCTTCCGCCGTCGACGATTTGCTTGACCGCCTGGATCATCGGATTGTGGCGCCTGTGATGGCCAATCAGCAGCGGTATGCCCGCCTTCTCGCCGGCGGCAACCAGTCCTGCGGCAGCATCGACATCGTCGGCGATCGGTTTCTCGATCAGGACAGGGATGCCGGCGGCGACGATCTCCATTCCGTTCTCGACGTGGAGCTGGTTCGGCGTTGCGACGATCACGCCGTCAGGCATGTCTTCGACGCGGATGTCTAAGAAGCTTTGGTACCATCTGGCGCCGACAGTCTCGGCAAAGTCGCGACCGGCGGCGGAAGGATCGATCACCGCCGAGAGAACGGTTCCGGGCTCGGACATGACACGCTCGACGTGGCGCCTGCCGATCAGGCCGGCTCCCATGACTGCAATCTCCAGTGGCTTCATTGCCGGCTCCTGGAATCCGCCAGAGGTATATTTGTCAGACGCATCGACCTTGAGCCCCTTATTTCCGCAGGATTTCTCCAAGGAATTTCCTGGTTCGCTCATGCTGTGGGTTTGTGAAGAACTCGGCCGGCGGGGCTTCCTCGACAATCGCGCCGCTGGCCATGAAGATCACGCGATCGGCGACCTGGCGGGCAAAGCCCATTTCGTGGGTGACGCAGATCATCGTCATGCCCTCATCGGCCAGCCCGATCATGGTATCCAGCACCTCCTTGACCATCTCCGGGTCAAGCGCCGAGGTCGGCTCGTCGAACAGCATCACTTTCGGCCGCATGCAAAGCGCGCGGGCGATGGCGACGCGCTGCTGCTGGCCGCCCGAAAGCTGCACCGGATATTTGTCGGCCTGCTCCAGGATCTTGACCCGCTCAAGCAGCCCGCGTGCCCGTTCCTCGGCCTCCGCCCTACTGATGCCGGCTGCCTTCATCGGCGCCAGCATGCAGTTCTGCAGCACGGTCAGATGCGGAAACAGATTGAACTGCTGAAAGACCATGCCGACCTCACGACGGATCGCATCGATGGTCTTGGCCTGATTGCCGAGAAGAATCCCCCCGACGCGGATTTCACCTTTCTCGTAGGTCTCGAGATGGTTGATGCAGCGAATGAGCGTCGACTTGCCGCTGCCGGAGGGCCCGCACAAGACGATCCTCTCGCCGCTGCGAACAGATATGTTGATGTCGCGCAGGGCTTGAAAAGCGCCATACCACTTCTCCACCCGCTCCATGGTGATCATGGTTTCCGCGCCCTGAGCGTGACTGGGACTGGTCATCGGTAGAACTCCATATTGGCGGGCTGGACCGCATCGAAGACGAGGGATGCGGATCAGCGCGCGGAGGCGGCGAACCTTCGTTCGAGGCGGGCGCCAAGAATCGTCAGTGGGCAGCACATCAGGAAATAGAGAATGCCGACGACGCCGAAGACCGTCAGCGGTTGGAAGATCTGGTTGGAGATGATGTTGCCGGCCCGCGTCAGCTCGGTGAAGCCGACGATCGACGCAAGCGAGGTGCCCTTGATCAGCTGCACCAGGAAGCCGATCGTGGCGGGTAGCGAAACGCGCAGCGCCTGCGGCAGGATGACATCCTTCATGCGCGAGATGTATCTGAGGCTGAGAGCCTTTGCCGCTTCCGTCTGGCCGCGCGGAACCGCTTCGATCGATCCGCGCCAGATCTCGCCGAGATAGGCACTGGCATGCAGCGTCAGCCCGATGGCGACGGCCACCCAGGAATCGAGCATCAGCCCCACCAGCGCCAGGCCGTAATAGACGACGAAAAGCTGCATCAGCAGCGGGGTTCCCTGGAAGACGGCGATATAGCCGGCCGTCAGACGTTCCAGCAGCGGTATGCCCGAGGCGCGCGCAAGAGCGACGCCGAGCCCCGCGATGCCGCCGCAGACAAAGCCGACGGCAGACAGGAGCACGGTCCATTTCAGGCCGATCAGGAGGAAGACGAATTCTTCTTGACCCATGGAATTCCTCCTACTTGACCGGATATTTGAAGTAGCGCGCCGAAAACAGCGCGAAGATGCGCATCATCAGCCAGGAGATCACGAAATAGAAAACCGTGACGGTGAAGTAGACCTCGAAGCTGCGGAAGCTCTCCGATTCGATGCGCTGCGAAACGGACGTCAGCTCGTAGGCCGAGATCGCCGAGGCGATGCTGGTGGTCAGCGTCAGGAGGACGAACTGGCTGGTCAAGGACGGATAGATCGCCCGCAGTGCCGGCTTGAGAATGATCAGCCGAAAGACCTGGGCCTTGTGCAGACCAAGGGCGAGACCCGCTTCCATTTGACCCTTCGGGATCGACTGGACGCCGCCGCGGATGATCTCGATGGCGTAGGCGCCGCCGTTGATGCCAAGCGCGATAATCGCCGTCGGCGTCGGATCCAGCCTGATGCCCGTCAGCGGAAGCGCGAAGTAGATGAAGAAGATCTGCACCAGAAACGGCGTGTTGCGGATCAATTCGACGAAGGCGATGACCAGCCATCGTGCCGGCTTCAGAGCAGAGTCGCGCAGCGCAACGCCGCCAATTCCGATGACGATCGCCAGCAGCATCCCACAAATGGCAAGCAGGAATGTCCCGAGGCAGCCGAGCAGAAGGTTCGGCAGGCCATCTATGACCGGGGTGAAATCCAACTTATAATTCATGGCGATCCTTCCGGTCCGTCTTCCTGAAAATTCAGTCCCGCTTGACCATTCCAGCCATCGCCTGAATAGCCAGTTCATAGCCATCGGCTCCAAAGCCGATCATGATCGCCGTGGCAACGCGCGAGATCAGCGAATTGTGGTAGATGCTCTCGCGCGCATGGACATTGGAGATGTGCAGTTCGATCTTCGGCGCATCGAACATTTTCAAGGCATCGAGAAGAGCGATCGATGTGAAGGTATAACCGGCTGGATTGATGATGATGCCACAAGCATCGGTCCGGGCCTGGTGCACGCTCTCGACCAGTTCGCCCTCGAAATTGGTCTGCCGAAACTCGACGTCGAACCCCAAAGACCTTGCCTTGGCGACGCATCGTTTGTTGATGTCGGCTAGCGTCGTGGTCCCGTAGATTGCCGGCTCGCGCTGACCGAGAAGATTGAGATTCGGCCCATTGAGCACAAAAATTGGCTTGTTCATGATCGCGCTCCCGGACGCGGGCCGAAGCCGGTCTCGAAACATGATGGTGGCGTTGGCGGGCATCACCAGGGATGCCCGCCTCCTCGACTAAACGCTCGATTTATGAGCTTTCACTTCGCCGCGAACGGAATGCCTTCCAGCGTTTCCGGGAATTCCGGTACCGGAACCTTCATCCACTTGTCGTAGACGGCCTTGAGCTCGCCGTTGGCCTTGATCTTGTCGATGAACATATTGAGCGCCGCATTGATTTCCTTTTCGCCGAGACGCGTGCAAGCACCGTTGTAGAGCTTCTGGAATTCAAGCTTGTTTTCGAATTCGCCCGGACGGGCCTTCTCCAGCCGGTCCATGTAGAAGATGTTGCCGCCAAGCGTTTCGACCTGGCCGGACACCAGGGCCTGGACGCTTGCGGCGTCTCCGTCATAGCGGCGGATGGTGGTGCTGGGCGGCGCGTTCTTGGTGACCTGCGTGTCCTGAGCAGCTCCCTTGGCGACGCCGACCGTGAACTTGGCCATGTCGGCATTCGTTTTGATCTCAGCCTTTTTCGGACCGATCAGGACGATGGCATTGGCAACATAGGGCTTGCTGAACTGCACGGCTTTTGCGCGATCCGGCAACATCGCCATCGTCGCGAATAGAACGTCGACTCGGCCGGCCGTCAGTGCGGGAATGCGGTTGTTGACTTCAAGCGGCACGAACTCGACGGAAACGCCGAGTTCCTTGGCAAACAGCGTTGCGATGTCGGCGTCGAGGCCGTCCTGCTTGCCGCCGCTGGTCACAAAGCCCCAAGGCGGATTGTCGCCCTGAATTCCGACGATGATCTTACCACGAGCCTTGATTTCATCGGGCGTGACGGCGGCGGCCGGCTGCGCCAGGGTGACGGCTGCCACGAGGGCGGCGGCTCCGAGCATCGCGTTTCGACGCGTTAGCATAGACTTGAACATGTAATTTCTCCTCCTTGGAACGGTCCATGGACCGGACAGCCAACCTCACCTTTTGACTGTGAGAGGAATGATTGCCAGAGACGGAAGCGCAAATCAACAGAGTTTTTTAAAATCATATGAGAATTTATAATAAGACACGCTATTTGAATTCCTCACGACATTTGCCATAATAGTAGCGAGCGGTTTTTTGGAACGCATCATCGTGTTCGGCGCTCGTTTTATCTCGCACAGATATCGGAAGGGCTTTGACATGAGGACCTCGATTGCGACTGTAACGATCAGCGGCGAACTTTCCGAGAAGCTCGAGGCGATCGCCCGAGCGGGCTTCGACGGCGTCGAGATCTTCGAAAATGATTTCCTCGCCTTCGACGGAAGCCCGGCCGATGTCGGAAAACTCGTCCGCGATCATGGCCTGGAGATCACCCTGTTTCAGCCGTTTCGTGATTTCGAGGGCATGCCGGAGCAGCTGCGAAGCCGAACGTTTGATCGCGCGGAACGGAAGTTCGACGTGATGCAGCAGCTCGGAACGGAGCTGGTGCTGGTCTGCTCCAACGTCTCGCCGGCAGCCATCGGCGGCATCGACCGGGCGGCGGCGGACTTTCACGAACTCGGCGAGCGTGCCGCCCGGCGGGGACTGAGGGTGGGCTACGAGGCGCTTGCCTGGGGCCGCCATATCAGCGACCACCGCGACGCCTGGGAGATCGTCCGTCGCGCCGATCATCCGAATATCGGTCTTATCCTCGACAGCTTCCACACTTTGTCGCGCAAGATCGACGTCAATTCGATCCGCTCAATTCCCAAAGAGAAAATCTTCATCGTCCAGCTTGCCGATGCCCCTGATATCGACATGGACCTGCTCTATTGGAGCCGCCACTTCCGAAACATGCCAGGGGAAGGCGATCTTCCCGTCACGGCGTTTACCGAAGCCGTCGCGGCAACAGGTTATGATGGCTATTTCTCCCTGGAGATCTTCAACGACCAGTTTCGAGGCGGTCTGTCGCGGGCGATTGCCGCCGATGGCCACCGCTCGCTGATCTATCTTGGCGATCAGGTGCGCCGCCATCTCGGCATCGGCAGCATGACCGGAGCGGCGATGCCGGAAAGGCCTTCCGTCAAGGGCGTCGGTTTCGTCGAGTTCGCCACGGACGAGGAAGACGAGGTCGAGCTGGTTGCATTGCTGCGCACCCTCGGTTTCAAAAGGACGGCAATCCACCGCACGAAGAAAGTCTCTCTTTTCGAGCAGGGCGAGATCCGGATCCTCGTCAATGTCGATGAGGCAGGATTCGCGAACGCGGCTTACGCCGTTCACGGCACTTTTGCCTATGCCATGGCCCTGGTCGTCGACGATGCCGCAAAGGCCTATGAGCGCGCGCTCGCCTTGGATGCCGAGCCATTCACCCAGCCTGTCGCGGACGGTGAACTCGAGCTGCCTGCCATTCGGGGTGTCGGGGGCGGGATCGTCTATCTCATCGACGACAAGAGCGCATTGGGTCGCTTCTCCGAAATCGACTTTCAGCCGGTCACGGACGATACCGACGCGCCGTCCGCGGGGCTGTTGCGCGTTGATCACGTCGCCCAGACGGTCGGTTACGATGAAATGCTCACCTGGCTTCTGTTCTACACGTCGATTTTCGAGACGCGGAAGACCCCAATGGTCGATATCATCGATCCGGCCGGAGTGGTGCGCAGCCAAGTCGTCGAGAACGACACCGGGGCGCTGCGCATTACCATGAACGGCGCCGAGAATCGCCGCACTCTGGCGGGACATTTCATCGCCGAAAAATTCGGGGCCGGCATCCAGCACCTGGCGTTTTTGACCGACGACATCTTCGCGACCGCCGAAAGCCTTCGTGTTTGCGGTTTCAGATCGCTGCACATTTCGCCGAACTACTACGACGACGTCGAAGCACGCTTCGGCCTCGATCCGGCCCTGACCGAGCGGTTGAAGGCGGAAAACATCCTCTATGACCGCGACGAGCATGGCGAATATTTCCAGCTCTATAGCGGAACCTATGGAGAGGGGTTCTTCTTCGAGATCGTCGAGCGCCGCGGCTACCGCGGCTACGGCGCCCCGAACGCGATTTTCCGGATCGCCGCCCTGAAGAAACAGATGCGTCCGGAAGGAATTCCGAAAGACGACTTTTGAGCCATGGTTAGGGGCGGCTCAGCTTTTCATGAAAGCGCAGAGCCGCGCGCTAACCTTTTCTTTTGCGCTTCCGGACGGAAAACCGCGTCGCACTTTTTGCTGGAATTTCTCTATGTGATCCGGCCGCTCTTGAGCACATAGTCCACGCCGCTTTGAACGTGCCGTCTGACGACGTCGGTCGCGCCAGCGACGTCGCGCCGAATGGAAAGTTCAAACAAAACCCTGTGGTCATCGACGACGGGCTTTCCGCGAAAACTCTCGGCCAGCATATGGTAGCGGAGAAAGCGGTCGAAGACGGACGACAATGTCGCCATCAGCGTCGCTGAATTGCAGGCCGAGACGATCGCCTGATGGAACTCCCAGTCGTATCGAACCCAGTCGACCGTCCGTGAGACGTCGCCGGCAAGGAGCTTGCGTTCCGCGGCAGCCAGCCGGTGATGGGCGGCGACGATGCGCCCCTCCCATTCAAGATTTCCCGCAGCGAAGGCAAGGCCGATCGCATGTGTTTCCAGAACAATCCTGAGGTCGGCGAGCTCCAGAAGTTCGCGGCGCGAAGCAGGGCTGACTTCAAAACCGCGCTGCCCCTCGGCAACGACGAGGTTTTCCGTGGTCAGACGGCTCAGGATTTCGCGCAGCGATGAAATGCCGATGGAGTAACGCTCCTTGGCCTGCTCCAGCTTGATCTTGGCCCCCGGCGGCAATGTCCCCGATATGATATCCTCGCGGATCTGCCGGAAGACGACATCGCTTACTGTTTCAGCCGGGTCGTGGACTTGCTTGAGCATGGCTTTTCCTGGTTTGGCCGAAATGCAATTTACGTGGTGGATCTAAAGCTCGAATTGGAACCTCCGGACAATTTCTATCTCAGCGTCCCTCTCGCCAGCGCATGTTCGACCCCGCCCTCAATATGCAGGGCAAGCACCCGCTTGGCCGTCTCCGCGTCCCGTCGCAATGCCGCATCCAAAAGCTGCTGATGTTCATTGGCTGCGACATCGCCTCGATAGGACAAGGCAACCATCTGATATCTGAGATATCTGTCGAAGATCACCGAATGCGTCTCCACCAGCAGTTTCGACCCGCAGGCAGATATCAGGGCTTGGTGGAACTCCCAGTCGTAGCGCTTCCAGTCCTCAGCTCTGCTGGTGTCGCCGGTTGCCATCACCTGTTCCATCCGCGCCAATTTGTAATGCGCCGATACCAGCGGAGCTTCCCACTCCACGTCGCCATGCACGAACGACTGCTCCAGCGCATGTGTTTCCAAGAGAAGCCTCAGCGCCGCCGTCTCCTTGAGGTCTGAAACCGACACCGGAGACACTTCGAAACCTTTCTGTCCCTCGGCGAGGACAAGCCCCTCGGAGGAGAGCCGGTTCAGCACTTCCCGAAGTGTGCTGATGCTGGTCTCGTAGGTCTCCTTCAGGCTTTCCAGTTTCAACTTTTGTCCGGGAGGCAGCCGGCCAAAAATGATGTCGGCCCGAATGCGCCTGTAGCTGCTCTCGGCGATGGTCTCGTTGATAATCGGCGGCAACATCGCGAGTCTCTTATATTTCCCGTATCGTCGGATATATCGCTTTCTGGCATCCTAAAGCAAGGAAACATTCCCACAAATCGGATGCACAATTTTCTCATATGATGGTGGTTTTCCCGGAGATGCAGGCGAAAGGGGGTAAACGCAATACACGCGCCATAAGTCGTTTCGGCTAGGCTCTTCGCGTAACCCGCAAGATCACATGGCACTAACCGGGAATTCTGGGAATTACCGCGTCACTTTTGTTGATGAAATCGGAATTGTTTTTGGCGATTCGCATCCAAGTTCGGTAATTGAACTGCCCCGGCCCTCAGCGAAGGCGGCCCGCTCAGACGATGTGCAGGCTCCGAAATGCCATTTCCTTCCGAGGAATAATCATTCGGCGACACAGGCCTGCGATTCTAATCGTTTGGCGACTTCAGTAATAATACTGCGACATTTCATTCAATATCGCCCGAATAACTGTTTGGTGACATAGTTGGCGCATTCTAATCGTATCGCGACATCGGTAATTGAACTATGCAGGATGACGGCGCATATAACCGTTTAGCGACGGTTACGCGGGGATGATCAAATGCCTAGCAATCCGGCCAATCCAAGGGTCTTCAAGGAGTGGATTATCCCAGTCGGCTCAGAGCTGGCTGGATATTCCGCGCTGATCGCCATGTACGGGGTCGACGCGCCTGTCCGCGCGCCTTCCGTCGTTGCGAACGCTTCGGTCAGGGGAGGAAGGAAGCATCAGGACGGCTGGACGATCTTCGACAAGCGGTTCATGCCGGAAAATTCCCTGGCAGGCCAGCTCGCGTTTGCGTTCAGGAATGAGCAGACCGATCTCCTTGTTTTGAAGCGGCTGTTCCAGAAGGTCTCCGCTCACGATATAGCGCCCATAGTTGAGGCTGCGCCGACTGGCGCGACCACACGCAGGATCTGGTTTTTCTACGAGTGGCTCACGAACGAGAGGGTTCCCCTTCCTGACCTGGATCAAGGCAACTACGTGGAGGCTCTGGATTCAAGAGAGTACTTTACCTCGCAGCCTGTCAATTCGCCACGCCACCGGGTGCGCGACAACCTTCTTGGAACACCGTCGTTCTGTCCAGTGCTCCGCCGGAGCAACTTCCTTTCGGAAACCGTCGACCACCGCTGGAACGAGGCTGCGAAGGAACTGATCGGCAAGATAGACAGGCAGGTGATCGCCAGAGCTGCGAATTTCCTTCTGCTGGCCGACAGCCAAGCCACCTACCAGATCGAAGGGGAACGCCCTCCACGCAACCGACTTGAATTGTGGATGCGCGCGGTCGCTCAAGCAGGGCGCAGACCGCTGTCAATAGACGAACTGGTGCGTCTACAGCACATCGTCATCGAGGAAGACCGGTTCATAAAGCGCGGACTACGCGACGCCGGCGGGTTCATCGGCGGCCGCGACTGGAATAACGATCCCAGCCCTGAGCACGTGCCCGCCCGGCACGAGGATGTCGCCGATCTTCTCCAAGGGGTGATCGCCTGCGGCGAGCGGATGGCAAAGAGCGACGTCGACGCAGTCTTGCAGGCGTCGGTCATGGCATTCGCCTTCGTCTTCATCCATCCGTTCGAGGATGGCAACGGGCGACTTCACCGGTATATGATCCACCACGTACTCTCCGAGCGCGGCTACACTCCGACGGGCATGATCTTTCCTGTATCGTCAGTGCTTCTGAAGCGTCAGGCCGAATACGGCGAGGAACTTCGAGCCTTCACTGGACCACTGCTCCAGTTCGTTGAATGGGTGCCTACCGACAAGCAGAACGTCCGCGTGATCAACGACACCGCCGATCTCTACCGCTTCGGAGACTATACCGAGATCACCGAGTTCCTGTACGAATGCGTCGTGACTACGATCGAGCACGACCTGCCAAGGGAGATCGAGTATCTCGCCCGTTTTGATGAAGCAAAGGGGCGGATACAGAGCTTCATCGAGATGCCTGATGGGATGATCTCCTCGCTGATCAATTTCGTGCGGCAGAACGACGGCGTCCTGGCGAAGAAGCGCCGCCGGCGGGAGTTCGAAAAGATGACAGACCTCGAAATCGAGGCGGCGGAAGCGGTCGTGCGCGACGTGTTCGAGATGAACGTTCCGGAAGACGGCCCCGAACTGCTGGAACAAGTCGATCCACCGGCCGCACCGGGCCGGCGTTGAGAAGCTGTACTGCCCGTCAGGAAAAAGACGGGGCAGCGCACAGCTCCACCGGTGCATCGTCCCCGCCCTCCTGAAACGCCTGGCGGAGTTCGCTCCACACAGGATTCGGAAACGACCACTTCCCCGCATACGGCCGCCATCCAAAGAAGATTCGAGCCTCCTCCGACATATCCGCCCGTATGGATTCAATCTCTTCGACAACGGCCGTATCCTTACGGAGGAACGGCAGGTTTCGCGACATCCGGTGCAGGTCGTCCTGCGCCATCGACAAGTCTTCGTCCGCGTCGATGGAGTCCTGATCGGGGAACTAGAAGACCTGCGCCGCGGCGACGCCGTTCCGGTAAGGGACATGCCGGAGGTCGTCGAGGATCCCGTCGGCCGCCGCCCGATCGAAGCGGGTTCGTCCCCTAGTCCGGAACAAGGCGGTCTTCAGCCGTTCGAAGGGGGCGGCGTCGCTGGCATCTCGGCATGAACGGTGTTCTCAACGCTTGGCCAGCCCGCACGCCCGACGTTTCGTCCCGGACGGCGATCGCCCGCTTCATGTCGTCGTCGAGCCGCAGGAAGATCTCCGCCTGCTTGTCGGTGATCGCCACCTTCCCGCCATTGGAAGGCGCCCTTCTAAACTTGCGAGTAGCATCCGCAAGCCCGGCTGCGCCGCTTGCCGCAGCGCGCTCTCCAAGGGGAACCATCGCGTCTTTCGGACATCCTTCTCCGGAAACTTGTCCGCTATCCTCGAGACCTGAAGAAGGTGGACGGCCACGTGGTATTGGTTGGGACTCGTGTCCTTCCGGTACGAAAACGTACCGAACACGGTCTTGTCGACGACGCCTTCGACCCCGGCCTCCTCGAACGCCTCTCTCAGCGCCGCGGCGCTGCTAGTCTCACCCTCGTCGAGGTGCCCCTTCGGAATTCCCCATCGACCGTTCCGTCGGCTGCCCACAAAAAGGATCTCAACTCGACCGTTTTCGTTCCGACGGTAGCACAGAGCACCAGCCTGCGCGACATCGCGACCAGACTCGGTTTTCGTAAGTTCCATCTGGGCGTTTTCGTTGAGCATCGTCCGCCTCCGGTTTCGAAGCCCGCGCAAGCTAGCTGGGCAACGTTGAAGAGTCCAGTTTGCTTCATCACGTCGTGACGCGACCGAACTATGACAGGACCTCCAGCGTTGATGAGCGTCCAATCAGAATGGAGCCCGCCTTGCCATCGGAAATCGAAATCAAGCTCGACCTCTCCAACGAAGCCCTTGAGCGCCTTTTGGGTTCCGATCTTCTCGGAGGGCCTGACGAGGCACTGCAACAGTCATCGACCTACTTCGAGACAGACGATCGTCGGCTGTCGCAGAAAGGGTTCTCTCTGCGTATCCGCTCTACCGGCGCTTCCAACGTCCAGACTGTGAAGGCATCCGGGCCGGCGAAATCACTGTTTGTCCGTTCAGAATGGGAGACTCCCATTGAAGGCAATGAACCCGTCCTCGACCATACGAGCCCGCTCATAAGCGAGTTCGGACCGGAACTTGAGGTGGAGGCCGCTTTCACCGTGTTCATTGAGCGCCGCGTCTGGAAGTTCGAATTGAATGGCTCTCGGCTGGAGGTGGTCGTCGACCGGGGAGACCTTGTGTCTGGCAACAGGCGCTCGCCTGTTCAGGAAATCGAGGTCGAACTCGAGGACGGCGATCCGAAGAACCTCTTCGTATTCATTCGCAAGATCGACGCGATCGCACCTTTCCGGTTCGGAATTCAGTCCAAGTCCGAACGGGGTCTCGCGCTTCTGGACAGGCAGCAATTCATGTTCAAGGCAGAGCGCCTCGATCTCGAGCGAAACATCAAGGCATCTGCCGCCTTTCGAGAAATCGCCGCATCCTGCTTTCGGCAATTCCGTCTCAACGAAGATATCCTTCTCCAGCGACGAAATTCGGAAGCCCTTCATCAGGCGCGGGTAGCTCTGCGGCGTCTCCGCTCCGCGTTCTCGCTGTTCAAGCCGCTCTTGGAGGGCGACGAGCCGAGTGGGCTGCAGAGGGAGTTTCGGTGGCTCGCCGGCGTCCTCGGCGAAGCGCGTAATCTCGACGTCCTGCTGACGAAGGCGAAGGACCCCGACCTTCGGGCCCAGCTCAAGGATGCCCGCAACAAGGCGTACGGTGACGCCGTCGAGGCGCTGGAGTCGGCGAGAGCGCGCGCGCTGATGCTCGATTTCAACGAGTGGCTTCACTGTCACCTCGATCGCGCTGGTGGCAGCGCAACTTCCGAGGACGCGTCGGTTTCGGAGTTTGCCGCGAGGGCCCTCGACAAGATGCGGAAGAAGCTGAAAAAGCATGGCAGTGCGCTGGCCGAGACCGACGACGAGCATCGTCACCAGGTTCGCAAGGATGCTAAAAAGCTTCGCTACGCGGCCGAGTTCTTCGGATCGCTGTTCGACGACAAGCGCGGCGCCCGTCGGCACCGGAAATTTATCGCTGCGATGGGGGATCTGCAGGACCATCTTGGAGCATTGAACGATCTGGCAACGGGACCGGGCGTGCTCGAGCAGCATGGACTGGCCGACCACCCTGCTCGCGATTCTGTCGTTTTCCACGATGACAAGAATGCGTTGATCCACATGGCCCAGTCCTTAGTAGACGAGGTCATCGACACCAAGCGTTTCTGGCGCTGACATGAGGATGCCATTAACCTTACGCGAAGATCTGGTGAACAGCATCCCCGCGGTACCAGAAGGCGTATGGGTAGGTCCTCCGCTGGCGGGGTAGGATCATAACCACGTCGTTGGTGAGCCCGATCGTTGCGAAAGGCAAATTCTCATGGACCCATACATCTCCGCCCTGATGGGCCTTGCCGGCGTCGTTATCGGCGGTCTCGCCTCGTTCGCCACCGCCTGGATGACGCACCGTTCACAAGTGAGGGAAAAACAGCGAGAGCTCGAGGCCGCCAAGCGGGAAAAGCTTTTTTCCGACTTCATAGCTGAAGCGACGCGACTTTACGCCGATGCGATAAGCCACCAGAAGGGCGATGTTTCCGATCTCGTGCTACTTTACGCACTGGTCGCCCAGATGCGTCTGATCTCGTCGAGACGGGTCGTGGATGCAGCCGAACTGGCGATGGCAAGGATCGTCAAAACCTACCTGACCCCCAATCGCTCGCTTTCGGAAATGCGGGACCTTGCGCATTCCGGCGCGATGAACTTTCTCCTGGATTTCAGTGAGGCTTGCCGCGCGGAACTGGCGACGGGGCGAGCAGCCTCGGGAATGATGTTCCATGCACCTCGCGGACTAAAACACGCTCAACATCCCACGCCTTCACTTTCATAACCCAACAAATCACCTGTCGCCGTCATTGCGGAACCTAACACTGGCGCCCTCGTTGTGACATCATGTCTGAAACATATAAAACAACCACAGCAGGAATCTTCCAGCGCGATACCTTGAAGCGCTTGGGACCACGTTTGCGTGGGCTGCCAGAATTCTCATTGCCCACCGACTGCGAAGATGTTTTCGGGGACTTACTGAAAAAGCTGGACGCTGCGGCGAGAGAAAACCAGGCACCAAGACATTCAGGTTTGACCGGCTGACGCCTTGATCAATCTCATAAGACAGCCGAGTTGATGTCGTCCAGCGTCATTCCACCGCATGTTCGCCGATGGCGGCGCTCGATTCACACTTTCAGGATGGATCGCCGACGGCGCCGGCAACCAGGAACTTCCGGTCGCGACGCCGGTTAACCAGGATGCCGTATCTCGTCGAAATCCTCCTTCCAGTTTCACACCCTCGTGGGAGCCGGCCGAACGTCAACCTTGTCCGGGACGAACTCACGGCGAAGTTCGGCGGGGTCACCCTTCACGTCGACTCACCCGCCGAAGGACTGTGGCGCGACGACGGCGAAATCGAGCAGGACCGCATCGTTGTCGCCGAATTAATGACCCCTGATCTCGACCGCGCCTGGTGGTCGTCCTACCGCAAGAAACTGGAGGCGCGGTTCCGTCAGGAGGAGATCGTCATTCGCGTGATTGAAATCGAACGCCTTTGATTTTCTTCGCAACCATAACCATCGTGAATCGGCCTCGTTTGCCGATCGTAAGGTGGAAACGCATGCGCGAATATTGCCGCCCATGATAGTTCCCGCAATCGTTAAACAGAACAGCACGGTAGGTAAGCCAGGCCCCCGCTATACTCTACAGATCACCTGAGCGTTCAACCGCCGCTTTGACATCGCCCTGGCCGCCGGTCCCTACTGTCCGAGCCACTGATACTCGGCAATGGACGCCTTGCCCGACTTCTTGTCGTACAGACAGATGAGGTTCACTAGCTTCTTCGACTTCGAGCTCTTCTCGCGGAGAAGAACTGCTACCTTGCCAGTCGCATCGTCGAAGACCACCGGCGCGGTCGCTTCCGGTGACACCATTCGCGACTGACCGATGCAGGTCCCGTTCGCCTTCGCGAACAGTGCGTTCCATGCGCTGTCGCTGGAAGCACTGGCGAACTGGGTAAGGGCAAGCAACGTTGTCGTCGCGACCAATGTGGTCTTCAGCATGTCAAACTCCTCATTTCATTCAGAATCACGCCTCGGCGTGGCGGGTGTTGATCGCGAAAAAGGATGGCAGGATCACGACGGCGGCGGGTGGAACCGCGTCGGCGTCTGCGAGTTCCTTCTCCAGAAGGAGAACCAACATGACGACGAACTCAATCCCCAGTTCCGCCAAGCTTCCTCCAAAGTCGCTGAACGAAGACACGCAGGACGACGAGCTTCCAGAGATCAACGTCGACGAACAGCGCGCCCCGCCCGTGAACATGGGCAACAGCCGCGAGGCCGGTGACGGCGTCGCCGACGCCGAACCAGAGACTGGTCGGTCCGATGCGAAGACGCGCATCCCCGCGCCGCAGACGGCAAACCGCGAGTGACGATGTCGAAGGTCAGCACCGGCCTAAACGACCGCCCGAAGGATTCCACGATAGCGCAGAGCGGCCCGCCCTATAGTTGAACTTAGACCAGACGTTCCAGACAAAGCCGCGAGATGCAAAATGAAAGAAGGCTGATTGTCAGAGCCCAGTCAGCCGTCGTTGGATATAGCGGTCCCCCCAACCTTCGGAACTGGATTTTCGGCTCGACAGGGCGGCAATTGTTTTTTCAATCGCGCGCAACCATCTAATAGGCATGACTTACGGGAAAATGTCCCCGCCCTGAGCAGCGCGTATACCGAAAACCAACCATACTGGCTTGCTTTCCGAACCGAAAGCCGATTGCTTAGGAAAATCTACTTCTTCTTCCGCTATCGGTTGGGAGAATACAAAGGGGAACAGACAAACCCGTGGAATTCTGCTGCTTCGCATCGGGACGAACTATGACTACGATGGCGATGCGGGAAGGCCGGTTTGAAGAACGATGACGACAGAACTGTTTCAGGTAAAATTTTGGGGCGTCCGCGGCAGTATTCCCGTGTCTGGCCCCGAGTTCGATCGCTACGGCGGTAACACTTCCTGCATCGAGATTCGCTGCGGAGAACATCGGATGATCTTCGACGCGGGCTCCGGCCTGCGCGAGGCGGGGCTGTCGTTGCTCGCCGACAGCGTCAGCGACGTCGACCTGTTCTTCAGCCACTGCCATTACGACCACATCATCGGCCTGCCCTTCTTCAAGGCGATCTATTATCCCTCGATCAACGTCAACATCTGGTCCGGCCATCTCGATGGCAAGATGAGCACGCGGGAAATGGTCGAGCAGTTCATCAGCCCGCCCTGGTTTCCCGTCAAGACCGACATCTGTCAGGCGACGATGAATTTCAGCGATTTTCATGCCGGCCAGGTGCT
The DNA here is from genome assembly GCF_057653715.1 of Rhizobium sp. WSM1328. Lineage (NCBI taxonomy): Bacteria > Pseudomonadati > Pseudomonadota > Alphaproteobacteria > Hyphomicrobiales > Rhizobiaceae > Rhizobium > Rhizobium sp. WSM1328. Next base: position 111,629 of record NZ_JBYGKO010000004.1, on the reverse strand, counting down.
GAACCCGCGCCCGGGCGTCAAGATCAAGACCTTCATGCTGAACCATCCGGGCGGCGCCATAGGCTACCGCATCGAATGGCAGGGCCGTTCGGTCGCGCTCATCTACGATATCGAACATGATCCCGGCAACTACGATCCAGTCTCGCTCGAAATGATGCAGGACGCCGATCTCGTCGTCTACGACTGCACCTACAATGAAGACGAGATGCAGCGTTTCAAGGGCTTCGGCCATTCGACCTGGCAGCACGGTACCGAGCTCGCGAAGATCGCGGGCGCCAAGCGCTTCGCGCTGTTCCACCACGCTCCCTCCCGCACCGACGAACAGCTGGCGCAGATGGAAACGCAGGCGCAGGCGGCCTTCCCCGAATCCTTTGCCGCGCGCGACAATCAGATCGTGATGATCTAGCAGGCCGCTGAAGCCGCCTTCATCTCGTCCAGTCTGACGCTCTTCGACAGAGTATCCTATTCGTCGAGCCGAGCAGGCCTGCGACGTCACGACGGAACAGATGCCCGGCCGGACCGTTTTCCCGGCAGCGAAAAATCAACGAAACAGGGATCCGTCATGACCGTGCTTTCCGGAAAGTGTCTTTGCGGGCAGGTGCATGTTTCTGTCCGGGGCGAACCCTTGCGCGTTGGAATCTGTCATTGCACCGACTGCCGGCAAGAAAGCGGTTCGGCCTTTACCTTCTATGGGATCTGGCCCGCCGGCCAGTTCGAACATTCAGGGAAAACCGGCGAGTTCCAGGGTCGACATTTCTGCACCGGTTGCGGCTCGCGGCTGTTTTCCGCCGATGACCAGGAGGCCGAAATCAAGCTCGGCATCCTTTCCGAGGCCCCGTCGCCTCTTGTGCCGAGCTACGAACTCTGGATCAAACGCCGCGAGCCGTGGCTGCGACCGGTGGAAGGCGCAAAGCAGTATGATGAAGACCGAACGTGAAGAACGGTTCCGAGGAGCTTGTCCATGACCACTCTCGTCCGACATCGCTGGATGACGGTTGCAGGCGTCGAGACTTTTTACCGCGAGGCCGGCCGGGAAGATGCTCCGGTCTTGTTGCTGCCGCACGGATATCCCTGCTCGTCCCATGAATTTCGCAATCTCATGCCGCGCCTTGCCGACCATTGGCGCCTGATCGCGCCGGATTTCCCAGGCGCGGGCTATAGCGGCACGCCTGATGATTTCGACTACAGTTTCGATGGTTACGCTGCCTGGCTAGAGGCCTTCGTCGGCGCCCTAGGTGTCGACCGGTTCGTCCTCTACCTCCACGACTTCGGCTCGCCGATCGGTGCCCGCTTGGCGATCAGGGCCCCTCAACGCATCGTGGCGCTGATCATCCAGAATGGCGACATACCCTATGAAGATGCCCTCGGACCAAAATATGCGGGTATCGAGGCGACCTGGACGCTTCCGAGATCGGAGATGAGGAAGGTGCTGGCGGAGGCGGTCAGCGAGGAGACTTTCAAGGAGGAATTCCTCAACGACTTGCCGCCTCCTCTGGCCGATGCGATCCCGCCAGACCTCTGGAAGCTGCATTGGTCGCTGATCACGCCACGGCGCAAGGACATCGCCATGGACCTGATCGCCGGACTGAAGGAGAACCGGGCCTGGTTCCCGGAACACCGCAAATACCTGCGGGAATACCAGCCTCCGACCTTGATCGTCTGGGGTCCGAACGACCACTACATGCCGGAAAAATCGGCGCGAGCCTACCTACGGGATCTGCCGGACGCCGAACTGCATCTGCTCGGCGGCGGCCACTGGCTGCTCGAGACACATCTCGAAGAGGTCGTCGCAATCATGCGAGACTTCCTCGGGCGCGTTCATGCCACCTGATCGACAATGTCTAATGCCCTATATCGTGTCGCGATCTTTGAGATTCGCTCCTCGCGCTTCAGGTCTTGCTTTTGCGCATGCGCTATCGCAACACCGCGGCACAGTTTCACGCGATGTGCTCTAGCAGTTCCGACGCCGATGACCAGCGGACGGCCGGATGTCGGGTCGTCACCGCGAACAAGGCCGACAGGAAATCCCATGCCGCTACGTCATGCACCAGATGGTGGGTGAGCACGCCGAGAGGCTCGTCGCCGCCGGCAAACCGGTCGTCAAGCTCGGCCACCAGTTCGGCCACCAATTCCGCCTCGCCCCGTCCGCCGCGCGTGCCATGCCAGTCGATGATGTCGACATGGGTGTTGAGGAGCGGCATCGGGCCGTCCTGCTTGGCTCGCCCATAGACCGAAAGGGCTGCAAATCCGAGCGCCGGAAGCGCCGGGATGAGGGCGGCGTCGATCCGGTTCCACGGCGGCACCAGCACCGGCAGGAAGCGGGCCGGATGCAGCCGCCGCAGCAGCCGGAACCCCTCACCCAACTCGCCGAGCACGGCCTCCGCCGGCCGCTCGCCGCCGAGTTCCTGCTTCTTGCCTTGCGGCCCGGCATGGTTGGTATGAGACCAGCCATGCACGGCGACAGCGACGGATTTTTCCTCCGCCAAGCGCGCGGCCAACGTTTCGCCGGTCAGGCCGGGAATGATGGCGAGCATCAGCGGAACCCCGCTTTCACCCGTCAGCGCCAACAGCGTCTCCAGCGGCTGCGTCGGCTCGACGGCGTCGTCATCTCGCAGCCAGAACCGCGCCACGCGGCCGGCGGCCTGCCAGCGGTCTAGCTCGCGGCGCAGGGGGTCCCAGGCTATTCCGTCGGTCATCACGTCACTCCTGTTGCTGCGCTGTCGCGCAAAATTCCGTCCAATACCTGCGCCGCCATCGCAAGCGAGCGCTCGCCAAGCACCAAGCGCCGCGCCGCCTGCCCCATGGCGTCGCGCCTTTGCCTCTCGTCAAGCAGGGCGGCCACGGCCTCGGCATAGGCGGCAACATCGCCCTCCGGCGTCAACAGCCCGGTCACGCCAGCCTCGACCACCGCTGGCACGCCTGCCGTTTCCTGCGCGACGACAGGCAGGCCAGCGGCCTGGGCTTCCAGATAGGCGAGACCGTAGGCCTCGCCGCAGCCGGGCCAGACATAGAGGCCGCCGCGTCCGAGCAGTTCGGCGATCTCGCCGGGATTGCGCTCGCCCAGCCATTCGATGCGGCCGGGAAAGTCGGCAAACAGCGCCCGCACCTCTTGCCGCGTCGGACCATCGCCGATGACGGCCAGCGTCCAGGGCCGGTCTTCGATCAGCCTCAACGCATTTGCAAGCATGACATAACTGTCCATCTTGTCGCCGGCTCGCATCATCGCGACCGTCATCAGCCGGCGCGGATCAGGCGCCGGCGACACCTTCTCGAACAGCGCCGTGTCGATGAAGGGGTTAAGCCTGGCGAGGCGCGCCTGCGCGAAGGCGGCGGCAAGCCCGTCCTGGTCGCGCCCGGTGAAGCTGATATTGACCGCCGCCCGAATGATCGCATCGCCCACCAGCTTCTGCGAAGCCGCCCAGCCGGTTCGATCGCGTTTTGCCGCATAGGAGGCTTCGGCGGTGACGTAGGGAATGGCGAATTCGGCGGATATCGCCGGCCCGAAGGGATCGGGCGATTTATAATAGGGGTGGTAGCAGAACCAGAGGTCCGGCCGCGGCGCGGATTTCCATCTTAGCCGCAGCCGCTCCAGCTCGGCGCCGATGGCGGGTTCGAGCGCCCGTGCCGCGTCCGGTGTCGAGGCATAGGCGCGGAATTCGGAGGCGACGTCGACCTGATGCCCGCCAAGCTCCAGTGCCCGGATCAGCAGTCGCGCCATCAGCCGGTCGCCCGACGGTACCGGATGGTTCGGCGATTTCATCGGCGCGTAGAAAGCCACCCGCATTGGGACACCTCAGGTAAGACACACTGTTTACAACTTTCACGCCTGTCGGGAAAATTCCGCTATTGTCCCTTTGCCGAAAACTTGCGCATAAGCATATGGAATGTGATCGCGATCGAAGCAATTCCGCCTCTTTCTCAATCTCTATGGGCCTGCGGTTACATCGACAAGAACGGGAATGAATGACGACGGTCTCGGCCACAGGGATTTTTTCGGAACGTACGATCAGAAGGGCGAGGCTCGGTTCCGGCCTCGTCATTTTCATCTTCGTCCTCTTGCATTTGTCGAACCATGCGATTGGCCTGATTTCAGTCGCCGCCGCCGATAAAGCCGCCCACCTCTTCCTGGCGATCTGGCGCAATCCTCTGGGGACCGCCATCTTCTATTCATCGGTGCTCATCCATATCGCGCTGGTGCTGCGCGCCATCCACATGCGCCGCAGCCTGGTCATGCCGAAGGGGGAAATGGCCCAGATCGTGCTCGGCCTGATGATCCCGCTGTTGCTTATGGATCATGTCATCGGCACACGCATTGCTCACGAATTCTACGGCTACATCGATGACTACGAGACGGTTGTCGGCATGCTCTGGATCAAGAACCCGGCGAACGGATTGCGGCAGGCGCTCGCCGTCGTCGCCGTCTGGATCCACGGCTGTATCGGCATCCATTTCTGGTTGCGCTACCGCTCCTGGTACCCGGACTTCGCTCCGCTGCTGCTGGCGATTGCGATCCTCGTGCCGGTGCTTTCGCTGCTCGGCTTCGTCGAAATGGGCCGAACGCTCGCCGACCCTTCCTACCAGCAGTCAATGACGGTCAGCGCCTACAAGGAGGGCATCAACACCCGTTACGCCTCGAACCCGCAAGTTCACCGCGAGGTCGCCATGATCCGCGCCGGGCTCTACGGCGCCTTCTCGGCCTCGCTGCTCATCGTCGTCATCGCGCGTGCCCGGCGCAAGCTGAAGGAGCGGCTTGACCAAGTCGCCGTGAACTATCCGGGCGGCGAGGTGATCCGCGTGCCGCGCGGCTTCTCGGTGCTGGAAGCGAGCCGGCTCGGCGGCCTGCCGCATTATGCCGTCTGCGGCGGCAAGGGCCAGTGCTCCACCTGCCGCGTGCAGATCCTTGGCGATTACGACAGCCTGCCGATCCCCGACAAGATGGAGCAGACGACGCTGAAGCGCATCAATGCCGGCCCGGATGTCCGGCTCGCCTGCCAGCTTCGTCCGAACCGCGACGTTGCCGTCGCGCCACTTCTCGTGCCGGCGATCGAGGCGGCCCTTCCCGCCAACAGCCAGGAGACGAGCCCTGGCCGCGAGCGCGAGATCGCCGTGCTCTTCGTCGATATTCGCCATTTCACCACAATGACGGAAACCCGCCTGCCCTTCGACGTCGTCTTCCTGCTGAACCGCTATTTCGCCATCATCGGCAAGGCGGTGGAGCAGTCGGGCGGACGGCTCGACAAGTTCATCGGCGACGGCGCCATGGCGCTCTTCGGGCTCAACACCGCGCCGGAGGAAGCCTGCCGCCAGGCGCTCAACGCTGCAGCAGCGATCGTCGCCGAGATCGAGAAACTCGCGGCGGAACTCGCCGACGAACTGGCGCTGCCGCTGCGGATCGCGATCGGCATTCACACCGGCCCGGCCGTCGTCGGCACGATGGGATACGGCCGGGTGCGCAGCATGACGGCGATCGGCGATACCGTGAATGTCGCGAGCCGTTTGGAAACAGCCGCCAAGGAATTCGAAGCGGCGATCGTCATCTCCGAACCGGTGGCGAACCTTTCGGGTGCTGATCTTTCCGGGATCGAAAGCCGCGAAATCAGCGTTCGCGGCCGGGCCCTGCCCTTGAAAGTCTACGTCATTCCAAGAGAGAAAGCGGCAGAGCCGCTCGAAGGAAAAACCTGATGCCCGGCAAGCCCTGGCTGACCGCCAAATACTGGAGCCGCCTGTTTCGCAAGGCCCGCAACGCCGCCGCTTCGCGCTTCTTCGACACCCGCTTCGGCCGCCGACTGCTGATCGAGAATATCGGCCCGCGCGTGGTCTCGGTGACGGTCGACGCCGGCGACCATCTGATGACTTTCTCGCCTTCGGACTATATCGGCCGCAAGGTCTTCCGGAAGGGCCATTTCGAGCGCGAGGCCGTTGATCGACTGATCGTCATCCTGCGCGAGCGCGGCCTCGTGAGAAAGGACGCAACGCTGCTCGAGATCGGCGGCAATATAGGCACCCAGACCGTCTATTTCGCCCTCAGCGACACCTACGCCCATATCGTCAGCGTCGAGCCCGATCCGCGCAATTTCCCGCTGCTTGCCCTCAACATCCGCCAGAATCGGCTGGAGGCGAAGGTCCGCCTCGTCAACTGCGCCGCCGGCGAGCACGAAGGCGAGATCGATTTCTTTCTCAACCTCAACAATCACGGCAAGAGCAGCGCCATCCGTCAAAGCCCGACAGACAGGAAGATAAGCGTGCCGGTGAAGCCGGTTTCCGAGATCCTCGCCGGACTTTCGATCGACCCGGCCGCGATCGGCCTCGTCTGGATGGATATCGAAGGCTACGAGCCAGTGGCCTGCCGCTCGATGCAGCCGCTGCTTACCCGCCGCGTGCCGCTCTACATGGAATTCACCCCGCTCTTTTACGGAGCAGAAGGAACGAAGGCCTTCATATCGATGCTATCGGGCTTCTACGAGAATTGCCTCGTCATCTTCGAGGATCGCGAAGAGGAGATGAAGGTCCGCGACCTGCCGGGCGAATTCGATCAGTACAACGTGCTGTTTTTGCCTTAGAGGCTGCTTGTTACCGGCATTCGGGGCAGTATCTGTTAACGTGTCATTCTGTACGGCATCTAGGTCAAATCGAACGACACCCATTCCAGACGACTTTCCTCGTAGACGCTTTGCGTTGGCGCGAGCGATGAGGGATCGGCGAAGCATCCCAATGCGACGGCTACCAGCTCTTTCCTGAATTCCGGTATCCAGAAAACTGTCGACCCGCATGCCGGGCAGAAGCAGAATTCGACCGATTTGCCGCTGTCGCCCCATCGCACGTAGCTGGTCGAAACCCCGGACGTCTTTATTTGATCGGCGTGGAAGAAGACGGCTACTCCGAACGCGCTGCCGGTGCGACGTTGGCAGGCCCGGCAATGGCAGGCGGAGATTTTGACAGGTTCTCCGTCGGCGGTGATCGAAAGCTGGCCGCATGAACAACTGGCTGCTCGTTTCATTCCGTGCTCCGCTAAAATGATGTCCGCGAAAGCAAACGCACGCACCTGGTAGCTGTTTTAATTGCCGCCGCCAGGCCGCCGGACAGATCGAACAGTGCCATCAGGTGTCAGGTCCATGTTCGTAGCAAACTACTCGGCAGATGATCGCGCGTATTCGCCGGTCGTCTGTGCAGAACTGAAGGTTACTCCGACTCCCTTTCGACCGCACGCCGCGCCCGGATAGCCGCGGCGATGAAGACGCGCGAAAGGCCATGATAAAGCGGTTCGCGCGAAAGAATGCGCGAAGTCACGTAACCGATCATGGACACTGCCATGATCGGGATGACTGCCTGATGATCGCCTGTCATTTCGAGGATAATGACGAAGGCCGTCATCGGCGCCTGCACGACGCCCGCGAAATAGCCGGCCATGCCGAGGATGGCCGCCAGCGCGACGCTGGTGCCGAGCAGGGAGCCGACGGTGCTGCCGAAACCGGCGCCGACGGCGAGCGACGGCGCAAAGATGCCGCCCGGAATACCTGACAGCATCGACAGGAAGCTTGCGGCGAACTTCTCGACGAAGAAGAGCAGAGGCAGGGCGTTGCCTTCGACCGCAGTTCGTGCCTGCTCATAGCCGGTACCGAAGGTCGTGCCACCTGATGCCACTCCGATAACTGCGATCGTCAGTCCGCAGGTGCCTGCAAGAGCCAGCATGCGCTTCAGCGGCTGTGGCTGCGCCCAGCGGCGGATCTTCTGGCCAAAGTGCAGCGCGAAACCGCTGAAGGCTGCTCCGAGCGCGCCGCCGCCGACGCCGCAGATCAGAACCAGTCCCCAGTCGCGAAGCTCCGTGGGTGCAGCCGATGCCATGCCGAAGTAATTGTAGCTTCCCGAAATCCCGAGCGCTGCAAGGCCGGAGAGGATGACGGCGGTCAGCACCAGTCCGTTGGCCCGAGACTCGTAGGTCCGACTCATTTCCTCGATCGCGAAGACGATGCCGGCGAGCGGCGTGTTGAAGGCGGCCGCAATTCCCGCCGCCGATCCGGCCAGGATCAGCCCGCGCGCCTGCGCCATGCCACTGAACCGGGCAACAGCGAGCATGATCGATGCGCCGACCTGGACAGTCGGTCCCTCGCGGCCGATCGAGGCGCCGGAGAAGAGCCCGAGCACCGTCAGCACAATCTTGCCGAAGGCGATCTTCAGCGACAGCAGCCGCGTCCGATCTTCCTCGTCCCGCAGATGTCGCGCGGCGATCGCCTGCGGAATGCCGCTGCCCTGCGAGTTCGGAAACAGCCTCGCCGCCAGATAGGCCGACAGCATGAAGCCGAGCGGGGTCAGCGCAAGTGGCAGCAGGAAGGCCCATTCACCGGACGAGGTGAGAGACCCGAAGCCCTTCTGCGCCAGATCCGCAAGCTTCGCAAAGCCGACGCTGATCACCCCGATTGCCAAGGCCCCGCACCAAAACACCAGCCTTGGCTGCCAAACTGAGAAAGACCCCCATAAGACGCGGGAGCGGCGAAAGAGCTTGGAATATCGATAGGATGGCGGCATGTCGGGCTCGGCGATGCGGGGCGGGGTTGTCCTTTACTAGCGCTATCGTGCCCGAAGATCACCCCCATTTGCAGCATGTCGATCGCGGGCACGACTGCGGGCGCGCGCGCCGAGCACGGAAGCTCACGTTCAACCGTTCCGTCCAGGCTTCCCTAGGTCGGACCTCGTCGCATGAGAGCAGGCAGCCAGCCTACATTTTCGTCAACGCATCCAATGACGATCGCGGCGAACCATGGTTCATCTCTCGAGGTGGCTTTCGGACCTATCAGAGCCGCCGATAATTTTACTTCGCATGACCGTGGGTGTAATCTGAGGATGCTCTCCTGAGGCGTTTGAACGCCAAGGGCACCTGGCTCGCTCCGTGGTTCCCCCGCTGGAGCGGGTTTTTTTCTGCCGGTCAACTCGGAACAACTGACGATATTAGGCAGTGATAGACGCGGCATCCCAAAGCTCCATCGCCTATTATGAGAAGCGCTGATCGACACTGGATGTCCATCATCGTCGAACGTTACGACACGGGAACGATGTCGGGGGGCCCCTGGAAATCCCTGCTGCTTTTAGGTATCCCTTTCCGGATGGCGTGTGCTGCGTGCGCCGCGGGCTTCCCCGAAATCGACGGAGACGAAGATCAACCTTCCAGAAGGGAGCGCGAAACCATGTCCTTGCCGATCACGACCGGTCGCATTCAATCCACTCTCCGCGGATATCTTGACAACGAGGCCTCCGGCGGCGTCGTCTTGATGGCAGCCGCGGCCATGGCCCTTGCGGTGGCGAACTCGCCGCTGGCGGGCGCATATTTTCATGCCCTCCATCTTTACCTCGGGCCACTGAGCTTGCAGCACTGGATCAATGACGCCCTGATGGCCGTGTTCTTCCTGCTCGTCGGTCTGGAGATCAAGCGCGAAATGCTCGATGGCCAGCTCTCGACCTGGAGCAGGCGAATTCTTCCCGGTGCCGCCGCGGCCGGAGGAATGCTCGCCCCAGCCCTCGTCTATCTGGCTTTCAATGCCGGGACGCCAGCTAGCCTCCGCGGTTGGGCGATCCCGACGGCCACAGACATTGCCTTCGCGCTCGGAGTGCTGTCGCTCTTTGGCAACCGGGTTCCGGCGTCCCTGAAAATCTTTCTGGCGGCGCTTGCCATTATCGACGACCTCGGCGCCGTCCTCGTCATCGCACTCTTCTATACAAACGGTCTCAACCTCCTGGCCCTTGCCGGAGCCGCCGCGGTTCTTGCCCTGCTGTTTTTCATGAACCGAGCCGGCGTGAAGACGCTGACGCTTTATCTCGGCCTTGGCGTCGCCTTGTGGGTGCTGATGTTCACCTCCGGGATCCACGCCACGCTTGCGGGCGTGCTGCTGGCCTTGACGATACCGATTAAGCTTTCTCCCGGCGCTCCGGAGGCTAGCGACGAAGAATCTCCGCTGCACCGGCTCGAACACCTGCTTCATCGACCAGTGGCATTCATCATCGTCCCACTCTTTGGCTTGGCCAACGCCGGCGTTTCCCTTCGCGGCACGTCCATCTCGAGTTTGGGAGACCCTCATACAATTGGCGTCGCCGCCGGACTGTTTGCTGGCAAGTTGCTTGGGGTTCTCTCCGTCGTTGGTCTCCTGGTGAAGCTACGTTTTGCGCAGCTTCCGGCAATGGCGAACTGGACGCAGATGACCGGTGTCGCGCTTCTTTGCGGCATCGGCTTCACGATGAGTTTCTTTATCGGTCTTCTCGCTTTCGATGACCCAGCCGTACAGGACAAGGTCAAGATCGGCATTCTGCTCGGTTCGGCGATCTCTGGCGTGGCCGGATCCGCGGTTCTGATGGCGAGCCGGCGGAAAAGCAGCCGGTCGTAGTCATCTACGAGTTCGCGGCGACGGCACTCGTGGACATCTAGTTCTTCGGAGGGTCTGCGCGCCGCGCCTCTTTGGATCCCACCTTCTCCGCCGCTTTCCTCGCTGCTGGAACAGGCGAACGCCTTGCCATGTCAATGCATAAAAGACCGCGCCTAAGAGCGCGGCGAGCGGAAGGCAGGCCAGCATGTCTTTCGCGTACGCACATTGCGGCATTGCTCTAGTTTATCGCCCTCTCCCGATCTTGACCGCTTGGCACGAATGGCCTCTCGACCGGCCAACTGCCCGAGCCGCCCGAACGTGCTGTTTGCGCCCTATGCGACCGACTGCATGACAAGCGATTGATGGCAATGCACGCCAGCAAGCACGCCTGAGGCGGAGGCGAGTGTGGCATTGTGCATGGCGCTTGCCGCATCACCGGCGGCGAAGACACCCTTAGTGGTCGTTTCCTTGTTATCACCGGTGCGGATGACGGGTCCAAACGGGCCGTCGTCGAAGGCGCAGCCTAGCTGTTCGGCAACCGGGCTCGCCATCGTCGTTTTCGGCGCGACGAAGACGGCATCGAGCGGCAGGATGCGGCCATCGGCGAGGCGAACGGCCTCAAGCTTCGGATCGTCGCCCAACAATTCCACGATTGGGCTGCGCTCGATCCGGACGCCACGGCCAGTCAACTTCACCAACTGCTCTTCATCGGGCTCGAACAGCCCTTGAGTGAAAAACGTCGTCGCACCCCAGTCCGGGATCATGACGGCCGAATGGGCCGAATGCGGATGGTTTGCAAGGACACCGAGCTTGCCGCCGCTGACCTCAAAACCGTGGCAATAGGGGCAGTGCAGCGCGGAGCGACCCCATCGCTCCTTCAGCCCGGGGATTTCGGGCAGCGTGTCGCTGACGCCGGTTGCAAGCACGATGCGCGCGGCCCGTTCTTCGCCGCCGTCTTCGGTGCCGACAATGAAGGCGTCACCATCGCCCCGCGCCCGGACGACTTTCCCCTGGCGGACGGTGATGGTCGGATAAAGCGAAAGCTGCCGTTTTCCCTCCCGCATGATCGCCGCCGGCGTCTGGCCGTCCTGGCCGAGGAACCCGTGCGAGGCTTCAGAAAAACGATTGCGCGGCGCGCCGGCGTCAACGAGCAGCACCCGCCGCCGCGCCCGGGCGAGCTGCATCGCGGCCGAAAGGCCGGCGAAGTTTCCGCCGATGATGATGGCGTCGAACGACATGGGACTCTCCTTGGATATTGAACTCATGACTCAACATAAGTTACATGAACTGGTGCCGTCAACCATCATGTTACTTGTCTTGTTACGATCAGCTTGCGATAATGACCCGCCCGATCGACAGGAAGAGAATCATGCGCAATGACAGCCGCCTTTCACGCATGCTGCACGTGCTGATCCACATGGATAAGCACCAGCATTCGGCGACCTCGGACATGATTGCCAAGATGCTGAACACCAATCCCGTCGTCGTCCGCCGCACCATGGCCGGCCTTCGCGAACAGGGCTACGTCCGCTCCGAAAAGGGCCATGGCGGCGGCTGGACGCTGGTGCGTCCGCTGTCCGAGATCACCCTGCTCGACGTCTACCGCGCCATCGGCGAGCCGCATCTCTTCGCCATCGGCCCAGCCGACGATCAGCCACAGTGTCTTGTGGAACAGGCGGTGAATGTCGTACTCGGCGACGCGATGAAGGAGGCCCAGGCCCTGCTGCTGCAGCGATTGGACAGCGTCACGCTGGACAAGATCGCCGCCGACTTCGAGGCAAAACTGACCGCGCGCCCGGCCACATCCTATTCCTGCGCTTCCTGAGCGGGGATTACGTCCTGCGGTAGTGGAATAACGGTCTTTGTCGATGCCGTTTTGGGCGAACGAGCCGGCCGAACCGTCACCTTGCAAGCGCACAAGCTGTGTCGTTTCCGCATCACTTTCTGTAAGGTTGCAAATATCCGCTTGGCAATGGCGAAATGCTTCGGTACAAAACGCTCACCGCTTTAGTTCAAACATAGGGAGGCGTTGCATGCCAGCAATCATCGAAACCTTCCCTTGCGGAATGTCCCGACACTAGGTCATTTCCACTCGCGGCCCGCCGCAAGCGCGCCCGACACGCGGTTTTCCCTTAATTCATAGCCCGATTGATCTGACGGGGTTATTTCGTCTCCCGCTTGGGCCGTGCCATCCAACTCTCTATCCTGAGGACCGGCTGCCGACACGGCGCCGAGCGATTAAAATGACTCGCAAGAAGCTCGATTTCCGCGCCGATGCCTATCGCCATGTGCTCGGCTTTGTTTTCCATCATTGGCGCCATCGGCCTTTACTGGTGGGCATTATTGTCGTGCTGGTCATTGCCAGCACCCTGGCCGAAGTCATGGTGCCGGTGTTTTCCGGCCAGATCGTCGATGCCATCGCCGGCGGCAACGCGGCTGACCGGGCGCTGCGCGCCTTCGTCGTTGTCGTGGCGCTCGGCCTGACCAGCGTGGCACTGCGCTGGTTCATCTTCAACGGCATCATCCGGCTGACGCTGCGCACCATGGCGGATGTGACGAATAACGGTTTCCACAAGGTGCAGCGGTTTTCGACCGACTGGCACGCCAACAGCTTTGCCGGTTCGACGGTGCGCAAGATCACCCGCGGCATGTGGGCGCTCGACCAGCTCAACGACCTGCTGCTGGTCGCACTGCTGCCCTCGATCGTCATGCTGGTCGGCGCCAGCATCGTGCTCGGCAGCTACTGGCCGATCATGGGCCTGATCGTGGCCGCGGGCTCGCTGATCTACATCGGCGTGACCGTGGCGCTTTCCATGGGCTTCGTGTCGCCGGCGGCACGGCTTGCCAATGCCTGGGACACCAAGCTTGGCGGCGCGCTGGCGGATGCGATCAGCTGCAATTCGGTGGTCAAGGCCTTCGGCGCCGAAGGCCGTGAAGAGGTGCGCCTGCGCCAGGTGATGGCCAGATGGGACAGCCGCACGCGACGGACTTGGAAGCGCGGCACGTTGAGCGGCACGATCCAGGGTTTCCTGATGGTTTCCATGCAGGCCGGTATTCTGGGAACGGGCCTGATCATGTGGCGGCAGGGGCTGGCGACGCCTGGCGACATCACCTTCGTGCTGGCGATGTTCTTCGTCCTACAAGGTTATCTGCGCAATGTCGGCCAGGATATCCGCAATCTGCAGCGTGCCGTCAACGACATGGAGGAACTGGTGCTGCTCGACAAGATGCCGCTCGGTATCGAGGACAAGCCCAACGCCACGCCGATCAGGATTGGCGAGGGCGAGATCGTCTTCGATCGCATCACCTTCCAGTATGGCGCCCATCCCACGCCGCTTTATGACGACTTTTCGGTCACCATCAAGCCGGGTGAGCGCGTCGGCCTGGTGGGACATTCGGGTTCCGGCAAGACGACCTTCGTCAAGCTCATCCAGCGCCTCTATGACGTCAACTCGGGCCAAATCCGCATCGACGGACAGGATATCGCAGGGGTCGGGCAATCAAGCCTGCGCGGCCAGATCGCCATCGTGCAGCAGGAGCCCATCCTGTTTCACCGTACGCTGGCGGAAAACATCGCCTATTCCAGGCCGAACGCCTCGCGGCGCGAGATCGAACAGGCGGCGAAACAGGCGAGCGCCGACGACTTCATCATGGACCTTCCCAAGGGCTATGAGACGATGGTGGGCGAACGCGGCGTCAAGCTGTCGGGCGGCGAGCGGCAGCGTGTCGCCATTGCCCGTGCCTTCCTGGCCGACGCACCGGTGCTGATCCTCGACGAGGCGACGTCGAGCCTCGACAGCGAAAGCGAAGTGCAGATCCAGCAGGCCATGGAACGCCTGATGAACGGCCGCACGACGCTGGTGATCGCCCATCGGCTGTCCACGGTGCGGGCGCTCGACCGGCTGCTGGTCTTCGACAAGGGAAAGATTGTCGAGGAAGGCGACCACCAGGCGCTGATCCGGCTCAATAACGGTATCTATCGCCGGCTGTTCGAGCGCCAGGCGCTGGAACTGACCAAGGGTCTGGTGGCGTGAACCAAAACGCGAGAGCGCCGCGTCTTTTCGAGAGCCGCGGCGCTGTAGCACTTTGAATGGCTGCATGATTTTAGCCCTAAATCGATGGCGGTTTCAGGAATCACGCAAGTCAGGCCGATGCTGTCCTTTACGTCTTCCGGTAAAGGAAATAACGGCCTTCCTTGATGCCGTCAGGCAGCGGCAGCCCCACCAGCTCCGGATGCTCCAGCGGCAGCCCGCTGACGGCGATGCCGTTGTGGGCAAGCACGCCGGCCATCAGTTGCGGCAGCCATGTCAGCGTCACCGCGTCGATCTCGTCATGGCCGGTGCCGATATCGGCATGGGCAAGGGCCGCGCCGATGCCGACGAAGGCCTGGCCGGACTCGCGGATATTGCCGGTCACCATGTCTTCCGCCGCTGGCGTCGAGGCCGAATAGGAACGGACTTCCCAGTCGAAAGCGACGATGCGCCGGCCAGGAAAGTTCTCGCGCAGATGATCATAGGTGCGGCCGTTGCCAAGGCCGAACTCCAGCACCGGGCCTGGCGTTTCCCCCACCAGATCGATGATCGAGTTCAAAATGTCTCGCTGGGCCGTCAACCGGCGAATGAAGCTGTCGAGGCGGCTCATCTAATCTATATCCGTCATGAAATCGTCGGCGGTCCTGGTGGAATTCCAGCAAAAGTGCGAGAGCGGTTTTGCGTGCGGAATTGCGTAAAAACAAAAAGATAGAGTGTTTCGGTGGGTCCGAAAAAACACGAAATGCTCTAGCACATGAAACCTTGCCACGTCGATTGCCGTAAATGGGAATTGGCGTTGCAGTGGCGACATGGGTCTGTGCTAAGCTGGACGATATGAAAACCGTGACCGACGAAGATTTCTTTGCCGAAGTGCCGCTCTTCAACAAATTCGAGGGCGTGACCGACGCCGCCAACTACCGGCCGCTGCCGGATGGTTGGGTGCTGGCGCTGGCCGACATCGTCGGCTCGACGCCGGCGATCGCCGCCGGCCGTTACAAGGACGTCAACATGGCGGGCGCCAGTGTGATTTCAGCGGTGTTGAATTCCGTCGGCAAAGGCGATTATCCCTTCGTCTTCGGCGGCGACGGCGCGCTGATTGCGCTTCCGGGATCGTTGGAAAAGCCGGCGCGCGACGCCCTTGCCGCCGTGCAGGTCTGGGTCGAGGAGGATCTGGGCCTGACGCTGCGCGTCGCCATCGTGCCGGTCGCCGACACCCGCGCCGAGGGCCTCGACGTCCGCGTCGCGCGTTACTCCGTAAGCCCTCATGTCACCTATGCGATGTTCTGGGGCGGCGGCACCAGCTGGGCCGAAAGACAGATGAAGCTCGGCCGGTACGGCATTGATCGCGCCGCCCCGGGTACGCGCCCGGATCTCACCGGCCTTTCCTGCCGCTGGAGCCCGATCGACGCCAGGCACGGCGAGATCGTCTCGATCATCGCGGTGCCTGGCGAAGGCCGGCCGGGACAGGAATTTCGGGACCTCGTCAACGGCATCGTCGCCATCACCACCGAGCAGAACCGGGACAGCCACCCGGTGCCGGCGGATGGTCCGGACCTTGCCTTCTCGCTGCACGGCATCAACCGCGAGGCCAAGGCCACCGCGCCGGCTGGTCGGCGATTGCGGCAGAAGCTCATCATCTTCCTGCAGCTCGCCATCACGGTCGTGTTCTACAGGCTCGGCATTCCACTCGGCCGCTTCGACGCCCGCCGCTACAAGCGCGACGTCGCCGGCAATTCCGATTTCCGCAAGTTCGATGACGGGCTGAAGATGACGATCGACGTCGACGCCGAACATCTGAAACGGATCGAGACGCTGCTGGAAGCGGCACGCGCCAAGGGCATTGCCCGCTACGGCCTGCATCGTCAGGCCTCGGCGCTGATGACCTGCTTCGTGCCGACGCCGATCTCGCGCGACCACATGCATTTCATCGACGGCGCGGCCGGCGGTTACGCGGTGGCCGCAAGCCGGATGACCGGCAAGGTGCTTGCGACGGCGCCGCATCAAACGTGATCGCCCGAAACCCATCGCTTTGACGGCGACGGGCTGATCTCGCATTTGGTTCAAGCAAAGACTTATCGTGAACGGCAGCGACCGGTCCGCGTGGTTTCCTTGTCGCCGTCATCATAGGCAATACCGATCTTCTCGCCGCCAAGCGAGGTGATCTTGCCCGCATACCAATCGCCAGCACCCTTGTAGTTGCACTCTACCTTCATCCCGATGACCCAGTCGTAAGGACGCACATCGCTCAAGGAAACAGTTTCCTTATCGCCGTCATCATATCGGATCGTGACCTTCCCGCCCGAGGCGCTGTCGATAACGCCAGGGAACCAATAACCGGCCCTTTTGTAGTTTCCGAGAACCCAGTCGCCTTTGGTCTGCGCGGATGCGACAGAAGCGCAGGAGCACATGACACCGATTGCGATAGCCGCGGCAACAAAACTCTTCAAGATAGTCCTCCCTTAGAACTCATCCAATCCGCCCCCCGAAATGGTTGTGGCAAGATCAGCAGCTTAAAGCGCGGTGATGAAATCTGCCTTAACAACAGAAAGGGAGTAAGTCCGCTCACCATCGGAGAAGATCGCGGTTGGCGTCGTAGCTATAGGCTTGCCAGAAAGCTTCTTGATTTGATTAAGGTGGTGGCTGGTCGAAAGGCCGGTGTTGACGATACCGGACAGACGGGGGTCGTGCGTCTTGTCAAGGTAGCATGTCGCCCGCAAACCATTGATCGGGCGCCGGAGAGCGAACCGCGGCCAACGCCTTTCGCGTTTACGCCGGATGACACCTGCCACGTCTTCTAACTCGACGACTCGCCGCGGATCGAGTGGTGCCAAGACATCGTCGAAAAATGAAACCATTGTCTCAAGGTCGCGAGCGCCGATCATGATGTGACTGAACATGGTGAGTTCCCGTGTCAAAAAGCCCGCGACGCGCCGCGAATCTACGGTCCTTGTAGGGATGGGAGATCTGACTTCGCTGTCCGGCAAGAGAAGGTAGCTGCGCGCCGGAAGATTCCAGCGCTTGTTCATAACTGGCGGAGAACGTCCTCCGTCGACGAGATTTCCAACTGCACCGAGAACCTATCCCCCAACAATTCGAGCGAGGCGTCATGAGTATCATCGGCACCGCTACAAACGGCGTCCTTCAGAAGGATGACACGATAGCCAAGGTCAATAGCTCCAAGGGCTGCGGCCAGCACACATACGTCCGTCTCCCCGCCCGAGATCGCGAGGGTCTGAACCCCTTCCCCTGCCAGGACGCGGTGAAGCTCGCCGGTGGTCCACGGAGAATAGGTCATCTTGTCGAAGATCCGGGCGGGTGGAACCAACGCCTTGAGTGACGGGACGAGATCGACCATGTCTGGTCCCAGTCGTTCGAGGGTCATGGTGTCCCATTTCTCGTAGTAGCTCCGCCACATGCCATGCATGTCCTCTGCCCGCTTGGGCGGCACGAAGCGCGTGAACACCGTGCGCTGCGGATAGCGCTGCGAAATTTCCTGGATCCGAGGCGAGACCTCCTTCATCCACGGCACATGCCAGGGCGTGTTTTCCGCGAACATCCGCTGCATATCGATGCACAAGTGAATCCAGTGGCTGTCGTTCATCGTCTCCTCCCTCCAACACGAACCAACATCACAGACTGCGGTTCCCAACGGCGGCCGACGCTTTTCACCCCGCTCTTTCGTCGATCGGCGCCACGGGCAGCGCGCGTTTGTGCGCACTTGCCCAGTAAGTTTTGAGAATACGCTGCCTTGCTGGCTCGGCGATCGCCTTCCCCTCGAGAAAATCATCAATGTTGTCGTAGGTGACGCCATAGACATCTTCATCGGGACGAAGAGGCGCGTCAGATTCAAGGTCCGCAGTCGGCACCTTGAATACCAGTTCCCGCGGAGCGCCCATATGCTCGGCCATGGCCCTCACCCGTCGCTTGGTCAGGCCGGCAAGCGGCAATATGTCAGCTGCTCCATCGCCGAACTTTGTGAAGAACCCCATGAGAGCTTCGGCCGCTTGATCAGTCCCGATCACCAATCCTCTGGTTAACCCAGCCAGCGCGTACTGCGCGACCATTCGCTGGCGTGCTTTGATGTTGCCGAGATGGAAATGTTTGCGAGCCGGCTCCACCAGATCTTCTCCCTCGGCCATGACCGCGTCGAGCATGGCGTCTGCTGCTGGCTGTATATCGACCGTGACGACACGATCCGGGCCAATGACGTCTAGCGACTTTTGCGCGTCTGTCTCGTCGGCCTGGACACCATACGGCAGTCGAACTGCAATGAACTGCGCATCGCATCCATCCGCTGGAACTTCCGAGACTGCGGCTTGCGCGAGTAGACCGGCGACAAGCGAGTCGACGCCACCGCTTATCCCAAGAACGAAAGTTCGGCAGGAAGCCTGGCGCAGATAACGGCCCAGGAAATCGATGCGACGCCGAACCTCAAGCGCCGCATCGAAATCGGCGGTGACCCCGAGTGTCCGAGATATTGACAGCTGGTCTTGGTCCATTTGATCCGTAGCCTGTTTGGCTTATCGTTATCTGCCGAGGTAACTCAGGACAGCAGAGGCTGCTCTTTCTTCCAGTCCCGGTAAGGGGTCAGCATTTGCCCAGGAAAGCGCCGCTCGATCTCTTCTTCCACGAGCGTAATCCGTGAAAGGGTTTCCTCCCTATCCCTGATGTCATGCTCGCTATGCTTTTCCAGCGAGCTCATGGCAGCAAAAACCTCATCGCTCGTCATCGCCTCAAGCCGGGTCGCGAAATCCGAAACGTCTTCGTTCAAAATGTCATTGGCTACCATTACTGCTCTCCCTGCTTGCGCTGCAAACCATGGGGATATGAAATTGTTCCTTCTCTCGGAACTCGATTGCGTCGCGAAAGTTTATGGGGCGATCGACAACGGGAGTATCCTGCATGAAAAAAACCCTCATTCTGGCATCTATCCTCATGGCAACCGCCGGATCCGCTACCTTCGCCCAGTCCACAGCCGAGAAAACCGGCGTCAACTCCGTGATGGGTGTCGCACCGAAGACCGAAGATTTCGTCGTCGAGGCGGCCAGCAGCGACATGTTCGAGATTGAATCCAGCAAGCTCGCCTTGGAACGGTCGGACGACAAGACCAAGGCATTTGCACAGCAGATGCTGACCGACCACCAGAAGACGTCGGACGAGTTGAAGGCTATGGTCACATCCGGAAAGGTGAAGGGGACGATCCCCGCAGCCATGTCCTCTTCTCATCAGGGAATGCTAGACGATCTGGCGAAACTTCAGGGCGATGACTTCACCAAGCAGTATCATTCTGACCAGGAAGACGTGCATGAGGACGCGGTCGATCTATTCAAGCGTTACGGCGACGAGGGTGAAAATGCCGAGCTGAAGGCTTGGGCGGCAAAAACCCGGCCGGCTTTGGAGCATCATCTTCAGATGGCAACGGAGCTGAACAAGTAATCGTGTACCCGCCCCCGCTAGTATGGCGGGGGCTTTTTCTTGGTCAAGCTATGCTGATCGGCTACCGCGCTTCGCACGAGCAATTCTCTCCTAGGCAGCCTTGAGCGCGTCCAGGCAGCGGAGGGGGCCGGATTTCAGGCTGTGATAACCTCGGATCACCTTGCGCCGTGGAGCTCGAGGCAGGGGAATTCCGGGAATAACTGGGCCCCGCTCGGCGCAGTCATGGCGAAAACAACAGTCCCGTTCGGGAGCCTCGCCATACCGGGAAGCTGGTGCTGGCTCACCGCACGCGGAACCCGTCGCGGACGTTCAGGCCGTCTTTAGTTCGTGCCTGAGACTCGCCTATCTCGGCAAGGTCGAGTTCGACTCGTCAAAACCGATCTCGACGTCGTCGACGGTCTCGCGGAGGGCATAGTCATGTCATTCGCAAGCCGACATTTCGAGTTCATGCAGCCCGTCCTGACGGCTCATGATCTCGGACTTCCTAAGGTTGAAGTAGGTGAGGAGGACGGCCAGCTTTTCGATTTCACGCCGGGCGACCACATCCTGTTCTTCAACGAGGACCGGACAAGTTACACGGAAACGCGGTTCAAGGAGTGGCTCCAACTTACCGCCAGCGCCCGCGTCTACGCCAACGAGATGGAGATCAACGGCCGCAACATCGTCATGCAGGAGCTGCTTGACGAACTTCTGAGGCTCCCACTTGCCGAAGAGCACAAGGAGTCACTTATCCGTTGGACACCGATTTGGAACGGCACGTTCCATCGCCTTGCGGGTGAAACCCTGAGAAAGCGGCAGTTGTCGTTCATTAATCGCCGCTTCTGCCGCGGGTGCTTGGGCGAAGCAGCGTACCATCGGGTGTGGTGGGATATCGTGGAATTCAACGTCTGCCCCTTCCACGCAGAGCCGCTGGAAGACAAAACGATCAAGGGCGATACGATCAAGTGGTGGTATCCTTCGTTCCAAACGGCTCCTGACGGCGACGTCCTCCGGCGCCACATCCCGCAGCTTCACGAGCCCGACGATTTCGAGTGGTATCTTGTCAGTCGGTTCGGATGCGTCGAGTGCTACGAACGCCCCCTTTTGGATCCCGCTCCTCTTCACGAGGTCATCGACCTGTGCGGCGCGGTCGGCCGCATACTCGCAAACCCTTGGGCAAGGGTCGCACCCGAACCGGGTCGAGAGGACTGCAGAGTTGGCTTTCATGCCCTCTCCGGAAGTCTGGAAGACCTCGAGCGCGCGTTTGTCACGTGGCTTGAGACGAACGTTCCCGAGAAGGAGCGCAGACGAGGCATCCTGCACGGCTACGGATGGTTTCAGCGACGCGGCGACAGTAACTTCCTTGAAGCCGCGCTTTGGCCACAATGAGACGGGCTTTCGCCAGAACGGGACGCATCGGTCGGCAGAGCACGGGTGTCGAAGGACTTAGGCATAGGGAATCCACGATAAAGGAAGCCGCGGCGGCCATCGGCATGGATGTTCGCGGACTGAGGGCCATCAGTCAGCAAGCAGGCATTTCTGCAAAGAGCACGGATCCTGCCTTGCGTGTATTCCTGACCGAAGATGAAGTGGCACGTCTTCACGCGACAGCGGCGGACCTGATCGGAGTGAAACAGGCAGCATCCCTGTTGGGCTGCTCGGAATCCTGCGTCCGGCATTTGGTATCAAAGGGAATCATCAAGGGATTCCTGCACACCCGCATCTTCGGCCACGAGGGTCATGGACTAGCGCACCTTCGGTCCGAGGTCGAAGCCCTACGCAAGTGTGTTCTCGCAGTGGAACCCAACAAGAGCCGCGGCCAGCAGTACGGCATCGACTACATGGCAAAAGCGCTAGGAAAGAGCGTTGCAGATATCGTTCAGGCCGTACTGCAAGGAAAAATGACAGTTGCCAACATCGATCGACGCCGAAAGGGAATCGGTTCCTGGCGGTTCGAGGCGGTCGCCTACAAGACAGGTTTTCGTCGGCGAGTCCATGAAGCCGAAGTTCGCGTCATCGAAGCCGGCGCCGTCATGCGAATGGGGACGGACGTCATCAGCTTGTTCGTGCGCGCGGGCGTTATCAAAAGCCGAATTGGTGAGGACGGGCAGACATACCTAGATCGGGCGTCGTTTGATGCATTCAGCTCGAAGTACGTGAATGCCAAGGCCTATATGGACCGTCTCGGCTGCACAGAATTCTATCTTGCTGCCCGGCTTCAGGAACTTGGCATCCGGCGCTGCCATTCCAAGATCCGCGGCCGCCATGAGATCTATCTGGTGGAGCGAAAGGCGCTTGAGAACGCTGTCGGGACCATCGACGGCGATGGTGATCCTGACCTGTGGAACGCATTCCGCGGCGAGATGACCAGAATCTGCGCGTCCTTTGTCATTCCTCCGGTCTCGGGAGGCCAGGTGGTGAAGGCCTACACGGCGACCCGGTCAACCTTCGTGGAACTGCACGTCGATGGCCGACTGCTCAAAATCCGCAAGACTTTCCAAAACCGGACGGCTCGTCGTGAGTGGAAGGTCTTCGTGGCTAACCAGCAGCAGATCAGGCAAGAATGGAAGGTATTCAAATGGTCGAAGCTCAATGCGCGTGGAGACGTGAC
The DNA here is from genome assembly GCF_057653715.1 of Rhizobium sp. WSM1328. Lineage (NCBI taxonomy): Bacteria > Pseudomonadati > Pseudomonadota > Alphaproteobacteria > Hyphomicrobiales > Rhizobiaceae > Rhizobium > Rhizobium sp. WSM1328. The sequence goes on along the minus strand of NZ_JBYGKO010000004.1, from coordinate 89,223 downwards.
AGCTGAGTTCACGATCCGGAATGTGGGCGATGTCCCTGTGGCCGCTGAGGCCCTGAGGTGTCTCTACCTTCATTTTCGGAACCCGCGTAAATTGCCTCAGGGGTGACCATTGAAATCTCCTTCGGGCCGCTGTGAGCGCCCGGGGGAGACCGACCCCGACCATCTTGCTGTTGCTCGGTCGTGTCGCTACACAATCTCCAGGTTTTATGGGGGACGGGGTATGCGGTCTGCAATTGCAGCAGTGGCGCTGATGGCTTTCACGCCTATGGCGGCAGCTCAAGCATTCGATTGGTCGGCGCAGCTAGGTAAATCCTCGGCGACATTGCAAGCTGCATTGGGACAGTCAGGCCGATGCGCAACGGGCGGTTTCTCGGTTCCTGTCAGGTGGGTCAACAAGGACACGACACTGTCCGACAACCTGTTCGATCCCGTCGAGACCCCGGGTTCGGGAGCGATAATCATCGGCAAGCCGGATCCAACCAATGATCACGATGATGAGCGTAGCTATTCGTCGAGCAAGATTACCTCAATTCGGTGCACGATCGGACGAGAGGCAACCGTCGAGGCTTATGCTTACGAGGATCGCCTCTTACGGATCAAGCTCAGCTTCGACCGGTGCGACAATCGCGAGCTGCGCGAGGACAAGCTTTTTGGGAACATCATGGGCAGTGACAAGCCATTCATGGTGGAGAGATGCGAAGGTGTCGATCTGAAGGAGAAGGATTTCGACACCGCTCTCTATCTGTCCATCAAAGCTCGCAATAAATACGGCTACGACAGGGAAGGATCCCCTGGAATACTCGACTTCCAATGGTCGGGAGATATGAATGGTGAGTACGGCCAGGCCGAGCGCAGAGTCATGTGGGATGTCCTGTGCGATCGGGATTCACGGAACGAACTCAGCAGGATGATTCCGCCGGACGGCATGGCGTACCGATGCCTTATCGACGTCGAGAACGTAGATCCATCGCGATGGTCGGCGACCGCAATGTACGAGATCCTTAATCCGGGAACGATGTTCGACAGTGTAGCTTCGCGACTCACCGCTATGCGTCTCTTCATCGACATGCCCGCCGAGCGTGCCGCCGCCCTCGCCATCAGGCCGGAACTCCAAACAATGGTCGACGGGATCAAATCGAAGATCGCAGCACGTGTGGAAGACGACGACCAAAACGACAATGCCGTTTCGAATATCCTCGGCGGCGCTGGCAACTGAAGCCGCCCGCGGCGAGTGCAACGGCGGCAAGCAGCCTCCCACTCGGCGCGGGCGAGTTCGATCTGTTCGCCTCCATTTCACCCGTCGTATGTTCGAAAGTTTTCCTTGGGCGGTACAGGGACCGACAGTCCGGTCTCCCCAAGTAGATCGTCGAAGGCCTCCGGCGGGGTGGATTTGATCCAGCTCGACATAACTCTCCAGTCGGCAACTTGGATGCGTCGGCTGTCGAGCCGCTCGTACGCGGCTTTCGTCGCCGCGAGAAGGCTCCGGACTGGCGGTGTCTTATGAGCCTTTAAAAACAGCACCTGCAGAGCCGCAGAGAATTCCGCCTCAAAGGCGTCTTTGTCAGATTTCGTCAAGTCGAAAGCGGCGCGAAGGATGACTGTCCTAAGGTCGTGGAGCAGGTTGTCGTTGTCGCCGGGTCCCATCCGCTTGGCGACAAACTTGATGCAGCGGTCGATCTTCTCGAGTTCCTTCACGTGACCAAGGTATCCGTAGACTTCGGACGGGAGAAGCTCGCCAACGATGCTCCCAGACAGGACGCTCTTGGTATCGGAATTGTAGACATTGAAGCCCACCGTCGAGCTGATGACGGTTCCGAAAGCCAAACCCTCATCCAGTTGCCGAGTATCGTTCACCGGAAAGACTGTCGGTCCAGACCAAACAAGGGCGCTTTTTATGAATGACCGATAGGACTGCAATTGCCGCTCGCTTCCCGCGTCCTTCTCGCTGGTAACTGTGCCAACGAAATATTTAAAGCCTGCGGCCGGAAGTGCCAATGATATTGCTGTACCGAGATCGCTATGACCTCTGAACAGATAGAGCAGCTGAGCAGCCGCCAGTGCGAACAGTGCTATCCAGAAGATCCAGTAGATGCCGAGCAGCAGGGTGTCGGACGTAAGCAGTGCCGCTGGATTTTTCCTCATTCACTGCCCCTAACCACGCGAGTGATGGTGACGCTTCCCCATGCACTCAGGCTCCTGGACTTGCCACCTTCTCCCTGGATTGTCAGCTGACCATCTTCGGTGATGCTGACGGCAACCGCCTTCATATCGAACTCAGGTTGCTGGTTGGCGTTCTCGTTGACCCGTTCTACGTGGACGTCGAAGAGCTGTTTGCTCATCTGAGGTTCTCCCTTTGATTGAAGGCGGTTGTGCACCCTACGGCAGCGCAATCAAAACAGCCATCGCAAGGACGAACTATCCAAAGGGCAAGAAGGCTGCAACGCTATGGTGACTGATCAGCAAATTCCAGGCTTCGAGCTGAACTCAGCTCCGAGCGTAGCCTCGACGATTGAACGGGCATTGAAAACAGACACGCCCGAGTCTACGAGTTCGCGAAACCGATCTCTCATGCGGATATGGTCTTCGGGATACTTTCGAAGCGCATCAGGAAGCCGGGCTCCGTTCCTGAATGGTTCCCGTGATCCATCGGCGTTTTCCAGCCACTCTATGGTCATGTCCGGGATGAACGTGAAGTGCGGAGGCACTGGGATGTGTTGCGGTGTCAGGCAGCGCCAAAGTCCGCCACGTTCCACGACGGAGTGAAGGATTAGATCGGATCCGTGGATGATCCAACCCCAAACATGCTTGGTTGAGCCATCCGGGTCGCTTTCAGCGTAGACGGCACAATTCCGGTGACAATCATACGCTACCATCCCCATCGCTAGTAGGTTTTGCTGGGATGGCCGTGTGACGGTTACCCGAGGCAGTTTCAGAACGCTCGCCAAGACCTCAGCCTCCTCGGGGGAGACTGGGAAAGCCATGCTCTCCACGTTCCAGATGATGTGGTCGATCATCGTCGCTGCTGACGGCTCGGCCGTTGCTCGGAGATCTTCCATTAATCCCGCCCCATGCTGATCGTTTCCCGCGACTTGAGCATGGATCGCCTTTCGGAAAAAGCTCGACGCCATCATGACGGCAAATTTCCGATGTGCAGTTCACAAGGAAGTTGAATTTCGGCGCGCGCCGCTGCAAACATGCGCCCGGAGGACTTCCCCATGAGATCACTTCTCGCATGCCTGTTTGGCCTGCTCGCGTCGAACGCGGTCGCCACCGACTACCCGACGACTGGCATGCTCTACAATCAGCAGGAGGATTCATCGCTGACCTATAACTGCATCATGCAGCAGAGCCAGCGACTGCGGTGCGAGTTCATACAGACGGCGGTACGGAAGAAGGCGAAGGCAGCCGATCTGGAAAAGAAGCTCGATGAAGCCCGCAAGAACTATCCGAGTGCTATGAAGGAATTCTCCGATCCCAAGGAATGCAACATGGTCGGCGTCTGGCTCGGCATGGCCACGGGTCAGATTTCCATCGATGCCGCCCTCGCCCGCAATCCTGGAATCGCGACGGATGCTGCGAAGTTCAAGGAAGGCATGATCCGTCTACAAGAGGACGCGAAAGCGAACCCCAGTGTGCTCGACACGTTCCGCGCTCTCGCGGGCATGTGCGATCATCCGACCGAGGAAAACTTCCTAAAGATTACAAAGGTCGACCACGATAAGGATCTTCGAACCTGCCAGGTCAGTTCGAACCCGTTCGCGCAGGAGTTTGTTTGGGTGTCTGATTTTGGCAACGCGGGTGCTTGGGTTGTTTCCTCACAGCCCGAAGGGCCGTGTGGAGTCGTTCAGCTCTCGCGCTTCGAAAAGGATCACTCAGAAAGCTCAGGCCTTTTCTGGCGATATACGGCTCGCAAAGCGGCCACCAATCCATCGGGTACCGTGATGCCCGGCTTAAGCTGCTCCGCCGTCGATCAGGGGGAATACGTCTATGACTGGAAGGAGTCGCGGTCGGATCACATGCAGTGCGAGTTCGTGGAGTTCAGCCCGATCTGATTCGAGGTCGTTAGCGAGCGCACTGACTCCGAGGGCGGCGCGCTCGATCGGGAGTCGACCCGGCTTGTACCAGAATAAAGAGTAAGGAGATCGAACGCGTATATGATCGACGCGCCGGAGTTCATGTTTCCGCCTCGGCCACCGAGCGACTGCTGGAGCTCACCGAAGTCGGACCGGCCCTCCGCATCGAGAACAACCGCCTCGCCATCGATGACGGCACTTCCGACTGTAGCCGCCTCACCGCCTCCTCGAACGCAGGGAACCGGCGGGTTCAGTCATGTCCACCTCGCGTGAGGTCCGAACATGCCCGTTGTTGAGATGCATGGCGATCCGATAGCCGTCCCACTTTAACTCGTAAATCCAATCCGGTCCGATCGTCGGGCGAGGTTTCAGCAAGGTCAAACAAGGGTCCACCCGAGGCTGGCATAGGATACTGGTCGCGAGGCTTGCGAGCGCGGAGCGGCTGACTATCGGCAACAAGAGGGTTGGTACGCGGCGATTTTCCTATGAAATAGTAAATGGCGCAAAGGCGTGAAAGGCAATGTCTCCGTCGTTGACATCTCGCCTAATCAGAAAGTGGTAGCTGCAATCTCTATCGCTCTCTCTTAAATTGCAATATCCTTATACGACATGTCAGGAGGGGTGTCATGATCAGGTTGGCTTCTATTGTGATATTGGCCTTGCTGTCATTCTCCTATCCCGCCAACGCGATAACGATCGGGTTGGATCGGGGCACGCGGGAGATGATTGAGAAACTCCCATCCGATATCGCAAAGGCGCTATTGGATACGATCGTTCAGGCTCAGCCCCTAATCGATAAAAGTGTGGTCCTCTATCTGACGACACTAGACAAGATCGTGGCGGACAACATCGCAAGAGGCGCGTCGGCCATTCAATGCGGCATTGTGGGTACCGCAGACCTCGGGGCGACCGAATTCCGCGCAAGCCTAGCTTCCGTGCTTTATCTAGGCGGGCGCGACAAACTCAACCAAGGAAAGATCGGCGATTATACTCAAAATTTTTCCGACAAAATAGACGAGATGCGCAATCGTGTTACCACGAGTACCAAAGCGACAGATATCTCGATCGCTTATAGTGACCTTTTAATTAGGGGGGCGATTGTGAAGTGCGCGGTGAACATCAGTCCGGCGTTGGCTCAGACCGAACTGGACGCGCAGATAAGAAGAATTCAAGTCCCCAGCTTAGAGTGGAATATTTTGATTGGGGACAGAGACAAACCGTATTGCCAAACCATCCACGATTGCGTTGTGAAACGACGGGATGAGATGTCAAAGTACCTTCATGCGGCTGATAATAGAGACAAGGTGGTCACCTACATCGACCCAAATGATCGGCAACCGAAGACAACTTCCGCGCAGGCCCTTTTCGACACGCTAGAACCAACACCTGCTTTGCCCGGACTTCTTGCCCTCGGACACATCCAGGTTCTTGACTATGAACACATTCTGGAGTCCTTGCGACAGATCGAGCGCGGTGTGGAGGCGATGAGAGCCAAACGCCTCGACCAGGCCGCAGATGAACTCACTCGTTCAAAGGCGGCAGGGACGGAGGCTATTAAGAACTACACCAACAATCTGAACAATGTGAACGGCGGTGGACCAGTTGATCGGCAGATGGCTATCCAGCGGACCGCCGGTATGCTTAAGCAAACGAACGACGTTGTGACGCTAGCGACCGCTGCGAAAACGGATGACGCGGGGTTGACTGCCGATGCCGATGCGCTGATTGCCTCAATGAACACGAATGCGCAGAACATCAACGCGCTTAAAGATCGATCCCAAAAGGACCTCGATGAAATGGAGTTGAGAGCACAAAGGGACGTGCAAAAGCTGCGGATGTACGACAAGGCGCCGAAATGAAGCAGGTCAGGAACTTTCTCGTTCTGCTATGCGTCCTCGCTTTGAACACACAGCTCTCATTCGCTGACCAGTACTACGACGAGAGCACGCTCGTGAAGTTGGGCGAGCGAACACCTGTTTGGGGCGTTCTCTGCAAGGATTTATACTGTGCGCATTCTCTCTGCTTCAGACTGCAGAATAAGAATGGCCAGCCTGCGACGGCTAAGATCGCGGTCGAGGCAACGTTTCACGATACCCTCGACACGGTAGCAACCAACGACTACTGCACTCCCTTGCGTAGCATGACGTTTTTTATGTCAATGACAGTGTGGGTAGAACCGATCACAGAAGACGTGAACGTTATGATCACGAAAAAGGCGCCGCTCTAGCTCGTCAATGACCTAGGTTTCCGACGTGATGGTTGCCATGAAGTCGCGCTCGAACAGTTCGGGCGGCCCCGTGGCCAAGAGCCTGGCCGACAGCCAGCTTCGGAAGTATTTCGGCGCTAGGCGCGGTTCGAGGACGGCTTGAGATAACTCCCGGAAGCAAGGATTTCGGACCTTGTCACCGGACGTGCCTTCAGGACCGCAGCCGCCATCGCTCTGCTGTCGCCGCTGCAGGTATTGCCGAACCTGTCAGCCGAGAAGTCTTCCCCCTCGCGCTCGTGGGGGCGGCCGCAGTGCTTGCAGGTATTGAATAGAATCGCGATCGCATCATTGCCTTCCGGTTGCATTACCGAACATAACGCGAACAGGTAAACAGTCAATCAAGATCGCCGAAGGGAGCTAGATGCCTCCGGAAGCAATCAACATCGAGTTAGATTTTTGTCGGACCTCGCCGAGCTGTTTGTCCCCTATGTCTGCGCGCCCGGCCAGTCGTTGGCAGGCTCTTCGGCCCAGCCGGGACCGTCGGCCGGTTCAGGATCCTGCTCGGAAGCTAACTTCACGTCCTCAAGCTCACGCAGCATGATTTCGATGACATCAGGAGCCATGCTGCTCCTGACCACGAGAAGGTCTACGAGCGGCTCGAGCTGCAGCCTGTTCTCGGCCAGCAACAACTACAGGAGACGTCCTCACCTAAGGTAAAGCTAATGGAAGTTCCGCGCTTTCACCTTGAGCGTATCGATATGCAGATCCCTGACAAAGATGTCTCGAGGTTGGGGCACTGGCTTTGATCGATCCCGTGAATCCAGACTTCCGGGCGAGCCGTGGGCGAACTCGTCTCCCCTGCCTGTCGGTAGTCTGAAATCAATGTCGCGATCTGCAAGCCCGGATAGATCGGCGGACAGGTCGAAGAGCTGCTGCGCGACAAGGTGGACGACATCGCCCTCCCGCTGGATCTTGCCATTGATCGCCATCATCGACGATCCGAGCACCACGCGGCGGCGCTTCTCGAACAATGATGGCCAGACCACAAGGTTGGCAGAACCTGTCTCGTCCTCGATGGTGATGAACATCACGCCTTTCGCCGATCCAGGCATCTGACGGACGAGAACAAGTCCCGCGGTCATCAGCCAGCGGCCGTCGCGAGCGTTCATCGCTTCAAAGCACGTGACGATGTTCTTCTTCTGCAGATCCTTTCGCAGGAACGCGAGCGGATGCTCGCGCAGCGTCAGCCCCGTGTGGCTGTAGTCGGCGATGACATTGTGACTAGCAGTCATCTGCCGAAGTGCGACGTCCGGCTCCTGCTGCTCCGCGATCGTTTTCATCTCGCGATCGGCAGCGGCAGCGAACAGCGGTAGTGGCTCGTCGCGCAAGGCCTTGATCGCCCAAATGGCATCACGTCTTTCGAGCTTCAGAGACGGCAGGTAGGCATCGGCGTCGGCAAGCTGCTTCAGAGCCTCCGACGGAACGCCCGAACGCCGCCACATGTCGTCGATGCTCTCGAAATCCTTGTTCATCCGGGCGGCGACAATGCGGGCGGCATCGGCCATCGCCAGCCCCTTGACCATCCGCATCCCGAGACGGACGGCATGACGGTCACCATTGCCGACGCGTTCGAGCGTGCAATCCCAGCGAGATCGATTCACGCACACTGGGAGAACTTTCACGCCGTGGTTCTTGGCGCATCCGACGACTTGCGCGGGAGCATAGAAGCCCATCGGTTGCGAATTCAAAAGCGCGGCGCAGAACGCGTCGGGATAGTGGCACTTCACGTAGCTGGAGGCGTAGGCGATGAGAGCGAACGATGCCGCATGGCTTTCCGGGAAACCGTAGGATCCGAACCCTTCGAGTTGTCCGAAGGTCTTCTCGGCGAATTCTGGCGTATAGCCATTCTTGATCATGCCGGACACCAGCTTGTCCTTGAACCGCGAGACGCCGCCTGTGAACTTGAAGGTGGCCATGCTCTTCCGGAGCTGGTCGGCCTCACCACCCGTGAACCCGGCGCAGACCATGGCGACACGCATCGCGGACTCTTGAAACAGTGGCACGCCGAGAGTCTTCCCGAGAACAGCCTCAAGTTCCGGTGTCGGATATTCGATCTTTTCCTTGCCTTCACGCCGCCGGAGGTATGGGTGGACCATGTCGCCTTGGATCGGCCCCGGCCTGACAATCGCGACCTGAACGACGAGATCGTAAAAGGTCTGCGGTCGAAGCCTCGGAAGCATCGACATCTGCGCGCGGGATTCGATCTGAAAGGTGCCCAGCGTATCCGCTTTCCGGATCATCGCATACGTGGCCGCATCTTCCTGCTCGATCTTCGCAAGGTCGATATCGACGTGCTTGTGCTCTCGGATGAGGTCGAAAGCCTTTGACATGCAGGTGAGCATGCCCAAAGCCAACACGTCCACCTTCATAAACTTGAGAGCTTCGACGTCGCCCTTGTCCCACTCGATGATCTGGCGATCCTTCATGGTTGCAGGCTCGATCGGCACGAGATCGTCCAGCCTATCATGTGTCAGGACGAAGCCGCCTGGGTGCTGCCCCAGGTGACGCGGCGCGCCCATGAGCTGCTGCGCCAGCCGGAGGGTGAGTGCAAGACGGCGATCCTCGGGGTTCAGGCCGAGGTCACGGATGTTGCGGTCCGGCACTTCCTCCGACCACGACCACATGCCCGACGAAAGCGCCTTGATGACGTCCTCCGGAAGGCCGAGCGCCTTGCCGACATCGCGGATTGCGCCCTTCGCCCGGTATCGTGTGACCGTCGCGCAGAGAGCGGCCTTCTCGCGCGTGTAGGTCTTGTAGATCCATTGGATGACCTCCTCGCGCCGCTCGTGTTCGAAGTCCACGTCGATATCCGGCGGCTCGTCACGTTCCTGAGAAACGAAGCGCTCGAAAAGAAGGTCGTTCGTCGACGGGTCGATGCTCGTGATGCCGAGGATGTAGCAGACGGCCGAGTTCGCGGCTGATCCTCGGCCCTGACAGAGGATGCCTTGGCTGCGGGCGTATTTCACGATGCTGAAGACGGTGAGGAAATACGGCGCGTACTGCATCTTCTGGATCAGGTCGAGCTCGTGCCGGACAGTCTTCAAGACATCGGGCGGCAGGCCTTCAGGATATCGGTTCGGCACGCATTCCCAGAGATAGTGTTCCAGGGATTCCTGCGCGCTTTTGCCGGGCACGATGGCTTCTTCTGGATACTGGTAGGTCAGCTCCTCAAGGTAGAACTTGCAACGGTCTACAATTTCCATCGTCCGCCGGAGAGCGTCCGAGTTTCGCGGAAACAGGCGATCCATCTCTTCTGGCGGCTTGAGATACCGATCGGCATGTCGCTCGCGCTCGAAGCCAACCTCGTCGATCGTCGTGTTGTTGCGGATGCAGGTGACGACGTCCTGAAGCTGTCGCCTGCCTGGCTCATGGAAGAGAACATCATTCGTGACGACGGTCTTGACCTTGAACTTCGCCGCCATGTTCGACAGCTCATGTAGTCGCAGTTGGTCGTTCGGCCGTCGCCGCAGACAGAGCGACAGATATGCCCTGTCGCCGAAGATCTCCGCCATCTTCCGGAGTTGGACTGCGCAAGCGTCGTCTGGCATATCCGGCACAAGGATGCCGATCATCCCGTCCGAGTATGCGATGACGTCCTCAAGGTGCAGAATGCAATTGTTCTTGCCACCGCGGGACTTCCCGAGCGTGATAAGGCGTGTCAGCCGGGAATAGGCGGCGCGATCCGTCGGGTAGACGAGGATCGACATCCCGTCCTGCAGGTCGAGCCGACAGCCGACGACCAGCCGGACGCCAGTTGATCGAGACGCTTCGAGCGCACGGACGATCCCGGCCAGGGAATTCCGATCGACGACGCCGACGGCTTCAATGCCCAATAGCTTTGCGGTCTCGAACAGCTCCTGTGCTGAACTCGCGCCTCGGAGGAAAGAGAAATGTGTCGTGACCTGAAGCTCCGCGTATCTCATGCGAAAACCCCATGTACGAACCACTTGTGGCTGCCTGTCTCCGTATCCACGCCATCGCCGGATCGATAGATCCAGAGCCGTTCGCCCGCATCGTCTTCGACCACGAAATAATCGCGCACCGCGGCCATCTCGGAATTGCGCTCCCACCACTCTCCGAAGATGCGTTCCGGCCCGTCGGCAGCCTTCACCTTCCGTCGCTTGCCACGCCACATGACCCAGACGGGCGGGTGGTCTGGCATCAGCGCCATGACATCGACCTGTTCAGGTCGCGCCAACAGACGGACGGGTCGCTTCCAATGGGTGACCCACGTTGCCTCTACCGGAGCTGATGCGGCACCAACTCTCCTCACAGACCGCTCGGGAACGTCGGAGGCGACAGGGGCCACCCGATAGACCCGCGCTCCGCGGTTTCCGAAGATGTCGATCAGGGGCGTCACGTCGATGACCTCGTCTTCCACCAGGGATGACGCCTTCTGCGCATCCTCAAGCGGTTCCGCCATAACGGCGACCAGCGTCATCTTCTCGATGCCCCATCCTGGCTCAATCTTCTCGGTTCGGTCCCTGAAGAGCTTGGTCAGCCAGGTCACATCGCGGGCGGGCTTTGCGGTCCCTGCCCTTATGGCCTGACGGGTTCCATCCACCTTTTCGACGATGAGGTCAGTGCGCCGGACCCCGAGGCCCCTCTTCTGCAACTCGGCGACGAGCTGGGCGACCAACCGTCCGACGTACTTGTTGATGGTCTCCGCGGCACCGATGGGTTCGGCGAACGCCCGGCTGACTTCGACAATATCGGCAGTTCGAATGGGATCGATAGGCTCGGGCGTGCGGCCGAACAACTGGTCGAGGCGTCGGCCGACCTCAGGCCCGAAACGAAGCGTCACCGGTGCCCGCGGAGTGTTTGCGAGTTCGCCTATCGTCTTGAAGCCCAGGGTGCGCAGATCCCCGACGATCTTGTCCGGCAGGCGCAGAAGGGAAAGCGGAAGCTTCTCCACGGCACGAACGGTCTCGCCTCTGGGAACAATGACGGTGTCGCGAGTGACGGCGCGGGCGCACGCGTTCGCCGCACCCCACGTGTCGGCGATTGCAACCCTCGCCGTCAGTCCCTTGGCTCGGAACTGGTTGGCGATCCGCGCCAGCATCGGTTCCTCGCCGCCTTGCAGATGGTCAGCGCCTTCGGTGTCCATCACGAGACCGTCGAGGCCGTCGACGGCAACGATGGGCGAATACTGGGTCAACGCCCAGTAGGTGATCCGTTCGAGCGCTGCCGCATCGGCTGCAGGGTCCGCGTCGACCATCGTCAGGCCTCGAAACAGAGCTTGCGCCCTGGCGGCCTGCATTCCGACGTGAACGCCAGCTTTCTTTGCCGCGGCGTCGACGGCCGACACCCAGCGCTTGGATCCCGACTTGGCGATCACGGCAATCGCCTGGTCAGGCGGAATAGATGGATCGGCTCGACGAATGCGATCCGTCGGCAGGTCGGGCAGATAGATGGATACGACCCTTGTCATCGCAGGCTCCTACAAGAAACTCGGCACATTCGCCCGCACGCGATCTCATCAATTCAAGAAACCATCTCGGCCGTCCCACCCCCGGTACCGGAAGCTCTTCCGACGGCCTGACACTCACCCTCCATCGTGTGGTCGACGCCGTCGGCTGGCCGAAGTCACTGGCCTCGGTCTGCCGCCGCCATCGCCTGACCGCCAACGCCATCGTTCCTGTCTTCTCCGCCGCAAGCTGCAGACGGCGCGATGCCGTCATCGGAAGCCGGACGATCTCGCCGATCACAGCGCCGAGGCCGCCAAAGGCGAGTGCCTCTTCCATGTTCGCCAGCACGTCTTCTTCCTTGTCGGACTCCACGAAGATCACCCGGTCTGCCTTCAAGCCGACCTGCGCCAGCGCTGGGAAGAACAGATCCGGCCTCGTCAGGGACCAGACGATCGGCCCTGTAGTGCGGGTTACGATCCCCGCCACGAAGAGCGCTGCCGCGGCTCCATCAACTGTTCCCGCCCCGCCTCCAGCGAACTCGTGGAGAGCACCGTGGGCCAATCCGCCTCCCGGAAGAACGGCATCAATCTCGGGCACGCCGAACTCCAGGCACCCAACCTTCTTCACCGCATGGCTCTCGATGGAGCTGATGCGTTCCCGAAGATCGGCTATGACGTGCGCGCGGACAGCGGACATCGATCACGAATCCTGTTCAGATCGCGTTGAGACTGACGACATCATGTCGCTTGAATGTAGATGTTCTTGTAATGTTCCTTCCAGAAATCAGAGTCAAGACACCGGAAAATAGGAAAACGATCCCATTACTTTAGTTAAATCGAAGATTGTTTCGATGAATCAGGGACGTAGGCAAATCTCGTAAGTGACCGGCTTTATTGAAAAAATTTTTGGATGGCTTGCCCCGTTGACTGATCGCGGCGGCCTCGCCTAGACATCGTGTCCTTCGGGCACTCGTGGGAGAGTTCAGGTGGCTGGCATAGTCGGAATCGATGAGGCGAAAGTGGTAGCGGACGCCCTTGCCCGCCAACGCGGGGTCACCCTTGCCGAGACCACGCCGTCGGCTATTAGCCCGTCTCTGCTAGCGTTCTGCCGCGAGGATCTTGGCGCCGATCCCGCGTTTGTTCCAGTCGTCGAGAATCCCGATGGGATACATGGCTTCTGCAATCTTACCGTGGCAGCGAAGGTTCAGCATCAGGGCGGCGGTCCCCTGCACGGATGGATCGTATGGGAATTGCCTGGCGCGCTTTGGACGGCCGAATTCCACGTCGTTTGGAAGTCGCCCGATGGAACTCTTGTCGACGTTACCCCTAAGCCGGACGGCGAGACGTCGATCCTGTTCGTTCCCGACGACAGCTATCCATCCGATTTCGATTTTGCTACGCGCCCGCTCAACCGGAGACGGCGAGCTAGGCCGGATCTCGACCGTGCGGCAATTGTCGCCACAGCGATATCGGGTCTCGCAGAGAGTCAGAAGGCTTATGAGGCACGGCGAGCCACAAAGGTAGGACTGACGCTGTCTGAATGGATGGAACGCAAGGTTCCCACTGACCCATTGAATGAACAGATCGACAAGGTCGTACGCGTAACTTGTGAATTCGAAGCGCACCGCGACAGCCTTACCAGAGGATCGAACTACTTCACGCCTGATCGCAAGTTCATTACCCTTAATCAGGATGCCGCCCGCGCGCTGGAAAAGCTGAAAGCGATGCTGGCACGAACCGCTGGCGCCCGCCGCGGATGAAGAAGCCACATAAGTCACTCGATCTGTCCTCGACCCTTCGTCAGGTTCGCGATCCGGTCATCGAAGTGGAATGCCGGGCCTGCGGCCGAATAGGAAGCTATGTCCGCGCAGAACTCGTCAAAAAACACGGTGCCAGCGTGACATTCGCAAGGCTACGGCGAATGTCAGCGCTCGGATGCGACCGACTTGTGGATGCCGCCGGGGATCGGTGCGGGACATCGTTCCCATGCCTGTCTGACGATGCTTGATCTGCTGACGATGCTTGATCTGGAGAGGGAAAACCTTGGACGAGGCGCAACGACGATGGATTGAAGCACGGCGGTCGCAACTCGCTGGAAAGCGGACCGTCGGCGAAGCGACGGCGGTCAAGTACACCTGGGTGAAGGGTTTCGGAGGCGGGATCACCGTCTCATGTGATCGGCGCAGGTACGTCCGGGTCGATGAGAGCGACTTCAAGATGCGATACATATCGCTTCGCTTTTCCCATGTTGGCATGCCAGACACCCACGCTTCCTTCTTCGAGTGGGACGCTTCCGACCACCCGGTGATGGGATCGGACTTCGTGGATGTCGCTGATAGCCGAAGCCAGGAAGACTACGAAATGGCAGCGATTGTCGAGCAATGCTGGTCCGAGGCGTGGGAGCACCCTCTGGACTACGGATCGATCGTCGTTTTCCATCGACTGGTCATTCCCCGCCCGATGCCCGCGTTCTGGCCGACCATGAGGTCTGCCATCAAGCGGGAATTTTCCCGACGCGCTGCGATGATGCTGCTGAAAGCATTTCCACTTGAGTGGGAAAACAGGTTTCAGGATCCCGCCGCCCCAGGTAGGGGTGATTTCGAGTGTCGACTTAACGCCATGCTGAAGCATTACAGTCGACAGCTTGGCGTCTCGAGGCTACCTGTCTCGTCGGCGAATGGGCAGTGGATGTGGCTCCCCCATCAGGTTCGATGAGGAGCCACAGGAAGGCGCGGAAATACCGTCAGCGTATCGAGTTTAATTCCGATCCACTCCATTTACCGGAAAAGTTGGTGTATCCGAGTGAGTATCCCTGTGCTCACTGGTGCATCGTCGATTGCCACAGACGAGAGAGAGGCTGGCTCGCACGGTGGAGGCGTATCAGCAGGAATCGCGCTGGCCGAAGCCCTGGCAAGCTCGTCCTGAAGGAACGCGACCTCCGCTGCTATCTCGCTAAAGAAGTCATCAATCGTGCTCAAAAAGAAGCCGACGTTCGTATCTTCCTTGCCATTGCCGTCAATTGTAAGCACCAGAGAGGCAATAGTGTCAGCCTTCGCGTCGTAACCTAGTCCCGCAATCAGGCGGGTGCCGGATGCCGAAGAAAACGAGATTGCCGATCCAAAGAGCGTGTAGTGGTAGAACTTAAACGGCTTCTCAAGGATGGCGTTGTTGATCAGCTCAACTGTAAGACCTGGAAAGGCAGACGCCTCGGCGAAATTTCTTAGCAAACGCTCCACATCGATGCCCTGCTTGAGCATCGCTTGCACTTTGGCGTCACCGACGGTTTCCACTCGTTCCCGTGCCTCCCTGATGAGCTTCTTGAAGTCTTGTTCGCTTTCCATGGAAACCTCCAAACATCGTTTGAAAGATGATGACCCCAATAATCGCCGGCGGAAATGAATTTGACCGAAAAGCATTACCCAACCTATTGCGAAGACTGATGAAATAGCGTTGTGTTCACCTTCGCTGGGAGGGTGTCATGCACTGGGTCGATACTACGACTGATGAAGAGGCGCGAGCGCTTGACCGCCAGATGTGGGATTTCGCCACGCGCCAAGAACCAGGCGGCACAACGATAATGCAAGCTCCAGGGCCAGATCCGGAGAACGGTGAATTCTGGGCTGATGCCCTTGACCGCATCAAGGACGATCCCGACCAGCGCTATGCCATGGCGCGCCGTCATCTGCCGCTGCCTGGGAGGCGGTTGATAGGGACTGTGCCGGGTCGCCTCGCCTGAAGGGAGACTCTTTCGAGGTCATCCTCAATGCTCGGCCATTGAGCTGCAAGCCACGCGATCGGTGGCTGGCCGAGGAGAAGGCAAGAACCTCGTGCTTCGGATCATCGTCCAGCCGGAGCTGCTTTTGCTATAAACCTCCGGATCGGTCGGCAATGTGCTAGCCTATGTCCGATCTGCTAACTTTATTTGGATCCGGTGGCTGCCGGCCCCTTTTCGTGTCGCTTGCATGTGTTTAGTTTTGTGTATAGTTACGGACACGGAAGGGAACACACAATGGCGCAGATGAAAAATGCCCCGATCAGATATGTGATCGGCGTTGTCCGTTTTCCTGAGATCGCGGACTTCGACACCTTCGTCAAGGAGATGGCGCGTGGCCTGGCCGCCGGGTATCCGGCTGGCAAGGAAGCCGAGATCCCCCAGATCAACGTTCATATCGATGAGCGCGGCGTGCAGGTTCAGTCGGAAGTCCTTCGCATCTGGCAGTTCAGGAGCGAAGACTTCAAATGGTCCGCCGTCGTGAACAAGGGAATGATCGCGCTGCACACCACGGGCTATATCGGGCACGAGGATTTCCTCCGTCGCCTCGTGGAGGTCGCCGAGGTGGCGGTAAAGACGGAAAGCAGTCAGGTTCGGATGGTCGAGGGCGTGGCCCTGCGGTATCTGGATCTCGTCGAGCCCAAGGAAGACGATGTACTTGAGCAGTATCTTCACGAGCGCTTCATGCCTGTCGGCATCGATGTCGGTGAGTTTGCTCTCCGTGAGGGTGTGAACCAGCTTCAGATGGGCACCGAGGCTGGCGGGGCGCTGAGGCTCCAGGTTGCTCGCAGGCCTCCGTCGGTGTTTCCGCCGGATCTGAACTCCCAGTTGATCGTCGACAACAACTGGCAGATCGATCGGCCGCGGGAAGACTTCGTGACCATCGATGCGGATCATTCACTCACATATGTGCCACCACGGAAGATTGATCTCGAGGAGATGCGAGGCAATATAGTAGGCCTCTGGCAACCCATCCGTGATATCTTTGACAAGATTACCACCGAGCATGCGATGAAGGTGTGGAAATGACTGCAGCCGTTGCGAACCAGAAAATGAACCTCTTCGGTATTCTGAAGGGCGTGACCTACTTTGCCGCTGCTGGAGCCTCCATCACGAACGGCTTCGCGGCTGACAGGATGATTCTGACCTCCAATGTCCAGACGCTTCCGAGCGCGGACTTCCTGCTGAAACAGGCTCCGGTGATCGACTTCAAGTCCACGGTTCAGGAGATGCAGCAGAACGGGCTACCCGTGAGCATCATCGCCAGCATCATGCGGGTGGAGCGGAAGACCGTCTACGCGTGGATGAAAGATGCGCAGCCCCGCCGGGATGCAGTCGACAGGCTCGCGCTGGTCTACCCGATACTGAAGTCGGCCTTCGGCACACACCTGAAGACGGCTCATCGGTTGTGGAATACAAAGGATCGCTCATCGGTGACGCTCGAAAGCCTGCTCACTGCACCGGCGATCGACGCCGCGGCGACCGAAAAGTATCTTGCCACCTTCGCATCCGCCATCCGGCGCTACGCAGCACAGGATTCTGCCGCCATGCCATCCGCCCGCGGAGGCAATGCGCTCCTCGATGAAATTCCGATCGTCGACTTCGATCGGACTTGATCTCATCTCTTGGGTGACGGTGTCTGGGAGTTGAGATGACAGCATTCGGTGAAGCGGAAGCGCGCAGAATCCTTGATCTGGGATGGCGGCAAGGGTCTACGTTCCACGTCCGCGGAAGGGCGGCGGAACAGGCGGGCTTCCCAGAGGGAACGCTCGTCGTTGTTCTCACGCAATCCTGCACTGTCGTGAGCGTTGATCTCGAGAAGGATCCGCTGGTTGAAATTACAACGCTGGACCGCTCTGAAGAGGCCTACCGGGCGAACTCCGACGGGGCGCGCGGAAAGAACATGCGCAAGCTCACCATCCCGCTGACGGAGGGAGGCGCGGAAGTCGCGTACGTGGTCGATATCAACGCCCGCCGCTTCATCGACCGCACGCACCTTATGGATCTGGCGCCGGACGGGCCTGTCTCGACGATCGGCACTGGCGAAAGGATCGGTCGGTGGATCGCCAGCACCTATGCGAGGGCGGCCCTGCCGAACAACCTCGTCGAGTTCTTCCGGAAGGATGGATTCGATACCGCGATAGAGAAGATCCTCAAGGCGAAGTTCGAAGGCGACCCGATCCATGGAAGGATCAGGGCGATGTTCGCGAACTGGTCGTCGGACGAAGAAATCGACTTCTACGAGCTGCGGATCGAATTCCTGTGCGACGACGAGCTGGTCGCCATGGAGCTTGATGATCGCCTTCAGAAGCTCTTCGGTGTGGAGCTTCCGCATGTCGCGAAGACCGATCGCATCCAGCTCCAGCTCCACGTGCGCGAAGCCGGCGGAACCTTCTTCAATGAGTTCGACAACTTGAGAAGGTTCTCGCGGTGGGATTTCTTCTCTGGCCTTGCCGAGAGTCAAGCCGATGGCATTTAATCCGGAAAAGCATCTACCGAGAGCGCGGCGAGCCTAGCTGGCCCGGATATCTGTATCCGCCCCACCGTCTGCGACAACACATCTCCGTGAACCCGGCTTCCAATACCGGGAGCGCCGTGAAGTGGCCGATGTCAAGCTCACACGCGGAGCGACGACCATCCGCACCGAGAACGGCCAGCTCGCTGTCTACATCTATGTCGACATCGCCAACCGCGATCTCGGCGGCTATGTCGCCGAAGCCCAGCAGGCGGTCGCCAAAAGCGTTCAGATGCCGCCCGGCTATTCTGTCGCCTGGAGCGGCCAGTTCGAATATCTCGAACGGGCAGAGGCGCGGCTTGCCATCGTCGCACCCCTGACGCTGGCGCTGATCTTCCTGCTGCTCTACCTGAACTTCAAGGCACTGACCGAGACAATGATCGTCATGCTGTCCCTGCCCTTCGCGCTGGTCGGTGGCATCTGGCTGATGTGGTGGATGGGCTTCAACGCCTCGGTCGCGGTCGCCGTCGGCTTCATCGCTCTTGCGGGCGTGGCGGCCGAGACTGGCGTGATCATGCTTATCTATCTCGACCACGCCATGAAGGAACAACGCGAAGCCTGTGAAAAGGAAGGCCGTTCCTTCTCCAGGCTGGATCTCAACCGGGCCATCATGGTCGGTGCGGTGGAGCGCGTCCGTCCGGAGATGATGACGGTCGTCGCCATCATGGCAGGTCTTGTACCGATCCTTTGGCGCACTGGCACGGGTTCGGAGATCATGCAGCGGATCGCCGTTCCGATGATCGGCGGCATGGTGTCGTCGACGCTGCTGACGCTGATCGTCATCCCGGCGGTCTATGGGCTGGTCAAGGGATGGCGGCTGCCGGCCGCATCCGCGGAGGGCGCCTTCGTCGCGGAGGACGAGCGCAGGCTCGAGGCAGCCGAATGAAAGGAGGACGCGATGATGAACGACATGATGGGCGTCGGCATGATTTGGGGCATGGGTCTTGCGGGCCTGCTCGGCATCATCCTCGTCGTCCTAGTGATTGCGGCGAGGGCGTTCGACGGGACCATCTGCTTTGGTTTTGTTTCTTTCCTGCCGAAACCGTACTTTTTTTGGCAGGAGGTCCCACATATGACATCACAAGATCGCAAAGAATTACTCGAGAAGGCCACGATAGCTGCCCTCCTCGTTAGGATGGCCAGCTCTTCGGCTCGCGTTGCATTCGTTTCCCAGCTCAACGACATGCATCTCGTGCAAAAAGAAGACAGCAATCAACCGGATTCGGACACCGAGGAAGCACGATATCACCTTCGTGAGGCCATCCACGAGGTCAACAAAATCAATGGCGAATTGCTTGAATTCCTCGGGGAATGAAGCGGCTGTTCATAGGAAAAGTGGGACGAAACTCCAGGAGGACGGGTCTTTCACCGCTGTCCCGGAGCCCATAGCTCGCTCTCACGGCCGTCCGGCTGATTTCTCCGCCGACCCGGTGATCGTGATTTCATGATGACCCGCATATCGAGCCCGCGTTTCGAAATCAACGTGAGAACCTCGATCCATGCCATTTCGGCCGCCGATCCCGATAGAAGATAAACCTCATCTTTTCATCGCCAGAGACGTTTAGCCATTCGGCGCTGGCAACTGAGATTGAGATGAGCGCGAAGCGTTCGTAGGGCTCCATTGGACCGGTGTCGTCCTCCCACGACACCGGTCTGCCGTCATCATACAGTGAAATTCCAGGCGGCAAGGCTGCCTCGAACTGTTTGTGGGTATGCGGTTTAAGCCGATCCCACATCGAGCGCCGGGCGTCCTCGTTCTCCACGACCGCCGCTCTGCCAAGTAGCGTGATTTGAACACGGCTCTCGAGGTCATAGGCAATCGCGCTGACCATCGGATGATTTCGGATGTGCTTGACCTTCGTCGACCGGATGTCCGTGACGAAGGAGACCGTTGCCTGATCGAAGTTCGCGTCGCGGAGAATGACCGTTCGCAAGCCTGGAAAGCCAGTGTCGCCTATCGTCGTAAGCTGCACGGCGGCCGACCCTGCAGATCCATCGGCCATCGCACCGAGACGCTCCCAAATGTGATCGAGGTGGCGCATGTCTTTCATCGGGATCCCCTTTGGTCAACCGTCATGCCAGACGCCATCCACAGCGGTCAATGGTCGCCGCCGGCTCTTATCCATAACCCCGAACCACAGGATTTCCTTGCTCGCCGCCCTCATCCAGCGCGTCCAAAACCTCTCTGCCTGGCAGCTCGCCTCGCTCGACTAACTCGGCGGCGAGCCTGACGCATGCATCCCGATGTCGTTCCAGGATCGTCATCGCGCGCTCGAGCTGTTTCCGGAGAATTGCGTCGACCTGCGCCATCAGCGCTGCATCAAGCGACTTGATATCACTGGCGATCTTGTCGTCAATCGGACCGTAGGAGGCAAGCTTCTGCCCCATGCCGAACGACCGCTCCAACGCGATGGCCGTCATCGTCGCCTCGTGAAGATCGGATCCAGCCCCGCCGGAAGCGCCATCGTCCCAGCAACCGAGAAATAGCTGTTCCGCGGCCATGCCTGCGACCGTCATGGCGATGATATCGAGATAGTGTTCCTTCGTCCTGCGCGCCCAGGGATTGCGCTTGAACACGGCCCTCCCGACCGACTGGTGCTGTGGCGCGAGCCTGAGTGTCTTCGAGATGGAGACCTTTTCGAGGTTCATGCCGAGGACGGCGCCCACCACGGCATGCCCGACTTCATGGATGGCGTTCACGCGAACGACTTGAGGCGGCATGACGACCATCGGAGGAACGTGACGAAATACATCTTCTGCGGACAGTTGCTGTCGACGCTTCCTGGCGGTGCGGCGGGCCTCCCGGACGATCTGCTCGATGGCAGCCCCTGTCATGCCTTCGGTGGCTTCTGCGAACGCCATGTGCTCGCCATCGGAGAGAGCGCCACGGAGATGCATGCGAAAGATCCCGGCGCGGGCTTCAAGATCCGGCACCGGAATTCGAACATGCCGATCGAGCCGCCCCGGCCTGGTGATTGCGGCGTCGATCCATTCGGGATGGTTACAGGCGCCGACGACCACGACCCCTTCCCTGCCATCAAGGCCATCAAGCTGCTCCAGCAGACCATTGATGGCCTTCACGTCGTAGCTGGAGTTATCAGTGCCGCCCGCAGTTCTTTCACCGAAGGCATCGAGTTCATCAATGAACAAGATCGAGGGCGCCTTCTTCTTTGCTTCCGCAAAGCTTGCCAGCATAGCCTTCAGGAAGTCCCCGAGGTGCCCTCGGGCCTGCCACTTGGCATAGGAAGCGACGACCAGCTCCACTCCGCATGTTGCCGCCAACGCTCGTGAGAAGATGGTCTTCCCGACACCCGGCGGTCCGGACAACAAGATCCCCTTGTCGACCTCTTCCCAGGAGATCGAGCCAGTTCTCCAGTCGGCGATGTCGCGGGCAAGATCCAGCCCCCAGTCCTTTGCGTCGCCGTAGCCTGCCATGTCGTCCAAGGTCGCCTCATGAGGAATGACGGGACCCTTTACGGGGCGGCCATTTCCGTCTGCGTGGAGAGCATCAATTTTCTCGAGTGTCGCCAGCACCCTCGACATTGGACGGCCACGCATGACGGCGAGCTTCAGCCGCCTCCAGTTGCTACGGGCGAGGACTCCGGCCTCGTCTGGGGTGATGTCGAGGCCGTAGACCCACTTTTACGACGCCACGCACCTGCCGCGCTGACGGCGCATCGACCCGCACGACGGCATCGAATGCGAGCGCGATGTCTTTGGGGACGTCCTCTTCGTCCTTGAACAGGACGATGGTTCGCTTGTTCGCGAAGTCGTCCAGGATCGTGTCGTATGTCTCCTCCTTGGCGTCGCCCACGTAGACCCGATCCGAAATGCGAAAGTCGGCTCTAGGATTCAGATAGGCGGCAGCGGCTCTCAGGTAGGTGCTCTTCTCCTCCCATTTCGAGAGGACGAGAGCCACGGCGAAGCGGTCGGCGCGCGCATAGGGGCGGATGGCACCGCAGATTCCTGCATAGGCAATGTATTCGGGCAGGCTGTATCCCTGCCGAGTGCGAGAAATTCTCATTTTTGTGTTCCCGGAAAAGCTGAATGGTGACGTTGGATCCTGCGCGTCAGCGCGTCACGTCAGCTCCGTATCCGGCGAACCTGGGTATCAGGACCGATCAGGGCATCGTCCAGATCGATCTCCAGGAATCCTTGAAGGATCAGCGCGGCCACCGTCGGCATCGGCCGCCCTTCCCTGACCGCGGACATGCATTCCGCGACCGTAAGCGACCCCATGTCGTCCAGTGCCGCAAGGAGACGAATCCTGTCGCCGAGCGGCGGCCTGTAGAAACCATAGCGCAAGAGATCCTTGGCGTTCCGGAGACGGAAGCTGCCTTCGAAGTCGGCCATGGCAACGGGTCGATATTGATGCCCCATGGATTCGGCAAGTGACGTGACCCATGGCGGCGTTCGTGGCTCTTCGCGGCCGACATCGATCAGGAAGGATCCGGCATCGGTGATGACAACGAAGTCGAGCTGGTATTCATCGTTGCCGTCCCGAAGCAATGGCGGCGCCGAACTCCATTGAACAACCTCGGGATCGAGATCGAGCAGGCAAGCGAAATTGCGCGCGTGCTCGGAGCGAAAGAGCACGGGGCCGACGCTTTTAATCGTGGCTTCAGTATGTGAAATTGCGGGTAGCGTGACCGGGCGTGGAGCGTCATCGCTCCTGCGGCCATCATGGATACTCTTCATGGCATCCCTCGAAATCGAAACGCAGAACTGGGCGACACCGGGCGAAGCCGGGATCGGTCAGCGTATTCGGAACGAGGTGCGTGCGAAGGTGATCATGGACGCGAACGAATATAGAACATCGAGGGAGGCGTCAAGGACCTTGTCTCGGTGAAGATTGTTGGGGACGGATGCCAAAACTGTCCGTTTTAGTCGAGGAACGAAGAAAGAACCGATTGGCAAAATCATCGAAATATTGCACGCTTACGTGGAAGTGTTGCGACACCACCCCACGCAGGCATCAATGGCATATACTGCAGGTACAGAACTAAATCGTCCCGACAGCTACGCAGTCTTCGAAACGCTCTGCATGGAGTTGGGAGCGAAGATGATCAACGCGACCGAAATGGAGAAGAACGGTCGTCGCGGACAGCCTCAGAAGGGCGTCGATGTTTGGGGGTGGCGCAACAACAACGTAGAGCACATTGTCGGTGTTCAGTGCAAACAAAAGGGCTTTGGCCAGGATCTGGAAGAGAAGGAGGTTCGGGACGAGTGGGAGCAAGCTCTGACTTTCGTCCCCCCGATCAAGGAATTTTACCTTTTAACGACGGCCAACAACGACGCGGCGATGGAGCAGCTCGCCCGCGAACTCTGTCTCGACTTACTTCAGAAGACCGGGCGTTCGGTTCCTTACAAGATTTGGGGTTGGGGGCGCATCTGCGACGCGCTGCTGCCGTATCCTGATCTCATCAAGATCTTTCAGCCTGACTATGGTCTCCGGTCTCAGGAGCACTCCGACAAGCTCGATAATGTCATCGAAATGATGACCGATGAGCGGTCTACGAATGCATTCTACCTCAAGAAGATCTGGGCGGCGGTCAATAAGTCGAACGGTGTTATGCTTCTCGATGGCGTCGATGATGCATCTGCGGGGAACGAAATCGATAAGGTTTACGACCAGCAGATAGATGGATATCGATCCATCCAGCAGGGCGGACGCCCCACAACGGCGCTGCCCTTATTCGAAAAGATGCTCAAGGACGTCGGTTCGGTTGCTTCGGATCGCATTCTATTTCGCATCAAGGCAAATATTGCTGCCTGCTTCATTGCGCTTGACGATATTGAGCGGGGTTGCAAACTACTCCTCGAAGCATGCGATTGCGCGCCCGACGAGCCAAAGGCCATCTCGAACCGAGCCTTGGCTCACCTGCTTCTCCGAGACTTCCCTAAGGTGCTCGAGACCGGAAGAGAGCAGTTCGAAGCTGACGTTGCTGACGAAGCGTTGTGGGGGCATGTCATACAGGCCGCCGCGCAGAACGGTGTTCGGGAGCAGCCCCTGTCTCTAGTTCCCGAGCGGCACCAGACGACTGAAGGCGTCGTTGTTGCGGAAGTGCAGTTCTATCGAATTCATGGGAACAAAATCTGGCGAGAAAAGGCGGCCCGCGCCCGCTCGCTATTTCCGGAAAGCCGATACGCAAGACAATTCTTTGCGGACTCGTTCTTGGATCAGGCTGGCAAGGCTGCAGATAGCTGGAAGACGGGTACCCTGCCTTTCGCCCTGCGCGGTCACATCGAGGCTTCGGCCGAGACATACCGAGATATCTGGCAGGAAGTAGTCCGAGGCGACGCCGCTGTAGGAAAAGACGATTTTGTGGTCCTTGCCAACTGGCTAGTCGCCCTGAGGCTGCTTGATAGCTACCCCGAGGCACTAGCGGTCATCGAGAAGGAGCGTCAGTACGTCGAACGAGATCAGGATGTGCTCGCGAGAGCAGCCATAGCCGCATATGAGGCTGGAAGTGAACTCGCGGATGAGCTGGCACCTTTGCTGGAGAACAGCGCGATCGCGTCGATGCTCAAGCTTCAATTGGCCCTCCGCAAGGCAGATTGGAAGCTGATCGCAGAATTGCCTGATTCCAACGTCGATACGGTCGATCCTCCGGAAAGGGCTGTCTATCGTACTGCAATCAACATGTGCCGAGTGTGGAAGGGGGCGGGAGGAATCCCATCCGCTGGCGATCTCGAAGCTCCGGTGGCGGGTGCTGCCAATGATCCTAGAGCGAGCATCCTTGCGGCGGATATGTGTATGGCGTTCGGAGCGCCGACCATAGCGGAAACAGCCTACGACAACGCCCGAGAAGCGCTTACCGAGACGTCGCACTGGACCTCGCGGATAAGCGTCGCCAAGCACGCGTTTCGCCGCCAAAAATGGCGGGACGCCGCGGAGCATTATCTCGGTGCGGTCGACGAAACTCGCGATTCCGATGAACTGCGAGATCTCGCGGTGGCGTTGGCGTTTGAGGTGCCGCAAACTGGCCAAGGCGCACGATTTTATCAAGATCTCAATCAGAACCTGCGGAAAGATCAGTTCTACCGACATTTCGAAGCAGTCATGCTCTTCAACGCGGGCGACATGCCTAAAGCGGAGGCTGCTGCTCGTTCACTCCTGAAAGACGTGCAACGACTGGACACGTTCAATCTGCTCGCTATGACGCTTCAGCGACGCGGACGCCTCGACAGGATTAAAGAGTTTCTTAGGAAGAACGACGTTCTCACCTTCGAGGGCGGGACGAGAGACAAATTGTCGGCCGCCCAGGTCCTGCACGAGATTGGTCGGATTCCCGAAGCTCTAACAGAGGTTTACCGCCTCTACATGGCTCACCGTGATCGGCCGGACGTCGCCCTGACGCTGTTCGGGATGGTGATCAATGAGCGATCCTATAAGCATATTCCTCACCCTTCTGTCGTCACAGTCGATGCTTGGGTTCGATTGGAAGACCATGCTGGTCATCCGTTCACGTTCATTGTCGGTGAAGACGTATCGATACCCAACGGCGTTTATCCCGCAACACATCCTGTTGTGTCGCAGGCGATGGGTAAGTCGATCGGGGAATCGTTCACGGTATCCCGCGACGTAGGTGGGCAGATTGCCTGGACCGTAAAGGAAGTCCGCCATCGGTGGTCTCAGGCAGCTCGGGATATCGGACATAATTTCGAAACCCAGTTTCCGGATGAGAACGGCGTCTACTCCTACACCATGAAGGATAACGACATCCAACCGATGCTGGACCTCGTCAAACAGCAGGCGGAGGCAAACAAGCAATTTGCCAAACAGTACGCAGATGGGTTGCCACTCGCATTCCTGTCCGGCCGGATGAAGAAGGAGTCAATCAGTTTTGCCGAATACATCCGTTCGCTCGGAATGGAGATCAGAACATGCTTCGGTAGCAGTCAGGAACGTGCCGAGGCATTTGCTGTTATCGAACAACGTCGAGCATCTGGCGCTGTGCTCGACACCTATACAGCGTGGGTCGCTGCTGCACTCGACGTTCTTCCTATTCTAAAAGAGTTGTTCGGGTCGCTCTACGTTCCACAAGCTGTCCATGACGACCTCCTCCTTCTGAGAGGTTTCGAGAAACCTGGAAAGTCGTTCTCTATTGTATTTCATGACGGAGAGTTCCTGAAGCACGAGACCTCGCGCGAGGAGGAACTGAATCGCCGCAAAGTCATCGAGGGTCGCGAAAAGAAAATCCGGGAATATTGCGAAGTGCTCCCTGTTTCCGCGCCGGAGATCACGGGTGATTTCGCGAACGACCGAAAGCAGTCGGTAGAAATCGCGGTGGAGAACTTCGGTTCAGGTGTGCTCGATCCTGCGGCACTTGCCGCGAACGGCTACGTGCTGTTGAGCGAGGACATGAACTATCGGACGCTTGCTCGCGGGATCTGGCCGATCCAGGGCGTGTGGCTGCAGCCTGCTCTCGAATCTGCGGCTCGCCTGGGGCTTATGACCTACGACGAGTGCGTGGCCAAAATCGTCGCACTGGCGCGGCTCCGCCATGGGCATGTGTCCATCGAGGATGTGCTCCTATTGAAGGCACTCAAGTCCGGCGACGAGACTGCCGTCGCGGACTTCAAGGCACTAGCCGCTTACATTGGAACGGCATCGGCTGACATCTACGCTCATATGGGCGTTGTCGTTCGGTTTACGGATGCAGTTCTGGAAGTTAAGGAGCTTCCCCACCATGTCCGTCTGAAGGCCATCTCGATCCTACTTGAAAACCTCATAAGGAGCAGACCCGACATATATGCAAGGGTCTTGGTGGCCGTACTGATTGCTTGCGATGAAGAGGGCCAATCAGCCGTCGCTCATTGGATCAAGGGACATTTCATGCTCCCTGATGCAGAGGAGGCGCACAGGGTGTTTAGCAGGCGGACATTGAGCAACTCGATCTGGAAGATCATTCGCAGCAACAGCAGCCTGGTAGGAAACATCTCAAGGCTGTCGTCTCCGCGGCCGATACAGCTGCCGAAGGCCTTCAATGTAAAGAGGAAGAAAATCTAAAATTGGAGCCGGGTTGGAAGCGACCGTGCGGCAAGCACCTATCGAGTCTGATCGTCACGTGCACCGCTGGTCTGTTGGGTCACGACATTCGCGAAATGATCGCTGACCCGCAGCATCTCAGCTGCCAACATTTCTTGCTTGTATTTGTTGTTGTTAAGGTAGTTGCGAAGCTGAGTTTCGGTGTCTCTCACATCAAATTTCGGCAAGGCCATTCTTTCTCGGTTGCGCGACATGCTTGAGGATGACACACCACACGCTTTGATCGGTAGCGCCGATTGTGGCCAAGGATTCGATCCTCGGCAATCGCAGTTTGCCGACAATCGGATCTATCGGACCGACGAGCCCGCCTCGAATGCAATGATCGGCTACGTCCCCATGGAGGGTCCCTTGTCATCTGACGCTCCTCCCGCTCCTCCCTTGCTTTCCGCGCCTTCTCAAGGGAACGCGCGCGGGGGCTGTCTTTCCTGATGCCACTGATCTTCTCCCTGATTTCGGCCTCGACCACGGCCGGCGCGTAAAGGCACCATCGCGGGATCGTCGGCTTCGAGTTGTAGACTCGATCAATTTGACATGGCGCCGAGGTCAGCGAACCATCGGTGCGAAACCAGCAAAGGATTCGCACACCCCGCCCTTCCATTGCTCATGAACCTAGGCAAGGACATATGGCTAGAATTCCAGAAAGTTTCAGAGCATTCCAATTCCAGACTGGGATCAACCACATCCGCGATGCGTATCGAGCATCCGCCGCGACGCTTGAGAAAGCACATGCGGATGCGGCGCAAGCGTATGATGACTGGGATCGAATGGGTATCGACGGGCGCGTCTACGATGAAGACGGGACCTTGATCGATTCAATCGAGATCACGCGGGCCGAAGCAGCGAGAAGTGCGTTCTTGCAGGTCTCTCTGGTGCGGGAAGCCTTCATTATGACCACGTATCACTATTGGGAGCGTTCGGCGAAAGTCTGGTCCGGGATTCAAGGATATGCCAACTTTTACGCCCTGCGCGATAGAAGCAGTTTTCCTGTCAGTCCCCAGCTCGAAAATCTCAACCGTCTCAACAATCTCCTGAAGCACGACATATCCCGTATTGACCCCCAGCTGGTGCGTGATCGTCCCGACTACTTTCACAACGGTCTGCTTGCTCCGAAACCTGGCGACACCATCCCGAACCCAAGGCTCCAGCTTCGACACGAGCACGTTGAGGAAGCACTCGAAATCATCAGAGCGTCAGGCCCCGCATACCCTTATCCGCGAAGCTAAAGGCCTTCTCTGGAGGATACGGAGACGTGGAGGTCCAGAGGGGATCTCGTTATCGGAGGACGGTTCGAAAGGCTCGCACCATCCTGACGTGTCAAGGTGAGATCGGGCAGCTGGCGCTCCGAAATCGCGTCAATTGCGGCAGTTTACGCTGATGCCAAGCAGGACGGCCCCAGTGCACGCTGTTGTCCGGCAGGGTGCACGGGAAAGTGCTCGCACGTTCCAGAAAGCTCAATGATTTCTATGATTGGCGGTGTACGCTGATGACGTGCGCTACATGTTGGCTCGGATCTTTCGCCCTTGAATCGATTCCGAGCAAAGGCGTTTCCATCATGCCTTGATGACGTGATCGGCCGAAAGTCCGAGCCGGTTGAAGACGTTGCGCGTGTCGATGATCAGCGGGGCGCTATTTGCGAGCGCCGTATAATCCACCCTGTCGTGATCGGTCGAGACCAGCACCGCATCATAGCCGGCAATGGTATCAGGCGTCAGCGTCACCGACTTCCGGCCTTTCAGCGCCTGGTATTCGCGCGTCGGCGGTATCTCGGCGACGAAGGGATCATGGTAGTCCGCGTGTCCGCCACGCTCCTCGATGATCTCGATCAGCCGCAGCGACGGGCTCTCGCGGATATCGGCGACGTTCTTCTTATAGGCGAGCCCGAGCACCAGCACCCTGCTGCGGCTCAGCGCCTTGCCGGCGCGGATGTCGAGTGCTTCGGCAAGTTTGCCGACGATATAACGCGGCATTGCCGAATTGATCTCGCCGGCGAGCTCGATGAAGCGGGTCGGCAGCTCGTATTCGCGCGATTTCCAGGTGAGGTAGAAGGGATCGATCGGGATGCAATGACCGCCAAGGCCGGGGCCGGGATAAAACGGCATGTAGCCGAAGGGCTTGGTCTTGGCGGCGTCGATGACTTCCCAGACGTCGATGCCCATGGCCGCGTAGACGGTCTTCAGTTCGTTGACGAGAGCGATATTGACCGAGCGGAAGATGTTTTCGGTGAGCTTCACGGCCTCGGCCGTCGCATTCGAAGAGACGGGAACGACCGAGGATACCGCCGCACCATAGAATGCCTTCATCAGCGCCAGCGCCTCGGGCCCGTCGCCGGCGACGACCTTCGGGATCGTGGCGGTATGATAATGCTGGTTGCCGGGATCCTCGCGCTCCGGCGAGAAGCCGACGAAGAAGTCCGAGCCGGATTTCAGCCCGGTGCCTTCGAGAATGACCTTCACCACGTCATCGGTCGTGCCGGGATAGGTGGTCGATTCCAGCACGACGAGCTGACCGGGGCGCAAATGCGCGGCGATCGAGCGCGACGTCGCCTCGACGAAGGAAAGGTCGGGATCGCGATGCTTGGTGAGCGGCGTCGGCACGCAGATGATGACAACGTCGCATTCGGCAAGTCCGGCGAAATCATTCGTCGCCTTGAAGCGGCCGGCATCGATCTCGGCCGAAAGTGCTGCGTCGGTCACCGAGTCGATATAGGAGCGGCGGGCATCGAGCGCCACCATCTTGCCCGGGTCGATGTCGAAGCCGGTGACAGCAAAGCCGCTGCGCGCCACCGCCATCGCCAGCGGCAGGCCGACATAGCCAAGCCCGATGATGCCGGCGCGAGCCGTGCGAGTTTCGATCTTCTGCAAAAGCGTATCGAAGGAGGAGCTGGCCAAGGCGGGATCTTTCAAACGGGGAAGAGAAGGTTGATCTAATGCATGATCCAGGCAAATTAAACCCAGGCGCGGATCTTCCTCTCACGCTGGCGGTGCTGCTGTCCTGTTCGCGTCGATGACTGCCCCTCGTCAGCCGATCTCCTAACAGCACAACGCCCTTGGTCGGGTGTTGCGGAAATGACTCAGGCCATGCTGTTTGCTGCAACTTCAGCGCACAAAAAAATATAGATCCCATTGTTTCGCACTTGCAGCATCCCTATTTTGACTTTCGATATTGAACCACCTGGAAAGGATTACCCGTCCGATCCCGCCATGGGGAGTCGAGGGGCGCCGCCGCCGGGCTTTCGGCGGATCCGTTGACACAATAATACCGCTCGTACATCCTGATTTCCTTGTGACCTGCGCATGAAAATGGGCCGGCCGGGGGGACTTTTGGCTCTTGGGGATGGCGTGCCTTATGAGGATCATACCGAGAATGAGCACGATCGAATCCAGCGTGTCGTCCATCCTGTTGGACCGGGTCGCTGAATGGCTGACGAACTCTTCGCTGGCCGGAGACGAGCTTGAAAACATTGTCCGCGGTTTTTGCGAAAGGCTGACTGCCGCGGGCCTGCCGCTCGCGCGCGTGCATCTTTCCTTTTCGATGCTGCACCCGCTCTACGATGCGCTGAGCTTCACCTGGCGGCGCGCCAGCGGCGTCACCATCGAGGGCTTTCGCATGCCCGCGGGGCAAAAGCCGGACCGCTTCCTGCAGAGCCCATATTATTACCTGCTCGACAACAATCTGCAGCACATCCGCCGCCGGCTGATCCAGGATGGGCCGAACGAATTTCCGATTTTCGAGGACCTGCGCAAGGACGGCATCACCGACTATCTGGCCTTCGTGCAGCCCTTTGGCGACGGCTCGGTGCAGGGCATGATGGGTTCCTGGTCGACGGACCACAATACCGGCTTTTCCGACGACATGATCGATGCGCTGCTCAGGATGCAGAACCATCTGGCGGTCGCCGCCAAGATGGCGGTGCTCGGCAAGCTCGCCAACAACATGCTGACCACCTATCTCGGCGGCGACGCCGGCAAGCGGGTGCTGAACGGCCAGATCCGCCGCGGCGACGGTGAGACGATCCGCGCCGCCCTCGTCATGGGCGACATGCGCGAATCCACCGTCTATGCCGAAAAGGAAGGCCGCCAGGCCTATATCGACACGCTGAACCAGTTCTTCGACGCGATCGCCGCCCCGTTCAACCGCAATGGCGGCGAGATCCTGAGTTTCCTCGGCGACGGCTTTCTCGCCGTCTATCCTTGCGGACGCCACAAGGACCCATCGAAAATTGCCTGCGAGGCGGCGCTTTCGGCCGTGCATCAGGCGCAGGCGCGGGTCGCCGAACTCAACAGGGACCGCGAGCAGAAGGGCCTGACCAGGGTCGGCTACGGCATCGGCCTGCATGTCGGCAACGTCATGTTCGGCAATGTCGGCCTCAAGGACCGCCTGACCTTCTCGGCCTTCGGCTCGGCGGTCAACGAGGTTCAACGTCTGCAGATCCTGACCAAGAAATACGGCCGCGAGGTCGTCGCCAGCCAGGCCTTCGCCGGCTATTGCGGCGGCGAGTGGACGACGCTCGGCGAAGAGAAGCTGCGCGGCATCCGCCAGAAGGTGACGGTGCTGCAGCCGCGCGCGCCGGCGCCGGCGATCAACGTCGACGAGAGCTTCCGCGAGGCCGTGCAGAACGGACTTTCGGAAGCCGAGCAGGTCATTCTCCTGCATCGCGACGCCAAGAAACATGTCGAGCGCACCAGCATGGAGAAATTCATCCAGTAACAGCCTAGAACCCTTGTCATAATCCGCGCGTCACGCCTTGGGAACTTCGGCGGGACGTGGGGGTTTTTCTATGATTGTCATCAGCTAGACACCCCGTTTGCGGTACGATAGTGTGACTTAACGGGAACATAGAAGACTGGGGAATTTCATTGGTATGGCGTCTGCAGCCGATCTGTTGCGTATTGAAAATCTCGACGTCTCCTTCTCGGTTTTCGGTGACCGGTTACGGGTCGTAAAACAAGCCAATCTTCGCATTCTTCCGGGTAAGGTCACCGCTCTCGTCGGTGAATCCGGCTCGGGAAAATCGGTGATCAGCCAGTCGATCATGGGGATCCTGCCCAATCCGGCCAAGGCCACGGGCAGCATCCTGTTCACCGATCCGCTCGACGGCTCCACGACCGATATCCTGTCCTTTCCGCGCGACAGCGAGGAAATGCGCGACCTGCGTGGCCGGCGCATGGCGACGATCTTCCAGGAGCCGATGACCTCGCTCTCGCCGCTGCATACGATCGGCAACCAGATCAGCGAAGTGCTGCTGATCCATACCGAAGCCGACAAGCGGGAAGCCCGTGAAAAGACCGAGGAGATGCTCGGCCTGGTCGGCTTTTCCAACCCCCATCGCACCTACGACATGTATCCGTTCGAACTGTCCGGCGGCATGCGCCAGCGCGCGATGATCGCCATGGCGCTGATCTGCAAGCCGGCGCTGTTGATCGCCGACGAGCCGACGACGGCGCTCGACGTGACGATCCAGGCGCAGATCCTGGAATTGCTCCGCGAGCTGCAGGCCAAGCTCGGCATGGCGATGCTGCTCATCACCCACGATCTCGGCATCGTCGCCAACATGGCCGACGAGGTGGTCGTCATCTATCACGGCGAGATCATGGAAGCGGGACCGGTCGAGGCGATCTTCCGCAATCCGCAGCATTCCTATCTCAAGGGCCTGATGGCCGCCGTTCCGCATTTCGACATGAAACCCGGCGAGCGGCTGAAAGCGCTGCGCGATGTAACGGTCAATCTCGAAGCCCTGGTCGGCAAGAAGAAGCCGCTGCAGGCGGAGGCGCCGGGCATCCTGCTATCCGTCGCCAACCTCTCGAAGACCTACAAGACGCGCAAGCGCGGTTTCTTCGGCAAGCATGAAGCCACCGTCCTGCGGGCCGTCGACGACGTCAGCTTCGACATCCGGCGCGGCGAATGTCTTGGTCTGGTCGGCGAGTCCGGTTGCGGCAAGACGACGCTCAGCAAGATCCTGATGCGCGCCATCACCCCGGACAGCGGCGCGGTGGTGTTTAACGACGGCAAGGAGGTCGTCGACGTCCTCTCCGTCAAGGGCTCCGAACTGCAGGACATGCGCACCAAGATCCAGATGGTGTTCCAGGACCCGGTCTCCTCGCTCTCGCCGCGCATGACGGTGCGCAACATCCTGAGTGAACCGCTCGAGATCCATGACCGCGGCGACAGCGACGAGCGCAAGCGCAAGGTCGAGGGGTTGATGGCGGCGATCGGCCTCGACAAGCGTTATCTCAGCCGTTACCCGCACAGTTTTTCGGGCGGCCAGCGCCAGCGCATCGGGATCGCGCGCGCACTCGCGCTCGGCCCGAAGCTCGTCATCCTCGACGAGCCGGTCTCGGCGCTCGACGTCTCCGTGCAGGCGCAGATCCTCAACCTGTTGAAGGACCTGCAGAAGGAACTGGGGCTTACCTATCTGTTCATTTCGCACAATCTCGCCGTCGTCGATTACATGGCCGACCGCATCGCCGTGATGTGCAAGGGCCGCATCGTCGAGATCGCGCCGCGCGAGATCATCCTGCGCGATCCGGTGCACCCCTATACGAAATCGCTGCTCGCCGCCGTCCCCTTCCCCGATCTCGACCGGCCGCTCGATTTCAAGGCGCTCAGGGAAAACGGCGCCGCCGACAAGCAGAACTGGGGCGCGACCTTCACCGCCGAGCACGACGACGCTTCCGAGCTTTCCTATGCCGATCTCGGCGACGGCCATCTGGTGCGCGCCCGCAAGGGCGCCGATATCAGGGAGTTGCGCTGATGGTGACGCGTCGCGTCTTTCTCGGCGGCCTCGTCGGTGCTGCGATCGCGCCCGCGGTGCTTCGCGCCGGACAGGCCAGCGAGCCGGAATTCCTCAAGGAGCGGCTGACATCAGGCAGCCTGCCGCCGATGGCCGAGCGCATTCCCGCCCGCCCGCGTATCGTCAATCTCAAGGAGATGGGGCTCGAACCCGGTGCCTACGGCGGTACGGTGCGCACCATTATCGGCAGCCAACGCGACATCCGCTTCATGACGATCTACGGCTATGCCCGCCTGGTCGGCTACAACAAGCACCTGCAGTTCCAGCCGGACATCCTGGCTTCCTTCCAGTCCGAGGACGACACGGTCTTCACCTTCACGCTGCGCGAGGGCCATAAATGGTCCGACGGCCAGCCGTTCACGGCCGACGATTTCCGCTACTGGTGGGAAGACGTCATCCTGAACGACAAGCTGACGCCCGGCGGCGGCGCGCTGGAGCTTCGTCCGCACGGCAGCCTGCCGCGCTTCGAAATGCTCGATCCGCTGACCGTGCGCTACACCTGGGAAAAACCCAACCCGATGTTCCTGCCGACGCTGGCCGGGCCGCAGCCGCTCGTCATCTTCGGCCCCGGTCATTATCTCAAGCAGTTCCACAAGAAATTCCAGCCCGACCAGGCGAAGATGGACGAGATGATGAAGACCTACCGCGTCAAGAAGTGGCAGGATCTGCACATCAAGATGGCGCGTTCCTACCGTCCGGAAAATCCGAACCTGCCGACGCTCGATCCCTGGCGCAATACGACGCCGCTGCCGTCCGAGCAGTTCGTCTTCGAGCGTAACCCGTTCTTCCACCGCATCGACGAGACCGGCAGGCAGCTTCCCTATCTCGACCGTTTCATCCTCAACGTCTCTTCCTCGTCGATCATCGCCGCCAAGGCCGGCGCGGGCGAAGCCGACCTGCAGGTAACCGGCATCGATTTCAACGACTACACCTTCCTGAAGGAGGCCGAGAAGCGCTTCCCGGTAAAGGTCAATCTCTGGAAGCTCGCGCGCGGCTCGCGCATCACGCTGCTGCCGAACCTCAACTGTGCCGACGAGGTATGGCGCGGCCTCTTCCGCGACGTGCGACTGCGCCGCGCTCTGTCGCTGGCGATCGACCGGCACGAGGTCAACATGGTCGCCTTTTACGGCCTCGGCACGCCAAGCGCCGACACCGTCCTGCCCGACAGCCCGCTCTTCAAGCAGGAATATGCCGACGCCTTCGTGAAGTTCGATCCCGACGAAGCCAACCGTCTGCTCGACGAGCTCGGCTTGACCAAACGCGGCGACGACGGCATGCGGCTGCTGCCCGACGGGCGGCGCGCCGAGATCACCGTCGAGACCGCCGGCGAGAGCAATCTCGACACCGACGTGCTGGAGCTGGTGCACGACCACTGGGCCAATATCGGCCTGGCGCTTTATACCCGGACCTCGCAGCGCGACGTCTTCCGTAACCGCGCCATGAGCGGTTCGATCATGATGTCGATCTGGTACGGACTCGACAATGGCGTGCCGACGGCCGACATGTCGCCCGCAGGCCTTGCGCCGACGCTCGACGATCAGCTGCAATGGCCGCTCTGGGGCATGCATTACCTTTCCGCCGGCCAGGAGGGGGTCGCACCGGATCTGCCTGAGGCTGCGGAATTGGTCGACCTGCTCAGCCAATGGGGCTCGACGGCGAAATTCGAGGAGCGCCAGGTGATCTGGCACAAGATGCTGGCGCTCTATACGCAGCAGGTGTTCTCGATCGGCCTCATCAACAGCACGCTGCAGCCCGTTCTTTGCGCCGCCAAACTGCAGAACCTGCCGGAGAAAGCGCTCTACGGCTTCGATCCCACCTCCTATCTCGGCGTCTATATGCCGGATGCATTCTGGTACAAGGAGGCCTGAGGCGTGCTCAGATACATTCTCTGGCGCATCGCCGCCATGGTGCCGACACTCTTCGTCATTTCGGCGCTGGTCTTCACCATCATCGAATTGCCGCCCGGCGACTTCTTCGAGAGCCAGATCGCCGAGCTGCGTGCCTCCGGCGAGACCGCCAACCTCCAGGAAATCGAGGAGATGCGCCAACAATACGGCTTCGACAAGCCGGAGATCGTGCGCTATTTCTACTGGGTCGGCGGCATGCTGCACGGCGATTTCGGCTATTCCTTCGAATACCAGCTGCCGGTCTCCGACGTGGTCGGCGATCGTCTCTGGCTGACGATGCTCGTCTCCTTCACGACGATCCTGCTCACCTGGCTGATCGCCTTTCCGATCGGCATCTATTCGGCCACGCACCAGTACAGCTGGGGTGATTACGGGCTGACCTTCCTCGGCCTGCTCGGCATCGCCGTTCCGAACTTCATGCTGGCGCTGATCCTGATGTATTTCGCCAATATCTGGTTCGGCATCTCGATCGGCCATCTGATGGACCAGCAATATATCTCGGCGCCGATGAGCTGGGAGAAGGCGCGGTCGATCCTCTCTCATCTGTGGATCCCCGTGATCATCGTCGGCACGGCCGGCACGGCCGGCATGATCCGGCGGCTGCGCGCCAACCTGCTCGACGAGATGCAGAAGCAGTATGTCGTCACCGCCCGCGCCAAGGGCCTGCCGCCGCTGAAGGCGCTGGTCAAATATCCGCTGCGCATGGCGCTCAACTTCTTCGTCGCCGATATCGGCTCGATCCTGCCGTCGATCATCTCGGGCGCCGAGATCGTCGCGATCGTGCTGTCGCTGGAAACGACGGGGCCGATGCTCATCAAGGCGCTGCAGAGCCAGGACATGTATCTGGCCGGCTCCTTCCTGATGTTCCTGGCCTTCCTCAACGTCATCGGCGTGCTGATCTCCGACATCGCGCTCGGCTTCCTTGATCCCCGCATCCGTCTGCAAGGCAGGAGCACCAAATAATGTCGCCCCTTCCCGCACCCGGCGCGCCGCTTCCGCATTACGTCTCGACCGCGCCTTTCGATCCGCTTGCGACCGAATCGATGACGTCGGCGCAATCGCGCATCCATCTCGCCTCGCAAAAGCAGCTGATGTGGTGGAAATTCAAGCAGCACAAGCTCGCCTTGATCTCCGGCATCTTTCTCGCCGCCGTCTACCTGATGATCCTGATCGTCGAGTTCCTGGCGCCCTACGGCCTGCACACGCGCAATGTCGATTTCATCCACGCGCCGCCGCAGGCCGTCCATTTCTTCGATAAGGGCAGCTTCGTCGGTCCCTTCGTCTACGGCCGCGGCATGACGCTCGATCTCGACACGCTGCACCGCGTCTATTCCGACAGGCCGAACGACGTGCAGCCGATCCGTTTCTTCTGCCGCGGCGATGCCTATAAATTCTGGGGTCTCGTCACGTCGAACTATCATCTGGTCTGCCCGGCGATCGGCGGCCAGATGTTCCTGCTCGGCACCGACCGGCTCGGCCGCGACGTGCTCTCGCGCATTCTTTACGGCGCGCGGATATCGCTGACGATCGGCCTGATCGGCATTTCGATCAGCTTCGTGCTCGGCATCGTCATCGGCGGCCTTGCCGGCTACCGCGGCGGCGTCTTCGATCTCATCGTCCAGCGCCTGATCGAAGTGCTGCAATCGCTGCCGAGCCTGCCGCTGTGGATGGCGCTGGCTGCCATCATGCCGGTGACCTGGAGCCCGATCGTCATCTATTTCGGCATCACCGTCATCCTTGGCATCATCGACTGGACGGGGCTGGCGCGCGCCGTGCGCTCCAAACTTCTGGCGCTGCGCGAGGAGGATTATGTCCAGGCCGCGCAGCTGATGGGCGCCAGCACGCCGCGCATCATCGGCCGGCATCTGGTGCCGGGCTTCATGTCGCATCTCATTGCTTCGGCGACGATTTCAATTCCTGGCATGATCCTTGGGGAGACCGCGCTCTCCTTCCTCGGCCTCGGCCTTCGTCCACCGATCACCAGCTGGGGCATTCTGCTGACCGAGGCAAAAAGCGTCAGCGTCATCGCCTTCTATCCCTGGCTGCTCTATCCGATCATTCCTGTTGTTCTTGTCATTTTGGCGTTCAACTTTCTGGGAGACGGCTTGCGTGATGCGGCAGATCCCTACAAATAGCAGGAAACGCGGCGGCGCATCACCGCACCGCCCCCACCTCTTGGCCTCCGGACGGTGGGGTTACTAACTATGTTGCTGACCCCAGAAGGGATGCCCATGTCCAGACGTCTCGAAGATGCGCGCATCCTCATGTACAGCCACGACACCTTCGGTCTCGGCCATCTGCGCCGCTGTCGCGCCATTGCCCATGCGCTGGTCGAGGATTATCGCGGCCTCAATATTCTGATCATTTCGGGTGCCACCATCGCCGGCGCCTTCGACTACCGCGCCCGTGTCGACTTCGTGAAGATCCCGAGCGTCATCAAGCTCCGCAACGGCGAATATACCTCGCTCGCCAGCCATATCGACCTGCACGAGACGCTGAAGATGCGCGAATCGAGCATTCGCCACACGGCCGAGACCTTCCAGCCCGATATCTTCATCGTCGACAAGGAACCGATGGGACTGAAGGGTGAGGTCGAGGATACGCTCGCCTATCTCAAGGCCCGCGGCACCGTCCTGGTGCTGGGGCTGCGCGAGATCATGGACGCGCCGCATCTGCTCGAGGCCGAGTGGAAGAAGAACAGCGTCATGCAGAAGATCGACCAGTATTACGACAGCGTCTGGGTCTATGGTCCGCCGGATTTCTACGATCCGCTGATCGGCCTCGACGTCCCGGCCAGCCTGCGCCGGAAGATGGATTTCGTCGGCTTCCTGCAGCGCAGCGTCTCCAAGGGCAAGACCTCGATCAACGCCCGCAAGGACAATTACATCCTCGTCACCACGGGCGGCGGCGGCGACGGCTCCGATCTCGTCCATGACGTCATGAACGCCTACGAGGCCGATCCGACGCTGACGCAAAAGGCGCTCGTCGTGCTCGGGCCCTATATGCCGGCCGCCGAGCGGGCCAAGCTGGTGCAGAAGGGCGAAGCCATCTCCTATATCGAGGTGATCGAGTTCGACAACCACATGGAAGAGCTGATCGACGGCGCGACCGGCGTCGTTGCCATGGGCGGTTATAACACCTATTGCGAGATCCTCTCCTTCGACAAGCCGGCCCTCATCGTGCCGCGCGTCAAGCCGCGCGAAGAGCAGCTGCTGCGCGCCCTGCGGGCAAGCGAGCTCGGCCTCGTCGACATGCTGCTGCCGGATCAGTCGGTCGACCCCACGATCATGGCCGAAGCGCTGAAGCGTCTGCCTTCGCGCCAGCCGCCGTCGAAGAGCGGCGGCAATATGCGTCTCGAAGGGCTGGACCATATCTCCCAGACCGTCGGCCGTTGGATCGACGGCCGCGGCAGCCACCTTTCCCTCGTCGGCGCGGAATAGGGCACGGCCTTGCCGCCACGCCGCAAGATCCTCGTCGTGCTGAAGGGCTATCCCCGCCTTTCGGAAACCTTCATTGCCCAGGAGCTGCTCGGCCTCGAAAAGGCCGGCTTCGACCTGACGCTGATTTCCATGCGCCGGCCGACCGACAAGAAGCGCCATCCCGTGCATGAGGAGATCCGGGCGCGTGTCGTCTATTTGCCGGAATATCTGCACGAGGAGCCGATCCGCGTGCTGAAGGGCCTCATCGCCGGCCTCTCCAAACCAGGCTTTAAGGCGCTGATGAAACGCTTCCTCGCCGACCTCGTGCGCGACATCTCCCGCAACCGCTTCCGCCGTCTCGGCCAGGCGCTGGTGCTGGGGCGCGAATGGCCGGACGAGGGCGAATGGCTGCATGCCCATTTCATCCACACGCCGGCCTCGGTGACGGAATATGCGAGCATCCTCACGGGCACGCCCTGGACCTGTTCGGCGCATGCCAAGGACATATGGACGTCGCCCGACTGGGAGCTGAACGAGAAACTCGGCAGCGCCCGCTGGACCGTCACCTGCACCAGGACGGGCTACGACCACATGCGCACGCTGACGTCACGCAAGGACGCCGTGCATTTGAGTTACCACGGTCTCGATCTCGCCCGCTTCGGCCACTTTGCCGGCGAGCGCTCGGACCGGACCGGCAGCGACCCGGACGATCCGGCCTTCATCCTCAGCGTCGGCCGCGCCGTCGAAAAGAAGGGTTACGACGTGCTGCTGCGCGCACTGGCGCTGCTGCCCGCCGAGCTTCACTGGCGCATGGACCATATCGGCGGCGGCGAGGAGCTTGTGAAACTGAAGGCGCTGGCCGCCGAACTCGGGATCTCCGGCCGCATCGTCTGGAAGGGCGCCATGGCCCAGGAAGACGTGCTCGATCATTACCGCCGCGCCGACCTCTTCGCGCTTGCCTGCCGGATCGCCGCCAACGGCGACCGCGACGGCCTGCCGAACGTCCTGGTCGAAGCCTCGAGCCAGCGGCTCGTCTGCCTGTCGACCGAAGTATCCGGTGTGCCGGAACTGCTGAAGAACGGTGAAAACGGCCTCGTCGTGCCGCCAGACGACCCGGCGAAGCTGGCCGCAGCGCTGGAGGCGGCGATCCGCGACCCGGCACTGCGCAAGCGGCTCGGCGATGCCGCCGAACGCCAGGTGCGCCAATATTTCGACTATCACTCCAGCATCAGACAGCTCACCGGCCTGTTCGAGGCCGAATGGCAGAAGGCGTCATGACGGCACCGCGTATCTTCTTCTACGTCCAGCACCTGCTCGGCATCGGTCACATCGCCCGCGCCAGCCGCATCGCCAACGCGCTGATCAAGGACGGTTTCGACGTCACGGTCGTGACCGGCGGCCTGCCGGTGCCGGGCTTTCCGGGCGAAGGCGTAAAGACCGTGGCCCTGCCGGCGGTCGTTGCCAGCAATGCCGGTTTTTCCGGTCTCGCCGATGCCGATGGCCGGCCGGCCGACGAGGATTTCCTCCATGCCCGCCGCCAGCTGCTACTCGATGCCTTTCATGCCGCAAGGCCCGATGTCGTCATCATCGAAGCCTTCCCGTTTGGCCGGCGACAGATGCGCTTCGAACTGCTGCCGCTGCTCGAGGCGATCGACAAGGCAGAACCGCGGCCGAAACTTCTAAGCTCGGTGCGCGACATCCTGCAGGAAAACCGCAAGGCCGGCCGCGACGCGGAGACCGCCACGCTGGTCAAGGATCATTTCGATGCCGTGCTCGTCCACGGCGATCCGGATTTCGTCAGGCTTGAGGACACCTTCCCGCTGACGTCAGAGATCGCCGACAGGCTGCGTTATACCGGCCTCGTCGCAGCCCCGTCGGCGCCCGAACCGACCGAGACATTCGACATCATCGCATCGGCGGGCGGCGGCGCGGTCGGCGCCGCGCTGATCGGCGCGGCAAAAGAGGCGGCAGCGCTGCTGCCCGACGATCTTCGCTGGCTGCTGGTCGCGGGCCCGAACCTGCCCGAGGCCGATTTCGCCGCGCTGCTGGAGGGCGTGGGCCCGAATGTGACGCTGGTGCGCTTCCGCAGGGATTTTCCCTCGCTGCTTCGCGGCGCCAAGGTGTCGATCTCGCAGGCAGGCTACAACACGGTCGGCGATCTCCTGCGCACCCAATGCCGGGCGATCCTCATTCCCTTCGTCGCCGGCGGCGAGACCGAGCAGACGGTGCGTGCCGAACGGCTGCAGGCGCTCGGCCTTGCCGATATCCTGCCGGAAACCGGCCTAACGGCGGGCCATGTGAAAGAGGCGGTCGAAAAGGCGCTCGCCGCTCAGCCACGGGGGCCGGTCTCGCTCGACCTCGACGGGGCGGAGAAAACCGCCTCCATCATTCGCTCCATGATTGCCGAATCCCTCGCCTAATCCAAAATTCCTGTGGTATAAGCAATGTTCCGGCGAGAATCGGCACTTTTGCAGCCGGTCCTTTCGGCCTGTTTTCATTGCGATATCGGCGGTCCGGCTGCATGATCCTGTCCTTAGAATTCCTCCCCGTCCCGGCGCCCGGATCGCGCCCCCGGAATTTCCCAGCAAGCTGACGGTTAGCCATGGAAAAAAGCCTCGCCCGCTACATCTGGAAGAACACGCGGCTGCAGCAGCTGTGGATTCTGGCTGTCGTCGCCGCCTCGATGGTGCCCTACTTCCTGTCCTTCGACCTGCCGAAGCAGATCGTCAACGGACCGATCCAGGGTGACGGCTTCGAGGGCCCGGGCGCCACGCAGACCTTCATGCATATTGCCTACGACCTGCCTCTGATCGGCCATGTCGAATTCTTTCAAGGGTTGCAGCTCAACCGCTTCCAGATGTTGATGGCCCTCAGCCTGGTGTTTCTGGCGCTGGTGGTGCTGAACGGCCTCTTCAAATTCTACATCAACACCTATAAGGGCCGGCTCGGCGAGCGCATGCTGCGCCGTATCCGCTTCGAGCTGATCGACCGGGTGCTGCGTTTTCCGCCCATTCACTTCAAGCGGGTAAAATCGGCCGAAATCGCCACCATGATCAAGGACGAGGTGGAGCCGATGGGCGGCTTCACCGGTGATGCCTTCGTCTCCCCTGCCCTTCTCGGCGGCCAGGCGGTCACGGCGCTCGCCTTCATCATCGTCCAGAATTTCTGGCTCGGCATGATCGCCGCCGGCATCGTCGGCGTGCAGGCGATCGTCATTCCGCGCATGCGCAAGCGCCTGCTCGAACTCGGCCGCCAGCGGCAGCTGACGGCGCGCGAGCTCTCCGGTCGCGTCGGCGAAATCGTCGAGGGCATCGGCACGATCCACGGCAACGACACATCCAACCTCGAACGCGCCGATATCGCCTCGCGGCTCGGCCGGATCTTCTCGATCCGCTACGACCTTTACCAGTGGAAGTTCCTGGTGAAGTTCATCAACAATTTCCTCGCCCAGGTCACGCCTTTCCTGTTTTACGCCATCGGCGGCTATCTGGCGCTGCAGGGCCGGCTCGACATCGGCCAGCTCGTCGCCGTCATATCAGCCTATAAGGACCTGCCCGGTCCGCTGAAGGAACTGATCGATTGGGACCAGATGCGCCAGGACGTGCAGGTGAAGTACCAGCAGGTCTACGAGCAGTTCAATATCGAGCCGCTGATCGACAGCCGCATTCAGCAACTCGCAACCGCCCCGGTCGGCGCGCTGACGGGCGCGTTCGTGGTCACCAACCTGTCGCTCTCCGACGACAGCGGCGCCCGTCTCGTCGACCACGTCTCCGTCGAGATCAAGCCGAACGAGACGGTGGCGATCGTCGGGCCGAACGGTAGCGGCGCGGAAGCCTTCGCCGAAGCGCTCGGCCGCATGGTCTGGCCGGACTCCGGCCGCATCACCATCGACGGCCGCGATCTCCTCGAGATGCCGGAATCGATCACCGGCCGGCGCATCTCCTATGCCTCGTCCGACACCTTCTTCTTCCACGGCACGCTCGCCAGCAATCTGCTCTACGGCCTGAAACATGCGCCGATGACCGATCCCGTTTACGACGAGCGGGAAGCGCTGGAGTATAAATGGCATTCCGCCGAGGCGGAGAAGGCCGGCAACCC
The DNA here is from genome assembly GCF_057653715.1 of Rhizobium sp. WSM1328. Classification (NCBI taxonomy): domain Bacteria; kingdom Pseudomonadati; phylum Pseudomonadota; class Alphaproteobacteria; order Hyphomicrobiales; family Rhizobiaceae; genus Rhizobium; species Rhizobium sp. WSM1328. The sequence goes on along the minus strand of NZ_JBYGKO010000004.1, from coordinate 45,924 downwards.
GACGCTCGACCTCAACAGCGACTGGGTGGACTACAAGGCCGCCGGCGCCAGCGGCCCCGAGGACATTCTAAAAGCGATCCGCCCGGTGCTCGACGCCGTGCTGATCTCGCAGGACATCCTCGACCTGGCGCTGCGCTCGACCGTCAACACCGACGTGCATGTGGCGCTCGGCGAGCACGTCGTGGCGCTGCGCGCCTCGCTCAGGGACCGGCTGCGCGACGAGGGGCTCGACACCATCGTCGTGCCTTTCGATTTCGACGCCTATAACGCCCAGGCGACGGTCGGCGAGAACCTGCTCTTCGGCACGATGAAACGGCCTTTGATGACCAACCGCAGGCTTGCCGCGCATCCCTATTTCCAGCAGCTCTTCCGTGAGACCGGGCTTAGCACCGATCTCTACGACATGGGCCTCGAGATCGCCGAGAACGCGGTGGAACTCTTCCACGACCTGCCGCCGGACCATCCTTTCTTCCAGCAGCTGACCTTCATGACGGCCGACGACATTCCGACCTACCAGGCGCTGCTGCAGAAGCTGCAAAGCCGCCGCTTCGAGGACGCCACGCCCGAGGAGCGTTCGGCCATCATCCGGCTGAGTTTTGCCTATATCGAGCCGCGCCACCGCTTCGGCTTGCTGACGAACGAGCTGATGGACAAGATCGTCAGCGCCCGCAAGCAGTTCCACGAGCATATTCCGGCCGATCTCGCCGAGCTGATCGAGCGCTACGACGCCGAGCGTTTCACCCCGTCGGCAAGCCTGATGGACAATGTGCTGTTCGGCCGTATCGCCTATCAGCAGGCCGACGCCTCCGACCGCCTCCGCGCCATCATGGGCGAACTCTTCGACGCGCTCGATCTTTATGACGACGTGCTGTCGATCGGCCTCGAATTCGACGTCGGCTCCGGCGGCAAACGGCTGACGATGGTGCAGCGGCAGAAGCTGAACCTGGCCCGCGCGCTGTTGAAGCGCTCGGATTATTTCATCTTCAACCGGCCGCTGTCGGCGCTCGACCAGCGCGTTCAGGATCAGATCACCCGCAACATCATCGAGAACCTGCACGAGGAAGGCCATCGGCCGGCGATCATCTGGGTGCTCTCCAATGCCCGGCTGGCGGAGATGTTCGACCGGATCCTGCTCTTCGACCGCGGCGGATTGGCGGAAGCCGGAAACTTTCCGGAACTTTCCGAGAAAAACGGGATGTTCAAGGAACTGTTATCGTAATATTCTATAGGGGCGGCGATGGTGGGTGTTCCCGATGGGAACGCCTCGGAGTTTGAAGATGCCTGGTCCCGTGGGACCTGCGTCAGGGGATTGAAACGCTCATGCTGTTGAGAGACGAAGTCGAAATGCTGCGAAGGGTGCCGATCTTTTCAAGGATCGCGCCAGCAAAGCTCAAGCTTTTGGCCTTTACCTCCGATCGCATGACCTACAAGGCCGGACAGGACCTCTTCCATCAGGGCGATGTCGGTGATGCCGCCTATGTCATCCTCACGGGTACGGCCGATATCGTCGTCGCCTCGCCGGCGGGCGAGATCAAGGTCGCTGACGTCGAACCCAATTCCATCGTTGGCGAAATCGCCATTCTCTGCGATGTCTCGCGCACGGCAACGGTGCGCGCCACCTCGCCGCTCGAAGTGCTGCGCATCAGCAAGGAGCACTTTCTGAAGCTGCTCAGCGATTTTCCGGAGATGGCCGTGGAAATCATGCGGGTGCTGGCCGACCGCCTGAACCACACCACGGCGGAACTGACCGCGGCCCGGGCGGCGAAACAGCCGCAAATGGCGCAGTAAAAACGCATTCAGCGTTTCGGCGGCCATTGCTGGATGACGACGGACCAGCCGCCGGTCTTGCATTAATTATAGATTGCAATGCATTCAATAATAGAACCGCGCTGCCCGAAAACGAAAGCCTGCATGGTTTTCCATGCAGGCCGGTATGCAAGTCCGTCTATTCGCGCTGTTCCAGTGCCCTGCTGAAGGCGAGGGCTGCAAGCGTGCAGATGGCGCCGGACAGCAGGTAGTAGCCGACGAAGGTCAGGCCGAAGCGGCTGGAAAGGCTGAGCGCCACTAGCGGCGCGAAACCGGCGCCGATCAACCAGGCAAGATCCGAGGTGAAGGCTGCACCCGTATAGCGATAGCCGCGGCCAAAGCGGGACGAGATCGAGCCCGTCGCCTGGCCGAAGGAAAGGCCGAGCACGCCGAAGCCGATGATGACGAAAGCGTCATGGCCACTATTGCCGGATGCAATCAGGCTCGGCCCGATAAAGCTGAAGACGGCGATGATGACGGCGCAGATGGCAAGCTGGGCGCGCCGGCCGATACGGTCGGCGATCAGGCCCGAGGCGATGATGGTGATGATGCCGACCGCGGCGCCGACCACCTGCACCACCATGAAGGCGCCGATCGGCTGGTTGCCGTAAAGGCTCATCCAGCCGAGCGGGAAGATGGTGACGAGGTGGAACATGGCAAAACTCGCGAGCGGCACGAAGGCGCCGATCAGGATGTCGCGGCCGTGAACGCGTAGCACATCGAGGATAGGGGCTGCTTCCAGCTCGTGTTGTTCCAGCAGCGTGCCGAATTCCTTGGTCATGACGAGGCGCAACCGCGCAAACAGCGCCACGACGTTGATCGCGAAGGCGACGAAGAAGGGATACCGCCAGCCCCAGGAGAGGAAATCCTCACTGGAAAGATTGGCGACGAAATAACCGAACAGGGTGCTGGCCAGTGCAAAGCCGATCGGCGCGCCGAGCTGCGGGATCATCGCATACCAGCCGCGGTGCTTGGCCGGCGCGTTGAGCGCAAGCAGCGAGGCAAGGCCGTCCCAGGCGCCGCCGAGCGCGAAGCCCTGGCCGAGACGGAAAAGCGCCAGCAATGCGATCGACCAGGCGCCGATCTCCTCGTAACCCGGCAGGAAGGCGATCGAGGCTGTGGAGCCGCCGAGCAGGAAGAGCGCGATCGTCAGCTTGGTGCCACGGCCGTACAGCCGGTCGATCGTCATGAAGACGACGGAGCCGACGGGGCGGGCCAGGAAGGCCAGCGAGAAGATGGCGAAGGAATAGAGCGTACCCGTCAGCCTGTCCGGCGCGAAGGGGAAGATCAGCTGTGGAAAGACCAGGACCGAAGCGAGGCCGTAAACGAAGAAATCGAAGAATTCCGACATGCGGCCGATCACCACGCCGATGGCGATACTACCAGGCGAAACCGGTTTGTCGTCGTGAATGCGCCGCGCGTCGCGTTCCAGCGACGACGACGATGGTCCATAATTCGATGTTGTAGCCATAAAACGCCTCCCTCGTTGAAGCGCTTTCGGCAAGGCGCCTCAGCCTGATCTTGATCAAACCCGCAGGCTTATCAAGTCCGTAAGACGCAAATAGTTCATCATGGCGGCTCAAAATGAGGCGTGGGCGGAAAAAATAGCGTGATCCGACCGGCGATTTTCGGATGGGAACGCTGGCATGGCCGGCTCTGGCGGATATATTGATTGAAACATGCGCTCGCCAAAGAATCCTTCTTGAATTCATCAGGATTTCAAAGCTGTAGTGCAACACGATTTATGCCGCGATGCGGCATGCTTGCTGCACTGCGACCAAACACCTCATGTCGCTATCAGGTCCAGTGCGTTAGTCGCGGAACGAACGAAACAACAAGAGCTTAGAGACGTGCTAAAACTCGTGAAGTTTTCCCGCCTTCTATCCGCCTTGCCGCTGCTTTTCCTGGCAGGATGCAACATGGTGGTCATGGCGCCATCAGGCGACATCGCCGCGCAACAGCGCGATCTCATCGTCATCTCGACGGTGCTGATGCTTTTGATCATCATCCCGGTGATCTTCCTGACGCTGTTCTTCGCCTGGCGCTACCGCCGCTCCAATACGGCCGCCACCTACGCGCCGGAATGGCACCATTCGACCCGCCTCGAAATCGTGATCTGGGCGGCGCCGCTGGCGATCATCATCGCGCTCGGCGCCGTGACCTGGATTTCCACCCATAAGCTCGATCCCTACCGCCCGCTCGACCGCCTCGATGCGGAGCGCGCCATTCCGGCCGATGCCAAGCCGTTGAACGTCGAGGTCGTGGCGCTCGACTGGAAGTGGCTGTTCTTCTATCCCGATCTCGGCATCGCCACCGTCAACGAACTCGCCGCCCCGGTCGACATGCCGATCAATTTCAAGATCACTGCCTCCTCGGTGATGAATTCCTTCTATATCCCTGCCCTGGCCGGCCAGATCTATGCGATGCCCGGCATGGAGACGAAGCTGCACGCCGTCATCAACAAGCAAGGCGAATATGAGGGCTTCTCCGCCAATTACAGCGGAAGCGGCTTCTCGCACATGCGCTTCAAGTTCCACGGCCTTACCCAAGAGGGCTTTGACGCCTGGGTGGCGCAGGTCAAGCAGCAGGGCACGATGCTCAACCGCGACGCCTATCTGAAGCTCGAGAAGCCGAGCGAAAAGGAGCCGGTGCGTTATTATGCCGGCGCCGATGCCGACCTCTACAATGCCATCCTCAACATGTGCGCCGCTCCGGGCAAGATGTGCATGAACGAGATGATGCATATCGACATGATGGGCGGCGGCGGCAAGGAAAGTGCCGAGAACCGCGAGAAGCTGCGATACGACGACCGTCATGCCGACGAAGGCATCGTGGCGCCCGCCGCCACCGTGCCGGCGACCGGGGCTCCGGCACGCAGCGAGCCCGCCGAGCGGACCGACGGCAACAGCATGCAGCACGACATGCCCGGCATGCCTAGCACGCCCGGAATGGACATGCAGCACGAGGGTCATTCCATGCCCGGCATGAGCAATGGCGCCGATCCGGCGCCGGCGCAGCTCAACAATAACAATTAACCTGGCGCTTTGCGTCGCAAGACATAATGAACGGGTTGTTCCATGTTTTCCAATCCTGACCTCCTGAAGTTCGTCTTCGGCCGGTTGACCCTCGATGCCATCCCCTATCACGAGCCGATCCTGGTCGTGACCTTCATCGGCGTCGTCATCGGCGCCCTCGCGGTGCTCGGCATCATCACCTATTTCAAGTTCTGGGGTCCGCTCTGGCGCGACTGGATCTGCAGCGTCGATCACAAGAAGATCGGCATCATGTATGTGATCCTCGCCGTCATCATGCTGTTGCGCGGCTTCTCCGACGCGATCTTGATGCGCATCCAGCAGGCGATCGCCTTCAACGGTTCGGAGGGCTATTTGCCGCCGCACCATTACGACCAGGTCTTCACCGCCCACGGTGTCATCATGATCTTCTTCGTGGCGATGCCCTTCGTCACCGGTTTGATGAACTTCGTGGTGCCGCTGCAGATCGGCGCGCGCGACGTCTCGTTCCCCTTCCTCAACAACTTCTCGTTCTGGATGACCACCGCCGGCGCGATCATCATCATGCTGTCGCTGTTCATCGGCGAATTCGCCCAGACCGGCTGGCTCGCCTACCCGCCGCTGTCGGGGGCGGCCTACAGTCCGGGCGTCGGCGTCGACTATTATATCTGGGGTCTGCAGGTGGCCGGTGTGGGAACGACGCTTTCGGGCATCAACCTGATCGCCACCATCGTCAAGATGCGCGCTCCGGGCATGACCTTCATGAAGATGCCGGTCTTCACCTGGACGGCACTTTGCACCAACGTGCTCATCGTCGCCTCCTTCCCGATCCTGACGGCAACGCTCGCCCTCCTGTCACTCGACCGCTATGCCGGGACGAACTTCTTTACCAACGACCTTGGCGGCAATCCGATGATGTACATCAACCTCATCTGGATCTGGGGCCATCCGGAAGTCTATATCCTCGTGCTGCCGGCCTTCGGCATCTTCTCGGAAGTCGTCGCCACCTTCTCCGGCAAGCGCCTCTTCGGCTACGCCTCGATGGTCTACGCGACCTGCGTGATCATGATTCTGTCCTACATCGTCTGGCTGCACCACTTCTTCACCATGGGTTCGGGCGCCAGCGTCAACTCCTTCTTCGGCATCACCACGATGATCATCTCGATCCCGACAGGGGCGAAGATTTTCAACTGGCTCTTCACCATGTATCGCGGCCGCATCCGCTTTGAGGTGCCGATGCTGTGGACGGTCGGCTTCATGGTGACCTTCGTCATCGGCGGCATGACCGGCGTCATGCTTGCCGTGCCGCCGGCCGACTTCGTGCTGCACAATTCGCTGTTCCTCATCGCCCACTTCCACAACGTCATCATCGGCGGCGTTCTCTTCGGCATGTTCGCCGGCGTGAACTACTGGTTCCCGAAGGCCTTCGGCTTCAAGCTCGATCCCTTCTGGGGCAAGATGAGCTTCTGGTTCTGGCAGATCGGCTTCTGGTTCGCCTTCATGCCGCTCTACGTGCTCGGCCTGATGGGTGTCACCCGCCGCGTCAGCCAATTCGAGGACCCGTCGCTGCAGATCTGGTTCATCATCGCCGCCTTCGGCGTCGGCCTGATCGCGCTTGGCATCGCCGCCTTTCTCATCCAGATCGTCGTCAGCTTCATGAAACGCGAGGAATTGCGCGACGATAGCGGCGATCCCTGGGACGGCCGCACGCTGGAATGGTCGACATCCTCGCCGCCGCCGGATTACAACTTCGCCTTCACGCCTGTCGTGCACGATCATGACAGCTGGTACGACATGAAGAACCGTGGTTATGCGCGTCCGCTGGAAGGCTTCCGGCCGATCCATATGCCGAAGAATACCGGCACCGGCGCGATTCTGTCGGCCATCAGCGTCGCCCTCGCCTTCGGGCTGATCTGGTATATGTGGTGGCTGGTGGTCGTCTCCTTCGTCGCCATGCTGGTGGTCGCGATCGGTCATACCTTCAACTATGGACGCGATTTCCACATTCCCGCCGAAGAGGTGACCGAAACGGAAGGCAAGCGCACCGCGTTGCTTGCCGAGCAGGTGTGATGACCATGAGCGATCAGACTATCGACACGGCCGAAAAGCCTGAATTCTACCTGACGGAAGACCATCATCCTGAGAACAGCACCAATCTCGGCTTCTGGCTCTACCTGATGAGCGACTGCCTGATTTTCGCGGTGCTGTTTGCAACGCACGGCGTGCTCGGCCGCAACTATGCCGCCGGCCCGTCGCCCGCCGATCTCTTCGACCTGCCGATCGTTGCCCTCAACACCTCGATGCTGCTGTTTTCCTCGATCACCTACGGGTTTGCGATGCTGCAGATGGAGCGCAACGCCAAGGCGGAAACGCTGTTCTGGCTTGGTGTGACCGGCCTGTTCGGCGCGGCTTTCATCGGGCTCGAACTCTACGAGTTCATCCACCTGATCCACGAAGGCGCCGGACCGACGCGCAGCGCCTTCCTCTCCTCCTTCTTCACCCTGGTCGGCACGCACGGCCTGCATGTCACCTTCGGCATCATCTGGCTGATCACGCTGATGGTGCAGGTGTCGATGCACGGGTTGATCGAGGCCAACCGCCGCCGCCTGATGTGCCTTTCGATGTTCTGGCACTTCCTCGACGTCGTCTGGATCGGCGTCTTTTCCTTCGTCTATCTGCTGGGAGTTCTCGGATGAGTTCGCAAGCACCTGCCCACGAAGATGCCCACGAGGCTCATCACGGCCACAGCCACGGCCATCAGGCCGGCCATGGCACATTCCGCAGCTATATGACGGGCTTCGTGCTCTCCATCATCCTGACCGCCATTCCCTTCTGGCTGGTCATGTCAGGCGTCTTTGAAAGCCCGGCGGTGACGGCGGTGCTGGTGATGGGCCTCGGCGCGATCCAGATCGTCGTCCATATGGTCTTCTTCCTGCACATGAATACCAGGAGCGAGGGCGGCTGGACGATCATGGCGCTGATTTTCACCCTTATCATCGTTGCCATCGCGCTCTCCGGTTCGCTCTGGGTCATGCATCATCTCAACACCAACATGATGCCGATGAGCCCCGAGATGATGAAGAACATGCCGTGACGACGACGAAGGGGCGGCGGCAGCGTCACCCGCAGGCGTCCTCGGAAAAATCGGATCGACGGCGTCATCGGGCAAAACGTTCGATCTTCGCCGTCTGCCTGATACTGCTTGCTGCGGCACTCGCGGCACTCGGCACCTGGCAGGTCGAGCGGCTGGCCTGGAAACGCGACCTCGTCGCCCGCGTCGACCAGCGTGTGCATGCACCACCCGTGCCGGCACCGGCACGCGCCGACTGGAACAAGATCAATGCCGCTGATGACGAATACCGGCGGGTGACCGCCGCCGGGATGCTGGCGAACGACAAGGAAACACTGGTCTATGCCTCGACCGTGCTTGGGCCGGGCTATTGGGTCATGACGCCGCTGATGCTGACCGATGGCACATCGATCCTCGTCAATCGCGGCTTCGTGCCGACCGAGAGGCGCGACCCGGCCTCGCGACGCGAGGGCGAAGTGTCAGGCCCGGTCGAGATTACCGGGCTGATGCGGATGACGGAGCCGAAGGGATCGCTGCTCAAATCCAATGACGTCGCCACTGATCGCTGGTATTCGCGCGATGTCGCGGCGATCGCGCAAAAGCGCGGCGTCGGAACGGTCGCGCCCTATTTCATCGACGCTGATGCGACCGCCAACCCGGGAGGCCTGCCTGTCGGCGGCCTGACCGTCATCGCTTTCCCCAACAACCATCTCCTCTACGCGATCACCTGGTATGGGCTGGCGGCGATGGTGCTGGCATTGCTGGTGTTCATTCTTCGCGGCGAGAGGGCCACTCGCGTAAGGCAGCAGTGATCGTCCCTATGAAGCGACCCGGCTGATCGCCTCGGCGAGCTGCGCTTGCGAGAACGGCTTGCCGAGGCGTGGCAGATTGGCGATGCCGGCGCCTTCGGGGATTTCAGCGTAACCGGTAGCGAGGATGATCGGCATGTCGGGCCAATCCTTGCGGATCGCCTCAGCGAGCTGCGCGCCGGTCATGCGCGGCATGGCATGGTCGCAAATCACCAGGTCCACCTGCTGCTCGCGCAGGATGTCGAGCGCTTCGGGACCCGCCATCGCCTCGAACACGGTATGGCCGAGATCCTCCAGCATCAGCGTCGTATTCATCAGGACCAGACCATCGTCGTCGACGGCGACGATGCGTAGCCGGCGCGGCGCATTTTCCACCTGCTGCGGCCGCTCGGCAGCGGCCTCGGTCACCTGTTCGGCAAGCGCGACCGGGAACCACAATTCGGCCGTCGTGCCTTCGCCAAGGCTGCTCTTCATCATCAGGCGGCCACCGGACTGGGACGCAAGCCCCTGCACCATGGAAAGGCCGAGACCAGTGCCCTTGCCGACCCCCTTGGTGGTGAAGAACGGCGTGATTGCCTGCTCCAGCGTCTTGGCGTCCATGCCCTCGCCTTCATCGATCACCGCGATACGGACGTAGCGGCCAGGCGACAACGGTCCCTTGCCTGATGGCAGCGATTCCTCGGATGCGCGAAGCACAATCCGGCCGCCGGACGGCATGGCGTCGCGGGCGTTGACGACAAGGTTCAGGATCGCCATCTCCAGCTGGTTCGGATCGGTCACGATCGTCGGCAGCCTGACGGGGAAAGAAGTCTCGATCATGGTCAGGGGACCGAGCGAACGGCTCAGCATATCCATCATCCCGCGGACCAGACCGGAGACGTCGATCGGCTCCATGTGCAGTTCCTGGCGGCGGGAAAAGGCCAGCATGCGCTGCGTCAGCGCGGCACCGCGCTGGGCGCCCTGCATGGCATTATCAACAAGCGATGTCAGCGAGAGATCCTGCGGCATGCGTTTCTTGAGGATTTCAAGGCTGCCGAGAACGGCCATCAGCAGATTGTTGAAATCATGGGCGATACCACCGGTCAACTGACCGATCGCCTCCATCTTCTGCGACTGGAAGAGCTCTTCGCGCGCCTGCTCCAGTGCCCGCTGGGTCTCCATCTTCTCGGTGATATCGCGGGTGATCTTCGCAAAACCCAACACACCGCCTTCCTCGTCGCGGATGGCGTCGATGACGATGCTGGCCCAGAAACGGGTGCCGTCCTTGCGCACGCGCCAGCCTTCCCTCTCGAACCGGCCCTCGGCGCGCGCGATGCCGAGCGCGGTCTCCGGCAGACCGGCTTCGCGGTCTTCGGGAGTATAGAAGGTCGAGAAATGCTGACCGATGATTTCCTGCGGCCGATAGCCCTTGATCCGCTCGGCGCCGAAGTTCCAACTGCTGACATTGCCAACGGGATCGAGCATGTAGATCGCATAGTCCGAGACGCCCTGGACCAACCGGCGGAACTGTTCCTCGCTCTGGCGGATCGCGTTTTCGGCGGCCCGGCGTTCGGTCAGGTCGCGGGTGATCTTGGCATAGCCGATGAGCTCGCCGGAGGGACGGCGGATCGGATCGATGACCACATGCGCCCAGAAGCGGCTGCCATCCTTGCGCCGGCGCCAGCCTTCTCCCTCGAACCGGCCGTGCTCCTCGGCCGTGGCCAGCGCGCGCTGCGGTAGCCCCGCGGCACGGTCCTCTGGCAGATAGAAACGCGAAAAATGCTCGCCGAGAATTTCGGAAGGCTTGTAACCTTTGAAGCGCTGGGCGCCGGCGTTCCAGCTGGTGACGATGCCTTCGGGGCTCAGCATATAAATAGCGTAGTCGGTGATGGCATCGACCAAAAGGCGAAAGCGTCCCTCTTCGTCGAGAGACGTGTCATGTCGATCTAGCACTTCCATATGCCCCTCTGAGTCACCAGCGCTTAATAACGCAGCAGGGAGCGAATAGTTCCGAAGCAGCCCTAATTTTAAACGGCCTTGACCTGCGGGTAGAACCGCTCGCCAACGCGCTCGGCAGCGGCATAGGCCTGCGAGACGATCTCCGGCACAAGATCGATATCGGGCAGGCTGCCGAGGCCGAGCGGCCCGACGGCAAAGAGCCCGGCGACCGTCGAACCGTCATCGAGGAAGGGTTCGCCGCGCGCATTGACCGCGAGCCCGAGCGATAGCTCGTCCGGCATGGCGAGGCCGGCGGAAAGCAGGCTCTGCATCAACGGCGCTGAAAGGTCAGGCGCCTGGCAGCGGCAATCGATGATGCGCTCGGAATGGATGACCTCTTCTCCGGCGGAACCGGCCGGCGTGAAGAACAGGCCGCTCAGGCCCCGGCGGCCGGCCCGGCCGCGGCGCAGCACCGTGCGGCCTTCGGCGAGCTCGCGTTTCAGGCGCAGGTGCATGGCCTCCGGCAGGCGGTTGCGATGGCTGTCGTAGATTGCCCTGAGGTGGCGGTTGAATTGATGCTTGTCGCGGGCCGGCAGCGAGCGCCAAAGCGAGCGGGCATGTTTTCTGAGGCCGTTCATCACCGATTGCCAGCTTCGCCCGGCTTCCTCCGCCTCGCGACAGGCTTCACGGATGAAGCGGACGATCTCGGGCAGGCTCTGCGGCAGCGCTTCGGCCGGGAAGACCGGATCGGCGGAATTCGGCGTATGGCTCTGCGGCAGGAAGCCGCGCCGGGAAACGATCGTCACCTGGCCGGCATAACCGGAATCGCGCAGCTGCAGCAGCTGGTCGACGACGCGGATGCCGCTGCCGAGCAGCACCGCATGCGGCCGCGCGACAAGGCGCTGGGCCCTGACCGGCGAAGCGTCCTCACCGCCGGCATCCGGCGCCGTCAGCCCGTAGCCGGTGGCGAGGATGACGGTATCGAACAGCGGATTGGCGGGATTGGCGCTTTCGAGCAGGAAGCGGTTGCCGTGGCTCCTGCGGATCGCCACGACCGGATCGTTGCAGACCTGGACGGTGATGTCCCTGCGCGCGGCCAGTGCTTCCGAAAAGCGCTGGTAGACATAATCGCTGAAGATCTCCTTCGGCACGAAGATCTGCCGGAATCCGGGGATGGCGGCCGGCACGGCGGCGCGGAAAGCGGCGTTGCTGCAGAGCCAGTCGTTGAAATCGTCATTGTCGCCGACCGAGACCGAGAGATCGCGGACACGGGTGTTGAGAATCGTCGAGGAGCGGGCCGAGGCCAGCGCCTGCCCACCGCTGACCGACGAATTCGGATCGAACAGCTGGAGGTGGAAGGGGGCGCGCACTGTCTTCATCAATGCGATGGCCGTCATCATCCCGGAAAAGCCGCGCCCGACGATCGCAATGCGCGGCACGGCTGATATCTGCGCCGCCGCATTGGCTCTGGCGGAAAAAAGTCCCTGAACCGTCATCGCAACTCCTTTGCGGCTTCATCCGCACCCTGGGTCGATCGAGGTTTCAACGCATAAAACAGTGGTTCACGCGTTGATGAGGTTCATGCGGCCATTCACAACACCTGCCGCGGCATCGGGCTCCGAACCAGCGGCCCCGCAACGAAACTAGGGGAGCAAGCACGCTCGTCCATAGTCTATCAAACTGGTAGTGTATGAAAGCGCTAAATGGCGCAGGTGGCAAGAGGTTTGTTGCCACTTATCTGCAAGATATTGAAATAAAACATAATTTAGACGTATTCCGTGGAAGCTCGGTCGACCTGTGCTCCCCGAGCCGGGAATTGAACTTAAAAATGTCAGCTCCGCAGCGGCCTCAACTGCCCTCGCCCGGATATTGTCTTGCCTTCAGCAGGCCCGCCAGATGCGCCGTGTTGCGGGCCAGCATGTCGACGGCATTGGTCACGACCTTCGGCACCTTGTCGAGATCGACGAAATTGGTGGACCCCATCGCCTCGCCAACCCAATAGGCGACCGCATTGGCCGGAATGGTGAAACCGACGTCGTTCAGCGCCTGGAAAAGCTCGGCCGACACATGATGGGCGCCGTCCTCATTGCCGACGACGGCAACCGTCGCGACCTTGCCATAGGAGACCATGCGGCCCTCATCGTCCGTCTCCTCGAGGAAGGCGTCCATGCGCTCCAGCGCCCGCTTGCAGACACTGGATGGCTGACCGAGCCAGATCGGCGTCGCCATCAGCAGGATATCGGCGGAGAGCACCTTGGCGCGAATATCAGGCCAGTCATCGCCGGCGCCCTCGTCGGAGGTGACGCCCGGCTTGACGTTGAAATCGGCGAGGCGAAGCACTTCGGTCACGACGCCGTGAGCGGACATCGCCTTGTCGATCAGACCGATCATCCGGTCGGTCGAGGACGCGTCCTTGGCGTCGCTGGTCTTCAGCGTGGCGTTGAGGGCGAGGGCTTTGAGCGGCATGGCTCTCTCCGGTAGCGGTCGGCGGTTGGCGTTCGCCTGCTGCAACCCGTTCGCGCGCAGATTGTTCCCGCCCGGATGCGAGGCGACCTCACGTAAAAATAACCAACTGGTGAATTCTTTACTTGAACCCCCAAATGGAATCGGCAAAAGTGAAGATGCTATCAATCCCTTCATGGATTTGCCGTCTTTTCGGGCCAGCGTCCGACCACACATCTATTGGAAAAAATACCGTGAGCAGCGATGCGTTAACACGCGCGACGAAGCCTTCGGCTTCGATGGCGCTTGCAACTGCGGCAGGCTGGGGCCGAGGCCTCTTCACATTGGTGCGTATCACCATGATGGCCTTCCGCCACCCGTGGCAATCCGGCTTCGCGATCGGCGCCACGCTTGTCGCCTCGACCTTCCAGCTGATGATCCCGCGCCTTCTCGGCCACGCCGTCGACCACACGCAGATGGCGATGACCGGCGGTGCCGCGGGCCAGGCGGCACAGGACGCGCTTTTGACCACGGCGCTGCTGCTGCTTGGCGCCAGCGTGCTGCGCGGCCTCTTCACCATGGTCCAGAACTATTACAGCGAAGCCGTCGGCCATCACATCGGCTACGAATTGCGGCTGGCCTGCTACGAGAAGATCCAGCGACTTTCTTTCAGCTTTCATGACACCGTGCATTCCGGCGACCTGATCACCGTCGGCCTGCTCGATCTCGAAGGCGTGCGCATGTACTTTTCCACCGCACTCGTCCGGATGATCCTGCTGTCGATCCTGATCGGCATCGGCGCCTATATGCTCTTGTCGACCGATATCCTGCTCGGCCTGCTGGCGATGAGTTTCGTGCCCTTTGTCGGCTGGCGCTCGTCGGTGACGCAGCTCAAGCTGCGCGCCACCTGGCTCGACCTGCAGGAGCGGCTTTCGGTGCTGACCCGCATCATGGAGGAAAATCTCGGCGGCATCCGCGTCGTGCGCGCCTTTGCCGCCCACCAACACGAAATTTCGAAGTTCGAGGCCGCATCGAAGAGCGCGCTGGCACTCGCCCATCAGCGCGTCGGCATCCGCGTCACCAACACCAGCGCCATGACCCTCTCCTTCTTCGCGGCGATGGGCCTGGTTCTGTGGGTCGGCGGCGGCAAGGTGATGTCGGGCGAAATCACCGTCGGCACGCTGGCCTCGTTCCTGACCTTCATGACCATCCTACAGATGCCGGTGCGCCAGCTCGGTCTGATGGTCAATGCTTTTGCCCGCGCCTCCACCTGCGGCTCGCGCCTCTTTGCCCTGCTCGACCTCGACGTCGCGATCAAGGATGCGCCGGATGCCAAGGAGCTGAACCTTACCGACGGCGTGCTGCGCTTCGAAAACGTCAGCTTCGCCTATCCGGGTTCTGAACAGCGCACCGTTCTTGACGATGTCTCCTTCGAAGCCAGGCGCGGCCAGACGATCGGCATCGTCGGGCCTCCGGGCAGCGGCAAGTCGACCATTGCCCATCTTATCCCCCGCTTTTACGACGTCAGCGGCGGCAAGATCACCATCGACGGCCAGGACATCCGCAAGGCGACGCTGCAATCGCTGCGCCGGGCGGTTGCCGTCGTGCAGCAGGATTCCTTCCTGTTCACCACGACGATCGAAAACAATATCGCCTATGGCGACCCGTGGGCGAAGGAAGGCCGGATCGAACGCGCCAGCGAAAGCGCCCAGCTGCACAATTACGTGCTCGGCCTTCCGACAGGTTACGGCACCGTCGTCGGCGAGCGCGGCGTTTCGCTGTCGGGCGGCCAGCGGCAGCGTCTTTCGATCGCCCGCGCGCTGATGCTGAAACCGGCAGTGATGATATTCGACGATTCGACGGCGGCAATCGATGCGGCCACCGAGCAGCGCATTCGCGGCGCCATGCGCCGCTACGCCGCCGACCGCGTGACGATCATCGTCGCTCACCGCCTGAGTTCGCTGATGCATGCCGACCAGATCCTGTTCGTCGAAGACGGCCGGATCGTCGAGCGCGGCACGCATGAGGCGCTGCTGTCGCTCGGCGGGCGCTACAAGGCGCTTTACGAGCTACAGGTGCGACCGGGCGACGAGGTCTTGAGCGCCTAGCAGGAACTCCCTTCTTCTGCCCACCGGGGAGAAGAGCGGACAAGCAATGACTATGCAGGTCACCGGACGTGATGGCCGCGGGAGGAATGGCATGGCCGAGGAACTGGAAACCGAGCGTCCCGACGTTCGCGAGGATGGACGCCGCCCGCCGCGGGCGGTGGTCGGTTCGCATCGCGTCGAGGAGGAGATGTTCGGCAAGGCCTTCGACGGCAATATCGTCAAACGCATCTGGGGTTTCGTTCACCCCTATCGCCGCCAGGTCGTGTGGTCGGTCGTTGCCGTTTTGACCTTCACAATGATGCAGCTCACCATCCCGCTGATCATTCGCTATGCCATCGACCACGGCATGTCCCCGGGCGGCAACCACTCGGCGCTGGCCTGGTCGATCGTCGCTTTTTCCATCGCCATATCAATCAATTATGCAGCGAGCTACGCGCAGGAGACGCTGGTCGGCGGCGTGGCGGAGGACGTGCTCTTCGATATCCGCAAGGCGATGTTTTCGCATCTTCAGCACGTCTCGCTCTCCTTCATGGACAAGACCGAAGTGGGCCGGCTGATGTCGCGGCTGCAGGGCGACGTCAACTCGATGCAGGAATTCCTCGAAACCTCGGTGCTGTCAGTCGGCGACATCGTGCTGCTCTTCGGCATCGTCTTCGTCATGCTCTATCTCGATTTCAAATTGGGGCTGCTGACGCTCTCGGTGCTGCCGGTACTGTTTATCGTCCGGCTGTTCTGGCTGCCGCTGGCGCGCAAATCCTTCATGGCCGCGCACGAGACCAATTCGATTGCCGCCGGCGCCCTCGCCGAAGCGATCCACGGTGTGCGTGCGGTCCAAAGCATGGACAGGCAGGGCGTCAACTTCACGCTTTACGACGACAAGGCGCATGCCAACTTGCAGACGCATCTGACGGCGGCGCGCTATGCGCAGGTGATGGTGCCGATCGTCGACAGCCTGACCGGCGTGGCGATGGCGCTCGTCATCGTCGTCGGCGGCGCCCGCGTCCTCAATCAGGCGCTCGATGTCGGCGTGCTCGTCGCCTTCCTGTTCTACATCCAGCGCTTCTTCGACCCGATCCGTTCGCTGACCCTGCAATATTCGGTGATGCAGCGCGCCATGGCGTCTGGCCAGCGGTTGACCGAAGTGCTCGACGTACCTGTCGACATCAAGGACGCGCCCGATGCCAAGGCCTTGTCGCGCGACATGGACGGCTCGGTGGAATTCAAGGATGTCGTCTTCGGCTACAATCCGAAACATCCGGTGCTGAAGCATGTCAGCTTCAAGGTCAATCCCGGCGAGACGGTGGCATTGGTCGGCCCGACAGGGTCCGGCAAGTCGAGCTGCATGTCGCTGATCCATCGCTTTTACGACGTGCAGCAGGGCCAGGTGCTGGTCGGCGGCGACGATGTGCGTCATCTGACGCAGGATTCGCTCGGAGCGCAGATTGCCATGGTGCTGCAGGAACCCTTCCTCTTTACCGGCACCGTTTTCGAAAACATCCGCTACCACAAGCTGGAGGCGACGCGCGAGCAGGTGATCGAGGCGGCAAAGGCCGTCGGCGCGCATGACTTCGTGATGCGCCTGCCCGATGGTTACGACAGCGTTCTCGGCGAGCGCGGCGGCAACCTTTCGCTCGGCCAGCGCCAGCTGTTGAGCTTTGCCCGCGCATTGGTGGCGGACGCAAAGATCCTCGTGCTCGACGAGGCGACGGCCAATATCGACAGCTATACCGAAATGCTGATCCAGAAGGCGCTGGTGAAGCTGCTCGAAAACCGCACCGGCCTCGTCATCGCCCATCGGCTTGCGACGATCCGCGAGGCGGACCGCATCATCGTGCTGCAGAACGGCGAAGTCATCGAAAGCGGCAACCACCGCCAGCTGATGAAGAACGGCAAACTCTATTCCAAGCTCTACAATCTGAACTACTCCTCCTTCGACGACATTCCCGAAGACGTGCTGGAAGAGACGACGGCAGCGGAATCGGCGACCTAGCGCATCGTGCTTTCCGACAATCGGAGCCGATTTTCGGAAAGCACGATACGAGGATTGAAAGTGTTAGAGCGTCGTTTGTGCTGCCGTAAAGACGCCCGGCGCTCTCGTTTAGGGCGTGCATTAATGCCTGTCGCAAAGTTTGAACGAACCAACGCGTTGCTGCCGCATTTCTCTCTTATCTGGGGCGAGTGCCACTGAGGAGAATGTCATGAAAAGAGTTATTAGCAGCCTGTTGGTCGCGACGGCCCTTGTTGGATCGGCTATTCAGCCTGCTGCCGCACGCGATCACCGTCATCACGACAATACTGGCCGAATCATCGCCGGCGGCGTTGCCGCAGGCGTCGTCGGCGGCCTGATCGGCGGCGCAATCGCCAATGGCGGCCCTCGCTACGTTGACGAAGGCCCTCGTTATGTGGAGAGCCCCCGCTATGTCGAACCCCAGCCGAGATGCTGGTATGAGGACCGCGACGTCCGCAACCGCTATGACGGCGGCTATCACGCCGAAACCGTGCGGGTCTGCGAGTAAACACGGGAACGTTGATCCGATCTCTCGGCCGAGGTTGCCTCCCGCAGCCTCGGCTTTTTTCTGCAAAAAATTACGGCCGGCATGCGGTCTGTTGTCATCCTGATCCGCTTCGACGACGTGCCGGAATCCTCCTGGGTGAGCTATCAGCTGCCCACCTTCCGCCAGGATCCGCTGGCCATGGCACAGCGCGCCTTCGAGCTGATGGAGCGACGGCTTGAAAACCCGGGCTTGCCCGCGGGTTGCGAACGCGTCATTTCCGCAGCTCGTGATCCGCCAGAGCTTCAGACCTTGACCCTCCCACGGCTTTTCGCAGGCGCCATCCTGTGGCAAGAAGGGTTGACGCGTGACCCGGGAGGAAGATCGACGCAGATGAAGGGTATCCGCCAGCTCGCCGAGCATCTCGACATTTCGATCGGAACGGTGTCCCGTGCGCTGAACGGCAAGCCCGACGTCAACGACGAAACGCGCCGGCGCGTGCTCGCGGCCGCCGAGGAACTCGGTTACGTCGCCAACCAATCGGGCCGCAGCCTTCGCCAGGGCACGACCAACGTCATCGGGCTGATGCTCGAAGTGAGCCGCGAGACGGTCGAAAACAGCGACGACTTCTTCCTTGGCGTCACTGACGGCCTGCAGAGGGTGTTTTCCCGCCACAAGCTCGATCTCGTCATGCTGCCCTGCCCCGATGACGAGGACCCGCATGAATATCTGAAGCGCATGGTGGCGCGCCGGCTTGTCGACGCGCTGATCATCTCCGCGACACGACGCACCGACCGGCGCATCGAGCTTCTGGAAAAGGCCCGCATCCCCTTCGTGGCGCTTGGCCGCAGCGCGTCGGGCGGCAGCTACACCTGGATGGATCTCGATTTCGAGGGCGTGGCGACGCGCGGTGTCGACCGGCTGGTCGCCAAAGGGCACCGGCGGATCGCCGTGGCTGTCCCCTCCTCCGACATCAATCTCGGCTATCTCTTCCTCGACGCCTACCGCCAGGCACTGCAACGGCACGGCATCCCCTTCGACCCGGCCCTCGTCATCCGGGTCAAGTCGAGCGAACAGGGCGGTTATCAGGCCGGCCATGAATTGCTGATGATCGGAGAGCGGCCAACCGCGATCATCCTGATCCACGAACTGATGGCGATCGGGCTTTACCGCCGGCTTGCCGAGGCCGGTGTCGTGCCCGGCCGTGACCTCGCCGTGGTCGGTTTCCGCGAGGAGCCGCGCACGCTTTTCCTGCAGCCGACGCTGACATCCTTTCGCATGTCGCTGCGCGATCTTGGTGCGCAGCTCGGCGAAACCCTGCTCGCCACCATGCCGGCCTATGCCGATCATTATCCGCAGGGCGCCCGCAACAGGATCTGGCCGCTGGAACTCGTTCCAGGCGAAAGCGACGCTTTCATGCTGACGACCTGATGCCCGTCGCGTAGGTAGTTTTGGGTGTTTGCATCAAACCCGGCTCGCAGCTGCCGAATGCTCCCTGTGCGACAGCTGACGCGTGACGACGAAGACCAAGAGGGCTCCGACAGCCAGGCAGGCGGCCAGGAAGAACATCGGCGCGATCGTGCTGCCGCTTGCTTCCTTGATCCAGGGCACGACGTTCTGGGCGACGAAACCGCCAAGATTTCCGACCGAATTGATGGCGGCAAGGCCCGCCGCAGCCCCCGCGCCCTTGAGGAAGCGTGAAGGCAGGCTCCAGAACACCGGCTGGGGCGCAAAGATCCCGGCTGCGGCAACGCAGAGGAAGGCGAATTGCAAAGTGTGGTTCGGGATCAGCGCCGAAAGCAGCAGGCAGGCGGCGCCGATGAAGGCCGGAATGACGATATAGGGCGTCTTCGATTGCGCCTTGTCGGCCATGGTGGGAACGACATAGAGCGCGATCGCGACCAGCACCCAGGGAATGATGTTGAGGAAGCCGTTCACCGTGTTGCTGACGCCGAAAGCCTTGACGATGGTCGGCAGCCAATAGCTGAGGCCATAGGCCGAAAGCGGAAAGGCGATATAGCAGAGCGCCATCAGCAGGACACGCGGGTCGATGAGCGCCTTGAAGCCGTTTCCGGCGTGCTCGCCCATGCCGGCATTTTCGGAAGCGAGCCTTCGTTCGAGCCAATCCTTCTCCTCGCCGCTCAGGAAGCTTGCGTTTTCAGGCCGGCCAGGAAGATAGAAGAAGGTGACGATGCCGGCGATCACAGCCGGAACGCCCGTGGCCAGGAAGACCCACTCCCAGCCGGCAAAACCGTAGAGACCGTCGAGATCGAGCAGCACGCCGCCGAGCGGCGCACCGACGGCATTGGCGATGGCACTGAAGATCATGAACAGCCCGACCATCCTGCCGCGATAGGCCGAGGGAAACCACAGCGTCAGCAGATAGAGGACGCCCGGAAAGAAGCCGGCTTCGCAGACACCAAGCAGAAAGCGCAGGATATAGAACATCGTCGCATTCTGCGTGAAGGCGAGCGCGATAGTAACGATGCCCCACGAGACCAGAATGCGCGCGAACCAGACACGGGCGCCGAGCTTGTCGAGGAAGAGGTTGCTCGGCACCTCGAAGAGAAAGTAGCCGATGAAGAACAGCGAAGCGCCGAGACCATAGGCATATTCGCTCATTCCGAGAGCATCGACCATCTGCAGCTTGGCGAAACTGACGTTCTGCCGATCGATATAGGCGATGAGATAGAGAATGCCGAGAAACGGCATCAGCTTCCAGGTGATTTTCGAGATCAGCCGCTTCTCGTCGACCATAAGTATCCTCCGGTATGACCATGCTTCGTCACGGCGTAGATAGAGCGGCCAGCCGATAATCAATTGCGCGTTGCATTTTCTCGGGGGCCGCGACCGGATCATATGGCCGCACCCGGACACCGGGTGCGGCCTGGCTTCAGATCATTCAGCTGGGGCGACGGCGGTGCGGCGGCCGATCGTTGCCTGGGTCAGCACGAAGGCTGCGAAGGCGCAGAGCGCGATGCCGGCGGCCATCGGAACGGCTGTGCCGTCGAAGAAGACGCTCGATATGACCATGGCGACGGCGGCGATCACGAAATGCAGCGTGCCCATCAGCGACGAGGCGGTGCCGGCGATCTCGCCGTGATCCTCAAGGGCGAGCACCGCGCTCGTCGGGATGACGAGGCCGAGGAAGCCGTAGCCGATGAACAGGAAGGTCGCCAGGACAGGCAACTGGTTGAAGCCGGCAGCCATCACCACCGCCATGACGACCATGGCAAGGGCAAAAACGCTGACCGCAATGCGCATGACGCGGACGAGGCCGAAACGCTCGCCGAGCCAGCCCGTCGCCTGCGATACCGCAAAGAAGGAGACGGCATTGATTGAGAAGGCGAAACTGTATTGCGTCGGCGTCAACCCGTAATGCTGGATCAGCACGAAGGGCGAGTTGGCGAGATAGACCAGGAAGCTCGAAATGCCGAGGCCGCCGATGAAGGTCAGCGTCAGGAAGTTGCGGTCGCCAAGCAGCAGGCGGTAGGCAGCCATGGCGCTCTTCAGCCCGCTGCCGCTGCGTTCGGTCGCCGAACGGGTTTCGTCAAGCTGGGTGGCGAGCAGCACGAGGCCGATGAAGGCGGCGATGGTCACGGCCCAGAATACGCCGCGCCAGCCGTAAAACTCTATGACGGCGCTGCCCGTCAGCGGCGCCAGGATCGGCGAAATCGAAAAGACCAGCATCAAAAGCGACATCAGGCGGGCGGCCTGGACGCCGGTATGCATGTCGCGGACAATGGCGCGCGGAATGACCATGCCGGCGGCACCGCCGATACCCTGAACGAAACGGAAGGCGATCAGCGTTTCGATATCGGTCGCCAGCGCGCAGCCGATCGAGGCGACGGAAAAGAGGCCGATGCCGAGATAGAGCGGTAGCTTGCGGCCCCACATGTCCGACAGCGGACCATAGACCAACTGGGCGAGCGCAAAGGAGATGAAGAAGGCGAGAAGAGTGAGCTGGGTGACGTTGTTATCGGCATGCAGGTCCTGGCCGATGGACGGCAGCGCAGGCAGATACATATCGATGGCAAAAGGCCCGATGGCCGACAGAAGGCCGAGAATGAGGGCAATGCGAAAGAAGGGAGCCGTCATAATGGTGATCTTTCATAAAAGCGCAGCGGAGATACCGGATCGTCGCTCCGCGGCATTGGCTCTTAAAGCGGCGTGCGTCCTCTCGGACGCACAAGGACGCTCTGACACTTTAAGTCTACGCATCAAGTCTACGCATCGTGCTTTCCTAAAATCGGTTCCGATTTTCGGGCCGATGCGGGTTCAATGATGATCGTTCGCGCGAAGACGAAGTTGGGAGCTCATATCTCAGCGGCGGAACCAGGAGTGTCAAAAAATTTGGACACAGATGTAAAATTAGACGCCATTGTCTAAAACGTCAAGACGTCTTATCTTCGCTCTCATGAAAGAACGCATGACACCGGCAGTCCGAATGACGGGGCATACGCAGCGCGGACAATGCGCCAAGCGCATGTCGATCCTCGATGCCGCGGCAGACGTATTCTGCCGCCAGGGCTTTGCCGGCGCCAGCATTGACGAGATCGCCGCCGTCGCCTGCGTGTCCCGCCAGACGATCTACAATCACTATCGCGAGAAGGAAACGCTGTTCGTCGCCGTCGTCGAAGACGTCATGAACCGCGCCAACGCCATGCTCTTCTCGGTGCTGTCGACCTTTCCTGAGCGCGCCGACAATCTCGAAGACGAGCTGACGGCCTTCGCCGTGCGCCTCAACAAGAACTGCATCTGCAACCACGACGGAAAGTTCCTGCGCAAGCTGGTGCAGACCGAAGGCGAGCGATATCCGCACCTCTTCGAAAGCTGGCGCCAGCAGGGGCCGGGCAAGCTGACCACCGCGCTGTCAGCACTTTTCGGGCGGCTTGCCCATAAGGGGACGCTCGCCATCGACGATTTCGACGTCGCCGCGCGGCAGTTCGTGGCGCTCGGCAATGCCGATCTGCAGATGATGATCCTTCTCGGCGGCACACCCACCGACGAAGAACTGGAGAAGGCGGCGCGCAACGCCGTCCATACCTTTCTCAAAGCCTATGGCAAGCCGGAGGCGGAAAAGGCCGGCCAACCGCCGCAGCTCGCAGCCATATCCGGCTGATCAGGCCCTTGTACGATCGGGTCCTACCGATCAGGCCGATCATTCCCACCCGATCAAGCCCATGCGATCAGGCAAAGACCGTCATTTGTGAGGGCACGACCGCGAACATGCCGACGCGGCGCGCGGCAAGATATTTCACCAGCTGTTCGACAACCGAAGGCAGGACCGGCTTCTGGACCACGCCGACCGCGCCCTTGACGCCGTCAGCCACCACTTCGGGATTGCCGGTCATGAAGACGACGGCAATGCCATGCTCCTGCGCCAGCCGCCGGCCGATTTCGGGCCCGGTCGGGCCGTCGGCGAGATTGACGTCGACCAAAGCGATATCGGCAAGCGGCGCCAGCCGCAGCGCCTGTTCGCAACCATTGGCAAGGCCCGCCACCTGCATGCCCATACCTTCCACGGTCGCCTCGAGATCGAGGGCGATCAGGAATTCATCTTCGACGATCAATACTCTCTGTTTCATCAGATCATCTCGTTGCCAGCGCCGCACGACATTGGTGGCCATGATACGTCCCCTTGGTTACGCCTATACTCCGAAAGAGGGATCCGCTCCGGCAGCCTATCCCGACGCGAAACTCACGGCGGTAACGGGCAACTTGGCGATATGTTCCGCGGTGAAACGCCGTTTCTTGTATTTAAGATATTGTTAACGTTGACAAATTCTTAAGAATAAAGAAGCTTAAGAAAAAAGGTGGCACCCAATCGTGCTCAGTTTCAACCGCGCACCTTCTGAATGGGGACGCGATAAGGCAGTATTAGCCATTCGGTGAGCTTGAAGACGAGGACCAGGTTGAGAAACAAATTTGTCATTTTAGCCGCCGTGGTCGTCAGCTTGTTCGCCTACACGAAATTGATGGCCAGGATCGGCGCCGGCTCACCACCTCCAGATGCGCCGTTGGAGCAACAGGCTGACCGCATTCGCGTTTATAAAACCGAACGTCGCATGGTCCTTCTCAAAGGCGATACCCCCATCTCAACATACCGGATTTCTCTTGGGCAGGCGGCCGATGAGGGTCCCAAGCAACGAGAAGGTGACGAGAAAACGCCTGAAGGGCGTTATGAGATAGACTGGCGCAATCCGAAGTCGATGGCGCATCTGAGCCTGCACATTTCATATCCAGACCCTGATGATCGGCGCAACGCTGAAGCCGGTGGCTTTCCTCCCGGCGGCGATATCATGATCCACGGACTTCCCAATGGCTGGGGCCTAATCGGAAATGCCCATCAACTGTGGGATTGGACGGATGGATGTATTGCGGTCACCAACGCCGAGATGCGTGAGATTTGGGCTCGTGTCCCCAACCACACCCCCATAGACATTATGCCCTGAAGGTTGTGACGAACTCACTGCATCCCTGCGTTCAAAGCCCATAGCCCGGACCGATCAGCCCTTGACCTTCATCACCAGGACCGGTTTGCCGCGGTAGTCGGCGGGAAACAGCGATTTCAGGTTTTCGATCTTCGGTAGGTCGTTGTAGACGATATAGGGATAGGTCGGATTGAGCGTCAGGAAATCCTGATGATAGGCTTCGGCCGGATAGAAGCCTGTCGGTTCGGACACCTTGGTCACGATCGGCTGAGGGAAGACATGCGCCTTGTCCAGCTGGCTGATATAGCTCTCGGCGACCTTGCGCTGCTCGGGATCGGCAACGAACAGCGCCGAACGGTACTGCGTTCCCCGGTCCGGACCCTGAAAATTCAGCTGCGTCGGGTTGTGCGCCACCGAGAAGAAGATCTGCAGCAACTTGCCGTAGGTCACCTGTTTCGGATCGAACTTCACCTGGACGGCTTCGGCATGGCCCGTCGAGCCGGTGCTGACGGTTTCGTACTGCGCCGTTATTGCGTCGCCGCCGGCATAACCGGAGACGGCGCTCTCGACACCCTTCACGTGTTGGAAGACGCCCTGGACACCCCAGAAACAACCGCCGGCGAAAATGGCGGTCTCGGTGCCTGAGCCGGCCGCCTCGTCGACGGCTGGCGGCGGAACGACGACGGCATCTTCGGCCGCGCCTGCGGCACCGGTCCCGAGCGAGAATAGAGTGGCGGCAAGGAGCGCGGCGAGGCTCCTGCGGTGGGAAGACATGGACATGGCGCTACCTCCTGCGATGGCTCAAATCCTTGCTCATCCTCGCAAAAGGCGCAAATCACAAGGCGGTCACTCACGCCGATGTGACAGCCAGACGAAAGCGCCTGTGCGAACATGAAACAGCGCTCAACTTGAGTTGACAATGTCGCGAGGAGTGGGGAGAGTGCCCGCCGGTCAGAGCCAGCATTTCCGGGGGGAACCTATGTCCGTGCGCTCGTTTTTCGCTTTCGCGACAATCGCATTTTCCATGATCGCCGTCAGCTTTCCCGCCGTCGCTGCGGAGACCAAGCGCGACATCCAGACGATCAAGGACGCCGATTTCTTCGGCTTCGATCTTCGTACCGAGCAGAACGTCTCGCTCGATCAATGCAAGACCTCCTGCATCGGCGACAAGAGCTGCAAGGCCTTCACCTACAATCCCAAGGTGAAATGGTGCTTCCTCAAATCCGATTTCAAGACGATGAACGCCTTCCCCGGCGCCATCGCCGGCAAGATCGTCGAAACGGCCGCCCAACAGGAGCGGGATATCGGCGCTGCGCCGCGCCTGACCTTCCTGGCGAACGATCTCATCCAGCAGGCTCACGACTTCAAGGATAATCTGACCCTTACCGACGACCAGCAGGGTCAGGGCGTCGACAGCCTGACGGCCAATGCCCGCCTCGACCTCACCGCCAACAACCTGGCCGACGCGCTGAAGTCCTTCCATGGGGCGCTGTCGATCACGCCTGACGACGCCGATCTCTGGCTCGAAACCGCCCGCGCCGCAGCCTCGCTCGGCAGCGCCGAGAGCAACACGACGGGACAGGCCGTGGTCGATGCGCTGAACGGCTACGAGCTGACGCGCACCGCCGCCAAACGCGCCGAGGCGCTGGCCGTGCTCGCCACTGCGCTGGAGCGGAATGCCAACTACCGCCCGGCGCTCGACGCCTACAAGGCGAGCCTGGCGCTTGTCGGCGCCAAGGATGTGCAGGCGGCCTACCTGCAGCTGAAATCGACGCAGGGTTTCCGCGTCACCGAACACACTGTCGATGCCGACAGCGCCACGCCGCGTGCCTGCGTCACCTTCTCCGAGGCGCTGGTCAAAACCACCGATTACACACCCTTCGTGACGCTGAACGGCGAAGCACCAAAGGCACTCGAAACCAAGGACAAGCAGATCTGCGTCGAGGGGCTGACGCATGGCCAGACCTATAAGATCGCCTTGCGCACCGGCCTGCCGTCATCGGTCGACGAGGTGCTGGAAGCACCTGTCAGCGTCGACGTCTACATCAAGGACCGCAGCCAGATTGTGCGTTTCACCGGTGACAGCTTCGTGCTGCCCTCGACGGCGCGCCGCGGCATCCCGATCGTTTCGGTCAACATGACATCGGCCAACCTCAAACTTTACCGCATCGGCGATCGTGCCATCGCGCCGCTGCTGGCCAATTCGCAGTTCCTGTCCCAGCTCGACGGTTACAGCGCTCAAAATATCCAGGACCAGAACGGCGAGCTCGTCTGGCAGGGCTCGATCGACATCGCCAACGAACTCAACAAGGACATCGTCACCAGCTTCCCGGTCGACGAGGCGCTGCCCGAGCGCAAGCCCGGGATTTACGTGATGACCGCAACGGCGGCAAACGGCCCGGCGCAGGAGTGGGATTCGCAGGCGACGCAATGGTTCCTGGTCTCCGATATCGGCGTCACCACCTATGCCGGCACCGACGGGCTCAACGTCTTCGCTCGCTCGCTCGCTTCGGCCAAGCCGATATCAGGCGTCGAGCTGCAGCTGCTGGCCAAGAACAATGAAGTGCTTGGCACCGCGACGACCGACGAAAACGGCCGCGCCACCTTCACCGCCGGCCTGATCCGCGGCACGGCGGCACTGACGCCCGCCGTCATTACCGCCAAAAACGGCACCTCGGACTACGTCTTCCTCGACATGACGCGCGCCGGCTTCGACCTTTCCGACCGCGGCGTGACGGGCCGCGCAGCACCCGGCGCGATCGACGTGCTGACGTTTACCGAACGCGGCATCTACCGCGCCGGCGAGACGGTGCATGCGCAGGCGCTCGCCCGCGACACCGATGGCAACGCCATCGAGAACCTGCCGCTCACCTTCATCTTCAGCCGCCCCGACGGTGTCGAAGACCGGCGGATCGTCAGCCAGACCAGCAATCTCGGCGGCTATACCGTCGATTTCCCCACCCAGGAAACCGCCATGCGGGGCACCTGGACGATGAACATCTATACCGATCCCAAGGGCAGCGCGATCGCCACCAAGAGCTTCCTCGTCGACGATTTCGTCCCAGATCGCACCGACATGGAGATCAAGACCGAGGCCAAGGAAGTCGGTCCGGACACGCCGGCGACGATCACCGTTTCGGGCAAATATCTCTACGGCGCCCCGGCCGCCGGCCTGACGCTCGAAGGCGACGTCGTCGTCAAGCCGACGCGTGAGAGTGCGGCCTATAAGGGCTTCCTCTTCGGGCTCGCCGACGAAGAGGCGAGCGAGGATTCGCGCCTGCCGATCGACGGGCTGCCGGAACTCGACGAGAACGGCGAAGCTTCGACGGATCTCACCATCAGCGAACTGCCGGCCACGACACAGCTGCTCAACGCCACCGTCTATATGCGCATGCAGGAGGCGGGCGGCCGCGCCATCGAGCGCTCCTTGACCATCCCGGTGAAGAACGAGCGCGCGTCGATCGGCATCAAGGCGGAATTTTCCGACGATCTGCCGGAGAATTCGATCGCCAACTTCACGGTGATCGGCGTTGATGCCAACGGACAGAAGCAGGAGACAAAGGGCCTGCGTTGGAAATTCTACAGCCTCAACCGGCAATACCAGTGGTACCGCGAGGGAACGGCTTGGAAATACGAGCCTGTCTACACCGCCGAGCAGGTCTCCAACGGCAGCGTTGACGCGACGATGGACGGCGGCAAGATCTCCGTGCCGGTGACGTGGGGCCGCTATCGCCTCGAAGTGGAAAGCCCCGATGCCGACGGCCCGACCTCGAGCGTCGAATTCGACGCCGGCTGGTTCGTGAGTTCGACCTCGACCGAAACGCCCGACGGGCTGGAAATCGCCCTCGACAAGGACAGCTACAAGATCGGCGAAACCGCCAAGCTGAAAGTCACCTCGCGCTATGGCGGCGAGCTGATGGTGACATCAGGAACCGAGAAGCTGGTTGCCGTGCAGAATGCCACCATCGGCGAGACCGGCGGCGAGGTCGACATTCCCGTCACGGCTGATTGGGGTGCCGGCGCCTATGTGACCGCCACGCTCTTTCGCCCCGGCGACGCCCAGGACAGCCATATGCCGATGCGCTCGATCGGCATCAAATGGCTGAAGGTCGATCCCGAACAGCGCGCGCTGCAGGTAACGATCGACACCCCCGAAAAGATGCTGCCGCGCGGACCACTGAACATTGGCCTGCAGGTGGCGGGCGCCGGCGCCAACGAGGATGCCTATGTGACGGTTGCCGCCGTCGATGTCGGCATTCTCAACCTGACGCGCTACGAACCGCCGAACCCGGAGGACTGGTATTTCGGCCAGCGCCAGCTCGGCCTTGAAATCCGCGACCTCTATGGCCGCCTGATCGACGGCTCGCTGGGTGCGACCGGCAAGCTTAGGACCGGCGGCGATGGCGGCGCCATCGCGCTGCAGGCAAGCCCGCCGACGCAAAAGCTCGTCGCCTTCTTTTCCGGGCCGGTGAAGCTCGACGCCGAAGGCAAGGCCAATGTCTCCTTCGACATTCCGCAGTTCAACGGCACGGCGCGCGTCATGGCAGTCGCCTGGTCGAAATCAGGCGTCGGCCACGGCGTCAAGGATGTCATCATCCGCGATCCTGTCGTGGTGACCGCAAGCCTGCCGAAGTTCCTCTCTCCCGGCGACAAGGCCAATCTGCGCCTCGACATCGCCAACACCGATGCGCCGGCCGGCGACTACAAGCTGCAACTGACCGGCAATGACGCAGTCGGCATCGAAGAAGCATCCGCCTCGCAGACGATCCGCCTCGAGGCCGGTGCGAAATCCGAGTTGACGCTTTCGCTCATCGGCAAACAGCCAGGCGCCGGCAACGTCTCGATCAACCTCTCCGGCGCTTCCGGCCTTTCGCTCGACCAGACGCTCGA
The DNA here is from genome assembly GCF_057653715.1 of Rhizobium sp. WSM1328. Lineage (NCBI taxonomy): Bacteria > Pseudomonadati > Pseudomonadota > Alphaproteobacteria > Hyphomicrobiales > Rhizobiaceae > Rhizobium > Rhizobium sp. WSM1328. The sequence continues at coordinate 16,945 of NZ_JBYGKO010000004.1, read as the reverse complement.
CGTGCCGGTGCGCCCGGCCTCCTTGCCGATCACCGAACGCAGGGTGCTGGCGCTGAAGCCGGGGGCAAAGCTCACCGTCGACAAGAACCTGCTGGCCGACAGCGTGCTGCCCGGCGCCTCGATCAGCGTCAACGTCACCCGTTCGGCAGCCTTCGATATCCCAGCGCTGCTGATGACGCTCGACCGCTATCCCTTCGGCTGCGCCGAGCAGACCACCAGCCGGGCGCTGCCGCTGCTCTATCTCGCCGAAGTGGCCAAGCAGGCGGGCATGGCAGACGACGACGATGTGAAGAAGCGCGTGCAGGATGCGATCTACCGCGTGCTCTCCTATCAGGCCTCGGCCGGCAGCTTCGGTCTCTGGGGACCGGATTCGGGCGATGTCTGGCTTGATTCCTACGTCACCGATTTCCTGACGCGGGCCCGTGAAATGAAATACGACGTGCCGGAAAGAGCTTTCGTCCAGGCGCTCGAAAACCTGCAGAACACGTTGTCCTACACCACCGACATCAAGGGCCAGGGCGACCAGATCGCCTATGCGATCTATGTGCTTGCCCGCAACAAGAAGGCCGCGATCAGCGATCTGCGTTACTATGCCGATACGATGATCAACGACTTCCCGACGCCGCTCGCCAAGGCGCATATCGCCGCCGCGCTGGCGCTCTACGGCGATGCGCAACGTTCGAAGAATATTTTCCTCGACGCGCTGCAGATGTCGGAGCAGTCGATGGTGTCACGCGTGAACCTGTCGCGTACCGACTACGGTACGATCCTGCGCGACGGCGCGGCGATCCTGGCGCTCGCCGCCGAAAGCCGGCCGGTCCCGCCTGTCATCCCGGAACTTGCCAAGGCGGTCGGCAAGGAATGGGAGCGCAGCAGATATAAGAGCACGCAGGAAGAAGCCTGGATGCTGCTTGCCGCGCGCGCCATCCAGGGCGGTGACGATGGCCTGAAGGTCGATGTCAATGGCGCTGCGCACACCGGTGCCTACATGGCACGCATGACCGGCGATGCCTTGGCTGACCATCCGCTGACGCTGACCAACCAGACAAACGACACGGTTTCGGCGGTTGTCACCACCGTCGCCGCCCCGACGGTGCCGCTGCCGGCCGGCGGCGACGGCTTCACCATCGAGCGGACCTATTACACGCTGGACGGCGAGCAGGCGAATGTCAGCGAGGCGAAGCAGAACGAACGCTACGTCGTCGTCATCCATGTGCGCGAAACCAACGACTGGCCGTCGCGCATCGTTATCACCGACCTTCTGCCGGCCGGCTTCGAGATCGACAATCCTAACCTCGTCGATAGCGCCCAGATGACGAATTTCGACTGGATCGGCGAGATCTCCGCCGCCCATACCGAATTCCGCTACGACCGCTTCGTCGCCGCCTTCAACCGCGCGGCAGGCGACAACCGCGAATTCAACGTCGCCTATGTCGTGCGCGCGGTTACCCCCGGCACCTACGACCATCCGGCCGCAAACGTCGAGGACATGTACCGGCCGGAGCTTTCGGCCCGCACGGCAACCGGCAAGATGGAGGTCGTGACGGCGCAACAATGAGGCGTTGGCACAAGTTTGCGATCGGGTCGGCTGCCGGCATCGTTGTTGCCGGTGCGGCTCTCTTTGCGCTCGATGCCGCCGACAAGGCCTTTCCGCCGCCGCTGGACAGAGCAAATGCCGTATCCGCCGAAGTGCTGGATGCCGACGGGCAATTGCTGCGTGCCTTCGCGACGTCGGAAGGCCGCTGGCGGCTGAAGACGGCGGTCTCCGACGTCGACCCGCAATTCCTGCGCATGCTGATCGCCTATGAGGACCAGCGTTTCTACGACCACGGCGGCGTCGACCCCTGGGCGCTCGGACGCGCTGGCGTGCAACTGATCAGCAACGGCCGCATCGTCTCCGGCGCCTCGACGCTGTCGATGCAGGTGGCGCGGTTGATCGAGCCGCGCGAAGGGCGCTCGCTTTCGGCAAAACTCCTGCAATTGGTGCGCGCCATGCAGATCGAGCGGCGGCTGTCGAAGGAACAGATTCTCGACCTCTATCTCACACACGCGCCCTATGGCGGCAATCTGGAAGGCGTGCGCGCCGCAAGCCTTGCCTATTTCGGCAAGGAACCGCGGCGCCTGACGATCGCCGAGGCAGCGTTGCTCGTCGCCCTGCCGCAATTGCCGGAACGGCGCCGGCCGGACCGCAACCTCAAGGCCGCCGAGACCGCGCGCAAACGCGTGCTCGACCGCGTCGCGGTCGCTAGAGCCGTTGGCGACGGCGAAGCGGAGCGGGCTGAAGGCGTCGCGGTTCCTGCGCGGCGCATGCAATTGCCCGCACTTGCCGCCCATGTCGCCGAATCAGCACTTCGCAAGGAGCCGACGGTTCTCAAGCATCAGACGACGCTGAAGAAACAGGTGCAGCAAGGGCTGGAGGCAGTTGCGCGGGCAGCGGCATTCAAGCTCGGGCCGAAGCTCTCGCTTGCCATGGTGATGGCGGATGCGCAGACGGGCGCGATCGTCGGCGAGGTCGGCTCGGCCGATTATTTCGATGCCAGCCGCTCCGGCTGGATCGACATGACGCGCGTCAACCGCTCGCCGGGCTCGACGTTGAAGCCCTTCATCTACGGGTTGGCCTTCGAGCAGGGCTTGGTGTCCCAGGAGACGATTATCGAAGACCGGCCCGCCGATTTCTTCGGTTATCGGCCGCGCAATTTCGACATGAGCTATCAGGGCGACGTCACCGTGCGCGAGGCGCTGCAGCTTTCGCTGAACGTGCCGGCCGTAAAGCTGCTCGATGCCGTCGGGCCGTCGCGGCTGATGGTCCGCTTTCGCCGCGCCGAGGTTCGCCCGGTCCTTCCGCCGAACGAGACGCCGGGGCTTGCGATCGGTCTTGGCGGCGTCGGCATCACCCTGAAGGATCTGGTGCAGCTCTATACGGCGCTCGCCAATCGCGGTCAGCCGGCAAGGCTCGGCGACGGCGTCACCGGTGCACCGGCCAAGCTCGACGGCGAACCGCTGCTGGAACCGGTCGCGGTCTGGAACGTCGCCGATATTCTCTCCGGGGTTATTCCGCCCGCCGGCGCGCCGCAGCGCGGCATCGCCTACAAGACCGGCACGAGCTATGGCTATCGCGACGCCTGGTCGGTCGGCTATGATGGGCGCTATGTGCTCGGCGTCTGGGTCGGACGGCCTGACAATAGCGCCGTGCCGGGATTGACCGGCTATGGCACCGCCGCGCCGATCCTGTTCGAGGGGTTCGCCAAGTCAGGCATCGCGACGACGCCGCTGCCCCGCCCGCCTGCAGGCGCCGTGCGCATCGCCCAGTCCGAGCTGCCGATCAGCCAGCGGCGTTTCGCCCTCAATGCCAGCGGCCTGCTCGCCTCCGGCCGCGAGGCCGCACCTCAGATCATCTATCCGCCCGAGGGCGCGCATGTCGATCTCGGCGCTGGGCAAGGCAACCTGTCACCGCTGATGCTGAAGCTCCAGGGCGGCCGCGCCCCCTTCCGCTGGCTTGCCAACGGCAAGCCGCTGCCTGATCTCTCCCGCCGGCGCATCCAGCAATGGCTGCCTGATGGCGGCGGCTACTCGAAACTGACCGTCATCGACTCGGCCGGACGCGCCGCAAGCGTCGGCGTCTTCATCGATTGAGGGAACAAAACCCAGCTGCAACCGTTTGGAACAATCTCCCTTCAACGTCAGCGGCCTCATGACTCTCCCGACAGCGACCTACCGGATACAATTCCGCAACGGCATGACCTTCGATCGCGCCTGCGACCTCGTTCCCTACCTCAAGACACTCGGCATCAGCCACCTCTACGCCTCTCCGATCTTCACCGCCGTCAGCGGCTCGACCCACGGCTACGACGTCACCGACGCCAACGAGATCGACCCGGTGCTCGGCGGTCGGGCAGGATTCGAACGGCTGACGGACAGCCTCGCCTCGGCGGGCATGGGGCTGGTCCTCGACATCGTGCCGAACCACATGGCAGCCTCGCCGGAAAACGGCTGGTGGCGCGACGTGCTGACATTTGGCCGGCAAAGCGCCTATTTTAGCCACTTCGACATCGACTGGAGCGAACCGCTGACGCTGCCGCAGCTCGGCCAGGATTTCGAGGGAGCACTGGCCAGTGGCGAACTGCGCGTCGCGCTCGACGAAACGCATGGCAATTTCGCCTTCGGTTATTTCGAAACGCTGTTGCCGCTGAACCCCGGCAGTTACGGAGCGATCGCAAACCGGCTCGGCGATCCGGTTGCCGAGAGAATGGCGGAGACCGCGGCCGCGACCTCCGGCGAGGACTTCAACCGCGCGATGCGTGACATTCTCTTCGAAGGCGGCGATCGGGCAGTCCTCCGGCAGAAGCTCGATGACCTCTCGGCCGATCGCGATTTCATGCAAAGCCTGCATGAGGCACAGCATTGGCGGCTCACCCATTGGAAGGAGGCGGCACGACATCTGAGCTATCGCCGCTTTTTCGAGGTGACCGGATTGGTCGGCACCCGCGTCGAAGATCCAGCCGTGTTCGAGGACATGCACCGGCTGGTGATCGAGCTGGTGCGCCATGGCAAAGTCCAGGGCCTGCGCATCGATCATGTCGATGGGCTCGCCGAACCCACGGCCTATCTCGACAGGCTGCGGGAGGCCGCCGGACCGGACAGCTATATCGTCGTGGAAAAGATCCTGGGAACCGGTGAGGTCCTGCCGGAGAACTGGCCGGTTGCCGGCACCACCGGATATGAATTCATCGCCGCGCTGAGCGAGCTGTTCATCGACGGCGGCGGTCTGCGCATAATGGACGTTGCCTATCGCAGCGTTGCCGGTGAGACGGCTGATCTCGAGGAGGGCCGGAGAATTGCCAAGCGACTGATGGTCGAACGCAATTTCGCCGGCGAGACCGACAGGCTGGTGTCGATCGCATCAGGCATCTTTCCCGAGGTGAAAAGAGACGACATCGCCACTGCGCTCAGCGAGTTGCTGATCGCCTTTCCGGTCTACCGCACCTATGGCGACGGCGGCCCACTTTCCTGGCAGGATTCAGCAGTGCTTGCCGCCACCGCCTCGCAAGCCATGATGCAGCTCGATGACCGGCGTGCTTGCGACCATGTGCTGAAGCTCCTCGAAGGCAAGGTCGAAGGCGACGCGGCCCACGACTTCCGTATCCGCTTCCAGCAATTGAGCGGGCCGGTAATGGCGAAGGCGACGGAAGATACGCTGTTTTACCGTTACAATAGGCTGCTTGCCGCCAACGAAGTCGGCGGCGAACCTGGCAAGGCGCCTGGCGGCCCGGACGAATTTCACCGCCGCATGGCCGAGCGGGCGCGGCTGCAGCCGCATGGGCTTTCGGCCAGCGCCACCCACGACACCAAACGCGGCGAGGATGCGCGTGCAAGGCTTTATGCGTTGAGCGAAGGCGCGGATGTTTTTGCACAGGCGGTCGCGCGTTGGCGCGAGATGAACCGTCCCTGGCTGAAGGATCTGGCGGATGGCACCGCGCCGGAACCCAATGTCGAATGGATGCTTTATCAGGCTCTGGCCGGCATCTGGCCGGAGGATTTCGACAGAGCACAGACGGAAGAACTCCGCGAACGCTTCACCGATTACGCGGTCAAGGCGGTGCGCGAGGCAAAACTGCGCAGCGGCTGGACAAAACAGGATGCCGACTACGAGGAAGCGGTCACCACCTATGCCGCGGCGCTGGTCTCGCCCGATAATGACGTCTTCCTCGAGGATTTCGAAAGGGTGCTGCAGCCCTTCATCGCGGCGGGTTACCTCAACAGCCTGTCGCAGACGCTGCTCAAGCTGACGGCCCCCGGCATTCCCGATATCTACCAGGGTGCCGAAGGCTTCGATTTCAGTCTCGTCGATCCCGACAATCGCCGGCCGGTCGATCATCAGCAACTGACGGCCTGGCTAGCCGAACCCGGTCCGATCGCCAAGCTGCAGGCGGCAGCGTTGAAACAGCGCCTCGTCGGGATCGGCCTGCAGCTGCGCCAACGGCACGCGGACCTCTTTGCTGGAGGCGACTATCTGCCGCTGAAGGTGACGGGCAACCGGCGCGACCATGTGCTTGCTTTTGCCCGGGTGCATAAGAGTGATTTCGCCATCATCGCGGCGCCGCGGCTGATGTTCGGCTGGCTCGATCCGGGCGTGCTCTTTGCCGGCCCGGAATTCTGGGAGGATACGACGATTGCCGTCCCCTCCCCGCTTCACGGGTTGAAGGCCGACATGCTGACCGGAAAGACGATCGAGCCCGGCGGCAGCATTTCGGTCGCCGCCTTGCTCGGGAGCCAGCCCGTCGGGCTGATCACCCCGATCTGAGGACCAGTCGGCGCAAAAATCATATCCATGAAAATAGTGCTTGACCTTCCAGTCGCTGGAAGGTGGATAAGCCTATCCAACGGCCCTTCGGGCATAGGAGATAGTCATGGATATCAAGCACGAGCACGACCACCACCATAGCCACGCCGATGGCGATGATCATGGCCATTGCGGCCATGATCAGGAGAAGGCTGCCGATGCCATGATCCGTGATCCTGTCTGCGGCATGACCGTCGATCCGCAGGCCGGCAAACCCTCGCTCGAGCATGAGGGCCGCACCTATCATTTCTGCTCCGAGGGCTGCCGGACCAAGTTTGCGGCAGTACCTGAGGATTATCTGAGCGCGAAGGACCCCGTCTGCGGCATGACCGTCGATCGCTCGACAGCGAAGCACTTCCTGAAAGCCGACGGTGAGAAATTCTATTTCTGCTCGCCCGCCTGCCAAGCGAAATTCGAAGCCGACCCCGCAGCCTATCGCGACGGCAAGCACCCGCCGGCAAAGCCGGCACAAAAGGGCACGCTCTATACCTGCCCGATGCATCCCGAAGTCGTCAGCGATCGTCCCGGCGACTGCCCGAAATGCGGCATGGCGCTGGAGCCGATGGGCATTCCGCCTGATGACGAAGGTCCGAACCCTGAACTCGTCGATTTCATCAGGCGGCTCTCGGTCAGCGCCATTCTCGCCCTACCGTTGCTGGCGCTGAGCATGGGGCCGATGTTCGGCCTGCCGCTCCGCGACGCGATCGGCGAACCCCTGGCGTCGTTCATCGAACTGCTGTTGGCAACGCCGGTGGTGCTCTGGGCGGCCCTGCCCTTCTTCCGCCGCGCTTGGGCGTCTGTCGTCAACCGCAGCCCGAATATGTGGACGCTGATCGGTCTCGGCGTCGGCACCGCCTATCTCTACAGCGTCGTTGCCACGCTTGTGCCCGGCATCTTCCCCATGGGCTTTTATGGCCATGGCGCGGCCGTGCCCGTCTATTTCGAGGCAGCAGCCGTCATCGTCGCGCTCGTCTTCGTCGGCCAGGTGCTGGAATTGAAGGCGCGCGAACGCACCGGCTCGGCAATCCGCGCTCTTCTCGACCTTGCGCCGAAGACGGCGCGGCGCCTCGATGCCGACGGCAGCGAGCGTGACGTGCCGGTGGACGATATCCAGACTGAGGACCGGCTGCGCGTGCGCCCCGGCGAGCGGGTGCCGGTGGACGGCTCCATCCTCGAAGGCCAGTCGACGGTCGATGAATCGATGATATCAGGTGAGCCTCTGCCCCTGGAAAAATCGAAGGGCGACCCGCTGACCGGCGGCACGATCAACAAGAACGGCACCTTCGTCATGACCGCCGAAAAGGTGGGTGCAGACACGGTGCTATCGCGTATCGTCGACATGGTCGCCAAGGCGCAACGCTCGCGAGCGCCGATCCAGGGCGCGGTCGACCGGGTGTCGGCCGTCTTCGTGCCGGCGGTGGTCGCCGCTGCCGTCCTTGCCTTCCTCGTCTGGGTCGCGATCGGGCCGGAGCCGCGCATGGCGAATGGCCTGCTTGCCGCCGTCGCCGTTCTCATCATCGCCTGCCCCTGCGCGCTCGGGCTTGCGACGCCGATGTCGATCATGATCGCGACGGGGCGGGGCGCACAGGAAGGCGTGCTGATCAAGGACGCCGAAGCGCTCGAGCGTTTTTCCAAGGTCGACACGCTGATCGTCGACAAGACCGGCACGCTGACCGAGGGCAAGCCGAAGCTTACCGACATCCTCGCCTTCGGCGGGGCCGGAGAAGAGCGGCTGCTGTCGCTGGCAGCTAGCCTGGAGCGCGGCTCCGAACATCCGCTGGCCGAGGCGATCGTTTCCGGCGCCGAGGAGCGCGGCGTCCCCTTCGTCGAGGTCAGCGCCTTCGAGGCAAGGACCGGCAAGGGCGTTCAGGGCCTTGCCGGCGGCACATCGGTGGCGCTTGGCAATGCGGCGATGCTTAGCGATCTCGGCATCGATCCCCACGCACTTGCCGAGAAGACCGAAGCCCTGCGCGGCGACGGCAAGACGGTGATGTTCGTGGTATTCGACGGCGCGCTTGCCGGTCTTGTCGCCGTTGCCGACAGGATCAAGCCGACGACAGCCGCCGCCATCAAGGCGCTGCACGACAGCGGGCTGAAGATCATCATGGCGACCGGCGACAACGAGGCCACGGCGCGTGCGGTGGCAAAAAGCCTCGGCATCGACGAGGTGCGCGCCGATGTGCTTCCGGAAGGCAAGAAGGCGCTGATCGACGAGTTGCGTGCCAAGGGCGCCATCATCGCCATGGCCGGCGACGGCGTCAACGATGCGCCGGCCCTTGCCGCCGCCGATGTCGGCATCGCCATGGGGACCGGCGCCGACGTCGCGATGGAAAGCGCCGGCATCACCTTGGTGAAGGGCGATCTGAACGGCATCGTCAGGGCACGGCGGCTGGCGGAGGCGACGATGCAAAACATCCGCCAGAATCTCGGCTTCGCCTTCGGTTATAATGCTCTCGGCGTGCCGATCGCGGCCGGCCTGCTCTATCCGATCTTCGGGCTGCTGCTTTCGCCGATGATCGCCGCGGCGGCAATGAGCCTGTCGTCCGTTTCGGTCATTGCCAATGCGCTGAGACTGCGCTTTGCAAAACTATAGGAGATGGCAATGAATATCGGCGAAGCATCGGAACGCTCCGGCCTGCCTTCCAAGACCATCCGCTACTACGAGGATATCGGCCTCATCCGCCCCGAAAGGGGCGGAAACGGCTATCGCGACTATGCCGCAACCGACGTCCACAAGCTGCGCTTCCTGCAGCGCTCGCGCGGCCTCGGCTTTTCCGTCGAGGAATGCCGGCAATTGCTGGCGCTCTATGAGGACAAGGAGCGGGCAAGCGCCGACGTCAAGGATATTGCCGAGACAAAGCTTGCCGAGATCGACCGCAAGATCCGCGAGCTGACGGAACTGCGCCGGACGCTGGAGCACCTGGTGCATGCCTGCCACGGCAACGACAGGCCGGACTGTCCGATCCTCGAAGAGCTTTCGGACGGCGGCTGACCATTTCAGGCGAATTGCATCAGGAAAGCTGGGGCATGTTCTGGTTGGCTGCCCGCGAGGTTTGAGCCCGCTCGTCGGGCTCGTCGTCTTCGCCGTCGTCCAGCACCCCGTCATCCAGCCGATGCTTGATCGCCAGCGCATAGATCACGTCGAGAATATTGCGGTCTCTGAGATGAGGATCCATCAGGGCGAGAAGCGAGGCCCGGACGATCTTCTTGCTGGTGGCCTTCGGACAGCGCGCCTTGACGAAATCATAGAGCGCCTCATCCGTCAGCCCTTCCATGGCGCCGTCCACGAGAGCTTCGTAGACCCGCTTCTTTTCCTTCATTCTTGATTTTCCCCTGCAAATCAGCGGCGTCATGATCCGTCATGTAATTGTCATAAACAATTGGGGATTTGAGGCGTCGGTCCGCTTGAGAAGACTATTTTGATGATGATCCGACGATGATCTGCCGCCTGCATGATTTTTTTACGTCCGCGGGAATAAAACCCGCCGCATTTCCGTATACTCAATCATGGAACGCAAAGACCGCCCCTTCGACGTCATCGGACAGCTTGCAGCGCTGAGGCGCTACGCTCGCTCGCTGGTGCGCAATTCGGACGAGGCAGAGGACCTGGTGCATGATGCGCTGGTGCGCGCCTTCGAGAAGCGAAAGAGCTTCCGCAGCGGCGGCAACCTGCGCACCTGGCTGCTCTCGATTCTGCACAATGCTCATATCGATCGTCTTCGCCGGAACCGGTCGCTGACGCGACGCCACGATGAAGCAGCTGTCGAAGCCGAGCAGTCCCTTCCAGCCGGCCAGGAACATGCCGTGCGCCTGCAGCAGGTGCGCGACGCCTTCTTCGACCTGCCGGAGGAACAGCGTGAGGCGTTGCATCTCGTCGCGATCGAAGATCTTTCCTACCAGGAAGCCGCCCAGGCGCTTGGCATTCCTGTGGGGACGCTGATGTCGCGCATCTCCCGCGCGCGGGCTCAACTGCGCGAATTCGAGGAGAAGACGCCGCGGGTTTCGCATCTGAGAATCATCGGAGGGAACGGCAATGAAAGCAATTGATCCGATCCTCGATGCCGATCTCGACGCCTATGTGGATGGCGAGCTCGATGTCGCCCGTCGCATCCAGGTGGAATCCTATCTTTCCGAGAATCCGTCGATTGCCGCCAAGGTCATGGCCGACCTCAGCGTGAGGGGCGAACTGCGTCTGGCGCTGGCCGGCGAAAGTGCCTTTGGCCGCCCCGAGACCCGCGATGCCGCCCGCCGGCTGGAACGTGGCCTTTCCTATGGCCGCATCTTCCATTCGATGCAGCGCATTGCCGCTGTCGGCATTCTGATCGCCGCCGGCTGGGTGGCGCACAATTCCTTCGGCGCCTTCTCGGCGACCGAGGTGGTGGCATCGGTTCCGGCACCCGCCTATGTCGAGGATGCCATCCGCGCCTATCAGACGGCGGCGCTGCGCCAATCTATGCCTCCGCAGACGCCGGCCACTTATAACGCCGACGATATTCGCGCCGCCACCGCGATCGTGATGCCCGAACTGCCTAGGGATTGGAAGGTCGCCGACGTGCAGATCTTCCCGTCTGAATTCGGGCCCAGCGTCGAGATGGCGATCGAACAATCGGATGGAAAGCAACTGTCGCTTTTCGCCGTCCGTCCGGGCGCCTTCGAGGTCAAGCCTGTCAGCCATCTGACGCTGGAAAAAGCAGAAGCCGCCTATTGGCAAATCGGCGAGGTCGCTTATGCGCTGATCGCCGACGATAGCGGTCTCAATCTCGACCAGGCGGCCGAACGGCTCGCCCGCTCGCTCTATTAATTCAAACCGAGGAGATCAGCATGAACCCGATCAATCCCCGCTACGGTGCCGTCGCCGGCTCCCAGGCCCTCTTCGACGAAGGCCTTCGCCAGCATATGCTGCGCGTCTACAACTATATGGCTCTCGGCCTCGTCATCACAGGACTCGTCGCCTTTGTCGTCGGCTCGACGCCGGCACTCTATGTCCCGATCTTCGGCTCGCCGCTGAAGTGGGTGGTGATGCTTGCTCCGCTCGCCTTCGTCTTCTTCTTCTCGTTCAAGATCCAGACGATGTCGGCCGGCACCGCCCAGATCACCTTCTGGGCCTTCTGCGCCGTGATGGGGCTATCGCTCGCGTCCGTCTTCCTGGTCTTCACCGGGGCGAGCATCGCGCGGACCTTCTTCATCACCGCCACGATGTTCGGCGCCACCAGCCTCTACGGCTATGCGACAAAGCGTGATCTCTCGCGCATGGGCTCGTTCCTGATGATGGGCCTCTTCGGCGTCATCATCGCCTCTGTCGTCAACATCTTCCTGGGTTCGAGCGCGCTGCAGTTCGCGATCTCGGTGATCGGCATCGTCGTCTTCGTCGGACTGACCGCCTACGACACGCAGAACATCAAGGAACAGTATTCGGAAAACTTTGATCAGGAATCGAACCAGAAGCTCGCCGTCTTCGGTGCGCTCTCGCTCTACCTGAACTTCGTCAACATCTTCCAGCTTCTGCTCAACTTCACGGGCGAGCGGGAATAACGACTGCGCTTCTGGGGGCAAAGGAAGCGCAAGAGCGCCTGGTCTGCAGTCTGTGACAGGATGGCAGGTCGGGTGCTCACCCAAAGGAAACGGCCGGGTCAAAGCCCGGCCGTTTTCGTTTTTCAAGCGCTTCGCGTCAAATCAGACTCATGCGACGCGCTTTAAGTCTTTGTCTTATCCATGACGTTGTCCCAAACACCGCACGCACGCTTTTGGGCGACATGCATTAGTTTAGATGATGCCCCAGGCGCGATAGCGGCCCCGGCCGGTAATTTCACGAATGCCGATCTCATTGACGAGGTTCAGCGCGCCGCGCGGTGTGATGCGCAGATGACGGGCGATCATCGCCGCCGAGACCATCGGCCGCGACAGGATGAAGTCGGCAAGTTCCGGCAGGCTGCTGTTTGAACGGCGGCCGCGAAAGCGCAGCTCCATCTGCGTGCGCGCCAGAGACAAGCGATCGATTTCCTTGAGGCCCGCCACAGCACCCAGATGCATCGCCTCCAGAAAGGCTTGCAGCCGCGTGGCCCGATCGCGCGCCCGACGACGCTCATGGCGCACCAGCTTCAGTCCGCCGTAAAAAGAGAAGAGATGCGAGGCGACCTTTCCGCGGGCGCGTAGATGGCTTGCGACCAGAAGGCCACCGAGCCAGTGCTGACGCCGCAACGGCTCGATCCTTTCCCAAGCTTCGAAGAGGATGATGGCACCGAGAACCGGCGGCAAGCTATCGGCCAATGGCTGGACGCTCCGCCATTCCGATAGCCGCTGTTCCTCGTCCCACTCGTCATCACCCAGCAAGCCGAGAGGATCTTCGTTACGTCTTGCCGGAGTAACGGCGGCCGTCTCGCTTGCCGGCGTTTTCCCTGTGTGGATATCGAGCAGCTTTTGCGAGCGGGCAAGAAGCGCATCGATCTCCGCCATCTCGGCAGCGAGCGGCTGGTCCTCATCCTCGCTCTCTCCGTCGCTCTCGAGCGGAACTGCAACGCTCTTTGCGTCCGGGACCTTCCCCTCCCCTTCCCCGCCGGTTGCAGTCAGCGTCGCAAGGCCCGAGACGCCGAGTGCCCAGGCGGGTTCGCCGGTCCAAATGCGCCGACGTGCCCGCAGCACCGAATGGGCGATCGTCAGTTCATGGGTGGGAGCGCGGCTATCCATATGCGCATCATGCAAAACGAGATCCTCGACATGCACGAGTTCGCCGGCCACCCACAGCGCGCCGGCGGCGTCGAAGAAATGGCTGCGTTCGGCAAACCCCTCGCCGACCGGCGAGCGCAACACCCGCTCGTCCAGCCGCGCCACGGCATCCTCCGCCGCGGTAACGGCTGAAAGCAAGGTTTGAAGCATCACACTGTCGATATCGTAGCGCATTGTTAAGCTTTACGGTTTTTCACAAAGGGAAGCAAAATGCATGTTTTCTTCCGCCATGTATGACATGGTTAACGGTGTATTTCAACAAAACTGCGGGGAAGGAAGCCGTTATGATCGCTGATCGACCGGCCACATATGCTTCTAACCGTCGCAGCTGGTGCGAAACTTTTTCATAGCCGCTCATCCGGTTTTCCTCGCTGTCGGACCATTTGCCCGCATCAGCGCCATCAGCATCGGTCCGAGCGAGAATTCGCCGCGCTCCGCTCGCCGGGTCAGGTCACGCAAGTAGCCGCCGGCCGAATTGATATGTCCGCCCCTTTCGAGAATGCAGGCGATCACAGTGGCGGCGTTTTCCGGCCCCATGACATCGCAGGCCAGCTGATAGGCGCTGGGGCTGACGCCGAGCGTGGATCGGACGACGACGGCCGCGGCCATCAGATCCCGCCAGCTGCCAATGCCGCCGCCCGGCCCGTAAGCGACGATCTCCGGGCAGGCCTGCAGCACCATGGCAAGGGGGAAGGATTTCGGCGGCTCCCGCCACGGCTGCGGTTCTTCCTCCGGCTTTGCGCCCTGCTTCGGTTCGAAGCCTGGTTCAAGTTCAGATGAGTGGTGTGGGTTTGAATTGTGTATGTGCCGACCGTTCTGGTTATCATTGCCGTCTGTTTTTTCTGTTTTCGACTTCAATTCCAGCGTCTTGACGATCAACTCCCGGAAAGCTTCGAGATCGCCCAGCAGGCTTTCCATCTCCGCAGCTGAGGGGCGGCGCGGCAGGCTTGCGGTAAGCAGATTGAAATGCTTCTGCATCTCGATCCATTCGCCGGCAATTTTCTCTTCCAGGGCGATCTCGATGAGCTTGGTGATGTCACGCCGGCAAAGTGTCAGCCGCTCCCTCAGACGCTTCCATTCGAGCTTGGCGGCCATCACCTGGGCCGCCTGCGCCTCGATCTCGTGGGCGCGCGCAAGCAGTGGCGCCAAGCTGAAGCCAAAGGCTTCACCAAACCCGCCCTCGCCGTTGCGGCGGGCAAAACGTTTGCCGTTCGGACTATCCCTGCGGATGATCAGGCCGGCTTCCACCAGCATCGCCAGGTTCCGCCGCAGCGTCGTGCCGGCCATGCCATGCGTGCGCAGCGACAGCTGCTCGTTCGAGGGAAAGACGACGAAGCCGTTGGCCTCGGCAATCTCGTTCTTCGGGTAGAAGGTCAATAGCGCATTGAGAACAGCCAGGGCACGGTCCGATACGCCGACCATGTCCTTTGCTTCGCAGAGCGCACGAAAGATCTTCCACTTGTCGACCGATGCGTCCGGATCGACCTTGCTGGCACTTGCTTGGCTTGCCAGCATGCCAAGCGTCATCGATCGCCGCCCAAAGGGCGTCGATACATATTGAGGCTCCATGTCCCTCACCTTTTCTCAAGGCAAAAGAAAGCTACCACCCAAAAGGATGCCGAAGACGCTTGACAGTGATTCGAGGAAGTGCGATTCTCAGATTGTCCAGATATGAGAAAGGCTTCCGCGGCGGCAACGTTCGGAGGCTTTTTTCTTTTGCGGCCTATTCTCCTGCTTGCAACCTGCCGGCCCGATAGGCTTCGTAAAGCTCATCGAGACGGCGTGAAATGTAAGCGCCGAAATCCGGCGCATCGCCGGTCTTCAACGCGATCGTGAAGGAATTTCCGGCGCTCTTGATTCGGCCGGCAACCTTGCCGCCGCTCTTCGGCTTCCAGTCATATTCCGTGGCCTCGGGTTTGGCCTCTTTCTTGGCGAGTTCGGCAACCAAAAGCTCAAAACGGCGATCGCTCTCTTCTGCCACGAAACTTCCAGAAGCAATGAGCTTGGCAAGCCGAGCGGCCGTCATTCCATTCCAGTCCTGGGCAAGCGCCATCCACCTGCGTCGCCCGATGCCGGGTGCGGCTCCGACCGACCTGACGATCTCGGCGGGAATGGCTTTTGCGACGGATATCAGCTTCGATAGCTCCGTCTTGTCCGTCGACAGCGCCTTCATGATGACCGGGCGCTCAAAACCCTTGAGCTCGAGATTGAGGGCAAAGACCGCGCGCTCGATGTAAGAAAGGTTCCGACGCGCCGAATTCTCAATGCCCTGCGCGATGACGACGTCGGTATCGTCGAGCTTTCGGACGATGGCCTGTACCTTGAGGCCGAGCAACTTGACTGCCTGCAGACGGCGATGGCCGTAGGCGATCTGGTAGCGGTCCTCGTCGTTGGGATGGCGGCGAACGAGGATTGGCACTTCCTGGCCGTTCTCGGCAATCGACCGCACCAACTCATCTTCCAAATCGAGGGGCTGGTCGGCAAGGCGGTCGCGGACGAAGGAGGAGTCGATCAGATCAGGATCGAGCTCGATGATGCGTTCACCGGAGAGCAAAGCCTCCTGCATCGCCCTGCTCTCTTCCTCCATGCGGCCAAGGGTCAGCGCCATCGTCCGAACCGGCCCGGCCGATCCGCGCGAAGATTGCTCCTCGTAGTTGGCCGCGGCCAACTCCTGCGCTGTATCGTCGAATAGACCTTTCAGGCGATCGCGTCTGCTCATGCTCGACCCCAGGCTTTGTGAATACCGGCGAGCACCTCGCCATTGGCAGCATTGACCGATTCCAGCGCGCGGTCATAGGTCGAGCGGCGCACCTGCCCCTTCTCGATCTCATAGAGCGTCTGCTTGGTCAGGCCGACATCGGCGATCGCCGTCGACTTGAGAATGGTCGCCGTCAACACGTCGTCACTGAAAAGGCCGCGCAGCAGCGCGACGATCTGCGACTGCGGCGCATCGAAGGGTTCGTGACGCGTGACGACATATTTGATGAAATCATGCTGCAGGTCGCCGCCGGCCTTGCGGACGACCGAAAGCAGATCCGAAGTCATCAGCAGGAACTGCGACATGGACGCGACGTCGACCATCTGCGGATGGATGGTAATGAGCAGCGATGTGGCGGCACAAACGGCGCCAAGCGTGAGGTAACCGAGCTGCGGCGGGCAGTCGATCACTACGATGTCGTAATCGGCCTCGACCTCTGCAATGGCGATGCCGACCCGACGGAAGAACAGCTCGCCAGGTCGCTGCCGGTCGTTCAGTGCCCGTGGCGTCTCATGCTCGAACTCCATCAGTTCGAGATTGCCCGGCACAAGATGCAAACCGTCGAAATAGGTCTTGCGGACGATCTCCTTCAGCGGCTTGCGGTCCGCATCATAGCGGATTGCGCCATAGAGCGTGTCGCCTTCGGAAAGATCGAATTCGGGCTGAACGCCGAGCATGGAGGAGAGCGAGGCCTGCGGATCGAGATCGATCGCAAGCACCCGGTAACCCGCCAGTGCCAGATACTGTGCCAGATAAAGCGTCGTCGTGGTCTTGGCCGAGCCGCCCTTGAAATTGGTGACGGCAACCGTCTGCAGCTTTTCGCCAGGGCGACGCCACGGCTGATAGGAAAGCGCGTCCTTCGGCTTGAGCTTGGCCATATACTGGCGCAATTCGTTGATCTGGCCGAGCGTGTAGGAACGCCGGCCATTCTGGGCAAGATCCGGCTGCGGTCCCTTGCCATCCAGTGAAAGCTGGCGAAGATAGCCGTCCGAGACGCCGATCATCTGGGCCGCCTCGCCGGAGGAGAATGTTCGTAGCGTCTTTTGCGAGAGCGGCGGAAACAGCTTGTCGCGAAGCAGCTTCAGTTGCCGCGACAGCTGGTTGGCATGCCGCTCGATCCGTAC
>NZ_JBYGKO010000003.1:0-715244 GCF_057653715.1 Rhizobium sp. WSM1328 | reverse complement strand
TGTGCCTTGGACCATTCTGTCGATAAAATCACCAAAACCGGAGAAATGTCGTCATTATCTCCGATTCTCTGAGTCTCACAAGGGAAATAGCGTTAACAGGAAGTCAACGCACAGCAGAAGTGCAGGTCATAGCGATTCTCTGTTAAAGGGAAGGTCGTGGTTTTCATATTCACAGATCATGTTGACTGCCGTCAAAACGGTCGATTTTCGCAACAAGCGCAATGGCTTAAAAGTTTTCGCGACTCAGGGTCTGTCTTTGCCGCTCAAAACGTGTCGCGACGGAGATCAGAGAGAGAATGCCGGCAATCGACCGATCGCCTGGCGTGAGATCCGAGACGCCGGCGAATCGCGGAGGCCGCATATCCTATCGCAAGCAGAAGAACTCTTATTCGGTCAAAAATGCGATCTCCGCGCCTCACCGTACTGTCGACGCCTTTGACCCTACCTCGGCAAGGATTGCAGAGGCCTGCTTGGAGAGGCGGCCGAAAAGGCGAGGCAGGCATCCGACGCATCTATTGGGGGTTCACCGGATCGCGATCGAGGGCCGGGCGGATCGATTGGACAAGCAAGCGTCCATTCCCAGCGCGGTTTGCCTAAACGACGGGGAAAACGACTCCGACATTATGCGGATAATCCATGCGATGGACTGTTGCACAGTGGTTCTCTCGACAGTTTCTGCCTGCCGTCGTCGGATAGCGATTTCACGCGGTTCGCCGCCCGGATCCGAGAGCAGGGCGTCGATGTTTTCACCTGTGGCGAGCAGAAGACCGGCCGAGAGTTTCCGACTGGCCTGCCAGCGGTTCATCTACACCGAGAACGTTCTTCCCCGGGCGAAACCATAGACGAGCAGAGCCCCGCGCCTGCCGACAACTCGTTGCAGCCAGCAACTGTGACCGTGCCGTTCATCAAAGGTGCTGTCACAAGAGAGCACCGAAGACCGACGTAGCAATCTGCGCACCGTCGGCTTCAGAACCTGGTGTCAGACTTCGACCCATGAACGTTTGGCTTTCGCAAACTCGGCGATCTCATCCGCAAGACAACCAGTTCGAGTTCCCCCAAGCCGCGGCCCGTCGGCATCCGGGTTGAACAGCAAGACCGAAGTCGCGCCGCCACTGTGAGGGGTCGGCGGGGCAGGGAAATGTTGGGATGGCTTTCGTGGAGTTCAGAAACGTCTATCAGTACAAGCGATAATAGGAGGGTTGCTTGGACCGAAAGTCCGGCAAGACTACGATCAAAGGGAAGACGCAATGGCGACCGGTACGGCAAAGTGGTTCAACGCAACGAATGGCTTCGGCTTCATCCGGCCGGACGACGGCAGTACCGATGTGTTCGTCCACATTTCGCGGTAGAGCGGGCTGACCTGCGTGGCCTCAAAGATGGTCGGAAGATTGCCTACTGTCCAGCCGATAGATGGGTAACAGATTGAACCGGATAGATGGGTTACAGTTCTCCCCCTTGTAGACCAGTGTCCGCCCCTGCGCCGGCTGGTCGGGGTTGCAGGGCGCTGGGGCGGACAAGCCGCTTGGTCTTCTTGTCGATGATGCCGAGCGGATGGGCATGGAAGCGTAGCGTCCAGATGCCCGCTTCACTCTCCTCGATCGCCACGACCTCGCCGGCCAGCGCTGCTGCGACATAGACGAGGTCACCGTTCCATTTGATCTCGCCATTGGAGCGCACCCGGCGCACCGCCGCCTCGGCCGGATAGTCCGGTTCAGGCAGGCGGTCGGGCAGGCGCCGCAGTGATGGTCGGTAATGATCAGCAGGCACGTCCATAGCGAGCGCCTCGTGTGGACGCTCGGCGTTGTAATTCTGGCGAAATGCGTCAAAGACCGCCTGCTGCGCGGCATGGTCGACCTCCGGCGCCATGGCCAGCGGCAGCATCGTCAGATGGAAGCGTTCGTGGCGGCCGTTCTGCTGCGGTTTGCCCGGCTGGATGCGCTCGAGGCCGATGCCGAGCTTGATGAACCGTACAGCAAGCGTCGTCAGCCCGGTGACGCCGATCGCCGCGAAGGGCGAACCGTTGTCGCTGCGAAAGCGCTCCGGCAGTCCGTGCTCGGCAAACAGCCGCTCGAACACCGGCCAGGCCTCTACCTCGGCCGGCGTCGCGCAGGCTTCCAGCGCCAGCAGAAAGCGGCTCGCCGTATCCATCACCGTCAGTGGCTCGCAGCGCCGCCCATCGCGGGTCCTGAACCAGCCCTTGTAATCGGCGCTCCACACCGCATTGGGCCCGTTGGCCGGCGCGAACGGGCCGCAACCAGCCGCCCGCCAGCGATGCCGCCGGCGCCCGACCAGCCCGTGTCGCTTCAGGATCTCGCCTATCGTCGAGGCCGCCGGCCAGCAAAGCTGCGGCGCCGACCGCTTCAGCCGCGCCAGCACCTTCTTCGGCCCCCACTGCGGATTCGCCTCCTTCTCCGCCACGATCCGCGCCACCAGCTCCGCCGCCGTTGCCCGCCCGTGCTCAAGCGGCGCCCGCGGCAGGTCGATAAGCCCCGCAGGGCCGAGCGCCCGATACCGCTCCAACCATTTGTAGCCCGTCTTGCGCGATATCCCGTAGGCCGCACACAGCGCCGTCATCGTCTCCTCGCCCGCAAGACATTCCCCAACAAAGCGCAGCCGCTCGTCCATGATGCCAGTCTCTCTCCAAACCATCGCCGGGCCCTCCCGGCTGCTAGAGAACTGTCACCTATGTAAACGGTCCGTTCTGTTACCTATCTATCCGGGTCGGACAGGTTCCGGCACCTGGCAGGGAGGGGAGAGACCTTGGAAAGAGGGCACCAGACTTCGCGACAAGCGAGATTGGAGGCGAGTGCCTCTAATTGGCCGGCGAGATGCTCGTGCTTTGCGACCTCCGACGGATGTGTCGAGCGCTATCTGTTTGGACGGCCGTGTTCGTCGTAGAGATCGTCATGGACGGAGGTCGGCCTGAACGGCGCCATGAACCGGCCGGGCCGCGAGATCCCCGATCGTGTCGATCGGATGGCGGTTCTTCCGCTGCCCTAGTGCGATGTCGTAACCCTCAAGCGCTTGCTCAAGGAGCTTCTCAACCTGCCTACTGGTGCGCCGTGCGGGCGAATGGGTAGTTCTTCGCCCTGGCGCAGAGGACGGAGAGCCGTTCGGAGATCGGTTTGCGCTCTGCGCTACAGATCTAAGAGCTTACATCTGAGCGCAAAGGCGGCTCATTACCGACACCTGCCCTATTGGTGGCAGAAGTAATAGGCCATATCGCTTCTAGTTAACGCGGGATTTACCATAATTTCAATGCGTTATGATGGTGATAAGTAGTCAAACGACGCTACGTGCTGACGGAGGACGGTGATCTTCACGTGCTGGACGTGATCAAGGGCGAGATCGTTCGCAAGGGTAAGGTCACGGAAGCCTACAGCAAGGACGGCCATTGGCGTGATCCGCGTCCGCGTCTCGCTGTTGCGGACGCCCATCTTGCCATTACCGATCCGCGGCATTCGCTGGTTCGCATCGTCGACGCCGAGAGCTTGAAGGAAGTTCGTGCGATCCCAGTCGAAGGCAAGCCCTTTACGATCGTTGCTGTAGGCGGCTCCGGCGCCTCGCATTGACGCGATGGCCTCGGTCCGGAAGCATTTGTTAGCTTCGGACCGAGCTCGTTCCATGGGGAGATGGCGATGCAGCATACCCTCGATGACGACCTGAAGCTCGCGAAAACCAGAGCCTGGTGCTCTCGATTCACGCCGGAAACAAAAGTTCAACGACGGTTCCCTTGCCCGGCAGCGAGGCAATGCGAGCGTCTCCACCGCTTTGGCGTACGAAGCCATAGACCACTGCAAGGCCAAGACCCGCGCCTCCTTCCGCGCCACGCGTGGTGAAATAGGGCTCGAACGCCTTGTCGACGGCCTCCGGCGACATACCGATGCCGTCATCCGTCACGCTGACGCTGACGCCAGCCTCGCTGCGGGAGCAACGAATAAGGATTGTTCCACCCGCTGGCATGGCCGCAGCGGCGTTGAGACAAAGATTGAGGATCGATTGCTCGAAGAGCGCCGTGTCGATGAAGACGATAGGCAGGTCGTCGGCAATTTCGAAGGCAAGCCGGCAATTTTCGCCGATCGCGATTTCCAGCACGTCGGCCATGCCGCGCAGCACGGCGCCAATCTCCACCGCGCCGGGATGGATCGGCTGCTGGCTGCCGATGGAAAGCATGCTCCCGGCCAGCGACCTGCCACGGTCGGCAGCTTTACGGATGCGGGCGAGGTGCCGTTTTTGCCGGTCATTGAAGCCGGTTTCGCGCTCCAGCAGGCCGAGGCTACCGGTGATGATGCCGATCATGTTGCCTACTTCGTGGCTCACCTGGTGGGTCATGCGCATGATGCCGTCGAGGCGTTGGATCTTTGCTGCCTCCGCCTCCTGCCGGTCTTTGTCGGTAATATCGCGCGCCAGCAGCACGATTCCGCCATCGGGCTGGCGCGACAGCGACACTTCCGTCACCCGCCCCACGTCGGAGCGGTGGCGCAGCACCGACCGGTCGGAGAGCAGACCGGCATCGTTTTCGGCCGGCAGGAGGGTCGGCTCGATCTCCGTTAGCGGCGCCACGAAACTGCGGAGCGGCAGTTTCCTGGCCGAACCAGACCAGCCGACCAGCTCGATGACACGCCGGTTCATGGTGATCGGCCGGCCGCGCGGATCAAACAACGCGATGCCCTCGTTCATGCTGCGGAAGGTGGAGCGGATGGTGCGTGCGGCGGCTTCCGCCGTGCGCCGCAGCTGCGTCACGCGCTCGACGCTCTCCCGGAACGCGCGGAAGGCTTCGAGCAGACGCACGAGCTCGGTTTCCGTGCCGTCATAGCGCGGCGTATCAACATCCTTGCGACCTTCTGCCAGCGCGTTCATGCCGTTCGAAAGGGAGACGATGCCGCGTGAGACGCGCATGACCGATCGGATCGAGACGATGGCCATTGCCAGCACCAGCAGCGAGGCGACGGCGACGATGACGAGGATGCGGCTCAAGGCATCGGAGGTCGAGATGAGGTCGTCACTGAGGCTGCGGGCGACGGCCTCGCTTTGGGTTTCAGTCGCATGCGACAGATCGCGCGAGACGTTGTGCAGGCGCGAGACGGCGGCGCGGATGGCGAACATTTCGAGGAGATACCGCGTCTGTGCCTCGAAGACCCGTTCGTAAGGCGCAAGCTCGGCGGCGGCAATCCGGGTGTCCGGCGCGGCACGTTCGAGGCGCGGGGCGGTTTCCGACACGTAGCGCCGCCGCAGTTCGCCGAGCTGAAAGAGGCTGTCCGAGTTGGAGGCGGATTGCACGATGGCGTTCAACCGACTGCGGAAACCGGCGTCTGCAATGCCGCTGCCGGTCGCGATCTCACCGAGCGCTGCTGCAGCCTCCGCCTTGTGCTGCTGGGCCGATTCTGCGTCGCCCGCAAGGGTGGTCGTTTGCGTGCGGATCGTTTCCAGCAGCTCGATGATGCGGCTACTCGCAAAACCCTGCACGGCAGCCCCGTCGTTTTCAGGTTGCATGGCGCGCAAAAGCGCGTCGACCTGCACGACGACCGAGCGGCTTTCGCTGGAGACCCGGTAGGGTGAGGTCGCATTCATCAGGAAGGGCGCACTGGAGACGAGATCGGAAACCTGCCGCGAGACCAGCGAGGCCTTGGCGAGACTTGAAAACGCCTGCAGGCCATAGGCGGCCATCTCTTGGCGCGCCCGCTGCAGGCCATAGACGGCAATGGTCGAAAGGCTGAAGACGAGCACGCAGATGAAGGCGATGGCGAAGGGCAGGCGAAAGGCGATGGAGGAGAGGAAGGGGCGGCTGATCACGGTGCGATCTCGCCATCGTCTGTGTCGAGAACATAGCCCTTGCCGCGGCGCGTCTTGATATGGCGCGGCAGGTCCGGATTGCGCTCGATCTTGCGACGCAGACGCAGCACGAGCACGTCGACATTGCGGTCGATATAGCGCTCGCTTTCCGCGCCCAATCGATCGAGGATATGCGCGCGGCTAACGGGTGTGTTGGGCGTTTCGGCGAGGATTTCGAGCAGCGCGAATTCGGCGCTCGTGAGCGACTTGGCAGGGTCGGTGCGGCAGATGGCGCGGCGGCCCTTGAGATCCACCGACCATTCGCCGAGCTTCAGGGATGTCGGTTCATGCTCCCGCTCGCTTTCCCGGTCCGGCTTCAGCGAGGGGATCGTCCGGCGCAGCACGGCCTTGATACGGGCAGTCAATTCGATAGGCTCGAAGGGTTTGACGACATAGTCGTCTGCCGCGGTTTCGAGACCGAGCACCCGGTCCACGGCGCTGCCGGCAGCCGTCACCATGACAATGCCGATATTGGCCTGCGCACGCAGGCGCTGCGCGAAGGTGCGGCCGGAGGTGCCGGGCAGGTTATGGTCGACGAGCACGAGATGCACGGTTTCGCGCGAAAGCACGATCGTGGCCTCTTCCGCGGACGGCGCGGTGAGCGCTGTCCATCCTTCCGCCTCAACGAGGTCGGAGATAAGCTCCGCCATGTCCGGATCGTCCTCGACGATCAGAATGGTTATCCTCTCATTCAACACATGCACGTCCTCCCGCGCCTATTATAGGCAGAGCCGCCACGATCTTCAAAGCGAGCTCTTGTTATGCGATTTGTCACATTTGTAACCTTTGTCATGTTTTCGACGATGAAGCCGCTCCCGCTGTAAGAACCGTAACCATTCTTCGATTGCGCAGCGAAACAGATGTGACATCCTGACTGCGGAGATTGGGACGCACCGTCCAATGGGAGGAAATTGTGAAAGGCATCACCGCTTTCAGCGCGGTAGCAGCTTTGTGGCTGGCAAGCGCCAGCACCGGCATGGCAGCCCCGTCGCTCACCGTTCTGTGCGGTGTGGACGAGATGTGGTGTGCCGCGATGAAGACGGCCTATGAGGCAAAGACCGGGCTCGAAATTTCGGTGACGCGCAAGAGCACCGGCGATATCCTCAATCAGATCCGCGCGGAGAAAGCGGCGCCTACCGTCGATGTCTGGTGGGGCGGCACCGGCGATACCCATCTGCAGGCCGGTTCTGAAAATCTTCTCGAACCGTATCAGCCTGCCCATGAGCGCGACATGCTGCCGTGGGCGCAGAACTTCTTTGCCATGTCCGGCGGCCGCTCGGCCGGCATTTATGCGGGGGCGCTCGGCTTTGCCTACAATGCCGACCTGCTGCGCGAGCTGAAGCTGCCCGCGCCGACCTGCTGGAAGGACCTCACGGACGTCGCCTATCGCGGCCGCATCCAGAGCGGCAATCCGAATTCGTCCGGCACCGCCTTCACGACGCTTGCGACGTTGGTGCAGCTCTTCGGCGAGGACGAGGCTTTCCGTTATCTCGCTGCGCTCAACCGCAATATCGAGCGTTACACCCCCTCGGGGGCTGCGCCCGTCAAGGCGGCGGCGCGCGGAGAAACGCTCATCGGCATTTCCTTCATGCATGACGCCGTCACGCAGAAGCAAGTCGGCTTTCCCCTCGTCATCGTCGCGCCCTGCGAGGGCACCGGATACGAGATCGGCGCCGTGAGCATCGTCAAAGGCGCACGAAATATCGAGGAAGCAAAGCGCTTCGTCGATTTCGCGCTGAGCCCGGAAGGGCAGGGTACAGGCGCGGCGTCGGGCCAAAACCAAGTGCCATCCAACGCGAAATCCAGCCTGCCGCTTGCAGCCCCGGATATCTCGATGATCAAGATGGTGGACTATGACTTTGCCACCTTCGGCTCGCCGGGTGAACGAAGTCGACTGCTCCGCAGGTTCGATGCGGAAATCGCCGTGACAAACTGATCAAGGTCTTTCGACAAACCACAATCCGAAAACATGCACACGCCGCCGCGGGCAGGCCGATGGCCGCGCTGTGTCTTGTTCGTGCGAGAATTAACCCAGGCAACAGGAGGATGCCCCAATGAAAATGAAGACCCTTTCCCTCATGCTCTTCGCCGGCACGGCGCTCGGTGCGCTACCGGCGCAGGCGGCCGGCGAACTCAACCTCATCTGCTCGGCGGACGTCGTGATCTGCGAGCAGATGAAGGGCGATTTCGAGAAGTCGCATAGCGACATCAAGGTGAACATGGTTCGCCTCTCGTCGGGCGAGACCTATGCCAAGGTGCGCGCCGAGTCTCGTAACCCGAAGACCGACATCTGGTGGGCTGGCACAGGCGATCCGCATCTCCAGGCGGCATCGGAAAATTTGACGCTGGAATACAAGTCGTCGAAACTCGACGAACTCAACGACTGGGCGAAGAAGCAGGCAGAAAGCTCCGGTTACAAGACCGTCGGCGTTTATGCCGGCGCGCTCGGCTGGGGCTACAACACGGAAATCTTCAAGACCAAGGGCTACAAGGAGCCAGTCTGCTGGGCCGACCTTTTGGCACCGGAACTGAAGGGTGAAATTCAAATCGCGAACCCGAATTCTTCCGGCACCGCTTACACGGCGCTCGCCTCTCTCGTGCAGATCATGGGCGAGGACCAGGCTTTCGACTACCTGAAGAAGCTGAACGGCAACATATCGCAATATACCAAGTCCGGATCGGCACCCGTCAAGGCCGCAGCACGCGGCGAGACGGCGCTCGGCATCGTCTTCGTGCACGATGCGGTGGCGCAGACGGCTGAAGGCTTCCCGGTCAAGTCGATCACGCCTTGCGAAGGTACCGGCTACGAGATCGGCTCCATGTCGATCATCAAGGGCGCCCGCAACCTCGAAAATGCGAAGGTCTGGTACGACTGGGCGCTGACGGCGGAAGTCCAGTCGCGCATGAAGGATGCCAAGTCTTTCCAGCTGCCTTCCAACAAGAGCGCCGTAATCCCGAAGGAGGCGCCGCGCTTCGAGGACATCAAGCTGATCGACTACGACTTCAAGACCTATGGCGACCCAGCAAAGCGCAAGGCACTGCTGGAACGCTGGGATCGGGAAATCGGCGCCGCCGCCAACTGATGCCCTGACCGGCGGCGCCCGTCTCCCCGGGCGCCGCCTCCTCACACTCAAAGACAGCGAGGTCAGCCATGAGACATGGCAATCGTAGGCTGGACATCGTCCTTGTCCTCGGCGCGGTCGCATTGACCCTATTGCCCTGGTATCGGATCGAGAACGGCTTCTTCGGACTCGGTTGGCTGGCCGCTTTCCCCCTTTCTCCGGAGGCCGCCCCCGGTATCGTGCAGATTTTCGCGCATGGCCGGCTGTGGCTTGCCGGTGCGCTCGTGCTCTTTCTTCTGGCGATCGTGGCCCGCGGCATGGCAGACCCGATGCGCCGCGGCGCCGCGCTCGCCTGGACCGGCGCGATCGGTGTTCTCTTCCTGTCGCTCCAGGGCCTCGCCATCGGCTTGTCCGGCTGGACCTGGACGGTGAGCGAAACGCTCTTCGGCACACTCTCGAACGGCCAGGCTTCCATGGGGGCGGGTGCGGTGCTCTCTGCTATCACCTTCATGCTGCTCTTCGCCTTCGGCCTTGCCGAGCGCGGTGTCATGAAGGGCGACGCCTTTGTCGTCAGCGCGATTGCGCTGCTCGTCTTCCTCGTCGCAGTCTTCGTCTTCTACCCGATCGGCAGCATGTTCGTCGGCTCGGTGCAGGATTTCGATGGGTCTTTCAATGCGGATAACTTCATCCGCAACGTGCAGGATCCAAGCATCTGGAGCCTCAATTGCCTGATCGGCGCCGGTCGCTGCGGCGTCGCCTGGCGTACGCTCTGGCTCGCCATCATGAGCGGCCTCGGCTCGACCCTGCTCGGCCTCGCCTTCGCGCTCGTCGCCACCCGCACGCGCTTTCCCTTCAAGAAGGGCCTTCGGCTGCTGACGATCCTGCCGATCATCACTCCACCCTTCGTCATCGGTCTGGCGCTCACCCTGCTCTTCGGTCGCGCCGGTGTCGTCACGCAGGGGCTGTCGCAACTGTTCGGCTTCGAGCCCGGGCGCTGGCTCTACGGCCTCACCGGCATCTGGATCGCGCAGGTGCTGTCCTTCACGCCGATCTCCTTCCTCGTGCTGATCGGGGTCGTCGAGGGCGTCAGCCCGTCGATGGAGGAGGCGTCCACGACGCTGCGCGCCGACCGTTGGCGCACGTTCTGGCGGGTCTCGCTGCCGCTGATGAAGCCCGGTCTCGCCAACGCCTTCCTCATCGGCTTCATCGAAAGCATGGCCGACTTCGGCAATCCGCTGGTGCTCGGCGGCAGCAATGGCGTGCTCTCGACGGAAATCTTCTTTGCCGTGGTCGGGTCGCAGAACGATCCGTCGCGCGCCGCCGTGCTCGCCACGGTGCTGTTGCTCTTCACGCTCTCCGCCTTCCTCGCCCAGCGCGTCTGGCTGTCGGGCAAGAACTACGCCACCGTCACCGGCAAGGGCGATAGCGGATCGCATATTGCTCTGCCGCGCGGGCTGTCGATCGGCGTTCACGCCGTCGTCATCCCGTGGATTCTCTTCACGCTCGTCATCTACGGCATGATCCTGATCGGCGGTTTCGTGAAGACCTGGGGTCTCGACAACTCGTTGACGCTCGACCACTACGCCAAGGCCTTCTCGATCAGCTTCGAAAATGGGATTGCCTGGACGGGCGTCGCCTGGAACTCGTTCTGGACAACGATAGAAATCGCGTTGGTGTCTGCCCCGCTGACCGCCGCCGTCGGCCTGCTGACGGCTTATATTATCGTGCGTCAAAAATTCGTCGGCAAGAATGCCTTCGAGTTCGCCCTGATGATGAGCTTTGCCATTCCAGGCACAGTCATCGGCGTCAGCTACATCATGGCCTTCAATCTGCCGCCCTTGGAAATGACCGGCTCGGCCCTCATCTTGATCGCCTGCTTCGTCTTCCGCAACATGCCGGTCGGCGTGCGCGGCGGCATCGCGGCGATGAGCCAGCTCGACAAGAGCCTGGATGAGGCCTCCCTGACGCTCCGGGCCAACAGCTTCCGTACGATCCGCAAGGTCATCCTGCCGCTCTTACGCCCGGCCATCACCGCCGCGCTCGTCTATTCCTTCGTGCGCGCGATCACCTCCATCAGCGCCGTCATCTTCCTCGTCAGCGCCGAGTACAACATGGCGACCTCCTACATCGTCGGCCTCGTCGAGAACGGGGAATACGGTGTGGCCATCGCCTATTCCACCATGCTGATCGTCGTGATGATCACCGTCATCGCCGGCTTCCAGCTCATCGTCGGCGAACGGCGCCTGCGCCGTGAAAACCGCGTCGCCGGCCTCGCCACATCCGCTTCCTCTCGCCAGGAGAAAATCGCATGATCAACCCCAAAGCCGGTTCCGTCGTCTTCCAGAACGTGCGCAAAACGTTTGGAGCCTTCACCGCCATTCCGGACCTCTCGCTCACCATCGAGCGCGGCACGCTCGTCACCCTGCTTGGCCCTTCCGGCTGCGGCAAGACGACGACGCTGCGCATGCTTGCAGGCCTCGAACATCCTTCGGCCGGAAAAGTCCTGATCGGCGGCAAGGACGTCACCATGCTGCCGGCCAATGAGCGCGATGTTTCGATGGTCTTCCAGTCCTATGCGCTCTTTCCGCACATGAATGCGCGCGACAACGTCGCCTATGGCCTGGAATCCTCCGGCTTCAACCGCAAGGAAGCGCGCGAGAAGGCAGAGGAGGGGCTGGCGCTGGTCGGCCTTGCCGGCATGGGCCATCGCCTGCCCGCCGAACTCTCCGGCGGCCAGCAGCAGCGCGTCGCCGTCGCCCGCGCGCTGGTGCTGGAGCCGCAGGTGCTGCTGCTCGACGAGCCGCTTTCCAACCTCGATGCGCGCCTGCGCCGCAAGGTACGCACAGATATCCGCGAACTCCAGCAGCGTCTCGGCTTCACCGCCGTCTATGTCACGCACGATCAGGACGAGGCGCTTGCCGTGTCCGACCGCATCATTATCATGAAGGATGGCGAAGTTGCCCAGTCCGGCGCCCCGCGCGACCTCTATGAATCGCCGGCTTCCGCCTTCATCGCTGATTTCATGGGAGAGGCGAATGTCATCCCATGCGAGGTGGTTGGCATCGATGGCGCAGATGCTGACATCCGCATTGGCGGTTTCAAACATCGTGTGCCGGCGGGTAGGGCGACGCCGGGCGCGGCGAGCCTTGCCGTTCGTCCCGGCGCGATCGCGCTCTCCGAGGGAGGGGGGCACGGGCTTGCCGGCCGCATCCTCCATTCGGCCTATCTCGGAGATCATGTCGAGTACGAGGTCGAAACCGACGTCGGCACGCTCTTCATCGTCGACCACGCCGTCGACCGTATCCTACCGGTCGCCTCCGACGCCACGCTCGGCTTCCGAAGTCGCGGCATCGCCCTTATCAGCACGTGAGAGCCTCTGACACGAGGCCCTGGGCCGAGGCGCGTTCGATGCCCGTCGACCAGGACGATTACGCCTGAATGGAGCCTCGCGTCAAACCGATGTTCGCCCGCCGGAAGGATGAGGTATGATTGATATTCTATCGCTGGAAAATGATTTCGAGGCCGTGATTTTTGATTGCGACGGCACACTTGTTCACACGCCCCCTGTCTATGCGGACGCATGGGCGGCCGGCTTTGCCCTTTCCGGCAAACCGATGAGTGAGGCTTGGTATTTGATGCGGGCCGGAATGTCTGAAGTGGTTCTTATGGACGCCTTTGAGCGAGAATTCGACGTTGTGCTCGATCGCGCATCCGTCATCGCCACCATGCGATCGCACTTTCTCCAGAATGTCCACAATGTGCGCGAAGTTCGCGCGGTTGCTGCAACCGTTCGCCGGTTGGCCGGCTTGCGTCCCATGGCTGTTGCATCCGGCGGTTCGCGAGAAATTGTCACAGCGACCCTACAAGGAACGGGCCTGCGGGAGTATTTCGACCAGGTGGTCACGATCGATGACGTGCCAAATCCAAAGCCGGCGCCGGACCTGTTTCTGCAGGCGGCCGCTTTGTTGGGAATAGAACCAGCCCGGTGTGTCGTGTTTGAAGATAGCGAACAAGGTCTTGAAGCAGCTCGACGGGCGGGTATGAGCGCCATTGATGTGAATCGACTTGATCTCCATGAGCAGCAACAGCTTGCAGATGAATGCCTGAGCATTCGGTCGGTGCAGGCGCATTAATCCTGCGGCAGGTTTTGTCCTAAAGAACCGCCGGGGCCGGCTCTTGCACGCAATTGCAATTTGTGCACAGTCCGGGCAAAGGGAGTTGCCGGTGGTCATGAAGGATTTTGTCAGCGCGCAGGAGGTTGCTGAGAAAGCGGGCGTTTCGCGCTCGGCGGTATCGCGTGCCTTTACCCCGGGTGCCAGTGTATCGGCGAAGACGCGCAGACGCGTGATGGATGCGGCCGAGGCGCTTGGCTACCACGTCAATCATCTGGCCCGGGGGCTGATGACGAATGAAAGCGGCATCGTTTGTCTTATCGTGTCGGAACTCGGAACGCCCTTTCGCTCATCTCTGATCCGGGCGATCACGCAGCAGCTTCAGAATAGTGGAAAGATTGCCATGCTCATTAACACCGACCGTTCCGACGGCAGTGTGGATCGGGCGCTGCGCCAGGCAATTCACTACCGGGCCGATGCGTCGATCATCCTATCCGGACTGCCGGACAAGTCGATCACACAGCTCTGCCTGAGGAATGGTCAACGCCTTGTCCTCATCAACCGTGATGACGACCAGCCGGGGCCGCTGCGCATCAACATCGACGACCAGGAGGCCGCTAGCCGCATCCTCACCGCCTTCATGCGTGCAGGCTGCCAACAACTGGCATTCGCCAATTCCGAGGTCGGAACACCGAGCCTGATGGCGCGCGAGCGCGGTTTCGTTGCGGCGGCTGCGGCCCTCGGCATCGAGGTTGCGGTCGAGCGTCATGGCTCGACTGGCTACGAGGCTGGAAAGGTGGTTGCCCAGAGGCTGCTGACGCGCACGAATCGGCCCGACGCGATCTTCTGCGCCAACGATCTGCTCGCCTGCGGCGTCATGGATGCCGCGCGCCATCAGTTCAAGATCTCTGTTCCTGACCAGCTTTGCATTGCAGGTTTCGACGATATCGAGCAGGCGTCGTGGTCTTCCTACGATCTGACGACCTTCGCACAGCCGGTTGAGATGGTGGCGCGCGAAGCGGTCGCGTTTCTAGCTGCTCCTACCCTTCCGGAAGATGCCGGTGAGGTTAGGTCTCTGAAACTTCATGCCGAACTGGTCTGGCGCGGCTCGATCCGCGGCGGGTGACATATTCCCCCGTCAAACCCTCGCGCGAGTAACCTGGAAAGGCTTCATATCCGTCCTCGGGAAACACATGAAGAACGACGATAAACGCCAGAAAAACAAAGCCGCGGGTTTGCTGCACCAACTTGCGCTCGTGCCCGAGACCTTGTTCAAGGGAGCCTTTCTGCAGCAATATGGCGCGGTCTGCTTTCGCTATCTCGGCGACGAGGACAAGGTCGAGATCCTGTTGGTCACGTCGCGTCAAAGTCGTCGATGGGTCATCCCCAAGGGCTGGCCGATGAGGAGAAAGAAGCCATTCGAAACGGCTGCCACTGAAGCCTGGGAGGAAGCTGGTGTTCAAGGGAGCGTGCGCAAGAAGCCGATTGGCCGATACACCTATCTCAAGCAACTTGGTCCTGACGTGGTTTCGCCATGCATGGTCGACCTGTTTCAGATCGAGGTCGAACGCCTGACGGACGACTTCAAGGAGCGTGGCGAGCGGGTTCTCGTCTGGGTCTCTCCCGATGAGGCAGCCCGGCGCGTGCGTGAACTTGAACTCAAATCGCTCCTCGTGTCGTTTCGACCACATCGACCGAGAGTAAAGATAAAAAATAGGTAGTGAGGGCCGTCCTCGGGCCTTCTGACTGTTCAGACATCCATTTTCCCAGCACGAAGCAGGCGCCGACATTCAAACAGTCTTTCGAAACAGATAGAGCTTGGCTTCATATATTTGGCCCGGCATATCCAGCCATGAACAGGAACCGATACGGCCATGGATCCATCTTCAATCATGAAAACGTCAGAGCAAGGCGCGGGACCGGACATCATCACAGTCGATTCGCGGGAGGTCTATGCCAACCGGTGGATGACGGTCCGCGAGGACAAGATCCTGCGCCGTGACGGGTCGCCCGGGCTCTACGGCTATGTCGACAAACCCGACTTCGTGATGATCCTGCCCTTCGACCGGGGTCTCGTTCACCTCGTTCAACAATTCCGATATCCGATCAAGTCGCGCCAATGGGAATTTCCTCAGGGAAGCTGGGAGGAGAAACCGGACGCCGATCCCGGCGAACTCGCCCGCGGCGAATTGCAGGAGGAAACCGGGTTGATTGCGGGCTCATTGATCAGGATCGGCACTATCTACCCACTTTATGGAACGGTGACCCAGAGATGCCATGTCTTCTTCGCGACGGATCTCACGCCAGGGGATAACAAGCTCGAGCATGAAGAACAGGACCTCGTTCGCGCCACCGTTTCGGTTGATGAGCTGCAACGGATGATCCTCGACGGCGATCTCCAGGATGCGGGCACGATTGCCGCTTTCGGGCTTGCCAGGCTGCGGAAGCTTCTGTGACAGCCTCGTCACGATATGTGACGAGGGGAGAACTTTTGCACGTAATCCGCGCAGGCTATGCATGTGCTTCTAAAGATCGCGAGCGGGTATGAAACGGATTGTATTATTCTCGGGCGGCAGCGCCTGTCGATCGATCAATGTGGCGCTGTGCCAACGTGGAGCCGATGTCACCCGCGTCGTGCCTGCTTGGGATAGCGGCGGCAGCTCGAAAGTTATTCGCGAGCGGCTCTCCATCCTCTCAGTGGGAGACATCCGCCAGGCTCTGATGACGATGGCACATGGAGAAGGCTGCGCCGGTGACGTCGTCAAGATCTGCAACGCCCGGGTATCGGCCAATCTTGGCTTTGACGATGCCCGCAAGGAATTCCTCTTCTACGCCGAAGGCCGTCATCCGTTGCTCGAGAGAATGGAGCCGGGCCTGCGCGGTGCAATCCTGAATTATCTGAACACATTCGCCACTTCTGTTGGTCGAGATTTCGACTTCAGGCACGGCAGCGTCGGGAACTTCATTCTGACGGGCGCCTGCGTGGCGCATAATGGAGACGTCAACACGGCGATCTTCGTGTTCAGAAAGCTGTGCGGCATCGTCGGAAACGTATGGCCTTCGTCCTGTGACAACGACTTGGTTCTCTCCGCAACTCTGAGGGACGGTCGGAGGCTTGCGCCGCAGGACGTCATCACATCGATGGGGGCAGGGGATGCAAAGGTTGGGATCGCAGAGGTCGAGCTGGCTGGCGCCGATCAGGCCCCGCCGGTTGCCAACTCGGCTGTGCTGGACGCCGTTGGCCGGGCGGACCTGATTGCCATCGGTCCGGGCAGTCTCTACACAAGTATCCTTCCTCATCTTCTGGTGACGGGCCTCGTTTCAGCTATCGAGAAGGCCAACTGCCCGAAAGTCTTCATCGGCAACATCCTGCAATGCCGGGAGACCATGGGACTAACGCTCGAAGACGTCCTGGCGGCCGCGGATCTGCATGCGCGCAAGGGCGGCGGAACCTCGAATCTGTTCACCTTCGTTCTCGCAAACAGGATGCTGTTTCCCTTCGAGAAGACGGTCGGAACGTTTCCCTATCTCAGAGAGAAACCGCAGGAAAAGAACGGGCGTCACATCATCAAGGGCGAATTCGAAGATGCCTGGAGCCGCGGTCAGCATGACGGTGATGCAACCGCTGCAGCCTTGCTGAAAATCGCATCCGGAGACGCTTCAGATGCATGAGATAATAAGTAGGGTCGACGAGGTCAGGCGCCTCAAGGGTTTCCTGACCATTGCGCAAACGCTGCAGCTTGCAGATTTGGGCGTCACGGTCATCGATCCGTTTTCGACCTTGATTTCCTCTCGCGCCAGCCTGGGGTCTGGCGTCTTCCTCTGGCCTAATGTGACAATCGAGGTCGGCCCGGAGGGATCGGTCAGCATTGGCGCGTCGACCGTGCTTCACAGCGGCGTGCGGATCGAGGCCGGGGCCGGTTCGATTGCCATAGGCGCAAACGGCGATCTCGGTCGGGAGGGGGGCTTTACCCTTGTGGTTGGCGCACAGAGTGACAAAATCGATGTCGGAAACGATGTCCGGTTGAATGGCGGCGGTTCGATTACCCAGAGCGCAACGCTTGGCAACGGCGCGCAGGTTCTTGGTCCGATCCGCATCCAGAATTGCCAGCTTGGCGGCGGCGGCTCCTTTCGCGAGCGTGATCCGGACAAGCGAGGAGCAGTCCTGAAAGGCAGCGGGGTTGCCAGAAACATCGATCTCCCGGCGGGCATGGTCATTCAGGCATTTGGGCTGTTTTCCGAGGCGCCGAAGCGGTGGCAGAGCTATTTTCATCCCCAGAAAGACGAGCGATCCTAAGCCGCTGTGGAAGAGGGGCGACATCGATTGGGCTTCAACATTCCAGAGGCCGGCAGATGGTCGGGCGCGCTTGCAACCATCAAGGAAAACGGACGAACAGAACCGAGTGATCACCAGCGATCGCAGGACTTGACCCGATTGCACGCGCGTGCAAATATGAGCGCGCGTGCAAAACACCTGAGGGGAATCATATGCATTCAGTATCCGATGCAGCCTTGGCCGAAACCCGCGCGGATTATTGCCGCGCCGTCATCCGCACTGCCGGGGATCTGGTTCTCAAAGGCTTTCATGCCGGAGTGGCAACCGGTCTGTCGATGAAGGGGCCACAAGATTACCTGACGGAAACGGATGCCGCGTCCGAGGCCTTGATCCGCGACAGCATCCTGGCTCGCTTTCCGGGCGACAGCTTCTTTGGAGAAGAAGGCGGCGGCGCAATCGGTGAGCGCGTTTGGGTCGTCGACCCGGTCGACGGTACAGCCAATTTCGCGCGCGGTATTCCGCATTTCTGCATCTCGATCGCCTACGTAGAAAAGGGTGTGACGGAATTTGGCGCCATCTATAACCCCGCGCTCGATGAGTTGTATTTCGCAGAACGCGGCCGCGGCGCCAGTTTGAACGGCAAGACGATTCGGGTCGCTGCGACACACCGTTACGATGCCACTACCATCGAAATGGGGTGGTCGACGCGCGTTGCGAACGAGACCTACCTCGAGGTCGTGAAAGGATTGCTTGATCTCGGCACAAACGTCCGAAGGGCGGGCTCGGGTGCATTGGCTCTGGCCTATGTGGCCGACGGCCGCTCCGACGGATATGTCGAACTGCACATGAATTCCTGGGACTGCCTGGCCGGCCTTCTCCTCGTCAGCGAGGCGGGGGGCGATGTCTGCCCCTTCCTCGATATCGGCAGCCTGGAAAAGGGTGGTCCCGTCC
This sequence comes from Rhizobium sp. WSM1328, assembly GCF_057653715.1. Taxonomy (NCBI): domain Bacteria; kingdom Pseudomonadati; phylum Pseudomonadota; class Alphaproteobacteria; order Hyphomicrobiales; family Rhizobiaceae; genus Rhizobium; species Rhizobium sp. WSM1328. Next base: position 697,011 of record NZ_JBYGKO010000003.1, on the reverse strand, counting down.
TTGCCGCCGCTCCAGCCATTGCCGCAGGGATCAGCAAGGTCGCCAAAATCCCGCTTTCGACGGCAGGCAATTCGCCTGAGAAAGCACACTTGGGTGGCCCCGGGGCTCTCGCAGGAGCTTGAGAACAAGCTCAATCCGCCGGTAGCGGCGACAGGCGCACGCGGCGCGAAGGAGGACTTGACATGGACGGACCCGTTTACGCTCGCCCGGCGATCAGCCTGATCGCGGAAGGGCTAGGCCCTTTCGGGGCGGCTCTTTTCATTGGCGGGAGCACCGGTGCAAGCGACATTGGTCTCCTGCGCCAGCACCAGATCACGACTGTGGTGAACTGCGCCGTCAATCTCGATATCAACTACGTGCAGGCAGACCAGGGAACGGCTGACCTGCGGGCGTCAGGCTACGGAGATATTCGCTACTACAAAATTGGCCTCATCGACGGGGAGGGCAGCCCTGATACGATGATGCTCGGCGCCTATTACATTCTCGACGGCGCTCTGCGCCAGACCATGCCGAAGCGGGAGACCTACCCCTTTCCCGACGGCGGCAATGTGCTCGTCAATTGTCGAAGCGGGCGCAGCCGCTCTGTTTCGCTGGTTGCGCTTTTTCTGCACAAGCAGCAGCCGCATCTCTATCCAAGCCTGGATGACGCCCTCGCCGTCATCCGCGAGCGGCGCGAGCTGCGTCCCGACGAGTGGTTCGAAACGCCAAAGCCGATGCTCTACGGAGCAGCCCAGCGGGCGTCGGAGTGGATCGACATGATCGAAGAACGCAGGCAACGCAATTCATGATGCCCCGATCCTATCCCGAGATTGCCGTCATCGCGGATGCACATTTTCACGACGTCGATGCCGATTTCGGCTTTTCCGGTGTCGGGATCGGCGGTCGCGCCATGACGATGCGCAGTTGGTCGGACACACGCCAGTCAACGCGAGTCTTCAACGAGAGTGCCGGCGCACTCCTTGCGGCGCTTGAACACGTACAGAAACGTGGCATCCGACATGTCGTGCTGCTTGGCGACTACAGTGACGATGGCCAGCGGGCAACGACGGAAAAGCTCGCCGACATTTTGCAACAGCACAGCCGGGAGCATGGAACGGCCTTCTATGCGCTGCCGGGAAATCACGACATATTCGGCCCGCGCGGCCGTCATCACACCAAGCAGTTCCTGACGGAAGGTGGTCAGGCGATCCTCGTCTCGAGCGATGCCGGACTTGCACGCGAGGGTGCTGTCTTCAGCGACAGGATGTATTGCGAAGGATATCCGGATGGGCTTCGCGCGATGGCGAATTTCGGCTATTTCCGCCGGCCGGAATACATCCATTGGGAAAGCCCTTTTGGATTATCAGATGCTCAGGAGGATAGGGTCTACGAGGTGACGTCGCCGGACGGCGTCAATCGCTATCGGCTCATGGACGCATCCTATCTCGTCGAACCAGAGCCTGGCCTCTGGCTGCTGATGATCGACGCAAATGTGTTCGAGCCCCTCGATGGAGCCTTCGCCGATGGTGAGGAGGCAGCCTTCACCGACAGCACCGCCGGCGGCTGGAATGCCATGCTGCGTGCTAAGCCTTTCATCTTTTCATGGGTCAGCGACGTTACGCGCCGGGCACGTCTTCTCGACAAGACCGTGCTCGCCTTTTCTCACTATCCGGCGCTCGATCCCTTCGACGGCGCTTCCGATGCGGAAAAAACGCTCTTCGGTGAGACCAACGTCGTGCGCCGCACGCCCCGGCGGGAAGTCGAAGAGGCGATCCTTTCGGCAGGCTTGCAGGTCCACTTCAGCGGCCATCTGCACGTTGAAGGCGTCACCACGCGAGGTTACGATAGCAGCCATGTGACCAATATTGCTGTCCCGTCGCTCGTCGCATTCCCCCCAGCATTCAAGGTCATACGACCAACTCGACACCATTTGGCCGTCGATACGGTCGGGCTTTCGGCAATCGCTGTCGACCGTGATCTCCTCTCAGGCTATCGGCTTGAAACCAACGGTCGCCATGAGCGCGGCGCCGATGCGCTGTCTGCTGACAGCTACGGCGCCTTTCTCCAGGCCCACAAGCGGGCGCTGGTCGTCCATCGTTACCTGCCGAAGGAATGGCCAGGCGCGTTCGCGGCAGCGATCCTGGAGATGAATGTCGCGCAGGCAGCACAATGCGTAGCAGGGGGCGCCGCAGGGGAAAGTGACTGTCTCGAACTGTCGAGTTCGGCCCAGGCAGAAGATCTTCCGATGATCGATCTGATCGCCGACTGGTATTGCCTGAGACAAGGCGGGCATCTGTCAATCGAGCATATAGAACCCGAACGACTGGCACTCTACCGGTCGCTGACAAATCAGTTCGGTCGCGCGCCCGACGCCTATGATGGATCGCTTCCTAGCTTTCTTGGCGTTTTCCTCGGAGCACTTGGCCTATTCCTGGACCGCGCGGCAAAGGGCAGACCTAACATCGTTGTCCCGCTCGAAAGGGTTCAGCAGGATGTCCCGGCATAGCAGCGCGACATCGAACGACGATAATGTGAGTTGGAATAAAATAGGGGTCTGACGACGCGTTTGGTCGCCATGAATGCCGGAACGCGAAGCCGGCAGAATGCAGCAGGTGTGATATGGAATCGGCTATCGTCAGCATCAATCTTTTCGGCGCGGTCGCTCTGCTTCTGTTTGGTCTAGCCCAGGTCAAGGGCGGCATGACGCGCGCCTTCGGTACGAAACTTCGTGCGGGCCTTGCCAGGAGTACCAGAAGCGGCACCAGATCCCTTTGCGCTGGCTTCATTGCCACTGTTGCTCTGCAAAGTTCTACGGCCACCGCCTTGATGGTTGCCTCCTTCGTCGAGAAAGACCTGATCGTGCCGGCCATGGCACAGATCGTGCTCCTCGGAGCGAACGTCGGCACCGCTGCGACCGCTTGGATCGTCGCCCTCGGCCTCGGCTGGCTCTCGCCATTGTTAATCCTTGCCGGCGCCATCCTGTTACGGGGCCGCTCCACAGCCCGCCAAGGCACGGGTACGGCACTGGTGGGGATCGGCCTCATGCTGCTGTCTTTGCATCTGCTCTCGGGAGCGACCGATCCCATCCGACAATCGCCGGCGCTCAGCCTGTTCATAACTATGCTCGGAAACGCGTGGCCGGTTGCCTTGATCTTTTCGGCCGTTCTGGCGATCCTGGCATCTTCCAGCCTTGCGATTGTCGTTCTTATTCTTTCACTCGCCGCCGGTGGTGGCATCGACACGGGGCTAGTGATCGTGCTCGTCCTTGGCGCCAATCTCGGAGGCGCGGTTCCGCCCGTTCTTGCCACCCTTCGGGCGCCGACGAGCGCCCGAAGGGTTACACTCGGGAACCTCATCGTACGGGCGATCGGCGTTTGCATCGCCCTTCCCCTTGCAGGCTATGGCGCAGACCTTCTGGAACTGTCGCCGCTGCCGCATCAGAATTTCGCAGTCGACGCACATCTCGCCTTCAATGTGCTCGTCGCTCTCGTTGCCTGGCCTTTGTCGCCATACGTCCTGTCACTGATGTCTCGCCTCCTGCCGGAGGAAGAGAAAAATCTTGAGAACAGCTATCTGGACAGCAATGATCTCGCACGTCCGCTCTCCGCTCTCGCCGGGGCAAGCCGCGAGGTCATGGTGGTCGGCGATCTAGTCGAACAAATGCTGTCGCAGGCGGCTGAGGCGATAAACCGAAACGATTCCTCCACTCTTGCCGGAATCGCAATGCTGGAAGGCCGGGTCGATCGGATTCAACACGCGATCAAGGTCTATATATCCAAGCTTGGTCATGATGGCTTGAGCGCAGAAGAACATCGTCGCTCCATGGGCATCGTTGAATATGCCATCAATCTGGAACACATCGGCGACATTATCGAAAAAGGGATACTCCCGGAAATTGCCAAGAAAATCGAACGTGGCCTGCAATTTTCGCCGGATGGGAAAGAAGAAATCTCCGGCCTGTTCGCTGTTACGTTCGACAGCCTAAGGATGGCACAGACGGTTTTTGCAACACAGAACGCCACGCTGGCGCGCCGGCTCGTCGAAATCAAGGAAGACGTGCGCCGGCTCGAAAAGCAATCGGCCCAACGGCACCTGCAGCGCCTGCGCGAAGAGCGGCCCGAAAGCATTCAGACGAGCTCGCTGCACCTCGATATTCTGCGCGACCTGAAACGCATTCATGCCCATATCGCGGCCGTCGCCCATCCGATCCTCAATCAAAGCGGTCTTTTGATTGAAAGCCGAATCCGCCAGGCCAACTAGCGGGCTGTTGTCCTCTCCACCATGAACACCGACACGACTTGAAGCCGGGTCTCTGTCTCGTCGCTGTCGAGCGCCGTCAGAACTTTGTCTGTCAGGTCGTCAAGCGGTTGGGCAACCGTGGTCAACTGGTAGCTCTTCCAGCTCGCCTGAGGTATGTCATCGAAACCGACGACCGACAGATCTTCAGGCACGCGGCGGCCCATTTCCAGGCGGGCTGCATCCAGAAATCCGAGAGCCATGAGGTCGGTGACGCAGAATGCGCCATCAATAGTCTTGTCCGAAAGCAGTTCGCAGGCGGCCTTATAACCGCTGTCATAGGACGTCGGACCACCCGACCAAGCCACGACCTCTATGCCTTCTATCCCCATGCGCTGGCTGAAAGCGTTCGCCCGACGAACTTGTGACGGGGTCTGGCTGCTGCTCGAGACGACGACGACCTTTTTGCAATCGGCTTTGACAAGTCGCATGGCGGCGAGCTCGGCACCGTGGGAATCGTCGCTTAACACCATGCTCGTATCGGTTCTGTCGAGGCGCTGGTTGATCAGGATGAGGCGAACACCGTTGGCGATGCACTCGTCGATGATCGAGGTTGGAGGCTCCCCCGAAAGAACGATGATTGCTTGAGCCCGGAACTCGAACAGAAGTTCGATGAGGGGTGCAATATCCTTGCGTGCATCTGCTGCGTTGAGGAGCAGGCATTGCAGGCCCCGCCGCAACAGACCGATGCTGAGAAGATCAAGCTGCCTGGAAATGAATGGCGAACTGAGATTGGCGCCAACCACACCGATGAGATTGGAGCGCTCGCTCATCAGACCCTGAGCCAGACGGTTGACGCGATAGCCGAGTTCACCGGCGGCTTTGAGGACCTTGCGTCGCACCGATTTCGATACACTTCCGCCATTGAAAGTGCGCGACACGGCCGAGCGCGAAACTCCCGCGCGCTTCGCCACTTCTTCTGCCGTCACAAATGTTTGTGCCATCAATATTTCCACTCGAACCAGGGTCTTTATCAGTGGCCATAAAGTCCCGGTTTTTCCAATCGAATATTTTCAATCGCCTGCCAGTCACGCTTAGCGGCAGCTGACCAATCAGCATCGCCGGCTGCGCAGGATGAGACCTCACACCATATCGCGGCTGGCCGCCATGCATACCTGTTCGAAAGTACATTTTAAATTGATAAAAATATTTAATGAAAACAATTAGATAACATATTGACCGCGCGTGCATTTTCTCGTTGACAAAGGGCACGTTTCAATGGATCATGCGTTCTATAGAAGAGCATAAATGGAATGCTTATTCCGTTGAGGATGCCTTTGACGAGCGCGCCGGGAGGAGCCGGCTCGCTCGCCGGTGCGCGGGCCTTAGAGGCCTGTGGAAAATTGAATTCTTGCTCGCGCTTTTTGCGCGCAGGGGCATCCCGTTCGCGGGAGCCTTCTGTGCATGCCTTCGCTTGGACGACGTCATGCGAGCAAGGAGATGACGATACGGGAGGTACGATGGCTCTTTTTAGCGAGACGATGAAGGCAAAAGCGCCCGCCACGGGTGTTGGTGCAAAGCCATCCGGATGGCAGGTGTGGCGCTATCGGTTCAAGGTCGCGCTGCGCGAGCCAACGACGCTGATCGGTGTCTTGACGGCCCTGCTGTTCACCTACCTGATTGTGGTTCCGATCATCTCGATCGTTCTGGACGCCATACGCGTCCAGTTTGGCAATGAGCGACGGCTCGGCAAACAGGTCGGCGACCTCACCTTCTATTATCTCGATCGGACATTCTTCTCTCCTGTTGCGACCGACCTGTTCTGGCACCCCCTCGTCAATACCTTGACCGTTGCATTTGGTGCCATAGCCCTTTCTCTGGTGATCGGCACCATCCTGGCCTGGTTGATTAGTCGGACTGACATGTTCGGGCGACGCTGGTTTGCGACCGCGTTGATCGTTCCGTACATGCTGCCTGCGTGGACCTTCGCGCTCGCATGGATGACGCTGTTTAAGAACCGGACGATCGGCGGTCAGCCGGGTTGGTTCGAGGCAATGGGCATGACGCCACCGGATTGGGTCGCCTATGGTCGCTTTCCGATCACAATCATTCTTGCCTTGCACTATACGCCCTTCGTCATCCTCCTTTTTGGTTCTGCGCTCCGTCGCTTCGATTCCCAGCTTGAGGATTCCGCCCGTATCCTGGGCGCCCAGCGTTACCAGGTTGCCTTGCAGGTCATTCTGCCTCTGATGCGGCCGGCTCTCCTGTCGGCAATGGTTTTGATCTTCGCCAAGTGCCTGGGCGAGTTCGGCGTTCCCTACGTCCTTGGCCTGCCCGTCAAGTTCGAGGTGCTTTCGACCTCGCTGTTTCGTAGTATCGCCTCGCGCCAGACTGGCGTGGCAGGTGTCGTCGCAGCCTCGATCATGGTGATCGGCATCATAACGCTGATGATCGACGCACGGTTGGTGCGCGAGGCCCGCCGCTTCGTCACAATCGGTTCGAAGGGGTCTATGAACCGCCAAAGCCGCCTGGGTAAAATGCGGCTTCCGGCGACGGGGTTCGCCGCAGCGATCTTCCTTCTCGGTGTCGGACTGCCGCTGCTGACGCTCGCATTGTCTACCGTCATGAAAATTCCGGCGCAGTTCACACTCGACAACTTCACGCTCGACTACTGGATCGGCACCAATCTCGATACGGTCGCGCTGCAGACGGGCATTCTCTTCAGTCCGGATCTCTGGGCAGCGGCCGGAAACACATTGATGATCGTCGGCCTAGCATCCCTGACCTCGGGTATTCTCGGTCTCTTCGTCGGGTATGTCGTCATCCGTACACCGGTCCGCGCGCTGTCGGTCTACCTCCGTCAAGTGACGTTCCTGCCTTATCTCGTGCCGGGTATCGCGTTTGCCGCGGCCTATCTCTCCTTGTTTGCCGTTCCGCGCGGGCCGATGCCGGCGCTTTATGGGACCGTGACCATCCTCGTGCTTGCCCTTATCGCCGATCAGATGCCCTACGCTTCCCGCGCTGGCATCTCCGCAATGACGCAGCTCGGCAAGGATCCGGAAGAGGCCGCCCAGATCGCCGGTGCAGGGTGGTTGCGGCGCATGATCTCGATCGTGATCCCGATCCAGAAGGGCTCCCTGGTGACCGGCGTGCTTCTTCCGTTCATTTCCGGGATCAAGGGCCTCAGCCTCTTCGTGATCCTCGCCGTCCCGAGCACCGACGTTCTGACCACCTATTCGCTCCGGCTTGTCGATTATCACTACACCCAGGCGGCCAATGCCGTCGTCCTGATCATCGCCGGCATTGCCTATTTCGGCACGCTGCTGGCCCAGAAACTCACCCGCACAAATCTTGCAGAAGGACTTGGAAGCTGATGCCTACGATCAACCTGCGCGGTGCGCAAAAAAACTACGGCGTGAATGCAGCAAACGCGGTCTCGGACCTCGATCTCGAAATTCGCGATGGTGAGTTCATGTGCCTTCTCGGCCCCTCCGGCTGCGGCAAGACGACGACCTTGAGGATGATCGCCGGGCTGGAGAACCTGTCTGGAGGTGAAATTCGCGTCGGAGACAGACTGATCGATTCCGTTGCCGAGGGCGTTTTCGTTCCTCCCGAAAAGCGCGAGATGGGTCTCGTCTTTCAGAGCTACGCGCTGTGGCCGCATCTAACGATCGAGCGGAATACCGATTTCGGCCTGCGGCTGCGCAAACTGCCGAAAGCCGAGCGTGAGGCCCGCGTGGAAAAGGTCATGCAGGCGCTCGACATCGCCAAATATCGCGATCGCTATCCCTCGCAGCTTTCCGGCGGCCAGCAGCAGCGCGTTGCGCTTGCGCGCATGCTCGCGGTCAATCCGGGCGTGCTGCTTCTCGATGAGCCTCTGTCCAATCTCGACGCTCGGCTTCGGCTGGAGATGCGCGCCGAACTCAAGCGGCTACACAAGGAGTTCAAGACGACCATCGTTTTCGTGACCCATGACCAATGGGAGGCAATGACGCTTGCGACCACGATCGCCGTCATGAACGAGGGCACGCTCCAACAGATGGGGACGCCCAATGACATCTATGACCGGCCGGCCAATCGTTTCGTCGCGGAGTTCGTCGGCAGCCCGCCGATCAATATCCTGACATTCGGACAGCCGGGTGTCTCCGATATCGCCGACAAGGCTGAAGCCTATTTCTCGGCGCGGTATCCTGCACTCTCCGGCATCGGCTCGGTCGGCATCCGGCCGGAGGCGATCGGGTATGTCTTGAAGCTCGAGGACATACCGCAAGGTGATTTTTTCGGCGAGATGACCGTCACTGGCGTCCTGCCGACCGGTGGCAGTTGGATCCTCGAATTGCGGAGCGACAACCATACGCTGTTTCTCACGACCCACGCGCTGCCGCGTATCGACGCCGGGGAGCGCGTGTTTTTCCACGCACCACCTGAGGCCCTGCATGTTTTCGATGCACGCGGAGAGCGAATTACGGAGTCAGATACGCTGCTGAGGAGCGGCGTCTACAACTGACACCCGCGCAACCAAGAATAGCTTACTGAAGGAGGAGCAGTAATGAAGAGAAACCTGATCGGCGGCATGGGCCGCGTGTTGTGTGCGACTGCCGTTGCGATGGCTTTGGGAGGTGCGGCAAGCGCCGAGGAGTCGTTCGACCTTGATGCGTTGATCGCGGCTGCCAAGAAGGAAAAGCCGATTACGGTCTATGACAGCACCGGCAAGATCGTCGAAATGGCGAAGAATTTTGCCGCGAAATATGGCCTGTCGGCAGAAGGCTCCAAGGTCAAGGCGTCGGCGCAGCTGGAGATGATCATCCGCGAGGCCCGCGCAAACAACATACAGGGCGACGTGTCGATCGTCAGCGACGCTCCGGCTGCCATGGCCCAGCTGATCCCGCAGGGCTTTGCCGAAAGCTGGCTGCCGCCGGACCTGGCCAAGAACATCCCTGCCGAATATCAGGATCCACTGACGGTCGTCACGAGCGCGAACGTGTGGTCCTATAATACGGCGCTGTTCGACAAATGCCCTGTCGACAACATTTGGGAACTGACCGAGCCGAAATGGAAAGGCAAGGTTGCGATGCAGGATCCGCTCGGAAAAGCGTCCTATGTCGACTGGTTCAACCAGATGGCAAAACATGGCGACGACAAGGTTGCTGCGGCCTACAAGGAGCGATACGGCAAGGATCTTCAGACGGATGAGGCAAGCGCGACCGCAGCATGGGTCAAGGCGCTGGCCGCCAATGCGCCGCTCCTGACCGATGCCGACGCCGCCGCTGCGGACGCCGTCGGCGCCCCCGGGCAGTCTCAGCCCTTCATGGGGCTCATCAGCTCGGCCAAGTTTCGCGATAACGCCGATAGCGGCATGAAGCTCGGCCTTTGCAAGGACCTCAAGCCATGGCTCGGCTGGCTTTATCCCGGCGTAGGCCTGATCACGAAGGGTACCGACAGCCCGAATGCCGCTAGGCTTTTCATCCACTACGTCATGACCGCCGAGGGCATCGCACCGCAGGCTATCGACGGCAAGATGTCGACGAACAAGGATGTCAGCCTTCCCGCCGATGAGCCATCCGGGATCGGCGCGGCTCTAGACCAGTTGCTGCCATACCAGATGGCGACCAGTCTTGACGACTGGGATGCCCGCGAAACGTGGCAGGACTTCTGGCGGATGAACTATCAGAAATAACGAGCCGACCAGGGAGGCATATCATGGCCCATTCGAACCAGACAAGATCGGCATGGCGAGGCTTGCTCGCCGGGACTGCGGTGCTCGTCTTCGCGTCCGCCCTTTCGGCCGCGGCCTATGCCGAAGACACGTTCGATCTTAACGCGCTGATAGACGCTGCAAAAAAAGAACCACCCATCACGGTTTATGCAGTCACCGGCAAGATCGTCGATACCGCCCAGGCCTTCACGAAGAAATATGGCGTGCAGGCGAGCGGCAGGAAGGTCAATGAGGCGACGCAGGTCGAATTGTTGATCCGCGAGCGGCAGTCAGGAAATGTCGTCGGCGACGTCAGTGTGGCAACCGACGTCGCCGCGGCAGTGGGCGAGCTTCTGCCGGAAGGCGTGGTGACAAGCTGGGCGCCGCCGGATCTTCAACAGGATATTCCAGAAAGGCTGCGCAACCCCTTGGTCGTCGCCTCTGATGCGCATGTCTGGACCTACAATACCGAGAAATACGACAAATGCCCGGTGACCAACATCTGGCAACTGACCGAGCCGCAATGGAAGGGCAAGCTCGCCATGCTCGATCTGTTCGACAAGCCGCTCTATGCGGATTGGTTCAACCAGATCGAGATGCATCACGACGTGGATGTCGCCAAGGCCTATGAAGCGCTCTACGGCAAGAAGCTCGACACGAGCAGCCAGAGCGCGACAGCGGCCTGGGTCAAGGCGTTTGCCCAGAACGGACCGCTTCTGTCGGACTCCACCACTGTTGCCGATGCCGCCGGGGCGCCTGGCCAGTCCGACCCTTTCTTCGTGATCACATCGACGGCGAAGTATCGCGACAATGAGGCCAAGGGCCTGAAACTCGGCCTATGCACCGGGGTCCAGCCTTTTTCGGGTTTCCTCTATCCTGGCTTCGGTTTGATCGCCACGCAGACCAAGAGCCCCAACGCGGCAAAGCTCTTTGTCCGTTATCTGATGACCGAAGAGGGAATTGCCCCGCAGACGGTGGATGGAAAGATCTCCGGGAATTCGGCGATTAGCTTGCCGTCCGATGAGCCGTCGGGCATTGCCGCCCATCTCGATGAGCTCATGGCATTCGATGCGTCCACCGCAGCCGCGGATCTCGACAAGCGCGAGGGGTGGCAGGACTTCTGGCGCATGAACTACAAGAAATAAGCCGTAGCAGCCTTTGGCGATCTCCTGGGAGGGAACGATGAATAGAAATGCCAAGATTTCAGTCGCGGCGATCGCCGCCATGGCGACAGCGGTTTTTGCTGTTCCGGCAGTCGCTGGCGATACGGCCGATATCAAAGCTTTGGTCAATGCGGCCAAAGGCGAAAAGCCGATCAATGTCTATGACAGCACCGGCAAGATCGTTGAGATGGCCGAAAACTTCAGCGCCAAATACGGTTTGAAGGCGACGGGCATGAAGGTTTCGGCCAACAGCCAGCTCGAGATGATCATACGAGAAAGTCAATCCAACAACGTTCAGGGCGACGTGGTGTTGATCACCGATGCTCCGGCGGCGTTGGCACAGTTGCTGCCGCAAAAGTTCGTCGAAAACTACCTCCCTGCGGACATGGCCTCCAAGATCCCCAAGCAGTTCCAGAATCCTCTGGCGATCTCGAGCAATGCAAACGTATGGGCCTACAACACCGAGGCCTATGACAAATGCCCCGTGGCCAACATCTGGGAGCTGACGGAGCCGAAGTGGAAAGGCAAGGTTGCAATCATCGACCCCCTGACGAAGGGCAATTACACGGACTGGTTCAATCAACTCGATGCCCACGGCAGCGATGCGGTTGCTGCCGCCTATAAGGCGCATTTCGGCAAGGAGCTGCAGACTGATGAAAAGAGCGCTGCTGCCGCCTGGATCAGGGCCCTGGCTCAGAATGCCCCGCTGGCAACAGATAGCGACGACCGGATATCGGAAGCCGTGGGCGCACCAGGTCAGAAGGAACCGTTCTTCGGCCTGTTGAGCTCTGCGAAATTCCGAGACAACGAAGACAAGGGTTACAAGCTCGGCATCTGCACCACGCTCGATCCCTGGGTCGGCTGGAACTATATCAAACTCGGCCTGATCGCCGCCAAGTCGCAAAGCCCGAATACGGCAAAGCTCTTCATCCATTATATCCTGACCGAGGAGGGCATCGCGCCGCAGATGAAGGACGGCAAACTGCCGACCAATAGCGACGTCAGGATGCCGGACGACGAGCCTTCCGGCCTGATGAAGGTCGCCGACAAGCTGCAGGCCTATGACACGTCCACCGGTCTGGATGATTTCGACCGGCGCGAGGAATGGCAGGATTTCTGGCGTGTAAACTACACGAAGTAAGCAATTCCGACGTGAAGCGCGGGAACCTGTTCCCATATGACAGACTGGACATGCCGATGCAAAACCCCACTCGCGTCAACCCGAGCCCCGACAATGAAGACGCGCTTAAGCGATCCCGCAGGTTGATGGAAATCGCCAAAGGCGCGGCGGTAGCCGTACGCGAGCCTCTGCTGCAAGCCTTCCGATCCAATATAGACGTTGACTACAAGGTCGATCTCCACGATGTCGTCACCATCCACGATAAGCGTGCCGAGGCGACGATCCGGGCTTATATTCTCAAGCATGAGCCCAATTCGGCGATCATGGGAGAGGAGGGCGGACAGACGGGCAGTGGGGGTATTCAGTGGTATGTCGATCCAATCGACGGAACGGCGAACTTTGCCCGTGGCCTGGCATTCTGGTGTGTATCGATCGCCGCCGTCATCGGTGGGGAGGTTGTTGCCGGCGCGATCTTCGATCCAGTTTCCGGAATGATGTTCACGGCAGATCTTGCGGGCGCCGATCTGAACGATCGTCCGCTGCGGTCGCGTGCGGTTGCAGAGGAAGCGCATGCGACGCTGATCACCGGCTATCCGGTGGCGCGGGATTTCCGGCTCGACGGTCGCGAGATCGCACTCGCCAATATGGGTGAACTGGTCGAGACCTTTTCGACGTTGCGTCGTCCCGGAAGCGCCGCTCTCAGCATAGCGCATGTCGCCGCCGGATGGGTGGATGCTGCCGCCGGATTTGGCGTCAACGCGTGGGACGTTGCCGCAGCCACGCTGATCCTGAAGAATGCAGGCGGACGATACGAACCGTTGACCCTCGGCAAGGTTCCCGTAGGGGCGGCCGATTTCCTTTGTCCTGGTTACGTCGCTACAGGCGAGGGCGCGCACTACCCGACATTGGAGCGGGTGGCACGGTCCATCTGCGAAAACAGGGCAGCCAGGGCGGCTGCCTAGCAGGATCACCGGCGGCGACGCATCAGTCGATGCGCAGCCTGCCATCAACCATCACTTTTTGAACGCCGCCTGCCTCAGGGGTAGCTGCCGTGGAGACGACACATGCAGAAATCTGAAGCCGCGATTGGACAGGCCGAGAGACACCTGCCCAAACTGAGCCGCATCTATCAATCGCACCCGTTTTACGGCGTCGATATTTTCATATCGGGAAAGGAGGGGGCAAGCGACCTCGGCCTTCTGCGCCGAAACGGCATCACGACGGTAGTCAACTGCGCCGTCAACCTCGACTTCAATTTCGTGCAGCAGGACAAGATCGTCTCGGATCATGAGGGCAGCGTCTATGGGCCGGGGGAGATTCGCTATTACAAGGTGGGCCTCATAGACGGCGCCGGAAATCCGGATACCCAGATGGTTGCCGCCCACTATATCCTTCGTGCAGCGCTTGAACAGATCCTGCCTGACAAACCGTCCTATCCGCTTCGCGAACGTGGCAGCGTTCTCGTCAATTGTCGTGGTGGCCGTTCTCGTTCAGTCGCAGTCGTAGCGCTCTTCCTGCATCTCACGTTGCCAAATGAGTTTCCAACACTGGACGACGCGATCGATTTCGTTCGTCGAAAGCGAGAGTTGCCTGTCGATGAATATTATAAAGCGCCGAAGCCAGTTCTCGCAGAAGCCGCACGGCGGGCGGCTGGGTGGATACGGACGATTGATGCCGCAAAATAGGCTTCGTCTGGCAAGGCTAATGGTTCCAATGCGGTATCGAGCGATATGATAACGAAACGTCAAACTTCCAACAGCCAACCCAAGAACTTGCGCGATCTGAAAAACATGATCGCGGCACGGGTGGTCGTGTTCAACGGGCAGTCGGAACGCGTCATTCGTATCGCGCTCGAAAAACCGGAGTTGATTGCCTTCGGGACATTACAGTCAATCGCCACCGAATGTTCGGTTGCCCCGACGACTATAGTCAGAGTTGCCCGCCTCGCCGGGTTTGCAAACTTCGCGGATTTCAAGGCAATGTATCGGCTACACCTCAGGGGGATTGGGCCCGGGGCAGAGAGCCCGCGCCCCGGTCCTACCGCGCTATTCTAATCCGGACGGCTTGCCGCGCTCAGTCGACATGCTTTTCGCGTAATGTTCAACAGCAAGCCGGTGGATTAGTCTTAACTTCGCTACTGATGTGGTGCGGTCATCGGAGCAGATCTCTTCTAGACCTTCGATGGCAATTCGCGGATCAAGGGTTCGGTCCGATCAAGGCGGTTAATTTTGCATCCGTCAAGCAAAGGCCGTCTTCCCCATGGGAGTTTCAAGCTGAGCGGCGGCGACGCTGCGAATTCTCCGGATGCTGCTCACTCACCGCCGGTTCAAGAAAAAGTTCAAGAATTTCGCGGCCGCCTCGCGATCTTTCGAACCCGAGATTTACCCGTTGCCTTCATATCCTTTGGAACCGATGGCCGCATCCTGGCCGGGTTTGAGAGGGATGCGCTCGATTTCGTTGCTCTGCGTCTTAATAGCTGGTTGAGCGAGAACATCGATGACCTAATCTGCTCGCCTGCGGCGTCATGTGAGCGTCTCTCGCCGCGAATTCCCGCAGGATAAAAGACGCTCCGTGGCAGGCAGGTGGGTCGATGGCGCCTCTCGTCGACCATCATGTAAAGGTTGTTCGCCCCTTCGCCACGTCAGACTTTACTCCGCCTGGCAAGCTGATAGAACGAGCGCCCGCGGAAATCGCCCGGACCCGGGCAGTGCGTTGGAACTATGAAACTGTTTTGTACGTTTTTCGGCCGCCAAAAGGAGTTTTAACGACATGAACATGGCCTCGAAGATTGTGAAATCCCTTGTTGCTCTGTCCGTCGGCGGCTTGCTTGCGGAAGCTCGCGCGGCTCGCGGCTATTCGCTGGATGACGTTGCAGAAACCACTGGTCTGACTGTGGCCGAAGTGACAGCTCTGGAGAACGACACGGATTTCGACGCGTCAAGGATACGAAGGACCGCGGCCGCTCTAGGGGTTTTAGACAAGATTTGAGACGTGCGTCGCGCACTACACAGCTTTTTCACGGCAGCGTCTTATCTGTTGACCCGCAGAGACTGTGTCTCCGATTTAGCAGAACCCGTTCAACTTGAGGATTTTATGGGCGTCGATTGCCGCTTGGAGCTCAGCTTCCGAGTTTCGATCTCCTCGGTTGGCGTCTGGATGATGTAGCTTGAGCATCTGCTTATAGCGGCGCCTGATCTCCTCGGGCGCCGCGCCCTGCGAAAGGCCGAGCGTTTCGAAGGCTTTCGCTTCCAATACCTTGAGCTTACGTCGCTGGAGATCAGCTTTCGTTGCTTGATGTTGGGCAGCACTCTTGCGTGCATTAAGGGCTTTTGCCGTGCCCGAGCGGACGGTCGAAGGAAGCGGCATCTCTGTCGCATGATCAACGCGGGTACCCCACGTCTTACGGGCGCCGCTTGCTGCCTCACTCTGATAGCGGGCGGTCACCGGATCGGACAGATTGCTCGCGAAATTATATCCCTTATTGTATTCTCTCGCATGTTGCGGGCAGAACAGCAGGTACAAACCCTCCGCATCTCGCCCAACGGGCGCACGATTGGTGCCGCCGCTTTCGCAACCGTCCCACTGGCATTTCGACTGGGAAGGCTCGGTGGGAAGAGCTGATTTTTTGCCCGTTGGCCTCAGGCCGACGAAAATTTTCGAATCAAACGTCATCGCGCGTTATATGGTGGTCTTCATCGAAGCGGCAAGCTGCCACGAAGCCTGTCGGCCCGATGCCGCTCATCGGCCGCACGCAAAAGAGCATCCCGAAGCTCAACGCTATCGATCCATTCGCCTACCTGACCGGCTCGCTCACCGCTATCGTCAGCGGCCCCAAACATTCTCGGATTACCGAGTTGTTGTCATGGACAAATCAAAACGACGCCATTGCTTGATGCCATAAGTCCGCGGTTCACTCGCTCTCGACGAACATGAGATGGAACTACAGAGGCTGAACTGTGACGAGACAACATTCCGATACAGTTCCGAGGGTGAGCGATGTGGATCAATGCGCCACGACAGTGAGAGCTGTTATGCCTGCCTCTTCGGCCGCGCGCAAAAGCGCTTCGCGAAATTGTTCCGGAGGAATCTGCCCACTGATTGCATCGACACAAGCTTTCACGGCGGCGACATATTCCTCGCCGTCATCGGATGGCCAGTCCCTAATCAGGATATCCGCGGCATCGCCGAGCGTCCGGACGATCTTATGCGTGGCCGGGCCGCGTAGAGCTAGTCCGACCGGCTTGAATGCCGACGATGTGTTCCAGCACATTGTCCTCGACCCCTCAAGGTTATGGATACTGCAGTCCCCCCACTGCAGCATACGCGCCTATTCTAAAATTAGGAATTCAAGACTGAATGATCGATGACTGCGTTGACGCAAGCAGGGAGTTCCAAGATCTCGGCAGTTCTTGATCACCGGCTGAACGATCGGATGCCCTTCGCGAAGGCGGTTTTCGATTTCCACCATCCCCAAATTGAGCCTTCGATGAGTGCCGCAACTGTCGAGTATCGTCGATGGTCATGCCCGCACGTTCGCGGAACAGGCCGACAGCAATCGTCGGGCCTGGCGTTCGTCGCGTCTTTCCTCTTCCACAATAACGAGTCCTATCGCGTCATCAATGCTCACCCCTCGATGGCACTCAAATATCTTGTCATCGACTGGTCCACGATACGAGACCCTTCTCGTTCGATCGTTCGGCCCGAAAATCCACCATAGACCGCCTCGAACCGATATGGGCGTACCGCTTCCCCGATACGTCTCACCGCCTCTGGGCCGAGCGGAATGAGGTTGGGATAGCTGCGCATGAAACTCACATATTTGCGGTCGAGTGTAACCTGCATCGTGTCGCCGGCGAATAAGGCGCCCTGGCCGTCCGCCAGCCAGGGACAGTACATGACTGAACTACCGGGGAAATGGCCGCCGCATCGGATCAGGGTCGACCGACCGAGTTGCACGCTTTCACCCTTCCATTGATCGAGCGCTCCGCCAGACCTTTGTACCCATTCGCCATCGTCGGAATGAATGTAGATCGGCACATCGCCCAGAGCGGAACTCCATTCCATCATCGAGGTGTAGAAATGCGGGTGCGAAATGGCGATGGCGCTCAGACCTCCCAATGCACCAATTCGGTTTATGCTCGCCTCGTCAATGAGACTGAGGCAGTCCCAAAGAATGTTGCCGTCGGGGCTCTCGATCAGGAAGGCGCGCTGGCCGATCGCGAAATCAGGCGAAACCTGAAGGCTGTGGATGCCTCCGGCTTCCTGACGCCAGGTCACATCATGGGTGCGACCAAGTGCTGCGATGTCCGTCCACGCCTGCCCCGATGCAGGGACAAACTGACGATCGTCTTCGCAGATGGGGCACGCGGGCGGCGGCTTTAAGCGCTCGTCGAACTGAGTGCCGCAAGCGGTGCAGATATGAAACCCCATGGTTATGTCCTTCCCCTGCTTTTCCGGCTTTCAAAACAATATGGACAATCCGACACTTGCGTTGCCGGCCGTGAAAAATAACGGGCAACGACCCGATGGCGTGGCCTGCACGGCTCCGTATAAATAGGGTCAGAGCCTGCCCCTTATCGCAGCGCGCAATATGCCACGTGCAATCCTGCCAGCCGGAACCGTCTTCCTGCAAGTAGGCGAGCATGTCGCTGTCGATTTTGATCGAAACAAGATTTGGTCGGCAGCGCCGTTTGCTCGATGCCCGTTCCCCAGTTTCTTTGCCGTCTCGAACATGTTTCGGCGGCATCCATCGGATCGACCGCGCTGCAGGGCCGGTTTGCCATGGTTGCTGGCGTCGGGGACATTCCGGATCGGGGGCAATTCAGACCCTCCGGCCCAGCCGATGCTGGCGGTCTAAAGCGCAAGCCGCAACTGTGGTGCCGTACGAGAAGCCCGCCGTTTTTCCAGTGACGACAGCGTGACGCCGAGTAGGCGTATGCCTTTTCGCGGCGGGAAGATTGGCGCAAGAAGCAGGTCGACCACCTCGTCCAGATCGGTGATCGCCGGCAGGGGAGCCGGAACGGTTTTGCTGCGGGTGATCTGGCTGAAGTCGGCATATTTGACCTTGAGCGTCACCGTCTTGGCGCCGATCTCATTGGCCTCGCAGTAGCTCCAGACTTTCGAAATCAGCGGCTGAAGCCCTTCGCGCGCGGGCTCAAAGGAATGGATGTCCTGCGAAAACGTGTCTTCCGCTCCGATGGATTTCCGCACCCGATCCGGCTTGACCTGGCGATTGTCGATACCGCGGGCGATGCCATAAAAATACGGTCCTGACCTCCCGAAATGTTCGACGAGGAAGTCGAGCGTTCTCTCCTTGAGGTCCGCGCCTGTTTCGATCCCGAGCCGATGCATCTTCTCGGCTGTTGCCGGCCCGACGCCATGAAACTTCTTGACGGGCAGGCGCTCGACGAAGGCCGGACCGTTCTTCGGCGTGATGACGAACTGGCCGTCCGGCTTGTTCTGGTCGGATGCCATCTTGGCGAGGAACTTGTTGTAGGAAATGCCGGCCGAGGCGGTGAGCCCGGTGGTTGCTTTGATTTTGGCGCGGATTTCCGCAGCTATCTCGGTGGCGATCTCCATGCCTTTGAGATTTTCAGTGACGTCGAGATAGGCCTCGTCGAGCGACAACGGCTCGATCATCGGCGTGTACTCGGCAAAGACCGTCCTTATCTGCAGCGAGACGGCCTTATAGACATCGAAGCGCGGCTTGACGAAGATGAGGTCCGGGCATTTCCGCTGCGCAGTCACCGAAGGCATGGCGGAATGCACACCGAACTTTCTGGCCTCATAGCTGGCGGCCGCCACCACGCCGCGGGCAGCAGGACTGCCGACGGCAACCGGCAAGCCACGCAGCTCCGGATTGTCACGCTGCTCGACCGATGCGTAGAAGGCATCCATGTCGACATGCACGATCTTGCGCGGCCGCACTCGGCTTTCTTCACCCGTCATCCTCTAGCTTCCATCAGCTAGACCACTACCCAAACATGGGAAATGTGCCCCACACTTGTCACCCCCGGGCGTCTGCATGCGCTCGCAGCCCATGGCCATGCGTCGGCGGATTTCCGCGAAGCTGACGCTTGCGCCAAACGCTTTCACCAACAGCCTGCGCTCATGCGCGCAATGGCGGCTGCACAGACGGCAGAGGAGTTCAACCACCGGGACCTTGTGATCTTTCAGTCTAGGGATCGCATCGTCCACAAGCCGCGTTCGGCGCATCCGAAAATAACCTTCCTTGCCATCCGCTTGAATCCGATGGCGATTTTTCTGCCTTGCACTCGTGGTCAAATTCAGCGGTCATATGCGCATTGACTCATTTACGCGTTAAGAACAAATATAGAACATATAGCTCCTACTCAAGCTGAAAACGGGTTGCCGTTGAAGGTAGATCATGAACTCCGCCGCCCAAAGGCCGTCCTTGACAGTTTGCGCGAACAGATCGCGCACCTGGAAAGCGCAAGTCAGCGTAAGCGAGACGTTTTGCCCTTCGGCGTGGCGTCGATCGACGAGCGGCTCCCGGGCGGTGGTTTGGCCTACGGGGCGCTGCACGAATGCGCTGGCGGCGGGGGTCGGCACCGTCGACGTGGCGGCAGCCACCCTGTTCGTGGCCGGGATTGCCGCGCGTACCAAAGGCAAGGTCGTCTGGTGCCTGACGCGTCGCGACCTGTTCTTTCCGGCTCGGAAATCTCCGAACTGCCTACGAACGCGATCCCCGATCCTACGGAAGAATTTCCAGGAGCAGAGGCTGAAGAGCCGTCCAACGATTGGTCGGGAGCTTTGCCCTGACCGGCAGGCAATAAAAAAGGCCGGGGCGAAACCGCACCGACCTTTCAAACATCGCTCTTCACACCAGTGCCAGTACATCCGTGGTCAAAAGCAGATAAGCGACTTCGGCAGTCGCGAACACTCTCGTGGAGCGCTCACCAGCAACGCCGATGACCTGAAGATAGTCGAGCACAGCGTCCGTTTCAAGGCCTGCCATACGAAGCGGCCCGGAGATTGCCTTGCTTTAGAACCGCTGGGACCCGCAATAGGCCTCCTTAGCGAAGCAATCCGTCGCGTCCGAACTCCTCCCAGCCTGCCAGTTCCGTGCGAGGTGCCTCGTCGGATCCGGCGACCGTATCCCCCTTGACGGTCTTGCCCTTCTTCAGCGACCGCGTCAACTTCGCCTTATATGCTGCCCGCCGTCGGTTCTCCACCGCCGCCGCCGCATCCTCCTCGCGCCATTCTTCGACGACGCCTCGATCGAGCAGGTCTTCCACGACGCGCGGGTCGAAGACGTGGAACGTGATCTTCCGCGCGCGACCGCGCAGTTTCACCGTGCGCGTTCCAGCACTCGGCAGGCGGCCGTCCTTGAGCCAGCGATGACGCTCATTCGTCTTGATCGAAAGGATATCCTGGATCTCGCGCGGGATTACCGGCAGGCTTTCGATGTCTTTCAGCGCACTGGCGACAACAGACGCCGCTGCATGGAATTCTGTCTTGACACTTGCAGGCATCGACAGCGTGAGTTCTCCTTGCTCGATATCGAGCGACTTCTTCGAAGCGACCGGGAGCCGTGCACGGAGTTCGAGCAGAATTCCCTTCGCGCGGATCGACGATCCGAGGGTCGCTGCTGGCGGCAGCACCCACGTCTTGACCAGCTCGACATCGTTCTTTTCGTGTTTCGGCATGGCGCCTAGATGGGATCACCAGCGTTCCTCGTCAACGAGCGCGATATTCGCAGGATGAGCCAGGCGCGACCGATCGCTCGTCGCTGCTCACCCAAGTTCCTGGGCAAGCCCGATAAGAAGACCTTCGGGTCCGCGAATGTAGCAGAGCTTGTAGGCGTCCTCATACCGGACGACATCGCCGACAAGCTGGGCGCCGCGCGTGCGCAGCCTCTCAACGGTCTCTTCGACGTCGTCGACCGTGAACATGGCTCGCAGATAACCAAGGGCGTTGACCGGGGCGTTCCGATGATCCGCGACGACATCCGGTCTGAGGAAGCGCGACAGCTCCAGCCGGCTGTGCCCGTCCGGCGTGCGCATCATGGCGATCTCGACGTGCTGATCGCCAAGACCCGTGACACGACCGGCCCATTCGCCTTCGATCGTCGCGCGGCCTTCGAGTTCGAGGCCTAACTCCTGAAAAAAGTCTATTGCCACTGCAAGGTCTTCGACGACAATCCCGATGTTGTCCATTCGCTTAAGCGCCATGCTCTCCATCCTCCGGTTTTCGTTTCGATTTCCTTCTAGGACGTGGATGGGCCATCGGTCCCGACATCGCTATCGAAATCTTTAGGCAAAACATCGGATGGTGTGACAACGGCGCCCAGTTCAGGATCGTTAGCATCCGAATTTCCGAGCCCGACGATGTCGAGGTGATCGTTGGCGGCAGTTGCTGCCTAATCCCGCACGTCTGAAGTTTTGGCCGGAAGTGGTCCGCCACGCTCGTCCGGCACAATTCACCTGGCGGCCCACCCGCACCTGCGAGGAATTGCGGCCATTAGCTCGACAGTGGGCGTCTTGCTCACATCTTTTTCTGGCATGCCCGTGCCAAATAGTCGTCAGACGTGTGTCACGTTGATTTCACGCGATTTCCAAAGTGGGCTCTATTAGATTTTTTCGTAATCTCGCCGGGACGCAGAGCGCTTGTCGTTGGATCGCATTTCTGACAGCGCCGATCATCGAAGAGGCAATGAGTTCTCGTGCCGATCAACCCTTCTCCTCGGCGGCGGTCGGTTCATCTTGGTCATGCTGTAGTGCAGGGAGGTAGCTTAATATGCAATTTCTGATCCATTCAAAGACGATCGCGGAACTTGAATACGACGACAAGGCTTGCCTCTTGCGGGTCGTCTACAAAGACGGACGAGTTCGGTCTGTTCCTGATGTCGCTCCCACACTCGTAATGAAAATCGTAGCGCAGGTTCCCGTCGAGCAATCTCCCTACCTCATGCAGGCCGCAATCTGAAGGTTCCGCGAGCGGAGACGCGGCACTTTCATCTTCCTCACCGACGATCAGGGACCGTGGGCTTGCCTTCCCAAGGCAGAGGGCGCCTACGATCGCTTTGATAGATACGGTCCAATCGCGGCCATGTCATCTGACGCGAGGATCTGGGAAATGCGCCGCGAGCCACAGGAGCTTCTCCATTCGAGGCTCATGTGCTGGGTGGCGGTCGATCGGGGAATTCGCCTCGACGATCGCAATAAGCAGGAATGGCGCCCGTAAAATCGACTGGACGCATTCGGCGTCTGATTGAGGTAACCGAAACCGATCGGCCGCTTCCATTATTATCCAAGCCGTTTGTAGCATCGACCCACTTGCTATTCGTCCGCGGTGTGAAAAAGGGAGTCTTTGCGCAAAAAAGAAGCACATCATGCGCTCACCGCATAGCTGAGATGAGAGATTGTGGCTGTTTTAAACCGATTGAAGCGCCTATATCTCCATCATCGAAACGGCGCCGGAACCAACCAAGGTTGCTGACGTCAGACAGCCCTCATGAAAGGGGATCATCATGAACGTAGCACGCTCTTTCAACAACTGGCGCAAGTTCCGTCAGACGGTCACCGAACTCGGACGCATGTCCAGCCGCGAACTGCAGGACCTCGGCATCGATCGAGCAGACATTCGCAGCGTTGCCCGCGCCTCGATCGCGCGCTAACCGCCCAGCACGACTTGAATCCACATTAGTTGATGCCCGCTCCTAAGGCGGGCATTTTTGCGTCGAGGGCCGTGCCCCGGCGGCGTATGGAGCTCCAGTCGTATTGGATTCTTGCGGGTTGCGCCTTACGCATGGCTGCAGTGCAACATAAGACATTTGCATCGTCCGGGGTCTGTGTATGATCGTATCTGTCGAAGCAATGCACCTCCTCCCGCAAAGCTT
Organism: Rhizobium sp. WSM1328; assembly: GCF_057653715.1. Classification (NCBI taxonomy): domain Bacteria; kingdom Pseudomonadati; phylum Pseudomonadota; class Alphaproteobacteria; order Hyphomicrobiales; family Rhizobiaceae; genus Rhizobium; species Rhizobium sp. WSM1328. Next base: position 673,957 of record NZ_JBYGKO010000003.1, on the reverse strand, counting down.
CGCTTTCAGCCGGCCCACTTCTCCTCCCATGGGGCGTCTGTAAAAACAGCGGCACTCCTCCTCCCAGTCGCTGTTCGATCTTCAAAAAGCCTGCCGCACCTCCTCCCGCGGCAGGCTTTTTTGTATCAAGCCTCTTCCCGATGCAGATTAAGATCAAGTGCAGCCGTTCCCAACCTCATCACTCAGCCCACCGGACTCGGCTGCCCCTGGCACCGGGCCGGCAGTTCGCTCGAGAGCGATACCCCGCACAGCAACTGCTCTATCGATTGTCGGCCTCGCAGGAGACGCTGATCCAATACCGGCGCCGATGAAGAGGCTGTCAGTCATCGCATCATAAGGAGGTGCCGATCGCTATGAGCCTTCGCCCGCCTCAACGGCTTTAATGAACTCATCGAATGTCCGTCCAAGCACGCGGACCTCTTCCGACCACGCGCCGGCAAAGACAAACGGAACGGAGATGTAACTTCCGCCGATTATCCCATAAGCGGTCGGGCCGCCATTCGAACCAATCAAGAACCGGTCGACCTGAAACTCGAAGAGTTCATAACCGTCGGCCTTGGCAAGCTCCGCGACACTCCACAGAACGAGATATCCTTGACCGACTTCATCGTTGAATCCATTCGAGATGCGCAAGAACGCCTTGTAGTCTTCCGGCAAGATGATCGAGAGCGAAGCCTCACATGCCTCGATCTCCGACAGACTGGCGCCAGGCAATTGATATCCATGCCGCAACTTTCCGAGCATGCGATACGAACCCGCCGGCCGATTCGAAGGCAAGGAATATAAGGTTAGTCTCGACGAGGCTTACGTTACGAGCGTTTAGCCGCCCTGAAATCCGTTGGGCTCGAGCCGATCAGTTGCCGGAACTGTGTCGAAAAATGGAACGCCGAGTGAAAACCCAGGAGACCGGCGATCTCCTTGATCGATTTGTCGGTGTTCACCAGAAGGTCGATGGCCCGCTGGATGCGCACCCTCATCTGATATTGCTTGGCCGACATGCCAGTCTGCTCGCGAAAAAGACGCCGGAAATAGGGATAGCTGACGCCAAGTTCGTCGGCGAGCTGTTCGACAGACAGAGGCTGGCCGCAGCGCTCCATCAGAATCATCCGTGCACGATCGACGAGCCTATCGGCAGCATTGCTATTGAGATCGGCGGGGCGGCATAAAAGGGCCAGCAGTTGAAGGCCGAGGGTCGACAGCAGCGGCTGATTGCGCAGGCAATCGTCCTGCGCCAGCGCGTGAATCGACGCGAAAACACCAGAAATCTCGGAGCTGCTGGCATGGGCCGGCAGCTCGGGGCGCAACAGGCCTGCATCGCGCGCAAAATCGAAGGCGCTTCCCCGGCATTCGATCCAATGTTCGACCCATCCAGTCCGGCGGTCCGGAGCAAAACGGTGCCAGACGCCGGGAAAGAGCAGGAAAATAGAGCCTTCGGCGATGGTAACCTGCCGACGTTCTGGTCCGAACTCCAGCCTGCCGCTGCCCGCGCTGATGTGGACGATCTGATAGGCGCTCAGGATACGGCCACGCGACCAGCTGAAATGGTGGTCGTTGGGATGACGGCTCGGTGGGTAGTCGGAATTCGGTCCGATCTCTGTGTACCCAGTGGAGATGGCCGTACAGCCCCAGGCGGCGCAGAGGCGGTTGTCGGGCATGTAGACGAAGTAGCTCTGCATGATAGCGGCCAAGTCTGAGGATCATATTTTGCATGCAAAAGATCACTTTTGCGGAAATTGCCGACGTGTCAACGAAAATTCCTAGTGTTAACGTCACTATGCAAGGTCAGTTTTAGAATGACGCTGCAAAATATTTGCTGAGATCATCGGCGGGCCGCCGCTGCCGGGGAGGGCAGTGGCCGGGAGGAGAAAGACATGAAAAATCAAGCCACACTGGTGGTGGTTGCCGCGTGCCTTGCGGCTTCCGCTTCTTATGCCGAGGACTTTCACGGGTTCGATCCGGCGAAGTTCGACGGCAAAATGCTATCGACCGAAAATCTGAAGGCGATGGTGGTCGATGCGACCAAGGCAAAGCCGCCGAGAAACGGAAAGAGCTACAGTATTGGTTTCGCCAATCTGCAGCGCGATATCGCCTTCGGCGTGCTCGTCGAAAAGGGGATCCAGGAAAATGCCGATGCTGCCGGCGTCGAACTTGTGATTGCGGATAACCGCCTCGACGGGCCGACTGCGCTCGCCAATGCCAAATCCTTTGCAGAGCGCAAGGTTGACTACGTCATCGAATTTCAGACGGACGCCAATTTCGGGCAGACGGTGATGGATGTGTTCAAACCGGATGGCACGAAGGTGACAGCGATCGACATCCCGATGCCGGGCGCGAGCTTCTTCGGGGTCAATAACCCGAAATCTGGCTTCATGGGTGGGTCCTATCTCGCAACGGCGGCCGCAAAGAAATTCGGCGCCGATGTCGTAAAGACCGGTTATCTGGTCGTCGGCGCTTTACCGCAGTCGGGCGTCATCCCGCGCATGCGCACGGATGGCCAGCGGGCCGGCTTTATGGCGCTGACCAAGGATTCCCCCGCCGATCATATCATCGAGATCGATACCAAGAACACGCTGCAGGAATCTTTTGCGCAGATGAACAATGTCATCGGTCGCATTCCGCCCGGTGCGCCGATCCTCATCATTGCCATCAACGATCAGGCGACGATGGGGATGCTGCAGGCCGTGCGGGCTGCCGGTCGCGTCGATCAGGCAATTGCGGTCGGCAACGGGGCAGATGAGGCCGAGGCGCTCGCCACCGATCCGAACCTGGTTGCTGCCACTGGTTCATTCCCCGGCAGCTACGGCAACTATCTGATTCCGATCGCGCTCTCCGCTCTTGCCGGAAAGCCGGTTCCGGAGGCGACCTTCGTGACGCACCAAATGGTCACCAAGGCCAATATCTGCAAGTTCTACAAGGAGTTTCCCTGTGCCGGCGAGGCGGATGGATACGTGTTTCCGGAAGCGGAATTTTCAACCTACCTTGCAGACCTGAAGAAGCAGGATTGGCTGAAGGGCTATGAGGCCATTCTCCCTCAGCAATGAGCGAGACAGCGTCAGGGAGCGTGACATGACCGTCCAGAGCACCGAAGGGAGCCGCAATCGGCGGCTCCAGATCGCCAATGTCAGCAAAGCATTTGCCGGCGTGACGGTACTGAAGAACGTGTCGCTTTCTGCCGATGCGGGCGAGATCGTGGCGCTTCTTGGCGCCAATGGCGCGGGTAAGTCTACGCTCATGAAAATCCTCTCCGGTGTCTACACGCTGGACACCGGACAGATTAGAATTGACGACACGGCCAGGAATATCTCCACGCCTCGGGATGCCGTTGCGGCCGGCATCCGGCTGATGCCGCAGGAGCTTTCCGTACATCCGGACCTTTCGGTCGCCGAAAACATCGCGCTTGGCTCCATGCCGAAGCGCCGCTTTTTGGGTATTCCGATGATCGATCAGGTGGCCGTCGACGCACAGGCGCGGGCGCTCCTGAAGCGATTGCGGCTCGACCATATCGAGCCCGGCCGGCGCATGGGCTCGCTGCCATTGTCCGAACAGCGCATTGTCGAAATCGCCCGCGCGCTGGCCGGCAAGGCGCGGATCCTGATCATGGACGAGCCGACGGCGTCGCTGAGTGAGGCAGATGCCGACAATCTGTTCGAGGTCATCGAGGCCCTGAAAGCCCAAGGCGTCACCATCATCTATATTTCGCATTATCTTGACGAGGTCTTCCGGCTAAGCGACCGTATCGTTGTCTTGCGTGACGGCGAGGTCCGAGGTCAGTTCGAAACCCGCGACACCAATCGCGACGAAGTTCTGACGGCGATGCTCGGCAGCGAACTCGGCGACCTCTACCCCGTAAAATCGAAAGTGCTTCAGGACGCAAAGACCGTCCTGTCCGTCGATGGATTGTCACTTCCCGGATGGCTCGACGGCGTGGCATTGACCGTGCGACGCGGCGAGGTTTTCGGCGTCTTCGGCCTTATCGGCTCCGGCGCCGAGAAAATAGGCCGGGCAATCTATGGCGCCGAGCCTGCCGCCCATGCCGAGGCCATTCTGCTGAACGATGTGGACATTGGTCTCTCTGGGCCGCGAAAGAGAGTGCATAGCGGCATCGGGTTCGTGGCCGCAGAGCGAAAGCGCCAGGGCCTGATTGGCAATTTGTCAGTGCGAACCAACACGACACTGCCCTATCTCAGCCTGTTCACGCAATCCGGCGTTGTCGACCAAAAGCGGGAAGACGACAGCACCCGTGAATGGATCAAAACCCTGCGGGTCAAGACCTCAGGTCCGGACCAAGAGATCCGCCTTCTGTCCGGCGGCAATCAGCAGAAGATCTGCCTTGCGCGTTGGCTGCTCGGAAACCCGAATGTTCTGATCCTCGAAGAGCCGACACGCGGGGTCGATCTTAGTGCCCGGCGCGAGATCTACATGGAAATACGTCGGCTGGCAGAGGCGGGGCTGGCGATCCTGATCGTCTCCTCGGATGCGGAAGAGGTGGCGGGGCTCGCAGATCGCAGCCTCGTTCTCGAGGATGGCAAGGTCGTCGCCGAGCTTGGGCAGGACGCAACCGCGACGGATCTGATGCAGGCAGCCGAGCCGCGGGCAGCCCTCCGCGATAGGAATGAACTGGAGAAAACATGACCAACTCGTCTTCCATTCCCGCAGCGTCGGAATCGTCGAAGAGGTCGGCAAAATCACGCAGCGACCTTCTTGGCCGCCCGGCCGCCGGCATCGCTCTCTTGCTGGTGTTCTACGTCCTGCTGCTGATCGCCTTTTCGGTTTTCTCCCCCTATTTCCTGACGCTGAGCAACCTGTCCAACATCGGCACCAACATGGCCTTCATCGGGCTGATGGCAGCCGCGGGCACCCCGCTGATCATCGGCGGAGGGCTCGATCTGTCCGTCGCCGCCGTCGCCGGTCTTGCCGGCGTCATTGTGGCGCTGATGCATGCCAAGGGAATCAACATCTGGGCGGGCTGCGGCACCGCTCTCCTCATCGGCTGCGCGGTCGGCGTCCTGAACGGCTTTATCGTCACCCGACTGAAGCTCAACCCGCTCATCGCCACGCTCGGCACAATGAGCATCTTTTCCGGCCTCTCAATGGTGCTGACCGGCGGCCTTTCGAAGCCGCTCTTCATTCCGGCTTTCAACTGGCTCGGGTCAGGGCGCCTTTTTGGAATCCCGTTTCCGATCATCCTGATGCTGTTGGTCTTCATCGCACTTTGGCTGATCCTGTCGAAGACACCGTTCGGACGCTTCGTCTATGCGAGCGGCGGCAATCCGGAAGCAAGCAGCCTGCTCGGCGTGCCCGTCGAGCGGACCCAGATGGTGCTCTATGTCGTCTCCGGCCTTTCGGGGGCGGCAGCTGGCATCATCCTTGCAGCGATGCTCGGCGCCGCAGCACCCAACGCCGCGGGCCAGCACCTGCTCACCATCATCGCCGCCATCATCCTTGGTGGCACCAGCCTCTTTGGTGGACGCGGCAGCGTCTGGGGCACGCTGATTGCCGTTTTGATCCTCGGCACGCTGAACAACGGCCTGACGCTGATGAACGTGTCCTCCTTCTGGCAGGACGTGACCCGAGGCGTCGTCCTTCTAATGGCCGTCGGCCTCGATCAGCTTCGAGTGCGCCTGCAGAGCTGACGTCATTCTCACCCCATCGGAGAAACAGAAATGTCTGAACGCCCCCTGAAGGCCGGCCTTTTCGGTATCGGTCTGGAGGCCTATTGGTCGCAATTCAACGGTCTGGAAGCGCGGTTGCGCGGCTATGTCGATACCGTCGAGGCAAAGCTTGCGCGCCCAGGCGTCGAGGTCGTCAACCTCGGGCTGATCGACACGCCCGAAAAGGCGATCGAGGCCGGTCACCAGTTTCGCCAGGCCGATGTCGATATCATCTTTCTCTACATCACCACCTATGCGTTGTCGTCGACGGTTCTTCCAGTGGTCCGTCGCGCCAAGGTTCCGGTGATCATCCTCAATCTGCAGCCGACCGCGGCCATCGACTATGCCACTTTCAACGCCCTCGGCGATCGGACAGCGATGACCGGCGACTGGCTGGCGCATTGCTCTGCCTGCCCGGTCCCCGAAATCGCCAATGTCTTCCGTCGAGCGGGCATCAGCTTTCACCAGGTGACCGGCGTTCTCACCGGCGATCCCGTCGTCGAAAACGAGATCGACGGCTGGATCGAGGCCGCCCGCGTCGCACATGTGATGGCGCATAACCGGCTCGGCGTCATGGGCCGCTACTACAACGGCATGCTGGATATCTATTCAGATCTCACCGCGCAGGCAGCGGCCTTCGGCACCCATATCGAGGTGCTGGAAATCGACGAACTGGCGCAGTTGCGGCGTGATTTGAGCGAGGAAGACGTCTCCACCTGCTTGGCGACGATCATCGCCGAATTCGATGTCCAGCCGGATTGCGACCCCAAAGAACTGGCACGTGCGGCAAAGACCGCCGTGGCGCTTCGCAAGCTGGTCGATAAGAAATCGCTCGGCTCACTTGCCTATTACTACGAATCCCAGCCCGGCCACGAATATGAGGATATCATCACCTCGGTCATCGTCGGCTGTTCGATGTTAACGGCCAGCGGCGTGCCGGTTGCCGGCGAATATGAGATCAAGAACGCCCAGGCGATGAAAATCATGGACAGCTTCGGTGCGGGCGGCTCATTCACCGAGTATTATGCCATGGATTTCGCCGCAGATGTCGTGCTGATGGGGCATGACGGGCCGGGGCATACGAAAATTGCCCAGGGGCGTACGAAGATCCGGCCCCTCAACGTTTTTCACGGCAAGGTCGGCTCTGGCGTCAGCGTTGAAATGTCGGTTCAGCACGGGCCGGTGACGCTGCTCTCTATCGTCGAAGACGCCGGTAACATCAGGCTGCTTTGCGCCGAAGGCGCCTCTGTGGCGGGCCCGATCCTCGAAATCGGCAACACCAACAGCCGTTATCGATTTCCACTTGGAGCCCGGCGCTTTGTTGAGACGTGGAACGCGCAGGGACCTGCCCACCATTGCGCAGTTGGCGTCGGACACATTGCCGGGCGCATCGAGAAGCTTGGAAAACTCCTGGATCTGGACGTCGTAAAAGTCTGCTGACAAGATGGGAAGCGCGCCACAGTGAGCAACCTTCATCGTGCGAAAGCCCTCGCAAGATGCGTTCGGGCCATTGCGGCAAAGCACCTGCCAGTCAGCATCCGTTTCAAGTCCCGCGTGCCGGGTAAAGAACCGTCGTGGGCGCTTTCCGGGGAGGCAAACGCCACAAGCCTGGCCAGCGGCCAGCTCCTTGACCTCTTCCCCACTCACCTGCGTAACTGTTGCTTCGGCTGTTTCGGGCATCTGGGTGTCCTTGCGGCTTCCTTTGCCCACGCGTGCTCCAAAGCGGAGACAACTTGGTTCTCTTGAACGAAGACGCGTGTGACAGGACTGCACCGCCTTTCAGATCTCAGAAACCGGCCCGTGCGAAGCCTCGCGATATTGTTCCTTATGCCAAGTGGGCCCCTTTTCTGGAAGCGCCACCGATTGCCCGTCTGGGTCGATCAGCCGCAACTCGCCAAATGACGCGAGCCTGAGCTCTATGCGAGTATCACCTCGGTGTGCCTGACTACTCTCCGAGCGGAAGAGTGATATCCGCTACGGAGGCTCCCAATGTTACGCCGCGACTTTCCGCCTGCGCCATCGCCTTCACCAATGCGATGACCGTTTCGCGGATATCGCTGTCGGCGATCTTTAGAAAAGCGCGATTGAGCACCAATCCCTCTTTCGTTCGCAGGAATTCAGCGACCGGGTCCATATTCGCGGATAGATCCAGCCCTTGCAGCGTCAACGGCTCGGAATTCTCCTGCTCGAAGAAGAAGCTTGGCGACGTCTGAAGCACCTCGGCGATCCGCTGCAGCCGGCTGGCGCCGATGCGGTTGATGCCCTTCTCGTACTTCTGAACCTGCTGAAAGGTCACACCGATCTGCTCGCCAAGCCGTTCCTGGCTCATCCCGAGCAACTGCCGGCGCATTCTGATGCGCGCTCCGACATAGCTGTCTATTGCATTCGCTGTCTTGACATTCATCGTGTGTTTTCAGCCTCGATCGCTTTTTTCAATCGGTGCAGCTGTAGTATCCCCTGCATGGCTTTTCCATGGTTGTTTTCACATAGCATACTGGATATGCGATGATCGCGACTGACTGTGATATGAATGCCCGTCTGGAAAGACGCTAAGCTAGGCAGAAATCACTTGTTCGGAGAGCAAATCGAACAAAAGCCGTACCAATACGGATAAAACTGGGCTGTAATTGCGTCCCCGCTTACGCTAAATGCAGTTCAGCGACCGCCGCACGAGAGTCTTCCCAGCCCCGATCGCCCGAAAATCCATCGAATAAAATCGACGTGGCACGGCACCGGCCGTGCCTGTGCAGGAGAAGCATTGATGGCAACCGTTGCCGAGAGCGCGCCCCGTTTCGAAAAAACAACGATGTCCATCCTCATGGCGGTCAGCTTCTGCCACATGCTGAACGACATCATGCAGTCACTGCTCGCCTCGCTCTATCCGCTGTTCAAGGCGAACTACGATCTCGATTTTGTGCAGATCGGCCTCCTTACCATGACGTTCCAGGTCACGGCTTCGCTGCTGCAGCCGCTGGTCGGCATCGTCACCGACCGCTGGCCGATGCCCTATTCGCTGCCTGTGGGCATGGCGAGTACCTTTTGCGGCCTCATTCTGCTCGGCAATGCCGGCAGCTTCGAACTACTGCTGGTTGCGGCAAGCCTGATCGGCTTCGGCTCGGCGGTCTTCCACCCGGAATCGTCGCGCGTTGCCCGTCTTGCCTCTGGCGGCCGCCACGGTTTCGCGCAATCCTTCTTCCAGGTCGGTGGCAATGCCGGCCAGGCGATCGGTCCGCTGCTTGCCGCCTTCATCGTGCTGCCGCTCGGTCAGCACAGCGTCTCCTGGTTCGCCGCCATCGCCATGGTCGGCATGGTCGTGCTGAGCTGGGTCGGCAACTGGTACATCAGCCACAGGCGCCAGAATGCCAGCAAGCCGGCGGTAAGCCGGACCCTTCCGCTGCCGCAGAACAGGGTCGTCTGGGCGCTGCTCATCCTCGTGCTGCTGACGGCAACGAAGAATGTCTACATGGCCAGCGTATCGAGCTACTTCACCTTCTATGTCATCGACAAGTTCGAGCTCAGCGTGCAGCAGGCACAGCTGATGCTCTTCCTGTTCCTCGGCTCCGTCGCCGTTGGCACTTTCCTCGGCGGGCCGATCGGTGACCGCTTCGGTGCCCGTTTTGTCATCTGGTTCTCGATCCTCGGCGTCATTCCCTTCGCGCTCCTGCTTCCCTATGCCAACCTTTTCTGGACGGGTGTGCTCAGCGTCGTCATCGGCCTGATCTTCGCTTCGGCCTTCTCTGCAATCGTCGTCTTCGCGCAGGAACTGGTGCCCGGGCGCGTCGGGCTGATTGCCGGGGTCTTCTTCGGCTTCGCATTCGGGGCAGGGGGGCTTGGTGCAGCCCTGCTCGGCAGTTTCGCCGACACCCATGGAATCGATTTCGTCTACCGCATCTGCTCCTACCTGCCGCTGCTCGGTCTCCTCACGGTCTTCCTGCCGCGTATTCCCAAGCAGAAACCAGTCTGAGGCGACATCGCTTACGGACAATCGATCGAGCCGGAATGTCACCGACACTCCGGCTCGATTTCGCACGTCGCCTTCGCCCATAGGCCCGAACGTATTTTTCTCCTGCTATGGGGAAGAGGGATCACCATTCCTTTAATCCACTATTTTTATAGATAATATTCGTCCAATAATGACGTCGGTCTCGGCACGATATTGGAAGGAAATGGCATGTCTGCTCACAAATTGGTCGGCCTTGCGGGTAGCTTCAACCGCCCCTCGAAGACCTTTGCGCTTGTCGAAAACGTTGCCGGTCTCGCCGGTGAGAAATACGGCTTCGACAACACCATCTACGATCTGACCGATGTCGGCCCCTCGCTTGGCCAGGCGCTGCGCCGTGACGATCTCGACGGTCGCGCCAGGGAAGTCATCGACGACATCGTCAATGCCGATGTGCTGGTCATCGGAGCGCCGACCTACAAGGGCAGCTATCCCGGTCTCTTCAAGCATCTGATCGACCTGATCGACCCGCATGAGCTGCGCGCCAAGCCAATCATCATCACTGCGACCGGCGGCGGTGACCGCCATGCGCTGATGGTCGAGCACCAGCTCCGCCCACTCTTCGGTTTTTTCATGTCACACACGCTGCCGACCGCCGTTTACGCGTCCGACCGTGACTTCACCGATTACCGTGTCTCATCCGATCCGCTGTCCAAGCGGATCAGCGAGGTCATCGGCGAGCTCGAGGCGTTCTTTCCCAGCCGGAATCAGGCGCTGATCGCTGCCGAGTAAAGAGCGTCGGGATAAGCTTGAAACGGCGCCACGAGGGCGCCGTTTTCATTTTTGGAGCATGCTCTCAAGCCGCAATTAATCCATAAATTTGGTGGAAATTTATCCTGCCGATATCGATGGCAGGGCAAGAGTTTTTCTGGGCTTTGCTCCACATCAGACATTCGTGCTTCGCTCGCGATCTGCGCATTTGCCATGATCGGCCTGCTCGGGGCGTTCGGCCTCATTCAGTCAGACGGGATATACAATGACCAAGAACAAAAATCTTCACGGCTTCCACCTTTCGCGCCGGGCGGCTCTTGCCGCCGTCGCCATTTCTGCTGCCGCAGTCTTTTCCTTTGCCGCACCCGCGCCTTCCTTTGCCGAGGACAAGTCGATCAAGGTCGGCATCATGGCCGGCGAGGAGGAGGATATTTGGCGCGTGGTCGCGAGCGAGGCGGGCAAGAAGGGTCTCAAGATCGAAACCGTCATCTTCAACGACTACACCCAGCCGAATGAAGCGCTGGAGCGCGGCGAAATCGATGCCAACGCCTTCCAGCACCAGCCCTATCTCGACAACCAGATCCAGCAGCACGGCTATCACATCGTTCGCGTCGGTTATACCGGGGTCTGGCCGATCGGCCTTTACACCAAGAAATACAAGTCCGTCGCAGAGATCCCGGAAGGTGCCGTCATCGGCGTGCCGAACGACCCCTCGAACGAAGGCCGTGCGCTGCGCGTTCTCCAGAGCGAAGGCCTGATCAAACTGAAGGAGGGCACCGGTATTCTCGCGACCGTCGCCGACGTCACCGACAATCCGAAGAAGATCGAGATCAAGGAACTCGACGCCGGCATCGTCGGCCGTTCGATCGACGATCTGGATGCCGGTATCGTCAACACCGACTGGGCGCTGAAAAGCGGTCTTTCGCCGGCCGAACGCATTGCCCAGGAGCCGATCGCTGATAATCCATACCGCAACTTCATCGCCGTCAAGGACGACAGCAAGGATGCCGAATGGGTCAAGACGCTTGTGTCTTCTTATCAAAACGACACCGTCAAGGCCGAATTCGAGAAGGTCTATAAGGGCACCGGTCTCAGCGCCTATTGATCAGAGGCTGGGCTGGGGTTAAGGCCTGCCGAGAGGCGGTCCGGGCGTTCTTTGCCCGGGCCGCCTTCAGCATTTGCAAGGAAAAACACATGAATTCCTTTGTTTCCACCACGGCGATCGAGGCAGAGCCGCAAACGGCGACCGAAGAGGTGGTGAGGCTTACCGGTGTGAAGCGGCGGTTCGGAACCACTGCAGCACTCGACGGCATTTCGCTGACGGTGAAGAGAGGCGAGATCCTTGGCATCATCGGCCGCAGCGGCGCCGGCAAATCGACGCTGATCCGCTGCCTGAACGGCCTGGAACGCGCCGATAGCGGCGAGATCCTCATCGAAGGCCGAGATATCACCGGACTTTCAGAACAGGAATTACAGCCGCTGCGGCGCCGCATCGGCATGATCTTCCAGCATTTCAATCTGCTTTCTGCCAAAACCGTCGAAGAAAACGTCGCGCTGCCTCTGAAGATCGAGGGTCTTGCAAAGAGCGAGCGCCTGAAACGGGCGCACGAGCTGCTCGAACTCGTCGGCCTTGCCGACAAGGCGAAGGCTTATCCCGTATCGCTATCCGGCGGCCAGAAACAACGCGTCGGCATTGCCCGGGCGCTGGCGGCACGCCCGGCACTGCTGTTGTCCGACGAGGCGACATCGGCGCTCGATCCGGAAACGACCCGGTCGATCCTGGCATTGCTGAAGGACATCAACCGTAAGCTCGGACTGACCATTCTGCTCATCACCCACGAGATGGAAGTGGTACGCGGCATTGCCGATCGCGTCGCGGTCATCGATGCCGGGCGGATCGTCGAGGAAGGGCAGGTCTGGTCGGTCTTTGCCAATCCGCAGGCTGAAATCACCGGGAGCCTGCTTGGCGGTATCCGCCCGCAGCTTCCTGAGCATATCGCCGGCCGGCTGTCGGCGACGGCGGGCAGCGAAGCGATCCTCAGCGTCGATCTCGCCGGGCCACAGGCGCAGGGCGCGCTTTTTGCCGAACTCTCGGCAGCATTGCCGCATTCCTTCCGCCTCGTCCATGGCGGCATCGACCATATCCAGAACCAGCCGGTGGCGCGGTTCTTCATCGCCGTTCCCGCGCGCGACCCCGCGCTTGCCGGAAAAGTCGAACAATTCCTGACGGCCCGGTCCGCCCGGGTGGAGGTGCTTGGTTATGACACCGATCATGCTTGAACTGCTTATTCGCTCCCTTTGGGAGACGGTCCTGATGACCCTCGCCTCGGGATTGATCTCGCTCGTCGCCGGCCTGCCGCTCGGCCTTGCTCTGGTCGCGACAGCGCGCGGCGGCATCGCCGAAAACCTCTGGATCAATCGCATGCTCGGGTCAGTCATCAACGGTTTCCGCTCGGTGCCTTTCATCATCCTGCTGGTGGCGCTGATCCCGCTGACGCGGCTGATCGTCGGCACCGCGCTCGGCACCTGGGCGGCCATCGTGCCGCTCGCCATCGCTGCAACGCCCTACTACGCCCGTATCGCCGAAGTATCGCTGCGCGAGGTCGACCGCGGGCTGATCGACGCCGTGCGCGCCATGGGCGGCAACCGCTGGACGATCATCCGCGAGGTGCTGGTGCCTGAAGCGCTGCCGGGCATCGTCGCCGGTTTCACCGTCACGCTGGTAACGCTGATCGGCGCCTCGGCCATGGCGGGCGCGATCGGCGCCGGCGGCCTCGGCGATCTCGCCATCCGCTATGGCTATCAACGTTTTGAAACCAGCGTGATGATCGCGGTGGTGGCCGTCCTCATCGTGCTCGTCTGCGGAATCCAGTGGCTTGGCGACCGGCTGGTCGCCAGGTTGGACCACCGATAAGTCAGCGCCGGAACTGGGCAGCGGGATGAGCGGCGGGCAACCTGCCGTTCCCGCCGCCGAAAAGCTTCTGCCGCAAGGGTCCTGCAGCATAGTCCGCCTTGAAGACGCCGCGCTCCTGCAGCACCGGGACGACCAAGTCGACAAAATCGCGCAGGCTTTCCGGCGCTACTGTCCGCGCCAGATTGAAGCCGTCGATGCCACCCTCGTCGATCCATGCCGTGAGATGATCGGCGATCTGTTCCGGCGAACCCACTATCGGCTTCATCCGGCTGCCGAGCACCATCTGGTCGATGATGTTACGCAGCGTCACGGGCTTTGGCGCCTGTTTCGTGATGGCCGCAAGCGCCGACTGATTGGCGTTGGTCGAGCTCTGGTCGATGACGTCGTCCAATCCATACTTCGAAAAGTCGATGCCTGTCGAAGCGGAGTAATGCGCAAGCGAAGCCTCAACGCTCGCATGGCGGCGATAGTCCTCCAGTCTGTCCCGTGCTTCCTTCTCCGTCCGCCCGACGACGACGGTGATCAGGCTCAGGATCTTCAATGCGTCGGCGCCGCGGCCGAATTCCTTCGCCTTCGCCCGCAGCGCATCGATGGTCGGCTTGGCCGCCTTGGGATTTGGCCCGGCAATGAAGACGCATTCGGCGTGACGTGCGGCGAAATCCTGCCCGCGTGCCGAGGCGCCGGCCTGGAAGAGCAGGGGCGTGCGCTGCGGCGAGGGCTCGGAAAGATGGATGCCTTCCATCCGGTAATATTTGCCGTCGTGACGGACAGAGCGCACTTTGGAGGGGTCGGCATAGACACCGCCTACCTTGTCGCGCACCACCGCATCGTCGTCCCAGCTCCCTTCCCAGAGCTTGTAGAGTATTTCGAGATATTCCTCGGCCGCATCGTAGCGCGCATCATGTTCCGGCAGCTTGTCGAAACCCATGCTGCGGGCGGCACTGTCGAGATAACCGGTGACGATGTTCCAGCCGATCCGTCCCTTGGTCAGATGATCGAGCGTCGACATGCGCCGCGCCAGCAGGAAGGGTGGCTCATAGGTGGTGTTGACGGTGACGCCGAAACCCAGATGTTTCGTGACATAGGCCATCGCCGAAATCGGGATCATCGGATCATTGACCGGGATCTGCGCGCCCGTCTCGATCACCGGCGCCGGGCTACCCTTGTAGACGTCATAGACACCGACGATATCGGCCAGGAAGATGCCGTCCAGCTTGCCGCGTTCGGCGGTCTTGGCAAACTCTGTCCAGTAGTCCAGATCGGTATAATGCGCTGAGCGGTCGCGCGGATGCGTCCACAGGCCGTGGTTGATATGCCCGACGCAGTTCATGTCAAAGGCATAGATCTGCATGGTCTTCATGAGGCGGGTCCCAAAGCCGGCAATAGAAATCAAGGATTTGCCGCATTAATAATCCTAGAGCATGATGCCGAAAAGTGTGAGCGGTTTTCGGACGACATCATGCTCTAACTATATAATATAGAACAGGATTCAGATTTTGGGCCGGCTCGGCCTAAAATCATCCTGTTCGGGCTCTATCGCACGAGGAGCCGGTGAAATGGTAGGGTGGGAATGAAAAAAGCCGGAGGAACCGCATGACGAAGAAGACGCTGTCGGATTGGGCGGAGCTTGCGCAAAAGGAACTGCGCACCTCGCCCGAGAAGCTCACCTGGCAGACGCCGGAAGGCATTGCCGTCAAGCCGCTCTATACGGACGAGGATCTTGACGGCGCCGGGCATCTTGGTTCGCTTCCCGGCTTCTCGCCTTTCACCCGCGGCCCGCGGGCGACGATGTATGCCGGCCGGCCCTGGACGATCCGCCAATATGCCGGCTTCTCGACGGCAGAGGAATCGAATGCCTTTTATCGCCGCAATCTGGCGGCCGGCCAGAAGGGCCTGTCGGTCGCCTTCGATCTTGCCACCCACCGCGGGTATGACAGCGATCATCCGCGCGTCGAGGGTGATGTCGGCAAGGCGGGTGTGGCAATCGACAGCGTCGAGGACATGAAAATCCTGTTCGACGGCATTCCGCTGGCTGAAATGTCGGTGTCGATGACGATGAACGGCGCCGTCATCCCGATCCTTGCCTCCTTCATCGTGGCCGGCGAGGAGCAGGGTGTTTCGCGAGCCGACCTTTCTGGCACCATTCAGAACGACATCCTGAAGGAGTTCATGGTCCGCAACACCTATATCTATCCGCCCGAATCATCGATGCGGATCGTTGCCGACATCATCGACTATACCGCCCGCGAGATGCCGAAGTTCAACTCCATCTCGATCTCCGGCTACCACATGCAGGAAGCCGGCGCGACACTGGTGCAGGAACTGGCCTTCACGCTGGCCGACGGCCGCGAATATGTCCGCGCCGCCATCGCCAAAGGCCTGAGCGTCGACGAGTTCGCCGGCAGGCTCTCCTTCTTCTTCGCCATCGGCATGAACTTCTTCATGGAAGCGGCCAAGCTGCGCGCCGCCCGCCTGCTCTGGACGCGGATCATGGAAGGGTTTCATCCGAAGAAACAGTCCTCGCTGATGCTGCGCACCCATTGCCAGACCTCCGGCGTCTCCTTGCAGGAGCAGGACCCTTATAACAACATCATCCGCACCGCTTTCGAGGCGATGTCGGCCGTGCTCGGCGGCACGCAGTCGTTGCATACGAATTCCTTCGACGAAGCGATTGCGCTGCCGACTGAGTTCTCCTCTCGGATCGCCCGCAACACCCAGCTCATCCTGCAGCACGAGACCGGCGTCACCAAGGTCGTCGATCCGCTCGCCGGCTCCTACTATGTCGAAAGCCTGACGGCCGAACTGGCAGACAAGGCCTGGGCGTTGATGGAGGAAGTCGAGGCACTCGGCGGCATGACCAAGGCGGTGGCAGACGGCCTGCCGAAACGGCTGATCGAGGAAGCGGCCGCACGCCGCCAGGCGGCCGTCGACAAGGGCGAGGAGGTCATCGTCGGCGTCAACCGCTATCGGCTCGACAACGAGCAGCCGATCGACATTCTGGAGATCGACAACAGCGCAGTACGCAAAGCGCAGATCAGACGTATCGAGGAAACCAAGCGGCAGCGCGATGGCAAAGCCGTGCGCGAGGCCTTGGCGGCCCTGGCCGAGATCGCACAGAGCGGCAAGGGCAACCTGCTTGAAGCCGCCATCGAGGCGGCGCGGGCCCGCGCCACGGTCGGCGAGATATCGGATGCGATGCGCGATACCTTCGGCGATCATGCCGCCACGCCAGTGGTGATTAAGGGCGTCTATGGCCAAGCGTATGAAAACGAGCCGGAACTCGCCGTGCTCAAGACTCGCATGACGGAGGTTACGGAAGCCATGGGGCGCCGGCCGAAGATTATGGTCGCCAAGCTCGGTCAGGACGGACACGACCGAGGCGCAAAGGTGATCGCCTCGGCCTTCGGCGATATCGGCTTCGACGTGCTCGCTGGTCCCCTGTTCCAGACACCGGAGGAAGCCGCCGGTGTCGCACTCAGCGAAAAGGTCAACGTCGTCGGCGTCTCGTCCCTGGCGGCCGGTCACAGGACGCTGCTGCCACAGCTGATCGACAGGCTGAGGGAACAGGGCGGTGGTGATATCATCGTCGTCTGCGGCGGTGTTATCCCGCGGCAGGACTATGAATTCCTGCATGAACACGGCGTTGCAGCCGTGTTCGGCCCAGGAACGAACGTTCTTGAGGCGGCAAACTCCGTTCTCGACCTGCTGCAGGGTAGGCGGAGAAACCAGTAATTCAGCATCTCAAGAAAACGCGAAGCGGTTTTCTGCCCGGAAATGCACAAAAATCAGCACGTCAAAGCAGGCCGCGCTTTGCCAGATTGCTCATCAGCGCCGAAATGCCGAAGGTCCAGGGCGGGCATTCGGTGGAGAGGCGCACGGTGTTGATGAGCGCGCCGAGGCCTGCCGAGGAAATCTCGACGACATCGCCGATCTTGTGCGTAAAGCCTTGCTTCGGCGCGTCGCGGTCCTGCGTCGGCGCAAACAGCGTGCCGAGGAAAAGCATGAAACCGTCGGGATATTGATGATGGGCGCCGACCGTCTGCTTGACGAGATCCGTCGGATCGCGACTGATCTGCGACATCGAACTCTTGCCGTGCATCACGAAGCCGTCCTGGCCTGACACCTTCAGGTCGAGTTCAGCCTTGCGTACATCATCGAGGCTGTAGCCGGCATCGAACAGGCGGATGAAAGGACCGATGGAGCAGGAGGCGTTGTTATCCTTGGCCTTGCCGAGCAGCAGCGCCGAGCGGCCCTCGACGTCGCGCAGGTTGACGTCGTTGCCGAGCGTCGCGCCCGTGATTTCGCCGCGGCTGTTGACCGCGAGCACGATTTCCGGCTCGGGATTGTTCCAGGTCGAGATCGGATGCAGGCCGACATCCGCACCCCAGCCGACGGAGGAGAGCACCGGTGACTTGGTGAAGACTTCGGCGTCCGGCCCGATACCGACCTCAAGATATTGCGACCACATGCCTTCGTCGATCAGTGCCTGCTTGACTTTGGCAGCCTCCGGCGAACCGGCCTTCAGATTGGTGAGGCTGCCACCGATCAGCGTGCTGACGCGCTCGCGGATCGAGGCGGCACGCTCCGGACTGCCGGCCGCCTTCTCCTCGATGACGCGCTCGATCATCGACTGCGCAAAGGTGACGCCGCAGGCCTTCACTGCCTGAAGGTCGACGGGCGCCAGGAGATAGGGACGCGCTTCATCCGGCGTGCCGGTGCTGTTGGCGGCGATATCCTGCAACGAGCCGATCGCCTTGCCGCTCGCAGCGCGCACGAAACCAGCAGCGTCCTGTCGCTCGAGCAGCGCGCTCAGTGTCGGCGCCTCGCGCGAGGTGATGTCGACCAGCTCCCCCTCTCGAAGCGTCACGATGCTTGGCCCGGCAACTTCGGGATTCCAGGCTCGGCCGACAAAAAGACCATCCGAAGCGGCGATATCGAGCAGAGGTTGAGACATGGTGGATCTTCCGTCACGGGCGAGCGGGGAGCGCTCTTCAAAACATTGCGGGGTGTTGCCGCCCTCCAGCCCGGCGGCAGCCGAAATCGATCACATTCACGGAGATGGGGCAAGATGCGTCGGGGAAAAAGACTTTCGCCCGATCGGTTCAAGCCGTGGCCCTTTGTCGAAAGACCAAGCGTAAAAACCTGCAAAATAACTATTTAGATACAAATTAATCGTTATATTTCATATGTTTAATTTGCAACTCGGTCGATTTCCCCTTTCATCTCGCCTTGACAGGCGGCGGCTTTCGTTATCTGTTTTGCGCGACATGGAGGAGGCTGGCGTCAGGCGGCCACACGAAAATCCCAGGAGGATATTGCAGCGATGTTGAGATTTGCCGTCGTCGGAATCGACCATGGGCACACGTTCGATCACGTAAAGGGATTGCTGGCCGCGGGCGGCGAGTTCGTCGGCTATTGCCCGCAGACCTCGGTGCCGGCGTTGCGCGAGGCCTTCGAGAAGACCTATCCTGACGCGCCGCAGATCGACAGGCAAAAGCTGTTCGACGATCCGTCGATCGATGTCATCTGCATTTCCGCGATTCCGCGTGATCGTGCCGGGCTTGCCATCCGCGCAATGAGGTCGGGCAAGGACGTGATGACCGACAAGCCGGGCGTGACCACCTTCGCCCAACTCGAGGTCGTCAGGCGTACCGTTGCCGAGACCGGCAAGATCTTCTCGATCTGCTTTTCCGAGCGCCACTGCGTCCGCTCCGCCGTCAGGGCCGGCAAGCTCGTCGCCGAAGGCGCGATCGGCAAGGTGATCCAGACGCTCGGCGTCGGTCCACACCGGCTGCAACTGCCGACCCGGCCGGACTGGTTCTTCGATCCCGAAGCCTTCGGCGGCATCATCGTCGATATCGCCTCGCACCAGGTCGACCAGTTCCTGTTCTATACCGGCTCGACCACAGGCGAGGTCATCGCAAGCTCGATCGGCAATTTCGGCATGCCCGACAAGCCCGCCTTCGAGGATTTCGGCGAGGTGCTTCTGCGCTCCGACAAGGCGGCGGGCTATGTCCGTGTCGACTGGTTCACGCCGGAGGCGCTGCCGACCTGGGGTGACGGGCGCCTCACCATCCTCGGCACCGAAGGTTACATCGAACTGCGCAAATATATCGATATCGCCGGCCGGCCGGGCAAGGATCACCTCTTCCTGGTCAACGGCAAGGAAATGACCCATATCGATTGCAGCGGTGAAAAACTCGATTATTTCGACGCTTTCACCGCCGACGTTGGCAACCGCACGCAGACGGCGATGACCCAGGATCACGTTTTTGAAGTCTGCCGTCTTTCGCTCGAAGCCCAGGCGAAAGCCGCGCGCATCGGCGCTCGCTGAGGAGGAAATCATGACCAGAAAATTGCGCGTCGGCGTCATCGGCGCAGGCATCGCTGCGCGGCATCTGGCCGGCTTCGGCTGGAACAAGGAGCTTTTCGAAGTCCCCGTGCTCTGCTCGCTCGATGAGGAGCGCGGCAGAGCGTTGTGCGAGGAGTTCGGCATTGCCGAATACACGCAGGATGCGGATTCGCTGTTTGCCCGAGACGATCTCGACGTCATCGACATTTCGACGCCGCCGAGCTCGCATTTCGAACTCTGCCGCAAGGGTATCGAATCCGGCAAGCACGTGATCTGCGAGAAGCCGCTCTTCGGCTCGATCGCCGAGGTCGACGAGATGGCGCGCATCCTCGATCGTCACCCCGGCAGGAAGCTGATGCCGATCTTCCAGTACCGCTATGGTTCCGGCCTGCAGAAGCTGAAGCTGCTGATCGAACGCGGCCTGGCCGGCAAGCCGTTCCTGACGACGATCGAAACCCATTGGTGGCGCGGACCGGATTATTATGCCGTGCCGTGGCGCGGCAAGTGGGCGAGCGAACTCGGCGGTGGCCTTCTCGGCCACGCCATCCACGCCCATGACATGCTGAACTATGTGCATGGCCCCTGCGCCGAGGTGTTTTCCTATGGGGCGACGCTGGTCAATCCGATCGAGGTCGAGGATACGGCAGCCCTTTCGGTGAAGATGCAGAATGGCTCGCTGGCGACGCTGTCGATGACGCTGGGCTCGCGCAAGGAGATCTCGCGGCTGCGCTTCTGCTTCAACGACCTCGTCGCCGAAAGCATCATCGAACCCTATACGATGGGCCGTGATCCGTGGACATTCGTCGCCGGGACAGAGGAACATCAGGCGCGGATCGACGAAGTGCTCGCCGCCTATGTGCCTGGCGAGGATGGCTACACCCGTCAGTTCGAGCTCTTCCATAAGGCGATCGTCGAAGACACCGACCCACCGGTGACGCTGCAGGATGCCCGCAATTCGCTGGAACTGGTAACGGCCGCTTATTTCTCGCAGCGAACCGGACAACCGACGCCGATGCCGATCGCCGCCGATCATCCGCTCTATCGCTCCTGGCTTCCAGCAGGGGAATGGCGGGCTGCGGCCACCGTCTGAACCGGGAAGGGCTCTCCGATGATGAAATCCTTCGAGCATGTCGGCATGACGGTCGGCGACATGGACCACACTGTCGATTTCTACTGTGGCCTGCTCGGCCTCAGCCTCGTGCTGCGCAAGACGATGGCGAATGGCATGCAGGTCGCGTTCCTCGATGCAGGCGGCGGCATGCTGGAGGTCTTTGCGCCGCCCGGCGGCGCGTCGAGAGCGGTCGACGTGCCTGAAGATACGGCCGGCGTCCGCCACCTCACCTTTCATTTCGACAATGTCGACGAGACCTTCGCCCGCCTCGAAAAGGCGGGCGTCGAGATCAAGGAGCGGCCGCGCTTCGCTGTCCACTCCGAGATGCTGAACAAGATCGCCTTCGTTCGCGATCCCGACGGCATTATCGTCGAACTTGCCGAACGCTCTCAGAACCGCCAGGGCTGACACAGGTGCTGCCGATCGCTTCGCTTCGGGCGGTCAGACCGTCCCGCAGCAGATCGATCAGGCGCCAGACGAGTCTTGCCGCCATGGAAGGCTCTCCTCAGCTCGCCAGCTTGGCACTGATATAGTTGCGCCAGCCGCCAAGTGCGGTGATTTCCTCGGCACCCTTCACCGCATGCGCCTCGCAGACGAAGCCGGAGACGCTGGAACCGTCTTCGAGCGTCAGCTTACCGATGCCGAGGGGTGCCGGAATCTTCTGGACGAACCTGCCGAAAGCATCGGCCGGCAGTGCCCAGACCTCGACCTCCAGCCCGTTGCCCTTGTGGCCGGGCTCGCGCAGCAGCCCCGGTTTCGGCGGCGTGGTATTGGGTAAGACGAAGAGGCGATAATCGCCGGCCGTGCGGCAGGTCTTGACCAGACGCCCGCCTGCGCCTGCCAGTTCGTGATTGAGCGGCATGCCGGTCAGATGCGCACCGACGACCACAATTTCGATAAAACCGTCATCGCCGGGCACAACACGGCTTGCTTCGGGGATCGCAGCCTGCCGGTCGATGCCCATGCCGGAGCTTGCTGCGCGGTGCAGCGCATCGGCAAGTGGTGCCAGCGCATCGTCGGTGAAGGCAGGTGCGATGACGGTAACGCCGCTCGGCAACCCCCCTTTTCCGAAGCCGGCCGGAACGGCAATCGCTGCGCAATCGAGCAGGTTGACGAAATTGGTGTAGCGGCCGAGGCGACCGTTGAGCACGACGGGATTGGCCAGCATATCCGCAACGGTGTAAGTGGTCGGTGCGGTCGGCAGCAGAAGCACGTCGGCCTTTTCCCATTCGGCCTCGGTCTTGCGACGCAATTCTTCCAGCCGGTATCGGCCGTTGAAAGCCTCGACCGCGGTTTTGCCCTTGGCGCCTTCGATAATCCCTCTGACCGTCGGGTCGAAATCAGCCGCGTTCGTGGCGAGGAAATCTTCGACCGCCGCCAGACGTTCGGCGACCCAAGGCCCATCATAGAGAAGGGCGGCGGCCTCGCGGAATGGCGCGTAATCGAAAGGCACGATCGTCGCGCCGAGCGCTCTGGCCCGCTCGATCGCCTGGTCGTAGAGCGCCTCAACCTCCTTGTCGCCGAAGAACTCCCGCTCGGCGTCGGTCAGGACGCCGATGCGCAAGCCCGATACCGGCAGGTTCGCCGGCTTGGCGCGACGGGAGAAAGGATCGGCATCGTCGAAACCCTCGGCGACCTTGCGGATCGTAACACCGTCGCCGACGGTCGCGGCAAAGATTGTGATGCAGTCGACGCTCTTGCAGGCGGGCACGGCGCCGGTATTCGGCAGAAGGCCCGGCGTTGGCTTGATGCCGACCAGATTGTTGAAGGCAGCCGGCACCCGGCCCGAGCCCGCCGTATCGGTGCCGAGTGCGAAGGCCGCGAGGCCGGAAGCAACCGTGACAGATGATCCGGAGCTCGAGCCACCGGAGATATAGCCCGCATCGAAGACCGAACGCGGCGCGCCATAGGGCGAGCGCGTGCCGTTGAGGCCGGTCGCGAACTGGTCGAGATTGGTCTTGCCGATGATGATGGCGCCGGCTGCCTTCAGCCGCGCAACGACGGTAGCGTCCGCTTCCGGCCGATATTCGTATGCCGGGCAGGCGGCCGTCGTCGGCAGGCCGGCGGCATCGATATTGTCCTTGACCGCGAAGGGCACGCCCCAGAGCGGCAGGCTGTTTGCCTCAGGCGCCCGCGCCATCAAGGCTTTGGCGGCGGCCCGCAGCTCCTCGTCGGGCACCGCCGTGATGAAGATCGCCGGATCTTTCGAGGCGGCACGCCGCGCAATCACCTCTTCGATGGCGTCGAGCGGCGTCAGGCCGGATTGATAGGCGGCGCGAAGGCTTGAGAGATCGAGGATGGTCGGCAGCATGTCAGCATTCCTCCAGAACGACGATAATATCGCCGGCTTTGACGTTTCTTCCCGGCCCGGCGCGCAGGTCGCGGACGCGGCCTGCCGCATGGGCGGTGACGTTGATTTCCATCTTCATCGATTCGATGATGGCGAGTGTATCGCCGGCCGCAACCGAGGCACCCGGCTCGACCAGCAATTTCCAGATATTGCCGGGTACGGCGCTGGCAACACCGAAGCAGCCGTCGGGAATATCCCCATCCGGACTTTCGCCTGTGCCTTCATCGGTGACGAAGCTGTCGAGCCCGGCTTCCTTCCAGCGTTGGCGCTCAGTATCGAAGGCGGCCTGCTGGGTTGCCTTGAAACGGCCGATCGACGCCGAATTCGCCTGCAATTCCTTCTCATAGGCAGCATAGGAGAATTCCGTCTCCTCGATCCGAATCGGATAGCCGCCATGCGGGAAGGCGGCGCGCGCCTCCGTCAATTCCTGATTGCTAACAGGGAAGAACCGGATCTGATCGAAGAAGTTCAGCAGCCAGGGCTTGCCCCTGGCGAAGGCCGGTGTCTCCCGCCATGTGTTCCAGACCTGGATGGTGCGGCCGAAGAGCTGGTAGCCGCCCGGTCCTTCCATGCCGTAAATGCACATATAGGCGCCGCCGATGCCGACGGCATTTTCCGGCGTCCAGGTGCGGGCGGGATTATACTTCGTCGTCACGAGGCGGTGGCGCGGATCGGTCGGGGTCGCGACCGGCGCACCGAGATAGACGTCGCCGAGACCGAGCACCAGGTAGCTGGCATCAAAGACGATATCGCGGACGGCCTGTTCGTCGGGAAGGCCGTTGATACGGCGGATGAACTCGATATTCGACGGGCACCAGGGTGCGTTCGGGCGCACGAGTTCCTGATATTTGCGCATCGCAAGCTCCGCATCCGGATCGTTCCAGGAAAGCGGCAGATGCACGATGCGGCTCGGCACCGTGACCTCCTGCGCTGCCGGAAGCGTCGCCTCAATCTCGGAGAGCAGCCCCAGCAGACGCCGACGCGTCAGCTGCGTGCCGTTATAATGGATCTGCAGCGAGCGGATGCCG
Source organism: Rhizobium sp. WSM1328 (assembly GCF_057653715.1). Lineage (NCBI taxonomy): Bacteria > Pseudomonadati > Pseudomonadota > Alphaproteobacteria > Hyphomicrobiales > Rhizobiaceae > Rhizobium > Rhizobium sp. WSM1328. The sequence goes on along the minus strand of NZ_JBYGKO010000003.1, from coordinate 649,840 downwards.
GGGGTAAGGTCGACGATGCCAGGAAGGCGAGCCTCGATGACCGCCTGCATCAGCAGATGCACCCGCAGGCGAAGCGCGATATCGAGCGTCATCGGCCCATATTCGACGAGCAGATTGTCGTCGCCTTGGCGGCGATAGACGACCGAAACCGGGCCATCCTCGCTGATGCCGAGGATCGGCGAACCTGTTTCTTCCGTGGGCCGCCGCACCGCCGGGCCGGCGATCGGGTCTTCCGGCCGCGCCACTGCATGAAAACGGATACGGTCGCCGGGCTTGAACTGGCCCATCTTCCACTGCTCGTCGCGGGCAATCACCGCCGGGCAGACGAAGCCGCCAAGGCTTGGGCCGTCAGGGCCGAGAATGATCGGCATGTCGCCGGTGAAATCGATCGCCCCGATCGCATAGGCATTGTCGTGCAGGTTGGAGGGGTGCAGCCCCGCCTCGCCGCCATCGTGGCGTGCCCAAACCGGGGCAGGGCCGATGAGGCGAACGCCGGTGCGGGCGCTGTTGAAATGCACCTCGTAGGCCGTCGAGAACAGCGTCTCGATATCGTTATCCTCGAAGAAATCTGGCGCGCCGTGCGGGCCGTAGACGACGCCGACATCCCATTCGCGCGTCAAGGTGGCCGGCTCCTTTGCGGGCGTCGCCGGTTCGGTTGCCACCTGCCGGGCAAAATGAAGCACATGCCCCGTCTTCAACGTGCCTGTGGCGTTGCCGCCGAATTGGCCGAGGCCGAACGTCGCCCGCGAGCCGAGCACGACGGGTGCCGCAAAACCACCGGCGACAGCGAGATAGGCGCGCTGCCCCGGCCCTTCGATCGTCCCGATCGACAGCACCTGGCCTGCCCGGATCAGCACCGGCTCGCCATGCGGCAACTGTGTCCCGTCGCATGTCATCGCCATCCGCGCGCCGGCAAGCGCGATCGTCTGATCGGCATAAAACCGCAATGTCGGGCCGGAAACCGTCAATTCAAGCGCAGCCGTCACGTCGGCATTGCCGGCCAGCCGATTGGCATGGCGGAAGGAGCGTTCGTCCATCGGACCGCTTGGCGGCACGCCGACATGCCAAAGGCCGAGCCGGCCCGGCAGTTCCTGGATGCTCGACTGCGCGCCGGGTGCGAGAACCTCGACGACATCGGGAACGAAGGTGAAGTCGCGCAGCGCCGTCGTCGCCACCTTGGCGCCGGCGAGCAGCTCGGAAGCGGCGATCGTTCTCAAATAATCGAGATTGGTCTCGATGCCTGATATCGACGTTTCGGCGAGTGCTGCCTTCAGCTTCTCGATCGCCGCCGGCCGGTCTCCCGCCGCCACGATCAGCTTGGCGAGCATCGGATCATAGAAGGGCGTGACCTCGGTTCCCGTCTCGATCCAGCCGTCGACGCGAGCATTATCAGGGAAGACAACCTCGGTCAGCAGGCCAGCGCTCGGGCGGAAATCGGCATGCGGCATCTCGGCGTAGATGCGCATCTCGATCGCCGCACCCTTCGGCGTCAGGGCATTCGCACCCGAGAGCACATCCTCGCCCGCCGCCTGCCGGATCATCCATTCGACGAGATCGATGCCGAAGACGGCTTCCGTGACGGGATGCTCGACCTGAAGGCGGGTGTTGACCTCAAGGAAATAGAATTCCTCGCGCTGGGGATCATAAATGAATTCGACGGTGCCGGCCGATTCATAGGAGACCGAACTTCCCAAATCGACCGCCGCCTTGTGCAGCCGCGCCCGTGTTTCCGAGGAAAGGCCGGGGGCAGGGGTCTCCTCGACGACCTTCTGGTTTCGCCGTTGCAGCGAGCAATCTCGTTCGCCGAGCGCGATCACGCCGCCCTTGCCGTCGCCGAAGATCTGCACCTCGACATGGCGGGCTTCGGCAACGAAGCGCTCGATATAGACGCGCGCATCGCCGAAGCTGGCGCGGGCGGTCCGCTGCACGCTCTCGAAGGAGGCCTTGAGGCTTGCCGCATCGGCGCAGAGCTGCATGCCGATGCCGCCGCCGCCGGCCGTGCTTTTCAGCATGACGGGATAACCGACGGTCTCTGCAGCCGAAAGCGCATCCTCGACGCTCTGCAAGAGATCGGTGCCGGGCAGCAGCGGCACGCCGCTGGCTTTTGCCAATTCGCGCGCCGTATGCTTCAGGCCGAAGGCCGACAGATGCTCCGGCCGCGGGCCGATGAAGGCGATGCCTTCAGCGGCGAGCCGCTCGGCAAAACCGATATTCTCCGAGAGGAAGCCGTAGCCTGGATGCACAGCCTCAGCGCCCGTCGCCTTGCAGGCAGCAATGACGGCATCGACGTTGAGATAGCTTTCGGCAGCGGGCGCCGGTCCGAGGCGGATGGCCTCGTCGGCGGTCAGCGCCGGCATCGAGAACCGGTCGGCATCGGAATAGACGGCGACCGAGGCGATGCCCATCCTCTTCAATGTCCGGATGACGCGGACGGCGATTTCGCCGCGATTGGCGATAAGGACCTTGGTGAACATCGATCAGTCCTCGCCGTCCCAAATCAGCACCCGGATCGGCGTCGGATCGAAGCCGTTGCAGGGATTGTTGATCTGCGGGCAATTGGAGATGACGCAGAGCACGTCCATTTCCGCCACCAGCTCGACATAGTCGCCGGGCGCGGAAATGCCGTCGACGATGGTCATCTCGCCATTCGGCTTGATCGGCACGTTCATGAAGAAATTGATGTTCGGCACGATGTCGCGCTTGCTCATGCCGTGTTTGGTCACTTCGATCACGAAGTTGTCGCGGCAGGCATGCAGGTATTTGGTGCCGTGGCCAAAGCGCACCGTGTTGCTCTCGCAGGAGCAGGCGCCGGCGGATGTATCGTGCCGGCCGCAGCTGTCGGCCGTCATGACCAGCATGACATTGCCTTCGTTCGAGATGATCTTCGTGCCGGTGCCGATATAGGCGCCACCTTGCGTCCGCATCGTATCCTGGTTGGAATAACGCTCGGCAAAGTCATCGGCACGATAAAACAGCGTATCGATTGCCTGTTGGCCGTAGCTGTCCTCGATGCGGATGGTCTGACCCTTGCGTACGATGCCGGACCACGGCGCTTCGGCGGGGATGAAATGGTCCTGCACGGCATTTTCCAGGCTGCGCGAAGCTGAAGTCTTGATGAAATCGGTCATCGTCATCCTCCCTCAGGCCAGCATCGAGGCGTTGTTTTCGAAGCCGCGAAGGGCTTCGGCGGTCGCCGTGCGCGAGAGGTCGTCGAACGCGGGGGCGGGGGCGCGAAAGCGCGTGACGATCACCGGCTTCGGCGCATAAACAGGATCGGGATCGAGCGGATGCGGGCAATTGGAGAAGCCGACGATCATGTCCATTTCGGCGCGCAGTTCGGCATAGTCGCCGCTGTTGGAGAGTTTGCCGCGCCAGTGGAAGCCACCGTCATCGTCGACGCGGACGGAAGCGAAGAGATTGAGAATTGCGGGAATATCGCGCCTGGTGAGACCAAGCTTGCCGGCGACGAGCACGAGATTGTCGCGGGTGTTGCGGGTCTTGACGCCGGGATATTTGGCAGCGTTCGAAGCTGCCGTCGAGCCGCCCATCAGGCAGTCGTGGGCGCCGGAGCTATCCTCGATCAGCGAAAACATCACCCGGCCCATGTCTGAGAAGATAACGCGGCCCTTGCCGAGGGCGGTCGTCCACTGCACCTTGACCGTATCGACGAGATTGAGCCGTTCGCTCGTGACAGCGGCGTTCCAGGCGACGAGCGCCACGGTCGATCCGCCTTCGCCCTGATCAATGCGGAGAGCCTCGCCGCGCTTCAGCGCGGTCGACCAGTGCCAGCCGCCGGGGATAGTTTCCTGATGGATGATTGCAGCCGCATCGATTGCGGAGGCGGGAAGGGGGCTCGGGGCCGGCAAGACCTTCGGCGCAAATTCCAGCCCCTTTTTCTGATGTTCCTCGTAACGCTGCCGGTTGGCAGCGATCTCCTCGGGCGAACGTCTGACATGCATCATGGTTTTTCTCCTGACGGACTGGAAGCAGGGTCGTCCCGGCGAAGGCCCAGAGAAATGACCGGGCCGTCCCGGTCGGGGCTGAAGATGGAGGGCGCGCCGGCGAGCCTCGGCGGCCAGATCGAAATATCCTTGGTGATCGTCGCGCCGTAGCGCTCCTTTTCCTCCGGGCGGTCACGCTTGCGCTCGAAGGCGACGACCCGCGTCGCCAGCGTGAAGGCTTCGCGCATGTCATGTGTCACCATGACGACGGTCATCTGCGTTTCGTGCCAGAGCCGCTTCATCAATGTGTGGATCTCGGCTCGGATGCCGGGATCGAGCGCACCGAAGGGCTCGTCGAGCAGCAGCACCTTCGGCTTCATGATCAGCGCCTGCGCCAAAGCCAGGCGCTGCTGCATGCCGCCTGATAGTTGCGCCGGATATTTGTCCTCGGCGCCGGAAAGGCCGACTTCGGCAATCAGCCGCCGTGCCTCGTCGATGGCGTCGCGACGGGCGGCGCCGAAAAGCTTGGCCTTGTAGCGGGACGCCGAGAATTCCCGCCCGAGCAGCACGTTTCCGAGGACGGTCAGATGCGGGAAGACGGAGTAACGCTGGAAGACGACGCCGCGATCCGGGCCCGGCTCCTGCGGCAGGGTTTCGCCGTCGAGCAGGATCGTCCCTCGCGTTGGTCGCTCCTGGCCGAGCAGCATGCGCAGGAACGTCGACTTGCCACAGCCGGACGGGCCGACAAGAGCGACGAAGGCGCGGGAAGCGACAGTCAGCGACACGTCCTCAAGGACGATCTGGTCGCCATACTCTTTCCAGACCTTTTCGATCACCAGTTCGCTCATGCCTGCTTCTCCAGCTCAGACCAGGGGAAGACGGCAATGCGGATGCGATCGAGGATATAATTCATGACCACGGCGAGCAGCGTGATCCAGACGACATAGGGAAAGATGATATCCATCGAGAGATAGCGGCGGACGAGGAAGATGCGGTAGCCGAGACCGGAATCCGACGAAATCGCCTCGGCAGCGATCAGGAACAGCCAGGCGGGGCCAAGCTGAAGCCTGAGGCAGGTGATCAGCCGCGGCAGGATCTGCGGCAGCACCACACGAAGGCCGAGCTGCCAGGAGGAACCGCCGAGCGTTTCAGCCTTGACGATCTGTTCGCGCGGCAGCTCCAGCGCCTTCAGCGCAAGATCACGGATCATCGTCGGCGCGACGCCGATGACGATGAGCGCGATCTTCGAAGCTTCACCGAGACCCATGGCAATGAAGAGGATCGGCAGCAGCGCCAGCGGCGGCACCATCGAGATAACGGCGACGAAGGGCGAGAGCAGGGCTCGGAGATACGGCAGCATGCCAATCAGCATGCCGATGACGAGCGCCGTGACTGTGGAGATGCCGAGGCCGGCAAGCAGGCGGATCAGGCTCGCCCCCGTATCGGACCAGAGCAGGTATTGGCCGGTGCGCGGATCGGCGATGAAGGCGAGGCGGTCGATCGCATCGGCAAAACCGGCAAGACCGGGCAGCAGCTTGTCGTTGGCGTTTTCCGCCAGCCGTGCTCCTGAGCCGAAAGTATAGGCAACAATCAGCAGCACGAAGGGCAGCAGCGTCAAGGTAAGCTGCGCGCCCCGGCTCGGCCTCGTGTTGATCCAGCGCATAGGGGGAAGCTCCGCTGATGAAGGGTAGGGCGGTGCGGTCAACGCCGCACCGTTGCTTTGACATGGCTCAGAGCGAACCGTCGGCGGCGGCCTTCATGTAGGTCTCGGTGAAGCGCAGCTTGACGTTGCCGCTGTCGCCGAGGACCTTGCCATCAGGCATTTCGATGCCGATGACGTCGGCCGATGGCGCGCCATTGCCGAGCAGGCCTTTTTCGAACAGGAAGTTGCGGACGAGATCCATTGTTTTCGGCAGGCTGCCCGAGGCCGTGAAGGCAACGGCATCGGCCGGCTTGGCAAACAGCTTGGTGGCGGCAAGCTGGGATTCGAAGCCCTTGAGATCGGTGCCCGATGCCTGGCCCATCGCCTCGCGGGCAGCCTTGCCGTCGGCACTGTCGGCAGTCAGCAGTGCTGCGGTTTCATACCAGATGCCGGCGAGCGCCTTGCCGAAATTCGGATTGTCCTTCAGCACGCCTGAATTGGCGACCATCAGGTCGATGATCTCGCCCGGCACTTGCGAGCTGTCGAAGACCTTCTTGGCCGTGGGATCCTCGAGAATGGTCGAGACCAGCGGGTTCCAGGTGACGACAGCAGTCACGTCAGCCGTCTTGTAGGCGGCGACCACATCGGCGTCGGAGGTGTTGACCACTTTCACGTCGCGCTCGGTCAGCTTGATGCTTTCGAGTGCGCGGGCGAGAAGGTAGTGCGAGACGGAAAATTCAACGAGATTGACGTTCTGTCCCTTGATGTCGGCAAGGCTCGCTTTGTCCTTGAGGATAACGGCATCATTGCCGTTCGAGAAGTCACCGACAATCACGGCTGTGGTATCGACGCCGCCGGCAGCCGGGATCGACAGGCCGTCCATATTGGTCAGCGTCACGGCGTCGAAGGCACCTGCGGTATACTGGTTCATCGATTCGACGTAGTCGTTGAACTGGGTCACCTCGATCTTGATGCCGTATTTGTCGGCCCACTTCTTGACGATGCCGTGATCAGTGGCATAACCCCAGGGCATCCAGCCGACATAGATCGACCAGGCGACCTTGAAGTCGGTCTTCTGTTCGGCCTTGGCGATGGAGCCGAGTCCCAGCGCCAGGGACGCCGTCAGTGCGGTAATCGATAGAATCTTCGAAAAAGTCTGCATTGAAATTCCCCTTTTGCTTTTCTTCAAAAGGGATCGGCAATGACCATCGTGCCGCCAATCCCTTGGCTTACGAGGTCTCCCGGGCTTTTGTCCCGCCGTGCACCCGGCGGGATGTCTCCCCTGCCGGTGGCAGCTCTCGGACCAGCCACGCCTTGCGACGCCGGAACCCTAGCCACCAACTCTGCAACTGTCGAAGCAAAGTGTGTGCCAAATCGTAAATCATTGATTTTATTGAAGGTGCGATGAAATCAAATCCCCAACAAATTCAATAGTGCATGCACTTGCACAAAAACTGTGCGAAATATACCGCCACCTTAGGCGTTGGCTCTTTTTTGCCCAGTGAAAAACAAGTCGTAGGCAAAACGCAGAGAATGCCGAATTGCGGTTGGCCCTGAGCTAGTTCCGGAACGCGCCGGCCGGGACCGTCGTCACCAGCCGGATATCGCGGCGGAAGTCCGACGGCGACATGCCGGCGATATGGCGGAAGGATTTGTTGAAGGCGCTGATCGAGCCGAAGCCGCTGTCCATCGCCACTTGCAGCACGTTGGCGCCCTCGCTCATCAGCATCGCCTGGGCGCGCGACAGCCGCAGCAGCGTCACGTATTTGCTGAGCGTCATGCCGGTCGATCGCTTGAACAGGTTCATCGCATATTTCGGATGCAGGTCGGCGGCGCGGGCGATATCGACCGAATCGATGTCATGCAGGAAATTGGCGGCGATGAAATCACACATGCGCGCGACGCTGCGCGAGGAATGCGGGTGCGGGTGATCGCCTTCGAGACTGATGATGGCTTGCGACGTCATCGAATAAGGTTCGAGCGCGATCCGCTCGATGCGCAGCAGCAACTCGTCGACGGCGTGCTGGGCCTTGGCGGCATCGCCTGAGTTGGCATAGCGGAACCAGCGGGTGAAGTTTTCGTTGTCGGCGGCATCGGTCGCCGAGGTCAGCAGCGTCTCACCCTTCATAAGCCGGCTGGAAACGCTGATCGGCAGGCGCAGCCGGAAGAAATAGACGAGAGGCAGATGGGCGCCGGCATAGAGCGAATCGTCTGAGGATTCGTCCATCTGATGCGGCTGACCACCCCAGAAGAGGCACATTTCGCCGGCGTTCAGCCGGAATTCGTGGTCGCTCATCCGGTAGTGCACGGTGCCGCGCATCACGTAGTTGACCTCGACCTGCGCGTGCCAGTGCGGCATGGCCATAACAGGCGGATGGGCATGAAACATCTGCAGCGCTGTCGGCAAACCTTCGATACTGCTCGCGCCGGGCTGATAGATTGCACGTGTGCCGACCTTACTTTCCGCCAAATTCATGTTCCCTTTTTAGGAGACACCCGCTCCCTTACAGATAGTCTAACCGCGTTCGTGAAAGATCGGCAATTGAAAAGGGAGGATTTTCAATGCGCTTCAAACTTCTCGCTGCGACCGCAGCTGTCGCAGTGCTTGCTTCCGGCTCCGCATACGCGCAGTCGGCTAATCTCACCATCTGGAGCTGGAATACGGCCGCGTCAGGGCTGAAGTCCACACTTGCAGGCTTCAACAAACAGTTTCCCGATATCAAGATCACGGTGGAGGATCTTGGAAACGGCCAGGTCTTCGACAAGACGCTGGCTGCCTGCGCCGCCGGTGGCGATGGCTTGCCCGATATCGTCAGCATCGAAAACTTCGAGGCTGAAATCTTCTGGAGCCGTTTCCCGGATTGCTTCGCCAATCTGAAGGAGCTCGGTTACACGGCCGACATTCAGGCGAAATTCCCCGAATTCAAGCGCACCGAGCTCGAGGTCGGCGACGTCGCCTACGCCATGCCGTGGGATTCCGGCCCTGTCGCCGTCTTTTACCGCCGCGACCTCTACGAAAAGGCCGGCGTCGATCCGAGCACGATCAACACCTGGGACGATTTCATCGCTGCCGGCAAGAAGATTTCCGCCGCCAATCCCGGCGTCGTCATGGCCCAGGCCGACTTCAACGGCGACAGCGAATGGTTTCGCATGATCGCCAACGAACAGGGTTGCGGCTATTACTCGACCGACGGTCAGAATATCACCATCAACCAGCCGGCCTGCGTCGCCACGCTGCAAAAGGTGAAGGAGATGAAGGATGCCGGCACGCTGACGGCGGCCAACTGGGAAGAAAAAATCCAGGCCGATACCGCCGGCAAGGCTGCGAGCCAGATGTATGGCGGCTGGTATGAGGGCACGGTGCGCTCGACCTCTCCCGATCTCAAGGGCAAATGGGGTGTCTACAGAATGCCGAGCCTGACGGCAGATGGTCCGCATGCGGCCAATCTCGGCGGTTCGTCGCTCGCCATTTCGGCGACGTCCGCGAATAAGGAAGCCGCCTGGAAATTCGTCAACTACGCCCTCGGCACGGATGAGGGTCAGATCACCATGCTGAAAGAGTTCGGTCTGGTCCCGTCACTGCTTTCGGCCGAGAAGGATCCCTTCGTCAGTGAGGCGCAGCCCTATTGGGGCGGCCAGAAGGTCTGGGCCGATATCCTGGCGACGCTGCCGAAGATCGTACCGAGCCGCGGCACCGCCTTCCAGAGCGATGCCGACGCCATCTACAAGGCGACGCAGACGAAGTTCTTCTCCGGCGGCTATCCCGATGCGAAGGCGGCTCTCGACGATGCCGCCAACCAGATCGCTTCGGCGACCGGCCTTCCGATCGCGCAGTGAATGACGAAGCCGGGCGCTTGACGCGCCCGGCTCTCGGTCCGCCGCAAGGCGGATGATCATTCGTTGGTTTTGTGAGGAGGAGGCCCGATGCCGTTCAGAACCCGGAGCGCCTATGCGTTCCTCGCCCCCTATCTGCTGGTCTTTGCCACCTTCTGGCTCTGGCCAATCATCAATTCGTTCCTGATCTCCTTTCAGAACACCCGCATCAATCCGTGGAAATACAGCTTCCAGGCCAATTGGGGCCGGCTCTTCTATGACCCGGCCTTCTACAACGCTCTTTACAACACGCTAATCATCCTGGTGATCCAGGTGCCCATCATGATCGCGCTTGCAACCGTGATGGCGGTGCTGCTCAATTCACCGCTGCTGAAAGCGCGTCCGCTCTTTCGCTTCGCCTTCTTTGCCCCCGTCGTCGTCGGCGAGGTCGCCTATGCCGCCGTGTTCCGGCTGATGTTCAGCCTCGATTTCGGCATCATCAACAAATTGATTTCAGCAATCGGCCTCAGTCCGGTTTCCTGGTTCGACAATGCGAATGCGGCAATGGCGGTGTTGATCATCGCCGTCACATGGCGCTGGGCGGGCTATAACGCCATCATCCTCCTTGCCGGACTGCAGTCGATCCCCGAGGACGTTTACGAGGCAGCGACACTCGACCGGGTGAGCAAGATCCAGCAATTCTTTCATATCACCCTGCCGCTTCTGAAACCGATCATCCTCTTTTGCGTGGTTCTTTCGGTGATCGGCACCATGCAGCTCTTCACCGAGCCCTACCTCATCACCTATCGCGGTGGTCCGGGCGGCGGCACGGAGACCCTCGGTCTGCTGCTCTACCGCCAGGGCTTCACCTCATTGAACTTCGGTTATGCCTCGGCGATCGCCTATACGATAGCAGCCCTTGCCGTGGCGATCTCGCTTTTCAATCTCTGGTTCGGGAGGGATCCGAAATGAGATCCAAATCGCAATCCCTTCTGCTGCGTCAGATCGCGCTGCATGCTGCACTGGCGCCGCTTGCTCTCGTCTGGCTGTTTCCGCTCTGGATGATGTTCGTCTTCTCCACGATGCCCGACAACGGCATCTTCAGCCCTGACATCGTGCTCTGGCCATCGACCAACTTTGTCGAGAATTTCAAGAACCTGCAGGCCGATACCGATTTCATCGGTGCGATGGTGATCTCCATCGGCGTCGCGCTGATCTATACAGTGCTCTCGGTGCTGCTGACTTCGATGGCCGGCTGGGCACTGGCACGTTACCGTTTCGTCGGCCGCTCCGTGGTCATCGCCATCATCCTCGGCACGATCACACTTCCTTTCTCCGTGGTCGTCATTCCGCAATTCATCATGGTGGCGCGCGAGTTCAAGCTGGCAAACACCTGGGTGGCTCTGATCGTGCCACCGCTGTTCAATTCGCTCGGCGTGCTGTTCATGCGGCAGTCCTTCTCGATGATGCCGGGCGAGCTTTTCGATGCCGCCCGGGTCGAGGGCGTCAAGGAATGGCAGATCTTCCTGCGCATCGCTTTGCCGCTAGCGCGCCCGACCATGGCCGCATTGGCGATCATTCTCTTCCTACACTCGTGGAACAATTACCTCTGGCCGCTGCTGATCAATTCCAGGCCGGGGATGATGACGGCGCCGGTGGCATTGGGAACGCTGATCGGTCTCACCAAGGTGTCCTGGGGCGGCATCATGGCCGGCGCGGTACTGCTGACGGCGCCGATCCTCGTCATCTTCGTGGCGCTTCAGCGCCATTTCATCGCCGGCATCGCGGCCGGCGCAATCAAATAATCGGCCAAATAATCGGGAGGCTGCATGGCAGAGCTTTCACTCAGCAACATCGTCAAGCGCTTCGGCGGCTTTGAGATCATCCACGGCGCCAATCTGGAGGTGAAGGACGGCGAATTCGTCGTCTTCGTCGGCCCGTCCGGCTGCGGCAAGTCCACGCTGCTCAGGATGATCGCCGGCCTCGAGGACATTACGTCAGGCGAGCTTCAGATCGGCGGCAGGGTCGTCAACGACGTCGAGCCCGCCGATCGCGGCATCGCCATGGTCTTCCAGTCCTACGCGCTCTATCCGCACCTGACCGTCGAGGAAAATTTGAGCTTCGGCCTGCGCATGAACGGCAATCCGAAGGCCGACACCGAGCGGCGCGTGCGCCATGTCGCAGAGATACTGCAGATCACCGAGTTGATGAAGCGTCGGCCGAAGCAGCTTTCCGGCGGTCAGCGCCAGCGCGTCGCGATCGGCCGCGCCATCGTCCGCGAACCACAGGTCTTCCTGTTCGACGAACCTTTGTCGAACCTCGACGCCGAACTGCGCGTGCAGATGCGCGTCGAGATATCAAGACTGCACAAGAAGCTCGGCACGACGATGATCTACGTCACCCACGACCAGACGGAAGCGATGACGCTCGCCGACAGGATCGTCGTGCTGCGCGCCGGCAATATCGAGCAGATCGGCGCGCCGCTCGACCTATACGATGATCCCGCCAATCAGTTCGTCGCCGGCTTCGTCGGCTCGCCGAAGATGAATTTCCTTAAGGCCGTGGTGGTTGAGACGCAGTCGGGCAGGGCGGTGATTGCGCTGGAAAGTGACGCCAATACCCGCCTGACGCTGCCGGTCGCCGATCCCATCGAAGCCGGCGCAAAAGTGACGCTCGGCATCCGTCCCGAACATTTCGTCGATGCGGGCACGGGCGATGCGGACCTCACCGTCACCATCGACGTCGCCGAACACCTCGGCAATACCAGTTACATCTACGCCACCATAGGCCCCGAGCAACTGATCATCGAGCGGCCGGAATCGCGCGTCGCCGGCAATCGCGACACCCTGACAGTCGGCCTTCCCGCCAACCGCTCATTCCTTTTCGACGGCGCCGGCAAGCGGCTTCGCTGAACTAAAATCGCAGGACACAAAGACGAAAGAGGATTTTCCATGACTTCAGATCAACCGATCCGCTGGGGCATCATCGGCCCCGGCACCATCGCCCGCACCTTTGCCGATGGCGTCGCTCATTCGCGCACCGGCAGACTGGTGGCGATCGCCACCCGCAATCCTGCAAAGCCGGGTCTTGCCGAAGGTTTCCCCGGCGCCCGCATCGTCGATGGTTACGAGGCGTTGCTCTCCGACAAGGAGATCGATGCGATCTATATCGCCGTCCCTCACACCGGCCACGCCGAATGGGCGATCAAAGCGGCACGCGCCGGCAAGCACATCCTGGTGGAAAAGCCGATCGCGCTGTCGGCCTACGACGCCGAGGTGGTTTATTACGAGGCGAAAAAATCCGGCGTCTTTGCCGGCGAGGCCTTCATGTACCGCGTGCATCCGCAGACGGAGAAGCTGGTCGAACTCGTCAAAAGCGGCGTCATCGGCACCGTTCGCATTATCCGCTCGAGCTTCGGCTTCAACATGGGCAGCTACAAGCCGGAACACCGGCTTTTCGCCAACGACACCGCCGGTGGCGGCATTCTCGATGTCGGCGGTTATCCGGTCTCGATGGCCAGACTGATATCAGGCGCCGCTGAGGGCAAGGCCTTCCTCGAACCGGAGAAGGTCTCGGGCGTCGCCCATCTCGGAGAGAGCGGTGTCGATGAATGGGCATCGGCCGTCCTCAAGTTCCCGAACGAGATCATCGCCGAAGTCTCCTGCTCGATCATGGCGCAGCAGGACAATGTGCTGCGCATCATCGGCTCGGAAGGCCGGATCGAGGTCCAGGACTTCTGGTTTGCCTCCGGCCATAAGGGCGGCGTCGGCAAGATCGAGATCTTCAAGGGCAGCAGCCGAGAAACCGTCGAACTCAGGGAAGACCGCTGGCTCTATTCCTTCGAGACGGATGCGGCCGGCGATGCCATCCGCGCCGGCAAGACCGAATTCAGCTCTCCCGGCATGAGCTGGGCAGACTCGATCGGAAACCTGCGTGTACTCGACCAGTGGCGTGCCTCGGTCGGCCTCGAATACGGCGTGGAAAAAGCCAGCAAACGTACGACAAACATTGCCGGCGGCGCGATCGCGCGCGGCAACAGCGTTCCGCAGCGTCAAATTCCCGGCATTTCCAAGCCGGCTTCGGTGGTGACGCTCGGCTTCGAGTTCTTCCCGAACTTCGCCGCCGCCTCGCTGACGCTCGACGCCTTTTACGAGGCCGGCGGCAATGCCTTCGACACGGCCTATGTCTATGGCGGCGGCAAGACGGAAGCGATCTTCGGCGACTGGCACACGAGCCGAAAGGTGCCGCGCGAGGAGATCGTGCTGATCGGCAAGGGTGCGCATTCGCCGCTCTGCTATCCCGACATGATCGCAAAGCAGCTCGACCAGTCGCTTTCGAGGCTGAAGACCGACTATGTCGACATCTATTTCATGCATCGCGACAATACCGACGTGCCCGTCGGCGAGTTTGTCGATGCCATGGATGCCGAGGTCAAGCGCGGACGCATCCGCGGCATATTCGGTGGCTCGAACTGGACGCGGGCGCGCTTCGACGAAGCAATCGCCTATGCCGAAAAGACCGGCAAGACGGCGCCGGCAGCACTTTCCAACAACTTCTCGCTTGCCGAGATGCTCGATCCGATCTGGGCAGGCTGCGTTGCCGCTTCCGATGACGACTGGAAAAAGTGGCTGAACGAGAAGCAGATCCCGAACTTTGCCTGGTCGAGCCAGGGTCGCGGCTTCTTTACCGACCGCGCCGGCCGCGACAAGCGAGATGACGAGGAGATCGTCCGGGTCTGGTATTCCGAGCGCAACTTCGGACGCCGCGACCGTGCTATCGAACTGGCAAACAAACTCGGCCGCAATCCGATCCACATCGCACTTGCCTATGTGATCGCCCAGCCTTTCCCGGTCATTCCACTGATCGGGCCGCGCACCGTCGCCGAGTTGGAAGACAGCCTCTCGGCGCTCGACATCAAGCTGACACCTGATCAGGTGAAGTGGCTGGAAGGCTGAAGCAGTGGAGAAATGGCTGCGGCTTGAACCGCAGCCATTTACCTACAAAATGGGCGTAACGTGACGGGCCGGGCGTTGCACCACCGTCATATGGTGTTCTCTTTGTCTTCTTCATCATGGTTGTCTACGGGCAGCATCTCGACTGGAGCGTATGCATCCTTGTGCCGTGCATCTCTGATTGCAACCCACCGGCATACCGCGTCGATATTCAGCGGCATTGACGATTGTCCGAGCCTTCTCAAGCACATCCTCCAGATCGGCGCTCTCCCCGCGATCCAGTTCTTCGAGGCCTTGAGCATTTGCAAGGATTACGGCCCCTTCCGTTGCAAGGTATTGACTGAGGGCCTTCTGCATCACCCAAGTACGATCACGTTCGAGGATCGCGGTGATACGATCAAACTCCGAAACCAGCGACGACGGCAGTCTCAGAGAAACTTGAGATTTTTCACCGTTCAGCATGATGATCACTCCGTAATATAACGCGCCTTGGTTTTATGATGGCGCGATCAACGTCAACGGTACCATGCTCCAAAAAAGACGATGCCGTCCATTCCGCCGATGGCAAAGGGCGCGGTTCGCACCGCGCCCCCTCCATTTCTACTTGCGCGGCTCGGAAGACTTCTTCCTGGCTGCGTCGTCCATCAGCTCATACCACATGGCGTTAAGGACGGCGAAGGCGGCGGCCAGCGGCAGGCCGAGGATCCATGCGAAGTACCACATCGTTTCGTCTCCTTCAGTAGGCGTGGCTGTTCTTGTCGGTGATCGACTTCTCATCGACCTTGCCCCACAGAACTTTGTAGACCCAGGCTGTGTAGGCGAAGATGATCGGCAGGAAGATCGCCGTCACCACCAGCATGATGAACAGCGTCATGTGGCTGGAGGATGCATCCCAGACCGTCAGGCTCGATCGCGGATCGAGCGAGGAGGGCAGGATGAACGGAAACATCGACAGGCCGACCGTCGAGATGATGCCAAAGATCGCCACCTTGCTGAAGAGCAGCGTCATGACCTCGCGCCTTGCCCGCATCGCAATGAAGGCCAGTGCCGCGCCGACGAAGCCGAGGACGGGTGCGATGATCATCCACGAATGAGCGCCGTAATTGGCAAGCCACGCGCCTTTCTCCAGCGCCACGGTCTTCAGCAGCGGATTGGAGGGACCGATCGGGCTGATATCGCTGGTGATGCGATAGCCACCAACGCCGATCCAAAGGAAGAGGCCGCCGAGTGCGAAAAGCACGATAACGGCAAGGGCGGCGATGCTGCCATAGCTTCTGGCACGCACTGCGACCGGGCCACTCGACTTCAACACCAGCCAGGCCGCACCATGCATCGTCAGCATGGCCAGCGAAAGCAGGCCGCAGAGCAGCGCATAGGGGTTGAGCAGGGCGAAGAACGAACCTTCGTAGAATATCCGCATATCGTCGGCAAAGCGGAAAGGTACGCCCTGCAGCACATTGCCGACGGCAACGCCGAAGATCAGCGACGGCACGAAGCCGCCGACGAAGAGCGCCCAGTCCCAGCCGCTCCGCCAGCTGGCGCTTTCCCGCTTCGAACGATATTTGAAGCCGACTGGGCGCAGGATGAGCGCGAAGAGGATCGCGAACATCGCCAGATAGAAGCCCGAGAAGGAGACCGCATAAAGCGGCGGCCAGGCGGCGAAGATGGCGCCGCCGCCGAGGATCAGCCAGACCTGGTTGCCCTCCCAGGTGGCGCCGATGGTGTTGATCGCCACGCGCCGTTCCGTATCGGTCCGGGCAACGAAAGGCAGAAGCGTGCCGACGCCGAGATCGAAACCGCCGGTCGTCGCAAAGGCGATCAGCAATACGCCGAGCAGCAGCCACCAGATGAGACGCAGGGTTTCATAGTCGATGAGTTCGTGAAGGATCATGGCAGGTCACTCCGCGGCCGGGACGAGGGTTTCGGAAATCAGAACCGCTTCCGGCTCGTCGTCCGGCTCCGGCCCTTGCTTGATTGCCTTGATCATCAGGCCCATCTCGATGACGATCAGCGTCGTGTAGAGCGCCGCGAAACCGATGATGGTCAGAAGCACGGTGCCGGCGCCGAGGCTGGAGACGGCGGCGGCCGTCGGCAGCACACCTTCGATCACCCAGGGCTGGCGGCCGAACTCGGCGACGACCCAGCCGAGTTCAATGGCAACCCAGGGCAGCGGGATCGCCAGCACGGCGATCCTGAGAAGCAGCGGATATTTGTCGAGGTGGCGGCGCGCCGACAGCCAGAAGAAGGTGGCGGTCAGCAGGATGAAGAAGATGCCGAGGCCGACCATGATGCGGAAAGACCAGAAGAGCGTCGGTACGTGCGGGATCGTATCACGCGCGGCCTGAACGATCTGCTCGTCGCTCGCCTGGCGCGGATCGTCGACATAGCGCTTCAGGAGAAGAGCGTAGCCGAGATCATGGCCGAGATCCTCGAAGGAAGTGCGCACTTCCTGCGCAACCTGACCCTGTGCCGGTACTGCACGGATCTGCATCAGCGCGTCATAAGCCTTGATGCCGTCGCGGATCCGGGTTTCGGCCTGCTGTTCGAGCTTGTCGATGCCGGGGATTTCGGTCGTCAGCGAGCGCGTGCCGATCAGGCCCATGACCCAAGGAATGTGCACGGCAAAATGCGTTTCGCGCGCCTCCTGGTCGGGGAAGCCAAAGGCGGTGAAGGCCGCCGGCGCCGGTTCCGTCTTCCACATGCCCTCGATTGCCGCGAGCTTCATCTTCTGGTTCTCAGTGGCGAGATAACCGCTCTCGTCGCCAAGCACGACGACTGATAGAGCCGAAGCGAGACCGAAGGAGGCGGCGACCGTCATCGAGCGCTTGGCAAGCTCGATATGCCGCCCCTTAAGGACATACCAGGCCGAGACCCCGAGCACGAAGATCGAGGCGCAGACGTAACCTGCCGATACCGTATGGACGAATTTCGCCTGGGCAACCGGGTTGAAGACCACATCGAAGAAGCTTGTGATCTCCATGCGCATCGTCTGCGGATTGAGCGCCGATCCGACGGGGTTCTGCATCCAGCCATTGGCAATCAGGATCCAGAGCGCGGAGAAGTTCGAGCCGAGCGCCACAGCCCAGGTGGCGACCAGATGGCCGACCTTCGACAGCTTGTCCCAGCCGAAGAAGAACAGGCCGACGAAGGTCGCCTCGAGGAAAAAGGCCATCAGGCCTTCGATCGCCAACGGCGCACCAAAGATGTCGCCGACATAATAGCTGTAATAGCTCCAGTTCATGCCGAACTGGAACTCCATGACGATGCCGGTGGCGACGCCGATTACGAAATTGATGCCGAACAACGTGCCCCAGAATTTTGTCATCTGCCGCCAGATCTGGCGGCCAGTCATAACATAGACGGTTTCCATGATCGCCAGCAGCACGGACAGGCCGAGCGTCAAGGGCACGAACAGGAAGTGGTAAAGCGCCGTCAGCGCGAATTGGAAGCGCGAAAGTGCTACGATATCTAGTTCCATTGTCTTCTCCCACGGTCCCACGGGGTACAGGGCGTTCCTCAGCGCCGACCGGCGCGTGAGGGCATGCGGTCTCGCTCAGTCCGGCCGAAGCCGGTCGAGCGCCTTTTCGAACGCCGCCTCTCCGCGGCGAGAAACCTCTGTGATGCGACCGCCTTCGATAATGGCGATGCGGTCTGCGATCGCCGCCTCGCGGCGGATATGCGTGGCGATCACCAGCGAGCGTCCCGGCGCCATTGCCGACAGACGGCAGAGCACGTCGCGGGCGGTGACGCCATCGAGGCCCTCGGTCGGCTCGTCGAGTAGCCAGAGCGGCGTGTCGCGCAGGAAGAGCCGGGCCAGTGCCAGCCGGCGCGATTGGCCGCCGGAAAGGCCGAGCCCGCCTTCGCCGAGCCGCGTATCGAGCCCCCGCGGCATGGCCTCGATATCGGCAAGCAGGCCGGCGGCGGCAAGCGCTTCGCGAAGCCGGGCCTCGCTCGCATCCGGGTTCGCAAGGAGCAGGTTGCCGCGCAGGCTGTCCTCAAAAAGTTCCGTCCGTTGCGTCAGCAGCGTCGCCGTCATCGCGGCAACGTCTCCCGTCCTTGCCGGTAATTCACCGGAAAGCAGAGCAAGCAGGCTCGACTTGCCGGCGCCGCTGCTGCCGATGACGGCGAGGCGTTCGCCCGATTGAAGCGCGAGATCGATGCCTTGGAGCGCCGGCACGGCGGAGTTTTCATGGAAGGCTGACACACCAGTCAGCGAAAAAACGCATCCTGGTGACGGCACCGCCAATGGTTCGGGTGTCGCCGCGACGGCAAGCCGCGGCGCGATGCGCCTTGCCGCAAGCAGCGTGCGTCCAAGTTCCAGGGCACCGCGGCGCAGCGCTGCGAAAGGTTCGACTGCCGCAAAGGCGACGAGCAGGCCGAGTGCGGCCATAGGAGCGGTAATCACCTTCGTTTCCGCAAGTGCCGCAACGGCAAGCAGCGATGCCGTGAGCAGCAGGGTCGAGACGAGGCCGAAGCCAAATGTCAGGCCGGTCTCGACGCGGTTCAACTGGTCGTCGGCGCGGGCAGAGTAAGCATCGGCCGCAGCGATGGTACCTGTCTGCGCGGCAAGCCGGCCGGCCATCAGCAGATCGGTCTGGCCGGCAACGAGATCGATCGTCCGCGACCGCAACGCCTCGATGCCGTGGGCGCGTCTGCGGGCATGTTTGCTCGCCGCCCGCCCGGCGATGACAGGCAGCCCGAGGCCGGCACCGGCGAGAAAAAGGCCGAAGCACAGGCCGAACAGGGGATGCATCAGCCCCAGCATTACGCTTGCCGCCAGTGCTGCACCGATCGCCACCGCAGCCGGCACGAGGATGCGCAGGTAGAGGGAATCGAGCGCATCGATATCGGCCGTCAGCCGGAAGAGCAGCCGTGCGGGACGATGTGACAGCGCGCGAGCCGCACCCGGTTCGGCAAAGCCACGAAACAGCCTTTCGCGCAGGGCGGCGAGCACGCCGAGCGTTGCGTCATGGGTCGCAAGCCTTTCGCCGTAGCGCGCGGCCGTACGGACAATGGCGAGCAGGCGAATGCCGGCTGAGGGCGCAAAGACGTCGAAGGTGATGGCGGCAGCGGCCGAAAGGCCGGCGAGTGAGGTGGCGGTGATGAACCAGCCGGACAGGCCGAGCAGGGCGATGCCGGCGGTTACCGTCGCTGCCGAAAGTGCTGCGCCAAGCAGCAGCGCACGCCGGCGCTCGGCAAGGAACAGACGCAGGATCGGCTTGAGGTCTGCAGCAAATCCGCTCATTCGGCGGCCTCCCTGATAACGATGTCGGCATCGATGCGCATGGCGCGATGCATGCGGTCGGCAAGCAGCGGATCGTGGGTCGCAACGATCAAAGTGCGGCCCCTGGCGAGCAAAAGCAGGCTCTCGGTCACCTCGGCGGCGGTGGCGGCGTCGAGATGCGCGGTCGGCTCGTCGGCCAGGATAATCCGGAGATGCGGATTGCAGGCGGCACGCGCGATCGCAAGCCGCAGCGCCTCGCCGCCGGAAAGTCCGATCCCGCCTTCGCCGAGCGGCCGGTAGCCATAGGCGGCTGCGACTTTTCCGAGCCGGGCGACGTCGAGCGCATCCGTCACGTTGCCACTCGAGATACCGGGCCTGCCGAGCGCGATATTGCCGGCGATGGTGCCGGCAAAAATATGCGGTCTCTGGCCGATCCATGCCATGCTGGCGCGCAAGGCATGGGCGCTGTCATCCACAAGTTCGACGCCGCCGATGATGATGCATCCACCGGTGCAGGGCACTAGTCCTGAAATCAGCGAAAGAAGCGTCGACTTGCCGGAACCGCTGGCGCCGAGAAGCGCCAGATGTTCGCCGGCGGTGATATCGAGGTTGAAACCGTCAAGGATCAACGGTTCGCCGGCGTCGTAGCGAAAATCGACATTCTCAAGACGAATGGCCGACGCCTCGGCGACGGCAGATACCGCCGGCGCGACGTCGGCTGCACCTCGAATGGACAGGCGGCCGGCAGCGAGGGCGTCCAGGGCCTTCAGCGCCGCCTCGCCGGCCGCCCGATCGTGCCAGACAGCGGAGAGTTCGCGCAGGGGCTCGAAGAAGGCCGGCGCGAGCAGCAGGATGAACAGTCCCTCGGTCAGGTCGAGCCGGCCCACCCAAGTGCCGAAGCGAATTTCGCCGAGCAGGCTGAAACCGACATAGACGGCAATCATCGCCACGCCGAGTGCGGCGAAAAGCTCGAGCACCGCCGAGGAGAGAAAGGCGATCTTCAGCACCGCCATGGTGCGCGTACGCAGCGACTCCGCCTCCCGACGCAGCCGTAGCGCGGTTGCATCGACTGCGTCGAGCGCACGGATGGTCGCCAGTCCGCGTAGCCGATCGAGCAGGAAGCCGTTGAGGCTGCCGGTCGCGACGAGTTGCCTTTCGCTGGCCGCCTGGGCGCGCCAGCCAATCAGCGACATGAAGATCGGGATCAGCGGCGCGGCGAACAGCAGAACCAGCACAGCGATCCAGGAGACCGGAAGGATGAAGGCAAGGATGACAAGCGGCACGAGGCTCGCCTTCATCCGTGCCGGCTGGAAACGGGCGAGATAAGGCACGATCAGTTCGGCCTGCTCGCCAATGACACTTGCGGCTTTGCCCGAGGCAGGCCGGCCGCGATCGACCGGCGACGACACGGAAAGTGCCGCGACGGCGATCTGGCGCCTGCGGCTGAGTTCGGCGCGGGCGGCTTGAAAAGCTAGGCGACCGCCGGCCGCGTCGAGACAGCTTCTTGCAAATCCGAGGGAGAGGATGCCGAGGGCTGGCCAGAGAACGTCATGCAATCCGCCGCCATCGGCGATGCGGCCGACCGAGACGGCCAGCAACCCGGCCTGCGGGATCCAGACGGCAGCGGTCAGCGACTGCAGCATTGCCGCCCTGCGCAGCCCGCCTTTGACATTATCGGGGCGGGTGACAGGCGAGACTGTATCGCCGTCCGGCACCGGCTCGGCGCCCCTTCCGTCCTTCGCGTCGAAGAAAGCAGTGCCCATGGCGCTAACTCTTGTTCGCAGGATTTGGCCGGCGGCTGCGGCCGAGCGAAACGACCCGGTCCTTGGCCTCCAGAAGCTTGGTCACTTTCGCGCCCAGCGAGAGTAGCGTTGCGAGCCTTTCTGTTTCAAGTTGTTTTACGTCTTCATACCAATGCGTCAGCTGCTCGATCAGCGTGTGCATCTCGCTCATCCGTTGCTGCGCATGCCGCTCGGCGTCGCTGGCCGGCCGCTGCATCAGGATCTCTCGCAGAACCGACAGCGTCGGATCGACTTCGCGCTTCTTTCGCTCCTCGGCAAGCGTCCTCAATATCTGCCAGACATCATCAGGCGTGGTGAAGAAATCGCGACGGTCGTCCGGCTTGTGTTTCAGGATGACAAGGTTCCAGGCCTGCAGTTCGCGCAGGCTCATCGAAACATTGGAGCGCGAGATGCCGAGCGACTCGGCGATCTCTTCGGCGCAGACCGGCGCGGGCGAGACGAAGAGCAGGGCATAGATCTGGCCGACCGTGCGGTTGATTCCCCAGCGGGACCCCATTTCGCCGAAGTGGAGAACGAAGGACTGGACGAGAGGCGGAAGGTTCATGGTCGTTTCCGTTGCGTCTGTGATTTCAGAAATTTCTGAAATCACTATACTGACTTTCGCGTCTCGCCGGCAATCGGCAAGGCAGGCCTGCGTCAATTTGGATGTCCGTTCGTTGATGGTGGGCTAAAGCGCGTCGCGTTCAATCGGATTCCTGCGACGCGATTTAGTCTTTGTTTTAATGCATGTTGTTATCCCAAAACCGCTGCACATTTTTGGGCGACATGCAGTAGATATAGCCGGGTGCGGCGCAGGCCGATTTGACTTGGATCAAGTCTACAGCACTTGCAGCGATGGCGCAGAAACGCTCGGCAATGCGCGGTGCATGCCGAGCGTTCTGGTTGGATCGTAATGTCTTGGTGGCTTTACTTCCTGATTTCAATTGAAGCCGTAAGCCCGAAGTGGTTATCGAGGCGCACCGCCTTGAGATTGTTTCCACAATGTTTCCGTGATGTACTTTACATATTGCTAAAGTAGTGTTCAGCTAACCTCGGGGATCAATCCCGCCGGGATGGCCACGCAAACAGACTTACATATACATTTCTGTTTCGAATAGCTTCGCTCAGGGCTCGGCAATACACCCTCAGCCATCGGGCCGCAGGTGCAACAGAATACGCAGCTGTTGATTTCAATGGAGGGTATTCGCAATGACCGCTAATCTTAAATCCGTAACCGGGGCAGCTGCAGTTGTAGCCGGCGTCTTGGCAGTCGGCTTGTGTCACCCAGTCTGGTCGCAGGAGGCCGAACACACTGATATCGGGGATCTCGACAAAGAAAAAGCCGCGCAGCTTTTCCCGAAACAGCGGTCTTATTCGCCTTACGCCGACAGAAATTTTCCAACGCGCCCCTTCTTTGGGGACACGCACCTTCACACCTCATTTTCGATGGATGCCGGAGCCTTCGGCGCGAGGATAGGTCCCCGGGACGCATATCGGTTTGCCAGGGGCGAACAGATCACAGCTTCCTCGGGACAGCCTGCGAAGCTTTCGCGTCCTCTGGACTTCCTGGTGGTCGCGGACCACTCCGACAACATGGGATTCTTCCCCGATCTGTTTGCCGGCAAACCAAACTTGCTCGCCGATCCGACGGGGCGCAAATGGTACGACATGTTGCAATCGGGCAAGGGCGCGGACGCCGCGATCGAAATTATTGTCGCGTTCTCCCACGGCAAGTTCCCGAAAGACCTCATGTATTTTCCGGGAACCGACTCCTATCGAAGCGCCTGGCAGGACACGGTCGCTGCCGCAGAAGAATTCAACGAGCCGAACCGCTTCACGGCCTTCATCGGTTATGAATGGACCTCGAATACCAACGGCAACAACCTGCATCGCAATGTTATTTTCCGTGACAATGCTGACAAGGCAAGCCAGGTCGAGCCGTTCACTGTGTATCCGCCATTTGGCAGCGACAATCCTGCCGATCTTTGGAAATGGATGGCGGGCTACGAGCAGAAGACGGGAGGTCGGGTGCTGGCAATCGCGCATAACGGCAATCTCAGCAATGGCCTGATGTTTCCCATCGTCGAGCAGTTCGGCAAGAAGATCGACGTGGATTATCTCCAGACCCGCGCCAAGTGGGAACGTCTCTACGAAGTGGCGCAAACCAAGGGATCAGGTGAGGCACACCCCTTCCTGTCGCCGAACGACGAGTTCGCGGACTTCGAAATCTGGGACAAGGGCAATCTGGACGGTAGTGTGGCCAAGACGAACGAGATGCTCGAATTCGAGTACGCGCGTTCTGCTTACAAGAACGGGATGAAGCTCGAACAGCAGCTCGGCACCAATCCCTACAAGTTCGGGCTGATCAGCAGCAGCGACGCCCATACCGGGCTCGCCGCAATGGAGGAAGACAACTTTTTCGGCAAGACGACGCCGCAAGAGCCTAGTCCACATCGCATGACGGCGACTTTCGTCGACAACAAACAGACTGGTGTCAAGATCATGGACTGGGGAGGTGTCTGCGGCGGGCTACGCGGCCGTGTGGGCCACAGAAAACACCCGCGCCGCTGTGTGGGATGCTATGCAGCGCAAGGAAACCTATGCGACGACTGGCCCGCGGATGGTGGTTCGCTTCTTCGGAGGATGGGATTTCGAGGCAAAGGACGCGCAGAACCGTATGCCGGCAGAGATCGGCTATACAAAGGGCGTGCCGATGGGCGGTGATCTCACCGCGGCACCGACCGGCAAGGTGCCGACATTCCTGGTTGCCGCCCTCAAGGACCCGATCGGAGCAAACCTAGATCGCTACCAGATCGTCAAGGGATGGTTGGACAAGGACGGCAATGCGCAAGAAAAGGTATACGACGTCGTCTGGTCCGATGACCGGAAACCTGCTGCAGATGGGAAATTGCCTCCTGTCGGCAATACGGTGGATTTATCGACCGCCACGTGGACAAATACGATTGGTGATCCCGAACTTATGGCTGTTTGGAAGGACCCGGAATTCGATCCGACGCAGCGGGCGTTCTATTACGGCCGGGTGATCGAAATCCCCACACCCCGATGGACTGCCTACGACGCATACCGCTTCGGCGTAAAGCCTCTGCCCGGCACCGCAATGACGCTGCAGGAGCGCGCCCTTACGTCACCGATCTGGTACAACCCGTCATGACGACGTGAACGTGGTAGGATGGCTTGAAAGAGGTGGCGGCGTTCGATTGCCACCTCGTCAATCTGGGAGTCACCCGCGTTTTCGTACCAGGTCTAAAGCGCGTCGCGATCTTTCAGATTCGCTCATCGCGCTTTAGGTCTTGGTTTTTACGCATGTCGTGAGCGCAAAACCGCTGCACATTTTTGCGCGACGTGCATTAGCAATCAATGGCCGGAGGGCCTGCCTCATGCTCATCCGTAAAGTCCTGGTTGAACCCCTGTTCCACTTCCTGATTCTTGGCGTCGTCGTCTTCAGCCTCTATACGCTGACACGTCAGCCTATGACTGTTGGAGAGGATCTGGCCATCGTTGTCGACGAGGGCCAACTCGCACGCATGTTCGACACCTATTCCCGCACCTGGCAACGTCCACCGACGGAGGACGAATTGAAGGGACTCGTCGAGGGTTACATCAAGGAGGAAATCTTCTACCGCGAGGGTCAGAAGATGGGTCTCGCCCAGGACGATACCGTCTTCCGGCGGCGCATGCAGCAGAAGATGGAATTTCTGCTCGAGCCAAGCGTCGAGGAGCTGGCGCCAAAACCGGGGGAACTCGAAGCCTATTTCACGGCGCATGCGCAAGACTACCGGCTGCCTGAAAAGCTCGCCTTCCGGCAGATATTTTTCAGGAGCGAACGCACGGGTGACAAAGGCGATCTGAGCGCAACCGCGGTGCTTTCGAAACTCAAATCCGACGCCGCGTCGATTGATATGACCTCTCTCGGCGACTCCTCGCTCCTGCCGGAGAGGACGGTGCTCAGCGACGCCGAACTGATCGCGACCAGCTTCGGTCAAGACTTCGTGTCCGAACTGGCGTCCGCGCCTGAAAACCGATGGTACGGGCCGATCCGGTCGGCATACGGCGTTCATCTTGTCTTCGTTTCAGAACGGCTCATGAGCCATCCGCCCGCACTTTCCGACGCTGGGACCGCAGTGCTTGCAGATTGGGAAAGTGCCCGACGCAAAGACATCGCTGACGCACGCTATGCGGCGATGAAGAAGCAATACGACATCGAGATCAACTGGCCGCGAGACATCGACACATCGCCGATCAAGACGTCGAGTCTGCCATGAGCCGCTTCCTCGGTCTGTTTTTTGGGTGTTTGCTTTGGGTCACTTGTACTGCCAACGCCCATGAACTTCGCCCGGCCTTTCTCGAAATCAACGAGATCGCGCCGGAAAGCTATGCGATCACCTGGAAGGTGCCGGCGCGCGGTGAATACAAAATGGCATTGTCCGTTCACTTGCCGGACGCTTGCCAGCAGATGACCGACCCGGTCGGAGGCCATATCGACACTGCCTATGTCAGCCGATGGCAAGTAAAATGCCCAGGCGGGCTCAGTGGCAAAACTGTATTCATCGGCGGACTATCATCGACATTTACCGATGCGCTGGCAAAGCTAACCAACCTAGACGGCACGACCCAAACAAGCCGTATCGCCCCTTCCGATCCGAACCTGACGATCGCCAAAAGCCTGACGCCCTGGGGCACGGCAAAGACCTATTTCTTCCTCGGCGTCCAGCATATCCTGGAAGGCGTCGATCATCTGCTGTTTGTCTTTGCTCTGCTGCTGCTGATCCGCAACCCGCGAATGCTGCTGCTTACCATCACCTCATTTACCGTGGCGCATTCGATCACGCTTGCAATCGCATCGCTGGACGTCGCCCGACTCCCACAGTCGCCCGTCGAGGCGCTGATCGCATTGAGCATCATGTTCGTCGCTGCCGAGATCATCCGAAGCGGTCGCGGCAGGCGCGATCTTTCCAGCCGTTATCCCTGGATTATCAGTTTCGTGTTTGGCCTCTTGCATGGCTTCGGCTTTGCCGGCGCGCTACGGGAAATCGGCCTTCCACAGAAAGATGTGCCTTTGGCCCTGTTCACGTTCAATCTGGGGGTGGAAGCCGGTCAACTGGCTTTCGTCGCGATTGCACTGCTCGCCGTGGCCAGCTTTAGGCTTGTACGTTTATTTGATTTTTCGCGCATGCACTTCTGGCTTGCCTACCTGATCGGCACCGTCTCGGCCTTCTGGTTCGTGCAGCGTGTGGCTGGTTTTTAGCCGACAAATCGCCACTAGCGCATCGGCCTGAAAATCAGAATCGGTTTTCAGGCCGATGCGTCGATTCAAAATGTTACAGCGTCCTTTTCGCATCTGAAAAGACACGCGGCAGCTGTAATGGCGCTTTTGACCAAGCGCCTGGGCATCATCTGTCTTGCCGGCGGCTCAGATCACGCCCGTCAGGATGCCGACACCGGCAACAGCGGCGAGGCCGCCGGCCGTCCGCACGACGAAGGGACCCTGACGCTCACCGATGCTGGCGATCAGTAAGCCGAGACCGAGGCCGGCGGCATGGAGAAGCGCGGTCGCGAACATGAAGCCGGCGGCATAGGCGGCACCACCGGCGTCTTCCGGCATTTCCGCGCCGTGGGCATGCCCGTGGAAGATCGCGAAGAGACCGACGATACCCATCGCTACCGCAGTCGGAGCCTTGACGTTGAGCGCCACGATTGCGCCGAGGACGATGACGGAAAGCGCAATGCCAACTTCAACGAAGGGAAGGTTCACGCCTGCCATACCGAGCCCGCCGCCGACAGCCATGACAAGGACGAAGGTCGCCGGCACGAGCCAGACCGCACGGCCGCCGAGCTGGAATGCGAAAACACCGACCATCACCATGGCAAGGATATGGTCGAGACCGGAAATAGGATGGCTGAAGCCGTGCATGAAGCCAGAGGTCTGACCGACACCGGTATGAGCATAGGCAACGGCCGGAAGTGCTGCGGCGGCAAGGGCGAACAAACCGGTCTTTAATGCTGATTTCATTGTTCGATTCCCTTGAGTTTTGAAGATCCTGCGGCCGCCGAACACCGGGCATGGTTCTAAAGTCGCGGGGACTAGGCTAATTCAAAGAATTTATACCGTCAAATAAAAATGCCAAGAAATACCAAGCCAATTCAACTGCTTATCTGATAGGCAAATGCCACTTTCGATAGCTTCTCCCGGCGCGACGCGCCTCAAGATCGAACTGGAAACAACTCCGCACAGAGGCTATCAATCGTCCGGCAGAGACGGCGCAGACTGCCGCGATGGAGGAGACGCCCATGACGAATACCGAACGGCCGCTGGCGATCAGCGCGCCCGAGCCGCGCACGCTCGATCTGATCTTCAGCGACAAGGCGCGCGCCGAACTGCAGGAGAAATATGAGATCGTCGAGGCCGACCCCGAGAACACCGCCGGGCTCGGCGACGACATCCTCGGCAGGGCACGCTACATCATCGGCCAGCCGCCACTTTCGGCCGAAACGCTAGCCAGAATGCCGGCCTTGCGCTCGATCCTCAACGTCGAAAGCAATCTGCTCAACAACATGCCCTATGAGGTGCTCTTCCAACGCGGCATCCATGTCGTGACGACAGGGCAGGTCTTTGCCGAGCCGGTCGCCGAAATCGGCCTCGGTTTCGCGCTGGCCTTAGCGCGCGGCATCGTCGATGCGGATGTCGCTTTCCGCCAGGGCACGGAACTCTGGGGCGGCGAGGGAAATGCAAGCGCGCGGCTGATAGCCGGCTCCGAGATCGGCATCGTCGGCTTCGGCGATCTCGGCAAAGCGCTGCGCCGGGTCCTGTCCGGCTTCAGAGCCAAGATCCGGGTGTTCGATCCCTGGCTGCCACAATCGATCCTCGAGGAGAACGACGTCGAGCCTGCAAGCCTCGATGACGTCCTGACAAAGAGCGATTTTGTCTTCGTCGCCGCTGCCGTGACCAGCGAGAACAGGGGATTTCTCAGCGCTGAGGCCTTCGCCAGCATGCGCAAGGGCGCGGCCTTCATCCTGCTCAGCCGCGCCGATGTCATCGATTTCGATGCGTTGATGGCAGCTGTCTCTTCAGGCCATATCGTCGCGGCGAGCGACGTCTACCCTGAGGAACCGTTGCCACCCGATCATCCGGTGCGGAGCCTAAAGGGTTTCATCCGCTCGGCGCATAGGGCCGGCGCCCTCGACAGTGCCTTCAAGAAGATGGGCGACATGGTGCTCGAAGACATGGACCTGATGGATCGCGGCCTGCCGCCGATGCGCTGCAAGCGGGCGGAACGCGAGACGGTCTCCCGCATGCGTTCAAAACCGGTCGCGGTGAATTAGAGCATGTCGCGCAAAAGTGTGGAGCGGTTTTGCGATACCGCCTACGCAAAAGCAAAGATCTAAAGCGCGAGGCGAATCTGAAAGATCGCCACGCGCTTTAGAGCAAAATACCGATTTGGCGCGTCGCTTTAGGCGGCGCGCTGCTCGGCACCCTGGATCGCCGCAAGCTTCCAGTCAGCGCCGGATTTGCGCACGAAAGTCCAAACCTCGGTGCTCTCGCTTGGACGGCGATCGTCGCCGGAAACGACGCGGCCGCTGTCGCGCTCGACCATGGCGTCGATCGAGGAATAACGCATGGCGAGCGTCGCATATTCCTGGCCGTCCTCGCGCCAGGCCTCGGCAATATCGCCCTGCAGCAGCTTGACATCGGAGACGCGGTTGCGCACGCCGTTGGTGGCATTTTCGCCGAGTTCCTCAGCGAGATAGGACATCGCCTCGGGCGTCGTCAGCCGGCGCAAGGTACCGTAATCCTCGGCGCCGTAAGCGGTCTGCACTTGGGTCAGCAGTTCCTCGAACTGATCGAGATCGGCTTGCGCCAGCCCGATCTCGTCGCTCGGCCGATTGCCGCGCGACTGCCCGCCGAAACCGCCCCCCGAACCGATCGTCGGGATCTGGAACGACGACTTATTCGTGGGCGACATGTTATAGGACCGGCTCCGGCCTCCGACGCCGTAGGAAGGCTGGCGGCGGTTGGCGAAATAACGCATGGCGAGCATGACGGCGCCGCCGATCAGCGCGATCTGCAACAGCATGCCGAGCAAGCCGAAGCCGCCGCCGAAACCGTGACCGAGCAGCATGCCGAGAAGGCCGCCGGCAATCAGGCCGCCGATCATCGAACGGCCGAAACCGCCGAACAAGCCAGGGCGCTGGGCGCCAAGAGGCTGCTGCGCGGTGGCAGGTGCCGTGGTCTGCGAACGCGGCGTCATCGACCGTTCGATCGGTGCTGTGGCCCCAGGTGCGGTGCTGGTGACCGGCGGAGCCTGGAAGGTGCGCGTGCCGCGGCTTCCGAAACCGCCGCTGCCGGCGCGGCGCGCTTCTGCATCGTCAAGGGAAGCAAAAACGGTAGCGCTCGTCAGTGCGGCAATGGCCGCGATCTTGGCAAAACGCGAAACGGCACTCGGCATTCCTGATCTCCTGTCATGCACAATCACGGCATATCGAGAGCTAATATAGGTACTCTTTCCCGAGTGTGAAGCTCCCCGGATGCGTTACTGGCAGACATCGACCCAGTTGGCGCCAGTCAGCTCAGCCAGCCGTCCGGTTTCGATGCGTACGGCCGAGTTGGTCGAGCCGGCGGCCGGCACGACTTCATCGAAGCGTTTCAGCGAGATATCGCAATAGATGGGCAGCGGCGAGGGCAGGCCGAAGGGGCAGACGCCGCCGACCGGATGGCTGGTGACTGCCACAACCTCTTCGGCATCGAGCATGCGCCCCTTGGCTCCAAACGTGTCCTTGAACTTGCGATTGTCGAGCCGCGCCGTGCCGCCGGCTACGACCAGCATCATCTGCTCGCCGACGCGCAGGCAAATCGTCTTGGCGATCTGGGCCGGCTCGACGCCATGGGCTTCGGCGGCAAGCGCAACCGTCGAGGAGCTCTCGGCGGTTTCGATGATTTCGATATCGGGTGCGTGGGCGCTGAGGAAGGCGCGGACAGATTCAAGGCTCATGACGTGATGCTAGCCCAGGAAATACGCAATTTGAAGCGTAAAAGACGCCTGCCGAAAACCGCCGCTTGCAAGTCGCGCGGACATCGTCATAATAATTTTGCACACGTGCTCAATTTTGTCATTCGGCCGTTACGTTCAACCCCTAGAGCGGGATACGCCACGTTTTCGTGGGGTTTCGGAACGGTCATCATCAGCAGTGCTGACCCGTCAAGAGGCCTCACACTGCTCTTCTAGGGAGACGAAGAAGATGACTATTTTGCCGACACTGAAATCCCTTGCCGTCGCAGCCGCCATCCTGGCGTCGACCTCTGCAATTGCACTCGCTAAGGACGTTCACATCAGCGTCTGGGCCGGCGGCACCGGCCCGAACGACGTCTATCGCCTCGACGCCATCGAGATCGCAGCCCAGCAGCTGCAGCGTGAAGCCGCTCTTAAGGGCGAAGACCTGAAGATCACCGTCGAGAAGAAGCCTTATTCGGCCTGGGAGGACTTCAAGCAGGCGCTGACCCTTGCCGCCGAAGCCAAGACCGCTCCGAATATCGTCGTAAGCGGCCATGAAGACATAGCACCCTGGTCGCAGGCCGGGCTGATCGTACCGATCGAGGATTATGTCGATCTCGACTCTTGGCCGCTCAGCGACATCTATGAAAACCTGTTGCAGATCGCGTCCTATAACGGCACCGTCTACGGTATCCCGCAGGACGCCGAATCCCGTCCGATGTTCTTCTGGAAGCCTTACATGAAGGCGATCGGCTACAGCGACGCCGATCTGGATGCGCTGCCGCAGAGCGTGCAGGACGGCAAGTACACCATGAAGAACCTGCTCGAAGACGCCAAGAAGATGCAGGATAAGGGCCTCGTCCAGCCCGGCTATGGTTTCTATCCGCGCACCAGCAACGGCCCTGATTACTGGCAGTTTTACACCAGCTTCGGCGGCACGATGGAAGAAGGCGGCAAGCTCGTTTTCGACAAGGCCGCGATGACCCGCACCTATCAGTTCTTCGCCGATGCCGTGAAGAGCGGTGTTACCAAGAAGAACCACATCGGCATGCCGGGCGACCAGTGGTGGAAGGAAGTCGCCACAGGCAAGGCCGGCATCTGGGACGGCGGCACCTGGCACTATGCTCGCCTTGTCAACCAGGAAGGCCTGAAGGACTTCTTCGGCAACGTGATCTTCACGCTGATCCCCGCCGGCGAAGGCGGCAAGGCCAACACGCTGACCCATCCGCTCGTCTACCTGCTGACCGCAGGTCACGACCAGGAAGACACTGAGATCGCCGCCCAGTTGGTTAAGATCGCCTCCGAGCCACGCATCAACGCGCTGCATGCAGTCAAATCGGCCCATCTCGGCATCTCCAAGTCGGAATCCACCGTCGAATTCTATTCGGCCGACCGCTGGACCCGCGAAGCCACCGAGCGCCTGCTGCCACATGCCAATGCGATGCCGAACAATTCCGATTTCGGCAAATATTGGAACATCATGTGGAAGAACCTCGAAGCATCCTGGACCGGCGCCAAGACCGTAGACGCCGCGGTCGGTGATGCAGAGAGCGAGCTGAAGAGCACGCTCGGCGACAAGATCGTCATCCGCTAAGGTCGAAGCACTCTTCCGGGCGGCGGTAACCCGCTGCCCGGTCGGTCCGCGATGAGGGGCTTCCATGAAATCGTCCAGAACGCTCGGACTGGTGATGATCGCGCCTGCGGCGATCATGATCGTTCTTTTCTTCCTGATGCCGGTCGTTCTGACAGCGGTCTTTTCGATGACCAGCATGACGACGGCGACCGGTATTTCCGGCGGCGTCTATCAGATCGCACCCAACTCCATGATTGCGCTAAAGTCGGCAATACCGGACATTGCCGCCGAGATGGCCGAACCGCGCTACACGATCGACGAGGCGGGCCTCAAGGCCGTCGAAGGACTCGGGCTTGCGCCGGGGATTGCTGGGGAATTGCGCGCCAAACATGCAGGTGAGGTGTTCACGGCACGCCGCGACGTCGAGCGCATGCTCAAGGATCTCGCCGACCGGCCTTCGACGCGCGACCTCAAGCAGATTTCCGAACAGTTCAACCGCTCCGTCCTCAACACCCGCTTCGACAGCAAGGAGCAGCTCTTTTCGGCGCTGGATAGTCTGGGTTTCAAACTGACACCGGAGCAGAAGGAAACGGTCGCCAAGGCCACTTATACCGGCTGGGTTTGGACGACCGACAATTTCTCGCGCATGACCACCTCACCCGATATGGCGCGTGTACTCTTGAATACCGTGCTCTACGTCGCGCTGGTGCTGATGCTGTTCAATGTCGGTTATGCGCTGCTACTTGCCATTTGGACGCATTACATGCCGCCGACGCCGGCCTCGATCTTCCGCGGCATCTGGCTCCTGCCGCGCATTACCCCTGTCGTCATCTATGTCATGCTATGGAAGTGGCTTGCCTGGGATACCGGCTTCATTTCGATCCTGATGGGCAAGTTCGGCTATCCGCCAAAGAACTACCTTCTCGACAACGCTTACAACGCCTGGTTCTTCGTCGTGTTGATCAACGGCTTCATCGGCGCCTCGATGGGCATGCTGGTGTTCTCCTCGGCGATGAAGGCCATTCCGAAGAGCCAGTTCTATGCGAGCGAGGTCGACGGCGCCTCGCGCTGGCAGCAGATTCGCTACATCATTCTGCCGCAGATGCGCTGGCCAATCCTCTTTGTTACCTGCTACCAGACCTTGTCGCTGCTTGCCTCCTTCAATGAAATCCTGCTCGCCACCAATGGCGGACCGGGCAATGCGACCGAGGTCTGGGCGCTCTCGGCCTATCACACTGCGCTGAGGAACTATGCCGGCAACCTCGAATACGGGTTGGGTGCCGCCATGGCCTTGGTGCTCGTCGTCATCGGCGTGACGCTGTCGCTCCTCTATCTGCGCGTCTTCAACTACGGCACGCTTGTCGCCAAGCCCTTGATCGAGGATTGACCATGGCCGAACGATCGCAGCCCTCGGCAAACTACCGCAGCTGGCCTGTCATAACGGCGCTGACCATCGTCAGCCTGCCGCTGCTCCTGATGTATGTCTATCTCTTCCTCGACACGGTGACCGTGAAGCAGGCGGACGCACTGCTGCCCTCCGGCTTGACGCTCGACCACTGGCGCTTCCTCTGGCAGACGACGGAGGGCAAGGCGAACATCTGGCAGGTGACCGTGAATACGCTGCTGTTTGCGGCCTGCACCACCAGCCTCGTGCTCATCGTCTCGTCGATGGCGGGCTACGTGCTGTCGCGACTGAACGTCCCGGCACGCGGCTTCTTCCTCGCCGGCGTCATGGTGCTGCATGCCTTCCCGTCGGTGACGCTGATCATCGCCATCTTCATCGTGCTGCAGATGATCGGTCTCTACAATTCGCTGATCGGCGTCATCCTGGTAAAGGCGGCGATCGACCT
Organism: Rhizobium sp. WSM1328; assembly: GCF_057653715.1. Classification (NCBI taxonomy): domain Bacteria; kingdom Pseudomonadati; phylum Pseudomonadota; class Alphaproteobacteria; order Hyphomicrobiales; family Rhizobiaceae; genus Rhizobium; species Rhizobium sp. WSM1328. The sequence continues at coordinate 616,056 of NZ_JBYGKO010000003.1, read as the reverse complement.
GCCGCTCGGCATCTGGTTGATGAAGGGCTTTTACGACACCGTGCCCTGGGAAATCGAAATGGCCGGCGTCGTCGACGGCGCCTCGCGCTTCCGGGTCTGGCGCAGCCTCGTGCTGCCGCAGGTCAAGCCCGGCATCATGGCGCTTGGCCTCTTCTCTTTCCTCTCCGGCTGGGGCGAGTTCATCCTGCCGCAGGTGCTGGCACCTGGCAATCAGGTGCAGGTGCTATCGGTCTATCTCGCGGCCTTCCTCGCCGACGACAACAACTATGATTTCAACATGTTCAAAGCCGTCGGCGTCTTCTACCTCGTTCCGGTGCTGATCGTTTACGCGCTCTTCAACAAATACCTCATGAACATCTATGGCGGCGGGAGCAAAGGCTGATGCGAATCCTCCTCGACAATTTTTCGAAGAGCTTCGGCTCCACCAAGGTCATCGAGAACATGACCCTCGAAGTCGGCAACGGCGAGATGCTGGCGCTGCTCGGTCCTTCCGGCTGCGGCAAATCGACGACGCTGTTTTCCGTCTGCGGCATCCATCGGCCAAGCGGCGGACGCATCCTCTTCGGCGACCGCGACGTCACCGACCTGCCGAGCCAGGCTCGCAATGTCGGCGTCGTTTTCCAGTCCTATGCGCTCTATCCGCACATGACGGTTACCGAGAACATCGGCTTTCCGCTGAAGGTGAAGGGCATGCCGGCTGGCGAGATCCGCAAGGAGGTCGACCGTATCGCGGCTCTCGTTCAGATCGGTAACTTGATGGGCCGCAGGCCGGCCGAGCTTTCCGGCGGCCAGCAGCAGCGCGTCGCCCTGGCGCGCGCGCTGATCCGCAAGCCCGATGTGCTGCTGCTCGACGAGCCGCTCGCCAATCTCGACGCCAAGCTGCGCCTCGAAATGCGATCGGAAATCCGCCGCCTGCAGCGCGAAACCGGCATTACCGCCATTCTCGTCACCCACGACCAGGTGGAGGCGATGAGCATGTGCGACCGCATCGCCATCATGAAGGAGGGCGAGATCGTCCAGATCGCCACGCCGGCCGAAATGTACAATGATCCGAAGACCGCCTTCGTCGCCGGCTTTCTCGGCAATCCGCCTATCACCTTCCTGCGCGGCATCGTGGACAAGGGCGCATTCACAATCCCGCAAAGCGAGATCCGCGTGCCGCTGCCCGATACCGTCGGTGCCGCCGAAGGTACCAAGCTGATGCTCGGCGTCCGGCCCGAGCATTTCACGCCGGCAGGCGACATCGCCGTCCCGGGCAAGGTCACCTTCGCCGAAACGCAGGGCCGCGAGAACCTCTACGACGTGGCTCTTGCCGGCGGACCGCTGTTGCGTTCGATCCAGCCGGTGCGTAGCGATGTTCACGTCGGCGACGACGTCCGCTGGGCGATCGACAGCCGCGGCATATTCGTTTTCGACGAAAATGGCAGGAGGCTCTGATGACCCGCGATTTCTCGGTATTCTTCCAGCGTTACGGTTGGCCAACGGCCAAGGGCCGGCTTCCCTTCTGCATCGGCCATCGCGGCGCCAGTGGCCATGAACGCGAGAATACAATAGCCGCTTTCCGCCGTGCCGCCGAACTCGGCGCGGAAATGTGGGAGCTCGACACGCAGCTGACCAAGGACGGCGTAGTCGTCGTCTCGCATGACGACCATCTCGAGCGTGTCTTCGGCATCGACCGCCGCATTTCCGAAATGACGGCGGCAGAGCTCGCCCGCCTCGACGGCGTCGACGTGCCGAGTTTTTCGGAGGTGGCCGCACTCGGCCGCGAGACCGGAACCGGTCTCTATGTCGAGCTGAAGGCGCCTGGAACCGGCCTGCGCTGCTGGCAGCACCTTGTCGAGATGAACCAGCGTTTCGCCTGTCTCGGCTCCTTCGACACGGCACAGGTGCGCGAACTTCGCGACGCGGCCTGCGATTTTCCGCTTTCGGTGCTGATCCGGGTCGGCCACGATCCGCACGCGCTCGGCGACGAGGCCGGCGCCGATATCCTGCATCTGTGCTGGGAGAGGGCAGGCGAACGTCCGCAGGATCTGGTGAGCGAGGTGTTGATGCGCCGCGCCTTCGAGGCTGGCCGCGAGATCGTGCTCTGGCACGAGGAACGGCCGGCCATCCTCGATGACCTCATGAAGCTTCCGGTTCTCGGCATCTGCACGGATCTACCCGATCTGATGCGGCCGCCTGCGGCTAAGGAAAAAGCAATTGACAGACAGGGATAAGGGACCGCGCAAGGTAACCTCCTTCGACGTGGCGCGTGTGGCCGGCGTCTCGCGCGCTGCCGTGTCGCGCGCCTTCACGCCGGATGCCAGCGTCTCGCCGAAGACGCGCGAGAAGGTCTATCAGGCCGCCAAGGAACTTGGCTACCGGGTCAACTATCTTGCCCGAAGCCTCACCAACAAACGCTCCGATCTCGTCGGCCTTGTCGCTGCCGGCCTCGACAATCCGTTCCGCACGCTGCAAATCGAAAACCTGGCAAGAGTGCTGCTCGCCCGCAATTTCCGCCCCATCCTACTGCCGACCTCGCCGGAGGCTGATACTTCGACGGTCATTGGCCAGCTGCTGCATTACGCCGTATCAGGCGTCATCGTCACCTCGGACGCACCGCCGACCGAGATCTGCGAGCAGTGCGCGGCCGAGGGTGTGCCGATCGTGCTGATCAACAAGGGCAACGACATTCCCTTCGTCGACCGCATCATCTCCGACGACCGCATGGCCGGCCATCTCGCCGCCACCCACCTGATCGACAGCGGCGTGCGAAAGCCCGCCGTGATGGCTGCCCCTGCCATATCCTATACGGCGCGGCGGCGCAGCGAGGCCTTCATCGCACGCTGCAAGCAGCTCGGCGTCGAGGCGCAGTTTCTGCAGGTCAGGATCAACGACTACCGGAGCGGGTACGATGCTGCAACCGAACTTGCCGCATCCGGCATCGACGGGCTGTTCTGCGCCAACGACTACATGGCCTGCGGCGTGGTCGATCGCATCATGCAGGGCCGCGGCCGCGAGGATGCGCCGCCGCTCTCCATCATCGGCCATGACGACATTCCTCAGGCGAGCTGGGCGGCCTATGATCTCACGACCATCCGCCAACCCTGCGACGTCCAGGCCGAAAAGACGGTCGACCTGCTGATGAGCCGCATCGTCGAGCCGGACCTGACGGCGCGTGTCGAATTCACGCCGGTGACACTGATCAGAAGAAGGACTGCCTGATGAACTCCGTATTCGACGCCGCCGCCATCCGCGCACGGGCGGAGGTCGCCATCACCGTTGCCCTCGATGTCGGACGGGAGACGGCCCGGTTTCGGCACGATTCCGACCCCGGCGCGCTTGCCGTCGAGAACAAGGGATTGCAGGATTTCGTCACCGTTGCCGACAGGAGGGCCGAGCAGGCGATCCGCGAAGGGCTGCTCTCGCGCTTTCCGGATGACACTTTCATGGGCGAAGAGAGTGGCGGACGATCGGGTAAGGGCGGCACCTGGGTCGTCGATCCGATCGACGGCACGACCAACTATATCAGAGGCTTCCGGCACTGGGGCGTTTCGATCGCCTTTGTCGTCGGCGGACAGGTCGAGATCGGCGTGGTCTACGACGCCGCCGGCGACAAGGTCTTTCACGCCGTCCGCGGCGGCGGCGCCTTTAAGGACGGTTTGCCGGTGCATGCGGCTGCGACCGCCGATCCGGCAAATGCGCTTGTCATTCTCGGCCATTCCCGCAAGACGAGCTTCGACGACTATCTTGCGCTCTCCAAACGGCTTCACGAACGCGGCATGGATTATCGCCGCACGGGTGCGGCCGCGATCGACCTCGTTCGTGTCGCCGAGGGTGCTGCCGATCTCTATTACGAACGCCACCTCAATGCTTGGGACATGCTCGCCGGCGCGTTGATCGCCGAAGAGGCCGGCGCTGCGGTGGCGATGCCGCCGGTCGAGAGGCTGCTTGCGCAGGGCGGACCTGTCATCGCCTACTCGCCGGGGCTTGCTGGCGAGTTCGCGTTCATCCTCGACATCGAGGGGCTATAGATAGACCACTCCCGGCGACGGGATCCGCCCGATTTCTGAGACTGCGAACTTTGCCCGGAACGCCCGTTACGCAACAACGCGATTGCGACCGGTCTTTTTCGCCGCATAGAGATTCTGATCGGCGATCGCCAAAATCTCGTTCGGAGACTTGGCAGACAGGGTACCGGCGACACCTATGCTGATCGTGACGTGCAGCCCGTTGCAGATCTCAGACCAATCCCATCGTTCAATGGCTGAACGCAGCCTCTCGCAGAGATCTGCGGCCCCTCGGGGAGCGCCGGCGAACAGGACGACGAATTCCTCGCCGCCAAACCGAATTGCCTGATCGGTAACGCGCAACTGGCTGCGCAATATGGTTCCAATGGCACTCAGGACCCGGTCACCGATCATGTGAGAGAAGTCGTCGTTGATCGACTTGAAGTGATCGACATCCAGCATCGCGATCGAATATGGACGCTTCTCAGATGTCAGCGCTTTAAAGCGGCTGTCGAGATATTTGCGATTATAGAGCCCGGTCAGTGCGTCCAGATAGACGGCATTTGCAAGGAGATCGGTTTGCTCCTGCAATTTCTGATAGGATGCCTCCAGCGTTTCTGCGCGCTTCGACTCCGTTTCGGCAACTTCCTTGAACCGTTTGGTTTCATAGTAGATTTCAGCGAGACGTGCGCGTCGCTGCGTACTCTCGGCGCTATTGCGCAAATAGGCTTGGTGGTATTTTTTATGGGCCGCCAGCGCCGGATCGAACTGTCCCAGCCCCTCATAGGCCTGCGACAGATAAAGATAGATCTGGACATAGGAATCGAAACTGCCGCCGGCGTCGATCAGCTCCACCGCCTCGAGCAGCGGCGACAGGGCTTCGGTGAATTTTCCGGAATTGTTGTAGATCTGGCCCAAAGTGTAGAGATATTGCTGCCTGTCCCTGACATAGCTGTTCTCTTGAAACAGCCGATAGCGGGCCATGCACTGGAGCGCCTTCTCATGCTCGCCCAGGTGGCTGTAGAATTCGGCTTGGTTGCCGAGACAGAGGCGAGCGGCCCAGCTGTCGCCGATCTCGATTGCGATGTCGAGCGCCTGTTCGGTCAGTGCCAGCGCCCTGACCAGCATCTGGTGTTCTTCCTCCGGCTGGCCGAGCGCCCGCGCGATATATCCACCTTCCGAATGAGCGCCGCCGAGATTGATAAGCCACCAGCATTCATAGTTCTTATTGCCAATCGATCTGGCGAGTTCGACAGATCTCTCGCTCATCAAGATGGCCCGGTCGGGCTGTTTGTTGCACCAGAAGATAATCCCTATGACGTTGGTGGCCAGGCTTTGTGCTTTCGGATCCGCGGCCTTGTCGGCCAGATCCAACGCGCGGGTCGCTTCTTCGATCGCTTCCACCGGCAAGCCCAGTTCCAAGAGCAACCATCCGAAATAGGCCCGGGCACAGGCTTCCTCTTTGCGCTCCCCGTGCAATTTCCAGAAGTCTATCGCCCGCCGGACATGCGTCAGCCCAAGTTCGGCCTTGCCGATTTGAAAACAGTACCAGGCAATATCGGTGTCGCATTGCGCGGCGAGCCGATCGTCGCCCCGCGCCTTGGCATCAACAAGAATTTTGCCGGCCAGCGTGAGGGCCTCAACCGAACGGCCTGTACATCCAAGATGCCACGCTTCCTGTAAGCTGGAATTTGCTTGTCGAGTATTTGCTTCGGCATCAACAATTTGCATATCGGACACCAACATTTGTCTGCTGGCTATGGATAGCATCAGAAGTTTAAAATGATGCAAACTGCAAAAAGCAGGCGACAAACCTAGAAACAGGGTAGCGAAAGCCTCTCACACCTTTCGGCATCATGCTCCAACGCCCACCGGTTAATTCGCCATGCGGCGGCCCCAGCCGCGTTCAGTCGCCGGCGCCTCGTCGGTGGTGATCTGATCCGGCTTCAGGGCCATCAGCGCTGAAAAGCCTCGCCATTCCTCTTCGCTGAAACCGGCCTCCGGATCCTTCAGGGTGAAGGTCCAGGCATCAACGCGTTTGCCTTCGTCCCGGCAGAGCGCGATCAAGTCGAGACCTTGATTGGCGGCATCAAGGATCAGCGGCCAGTGCAGATAGATCGTGTCCGGTTCAGTCGGGCCGCGCAGGTCAGCGCGCAGTTCCGTCTCGACCGCCTTCCAGCCGTTGGCCATCCTGATATCGTAGAGCTTGTTGGTCGGATCGATGCCGCGCAGGAGATGGGGAAGCTTCTCCTTGACCGCGACGATGAGGTCGAGACTGTCGCCGCTGACAATCACCGAGGCGGCGATATCCCTAAAATGCGCGGCCAGATGCGCGACGCCCTTGGCGCCGATCGCTTCAAAGTCATCCTTCATGTCGAATTGCAGCAGTGCGGCTGGATGCGTCGATTGCATCATGGCGGCAAGATCCTCGCTGAGGATCAGCGGCCGGTCGCCCTCTTGCATCCTGATATCGCTGAGGTCACCGATACTCTTTTCGGCGACCGGTCCATGTCCTGTCGTCTCGCCTTCGAGATCCTTGTCGTGCAGCACGACGAAACCGCCGTCGGCACGTACGCGCAGATCGAGCTCCATCGAAGCGCCTGCTGCAAATCCCTCCGCCATCACTTCGGCTGAGAACAACGGATCGGCAAACCGTTTGCGCAACCGGTGCCATTTCAGGCGGGTCCGGTGCCCCTCATGTGAAATCTCCAGGCCCTGCGCATCCAGCAATCTTGTCATCTGCACCAAGTCTCCGCGATACTACTCTCCTGCCTTGATGAACCATGATTATCAAGGGCCGAATACGGCTTTCATCGACTGTAGGCTGCGGATATTGCCTCCGAGGCGGCTGATATATCCGAGGGATGGCCTGCCTGCCTGAGAGCGGCGCCATACGCCACGACATTCGACAGCACCGTCTGGAATGCGGCGCGCGAACCCGTGTGGTTCAGCCGCACGAGACGGGCCGGCGCTGTTCCAACGCCTTCGCTCAGCTCGACCCCGAGCTGCCCGGCAGCTGCGATCAGCGCGGCAGGCGCGAGCGCCTCCGGCACCGGCACTGCCGTGACCAGGTTCGACGCCTTTACTGCCGGCACCCATCCCGGGGCACCGAGCGCGGCAAGCCCCGCTCGCGTCGCCGATGCCGCCAGCGCATGGCGAGCGACCACATTCTCCAGGCCCTCGGCCTCGATGCGGTCGAGCGCTGTCTCCAGCGCGAAGAATTCCAGCGACGCCGGTGTTCCCGGCAGGCCACGCCGGCCGCCGTCGATCCAGCTCTTCAGATCGGCCAAAGACAAGATCGAATCGCGCGGTGCGCCGTCACTGAGGATCAAATCCCAGGCCCTGCCGCTGACCGAAAGCGCGGACACGCCAGCCGGACCGCCGAGCGCCTTCTGTGGCCCGATCACGGCGATGTCGATGCCGAGACCGTCGACATCGAGCTGATGGCCGCCGACCGATGCGACCGCGTCGACAACCGTGACGACGCCGCGAGCCCGGGCAAGCGCCAAGATCTCGGGCAGGGGGTTGAGAATGCCGCTTGCGGATTCCGCGTGCACCAGCGAGAGAACATCGATCTTCGGACCTGTCTGGAGCGCTTTGGCGACTGTTTCGATCTCGATCGGCAGGCCCGGTTCGGCGACGATATCAGCGACCGACGCGCCACCCCGCCGCAGCCATTGACCGAACCAGCCGCCATAGGGACTGGTGATGATGTTGAGTGCTGAAAGGCCGGGGCGCGCAAGGCTGAGCGCCGCCGCCTCCAGCGCCACCACCGCCTCGGCCTGCACCAGTAATATATCGTTGCGGCTGCACAATATGTCGCCGATCCTGTCGGCAAGGACGGCGTAGCGCTCCGCGGGATAGGAGGGCACGGCATGCAGGGGATTCCAACCAAGATCGGACATGGATACTTCCTTCAGCAAAGATCGGTCACGAGACGGGGGACGGCGCCCACGAGCGCGCGGGCGGCCTCCGATTGCGGAGCGGCAACGACCGCCGCTGCCGGACCGGTCTCGACGATCCGTCCGCCATCGATAACGGCGATGCGGTGGGAAACGGCGCGCACCACGGCCAGATCGTGCGAAATGAACAGACAGGCAATGCCCTGTTCTTTCTGCAGATCGACCAGAAGCTCCAGGATCCTGCCACGCACGGTGACGTCGAGCGCCGAGACCGCCTCGTCGAGCACCAGCATCGACGGCCGCGTCGCAATCGCCCGCGCAATCGCCACGCGCTGGCGCTGGCCGCCGGAGAGCGAACGCACCGGCCGGGCGGCATGATCGGCGGTGAGGCCGACACGCTCTAGCAGATCGACGATCTCGCCGGGGCGCCGGTCTTTTGCGACGCCGTGGATGCGAAGCGGATCGTCGAGCACTGCACTAACGCTCGCCAACGGATTGAAGGCGGCGAGCGGATCCTGAAACACCATCTGCATACGCGCCCGCCGGCGGCGTAAAGGCGCGCCATTCAGCGCGAGCCAATCCTCTCCCTCGAAGCGAATCGAGCCGGCATCGGCAGCAACAAGCCGCAGCAGGATGCGCGACAGCGTCGATTTTCCGCTGCCGGAGGCGCCGACGAGGCCGAGCGTTTCCCCAGGCGCGATCGTCAGCGACACATTGTCGAGAGCGGCAACCTGGCGGCCCGCAGAAGCAAACCCTTTCGACAGGTTTTCGACGGAAAGCAGCACATCGTTCATGGTAGCTCCTCCGCGATCAGCGGCGGCGTCGCGAGGTCACGATGGCTGGCGATGAGGGCGGCGGTATAGTCGCTCTTGGGCGCTGAAAGCACCGAACGGACGGGGCCTGCCTCGACTAGCCTCGCATTGCGGAAGACGGCGATGCGATCGACGAAGCCGGAGACCAGCGCGATGTCATGGGTGATGAAGAGAAGCGTCATGCCATCCTCGCGCACCAGCCCGTCGAGCAGCCGGACGATCTCGGCCTGGACGACGACGTCCAGCGCGCTGGTCGCCTCGTCGGCGATCAGCAGCGCAGGCCTCGCGGCAATGGCCGCCGCAATCGCCACGCGTTGGCGCTGGCCGCCGGAAAGCTGATGCGGAAAGGCCCGCATCGCCTTGTCGGGCTGCGGTATCCGTACCCGCTCGAGTAATTCTTCGGCCCTGGCATAGGCCTGTTTCGAGCTGAGGCCGAGGTGGCGCCTGGCGCCCTCGGCGATCTGCTCGCCGATCGTCAGGACGGGATTGAGGCTGGAGCCCGGATCCTGGAAGACGAAGCCGAAATCGCGGCCGGGACGAGGCGGATGGCCAAGTGCAGGCCAGAGCATCTCCCCCCGGACCTTAGCGCCCTCCGGCAGCAGGCCTGCAAGCGCGCGGGCGAGCGTGCTCTTGCCGGAGCCGCTTTCGCCGATGATCGCCAGCCTTTCGCCGGCGGCGATATCGAGATCGACACTGTCGAGCGCGGCAGCAGCGCCGCGCCCATAGGTGACTGAAAGCTGCCGCAGGCTGCAGAAGATGCCGCTCATGCCGCCCTCGCATCGTTATCGCCGAGCGCCTTGCCGAGACCCTCGCTGAAGAGATGGACGCCGAGCACGGTGATGGCGAGCGCCGCGCCCGGTATGACGGAGAGATAGGATGCCGAGCGCAGCACGCTGCGGCCCTCGGCGATCATCGAACCCCAGGTGGCGATATTGGGGTTGCCGAGGCCAAGGAAGGACAGCGCTGCCTCGGTGAGGATCGCGCCGGCGACGATGGTGGCGGAGAGCGCCAGCACCGGCGGCAGCGCGTTCGGCAGGATTTCCCGGAAGGCGATCTCGGCCGGATGCATGCCGATCACCCTTGCCGAGGCGACGTAATCCTGCTCGCGGATGGCAAGCACCTGCGCTCGCGTCAGCCGCGCCGGATCGGCCCAGGTGCCGAGCGCAATGGCAATGACGACGACAGGCGTCGAGACGCCGATGGTGCTGACGAAGGCAAGGGCAAGCAGAAAAGCCGGCACGATCTGGAAGGCGTCGACCACGCGCATCAGCGCTTCGTCGACGAGCCCGCCGGCAAAACCGGCGGCCATGCCGACGCAGAGCCCAAGCACCATGGCCGAAAACGCTGCCGCAAGGCCAACGGCCAGCGAGGTCCGCGCGCCATAAAGCAGGCCCGCCAGCACGTCGCGGCCGAGCCGGTCGGTGCCGAGCGGAAAAGCCGGATCGGTGAAGGGCGTCAGCAGCGCACGGCCGGCAATCTTCAGTGGATCGCCCGGTGAAAGGATAGGGGCGAGCAGCCCGGCCGAAAGCAGGACGAGAAGGATCACAAGCCCGATCACGCCTTCCGGCGTGCGCAGCAGGCGGCTCATGTGCCGCCCTCCGAAGCGCCGATGCGCGGGTCGAGTGCTGCATAGACGAGATCGACGAGGAAATTGACGGAAATGACGAGGACGGCGCTGGTGACGACGATGCCCATCAACAGCGGCGCGTCGCGGCCATTGACCGCCTCTTGCGCCAGACGCCCGAAACCCGGGATCGCAAAGACGCTCTCGATCACCACGCTGCCGCCGAGCATCGCCGCCGATTGCAGTCCGAGCATGGTGACGAGCGGCAGCAGCGCATTGCGCGCCACGTGGCGCAGCACGATCCGGCTCCGCGACAGGCCCTTGGCGCGGGCGAAGAGCACGAAATCGAGCTTCCACGCCTCGACCATGCCGCTGCGCATCACCCGCAGGAACAAGGCGAGATAGATCAGGGCGAGCGCGCCGACCGGCAGAACGAGATGATCGGCGATATCGAGCGCGCGCGAAAATCCTGTCTTGCCGGAAGCGATCGTCTCGACGCCGGCGATCGGAAACCAGCGCAGCTTCACCGAAAAGGCGATACTCAGAACCAGGCCGAGCCAGAAGCTTGGAATGGCATAGACGATCAGCGAACCGATCGACAGCAGCCGATCGCGCATGCTGCCCGGCCGCGCGCCGGCAAGAATGCCCAGCGCCGAGCCGAGGCCGAAGGAGAGCGCGGTGGCGCTGCCCATCAGGAGCAGCGTATTGGGCAGGCGCTCGGCAATAAGCGCGCCAACCGGCCGGCCGAAGGCGACCGACCAGCCGAGATTGAGCCGCGCAAGCGATGAGAGATAGAGCCAGAGGCGCGCAAGCATAGACTGGTCGAGACCGTAACTCTCGCGCAGCGACTGCCTAAGTGCCGCATCGCCGCCGCCGATCGAGCCGAGATAGGCGTCGACCGCATCGCCCGAGGCTGACTCAAGCAAGAAAAAGGTGAAGATCACCACGATCAGCAGCACCGGAATACTACTGATCGCCCTGCGCCTCAGGAGGATGATGGCTCGTTTCACGCCTGACAGGGCCTCTGGAAGGGAATTGCCGCCGATCCTATCACGATTGCAGCGCGGTATCGCCCCAGTTCGAGACGGCCCAGCGCGGATTGTTCGAGACGTTAAGCACGGTGTCGCGCGCAACGGTTATGAAGCCCCATTCCGCGACGTTGAACAGCGGCAGGTCAGCGACGACGAGCTGCTGGAACTTGCGGTAGAGATCGGTGCGCGCCGCCGTGTCGACGGTTTCGGAGGCCTGCTTGATGATCTTGTCGAGCTCCGGATTGACGTAGCCGCCCTGGTTGGAAAAGGGCACGCCGGCTGGGGTGCCGGACTGGACGAGAATGGTGGTGGAGATCGCCGGATCGCCGCGGAAAACCGGTGGGCCGACGGCGAGGTCGAAGTCGTGGTCGGTATAAACAGCCTTCTGGTGTGCGGCCGCATCGGCATTGACGATCTCGGCATTGATGCCGATCACGGCCAGCGCCTGGCGAAGATAATCGCCGAACTGGCGGGTCTCGTTGAAATAGGGCGCGGGGCGGAGCTTCAGCGTAAAGCGGTTGCCATCAGGGCCCTGCTTATATCCGGCCTTGTCGAGAATGTCGTTGGCCGCAGCCGGATTGAAATCATAGGCCGCGACGTCAGGCGTATAAAACTGCAGCGCATTCTTCGGCACCGGGCCGGTCGCGGCGGCGGCGTAACCGAGGAAGATCGTGTCGACCACGAATTTCTTGTCGATCGCCTGCGCGATCGCCTGACGGACCCTGAGGTCGGCCAACTCCTTGCGGCGGTGATTGATCTCGACGACGAGCTGATAGGTCAAAGCCTCATAGCCCTTCGAAATCACCTTGATGCCGGCGACCTTCGAGATGCGGTCGAGATCGGCCAGCGGCACCGCCGAGAAGGCGGCAAGCTGGATTTCCTCGGCTTCGAGCGCCGAACCCGCCGCTTCGCGATCGGGCAGCACGCGGAAGACGATCTCATCGAGTTTCGGCTGGTCCTTGTCCCAATAATTCTCGTTGCGCGCCAGCCGGTAATATTCGCCAGGCTTGTGTTCGGCGAACTTGAACGGGCCGGTGCCGATCAGCGTGTTGTTGGCCGGGTTGGTGGCGATGTCGGTGCCGTCGAAGATGTGCTTGGCGACGACGCTGGTGACGACAGGCAGCGCGTTGCGGATCAATTGGAACGGCGTTGGCTTGGAGAAGCGGAAGATGGCGGTGTAATCGTCGGGCGTGTCGACGGCTTCGAGATTGGCGAAGACCAGGCGGCCGAGATTCTGCAGCGGCTTCCAGATATTGAGCGCGGAGAAGGCGACATCGACTGAGGTGAACGGCTTGCCGTCGTGCCAGGTGACGCCGTCGCGCAGCTTGAAGGTGACGGAGAGGCCGTCATCCGAGCCCTCCCAGGAGGTGGCAAGGCGCGGCGCAAGCCCGTCCTTGCCGTCGAACGACGCTTCGGCCAGCGGCTCGATCACCTTGCTTGCGACGAAGAAGACGCCGTTCGAGGCGACGATCGCAGGATTGAGGTTCTTCGGCTCGGAATCGGCCGCAACGATCAGCCGGCCGCCGGCGGGAGCAGCTTGCGCAAGCGCCTGCCGGGCGAGCGCCGTCGAAGCAAGCAGCAGGGCAGTGCCCTTCATCAGCGTGCGCCGCGAGATAGATGATACGGTCATGACCCCTCCTGGTCGGTGAACAATTCGCCAGACTATATTCGAAGCGAAAAGATCATTGCGACGGATATTAAATTCAAATGCGCAAGCCGGGCGAGATATTTTTCTGCCCTGTGCGCATTCGCCCGAGCAATCACTGCCGGTCAGCCGCCGGCGGCAAGCCTGACCGGTTCTCCCGCCAGATTACGATAGGCAGCACCCGGATGCGGCGCGACAAGGCGCGGCCCCGCTCCCCCAAGCTTTTCCCGCAACGTCCCCTTGGCGTAGTCGGTCTTGTAGACGCCGCGCTTTTGCAGTTCCGGCACCAGCAGATCGACGGCATCCTCGAAACTCTCGGGCGTCACGGCATAGGCGAGGTTGAAGCCGTCGACATCGGTATCCTCGATCCATTCCTGCATCAGATCGGCGACCGTTTGCGGTGAGCCGACGAAAACAGGGCCGAAACCGCCGATGCCGACCCAATCGGCCATTTCGCGCACTGTCCATTCCTTGGTGGGATCGATTGTCGTGAAGGTTTCGACGGCCGATTGCACCGCATTGGTATGGCGGTGGCGCAGCACCTCGTCCGGTCCGAACTGGCCGAAATCGATGCCGGTCCAGCCGGAGATCAGCGTCAGCGCGCCCTCGAAGGAGGCGTATTTGCGGTATTCGTTGAACTTCCGCTGCGCCTCCGCATCCGTTTCGCCGAGGATCACGGTCTGCAGGTTGAAGGCAAGGATTTCGCGCGGGTTGCGGCCGATCCGTTCGGCCGCCTCGCGGACATTGGCGACATAACGCTTCAGCACAGGCTTCGACGGCGACGCGACGAAGATGCACTCGGCATGGGCGCCGGCGAAATCCTTGCCGCGGCTGGAAGCACCGGCCTGATAGAGCACTGGCGTGCGCTGCGGCGAGGGCTCGCTCAAGTGAATGCCGGGCACGTTGAAATGCTTGCCGGCATGGCGGATCGGGTGGACCTTGTCAGGATGGGTGAAGATACCGCTTTCCCGGTCGCGGACGACGGCGCCATCCTCCCAGCTTCCCTCCCAGAGCTTGTAGCAGACCTCGAGATATTCCTCGGCGAGGTCGTATCGGTCATCATGCTTCGTCTGCGCCGGCTGGCCGATATTGAGCGCGCCGCTGTTGAGATAGGAGGTGACGATATTCCAGCCGACGCGCCCCTTGGTCAGATGGTCGAGCGTCGATATGCGGCGGGCGAAGGTGTAGGGGTGCTCGAAGGAGAGCGACGCCGTGAGGCCGAAGCCAAGATGCTCGGTCTCGTAGGCCATGGTTGGGATCAGTTGCAGCGGATCATTGACCGGCACCTGTGCCGAATGGCGAAGTGCGGCATCGACATTGCCGTTCAGCACATCGTAGACACCGAGCACGTCGGCGATGAACAGCCCATCGAACTTGCCGCGCTCCAGCGTCTTTGCCAGATGCACCCAGTAGTCGAGATCCTTATAGGTCCAGGACTTGTCGCGCGGATGGCGCCAGAGCCCCGGCGACTGGTGTCCGACGCAATTCATGTCGAAGGCGTTCAGCCTGATTTCGCGGGTCATGTTTTCTTCCTTGGAATTAGGGATTGCTGCGGCCGAGGCCGTAGGTCAGCGCTAAGGCTCCGACGAGCACGGCGCCCTTGACGAAATCCTGGGTGTAGTAAGGGGCGTTCAGCATGGTGAGGCCGTTCAGCAGCACGCCGACGAAGACCGCGCCGGCAATGGTGCCAAGCACGTTTGGACGCCGCAGGTTGAAGACGGCAAAGCCGATCAATGCGGCAGCGACCGAATCCATCAGCAGCGAGCCGCCGGACGAGATATCACCACGCCCGACGCGGGCGGCGATGACAATGCCGCCGAGCGATGCCAGCGTGCCCGATAGGACATAGGCGAGCGTCTTCAGCCGCGCCGTCGAGGCGCCGGCAAGCCGGGTGGCGACCTCGTTGCCGCCGGTCGCAAACAATAGCCGGCCGATGCGGGTGCGTTCGGTGAGAATGAAGAGTGCGATGGCGACCACCGCCATCAGCACCACCGAAACGGGCAGGGTGCCGAGGATGCTGTAGCGGCCGATCAGCAAAAAGGCGGGGTCGTAGGCGCCGGTCGCCTTCGAGCCGTCGGGCAGGGTGAGGCCGGCCGAAATCGACCGGCCGGCGGTCGGGATCAGCTGCAGGCCGGAAAGCAGAAACATCATCGCCAGCGTCGCCAAGAGATCCGGCACCTTCAGGCGCACGATGAGGAAGGCGTTGACGAGGCCGATCAGGGCGCCAAAGGCGAGCACCAGCGGCACCGTCGCATAGGCATCAAGGCCCCAGACGATCATCGCGTAACTCGCCGCCATCACGCTCGATGCGGCGACCGCGCCGATCGACAGGTCGAAACCGCCGACAGCCAGTGTGACGGTGACGCCGGCGCCGAGGATGGCGACGACGGACACCGCCTGCAGGATGCTCATCAGATTGGCGATATTGATGAAGGCGGGTTGGGCAATGGTGAAGCCGACGATGAGCAGCGCCAGCAGGATGAACACCGCGCCCGCACGCAGGAACGCCCCGAGGGCGGCGAGACGGCCGTTATCGGCTTGCGGCGAGGCCCTCGGCCGGACGCTTGCCTGTGGAAGAGTGTCGTCGTCGATCGTCGTCATGCGGATATTCCCTGGATGGCAGAGGAAAGAGCGGCCCCGTCTGCCGCAGGCCTCAACACGTGGTGGTCGATCACGAGGATGCGGTCGGCCACCTCATAGGCCTCCTCCGGGTCGGAGGTCGCGATCAGCGTCGCCCGGTCGGTGCGGGCGCGAATTGCCCGGATGATGTCGTGACGGGCGCCGACGTCGACACCCTGGAAGGGTTCGTCGAGCAGCAGCAGCCGGCTCGGTTCCGCCTCCCAGCGGGCGATCACCGCCTTCTGCTGGTTGCCGCCCGACAGCGACCAGATCGAGGCGAGTGGACCCGCGGCCTTGATGCCGAGACGCGTGATCGCCTGTTCGGCCTCGCGTCGCTCACGGCCGCCGACAAGGAAACCGTGCGGATACCATTTGCCAAGATGCGGCAGGCTGATCGTCGCCGACAGCGAATGGCCGGGCCATGCCGGCGGCATCAGCGAGGAACGATGACGGTCTTCGGCCGCCATGGCGACACCCGATGCAATCGCTTCGGCCGGACCTTTCGGCCGGTAGGGCCGACCGCCGAGGAACATCGCACCGCCGGCAAGCGCCGTTACCCCGAAGATCGCCGATAGCAGCCGGCTCTTGCCGGCGCCGAGCACACCGGTCACCGCCACCACCTCGCCCTCATGCAATGACAGATCGAAGGAGGCGGCCCCAGAGAGCAGTCTGATATCGCGCATCTCGAAAATCACTGGTCCGGTCGCAGGCCGCACATCCGGCCGGGCCGCATCCAGTCTGCGGCCGATCATCGTCTCGATGGCGCTCGAAAAATCGATCGGCCGCGCGAAGGTGCCGACGACACGGCCGCCGCGCATGACGAGCGCGCGGTCGGCGATGGCTTCGAGGTCGGCGGTACGGTGCGAGATATAGAGGATCGCCAGTCCGCGCTTGCGCAGGCCGAGCAGAATATCGAAGAGGCGGCGGCTTTCCTCTCCGGAAAGGCTTGCCGTCGGCTCGTCGAGGATGAGGAGGTCGGCGCGGTTGGCAAGCGCCCGGGCGATCGCCACCAGTTGCCGGTCGGCGCTGGTGAGGTCACCGAAATCGCGGTCCAGCGGCAGGGTGAAGCCGGCGGCATCGAGCATGGACTGCGCGGCACGGCGGATGCCGGCGCGCGAGACGAAGAAGGGTGTGCTGCGATCGGCAAACCGGTTGAGCAGCAGGGCATCAGCAACGGTCAGACCGGCCGCGCCGACGAGATCCGTCGATTGATGCACCGTGACGACACCGGCCCTTGCCGCTTCGGCCGGGCTACGTGGCGCAAAGGCGCGGCCATCGAGGCTGACCATGCCGCCATCGGCCGGAAGCACGCCGGAAAGGATCTTGACCAGCGTCGATTTGCCTGCGCCGTTTGCGCCCATCAGCGCCACGATCTCGCCGCGTTCCATAGAAAAATCAGCGCCGGCAAGCGCCCGCGTCGACCCGAAACTGCGGGTGATATTTTCAATGTGAAGAAGCGGCATCGACAAAGGTCCGGGACTGTAATCGAAGCCGGAGTGTGCCCTGTCCGGGCGGTCGAACTCCAGGCACGCCTTTCCGCTGCGAGCCACGCTCAGGGAACAAAGAATCTCCCGCAGCCGGTAAAATCGGATCATTTACTCTACTAAAAACATAGAGATTATATCTAATAATTCAACGCGTCGCAGGGGCTTCCAGACCTGTCAGACGACGCCCCGATTTGCTAGAAGGAACGCGACGATGAAATCCCTCGCACGGCTCGCACTCTCTGCCGCCGTCATTCCGTTCATTTTCATTCAAGGCGCAAAAGCCGACGGTTTATCCGGTGCTCCCGCTCCCTTCGACAAGGGCGGCGTTAAAGTAGCGCTAATCAGCTACATCTCGGCCGGCGATTTCTTCCAGGCCTACCAGGCGGGAGCTGAAGCCCAGGCCAAGGCGCTGGATATCGACCTGCGCATCTTCCCCGGCCGGCAGGATGCCGCCGAGCAGCGCGAGCAGATCCTCCAGGCGATCAATCTCGGTGTCTCCGGCATCGTCATCGACCACGGCCTGCCGGAATCGCTCGGCGACGTCGTGCAGCAGGCGCTCGACAAGGGCATCAAGGTCGTGGCCTTCGACGTCAACCTCAACAACCCAAAGATTCCGCAGGTGGAGCAGAGCGATCACGAGCTTGCATCATTGGCGCTTGAACAGGTGGTGAAGGACAACGGCAACAGCTTCAACGCCGGCTATGTCTATGTCGCGGGCTTTGCGCCGCTCGACCGCCGCAACGAGGTCTGGGACAAGTTCAAGACAGACAATAAAGGCGTGGTCGAAAAGGCCCGTTTCGGCAATGTCAGCGACACGACGGCGACCTCGACCGCCGATCAAGCAAAGGCCGTGCTCACCGCCAATCCCGATATATCGGTCGTCTTCGCCCCCTATGACGAATTCGCCCGCGGTGTGAAGCTCGCCGCCAACGACCTCGGCATATCAAACAAGCTCAAGATCTATTCGGCCGACGTCTCGACGGCCGATATCCAGGAAATCACCGAGGAAGGCAGCCCTTGGGTCGCGACCGTGGCGACCAATCCTGCCGTCGTCGGCGCCGTCTCCATTCGCGCCGCAGCACTCGAAATCGCCGGACAGACGGTTCCCCACCAAATCACCGTGAAGCCGACCCTTCTGACGCAGGAAAGCCTGCGCGCAGCCGGTGTCAAGACGATCGAGGAGCTGGCCGAAAAGATCCCGGCCTTCAGCACGAGCGATGCGGCGACCGCCAACTGGATTCCGGACAAGCTTTTCTGAGGAGGTCACCCTCGATCCTTCCGGCGGGAGCCTCGTCTCCCGCCGGATCATCTTTTTGGAGAATTGGAGTTCCGCCTATGAGCCAGTCCAATGTCGTCTTCGCGACCAGCCGCAACCCGACGCGGGAAGACCTCTTTGCCCGTGCGCAGCATATCTCTGCCGACCTTTCCGGGCGCGCCGCAGACCTCGATCGCGAAGGCCGCCCGCCGCTTGGCGAAATCGTCAAATTGAAGAATGCCGGCCTGCTCAATGCGCTGCATCCCCGTGAGATCGGCGGCGGTGGCCTCGATTGGGTCGACGGGCTGAGGCTGGTGCGCATTCTCGCGCGTGGCGAGAGCTCGATCGGCCAGCTGCTCGGCTACCACTATGTCAACAGCCAGTACATCTATTGGGCCCTTGATACCGCACGCGCCCATGCGCTGGGCAGCGATACGGTCGCCAGGAACCTCTATTGGGGTGCTGCCGTCAATCCGCGCGATCCCGGGCTGGTGCTCACCCGTCGCGGCAACGGCTATGTGCTGAACGGACGCAAGTCCTTCTCCACGGCAGCGCGGGTCTCCGATTACATCAATGCCAATGCGACGCTCGACGACAAGATCGCCGGTTTCGCCGTGCCGACCAATCGTCAAGGTTACCTCGCCAATGACGACTGGGACAATATCGGTCAGCGCCTGTCAGACAGCGGTAGCGTCGAATTTCATGATTTCCCCGTTTACGAGGAGGATTTCGTCGGCGTACCCGCCGCACCCGATGCAGCACCGCCGGTGCTGTCGACCTTCAATACGCCGTTCATCCAGCTGGTCTTCGTTAATTTCTATCTCGGCACCGCGGAAGGCGCGCTGCACGCGGCCGTCGATTACGTCCGCAACACGACCCGGCCGTGGATAACCTCCGGTGTCGAGCGGGCGGCGGATGATCCTTATATCCTCGAACGCGTCGGCGAATTCACTGCCGCGCTGAAGGCCTCGGCGGCCCTTGCCGACAGTGCCGCAGCCGCCGTGCAGGCGGGTCTTGCCCGCGGCCGCGACGTCACCGAGCGCGAGCGCGGCGCCGCGGCGGCGGAAGCCTATGCCGCCAAAGTCCACGCCACTCATGTCTCGCTTGACATCACGTCGCGCGTCTTCGAGCTGACGGGCGCACGCTCAACAGCCGACAAATACCGCTTCGACCGTTTCTGGCGCAATGTCCGCACCCATACTCTGCACGACCCGGTCTTCTACAAGGCGAGGGAAGTCGGCGAATTCGCGCTGAACGACAAGATACCGGAGGTCAGTCTCTACAGCTGAGGCGACCACTCTTCCATCGAAGAACGAAGCCCCATTGCCGGCATCGGCAATGGGGCTTTTCCTTGGTAGGAATGGAGGTTTCAGAGCGCACCATTCTTCGGTGGCGTTACGCCGTTCAAATGGTAGTTGCCAACGACGTGATATTTCCAACGCACGGGATCGTGTAGCGTATGGGTGCGGGCATTGCGCCAGTGGCGGTCGAGGTTGAGGCCTGTTTGTACTGACGAGGTTCCGGCAAGCTCGAAAAGCGTGTTCGAGGCCTCGAGCGCCACTTCGGTCGTCAGTACCTTCGCCGCAGCGACTGCAAGCGTGGCCGCGATCACCTTTTCCTCCGTCGTCTCGACCTGCGCGGCATCGACCTTGTGCCCGGCGCGCTCCACCAGAGCCGTTGCGGCTTCCAGCCGGATGGCGATCTGGCCAACCTTGGCGATCGTTAGCGGATCGTCTGCGGCACGCTCAAGGCCGCTATCCATCCAGGGGCGTGATTTCGTCCTGACGAACTCCAGCGTTTCGGCAAAGGCCGCCCGTGCAATACCGAGATCGACGCCGGCATGGATGATCTGACCAACGGAGCCGATCGTCGTCGGCCGCTCGAAGCCCTTGTGATGGAAAACCACGGAATCGGCGCTGACATAGACATTGTCGAGGATCGTCGTACCGCTGCCGGTGGTGCGCTGGCCAAAACCGTCCCAGTCGTCGACGATCTCGACGCCTTCAGTACCCTTCGGCACGAAGGCCATGGTCAACCGGTCCTCCGGATCGAGCGCGAAGATGGTGATCCAGTCGGCGAAGAGGACGCCGGTCGAATAGAATTTGCGGCCGTTGATCCGGTAACCCGGACCGTCGCGGGTGATGCGCGTGTTGTAGTGGCCGACCGTCTTGGTGCCGCGCTCGGACAGCGCATTACCGAAACGGTCGCCGGCCAGCACGCGGCCGAAGAAATAGCGCTGCTGCTCCTCGCCGCCGTCGGTTCTGAGCGCCTCGAGAATATAGAAATGGTTCTGCGGGATCTGGCCGATCGAACCGTCCGCCTCAGACAGGATCGCGGTGACCTCGGCAAGCACGGCGTTGGAGACGTCAAGCCCGCCATATTGCGCCGGTACGGTGATCGCCAGAAGGCCGGACTGGGCGAGAAGATCGAGTTCACCAAACGGCAGCATCCGTTCGGCGTCGCGCTCGGCGGCGCGTGCGGCAAATTGTGCCGCCAGTCTGCGGGCGGTGGCGATCGCCTCATCATCGCTGCCGATACGGTCGGCCACGGGCCGGATCTGATCTGCTTGCCTTAGCACGGTGTTCATCGATGTCTCCACTTCTGACGATGCTATCGGTGAAAGAAATCGAGCGTCGAGATAAGAGCATAAATTCTATAGACGTCATCGAAAGTGAAAAGTGTTTGCTTATCAGCCTCCGGCGGTCGCGATTAGGCTTCCGGTCTGGCGTTCGCGCGAAAACGCGGGTCGGAGAAGCAATGAAATTCCTGCCGGAAATTACCACCGCCGGCCTCGATTTGATTTCACCGACCTCCTACGTAACCGATATCCGATGCGTCGCCGCAGCGGCTCCAGACAGAACGCCCAATGCGGGGCAGGCGGCCGCCTTGCCCGATCCATGAGGAAAGTCATGACCCCACGGCAGTTGCGCCTCGGCGCCTTCATGCGTCCCGTCAGCCTGCATACCGGCGCCTGGCGCTATCCCAGTTCTTATCCCGACGCCAATTTCAATTTCGCGCATCTGAAGTCCTTCGCACAGGCGCTGGAACGGGCGAAATTCGACGCCTTCTTCATGGCCGATCATCTTGCCGTGCTCAACATGCCGGTCGAGGCGCTCAGGCGCAGCCACACCGTGACCTCCTTCGAGCCCTTTACGCTGCTCTCGGCGCTGGCAGCGGTGACGGAGCGCATCGGCCTCGTCGCCACGGCCTCCACCACCTTCGACGAGCCCTATCACATTGCCCGGCGTTTCGCCTCGCTCGACCATATCAGCGGCGGCCGCGCCGGCTGGAACATCGTCACGACGTCGAACCCTGATGCCGCGCTCAATTTCGGCCTCGACGAACATGTGGAGCATGGCGAGCGGTATCATCGCGCCCGGGAATTCTACGACGTGGTCACCGGGCTCTGGGACAGCTTCGCCGACGATGCCTTCATCCGCGATCGGGAAAGCGGCCTGTTCTTCGATCCGGCAAAGATGCATGTGCTGGGCCACAAGGGCGAGGAACTGAGCGTGCGCGGGCCACTCAATATCGCCCGGCCGCCGCAGGGTTGGCCCGTCATCGTCCAGGCCGGCCAGTCGGACCCCGGCCGCCAGCTTGCCGCGGAAACCGCCGAGATGGTCTTCTGTTCGCCGCGCGATCTTGCCGCGGGCAGGGCGCTTTATGCCGATATCAAGGGCCGCATGGAAGCCATCGGCCGTAACCGCGAGCACCTGAAGATCCTGCCCGCCGCCTTCGTCATCGTCGGCGACAGCATCGAGGAGGCGCGCGCCAAACGCGCCACGCTCGACAGTCTGGTGCATTACGACAGCGCCATCGCCTCGCTTTCAATCGCGCTCGGCCATGACGCTTCGGGCTTTGATCCCGACGCGCCGCTACCGGCCGATATTCCCGACACCAATGCCAGCAAGACCGGCCGGGCACAGGTGCTGAAGCTTGCCGCGGAGGAAAATCTGACGGTGCGTCAGTTGGCGCAACGTTTTGGCGGCTATGCCGGCCTTGCCTTCGTCGGCACGCCGGCCAGCATCGCCGACGAGATGGAACGCTGGCTTGATGAGCAAGGCTCGGATGGTTTCAACGTCGTCTTCCCCTATCTGCCGCAGGGTCTCCTCGACGTCACCGACCGGCTGGTTCCCGAGCTGCAGCGCCGCGGCCTGTTCCGTAGCGAATATGAAGGCACGACGCTGCGCGAACATCTCGGATTGCCGCGGCCTGAGAACCGGTTCTTTGCAGCAGGTACATGAAGGGGCTCGCTTCTGTTTTCCGGAAGCAAGCCAATAGTGCTCAGGCCATGACCTCAACCCGAAACGCGTCGCTTTCGCCCGCCATCAGTTCGAGGGGCCAGATGATGTTGCGGTCGCCTCCCGGATAGAAATCTCGATAGACCGGCATGGTGGCGAGAAGCATCCGGGCGAGCGCGACGCCGAGATCGTAGAGCGACATTCGAAAGCAGCTGAGCGAGGGCTGCAGGAACCGTGCGCGCGGAGCGTCGCGGAAGCCGATCACCGCAAGGTCGCGGCCGGGCATGACGCCCGATTCCATCAGGCGGCGGTAAAGGCCGATCGCCATCAGCTCGTAGATCAAGATCACCGCCGTCGGCCGCTCTTCGAGCAGCAGCAGCTCATGGGCCGCCAGATAGCCGCCCTGTTCACTCGACTTGATGCGAATGACGAGCGAGGGGTCGAAGGGAATATCGTGCCGCTCGAGCGCGCGGCGATAGCTGTCGATAAAGAGATAGCCGAGGTTGGCCTCGCTCGATGGCGCGGTGATCGCGATCCGGCGGTGGCCCAGCGTGATCAGCCGCTCGACGGCATGGTCGGCCACGCCCTCGAAATCGAGATCGATCCATGGAAAATTGCCGGCCGAAAGGCTGCGGCCGAGCGCGACGAAGGGGATCTTCGCCCTCGACAGAAAATCAATGCGCCGATCGACGCGCTGCGTGTCCGAGATGATCATCGCATCGACGATGCGCCGCGCCACCATCCGCTTCAGATATTCGTGCGGGTCCTCGTCGCTCGGGCAGGGCAGCATGATGAGGTCGAGCTTGTGGCGGGCAAAGACGCTTTGCAGGCCGCTGGTGACGCCGAGGAAGAAGTTGTCGGCGTTCTCGACCGTTTCCTTGCTGGATTCGATCATCAACCCGATGACCTTCGTCTCCCCCTGCCTCAGGCTCCGCCCGGACTGATTGGCGACATAGCCGAGTTCCTTAGCCGCCGCCAGCACCCGCCGGCGGGTTTCCTCATTGACATCGGGCTTGCTGTTCAGCGCACGGGAGACCGTGCCGATCGAGATATCCAGGTATTCGGCAAGCTGGCGAATCCCCTTCATCGGCCGCGATTTTCTTTCGGTCTGCAATTTCGCATTTTGCCTCTATTGACACGGTAAAATGTTTCCGCATACAGTCGTAAACGTTTACGGAGTGCGTGTCATCAGGAGTTGGCGCCATTCTTTCGGAGGAAATCGTGAAATTCAGTGCCATTTTGTGCGGGTGCGGAGCTATGTCCAAAGGTTGGTTGCGCGCCATCGCTTCCAACCCTCTGCTGGCCGAATCCATCACCATCGTCGGCCTTGTCGACCTGAACCGGGAGACGGCCGAAAAGCTTGCCGCGGAGTTCGGCCTTGAAGGCGCCGTCATCGGTTCGGACCTGTCTGCGGTCATCACTGCCACGAAGGCTGATCTGGTCTTCGACATCGTCATTCCGGCTGCGCGCTACGACGTCGTTTCGACGGCACTCAAGGCCGGCTGCCATGTGCTCAGCGAAAAGCCGATGGCGGCCTCGCTTGCCGAGGGCGCTGCGCTGGTCGATCTTGCCGCCGAGACCGGCCGTATCCACGCTGTCATCCAGAACCGTCGCTTCATATCAGGCGTCAGGCGCCTGCGTCGCTTCGTCGACAGCGGCGCGATCGGCGAACTCACCGGCATCCATTGCGACTTCTTCCTGGCGCCGCATTTCGGCGGCTTCCGCGAAGAGATGGACAATGTCCTGCTTCTCGACATGGCAATCCACACCTTCGATGCGGCGCGCTACGTCGCCGACCGGAAGCCGCTCGCCGTCTATTGCGTCGAGCGCAATCCGAAGGGTTCGTGGTACCGGCACGGCGCCTCGGCCAATGCCATTTTCGAATTTACCGACGACATCGTCTTCACCTATCGCGGCTCCTGGTGCGCCGAGGGCGAGCGCACCAGCTGGGAAAGCCAGTGGCGTCTCGTCGGCTCGAAGGGGATGCTCACCTGGGATGGCGAGGAGAGTTTCAAGGCGACTGTTGCCGGCGAAGAGCCCGGCCTTTTGCATGGTTCCGCTGCCGTAAACGTTCCCGGTCCGGAACATGACGAGGAAACCCATGGCCACGCCAGCGTCATCGCCGACTTCATCGCGGCGATCGGCACCGGCAAACGGCCCGAGACGGTCAATTCCGACAATATCCGAAGCCTTGCCATGGTCTTCGGCGCAATCGAAAGCGCCAAGACGGGCAGGCGCGTCGAAATTTCAGCATAGGATGACGTGACGTGAGCAACCCTGCAAAATCCATTCGTATCGGCACCATGGTCAGCGGCAACAAGGGCGATGCCGCCGCGCGCATCGGCGAGATCGCCGGCATGGGCTTCGAAAGCTTCGAGCCCTTCTTCTGGCAGACGACGAAGGGCCAGGACCTGGCCGAGCTCGGCAAGCGTTGCCTCGATGCGATCGGCGACCGCGACATCACCATCTCGACGCTCGGCATGTTCGGCAATCCGCTGGAAGAGACCGCAATCGACCTCGAGACGCTGGAGGGCTGGAAACATTGTATCGACAATGCCCATCACTTCGGCGCCACCTGCGTTGCCGGCTTCACCGGCCGCATCCGCGGCAAGCCGCTGACAGACAGCCTGCCTCGCTACAAGCAGATCTGGAGCGAGCTTGCCAAGCGGGCGGCCGACAAGGGCGTCAAGATTGCTTTCGAGAATTGCGCCATGGACGGCAACTGGGCGACCGGCGACTGGAATATCGCGCATAATCCCGACGCCTGGGAACTGATGTTCAACGAGACGCCGGACGATAATATCGGGCTGGAGTGGGAGCCGTGCCATCAGATGGTCTATCTGATCGACCCTTTGCCGCAGATCCGCAAATGGGCGCACAAGTTCTTCCACGTCCACGGCAAGGACGCGACCATCCGTTGGGAGGTCATCAAGGAACACGGTATCTTCGGCAAGGAGAAATTCGTCTTCATGCGCACGCCGGGCTTCGGCGACAGCAACTGGACCGACATCATTTCTGAACTGCGCCTCGCCGGCTGGTCGGGCTCGATCGACATCGAAGGCTGGCACGACCCGGTCTATCGCGACGCGCTTGAAATGACCGGCCAGGTCTATGCGCTGAACCACCTCAAGCATGCCCGGGGCGGCGAATTCGTCGTCGACCCCATCTGATGATATCGTTTCCGGCAAGGAGGAATTGCCGGAAACGGGGATAACCACAAAGGAGGAGAACCATGGCTATCCGCAAATATGCAATTCTGGGCGCTCTCGCACTTGCAGGCGTCTCGCTGTTCGGTCTTTCGGCCAAGGCCGAAGACGTCACACTGACGCTCTGGTCGCTGGATAAGGACACCCAGCCGGCGCCGAACCTCGTCGAGGAGTTCAACGCCCAGAACAACGGCATCAAGATCGAATATCGGCTGATCCAGTTCGACGACGTCGTCACCGAGGCGATGCGTGCCTATGCGACCGGCCAGGCGCCCGACATCATCGCCGTCGACAATCCGGAGCATGCGCTGTTTTCGTCGCGCGGCGCCTTCCTGGATCTTACCGACATGATCGCCAAGTCGACCGTCATCAAGCCGGAGAATTATTTCCCCGGCCCGCTGAAATCGGTCGAGTGGGACGGCAAGTATTTTGGCGTGCCGAAGGCGACCAATACGATCGCGCTTTACTATAACAAGGACATGTTCAAGGCCAAGGGCCTCGACCCGAACAAGCCACCGCAGACTTGGGACGAGCTCGTCGAGGACGCGCGTAAGCTGACCGACCCCGCCAAGAACGTCTATGGTCTCGCCTTCTCGGCCAAGGCCAACGAGGAGGGCACCTTCCAGTTCCTTCCCTGGGCTCAGATGGGCGGCGGCAGCTATGAGAACATCAATGCCGAAGGCGCGGTGAAGGCGCTCGGGATCTGGAAGACGATCATGGACGAGAAGCTCGCTTCTCCCGACACCTTGACGCGCGGCCAGTGGGATTCGACCGGCACCTTCAATTCCGGCAATGCGGCAATGGCGATCTCGGGCCCGTGGGAGCTCGACCGCATGACGCAGGAAGCGAAGTTCGACTGGGGCGTCACGCTGCTCCCGGTTCCCAAGGAAGGGGCTGAACGCTCCTCGGCCATGGGCGACTTCAACTGGGCGATCTTCGCCACCAGCAAACATCCGGCCGAAGCCTTCAAGGCGCTCGAATATTTCGCCTCGCAGGACGACAAGATGTTCAAGAACTTCGGCCAGCTTCCGGCCCGTTCCGACATCTCGATCCCCGAGACCGGCCAGCCGCTGAAGGATGCAGCCCTCAAGGTCTTCCTCGAACAGCTGAAATACGCCAAGCCGCGCGGCCCGCATCCGCAATGGCCGAAGATCTCCAAGGCGATCCAGGACGCTATCCAGGCAGCACTCACCGGCCAGATGAGCCCGAAAGACGCGCTCGACCAGGCAGCCGACAAGATCAAGGCAGTACTAGGCTGATCAGTGGCTGCAAGCGAGCCGCGTGCTCCCTCTTCTCCCAGCGGGGAGAAGAGGAACCGGAAGTAAAGCGTCTTTTAACCGGATGAACCTCGGTTCATCCCATCATTTCCTCCCGGCAGGGGCCGTCTTCCGCATCATGCGCCAGGCGGCCCCGTTCGGAGTATCGGAGGACCCATGAAGAGGATCCTGATGAGCGTCAGGGACGGCCGCGGTTTCGATATCGTGCTGGTCGCTTTCCCGCTCGGCTTTCTGTTCCTGATGGCGGGGCTGCCGCTGATCTATAATGTTGTGATGAGCTTCCAGGAGGTCGACATGTTCAGCCTCGGGACCTTCTCGCGTCCCTTCGTCGGCTTCAAGAATTATACCGACCTCTTCGCGCAGCCGGAAACGCTGCCGATCTTCTACAACACCATCATCTTCGTCGTCGGCTCCATCGCCGGCCAGTTCCTGATCGGTTTCGGCCTGGCGCTGTTCTTCTGGGTCAATTTTCCCGGCGCCTCATGGATGCGCGGCCTGTTCCTCGTCTCCTGGGTGATGCCCGGCCTCGTTGTCGGCGCCATCTGGAACTGGATTCTCTCCGGCGATTTCGGCGTGCTGAATTTCATTCTCAAGGAAAGCGGCATCATCTCGGGCAACATCTTCTGGCGCTCGGACCCGCACTATTCGCTTTATGCCGTCATCATCGCCAATGTCTGGCTCGGCACCTCGTTCAACATGATCCTGCTGTCCGTCGGCCTTGCCGGCATTCCTGCCGATCTCTACGAAGCCGCCGAACTCGACGGCGCCAATGCCTGGCAGCGCTTCTGGACGATCACGCTGCCGATGATGCGCTCGACCATCGGCGCCATCATCGCACTCGGCCTGATCTTCACCCTGCAGCAATTCGATCTTTTCGCCGCGATCACGTCGGGCGGGCCGAACAATTCATCGAATGTCACGCAATATTGGGCCTGGGATCTCTCCTTCCGCCAATACGACTTCGCCAAGGGCGCAACGATCTCCGTCATCATGATCGTCTTCGTCATGTTCGCGTCCGTCGTCTATGTCCGGTCCACACGCCACGAGGTGCGCGGATGATTACGACGAACCGCGACCGACTGATGCTCGCTATATCGATCGTCATGGCGGCGATCTATCTGTTCCCGCTCTACTGGATGTACATCACCGCGCTGAAAAGCGGCTCGGAAATGTTCGCGACGCCGCCGAGCTTCTGGC
The DNA here is from genome assembly GCF_057653715.1 of Rhizobium sp. WSM1328. Taxonomy (NCBI): domain Bacteria; kingdom Pseudomonadati; phylum Pseudomonadota; class Alphaproteobacteria; order Hyphomicrobiales; family Rhizobiaceae; genus Rhizobium; species Rhizobium sp. WSM1328. The sequence continues at coordinate 587,831 of NZ_JBYGKO010000003.1, read as the reverse complement.
CGGCCTCGCCGCAATGGGGCACCTATGCCGCGGTCTGGGAAAGCCGCGACATGGGCCGTTATCTCTGGAACTCGCTGGTCATCGCGCTCGGCTCCGTGGCGCTGATCACCCTGCTCGGCGTCGGCTGCGCCTATGTGCTTGCCAGATACCGCAATGTCTGGGTGGATATCGGTCTCTTTCTCATCCTCATGCTGCAGGTTCTGCCGGCCTCGCTGATGATCACGCCGATCTTCGTCGGCTTTTCGCAGATCGGTATGCTGAATTATCCACGCCTTGCCGTCATCATCGCGGTCGCGGCAAAGAGCATGCCCTTCTTCGTCATTCTGGTGCGCGCCACCTTCATGAGCGTTCCCCAGGAGCTGGAGGAGGCGGCTCTCGTCGACGGCAATTCGCGCGTCGGCGCCTTCTTCAACATCGTGCTGCCGCTTGCCCGCAACGGCATCCTGGTCAGCGCCATCCTGATCTTCATGCAGGCCTTCGGCGAATTCGTCTATTCGAAGTCGATGATCCAGGCGGTCGACCTTCAGCCGGCAAGCGTCGGCCTCAATTCCTTCATGGGGCCGAACACCAACGAGTGGAACAACATCATGGCCTACGCCACGATGTATGTGACGCCGATCCTTGCCATCTTCGTTCTCTTGCAGCGCCGCATCGTATCCGGCCTCACCTCTGGAGCCCTCAAATGACCACACAGATCGAGCTCAGAGGCGTCAACAAATATTACGGCGCCTTCCACGCCCTGAAGAACATCGACCTTTCGATCGCCAAGGGCACTTTCGTCGCGCTCGTCGGCCCCTCGGGCTGCGGCAAGTCCACGCTGCTGCGCTCGCTTGCCGGCCTCGAAAGCATTTCGTCGGGCGATCTCAGGATTGCCGGCGAGCTGATGAACGGCGTGCCACCACGCAAGCGCGACGTCGCCATGGTGTTCCAGTCCTATGCCCTCTATCCGCATATGACGGTCGAGGAGAACCTGACCTACAGCCTGCGCATTCGCGGCATCGCCAAGGCCGAGGCCAAGAAGGCGGCCGAGGACGTAGCGGCGACGACGGGTCTTTCGCATCTCCTGAAGCGCTATCCGCGCGAGCTCTCTGGCGGTCAGCGCCAGCGCGTCGCCATGAGCCGCGCCATCATCCGCCATCCCAAGGCCTTCTTGTTCGACGAGCCGCTGTCCAATCTCGATGCTGCGCTGCGCGTCCACATGCGCAAGGAAATCCGGTCGCTGCACGACCGGCTGCACGCAACCTTCGTCTACGTCACGCACGACCAGGTCGAAGCGATGACGATGGCCGACCATGTGGTGGTGATGCGCGACGGCATCATCGAACAGCAAGGCGCGCCGCTCGACCTCTACGACCGGCCGGCGAACCGGTTCGTTGCCGGCTTCATTGGCTCGCCGGCCATGAATTTCATTCCCGCGATCGCCGCGGAAGACGGCAAGAGCCTGATCCTGGACTTCGGCGCGGTGAAGCAGACGCTTGCGATATCACGTGCCATCGAACCCGGCCGCAAGCTCATCGCCGGCATCCGGCCGGAGCACATCGGCGTCGTCGAGCCCGGCCATGGCAGCTTCGACGTGCCGATCGCCTTCGTCGAATCGACCGGCTCGTCGACCTTCATCGTCGCGGAGACCCAGCCGGAACTGACAATCGTCGAGACGCGCCGCGACAGGGTCAAGGCAGGAGACATGATCGGACTTTCGGTCGATCCGGGCCAGGTCCATCTCTTCGACGCGTCGACGGATCACCTCATATAAAGGCAGCAGCCCTCGGCTTGGAATTGTCATAAAATCGAACCCGGCGACGCCGTCGAGCCAGATCTCGAAAGCATCACCGGCGACTGGCTGCGCGACAAGCTCGACCGGACGATCGCCTGAGGGCCTGTCCGGTCGAGCTTCGATCGGATCGCAAGAAAAACGAATGCCGCACGATCATCGCTGTTGACAACGGGGCACAATCGATATTGTCTTGTAAAGCGGTTTACTAAACCGCTTTACAATAGGTTCAGTCGATGGCCAAGGGAACGACACCAAGTCTGAAGGATGTTGCGGCAGCGGCCGGCGTGTCGGTCACCACCGTGTCGCGTTTCGTCAATGGCAGTCTCGATCTTCCCTTTCAGACCAAGAAGCGCATCGAGGATGCGATCAAGACGCTGAACTACCGGCCGAACCCGCATGCGCGTCGCTTAAGCAGGGGGCGCTCGGATACGATCGGCCTCGTCGTGCCCGATATCGCCAATCCCTTCTTCGCGACGCTCGTCGCCGCCGTGGAGCAGGCGGCCGATGAAAAGAAGCTCGCGGTCTCCTTGCACGCCACCCTCAACCGGCCGGGACGCGAGATTGAATATCTGCAGCTGATCGAGCGCAATCACGTCGACGGTCTGATCTTCGTCACCAACCACCCCGACGATGGCGCGCTTGCCGCGCTGATCAACGGCAGCGGCAAGGTTATTATCGTCGATGAGGACATTCCCGATTCGAAGGCGCCGAAGCTATTCTGCGACAATGAGCAGGGCGGCTATCTCGCCGGTCAGCACCTAGCCGAACAAGGCCATCGCCATGTCCTCTTCATCGGCGGCGACGAGCGTATGATCAGTGCCCGCAGGCGCTATGACGGCCTGCTGAAGGCGCTCAGGGAGCGGCATGGCGGCGAGGCCCGAGCCGATCGCTATGCCGGCGAATATACGATCGAATATGGCCGTGCGGCGGCACTCGACTATCTCTCCGGAGACCGAAAAGCGACGGCGATCTTTGCCAGCTCCGACGAGATCGCCATCGGGCTGGTCGAGGTCTTCAGAAGCCGAGGCGTCTCGATCCCAGGCGACATCTCAGTCATCGGCTTCGACGACGTCGGTCCGCTTCATCTCTTTGCGCCGCCGCTGACGGCCATCCGCCAGCCGGTGCGTGAGATCGGCCGGCGGTCGCTGGAGCTGCTTCTGGAAACCAATTGGCACGAGTGGAAACCATCCGCCTCGGAAGAACTCCTGCCTGTCGAAATCGTGGTGCGGAACTCCGTTGCGCCGCCTGCGAAATAATAATCAGCAACGTCAAAAAACCAAAAGAGGATGAGAACATGACACTGAATTTGACAAGACGAACGATGATCGCAGCCGCCGGCTTCACGGCATTGACCTTCATCGGCCTGTCCAGCGCCGCGGCGCAGGAAAAGAAGACTGTCGCGCTGGTGCAGATCAACCAGCAGGCGCTTTTCTTCAATCAGATGAATGAGGGCGCCCAGAAGGCGGCCGATGCCGCTGGCGTCAAGCTGGTGATCTTCAACGCCAACAACGAGACGACGGCGCAGAACAGTGCCATCGAAACCTACGTCCAGGAAAAGGTCTCCGGCCTTGCCGTCGTGGCGATCGACGTCAATGGCATCATGCCGGCGGTCAAGCAGGCGGCCGATGCCGGCATTCCGGTCGTCGCCATCGACGCCATCCTGCCTGATGGTCCGCAGAAGGCGCAGATCGGCGTGGACAATGCCGCAGCCGGCGCCGACATGGGCAAATACTTCCTCGACTACGTCAAGGCGAACATGGGCGGCAAGGCCAAGCTCGGCGTTGTCGGAGCGCTGAACTCGTTCATCCAGAATATCCGCCAGGACGGCTTCGAGAAGACCCTGAAAGGCGTCGACGGCATTGAAATGGCCGGCGTCGTCGACGGGCAGAACATCCAGGACAACGCCCTTGCGGCGGCAGAAAACCTGATCACCGCCAATCCTGACCTGACCGCGATCTACGCCACCGGCGAGCCGGCCCTGATGGGGGCGATCGCCGCCGTCCAGAGCCAGGGCAAGCAGGATAAGATCAAGGTGTTCGGCTGGGATCTGACTGCCGAAGCCATTGCCGGCATCGATGCCGGCTTCGTCGTCGCCGTCGTCCAGCAGGATCCGGCCGCAATGGGCGGTGCCGCCGTCGACGCGCTCGTCAAGGCCTCGGCCGGCAAAGCCGTCACCAAGACGATCTCGGTGCCGATCACCATAGTGACCAAGGAGAATGTCGAGCCGTACCGGGCCGTCTTCAAATGATCGAAAGCGGACAGCGTGACATCGCTGCCGCCGGTTCCGGAGGCGTCGCATCCTCCGGAACCGGAACATCCGGCGGCACCCGATCCGACCCGCGCATCTCGCTGCGCGGCATCCGCAAGTCGTTCGGCTCGCACCAGGCCCTGCGCGGCGTCGATCTCGACATCTTCCCCGGCGAATGCCTGGGCCTTGTCGGCGATAACGCCGCCGGCAAATCGACGCTGACGAAAATCATCTCGGGAACCTACATTCCCGATGCCGGCACGATCAGTATGGAAGGCGAAGAGGTTCGCTTCTCCGGCCCCGCGGATGCGCGTGGCAGAAACATCGAAATGGTGTTCCAGGATCTCAGTCTCTGCGACCATATCGATGTCGTAGGTAATCTCTTCCTCGGCCGCGAACTCAGCCGCGGGCCGTTTCTCGACACCAGGACGATGCTGTCCGAAGCCCGCAAGATGCTGGATTCGCTTGAGATCCGCATCCCGAGGCTGACCGGCAAGGTCGCCCAGCTCTCCGGCGGGCAGCGTCAGGCGATCGCGATCGCACGCGCTGCCTCCTTCAAGCCGAAGGTGCTGATCATGGACGAGCCGACGTCGGCACTTGCCGTCGCCGAGGTCGAAGCGGTTCTGGCCCTGATCAACCGCGTCAAGGCGAACGGGGTTTCGGTGATCCTCATTACCCACCGGCTGCAGGATCTCTTCCGGGTCTGTGACCGAATTGCGGTGATGTACGAGGGCACGAAGGTGGCCGAACGGCAGATCGGTAGCACCAATCTCGAAGATCTCGTCAGGCTGATCGTCGGTGAAGGAGCCAGACAATGACGGCTTATACGGAACGCGGCCACGGCTCGCGCGTCGCCGATTTCTTCGGCGAACACGCACAGGTCCTGTCGATCGCCATCTTCTTTCTGGCCTGCATGATCTTCTTCTCGATCGGCAGCGAAACCTTCTTCACGCTCGGCAACATCCTGAACATCGTGCGGCAGGCTGCTCCCATCCTGATCGTCGCCATCGCCATGACATTCGTCATCATCACCGGCGGCATCGATCTTTCGGTCGGCTCGCAGGTCGCCCTCATCAACGCGGTCGCGGCGATCGTTATGGCGATGGGTGTTCCCTGGCCGTCGGTGGTCATCGGCATGATCGTGCTCGGCGGCTTCATGGGACTGGTCCAGGGCTGGTTTGTCGCCTATCAGGGCATCCCGGCCTTCATCGTGACACTTGCCGGCCTATCGATCCTGCGCGGTCTGGCGCTCTATCTGACCCAGGGCTATTCCATTCCGATCAAGGATGCGCCGGGCTTCTTCGCGCTCGGCCGGGGCGAAATCCTCAGCTTCCCGATCCCCGCGGTCATCGCCGTCATCATCGCCATTCTCGGTTACGTCGTTATCACCGCGACCAAGTATGGCCGCCAGGTCGTGGCGGTCGGCTCCAATGCGGAGGCGGCGCGGCGTGTCGGCATGCCCGCCAAATGGATTATCGCCTCGGTCTATATCATCTCCGGCGTCGCCTGCGCCGTCGCCGGCCTGTTGATCGCCGCTCGCCTCGGCTCCGGCTCGTCCAATGCCGCCGTCGGCTTCGAGCTGCAGGTGATCGCGGCCGTCGTGCTCGGCGGAACGTCGCTGATGGGCGGACGCGGCACCATTCTCGGCACCGTACTCGGCACGCTGACCATCGCCGTCATCGGCAATGGCCTGATCCTGATGCACATATCGCCGTTCTTCACCCAGATCGTCACCGGCGCCATCATTCTCGTCGCCATCTGGCTGAACACGCGCATCTTCACGGCCAATTTCCATTTCCGGCTGGGCAGGAAAGGATGAAGCTATGAGCGAACAGGCAGCAGAAAGCCTGTCCGAAGCGCATGTCCGCTCCGGCAAGGTGATGACCGTCACCGGCCCGATTTCGGCGGATGCGCTCGGCGTGACGCTGATGCACGAGCATATCCTCAACGATTGCCGCTGCTGGTGGCACGCGCCGAAGACACCGGAACGGCAATATCTCGCCGAAAGCTTCGTCTGCATGGAGATCCTCGGCGAACTCCGGCAGGATCCTTTCGTCAGCAAGCACAATATCACGCTCGACGACGAACATCTGGCGGTGACCGAACTCAAGGATTTCGCCACGGCGGGCGGGCGCACCGTGGTGGAGCCGACCTGCAAGGGCATCGGCCGTGATCCGCTGGCGCTCCAGCGCATCTCGAAAGCATCCGGCCTCAACATCGTGATGGGGGCGGGTTATTACCTCGGCTCCTCGCATCCGGAAGGCGTCGCGGCAATGAGCGTCGATGAGATCGCGGGTGAAATTGTCCGCGAGGCGAGGCAAGGCGTCGACGGCACCGGCGTCAGGATCGGCCTGATCGGCGAGATCGGCGTCTCCTCGGATTTCACCGCCGAGGAGGAAAAGTCGCTACGCGGTGCGGCGCGTGCGCAGGTGCTGACCGGGCTTCCCCTGATGGTGCATCTGCCGGGTTGGTTCCGTCTCGGCCACCGCGTGCTTGACGTGGTCGCCGAAGAGGGGGCGGATCTCCGCCATACCGTGCTTTGCCACATGAACCCGTCGCATGACGACATCGCCTATCAGAGCGAGCTGGCGGAGCGTGGCGCCTTCATCGAATACGACATGATCGGCATGGATTTCTTCTATGCCGACCAGCAGGTGCAATGCCCGAGCGACGAGGAGGCGGCGCGTGCGATCGTGCGTCTCGTCGAGGCCGGATATCTCAACCGGATTCTTCTGTCGCATGACGTCTTTCTGAAGATGATGCTGACGCATTACGGCGGCAATGGCTACGCCTATATCCTTCGCCATTTTCTTCCCCGTCTGGAGCGGCACGGCCTCGATAGGACGGTTCTCGACGAGATGATGCGCGGCAATCCGCGCCGCGTCTTTCATGCCGGAGCGTAGCTCCATCCAATCAATCGATCACAGGTAACCGCAGACCATGACCAAGAAAATCCTCCTTGTCGGCGAAAGCTGGGTCAGCTCCGCCACGCATTACAAAGGCTTCGACCAGTTCGGCAGCGTCACCTTCCATCTCGGCGCCGAACCGCTGGTGAAAGCGCTCGCCGGCAGCGCCTTCGAGCTCACCTATATGCCGGCGCACGAGGCAGTGGAGAAGTTCCCCTTCGATATGGCGGGGCTCGATGCCTATGACGCCATCATCCTCTCGGATATCGGCGCCAATTCGCTGCTGCTGCCGCCGGATGTATGGCTGCATTCGCGCACGGTGCCGAACCGGCTGAAACTTCTGAAGGCATGGGTGGAAAAGGGCGGCGGCCTGCTGATGGTCGGCGGCTACTTCTCCTTCCAGGGCATCGACGGCAAGGCGCGCTGGCGGCGCACCCCCGTCGAAGACACGCTGCCCGTCACGTGCCTGCCTTACGACGACCGCGTCGAGATCCCCGAGGGCACGGTTGCCGAGGTGGTGAAGCCGGAGCATCCGACGGTGCAGGGGCTTGAAGGCGCCTGGCCGGTGCTTCTCGGCGTCAATGAGGTCGAAGTGCGAGCCCGCGCCGATGTCGAGATCGTCGCGCGCCTGCCCGAGGATCAGGGCGGCCATCCGCTGCTCGTCGTCGGCACGCATGGCACTGGCCGGACGGCGGCCTGGACGTCGGATATCGGCCCGCACTGGCTCTCGCCCGCTTTCTGTGAATGGGAGGGCTACGGCCGGCTCTGGAAGAACATCCTCGGCTGGCTCACCGAAAAGCAGGCGTGATGTCGGCACGCGCCAGGAATTGGAAAGGGAGGAATGACATGCAGGAAATTTCGGACAGGCCGTCCCACGCCATCAGGGATATCTTCGGCAGGGACAAGGTTCTGATCGGCATGATCCATTGCCCGGCCTTTCCGGGCGCGCCGCGCTACCGGGGGGCTGCGATGAATGCGATTTACGACGCCTGCATGCGCGACGCCGAAGTCTGCATGGAAGGCGGCCTGCATGGGCTGATCATCGAAAATCACGGCGATGTGCCGTTTTCGAAGCCCGAGGATATCGGCCCCGAGACGACCGGCTTCATGTCTGTCGTCACCGACCGGATCGCGCGCGCGGCCGGCATTCCGCTCGGCGTCAACGTGCTGGCCAATGCGCCGATCCCGGCTTTCGCCATCGCCATGGCCGGTGGCGCCAAATTCATCCGCGTCAATCAGTGGGCCAATGCCTATGTCGCCAATGAAGGTTTTATGGAGGGCAGGGCCGCCGAAGCCATGCGCTACCGCTCGCTGCTGAGGGCCGAACACATCAAGGTCTTTGCTGACAGCCACGTCAAGCATGGCAGCCACGCCATCGTCGCCGACCGTTCGATCCAGGAGCTGACGCGCGATCTCGCCTTCTTCGATGCCGACGGCGTCATCGCCACCGGCCAACGGACCGGCAATTCGGCAACGATGGAGGAGATCGAGGAAATCGGCGCGGCGACACACCTGCCGCTGCTCGTCGGCTCCGGCGTCAACAAGGACAATATCGTCGATATTCTCGCCCGCACCAATGGCGTCATCGTTGCGTCTTCGTTGAAACACGGCGGCGTCTGGTGGAACCCGGTCGATATCGAGCGCGTGCGCGCCTTCCGCGCGGCGGCCGAACCGGGCCTGGAGGGCTGAGCATGGCGGCAGAGAGCCTTTCGGCCCGCATCCTGCGCGAGAACAACGCTGTCCTTGGCGCGATGCTGAACCACCGCTTTGTCGAGGACGTGAAGAACGACAGGCTGAGCAAGGAGGCTTTCGAGCGTTATCTCGTCTATGAAGGCGCCTTCGTCGACAGCGCCATCTCGATCTTCGCCTATGCGGCGGCGACCGCCAACACCATGACGCAGAAGCGCTGGCTGATCGCGGTTCTCGACGCGCTTGCCAACGAGCAGATCGCCTATTTCGAACGCACCTTCGCCGGCCGCGGCATCGATCCCTCGTCCTTCGACACCGGCATCGCCGAGGTCGAGGCCTTTCGCGCCGGCATGTTGGAAATCGCTCGCCAAGGCGGCTTCCTCGACACGGTCGCGGCGATGTTTGCGGCCGAGTGGATGTATTGGACCTGGTCGAAGGAAGCAGCTAACCGCCCGATCAGCGATCCCCTCTTGAAGGAATGGGTCGACCTGCATGTCGATCCGAATTTCGCCGCCCAGGCGCAATGGCTGAAGAATGAACTCGACATGGCAGGAGAAACGCTGGAAGAGGATGAGAAAGCGCGGCTCAGCGCAATCTTCGGCCGGGCGATGCAACTCGAGATCGATTTTCACGATGCGCCTTATCTTTAGCTTCACCTTGCGAAAGCGGATGCATGCGCGCCTACATAGTCGGTAACGTCGCCATCGACGAAACCATCGCGGTCTCCGAACTTCCCGTTATCGGTGCCTCCATCCTCGGCAATGCCGGTGGCAGCGATCTCGGCGGCAAGGGCACGAACCAGGCGGTCGTCATGGCCCGCTGCGGCGTTCCGACAACGCTGGTGGCGCCCATCGGCAGGGATGCGAGGGCCGATACAATACGCCATTACCTCGCGGACGAACCGCTTCGGAGCGAACTGATCGAAATGGAAAATGCATCGAGCGATGTCTCGATCATCTTCCGGCTGCCGGGCGGCGAAAATGCCATCGTCACGACGACGGAAGCGGCGCAGAGCCTGTCCCTGTCCGATGTCAGGCGGATCCTGTCGACGGCCGGCCCTGGCGATCTTATGATGCTGCAGGGCAATCTGTCCGACCAGACGACCCGCGATATCCTGGAGCATGCAAGAGCGATGGGCATGGTCACCGCCTTCAATCCCTCGCCGGTGCGCTCTTATTTCTCTGATCTTTGGGGGTTGATCGACATCGCCTTCCTCAACAAGGGCGAGGCGCAGACCCTGACGGGAACGACGGGCGGGCAGGCTGCCGAATATCTGCTAAGCCGGGGCCTGCGAGACGTCGTTCTGACGCTCGGCAGCGACGGCGCGATGCTCGTGAACCGGCACGATAGTGTCGAAGTACCGGCCCAGGTCTGCGATGTTGTGGATACAACGGGCGCAGGCGATACCTTCATGGCCGCAGCACTGGCATCCTGCGTGATGCGCGGGCAGAGGCTGGACCGTCTAGCCATCGAACACGCAGCCGCGGCCGCGGCCATCACCGTCTCAAGACATGGAACGAGAAAGGCGTTTCCGACCATTTCCGAGCTTGAAGCGATCCTGAGATAGCCGGCTCCGTGTGGCGTGCAGCTTCATAAAACCATCATCAGCCTCTGCGAAGGGATGGGCTCTTCGCGATTCACTCCGTCATATCAGCAGCATCCGGACTTTCCTCATGACATCACCCTCGATTTCCGCGCGTCTTTCCCCGACCGCCTCGTCCCGCCTCGTTGTGCTTGCAGAAACGGTATTGAAGGCGGGCGAAACCGCCCGCGGCTCGCTGCGGCGACGAACGTCGGCAGAAATGCTCGCCAAGGCGCCGCGCGATTATCAGACCGAAATCGATGTCGCCGTCGAGCGGACCATCGTCAACGAGATGACGAAGGCCTTCCCGGACTATGCCATCCAGGGGGAAGAAGCCGTCGGCAACCGCACGGCGGGTCCTGAAACGCCGATCATTTACATCGACCCGATCGATGGCACGACCAATTACGCCTGGGGTATTCCGCATTTCGGCATGACGATCTCGATCGTCGAAAGCGGCAGGCTCGTCATGGGCGTCGTCTACGACGCCATGCAGGACGAGCTGTTCAGCGCCGAAATCGGCGGCGGCGCTTATCTCAACGGCGAGCGTATCCGCTGCGCCGATGTCGGCGACATCGAGAATGTGCTCGTCGGCGCCGGCCTGCCGATCCCCGGCCAGATCAAGGCGGTTGCGGAAGAGACCTATTTCGACGCGATCAAACGCCTGATGGCGAATACGGCGGGTGTGCGCCGCCTCGGCTCGGCGGCCCTGTCGATTGCCTATGTCGCCTGCGGCCGGCTGGACGGATTCTTCGAAGACGGGCTCGCCATCCATGATTTCGGCGCCTCGGCGCTGCTGGTCGAAGAGGCGGGCGGTATCGTCACCCGGTTTTCCGGGGCCGAAGTCAACGGGCGGGGCGATATCCTTGCCGCCAGCAAGGCACTGCATCCCTGGCTGCTGGAAGGCTTCCAGAGCAAGGCGTGAACCGGCGCAATCCGAGCGTCTAAACCCGCAGGAGTTCTTCGATCTCCACATCGCCCTTTGTCGGCATCGACTGATGGACGAGCTCGTTGTCGCGAAAGACGAAAAAGCCGGCGAAGCTCGGCTCGACCCTCATCCCGGTCCGGATGCGATCGTCCGGCGCCACCATCGCCTTCAGACGGCTGCCGTCGGCAAGATCGACATCGACCATCTTGTGGGTGCCGAAATCGACGGCGCGATGGACTGTTGCGGCATCAGGCCGGTCCACGGGACGGATCGTCAGTGCTTCCGGGCGGGCGGCCAGCATCACCGGCCCATCCTCGACGGGAACAGTAAGCTGGAACAGCGGTTCGGGCGTCTCGGCAGGAAAATTGCACAGCTGTGCTCTTTGCACCGTGTGGAAATCGGCGGCAGGAGACACTATCTCTTGCGGAAAAGGAGATATCCAATGACCGAAGAACGTGCAGTCCTCGCCGGTGGTTGCTTCTGGGGCATGCAGGACCTCATCCGCCGATACAAGGGCGTGATTTCGACCCGCGTCGGCTATACCGGCGGCGATGTGCCGAATGCCACCTACCGCAACCACGGAACCCATGCCGAGGCGATCGAGATTATCTTCGACCCCGCAAGGATCAGCTATCGGGAAATCCTCGAATTCTTCTTCCAGATCCACGACCCGAGCACGCGCAACCGCCAGGGCAACGACGTCGGCTTGAGCTACCGCTCGGCAATCTTCTACGTCACCCCTGAGCAGGAGCGCGTCGCCAGAGATACGATCGCCGATGTCGATGCATCGGGCCTCTGGCCCGGCAAGGTCGTCACCGAAGTCGTGCCGGTCAGCGATTTCTGGGAAGCCGAACCCGAGCATCAGGATTATCTGGAGCGGATTCCGAACGGCTATACCTGCCATTTCGTCCGGCCCGGCTGGAAACTGCCGGTCCGCCAGAAGATCGCCTGAAATTGATCAGGCTCCCATCGCCGCGCGGCTGGTTTCCAGAAGCGCGGCGACGAGATTTGTCCTCGGCGAGGATCGCGTCACCACGATGCCGACGGTGCGCACGGCGGACGAGCGGGGCAGGGGCAGCTTGAGGATATCAAGGCCAGCCGGCCAGGGCGGCGCCCAATCCGGCACGATCGAGATTCCGAGACCGCGGTCCACCATCACCGCGATTGCCTCCAGCGCGTCGAGCTCATAACGCTCGACCGGGCGGATGCCGATCTCGCGCAGATACTCGTCGGCGATGTGACCACCCCACTGGTTGCGGTCGTAGCGGATGAAGGGCAGGGTCTGCAGCAGTTCGAGCGGATCCGCCCCTTCGCAATCCCGCGGAGCGATCAGCACCAGGGGTTCTTGGCGCAGCTTGTTGAAGGTCAGCGTCTTCTGCATCGGAAATCGCGGCTCGATGATGAAGGCTGCGTCCAGCGTGCCGTTCAGGACCTCGGCATAGAGGTCCATTGACGCGCTTGGCTTGAGGAAGATCTCGATCAGCGGGTAATCCTGGGCGAGACGGTGGAGAATGTCGGGAACGAGGCCGGTCAGCGCCGTATTGATCGCCCCGATCCGCATCTCGCCCGAAATCGTCGCGGTGCCGGCCATCGCCTTCAGGTCGCGTGTATCGCGCACCAGATCCCTGCAGCGGTCGAGAATGGCAAAACCCGCCTCCGTCGGCCGCATCACGCGGCCGGAACGCACCAGCAGCCGCACCCCGAGCTCGGCCTCCAATGCGCGGATGCGCTGGGCAACGGCGGCAGGCGTGAGGTTCAGCCGCTGGGCCGCCTCCGCCAGCGAGTGCCGCTCGGCAACGACAATGAAGGTATCGAGAAAACGTGTGTCCATCGATAGTTTTTCTATCTCTTGAACGAAGCAGAAGCCATATTTTATTTACGATCGATTGCTCCGAAAGATGGCCCGACCATATGAGGAGACGAACGGAATGGATTTCGGCCTGAAGGACAAGACGGCCCTGGTGCTTGGCGCCGGCGGCGGACTGGGCAGCGCGATTGCCGTCAAGCTTGCGCGCGAAGGCGCCAGAATCGCTGCGGCAGATATCGATCTCGCCGCCGCTGAGAAGACCGCGGCTGCGGTCGAATCCGAAGGTGGCAAGGCGCTGGCACTGCAATGGGATCTTTCCGATCTCGGTTCGATCGATGCGCATGTCACTGCAATCGAGCGCCAGTTCGGACCGGTCGATATCCTCGTCAACAATACCGGTGGCCCGCCGCCGACCACCGTCTCCGGTCAGGATCCGGCGGTCTGGAGCCAGCATTTCCAGAGCATGGTGCTCTCCGTCATAACAATCACCGACCGCGTGCTGCCGCAGATGCGGGCGCGCAAATGGGGGCGCATCGTCACCTCGACCTCGTCGGGCGTGGTCGCGCCGATCCCCAATCTCGGCCTCTCCAACGCGCTGCGCCTGTCGCTGGTCGGCTGGTCGAAAACACTGGCGCGTGAGGTCGGGCGCGACGGCATCACCGTCAACATCGTCCTGCCGGGCCGCATTGCCACCGGCCGCATCACCTTCCTCGACGAGCAGAAGGCCAAACGCGAAAACCGCTCCGTCGATGACGTCGTCACTGAGAGCACCGGCAGCATTCCGCTCGGCCGCTATGGCCGGCCGGAAGAATATGGCAATGTCGTCACCTTCCTGGCAAGCGAACCTGCCTCCTATCTCACCGGATCGGTGATCCGCGTCGATGGCGGCATGATCCAGAGCATCTGACAGAAACCGAATTGGAACCGATACCCGATGGCCCTCAGCGCTGAAGCGATAGCAACCCTCAAGACCGTCTCGACGGCGACCCTGACGACCGTTCTTCTGAAGAAGGGCCTGCGGAACGTCTGGATCCGCGGCGCCGTTCCCCTGAAGCCCGGCCAGCCGTGCATCGTCGGCCCGGCCTTCACCCTGCGCTTCGTTCCGGCTCGCGAAGATCTGGCGACGCCGGCATCCTGGGCCTCGCCGATCTCGACGCGCGCCGCGATCGAAGCGATGCCGGAAGGCTGTGTCGCCGTCGTCGACGCGATGGGCGTCACCGATGCCGGCATCTTCGGCGATATCCTCTGCGCCCGCATGCAGAAGAGAGGCGTTGCCGCACTCGTCACCGACGGCGTCATACGCGACCTTGCCGGCGTGCTCGACACCAACCTGCCGGTCTGGTGCCGCGGCGTCGCAGCACCCCCATCCGTCGCCGGCCTCACCTTCGTCGCCTGGCAGCAGCCGATCGGCTGCGGCGGCGTGGCTGTTTTCCCTGACGACATCATCGTCGTCGACCAGGACGGCGCGGTACTGATCCCGGCCGATCTGCTGGAGGCGGTGCTGGCCGAAGCGCCGGAACAGGAGCGCATGGAAGCCTGGATCATGACTAGGATCGATGAAGGCGTATCGCTGCCCGGCCTGTACCCGATGAACGCGGAAACAAAAGCGCTTTACGAGGCCTCGAAGAAGTAAAGCTCCGGGCCAGGGCGGATTGTAGTGGGCACGGTTTCGCCCAGCCCGTAACCCAAAACGTGAATTGCTTTGAGACAGAAATTTCCCCGATTTTTCTGCGGTGGCGATTTTTGTCGCGAACTTAGGATTTTTGCAACATTTGAACGGCCGGCTCCGACCCCATCTCGGCCGTTCATGGCAGGAGGCGAGGACGCCTAGAGCGGACTTTGCAGGTCGACATTGACTTGGATCATATCTGTCACATGTTTCGGGACTTTCGCGACAGGAATCCATGGAGTCGGTTCTGCCGATGACACCTGATGAAATGAAGATCGTGCGGCGAGCTTATGCGAAGCAGATCACGGCGGCTGCGAGAGTTGCCGATGAGCGTGTTGAAACAGCTTTTGCCGAAGTGCCGCGGGAAGATTTCCTTGGTCCCGGTCCGTGGCCGATCTTCCGAATGCGAAAAGCCTATGTTCCGACCCCGGCCGCCGACCCGGTTTACCTCTACACGGATGACGTTGTTGGTATCGTCCCTGAGCGCCACATCAACAACGGACAACCGTCACTTCATGCCTTCCTGCTTTCGCAGGCTGCGCCGCGAGCGGGCGAGCATATCGTGCATGTTGGCGCTGGTGCCGGCTACTATTCTGCGATCATGGCGAAACTCGTTGGCGCATCCGGCAAGGTGACGGCGATCGAGTTCGAGCCGGAGCTTGCCGCACGCGCGAAAGCAAATCTCGCTCCCTATCCGAATGTTTCCGTAGTTCCGGGCGATGGCAGTTCCGTGGCTTTCGATACAGCCGATGTGATCTATGTGAACGCGGGCGCGACCCGGCCCGCGAATATCTGGCTGGACCGGCTCAATAATGGCGGAAGGCTGATCCTACCGCTTACGACCGATCTTGGATTTACCAGCAGCAATTGGAGCAACATGCACCTTCGCGGTGCGGTGTTCCTCGTGATGCGCAGGGGTGAGGATTTCACGCGCAATGGATTTCGCCGGTCGCCATCTTCCCCTGTGAAGGAATGCGCGATGAGGAATCGGAAAAAGCGCTCGCGGCGGCGTTCGAAAGCGGGGAGCACAAGCGGGTGACCCGGCTGTATCGTACTGATGAGGTGCCGGTCGAGCGATGTTGGGTTCGTGCTCCCGGCTGGTGCCTAGCCTATGCTTAGGAGACGGTTCGGCATCATACCGTCGCGTAATTCCTAAATTCCGCGACAGTACCGGAAGCTCTGATTTTCCAGGGATTTTCTGTCGCCTTCGCGGCCCTTTTATTTTGGCGCAGATGGAAGCTCCTCCGGTAAGCCGGAAAGCCTCCGCAGCATCTCAATAACGAGGCACGTAATCCAACCCGCCGTCGATCCGTGCCGGGCGTCCGTCGAGGAAAAGCTCGCCGATGCGCGGCGCCGAGCGGGCGATGACCTTGCCGCGGCGGATGACCGCCAAGCGGTTCGGCTTCAGCCGCAGCGCTTCCAGCGTGTCGCTGGCCTGGAGGATGACGAGGTCGGCGTTGCATCCCTTTTCCAAGCCGTAATCTGCAAGCCCCATCGTCTTCGCCGAATTGACGGTCAGTGCGTCGAAGATCCTCTTTTTGTCGTCGATGCCGGCCATCTGCGCGACATGGATCGCCATATGGCCGACCTCCAGCATGTCGCCCGATCCCATCGAATACCAGGGGTCCATGACGCAGTCGTGCCCGAAGGAAACGTTGAGCCCGGCATCCATCAATTCGCGCACGCGGGTCATGCCGCGGCGCTTCGGATAGGTGTCGTGCCGGCCCTGCAGCATGATGTTGATCAGCGGATTGGGGATGACGTTGATCTCGGCCTCCGCCATCAGCGGAATGAGCTTGGAGACGTAGTAATTGTCCATCGAGTGCATCGAGGTCAGATGCGAGCCGGCGACGCGCCCCTGCAAGCCGAAGCGGATGGTTTCCGCAGCCAGCGTCTCGATATGGCGCGAGAGCGGATCGTCGGTTTCGTCGCAATGGATATCGACCGGCAGGCCGCGATCGGCGGCGATCCGGCAGAGCGCCTCGACCGACGCCGTACCTTCGCCCATCGTCCGTTCGAAATGGGGAATGCCGCCGACGATATCGACGCCCATGTCGAGGGCGCGGTTGAGCGCGTCGATCGCGCCCGGCGAGCGGTAATAACCGTCCTGGGGAAAGGCGACCAGCTGTAGATCGATATAGGGCGCGACCTTCTCGCGAACCTCGATCATCGCCTCGACGGTTACAAGCCTGGGATCACTGGTATCGACATGGCTGCGGATGAAGAGCAGGCCCTGCGTGACCGCCAGATCGCAATAGCGCAGCGCGCGATCGACCAGTTCCTCCTTCGTCACGATCGGGCGCAGCTCCCCCCAGAGCGTTATGCCTTCGAGCAGCGTGCCGGACACGTTCATGCGCGGCAGGCCGAGCGATAGGGTGGCGTCCATATGGAAATGCGGATCGACAAAAGGCGGACTGACCAGCCGGCCGGTCGCGTCGATTTCTTCTCCCGCCTGCGCCTGGAGATTACTCTCAATGGCAACGATCTTGCCGCCCTGGATGCCAATATCAATACCCTTTCGGCCATCGGGGAGATTTGCATTTCTGACGATCAGATCGAACATCGGAGCCTCATTGAGTGTGGGCGGTTTCATCGTTCGCCGCGGCGATAGGGCTGCATCAGTGCCTGCGGAACGCGGGCGCGGCGGGCCATGACAGCAAGGGCGGCAATGGAAAGGATATAGGGCGTCATCAGAAACAGCTGATAGGGCACGAGCCCGCTGAGTGCGGTTTGCAGCCGAAGCTGGAAGGCGTCGAAGAAGGCAAAGAGCAGGGCGCCGAACAGCGCGCGGCCCGGCCGCCACGAAGCGAAGACGACGAGCGCGATGCAGATCCAGCCACGCCCCTGCACCATGGTCGGGAAAAAGCTGTTGAACGCCGACAATGTCAGGAAGGCGCCGCCCATTCCCATCAGCGCGCTTCCCATGATGACGGCGCCATAACGCACCTTCATCGGATTGACGCCCTGGGCTTCGGCCGCATGCGGGTTCTCGCCGGTCATGCGGATTGCAAGGCCGACGGGCGTGCGGAAGATGATGTAGGCCATCAGCAGGGCAATAATGATCGCCAGATAGGTCGG
This sequence comes from Rhizobium sp. WSM1328, assembly GCF_057653715.1. Lineage (NCBI taxonomy): Bacteria > Pseudomonadati > Pseudomonadota > Alphaproteobacteria > Hyphomicrobiales > Rhizobiaceae > Rhizobium > Rhizobium sp. WSM1328. The sequence goes on along the minus strand of NZ_JBYGKO010000003.1, from coordinate 570,150 downwards.
CGCCGTCTGGGTGAAGAAGGCCGGCCCGATGAAAGGCAGCGTCGAGAGACCCGGAATGGCGATCGGCTGGAACGGCACGATGGTGGGTGGGGTATTGGCAAGCGGCACGATCAACCGGAAGACATAGTAGCTGAAGCTGGAGGCAAACAGCGTGACGCCGAGACCGGAGACGTGCTGGGAGAGGCCGAGCGTCACCGTCAGGCCTGCATGCAGCAGACCGAAGACGCCGCCGGCCAGCGCCGCAATCAGCAGGCCGGTCCAGAGATCGGCGCCGTGATAGACGGAAAGCCAGCCAATCATCGCGCCGAAGGTCATGATGCCTTCGATGCCGAGATTGAGCACACCGGCCCGTTCGCAAAGCAGGGCGCCGAGCGTGCCGAAAATCAGCGGCGTGGCGATCCGCAGGATTGCCGCCCAGAGCCCGGCGGAAGCAATGATGTCGAACAGCTGCATCATCGCCGGATCCTGTATTGGGTGAAGAACAAGGCAATCAGCATCGTCAGCAGCGACAGCGCCACCGTGACATCAGCGATATAGGTCGGGATGCCGAGGCCACGGCTCATGCCGTCCGCACCCACGAACATGGTGGCCGTGAAAATGGCGGCGAAGACGACACCGAGCGGATTGAGGTTGGCGAGCATGGCGACAACAATACCGGCATAGCCGAAGCCCGGCGACAGATCGGTCGTCACATAACCCTTGACGCCCATGACCTCGATCGCTCCCGCCAACCCTGCAAGCCCGCCCGAGAGACAGGCGACCTTCACCAGCGTTCTGCCGAGCGGGACGCCGGCAAAGACTGCACCAGCGGGATTGAGGCCTGCTGCGCGCGACTGCATGCCGAACACGGTGCGGGACTGGATGAAATGGACGACGACGGCCAGAGCGATCGCGATCGCAAAGCCGATATGCAGGCGCGAGCGGGCGATCAGCTTCGGCAGCATGGCATGATCACTGACGGATTGCGACTGCGGCCAGCCGAAGGCCAGCGGATCCTTGAGGACGCCATCGATCAGCATCGAGACGAACAGCACAGCGATGAAATTCAGGAGCAGGCTGGTGACGACCTCATCGACGGAGAAGCGCAGCCTGAGCCAGAGCGGGATCAGGATCAGCACCATGCCGGCAATCGCGCCGACCAGCAACAGCAGCGGAATGAGGATGGGGGCGGGAAGATTGCCGAGCAGCTTCGAGCTTGCCGCGGCAACGGCGATGGCGCCGAGATAGAACTGGCCCTCGGCGCCGATATTCCAGAGCCGCGCCCGGAAAGCGACGGCGGCGGCAAGCCCCGTCAGCATCAGCGGCGTTGCCCGCGTCAGCGTTTCGGTCGCCGAGAGCCGCGAGCCAAAGGCACCGGTCAGAATACGCCAATAGGCATCGATAACAGGCGCGCCGGCGATTGATATCAGGATGCCGGCCAGCGCCAGCGCTGCGATCACCGCGATCACGGGCGTGACGATCAGCAGGTAAAGCGGACGGTGCTCGCGGCGTTCAAATCGCATGGCCGACCTCTGGGGTTTCCTGCCATTCGCCGGCCATCATCAGCCCCAGCCTGCGGGCGTCGGCGCTTTCGGCCGCGACGGGCGGGGACAGACGGCCGACAACGATCGCCTGTATGCGATCGGCAAGCGCGATCACCTCATCGAGGTCTTCCGAGATCAGCAGCACGGCGGTGCCCTGCCGGCGGGCTTCGAGCAGGCGTGCGTGCACGGCCGCCACGGCCCCTTCGTCGAGACCGCGCGCCGGCTGCGCAGCGATCAGGATACGCGGCCGCCGATGCAGGTTGCGGCCGAGAATGAGCTTCTGCATATTGCCGCCGGAAAGCAGCCGGGTGCGGATGGCTGGCCCGCCGCCGCGGACATCGAAGCCGTCGATGATCTCCCTGGCAAAGGCCATGCCCGCCTTGCGGTTGACGAGGCCATGGCGCGAAAAGGCAGGCGAGGCGAGGCGCTCCAGCACGGCGTTTTCCCAGATCGCCATTTCGCCGATCACGCCCTCCTCGTTGCGGTCCTCGGGAATGCGTCCGATGCCGGCATCGACGACATCGGCGACGCCGAGATTGCCGATGGCTTCGCCAAACAGCAGCAGGTCGCCGGCGTTCCGAGCCAGCATACCGGAGAGAAGATGCGCCAATGTCGCCTGGCCATTGCCCGAAATGCCGATGATGCCGAGGATCTCTCCTTGATGCAGCCGGAAGCTGACCGACTTCAGCCGATCGATGCCGCCGGTGCGCACCGTCACATCGGCCGCTTCAAGAGCAACGGCGCCGGGTGTCGACGGTTCGCGCACGGGCCGCGTCACACGGCGCCCGACCATCAGTTCGGCGAGTTCCGCCTTGCTGGTTTCCGACGCCTTGCGTTCGGCGACCATCCTACCGCCGCGTAAGACCACGATGCGGTCGGCCGCGGCCATCACCTCGTCAAGCTTGTGCGAGATGAAGATCAGCGACAGGCCTTGGTGGGCCATTTCCCTCAGCGTCGTGAACAGCCGTTCGGCTTCGATATTGGTCAGCACTGCCGTCGGCTCGTCGAGGATCAGGATGCGGGCATCGTTATAGAGCGCCTTGAGGATCTCGACGCGCTGCTGCTCGCCGACCGACAGGTCGCCAAGGCGGGCATCCGGATCGACCTTGAGGCCGAAGCGTCCGGAAATTGTGAGCAGCTTCTTCCGCGCCGCCGACGTCGCCGAGCGCCAGGACCACAGTCTTTCCGTGCCGGTCATGACATTTTCGAGAACGGTCAGATTGGGCGCGAGCGAAAAATGCTGATGCACCATGCCGACGCCGGCGCGGATCGCCGCACGCGGCTTGCCCTGCGGCACCTCCGTGCCCTCGATCAGGATTCGGCCTGCATCCGGCATGTAATGGCCGAAAAGGATACTCATCAGCGTGGTCTTGCCCGCACCGTTCTCGCCGAGCAGGGCGACGACCTCACCCTTGGCGAGCGTCATCGAGATATCGTCATTGGCAAGATTGTCGCCGAAACGCTTGCTGACGCCTGTTATCTCCAGCACAGGCCCGGTCATGACGGCAATCCCGCGACCGGAAAACGGTGCTGCCACCGCCCCTCGGCCTCCAGGCGTGCGGCAAGCGACAGGAGGCGCGGCTCGTGGCCCATCGGCGCCATGATCTGCACCGGCAGCGGCATGGCGTGCTCATCCTGTCCGAAAGGCAGTGTCAAAGCAGGAAAACCCGAAATATTGGCGAGGCAGGCAAGCGGCGCAAATGCCGCCATCCGCTCGAGATGCAGATCCGTGTCGGCATGATCGGACGGAAAGGAACCGATCGCAAGAGGCGCGGAGGACAGCATCGGCATGAGGATGCAATCGACCCTGTCGAACAGTGCCCAGAGGTTACGGCTCACCAGGACGGCATCATCAAGCGTGCTCCAGAGCGATGTCGCTGAGAATGCCCGTCCGCGCGCCGCGAAGGCCTGCGTGAGAGACTCGGCCCTGCTTTCATCAAGAGCCGCCGCCTTGATGAGTGCTGCAAGGTTGACCGAGACGATATCGGCGAAGGTGCTGCCACTGGCAGCGACGCTCCATTCGAATTCGGCCCAGTTCAGCGGAACGATCTCGTGTCCGTCGCCCTCCAGCGCACGCGCCGCAGCCTCGACGGCTGCGAGCCGATCGTCCTCCGTCGGATAGGCCGAGCCGGTATCAACAAGCAGGCCGATCCGCAAATGGCCATTGTCAATATCGATAGGGGAGGGGTCGGGAAAAGGTCCTCGCGATTTGCCGCTCAGCCTGTCGAAAATCAGCGCCGTATCCCGCACCGAACGGCAGACCGCGAGTTCGCTTGCGATACCGGCCAAGTGGTTGCCGAAGGATGGCCCGCCCGGGATGGCGCCGCGCGTCGGCTTCAGTCCGACGAGGCCACAGCAGGCGGCTGGCACACGGATCGAGCCGCCGGCATCGGTGGCATGCGCAATCGCGACGATCCCGGCGGCAACCGCTGCCGCCGCACCGCCGGAGGAGCCGCCCGCGGTGCGTGCCGGATCGAGTGGGTTGCGACAGATCGGCCCGATCACCGGTTCGCTGGCGAGCGACAGGCCGAATTCCGGGCTCGTCGTCAGGCCGAACAGACAGAAGCCGGCGTCGCGGAACCGGGCAGCCAGATCGGAATCCGCTTCGCCGCCCTTTCTTTCGAAAAGACCGGAACCGGCCGTTACCGGCAGCCCGGCAAAGGGGCCGCCAAGATCCTTCGCCAAGGTCGGCACGCCGGCAAAGGGCCTCGCGGCAAAGCGATCGGGCGCGCTCCGCCGCTCACTGTCGCGGTCGTCGGCCGAGGCAAGGCCCATGGCGGCATCGAGATAGGCGATGGCGCCGAGCGGCTCCTGCAGCACGGCTGCGGCAAGGGACGCCTGCATCGCCTCCGCAGCGCTCAGGCTGCCATGCCTGATCGCTGCCGCCAGATCCGTCGCATCGCCACGCATCAGCCGAATTACTTCGGCTCGTCCATCATCTTCGGAACTTCGAAGCTGCCGGCCTTGATCTCCGCCCGCTTGGCTTCCATCGCAGCCTCAGCCTCGGCGGGCGCCACGCCCTTCACGAAGACGATATCGCTGCCGCCTTCCTTCATCAGGCCGTAGGAGGTGTAGTTCCGGCCGACCGGCTTTCCGGCAGCGACATCGGCGATCGCAGCGTCCAGGATTGGGCGGAAGTACCACATGGCGTTGGCAAACACCGTATCCGGATAACGTGGCGTATAGTCGATCAGCGAGCCGACCGATTTGATGCCGCGTTCCTTGGCGGCATCGGCGGTGCCGATACGCTCGCCGAACAGAATGTCGGCGCCGGCATCGATCTGGGCAAGGCCGGCTTCGCGGGCCTTCGGCGGATCGAAGAAGGTACCGATGAAGGAGACGAGATGCTTGGCATCGGGATTGACGGACTTGACGCCTGCCGCGAACGCATTGATCAGCATGTTGACCTCGGGGATCGGAATGGCGCCGACTGAACCGACGACATTCGACTTGGTCATCTTGCCGGCCAGCATGCCGGCGAGATAGGCGCCGTCATGGTTCCAGGTGCCGAAGACGCCGAAATTGTCGCCGGCCTGCTCGCCGCTCGAACCCAGCACGAAAGCGGTATCGGGATAGTCGACCGCGACCTGCCGGGCTTCTTTCTCCACCGCATAGGCCTCGCCGATGATCAGCTTGTTGCCCTGTTCGGCATATTCGCGCATGGCGCGCGGATAATCGGTGCCGGAGACGCCTTCGGAGAAGACATATTCGATCACGCCTTCCTTGGCGGCGTCCTGCAACGCCTTGTGCAGACAGGAGTTCCAGGCGTTTTCGACCGGCGACGCATGGATGCCGGCAACCTTCAGCGGTGCAGCAGCCCTTGCCAGCGGGGCAAAGCCGCTGACCCCAAGCGCAATGCCGGACGCGATCACTGCCCGGCGTGAAATCAGGATATCTTTGGTCATTGATTGTTCCCCTTTTTTACCATTTGGTTCAAAAATCATAGTAGCGCCCAAAAATGTGTCAAGCGGCAAACAGGCTTAAAAATCAGGCTGTTCACTCCCCAGTGCAGCCTGTCTTCATCAGCCAATTTTTTCCGAGTTCGGATAGCGTCACGGCTTAGTTGAAAGGACGTGGCATGGCACGCTACGCCGGCAAGTTCTCAAGAAGTCAGGGCTCTCTTCCAAAAAAAGCGCTTTTCCGGGTCAGCGCGACAGACCCTGGGCCGAATATACAGGGCGTTACGACTTGGCGCGACGACATTGGCAGGATATGCAGGGAGGATAGGGGTTGGGGAAAATGATAATGGGGGAAGAAGAAGGCGCCTCGCGGCGACCGATCGCGAGCCGGTCGTCGTCCTGGGCCATCGGCCTCAGCGCGTGGCTGGCGCGCAGCGGCGCGACGCCGAACGGCATTTCGCTTTTATCGGTCGTATTCGCGGGCATAGGCGCGGCGCTCATTGTTTTCACAACACATCCGACTGCCATGGTTTGCGCCGCGATCTCGGTGCAACTGCGGCTCGTCTGCAATCTGCTGGACGGAATGGTCGCGATCGAAGGCGGCAAGAAAACCAAGAGCGGGCCGCTCTATAATGAATTCCCCGACCGGGTCGCCGACAGCCTGTTTCTCGTCGCGGCTGGCTATGCCTGCGGCTTTGGCTGGCTCGGCTGGCTGGCTGCGCTGCTCGCCGCACTCACCGCCTATATCAGGGTCTTTGGAGGATCGGTCGGTCTTCCCCAGGACTTCAGCGGCATCATGGCCAAGCAGCGCCGCATGGCGGTGCTGACGGCGGGCCTCCTCGCCCAGAGCGTCGAGACGCTGGCATCAGGCAGCCACTGGTCGCTGATCTTGGCATCCGCGGTCATCGCGGCCGGCAGCCTTGTCACCTGCATCACACGCACGATAACGCTTGCCCGTTCCCTGGAGAGACTATGATCGCGCTCATCCGTCGCCTTCTCGTGCTGTTCGTCCGTATCCTGGTCGGCGCCCGAAGCGAGTGGCGGGGCTGCGCGCCCGATCCCAGCCGCCGCATCTATTTCGCCAATCACAACAGCCACATCGATACCGTCGCCGTCATGGCCGCCCTGCCATATCAGGTGCGCCGCATGACCCATCCGGTTGCGGCGCGCGATTATTGGGGAACCAGCGCCTTTCGCCGTTTCATCGCGGAGAAATGCCTGCGTGCCGTCCTGATAGACCGCAAGCCTCCGCCGGACAGCGATCCGCTGGCTCCGGTAGAGCGTCTGCTCGAGGAGGGGCATTCGATCCTGATTTTTCCTGAGGGAACGAGAAGCACCACCGATGAGATCGCCCCGTTCCGCAGCGGCATCTATCGCCTCGCCTGCCGTTTTCCGGATGTCGATCTCGTGCCGATCCATCTCGACAACCTGCAGCGCATCCTGCCGAAGGGAAGCATGCTGATCGTCCCGATCACCTGCACGGCGCGCTTCGGCAAGCCGCTGCGCGTCGAACCAGGCGAGGAAAAGACCGAATTCCTGGCTCGTGCCCGCGCCGCGGTCATTGAGCTCGCGGATGGGGGGCATGCCGCATGACCAGCCTTTTCTCCATCGTGCTGGCCGCCATCCTCGGCCTGCTTGCCGTCGCCTCGGCCATCGGTTTTGTCCTTCAGCGGCGCGCGACCGAACCCGGCTCCATCGCCACCGTCCAAAACCTCAACGCCCGTATCCGCTCCTGGTGGATCATGGTCGCGGTGTTCGGCGGCGCGATCCTGCTCGGCGACACGGCGACGGTCATCCTGTTCGCATTCCTGTCCTTTATGGCGCTTCGCGAATTCTGGACCCTGACACCATCGCGGCGCGGCGATCATCTGGCGCTTTTCCTGTCCTTCTTCGTTGTGCTGCCGCTGCATTACGTGCTGCTCGGAACGGAGTGGTACGGCCTGTTTGCGATCTTCATCCCGGTCTATGCCTTCCTGATCCTGCCGGCGGTGGCGACCTTGACGGGTGACGTCAACGAATTCCTCGCCCGCAGCGCCAGGGTGCAATGGGGACTGATGCTGACGGTCTATTCGATCAGCCACGCTCCCGCCCTGCTCATGCTGGAGACCGGCACGCCGTCGGCGCTCCTTCTCGTCTATCTGGTCGTGGTCGTGCAGCTCAGCGACGTCTTCCAGTATGTCTGGGGCAAGCTCCTCGGAAAGCACCGTTTCTCGCCGAATATCAGCCCGTCGAAGACGATCGAAGGGCTGGTCGGGGGCGGCGCCTCGGCCATTCTCGTCGGAACACTGCTTTATCGCCTGACGCCGTTTTCGCCGCTGCAGGCCGCTGCCATCAGCACGGTCATCGTCGTCGCGGGTTTCTTCGGCGGCTTCGTGCTCTCGGCCATCAAGCGCGATCTCAATGCCAAGGACTGGGGCTATGTGATCGAGGGCCATGGCGGCGTGCTTGACCGCCTGGACTCCATCACCTTCGCCGCACCGCTGTTCTTCCACATCGTCCGCTATTGGTTCACCAGGTAGAAGCTGGTTTTGGCTAAAACCGGTCGATCTCCTCGAGGCTTTCGAACAGCCGGCGCTGAACATCCCGCTCCTGTTTGCCGATGGCGGTCATCAGCTTGCCCATCGTTCCCCGCAGGCCGTGCAACTCGTCGACCAGCTCCATGACGATATCGACGCCGGCTTCGTTGACACCCATGTTTCCCATGAGGTCCAGGATCAGCCGGGCGCGTGCGACGTCGGCGTCGCGAAATTGCCTCTGGCCGCCTGAGATCTCCGGGATCAACCAACCCTGTTCGATCCAGAGATCGAGCTGGACGATGTCGATTTTCAAGTAAAGACGGAATTCGAGATCATTCATGATCAAGCCTCCATGTTCTTTCTCGGATCGTAGGAGTTTGCCGTCGCCCATTCCTTCATCAAGGCCGTCAGCCGCTCATCCGGGGCGTCGGGCAGCACGATCTTCAGCGAGATGTAGACGTCGCCGTGTCCGCCGCCGCGTTTTGAAACACCTTTGCTCTTGAGACGCAGGACCTTGCCCGTGTTCGAATGAGGCGGCAGCGTCAGATTGACCGGTCCCGACGGCGTCGGCACGCGAACCTTGCCACCAAGCACGGCCTCACTGAGAGAGATCGGCAGTTCCAGGCGGATATCGTCGCCGTCTCGCGTAAAGAAGCGGTGCGGGCGCACACGGATTTCGATCAGGGCATCGCCCACCGGCCCACCGCCGGTGCCCGGCTCGCCCTTGCCGCGCAGCCGCAAGGTCTGGCCGTCGCGCGTCCCTGGCGGGATCTGTACGTCGAGCGCCGGACCATTCGGCATCTTGACCTCCGTCCTGGTGCCGTTGACGGCCTCGAGAAAGTCGACCTCCATGGAAAATTGCCGGTCACGGCCACGACCACGGGTCTGGCCGCCGCCGGAACGACGGGAAAAGAAGCTGGCGAAGATATCGTCGGCATCGCTGAAATCGGCAAAGCCGGCGCTGTTGTGGTAGGGATCGCCAGGCCCGCTCTTCGACGCGTAGTCGCGGTAATAATTGCGCTGCGCCCGCTCGGCGCCCGTTATATCGATCTCGCCGCGGTCGAAGCGTCCGCGTTTTTGCTCGTCACTCAAGATCTCGTAGGCCGTTGAAATTTGCTTGAACCGTTCCTCAGCTTTTTTGTCGCCGGGGTTAAGGTCGGGGTGAAGTTTCTTGGCGAGCTTGCGGAACGCGCTTTGAATATCCTTTTGCGTCGCATCGCGTTTCACGCCCAGAAGCTCGTAAGGATCCTGGCTCATACATGTCTCCGGTCGGGCAGCGAATACTGCTGGTTGGCTTGGCAATGATATAGGTTGCCGGGCGGCCGCCGGGGAGGGGAGGCCGGCCGCTCCGGTCGACGTCAATCCGACAAAGCGCCTGCTGTCGCGCAAGCTCGCCAGAGCTTAGAACAACGCCGCGTCTTCCGCCGGGGACGCCGAGCCTTCCTGCGCGCGATCGGGACGCCGATCGATAAGAACCGAGCACGCGGCATGGCGCACGACCTTGTCGACGATCGAGGAGAAGACGTAGTCGGTGATATCGGTCACATGGGATGAAACCAGGATAAGATCGGCCGATTTCTCCCTTGCGACGGAGACGAGCAGGGAGGCGGCAACGCCGATACGAACCTCGGTCATCGCCGGAATTCCCAGCTCCTTGCAGAGCGATGCAAGTTTCTTTTCGGCGTCGACGATGGCGGTCGTTTCGAATTCCTCGGGAAGCTCCGTCAGGTGACGGCGGGGGATATGCTCGATGACGTGCATGACGACGATGCTTCCGCCTTCGTCCATCAGCGCAGCAGCCCGGCGCAGAAGGCGGCTGGCCGTTTGGCGGGGACCCATGCCGATGCCGCAGATGATCGTCCGATACATTTGAAATCCATATCCTCGAATGCGAATGATAGCACCGATCATACCGGTGTCGACCGTCCCGGCATTGACGAATATCAAGAAAAAGTGCCGCAACGGCAGCGCGCACGAAGCGGCCGGCTCTTCGGAAGGGGTTTCGGCTGAATCGTCGCAGTTGACGATATGGCCATCGGCAACAGTTCTAATCTGATGACGTCATTGATTGAGGTTCACATGCCGAATTTTGCGATTATCGGATCGGGCGCGATGGGAAGTGCCGTCGCCAAACGGCTGATCGACCACGGCGCCACGGTGCTCACCTATCTCGAAGGCAGGAGCGAGCAGACGATTGCGCGGGCAAAGGCAGCCGGCATGGTGCCGGTCGGCCGCCAGGAGCTGACGAAGGCCGAGCTGATCCTGTCGATCGTTCCGCCGGCGGAGGCGATCAAGGTCGCCGAACTCGTCGCGGACATATCGTCGGCGATGCAGGCGCCGCCGCCCTTCATCGACCTCAACGCGATTGCGCCGAAAACCATGCAGGCTTTGGCGGCACGCTTCGAAAGCAGCCGCGTCGAGGTGCTTGACGGTGCGATCATCGGCGGGCCGCCGAGCCCCGGCAAACCAGGTCCGACCATTTATATCAGCGGCGATATTGCGGAGCGAAGCAAGCTGCTCGAGGATTGCGGCCTGCGGATCCGCAGACTCGACGGACCGCTCGGCGCCGCCTCGGCACTGAAGATGTGTTATGCCGGCATCAACAAGGGATTTGTCGGCCTTGGCACCGCCATGCTGCTTGCGGCATCGCGTTCCGGTGCGGCCGAAAGCCTGAAAGCCGAGCTCTCCGAAAGCCTTCCCGACATCGATCGCAAGCTGTCGGGATCCATACCCGACATGTATCCGAAAGCCTATCGGTGGGTTGCCGAAATGCAGGAGATTGCCGATTTCCTTGGAGAAGATGATCCGGCCGCGACCATCTTCCGCGGCATGGCGGATGTCTTCTCCAGGATGGCGAGCGACGTCGAGGGCGATCGCGTGCTCGTGGGGCAGCTGAACGAGATCATCGCGCGGCGGGAGAAAATATGACGCCTGTCATTTCGCCTCGAACCCCGCCCGTTTGCGAGCGTTGAACGCATCGAAATCGAAGGGCGTGGCAGGGCCGGATTCTTCGCCTTCAATCAAGGCGTCCTGCAATGCCTTCACTTTGGCTTCGTGTTCTTCAAGTAGGCGAAGGCCCGCCCGGATAACGTCGCTGGCTGAACCATAGCGGCCAGCCTGAACCTGCGTATCAATGAAGCTGGTGAAATGGTCACTGAGCGATATGGACGTATTTCTAGCCATCCTGAATCTCCTTTAAGCCAATGTACCAATTTCTGGTACATAAAAAAACCCAGTCTTCACAGCGTGAATCTGATCCCTGGCCAAGGCTCTGACGATTGCGTGAAACCGCGCCGACACCTGTGACAAAACCTTGTCGCCTCTGCTATGTCAGGAAAAATGCGGTGACCAAACCCATTGGCATCGCGATCCTATCTGACCAATGCCAGGAGTTTGAAAGATGAGCGGTTCTTCCGACTATACACCCCCGAAGGTCTGGACCTGGAACAAGGCGAATGGCGGCCAGTTCGCCAGCATCAATCGCCCGATCGCGGGACCGACGCATGACAAGGAGCTTCCGATCGGCCGGCATCCGCTGCAGCTCTATTCGCTCGGCACGCCGAACGGCCAAAAGGTCACCATCCTGCTCGAGGAACTGCTGGCCCTTGGCCATGAAGGTGCGGAGTATGACGCCTGGCTGATCAAGATCGGCGATGGCGATCAGTTCGGAAGCGGCTTCGTCGCGGTCAATCCCAATTCCAAGATCCCGGCTTTGATGGACCGCAGCGGGCCAAAACCGATCCGCGTCTTCGAGTCTGGCGCGATCCTCACCTACCTCGCCGAAAAATTCGGCGCTTTCCTGCCGACCGAGCCGAGCGCGCGCGCCGAATGCCTGTCATGGCTGTTCTGGCAGATGGGAAGCGCGCCTTATCTCGGCGGCGGCTTCGGCCATTTCTACGCCTATGCGCCGACGAAGATCGAATATGCGATCGACCGCTTCGCCATGGAAGTGAAGCGTCAGCTCGACGTGCTCGATCGTCGCCTTGCCGAAAGCGAGTATCTGGCAGGCAGCCAATATACGATCGCCGATATTGCCGTCTGGCCGTGGTATGGCGGGCTGGTGAAGGGCTGGACCTACGGTGCAGCCGAGTTTCTGCAGGTCGAGGACTATAAGAACGTGCTGCGCTGGGCCGACGCCATCCACAGCAGGCCGGCCGTGCAACGCGGCCGGATGGTCAACCGCCTCTCCGGCGAGCCCTCGAGCCAGTTGCACGAGCGCCACGACGCCAGCGACTTCGACACCAGGACGCAGGACAAACTTGCGGCCGCCGAGTAAGCAAGCAGGCCCCAACCACGTGTCGCAGCAATAAATGATGCTCCGCCGCCTTTACGGCGACGGAGCATCTGCATACTGCCCGAACTCAGTTCTTGACCGTGTCTTCCAGGAAGAAGCGGCCGAGCGGGTTCTGGTAGAAGTTCTCGATATTCTTGCGCGAGACGTTGATATAGGGGCTGTAATAGAGGTCGATCCAGTTGACGTCGTCCTTGGCCATCTTCTGCAGATCGACATACATCTGTTCGCGCTTCTTCGGATCGAGCTCGAGACGCGCCTTGGCAACCAGTTCCTTCACCGCCTCGTTCTTGTAATTGGTCGAATAGTTGTTGTTGGAATCATGACCGAGGACGAAGGTGGTCTTCTGGTCCGGATCGAGAATGTCGTTGGTCCAGTAATTGACCGAGACGTCGTAGTCGCCGGCAACGATCATGTCCCATTCCTGGCTCGGGTCGACCTTCTGCAGATTGGCGGTGATGCCGGCCTTCTGCAGCTGCTGCTGGACGAGCACGGCCGTCTGTTCGTCGACTTCGTCGCCGGCACGGACCAGATAATTTAGCGTCAGGTCCGAGGCGCCGGCGGCGGCCAGCAGCTCCTTTGCCTTTTCGGGATCGTAAGGCCGCTGCAGATTGTCGGCATAATAATAGAGCGCGCCCTTCGGAATGTAGGAGTTGGCGACCGCGCCCTGGCCGAAGGTGACGGTATCGACGACCGCCTTCTTGTCGATCGCGAGATCCAGCGCCTGGCGGACTTCCTTCTTGCCGAGCGCGCCATGCGCATGGTTGATCAGAAGATGATCCTCGCGCGTCGAAGCGTCGATATTGACATTGAGGTTCGGGTCCTTCTTCAGCTCCTCGACGCGAGAGAAGGGAACGAAGATCGCCGTATCCAGCTCGCCGGCCTGAACGTTCAGCATGCGGGTATTGTCGTCAGGCACCGAGATCCACTCGACACCGTCGAGCTTCACCCGGTCCGCCTGCCAGAAATTCGGGTTCTTCTTCAGGATGACGCGGTCGCCGCGCCGCCATTCCTCGACGGTGAATGCGCCGGATGCGATCGGCTTTTCACCATAGGCGTCGGCGCCCAGCGATTCCATGCCGTTCTTGGAGATGACGGAGGCATTCGGCAGCGCCAGCGTCGAAAGGAAGGGCGCGGACGGGTTCTTGAGCTTGATCGTCAGCGTATGCGCGTCGGTCGCCACCGCCGTGTCGATCACCTTATAGGAATCGCTCCAGAGCGAGGCAGCGTCGTCGCGGATGCGCAGCAGGCTGTAGGCCGCGTCTTCCGCCGTCAGGGGCGAACCGTCGGAAAATTTCGCGTCGCGGATCTTGAACGTGTAGGTCAGCCCGTCATCCGAGGCAGTCCAGCTTTCGGCAAGGCCCGGCTCCAGTTTCGTGCCTGTCTTGTCGACCCGGATCAGCACGTCGTAGACGTTGGAGAACACCCAGTTGTCGATGTTCTGCGCGGTCTTGATCGGATCGAATGTCGTCGAATCCTCGCGGCGGCCGATGGTGAGCACGCCGGCGGCCTCGGCATAGCTTGCGCTGAGCGTCAGACCGGCGAGCACGGCTGCAAGCCCGATTGATTTCCACCTGTTTGTCATGAGTTCGTTCCCTTCGTTGTTATGGCATGCGTTTGATTGATTGAATCGGCATCGAATGCGGATCGTCCTTGCCGTCGGCGTCTTGAAGCAGCCGCTTGTCAGGATCGATGTCGGGAATCGCGGCGATCAGCGCCGCCGTATAGGGATGCTTCGGCCGCGCGAAGACTTCTTCGGAACGACCTTCCTCGACGATCTCGCCGCGATACATTACGACGACGCGTTCGCAGAGATTGCGGACGATCGCAAGATCATGGGCGATGAAGATCAACGTCAGGTTCATCTTCGCCGTGAGCTCGCGGAAGAGCTCGATGATCTGCGCCTGGATGGTGACGTCGAGGGCCGCCACGCATTCGTCGGCGATGATCAGCTTCGGATTGACGGCGAGCGCACGGGCGATGCCGGCGCGCTGGCACTGGCCGCCGCTCATGCTGCGCGGTTTGCGGCCGGCGAATTCGCGTTCGAGGCCGACGAGATCGAGCAGTTCGCCGATTCGAACAGGGATATCGGCCCTGGCGACCTTGCCCTGCACCTTCAGCACCTCGGCCAGCATCTGCCCGATCGTCAGCCGCGGATTGAGCGCGTTATAGGGATCTTGGAAGACCATCGCCGTCTCGCGCCTGAGCTTTGCCAGGCCGCCACTCTTCTGCAGCGCCAGATCGACGCCGTCGAAGGTGACGTGGCCCGAGGAAAGCGGCGTGAGGCCGAGCACGGCGCGGGCAAGCGTGCTCTTGCCGCTGCCGGATTCGCCGACGATGCCGACCGTCTCGCCCGGCATGATCTGCAGGCTGACGCCGGCAACGGCGCTGACCGTTTTGGCACCGCCCCTGAGCAGGGCGCCGCCGGCTCTGAAACGCACATGGAGATCATCGATTTCGAGCAATGGCCGCCTCGCCGGTTGGCTGGCCGCGGCAAGCTCGAGCAGCGGCGCGACCGTCTCGCCCGGGATGGAAGGGTGGCTGTTGATCAGGTTGATCGTATAGGGATGTTGCGGCCGCGCCAGGATCGTCCGCTTCGGCCCTTCTTCGAGCAGCTTGCCGCCGCGCAGCACGGCAATACGGTCGCAAGTCTGGGCGACGATACCGAGATCGTGGGTGATCAGAATGATCGACAGGCCGCGCCGGTCGCGAATGTCAATCAACAGCCGCAGGATCTGCGCCTGGATAGTCACGTCGAGCGCCGTGGTCGGCTCATCAGCGATCAGGATCTTCGGATTGCAGGACAGCGCCACGCCGATCATCGCCCGCTGCCGCATGCCACCGGAAAATTCGTGCGGATAACTGTCGTACTGGCGCTTCGGATCGGGGAAGCCGACTTGCGCCAGGATTTCCGTCGCCGCGGCGCGGGCCTCGCGGGCGCTGAGGCCCTGGTGATAGCGGATGCCCTCGGCGATCTGATCGCCGATCCGCATCACCGGATCGAGATGGCTGGTCGGGTTCTGGAAGATCATGCCGATCTCGCCGCCGCGCACTTTCAGCATCTCGCCATCATCGATCCGCATGAGGTCACGCCCTTCGAGCAGCACGCTACCGCTTTCGATCTTCAGGAGCGAGGAGGGCAGCAGGCGCACCAGGGAACGGCAGAACAGGCTCTTGCCCGAGCCGCTCTCACCGACGAGACCGAGAATCTCACCCTTGCCGAGGTCCAGCGAGACCGCATCGAGCAGCGTGCGCGGGCCGGAATCGACATACGCCCTGACTGTGAGATCACGGACGGACAGCACGGAGCCGCTCATTCATGCACCCCCAGCAGTTCGCCGAGCGCGTCGCCCAGCATGCTGAAGCCGAAGGCGAGGCAGACGATGGAGAGACCGGGAAACAGCGTGATCCACCATGCGGTGGTGATGAAGCTCTGTCCTTCCGCGACCATGACACCCCATTCGGCGATCGGTGGCTGGACGCCGAGGCCGAGATAGCTGACGGCGGCGCCGCTGAGCAGCACCAGCGTCGCATCGGACATCGAAAAGACGATCGAGCCGGCGATCGCGTTCGGCAAAAGATGGCGGAACATGATGCGCGGGCGACTGAAGCCGAGGCTGACGGCGGCAACGGCATAGTCGCTGCCTTTCAGCACCAGCATCTGCGCCCGGATCAGCCGTGCATAGGAAACCCAGCCGACCAGCGCCATGGCGATGTAGAAGCTGCCGAGGCCCGGTCCGAGGATCGCGATGATCGACAGCATCAGCACCAGGAAGGGAAAGGCGAGGATGATATCGACGAGGCGCATGAACAGCGCATCGACGATGCCGCCGAAAAAGCCGGCGATCGTGCCGACCGTCGTGCCGATTACGAAGGGGAAGATGACGCCGATCAGCGCCATCTGCAGGTCGAGGCGCGCGCCCCAGATGACGCGGGAAAGGATATCGCGGCCGAAATTGTCGGTACCGAAGGGATGCAACAGCGAAGGCGCCTGCAGGCGCACCTCGGCATTCTGCATGATCGGGTCGTAGGGCGCGACGATAGGCGCGCCGATCGCCAGCAGCACGAAGAACAGCAGCAGGCCGGCACTGAGCACAAGCATCGGCCGCCGGCCGAAGAACCGGCGCCAGCCGGGGGAGGCGGGGGCGATCGCCTCGATGCTCATAGCTTCACCCTCGGATCGACGGCGACAGTGACGATGTCGGCAATGAAGTTGATGAGTACGGTGGCGCAGGCAAAGACCATGGCGACGCCTTGAACCACCATGTAGTCGCGTGAGAAGATCGCCCTGACCAGCAGCTGTCCCATGCCGGGCAGCGCAAAGACGCTCTCGACCACCACCGTGCCGCCGATCAGCCAGCCGATGTTGACAGCAAGCAGATTGATCGTCGGCACCAGTGAATTCGGCAGCACATGCCGCCAGAAGACGATCCCCTCCGGCATGCCGCGGGCGCGCGCCGCCGTCGCGACATCCGATTTCAGTTGCTCGATCATCGCCGCCCGCAGGCTGCGCGTCAGCACGGTCGAGAGCGACAGCGCGACCGTCAGGCTCGGCAGCACGAGATGCGACAGCTTTTCGCCGATCGTCGCACCATAGCCCGAAACCGGCAGCACGCCGAGTTCGACGCTGAACAGGATGATCAGCATCAGCCCCAGCCAGAAGGGCGGAAAACCGATGCCGAAGGTCGAGACGATGCGCACCGCATGATCCGGCGCCCGGCCGGCATTGCGTGCGGCGATCGCCGACATCGGTACCGCGATCAGGACCGAAAGCACGACGCTGGAGACGACGAGCGCAAGCGTCGGCTCGATGCGGGTGACGATCAGCTTCAGCACGTCGATCTTGTAGAGGATCGACTTGCCCATCTCGCCATTGGCGAGGTTCTTGAGGAAATAGACATATTGCAGCCACATCGGCTGGTCGAGGCCGTACTGGGCGCGGATACTGGCAAGGGCTGCCGGCGTCGCGCGCGTGCCGAGGATGTTGCGCGCCGGATCACCGGGGATCAACCGGACCAGAATGAAAGTGATGACGCTGATGCCGAAGATCACGGGCAGGAACTGCAGCGGTCGCGTCAGAACGAATTTATAGCGATGCATGACGGCGATCGCCCCTTTGTCTTCGTCTGGTTCGGTCCGCTTCCTGTTGCATCAGCCTGCCTCGTGCCGGGCGAGAAAATCGAGAAGCGCCGGATAATAATCCTGCGGGTTCTCATAGAACGGCATGTGGCTGGCATTGGCAAATACCTTAAGCTCGGCATTCGGCAGCGCAAGCTTCATCCTCAGCGCACAGGCCGGCGTCAGCTCGTCATGTTCTCCCGTCGTGATGAGCACCGGCAGCGTCAGCCGCGGCAGGTCGGGTATACGGTTCCAGTCCTTGAGGTTGCCGATATAGAGAAACTCGTTCGGCCCCTGCATCGTCTCATAGGGCGCCATGTTCCAATCGTCGAGCGAGCGGCGCACCGGCGCCGGCCATTCCGGCAGACGGCAGACATGGCGGTAGTTGAGGATGGTGACGGCGGCGAGATATTCCGGATGATTGTAGGTGCCTTGCGCCTCGTGCTTCTGCATCATCGAGACAGTTTCGGGACCGAGTGCCGCGCGCAGCCGTTCCAGTTCCGAGATCAGATGCGGCATATCGGCGACGGTATCTTCGAGGATCAGCGTCTTGAGGTTTTCGGGATAGGTCAGCGCGTATTCGATCGCCAGCCAGCCGCCCCAGGAATGGCCGAGCATGTGGACCTTGCCGAGCCCCAGCGCCTTGCGCACCGTCTCCGTCTCTTCGACATAACGGCCGATCGTCCAGAGCGAGAGATCGTCCGGCCGGTCGGAAGCGCCGGTGCCGAGTTGGTCGAAGGCGACGACGCGATAGCCCTTGTCGATGAGACAGGAATGCGCCTCGCGCAGGTAATCGCAGGGCAGACCCGGCCCGCCGTTCAGGCAGAAAACCGTCTCGCTGCCGGTCCCGAAACTATAGGCAACGACGCGATAGCCATCGACATCGATCTCGAATCGCTCGTCCGGCCGTATTTCACGCCACATTGATCGCTCCGGCAGAAGATTTCGCTTGCTCAATATTTGGGCACGGCTAAATTTTTACCTTAAACCGCATTCAGTGCCAGCTATAAGAAGTGATAGGGTGGGCCGCAATGCCGAACCCCGGGAGCAGCCCATGCTTGACGACCCCATTCGTGACGACCCCATTCTTGACGATATCGGAACGATCAGACGGCAGTTTACAGCGCACGAAACGCTTGATGGACGCATCGACCAGGCCTTCGAGGCGATGAAGCAGATCGGCTTCGAGGCGCTGATCTACGACTATACACCGGTGCCTTACGATCTCGACGGCGCGATCATGATACCATCGCTGCTGAAGCTGCGGAATATCTCCGACGATATGCACGATTACTGGTTCAATCGCGGCTATTTCCGTATCGATCCGGTGCAGCAGGTGGCGCTGCGCACCTCCGCGCCCTTCTTCTGGAACTACGACCCGGACGCCGACACGCTGATCAACCGTTTCATGACCGAAGACACCGCGCCGGTGACGCGCTATTTGAGCGAACGCGATATGTCGACCGGCGTCACCGTTCCGGTTCATATGCCACGCGGCGACTATGCGACCGTCACCGGCATCCGCTTCGGCCGGAACAAAGATTTCGAGCGGCACGCACTGCGCTATATCGCCGACTTCAACCTGCTTGCCCATGTTTTCCATGAGACCGCCTATTCGCTTTTCGACACGCGGGCGAAGAGCGTCGGCACGATCCGCCTGACCGAGCGGGAACGTGAATGCCTGCGCCATTCGGCGGAAGGTTACTCCGCCAAGGAAATTTCCCGCATCATCGACCGTTCGGTACCGACCGTCGTGATGCATCTGAACGCCGCGACAAAGAAACTCGGCGCCCGCAACCGAACCCAGGCCGTGGTGCGCGCCACCCATTACCGCCTGCTCGAAGACCGGCCTACCCATAATTGGCCACCCTATAACTTGTGATAGCTGCCTTCACCGTTGCCGCCGCGTTATGCTTTTTTCATGACGCCAAGAGATGGAGACACCGGTGGGCGAAGTCACGACCAAAGAAGCTTACCTGCCCTTTCGCGACTATCGCACCTGGTATCGCGTCACCGGTTCGCTGGAGAGCGGCAAGCTGCCCCTCGTCGTCGCCCATGGCGGGCCTGGCTGCACCCATGATTATGTCGATTCCTTCAAGGATATCGCCGCCCTCGACGGCCGTCCGGTCATCCATTACGACCAGCTCGGCAATGGCAATTCCACCCGACTTCCGGAAAAAGGCCCGGATTTCTGGACGGTCGGCCTGTTCCTCGAGGAGCTGGACACGCTACTTTCCCATCTCGGCATTCGGGATCGTTATGCCTTCCTCGGCCAGTCCTGGGGCGGCATGCTCGGCGCCGAACATGCGGTGCGCCAGCCGCAAGGTCTGAAGGCGCTTGTCATCGCCAACTCGCCGGCCAACATGCACACCTGGGTTTCGGAGGCGAACCGGCTGAGGCAGGAACTGCCGAAAGAGGTGCAGGACACGCTGCTGAAGCATGAGCTGGCGGGAAGCCTCACCGATCCGGACTATATCGCCGCCTCACGCGTCTTCTATGACCGCCATGTCTGCCGCGTGGTGCCGTGGCCGCCTGAAGTGGCGCGGACCTTTGCAATCATGGACGAGGACAACACCGTCTACCGCAACATGAACGGCCCGACCGAATTTCACGTCATCGGTACGATGAAAGACTGGACGATCGAGAACAGGCTGGACCGCATCGAAGCCCCGACGCTGCTGATCTCGGGAAAATACGACGAGGCGACGCCCCTGGTGGTAAGGCCCTATCTCGAACGCGTTCCGGGCTGCGAATGGGTGCTCTTCGAAAATTCCAGCCATATGCCGCATGTCGAGGAAAAGCAGCTTTGCCTGGCGACCGTTTCCGGTTTCCTGTCCCGGCACGACTGAGAAAAATCGTTCCCGCCGACAGCACCATTTCTTGCCGCGGAGATGACGCTTGAGATAGTCTTGGTCCCATTCGAGCGAACGGAACGGACCGATGAACGATCATTCGCCGACAGG
Source organism: Rhizobium sp. WSM1328 (assembly GCF_057653715.1). Lineage (NCBI taxonomy): Bacteria > Pseudomonadati > Pseudomonadota > Alphaproteobacteria > Hyphomicrobiales > Rhizobiaceae > Rhizobium > Rhizobium sp. WSM1328. The sequence goes on along the minus strand of NZ_JBYGKO010000003.1, from coordinate 549,840 downwards.
AAGCGCGACAATCCTCGCAACGAGCAGGGGGCGCGGCTGGCACGGTCTGGAGGCTGAGCTGCTACGCATTCCGCCCGGCAGCACGCATATTTCAGGCACGCCCTACCATCGTCTCGGGGTCCACGTCGGCCGGCCGGTGCGGGCGCAATGCCGCTGTGACGGGCGGGAGCATCGCCGACTGCAGAAGCATGGCGATATCGACGTGGTGCCAGCCGGCCTTGATGGCGTCTGGGAGGACGACCGCGAATGCATGATCCTGCGACTGAAGATCAGCAAGGATCTTTTCCATCGGGCTGCCATCGACCTCGGCCGCGACCCCGCGACGGCAATCGTGCCGCAATTTCAACTCCGCGATCCGCGGCTCGAGGCCATCGTCTGGGCCTTGAAAGCGGAACTCGAAGCGGATGTGCCGTCCGACAACCTCTATGCCGATACGCTGGCGACAGCTTTGGCGCTCCGTCTGGTCGAGGCAGGCAGCGGCAGCTCTCGCCCAGTGGATAGCGGCAGAGCGCTCTCGCCCCGTCAGAAGCGGATGCTTGCCGACTACATCGAGGATAATCTCGACACCTCGCTTTCGCTTGCGGAACTGGCAGCTCTTGCCGGACTGAGCCTCTCGCATCTGAAGACGCAGTTTCGAAATAGTTTCGGTATGCCGCCGCATCAATATGTGCTGCACCGCCGGGTGGCTCGCGTCGAGGTGCTGATCCGAAGCTCCGGCCTGCCCTTGAGCCAGATCGCCCTGGAAGCAGGCTTTGCGCATCAAAGCCATATGGCAAACAGCATGAAGCGGCTGCTTGGCATCAGCCCCGGCACCATCACCCGCGCGCGCAATTAAAAAAATTGGCCGATCCTGCAACGGATCGGCCGAATGCGCAGGCAATGCCCCTTAGCGGCAGTGCATCTTCCTTCGACTGCGAGCAGAGGAAGGAATGATCATGTTTGTCATCTTCGGCGCCACCGGCAAAATCGGCAAGGCAACGATAACAAGGCTTCGGGCCGAGGGCTCTCCCGTCACGGCGGTGCTCCGTAATCCCGCCAAGGCCGCACCCCTTGCGGCGCTCGGATGCGAGATTGCCATGGCTGAGGTCGGCGATGCCGATGCCATGGCGCTCGCGATGAGAGATGCGACGGCTGTACAGCTCATCTGCCCGATCGACCCTCGCGCCGCCGATGCCAGCCGCCAGATGCTGCAGTCTATCGAGCGGATGGCGGAGGCGGTCGATGCCGCCCGGCCGCCGCGCGTCCTGGCGATCTCGGATTACGGTGCGCATCTGACGATCGATACCGGCATTACCAGGCTGTTCCGTTTGATGGAGGAGCGGTTCCGGCAGTGCAGCGCCAGGATGGTCTTTCTGCGTTCGGCCGAACATATGGAAAACTGGGCACGCTACCTGAAGATCGCCAATGAGACCGGCGTGATGCCGAGCATGCACCAGCCGCTGGCACGACCCTTTCCGACCGTCTCCGCCGCCGATATCGGCGATATGGCTGCCGACCTTCTGCTGGCTGATGAGGATCATGGCCCTTCGCCGCGGATCGTCCATGGCGAGGGGCCGCGCGAATACACGGCGCTTGAGATCGCTGCGGCCCTGGGGCGATTGTTGACCCGGCGCGTTGTCGCACACGAACTGCCGCGTGCCGAGTGGCCGGCAACGTTGATCCGCGCAGGACTCTCGGAAAGTTACGCCGAGCTGATCGTCAGGCTCAGTGACGCGCACAACAAGGGCCTGATCGGAGCCGAAGCCGGCATCGGCGAAATCCGCCGTGGCCGCACGGAGCTTTCCGCTGCCCTCGAAACATTTCGTCCTGACGTCGGGCAGGCTGTGTCGTGATAGTCTCAATCACGTGACGCATGAAGAGGAGTCCGGCCGGGGACGGCCGCTCCCGAGAACCTTCTATCCGCGAACCAGCCATTTCTTGGCAACGCGGCAAGCCATCGTATAGGCCGGGTCGAAGACGTTGCCGACGTCATAACGCACCACCTGGCCGAGCAGATGGCTGGCCGCCGTCCTGTCCAGCCCATAATCCGATGCCAGCCAGGTCAACATTTCGCTGGTCGCGTGCTGGAGCGCTTGATCGAGTGGCCGGGCGTTGCCGATGGTGAAGATGTCTTCGGCGGTTTCCCCGCGCGGCCAGACCAGTCCGGCCTTCTTTTCCACCGTCAGCCGCACCGTGACCTCGAACGTCGTCTCGATGCCGGTTCCGACGATCTCGCCATCCCCTTGCACGGCATGGCAGTCGCCCAGAAAGAACAGGGCGCCGGGGGCCGCTACGGGCAAGCGGAGGGTGGTGCCGGGGCCGAACAGCCGATAATCCATGTTGCCGCCATATTCACCGCTGGTCGCCGTCGATATCGCCTGGCTGAGGCTGGGCGCCACGCCGAAACAGCCGATCATCGGGGCGAGGGGCAGAACGAAATTTTCAAGACCTGCGACCGGCTCGGAAAGCCGGACGGTCAATGCCTCACGGTCGATCGCCCAGATGGCGATATCGCGCGGTGGCAGGTCACGAACCGACTCGGGATCGACGACATTGGCCGCGACGACGCTGCGGGTAAACCCCGTGTCCCTGGTCGGGATCATGCTGATGATCTCGACCTTCAGCGCATCCCCCGGCTCAGCACCTTCCACGAAGATCGGGCCGTTCATCGGATTGCCGCCGGGCGCCTGCTTGATGCCGTCCTTGTCATGCCCGGCGGCGTCGAGCGTCTCAGTGACCACGGTGTCGCCGTCGGCGATGTGCAGGGCCGGCGGAAGAGAGCCGATGACATTGTGAAAGCTCGTCGGAATGAAGCGGTGAGTGGTCATGAAATACAGCTCTCGCTCGTTCGAATGTCATGAGCCTGCGGCTGAATTGCCCGGCGGAGAGAATTCGAGACTACTGCATAATTGCTTAAACTGGAATCGACTTCAGGATTAAAATTATGCAGCAATTCAAAGGACTACAGCGTCCTTTGCGCGTCTTTTCCGACACGCAGCGCTGTAGATCAGAGATTGCCGGCACTGACGAAGTCGGGAGCAAACGCGGTATCGACCGCAACATTCAACAGGGTTGAGCCTTAACGGTCCCAGATGCGATGCCTCAGCGCGACCGTTACTGCATGTACCAGCCATGGCTGACGACGAGTGACTGGCCGGTGAGAGCATTGGTTTCGAAACCGGCAAAGAGCAGCGCCACTTCTGCGACATCGTCGACCGTCGTAAACTGTGCATCCACCGTGCCGCCGAGCATTACCTTCTTGATGACCTCGTCTTCGGAAATTCCGAGTTCCTTTGCCTGTTCCGGAATTTGCTTGTCGACCAGCGGCGTCCGGACGAAGCCGGGGCAGATGACGTTGGCACGCACGCCATCCGGTCCGCCTTCCTTGGCGACCACACGAGCAAGGCCGAGCAAGCCGTGCTTGGCGGTGACGTAGGCCGATTTCAGCGGCGAAGCCTCATGCGAATGCACCGAGCCCATATAGATGATCGCGCCGCCCTTCTGCGCTTTCATGTGGGGAACGCAAGCCTTGGTGGTGAGGAACGCGCCATCGAGATGGATGGCAAGCATCTTCTTCCAGTCGGAAAAGGCGTAGTCCTCGATCTTGTTGACGATCTGGATGCCGGCATTGGAGACGAGCACGTCCACCCGGCCCCACTTGGCTACGACGGCGGCGACGCCGGCGTTCACGGCTTCCTCGCTGGTCACGTCCATCGCAAGACCGATCGCCTCGCCCGGGCCGGCAGCCGTCAGATCCTTGGCCGCCGCTTGCGCCGCCTCGAGCTTCAGGTCGGCAATGACGACCTTGGCACCCTCTGAAACGTATTTCCTTGCGATCGCCAGCCCGATACCGCTGGCCGAGCCCGTGACGATGCAGACCTTGTCCCTGAGCTTCATGGTTTGGACTCCCTATTTTGCAAGATAATCATGGACCACTTCGCCGAGGCCCAGCGTCAGGTCCGAGAGAATATGGATGGCGGATTTGACCTCAAGCACCGGCAGGTCGGCGACCGGCGCCAGCGCATGCGGAAACAGCGCCAGGGCGCCCGGACCTTCCCACGCGCCTTTCACCGTCAAATCCTCCAGATAGTAGCGCACCAGTTCGCAGATGCGCGGTGTGCAATCGACATGTGGAATGATCTTCAGCATGAAATTCGGCTGCTTCAGGCTTTCGAGGGTTTTCGCCTTGTCAAGTGTTCGATGCTTGAAGCCCATCGTTGCGGTGGCGACGCGCTGACCGCCATAGTCGAGCGTGCCGACCAGCGCATCCTTGACGGATGTCAGCGACGGCTCGGCCAGTTTCTTCGGAAAGCCCCAAATCTCGCGGCCACCGGCGATCGGCGCGTCGTCGTTGAGGTACATAGAATGCACGTAACCGCCGTGTACGCCTTCATAGGTCACCGGGATGACCTGGCCGGATTCGGTATAGTCGCCAAAGCCGGTCGAGTCCGGCATGCGGATGAATTCGTACTTCACCAGCGGCTCATCGAACTGCAGCGGCTCCGGCACGACCCGGCGCAGGGCCTCCGGATCGGTGCGATAGGTGATGATCATGTATTCGCGATTGACGAACCGGTACGGCCCTGGCGGGTAGGATGGACTCGTCAGCGGCATGGCAAAGGCATTACGAACGACATCTTCAATTTTCATGGTTTTTCCCACGCAGGCGTTGCTCGGCAAGGTCGAAAATCCGTATCCCATTGGTCGGACGCGTCCGGTTGAGCCACTCTGGATGGTTTAGCGTCTCGACCACATCGTCATGGCCGGCCTTCCAGTGTTCCTCCACGGAGAGCCGCGAAAACTCATAGTCCTTGGATCCGGTTTCGTAGGCGGCACGCCTATAGATCAGGTGCACCATGGTGACGGCGCAATCATTGCCGATCCTTTCAAGAAGCTTCGCATCAGGATCGTCCTTCAGCTCAGGCGGCAGCTTTTCCATCAGCCGCTTGGCCGCCATGCGCACCGACTGAAGCTTGCGGAACTGGTCGGTGTTGAGCCGGGTGCGGCTGGAAAAACGGATTTCCTTCTCGCGGGCATCGACGTCAAAGACATCCTTGGGCAGCACGCCCTTGGCGCTGAACAAATCGACCTGGAAGATGCAGAGATCTGTCTCCAACTCGCTACCACCGAGAATGCGCTGCAGCGGCGTATTGGAAACGATACCTCCATCCCAATAATAGCGGCCGTCGATCTCGACGGGCGCAAAACCCGGCGGCAACGCCCCGGAGGCGGCCACGTGTTTGGGCGAAAACGCGCAATCGCGGTTGTCGAAATAATTGAAGTTGCCGCTAACAACGTCGACTGCGCCGAGGCTGAGACGGATGGCACCTGAATTGATCAGGTCGAAATCGACCAGACCGGCGAGGGTCTCCTGCAACGGCGCGGTGTCGTAAAGGCTGATCGCGGCCATCGGGTCGCCCGGGATGTTCCATGGCGCAAAGACGCGCGGCGTGAAAAAACCGGGAACGCCGGTCAAAGACCCCAGAAAAGCGGAGGATTCGTTGAACCATTTGCGCATCGCATTGCCATTGCCGAGAAAATGGCCGGGCAGGCCGGACGATACCCGATGCCAGAAGGTCCTGAGGTTATCGACACGCTGATCGACGGGGCTTCCGGCAATGATGGCTGAGTTGATCGAGCCGATGGATATCCCGGCCAGCCAGTCGGGGCGGATGCCAGCCTCATGCAAAGCTTCGTAAGCGCCGGCCTGGTAGGCACCCAAAGCACCACCGCCCTGAAACACCAGCACGGTTTTCTCTGTCGGAATACTACTCACGGGACGCTTTTCCTTAAATGCTGCAGCTGCTAACAAATAGCACAGGGAAGGCCATCGAGCTGCACAGGGCAGATTAAGTTTTAGTAATGCAGAAAAGCTTCTTCAGTAATCGTATTCTAAGTTATTTCAGAGGCTTGCTAGTCAAAAGCTGCGCATTCGTCGCAACCATTGAAGCATTTAGTTAGTCCTGCCGAGGGCATCTTGCAATGCAACAAAATGTGACAACGTTGGCTGTGTGGAGATGTAGACTGCGAATTCACCCACGCCAGGCCAATCCCTCATTTCAGGCTTGCTACGCCGTTCGACCAGCGTCGTCAGCTGGTTCAATCAACGAAGTCTCGCTTCGAGACAGGAGCAATCTTATGTTCCATAATTCAGCTTATGCCACTTTACACAATCTTAGATTGCATATATTTTCTCCGTTGAACTGCGAAAGATCCGTCAAGCGACGGCCAAATAATGATAATCTCAACGGAACTACACACGCTGGAGAGGATTTTGACTTCCTCTTCCCCTCTTAACGTGAGGCGGCACAAAGCCGGCGCTGCCGGCCGAAAGCCGAGGCCGCCGCACGAGATGACGAGGGAGCTAGGCGGAGGACTAACGAAAATAGTTGATTGCCGCTCTCATCTTTAGTACCGACCTGTCACCCGGTTAAAGGAAGTCACGTGGCTATACTCCCGATGCAAGATCCGCCTCGAACGGCTGAAACTTTTGTCGCCGAAAATATAGGTCTTTTGATAGAGCGGAACGAAATTCTCTGCGACGTCAGTCTTAAATTTCCGGCAGGAGAAGTTGTCGCACTGGTCGGCCACAACGGCTCCGGCAAATCCAGCCTTCTCAAAATGTTGGCTCGCCAGCTTGCGCCGAGCACGGGATCGATCTTTTACGGGAACCAGGATCTGAGGATGTATAGCGAACGCGCCTTTGCGCGTTCGGTCGCATATCTGCCCCAGGATGTCACGACCGGATCGGAAATGACGGTCCGCGAGCTTGTGGGATGCGGTCGTTATCCGTGGCACGGAGCGCTCGGCCGCTTCACCAGGAACGACGAAGAGAAAGTCGAGGCAGCCCTTCGAGCCACGCATATCGAGACGTTCGCCGACCGTATCATGGGGACACTATCGGGCGGCGAGCGGCAACGTGCCTGGATTGCGATGCTGATCGCCCAGGATGCTCGCTGCCTGTTGCTCGACGAACCGACTGCGGCACTCGACGTTGCGCATCAGGTCGAGGTGCTCTCGCTTGTGCGACGCTTGGCGCATGAGGGCGGAAGGAGTGTCGTCATCGTGCTCCACGACATCAACATGGCCGCGCGCTTCTGCGATCGGATCCATGCATTGAAACGCGGTCGCGTGGTTGCCAGCGGAACACCGAGCGCGATCCTCGCGCCGAATACGCTGCAAGCGATCTATGGGATCGACATGGATGTGATCTCCGCGCCCAATCTGCCCTATCCACTCGCCTATGTTTGCTGAGGCCGGCCGTTCTATGGGGTTTTCGCGGCGATCCTTTTTGCAGTTCGCCGGGGCCTCGCTCATACCATCTCCGCTGTTTGCACAGTCGATGGGCCTGAGGATCATCAGCCTCGACTACGGTCTTGCGTCCACTCTTTTATCCCTCGGATTGCCTCCGGTCGGGATTTCGGACCTTGCCGATTGGGACAGATGGGTTGTCGAACCGCCGATGCCAAAATCCGTCGTCGATATCGGCAGTGCTTTCGAGGTCAATTTTGAAATTCTCGTCACGCTGAAGCCCGACATTATCTTGACCACACCCTACCTGGATGAGCTGTTGCCCAAGCTGCAGGCGGTGGCGAAAGTCGTTCGGCTGGAAATCTTTACGCCGGGCATTGGACCTATTCTTACCGCTGCCATCGCGGCAACGCGTAAATTGGCCATTGAGCTTGGACGTGAGAATGAAGCAGAGCAGTTCCTGGCGCGCGCCGACGTCTTCTTTGCGCAATGCCGCAGCCGCCTGGTGGGCAAGAACCTGCCGCCGGTCGCCCTGGTGAACTTCATGGATGCCCGCCATGCCCGCATCTACTCGAGCCCCGGACTGTTCCACAATGTGCTAGAGCGCATCGGTGTCCGGAATGCCTGGACCAGAGAGTCGAACTACTGGGGCTTTGAAACGATCGGCATTGAAGATCTCTCCAAGATTACCGATCCGGACGCGCGTCTGATCGCATTTGACCCGATTCCTCCGGACGTTCTTCCGAAACTCGCTCAGAGCCCCCTGTGGAACAGGCTTTCGTTTGCGCGTCCAGGCCATCTGTCGATTCTGCCGCCAGCCCTGATGTTCGGGATGGTGAACGAGGCCATGCGTTTTGCGGGCCTTTTGACAGATCTTCTGGAAAAGGAAGCTTGATGGTATCCCGCCGCGACAATATCGGGCCAGCAATTGTCTTCCTCCTCCTGATGTGCGGTGGAGGCGTAGCAGCGTGGTTTCTTGCCGCTCCTGCGTTGTCAGAAATCGCTCGACCGGATTACGATGTCACGCGAATGGTGTTCACCTATTCGACGCTTCCCCGCCTCGCGACGGCGCTGATTGCCGGAGGCGCACTTGCCCTGTCCGGGGCGCTGTTTCAGCAAGTTTTGCGAAACCCGCTCGCCGATCCTACCACCCTCGGCGTGTCCGCCGGCGCAAACCTGGCGCTGGTGGTAACATCGTTATTTCTCCCCGACCTGCTTGGCGCCGGCCGCGATCTTGTCGCTCTGATTGGCAGTGCGACCGCTGCTGCGATCGTCGTCAGCTTGGGGGCGCGCCGTGGTTTTTCGCCTTATTCGCTTGTTTTGTCGGGGCTGGTTCTCAGTCTATGGTGCGGTGGCCTCGCTGCCATCCTGACCTATTTGAACCAGCGCTACCTCTCGAGCCTGTTCATCTGGGGCGCCGGCTCGCTGGCACAGCAAAGCTGGGTCATTCCCTTGTCGCTTCTTTGGAAGTTGGCCGTCATCGCCATCGGCTGCGCGTTCGTGATGAGACCGCTTTCGCTGCTCGATCTTGGCGAGAGCAGTTCCACGGCACTCGGCGTCAGATTGGTCCGCCTGCGTTTCGTTGTCGTCGCCCTTGCCGTCGCGCTTGCTGCATTTGTCACGAGCGCCGTTGGGGTCATCGGTTTCATTGGACTGGTCGCGCCGACGATTGCGCGATTGTCCGGAGCACGGCGTCCCGCGCAGCTCATCCTTTGGTCTCCCCTGATCGGCGCCGGACTGCTGTTCTTCGCCGACTCCATCCTGCAACTTGTCGCCGGCGGACTTGGTGATTTCTTGCCGACGGGGGCGGTGACGGCCATCTTCGGTTCGCCGCTGCTTCTCGCGCTCCTGCCGCGGCTGAAGATCCGTCATAGGCTACAGCAATCGCCGGTGTTCAGACGGCCACGTCGATGGGATGGAACCCGACCGGTCATCGTCGCTGCCGCCGGCCTGCTCGTCCTGTTGATGGTCAGCGCGTTTCTCGGACGCGACATCAACGGCGGCTGGGCTTTTACATCAGGCGAATTTTCGGTCGATGTTCTTGCGATCAGGATACCTAAAATCCTCGCCGCCCTGACATCGGGCGCCATGCTTGCGGTCGCGGGCTCGATCCTTCAGCGGCTGACCGGAAACGAAATGGCAAGTCCCGAAGTTCTGGGGATCAGTGCCGGCGCAACCTTCGGTGTTGCAATTGCCCTGTTTGCCGTCGCTCCAGGGTTTTCCGGGCAATTTGCGTTTGCCGTGGCCGGTGCGATCAGCGTTCTTTTTGTCATCTTCGTCAGTTCCCGGCGATCGGCGTTTGCGCCTGAGCGAGTCCTGCTGGCGGGCATTGCCTTAAGCGCGATGGTCGATGCCGTCGTCGGCGTGTTGAGCTCGACGGGAGATCCGAGAGCAGCGCTGCTGATGCGGTGGATGAGCGGGTCCACCTATCTTATCGACGGGTCGACCGCCGCAATGGAGGTAGCGCTCGGCGCCGTGCTGATTGCCGTCTCGCTCGCCGCTCGCCGTTGGCTTGACATCCTTCCGCTTGGGCCGTCGCCTTCGGCGGCGGTCGGTATACCCTTGGCGAAATCGCGATTTGCGCTTTTTGGCCTTGCAGGATTGTTGACGGCTGCCGCGACGCTCACGGTTGGCCCGTTGTCATTTATCGGCCTCATGGGACCTCACCTTGCGCGGGAGGCGGGATTGGCCCGCGCGCTGCCGCAAATGGTTGGCGCCGCTCTGATCGGAGGGGGGCTTATGGTTGCGGCTGATTTCGTCGGCCGCACGATCGTATCGCCCTACCAGATCCCGGCCGGTCTCGTTTCCGCACTCATCGGAGCGCCGTTCTTGATGCTGATGATGCGGAAGCGCAGTGCCAGCTGAGGGTTATGCGTAGGGAGGGGCGGCCATGAGGCACGCACCGCAGAGCCGTGGCTGTCATCGCGGCAAGAAAAACCCGCCATCAATAGGAGCGTTTTGCTCCGTCAGCGAAGATCCGCAGACAAACGGCCCCGACAACGGCAGGGATACCGGCGCGATAGTTCGGCTTCTCCGCGGATAATTGCTTCTTTCGACGCTCAGAATGCGGACGCCGCCTTGATTGGACAAAGGCGGCGTCCGCCACTTTACCAGGAATACTTCAGGGTGCCGACGACCTTACGCCGATCGCCGTAGAACTCAGTTCCGTAATAGCTGGTGGCGAGATATTTATGGTCAAACAGGTTCGTTGCATTGACGGCCAGCGTCACGTCCTCGGTCACCTTGTAGCTGACCGCGGCATCAACGAGCGTATAGCTGGAAAGCGACACCGTATTTGTATCGTCACCGTAGGTTTGACCGATATAGCGGACACCTCCCCCGATCGTCAGGTCACCGCGCCATCCGTCTCCCGGAATCGTGTAATCAAGCCAGGCCGATGCCAGATGTCGCGGCACGCGGGAAGGCCGGTTACCGACATTGCCGCCTGTCCCGTCTTCGCGGATTTCAGCATCCCAATAGGAATAAGCAAGCGTGAGATTGAGCCTGTCGTTGATTGCGGCTTTCCCTTCAAATTCGATGCCGCGCACACCGACCTTGCCGATCTGCTCCTGCACCAGAGGGCTGACATAGCTCGGCACATTGGTTTGGGTAAGATCAAACAGCGCCAAGGTGAAGAGGCCGTCAAACCCATCCGGCTGATATTTGAGGCCAACTTCGTATTGTTCACCCTGCTGTGGTTTCAACGAGCCCGTCACAGCGTAGCCGTTTGCGGTCTGCGCGACGAGCGGCTGGAAGCTTTCCGAATAGTTCGCATAGGCTGCGAGGTTCGGCGTAAATTTATACGTCAGTCCGGCCCGCTTGGTGAAAGCTGACGCCGTGTCGTCGTCGCTTGTCCCGCTATCGAGGTAATCCGCGGTCGTGTGAACCTGGTCCCATCGTCCGCCCAGGGTAACGATCCATCGATCGTCGAACGTCAATTGCTCCTGAGCATAGATCCCGAGCGCCTGCTGTTTGACGCGCCAGTTCACATAAGGGCCAAGGTTAATGCAGGAAAGACCGCAATAGACCGGATTATCAATATCGATCGGCCCCGCCGTGCCGAACAGGATGTTTTCGCGCGTATTGTCACTGGTGTAATCAACGCCGACCAGCGTCTTGCTGTCGATCCCGTCCCATCCGGTATCGTACTGGAGCTGATTGTCGAAGGCGTAGCGGTTGGACGTGCCGTCAACCGAGAACGCCGTTCGATTGGCCGTCGGGTCCAGCGATGCGCCATAGACTTCAGCATAATCCAGGCTCAAATGTGTATAGCGAGCGTTGGAGCGGAAGGTCAGGTTGTCGTTGATCTCGTGCTCGAACTGATATCCGATGTCGACCTGCTCCGTATTGAAGCGATTGAAGTCCGGTTCGCCGAGGAAGGTGTCGACATCGATATTTGCACCGGTCGGAACGCCCCGTGCGCCCGTTCCATCGCGTTTATAGTAATCGGTCAGAATGGTGAGCGAGGTCCCCTCGTCCGGCTTGATCGTCAGTGCCGGTGCAATGTAGGTGCGGTCGTCGTTCGAATAATCCAAGCCTTGGTCACCGTCCTTGGCAAGTCCGGTAAGCCGGTAGGTCCAAACGCCATCGGCATCGATCGGGCCGCCGAAATCCGCACCCACTTCCTTGGTGCCATCCCCATAAGACGTGTACACTTCGCCATGCTTCTCATCCAAGGGACGCTTGGTGATCGCATTGACCAGTCCCCCCGGGCCGTTAAGGCCAAAGAGGGTCGAAGTCGATCCTTTCAGGACCTCGACGCGCTGAAGACCATAGGGTTCGAGGCGGCTGGCCGTGAACCAGGCAGGAATGCGCGCCGCCAGTCCATCCCGATAGGTGCCGAGCGCCGTCTGATCGAAGCCGCGAATTCTTATATAATCGTAGCGATCGTCGTTTCCGAACTCATCCGAAAAGACGCCGGCGGTATAAGCGACCGCCTGCTGAAGATTGTCCACATGACGCTCTTCCAACTCTTTTTGCGTCACCACCGACACGGACGCAGGGACATCGACGACCGGAGTATCTGTTTTGGTGCCTGTGGCGGTATCCTTGGCAACGATGGTGCGATCAGGGCCAACCACACGATCCGACTTGCCGGTTATGACGATCGGGGCCAATTGCGTCGCCTCTTCCGCCGCATTGTCTTGGGCCCAGCCGATGCCTACCGATCCGAACGACACTGTCATCAAAGCGCTGCTCGCAATCAATCGGCTTGTGAACACACGCAACTTTCCCTGTAGTCCTACTGTCATACTATCCCCTGTCAGACCAATATCGAGCAGCGTGACGGTCGCCCCTCCGGCCACTGCAGCGAGTCCGTTTACTCAAACAGGAGAATTGGAGTCAACTTAAAAATCCCGCTTTTGTGACCATCTTTGCTCCTGGTCGGGACCATGAGGTTTAGCGGCAACACGGAGAAGAGGAGGTAATCCCAAACGCCATGAGGCGCCGACCTTGACGAGTGCACGCGCAAGGACGTTCGTCTCAAGGACGATCGTCTAACCGCCGGATTTATTCACCGATGAGGCCCCTTGCAGAAAGCGTCACATGTCGGTCAACTTTGGACGGCGAATGCGATGCCAACCGCACGATTCACGGCCGCTGCAAGAACGGACATGTGGGTCTCACCGGCATAGAGCTCGAATTCGGTACGCAATCCGTCGGCAGTGCCGTTTAATCGCTCCGCCATCTCCCGCGCCAGGAGGACGGTCCGTTCCGTCTTCCTCTTCTCCAGGCGAGCAGTGGCATCCTCGTTCCGGTACTGGAAGGGTGCCAGCTCATCGCCTTCGTATTCTCCGGCGGACAAATGCAGGAAGGGTGCATTGCCCGGCGCGTCTTGACGCTGCGCTTCATTCTTGAGGATTTCACTGTTCTCCCAATAGATGGTTGGGCTGGCCGCAATCCAAGTGGCAAACAGACCTGGGCGCTCGAACAGGGCATAGAGAGTAAAGAGGCCGCCGAAGGAATGTCCGAAAAGTGATCGGCGCATCGGATCCAGGATCACCATCTCTGCAATCCGCGGTATAAGCTCGTTCTCGATGAAATCCACCAGCTTACCGGTCCCTCCGATTACAACCGGCGGACCACCCTCAACGAACGGCGGATAGGATTTGACCGGCGGAGGCCCCAGGTCCCAAGACCGGCGGAGCGGATCATAGGGCTCGTCGGAGGGGTAGCCGATCGCCGCGATCACCCCCCAACCGACATTCGTCCCCGTTGGGTAAGGTGCCTGCGTGACCAAGCTGGCGACTGCGAAGGGGAAAGTGGCGTTGCCGTCGGTCATGACGAGAAGCGGCCATCCTCCCGCAGGCGGTTTCTCCGCCGGAATGGAAAGGAATAAGCGATAGGGCTCGCCGCCCGCAGCAGGAGCCAGATCGAAAAAACACGTTCCGGGCATCGAATAGACGCTGATGGGATTGGTCATGAGAAAGTTTTCTGATGGTTGGGAGGATAGGGGAAGGGAAATTGATATCGGTGCTGTTCACCGGCAGGTTTCGAAGTTTTCCAAGGTCGGTGCAACTCTTTGCTGATATCCTGGCTTCCGCGAAAGCGCATCATGGCAGTCACGGTTCGAAGGTTTACAGAGGCTGATCTAACCTCGTCCGGGCATGATTTGAAGACCCGGAGCTATCGAGCCGCATTTCGATCCCACAGATGAATTCACAAGGGCCTCAATTCAATCATCTCCGAACACTGCTAAGCCGACGTCTGTTTCGTAGCTTTCCTGAGTTTGCAGCCCCTAGGTGTTAACGTGAACTACACGTCAGAGCCACCACTTCTCAAGCATCACGGCCGATGATGTCCCGAGAGGTAGTGTAGCTCGTTCGGTCGTCATCGGCTTTTTCCGGCATAATTTGACGGCCTGTTTCCGGACGGTAACGGGACTTTTTAATGCGCGAAATGTTCAAAAGGTTCTCAGCCGGCTGCACCAAAACGGCACCGGATTTTTGGAGTGATGCAGATGTTGGGAACATTAGTACTGCTGCCCGATCGCTTTACGGACAAGATGCGAAAACAGCGGCCGCCTGGTGCGCACTATGTGCGCGCTACGGCAGCGAATACGTCCGCGAGTTGATCCGTCACGACAAAGATCGGCAGCACTTGCGTAGTCTCCTGCTTGAGGGTGCTTCATTCGAGACGACCGAGCCGGTTGATGCCGCCTATTTCGATAGCCTGCGAGCCCGTGCCTCGCGGCAAAGCTCTAAGTGATTGCAAAGTCTATCGTTCCCCGCGAGTCGGCCCGCGGGGATATCGAGAATGCCGTGGACTACTATGCTCGCGAGGCTGGCGCTCAAGTCGCGATTAGCTTCGTTGACGCGCTGCAGTCGACATTTGGTTTGATCGCAAAGCATCCTTCATCGGGTTCATCGCGCTACGCATATGAACTCGGTTTGCCCGATCTGCGCAGCATGTCGCTGAAGGCTTTCCCCTATACCGCCTGGATCGGCTGAAGCTGCATCGCATCGCCGACCAGCACGATTTTCGCCCCTGCTTCTTCATTGGATGCGCAAGCAAAGGCCAATCGCTTCGTGCGAACTTGACGAGCTCACACGTTCAGCAGCGCCGCCCGAGTTGCGTTGGGCGGACGTCTGCGATAAGCGCCTTTGTACGCCGCTCCCGCACGGAAGGCGCCAAGGACTTCTGAGGAACCGAGACGAGCATGGCCGCTGAAAATGACGAATACATCTATGACGAAGTGACTGGCGAATGGCGTCCGGCTTCGGAGATGGCAGCATCCGCCAGTGGCGGTGAGGCGGTCGTTCGAGACGCAAGCGGCAATGTTCTGGCCGATGGTGACTCGGTCACCGTCATCAAGGATTTGAAGGTCAAGGGAGCCGGCCAGACGCTGAAACAGGGCACCGTCATCAGGTCGATCCGCCTCACTGATAATCCCGAGGAGATCGATTGCCGCCATGATGGAATTAAGGGCCTCGTTCTACGCACCGAGTTCGTGCGCAAACGCTAATTCGAGTTCTCAGGGCCTGCTCAGCGGAATCGGCTGACCTCCGTGGCCGACTTGCGGCGACGGATGAATTCGCGCAGCAGCGGCAGGAAGAAGGCCTTGCTGAAGCGGCCGGTTGGCGGCTCAGGCTCAAGATAGAATGAATTTCCGACGATGTCGGTGTTGAACTCATCGAAAATGATCCAAAGCCTGCGATCGGCATCGAGGCCAGCCCGGCGCTTTTCGATGGCCGGCACTTCCACAGCAAACCGCGACGCCTCCGGCTGCTTGGTGGTGATGGGAAAGAAGAGAACCAGATCCCCGTCCGGCCGCGGCATTCTCACGCCGACGGCCACCGGCCGCTCCTTGCGTCCTTCCGTCTCTCCACGCCCAGCCTCTCTCGCCCATAGATAGGGATAGCGTATGACGCTTGCGGTCTGGATCAGCTCGTAGTTCATCAGTGGCCTGCCTCGTCCTCGCCGGCGTAGGCCTCGACGGCGTTTTCGAACTCGGCAAACAGTTCATCGGGCATCGTTTCAATGGTCCCGGCGGTGCGTCGATCCGACTGCTTCATCAGCCGTTGGTAGTCTTCGATATTGAGGAGGACCAGTCGGGGTTTATTCCGCTGGGTGATGGTCACTGGATGGCGCAGGGCCTCGGCGATGATGTCGCCAGACTTACGGGAGAGGTCGCTGGTTGAATAGGAACCGCTTGACTTCGACATATGGGTTTCCTTGTTGCTGTATTTGTTGCAATATACAGCATTTCCAACAATGCTGCAAGTTGCTGGTTTGAGGCGTGCGGCCTTGCGCGGACGGGAATTGCGGCGTCCGCCATTGCCGCTCAGCTCACAACGGCTGCGGCGATCGCCAATTGTGAGGCGGGCGTCGTCCGCCACCTCTTAGCATCTGAAGCGCCTTTTACCACGAGGATCAAATGGCGCGCACCGCATGAACGGGGATGCCAGTTTCCAGCGTGATATCCTCAATAGTCGATGCCAGTGAACCGAATTCTTCGTCGGTCAACCCAACCAATGTCGGAAACCGGACCTCGACCCCACCCTCATCGGCCGTCAAAGCGTTGATCCAGCTGCCGCCGCTGATGCGGTATTCGTGGGTGCCGACGTCGATTTCGAGATCGTCCAGCAAATTGATGGTGAAGCGCCCGAAAATCTCGTTCTCGAAATCGAAAGGTTCAGCTTGCGCAACTCCTCCATTGAATGTTCTGGTGATCCGTAATGAGGGAGGTCGCAAGCTCAATTGCTTCCGCCTTCGATGCGGGTTGGCGCTCAAGCGGCGAACCGCTGTTGATCCGAATGGCGGAAGGCTTGAAACGGCTCTCGAGACTGACGACAGCAGCGAGCGTTCTGACTTCCACAATGGGCGCGCATGTCTGCGCGAGATCCACGAAAGCGACCGCCATCGATCAATACCAGACCCGCTGCGTGGCTGTCCCATCGATGGTGACCTCGACTTAGTGAGGTTGCGATCGCACGTTCGGACGAGCCGTCGAATAACCCATGCACCGGCGGCGCCCATCCTCCCGCTGCCATCGCGGCGAGAGGACCGAACCCTTGCTGAAATTTTGCCGGCGCCAAGATTGAGGCAGAATGCATCACTCACCGGCTGGAGGGCTGTCGACACGCAGGTTGTTTCTTGCCCGCGCGGACCATAATCGCTTTCCAGCCGGTATCCGGTTTCGCAGTA
The DNA here is from genome assembly GCF_057653715.1 of Rhizobium sp. WSM1328. Lineage (NCBI taxonomy): Bacteria > Pseudomonadati > Pseudomonadota > Alphaproteobacteria > Hyphomicrobiales > Rhizobiaceae > Rhizobium > Rhizobium sp. WSM1328. The sequence continues at coordinate 532,962 of NZ_JBYGKO010000003.1, read as the reverse complement.
ATACGGCTCATAGCCCGGGCGCGAACTGTGGAAGGTGGCGCCGCTACATGTCGGGAACGAATGCCCCTCGGCAAGCTCGCGCCACAGCTTTTGGATCGGCGGCCGGCATTCCGCGAACTGCGTCGGACCTCCGGGGTTGGAAAGGCACAGGATAACCTCGCAACCCCAATCAGTTGCTTGCGCGTTGCCAGGCGAGGTAAGATAGGGTGGCAATATGCAGCAGGCCGCGACAACTGAGTTGAACAGAAGGTTTTTCATGAGCACGACCCTTCAAAGGACATCCCATTGCGGAAGAGGTGGTTTGCCTGTAGAGCAATTATACTGACTTATATAACACAGTAAAATACATGACAAGAGCACTCAAGACTCAATGGCACAATCTCGCTTTTTCAGGCCTGATCCTGCATGAGATCCTCGATCATCCTCTCGACGATGACGAGACGCCTCAAGCAAGGCTGAAGCAGGTCGGCATGATGACGATCCTCTACAGCATGAACCAGGCACACCAGAAGCTAACACTTTCCAGCATCATGGAAATTACCGCTCTGACACGCAGTGGCGTCAAGGAGACGGTGGATCTGCTGGTGAAGCGAGGGATGCTGGACGAGACGATCGTCAAGAATTCGATGGGGCGTGGAACGGCACGCCAGTTCGAGATTTCACAGGCGCTTCTGGAGAAATTGAGCTCCTTCGGAGCTGGATAGGCAACCTATCTTAAGTGACGAGTTCTGATGCACCACCTCGGCGGCGGACATTAATCCATTCTGGAGTAAATTCTCAGGGCAAGTCACCGCAGTGCGGATCTCGCCCGTCTCATCCTCTCCCGGCCTTAACTCGCCAAGGCAACCATCGTTGCCGAACCGGAATATCTCGCGGAAGCCCTGCTATATTACATCAACGATCCGATATATCTGACCCGCGAGCAGAAATTCAGGACCTACGTCCGCTTCACCAAGAAGGGTCAGCTCGACGCGGATCTTGGAGAGGCGCTGAAAACTAGCCAGGACCTGCACGTCCAGACCCGGTCTCCAGTGGTAATCCTGATGCAGCACAAGCTGAAGAGAATAGTTCCGGACCAGATTTGCCGGGAGGGTTACAACTGGAGACCTTCCATGCCTCGCGCCAACAGATCGACGATTTCCTGTCGACGACGATGGTGCTCGTCGAATTCGGCCCTGCGAATTATTTCGAAACCTATGATGTGTATCTGTTGGACGGTGATCGGAAATAGACCGTCTGACGAAAAAGGAGGCGTCCGGCATGAACACAAGCTTGGGTGACCGCAGGGTGACCGCATCAGGCCGAGCGGGCTTGCGCGACTATATCGCCATTGCACGGCTCGATCACAGTACGAAGCATGTTTTCATCGTTCCCGGCATCATCCTCGCCTATCTTCTGCGGGGGGTCAGAACCGACGACCTGACGTCCTCGATCCTGCTCGGATTTGTGACCGCGCTCTGCATCGCATCCGCGAACTACTGCATTAACGAGTGGTTCGACCGCGAGTTTGACCGGCATCATCCGACGAAATCGCAGCGGTCCGCCGTGCAATGCGCGATGAACGGCAGGCTGGTTCAGCTCGAATGGACCGTGCTGCTCATCGTCGGCCTGGGCTGCGCCATCCTCTCGAGCAAACTTCTGTTCTTCGTCGCCTGCCTGTTTGCGATTCAGGGGATCCTCTACAATCTCGATCCGATCAGAAGCAAGGATAAGACCTATCTCGATGTCATCTCAGAATCGATCAATAATCCGATCCGCTTGGTGATCGGCTGGTCAATGATCGACCCAACGAGCCTGCCGCCGGGATCGATCATCCTGGCCTACTGGTTCGGCGGCGCGTTCCTCATGGCGGCCAAACGCTTATCGGAATATGACGAGATCGTCGCGTCGCATGGCAAGGAGTTGCTGTCGCGCTACCGGGCGAGTTTCGCCAAGTATACGCAGGTATCGCTGACCGCCTCCTGCATTGCGTATTCACTGTTTTCGATTGCCTTTCTGTCCGTCTTCCTGGTCAAGTATCGCATCGAGTACATGCTCGTCTTGCCCTTCGTCGTAGCCCTGTTCACGGCCTATTTCGTGATGGCGACGAAACCGGGCTCTACGGCGCAGAAACCGGAAAAGCTGTTCCGCGAGCCCGGCCTGATCGCGATCGTCGCGGCCCTGGCGGCGGCCTTCATCTTCGCAACATTCGTCGACATTCCGCTCTTAGTGACGCTGACCGAACAGCACTACATCACCATCCGATGATCGCGAGGAATGTCGACTGGGGCAGTATCCGGTTCGTCGTGTTCGACGTCGACGGAACGTTATACAACCAGCGCATGCTACGCCTTCGAATGGCCGGCGAATTGATTGCTGATGCAGTGGCGAGAGGCAGCCTGACCAATCTGCGTGTGCTACGCGCATACCGCTCCTTGCGTGAAGCCATCGGCGAGGGGGAGATCGACGATTTTCAGGCGAGCCTGATGACGCGAACCGTCGCGCGAACCGGCCAGCCAGCCGAAAGGATAGGGGCAATCGTCAGCGAGTGGATCGAGCGCCGTCCGCTCGCCTATATCGCATCCTGCCGGTATGATGGGCTGGTGGAGTTGTTTGCCGGGCTCAGACGGCAGAACAAGTCGATCGGGATTTATTCTGATTATCCTGCCGACGAGAAGCTGCAGAGGATGACATTGTCGGCCGATTACATATTGGCCGCAAGCGATCCCGGCGTCGGCATCCAGAAGCCTGATCCGCGCGGCCTGCAGATGCTGATGCAGCGCGCCGGCGTCGGCCCGGCGCAAACCGTATTGATAGGCGACAGGCCCGAGCGGGATGGCCTTGCGGCGCGGCGCGCCGGTGTCCTGCCGCTCATTCGCTCCGACGGGCCACGCGAGGGCTGGCTGACCTTTTCGACCTATTCGGACCCTGTGTTCGCAGCGCTGCGGGCAAAGGAAGCGTCCGGATGATCTTGTCAAAGGCTATCCGCTATGTGTTCACCGGAGGGCTGGCCGCGTTCGTCGACCTCACGGTGTTTCGTGGCCTGCTGGCGTTTGGCGTGCCCCTCGGGCTCTCGGCGACATCGAGCTGGCTGATCGCGGCCGCCGTCAATTACAGCGCCACCAGCCGCTATGTCTTCAATCAGGCAACAAGCCGCAAGCGCGCTTCACTGTTCCTGATCGGCGCACTGCTCGGCCTCTCGATCAATGTCTTCGTGACGTTGATCCTCGTGCAGCAGGTTGGGCTCTCGCCCTTGTGGGCAAAGCTTTTTGGAATCGGCGCGGCCTTCGTCTTCAATTTCCTGATAAACCTTCTCTGGGTGTTCAGGTAGGGCCAGCGAGCGACGGCGCCATATCTTTCCGTCCTTTGAAGGACGGTGCCCAGAATAAGAGAAAGTTCAGCGGAGCCTTGTTGGAGGGCTGTTGGACAGCGGCGCAATATGAACCATGCCTGAGCTAAGCGTCCGCCAGCAGCATCTAGCCAATATGTGCTTAATGTCCCCTTCGGAGAGATAGTGTTGAAAACACTCGGCGTTGCCGATGCTTTGGTGTCATGATTCAATCGTCGCATTGATTTGCGGCGGATTGAGTGATGATGGTGTCAGGCGGTTCCTGCGCAGCTCTTCTACGACTTCCGCCTCGATGATCACGTTCCTGCAGATCATCTGCTGCGCGGCATCGACCGCCATCTCGACCTCGACAGCTGCGCACGCAGCTAAAGCCCTTTTATAGCGGCACTGGCCGGCCGTCGGTTGATCCTGATCTGATGATGCGGATCATCGGCTACTGCCTGGGCATCCTCGGATCGGCGGCTGTACGAAGAGGCCCATCTCAATTTGGCCTATCGCTGGTTTTGCCGGCTCGGTCTGGATGGGAAGGTGCCGGATCATTCCAGTTTCTCCAAGACCGGCATGGCCGCTTCCGGCAAAGCGACATCCTTTCTTTCTTGCCGCAGAGTCATTCACGGCGCGGACGCGCCGTGAATGGATTCCTGTGACAAGCACAGGAATGAAGGAGGAGAGGTGGCAGACCTATCCCTTCGCAACGCATCCAGAGACGATCACAACGCATCTCCGCGCCTGACGGCAATCCAGTCGCAGTTAGATCAACGCCTCATGCGACAAGCTCGAAAAGGACGGCTCGAAGACGTCCTTCACGGCCACCGTGAAATCGTGGCTCGTGGCGTTTCCGGCAGCGTCATAGGCTTCGGCGGTGAAAGTCAGGCTGTGGGTGCTTTCGAAATCGATCGCCGCCTTTGTCTGGATCTTGTTGCCGACGAGCTTGAAGATGCCGTCAGCATCATCCGTCAGCCGCCACTTCACCACGCTGCCCTCCGGATCGCGTGCCGTGAGCAGGCCGACCGAGGTGCCGATCGCGACAATCTCGGAGATCGAGCTGCGCGAGAAAGCGAGATTGGTCGGCGCCTTGTTGGCAGGGGTTTCGTTGACGTCGAGGACGTTGATCGTGATGTCCTTTTCGACCGAGACCTTGCCGTCGGAGACGGCGACCTTAATCGTGTGCGACTTGGCCGTCTCGTAATCCAGAGCCTTGGAGGTAACGATGCGGTTGCCGTTGATCCGGAAATGATCGTTGGCGCCGTCGAGCAGCGTGTAAGTGAGCTTGTCACCATCGACGTCCTTGGCGCTGAGCAGGCCGACCGTGGTCCATATCGGCGTGCTTTCCGACAGGGAGGTTTTCGAGAGCTGGATATTGGTCGGCGCGGTATTGCTGCTTGTGAAGGTTTCCGTGGCGAAATCGTAGACGCCGTCGGCAAAGCGCGCGAATTCGACGTCCGTCAGCGTGTCCTTGCCCTCCAGGGCGCTCGTCAGAATGTGATCGCTGTTGTTCAATGCGAAGGAATAATTGACGAAATTACCTGAGAAGATCGCGGTATCGATGCCGGCGCCGCCATTGATGGTGTCGTTGCCGGCGCCCCCGGTCAACTTGTCATTGCCGGCCTTGCCATTGATGATGTCGTTGCCGCCGCTGCCGTCGAAAATGTCGTTGCCATCGGTGCCTGTAAACTCGTCGCTACCACCGCCGGTCTTGACGTCAACGCCAGAGACATAGCCGGTAACGAAAGCCCCGCGATCTCCCAGTTCGTCGGAAAGATCGAGGTGGGCGCTGTCTGTCACTGCCAATGCGGGGTTAAAATTGTGGAACGAATCGGTCGACCACACGATCGTGTCAAAGCTTTCGAACTGCGCGCTTGAACCGGCAACCCAGTATCCCACCGTTTCAAGGACTTCAATGTTCTTGATCGTCAGGCCTCTTAGCTCAGAGGCTTGGAGAGTATCGATCCCCGCGCCGCCGTCGATTGTTCCGGAGCCCTGCCCCTTCACGCTTATGGCATCGTCGCCGTCGCCCGCATTGATGTCGAAGACCTCAGGGTTACGGCCGCCGGCGTCACCATCGGAAATCGTATCGTTGCCCAAGCCGCCTCTGATGACGTCATTTCCGACGTCGTCTATAATCTGGTCATTGCCGTCACCACCATTCAGAATATCATTGCCATCTCTGCCCGCGAGCCAGTCATTGCCATCACCGCCGTCAAGCGTGTCATTGCCATTACCGCCACGAAGCAGATCGTTTCCGGCGCCCCCATTCAGTGTGTCTGCGCCCTCGCCGCCATCGATGTTATCGTTGCCTGCGCCTGTTGTGATCGCATTGTCGCCGTTTGAGCCGGTCACATTCGCGGAGCCAGAGCCCAGTTCGTCAGCAAGATCAACCGTCCCGGAATCGGAGATGACCAGATTGACCGAGAGGAGAGGATTGATTTCGGAATTGCGGATGACGTCGTAAGATTCGAGCTCGGCGCCGGTCTTGGTGATCGTTGCGCCGTTCGTATTCAGAATATTCAAGGCCATATTAAACTTTCCAGAAAGATGCGTTTGTATTCTATGAAAATGAGAAATCCTCAGTAGAACTGTTCTTGCAGCTTCAACGGACGACAACCCCCTGCGGATCTATGCCGCGATTTGCGCGCCAAGGGAAATTCCCAAATTCCGATCTTACCGCCAGAGCGTGGTTGCCCCTTGAGATAGGCGACTACGCCCTGAACGGCCAAGATCCAGCCCGACAGTTGCTGCTCGGAATAGGCGATCCGCGTTCCCGCCTCACGTGTCGTGGCAATGGCGTCGAGGTCGCCCGGCGACAGCACATGAACGAGATAGGCATCCAATCCCGCTGCCTTGAACGCCTGCCCGATCTCGTCATGTCCTGGTCAACGGCACGCCAGAGCCAGTGTTTGCGGCCGGCGATGGAAACTACCACCTCGTCCCGATGCCAGACGTCCCGGCCCGACGGCCGTCGGCGGCGGATTTGCTTCGCGTAGGCCGGTCCGAATTTCCGACCCCATCGCCGGATCGTTTCATACGAAACGACGATGCCGCGCTCCAGCAGCATTTCCTCTACCAGCCGCAGGCTCAAAGGAAATCTGAAATACAGCCAGACCGCGTGCGCGATGATCTGTTGCGGGAGACGGTGACGCTTGTAGCTGATGGCTGAATTCTTCATCCCACCATCTCTACACCCCACTCACTGACAGCAGGTTTATGTGACAACACCGAACTGAACGAAACTAGCTAGTCTGTTGCTTGGGACGAACGGAGACCGTCGAGAAATTCGATAATCATCGCGGGACGGTTTCCCTGCTCAATTTTTTCGAAGATTGCCACCTTTCATACAGGACTCCGGCTCAGATATGCAGCGCGCTTCCCAACGCTTTCAGTGCCGCTTCCATGACCGCTTCGCTGCGGGTCGGATGCGCGTGGATGGTGCCGGCGATGTCTTCCAGGCGCGCACCCATTTCGATGGCGAGCGCAAAAACCGCCGAAAGCTCGGAGACCCCGGCTCCCACCGCCTGCAGGCCGAGCACGAGATTGGTGTCGGCGCGGGCCACGACGCGCACGAAACCTTCTTCGGACAACATCGTCATTGCCCGTCCGTTGGCGCTGAACGGAAACTGGCCGGTGCGAATTTCATAACCTTGCGCCTTCGCCTCCGCCGGCGACAGGCCGGCGCTGACGATCTCCGGATCAGTGAAGCAGATGGCGGGGATGCATCGCTTGTCCCAGGCCCGCTTCTTTCCGGAGATGATTTCCGCCACCATCTCGCCTTGCGCCATGGCCCGATGGGCAAGCATCGGCTCGCCGGTCACATCGCCGATCGCATAGATGCCGCGCATGGAGGTGCGGCAACGGTCGTCGATCCGCAGATAAGGGCCGGCACGATCGAGATCGAGCTCTTCGAGACCGGATCCTGCGGTTCTCGGGCGGCGGCCGACGGTGACGAGGATGCGGTCGGCCGGCAGGGTCTCACGCCGGCCATCAGCCGTTTCGACGATCAATGCCTCCCCATTATCGGCAAGGCCGATCGCCTTCGCACCCGTCAACAGCCGGATACCGCCTTCGGTCAGCTTGCGCATGACGGGCCGCACCAGCTCGGCATCATATTGCGGCAGCACCTGTGGCGTCGCCTCGACGACCGTCACATCAGACCCCATCTTGGCAAAGGCGGTCCCGAGCTCCAGCCCGATATAACCGCCGCCGACGACGAGGAGTTTTTTCGGCAACTCCGTCAGCGACAGCGCCTCTGTCGAGGACATGACGCGGCCGCCGAAAGGCAGGTTTGCAAGCTCCACCGGATCGGAACCGGTGGCGATCACCACGGTTTCGGCGCGGATGATCTGCTGGCCGGTTTCCGTCTCCACCTCCACCGTCTTGCCGTCGCGGAAATGGCCTCGGCCGTGGACGATCTTGACCCGCGCCTTCTGCAGCAGCCCCGAAACACCGGTCGTCAACCGGCCGACGATCCCGTCCTTCCAGGCAATCGTTCTGCCGAGATCGATCGACGCGCATTCGACGCGGATGCCCATCGGGTTCTTGCCGGCAAGCATCTTTTGCGCGACGTCGAATTCGGCGGCCGCATGGATCAACGCCTTGGAGGGAATGCAGCCGACCGTCAGGCAGGTGCCGCCCGGCTTGCCGGCCTCGACGATGACGGTATCGATGCCGAGCTGCCCGGCGCGGATGGCGCAGACATAACCTCCCGGACCGGCGCCGATGACGAGGAGCTTGCAGACGATCTCTTTCATGGATCTCAGCCTTCGATAAAAATGAGCGCAGGCGTTTCGATGAGCGTGCGGATGCGCTGCACGAAGTTTGCCGCATCCCAGCCGTCGATGATGCGATGATCGAAGCTGGAGGAGAGGTTCATCATCTTGCGCGGCACGAACTGCGTGCCGTCCCAGACCGGTCGCGTGGCGATCTTGTTGACGCCGATGATCGCCACTTCGGGACGATTGATGATGGGTGTCGAGACGATGCCGCCAAGCGCACCGAGCGAGCTGATGGTGATGGTGGAGCCGGACAGCTCATCGCGTGTCGCAGTCCCCGAGCGCGCCGCTTCCGCCAGCCGGTTCATCTCGGCGGCGCAATCCCAGATGCCACGGGCTTCGGCATGCCGCACCACCGGCACTGTCAGACCGGCCGGTGTCTGCGTGGCGATGCCGATATGCACAGCACTATAGCGCATGATGATGCCGGCATCGTCGTCGAAAGTGGCGTTGACGTCAGGCTGCTCGGAAATCGCCTTGACCAGCGCCCGCATCAGGAAGGGCAGAACCGTTAGCTTTGGATGATCAGGCCTGCGATCGCCGTTCATGGTGGCGCGCAACTCCTCAAGCGCGGACATATCCACTTCCTCCACATAGGTGATGTGGGGGATGCGCGAGGCGGAAAGCACCATCTTCTCGGCAATGCGGCGGCGCAGGCCGGTCAGCTTGATCTCCTCGGTCGCCGTCTTCCTGGCAAAGCCGTTCTTTGCCGTTGCAGGCGCGGTCCCATGGCTTAGGAATTGCTCGATGTCCTCGCGCAGGATGCGCCCGGCCGGTCCGGTCGCCTGCACCTGCCTAAGATCGACACCGCTTTCCCTGGCGAAGAGCCGCACGGAGGGCGCGGCAAGCGGCTTTTCCGCCGGCGCCGGCGCGGGAGTTGGCGCTGGCGGAGCAGGTTTTGCAATCTCGGCCTTGGGCGTTCCGGCAATCGGCGTCTGCGAAATCCCTGCAGACTGAACCTCGCCGACATCTCCCGCCGTCTCGATCCGCACCAGCGGAGCCTTGACCGCGATACGGTCTCCGACTTCACCGGCAAGCCAGGTGACGGTACCATTGACAGGAGACGGAATTTCCACGGTGGCCTTGTCGGTCATGACGGCGGCGATCACCATGTCCTCACGGACGGGATCTCCCGTCTTCACATGCCATTCTACGATCTCGGCCTCGGCGACCCCTTCCCCGACGTCAGGCATCTTGATGATGAATTCGCTCATGGCTCAGGCCTCCATGACTTCGGCAAGCGCCCGCCCGACACGGCCGGGACCGGGAAAATAGTCCCACTCCTGCGCATGCGGATAGGGCGTGTCCCAGCCGGCAACACGCACGACTGGCGCTTCGAGATGATAGAAGCAATGTTCCTGCACCAGTGCTGCGACCTCGGCGCCGAAGCCGGATGTCAGGGTTGCCTCATGCACGACGACGCAGCGTCCCGTCTTCGAGACCGATTTGACGATCGTATCGAGATCGAGCGGCAGCAGGCTTCTGAGATCGATCACCTCTGCATCGATGCCGGCATCCTCGGCCGCAGCAAGCGCCACATGTACCATGGTGCCGTAGGCGACGACCGTCACCGCCGATCCCGCGCGCCGCACTTCGGCTTTGCCGATCGGGATGGTGTAATGGCCATCAGGCACCTCCCCGAGGTCGTGTTTCGACCAGGGCGTCACCGGCCGCTCGTGATGGCCGTCGAAGGGGCCGTTATAGAGGCGCTTCGGCTCCAGAAACATGACAGGGTCGGGATCCTCGATCGCCGCGATCAGCAAGCCTTTGGCATCATAGGGATTGGACGGCACGATCACCTTCAGCCCGCAGACATGGGTAAAAAGCGCCTCCGGACTCTGGCTGTGCGTCTGGCCGCCGAAAATGCCGCCGCCGGTCGGCATGCGCACGACGATCGGGCAGGTGAAATCGCCGTTGGAACGGTAGCGGATGCGCGCCGCCTCCTGCGTCAGCTGGTCATAGGCCGGATACATGTAATCGGCGAACTGGATTTCGACACAGGGTTTCAGCCCATAGGCCGCCATGCCGATCGCCGTGCCGACGATGCCGGATTCGCTGATCGGCGTATCGAAGCAGCGCGTTCTGCCGTATTTTGCCTGCAGGCCCTGGGTGCTGCGAAAGACGCCGCCGAAATAACCGACATCCTCGCCGAAAACGACGACATTGTCGTCCCGTGCCATCGAGACGTCCATGGCGCTGCGCACGGCCTCGATCATCGTCATCCTGGTCATGTCAGTACCCCGCCTTCTGTCGCTGGCGGCGGATATGCGGCGGCATCTCGGCATAGACGCCCTCGAAAATGTCGCGTACCGAAGGCCTGCCGCCGGCATGCAGCGTGCCATGCGCCTCTGCCTGGCGTTGCGCCTCGATCACCTCGTCCATGATTTCGGCTTCGGCCTGCACATGCCGCTCCTCCGACCATGCGCCCTTGACGATCAGATGTTTCTTCAGCCGCAGCACGGGATCGCCGAGCGGCCAGGCTTCCGATTCCGTCTTGGGCCGATAGGCGCTCGGATCGTCGGAGGTCGAATGCGCGCCGACGCGATAGGTCACATATTCGATCAGCGTCGGGCCGAGATTGCGCCGCGCGCGCTCTGCCGCCCAGTAGGCGACGGCATGGACGGCGAGATAGTCGTTTCCGTCGACACGCAGCGCCGGAATGCCGAAGCCGAGGCCGCGCGCCGCGAAGGTGCCGGAGCCGCCGCGGGCGATGCCCTGGAAGGTGGAGATCGCCCACTGATTGTTGACGATGTTGAGAATAACAGGCGCCTTGTAGGTCGAGGCGAAAACGAGCGCCGAGTGGAAATCCGATTCCGCCGTCGATCCGTCGCCGATCCAGGCCGCGGCAATGCGGCTATCGTTCTTGATCGCCGAGGCCATCGCCCAGCCGACAGCCTGCACATATTGGGTGGCGAGATTGCCCGAGATAGTGAAGAAGCCGTGCTCCTTGGAGGAATACATGATCGGCAGTTGCCGGCCGCGCAAAGGATCGCTCTCGTTCGAGTAGATCTGGTTCATCATCTCGACCATCGGATAGTCGTCGGCAATCAGCAGGCCTGCCTGGCGATAGGTCGGGAAATTCATGTCTCCCTTCTCGAGCGCCTTGCGGAAGGCACAGCTCACGGCCTCTTCGCCGAGATGCTGCATGTAGAATGAGGTCTTGCCCTGCCGCTGCGCCATCAGCATGCGGGCGTCGAAGGCGCGCAGCTTCATCATGTTGCGAAGCCCGGTCAGCAACGCCTCATCGGAGAGCGACCCGGCCCAGGGGCCGACCGCCTCGCCCTCGCGGTTCAAAACGCGGATGATGGAATAGGCGAGATCACGGATATCTTCGGATGCGACATCCACCTCCGGCCGCGGCACCGAACCGGCCTTGGCAATCTTGACGTTGGAAAAATCGGGCTGACCACCGGGGCGAACGGCGGGTTCGGGGACATGCAGGCTCAACCGTGCGGAATCCACCATGTCTTTTCTTTCCTCCCTTTGCCGGCCTTGCTCCCCTCCTCCGGAAGCAGGGCCGGATGTGTTTCTTATAGATTGCGGGCAATCACCATGCGCTGCACGTCGCTCGTTCCTTCATAGATCTGGCAGATGCGCACGTCGCGGTAGATGCGCTCGACTGGATAATCGGCCATGTAGCCATAACCACCATGGATCTGGATCGCATCGGAGCAGACGCGCTCGGCCATCTCGGAGGCAAAGAGCTTCGCCATCGACGCTTCCGACAGGCAGGGCAGCCCGGCCTCCCTGAGGGAGGCGGCGTGAAAGACGAGCTGCCGCGCCGCCTCGATCCGCACCGCCATATCGGCAAGGCGGAAGGCAACGGCCTGATGCTCGACGATCGGCTTGCCGAAGGCCGTGCGCTCTCTGGCGTAGTCGCGCGCCGCCTCGAAGGCCGCCCGCGCCATTCCGACCGCCTGTGCCGCGATGCCGATCCGTCCGCCCTCGAGATTGGCGAGCGCGATGCGATAGCCCTCGCCTTCCGCACCGAGCCTGAGTTCTGCCGGAATGCGCATGCTGTTGAAGGCGATCTGGCAGGTATCGGAGGAATGCAGCCCAAGCTTTTCCTCGACCCGTATCACTTCATAGCCCGGCGTATCCGTCGGCACGATGAAGGCGGTAATGCCCTTCTTGCCGGCATCGGGATCGGTCACGGCAAAGACGATGATGATATGGCCATTCTTGCCCGAGGTGATGAACTGCTTGGAGCCATCGAGCACATAATGGTCGCCATCGCGTCGCGCCCGGGTCTTAAGGTTCGAGGCATCGGAGCCGGCCTGCGGCTCGGTGAGCGCAAAGCCGCCGATCCATTCGCCGCTGGCCAGTTTCGGCAGGAAGCGCTGTCGCTGCTCTTCATTGCCGAACTTCAGGATCGGCACGCAACCGACGGAGCTGTGCACGCTCATGATCGTCGAGCAGGGTCCGTCACCGGCGGCAATTTCCTCCAGTGCCGCAGCATAGGCGATCACACCGGTATCCGACCCGCCATAGGCTTCCGGCACCAGCATGCCGAGCAGCCCGAGTTCGCCCATCTCCTTCAGTTGCTCGCGCGGAAAAAGAGATTCCCGGTCGCGCTTGGCAGCACCCGGCGCCAGCCGCTCACTGGCAAAGTCACGGGCAAGATCGCAAATCTGCTGCTGAGTTTCGGAAAGGATCATCTGTTCTTCCCTCCCCCTAGTGCCGCTCGATGGCGACGGCCGTCGCCTCGCCGCCGCCGATGCAGAGCGCGGCCATGCCGCGCTTCAGGTCGTGGCGTTCCAGCGCCGCAAGCAGCGTCACCAGAATCCGGGCTCCTGAAGCGCCGATCGGATGGCCGAGCGCGCAGGCGCCGCCATGCACGTTGACCTTTTCATGCGGCAGGTTGAGATCACGCATCGCCGCCATGGCGACGACAGCGAAAGCCTCGTTGATTTCGAACAGATCGACCTCCGACAGCGGCAAGCCGGTGCGATCGGACAGCTTCTGCAGCGCGCCGATCGGTGCGGTGGCGAAAAGATTGGGCGCCTGTGAATGCGTGGCATGGCCAAGGATAGTGGCAAGCGGCTTCAGGCCGCGACGCTCCGCCTCGGAACGGCGCATCAGCACCAGGGCCGCCGCACCATCGGAGATCGAGCTGGAATTGGCGGCGGTCACGGTACCGCCGTCGCGGAAGGCGGGTTTCAGCGTCGGGATCTTGTCAAGCTTCGCCTTGCCGGGTTGTTCATCGCGGCTCGCCACCTGCTCGGCTTTGCCCGATTTCACCGTAACCGGCGCGATCTCGCTCTCGAAACAGCCTTCGGCAATCGCCTTCTGCGCCCGCGTCAGCGAGGCGATGGCGTAGTTATCCTGCGCCTCGCGCGTGAATTGATAGGCCTCGGCGCAATCCTCCGCGAAGCTGCCCATCAAGCGCCCCTTGTCATAAGCATCCTCCAGCCCGTCGAGGAACATGTGATCCACGACACGCCCATGGCCGAGCCTGTAACCGCCACGGGCCTTGTCAAGGAGATAGGGCGCATTGGTCATGCTTTCCATGCCACCCGCAACCGCCACTGAAGCGCTGCCGGCAGCGATCAGGTCATGCGCCATCATCACGGCCTTCATGCCTGAGCCGCACATCTTGTTGACGGTGCTGGCCGCAGTGGAGAAGGGCAGGCCGGCATGGATCGCCGCCTGGCGCGCCGGCGCCTGTCCCTGCCCCGCCGGCAGCACGCAACCGAAGACGACCTCCTCGATCGCCTCGGCCTCGACGCGGCTCCGCTGCAATGCCGCGCGGATCGCCGTTGCTCCGAGTTCCGGCGCTGTCGCCTCCTTCAGCTCTCCCTGAAAGCTGCCGATCGGGGTGCGCGCTGCACCGACGATAACGATGGGGTCTTGCAAAACCATCTTTCCTCCTTCGGGCAAAGCGCTCAGCGCGCGCCCATCCGCAATGCGCCGTCGAGGCGGATGACCTCGCCGTTCAGCATGTTGTTTTCCAAGATATGGCGTACCAGCCCGGCGAATTCTGCCGGACGGCCAAGCCGCGGCGGAAAGGGCACGCTCTTGCCGAGTGCTGCCTGAACCTCGGCCGGCATATCCGCCATCATCGGCGTTTCGAAAATGCCGGGTGCGATCGCGACGACGCGAATGCCGTGACGGGCAAGCTCGCGGGCGATTGGCAAGGTCATCGCCGCCACCCCGCCCTTGGAGGCGGCATAGGCTGCCTGGCCGATCTGGCCGTCGAAGGCGGCGACCGAGGCCGTATTGACGATGACGCCTCGTTCGCCTTCCGCATCCGGCTCGGTCGTCTGGATCGCTGCGGCGGCCAGCCGGATCATGTTGAACGTGCCGATGAGATTGATGCCGACCGTGCGGGCAAAATTCTCCAGCCGGTGCGGTCCGTCGCGGCCGATCACCTTTTCGGCCGGTGCGACGCCTGCGCAATTCACCAATCCGCGCAGGCTGCCGAAGGCTTCGACGGCAGCGGCAACCACCGCCGCCCCCTCCTCGCCATCGGTCACATCGGCCTTGAGGAAGCAGGCATCGCTTCCGAATTCCCGGGCAATCTCTTCGCCCGCTTGCATATTGAGATCGGCAATCGTCACGCGCCCGCCGGCCTCCACAAGCGCGCGCACTGTTGCCGCACCCAAGCCGGAGCCGCCGCCGGTCACGATGAAACTTGCTCCACGGATCAGCATGAATCTCTTCCTCCCTGCCGACCACAACCCCCTCCAAGCGCAACCGACGGACACGATTCTATTCGCTCCACCTATTGCAAGCGATGACAGAACTGCTCCATTATTTCGGCCAGTTTTGCCATAGCGGGGATAGAATGGCCGAGATCGAACGACGCATGATCGCGCCGGGCTTCGTGGAGGAGGCACTCGACAGCCTGCGGCGGCTCGGCAAGCCGACGGCGCCGATCCTTGCCCGCGTCGGCCTGGCATCCCCGGTCGATCAGCCGGTTTCGGCAGAGACCTATGGCGCGCTCTGGCTGGCGATCGCCGCCGAGCTCGACGATGAATTCTTCGGCATGGGCGCACGGCCGATGCGCAGCGGCAGCTTCACGCTGCTCTGCCACTCTGTGCTGCATGCGCCGACGCTGGGTCAGGCGCTCCGCCGGGCGCTGCGTTTCCTCGATGTCGTGCTCGACGATCCCCGGGGACGGCTCGTCATCCGCGACGGTCTGGCCGAGATCGAACTCAGCGACGCCGGTGACCCGCGTTCGGCCTTCGCCTACCGCACCTATTGGATCATCCTGCACGGCATCATCTGCTGGCTGGTCGGCCGGCGCATTCCGATCCGGCTCGTCGATTTCCGCTGCGCGGAGCCCAAACAAGGCGCCGACTATCGGCTCTTCTTCGGCGCCCCTGTGCGTTTCTCGCAAGCCATCAGCCGGCTCGGCTTCGACAGTGCCCTGCTCGACCTGCCGGTGGCGCGCAGCGAACAGGCGCTCAAACAGTTCCTGCGCGGCGCACCCGCCAATATTCTAGTGCGCTACCGTTATGATGCGGGCATCGCCGCCGGCGTCCGCCGGCGCCTGAACCAGGCGACGCCTGCCATGTGGCGGAGTTTTGCCGAGCTTGCCGCCGATATGCGCATGCCGCCCTCCACACTCCGCCACCGCCTGCGCGACGAGGGACAAAGCTATGCCGCCATCAAGGACGACATCCGTCGCGACCTCGCCGTCGAACTGCTGCTGAACACGTCGATGACCATCGGTGAGATTGCCGTGCAGCTTGGCTATTCCGAGCCGAGCGCCTTCTTCCGGGCCTTCCGCAAATGGGTGGGCAAGAGCCCCGAGGGCTTTCGGCGGGACGGAGCGGAAATCGAGGGCATGTCAGTCGAATCGGTTGACCCGCCCTGACTGGCCTCGCGCTTTCGCGAACATGGCGGCAACCTTCATCATGAACGACTTGCTGAAGCGGCCAAAGAACCGCCTGATGAGGCTCGATGTACCAGGATCGCTCGACGATATCGTAATTGTATTCGTCGACGACGATCCCACTCTGCTTGAGATCACCGAGACCGGCGCGAAGGTGTTCGATATCGGGAATTTCCAGGGCCACCCTTCCCACCTCCGGCGGCTGTGTGGTGATTGCCAGAAGGACGAGATGCGTGTTTCCATCGCTCGCACTGCGGATCGCGATGACGACACAGACTGGGCGTTGTTTGCGCCCCTCGGTCTCACCACGCTGCTGTTGCCACGCCCAGAGATAGGGATAGGTAACCACCTCGCCAGGACGAAACTCATGGCTTATCGTCGTAGCCTTCACCGTGCGCCAGCCGCTCAATCGCCTCGCCGAACAATTCGGCATGCTCGTCCGGCATCTCCGAAATGTGATGGGCACGACGCGGGTCCCCGCCGCTGCGCATTCGCTGATAGTGCTCATAGCTCATCAGCACGAAACGTGGCTTGTTGTGGCGGGTAAGAATAACCGGCTCGCGGCTCGCGACATCGGTCACATCACCAATCTGTTTATTGAGATCACCTGTCGTGAACTGTCGCATGATCATCGTCTCCGGTTTGATTTCCATATATTCCATCTTTTCAAGAAAATGGCGCTCACGCGCTCTCGACAAGAATTCGCAAGGTTCTTCGGCCGCATCATTCAAGGGCACTTTGACCCTGCCGCAACCCGCGCTACATATTTCAGCGGGAGGAGTGCCATGTTTGATTTTTCGCTCGGCGAAACCGCGGACGCGATCCGTGAAACGACGGCGCGGTTTGCCGCCGACCATATTGCTCCGCTGGCCGTGGAGATCGACGAAAGCAACACGTTTCCACGCCAGCTCTGGCCCGAGATGGGTGCGCTCGGCCTGCATGGGATCACGGTCGAGGAAGAGTTCGGCGGCGCCGGTCTTGGTTATCTCGATCATGTCGTCGCCATGGAAGAGGTTTCGCGCGCCTCGGCCTCCGTGGGGCTCAGTTACGGCGCCCATTCCAATCTCTGCGTCAACCAGATTCGCCGCTGGGCCTCGCCGGAACAAAAGCGCCGCTATCTGCCGAAGCTGATCTCCGGCGAACATGTCGGCTCGCTCGCCATGTCGGAGGTCGGCGCCGGTTCCGATGTTGTCTCCATGCGGTTGCGTGCCGAGAAAAAAGGCGACCGCTATGTTCTGAACGGCACCAAATTCTGGATCACCAACGCGCCGCATGCCGATGTGCTTGTTGTCTATGCCAAGACGGATCCCGCGGCCGGCCCGAAAGGCATTTCCGCCTTGATCATCGAGAAAGGCCTGCCCGGTTTCAGCGTCTCCAAGAAGCTTTCCAAACTCGGCATGCGCGGCAGCGATACGGCCGAACTGGTCTTCGAGGATTGCGCGGTGCCGGCCGAGGCGCTGATGGGCAGGGAAGGCGAAGGCGTGAAGATCCTGATGTCCGGCCTTGATTATGAGCGCGCCGTGCTTGCCGGCGGGCCGCTCGGCATCATGCAAGCCTGCCTCGATGTCGTGCTGCCCTATGTGCGCGATCGCAAGCAATTCGGCAAAGCGATCGGCGATTTCCAGCTGATGCAGGGCAAGATCGCCGACATGTATGTCGCGCTGAATTCGGCGCGCGCCTATGTCTATTCCGTCGCTCGCGCCTGCGATGCCGGCCGCGCGACGCGCACCGATGCAGCTGCCGCGATCCTCTTTGCCAGCGAGAATGCCGTGAAGGTCTCGCTGGAAGCGATCCAGGCGCTCGGCGGCGCCGGCTATACCAAGGAATGGCCGGTCGAACGCTTTTTGCGCGACGCCAAGCTCTACGATATCGGCGCCGGTACCAATGAGATCCGCCGTTACCTCATCGGCCGGGAGCTCATTGCATCATGACGGTGATTTCGACTGCGATCGACCGCGACAGCGAGAGCTTCAAGGCCAATGCCAGCAAGAACAAAGCCCTGATCGACGAACTCCACAATCGTTCGGCGAAAGCGCGCGACGGCGGATCACAAACGGCGCGCGAGCGCCATACCGGCAAGGGTAAGCTCCTGCCGCGCGATCGCATCCAGCTGCTCATCGATGCCGGCAGCCCGTTCCTGGAGATCGGCACGCTGGCGGCCAACGGCATGTATGATGACGAGGCGCCCGGCGCCGGCATCATATCAGGCATCGGCCGCGTTGCCGGCCGCGAGGTGATGATCGTCGCCAATGACGCGACGGTGAAGGGCGGCGCCTATTTCCCGATGACCGTGAAGAAACATCTGCGGGCGCAGGAGATCGCCATGCAGAACCGGCTGCCCTGTCTCTATCTGGTCGATAGCGGCGGCGCCAATCTTCCGCATCAGGCCGAAGTCTTTCCCGACCGCGACCATTTCGGCGCAATCTTCTACAATCAGGCGCAGATGTCGGCCGAGGGAATCCCACAGATCGCCTGCGTGATGGGAAGCTGCACCGCCGGCGGCGCCTATGTGCCCGCCATGTCCAACGAAACGGTCATCGTGCGCAATCAGGGCACGATCTTCCTTGCCGGCCCGCCGCTGGTGAAGGCCGCGACCGGCGAGATCATATCGGCCGAAGAGCTCGGCGGCGCCGAAACCCATGGCCGCCGCTCCGGCGTCGTCGATCATGTCGCCGAGAACGACGAACATGCGCTGCTGCTCGTCCGCGATATCGCAGCCAGCCTCAACAGCGTGAAATCAGTCGATATCGACCTGCAGCAGGCGCGGCCGCCCAAACTCGATCCCGAGGATCTCTGCGGCCTCATCCCGGATGATGTGCGCTCGCCCTATGATGTGCGGGAGGTCATCGGCCGGATCGTCGATGGTTCGGAACTGCATGAGTTCAAGCCGCTCTACGGCACCACGCTGGTCTGCGGCTTCGCCCGCATATGGGGCATGCCCGTCGCCGTCATCGCCAATAACGGCGTGCTGTTTTCCGAAAGCGCGCTGAAGGGCGCGCATTTCATCGAGCTTGCCTGCCAGCGCCGCGTGCCTTTGCTTTTCCTGCAAAACATCTCCGGCTTCATGGTCGGCGGCCGCTATGAGGCCGGCGGCATCGCCAAGGATGGGGCAAAGCTGGTGACGGCGGTTGCGACCGCGAGCGTGCCGAAGGTCACCGTCATCATCGGCGGCAGCTTCGGCGCCGGCAATTACGGCATGTGCGGCCGCGCCTATCGCCCGCGCTTTCTCTTCACTTGGCCGAACAGCCGCATCAGCGTGATGGGCGGCGAACAGGCGGCCTCGGTGCTTGCCACGATCCGCCGAGACTCCATGGAGGCGCGCGGTGAGAATTGGCCTATTGAAGAGGAGGAAGCCTTCAAGACGCTGATCCGCGCCGGCTACGAGGCCGAGGGCAATCCCTATTATGCCACGGCCCGCCTCTGGGACGACGGCATCATCGACCCGCGCCAGACCCGGGATGTGCTGGGCCTTGCCTTTTCCGCCTGCCTGAATGCGCCGATCCCGAAAGGGCCGCGCTTCGGCCTGTTCAGGATGTGAGGCGCCGATGATGGAAAGCCTTCTCATTGCCAACAGGGGCGAAATCGCCCGCCGCATCATCCGCTCGGCCAAGATGCTCGGCATCCGCACCATCGCCGTCTATTCCGAGGCCGATGCCGGCCTGCCCTTCGTAAGGGAGGCGGACGAGGCGATCGCCATCGGCCCCTCGCCGGCCCGCGAAAGCTATCTCTCTCAGACCCGCATCCTCGATGCCGCCCGGAAAACCGGCGCTGCCGCGATCCATCCCGGCTACGGTTTCCTTTCGGAAAATGCCGAATTTGCCGAAGCGGTAGAAAAGGCCGGGATCATCTGGGTCGGCGCGCCCCCTGCCGCAATCCGGGCGATGGGGCTCAAGGATGCGGCCAAGGAATTGATGCAAGCAGCCGGCGTGCCTGTGACCCCCGGTTATATCGGCGCGGACCAGAGCGAAGAGAGGCTGGCGGCCGAGGCTGATATCATTGGTTATCCCGTGCTCATCAAGGCGGTCGCTGGTGGCGGCGGCCAGGGCATGGGCCGCGTCGACCGGCCTGAGGATTTCGCCGAGCTTCTCGCCTCCTGCCGCCGCGAAGCGGCCGCCTCTTTCGGCGATGACCGCGTACTGATCGAACGATACATCAGCAATCCGCGCCATATCGAGGTGCAGGTCTTTGCAGACACGTTCGGCAATTGCGTTCATCTCTTCGAACGCGACTGCTCGCTACAGCGCCGTCACCAGAAGGTCATCGAGGAGGCCCCTGCCCCCGGTCTCGATGCCGCCACCCAGGCAGTGATCTGCGATGCGGCGGTGAAAGCCGCAAGAGCGGTGAATTATGTCGGCGCCGGCACCATCGAATTCATTGCCGATGCCTCCGAGGGACTACGTCCCGATCGTATCTGGTTCATGGAGATGAACACCCGGCTGCAGGTGGAGCACCCCGTCACGGAGGCAATTACTGGCGAGGATCTGGTGCTCTGGCAGTTGAAGGTCGCTAGCGGCGAGCCCTTGCCGAAAATGCAGGATGAGATCGCCATGAACGGCTGGGCCTTCGAAGCCCGGCTCTATGCCGAAAATCCTGCCGCCGGCTATCTGCCGTCGATCGGCCGGCTTGAACATCTCAGCCTGCCGCAAACCGTCCGTGTCGATAGCGGTGTCGAGCAAGGGGATGACATCACCGCCTTCTATGACCCGATGATTGCCAAGGTCATTGCGCATGGGCCGAACCGCGAAGCCGCACTTTCGAAGCTCGCAGCCGCCTGCGCAGGCATCGAGGTCTGGCCGGTCAAATCCAATGCCGGCCTGCTTGCCCGCATCGCCGTCGATCCGGATTTTCGCGCAGCTCGGATCGATACCGGCTTTCTCGACCGTCATGACGACAGGCTTGTGGCAACGGAGCCGAACGAAAGCGCAATCGATAGCGCGGCGACGGCGCTTTTAAAGAACACGGATAATGATCCCTGGACCGCGTTGACCGGATTCCGCATCGCCGGCGCGGATGACAAGAGGGTGCGCATCCGTATCGGCGATCACCTCCATTGGGGGCAATCACGTCCGGAGCTTGAGGCAAATACCGTCACGATCGGTGAAACGACGGTGCTTTTCGACGCCGGCAATGCCTGGCCGATCAGCCTGCCCGTCGCAAGTGAAGTCGAGGCAAGTCAGTGTGCCGGCGATGGCGCGATCCTTTCTCCCATGCCCGGCCTGGTCATTTCGGTGGATGTCGCCGACGGCGATCGTGTCGCCAAGGGCGACCGCCTGCTAACGGTCGAAGCGATGAAAATGGAACATTCGCTGCGTGCGCCCTTCGACGGCATCGTCGAAAAACTGCAGGTTTCCTCAGGGATCAGGGTCTCGGAAAACCAGCTGGTCGTCAGCATTGTGAAGGAGCAGGATTGATGGCCGGCCGTTATTTCGACGAATTGACGGTCGGCGACCGCATCGCCCACGACGTCCGCCGCACGGTCACCGAGACCGACAATCTGCTGTTCACGACGCTCTCCCACAATCCGCAACCGCTGCATCTCGATGCCGACTATGCGGCCGGCACCGAATTCGGCCGGATCGTCGTCAACGGCACCTTCACTTTTGCCCTCACCGTCGGCCTTTCGGTCGGCGACACCACGCTCGGCACGCTCGTCGCCAATCTCGGCTATGACAAGGTAACGATGCCAAAGCCGGTCTTCATCGGCGATACGCTGCGGGTGGAAACGGAAGTGATGGAGCTGCGTCGCTCGAACTCCCGCCCCGATGCCGGCATCGTCACCTTCCGGCATATCACCCTGAACCAGCGCGGCGAGATCGTCTGCCAGTGCCTGCGCACGGCAATGCTGAAGGTGAAACCGTCATGAGGCTGCGCTCGCTGCTTTTTGCGCCCGGTGACCGGCCGGAGCGTTTCGAAAAAGCGCTCGCCTCAGGCGCCGACGCCGTCATTCTCGACCTGGAAGATTCGGTTGCGCCCCTAAACAAGCCGAAAGCGCGCGAGAGAGTGCACGAGTTCGTCCTGCATCACGCCGGCGAGACCGCTCTCCTGATCCGCATCAATCCCCTCGCCTCGCCAGAATTCGAAGGCGACCTTGCCGTTTTGAGCGGCCTTCGTCCTTTTGCGATCGTGCTGCCGAAGGCCGAGGGTGCCGCTTCGGTGCTGAAGCTTGCAGGCTCTCTTGCATCTGCAATGCCCATCTTGCCGATCGCAACCGAAACGCCATCCGCGATCTTCGAGATCGGCAGCTACCGGAATGTCGCGACCAGCCTCTGCGGCCTGACCTGGGGTGCTGAGGATCTGCCTGCCGCGATGGGGGCTACGACCGCGCGGAGGACGGATGGCCGCTACACGCCGCCTTACGAGCTTGCCCGCTCGCTCACGCTGTTCGCAGCCCATGCCGCCGCCGTTCCGGCAATCGACACCGTCTATCCCGATTTCCACGATCTCAACGGTCTCAGGGCCTATGTCGGCCGAGCCCGGCGCGACGGCTTTTCCGGCATGATGGCCATCCATCCGAGCCAGATCGAAACGATCAATCACACCTTCACGCCGGATCCGTCCGAGATCGCCTGGGCCGAGAAAGTCGCCGCCGCCTTCGCCGCCAGCCCAGACGCGGGTGTCATCCAGCTCGACGGGCGCATGCTGGACCTGCCGCATCTCAAGCTCGCGACCCGCATTCTCGATGTGGCCGGGCGATAGAGCAAATGCGCCACCAATCAGCCCGCCTTTGCGGTGTGCTTGGAGGCGGCGTTCTCTCGGTTGAGGTAGCCGGCACCGATGGCGACGTAGAGATCCACATAGTCCTTGGCAACCTGTTGCACGGTGTCGGCAAGGCTCTCCTGGGCATCGGAGACCGACCGCTGCGCCTCCAGGACATCGAGCAATGACGAGGCGCCATCCTTGTAGCTCGTGGTCGAAAGCGCAAGCGACTCCTGTGCCGTCTGCACCTGTCTGCGCAACGGTTCGAGCGTCTGCGTGTCACGGCGAACAGCCGACAGCGCATTTTCCACCTCTTCGACCCCGTTCAGCACCGCCGCTTTCCAGGCGAGATATTGGGTCCTGGCATCGGATTTTTCGATGTCGACATTCGCACGCAATTTGCCGCCATCGAAGATCGGCAGGTTGAGTGTCGGCCCGAAGGTCCAACTGGTCAGAGTTCCGCCGCTTGCACCGGATGATTTGACCCAGCTCGGCGAGATCGAGCCGGATAGAGAGATCGACGGGTAGAGCTGGGCTTCCGCGGCCCCGATATCGGCGACAGCCGCCGCCAGCTCGCGTTCCGCCTTGCGGATATCGGGACGGTTGCGGATGAGATCGGCCGGAATGCCGGCCCGAATGTCGCCGCGGAAAACCGGCTGGCCGACGCTTTTCTGCAGTTCGCCCATCAGCGAGGCCGCCGGCATCCCGAGCAGAGTGGCAATGTGATGGCCCGATTCGGTGAAGCTCTGTTCGAGGCCAGGAATGTCGGACTTTGTCGACTGTACCAGACCCTCGGCCTGAACGACGTCGAGGCGGGAGGCCGCACCCGCCTTGAGCTGCAGCTGCGTGAGTTCGTAAGTCTGTTGGCGGGATTTCAAATTCGCCTGCGAAAGCGCGATGCGCTGCTGATAATAGCGGGCGTCGATATAGCTCTCGACCAGGTCTTTCAGGAAGGTGAGCTTTGCATTGTCGGCCGTTGCATAGGCGGCCCCCAGCGAGGCGATCGCACTCTCCTTCGAGCGACGGTACTGGCCGAAGATGTCGAGCAGCCAGGAAAGGCTGGCCTCGCCACCTGTCTCATTCGTGGTACCGATCGTCGTACGCTCAGAACCCTTCTCACCGGATACCGTGTGCGATGCGCCGACATCGAGGCTCGGCAGGCCACCGGCAGCGGCAACCGTGACATTGGCGGAAGCCGAATTGATGCGCTCGAGCGCCTGCAGGACATCAAGGTTCTCGCTGCGGCCATGAGCCACCAGGCCGTCGAGCCGCTTGTCACGATAAGCCGTCCACCACTGCGCCGCCACGACATCGCCGTTGCTCTTGGTACTCCCCTCTTTGAATTTAGCAGGAAGCGGCATCTCTGGGGGTACGTGATTCGGGCCGCCGACGCAGCCTGCCAGCAGAAGCGTGACCGCCGATGCGGCGTAGCGGAGCGATGATAGGTTCATGCAGAGCGACGGATTCACGGGCGAGCTTTCTGAACCGGGATCGTGGGTTCAGGCTTAGCGACGCCAACGTTAATGGCGGTAAAGACACTGTAAAGTTAGGTAAAATCGCTGGGCCGGATCAGGCTTGGTCGTCAGCCGAACCATAGAGTGTCGGCTTTCGGGGAAGCTCCAGGGTGATTGCCAGACCTCCGGCATCCGGCAACGACGCATGTACCCGCCCGCCATGGCGCTCGATGGCCTGTCTGGTGATGGCCAGACCCAGGCCATATCCACCTCTCGGTACAGCCTCGTTTCCGCGTGAGAACGGCTGGAAGATCCGTTCGAGTTCGTCTCGACTGACACCTGGCCCCTGATCGGTGACACAGATTTTGAGGCGCTCGTCTGTCGTCTCGCACGATACGGATATGCGCGAATGCTCGGCTGTGTACTTGACGGCGTTGCGGACGACGTTTTCGAGCGCCCTGTAGATGAGCTCGCCTTCGACTTCGGCGCGGAAAACGCCCTCGACACTGGTTGTGATTGAGACCTCCCGCGCCTGAGCTTCGAATGCCGCATCGCCGAGAATTTCGTTGAGCAGCTCGATGACATCAAGAGCGTGCGTTTTCAGCGGCCGGCTGGATCCGGCAGTCAACCTGGCAAGCGTCAGAACTTCGCCGACCAGCGCATCCAGCCGTTCGACCTCCCGGTCCATGCGGTCTAGCATGGCGCCGAGTTTCGCCGGGCTCTGCCGGAGCACGCCGACGGCGGCCTGCAGGCGGGACAAAGGCGAACGCAGCTCGTGGGAGACATCATGGAACAGCCTCTGCTGCGCATCCTGCAGCTCCTGAAGCCGGGCGGCACTGGAATCGAAGTCATGCGCAAGCGCGGTAACCTCGTCCTTTCGGCCGGCCATCTTGTCACCGATGCGGAAATCGAAGCGGCCATGGGCGAGCGCGCTCAAGCCATCGCGCAGATGCACCACGGGACGAATGAGATATCGGGCGAGTGCACCTGCCGAAATCGTGCTCGAAATCAGGATCGTGAGCCACGGCAAGAACGGACCGAAGTTCTCGAACGTGAACGTCGCCTTGGCCGGCAGGGAAATCTGGTAGCAAACCTCGTCCTTCAGGACGAATCGTGTGTCGACGGTCTTTTGAACCTCGCACGCATCGGCTTTCGCCGTTTTGGAGATCGTCAGACCAGATGGTAGCGTCTCTTCACTTGCGCGCACGAAATGCGCGGCAGCATCCTCGCCATCTCTGGCGAGCATGTTTGCGGTGAGATTCAGGGCAATCACTCGCCGCTCTTCCTCCAGTTCGCGCGCAAAAGGAACGCCCTGGAGGAAATTGACGAGCAGGATGATAACGCCGACGGTTGCCGCCATCGTCAACCAGATCGTCGTGAAGAATTTCCAGAAAAGCCGGGGCATACTCAGTCCACGAGAAGTTGATAGCCCTGGCCGCGAACGGACTGGATCCAGGATTGGCCATCCTCCCTCAGTCCGAGCTTCTGGCGAACGCTGCTGATATGGACGTCGATCCGGCGATCGAACGGGGTCAGCGGCTTGCCGAAGGCCCGCTTCGAAATGTCCTGCTTCGACACGAGCTGGCCGGCGCTGCGGGCGAGGACCTCGAGCAGGCTGAATTCCGTGCCGGTCAGGTCCAAGCTTTCGCCGCGCCATTCGGCGATCCTGCTGCCAGGATGGATCACGAGTTTCCCCGCCCTTATGATGTCGATCGAAGCACCGGCTGCCGGCTGGCCCGCCCGGCGGAGGATGGCGCGCAGTCTCGCCGCAAGTTCGCCCGGCGAGCATGGCTTCGGCACATAGTCGTCGGCGCCGAGATTGAGACCCGATATCCTGTCGACGTCATCGCCCCTTGCGGTCAGCATCAGCACAGGAACCTGGCTGAGCTTCCTGATCCTCTGCAGAACCTCGATCCCGTTCATCCGAGGCATCATGATGTCGAGCACGATAATATCAACCGTATTGCCGGCCGCCGCGGCAATGGCGGCGCGCCCGTCTGTATCCGTGACGACCTCATATCCTTCTTCGACCAGATATTCCTGCAGAAGCGTCGTCAGCTCGGCATCGTCGTCGATAAGGAGAACCTTGTTCATTCGCATTATCCGCTCTCAATCCCGGCAAGCCATACAGCACAAATACAGTCGCGCAGCCAAGTTTTACCTAACTTAACACTAACTTGACCGCACTTAACGTTCGTCCCGCTACTGATCCTGCCATGACATAATACGCGCTGAAACCGGATTGCAGCGACATGGCCCGCAATCCCTCGTTGAGTTGGCGCGGATCGGGAAAAGGCATCGATGCCTTTGACCACCTCTTCGGTCGAATTCCCTCCCCCGGAACGAGACCGCGGGACGCGTTACCCCGCAGGCGGCCCCGCGCCGCCTGCGCGTCCTGCATCTTCTCGGCCAACAGCGTACCTGGCCTGTGTCGCAGAGAGAACCTTTACCAAACTTTACACTTCCTTAACCGCGCTTAACATCCACACAGCTATTAGAGTTCGACCTCAGTTCGATCCGGAGTGTCGTGTGTCCAAGGCACATCGAAATATTCTGCGGTGCCGCTTTGCGGAGCGGAAAGTCATCTGTGTCGAGATTTGGCGGTGGTTATCGAAGCTTGCTTCAAAGAACTATGTCTCAATTGCTTCTTTCTTGAGTCCCGGGATCCACTCAGGACGCGCAGAAACCGTTCCAATAGAGCGTCATGCTCACCTGGAAGACATCTCCATTGGGGGAACAGGGTGATTGATGCTCCGGGTGATCAGGGCGTGTTTACCGGAGAGATCGAACAGTTCAACAAGCCTACCGACGCCGACGAGGTTGCGGCGCATCGCCTCGAGGAAGCAAATGCCGGCAAGGCGGCAATAGCCATCGAGCGCGGCACGGGCGCAGAGCGAAGGGCCGAAATAGAAGGCGAACGCTGACACTAGGGACCGTCGTGAGGCATCGGTTCGTTGTCAAAGTCGTGGAGCGTCAGTCGACACGTGCTCAAGCGACGAGGCATATGCCCGCTCAGAAGAACGGTCCCGCCATATGCCGAGAGTGACTTACCGATTTGCTTCTGTGGTTTCCACGAAGAGCTGGTTGAGCTGTTTCATCTCAAGTGCATGGGCGCGCCTTCTGAGGGCGGCTGCCTGTTTGAGCGTTGCAAGGTTGTCTGTCGTCTCAATGAGATGCGCATCGGCGACCAGCATTTCCGCTTCAATCCTGCCCTGCTCTCTCAATTGCCAGACATCCCTGACGCGAAATTGGACCATTATGACGCCGAAAAGCGCCACGAGCGCGGAAGCGGTCATTGGCAGCCAATTCGGGACAACCGGTCCATAGGCCGAAAACAATGATGAAAGGCCACTCAAAACGATGATCGCCAAGGTGAGAAAATTCCAGAGATATTGATTAACCTTGGAGGAACGAGCATAGCCGTTTCGATGTGTTCGAAGGTCACGCAAAGCCTGCCTTTTGATCTCGGCTGCGTCCGATGGAAGCATGCTTTCGGCCGTCTCTTGCTCGATCTCCCGCCTTGCCGCCAAAATCACGTTGATGACGGCGATAGTGATCCCGAAGGTTATCATGAACCAGGCGATGTAGTGCAAAGGGACGTCGTCGAGAATGACGTTTGACAAAAATGCGGGTTGAAAAAACTCAATTAAAGCGCCAATCGATATCAAGAATATAGACAGGGCAACCACTGCAATCGAAAGCATCGCCGCTATATTTCTATATCTGCCATTCAGTGTCATTTTCTTCAGTTGAGCCTGGTCATCCCCCTCCCTTCTAAACAAATCCATCATCCTATCCTCGAGACTATAGGGTTAACCATAGTCAACCTTTTACCACGCCAGAAAGCAAGTAATGTTTGCGAAGTAATACTTTACGGATCGAATTTCCGGCACCTCTCGCTAATGTGCGGGCCGGGGCAGCCTCCACCTCTTCAATCCGGTCGCTTCAGGCTACGCTGATCGCCAGCGGCCGGCCGAGATCGAGGCCAATATAGTCCTGGTGCTGTCGGACGATCTGCGCGGCGTGAGCGATCGTCAGGCTTGATCGCGGCGATGATCTCCTCAAGGTCGCCCAGCCTGACAGCCACTTGAAAATCGGCGCTGCCTGAGCGGGCGAGATGGGGCCTTCTCAGGAGAATGGCTTTGTCGGTCCCGCCGCCGGATTGGTCAGCCAGCGTGGTCCCTCGGCGGTCATGTAGATATGGTCTTCCAGCCGGATCCCGAATTTCCCGGGGAAGACGATCATCGGTTCATTGGAAAAACACATGCCGGCGGCAAGCGGCGCGTCGTTGCCGCGAACGATGTAGGGCTCCTCGTGGATCTCGAGCCCGAGGCCATGACCGGCGCGATGCGGCAAACCCGGCAGGCGATAGTCGGGGCCGAGCGAGTGTTTGGCAAGCACCTTGCGGGCCGCATCGTCGAGGCTCGAGCAGGCGGCGCCGATCTGGGCTGCGTCGAAGACGGCCTGTTGCGCCTCGCGCTCGATCCACCAGGCGCGTTCGAACGCGCTGTTGCCGTCCTCCAGAATATAGGTCCTGGTGATATCGGAATGATAACCGTCGATCCGGCAGCCGGTATCGACGAGAACGACGTCGTCGCGACCAAGGACCTGATCGCCGTCGGCGCCATGCGGAAGCGAGGTCGCCGCGCCGAAGGAGACGATGCAGAACGTCGAGCCGGCATCGGCGCCGGCCTGGCGATGCTGTCGGTCGATGAATTCGATCACCTCGGATGATTTGATGCCCGGCTTCAAAAGCCCATGCACTTGCTTGTGGACGTCGAGCGTCAGGTCCATCGCATACTGAATGAGGGCAAGCTCCGCGGCCGATTTGATGCAACGCAGGTCGCGGATCAGCCGCCCGCCATCGGCAAGCCTTGCCGCGCCCATCTCCGCTGCCAATGCGTGATAGAAGAAAAGCGGCAAGCCATCGTCGAGGGCAAGTCTGCCGCCCTGGGCAACAAGGCGGGCGATGAGAGCGGCGCTGCTCTCCTCCTCTTCCCAGACCAGGATTTCCCCCGGCAGATGTGGCAGCGTTTCGACACGGCTGCGCTCGAACCCCGGAACGATGTAGGAAATGGTCGCGGGCGTGACGAGCGCGCCGAGGAACCTTTCGCTCGGATGCCAGACGAGCCCGGTGAAGTAATGGAGGCTTTCGGTCGGCCCAAGAAGCACGGCAGCCAATCCTTCGGCTTCGATCAGTTGCCGAAGCCCGGCGAGGCGGTTCTGCCGTTCTTCCTCAGTTATGCGGGGTACCGTATGCTGCCACGACATGTTGTTTTCCTGCTTTTCCTGCGCTTCCGGATCGATGAAGCCCTCGCCTTGCAGCGGGCATCTTGAACCGACACTAATGCCGCTGTAGGCAATATGTCGACATGAAAAGTGAGGAGATAGCCATGGCGGTCGAATACACCACACCGGGCATGCTGATGCGCGATCATCTGGTCGACGTGCCCCTGGATTGGTCGAAGCCGGAGGGTGAGACGATCCGGATTTTTGCACGTGAAGTGTGCGATCCCGCCCGCCGTCGTGAAACACTGCCGTTGCTGGCTTTCCTTCAAGGCGGTCCTGGTGGAAAGTCGCCGCGGCCGAGCAACGGCGGGCCGCCATGGCTTGCCGAAGCCCTGAAGACGCACCGCGTTATCCTGATCGACCAGCGCGGCACCGGGCGCAGCAGCCGGATCGAAAGTGCGACGATGGAGCACTTTGCCGACGGCAGGGCCGCAGCCGACTATCTCAGCCTTTTTCGTGCCGACAGCATCGTTGCCGATTGCGAACATGTGAGGAAAACCGTCTTCGGCGGCGGGCGCTGGCAGACGCTTGGCCAGAGCTATGGCGGCTTCCTGACACTCACCTATCTCTCGAAGGCGCCGGAGGGACTTTCCGCCTGTTATGTCACCGGCGGCCTTGCCGGCCTTGGGGCGACGGCCGATGATGTCTATCGGCGCACCTACCCGCGCGTTACCGAAAAGAACGCCGCCTATTACCGCCGCTACCCCGGGGATGCCGAACGCATCGGCCGGATCGCCGACTATATCGAGACCAATGAGGTGCGGTTGCCCGATGGCGATCGCCTCTCCGTTCGCCGCTTTCAGACCATCGGCATCGATTTCGGCATGGCGCCGGGTTACGAGAACATCCATTGGCTGGTCGACGAGGCTTTCTCCGGTCCCAATGAAGAACGTCTCTCCGAGCGCTTCCTCGCGTCGGTAATGTCGCTGACCTCATATGACGACAATCCGCTCTTCGCCGTTTTGCAGGAAAGCATCTATGGCCAGGCCGGGACGCCGACTGCCTGGGCAGCCGAACGCATCCGCGCCGAGCATCCGGCCTTTGCCGGCGACCGGCGGCCGCTGCTGTTGACGGGGGAGATGATGTATCCCTGGATGTTCGAGGAAATTCGCTCGCTTAGGGCCTTCAGGGCAGGTGTCGAGGCGCTGGCAACGTTTGAGCACTACGCCCCGCTCTATGCTCCGGCACGTCTCGCTGCAAACGCGGTGCCGGTCGCCGCGGTCATCTATCATGACGACATGTATGTCGATGCCGGGCTTTCGCTCGAAACAGCGCGCCACGTCGCCAATGTGCAGGCATGGGTGACCAACGAATTCGAGCATGACGGTGTTCGCCAATCGGCGGCTGTCCTGCGCAGGCTGATGACCTTGGTCAGGGAGCAGGGCGGCCCCCTCGCCTCCTGAGCCGAGAGCGGTTCAATTG
This sequence comes from Rhizobium sp. WSM1328, assembly GCF_057653715.1. Lineage (NCBI taxonomy): Bacteria > Pseudomonadati > Pseudomonadota > Alphaproteobacteria > Hyphomicrobiales > Rhizobiaceae > Rhizobium > Rhizobium sp. WSM1328. Next base: position 502,167 of record NZ_JBYGKO010000003.1, on the reverse strand, counting down.
CTCTCGTCGCGTCAGGACATGCTGATCGCCACCGGCCGGTCGAGGTCGCGGGCAATATATTCCTGGATCTGGCGGACGATCTGCCCGGCGTGGGCGATCGCCAGTTGGTCGGCCCGTTCGACGTCACCGGCCTCGATCGCGGCGATGATCTCCTCGTGTTCGTCGACATACTGGCGCGGCAGACGGTCGTCGAATGTCGAGTAGTAGAGGCGCAGGATACGGCGGCCCTCGTCGAGCAGCCTGGCGAAGAAGGCCGTGTAATAGGAATTGCCGGCAAGTTCGGCGATCGCGACGTGAAATTCGCGGTTCGCCTCGATCATCGCATAGGCATCGCGCGCGGCAACGGCATCGGCGAAGTCCTTCTGATGCCGGCGAACGGTCTTCATGATCTCGCCGTTTCGCCGTTGTGCGGCGCCGCGGGTCGTCACCCGGTACATCAGCGTCAGCGCTTCGAAATAGGTGGGCAGGCTTGCGAAATCGATCGTCGCAACGATCGTGTTCCTGTTCGGCAGCGTCGTGACGAGCCCGTCGGCGGCGAGCCGCAACAGCGCCTCGCGAATGGGAGTCCGCGACATCCGGAAACGTTCCGACAGCCGCACTTCGTCGAGCGGACTGCCGGGTTCCAGCGCCATCGACAGGATTTCCCGCCTGAGCGTCACATAGACGCTCTGCGTGCCAGAGCCGCGCACCCGCACATTTTCCGCGTCGTTCCGCATTCGTCCGCCCTCTTTCGTTAGAGCCTTGTATTTCGTTTCAGCCGATTCTCGCAATGTCGCTCTTCGGGGTCTCAAATTTGTAAGCTCACATCATTGAATCTTGTCGACAGTTTGTATATAAGGCAACCAGTTTCAACGAGGCTCGATCAATGACCACAGGATGGAAGGGCGTATTTCCCGCCGTAACGACACAGTTCAACGATGATCTTTCCGTTGATCTGCCCTCGACCCAGCGCGTCCAGGACGCGCTTGTAAACGATGGCGTCAACGGACTGATCGTCATGGGCACATGCGGCGAGAACAATTCGCTGGACCCCGAGGAGAAGCGCACGATCTTGAAAGCTGCCGTCGAGGTCGTCAACGGCCGCGTTCCCGTGGTGACGGGCGTGTCCGAATTCGACACGCGCCGTGCCGTCGCCTATGCTCGCGACGCCGAAAAACTCGGCGCCGACGGGCTGATGCTGCTGCCGGCCATGGTTTATGTGCCGAAGCCCGAAGAGCTGATCGCGCATTTCCGCACCGTCGCCGAGGCGACCTCGCTGCCGATCATGCTCTACAACAACCCGCCGGCCTACCGCGTCAATATCGGCGCCGATGTGCTGAAGGTGCTTGCCGATGTGCCAAACATCAAGGCGGTCAAGGAAAGCGCGCCGGATCCGCGCCGCTTCACCGATCTCATCAATGAATTCGGCGATCGTTTCGATATCTTCGCAGGTCTCGACGACGTGGCGCTTGAAGGCCTGATGCTCGGCGCCAAGGGCTGGGTCTCGGGCTTGACCAGCGCCTTCCCGCAGGAATCCGTACAGCTCGTTGCCGCCGCCGAACGCGGCGACTGGGAAGAGGCCCGCAAGATCTATCGCTGGTTCATGCCGCTTCTGCACCTCGATGCCGAACACGATCTCGTGCAGTCGATCAAGCTTGCCGAGCAGATCATGGGCCGCGGCTCCGAGCGCGTTCGCATGCCGCGCCTGCCGCTTTCGGGCGCCCGCCGCGCCGAAGTCACCGCGATGGTCGAGAAGGCCGCTGCCACGCGTCCTTCGAAGATCCGCCAGGCTGCCTGATCATCGAGGCCGGCGACCCTCGCGGTTGCCGGCCTTTCGGTGTTTGCGGTTCAGGCAAGCGCCAGCGACCGGCCGGTCGCCGGATCGAACAGATGCATCTGGTTCATGTTGAACGAGAGCGGCATCGTCGACATCGGCCTGGGCCCGCTCTCGGGATCGATGCAGGCGCAAAGACTTGCCTCGCCGATGCCGAAATAGACCATGGTCTCCGGCCCGAGTGGTTCCACAAGATCGATCTTAGCTTCGATGTCGGCATAACCAGGACGGGCCTGGCGGTCGGTGATCGATTCCGGCCTGATCCCGAACACGACTGATTTACCGGCATGGCTGGCATAGTCGCCGGCGCGCGCCTTCGGCACTGGAAGCTCGCTGCCGTCAGTCAGTTTGACGACGAGACCCTTGTCTCCTGATAGCAGCGTCGCCGACAGGAAATTCATCGACGGTGAGCCGATGAAGCCGGCGACGAACTGGCTGACGGGCCGATGATAGAGCGCCTGCGGCGGTCCCGCCTGTTCGATGATGCCACCATTCATCACCACGACACGATCCGCCATGGTCATCGCCTCGACCTGGTCGTGCGTGACGTAGACGGTCGTCGTCGGCAACAGCTGGTGCAGCCGCTTGATCTCCGTGCGCATCTGTACGCGAAGCTTGGCATCGAGGTTGGACAACGGCTCGTCGAAGAGAAAGACTTTCGGGTTCCGCACGATCGCGCGCCCCATCGCGACGCGCTGGCGCTGGCCGCCCGAAAGCTGGCCCGGGCGCCGGCCGAGCAGCTCGCTGATATGCAGGGTTTCCGCCGCCCTGATGATGCGGGCGTCAATCTCGCGCTTGGCGAGCTTCTGCTGCTCCAGGCAGAACGAAATATTCTCCCGCACCGTCATGTGCGGATAGAGCGCGTAGTTCTGAAAGACCATGGCGATATCGCGTTTGCCCGGGCCAAGCCGGTTGACGACCTGGTCGCCGATCACGATCTCACCGCCGGTGATGTGTTCGAGACCCGCGATCATGCGCAATGTCGTCGATTTTCCGCATCCCGACGGACCCACGAAAACGACGAATTCATTGTCTTCGATGTCAAGGCTGATGCCGCGCACGGCCTCGTAGATGCCATAGGATTTGACGATGCTCTTGAGTTCCAGCCGTGCCATGGTTTTCTCCTAGACCTCGTGCAACCAGATCGCCATCGCTCCGGGCTCGCGATTGGCCCAGAGGTGATAGGGGATCGCCGTGAAGGGCCGCTCCTTCAGCGCGGGGCGCACGGTGCGATAGAGCGCATTCTGCCAATCGGATATATCGGCTTCGAGGGCGGTGCCTTCGAGGACGGTCGCTCCGCCGAGAAGCGAGGCATCGTAACGGGCAGAAATTTCCTCAGATGCCGGCAGGCGGAGCCGCTGCGGCTCGCCGCCGAGGTCCGTCTCCTCGATGCAATAGACGACAGGCCCGCGCCGCAGCGCGACGCGCCCGCCGTCTTCGGAGACGGCAGGATGCGCGTAGATGCGCTCGACCGGCATCGAGAAGCCGATGCGCACCTCGTCACCATTGCGCCATTCCCTTGATATTGCGGCATAACCCTTCGTCACGCATTGATCGAGATCGACGGCAACGCCGTTGACCGAGAATTGCGCCTGCCTGCACCATCCGGGGATCCGAAGACGAAGCTGAAACCGGCTTGGCCGCTCGACGGCGAACCGCAGGCTGATGTCGCCATCCCAGGGATATTGCGTCTCCTGGATCAGGCGCACGAAGCTGTCGCCGACTGTCAGCTCGGCGGAATTGGTGCCGTAGAGATGGACGGCGAGCTGATGATCATCAGTCGAATAGAAATATTGGCCGAGCGACGTGATGAAACGGGCGATGTTTGTCGGGCAGCAGGGGCAGTAATGCCATTTCCACCGGCGGTGCTGCCCGTGGCTTTCAAGGACGTTCTCATAGAAATAGCGCTCGCCGTCGCGCGAGATGCCGGAAAGCGCGCCATTGTAAAGCACCGTTTCCAGCCTGTCGGTGAACTTGCTGTCGAGATCGACCTGCGCCATGCGATGGCTCCAGAAGCCGAGCGCGACGGCCGCGCATGTCTCGGCGTAAGCCGTCTCGTTCGGCAGGTCGAATTCGCGGGTGAACCCTTCATTGGATGCCGACGGGCCAAGGCCACCGGTCACGTAGAGCTGGCGGCTTACCAGATTGTCGAAAAGCCGGTCGCAGGCCTCCTTCAATGTCGGATCGTCGTTCTCACGGGAGAGATCCGCCATCGCAGAAAACAGGTACATGGCGCGAACCGCGTGGCCGACGACCTGGTGCTGATCGCGCACCGGCAAATGGGCCTGACTATAGGCATATGTCTTGTAGACGTAATCCTCAGGGCTCTCGCCGCGCTTGCGAGCCTCCTCGTCGTAATATGAGGGCATTCGCCCACGTTCGTCGACGAAATAGGTCGCAAGCTTCAGATGCCGCGGATCGCCCGTCACCCGGTAGAGCTTGACCAGCGCCAACTCGATTTCCTCATGGGCGTCATAACCTCTGAGCTTTCCGGGTTCGGCACCGAAGGTTTCGATGATATGGTCGACTGCGCGGATCATCACATCGAGGAAGCGACGCTTTCCAGTCGCCTCGTAATAGGCGACGGCCCCCTCCAGCAGATGGCCCATCGAATACATCTCGTGCAGGTCGCGCAGATTGGTCCAACGCCTGTCCGGCTCGCGGCGAATGAACCAGCTGTTGAGGTAGCCATCTGCCATCTGCCCTTTCTCGAGTTTTTCGACGATAGCATCGATCTTCGTTTCGAGCGCCGCATTCGGGTGAGCCTTCAGCGTGTAACTTGCGGCCTCGATCCATTTGCCGAAATCCGAATCGAAGAAATGTTGCATCGACAGTCCGCTCGGCTGGATCGGGCGCACCAGCGGCCCGGCCGGCTTGTCAAAATCGAGCACCTCGAGGAAGCCCTCCTCTTCCAGCCGCTCGTGCTGTGTCGGGATGGTGACGTTGCGAACCGTCTCCGTCCAACTCTGCCAGAAACCGCCACGGAACACGACACTGGAATGGTCGGCGGGCCTGTATCGCTGCCGTCCCGCAGCGCGTGCCGGTTGAAAACGAGGTGAGCTGGTCATGAGGACTCCTGAGCGGGACGAGCGCTGTTACTTCACGGCGCCGGCCGTCAGGCCGCGCACGTAATATCGTTGCAAGAGAAGGAAAAGCAGGATGCAGGGGACCATGGTCACGGCTATGCCGGCCTGAAGCGCGCCCCAGTCGATGATGCCATAGATGCCCGACGAAACATTGACCAGCATGATCGGAAGCGTGAACTTGTTCTGGTCGGACAGAAAGATGAGGGCGGCAAGGAATTCATTCCAGGAGTTCAGGAAGGCGAACATGGCAACGGTGGCAACACCGGGAAGCGCGATCGGCAGCATGATCCGGCGCAGGATCGTCGCCTGCGACGCACCGTCTATCCGCGCCGCCTCGATCAGCGCCTTTGGCACCGCGTCGAAGGCGTTGCGCATCATGAAGACGGAAAAGGGTAGCTGGAACGTCACGTAGATCAGCACCAGCCCGAGAAGGCTGTTTTGCAGGTGGAGGAATTTCAGGATCAGGAAAAGCGGCGTCAGGATCGACTGAAAGGGGATCATCATCGTTGCCATGATCAGCACGAAGAGCAGCGACTGGCCGGGAAAGCGGAACTTCGAAAAACCGTATCCCGCCGGCACCGCGACGAGCACCGTCAGGATCACCGTTCCGGCGGCGATCAGCACCGAATTGCCGGCATAGACGTACCAGCCGGCGCCGACATGCTCGAGGCGACGGTAGTTTTCGAGCGAGAAGGCTTTCGAGAAAAGCGCTGCCGGATCGGCAAGTGCTGCGGCCGCGGGCTTGAAGGAATTGGCGAAAGACCAGACGATCGGCATCACGAAGAAGACGGCAAAGACGCATGCCGTCAGAACGAAAGCGAGATAACCGAGCCGCTCGCTCGCCGGCTTCCCTGCGAGATTGTGGTTGAGCCGTTCCATCAACCCTCCTCCGGCCGCTGGCGCAGCAGGACGAACTGGATGGCGCTGATCGCCACCAGGACGATGAGCAGGGCAAAGGAGATCGCCGAGCCATAACCGAGACGGTAGGATGAGAACGACGCGAGATAGATCGAGAAGACCGCCGAGATCGTGCTGTTCTCGGGGCCGCCCTGGGTGATGATGAAGAACTGGTCGAAGGCCAGCATCGACGAGGTGACGTTGAGGACAAGCGCCAGCACCACCGAGTTCCTCATCAAAGGCAGCGTGATCCGGCGAAACCGGCTCCAGACGCTGGCGCCGTCGATCCTGGCGGCTTCGATGACGTCGTTCGATATGCTCTGAAGGCCGGTCAGGAGGATGATCATCGTGAAGCCCGCTGTTTTCCAGACGACCATCAGGATGACGACGCCGAGGGCTGGCCAGAAACTTTCGAGCGGCCTCGGGGCGCTGTCGATGATGCCCGCGCCGCGCAGCAGCTGCGCAAAGACGCCGCTATCGGGATTGAGCAGCCACATCCACAATGTCGAGGCTGCCCCGAAGCCGATGACGACGGGCATGAAATAGATCGTGCGGAAAAAGCCGGCGATCCGCAGCGGCCGGTCGACGAGCAGCGCCAGAGGAAAGGCCACCAGGAAGATCGCAACCGTAACCAGCACAGTGTAGAGCAGCGTGAAACCCAGGGAATGCCAGAGCTGGGTATCGCCGATCAGTTCGGCATAGTTGGACAAGCCGATGAACTTCGTCCGGCCGAGAAGCGGCCAGTTGTAGAAGCTCATCCAGACCGTCATGACAAGCGGCACGAGGAAAAGCACGACGATGAACAGCAAGCCCGGCAGGATGAAGGCAAGACCAAGCCAACCCTTTGGCTCGGCTTCTCCGGTCGCGATTGCGCGCCTTCGGCTGCGAAGTGTCGAGGATACCACCGCAACTCCTCCTTCCGCTTGAATGTCGAGATGTGAAATGAACGTCAGGGCATCCACGGACACCCTGACGAAACGCGTTGGCTTAGTTCGGATTGGTACGTTCAAGGATACGGGTGAAGTCGGCCTGCGTCTTGGCAATCGTTCCGTCGACGTCGTCACCGAAGATCGTGCCCTGGATCAGGTTGAGGAAGGGCCCGGTGCGGCTGACGAAGAGTTCATCGGACGAAAAAGTGTAGGGCGTGCGCGCCTTGGCGAGGATATCGTAGGCAACGAGATTGCGCGGGTCGAACTTCGCATAGGCTTCCGCTGCGAGGTCGGTGCGCGACGGCATCCCCGATTCCTGGGTGATATAGACCTGCTGCTCGGGCTGCATGTAGAAATTGACGAAGTCGAGCGCGACCTTCTTCTTCTCTTCACTGATGCCCTTGATGAGGGACAGCGTGTCGCCGCCGGCAAAGCTCGATGCGCCACCCTTCGGCCCCGGGATCGGCGCAACGGCGAATTTCACGTCGGGATATTTGCTGGTCAGCAGATTGACGATGTAGGAGCCGGTCATCAGGATGCCGACCTTGCCCGAGGCGAAGGCTTCGACGGCATTGTTGCCGTTGCCGGAACGCGAGGTCGGGTGGATCGCACCGGCCTTCCACATATCGCGATAGGCAGCGATGGTCTCACGCAGCGCCGGCGTATCGACCGTGGCGCTGCGGCCGTCATCGCTCAGCACATCGGCATTGGCGGCCCACAGATGCGGCAGGAAGTCGTAGATCAGCCAGCTTCCCGAATTTGCCACGAAATAGAAGCCGTAGGTCTCGTTGCCGAGCGCGGCGATCTTCTTGGCATCGGCGGCGAGCTCCTCCATCGATGCCGGCGCCTTGTTGGGGTCGAGGCCGGCCTTGGTGAAGAGATCGGTGTTATAGGCGATGATCGAGGCATCCGGCAGGGCCGGCACGCCATAGATCTTGCCGTCATAGGTGGCAAGACGGATGTGCGACGGGCTCATCGCGGAGGAATAGGGCAAGCCCTTCACGAAGTCGGAGATATCCTCGAGACCATCCGCCGCGGCAAAGGTCGGGAGATAGATCAGGTCGAGCACGGCGCCATCAGGAGCCGCGCTGCCGGCAATCGCCGCACCGAGCTTCGGCACCATCTGCTCCGCCGTGATCTGGGTGACATTGACCTTGTCGGAATGTGCGGCATTGTATTTGTCTGCCAGTCCCTGAAGGACGGCGCCGGACGACGTGCGCACCCATAGGGTGATTTCTTCGGCGCCGGCGAGAGAAGAGCTTGCCAGCAGCGCAAGAGCAGTGATCGTTGTTTTCAGTCTAAGCATGCTTGTTCCCCTTTTTCTCGTTCAGGCCCAAGGCCGTCGGACGAAATGGACGTTAGATCAGAAATTTTTTGGTGTCGACAGTCTGTGTGCATAAATCTGATGTCCGTTTGATAAAACCTTTTAACAGCACATTTTTTTCTGCTAAAAGCTTTTATCATGACCGATGACGAGGCGGAATTTGAAGAATAGCGGCGATCGGAGACGGACGATTTACGACGTGGCGAAGGCTGCAGGCGTCAGCATTTCGACGGCGTCGAACGCGCTGAACGACACTGGCCGGACGAAGCCCGAGACACGCGAGCGGGTCCGGCGTGTGGCGGAAGAAATCGGATTTCGGCCCAACGCACTCGCCCGTGGGTTGCTGAGCAAGCGAAGCCATGCGATCGGCATGCTGACCAACGACACCTATGGCAGACTGACGCTGCCGATGGCGGCCGGGGTATCGGAGGTGCTCGTCGATCACGGCGTTTCCGTCTTCCTTTGCGCCACGAACAATGATCCAAGGCTCGCCCAGCTGCACCTGGAGGCGCTTCTTGACCGGCAGGTCGACGGCATCATATTCACCGCGACCCGCCTCGACCTCAAGCCGCCGGTCCAGCTGTCCCGCTTGCCGATACCCGTCGTCTACGTCTTTGCCGAGGGGCCGGCCGACAGCGTCACTTTCTTCCCTGATGACGAACAGGGCGCCCGCCTCGCCGTCGACCACCTGAAAGAACTCGGTCGATCGCGGATCCTGCACATCACCGGGCCGCGGGATTATCTCGCCGCTCGCATCCGCGCCCAATCCTATCTTGACGCCTGCGGCGACGGTGCCGAAGCGATGTTCGGCGAGTGGTCGGAGGAATGGGGTCACGAAGCCGTCCAGACGGTGTTTGCCCGGCCCGGCCCAAAGCCCGACGCCATCTTCTGCGGCAGTGACGAGATCGCCCGCGGAGTCATCGACGCGCTGCGCGACCTCAATGTGGAGATTCCCACGGATGTCGCCGTGGTCGGGTTCGACAATTGGGAGGTCGTCGCACGGCAAACGCGCCCGCCGCTGACCACCATCGACATGGAGTTGAAGGAACTGGGCCATCGCGCCGGCCTGGCAATCCTCAGCCTCTCCAAGGGTGAACCGGTCCCTGCCGGCATCACCAGATTGCCGTGTCGCCTGGTCGTGCGGCAGTCTTGCGGCAGTCCCCCTCAATCCGACTGAAAACGACGGCAAGCAACACCGGCAAGCCGGCCGTCGTCGCTATTATCTGTCCGTGGAATTGCCGGAACGGGCCAGGCTGTTTCGGCTGACCAGCGACGGTATCTGGAAAATATGCTCGGAAGCGGTGCGGCCTTCTATTCTGGAAATGAGGGCCCGGGTTGCGACCTGACCGAGTTCCCTGCCCGACTGATCGATGCTTGCGAGATTGACGAGGCCGAGTGCTGCGGTCGGCGAATTGTCGTATCCGATGACGGCGAGATCTTCGGGGACGCGCACGCCCATCTCCATAGCCAGGCTGAGAAGGGTGATCGCGTCGAGATCGCTCCAGCAGAATACGGCGCGCGGCCTGTCCTTCCTCGATAGGAATTTTCGCATCGCCTCTTCCCGCTTCGGCGAGGCAATCGGAATTTTGCCGATCGCTGGCGAGGAGCCGAGCCCGCCACGCTGCATCGCCCGGCGAAACCCGATCTCACGCTGGCGGACGACGGAGACCGCGTGCCCCTGGCGCTCGCCAAGGCTCAGCATTTCGATGTCGCGATAGCCGCAGGCAAGAAGCGCTTCCACCGCGATCTCCGCGCCGCGCTGATCGTCGGCATTGACGGTATCGAAGGCCGTAGCGCTGGCATCGTGGTAACCGACGGCGACGATCGGTATCTGGACTGCGAACTTTGCGAGGATGTCCGAGGGCAAACGCGGCGCAACGAGGATCAGGCCATCCATCTTGTAGTCGATCATCGACTCGATCAACGACGTCTCCAGCTGCACGCGCGCATCGCTGACCCCGATCATCGCCTGATAGTGCGAAGGCGCCAGCACCCCGTTCACGCCGGCAATCACCTCCGGAAGGAAAGGATTGCGGATATCGATCAGGAGCACGCCGATGGTGAAACTCCGGCCACGCAGCCCTCGTGCTGCCCGCGAGGGGCGATATGCGAGTGTTTCGATGGAATCCGTCACCCTTGCGCGCAGTGCATCACTGACGCCATAGGCGTTTCGCATCACCTTGGAAACTGCTGCGACCGATACGCCGGCGTGAGTTGCCACGGTCCGGATCGTTACGCGATCATTCCGTTGCGGCTTTTGTTTTTCTTCGATTGACATGAAATCTCTGGCTTGCGGCGGGTCGTCAACATCGCCCGCACAACCACCATGGCAGACTGGTAACGAAAATTCTATTGCGCTTCCGAAGAAAATGTAGAACGTTATATGGAGAACGTTCTACAATTCGTCGGGAGGACTTGATGAACTTTCAGCCGGCAGCCATCAGCGGCAACCTCGTTTCGCGTACCTGGTCCGGGGATATGATCGCGCCGCTATCGGATGGCGGTCAGGGAACGGCGGCAAGCTTCGTTTCTCAAACTTTCGAGCATGATGGCCCGGGGCTCCCCGTCGATCTCTTCATCTCCGCACTTGGCCTCTATCGCTGCTTCATCAACGGCGTTCGCGTCGGCGGTGACTTGCTGACACCCGGCTGGACGAACTACGACGATCGCCTTGCTTACCAGCGGTATGATGTCTCGAACCTGCTCAAGCCGGGCCTCAACCGCATCGAGATCTGGCTTGCCGACGGATGGTACCGATCGCCCTTGATGTGGGGCGCCCAGGCGATCCCGAATTGCTGGGGTGACAGGATCGGCGCCATTGCGGATCTGATCGGAGTTGATGGCGCCCTTCTTTCCACCGACACCACATGGCGAAGCGGTGTTTTGCCGATTCTGAAGTCGGGGATCTATTTCGGCGAAATCTATGATGCCCGGCAGGAAAGCTACTTGGAGAGCCACGGCACCGAGAGACTGCCGTTCGACAGGGCATTGCTCGTCGCGCATGAAACTGCTGCGGTGCGCGAGCTGCGGCCACTCGCCGCGGTCGAAAACTGGATCGACGATGAGGGCAGGACGATCTTTGATTTCGGCCAGAATGCCGGCGGCTACATCAGATATACCGTCCGGGGGACTGCCGGCGCCGAAGTCCGGGTGGAGCATTCGGAAGTTCTCGGTCCCGACCGTCATTTCGACAATCGCAACTATCGCACGGCTGCCGCGCACACCGTCTATACGCTACGGGGAGATGGCGACGAGACCTACGCGCCGCATTTCACCTTCCACGGCTTCCGTTATGCCAGGGTGACGATTACGGGCGATGCGAAGATCCTCGCAATCGCGTCCATCCCGATCTCGTCTGTGGCCGAGCCCGCCGGCGGTTTCACCTCGGGCAATCCGCTGGTCAATCGTCTGGTCGAAAATACCATCTGGTCGCAGCGCGCCAATTTCGTCGAAGTGCCGACCGATTGCCCGCAGCGCGACGAACGCCTCGGCTGGACGGGCGACGCCCAGGTCTTTGCCGCAACCGCATGCTGGCTGAGCGACAGCCAATCCTTCCTGAGAAAGTATCTGCGGGATGTGATGGCCGATCAGCGCGAGGATGGCGCCGTCTCACATTTTTCGCCGGATCCGACGCGTCTGCATCCGACCAATTTCCCGGGCTATGCCGGCTCGACCGGCTGGGGCGACGCGATCGTCGTCATCCCCTGGGTGCTCTACACCCATTACGGCGACCGGGCCGTTCTGGCGGAGTGCCTGGATTCCATGGTGCGCTGGGTCGATTTTGTCTGGTCGATCTCGGATGGTCCCCTGGTTCGCCCGCCGTCGCATTGGGGCGCCCGAGGCTTCACCTTCGGCGACTGGCTGCAGCCGGTCGGCGACAATCGAAAGCCTCGCCCGACGATCGCCGACGACTGCGCGGCGACGCTCTATCACTTCATCTCGACCGACCTTCTGGCAAGGATCGCAGCCACTCTCGGCGAACATGCCCTTGAAGAGAAGATGAAACAGCGCGCAAACGAGATCCGGCTGACATTTTCCAACGAGTTCATCACGCCGGCGGGACGGCTCGCGCACAACGACCAGACATCCTACGCCTTGGCCTTCCTTCACGACCTGATACCGGCAGAGCACAGGCAAGCCGCGCAGCAGCACTTCCGGCAGGTGATCATTGATGCCGACTACAAGATCGGCACCGGCTTCATCGGAACGCCGGCCCTGTTGCCGGCGCTGACAAAGCTCGGCATGGACGATCTTGCCGAAAAGGTCTTCCTGCAGGAGGATGTGCCGGGCTGGCTCTACCAGGTGTCGAAAGGGGCGACGACGATCTGGGAGCGCTGGGATTCCATGGCGCCTGACGGCACGATCTACGAACCCGACATGAACAGCTATAACCACTATGCCTATGGCGCGGTCTGCCAATGGCTATTCGAAAGCGTCGCCGGAATTTCGCCGAGCCCGAGCGCACCCGGATTTGCCGAGGTGATCGTCGATCCAGCGCCGATTCCTTCGCTTTCGCCGGTATCGGCCCATCATGATATCAGCCAGGGACGCATCGAGGCCGGCTGGCAGTGCGACGGCAACAAGGTCACCTATGTGCTGACACTTCCGGAAGGTTGCATCGGCCGGTTCCGGCCCGGAAAACGGCATCAAAACCCGTCGCTCAACGGAGAGCCCGTCGTCGAGGAAGCCGTTATTCACCCCGGGACGCACCGACTGGCCTTTTCTCTACCCACTTCCTGAGGAGCATAAACGTCACACCGTTCAGAGGAGGAACGTCATGACACATCGGATTAAACTCATTCTTGTGGGCGCGTCCGCGCTTTTGGCATTGGTCGCGGCCGGCCCGTCGCATGCAGAAACCACGCTGTCATTCCTGATCGACAACAATCCGGACACGGTCGCTGCCGCCGAGGCGCTGGTTGCCGCCTATCAGACAAAGGTGCCCGACGTGACGATCGAAATCGAGCCACGGGCCGGTGGCGGCGAGGGTGACAACATCATCAAGACGCGCCTAGCGACCGGCGAGATGTCCGATGTGTTTCTCTATAATTCCGGCTCGCTGCTGCAGGCGCTGAAACCCGCGCAGACGCTTGTCGATCTGAGCGGTCTTGCGTCGCAGGCGAAGGTGGACGAAGGCTTCAAGTCGGTCGTCCGCGCCGACGGCAAGCTCTACGGTGTTCCCTTCGGCACGGCGATGGCGGGCGGCATCCTCTACAACAGGAAAATCTACCAGGGCCTCGGCCTGTCAGTCCCGAAGACATGGGCGGACTTCATGGCGAACAACGCAAAGGTCAAGGCATCAGGCAAGGTCGCCGTGGCGCAGACCTATCGCGATACCTGGACCTCGCAGTTATTCGTTCTGGCGGACTATTACAACCTGCATGCCGCCGTGCCGAACTTCGCCGCCGACTACACTGCCAACAAGGCGAAATACGCAGAGACGCCGGCGGCCATGAAAGGCTTCGAACGGCTGAAGGACGTTCACGACGCTGGCCTGATGAACGAGGATTTCGGCGCAGCAAGCTATGACGATGGCCTCAGAATGGTGGCAACGGGCGAGGCAGCGCACTATCCAATGCTGAGCTTCGCAATCGGCGCGCTCAAGCAGAATTATCCCGACAACCTCGCAGATGTCGGTTTCTTCGCGCAGCCGAGCGACGACGCGGCGACGAATGGCCTGACGGTCTGGATGCCGCCCGCCCTCTACATTCCCCTTACCAGTCAGCACGCAGAGGAAGCGCAGAAATTCGTGGATTTCGCAGGAAGCGTCGAAGGCTGCAAGATCATGGTGGAAACCAACACCGTGCAAGGGCCTCCCTTGATCGACGGCTGCGGTCTGCCTGCCGACGTGCCGCCTGCGGTGAAGGACATGCTTCCCTATTTCGAGGCCAAGGACAAGACGACCCCGGCGCTGGAATTTGTTTCGCCGGTCAAGGGGCCGGCTCTTGAGCAGATCACCGTCGAAGTCGGCTCCGGTATTCGCCAGCCGGCCGACGCGGCAAAACTCTATGACGACGATGTGCGCAAACAGGCCAAGCAACTCGGCCTGCCCAACTGGTAGCGGTCTTTCGGGTCAATTAACCTCGCTCCCGATGGAGCGAGGTTCCACCCGATCGAAGAGGTAGTCATGACCGAGACACGCCCCCGCTCGCGCAAATCGCCCTACCCGCTGTGGTTTTTCATTCCGGCCGCAATCATCTACGGCGTGCTGTTTCTGGTTCCCACTGTATCCTCTCTTTGGTTCAGCCTCACGCGCTGGGATCTTTCGACCGCCGAATTCATCGGGCTCGAAAACTTTCAGCAGTTCTTTTCCGAACCATTCCTGGTCAAGGGACTGGTCAACACGCTGATCTATGCTGTTACGACATCCGGCCTGAAGACGGTCTGCGGGCTGCTGCTCGCCGTGCTCCTGACCAGCAATATCTTTGCCCGCGGCTTCCTGCGCACGCTGGTCTTCTTTCCCGTCCTGGTCTCGACGATCGGCATCGGCATCACCTTCACAGTGATGATGCATCCAACCAGGGGCATCATCAACGTCACGCTCGAAACGCTCGGCATTCCCGGCCCGGGATGGCTCACCAATCCGGCGCTGGCGCTTTTTTCGGTGGCTTTGGTCGATGTCTGGAAGGGTGTCGGCCTCGCAACGCTGATCTTCATCGCCGGCCTTGCTGCGATCAGCCCCGATTATTATGAGGCCGCGCGGATTGACGGCGCCACGCGTCTCCAGCAATTTTTCCGAATCACTCTGCCACTCGTGCGTCCCGCCACTGTCATCGTGGTGACATTGTCGCTGATCGGCGGGCTTCGATCCTTCGATCTGATATGGGCCATGACCCGCGGCGGGCCAGGTTTCTCCTCCGATGTGGTCGCCTCGGTGATCTATAAGCAGTACCAGGCGGGTTTCTACGGCCTGTCGACGGCCGGAAACGTCATCCTGTTTGCGCTAATCGCCGTAATCATCCTGCCATTCACCCTGTGGTTCAACCGGCGCGAGGTCGAGGAATGAGAAGCGTCCGCCCTTACGTGACCGGCGCGATAGCCCTTGCGGCGGCGGCCGTCATCTTCGTCATGCCCTTCGTTTTCGTCGCTCTGCAGGCGGTCAAATCGAAATCCGAAGCGTCTCGCCTTAATTTCGAATTGCCTGCGCAGTGGCTGTTCTGGGATAATCTGGTCGCCGTTTTCAAGGCGCGCGACTACCAGCTCATGCTCGCCTATTTCAACTCCACCCTGATCACCGTCGCCTCCGTCACGATCCTGATCCTGCTGTCGGCAATGGTCGGATATGTGATGCAGCGCCGCAGGACCGTCTGGAACAGAGTGGCCTCCGTTGCCCTATTCATGGGCCTGATGATGCCGCCGGCCGTCGTGCCCACCATCGGCCTCTTGCAGGAGATCGGTCTCTTCAAGACCATGACGGGGATGATCCTGATCCAGGTCGCCTATAATCTTTCTTTCTCAACCTTGCTCTACCGGTCGTTCATCTCGACCATACCGCGCGACCTCGACGAGGCGGCGCTGATCGACGGCGCCAAGCCCCGACAGATCTTCTTCAGAGTGATCTTGCCGCTGTTGAAGCCGGTGACCGTCACCAACATCGTCGTCCAATCCATTGCGATCTTCAACGATTTCACCAACCCGCTCTACTACCTTCCCGGCAAGGAGAACGTGACGGTGCAGCTGACGCTCTATAACTTCCAGAGCATGTACACGAGCCAGTACAATCTCCTCTTCATGAACATCCTCCTCGTGACGATCCCGCCGCTGATCGTCTTCATCTTCTTCAACAGGCAGATCGTCGCGGGCATGACGGCCGGCGCAGTCAAAGGGTAGCAGAATGGCTGAGCTCACTCTCAAACAGGTTCGCAAGAGCTTTGGCGCCCTCGAAGTCATCAAGGGGATCGATCTGGAGGTTGCCTCCGGCGAATTTGTCGTTTTCGTCGGCCCGTCTGGATGCGGAAAGTCGACGCTGCTGCGCATCATCGCCGGCCTGGAGGAGACGACATCAGGCGCGCTGACCATCGGCGGCAAGGACGTGACCTATGCCGAACCCTCGGAGCGTGGCATCGCCATGGTATTCCAGAGCTACGCGCTCTACCCGCACATGACCGTTGCCGAAAATATCGGCTTCGGGCTTTCGCTCGCCCGTCGCCCAAAGGCGGAAATCGCCGCCAAGGTCGCGGCGACGGCTGAAACGCTGCAGCTCGCCCAGTTGCTGGAGAGAAAGCCGAAAGCACTCTCCGGCGGTCAGAGGCAGCGCGTCGCCATCGGCCGCGCGATCATCCGCGATCCCAAGGTTTTCCTGTTCGACGAGCCGCTCTCCAATCTCGACGCTTCGCTCCGCGCCCAGATGCGCCTTGAGATCGCCGATCTCCACGCGCGCCTGAAATCGACGATGATCTATGTCACTCACGACCAGGTCGAAGCCATGACAATGGCCGACAAGATCGTCGTCCTGAACGGCGGCGCGGTCGAGCAGATCGGCAGTCCGATGGAGCTCTACCGCAATCCCGCAACACCCTTCGTCGCCGGGTTCATCGGCAGCCCGAAAATGAACCTCTATGGCGGCGAGATAGCACGGCGAATGAACTGCGCGACCTACGGCATTCGCCCTGAGCATATCAGGCTTTCGGAACGTGCCGGGCAATGGCAGGGCAGGATCCGGCATCTCGAGCGGCTTGGCGCCGACGCTATCCTCTACCTGGACGTTCCCGAACTCGGCGAGATGGTGGTGCGCGCCGAAGGCGAGACGCCGTTTGCATCTGGAATGACAGTCTGGGCAAATCCGGTCGAAGGAGCGGAACATCGGTTCTGAGGATGGCAAGCGCGCCACCGTCTCGGCGCTCGATTTGCCGACGCACGGCGTTTACGACACCGCTATCTTCACGCCAACCTTGGAATCCTGCAATCAATGATTAATATGCAGTCATTGATGTATGGAGATAGCGATGGCAAGCATGACGATCCGCAATCTCGATGACGGTCTGAAGCAGAGGTTGCGCATGAGGGCAGCAACGCATGGCCGCTCCATGGAGGACGAAGCACGGGATATCCTGCGCATGGCGCTTGCGACCAGCGAACCGCCGGCGCGCAATCTCGCGGATGCGATCCGGGCACGTCTGCTCTCGGTTGGCGGCGTCGAACTCGACATCCCGCCCCGCGAGCCGATCCGTGATCCCCCGGACATCTCCGCGTGATCATTCTCGATACCAACGTCATCGCAGAGCTGCTGACGCCCGCCCCGAATGTGGCGGTGATCGGTTGGTTCGCCGCACAACATCCTACATCGATCTTCACGACAGCAGTCACCGGCTGAGATCCTCTACGGACTGCGTCTCCTTCCCGAGGGACGTCGTCGACGCGATCTTGAGGCGGCGATCTTGTTGGTATTTAGCGAGGATATTGGCGGTCGTGTTCTGCCATTTGATCGCGACGCTTCAAATTTCTATGCCACTATCGTCACCGACCGCCGCAAGGCGGGTCGACCGTTCAGTCAATTCGATGCTCAGATTGCTGCCATCGCAATTTCACGCGGCGCTTCACTCGCGACACGCAATGTCTCGGATTTTGCGGGAATGGACCTCAAGATCGTCAATCCGTGGAAAGACAGATAAAGGCGCGGAACGCCAGCGCATCCTACAGGATCTGCTTCTATTGCGAAAGTCTCCGCATTTTTGTTTACTCGATAACATGCCGGCCGTCTCGTCGACACGAGGCTCAGCTGGACAGTCAGAAACGCGGATCGTCATTTTCCGCACCGAGGATCATTCTGGCCGCAGGACTTTGGAACGGCCGCCCTGCTGGCCGATTTCCTGCCGTTTGACGAGCACGGGCTGCGTCTGTTCAACAGCCCCACGCTGGCCGTCCCTCTGCTCTGCCTCCCACGTTTGTTGCGTTCCCCGACGCCGAGGCACAGCCTTGCGCAGCTTGGCTTATCTCCGCGCTACGGCAGCGGCGCATCCGATTGCGTGACGGAGGGATCTATGAGGTTGGTACTGTGCCGGCGCAGAGCTTCGTCAACAGGATGCCGCTCGGTCTAAAAGCCGGGCGCGCGACGTTCGAGTTTATCGGCGGCAGTCTCCTCGTCGCAACGATCTATTATCCCGGCGATCAAAGCCACAGCTACATCCGTCGCGATGAAACGGCAAGAAAGGGTCTGACCGTCCGCGGCGGCTTCGCAGAGGGATTTGGCCTTCGCGCCGAGGCTTTGAAAAAAATGCTGCGCCGTGAATGGAAACGGTTGGGACTGATACAGCTCCCGGGCACATCGCTGGCGGAGCCTGGCATCGATGCACATTTCGCCGGCACTCTGCCTATGGGCGCAGCCGGCCCGTTCGGTACTTCTTCGGATGGCGACATGAATCTTCATCCCGGTCTTTACGTCGTCGATGGTTCAATTCTTCCCGATCTTTCCTCGAAATACGTCACGATGACGATCATGGCCAATGCCGACCGCATCGCTCACCGTCTCGCCGAGACGGAAGCAAACTCGGCGCTCTGATGTCCGCTGCCGCTTTCAAGCCCTTAATTGGGGCAATGCATCGCCGGCCAATGATAAAAGCGGCTGATAATCTCCTTCTGAAAGCACTGAAAAATCAACAAGGCCGAGCGTGGCGCGCATGGCGGAGAGCGACGGCTCCTTGATCGCGGCGCCAAGCGCATTTCGCAGGAGAAGGACTCTGTCGTCCGACGCATCGCCTGAGGTGATAAAAGGCAGACCCGGACCTTTGGGCGTTTCGGCGATGATGCGGACCGCTTGGATATGGCCGGGATCGAAGCGCCGAATATTTGCATAGGTCACGCAATCGATGGCCGCACTGTCGGCCCTGCCTTCGACAACGGCGGCGATGCTGCCGCCGTGGCTGCCGGTTTCGATAATCCGGCCGAAAAAGTGGCCGTCGCGGGCAAGCGGAGCGACTGCTGCGCGAAAGAAATTGCTGCCGGAATTGCTGTCAGGGCCGTTGATCGCCGCCGTGGTGCCGCGCAAGTCCTCCAGCGAATGAAGGGCAGAATCCTTGGCGACGATGATGAAGCTGCGCATCAGCGGGCCGTCGCAGCCGGGATGGTGATATATCGGCGTCGCCACCAGGCGGACCCTGCCCCGCAGGCTCTTTGCAAAGGGATAGCCGCATGCCTGCGAGAGAAGAAGATCCGGCCTCAGCCAAGCTTCATCATAGCGAACCGCCTGATCGAGCTTTTCGGGCAGGTCCTTGAGGCCGGCTTCCAAAAGATAGTGCCGGAGGAACGACCATAACTCAGCGGTCGCCTCCGCGACCGGCTGGGATGTAGCATACATGGCGATGCTGACGAGAGGCATTCTGGTCTTTCCCTGCGAGGCGCAAGCATCGACTAGATCAAGCAATGCCGCCGAGGCATACATATTTGAGCTCGGTATATTCGTCCAACCCGTGCCTTGACCCTTCGCGGCCGAGACCTGACATTTTCACACCGCCGAATGGAGCCTCGGCTGTGGAGACAAGACCGGTATTGACGCCGACCATCCCATATTCGAGCGCTTCGGCCACACGAAATACCCGCGACAGATCGCGGGCGTAAAAATACGAAGCAAGCCCGAACTCGGTGTCGTTCGCCTGTTCGATGACGTCCTCTTCGTCGCGGAAACGAAAAAGCGGTGCAAGCGGCCCGAAGGTTTCCTCGCGAGCGACCTGCATGCCGGCAGCGACATCGCGCAGGATTGTCGGCTCGAAGAAATGGCCGCCAAGCGCGTGGCGTTTGCCGCCTAAGACGATCCCGGCACCCTTTGTAACGGCATCGCTGATATGGCTTTCAACCTTGGCGACGGCGTTGTCGTCGATCAGCGGGCCAAGCACGACGTCACGGTCGAGACCGTTGCCGACCTTCAGGCCCGAAACCGCCGCGGCGAGTTTGGCGGCAAACGCCTCATAGACGCCGTCCTGAACATAAAGCCGATTGGCGCAGACGCAGGTCTGACCGTTGTTGCGGAACTTGGCGATGAGCGCGCCTTCGACGGCAGCGTCGAGATCAGCATCGTCGAACACAATGAAGGGCGCATTGCCGCCAAGTTCGAGGCCGAGCTTTTTGATCGTCGGCGCGCATTGCCGGTAAAGCAGTTCGCCCGTCCGGGTGGAGCCCGTGAATGTCAAAACCCGAACGTCACGGCTTGCCGTCAGCACTCCGCCAATTGCCGCTGCGTCACCCGTGACGATGTTGAGAAGCCCCGGCGGCAGGCCGGCACGCTCACCGAGAACGGCGATGGCAATGGCAGAGAATGGCGTCTGCAGCGCCGGCTTGAGCACGACGGCACAGCCGGCGGCAAGCGCAGGGCCAATCTTGCGGGCGATCATCGCATTCGGAAAGTTCCAGGGCGTGATTGCCGCCACTACGCCTGCGGGCTGGCGCAGGACGAGGATCCGCTTGTCCGGCTGATGTCCCGGTACGACCTCGCCGTTGATGCGCCTCGCCTCTTCGGCGAACCATTCGATGAAGCTCGCACCATAGGTGATCTCCCCTTTGGCCTCGGCCAGCGGTTTTCCCTGCTCCAGCGTCAGGATCATCGCCAGATCGTCGCGGTTTTCGATCATCAGCCGATGCCATGCCTTGAGAACGGCGGCGCGCTCCCCGGCAGTCTTCTTCGCCCAAAGCTTCTGGGCGATGACCGCGGCGCGGATGGCATCTTCCGTTTCCGCCGCACCGAGATCGGGGACCACCCCCAGCGGCTCGCCTGTGGCTGGATTGCGGACCGTCGCCGCCTTGCGGCCTTCCGCTTCGATCCAGCGATCGGCGATGGGGCATGCCTGGCGGAACAGCGAGGGATCATTGAGCTTCATATGACAACTTTCAACAGAATACGTGAGCGGCACCGGGATCGAAATTCAGATGGACTATATCGCCACGGCTGAGCCCGACGATAGCCTCATGACCAAACGGCAGACGAACCGCCAGCGCCTCACCCGTCGCCGTCTCGGTCGAGACGTGAATATTGTTGCCGAGGAAGGTAATGTCGCTGACGGTTGCGGCAAGACCCGCTCCCGCCACCTGGTTTCGCGACAACCGAATGCGCTCAGGCCTCAGCATCAGGGCTGCCCTTGTCCCGGAGCTTCCTTTTCCATGCACCGGAATGTCATTGAAGACGCTTCCGCCGCCAAGCGAAATGGTGGCCTGCCCATCGGAAGATGACAGCAGGTCGCAGGAAATGAAGTCGCTGTCGCCGATGAATTCGGCAACGAAGCGGGTCCGCGGATTGGCATAGAGTTCCGGCCCCGTGCCGATCTGGTCGATGACCCCCTTGGAAAAGACGGCGATCCGGTCGGAGAGCCGCAGCGCCTCCTCCTGGTCGTGCGTGACATAGAGGATCGTCACTTCGGTCTGCTGATGGATCCGGCGTATCTCATGCTGGATTTCCTCGCGCAGCTTCTTGTCGAGCGCCGACAGCGGCTCGTCCATCAGAAGCACCGGCGGGTCATAGGCAAGGGCTCTGGCAAGGGCGACACGCTGCTGCTGGCCGCCGGACATTTGCGCAGGCTTGCGATCCTCGAAGCCTTCGAGCCTGACGAGGCGCAGCATCTCCTTGACCTTGCTGTCGACCTCGGCCTTGGACTTCCGCCTCACCTTCAGCGGGAATGCGATGTTTTCGCCCACCGTCAGATGCGGAAACAGGGTGTAGCGCTGGAACACCATGCCGATGTTGCGCTTGTGCGAAGGCGTGTCGAGCAAGGTCTTGCCCTCCAGCGTGATGTCGCCTTTCGTTGGAGTTTCAAAACCGGCCAGGATGTAGAGGGTGGTGCTTTTGCCGGATCCGGACGGTCCGAGAAAGGTCAGGAACTCCCCGCGCCGGACGTCGAGATTGACGTCGTGGACGGCGACGACCGGGCCGTATTCCTTGCGTATTCCGCGGATCTGAAGGAACGGTTCTTTCATTGTTTCAGTACCTTACGCACGACGGCAACCAGCGCCATCAAGAGGATCGTCAAAAGGATGAGAAGGGTCGACGCCGCAGCGACAACGGGCGTCAGGTCCTGCCGCAGCGTTGCCCATACCTTGACGGGCAGCGTCTGCAGGGTCGGGCTGGACATGAAGATTGCCACCACCACCTCGTCCCAGGAAGTCAGGAACGAGAAGACGGCCGCCGAAAACAGCCCATGGCTGATCGCCGGCAGGGTGACCCTGATCTTTGCTTCCAGAGGCGAGGCGCCGCAAAGAACCGCCGCGTCCTCGATCGACTTGTCGAAGCCCTCCAGCGCACTTGAGATCGAGAGGATCGAGAAGGGCAGCGCGAGAACGAGGTGCGAAATGACGAAGCCTACCAACGTGCCGCCAAGGCCGATCCTCAGAAAGAAGGCATAAAGGGCGACCGCAAGAACCACGACGGGCAGGATCATCGGCGTCAGGAACAGTGCTTTCAGCGCATCGCGGAACAGGAACGAACCGCGCACCAGCCCGAAGGAGGTCACGAGCCCGAGCAGCACCGACAGAACAGTCACGATGACCGCGATCTTGAAGCTCGTCCAGGCCGATTCCAGCCAGCGCGGATCGGCAAAGAGCTCGCTGTACCATTGAAGCGTCCAGCCGGGCGGCGGAAAGATCAGCCACTGCGAGGAGCCGAAGGAGAGCGCCGCGATAAAGACGATCGGCATCAGCAGGAAGGCCGCAGTCAGAAGCGTTATCGCCAGCAAGATGTATTTCCACCAGCCGAGACGGTCGAAATTGAGCAACATGTCAACGCCCTCCCGGATTCTGGTTGCCGACGAAGCGCAGCTGCACGGCATAAAGCAACAGGGTCACCACGAGGAGAACCAGCGCCGCAGCACCGCCCATGCCCCAGTTGACCAGCGACTGCACGAATTGCGCGATCAGCTCTGCGAGCATCATGTTCGAGGTGCCGCCGAGAAGCGACGGCGTGACGAAATAACCAAGCGACATGACGAAGACCATGAGTGCACCAGCCGCCATGCCGGGCATTGCCAAGGGCAGCAGAACACGGGTCAGGCACTGCCACCGGTTGGCGCCGCAAAGTGCCGCCGCCTGCAGGGTAGACGGGTCGATCTTCCTGATCACGCCGTAGAGCGGCAGGATGATGAAGGGCAGCATGATATAGGTCATGCCGATGGTCACCCCGGTCAGGTTGTTGACCAGTGCCAAGGGCTTGTCGATCAGCCCCATTCCGATCAGCATCTTGTTGATGAGCCCCGTGCGCTGCAAAAGAACCATCCAGGCATAGGTGCGGGCAAGCAGGTTGGTCCACATCGATAGGAGCAGGATCGCAAAGATCACCGAGGTTAGGCGCCCGGGCATGATTGCCAGCGCCCAGGCAACGGGAAATCCGATCAGCAGCGAAATCACCGTGACGAGACCTGAGACGATGAAGGTGTTGGCGAAGATCTTCAGATAGGTCGCGGACCCGATCAGCTGCGCATAGTTTCCAAAACCCGGCACGGGTTCCAGCACGCTGCGCAACAGGAGCACTGCCACCGGCGCGATGAAAAAGATCGTCACGAAGGCGAGAGCCGGAAGGACCCCGCCGAAACCTGTTGCCCTGCGCACCTTTGGCAGGGGCGCAATTGCAGCGGAGGCATCGCTATATGTCGACATGACAGTCCTTCCCACCCGTCAATTTCCGCAGGCGCCGAGGTCCGACAAGCGGGCACCGACACTGCGGGGGCACGGCGAACATTCGCCGTACCCGTTCATCTCAAGTTTCAGGCTATTTCGCCTGCCAGGCGTACCACTTCTCGCCGATGGCATCGCGATTATCAGCCCAGTAGTTCATATCGGCATTCACCTGGCTGGCCGTCTGCTGATCCGGCAGGGTCTTGGCCGTCTCCGGATCCATCAGCTTGGCCGAGTCAACGTTGATTGGTGCATATCCGGTGGCTTTTGCAAGGGCGGCCTGCGGTTCGGCAGAAGTCGCCATTGCAATGAACTTCATCGCGGCTTCCACGCTCGGCGAACCCTTCGGCACGACGAGCGAATCCGCAGCGGTGATGTTCTGTTCCCATGAGGTCTCGGTCTTGATACCGCTCGCCGCAAGCGCGGTCATGCGGCCGTTCCAGACACTGCCGAAGGGAGCCTCGGCGGATGCCAGAAGCTGCTGCGACTGTGCGCCGCCCGACCACCAGACGATATCCGATTTGATCGTATCGAGCTTCTTGAAGGCGCGGTCGAGATCAAGTGGATAGAGCTTGTCGGCGGCCACACCGTCGGCAAGCAGCGCCGCTTCGATCACGCCGGGAGCCGACCACTTGTAGAATGTGCGCTTTCCCGGAAACTTTGCCGTGTCGAACAGATCCGCCCATGTCTTCGGGCAGGCGGTGACGGCATCGGCATTGCAGCCGATGACGAAGGAATAATAGAAGCTGCCGACCGAGTAATCAGTCACGAAGCGCGGATCGAGCTTGGATTTGTCGATGACCGAGAAATCGAGTTTCTCGAGCTGGCCATTCTTGCCGGCCTGGGCGGCATAGTCGCCTTCGACGTCGACGACGTCCCAGGTGACCTGGCCAGCCTCGACCATCGCCTTTAGCTTGCCGTAATCCGTCGGCCCGTCCTGCACGACGGTGATACCGGTCTTCTCCGTGAACGGGCTGGCCCATGCGGCCTTCTGCGCGTCCTGGGTCGTTCCTCCCCAGCTCGAGAAGACCATGTTGTCGGCGTGCGCCGGTACGGACACAGCCACGAATGCGGCAACCGCCGCGACAGCAAATGTTGTTTTCATGTTCCCTTATCCTTGTTCTGGTTTGTCCTACGGGTATGCCTTATGCCGTCAGTGCGCCTCGCTCCTGGGAGAAAAGTTGGCTGGCTTCATAATCTTGTTTTCCGCCACTTCGATCAGATCGCGGATCTTGGGCAGGAAGGCCTGCCACCGGGGATCGGCCAGAAGCCTCTGGCGCCTCGCCTCCCGGTCGTCCAGGCTCGCAAAGGCCCAGATGTGAACGATCTCGTTGATCGTTCCGATCTCCGAAAAGAAGTAACCGACGAGCGTGCCGAGATGGCTCTTCTGGATTTCGATCCCCTCTTCCTCGACGACCTTGAGATATTGCGGGATGGTGCCGTTCTTCAGCCGATAGGTGCGGATTTCGTAAAACATCGGCGCTACCTCATCACGAAGGGATCGGGGATCGGATCGTCCGATGTCCTGAGCCAGATCGTCTTGGTGCGGGTATAGTCGAGTGCTGCGGCCATGCCGCCTTCCCTGCCATGGCCCGACAGGCCGAAACCGCCGAACGGCGCGATCGGTGATACCACGCGGTAGGTGTTGACCCAGACGATCCCGGCTCGCAGCCCCTTCATCAGCCGGTGCGCCCGGGTCAGGTTCTGGGTGAAGACGCCGGAAGCCAGGCCATAACGGGTATCGTTGGCGAGCCGCAGCGCCTCGGTCTCCGTCTCGAATGACACGACGGACAAGACCGGCCCGAAGAATTCCTCGATGAGCGAGGGCGAGGCGACATCGTCGCAGTCGAGAATCGTCGGTGGGAAATAGTAGCCGTCGCCGTCGATCTTGCGCCCTCCCGTGACGAGGCGGGCGCCGCTTTCAATCGACTTGGCGACGAGGGCGCCGATATTGTCCTGCTGGCGCTTGGTGGCAAGCGGGCCGACTTCGGTCGCCATATCGAGCGGAGCACCGATCCGGATTGCCTCCGCCTTCTTACGCAGCAGGGCGACGAATTTGTCCTTGACGCTGCGTTCGACGATGAGGCGCGATCCGGCAACGCAGCTCTGCCCTGTGGCGGCGAAGATCCCCGCGACCTGGGCGTTGGCAGCGCTCTCGAGATCTGCATCGGCAAAGACGATGAATGGCGACTTGCCGCCAAGTTCAAGCGAGGTGGAGGCGAGGTTTTCGGCCGAGTTGCGAACGACGTGCCGGGCGGTTTCAGGGCCGCCGGTAAAGGCGACATGCGCAACCTTCGGGTGCCGTCCGAGGGCGGCGCCGCACGACGCGCCGAAACCGGTGATGATGTTGACGACGCCGGCGGGAAAGCCTGCCTCGTGCACGAGCCGTGCAAATTCGAGAAGCGGCGCCGGCCCGTCTTCCGAGGCCTTGACCACCATCGTGCAGCCGGCCGCCAGCGCCGGTCCGATCTTCACCGCAGACAGGAAGAGCTGGCTGTTCCACGGCACGACCATCGCAACGACGCCGATCGGCTCGCGGCGAAGCCAGACATCCATGTCGGGCTTGTCGATCGGCAGGTAGGCGCCTTCGATCTTGTCGGCGATGCCGGCATAGTAGCGATAGTATTCGGCGACATAAGCGATCTGAGCCGATGTTTCGCGGATGATCTTTCCGGTGTCGCTCGTCTCCAGTTCTGCGAGGATCTGCGCGTTAGCGGCAACCAGATCGGCCAGCTTGTAAAGCAGCTTGCCGCGTTGGGTGGCCGTCAGTTTCGGCCATGGGCCGTCGTAAAGCGCCCTGTCGGCCGCGTTGACAGCCCGGTCGACATCGGCCTCGCGCGCTTCGGGCATATCAGCCCAGACCGCGCCGGAAGCGGGGTCGATGCTTGGATAGCTGGCCTCGCCATCTGAAAATTCGCCGTCGATATAGTGCTGGAAACGCCGCATGGTGTTACTCCTGAAATGCCGGCATGACCTCGGTGATGAAGCGTTCGAGCGACGCCTTCTTGCGCTCGAAGCTCATGCCGGTGTCGATCCAGAAGGAATATTCGTCGTAGCCGAGTGCTTCATACGCCTTGAGCCGGTCGATGACGGTCTCAGCATCGCCAACGACGTTGTTGGTGCGCATGACCTGGTCCGACAGCATCGCGTTTGCTCTGATCTGGTCGTCCGGGATCCGTTCGATCAGACCCTGGGTAACCAGCTTCTCATTCTTGAACCAGGCGAAGAAATAATTGTAGTAGACGCTGAGTTCATGGGCGGCCTGGGCGACATCGTCCGCCGACGAGCCGACATAGGTATGGCGCAGCAACATGATCTTGGGCCGCTCGATCTCGGGATGCTTGGCGCAGGCGTCGTTGAAGCGCTCCATCAACGACTGAACCTCGTCATCGCCTTGCCAGAGGGGCGTCACCTGAACGTTGCAGCCGTTGGCGACGGCAAATTCGTGCGAGTTCGGATCGCGCGCTGCCACCCAGATGGGCGGGTTCGGCTGCTGCAGCGGTTTCGGCGCCGAGGTGGTCGACGGAAACTTGAAGAATTCCCCGTCATGGGCGTAGTCGCCGGCCCATATGCCCTTGACCGCCGGGATGAGCTCGCGCATGCGCTGGCCGGCACCCCAGGCATCGAGACCGGGCAACAGACGCTCGTATTCGAAGGAATAGGCCCCGCGCGCGATGCCGATATCCAGCCTTCCGTCGCAGATGATATCGGCCATGGCCGCCTCACCGGCAAGCTTGATCGGATGCCAGAAGGGGGCAATCACCGTCCCCGTTCCAAGCCGTGCCCGCGATGTGCGGCGTGCCAGATCGGCAATGGTCACGAACGGGTTGGGCGCAATGGTGAAATCCATGCCATGGTGCTCACCGGTCCAGATCGCGTGCATGCCGCCTTTGTCGGCGATCTCGCAAAGCGCGACGAATTCCTCGTAGAGGCTCTTATGGCTTTGATTGGCGTCAAGCCGTTCCATATGGACGAAGAGGGAGAACTTCATGCTTTTGCGTCCTTGGCTGGAATTGGGTGAACAGTGCCGCCGGTCTCGTCGCCGAAATAGACGCCGAAATTGCCGATCGAGCTTTCCATCGCAAAACGGTTGACGATATCGGCAGTCGAACTGGTCTTGAACTTTGCCGCAACCAATGCGTCAGGCTTCAGGAACCTGCCGCCGGCAGGCTCGCCCTCTCCAGCAACGGCGTGATAGACGATGTGTTGCTTGCCGTCGCTCTTGCCCTCATAAACCGAATAGAGAAAGCCGATGCTGACCTTCAACCCGGTGAGCGTTTCCAGGTATTTTTGCAGCGTCTCGGTCGGACTGCCGTCATGGGCATCGACACCTGGCAGGGAGAGCACATCTTCGCCGAGCAGCAGAACCTCGCCGCGGCGTTCGACAACGGCTGCAAGTTCCATATTGCCTTCGCTTGCCGCCGACACCGCCTTGCTTGCGAGCGTCGGCGTGAAATAACCGCCACGCGCATAGCCGAGACCGTTGCGGCCGCTATTGTCGAAAGCTTCGATGCGCCCCATCAAGATGACGTGGTCGCCAGCCTCGATGACCTCTTCCATGGCGCATTCGAACCAGGCCGCAACGCTTGAGAATATCGGGCAGCCTGCTGATCCTTTCGCCCATTCGACCGCCGCAAACCTGTCCTCGACCGGGCGAGCAAAGGTGTTCGACACGTCTTTCTGCGTTTCCGAAAGCACGTTGATCGCAAAATGCTGCGCTCCGGTCATGGTGGCGAAATTGCGCGACGTCTTGGCAAGGCAGACGAGGAGAAGCGGTGGATTGAGCGAGACTGAGGTGAAGGAGTTCGCTGTGAAGCCGATCGGATTTCCATCCCCGTCACAGGCGGTGACGACAGTCACCCCGGTCGGAAAGGCCCCGAATGCATCTCGCAGTGCTCTTGGGTCGACAGTCTGGATTGTCATCGTTCATCCTCCCCGAACGACAGCCACTCAGCGAGCAGCGAATTGACGATATCAGGCGCGGTCAGGTTCACCATATGACGATGGCCTTCGACGATGCGAGCGTAGCCCTGCGGCGCAAGCTCTGCCATTTGCGTCGCCATCAAGGGCGTCGAGTTCGGATCATCGGACCCCGTCAGAAACAGGGCCGGACCAGCCACGTCTTTCCAGCCGTCAGCATAGGTCTCGTCTCCTCCCGCAAAGGCGGAGTAAGCGACGGCATAGCCCTGGGGATCAACGAGGTTCAGCCATTTTCGCGTCAATTCACGCGCAGTGACGCTGTCTGCATCATCGCCGAACCAGCGGGCCAGAGGGCCTTCCTTGTCGACGCCCGATACCGGAATGGCCGCGGCGCGCGCAAGCACGGCGGCCTTTGCTTCAGGATCACGCCTGTAGACGCCGTTGAGGTAGGCGACGCGGCTGATCCGCTCGCCAAGGGTCACGGCCGCCCCTCCTGAAACCAGTGCGCCCATCGAGTGTCCGGCAACATTTGCCGTGTCGATTGCCATCTCGTCGAGAAAGCGTCCGAACCAGTCGACGAACTCCTCGAGCCGACTGCCCGCCGGCAACTTTGCGCTCTCGCCATGTCCCGGCATATCGACGGCGATGACGCGATGGCCCGCAGACAGGAATGCGATCTGCGGAGCCCAGGCCTCCAGCCGCATGCCGACGCCATGAATGAGAACCAGCGGCTCACCGCTGCCGGCCTCGTGATAGGCCGTTCCGCTTGCCGTCCTTTTTCGGGACAAGGCACCGGCGGCGTTTGTTGCTGCAGCGGTGCGTGTGGTCGATCCGGCCGTCAGCATCTCAGAGCGCTCCTTCAAACGCCCGCAGGATTGGCAACGTCCTGCCCCAGGTCTTTCAGATCCTGGTAGCGGTCGCCGATGCGGTGATGCGGGCGCCCGCCTATCGAAGCACCGAGAGCCACGACGATCTCGTCGGCAGCAGGCGCGTCGGGGATCGACGTCTGGATGGTCAGGTAGTGCGAACGGCGGCCTTCATCGTTCTTGTCCATCAGCGGGATCATGATCGGCGCATTGGCCGGACCGCGTGTGTTGCAGAAGGCGAGATAGGACTTGGCGCCGACGGCCTGGCGATAGAAATTGCCGAAACGCAGCGTGTGGATAAGCGCGGACCCGTGTTCGATTTCGCCGTCCAGGCCGACGACAGCGGACTTTCCATATCCTTCGACAGCTTCGCCGGACCCGACCGCATCGATGATCATCTTGGTCAGCAACTCGCCGAGCACCGGAGCGCCTGCGTGAATTTCGGGCTTGAGGTCGTCGACGAAGCCGCGACCGGCCCAGGGATTCTTCACGACCGCGAAGGCGGTAAACAGCTTCAGCGGAACCGCCGCGGCCTTGCCGCCTTCGATCAGCGTCGTTTCGATCTGCAGTCCCGTCTTGCGAATTTGAATGGCCATCGAGCACCTCATTTCTCAATTTCGTATTATGGTATACCATAATATATGAGTGTCAAGTTGGTTCCCTCGAGGACGCAGTTCAGGCCGAGGCGGTGATTTTCAATTTGGCGCGCGCACTCTCGACGCACCGGGCAGCGCTTTCTTCCCGTCAGCGCGTTGTCAGCTGACAAACGACCTGGCGGCGCCCCGCGGAGGCGGGCCGAGTCCAGAAGACAACGGTCATCCCAGTTCATGGTACCGCCTTATATATTACTTAATATGGCATACCATCACATTGGACAAAGTTGGGTGTCAAGCGCGGAGTATGGGTTCCGCTAAATTGCGCGGAACATCATCGCGAATGGAGTGATATCGACAGCTGAGATGAGCGCTTTGCCAGGCCTGCGGGGAAGCGGCAGGGGCCGCTCGTGCCTAGTCGGCAGGCTTCTTCCCCGACAGCACCGCTTCGGCAATCGCGCTCGCGGCGGCGACGTGATTCATCGCCGCCCGGTAAGCCCCCTCGCCGTCGCCGCGGCGGATGGCGTCGACGATCTTCGACATCTGCAGCGGGCCTTCGATGCCGCGTCTCTCCGTCTTGATCGTCATCGAGCGCAGGTGGTTGATGCGCACGGTGAGAAGATTGACGACACCCCAGGCAACGTTCCTGTCAACCATCGTGAACAGCGTATGATAGAAGGAAGAGGTGTTCGTCAGCACAGCCGCCATATCGTTATCGCGGTAACTGTTGCGGATCCCGGCCAGAGATTCCTCCAGCGCAGCGACGATCTCGGGGCTGCGGCGCTCCGCGCACAGCCGCGCCGCCATGCCTTCCAGCGCGCCACGGATCTCATAGATCTGCTTGGCTTCCCCGATGTCGAGCTGCGCGACGATCGGCCCCTTGTTCGGCAGATTGGCGACAAGCCCTTCCGATTCCAGATGCCTCAGAACCTCGCGCACGACTGTTCGGCTGACGCCGAGCTGGGCGCAGAGGTCACGCTCGACAAGGCGATCTCCGGGACGGAAATATCCGTTGACGATGGCTTCGCGGACCTTATCGAGCGCCAATTCCCGCAAGGTCTTTGCAGGACGCTCGACTCTAATTGCGTCCTTTAGAGCGCCGCTCATTGTCTACCTCAGTGTTGGACTTTGCACGCTCAACTTCCGCCGCGGCAGCCGAATGCAAGAATCGTATTATGGCGTACCAGATACTGTAGCTGTCGGCGCCCGGCAATTCAACAAGCGCTGTGCCGACCTATAGCGCCGCTCGCCTTTTCAGACGCGCAAAGGACGTTGCAGCACCTTTGATCTGCTGCCGACACGTCGGGAGCTAGCCTCTTGAAACGATCTCTTCGACCACGGCCTTGGCCTGCACCCGGATATCCGGAACGGCGGTAATCTCCCAGAATTGCCCCGCCGTCAGGGCACCGACCGCAAATAGTCGGGCCGGCGATATTCGGGACGGGGCTATCACCTCGGAAGCGGCATCCACCTGGATCCCGAGGCCAAGAGGATCGGGGGCAATCAACTCGAAGCGGCTCATTTCCTTCAAAAGCGGTGAATGACTGATCCCGGCCCGCTCCATTCCCGTGCAATTGACGAGCCAGTCCGCCCTGATCTCGGCGATCTCGCGCGCCGCTCTGACCCTGTAGCCGGCAACAAGCCGGCCCTCCTCGGCCCCGAGCGATTTCATGAAGCCTGCGTGGAAACGAACAGTTCCGTCTAAGACCAGCTTCTCAAACCTGTCGAACACGTCAGGCGCGACCCGGTGACGGTGGATGTTCCACCAGGGAAGCGCATGCCTGAGGAATCGTGCACGTTCCTCGCCCGAAAGCCGTTGCCAGAGAGCCTGCGTGGCAGGCCTCAGACCGTCCATCACGGCTCGCCAGTCGGCAACCGTCCTGCTCTTTCCCCGCAGGGTCTTCAATATGCCGCTGATCGTATCCGGAAGCGCCTGAACGTCGATCGGCAGAGGCACTGGCGGCTTCCAAGCGTGCCCGAGGGGTGCGAGCCCGCGCCGCGAAAGCACATCGATCCTGCCGCGGTGGCCATGGGCGCGAAGCGCCAGCACCTGATCGATCATCGTCAGGCCGGATCCTAGGATACACACCGCATCGGATGGTGCGACGCGCCTCAGCCACGAAAGCCGCCACGGGTTCTCGATGATCCGAGATCGCAGCGATGGCGGAATTCCGTCCGGAGCGACCGGAAGGGTCGCGTTCCCGACGCCGAGGCAGAGCACCACGGTCTTCCCGGCAATCTCGTCACCGTTGCCGAGATGGAAGGCCAGCGTGCTGCTGTAACGTTCAACGCATCCCGCTGCCTTAGCCTTGATGAAATCGACCCGGCAACGGCCGTCCCGCTTTCGAAGCAACCGTGCAAGCGTATCGCGGACATAAAGACCATAATCGCTGCGCGAGGCGAAATCGCCGGCCTGCAACGGACGGCCATGGCTTTTAAGCCAGTCGACAAAGTCGTCGGGTTGATGCGGCAAAAGGCTCATGCGGCCGGCCGGAACATTGAGGCGATGGAGATAGAGCTCCGTCCGGTAAGCCGTCCCGCGGCCGAAACCAGGATCGTCGCCGACGACGGCGACCTTCGCCGAAGCGGGAAGCTGCTCGATGAGATTGCAGGTAACCGCTATCGCTGAAAAACCGGAACCGACCACGATAACATCATATGCCAAATGCATTCCCCCTGAAGCTCAGAGCGTCATCGAGACATTTCGTCATTCAAGCCCAATGTCGCTCGCCGGTCCCTGTTGATCGCACAAGCGGCAGAATCACGAAACAATTATCTCTATTGTCTATAAATATAGTTTGTTA
This sequence comes from Rhizobium sp. WSM1328, assembly GCF_057653715.1. Lineage (NCBI taxonomy): Bacteria > Pseudomonadati > Pseudomonadota > Alphaproteobacteria > Hyphomicrobiales > Rhizobiaceae > Rhizobium > Rhizobium sp. WSM1328. The sequence goes on along the minus strand of NZ_JBYGKO010000003.1, from coordinate 469,350 downwards.
TTTCTCCCGCTAGCCCCTCCCCAACCATTACGCTTTTGAGGGTGAGATCAAGGGCCGTCCGGCCCTGAACAAAGGGGCTCAAGATGAATTTCAGGAATTTGGTTGCCGCGATCGCCGTCGGCGTCGGCACTCTAACAGCGGCTGTTGTCGCCGAAGCGGCGGACAAGAAGGTCGTTGTCGCCTATCAGACCGACGCCTTGCCGTCTTCCGTGGCGATCGCCAATGGTGAATTCGCCAAGGAGACGGGATACGACATCGACTTCCGCAGGTTCAATTCCGGCGCCGAAATCTTTGCGGCCATTGCCTCCGGTGACGTCCAGATCGGCTATGTCGGCTCCAGCCCGTTTGCGGCTGCGGTATCACGCGGGCTCGAGGTCAAGGCCTTTTACCTCGCCTCCATCTCGGGCATCGACGAGGCTCTGGTCGTCCGCAACGGTTCCGGCATCGAAAGCCTGAATGATCTGAAGGGCAAGAAGCTTGCTGCTGCACCGGTATCCACGGACCACTATCAGCTGCTGGCGCTGATCAAATCGCTTGGCCTGACCGAAAAAGACGTTCAGGTCTTCGCAATCCCTCAGCCTGAGATCGTCGCCAGCTATAACCGCGGCGATATCGATGGCGGCTTCGTCTGGGATCCGGCGCTCACCGAACTGAAGAAGAACGGGAAGGTTCTCGTCACCTCCAAGGACGTGGCAGACAAGGGTGCGCCGACATTCTCGGCCTGGGTCGCGACCTCGAAATTTGCCGCCGACAACCCGGACTTTCTGAAGGGCTTCGCTTCGGTCATCAACAAATACTACGCCTCCTTCGCATCGGACAAATCCGCCTGGGGTCCCGACAGCGGCAACGCCAAATCACTTGCCAAGCTTCTCGGCGGAACAGCTGAGCAGCAGGCATCGGCCCTGAAGAACCTCACGCTGCTGACGCCTGAAGTTCAGGCATCGGATGCCTGGCTCGGCGGCGGCGAAAAGGCGGGTGCCGGCAAGATTCTCAAGGACACGGCATCGTTCCTGAAGGAACAGGGCAAGGTTTCCGATGTACAGGCGAATTACGGCGCCTTCGTCACCGCAGATGCCCTCACCGGCGTCAGCAACTGATCCTCCCCAGCGCCGGCGCGGCTTACCGCGCCGGCATCGAACTTGCGAGCGGCAACATGCTTAAAGTCGATCACGCCAGCGTTTTCTTCGCAGCCCGCGACGGGCGGACCGTTCACGCGCTCGATCGCGTTTCCTTCGATATTCCCGAACGGGGTTTCGTCGTCGCACTCGGGGCGTCAGGATGCGGCAAATCAACCCTTCTCAACGCGATTGCCGGCTTCCTTCCGCTTTCGGATGGCCGGATCACGCTCGATGGCCGCGCGGTCGAACAACCCGGCGCAGATCGCGGCGTCGTTTTTCAGAAAGACTCGCTGCTGCCTTGGAAATCGGTGATCGACAATGTCGCGCTCGGTTTGAAATTCGCCGGGGTCAAGCGCAGGGAGCGCCAAGCGCGCGCCCTGGAGCTGCTCCGGCTCGTCGGTCTCGACGAATTCGCCGGCGCTTTTCCCTACGAGCTGTCGGGCGGCATGCGCCAGCGTGTCGGCATCGCACGGGCTCTGGCAACAAATCCCGACATCCTGCTGATGGACGAGCCGTTCGGCGCACTCGACAGCCTGACGCGCGAGCAGATGCAGGAACTGCTGGTTTCCATCTGGGATAAGACGGCAAAGAAGGTCTTCTTCATCACGCACTCGATCGAAGAAGCCTTGTTCCTGGGCACGCAGGTCCTGGTCATGTCACCTCGACCGGGGCGCGTGGTGGCACGCTTCGATCTGGATTTCGTTCGCCGCTTCGCCGAAACCGGCGACGCCCGATCAATCAAGGCGTCACCGCAATTTGCCGAGCTGCGCGAGGAGATCCGCGCCATTCTCCACAGCACCGAAGACCTCAGGAGCGCCGCATGAGCGATATAGTGCAGGCACCGCCGATTGCGGCGGGTAGAGAGGACCATCAGGTCAAGCTGGTGAAAATGGCGGGCTTTGGGGCCGGCGAGAAATCGACGGTGGCCATCAGCATTGCGACAGCGATGGCCATACTGCTTTTGTGGTGGGTCGTCTCTGCGCTCGGTGTCGTTCCACACCTGTTTCTGCCGCGTCCTGACGAGGTGCTGACACAGATCGGCGCCATCTATCGCGACGGTTACGCAGGTGCGTCGCTGTCCGAGCATGTTTTTGCAAGCCTGTTCCGCATCGTCGTCGCCGCCCTGATCGCCGTCTCCGCCGGCATCCCACTCGGGTTGCTCATGGGCCTGAACCGATGGGCAAAAGGGGTGCTCGACGCGCCGATCGAATTCTACTGGCCGCTTCCGCCGCTCTCCTACCTGCCGCTAATGATCATCTGGCTCGGCATTGGCGAGACGTCGAAGATCACGCTGCTGGTGCTTGCGATGTTCGCACCGATCTGCCTCTCGGCCCAGGCCGGCGTCCGTGCGCTGCCGATCGAGCGCGTCAATGCCGCGCGTTCGCTGGGCGCGAGCCGGCTGCAGCTCTTCCTTGATATCGTCCTGCCGTCCGCCCTGCCCGAGATTCTCACCGGCATTCGAATTGCGCTCGGTGTCGGCTGGGGTACGCTGGTTGCGGCTGAATTGATCGCCTCCACGCGCGGGATTGGTTTCATGATCATGTCGGCTTCACAGTTCCTGGCGACCGACGTCGTCTTCGTCGGTATCGGCATCATCGCGATCTGCGCGTTCACCTTCTCGGCCGCAATCCGGTTTCTGGAGGCGTACCTCGTGCCCTGGAAGGGCAAGCTCTGACCGGAGGGCGGCAGGGAGCGATATTCAATGGTTTCCCGGCGCCGCATTCAGCCCGTGTATGGCGACGAGCTCGGCTGCGACCAGCTTCTGAAGCCGCCATAAATTGCGGTCCCGGATGCCACGTTCTTCCAGATGTTTCACCGTCAGATACAGATACTCGGCACAGGAGCCCATGTGCCCGCAGGCTCTCGCAAGTACCTGCGCCACCGTCTCCAGCGGCAATTTGCGGGAAACACGCTCGCCTTTCGGACCAGCCCAAAAGACCAGCGCACGCACCAGCCCATGCGCGGTTGCGACCGGGATCCAGCGCACCGTCGCTGCGTCTTCGATCGTGCCGACCTCACGGCGGATCAACCGCCGAATCTGGCCAAGTCGGTCATCATCGGCAAGCCTGAAGACGACGCCGTTGCATCGTCCACCGCGATCAAGTGCCATCATCAGGCCCGGCTGGGACCGCGTTCCCCGCCAGCGGGTCATCTGCAGGCAGAAGGAGCGATGCCACCCTCTTGTCGCGCCATGCTGCGATTCGACGGCATCGAAGTCCGGCTTCCATATCAATGATCCATAGGCGAAGATCCAAAGCGGCGCGCCGGTAGACTCGTGAAGAAGCCGGTTGGCGAGCATCTCCACCTCCGCTTCGGTCAGCGGTTTTCGGTGTGGCTCCGGGCCGACACATAGCAAAAGCCGGCGGCATGGAAACGACATGCCTTCGACCGCGCGTTTGCGTCTTCAAGCCCTCCAGCAATCGGTAGCCGCTGCGCCAGCGGCCAAAGCCGCTGGCGACATTGATGTGCCCGGCAAGGCCGATATTCCTGGTCTCTGCGTTCCACAAGCGGCCGAACAGGGTCAACCGATCGACCGTCATGTACGCATCGTTCATGCTGCCGACGACAATGCTCGGAAAAGGCAAAGGCGCCGTCGGCATGGCGCCAAACGAGATAAGCCCGGGATGCAGGTTTTCCGTGACCGGCAGATCGCATGGAGCAACGAGCAATGCTGCTTTGACGCGGCGAGCAGCACTTCGCCCGGCCAAGCGGGCGGCAAGCAGGCATCCGAGACTGTGGGCAACCAGATAGGCCTCGCCGGCCTCTTCAAGCGCGCCTTCCAATCGCAGCAGCCAGTTGTCAAGGTTCGGATGGTCCCAGTCGTCCTGAGCGACTAAACGACTGCCCGGGTGATCCTGCAGCCAATGCTGTTGCCAATGCCCTTCTCCCGAGCCGAAAAGCCCGGGAAGAATAAGTACGTCGATCATCTGACGGCTTCCTCTTTGAAGCTGCGCGTCGGCCTTTTTCCCGATTGGGGCAAACATCGGACATCACTCATCAGACCCACCCGATCACCAGGGCAAACAGGAATGTGAAGGAGCTGACGATCGTGCAGACTCCGGCCGCATGCCTGAAATGCGACATGACGCTGCCCTCCGCCCTTCTCGCACCGCCCCGACGCAGGTCAGTCTCAACGACAATCGCCATCTCGCCGTTCTCCTCAATACCAAAGACCGGGCATGGTGCCCCAATAATGGAGTTCGTATTCGCGAGCGGACCGGTCACGCTCGTCGTCCCGCGCGAACAATCCGTTGACAGGCTCCCGTGCAGCGGGCGGCTTCAGGCCGAGGAACCGGCCGATCGAAAGCTTCAGCCAGAACTGAAAATCAAGCTTCATGCGAACCTCCTGTCAGGAACCGGTATTATTCGGCTAGAAAATCAGCGAATGACGTTGTGCATTGGCGAGAAGAACATGAAGCGATGCCGTCGGTCCGTAGAGCATCAGCAGGCGGTTCTCCTCGCGTTTGGCGAGACGATAGCGTCGGGCGAATTCGAAGACGCTCCACAATTGCTCGCTTGCCCCCGGCCATTCCGCATCAGCGATCGTTGCTTCCTGAGATCGAGCCATCTCGACGATCCTTACTCGGCTGCCGCCAGGGCCGGGTTTGCGCCCGGAAAGAAGGCCGCCAATTCGCCGACCACTTCGTTGATCCGGGCCAAAAGCGCATCGGATGAAACCGCATAGTCTGTGAAATCGCGATCGGACGCATAGACGGCGGTCGGCAAGGTATGGGCCATGAAAAACCCGAACAGCGGCCGAAGCTGATGCTCGACCATCAACGCATGCCGGTCACCGCCGCCGGTCGCCGTGATGATGATCGGCTTGCCCCGAAGTTCGTGGGGGTCGATCAGGTCGATGAGGTGCTTGAAATGGCCGGGGTAAGAGCCCTTGTAGGTCGGCGAGCCGATGATCAGGGCATCGGCCTGCACGATCTCGTCGACGACATGCCTGGCCTGCGCGTCGAGATCCTTGCGCCACAAGGCGCTGCCCAGCGACGGACCGACATCATTGAGATCATAGCTCTTGCTGGTAAATCCGTAGCGAATGCTCGCACGTTCGGCGATGTGCCGCACAAGTGCCAATGTCTTCGATGGACGGTTGAAGCTGCCAGCGATGCCGACGAGTTTGAAAGCTGACATGGTTTTTCCTCTCTTTGCGTTGCTCCAACTATTGTCTACAAAATTGATAGATTAAAGGAACGTGCATCTCTCCTTCTTCGCCTGGTTGAAAAAAACGTTCACCGCATCTTCAGCACGCATAAGCTGCAAGCCAATCGCCATCGACATCTCAGACCGCGGGACGCTGCAATTCATTGCGGTCACATTGCTTGATCCAAGCCTAGGGCTTGTCGCCGTGAAGATGACGTTCGAGGAAGGGTAAATTGTCCTGCCCCCAATAGATCTCGCCGTCAAAGACATAGGTAGGAAAGCCGAAGACGCCGCTGTCGCGCGCATGCACGCGGTCTGCCGACCATTTGTTCTGGACATCGTCGTCGGCTTGTCGTCTGAGGAGCACCGCGCCGTCGAAACCCGCTGATGTCACGATCGCCTCGCGCACATCGGGCTTGCCGATATCCTTCGCCTTGCTCCAGAAGGCATGCTGCAGGACGCGGGCAACGCCGATCCAATCCTGTCCGTCGAGGTAGGCGGCAATCACGAAGAGGGACGCCGGCGTCGGATCGCTCAAATCCGGGCGATGTTCGAGCTGCAGTTCCTTGCCGCGCACGCGCGCCCAGCGTTTGAGATCCCGCGTCCAGTAGGCGCGCCTGATCTCCGGGCGGTTGCGCGAAAAGATACCGCCATTTTCCTCGACCACCGTCGTCAGATAGGGCGTGATGACGACGTCGTTCTTCGCCGCAAGTTCGGCGAAGGCGTCGAAGCCGATATAGGACCAGGGCGAGCCGATCGAAAAGAAGTACTCTACTGATTTGGTCACTGATGCATGTTCCCTGCGAGGTGATTGTTCTGGCGTCGAATGGTCGACGGCATTTCAGGAAGCGGCCCGAATGCCAGATGGCGCTTTCCATCCTAGCTCCGGTGCGATCAGCGTCACGAAGTCGTGGAGAAACTGGCGATATTCCTCGTGCTCGAACTCGTAAGGGAGCTCCAGCCTCAACTCGCTGACCTCGGGCAGGATCGGATCGGCAAAAAGCTGCGCCAATATCTCGTCCGATGTGCCGACGACATCCCGGGCAAACAAGGTGCGCCGCTCGCCCTGCGGTGAAAGGGTTCGCTGATGGCGGCCATCGGCATAGTCTCGATACCGGCGGCGCGTTGCCGCATCGGCGCTATCGAAAGGCACGATGACGCGACCCAGCGCAACCCGCCGCTGCGTCTCGGCGGCGCGATAGGTTTCGATCAATCGCGATTGCGCGATGAAGAAATCATCCGTCCCCTCGCCCGTTATCACATTGCCGGTCAACAGGTTGAAGCCATTGCGGCCGGCCCATTCGGCCGAGCGCTGCGACCCGCCGCCATACCAGATCCGGTCGATCAGGCCCCTGGCATAAGGATGCAGCCGCGGCCGCTGCGGGCCGAAGGGCGTCTTGATCAAGGTCTGCTCGTCGCCGAGATAAGCGCCGCGCAGATTGTCGGCAAAGCGCAGCACGCGATCATGCGAGAAATCGTAACCCGTCCAGTCGCCGTCGAAGACAAGCGGAGCGATCAGCTCGGCGTGTAGCGGCCGGCCAGCGCTGACGCCGACATTCAGCCGTCCGCGGGACAGAACATCGACGGTGGCAAGATCTTCGGCCAGCCGGTAAGGGCTCTCGTAACCGATCGGGATGACTGCGGTTCCAAGCTCGATCCGGCTAGTGCGCTGCGTCGCCGCCGCCAGGAAGGCGCTGGCCGAAGAGATTCCAGGCTCCAGGTGCCGCTGGCGGACCCAGGCACTGTCGAAGCCCAGATCTTCGCCATATTGCAGCTGCTCAAGCGTCTGCTCCAATCCCGACAACGGATCGCCGTCGGGATAATTGCCGGGGGTGAGGAAGCCGATATGGCTGATGGATATGTTGCCCACTCGTACCATCCGATGATCAGTACTTCGGCAAGCCGGGCGGATTGGTCTCGGATGCCGGCAAGGCTTCCTCGGAAAGATGCCAGTAGTCGAGGATTTTTGCGTAGGTGCCGTCCTTGATCAGGTCGTTGGTGGCGACAGTCAGCGCATCGGCCAGCCCACTTCCCTTGCGGGTGGTGATCGCCACATCCGAGCGATCCGGCCAGCCGGCGCTCAGCGTGCCGACCCGCCTGATGTTCTTGTCGCGCGCGGCGATGAAGACGAGCTGTGCATGCGGCTGGACGATGACATCGGCCCGGCCGGACCGCAGCGCGAGAAGGCTTGCCGCCTCGTCGTCGTAATATTGCAGTTCGATCGGCTTCAGGCCCGCGGCAAGGTCTTCCTCGCTCCACTTCACCAGGATGCGTTCCTGGTTGGTGCCGGCCCCGACAATGATCCTGAGGCCTGCCGCATCCTTGGGCTCCTTGATCGAGGTGACAGGGCTGTCGGATTTCACGAAGAAACCATGCAGGCCCTGACGGTAGGTGGAGAAATCGAATTTTTCCTTGCGCTGCTCGGTGACCCCGACATTGGAGATGACGGCATCATACTTGCCCGAGGCGAGGCCGAGCGGCCAGTCAATCCAAGCGACCGGCACGATCTCCAGCGTCAGCCCGAGGCTGTCGGCGATGGCATAGGCATAATCGGGATCTGCCCCGACCACGGTCTTGGCGTCGGTGGCATAAGTAGCAAGCGGCGGGCCGCCGGGGCTGACGGCGATGGTGAACTTGCCTGGTGTGACGAACTTGAAATCCTTGGGGATCGCGGCAATCGCCGCATCGTTCCTGGCGGCATGAAGCCGGCCCGGCTGCTCTGGGCTGAGGTCGAAATCCTCGGCTGCATGGGTAGCGCCGTAGGAAAGGGCTGACGCCATGACGGCAATCAGCAGGCTCCGGAATGCCGGAAAGGCAATCATGGTTTTATTCTCCAAACTGTCAGGCAGGGTGGCCGGCAGCAATGCCGCCGGCCCTATAGGAACTGATCAGGAGCCGCTCTTCGGCAAGCCGGGCGGGTTGGTCTGGGCCTTGTCGATCGCCTCAGGACCGAGATTCCACGTATCGAGAATCTTCCGATAGGCGCCACTGGCGATCAGGTCGTTGACGACATCGGTCAAGGGAGCAGCCAGGCCGCTGCCCTTGCGCGTGGTGACGGCAATTTCGGCCGTGATCGGCCAACCGCCGCTGACGGTGCCGACGAGCTTGGTCTTGCCGTTTATCCCTGCCGAATAGGCCTGCGTCGCGTTCACGCTGAAGACGGTGTCGGCTCTGCCGGACTGAACGGCGAGATCCTTGACCGCGTCGTCGTCATAATATTGCACCTCGATGGGCTTCAGGCCGGCGGCGACGTTCTCGCGATCCCATTCCAGCAGGATCTTCTCCTGGTTGGTGCCGGCATCGGTGATGACCTTCAGGCCGGTAATATCCTTCGGCTGCTTGATCGCCGCGATCGGGCTATCGGCCTTGACGTAGAAGCCAAGCTCATCCTTGCGGTAGGTCGAGAAATCGAACTTCTCCTTGCGTTCTTCCGTGACCGTCACGTTGGAGATCACCGCGTCGAACTTTCCGGAGGTCAGCCCCAGCGGCCAATCGGCCCAGGCGACCGAAACCAACTCGAGCTTCAGGCCCAGGCTGTCGGCAATGGCCTGCGCCAGATCGACGTCATAACCGATGACGGTTTTGGAATCGGAGGCATAATCATGCAGCGGCAGATTGCCGCTCGAGCTGATGCCGACGGTGAAGACGCCGTTTTCGACGAACTTGAAGTCCTTGATTTCGGCAATGCGTTTCTCGTTCTTTTCAACCCGCAGCCGGTTCGGCTGCTCGGGGCTGAGATCGAACTTCTGCTGCGCCTGCGCGGAACCGAAACCGATTGCGGCCATGGTGACGGCTCCCGCTATCAGAAGCCTTGCCCTATCTGTAAATGTCATGCCCCTTCTCCGTTTCATCTTTAGGTTGCGGTTATTGTTATTCGGCCGGAGCAGCCCGTCGCGGCCCGGCGTTTCGCCAGCGCTGTTTCGCGCTAGAGAACCTTGGCGAGGAATTCCCGGGTGCGGGGATGTTCCGCTTGTGCGAAGATGCGGGCCGGCGGCCCGGCCTCCAGGACGCGGCCGCTGTCCATGAAGACGACCGTATCGGCAACTTCGCGGGCAAAGCCCACCTCGTGGGTGACGATGACGAGCGTCGTGCCGGTGCGGGCAAGCTCCTTGATGACGTCGAGCACTTCGCCGACGAGCTCCGGATCGAGCGCCGATGTCGGCTCGTCGAAGAGCAGCACCTTCGGGCGGAGCGCCAGTGCGCGGGCGATCGCCACACGCTGCTGCTGGCCGCCGGAGAGCTGGCGCGGATAGGCGTTGATCTTGTCGCTGAGGCCAATGCGTGCCAGCAGCTCCTGCGCCAGCTGCACGGCGTCCTCGCGGCCGACACCGCGAACCTGGATCGGTGCCTCGATGAGGTTTTCGAGCACGGTCAGATGCGGGAAGAGATTGAAGCTCTGGAAGACCATGCCGATATCGGCGCGGCGTTTGAGGATATCCTTCTCCTTGAGCTCATAGAGCGTGTCGCCCTTCCTGTTGTAACCGACGAAATCGCCGTCGACCGAGATGAAACCCTCATCGACACGCTCCAGATGGTTGATTGCGCGCAGAAGCGTCGACTTGCCCGAGCCGGATGGACCGAGGATGGCGGTCACGCTGCCGGCGGGAAGGCTTAGCTCGACGTCATCAAGCACTTTCAGCGAACCGAAGCTTTTGGAAATGCCGTGAATGCGCACCGCGCCGCCAGCGGCCCGCAGCGTCGCCGCATCCTGGAAACCGATCTTGCGCACGGTGTCGGTCGCCGTCTCGAGGACAGGCAGCGGACGGCGGAAACGCTCGAGAAATGCCTGGAAGGGCAACGGCGTCGGATTGCGCACGGCGCCTTTGGAAAAATAGCGTTCGATATAGCGCTGAGCGATCGACAGCACCGTCATGATGATCAGGTACCAGACGGTCGCGACCATCAGCAGCGGAATGACTTCGAGATTGCGGCGGTAGATCACCTGGACCGTATAGAAGAGCTCCGGCAGCGCCAGCACGTAGACCATCGAGGTGCTCTTCGCCAGTCCGATGAGTTCGTTGAAGCCGGTCGGCAGGATCGAGCGCATGGCCTGCGGCAGCACGATGCGGAAGGCCTGGCGGCGGCGCGGCAGACCGAGTGCGGCGGCGGCCTCCAGCTGTCCGTGATCCACCGAGAGAATACCGCCGCGCACGATCTCGGCGAAGAAGGCCGACTGGTTGAGCGTCAGGCCGAGGAAGGCGGCGGCAAAGGGCGTCAGCAATTGCACTGTGGGATAGTCGAGGAAAACGGTATCGGTGAACGGAATGCCGATCTTGATCGTCTCGTAGAGGTAGCCGAGATTGTTCAAGATCAGCAGCAGCACGATGACCGGGATCGAGCGCAGCAGCCAGATATAGCCCCAGGAAAGACCGGAGAGCAGCGGCGACTTCGAAACGCGGGCGAGCGCCAGAGCGGTTCCGAGGATGGATCCGGATATGGCGGCAAGCACGGTCAAAAGCAGCGTCCTGCCGAGACCGACGAGCACTGGTTCGGCAAAGAACCATTCAGCAAAGACGCCCCAGCCCCAGCGCGGATTGGTGAAGATGGAATAGAGCACGGCGATGATGACGACGGCGGCAAAGATCGTGCCTGCCAGGCGGCCCGGATGACGCGCCGGCACGATGCGGTAACGGGAATAATCCTTCGATCCTGCCGTCCTGCTGCCGGGGTCGATGCCGGCGAAATCCGTTGTCAGCGCCATTGTGCTTCCCTTTTATGATTGTCGGTCTTTGCCGTTTTCAGAAATTTGCGCCGGCCACCCGCAGGCGCGGTTCGGCATCTTCGTGAGCAGGCTCAGCGAGATGGGTGATGTCCTTCTCGAAGGGCAGGCTCTTGTAGATCTCGGGATCAACGGAGGTGTCGAAGAGAGCGGTGTAGCCGTAGTTCAGATAGAGGCCGACGGCTTCGGGCTGGCGAAAGCCGGTCGTCAGGTAGATGCGGGAATAACCTTGGCGGGCGGCCTGGGCCTCCAATTCCACCAGCACCTGGCGGGCAAGGCCCTGACGGCGCAGATCGGAGCGCGTCCAGATGCGTTTGAACTCGGCCGTGCGTTCGTCATAGTTCTTGAAAGCGCCGCCGCCGATGGTTTCGCCACCACGGATCAACAGGAGAAAATTGCCGTCAGGCGGCGCAAAGGCTTCGGGAGGATAGCGGTTCAGCTCGGCTGCGGCCCCTTCGGCATTGAAATAATTGCCGTAGCGGCTGTCATATTCGTGGATCAATTCATCGATCAGCGGCTTGGCGCGCGGGTCGAGAGGGCTGGTATAGAGAAACGTATCGCTCATATCGTTCATCACCCGTTGTCATCAGTGAGGAAGGTTTCGGCGAGCCGGACCCAGTAGCGGGCGGCGGGCGCAATGATCGCGTCGTTGAAATTGTAGTGGGCATTGTGGAGAGGAGCGCTGTCGCCATTCCCGACGAAGAGGTAGCTGCCGGGATTTGCCTGCAGCATGAAGGCAAAATCCTCGCTCGCGGTTCTCGGCCGGAAATCCTTCTCGATTGCCGCCGGGCCGAGTGCGTCAAAGGCGACGCGCCTGGCAAACTCCGTTTCCCCAGCGTGATTGACCAGTGCCGGAAAGCCGAGGCGGTAATTCACATCCGCCTCGGCGCCGAAGCTTTCGGCCTGGGCCCGGGCAAGGGCGGGAATGCGCTCTCGCAACAGCTGGCGGACCGTCTCGCTGAAGGCCCGCATGGTGAGCTTCATCTCGACGCTCTCAGGGATGACGTTCGAGGCGGACCCGGCATGGATCGAGCCGACGGTGGCGACCGCCATGTCCTGCGGGTCGACATTGCGGGAAACGACGCTCTGCAAGGCGGTGATGAAGGAGGCCGAGGCAAGCACCGGATCGACGGCGCGGTGCGGCTCGGCGCCGTGGCCGCCCTTGCCGATGATCTTGATTACCGCCTGATCGACCGAAGCCATGGCGGGGCCGCTAACGAAGCCGAATTGACCCGCGGGAACACCCGGCCAGTTGTGGAGCCCGAAGACCGCGTCGACAGGAAAACGTTCGAACAGGCCTTCCGAGATCATCTTGCGGGCGCCAGCGCCGATTTCCTCGGCGGGCTGGAAGATCAGCTGCAGCGTGCCGCTGAAATTGCCGCTTTCGGCGAGATAACGGGCGGCGGCGAGCAGGATCGACGTATGTCCGTCATGGCCGCAGGCATGCATGACACCAGGATTGCTGCTGGCATAGGCAAGACCGGTCGCCTCCTCGATCGGCAGCGCGTCCATGTCGGCGCGGATGCCGATCCGCTTTTTGCCGTCGCCGCGCCTGAGGGTGGCGACGATGCCGGTTCCGGCAATGCCCGTCGCCACCTCATAGCCCCAGGAGGAAAGGCGGGATGCCACAAGCTTGCTGGTCCTGAGCTCCTGGAACGCAAGCTCCGGATATTGGTGCAGGTCGTGGCGAAGCGCGATGATCTCGTCGAGATAGGCGGCGATACCCTTGTCGACCGGATCATTGCTGCGCGGGTTCTGAGCGATGATGTTCATGACGGTTCGTCGGCGCCTCAAGCGCCGACAGCCTTTCCGCGCTCGACCTGGTCCGCGCCCGCCGTATAACGGCTTTCGCGGAAGGGAAGGCCGAGATGGTCGCGCAGCGTCTCGCCCTTGAGAACCGGATCGAAGTAGCCGCGCTCCGTGAGGATCGGCAGAACATATTTGGAGAAGTCGTCGAAGCCCTCGGCGATGACAGGGAAACCGAGGATGAAGCCATCGGCGGCGCCATGATCCACCCAACGGATGATCTCGTCGGCGATGTGTTCCGCCGTGCCGATGAAGGCGGTGCGCGGCGTTGCGGAATCAAGCGCGACCTGGCGGAGCGTCAGGTCCTTCTCCCGCGCCGTCTTCTTGATGCGGTCGGTGGTGGCGCGGAAATTGTTCCTGCCGATATCGCCGAGCTCGGGGAACGGCGCGTCGAGCGGATAGACGCTGAAATCATGATGATCGAAGAAGCGACCGAGATAGAGCAGCGCCTCCTCTGTCGTGACAAGGTTGCGGATCGCCTGATACTTGGCGTCCGCCTCTTCCCGCGTCGCACCGACGATCGGTCCGATACCCGGATAGATACCGACTTCCGCGGCACTGCGGCCATGCGCAATCACGCTGTCCTTGAGCTGTCGGTAGAAGGCCTGCGCCTCCTCGAACGGCCCGCCATTGGTGAAGACAGCGTCGGCATGTTTGCCGGCGAGCCTGATGCCGGAATCCGAGGCGCCAGCCTGGAACACGACCGGCTGGCCCTGCTTGGAGCGGCCGATGTTGAGCGGCCCCTCGACGCGGAAGAAGCGGCCCTTGTGGTTGAGGCGATGCATCTTCGTCTTGTCGACAAAGACGCCGGTCTCGCGGTTGCGGACGAAGGCGTCGTCGTCCCAGGAATCCCACAGGCCCTTGATTGCATCAATATAATCCTCGGCGATCTCGTAGCGCAGTTCGTGCTCGGGATGTTCGCGGCTGTAATTGCGCCCGGAACCCTCGAGCGGCGAGGTCACCGCATTCCACCCTGCCCGGCCGCCGCTGATGAGATCGATCGAGGCGAACTGGCGGGCGATGGTGAAGGGATCGCTGTAGGAGGTCGAGACCGTGCCGACGAGGCCGATTTTCGAGGTCGACGCGGCGAGCGCCGAGAGAATGGCGATCGGCTCGAAGCGGTTGAGGAAATGCGGAATGGACTGTTCGTTGATGTAGAGCCCGTCGGCAACGAAGGCGAAAGCGATGCCGGCCGCCTCCGCCTTGCGCGCCGTCTTGACGAAGAACTCGAAATTGACGCTGGCATCGGCCGGTCCGCTTGGATGCTTCCAGGCATTCATGTGACCGCCGGGACCCTGCAGCATGATGCCGAACGTGACGTGTCTTTGAGCCATGGGATCAATCCTTTGGAAACGGTCAGGCGGCGAGGGAAAGCCGCTCTTTGGCGAGCAGCTCGATGGAGGCCAGGCGCTCGGCGGCCGAAAGCGCCGGCGTGTCGAGCACGAACTCCTTGACCCCGTAGCGGCGGTGAAGTTCGTCCAGCTCCTTGCGGATCTGCTCCGCCGTGCCATGCAGCACGCTCGGCACCTTTTCCTCGATGCGGTAATCGGTGACGCCGGCCTGGCGGGCAAATTCGGCCGCCTGCTCCTCGCTGCCGACATTAACGGTCTGGCCGTTTGGCAGGAACACCTTGACGATGCGCAGCTTGCCGACGCGCTCGCGGGCATAGTCCTCGCTTTCGGCGGCGAAGGCTGCGAGCGCCAGGATCGGGCGCTTGCCGCCGGATGCCCGCTCATAGGCCTCGAAGGTTCTGCGCAAATTGTCAGGATCGCCGTTCAGGTGACCGGCGAAAACGAGTTCCCAACCCTTCTCGGCAGCGAGCTCGGCGCTTTCGACGCTGGCGCCGAGGAGGAAACGTTCGGGAGCAGTCGGCGGGAAAGGCGTTGCCTGCGCCCCGTCGTAATTCGGGTCGGCAGCGAGATATGTGTTGAGATCGGAGAGTTGGCTCGCGAAGTCCGGCTTCCTGGCCGAATCGACGGCAAGCTGCAGGGCGCGCGTCGAGAGCGGAAAGCCTCCCGGCGCCTTGCCGACACCGAGATCGACGCGGCCGGGCGCAAGCGATGCCAGAAGATTAAAGGTCTCGGCAACCTTATACGCGCTGTAGTGCTGCAGCATGACGCCGCCGGAGCCGATGCGGATCCTCGATGTCCTGGCAAGGAGATAGGCGATCAGCGCCTCCGGCGCCGAGCTCGCCAGATTGGACATGTTGTGATGCTCGGCGACCCAGAAACGGTGATAACCGAGTTCCTCGGCCCGAGCGGCAATCTTGACCGTCGCCCGAAGCGCGTCCGCCGCGGTGAGACCCTGTTCGATCGGGCTTTTGTCGAGAAGGCTGAGGAGATAGGTCATGACGCCACGATCCGATCCTTGGTTGCAAAGTTTAGTCTATAAAATCAGTAGACAAACTTCATTATAAGAAATGACATTCTCTTTCGAACGCGTTGCGTGAAAAAAAGCGGCCGCACCTAAGATGGAAAATCCCCTGCCGGGACCGTGTCTCACCGGCAGCGCAAGGCTTGTTTCAATCGACCACTTGATGATCTAGATTCTGGTCGAAAGGGAGCAAGTGAATGAAGCTGTCAGAACAGGTCAAGCCGATCAGCTATCTCAAGGCGCATGCGCCGGAGGTCATCCGAAAGCTGAAGGATAATCCGCAGCCGGTCGTCATTACGCTTCACGGAGAGGCGAAAGCCATCTTTCAGGATATCGGCCATTACGAAGAAACACAGGAGACGCTGGCGCTTCTGAAGGTGCTGGCGCCGACCAACCGGCAGGTCGAGGAGGGCAAACTGCGCCCCGCTGCGGAATCCTTCGCGCGCATCCGAAATCGTCTGGCTGACAGCCAACCCTGATGCCATCTCGTGTTCATTTCACCGAGGAAGAGGAACGCGACGTCGAGGATCGCTATCGCCTCATTGCCAGCGACGGCGCCGAGACGCCAGGGCACTTCCTGACGGAAATCGAGAGCGCGTAGCGCGTCAGTAGGATCTGAAAGTCCGTACGCTCTCCGCGAGACCGATCCAGCAGCCGGGCGCGCACCTATGCCCCTACGTTTTTCTTGAGTTCACGCGCCATCGGCCACCGTCGCTTCGACATAGGGTCGCATGATCGACCAGATCCTCGCCTCTTTCGCATATGTCCAGAGGTCGTCGCTTGTGGTCTTGCGCCGACGGAGGCCCTCGCGCAGCCCCTCCATCGCAACATCGAGGCCGACTTTCGCCCGATAGCGGAAGCAATCGACGATCGAACGCGCCGGATTTGTGATCGGCACCTCGACGCCCTCGATGCGATGCGGTTCGACGCCCTCGGTGAGAGCGGACCCCTTGAAGCGTACGAACTTGATAGGCGGATAATCGATCTTGGGACGCCAGGCAGTGCGGTCGATCGCCATCCACACAGCCGAGGGCATCTGCAGCGTCAGTTCGTGGTATTGGAGGGCCGAGGTCAAGCAGACCACGCCCTTTGGAACCAGAACAGCCGCTTCAGCGAGTGCATGGGCCGCCTCAGCCTGAGTGTCCGGGAGTTGATACAGGCCTCGTGCCGGGCGGGCGACTGCCTCCTCCCGAACGAGACGGGCGAGCGTCTCCGGTCCAATGCCTTCTGCAACGAAATCCTTCAGCCGGAGCATCCCGCGCGCTTTCAGGAGGTCGAGCGCTCGAAGTCTCTGGGCGGTAGTGAATGTCATCGCCTGTGACGATTCCTCTATTCATCGAATATATAGCAGAGGTTTTATCACAAAGCGCTTGCTCGGAAATCCCCCATTTCGACACCCCCTACAGCGAGCTGTAGAGGCGAAGGCGACGAGCATTAACGCAAAGGCTTATTCTGCAAGGTCTGGTGCTGGGGCCAGAGCTTGACGCGGAGGCGCGGAAATCGGCTTCTATTTCGTCACCGTCACCGCCGGCGAAGGCCGAGGCTGGCCCAGATGTGCGCGTGAAACGCAAGCAGATCAATAAGACCGAGCCGATCCGCTGCATCATCGACACGCAGAACGATCCGGCCGAAATCAAAAAAGACCACCGGTCGGAGATGGAACTCTACATCCCCAATCCCAAACTCTTCGTGCGCGAAAGCGACCGCTTCAACTCCATCTGCTGGGTGAGCTCCGCACGATGACTGCGATCGGCAAGGCGAGCAACCTGGCGGATACGCTCGACGTCACCATCCCGATCCGGTCCCACTCGCTTCAGCTGATCCGCGAGATCTGAGGGATCGGCGCGACCGAAGCGCGTTTCGATCGCAGTCACGATGTCCTTTGCCTCGGCAAGCGCTTGATGCCCCTCCGGTGTCCCGGCCAGTTGCTCGACGAACTTTGCCTTGTCGCTATAGGGGAGATCATCGAGATTGCGCAGCAGCGCCTCACTCCGGCGGCTCGGCCCCAGAACCTCGACCCCGTCCTGCTTTTCCCGCTTCCAGCGCTCCGAGCCGCATTCGGCCGCAAGGCGACGCTGCCAGGTGTTGGCGGATTGGCGAACATGTGAAGCCAGCGCATCGATCCGCGAAAGCGCTTGTTTGCGTTCGGCGTTGTCTCCGAACAGGCCGGTCTTGCCGGCGAGCGCGCCGATCGTCTCGGGCAAAGTGCTGAGTTGACTGGCAAGCGCGACCGGATCTGCATTCTCATCCAGGATGCGGCCGCGCAACACGTCCATTGCCGCTGGCGCGTCGTTGAACACCTGCGGCGCGAGCTGCTTTGCCGCGGCCCAATCTCGTTCGAATGCCGGCATCGCCTTTGACCGCCCAACCTCTTCGACGCTCATCGCATAGGTCTTCACTGCCGCAACGAGCACGCGGCGTTCATCGTCACGTTCATCGACATTGGGGTCCTGGTGCGAAGAGCCGCCATCGGCGATGCTGCGGGCCGCGAGCGGTGTAGGCGGCCGCAGTTCTTGCATTGGCTTGGGAACCGCCGTGTCCGGAATGGGCTGTATCCCTTTGCTGATTTCGTGAGATGCGACCTCACTCTCGCCCTGCCCCCGGCGATCCTCCATGCCGCGCCGATTGGCGAAGTCATGGGTATAGTCGAGTGTCGTCTCCTTGACGCCTGAGCGGCTCAGTGTCTCTGTCAGGGATCGCAGCGTCTTGAACGCATCGAGCCCGGCATAGAGCTGCACCGCCTCGCGATGACGGGTCATCGCCACGTAGGTCAGATGCCGGTCCATCGTCGTCGACGCCAGAACAAAACTCCGGTCGACGGTAGCCCCTTGCGTCTTGTGGATCGTCGTGGCGTAGCCGTGATCAAAGGCCTGGTAACTGTTCACCGGGATGGTCACCTGGCGCTGGTCCTCTGGCGTCTGCGCCTTGCCGTCAAGCCGAACTTGTATTGCGTCCGGCGCGACGGCGATCACCTCGCCCAGCATGCCATTCTTGACGCCGAGGTCGCGATTATTCTCCAGGAAGACGATGCGATCGCCGCGCGCAAAGGATCGCTTCCCATTGCTGGTCTGGTAACTCAGTTCCTCACCTTTATCGTCAGACGGGTTGCTGCCCGTTGCCAGCTCACCGCGCTCCTGCAACCGAGCGCGAATGCCGGCATTGATGGCGCGGACGTCGTCGCGTCGATGGGCCATGGCAATGCGCGTGTCGTTGGGATTGGCCGATCGGTCAGCGACATAATCGGCAATGATCGCCTTCAGGGTTTCCGCGCGATCCGTCTTCAGATGAAGGCTTCCCCGTGCCTCGTAGGCCGACAGTCCGGCTGCGGTCCGGTGAGATGCGAAGTCGATCGAAGCCTGCTTTTGCCAATCGGTTCTTTGACGGCGCACTTCCGACAGTTGCGCATGACCGACGGCTTCGGCGATCGCCCGAAACGGTGCGCCCGCGCCGATCGCCTGAAGCTGTTCATGATCTCCGACCAGGACGAGCTTGGCGCCGGCCCGTTTGACCTCGTCGACGAAGCGGGCGAGCTGACGACTGCCGACCATGCCACCCTCGTCGATAACGAAGACGTCACGAGCATTGAGCCGACCGCGATCAGCCTGCCAGGAGTACTCCCAGGACGCCAAGGTGCGGCTCGATATGCCGGACGATTGCTCCAGACCCTCTGCGGCCTTGCCGGCCAATGCCGCGCCATGAACGCGATAACCTTGCGCTTCCCAGGCGTGCCGGGCAGCTGCCAGCATCGTGCTCTTGCCGGCACCGGCAAAGCCGATCACCACGGCGATCTGAGAGCCGGCGGTGACATGCTCGATCGCCTGGCGCTGTTCAGCCGACAGCCCCTGCCCCGGTGGATTTCCCGCCTGAATCGATCTGTCCTGATCGGCGATGGCCGCATCGACATTGCGCTTCGCCACACCGTGGTTTTGACGCGCCTTCATCGCAACAGTGGCTGTTGCCATCGCACCCTCGATCGCCACCATCTCGACCGTCGAATAACGTGCCTCGCCGTCACGACCGCGAAGGCTTGAACTGTCGGGCCTCAACTCGACGAGAGCCTTCGACGCCATGACCGATGCAAAAGCATTCTGGAAGGTCTGCGCATCGTCGTTGATAGTGCGATGCAGAGCCCTGGCGATATCATAACGGTTGAAGACGCTTTTCTCGTTGGTAATCAGCTTCAATATCTCTTCGGGCCGCCGGCGAATGGTCTCCGCATTGCGATCGGCCGATTGTGGTGAGATGCGGACGCGGGAGACTGCCCCACCCTGCCGATTGATCTCAGTGGCATGCACACCGACATGTTCGCTCGGCTCGATCGTGATCCCGGCTTCCAGATGCGAGCGGTTGTCGATACGGATATCGAGGCCTGCCCTCTCAAGGTGCGTGTTGGCAAGATGCTCCCACGCCTGTCTGAGATCCTTCAGCTGCAGCTGCGATGGCGGCAGGTGATTGGCGAGAAGCCATCTGTTTTCCCGCTCAAGCAGCGTCTTGTCGCCAAGACCGGTTTCCCTCACCTCACGCGTCGTCATCATCAGATGCGCGTGGCTGTTGCGGATATCGCTTGCCCCACCTGGCCGATGGATCGCGAGGTCGACGGCGGCGCCATAACGATTAGCGAGATCTTCGGCAAAGGCCCGCGTCAGCGCCAGTCGTTGATCCGGCGTCAATTCGTGTGGCAGGGCGACTTCGAATTCCCGGGCAATCCGGGCGTCACTGCGTTTCTCGGCACGCTCGGCGGCATTCCACAAGGCCGATCGCTTCATCGCCCAATAGGCAGAAGAGCGAACCGGCAAGACGATCTCGGCATGCTCGACACCTTTCCTGTTGCTAAAATCATGGGTCAGCCCATCACGCTCGTTCGTCAGCCGCTCGGCCGCACGATAGGCGGCGGACGCGACAGCGCTGCGGCCACCGCTGCGGGCGATCGGCTTCATGCTGAGATGATAGATCGCCATCGCTTGTCCCCTTTGTTAGCGGGCTGCCGGCCCGCGCCTTGAGTTGCCCCGCAACTCGTAAGTGCGCCCTTGTGCCGTCGTCGCTTGGCTCCTTCGGGCACTGGTGGGAGCACGCGGCAATCTCCCAATGACCTCGTAAGCCGTTCACCCGGTTGCTTCCACGCGCAGATTTGCGGGTTTCGAAGCGCCGCTCTTCGAGACAACTTCGATCCAGGCATGCAGCCAGCGGAGACCCTCCGTTCATCGCCGCGGCCAATGGCTGAACAGGAACAAGGGAGAAATCATCATGGCGCGCAAAACCATCGGCGAGCGGCTGGCGCAGCTCGAGGCCCAGCGCAAGACATTGCAGATCCGGCTCGGCAAGCAGGAGCGTGCCATCGATACGCGCCGCAAGGTGTTGATCGGCGCACTTGTGCTGCATCGGCTGGAGAATGATCGCGATGTGCAGATCGGCGCAGGACTGGCAGCCTGGCTCAGATCCGAACTGCCAAAGTTCCTCACCCGCGATGGCGATCGGGATCTGTTCGACGATCTGCTGAAGCCGCAGGCAAATGAGCCGTCGCTCGGCAATATCGGCAACGGGAGTGCGGCATCATGATCCTTGCCATCAAGATCAAGATTGCCTTGGCAAATATGATGCGCATGGCGGCCCGTGATCCGCTCTGGGCGATCGTCGCGTTCATCACCTTTCCGCTGCGATATGCCAAGTCGTTTGTCATGGGTGCATTTGGCTATTTGCTTGTCGTGTTCACCGTCTACTTCGGGATCGACTACCTCAGACGCGTGATGCTCGGCGGCCACAGGGGTGACGTCATCTGGCATATCGGCGATTGGGTGGTGATGGCCTTTGCCATCGTGCTCCTCATTCGGCTGTTGTCGGTACCGCTGATCACGCATTTTGGATCGGCGGCGGACGACACGCATGGGACGGCGCGCTTTGCCGGCCGCAGAGAGATTGCACCTCTGACAAAGGCAGAAGGCGGATTGCTGATCGGCCGTGCGAACAACTCCGGACGGCTTCTTCGCTACAGCGGGCCTGCTCATCTTCTGACCATGGCGCCGACGCGCAGCGGCAAGGGTGTCGGCACCATCATCCCGAACCTTCTGACCGCCGACCGCTCGATCATCTGCATCGATCCGAAAGGCGAGAACGCGATCATCGCCGGTGATGCGCGAGAGAAGTTCGGGCCGGTTCATATCCTCGATCCGTTCGGCATCACCGGCGGGCCTTCGGCAGCCTTCAATCCGATGGGCGGCGTTGATCCAGACAGCGTCGATGTCGCCGATGATGCAACGACACTAGCCGACGCACTGGTGTTCGACGAACCAGGTTTGTCAGGTGATGCGCATTGGAACGAGGAAGCCAAGGCGCTGATCGCTGGATTGCTTCTTCATATCGTTGCCAGCGCGCCAAACGACCAGCGCAATCTCTCGGCGCTCCGGCGCGATCTGACGATGGCGCCGGCGGCATTCCAGAATCTGCTTCATGAGATGCAGGGGACTGGTGCGATCAACGGACTGATTGCCCGGGCTGCCAATCGGCATCTTGGCAAGTCGGATCGCGAAGCTAGCGGTGTGCTGTCGGCAGCCCAGCGACATACGCACTTTCTCGACAGTCCGCGCATGACCGAGGTGCTGTCACGGTCGGATTTTCGGTTCGGTGACCTCAAGGCAGACAAGGCGACCGTGTTCCTGGTCTTGCCGCCAGACAGGCTTGCGGCCTATTCGCGTTGGCTGCGTTTGCTGGTGGCCCAGAGCCTGACCGAGATGGCGCGAACGCCACCCTCGCCGCATCCATCTGCGCCACCTGTTCTCTATCTGCTCGACGAGTTCGCCGCCCTTGGTCATCTGGCACCGATCGAACGGGCCATGGGTCTGATGGCAGGTTACGGTGTGCAACTCTGGCCGATCGTCCAGGACATTCATCAGTTGCGCGCCACCTATGGCCAGCGCGCCGGTACGTTTTTATCCAACGCCGGCGTGCTGCAAGTGTTCGGCGTCAACGATCACGACAGCGCCCGTCTGGTCTCCGATTTGCTTGGCCAGGAGACGGTCGTCTTCAACACGGCGGCACGCGCGCTCGATTCGGAAAGGACCGGCCTCTCCTTTGCCGAGCAGCATGTCGCCCGCCCTCTGCTGACGCCCGACGAAGTCCGCAACATGCATGCCAAGACTGAGCTGCTGTTCATCGCCGGCCGGCGGCCGATCGTTGCGACAAAGTTGCGCTATTATGCCGATCCGGAATTTTCCGGATTGTTCACTGCGTCACAGATCTGACGAGGCGATATCACCAACGTGAATCGATCGGGCCGGATCGATTCACAAATGTCGTTGGACGACGCCGCCTGGTGTTTGCGATTCTGCCGGCATGACAGTTCAGCCCTATCGTCTCTACATCGAACGCATCGATCCATCGAGGAACATGGCCCGCTTTTATGCGCTGTCGATCGAGCCGAACCTCTTCGGCGAGACCTCGCTGGTGCGCAGCTGGGGACGCATCGGCAGTCGCGGGCAGCAGAAGATCCATGTCTTCGACAGCGAGGCAAAAGCCGTCGATCTCCTGCTCAGCCTTTTGCGCAGGAAGCGGTCGAGAGGCTACCTTCCGCTGCAGTGATCGGCATCCGCGTCTCTCATGCCTGAGCGAAGGAAGAGACTGTTGAGTGAAGGAAGAGACGGCCTACGCCGCCTCCTCTTCGTCGCGCTCCGGCTGCAGGGAATGCAGATAGTCGACGGCGCGCTGCGCATGTGCCGCCGCCGAGAAGATGGCGCGCTTGTCGTGGTGGAGAACCTTGAGCCAGCCATCGAGATAGCTGGCGTGGTCGGGGCGCGGTTCAAGCTCTGGGACGATGCCGAGATCGGCGCAGAGAAACGCGCTGCCGAGTTCGGCAATGAGCTCCTCGCGGGCGCGTTCGCTCCGGTCTTTCGCGTAGCGGCTGAGATCGCGATCCAGCCGTCGCGGTGCGGCGGTCCAGTGCGTCATCTCGTGGCTGAGGACGGCGACATAGGAAGCATCGTCCCTGAAGGCATCCAGGCATGGCATCTGGATGTAATCACGCTGAGCGGCATAATAGGCAGCCGATCCTCCGTGGCGGATCAGCGCGCCGGTATTGGCAAAGAAGCGACCGGCATCGCCAATGCGGCTCATCGGATCCTGGTGAGGTGCGATCTCGTCAAAGCGGCCATCAAGACCGGCGATCTGATCGGTATTGAACACCGTGTAGGCCTTGAGGAACGGAACATCCTGTTCGATCTCGGTGCCCGTGTCTGTCGTCTCGGTGCGGACGAACGAACTGGCAAAGACCACGGTCGTGCCGGTTTCGCCCTTGCGAACGGCGCCACCGAGTTCGATGGCCTGGCGGAACGTCATCCATCTCGATGAGGCAAAGCCGCGGGCGAAGGCTTGCGACCAGAGCAGCAGGACGTTGATCCCGGAATAGGGTTGGCCGTTGTGGCGCAGTGGCCGGCTGACCTCGCTTGCCGCATGTCCCGTCGTCCAGGGTTTGGTCCATGGCCGCACACCCTGTTTAAGATCGGCGATGATCGTGTTGGTGATGCGGCTGTAGATATCGGATCGTTGATTGGATTGCTGCCTGCTCATGTTGGAACCTCCGTTTCGAGGTCGCGGCCATCGCGACCTGCTACGGCGGTCCGAAAGCCGGGCTGCAAGCGCTGCCTGCACCCCGCGGGGCCGAAACGCAGTGGAGGACGGCAAAGCCGTTGCCGGCGGCGCGAGCCTGGCAGGACCCAAAGCCGGGGCAGGACGCGATGGCACGCAATCGCAGGGGAGGTTCTGATGGAGGCAGACATGGCAGATCCGCGAGGGGATCACATCGCTCGCGTCACAGCTGACCGAAGCGCAGATCGTTTACCTGGCCGGCCGTGCCAGCGAGCGGGCGATATCGACGATGTCGTCGCGCGAAGCCGTCGGGTCATCCTTGCTCCAGGCAACCCCAAGCCCGATCCTGAAGTCGATGCCTCTGACCGCCTTCAGCTCGAACGCCCGGTTCGGCAGGCCCTCGGTCCATTCCGGCGCAAAGCCGATGCCAAGCCCGGCCGAGACCAACGACACCAGCGAATAGGTGTCGTCGCAGCTATAGGCGATGTTGCGGGTCAGATCATATTCCTCGAACTTCTCGTTGAAGTACCGCTCGGTGTAGGAGAGGTTCTTGCGATTGAAGGCGATGATCTTTTCCGAGCGCAGATCGTCGATACCAATCTCCGCCTGCTCCGCCAGTGGGTTGCTCCTCGCCACCGCCAGCAGGTACCGCTCATGGGCGATCGAGGAGAAGCGCAAGGAGCCGATGTTTTCCACCGGCCGGATGAAGCCGAGATTGATCTGGCCGTTTTCCAGGCCGCGGATGATGTCGCCGGTATTGCCGCTGGAAATATGGATGCGGATATCCGGGTACTTGCGGGCGATCTTTGCCAGAAACGCCGGCAGCACGCCGGTGGTCGCCGGATAGACGGTGCCGATCCTGATCTGCCTTATCGTCTTGCCGGCCACCGCCCTGGTGATCTCGGCGGTCAGATCGACCTCGCTCAGGATCCCGACGCAGCGCTCGTGGAAGATCTCCCCTGCCCTGGTCAGTTCCACCCGCCGGGTCGAACGGATGAACAGCGCGCAGCCGAGTTCGCGCTCCAGCGCCTGCACATGGTTGGACAACGCCGGCTGGGCGATGCGGACCTTGGCGGCTGCCCGGCCGAAGTGCAGTTCCTCGGCCACCGCGACGAAGTAGGGGTCCTTCGACGAAGGGAGGCGGATAGCGCCGGCATGACGCTTTCTCGCTTTTGTAGAGTATACTCCGTAGCGGAATACTCTACAAGAGGTTCTCTCGCTGTCATGGAGATACGCGAGACCTTCGCTCGAAATTTGAGAACTCTTCGGCAGGCGAGGAAAATGTCGCAGGAGGAGCTCGCCCATCGTGCCAACGTTGATCGGACCTACATCAGCTCTCTGGAACGATGCGTCTACAGCCCAAGTATTGAGGTGCTAGACCGGCTAGCTGCCGTGTTGGGTGTTGAGCCTGCTGACCTACTTAGAAAGCCAGGTAAGGAATAGCGAGCAACCGCGCGGAAACGTTCACACCTGTCGTTAACTGTCCACGACCGGACTCTCTGAATGATCAGAAAGTTTTGTCCACGTGGTACTTCCATTCGTTGGTGCCAACTGGCGGCGCGAGGGGCGCGCCGCCAGATTTTGATCACGCAAACCCTTCGAGCACGACCTTGCCGATCGTCGAACCGCTTTCGAGCTGCTCGTGAGCCTTCTTCAGGTTTGCCGCATTGATCATCCCGAGGTTCTGAGTAGCGGTTGTTCGAATCCTTCCATGGTCGACGGAACTTGATATTTTGTTCAGAATCCTCGCCTGCTCGTCCATATCCGGCGTGCCGTAGATGGCGCGAGTGAACATGAGCTCATGATGGATCGATACGGCCTTACGCTTGAACTTCATGATGTCGAAGCCCGCTGGATCATCGATCAGGCAGAAGCGCCCCTGCGGTGCGATCAGTTCGGCGATGTCATCGACATGCTGCGCGGTTTGCGTGGTTGAGAACACAAAGGCGGGAGCGCCGATGCCCAATGCCGCGATCTGACCGGCGAGCGGCTTCGAGTGATCGACCACATGATGCGCACCCAGTGACTCGCTGACCAACGATCACGCCAGTGCCACGACCGAGGGGCAGCCGCAACTGGATCTCAATCTATAGCAAGAACAAGCCTCCGAAAACGAAAAAGCCTGCCGCGGGGGTGTGCGGCGAGCGTCTAGCGGGATTATTGTGATGGGCAGCTCTCCCTCGAACAGGCGATCAAGCGGCCCGCCAAATCGTCAAAGCAGGCCGCTTGAACGCGCAGTCCGTCAGATACCACAGCGCCGATCGAGTTCTTTCAGCGCGGACTGTACCTCATCGATCGAAATCGGCTCTGGCATTCCCGGCACCTGCCGGAGGGCCGGCTTCGAATCGATAGCGCGAGGATCGTTCGCTTATCATCGACCGAAAGAGCCGGCGCTCTCACCACGTCGATTGGCCGCTGAAGCTGCATACCCTGAAGCAAGACCGCTGTCCCATCGCCATTGCGTTGCTAGCCGCCAGCTGCAACATGTCGTGCGTCATCGAACCACCTCACTGTACGTGTGGATCCCGGTCACGCCGCACGCGTGAGGCCGCGATCATATTGGTTTCCGGCGCCAGCAGGTCGTGTTTCCCGGCGAAGGCGGCAAACAGGCCCCGCGCGGTCTCTGCTTCGATCTCACCGCGCAATGCGGCTCTGCATGCCTGGAGTGCGACCGAGTGCGCCGCCTCTCTCGGTGAAGCCGGCCATTCGACGAGATGCCGATAGGCGTCCATCACGCTGTGAACCTCTGCCGGAAAGCCTAGGCCGACAAAAATGGAAACAGGCTGTTTGAACATATCGGGTTTCATCGCTCTCTCCTTCCTAACCCGGAATGTTGAGGGGCGCCGTAGCCACGGCGCCCTTGTTCTGCGAAAGACGCGTCAAGCCGCCTTCCGCGCTTCGATCTGCGCGGGAGCAGCGGAATTCAGCGCGGCAGCGCTCTGGATGGAGATTTTCCGCGGCTTCAGTGCCTCTGGGATCTCGCGAACGAGGTCGATCGAAAGAAGCCCATTGCTGAGATGCGCCCCATTCACCCTGACGTGGTCTGCAAGTTCGAACCGATGTTCGAACGGCCGGCCGGCGATGCCGCGATGCAGGTAGCCTTCATTTGCTGCTTCCTGCTTCTTGCCGGTGACCGTCAGTAGATTGGATTGGAAGGTGATGTCGAGTTCGTCCTGGGTGAAGCCCGCGACCGCGATCGAAATCCGGTAGGTGTCGTCACCGGTCTTGACGATGTCATAGGGCGGCCAGTCGCTGATCGACCGGGCGCGCTGGGCGTTTTCCAGAAGATTGAAAACCCGGTCGAAGCCGACGCTGGAACGGAACAGCGGTGCATAGTCGTAAGATGTTGCCATAGCCATATCCTCCTTGAAGCAACATGGATACGGAAGCGCCGAAAGACGGCGCCTCCAGCAAGGCCAGCCCTTTATCAGCGGCTGGCGGCAATCGATTTGGTTTTTGGCATATTTGGATTCAAGAGCAGCAGCAGAATTTGCTCGTTTTCGGCTTCTGCCACCAGCTCAATCCTACTCATAAACGGCCGCATTATCCTGAACTTCGGGCAAGCCTTTGTAGGATGCGTGACGCAGATTGCCGTCGTCGGTCCAGCCCGGAATTCGATCTCGGCAATCAGCGAAGGTGCGTCGAACCGCCCAATGGCGATCTTCAGGCTGCTGGTCGGCACACTTCAGATTGCGCGAGCTGTTTCTGATCCATCGAGGGCTGCTGAAATCATTGAAGGTGGGGTCCAAGCCGCACTGGCCCCAGAGAGACAGCCAGGGTGAGAGACCAGCCGCATGAGGAAGCGTAGCTCTTGAATGGATATGAACAGGCGTGCCCCTGGTAATTCAAGAACTAAGTCGCTGAAAACACAGCCTGGGGCGTAATATAGCTTGTGGAGCTATTGATCGCAACGATCGCCTCGTCAGCTCTTCATCCGGATCGCTAGATCTTGTCTTCTTCCCCAAATTCGCGCGGTCTAATGTGAACTCCGCTCTCAAAGTTGCGTGGAATTGGAGCAATCGTACATCGCCGATCATTCTGAGCATTGAAGCCCACAAGTACTGGGTTCGTTTGCACCAGATTTTTCCGCCAGGAAAATGGCCACCGCCATCTTGCCTCGGTCGATGATGAGCTAGGACTATTCTACTTTTATAGTAGGCTTGTTGAAGTATATCATCTTGGCGGGTACTCGCGATAAGTGTACTCTGCTGCGAGATTACGAGGAGGGACCAATGACGGAATCTGCGATTTATGTAACGTTCAGCGATGAAGTCGTAAATGCAATGCAGGAGAATGGTATTTCGGTCGAGATGCTGCTCAAGGCGGCTAAGGTCGAAGGACTGCAACTCGTCGAGGATCCAGCGAGCAATAGCGGCAAACGTGATATTTTCATGATCTTGCTGGGGTCCGCGGCGGTGGTGGCTGTTGCCACCCCACTCATTACAAAGGTCATCCAGTCAATTCTCGATCGGCCAATTGTTACCGAAGATATCGAAATGACGCCATCGCTAGATGCTGGGGGCAATGTCATCCGAGACAAACACCATCAGCCAGTAATGACATGGAAAAAGTCGACGAAGATCGATAGGGGCATGACCTCCGACGCCTTGGCGGCAAAGATCAAGGCGGACAAGACCGGGATCGAGATCGGCGTAGGGAAAAGTTGATGCGGCGCTCAATCGTAATTGGTTCAAACGGACCTGAAGGACGCCATCAACTGCAGTTTGCTGAGCACGATGCGCAAAAGGTCCGTGACGCCCTTCGTTCGATGTATTGCGGCTTCGAGACGGAGGACGGAATCGGAATCACTTCTCAAGTGGCTCTGCGGCGCTTTTTCCGTTCCGCTGAGAGCTGCCGAGAAGAGGATACTTTCGTCGCATATTTCGCGGGGCATGGACTTCTAGACCGCGGAGATTTGTTCCTTCTCTTTCAGAACACCGACAAAGCAAGGCTTATGGAAACCGGCCTTCGTGCTGATGACATAATGAAAGCCATGAATCGGTGTCGGGCAAGAAATCGCGTTTTGATCCTTGATTGCTGCAACGCCGGCCAGGTTGCGGCGAAAAGCGGCTTGCGACACGAGGAGCCCAAGGCGGTGATGAAAGACCTCGGCTTCACGTCGGAAAGCTTTGAGATATTGCTCGCCAGCGATGTTTTGGAATCGGCGCGGGAATTTGAAGCGTTAAAGGCTGGATTTTTCTCGGCGACACTTTGCCAAGGGCTGACAGATCTATGGCGCAGGGCTGATCGAGACAAGGATGGGTCGGTATCCGTCACGGATATGGGCGATTGGCTCGCCGAACAGGCTGCACAGCACAATGCCAAAGCGGAGCGAGATGACGTTGTCCCTATCCCCATCGTTGCGGCGTTTGGGCGTGGGAAGACTTACCTTACACGTCCACCGGGAAGTTTCCCCTACCACGAGATCGACATGGCGGACGGCGTGCCCGGCGTGGTGCTTCCCCTTGCTCCGTTTGAGGACGCATTCGCCTATGTCATTGGCAAAACGCCTGTCACTAACGCCGCCATGAAAAAAAGTCTCGGTCGCCGGCCGGGCCCCCAGGCACGCCGCCACGACGGCAAGCGCTGGGAAACGCAGACATTCGACGTATTCTCAGATCCGGATTTCGGTGGTGACAATCAGCCGACAGTCGGAATCACTATCGCGAACGCGAGGCAACATTGCCAGTGGCTCAGGGAACAGATGAGCTTACCACTAGTGTCTCCTCCAACGCCCCAACTGTGGGATTTCGCGCTGATGGGAGGTGACAAGTATCAGGATGAACGGCCGTCCGCGCATCAATTGGTCGTCCACGGCATGGCCCAGAAGACCGCTGCCAGCGTGAACGCGGTTGATCGTTCGAACGCACTTGGCATCATCGACCTTGTGGGCAATGTTTGGGAATGGTGCGTTGATGAATATCAATGGCGGTGGTTTTGCTATGGTCATTCAGGACGCGCGAAGGAAAGCGGCTATATGTACATTTTTGAGCGGGCCGCTCCATCGATCGTGGGCGGCACCAGAGATTTCAAGAAATCCTACCTGAAGGGCAGCGGGTTTTACGATGCTGTTGACGAAATCGATATTACTGTCGAAGGTGACGACATTGCTGGCGGGCCCGCTTCCAAACATGCAGATGTCGGCTTTAGGATTTCAGCACTCATCCCGCTCACACTCTTGCCAAAGGAAATGCGAGAGATTTTGGAAATTTCGCACCCACTACAGTACAAAAGCGCCCGAAGACTGCCGGTAACAGCGTGATTTGGTGTAAACGGGCGTCGCGTGGGCATGGGTTCGCCCGGTCTGGCTAACCTGCTTGCCGATACCGGCGACGACCAAGCCAGGCAATGGCTGTGGGGTGGCCCGGAAAATGCAATCGATGCCGCGCTCCTCATCTATGCAGACTCTGAACCTACTCTTTCCTCATACGCTAAGGATTTGATCTCAGGCATCGATGCGGCCGGCGGACAGGTGATACATCGGGTCACACCGACGCCGCTGCCACGGCCAACGCCGGGTGAAACGGCGGCGCAGACCGTGCGGGAGCCGTTTGGGTTCGCGGACGGAATTTCGCAACCAGTCATCAAGGGAACGCGACGCTGGATGCGCCGGTCGGACACCATCCATGCGGTCGAGCCGGGGGAGTTCTTGCTGGGCTATCCCGACACGCGTGGCTTCTTCCCGCCGTCGCCACAGGTGCCGGCTGCGATGGACCCCGGCAATCTTTTGCCGCTCGCTGAGCCTACGCACTCACGTGGCGCACTCCAGCCAGATTTTGGCAGCAACTGCGCCGCCGCCGCGCGCGACCTCGGACGGAACGGCACGTTCCTGGTCATCCGTCAGCTTGCGCAATATGTCGATGTCTTCAACGACTATGTGGGCGAGGCGGCCAAACGCTACGCCGATCATCCAGCAGTGCCCGATCAACTCGATCCAGAGCTTTTACCGGAGTGGATCGGCGCCAAGATGGTTGGTCGTTGGAAGGATGGCTCTTCGCTGGTGCGCTACCCGCATGGTCCAGCGACCAGAAAGCAGAGCGGGGGACATTTTCGGCCCGATAATGATTTCCTGCCTGGCGCAGAGGATCCGCTTGGCGAGCGCTGTCCCCTCGGGGCGCACATTCGCCGGTCAAATCCTCGCGATAGTCTGGCCCCTGCCTCAAAGGTTGAACTTTCAATCGTCAATCGTCATCGCATCCTGCGCATCGGGCGCGGTTTCGACGCCGTTGGCGCCAATGATCCGAAGGAACAAAAACCCGGCCTTCTCTTCATGTGCCTCAATGCCGACATAGAACGCCAATTCGAATTCGTTCAGCAGACCTGGGCCACCGCTTGGCAGTTTCACGGATTGGAAAACGAGGTCGATCCCATCACCGGCCGCGGAGGCGGCATGGGGCGGCTGACGATACCCTCTCCGCGCGGCCCGCTGAACCTCACCGGAATAAGGGATTTCGTGCGGATGCGCGGAGGAGCTTATCTGTTCGTGCCAAGCAGGAGCGCGGTCTGGTTTCTCGCACGTCTTAGCAGCAACGGGCGCTAAAACGCCGCCGGCGCGTGCGGCCATTCCCGCGACAAGCAGACCTTGCTGAGCAAGAAGGACGGACGTGATGGACTCATCGATGACATGCACTTCGCTGATAAATAGCTGCACAACGGGCCGGACTGCGAAGGCTTCCCACCTTTTTTCTCAGCGACACGCGGCTGAACGAGAAAGTGGCGCCCCTCAAAAATCGGGAACGCTCGCCTGCTTGAATAGTTGCGCTACCAGCTTTTGCTCGAGCAGGACGTCTCCCCTAATCCGTTGGATGACTGCGGCCCGCTCGACAAGCGCGGTTCTATCTTCAACAGTCTTTGTATTGTTCCAAGCCGCAAGAGCAAGGTGGTAGTGTTGAGCAGCTGCGCGGACCAATCTGAACGTTGAAACCATTGTGGTCGTCATCGCTAGGTATTGCGATCCAGGTTGGACGAAAAACGCCAGGGCGGTCTCAGCAATTGCGCGTTGATCGACCATGTCGGGGTCTAGTGGATGGGCTCGTACATTTCGGTCTGCCGTGAGAACACCTTGCATAGCCGCTTCCACCAGAATTGCCCATCGGCGCCGTTCGGACACAAGTGCCTCGCGCACGAGACCGTAGACGTCGATCGTCGCGCGGCCCTTCGACATCTGATCTTCCTCTGCGCTTGTCGCTGGCTCGACGAACCCGTCAGCGTAGAAGCGAAGATGCTGATCGGGATTGTCGATGCAGGGGTCTAATAGGAGTGGCCTCTCATTCGCCATCTCCACAGGCCGGGTCGCCCGTTGCGTTCCGGGAGCAATCGGAAAACGATTCGCCTTGCCAGATTTGGTCGGTACGCGTTGACCATTCTTCGTTCGATGAAAGTGTTTTCGCTCACGGTTGCAGTCAATGCAGGACGGCAAAAGGTTGTCGTAGCTTGCAGCCAACCAGTAATATCCGGGTGAACGGAATTCCCCATCGTCGTCGATATAGCCGCCCTTCGGCCGGAAGTGCTCAACTTCCATTGAGGCCAAATGGGCATAAGGGCTTTCGCAATAGGCACATTTTGTGCCGAACAACCCTGAGAGCGCGGTTTTTACCGCTTCACATTTGTACGCGGTGAAGTTCGGTGCTCTATCTGGACGAGGCGGTAGTGGTTCTCTAATCGGCCGCACCCCGCCGAAGTGCCAAAGCGCGTGCTCGCGTTCAGTTAGGCCGCGGCGTCCGATTCGTTCTAACGCTGCTTCTGCGGCTTGAGCTGGGAGGCGTTGGATCCGGATCATGACACAGGCCCGGTAAGTAGAGCAGCCTCACTCCAGATCGCAGACAGCTCTTCATCGAGCATTTCTTCGCCGTGCCGAACGTCGGCAGCGGTATTCAATTCTGGGCGCTGCGCAAGGAAACGATCGATGGCTTGGAGTAGACGGCGCTCGCGCTCATTATTACCCAATTGTTGCACATCATTGATTTCGGCGCGCAGCTCGAGGATCTCAGCGCTTTCGACCTGGTTCGGCGACTTTTTCCTCAGCAGATAATAATACCGGTCAAACAGTAACTGCAACGATGGGTCGAGCGTGCTTGCAAGGCCAAAGTGCTCAGATGTCAGGATCTGATCTACGCGTAACCCTTCAATCGCCGGCAGATCCGCCACAAGTGTCACACCTCCGCGCGGTCCTCTGCGAAGGACTGCAACTTCACCATGACGGAGTCCTCGGAGGCAAAGAGGCTCGTGCGTCGTTGCCACGACCTGCACCCCCGGCAGGATAGTCCGCATACTCTCGACGAAGCGAAGCTTCCACGAAGGATGAAGGTGGTTCCCAACCTCATCGATCAGGACCAGGCCCTGCGCAAGTTCTGGCGTTTTCCAAGCGGGAAGAACCAGCGACAAAATGTCAGCGATGAGCGCAATCACCGTTTGATACCCATCGCAGAGCCGGGCCAATGGCGTAAATTTCCCTTGTTCTATGAGGCCAACTTCTTCGTCTCGCTTTACGAGTTCACGGTCGAGGTCAATAGCCAGCGCCTTCTTGATTGCGATCGCCGCGTAGTCAAATTCGGCCGGCGAGGCCTCAATGAGCCACTCTTGTGCGTCAACGAGCGGAACGAAGGGGTCGAAGAGATTCTCTACACGGGCGTAGGTCGTGCCTTGATGTTTCGGACCATCTCGTCGCGGCAAAAGCCGAGTCGAGCCGTAGGCAGCCAGCATCAACTGCGCCTCTCGTCCGGTCGTCTCTATGCGACCGTCATGATAGACGCGCAGAACACGCGGCGCTGTCGCACCGCTCAATTTGATACTGATTTCGCCAAAAGATGCTCCGGCCCTCACCATAGTGCCTGGATCGAGTCCGAGCGCGTTGATCAATTGGTTCCGATATCGATCACCCACAAGCGCCAGAACGAGAGCCTGAAGCATCGTGCTCTTGCCCGCAGCATTTTCCCCCAGCAACATTAACCAGGGCGCTTGACCTGCGGTATCGGCAACATTGAGGTCAAGTTTCGAGATAGCGCGGAGGTTCGTGGCTTTTATGCGCTCAACAAATCGACTGCCTGCACGTAGATAAGCCGTCGTCCCCTCCTCACCATCATCCTCGAGTGAGTAATTCTCACGCGCGCTTTGGAAATCCGTCAGCGCAACCTTTGCCGCGCGCTGTTGGCTGCGGCTCAGCTGATTACGTGGAAGGCCGGAAAGTTCTTCTGGATCTCCTAAAATTCCAGCTTCGTCGTCGGGTAAACCCGCCACGAATGCATTCACGAGTTGCCTACACATCGCAGCATAGGCTGCGGCCGCACTCATCATCTCCTTGAGCTGAAAAAGAACTTTTCGCACCGATTCCTCGGACTCGGAATGCTTGGTGTATCCGCGCAAGGCCTGAAGCAGCGTCCCGATCATTCGCGCCGTCTTCTGGCGCGCTTCGACCAATCGAGGTCGGTTGAGGCCAAGGATCTCGATCGTTGTCAAGCCTCTGACATCCTTGCTGGAAACCAGACCGTTCTCGGAAAACAAGAGCACCGTATCAACGTCGTCCCTGCAGGGGTCGAGCAAGAGAGGGCGTTCTGTGTCCAAAGTCTCGATCGGAGCTAGGATGTCGGCACGACGTCTCTCATCTTCCAACGGAAATCGACCGCCCTTACCGGAGCGGGATTTTGTAGTGCCAGAGCCGCGATAGGAGATCCGGTTGCATTCGGCGCAACTGAGATAAAGGTTCGCCCATTCGTTGGTGAGCCACCAATAGTGAAGTGGCAAGTGCGTCCCATCGTCAGCGATCACGCCACCTTTCGGACGATACATTTCGATGTCGCCGGGACCTGTCGTGAGCGGTGTCTCGCAATAGGCACACTTTCCATTAAAGAGCTCATGCAGGGCATTTCTCACCGACGGATGCCGGTAAAGCTTGAACTCAAACCCGCCGCGCTGACGATTATCCTCGTACTTTGAATAGAATTTTCGTGCGGCCTCAAACTCGCGGTCAGCTTGGCTCCCGTTGTCGCGTTGCAAGATTGCTGGAGTGGGCACACTATTCCGGTTGATTCTGATCATCGCTTTGAGCTCCCCACCTAAGAAACGTCAGTGCTTCTGCGCGCTCTGGTATCTACCTCAGGTTTATATGCTGATATTACTGGCGGCTTTTCAATACTGTTGTGCATCGATAGTCACTGACCACTCGATACGTACGGGGTCGTCTAAAGCAACCGTACAGGCGGCGGCAAAGCGTCGAAAATGCTTCGCTTAATCCCCCGTACGGAAGCAGAAGTTCCAGCTGAAGATTGGATCAGACGCTGTCAACAAAACACGCGATTGGGCTTCAGCGGGCGTTAGCTTGTGAGGAAACCAGTGGAATGTTGGCGAGGAACGGGCAACGATGTCCCCTGGACACTCTTATAGCGCTATTTGATTCCTTCGGATTAGCCGATTTCGCGGATGTCTGCGCTGTGGACAATTTCTACGGAACCGATATTCGCCAGCCCAACGATTAGCGTGCGGCATTCGCTCCTCGATGTGCTTGTTGCTTTTGCGTGCCTGCTCCGAAACGCAGTTTTGAAACCCCATTGCGCTGACCTGGCGACACAGCGTGTGACGACAGCATTGGCGGATGGCAAATGTCATGTGCGGCGGGCTCGTCAAGCGTCAACAAGACGTGCGATCTCAATTCGACGCCGCTGTCGAGCTTTTGGCGGTTCGACACCACGTAGTGCAGGTCGATGACGGTGATCGCCATCATCGCGCTCACGACAACCATGTAGAATGCCTCGGACAATGAGCGGCGGGCACCGAACTTCGCCTTTCGGCATCGCTCAGGGCGGCGTCCATACTTGGCACATGATTAGAACGTGACATCGATACTTGGGAACCAGCGCGGGTTCGCGTCACTATCGCTGCAACCATCGCCATTGTCGCCGAGGATCTGAGCATGGTGCTCATCCCATATGATCATGGCCTCGGGAGTGAGGCCTGTCAGTGAAACCTCCGGTCCTTTGCTAACCCCCTGGGCGCCATCCCACCAGAAGAGCAACGGCGGTAATCCCGCATCTTCTACAGACCCACCGACGACGAGGAAAGCTCGCTTGCCCTCTCCCACGCTCTCGATGCTTCTGACGCCTCTGCCATTGAGATCAATACGAGAAACGGCCGCGATATTGGCAGAACTTTTTCCTGTCGACCCGCGATCGCCGACAAGACCGAAGGGATTGTCCACCTTTAGCACTAAAGCCTTCCCAGCACTGTCGAGCGGGGCACGCAGTCCTATCAGAAGCTCGCCTTGCGATGTCGCGGCCAATCCCTCGATGTTGAGGCTCTTGCTGAGCGTACCTTCGTCTTGGCCGAGGATGGAGGCAAGTCTCGATCGAAGCGTCCGAAAATCGGATCCCGACAACGAGAGTGAGTTCTTTGCGACTTTCGTTGCAAACAAGATCTTTCGCTTTTTCTTGTCCTCGCCCTCCTTGTTGAGGGAATGGGACGTCAGCCAGAGGATGGTGTCATCGATACGGGTTGCCGCTTCGATATCGGTGACGTCAGGGTGGGTGAACGTGCCGATCGGCTTGGGATTACCCTTCTCATATATTGACAATTGTTCTGTTTCATCGCTGGCAACAACAAAGTGGGTCTCATCCAGTATAGCGGCCGCAGACGCTTCGCACACACCCTCATATCGGAAGGGCTCAGAGCCCGCGGGCGGCGCTTCGGAGAGCAGGATGAGAACCGCCGCGGGAACGGCACAGAATAGTTCACAGCGCATTCCTGATCACCCCGACAAATGACCGCCGTCCGTCCCTGATCCGACCGGACGTATCCAGACGGTAAGTCGTCCTCGTGACGGCCTGTTTGACATTGCCGCCGATGACATCGACCTGTCCGTCGCGGATCGCCACGACGATATCGCTGTGGCTACAGAAGCTGTCGGCTCTTCCGTCGCGGATCCTTTTCACTTCCCTCTTCGCGTCGGCAAAGGTCAGCGGCGGCGCCCTGCAACCATCGCCACTACGGCTTGCCCAGAGCAAGTCCCCGACTGCAACAGGCGTCGTTGTCGGATCGACCAAAGATAGCCCCGCGAAATTTCCGGAGTCGATTTTGGAGACGTAGATCGAATGGTTGTCGGAATAAGGAAAACGATTGCCCGCCCCAGCCGTATTGAAACAATAGCATATGAACGCTGCAGACCAGGCTGGGGAGTCACGTCCGTCAAGATCGCTGCCGATCGATTGCCAATACTCCCCCACAAAGGTCCAGAATGGATGCTTTGCCTCCATCCTCCGATCCGTGAAGCCACCGAGCGTACCGTCGACCCGTTCGAACGGTCCGCCCCAGCGGGTCCATTGCTCCTTCGCCGTAGAAACAAGTTCTTCGATGATCGACATGCTCGCCCCCTTCAGACAAAGCCACCGGTTGACCGCGACCATTTCTTTTTCTTGAGTTCGCCCCGACGCGTCGAAAGCGCCGCCTTCAGGTTTGCGACGCGCTCGGGTTCGCCGTCGGCGCCCACCTCCAGGAGCGCTTCGTAAGGCTTCGACTGCAGCAGGGCGTGTTGCAATTCGTCGAACCCTGCCCTCCCCTGGTGGCGAACATCCACAATGACGCAGCATATGTCCCCGGTCTGGCCATCAAGGCCAAGCCTCCGGTCTGCCTCCTTCACAAGGCGCATGGCCGTATTGACCATATGCTGGACTTGCAGCAAGCGGGCCTCCGGATGGTTCGTCGTCCAATGAATGAACTTTGCGGAGGCAACGACTTCGGCATCCTCGACCTCGTCAAGCGTTGGGTTGAAGTAGAGTTGGAGCGGTTCGGTTGAATCCTCATTCTCGAGAGGAACGACCTTCGTGTCCTCTACCTTGACGATGCGCCCGGCCTGAACATCGAGGTTGGGAAAGTAGTCGACAGCTTCAGGCCTCTGCAGCATGTCCCTAAACCATCTTATGAAGTCACCGTCCGGTACATGAGCAGCAAACTGGCCGAATCCGAAGGTAAATCTGGCTCTGTCATACGTATTAATGGAAATGAAGCTCTGACCTTCGCAGATCGCTGTAGGCTCTATGAAATCTGACCAGAACGGAAATACGCTATCGAAATCAGTTGCGGCATAGAGATGCTTGCGTGCTTCGTCATTTCCAAAGAACCCGCCGTCATTGGACAGGCCAAAACGTTCGACTCCGGTCCTTCTGTTCCTATATCGCACTTTCGCAGCGATCTTGAAAACTTTTGATCCATCCACGCGCACGGAAAAATGCTTTCCATCGCGAACAACGTCGAAATGAATTGCCATGATCGCCCCCGATCGGAAGTTACGAATGCGCTTATATACTATAAGTTATTTCAGATCAATATTTACAAATTGAAATTGTGTCAGCCGTTGGGCCTTCAAATGCTGTCACCGCCCGAGGGGTCATTTCGTCGAAGGTCGCTTGTCGCCACTGCTGGCTTGAGCCGAATTTTCAAGCCGCGACAGCTGGTCGGGCAGTAATCGCTCCGAGAAGCCTGCAATTACCGACCAAACAAGAAGTTTTGCAAATGCAATTGACGGAATTGCCAAGCTCGGGTCACCCGGCTTCGGATTGACAACTGGCTTGCTAAAATCCGTTGTCGGAAAGAGGTCGCCAGCCAATAAATTGCCGGCAATCAGCAGATACATCACGAAGGCCGCGATCGCGCCTATGACAAGGCGCTGTATCACACTCCATCTGGAATAGTCCGTCATCAACACATCGTAATCCAATGTAGCGATCGAGGAGCGCATGGACACGGAACGGGAGAAATATGCCCCAAGCATGCCGCACCATATTGCGTACAGGAGATGCGTTCGCGCGAGGAAATCACCAAAGGATTGGCAGAACACCCAACCGACGACGGTGAACAGTAGCCCGAGAGCGCAGAGAAGCACGCCAACATTGTTGAGCCATGTGGCGGTTTTCATCCGCGTGTGCCTGTCGAGCCGACGTTTGGCATAACGGAAGTGCAGATCGTCAAGCAGGGCGAGATAGGTTCCCTTCCGGTTCTCGGCTGTATCGATCGCACCGAACTGCGCTTTCAAAGCAGCAGCCGACCCGACCCCGAGGTTTTCCGCTTCGACAATGCGCCGCGCCCAATCCGCCTTGACGGCATCGTCGCTACGCACAGCGGCGAGACGCTGCTCAGCCTCATATAGATGTTCCCACGCCTTGGGTTCGGCAGTTGAACCCAGAAGATTGGCGATCTTTGTTTTTACTGCCTCTTCAATCGATATACGGTCAAGTTCAGCGGCAAGATCAATACGATAAGTCTTCCAAAGAATAAGATCATCAGACTGCCGAGCATGCTGAAATGGCAGCTGCTTCTCATCCGAAATTCGCCCAACTTCGCCCATTATATTGCCGCTCGCAAAAGTCAAGATCCACAATAACACAACCATAACTATATGTGTGGAAACTCGCAAGTACTATTTAAGATTTTACACAGAATCTATGAAAATATATCTTGTCGTAAGCTTCGATTGGCTTTCTGTATTTTGAACGCATTGCTTTTTAAGGAACGCTGATAGACCCGTTTCTAGCTGCCATGCGGAATTTGGGGTTGATGTCGACGACGGCTCCGTCAAGTTCTTTGGGTTCCCGGTAGTGCCGTCTACGGCATACGATGGGCGCTAGTTGCCGGTCACGCCGGTTGCTGTTACCTCCGTGGGGTGGGCTCATCGCGGGTGAAGTAAGGGGCGAGGCCCCACCCAGGAGCCACGAGAACGATGATCTGATGGGCGACATCAATCAGCCCTCGACCTCTTCGTCCGTATCGGTCGCGGGACGGCTTCTCAACCAAATAACAGCCGCCCAGGCGTGGCCCTTGTCGATCGGCGGTTTGCATAATCGCAGGGCGCGGCGCCACCTCTTCAATTCCGAAAGGACCGAACGTCGAACGCCTCTATCCACCTCGCCGGCTGGCGAGCCCGCGTTATCCGCGTTCCGATCGCTCATCTGCTTTGTTGGAATTCAACACCGTTTGTTACAGGATTCCCAACTGTGCGGACAGACACCGTCACTGCTCCCCAGTTATTCCAATGCATCGCCGGGATATCGTTTGCAACACAGCAAAGCATGCCGTCCTGGGTCGACGTCCACGTCTTGTGGCGACCTATTGGGAAAAGAGTGTCTTCATCCTGGTCCACAGCACCCATAAGGCAGAACCAGCGATCAGCAGGTGATCGCTTAAGGTGTGCGGCCGGCTTGAGAATTGTGCCCTCATAACCTTCAGGCCCAGACGGTACGAACCAATCCCACCAGGTTCCTGATGCCGACAGTTCATAAGTTTTGCCGGCCTGCACCGGGCAGATGTCGTTCCAGTTCGGTCGTGCAAAAACCTTCGCAATCAACATTTCAACTCCCTGCACATCGCCGGTATCAGTCGTTCGAAATGGAAACCTGGGCCTTCAGTCGCGGCGTAAGGCTTTAGCCGAGATCACGATCTTCTAGGAGTTAGGCGAGATCGACCTCGACCCAAAGCCCGCCAGCGCCGCGCTTTGGGTCGCGAACCGCATTGCGAACGGCAAGGACAGATCCCGAGGGATGAGCGAAATCAGGCTTACCATTGGTGTTTGCCAACCACGTGTCGTCGGCGCGGATAACGCGGCCTTCCGTTTTAGCCGATAGCGCCTGGAGGATGGCATCATAAGGCATAGCACCCCAGCGGACTTTCACTGCATCATCCTTGTTGGTGGGGATGAATGCCGAAAGATCCGGGCTGGTCATCAGACCCAGCCCGTTCTTCTCCGGCGTCGCGTTTTCACTGCCGTGATGAGAGACCTTGAGATAGACCGTACGCGCCATCAGATCGAGCGCCTTCACCTCGGACTGACCGACGGTCCACTTGGCATTCTTCCAGCTCAGCCAGTTTCCGATCTGCGCGTCACCTGGAAACAGGAAGACCCGTCCACTATCGATCATCTCGAATGCCAGCACGAGGCTGGTATTGTTGACCCCGCGGTCGAGCTGGATGGCAAGATCGGCCGCGATGCCCAGCCAGTCGGCATCGATCCGGCGCCAGGACTGATCCCTCACCGTTTCATCATCGATCTTGGGCTTATCAACGGGTGGTGGCAAACTGTCTGAATAGTGCCTTCGAACAAAATCGGATATCTCGCCATCTACCGCCCCAGCCAGAACTTCGGAAAGTGGCGTACCGATATGCGGGTCGAAAGGACACGCAAAGTCTGCAGCATACGCGCCGTCTGCATTGTTGGCGTCCAGAGCGGCGCGCAGCGGCTTCAGGAATGACGGAGCACTATCGGCAGCCAGCGGATATTGCTCGCTCGCCTTGGTCTCCAGCTTCAGCGCATCCTTGCTGCGTGGCGGGCCGAGCACGTAGATGCGCACATTGGGCAGGCCGGGAATGGAGAAGGGGGGCGTCTCCGGACTCAGATAGACTGGCGGCTGTTTCTTCGAAAGCGCGGCGGCGGCATCCCGCGCGGCCCGAACCTTCTCGCCGTCGGCTCCAAATTGGAAACCCAGCACCGAATTCAATCCATCGCGAAGCCCGCCGAGGTAAGTATTCATGCCCTTGGCGGCATCCAGTGCCGCGCTCGCGCCCTGCAGGGCAGAGAGCGCCTGGCCCTTGAACTTGTCAAACGCTATGGCATCGGGATCCTTTGGGTTTTCGCTCCAAGCCATCCAGACTTCGTCCACCTCGAAATTGTTCTTGTTAAAGATCGCCCCCGCACTGGTGAAACCCGAGACATGATCCCAATGTTCGTGTGTCACCACCAGGACATCGATCTTTCCGCGGGTCTCCGTCTTAATATCCGCGGCGATATCCCGGATGAGATCTCCGCCTCCAGCGATCGACGAATGAACGCCGCAATCTATCAGCATTCGAAACAGTGAGCCGTCGGACTTGCGAAAGGTCAGGAGATGGCAGTCTCCTATACCCTGGCAGTAGTGCCGAACGGTGATTGCGGGAGTTACACCGTCCATCACGGGAACAGAAACTTTCGCCTTTACGGTTGTCGATGTACTTTTTCTCGACTTCGTCAGAGTCTTAGCCATGATCGTGGCTCCCATGATCGGCGTGCAGCAACGCAAAAGGCTCCGACTTGACCTCGCCGAAATAGAGCGCCCTCAGCGGCGACATGTAATGCGCTGCAGCGGATTGGGCCTGGCGCTTCTGCCGTGCCCCGCTTCCCGTATTTTTGATGATCGCATAACGGATTTCCTCCTGCCCCTTGCGCGGATCGATGATCACCGTGGCACCGCCACGGAACCAGAGGAATTCTTCGCCGGCGCTGACACCATCTAGCGCCATCGTGCCATCCTGGCGTACCGGAACACGCTGTTGGATCGTGACGATGACCTCGGTGCGGAACGAACCGTCCGGTTCGACGCGTCGTGTCGGCCGCACCCCGTATACGTCGAAGGTCGTGCCGCCCTTGTCGGGTTTCTTGAGCAAAGTACCATCATCTCGGAAGCGCGGTAGATCCGGCAACAAGCCGAAATGCGCATAAAGCCCCGGATTTTCCAGGAAGACCCTCTTCAGTCCCGCCCACAGTTTCCATCGGTTTTTCTCGTTGTGTTCGAATATCTTCGACCGGGTGAGCTTACGGTCCCAGCCGAGATCAATATCCTTCAGAATGTTTTCCAGCCATGGTGTGGGAACCGCCGGAGTGTCCCAGGTCAGCGTCTCCTCCGAAACTGTCCGTACGTCACGCGGCAACAGTTTCCATTTTCGGAAGGAACCCATGAAGGCCAGCCGATAATTGTGGGTATCCTCGGGAAAGACGTCCATATCGGCAGTGATTATAGCCCGCAGATATTCGCCAAAAGTGATATCGACCGCTGGGCAATAATCGAGCGCCCGAATGCACATGTCGAGCATGGTACGCGCGGTCTTGACGATATCTTCCGTCAGGCGTTCGACGAGACCCGGATGCAACGCCCCGGCCGGCAAAACGCCGCTTCCACCCGTCGCAAGCTGGATAAGACTTTCCGTGCGGCGCGCGATGATTGCCTGAAAGGCGTCATAGACCGCGAAGACGAGAATCGAACCCCTGTCATGCGGCTCGAAGCTCTTGTCGTAGTCGAGTTCGGCCATCTTGGGTTTGGCATAGTCGCGCAACGGGCCGGATCGACCGCTGCCTTCCCCAAACTGAAGGGCGAGGCCCGACAGGAGATTGACGGCCGATAAATTGCCTCGAGTTCTCCCGATTTCGAAACTCACCAGCTCGTTCATGGTGAAGTGCTGGAACAGGGCAATGATATCGGCAAAACCCTCGTGAAATGCCGGAACATCTGGATTGGACGCTTCCTGAAAGCGGCGATGCAGCCCATCCAGCAGGGCATGTGAGGTCTCGTGGGCGATGATGTCGAAGGAAAGGCAGCTGAAGACCATCGACCCCGCCGCAGTAGTGTCGTCCTGGTCGCTGTCGGCTGGAAAATAGCCGAACAGCAACGCCTTCTTGTCTGGGCTGTAATAGGCATTTTCCATGCGCAGCCCATGCGGATAGATGCGCAGGCGCGGCACTTCGTAGCCCTTCGACTTGCGGTCGCCATCCCGCCCGATATAGCTGGCATAACGCGGCGCCCAGAGGGCACGGCGCCCCAGCGCCCGCTCGAAATGACCTATAGTCGCCATGGCCACCGCATAGACCATCTGCTGGTGAAACTGCGGATTGCCCTCGGATGGAGCCAGCCCGTCCTGAGCAAGCAGAAGCTTGTTGTTGAGATCGACGGGATCATAAACACGGTTAGAAGCCGGATCGACGTCGACCACTTCGAGATACTCGCCCACCGGACCAGGCAGTAGAGACCCGTCAGACCTGTCATCATCCCACGGTACCGAAAGTGTCGCTTGATGGACGGCAACCGATTCGAGCTGTTTACCGATCGACGGATCGAGCGCATAGACGCGCAACCGTCTCTTCGGTGGCGAAACGGCTCGCGGCTTGCGCGGGATCGGCGGCGTCACCCGTTGAACCGATGCAGCCGGAATGACCGCACCGCGTCGTCCGAGAGCGGCCTCCAGCACGGCTCTCAGCGGCTTCGACGGATTGCCCTCGTCAAGAGCTGCTTCCAGATAGCGATTGCGGGCCGTAGCTGGTATATCCGCCGGATCCGCGTCGGGGTCGGGAATTGCTTGATCGACCGAGGCGACGCGCTGAGCCATCTGCGTCAGTTCAAGCGCGAGCATGCGCTGTTTCTGCAGCGCCTCAGGCCCGCTCGGCGCCAGGCTGACGCCGCCACCGATCAGGAGGTTGAGCCAGCTCCAAGAGTCGGTGGCCGACGGCAGTTTCTTCAGCTTGCTCGCGGCCAGGGGCAATACGGCAAGCGCGGCTTCGGCCTGTAGGACGCCCTGTCCGATTTTCTCGAACGTTTCCCGCGCGTTCATTTTCGCAGTCGATTTCAGGGCCTTAGAGAACAGCGCGTGGCGAACCGCCTCAACACGCATCCATGGCTGGGCGTAGTTCTTGACCGTGTCCCAGTGTTCCGCCAGCCACAAGGCGGCGGCGGCGGCAATCTGTGGCGTAGCGGCCGAGGTACCGGCACCATCCATGTCGACAATCTTGCCGCAATCGATCTCGGCCCAGGGGACATTGGGGGTAAATGCCCCCAACGCCGTTCCCATTTTGCTGTCGGGTCCGTAATTACCCTGCATGGTTTTGAATTCGAGCCCGGAATAGGAACGGCCGTCGCTCATCACACCACATGCAGCGAGCACACGCTGATAGCGCGCCGGAAAAACGATGCTCTTTGGCGACAATATCCCGGCGTAGTTGTTGCCCGCCGCCGTTACCATCACAACGCCATGCTCATAGGCAAGATTGACCGCATCAACGAGCGCGGCCGAGGATAATCCGCCCATGCTCATGGAAAGAACATGGGCGCCTTGCTGGCGGGCATACTCGAAACCCTGCACGATCGTAGACGTACTGAAACGCACCACCCAATCGGCGACCCGCACCGG
Organism: Rhizobium sp. WSM1328; assembly: GCF_057653715.1. NCBI lineage: Bacteria > Pseudomonadati > Pseudomonadota > Alphaproteobacteria > Hyphomicrobiales > Rhizobiaceae > Rhizobium > Rhizobium sp. WSM1328. The sequence continues at coordinate 424,707 of NZ_JBYGKO010000003.1, read as the reverse complement.
AATGATTTGCACGAGGGGAGCACCACCGACATAATCGGAGAACCCCTGCCAGCCTGGTGACGTGCCGTCCAACCTGTTGCCGGCGAGCAGGCTGAGCGTCCCAGTGCCATGCCCGCGATTACTGGTCAGCGTGCCCGCGGGGGCATGATCAACGGCATCGCTAGGATCGTGCCCGTCATCGACGAAATTGCGCCAAAGCCTCTTATCGACAATCCCTACGGGCCGGGTTTGATGCGCCGGATCGAAACCCGTGTCGAGATGGGCGACGATGATCCCGCTCTGCCTGTCGCCGACCTTCTGGCGTGCCGCTTCAAACTGACTGAAGGCCGCACCGGCATTCCAGGCAACCCTTGGCCCTACAGACTTTCTGCCGCTGCCGTCCGACGCGTCGAAGGCGCAGACGGGGCTGGCGCTCGCCGCCATACCCCGATCGCCATTCGCATCCTTATAGTCCCATCTCTGCACCAGATCTGGCTCGATCGCCAGCACCTGTGGGCCGCCCGCGGCCGCGAAAGCTGAACCGCGATCTACAATGGCATGGGCATCGTCCCACGGATTTTCCGAGTTCCTGAAATCGGCGCCTATCTTGAGCCAAGTAGCCCCCTGCACGGCATCGGCGCCCATGCCCGCGGGGAGCTCGGGAGGCAGGCTCAAGATCGGCTCGATCGCATCAGTCTTGAAGCGGAGAATCCGCTTATTCGCCGCGAACGCCGCACCGTCTCCACGTACCTTGATAAGCAGTCCTGCGATGTCAGCCACCTCTTCGCCCCCCAGCTGCGCGATCCACCGGAATGAGACTTCAGGCCGACTTCACATCGGTTTCTGAAATCGAAGTCAGAGAATATATTAATCAACCATAGGAAGAGCGCAATGTTATTTTTACGCCTTCAAGTTTCCTGGTAAATTGACGCTGTATCGAACAGGATGTTGGCAGTACGTATGTCTCCCGTCAGACAAGCCGGGCTAGATCGCCTTGGCATGGGACCATCGACCCGGAAATAGTCGCCTATTAAGCCCCACGAGCGAGGAGCTCTATACCTCCACCATCTTAAGGAATGCTTTGAACGATGAGCTTATCAACAAGCACGGTGCCGCTGACAATGGTGGTTGGCGCGCCACGAGGCAGGGTGCTGCAACTCAGCGTGGCCAGATGAACGATATCGGTCACCTAATCGCCTCGGAGGCGACGGTGCTCATGGTTGGCGATGCAGCCCGCGCCGAGGTTGTTGCCATACGCGCCCCGTCCATGCGGCTTTTGCAGTCGGCAATGGATAGGATCCGCCGAAATCGGTTACCACTTCGCGCCCTCCACGAAGGGAATCATGCGAGCACCTTGAAGGACTGCATGCGTCGCGCGCCCTCGCCTTGTCGATAGCCGCAAAGAACTCACCCCAATCTCACGGACTTCAACCTCGCCATCTTTAACGATCGCTGCTTACTGCTTCAAAGTTTAGTGAGATAGTTTCTGCTACATTGCGCCACCGGCTTGCATTCGCCGAGTAGGGTGCGCCCGTCCTACTCTCCAAAATAGGTGCAAGCTTGTCTCCCCGGAAAGCACGTTCTTAACGCTTTCTGGTTTTGCGGGATCGCTATTCGCGTCGCTAGAAAGTCCAATCCGCTCCGCCGCCGGCCGTGAGCGCAAATTTGCTCATGATGAATCACGGCGAAATTGAATCCGGTCGCAAAGTGGTTGTCGAGGCTATGAGTGTCTGTAGAATTCGCGACGAAGTCTTAGGTGAATTTTATTATGACATGAACTTTAAAGTTGTACGCTTCTATTAGATTGTGCGATAGTCCTCAGCGCATTTCATAGAGTACGGCCGCCTTTCGAAGGTAAATTCCAAATAATATGCAGTGTTAACTGAATTCCTTTCGGATGATCTTCATATTGATTGTTCATCTAACCGGAGTGGCGCCGATAATCTAAGGCATGCGCTGAAGAATACGTGAGATCTTGGGTCTTAAGAGTTCTAAGAAAGCCAACGCGAACCGAAACGGAATATAGAGATGACACACGCCTTAACTCTTACTCTTTCTCTCAAGGATCCCTCAAGCCAGGAGAAACTGGCGGCATTGGAGGCGTCTTTTGCCCACCATCCAGCCGGCGATCACCAACGCCCTGAAGAAGTCGGGGATCCTGCATTTCGCGCGCGTCGTGGTGATCGATAAGAAGTACATTCAGGTCACTACGGAATATGAGAGACCACATCAGGAAGGTTCGACATCGAATTTCCCGCGCAGCGGGTAGCGAACCAAGCCGTTCCTGAGCCGATCAAGGGAGAATGATCCGGATCCAAAAGGACAATAACCGCATCAGCTACGAAATAGCTGTCTGAAGTCGCCAATCAACGCAGGAGCTTGAGAGGAGCCTTGGCATGAACCCATTTCTTCGATTTCCGCCGCCAGAAGCGCATGGGCCCTTGCCCGCCCGACTATACGCTCGCTTCGATGAGGCCATGGAAGGAACCCTCGGTAGGACCGAGCTTCTGTTTGGCGCGATTGACGCGGATTGGTTCGACACCGGCACACGCAGCAATGAGCTGATGATGCGCGGCGATATTCGACGTGACGCCATCGATAAACTTCCTGTGTATTTTCTTGAGGTTGACGTATTCGGACAGAGTGGTGGGCCCTGGGTAGTGGATGGTAAAAACAAATTGTCAGAGGATGACTGGGTCCAGATTGAGATCGCCGAGAGCGGAGATTCGAGGCTCTATCCAAACCTTTATGGCGCTGCGCAGCGTGTGGCCGTAACCAGCGCGGCGCCAGTCTCGTCCGCACAGGCTCCAACGCTTGACGAGACCCACAGCTTAGATGAGTGGGTGGTCGACGAGCAAGAGGTTTTGGACTATTTGGCCTCGCTCAATTCTCCGAAGATCGAGCAATGCGCTGTTTACGACGTCGGCCAGGGCACGACGATCAGCTTCAGCGACAGCAGCAACATCCCCTTTGCCTATTTCGATTTTGGTGGCGGCACGCGCAGCCACACGAACACGCGGCCCCACCGTATCCCGCATTTCTGCCTGACACGCCGGCCGCCGATCATATTGTCGCATTGGCACGACGATCATTGGTCATCAGGACCGCTTATCCCTAATTCCGTAGCCTTAGCGCTCACCTGGATTGCGCCCTCCCAGACCGTTTCAGGTCCGCACATCGCTTTGATTAGCGCCGTTGTCGGGGCAAACGGAACAATGATGGTGACGCGCGGAAGTAGGATTTCACTTAGTAACGCAGTCTTTCATCGCGCCAACGGCAATAGCGTCAACAATTCGGGATTTTGGGCAGAGGTCAGTTCGCCATACGGCGGCCACCCCTTGCTGTTGCCGGCGGACGCATCCTATTCCCACCTACAAAACATGCCGAGCCTAGTGGAAGGCATTGCCGTTACGCATCACGGAGCGGATTGGAAGCATGTTCAGTTGCCGCCCAAATGTGTGTCGACCGTAAATAAGGCAGTATTCAGCTTCGGGCTGCCGAACTCCTACGGCCACCCCACGACACGCTCACGGCAGGATCATACTGGCGGCAAACAAATTGATACGGCAAACAGAACCAGCAGCGCAAGTGGCAATGGCAGCGGTCATGCTCATCTCGATTGGTTAGGCAGACCAATTCCCACCGCCCCCTGCGGAAACATGCAGTGTTATCAAAATCTCGACCAGTGAGCGGAACGACTGGTTTCTTCCGGAAGGGGCGACTATTCTTACGACGGATTTTCGATGCGAACCGTCTTCCGTGACAAATACGCCGCCGGCAGGGGATGAAGGTGTGGATTGTGCTGGATGGCATCGTCAATCGGCGTGCAATTGGCTCTGACGCAATTTGTGGTGACGGGCCTATCCAGCGCCGATGACGCGAGCCTGAAGCAGATCGATCTTTCCTCGGCCATACATCTGGCGCTTCACGAGCTTGAGTTTGGTGATCTGCCCCTCCGTCTGGCCGTTGGACCATGTGATCGCGGCGCTGATCGCCCGGCCTTTGACGACACCGTTGGCGAAGGAGGCTACCAAGCCCGATCGAGCGCGTTCCAGGATTCGAGATCAGCGAGAGATCTCTTACGGATCATGGCCTGGTAGGCCGCTATAATTTCCCGCGCCTCGACCAGTAGCGGCGCGGCGCCGCTTCCTCAATGTCGTCGATCTGGTGAATCGCCTCGCAACGGAAACACGCACCGGCAAACAGGACGGATTGCTGACTACCTCACGCGCCTCGACTTCATCGTCCTCGGCGAACTGGCTACCTGCCGTTCGCCCAGGCTGGAGGCCAGCTCCCGTTCCATCTGATCAGCAGGCTCTACGAACGGACGTCGATCATCGTCACCACAAATCTGGCCTTCAGTGAATGCCCACAGTGTTCGGCGATGCCAAGATGACGACAGCGTTCCTCAACCGTCTTACCCATCATTGCGAGACCGTTGAAACCGGCAACGAGTCCTGGCCCTTTAAAAGCCGACCTCCAGCTAAAGCCGAAAACGACATCACCCGCACTTGTCCTACTCTCCGCAACCCCTGCCAGCGTCGGGCAGGCCAAGCGCACGCCGCCTGCCTTTGCGCTTGCGTACGGAAAGGCCTTCCTCGCGATAGAAACGGTAGATGCGATTGACGCCGGACGGCTCTTCGTCCCGTCGAAGCCAGATGAACAGCCGACGAACCCGATGCCGCCGTTCATATAAGGTCGCGTAACTTCGCTCGCATCTCGACCTCCGGCGGTGGGCAAGACCGATAGCGGATCGACTCAGAGTTCGCTGTCAATCTGTCTCCGATCATCACGCTCTCGCCGGAGAGCCGTCGGGCAACCCAAACGTCAAGGCGTTCGTTGCCTTACTGTGAGAGGCATTAAGACAAACCCGTCAAATGCCCGCTACCCTTTACCGAGAGCGACACCGATCCTCATTCGGACTTAGGATGATTGGCTTGTCCTCATCGACCTCGAGAAAGCTCCACCGGTAGGAGCCCGAATAGAGTTCCACCTTCAGAATGCCGTGCGTATCTTGCCGGTATATCTCGCTCGTTGGCGGTCGTTTCGTGTATAGGACACTTTTATAAAGGGGCCCTCCGCCGGTGCCAATGACAAAACTGCGCAGTCCGTCGGGATCAGCGTTGCCGTCTGCGTTGTGCCGACCAAATTGCTCAAAATCATGATCATGGCCGGAAAGAACCACCGTGGCCCCAGCTTCCTTGAGCACTTGAAAGGCGGCAACCATTAACTTCCCGCGAGCAAATGGCGCGTCCGCTTTGCTGCTATCGTCGTGCCCGTGATGTCCGGAGCTAAAAATAAAGGGGTGCCAGAACGCAAGGATGCAGGGTGCCTCGGTTGCCGACAGGTCATCGGCGAGCCACTTGATCTGCGGCGAGCCTTTTCCAGCACCCGCATAGCTGTTTAATGCGTAGATGCGCCAGACTGGCTTACCGTTGGCAGCGACGTCGACGGCATAATAGCCACCTCGCTTCGTGCTCTCCGCTACGATCGGGCGCTTAGAGAAATAGTCAAAAAACGGCTTTGCGCTACCCGTTTCGTACTCGTGATTGCCTGGCACAGGCAAAGTGAGATGATAGATATCTTGCTGCCCCCAACTCTTGTCATAGCACTTAAAATCAGCCGCGCTGCCCCTATCGTAGGCGAGATCACCCAAAGCAAGGACTGCAACTTGGATGTTCGCACTGCTGGCCTTTGCGATCTCTCGAGTAATAAGCCTGGCTGTCTTTTCATCAGCGCCTGGCGGACCGCATTTAGAAATGTCGCCTGCTGCCAGGACGATGCCAACCGGTTGTTCATCAGTGGCTGAAGCGCTCATCGGCGAGAGCGTGAAGGTACACAGAAAGAGGCTGCTCAAAGCCGCTTTGAGTCTGTTTCCTTTATGCGGCCGCTGCGCATGTGCAGCGCTGCGCATTTCGAAAAATCTGGACATTTCGCCTCCCCAATACCCCGCAAAAGGTGCCGTGCGGGAACAGCGATTTCATTGCGAGTTTGCTCTTGCTTGGCCGACTGGCTGGGTTCGACATCCCGCGACAAAGCCGCAGGGTTCACGCGTTCGAGAAGCGTCGACACCAGCACTGCGAGCGTCCTTGTCGCGGCCAGCAGCTTGCCTCAAGCATTACATGGACGTTGGCCGTCTTCCATGTAGACCCAAACCCATCGTCTACTCGGCTGCCGCCAGCGCCGGAGCTGTTTCGACACTCGCCGCAGCGACGCGATCCCATACTGCTTCGCTGACGTTCGGTTCCCATGTATAAAAGTGAAGCTGACGCCTGCCTACCGCCTTTGCTGCCTCAACATATTTGTCTATCTCGGTCGGCTTGCTGCTTCCAAGCTCGCCAGCCATTGGGATGATCTTAGCCGGGTCGCCGCCAGCTTTGCGCCAACGTTCGATCCCAACCTTGTAGTTGTCCACCGGATCACCGTGGCCGATTGTGCCGACGGTCGACCGCCAATAAGATTGCGGTAGCAGCACGTCTGCGTCGTCAAAGAAGGCGCTCCACGGAAGCGAGGGCCACGTGGACTTTGCAAGGTAGTGCGATGTGACGCCGAGTGTCCGACTACCCGCCGCCACGCGTAACGTGTGCATGAATTCGGTGGCGAGGCCGCCGAGGTTCTTGAGGTCACCATTCGAGCAGTTTAATGAGCCAAACAGCCCGACGGCGATATGCTCGGCAACTTTGCATATTTGGGAACGCGAATAATCTCATCTCTGCGATTTCAACGACACTTCCATATGCGCAGTAAAATAAGGATTGTTTCCCAAATCGCACGCAAACATACCGCGAGCAACATCAAACAAAATGTATCTTTTCTAGATAACAAATTTCAACTACACAAATATCTTTGTGATATTGTTTACAAACACAAAATGATACATTGTTCACATTTCATTATGTGATATAATAGGCATATCTATTCTTCAATCTAAAAAATCAACTACGACATTTTTCTATAATGACTTGAAAGGTGTATATTTGAATGTATAGTACATCAAAAATTGTATTTAACAAGAGCTAGTTCGCCGAAGAAATTCTTAAACCTATTCTAGCGGGACTTTATTGGCATGATTTTCCGGCGAATCGGCCGGTTGTGATAATGAATTGCCGGCCTTGTTGAGAGCCTGGAGCAGATTCAATGCGCCATTCTCAGGCCGGCAAGCAGAACTCATGGCAAGAACGACGAGTGGCTGGGCGGGTCCAAATGGCAACGAAGATAATTTGCAGAATGACCGTAGTTTTATCGATCCCTGCTTTCCTCAGCAGTTGCGTCGGGGCAACAAATGTCCAACGAAGCGAAGTTGAGATTTATTCGAAACAAAGCACTGAGACGTTGGCCGACACGATACACTATGCCGATCTTCTCGCTAACAAGTATATCGCGTTGTCCGATCAAGCGTCAGGTGCCCAAGACATGGCGGCTGTCGGCTTGATAGCGAGCGCAGGGGTTGCAGCCGGTGGCCTGCTCTATGATGCAGACCTGAACCTTATCAAGGGCGCGGGGCTTGCCGGCGGCACTATTGCGGCAGGATCGACATATTTCAGGCCCGGCGAAACCAGCGCTGCATTGCTAGACGCTGCGGAGCAACTCGTCTGCATACGCAAGGCGGGCGAGCCGTTCCTCGTTAGCTATCGAACGAGTACGGCTGCTGGCGAAATCGTAAACGGCGGTATCTTGAATGTGCGCGTAAACCTTCGAAAAAAGCTTTCTCGCACATTACCGGATTACCGAAGCCTGGTCGAATCGCTAAAGGCCTCGATCGTCAACCAACCTGCCGGCAAAGGCTTTGCCCCGGTGCGAACACTTGATGATTTGCGCATAGAGGTGGCCACCTGCGTGCTTCCGGGCAGTTGAAACAGAGGCGCAGGCCAAGAAGAAAGTGCCCGGCGTCGATAGAGGATGGGGCGTCGACGCCTGCATGCAGATGATTTCGACAGATTCCTGAAAGTGGCTGTAAAAAACCAAAGTGTTGAGCAGGCTGCGCCTGCGTTCTAGGGAGAGCTCGTCATGGCAGAGTCGCAGAAGTCCGGAAATGGAATGCGATCATTTTCGATGCATGTTGCAGATGCCGGATCCGCTCCGATGTTTGCCGCGCTCGCAGGCGAAGAGTCCAGCGCTTTTGAGCCCGCGACGACAAAAGCCGTTGATCCTCAAACCGCAGCCCGTCGCTATCTCGATCACGCGCTCGGCAGCGAAGGAGTTCCACAATTTGTCGCGCCATCAACAGATGATGCGGTTTCCCGGTTCAAGGTCATCGGCACCGAAACCGTTCCACTCACCCATACGAAGACGGTCAAATTCCGGCAGACATTTCAGGACATCCCGGTCTACGGCTCGCTTGTGACCGTTGAACTGGATGACGAAAACAATCTAGTAAGCCTGAATTCGGCGCTCGGAGATCCGCGAGATGTACCGTCTATCGCGAAAGTTTCTGCCTCTCGAGCGGCGCAGGCAGTCAGCAGGAAAAAGCCTTTCAACAAAAAACTCAGCGGCGTGGCGCCTCGTCTCAGTTTTTACTACGAGCCGAAGAAAGATAAGTGGCATCTGACGTATATCTTCGAGGATGTCGAGGTGACTTTAACGGAAAGGGCCGGAGCGCGTCAGCTGACACCACGTTATTTTGACTACGTTGTTGACGCGAACACTGCGAGAGTCATTGCGGAATTACCGCGCACGCCGACGATGGCTGCTGAGCAACAGGTTGCGCTCGATGCTCGCAATATCCAGCGAACCATAACCATCGAAAACCTTGGTGCGAGCGCCGTTCTGAAGGACGTAGTCTACAACATCCAGACCTTCGATTTTGGCTTTCGGGATCCGAATGTTGACGATGCAGCTCTCCCTGGCGACGAAATCGGACCTGCCTGGCCACCTGCAGCTGTCAGCGCGCATGCCAATGCCGCAGAAGTGGCACGATTTCTCCGCGAAGTCGTCTTGCGAAACAATATCGACAATCAGGGCGGCCCCATGAACGCCAGTATCAATTGCGTCGTGATTCAGGAAAGTCCGGGCAGTAATCAGTGGTTCAATGCATACTGGAATGGCATGCAGATGGTATATGGACAGGTTCTGAATGCAGGGCAACTGCTTACCCTGGCCGCGGCCCTCGATATCGTCGGACACGAGATGTTCCACGGGGTAACCGACAACACGTCACGCCTTGAGTATGCAGCACAATCAGGAGCGCTAAACGAATCCTACTCGGATATTTTCGGCATTCTGATTGCCAACAGAGGAAAGCTCGACCCGCGTCTGTGGGACTGGAGACTTGGAGAAGGGTTTGCGCAAGGCGGTGGCCATATCCGGGACATGTCCGATCCTGCCTCGTGCGGGCAACCAGCGCATATGGATCAATATCGCGTTCTGCCGGTAACGCAGAGGGGCGACTGGGGAGGCGTTCATACCAACAGCGGCATTCACAACAAGGCGGCCTATCTCATGCTGGTGGCGGAAAACAGCGGCACTCTGGTCTTTACACCCGATGAAGTCGCTGCAATCTTCTACGTTGCAGTGACCCAGCTCCTCTCACGTACGTCTCAATTCACTGACAGTCGACGAGTGGCCGTCAGCGCAGCGCGAACCTTGTTCAGGATTTCGTCTCCTGTTCAGCTTGCGCGAAAAGTTTCGGCCATCGAGGCGGCCTTCGACGACGTCGGTATTGTCTAGAGGATCAGTGGGTCGTGCGTGCGCGCGCGTTTCAAAAAGATCACCGGATATAAGTGGCGTGGGGTTGGTAATGTCTAGCACATCGTTTTATCGACTGATTTGTGGCCTGGCCTGCACCACAGGGACGCTAATGTTGAGTGCCGGTGCTTCGTTGGCAGACGCCGCAACTCATGAGCTCTCGCTCGTGACCTCCCCAATTGAGGGGGATTGCGGCGGTGGCAGCTGCACGCCCATGTGTTCTTTTAAGGCTGAGTTGAAAAACGTTGGGCAGGGAACAAGCCGCCCGATTGCGGTCTATTTCCACTATCCCATGGACAAGCAAGCAAAAAACATGGGGGCGGACCAAGACGGCGAGAAGAACAGGTCTACGGTGGCATTGTTCTTCAGCGAATTGAAACCAGGGGCCACGGACAAGACCTTGGACGAAGCCAGAGGAGCAAGCTGCGAGGATCTTGCAATCGACGAGATCGAGGTCAATTGCCCAGAAGAAACTGACGACAAATGCCCCGGCTTCTACTATGTCGACATTCCCGAAACAAAGAGCCCCATGATCGCCCATCAAAAGATCGAGGGCAAGTAGCGGACATCGGCTCTGGATTGCCTGCATCATTTGGCCTTCGCGCACCGGCAACGTCATCAGGATCATCCTCGCCAATCTAAACCGCGGATGAAAAGCAAGCGAATGGTGGCGGAGAAATTGACGTGATCACCAGCGCCGATGGGTTCTCGATGCTGGCTATCACTCAAAAACTAAACGGGGTGGCTAGCTGCCCGGGAAGAAAACTGGAAGTACAAGCCTTTGAATGAAACGACCTGATTGAAGCAAGGATGACGCGTCTACCCCGACTTGCAAACAATCCGGCGGTGGCCCTTTTACGGCATAAGGAGACACGAGATGCCGATTACCAAACAGGGATGGGAGCTTCACGTTCGACGCCTCGGAATACAAAAAAAGGGTGCGGCAACGCGCACATATGGAACATATCAGGTTTACATCGATGGCTTCCCCAAGCCCGAACTTGCAGGTCATATTTGCGAAGCAGTGGGGCCAGGCGATAACAGCGAGGAAGACAACGGAAAACGTGTCGAAGCCGAGACGTATCCACTCTGGACACAATTCGGGCCGACCTATAGCACGATAGATTATTCAGAGGATTTGAAGACGCCAGGCAAGCTGCATATGCCTGGCGTCCTTTTGGGGAACACAGGGAAACGAACGGCCATCCTTATCCACCCTGGCCACCCCCCGAGGCTCTACCTCTCAAGCATCGGTTGCTTCAATCCGACAAACCCACTCAAATCAAAGGGGGTGATGGATTTCTGGGACAGCCGAACCCGTGTCATCGCACTTATCGACAGTTTGAAAGCGTTCGCGCCCAACGCATTCCTCCACAAGGTTTCGACGCGTATCGATGGCGCGAGTGTGGTCGTGGAGGGAGAGCCAATGAACGTTCTGACTGACGCCATGTTGGCGGACGCGGCTCTCGCTTCATTAAGCGCCCCGCCGGCGGCGCCCGTCTCTTCAACGCCCCCCACACAAATCGACCTGCTTGCAGAGACGCTCGGGGCGTTGGGCCGCTCCGGCCAATCTATCGCGAAATTGCATGTCAACTATCTGGACTCGACGAGTTTGGCCTCCGTCAACGTTGATTTTCACCCATCAACAGCGGCTGTCGCATCGGCGGCGGCCCGTGCCAAAGAGCTGATGCTCGGCGAGAAGGTGCCGAACCAGAGCGAGGTCAATGTCTGCGGACCGATCATCAAGAAGATCAAGCGTGGCGATCCGGAATTCGCGATCCTGGTCAAAAATCTAAATGGCAACATCGAGTTTAAGGACGAGGAAGGCACAGGCGCGGACCGCATGATGTCGGCACGGCTCAGAGACGGACTGGATCGCTTGGCCGCGCACGTCGGCGCGGAATGGCCCGGTGTGACGCTGCGGGTGACAGAAGCTTGGGACGAGAATAACGAGCACCATGGGGCTTCCCTGCATTACGAGGGACGCGCGGCCGACGTTACCACATCACCACGAGATGGAGACAAGCTCGGCCGGCTCGGTCACCTTGCGGTCGACGCTGGGCTAGACTGGGTGTTCTTCGAAGACAGCGCGCATGTCCACGTCTCCGTCAAGCGGTAGGCGTTGCAAGATGATCTGCAAGAACAAGGGGGCGGTTCAAAACTGCCGAGGCTGTAATCGTCGCCGGATGAAAGTTCAGTGGCAGGTCAATACAGCGGGATAGGAGAAGAGTTCTCTTGCGATATGCGTCTCGAAAATATGTTACACCGGACCTACTCGGCATTCGGTAGGTGTACTATGGTGCGCGCGTTCTGATTGTGTTATTTCTTGGCTGTCGGTTGGAGGATAGGGCCATGGCGGATGTCGCAGTACCTGCAGTTCACACCATCAGTGCGGCTGAAATCGCGCTGAGGCAACAGGAAGCTCGTTATGGTTTTCAAAAGTTCATTTGGGGCACTGTTGTCATCGGACTGGCATCGGTGGCGATCCCGGCGACAGTAACTATCGTCAGCGCTTTGATCGAGGATTGGCGGAAAAAGACTGAGTTTGAACAGACAGTCGTTCGAGGCCAACAGGATTATATCAAGAGCTTCCTAGATACCGCTGTCAACCAAAACATCGAACTACGAATTAGGTTTGCCGACTACTTCGCACATGTCGCAGGCGCGAAGGAGCGCAGTGACTGGCAATCATATTTTGAAGATTTGAGGACAAATAGAGAGAGAATTCATAAGAAGATCAACGAGTTAGAAGCGGAAAAGGTAAAAATCCAAAAGGGTACAGACCCGCAACTGGAATTTGAGACATACAGAGAACTCAAATGGGCTTACGACGAAATCGGATCATCGCCAATCGAAACCGGCGCGTATCAGCCAAAAGTCGCGGTCTACGCTGAGACGGTCTCAGTCGTTAGACGACTTGCAAGTCTGAAGACCCCCATTGACCCCAACTCTACGGACTACAAGAGGTTTTGGGATCTCTACTGGAAAGATCTGGCTGGAATTGAGTCTGAGCAGGTCGAAGCGAAGATGGTCCAAATTGGAAATGTCCTGAGGGATTACGAAAAAAATAAGCAGGCGCCGGATGACCGGCTGACCGTACTTGCCTATGAACTGGCAATCATCGTCGCCAACGAACAAACAACCCCCTCAAAATTGACCAATAGGGTCAATGAAAGCCTGCAATCCCTCGGCTACACACAACCACTACAATAGGACACGCCGACAAATCGACACCGGTCGGGCCGCGAGCTGAAGTTGTCATCTCGTTCACCTTGGTTCGTCGTCCGTGAACAATTCCCAAGGCATTGAATTGAAGAGAAGAGGATTGGCTTGCGGAGAATTCAGCTAGTGACTCTTGATCAGCGTCTTCATCATCAGTAATTACCCCAATGGCGGCTGAGCAGAAAAACAGAAGGTTTCGCGTTGTTAAATATGATCGTTCGATAACGCTTCAAATCAGTGTCCAAGGCGACGCGCCGAGGGGGTATCCCGCTTTATGCGGCTGAGGAAGAACTCCACGATACCATCGTCAAGAAGCAGGGTGCCTTCGACCGGCCCATCCAATCCTTCGCTATGCTGTTCGAGGCAGGTGCCGCCATCGAGCTTCGAACGGTGGTGATGCGGCAGAACGACATCAACCTAAGGGATTGCAGCACAATAGCGACTGAAATGCGCTGGCAGACTACCAGCGTCTGAAACCAACTGAAACCAAGCCGCCCCCGTGGTCATTTCGTTCCGGCCGAGGGGGGCTGTCAATCGGCGTCCAAAATTGGGTCTGACGCATTTTTGATGACGATTTCTTTCACATTGCCCCGATCAATCGTGCCTGAAGAAGATCCAGCTTGGCACGCCCATACATTTGCCTTTTAACGAGCTTCAGCTTGTTGATCTGTCCTTCGACCTGGCCGTTCGACCAAGGTTCTGTGATGGCGGCGGACACCGCTGCCTTGTCTTTTAGTATCCCGTTGGCGAAGGGGGCGAACAGACTGTCGCGCGCATCAGCGATCCATGGGTCGAGTTCTGTCCTGGCCTTCCTTCGGATCATTGTCTGGAACCGATCAATTAGATTGCGGGCTTGGATCAAGGCGGGAACGCCGGCTTCTATGGCCGCAATGGTGATGGTGTCAGCTTTACTCAGTTGATCGCGAGCAGTTGTCATCAATCGGGCAATCGTTCTGGCGGATGGCACTTTTTGAAGTTGCTGGTCGCAGATCCGCTCAGACCGCCGTCGCCTTGCGGCCCACTCGCCGACGACACGAGAACAACCACGGAAGCCTTTGCACTTTAGCTGTCGCCAGAGTTCAGCGCCGTTGTGCTGCCCAGATCTCCAGAGTTGATCTAACAGCGGCAGATGGGCCTCAAGGGAACTTTGTCTGACACGGAACACATCAGTTCTGTGACCGCGGACGATCTGGCGAACTGTGCCGCGGCTATAGCCGGTTTGTCGCACGATTTCCTTTATTGGAACGCCATCGGAGGACAGCTTGGTGATCGTCGAATTCTCGTCCTCAAGCCGCAGATAGCTGTCATATTGCAGTCGTTCAGCGCAGGTGAGTAGCGCAGGATTGATCGTCGTAGCACCAATTGCGGTACGGATCGCTCGCATGGATTTGCGCACGACGTCGAGGAACGCCGCGCTGGCGTTCTCCATCAAATGCCAACGATCTGCGACCTGCATGGCATGGGGTAAAGCCTTGGCGGCAGCTTCACGATAGCCACCGCCTCGGTCGCGGGAAACAATCGCAATTTCGGGGTGCTGAGCAAGGAAGGTGGAAACTGTCGCGATCTCTCGATCGGGCAGAAGCTTTATAATCCTTCGCTTCTCAAGATCACATACGACGGTGCCATAGCGGTGATTGCGGCGGAAAGCCCAATCGTCGACGCCGACGACGCTTAGCGCGTCATCCGACGCCGCGGATCTTCTTCTCACCGCGCGGATCAGGGTGTCATTGCTGACTGGGATCATCAAGCGTTTGGCAAAGGCTGCTGCGGGCCGCCCTCCCAGAGCCAACCCGAGATGATGTACGACGGTATCAAGCCGAGCGGTCCGACGGCTGCGCTCCGGAACGACAAGCTCTCCAAACCTTTCGACGAAGATCCGGCGACGGCAGAATGTCATCTCACAGATAAAGCGCCTTGCCGATAATCGCAGTTGGACCCTGGTGCCAGCACAAGGCAAATCAGCAATTTTCCGAACGTAGCGGCTATGAACACGATCTGACATTCGGTTGCATAAAGGGCAGGAACGTCGATCGGCGGCAGCCCGCGCTGAAACAATGATAACCCCGTTGCTCTCGTCGGAACGCTCAACAATCAATCCGGCCGGGATCAGGGACGACAGACGAAACTTGGTCGCCATGGTGCTGATTCCTTTCTGATAACCGCGCCAGTTTCGACCGCGAAATCATCAAATATGAGTCAGACCCAAATTTGCACGCCGGAACACAGGCAAGCGTGACCGGGCGTTGATCGGCCTGATGACCTATACCTTTGCGCGGATCGGCGCCGCCTCGAATACGGAAGTGAGGGACGTGTACCCGCAGGACCGGCGGCTCTGGGTTCGGCTGCACCAAAAAGGTGGAAAGCAGGTGGAACTGCCCTGCCACCATTCGCTGGAAAGCTACCTCGATGACTATATGGAGGCTGCGGGCCTGAAGGACACGCCGCGGGCGCCCTTGTTTCAGACATTCCGGCGAATGGATGGCCCAGCAGTGAAATCGACGCGCTCATGCCATGGAACTACGCCGCCTGAACGGCTCCGGCTTGTCGCTTGCATTCAAAGACCATTCCGGTCTCCCTAATAATTTTTGAAAACGCCACCGTCTTCGATCGTGAAACTGATTTACGTCGATTGGAGACGAGCTTTCCCAGCGAGGTAGAGCGCGAATTTTGCGAATAATCTGTGCACACAGAAATCTGTGTTTCTGCTTAAGCAGAGATTCGGCTAGGCGAATGATACGCGACGCGGCACCAGGACTTCGGTCAGATGTCGGCGGGCACCACGGTGAGGTAGAGGACGCCCATCGGCAGCGGTTCCTTGTTCTGCCAGTTGTCATTGCGGAGCTGCAGCATACGCGAGCCCGCGTAGATCGCCGCGCCGAGCGTCGTCAGTCCGGCGAGGGTGACATCGCACTCCCGGCCGAACGCGAGCCGGTCAGCAAACGAAACGTCAGACATGATGTCGAGGCAGTGCGATTTCAATCGAGGTAGCTCGGCCTATGGAACCGGTTGTGTCAAAATGAAAGCACATCGTCGCGACACGACAATGCCTTTGGTGACAGGACAGGACTGGCAATCCGCCACTGTTTCCCTGTTGCGCTCGCACCCGACGTTGCGCGTAGGTCTTCATCTCAAATGACCACACACTAGTCATAAATCGTTCGGCGCACAGAAAGCCAGGTATCCAGTGAACGCAAAAGTCGATTGCACAATCCGCTGACGGTAATATGCTTTCCATGAACCAGAGCTACAAGTTCGGCATAGGGCCTATGAGCAAGCAAATCTCCGTGCGGACAAAACCACATGTCAACATCGGCACGATCGGCCACGTTGATCATGGGAAGACCACGCTCACCGCAGCCATCACCAAATATTTCGGGACCTTCGTCTCGTACGACCAGATCGACGCTGCTCCGGAAGAAAAGGCACGCGGTATCACGATTTCGACGGCGCACGTCGAATACGAAACGCCGAACCGTCATTACGCACATATCGACTGTCCCGGCCACGTCGACTACGTCAAGAATATGATCACCGGTGCTGCCCAGATGGACGGCGCAATCCTAGTTTGCTCTGCAGCTGACGGCCCGATGCCGCAGACGCGCGAGCACATCCTTCTTGCTCGCCAGGTTGGCGTTCCAGCGATCGTGGTGTTCATGAACAAGGTCGACCGGGTTGATGACCCCGAGCTTTTGGAGCTCGTCGAGCTCGAAATTCGCGAACTGCTGTCGTCCTACGACTTCCCGGGCGACGATATCCCGGTCATCAAAGGCTCGGCACTTGCTGCTCTCGAAGATTCGGACAAGAAGATCGGCGAAGATTCGATCCGCGAGCTGATGGCTGCTGTCGACGCCTACATCCCGACGCCTGAGCGTCCGATCGACCTGCCGTTCCTGCTGCCGATCGAAGACGTGTTCTCGATCTCGGGCCGCGGTACGGTTGTGACCGGCCGCGTCGAGCGTGGCATTGTCAAGGTTGGCGAAGAAGTCGAGATCGTCGGCATCCGCCCGACGACGAAGACGACGGTGACCGGCGTTGAAATGTTCCGCAAGCTGCTCGATCAGGGCCAGGCTGGCGACAACATCGGTGCGCTGATCCGCGGCGTTACCCGTGACGGCGTTGAGCGTGGCCAGATTCTGTGCAAGCCGGGTTCGGTCAAGCCGCACAAGAAGTTCATGGCTGAAGCCTACATCCTGACGAAGGAAGAGGGTGGCCGTCATACGCCGTTCTTCACGAACTATCGTCCGCAGTTCTACTTCCGCACGACCGACGTGACCGGCATCGTAACGCTTCCGGAAGGCACGGAGATGGTTATGCCTGGAGACAACGTTACCATTGACATCGAGCTGATCGTTCCGATCGCGATGGAAGAAAAGCTGCGCTTCGCTATCCGCGAGGGCGGCCGCACCGTCGGTGCCGGCGTTGTCGTCCGGATCATCGACGAAGAAGGCGATGGTCCCGTTCTGACGCGGAGTCGTCAGGCGACTGCGACTTCCTCCCACGTTGCCGCCGTTCGAGACGGCCGTTCCGTGGCCCAACTTCGCGATGACCTTCGCAAAGTCGTTCCAGAACTGCAAACGTCAACGGGCTATTTCACCCTCACTACGCTGACAAAAGCAATTGAGCTCGATCAGCTCAATGAGCGATTTCTTGAGGCAATCTTTTCTCTGTCATCGTCGACCGAATCGATTTTCCGCGTCAGGGGAAAGCTCCTCTGTGAAGACGAAGTCATTCTCACACCCGATCAGTTCGAAGCCGTAATACAAGACGACGTAATTTCTCACCCCCAGACTGGCGAACTCATATTCAATGCGCGAAGCCGCGTGCAACCGATATTTTTGCTGAGGGATCGCGTTGGAACCACCAGATGAACGGAAAGACTTGACCTACGAGGAGCTGCGGGCATTTTATGCCAAATTCCGAGGCCTGTGTGGCGGGGCTGTGACCGATTACCATTGCGCTCAATCCCACGGCGGACGGGTCAAGGCTCTCGAGAGCATTCTCGAATACTCTTACGATGCGCTCGTTCGCAACCGCCATCTTAACCAGTCTCATTCAGAGGACGCTCTTACAACCGGCATCATTGAACAGCTGGCATTGTTGAGAATTGAAGCTTCTCACGACACTCAGGACGGGGGCCATTGCGACATTCTTATCAAGGGTGATGACCATTTTTGCTGGATTGCCGAGGCGAAATTACATCGCGATTACACTTGGCTTGTAAAGGGGTTTCTGCAACTGCGCACGCGCTGCAGCAATAGCGTCTACGGACGAGATCACGGCGAGATCCTTATCTATTGCCGCGCCAAACGTGCAGCGGAAGTGCTCGCCAATTGGAAAGAGCAATTAACCACGAACATCGAGGATATCGTCGTTTTCGAAGATAAGATCGACACGCGACTATGGTTTCGCTCGCATCACACGTGCAATAGCAGCGGTAACCGATTCTTTATTCGTCATCGAATTGTACCGCTCTATTGGGCCCCAGAAGATCGCGACGTTCGTAGAAGGAAAGCCGCTTCAGATGCATACAATTAGTTTGACCTTCGGATGGCAAGAACCAACCGTATGGCGATAGCGTCGTTCACGACCCCGTCGCCGCCTTGCACCTGTAATGATGAACCTTTTTTGCTAGATGATAAAGACTTCCAGCATACCGTTCCGCAGAACCATGCGGCTTCAGATTTCATCACCATCGCCAATTACACGGAAGTCTGCCCCCAGCGAAAAGCAATCAGCTCGCGCTCCAAGAAGAAGGGCGTCCAGTTGCTGCATGCGTCGAACATCTGAATCGACCAAGTTGCCGTCAGCCATCTTGCCACGAATGGCATTTAAGACGCTGCGACGGACACGGGGCTGAAACACGACCACTTTTGTTTTCAGGTTGGAGCCCAGGCCATCGAGAATCGCGAGTAACGCTCCCCTATTTTCCTGACGTTGCCCGTCGTGCCAAACTGCATTCTGGAGCACCCCTTCGGCATTCTTTGCCAACTTCTCTCTTAGCAATCCGCGATCAACGTGGCGCAGATTCTTAACCGCCTGCCCGACGACGACCTCATAGTCAGAAACGGAAATCCCACGATTGGCATTGTCGGAACCGCTACCCTTCACGTGGATTAGGGTCAACTCAGGCGGATCGCTTATGTCGTTTAAATGGATGAAATCTGCAGATTCCATCGCACCGTCGTCGCAGACTAGCCATCCAGTTTGCAGGCCCCGTGCATCCAGATTGGGCCAGTGTCTGGCAACCATGCCAAAGAGAGAACTGTCCTCAGCATTGCCGGTATTTTCAACAGCAAAGCGTTGCCCATCCAGCGGCTTCTCCTGCCAGAACGCAGTTCCATCATGGGCCATCGAGACCCATTGCCAGTCCAAGAACTTGGCGTCGCGAAACCTGGTTTCGTAGAAATGACCACGGGAGAAAGTGTGACCAGTGTCGAAATAAGCCGTGATGTTGTCTGGCTGCCGACAGATCTTAAGGATCTCGACATCTCGGTCCACGTTGTCGAAGCCGTCAACCTTCCGAATTTTGAGACGAACATCGGAACCCAGCGTTCGCTCGAATTCGTAGGCCAGCCGCCCGAGCCTTACATCAGCCCAGTAGACTTCGGCTTCAAAGTTGGCGCTTTCGGCCGTCGCCGTAATTTCAAACCTTGCGGCATCGCCGAACTGCTGAAGCCATCGAAGTTCGTCTTCGCCTACGTGTCCGACTCCATCATTCACCTGTTCGGGGACAATGAAAGCTAAATCGTAAGGTTGCTCAATTCCTTCCAGTGTGGTGATAGCCGAAGCGAGGATAGGAAGCGGCCTGTCCGCTCGCGCTGCGTCGTTCATGCAGTTTGCGGCTCGATCAAGGATTAGACCGACGTTGACGATGAACTCCTCCCAAGACCGTGTAGGTCCAATCCAGATCCTGCTCCCGGTTGGACTTGCGCCGACTACTGCACTTGTGAGCTGTTCCGACAAGGACATCGTGCTGCGGACCGAGCTGAAGTAGTAGGTCTGGTCCCCAAGTGGATCGAGGGAAGTCTCCAACTCAAGTCCCGACAGTATTTTCGAGTCAGGCTTGATCGTTGTTCGGCGATGGGTGCCGCTGAGCCAAAGCGTGCGGACCTGGCTCTCGACAAATGCCTTGTTGATCTCGCTCGAACTAAGCCGCCTAATTCTCGTGAAAGGTCCATTGGTCGCGCGCAGAATTTTCTTTGCTACCGTACCTCGAAGACCATTATCCGAGAACTGCAACGCGTATAAATCACCGCGTTTGGCAACAATGATCAGCTGATTGAGCGTGTCTGCAATGCCCTCACCGGAGAACCAACTCGGTGATCGCTTTTCGACGTAGTGCGCCCAGGCAATCGTCGTTCCGCCACTTTCGATGGACGGGTCTTGGACCGCAGGAAATCTTGGTTTTTCCGTGCCTTTTTTGTCAGCATTGTCTTTTGCGAGATCGCGGATGGCGGTAAGCAGCTCATTTGATGCGACGGCCTCTCCGTTGGTGGCTTTGTAGATCGAAACCGACAAGTAAGGCGTACATTGATCGCTGGACAGTGCCATTAACTTTCCCCCATTCGTCAGCGCGCCAGCAACGGCACGTGATGAAATAACATCGAACCGTCCCGCATCCTCACATTTCCAGGTCATAGGCCGCAGGCAAATTCTGCGGGCGATAGGATGACACAGCCTCCTTCCGATGGAGCGCCGACTCGTGGATCTTTGCTCCTTCAGGAATGACTCGCGGCTCGCAATGGGGCAGGTAGTAGCCAAGCAGGCCCTTGCGTTTTGGCCATTCTCGCCATTTCATCTTCTTCGGCACCCACTCGAGAATACGCCAGGCGCCGGTTGCTGATACGTGCAACTTCGCACTTACGCTGGGCTCAGCGTACTCATGTTCACTATCACTCCTCGCCTTTCCTTCCACGAGGTGATTGAACATCGACGTGTTTACGCTCAGCCCGTTTGCCTTGGCTTGTTGAATCATCCAGCGGAGCGGGAATTTTGATAGCCCGCTCTCGTCCTCCGGATAGCCACCGCCGATGTCGGAATGGCAGCCCGCGAACCAAACCTGGCGGCTGTCTTGCTTTCGAGGCTCCGACGTCGAAAAGCGATTTGGCTTGAATTCCTGGCCCTCTTTCCATCTACGCAATCGAAACATCCGGCGAAATTCATCGATGGCAATTGCTTGACGGAAGACTTCAACGCTTGGGTTCTGCAGCGTGTAAGGCAGTGTCTCCAAACTCGGGATGTAGAAACGGTCAGGTCGCGGCACGATGACGGATGCAACGGTATCCCAGACGCCAAGGAACTTGATCGTATCGTCCGTCCGCCAACAATTCTCCGGAAGTGCCAAGCTACGGAAAGATCTTCACCGTCCATGGCGGCGCGCTTGTAAGCGGCGAACGCATAGCCGACGTAGTTCAACTGGTCCTGGTGCAATAAACCGAGGAGGTGAATGAAGCCAGCAAGGATACGGACACTGTAAGCGCCGCGGCTGAAGCCGAAAAGAAATACCTGGTCGCCTTCACTGTAATGTTCAGCCAAAAAACGATAGGCACCAAGCACATCGTCGTCCAGGCCATAGCCTGTGCCAAGCCCCAGAACGCCTTTTGCGTTCTGGCTAATTCTCCCCCAGGTCTTTCGTTGACCCAACGTTCCAACGCCAGGGTCGTAATACACAACTTGATCGTCTTCCTTCTCAAGCATCCTATACAGCTTGAGAACATTGGACATGTTCACGCCGATTTCGTTGCCGGTTCCATCACAGCAGACGACGATGTTCTTGGGCAAATCGTTAGCCTCCCCTCAATGCGCCAAAAATCTACCACAGATAGAAACCACTTCAACTAGCTCGCCCCTACTTGGTGATGTTTTTGGTGGGCCTTAGCAGCGAAGTCACTGGATCGTCAGAGCAGATGCGAAACCACCGATCCTGCGATTCTGATCAAACACATTCAAAGGCAAATCAGCCTTTGGCATCCACACGCGCCCCACTTCCACCGCCGCCGAGACCGGCAAGGCGGGAAAAACGTTTATCGTTGCCCCTTCTCCGTGTACCGACTTTATTCGGTCAAAGAACCGTCTCAGCTCCTGGCGAAAGCGGGAAAGGTCGCCAGCGTTCCTCATGATGTCGTTGTGTGGTGACTTCGCAGTTATCGACCAAACTGAAACTTCATCCCCTAGAACGGAAACGATCCGGTCCTGGGAAACGGAAGCACTGAGGCCCAGAATAAGCGCAACCGTCGGGTGGATCTCGCTCGGCGTCGCGGTCTGAAACTTGATCGAAGGCGTATCATTCTGCCATTTCCATGTGGCGGGCTCACGATGTCGCTGATGAACCTCGGCGGGCAGAATGTCGCAAAGCTGCCGTCCGAGCTCGATCAAGAGCGGCTGGGGTGCTAGCGCAAAAACAC
Organism: Rhizobium sp. WSM1328; assembly: GCF_057653715.1. NCBI lineage: Bacteria > Pseudomonadati > Pseudomonadota > Alphaproteobacteria > Hyphomicrobiales > Rhizobiaceae > Rhizobium > Rhizobium sp. WSM1328. The sequence continues at coordinate 402,418 of NZ_JBYGKO010000003.1, read as the reverse complement.
TGGCATGGGTGATTTGCTGCCGTTCGATTCGCCCCCTGATTTTATCGGCGAACAGACGTTGCAAATTACCCTGCTGAATTTGCCAATACTGCTCATCGGCATCATCGAGCGACAGACCAAGCATTTCGAGATCGATCGTTTCAAAGGATGCCGGTGAGCGATCCGGCAGCATTGATGCAAAAATCTCGTCTCTAGCGACGAGCGCTTCGTTTTTGCCGATGTTGGCACCGAAACGAATGACATGTGAAGCGCGATCCGGCTGGATACCAGTTGCCAAGCGCACCCTCCGTTCGTGCTCCTCCTTCATGAGTAGCAGAAGTTCCTCTGGATGCTCGTCAGGCGCTTCATTATCAATCAAGCGATGGCATTTGGCGCACAGAAGCATAAGATTGGAGAGATCCTTGGCGAGAAGTGCCGATCTGGTCGGATGACCGCGGGTTCCCTCAGGCGAGTCGGCGACGATGTGGGCAACAAAGCCAAACATCTTATCCTCCTTTCCTGAGAGGAGGTCGCCTATGAGCTCGCAGTTGCAGCCACGAAACTGACAACGGCCTGCCGCACGCGCCCAAAGCGCACGCTGGACCTTGTCGGGAATCTTGGACTTCACCATTCATTCAATCCCTTCGACCAGGCGCGTGCCGCCGCTGCAAGCGGCTTCGGCTGATACGCTGCTCTACATTACGATGCTCCGGATGCTCTCCCCCTCCCCGCCATTCGCCATCGATCAGCCAGTCCTCGAAATAGAAGAGCCAAAGTGACGTCCACGGAATGATAGTCTGATCGAGCCGCATCCATGGCTGCCACTCATAGGTTCGTGGTAAATAGAGACAGAGGAGGGTGGGCTTCTGGTCGTATACGTGTGGAAGATCCTCTCCTTCCGACAGCATCAGGAGATCAGGGCCGTCGATGAACACTCTCGGCGAGTGGTTAGGCGCAAACTCCAGTCGCGCGTCATAAATGCGGGAAAGAGGTGTTGGAGATGTTTTGTAATGCCACCTGAAACGCCCCGATCCGAGTTCACCGTCACCAGTCGACAGCGGGTTCTTCGTCAAAAGAAGAAACTGCTGCGCAGCGGTCAATGGCTTCAGATCGGAAAAACGCATGGCAGCTACCGCCCAAAGAAAGTGTTGGCGCGTACGGGCGTTACGCTGGCCGTGGTGATGCCGGTCACAAGGCCAATACGGGGTGCTACGCCAAGGGTGCCGTTCTGGCGAGAGGTCGAGATATCCTTGCTGATCGAGTCCACTACGGCTTTGGCCGGACCGGAGCCAAAGGCGTCGCCGAGCTGCCGCTTCAGGCCATCAAGTCCCTCGACATCTTTCAGCCTGCTGATGTCGGCAAGAGCGCGAGAGTGCCAGGTGAAAAATATCTCTGCCCGCTTGGGATCACCGTTCCATTTTTCAGCGAAATTTTCGCCCTTGGTCGTCTCGTTCCAGACAAACCAGTGCATTCGACCGTTTACGCTGCGGGCTTCGATGAAGTCCGGCATGTAGCGGATGACATCGAAGAGGAGGTCTAGTTCCGTGTCGTAGGTAAACGTCTTCACGCAGTATTCGTAGCTCTGAGACGCCAACGTTGTAACGAGCACCGAAATCGGCGACAGAGACATATCGATTTCGTTGACCGCGATGAAAACGTCCCGATGCCGCTTCAAAATCTGGACGACCCTCTGCAGCAGGCCTTTAAAATGAACCTGCTCCGGATAGGGTTCGATGTCGGCACGCGCGCGATCTTCCGCATGGAAGCTCTTTGTTACCCGGAAACGAGGCGCCAACTTCACGCGTTCAAGGAACAATGCCTTATAGCCTTTAGGGTTTGATGGCTTCCAAATCTTGAGCGCCCGATCTGGGACGAGCTCGCCACCCATGTTGCAGCCCAGGTTCGGAATAGACGGCGTGATATCCATATGGAATTCGTTGGCGTAGACGAGCCGCCAGCAGCGCGCCATCTCCACCAGCAGCGGCTTGTAATGGCCGTTGGCTTTCAACCGATCGCCGATTGCCTTCTTCAACGCGACAGGCTCGACCCAATTTCCAAGGTTTGGCGCATGGGCTACGAGATCGACGTCATGTTCATTGCTGCCGATCGGCTTCACAGTCGTTCCGAGCGCCGTCGATCCCTGGAGAAAAATTCCCATTGCTTTGAGCAAAGGATCCTCCGATTCCGCCAACCATCCGCCCACGCCGTCGTAGCGCTCCTTCGCGAGCTCCGCTTGGCTCGGCGCGATTTCGAGTGTGGCGCACATCCGCTCCAGAGCGCCGATGAGCATCCCGTCCCGCATGATAAGTCGGTGGTCGTGAAACATGCATTCCTCCTGCGCCCGAAAAGCGATCTCGCCGTAAGATTCGCTCGCCTAATTTCGTACAGATAAATCGAACGCTTGCCATCGTCAAGCGTTGTGCTATAGTTTTGTACAGATTAACCGAACGGCGCGGCACGAGAGTGCACGCGCCTTCAGCGATTCAAGGGAGCACTTCAAACATGTCTTTGGCTGGCAAGCTCAAAGAACTCAGGGGAAAAAACCGCCAGTCTCTGCAGGATGTCGCGGATGCGATTGGAGCGTCCAAGACACACATCTACGATCTTGAGACCGGCCGCAGCACGAACCCATCGATTGAACTTCTCACAAAACTCGCGACGCATTTTCGTGTTGCCATCGCCGATCTGGTCGGGGAGAACCCGGAAGGAAAAGACGAAGAACCCGGCCTCGTCGCAATGTATAGGGATCTCAAATCCCTGGCTCCGCAAGATCGAGAGACCATCCAGATGCTGATGGACAGGCTGAAGCCTAAGGGGAAGTAGAATGGATATCTTGCGGATGGATTTGGCTGATACAGGGTCGCCTGAAGGGCTTGTCAGCCTGATCCTGAAGCATGAGCCAAATCTTCCGCTTCCCGTACCGATCGAGAAACTGGCGCTTCAGCTCGAAGTCGAAGAAATCGCCGAGTTACGGACAGAGGGCTTTGAGGGCGGTTTGATCACCGACACAATTCGGAGCCGCGGCATTATCCTGGTGAAAAAGGGGGTAAACCAGCCGCGTCGCCGGTTTACTATCGGGCACGAGCTCGGCCACTTCCTGATCGCCAACCATATCCCAGACAAAGACGGTCAATTTCTTTGCTCAAGGGAAGACCTCCGTGTGCTCTCGGCAAAAGAGGGCGACCGTCGGGCGAAAATGGAGGTCGAAGCGAACCGCTTCTCTTCCCTGATCCTGATGCCACCGCCGAGACTGCGTGAGGCCTTCAAGAAGCATCCCTCGCCGAGCTTGGAACAGGTCTTCCAGCTGGCTGATCAATTTGGTGTCAGCAAAGAAGCCATGGCGCGGGCATATGCGGAATATCACCCCGAATCCCTGGCCTTTATTGTCGTCAAAGATGGGAAGGTTGGACGTGTCTACCACAATCGAAAGCGCTTTCCTTTTGTCGTAGCAAGCCGCAACAGATCCGTCCCACACGGTTCGCTGTTCTACCAGAGGAACATGCGGATCGGCGTTCCGAGCGAAATTGACGGCCGTCTGCCCGATCTCTGGATTGACGTACCCCGCGGACAGCGCGCCCCAGCCCTCAGCGAACAGGTCTGCCTTCAGAACAACGGCTTTGCCTTGATCATGCTATGGCACGAACGTGCAGAGGACGAGGAGGAAGAAAGCGAGGATATGACGACGAGAGACCGGTGGCGTGCTCAACAGGAACTATATCGCAGGGATTGATCTCGATGGAAGGCCATAATTTCGAGCGCCTCAAAGCCCACATCGTTCCCCTGTCGAACTCGAAGTCATTCGAGACAGCTGGACTTGAATGGGACTTGGTCGGCGTCGAGATCAGTGAAGAATATGATCAATGCCCTTGCGGTCAGGATATTCTCGAACATTGCTACATTCGCAATCGACTCAATGGCGCCACCACCTATGTCGGCAATGTCTGCATCAACCGGTTCGTTGGAATTGACACCGGAAACCTCTTTGAAGGTTTGAAGCGCATTCAGGCGGATCTTTCTGGCAATGCCAACGACGATCTCATCGAGCACGCCTACCGGATGGGATATCTGTTTGATGACAAGGAATGTCGCTTTCTCAAGCAAACAAAACTCAAACGGAAACTCTCGGCGAGACAGTTGAGTTGGAAGCAAAAAATCAATCGACGGATTCTAAATCAAACGATCGTACAGCGTAGGGGAGCGCACCAATCACGCTAGTGTCACGGGGGAATGCACTGCCAGACGGATAAAGCGCGGGGGGCGACGACGGTCGCTGTGCCTGGTCTCAGAATGTTCTGACTATCTCTGGGCCTTCGCTCATCACGAGATCGAAGTCCTGGCTATACATGGTTGGGCCAAGCATTGCCGAATTGTCTGGCGATACGGCCAGTTCGAATCCGGCCGGATCGATCCAGCGCAGGCCATCGGCGATCCGGATTGGGATGACTGAATATCTTCCCTTGGCACCGGTGGTGCCGGACAGGCCGGCCGGCATTGATCGGGATACAACCAGTTCAGCCGTAGTTGTTCTTCTGCTGCGAGACCACTCAAGGAAATGTCGCGGATCGATCAGATCCTCGTCGTCTGCCACCGGCTCATCCCGCTGTTCCATCCAATCCAGGAACTCCTGCTTCAGAGGGACGGCATCATCGCGCGAACGGGCGATGCCCTGCGACAAGGCAAACGCGATGAACGGGTCGAGCGTCCCCCAGCGGAGCAGTTCCTTCGCCCAGAACGCGAACCACGGCAGGTCCGCCGTGTCTTTCCACGTGTCGAGGGCCGGTGTCGCGAAGGGATCGGGATTTTCTTCGGTCCACCGCTGGGCAACGGCGGCTCCGATTGCAACGCCCAGCCGGAATTCCAGATTGTCCGCAACGAATGTCTGCCACGCGCGAAGATCGTCGACCGGAGGCTCCGAAGCATCGGTAGCCGACATCCACCAGGCCAGCACCTCATGCCATCTGGCATAGAGATCGCGACCCATGACGGTGTCTCGGACCGCGAAGCCGAAGCCGCGGTCCGTCGCGATGATGTCTCCCATCTGCCGAAACAACGCCAGCCGGTCGTCGTCCTGCATTCCGCCATAGCGGTCCGCATAGTGCAGGATGTCAATCAACTTTTCTGCCGCAGGCCGGAAGCGCCGGCCGATACAAGGGGTATAGCCGAAACTGTAAAGGGTTTTCCGTTCATCGGCGTCTGGATAAACTGTCCCGACAAGACCCTTGGCTCTTTGAATGAAGGCCTGTTCCATCCAGGCTTCATAGGCGGAAGCCACGCGCGCGAATGTGTTCTGCCAGATGTTGGCAATGGCCGTCTCAATCTGCGCTTGGGTCAGCTGGGCCGGCTCGATGGCCTGCAGCTCTTCGATCGCAGACAGGATGATGCCATCCAGCTCGTCGATGCTGTCTGCCAGCCGGGCAGCTGCCGAGGGCGACGCCGTGCCCGCTTCTGGAGAGAGGGTTTCCGGGATGACAACCTCCAGCCAGGTCAGGAAATCAGCCGGCGTCGCCGCGCCAAGCAGGTAGGCTCTCTGCGATATGGAGCGCATCAGCACTGCAAGCGGACTGTGATGCTGGCCCCCCCCCTGCAGCGTCCGCGATCAACCCCCCGAGGAGATTGTCGTATTCGCCCCTGCGGGCGCGGATCTGATTACGCTGGATCGGTCTTTGAGCATTCGCGGTGGTCGATTCTGAAACCGGAAGAGCGACAAGCGTCATGCCCTCCATACCCTTGGCAGCACCCGGGCGGCCGGCGCGGCCGGCAAGATTGCGAAATTCCGCCGTCGACATCGGATGTTCCGTTCGCTGGCCAGTCGCGACATCGAAAGAACTTCTCATTACAGAGGGCACGAAGATCAGATCAAAAGGCAGGTTGACGCCTTCGGTCAAAGTGGCGGTCGCCACGGTGATGCGGCAGATCGAGCGCTCGATTAGCGCCACCATCATGCGCCTAAGACGTTGTGGCATCTGGCCGTGGTTCGTCGCAACCCCGCTGTCGAGCAATTTAAGCTCGTGGGAATCTTGGCCGCAATAATCGGCGCAAACCATCCTGGCAGACTGAAAGAGCTCCGCATCAGGGCCATCGGCCGGCGGCACGAATGCCGGAACCGCATCCCATCCCTTGAGCGAGAAAGCCTGGGCAAACCAGCGAATGGTGTCTTCCGGACTTTGGGACACTGACACGAGGATACGTCGGTCACCTTCTGTCAGGTGAAGGGCCGCCCACAGGATCGCCAGCTGCGTGTTGTGATTGAGGCTGCCTCTGACCGTGGCCGGCGCCTGCGGCATTGGCGCAATGCGAAGGCGCATGTAGACGTTTTGACCGCGGCCGCGCACCGCGAGGACGCGGTCGTTGAGCATGTCGAAGAGGATCTCTGGCGGCGCGCCGGGGCGAACCTCGAACGTGCCGATCGCTTGCCTGGTGCTGCGATAATAGGATCCCACCGCCTCCGCGGCCAGATTTCCCTCGATCCAGCGGGCGACCGGTCCGGCGGCCCCGCCTGCCACCGCGGTAAGCGCAATGCGGACGACGCCGGGCTTGCGGGCCAACAGCCTGGAAATGAAGGCCTCGAGCCGCGCCGCACGGCTTTGATGTTCTGCGAGGCTTTCCTGCTCATAAACCGTGTCTTCGACGACCACCTGGTGGGCCTCATCCACCAGCAGGAGCTTCAACCGCGCAAGCAGCATCGGTCCGAGATAGCGCATCAGCGCGTCGGCCTTTTCGACAGTTGCAATGAGCACGGTCGGGGTATCCGCGGTCAGCCAGGCGTCTGTGATGCCCCAGTCGGCTCCCCCATATAGTCCGGTGACGATGAATTCGCGGCCGAGTTCGCCGGTGAGTTTCGCCTCGACCTCGCCGGCGAGCGCACGGGAGGGAACGATGTAGAGGGCAAGCGGTGCCAGAAGGCCGTCGCTCAGCAGGAGAAGCTCTTTTACGATCGCCAGGTTCGCGACGAGCGTTTTACCCGATCCGGTCGGTGTACACAGGGCGAAGGAAGAGTTCTGGAGCAGCCGCTCTATGCCTTGATGTTGCGACTGCCAGAGCACGCCACGCCCTCTGGCATATTGCCGCCTGGCAAAACCATCCAGATACGCCAGATGCCCTGGACGCGTTGCGGCCAATCGCCGAAGAGGCTGATAGATCGTCGCCTTGGTATAACGCTCGCAAGCGGACCGGATAAAGAAGGCCAGCGTCGCGACGTCCTCTGGGGCAAGACGCACCAGAAAGCGCTCGACCTGGCGAAGGTGGGTCATAGCGGCCGCCAGCCTGTCGACGTGGCCCCGGCGCAGGCTGTCGGCCGCGAGCCCAACCGATCGGATCAGCTCGAGCGTCGTCAACCACGCAAGATCGGAGTCAACATCCGCCTTGAAAAACGCGTTTGAGGCGTCCGGCACGGTCGCCTCAGGATGCGCGTTCCAGAACGCAGCAACCCTCTGCAGCACGCTGTCGAAATCGGCACTCAGGAAGTCAGCGAACAACAGAATGCCGTCGTCCTTCGACTTCACTTGCCGTAATAGTCCCGCTGCCATGGCAGGCAATCCGCCCAGCTGGTAGGATCCCGCCGCAAACAGTGCCAAGGGCACGACTTCAGCCAAGCTGTCCTCCGAGCGGGCCAGCCATTCGAAGAGTTCGCCTGCCCGACGAAAGGCTGAGCTCGCATCCACCGGGTTTCCGCCCGCGACCGACTGCAGGACGCCTCCGGCATGGATGAGTCTGTAGGCCTCTGTTAGGGTTTCCCCGGAATCGTTTTCGGACCACTGTATGGTCTCGACGTCCCATGTAGTCTGTATCGCCCTGACGAAAGCCCTTGCCTGCCTCGGTGTCAGTAGCTGATCCTGGCCAATGGCGTTTCGTGTCCGGGTCGCGATTGCTATGCGTTCTGCATCTGTGATCGGCATGGATTTCCCCTAGGGCCACAGGCTGTCATAGAGCGCGTCGATCAGTGCATCGCCATCCGACAGGATGATTTCGACGACCTGAAGGTCCCTGTTCTTCTGATGCTGGGAGGGTTTGGTTTCCCATTCCAGTAACGGTTCACCCTCACCCCGACCGGCCGCGCTGCCCCCGACCAGAAGAATGAGATCGGTGCGCTCGGACGGCGCCGGATTCTGCAGTTGCTGGATCTTGTCCAGGGAGAGGATGACGTTGGCGTATTCATCGGGCGCCAGCTCCTGGAGAATGTCCTGCAACTGCTTCACCCCAATCGGCACATCGAGGGCACGGTTGATTTCGAACCATACACCCTTGCCATCGTGGACAAGGTTGCCGGACTTTTTCGGTAACTCAATCTTCGTGCCAAACATCACGTCATCAAGAACGGAGGGTATCCATTTCTTGCGCCATTTGGCCTCGCCGGCAATGAAACGCGTGACTGCGCCGTCGTCATTGACGACGATGCCGATAAAATCGTCGCCCTTGCGGCCGAGAACCTCTCTTTTGCGCGCGGGATCGCGCGAAAGAACGTAGATATATTGCCTTGCGTCTTCTTGGTTGCGGAAGAGAAATACCGGGACGATCCATTCGTGATTGCCGACGAAGTCCAGCGCCTCGGTCATCAGCCCCGACATCACCTCTCCAAACACGCCCCGCCTGGCCTTCGGAGGAAGGCAGTTTGGATATTTTGCGTTGCATCCCGGAGCTCCGGCATCCGGATGGAGGCTCATGCCCGCATAGGCATGAAAGTACTCGCGAGCATCCGAATGCGCGGACTCGAAATAGGGTCGGAGGCCCTCGCGTATCGTTGCGTCGCCGGGAACGATCTGTTCCAGCAGAATATGACCGTAGCCCTTTTTAGACGAGGAATAGCTGGTGAGCCATTTGTTCAATGTGGCCTTTGGCGGCGCTTGCTTATGCATGATGTCTCGGTACATGGTTGCAACTCTTGGGTTACACGAGAAGCGCCACAAACGCCACAACTACAACGGTAGGGAAGGGCCGGAGCGTTCACCAAATTTGGTCCTTACAGCACCCCCCACGCCCGAAACCTCCCCCTCCCCGTCATCTCCCTCAAACCCAGCTCGCCGACGATCCGCACCGCCGCCTGCGGCGTCACGTCAATCGCCTTGGCCACCATGCCGGCCGACACCAGCGGCCGCGCCATCACCAGCTCGATCAACTCCGGCAGTTTGGACGACCGACGCCGGCCGACCAGCCTTCCCTCCATCGCCTGCCTGGCAAGGGTAAGCCGGTCGTGCTCCTTGAGGCCAAGATCGGCCGCGGCGGTGATGCCGGCGAGAAGCGCCAGCAAGCGGGTTTCGCGATCGCGGTGCCGGCGCCGATCGACGGGTATGGATTTCAGGCCAAGATTGAAGGCAGCCAGATGCACTCCGGTCGTCACACCGGCCCTGGCGCAGGATCGAGGCGGCCAGGAGGCGGCCGAGCCAAGGGGCGTGCTGCAGAACCTCCAAACCATTCCGCGCATCGAGGGCGACAACCGCCTGCAGCACCGGTGGGAAGCCGTCGAGTTCGCGCAGCACCGCCCGCCATTCGCCGAGCCGTTCGTCCTCGTCCCAGTCGAGATCGTAGACCAGCGGATCCTTTTCGCGCGCGACGGCACGGCCCGGCGCCGTTGCCTGTTCGATGGCCGCTTGCGATCGGGCCAGCACAGCATCGATGGCGCCAAACTCTGCGTCGAGAGGGTTGGCAACATCAGTGATATCCTCCCCCTCCCCTACCCCAGCCATCTCTACATCCGGTTCGACAACACTGTTCGCCACGGTGCTGTCGGCGCCATGGGATGCTGCAGGCCACGCCTGCCCGCGCAGGCTGCGCAGACCGTCGGCATTGAGCGGCCAGCCGGGCGGCTGCGACGCTATCCGGCGGCACGTCCGCAGCACGTCGCGGGCGATGGTCAGCTCGTGGGTGGGGGCGCGGATATCGGCGCCGGCGTCATGCAGCACCAGGTCTTCGAGATGCACCAGGTCGCCGTCGATCCACAGCGAGGCACAGGCGTCTGCGAAGTGTGATCGTTCGATCCATCCCGGCCCGACCGGAGACCGGGCGATCCGTTCGTCGAGCCGCGCCAGTGCGGCTGTGGCGTCGGAAATCGGCAGCAACAGGTAACTGGAGCAGATCTGCTGGCACGGGGGATTCCGATTTTTTGTGAATCATGATTCACTTCCTTTATGACGAAGCGCCGCCTCCCCATGGCCGAGCATGCTGATACGCTGTCGCTGAAGGCGCTGCGGGAATTGGTGACGGGACTTGTGGCGCGGGCCGATCGGGCAGAAATCCGGATTGAGGCGCTTGAGGCTGACAACCGAAAGCTTCGAGAAGAAAACGATGTGCTCAGGATCGAGAACACCCGGCTGAAGGTCGACAACCAGCTTCTGCGCGACGAGATTGCGCGGCTTAAAAACCTGCCGCCACGCCCACCGTTCAGGCCATCGGGCATGGAGCAGGCAACGAGCGACAAGGCGGTTGCCGGCAGCCGAAAGCCTGCGCGGCGTCGCGGGCCGAAGGGCGACACGGGGAGCGCCACGCGCCAAGAGGTACTGCCTGCCAGAGCCCCAACTGGATCGCGGTTTAAAGGCTACAAGGATTGCGTGGTCCGGGATCTGGTTGTGCGGGCCGAAGTGGTGCGCTATCGCCGCGAATGCTGGGTGACACCGGAAGGACGCACGATCATTGCGCCGCTGCCAGCAGGGATAAAGGGCGGCTACGGCGCCAGTCTGCGTCGCTTCTGCCTGATGCTTCATAGCCATGGGCAGGTCACAACGCAGCGATTGACGACCTTGCTGAACGATGTCGGTGTCGAAATTACAGCGTCATCGCTAGCGATGATCGCGACCAAACGCCAGGTCATCCGGTTTTTGACAGAGCGGCTGGATGGCTTTCATGCAGAGGATGCCGCCGTGCTGCATGCCGGCCTGGTCTCGGCTCCCTTTGTCACGGTCGACGATACAGGTGCCCGCCATGCCAATCGCAATTTCCATACGACACAGATCGGCGGCGAACAGTTCACCGCCTTCCGCACGACGCCGTCGAAGTCGCGGCTGAATTTTCTGGCCCTGCTGCGCGGCAACTATCAGGACTATGTTCTCAACGATGCCGCCTTCACCTTTCTGGAAACCCGTCAGGTGGACCCCGCCCTTCTGGCGCGGTTGAAGACATGTGAACCGCGGCGGTTTGCCAATCAGGTTCCGTTTCTCGAGTATCTGGCCGCCAATGGTATCGACATCTTCGACAAGGACATAATCCGCCCGTTTGCCGAGGCCGGCATCTGGGGCGCCATCCGCCATCACGGTCTGGTCGGCAATGCGGTGATCGTATCCGACGATGCCGGACAATTCCGCGTCGGCACCCATGCGCTGTGCTGGGTCCACGCCGAGCGGTTGCTGCACAAGCTGATGCCGGCGACGCCCGGCCAAGTGAAACACGTCGAAACCCTGCGCGAGCTTGTCTGGCACTTTTACAAGACCCTGAAAGCCTATCGGCGAAGACCTGATCCCCGTGCAGCCCGGGGCCTTCAGGCTCGGTTCGATCGGATCTTTTCGCTGCGCACCGGTTATGGCGACCTCGACAAACTGCTGCTTCGACTGGGTCGCCGCAAGGACGAACTGCTGCGGGTGCTGGAGCGGCCTGAAACCCGCTCCACACCAATGCGTCGGAAAGAGATCTGCGGGGACTTGTCATCAAGCGAAAGATTTCCGGCGGCACGGTCAGTCGCAGCGGTCGGCAGGCGCGCGACAGCATGCTCGGCCTGATGAAGACCTGCCCAAAAGCTCGGCCTGTCGTTCTGGCACTATCTCGGCGATCGGCTGGGGATCAATGACGAAGATCATCTTGTGGCACCCCTCGCCTCGATGGTTGCAGCACGCGCCTGAACGCTCTCGATCCTTTGCGCAACTAGCACCCTGCTCTGGGTCAGACATGCTGATTGTGTCGGCATGGCCACCAAATCAGCCCCGCTTACCCCCAGCAAGCTGGAGATTGGCAATTTGGCGAGATCGTAAGACATTGAAATCATGGTAAACACGTCATTAACCAGAAGCGATATGGATGCTAGCTTCCGTCATCGCTCGGGATTTTCTGAAAAGTTATAACCATCGATAAGTAGCTCTTATCGGAAGTGATACGTACAGATGGATTGTACGCACGGGTTTACGGTGCTATCGTGCAGCTTGAGAGGCAAAATCGGAGCGCACGATGTCCCAGACCAGCTACAAGATCAGCGAAGCGCGGAAAAATTTCGCCGAGGTGCTCGAGCGCGCCAACCAGGGCGAAGAAATCATTATCATGCGGGGCAGTGAGATCTATGCCCGCATCGGCCCAGCCGATGGCGGCAAGCGCCCCTTCGGCTTGCTGCGCCAGCGCGGCCTGCCCGACGACCTGTTCGACGAGGTCGATGCCGAACAAGTGGCAATCGACGCCGGCGATTGGAACGATGATGTCGGCGTCTGGCAGGGTGGTCCATCCGAGCGCGAGCCCCAGCCATGAAGATTCTGCTCGACAGCCACGCTGTCTACTGGTGGACAATCGGTAGCGAGCGGCTGTCCGGGATGGCCCGGTCGCTGATCGAGGACAAGGCCAACAGCGTCCTCGTCAGCGCCGTGTCCTTCTACGAGCTCGACAACAAGATGCGTTTGAAAAAGCTCGATCTTAGGCCGCAGGAACTGCGCGCTGCCGTCGCTGACAGTGGCCTACAGACACTTGCCATCACCGACCTGCACGCCGAACTGGCGGCAAGCTTCGACTGGGATCACCGCGATCCCTGGGACCGCATTCTCGCCGCCCAGACGCGGTTGGAACATTGTGCCTTCGTGTCGCTCGACACCGCCTTCGATGCGGTGCTGCACGAACGGGTATGGTAAGGAGGTTGGTGATGATGATATTCGCTGATGTCCAGGAAGCCGCGGAACGCTTGGAGGAGCTCATCGAATTGGCCCGTCAGGACGAGGTCTATGTGTGCCGGGACGGACGACCTGTTGCAAGGCTCACCGCGTTTTCTTCGAGCCCTGTTCTCGGATCTGACCAGCCCACGAAGAGCCTTGGCGACGGGGTAGCGGCCGCTTCAGCCAGCAGGATCGCCGAGGCCGGAAGACCTTCTTCGCTCGATGATGTCTGGGCTATTGCTGCGACAGGCAGGCCGAAAGACGTGGATCTGACGTCCGCGCACGATGACTTCTACGACGCAGACGGCGCGCCGCGATGAGTGTCACGCATTCTGCATCCGTCACCAGCCGCGCCGAGGCCCTGGACACCATCGCAGCCGTGCTGCCGATCGACCGCCGTGACAAGCTCGCCGAGCTCTTGACCGACCAGGATGTCGAGACGCTGCGGCATCTCGTCAATGCCGGTATGGGCGACAACACGCTGCGGGCACTGACCTCCGACCTCGCCTATCTCGAAGCCTGGTCGCTTGCGGCGACGGGTAGCGCCCTGCCCTGGCCAGCGGCGGAGGCGCTGCTGCTTAAATTTGTCGCCCACCATCTGTGGGATCCGCAACGGCGCGAAAACGACCCCGAGCATGGCATGCCGGCCGATGTCGAAGACGTCTTGCGCTTTCGCGGCTTCCTGAGGTCTCTGGGGCCACACGCACCCGACACGGTGCGGCGGCGCCTCGCCAACTGGTCGACGCTGACCAAATGGCGCGGCCTCGACGGCGCCTTCACCTCCCCTGCCCTGAAGTCGGCGATCCGGCTGGCGGTGCGCGCCGTGCCGCGGCCACGCCGCCGCAAAAGCGCCAAGGCGGTCACCGGCGAGGTGCTGGCCAGGCTGCTCGCGACCTGCAGGAGTGACAGTTTGCGCGACGTTCGCGATCGGGCGATCCTAATGGTCGCCTTCGCCTCCGGCGGTCGTCGTCGCAGCGAAGTCGCGGGTCTGCGCCGGGAGCAACTGACGGTCGAGGCGCCGGTCACCGGTGAGGACGACATCCCCCTCCCCTCGCTCACCATCCATCTTGGCCGCACCAAGAATTCCGGTGCCAGCCAGGACGAGGTCGTCTATCTGACCGGCCGGCCGGTGGACGCGCTGAATGCCTGGTTGACGGCTGCAAAAGTCGACGGCGGCAGCGTGTTTCGAGCGATCGATCGCTGGGGCAATGTATCCCGACGGGCGCTCGACCCAAAAGCGGTCAACGATATCGTCAAGCGGCGGGTGGCAGAGGCTGGGCTGGAGCCTGGGGAGTTTTCGGCGCATGGACTTCGGTCGGGCTATCTGACGGAGGCTGCGAACCGCGGCATCCCGCTTCCCGAAGCCATGGAGCAATCGCGCCACCGCTCTGTGCAGCAGGCATCCAGCTACTATAACAACGCTACGCGGCGAAGCGGTCGCGCTGCTCGAATGCTCTAGGTGGCTCCATCTAAATGTCCGGTAATTTATCGGACATTATTCGACAGGCTTGAAAATGAAGAAGATTGCGCATAGAAATCTAGAAAGAACGCTATTTTTCTAGACGGAAATTATCGGAATGAGCCTCAGCATCAAGGATCCGGAAGCCCATCGCTTGGCGCAGGCGATCTCCCACGCCACGGGAGAAAGCATGACCCGCGTTGTCACCGAGGCGCTGCGCGAGCGGTTCGCGAAGATCGAACGGCGAAAGGGGCGTGCCAGCGTCGAGGAGCTCCTGGCGATCGCCGATCGCGCCGCAGCGCACGTCAAACGCCCCTATGTCGACCATGCCGAGTTCCTTTACGACGAGAACGGCCTGCCGAAATGATCATCGATACCTCGGCCCTGGTCGCAATCCTCTACCGTGAGCCCGAGGCGGCGAGTTTCGTTAAGATCATCCATGACGCGGAGCTCACGCGGATCAGCGTCGCCAATTACGTCGAGTTGTCGATGGTGGTCGAGGGTCAGCTCGGCCCCGACGGCATGCGCCAGGCCGAGGCCTTCTTCCGGCGCGCCGGCATCATCATCGAGCCTGTCACGCTCGAGCATGGCGAATTGGCAAGGCAGGCGTTTCTCGATTTCGGAAAAGGTCGTCACAAGGCCGGTCTCAACTTTGGCGACTGCTTTGCCTATGCTCTGGCGAAAGCGTCCGGCGAGCCGCTGCTGTTCAAGGGCAACGATTTCGCTCAAACCGATGTCCGGGCGGCGTGATCATGGCGGAAGAGAGACTGCAGTCAGGAGTTGAGGCCCTACCGCCTGCGAATGAGCCCCTCCCCTGCCGCTGCCGCGATGGCTTTTCGCCCGTTGTTGCGTCCGGCGCAGCCGGCTTGGTGGATGGCACCCTCTTCGGCCTCTTCTTGGCACGAGAGGATTTTCCGCGGCCCCGATCGATGTCACGGGTGAAGGTATCCCACGATACGGTGTGGCAGTTCCTGCGGCGTGAGGGATTGCGGTTCAAAAAAACACTGTTCGCCCTTGACCGGGCGCGCGCTGACGTTGCGCAACGGCGACAGCGCTGGCGATCCTGGCAGTCTGGCCTCGATCCAAGACGGCTGGTCTTTATCGATGAAACCTGGATCAAGACCAACATGGCGGCGCTTCGAGGGTGGGGGCCGAAGGGCAAACGCCTGCGCAGCTTCGCCCCGCACGGACATTAGCGCACCCTGACTTTCCTCGGCGCGTTGCGCTGCGATCGGCTCACCGCACCCTGTGTCTTCGATGGACTCGATCAAGGGTGAGTGCTTTCGCGCCTATGTCGAGCAGCAACTCGTACCAGTGCTCAAACCCGGCGACATCGTCGTGATGGATAATCTCGTAGCAGCCTGCAGAGTTTTGCCCGAGCTTAGCTATCTATCGGCGCCGCCCGCACGGAGCCGAAGGCCTATCCAACTTTCCGCCCGGCCGGCGCATTTGCCCGCAGAAGCGCCATCAGCATTGGGCCGATCGCGAATTCGCCCTTTTCGCTTCGCCGCGTCAGGCCACGAAGATAGCCACCGGCCGAATTAATGTGGCCGCCTCGCTCCAGGATGCATGCCATCACGGTCGCGGCGTTTTCCGGACCCATCACATTGGCGGCCTCTTCGTAGGCCGATGGACTGACGCCCAGCATCGATCGAACGATGACGGCTGCGGCCATCAGATCGCGCCAGTTGCGGATTGCGCCATCCGGCCCATAGGCAAGGATTTCCGGACAGGCCTGCAGAACCAGGCCAAGTGGGAAGGATTTCAGTCCGCCACCATCGTTGCGGCCCCCCGGCCGTCGACTTTGCTCTTCCTCCATCTGATGGAAGGGATGGGTTGCCTTACCCCTTCCCTTCTCTGCCGTCACGGCCCCTCGGTCGTTGTCTGGCTCAGCTGTCGCGCCCTGCTTCGTTTCGAAGCCTGGTTCAACTTCAGAAATAGATTCGGGATTTGAATTCTGTATGTGACGCTCGATATAATCGGCATTGCCGCGCTGTTTTGTTGATTTAACCTGAATTTCCAGCTGGTTAAGGATATTTGTCCGCAGGCCCGTCAATTCATCCAGCAACAGTTCAAGCTGTGCTGTCGTCGGCGATCGCGGCAGGCCTTCGATCAGGTCCCGGAATTCGCGGTATAGGCCTTGCCAATCCCCAGGGATCTCTTCTTCAACGGCCGCTTCGATCAGTTTTGCAATGTCACGGCGGCAAAGGGTGATGCGTTCACGCAGACGCTGGACATGCAGCCGCTCAGCCATAACCTCGGCCGCGAGCTGTTCGATCTCGTCGGCACGGGCAAGGAGCGGCGCCAGCGAGAAGCCGAACGCCTCGTCGACCTCCCCTGCCCTGTCCCTGCGGACGTAACGCTTGCCGTTGGGGCTATCCTTGCGCAGCAGAAGACCTGCGTCGACGAGCGCGGCGAGATGACGCCGCACCGTCTGTTCGGCCATGCCATGCGTTCTGAGCGAAAGCTGGATATTCGACGGGAAGACGATCAAACCGTTTCCCTGGGCCAGTTCGTTCTTCGGATAAAAGCTCAAAAGCGCGTTGAGCACGGCAAGCGCCCGATCGCCAATGCCGAGCAGCGGCTTTGCTTCGCACAGCGCGCGAAACAATTTCCACTTATCGACAGACTGATCCGGTTTGATCTCCCCAGCCATGACCTGGCTTGCAAGCATGCCAAGCGTCATCGACCGCCGCCCGAAGGGCGTCGTTACACTTCCGGTTTCCATATCTTCCACCTCAACGAGGCAAAAGAAATCCGCTCACCAAAACGGCGCCAAAAACTCTTGACAGCGATTCTCGGAAGTGCGATTCTCGGAGGTGTTCAGGACTACGAGGAAAGCTTCCGCGACGGTGACGTTCGGGGGCTTTTTTCTTTTGCGCGTTATCTCCTATCCGAATTGTCAGCTGACAACCGGCCTAACTGCCTCATTTTCCCTCATTTTCCTCTTCGAACTCGGCGGCGAGGCCTACCAACCGCTGAGCCAGGAATTCCGAAAACGCCGCCGATTTGACGGTGATGCGAAAGGTTTTGCCGGACCGGGCCACCAAAGCAAGCGGAGCGCCGCCTTGGGTCCGGAGCGTCTGCTCGGCCCGCTGAGGTGCACTCTTCTCCTCTACCGCCTTCCAGATGACATCGAAGCGGCTGTTGGTCTCCAACGTCACGAAACCAGCAGCTCTGATGGCAGCCTGCGCCTTTTTCTGCCCGCCCGTCTCCCTGAATTTCTCGGCAAACGCCAACCAGCGCGGGCGTCCGACCTTGGGGGCCGGCCCGATGGCGAGAATGATCTCGGGATCGATCGTCTGAGCCACCTGCAGGAGCCTTGACGTTTCCGGCTTGTCTGTCGCCAGTGCCTTGGAAATCATGTCACGGCTGAAGCCATGCTCGTCCATGCGGCGTGCAAACAGTGCCCGCTCTATAAAACTCAAGTCGACACGCGGGCCATTCTCCTGACCCTGTGCGAGGATCAGCTCTTCATCGGTGAGCTTACGTACAACGGCCTTAACAGGAACCCCGATCTCTGCTGCCGCCCGCAGGCGCCGGTGGCCATAGGCGGCCTGGTAGTGCCCGGCCCTTGCCGGGTCCGGCCGCACCAGAATCGGAACCTGCTGTCCGCTTTCCTGGATAGACTGCTTCAATCGCTCGAACTCGGCATCCTTGTCGACCGGGATGCGGTCGCGGATGAAGGACATTTCGACCGCAGCCGGATCGATCTCCAGCACCTTGTCGCCGGAAGCCAGCGATTCCCGCAGTGCCTTAGCGGCGGCTGCTTCCTCTCCCAGCCGTCCAAGTGACAGGTTCATCGCCTTGACCGCTCCCGAAGGCCGATGCGGCTGTTGCACGCTTGGCACGTCCGGCCGTGTCGGTTCGACAGCGCCGACCATGCTCTTCAGGATGTCGCGTCCTTTTGGGCTCATGTCCTGCTCCATGCACTACGAATGAGTTGCTCGACCTCGGCATTGACGCTGTCGACGGATTCCACCCCGCGGTCATAGGTCTGGCGATGCATCGTGTCGCGTCCGGCCTCGTAGATCGTCTGTTTCGACAGGCCAGCATCCGAGACCGCTGTCGACTTGACCATCATCGAGGTCAGCACACGCTCGCCAAACAGGCTGCGCAGGAAGGCAACGATCTGCGCCTGCGGTCCATCATTGGACTCATAGCGGGTGACCAGATAGCGCATCCAGTCGTAATCAAGATTGCCGCCTGCCTGCTTGACCACGGCCAGAAGGTCGGAGGTCATCGTCAGGAACTGGTTCATCGACGCAACGTCGAGCATCTGCGGATGGACGGTGATAAGGACGGAGGTAGCGGCACAAAGAGCAGAGAGCGTCAGAAAGCCGAGGGTGGGGGGGCAATCGATGATGACGACATCGTAGCTCTGCTCCAGCGAATGCAGCGCATTGCCGACCCGCATGAAGAACATGTCCTTGTCGTCGCGGTTGGTGTCGGCGAGCGCCTTTGGCGTATCGTGTTCGAACTCGTGCAGTTCGAGATTGCCGGGAATGAGATCGAGCCCCGGAAAATAGGTCTGGCGAACGATGTCGGCTACGTCGCGGCGCGTTTCGTCATATTTGATGGCACCATAAAGCGTCTCGTTTTCGCCGACGTCAAATTCGGGTTGATATCCGAGCATCGCCGACATCGACGCCTGCGGATCGAGGTCGACGGCGAGCACGCGGTAGCCGCGAAGAGCCAGGAACTGCGCCAGGTGGATGGATGTCGTCGTCTTGCCGGAGCCACCTTTGAAATTGGTGACGGCGATCACCTGGAGATGGTCACCCGGCCGGCGCATCGGCAGATAGGACGGTTTGGTGCGCCCGAGATGGTGGCGCATCGCATGGATTTCCTCAAGCGAGAAGACCCGTCGACCGGCCGCCGTCTTTTCCGGATTGATGCTTTCCACCTGGGCGGCAAGGTGGCGAACATAGCTGTCCGTAACGCCGAGCAGCTTGGCAGTCTCGGTGCTGCTGAACCGCCGTAGCGATTTGCGGGCGTCGGGCGAAAACAACCGCTCGAACAGCACCTGCAATTGGCTGCTGAGCATCGTCGAGTCCTGCGCGATCGTCTCGTCGATCGAGACTCGACTCGCTCTCTTGGCTTTCTCAACAATCGCGGCCTTAGTCGGCATTCACGCAAATCCTGATAAATCGGGTCATTTTGCGCAAATGATCGTGAGTCTGCCGACTCCGTCAAGCGATTTCTTGGTTAGCCAATGGATAACAGACAGGATTCAACGAAAAAATCATGTGGAATTCCGGAATCTTAGCTCAATTGTCAGCTGACAATGGCGGCGGTGCCCGCACCCGTCGATGCCAGACGCTAACGCAGTTGCCGACTCACCGGAAAACAACATCCACTGCTTGAGCACGTCGGACCAGACAATCCGTTTCTCATTTATAGGCAGATGAACGGCACAGGCTTTCGGTTTCCATCCCGCGGACAGGTTCGTTGCCGGCGGACTTGTCATTTGTGTCCTGGGTTGCGGCATCGCGCCGTGGCTGCGCAAGGCCGAGCATTTGTTCCAGACGGCCAGCATTGAGCGGAGCGCTTATTCCCTTGAAATTCATGATCCATCTTTCGTCTGCGCATCGATTGCGTGAAGCCTTGGAGATAAGCGCAATTTGAAGCCGCCGAGAACCGCCAGCCGGCGTTATCACCATCTTTTCCAAGCACGCGCGAAGGGGAGGGGAGAGCCCCATCTTCAAGCGCCGATCCGAAACGCGACCTTTGGCGGCGACGCTCGCCGCTCGGGTCTCTTCCCCGCGCAAGGATAGAAGAGTGGCGCGCAGGAGCGGCCTGACATGCGAAAGGCCCCATCTTATCGGCACCGGCGAACTGGGCTATCGCAGATCATGCGGCATCGCCAGAATTTGGAGACTGCGATTTGGGTTTTACCACAGGCAAGGGTGCTGCTGCGGACCAACGGGGGAGGGGACCCGCAGCCCGAATTTTCGTGCCGATCGAAGTCAGGGAGATACTGGGAGCGGCTGGCGTCAAGGGGTTCCGGTTCGTTTGTACGCAGATCCGATAATCGCCAGGCCAGGTCAATGGCACCAGTCTAGTCACGTGCCGGGTTGAGCGCGAACAGGGTTGCAGACATCCCAGGCTGTCATCAACCGCCACGATGAATACAGCGCATGCTAGGCGAATCAGGTTTCGGCGAGTATCATCGACAGTGCTCGCAGCAATCGTACCGAGATATTGCTGACGTTATTGGGTAGCCCGGGCAACCAGATCTCACCTCCAAGTTGGCAAAGCCGCCGTCTTCTAGCGGAACTTATTGGCGAGTTCGCTTCCGTCCACGGAATTCCTTCTTGTTTACCTGCTATTTACCATAACGCGGCACGCCGGCGGCAAAGCCTAATCGCGGATCGCAAGCATCGCGGCCGATCCAGCGTTCCTTACGTAGAGTGGCGCGAGGCAGGCATTCCACTATCGCACCTTCGTGCCCTCGCGATTGGTAAAGTGCGCATTGCCCAACCCCGTGCCTATGGTCAGCACAGCCCATCTCGACACGTCGCTCATAAAAGGGATCTGCGACAATCCCTGCACGACTGCATCGTTGTGCATCATCACGAATGTGCTGTCGTCGCCGATCTCAGGAATGGCCTTCATCAGTGCGGCGGGAAGGTTGAAACTGTCGCTCTCCCAGTTTCCGCCCGGCAGGTTTTGTCCGCCACGTTCGATTGAACCATCGGCTTTGATGATGCCGGGGCATGCGATCCCGATGATCGGCGCTGGCTTGAGATTGGCCTTCTCGGCCTTGCCGATCAGATCCCGCAACATCGCCGCCAACCTTTCGATCGTGGCGGTGCGGCTTGGCTCATCGTCGGCATGACGCCAGATGGTGGATTCCCAGACGCTTGCATCCGCGAAATTCGGCACGTCGTCCTTTCCGAATTTAACGACGCCGGCGCGAACGTTCGTGCCGCCGATATCAACGGCGAGGATCGCCTCGTGGCCCTTGAACATCCAGCGCGGCATCAGGTGGATCGCACCGATCAGTCCGGCCTCATCGGGGTGATGTACGATCGGCACGACTTCGACGTCGACGCCGGCCGCTTTAAGAATGACCATGGTCCTGGCGATTGTCAGTTCGCCAAAGTGGCTCCGACGAAAGCCGCCGCCAACGACGATGCGTTCTGTCTTTCCCCAGCCTTTGTCTTTCAGAAACTTTGCTATCACATCGGCAAAGTCTTGCGCAAAATCCTCCACTGCCCCCATGACCAACGCCGCCGCCGCCAAATCATCGCCCTTCAAAATAGCGTCGATTTTTTTCTTGGAGAGTTTCTCCGTCGCGGTCTTGCCGATCGGGTCGTCTCCAACCTTGCGGATGCGTTTTCTCCAATCGTCGAGCTTTTGTTGGAACGTCTTTTTGTTGGCGTTGTCGCCAACGAAGCCATCCTTGTCACGCAGTTCGTTATTGTAATCGTCGATCGCTACCAATGGCAGGTTTAAAGCGCCATGTGCCAACGGGGCATTGATCTCATCACGGGGATCGGAACTGCTTTTGGCCATCAATGTACCTTCTACGGCGCGAGTGCTCGAACGGGCGGCGAGATACAACGCGAACTATCCTCTGGATGTTCCGGACTCTGAAAAATCACCTTGCCCTTGCCGGTTGGCGACCTAGCTTCAATGATTGCAGAGTTTGGAGAATGCCGTGCAGGACGATGCCGCTACACAGGAAATGCTTTCACTGGTCTTGGAGGAACCGGACCGCTGGGCAATGTTTCTCGATATCGACGGAACGCTGCTCAATCTTGCACCCACACCGGATGCGATAGAGGTTCCAGAGGCGCTTCCTGGACAACTTCATCGCCTGTCGAACAAGCTCGGCGGCGCCTTGGCGCTGGTCACCGGACGGTCTCTTGCTTATGCAGACGCGCTGTTCAAACCCTTTGCATTTCCGACAGCAGGCCTGCACGGCGCCGAAATCAGGAACGCCGCCGGAATGCAGACGCTCGAGGCGACACCTGAGTTTCAGGCGTTGAAACATGCGCTGACCGCTGAAGCCGAGCACTACCCTGGCGTCCTGATCGAGGACAAGGGCGCGGCCGTTGCCGCCCACTACCGGCTGGCGCCGGAATATGAAAAGGTGCTCGAAGACCGCATGCACCACTATGCGGAGCTAGCCGGGCCGAACTGGGCATTGCAGCTCGGCAAGATGGTATTCGAGCTGCGCCCGGCACGGTCGAGCAAGGGCGATGCGCTGGAGCGGTTCTTCCAGTCCGACCCGTTCAAGAACCGCTCGCCGATTACCATTGGCGATGATCTGACCGACGAGTCGATGTTTGCGATCGCCAATGCGCGTGGTGGCGTTTCCGTGCGTGTCGGCGCGATCGGCGCTCCGAGCTGCGCCACGAGCCGGCTGTCCTCTTCTGCGCTGGTCAGAAACGTGATTGCCGCCTTGGCCGCCTGAGGTACGCCGTTGGACGATGTGCATGCGGGTTGCTGTCGTCTTTACACCGGCTGCGCAGTGTCAATTGTCAAAAAAGTATCGGTTTTACCCGGGAATCGTGGTGGCGGGCACGACACGAGACCATTACACTCTCCTTAACAATAAAGCCAAAAAGGGAATTTGGCGGACGGCCTGGAACAGTCCTTGGAGGAGGAAACAATGGAACCCGACTTGGAAGTGGTTCAGATCCGGCCCGGCGAATCTTTCGCGACGAAGGCGCATGGCTATCCCTACCATACGGTTCGCTGGCATTTTCATCCGGAATACGAACTTCATCTCGTCGTGGCGACGACGGGACGCTATTTCGTCGGCGACTTCATCGGCGAATTTGAACCGGGCAACCTTGTGCTTGCCGGACCTAATCTTCCCCATAACTGGATCAGCGATGTCCCGAAAGGATCGAGCATTCCGCTTCGATGCCAGCTCATCCAGTTCAGCGAGAATTTCATCAGCGGTACTATGAAGGTGCTGGCCGAACTCGGGCCCTTCGATCCGGTTCTTGAAGCCTCGCGGCGCGGCGTGCTCTTCGGCGCCGATACCAGCCGGCAGGTGGCTCCCCTGATGAACGAGGTGCAGGAGGCACACGGTGTGCGTCGTATCGAGCTGTTCATGATGATCGTCGGCCTGCTCAGCCGGGCGCAGGATTCCCAGCTTCTCGCCAGCCCGAGCTATCTGCCCGATCCATCTGGCTACATGTCTGCCGGCATCAACAAGGCGCTCGCCTATATCAGAGAGAACCTGACGAAATCCTTCGACGAAGCCGATCTGGCGACGATTGCTGACCAGTCGACCGGCGCCTTTTCGCGCGCATTCCGCCGCCATACCGGCATGTCGCTGGTACAGTATGTGAAACGCCTGCGCATCAATCTCGCCTGCCAGATCCTGATGAGCGATGACCACGCATCGATCACCGATATCTGCTTCGAGGTCGGCTTCAACAATCTGTCCAACTTCAACCGGCAGTTTCTCGCGGAAAAGGGCATGACGCCTTCTCGCTTCAGGCGGTTGTTGGGCGACAATATCAACGTGGCAAAGGCGGCCTAGAGGAGCCGAACGAGCACCTCCAAAGGACGAGGGAGGACGAGGAGGAGGAACCAATACTGACACTGACTTGAACGGGGGCACGCGATGAGCGGCTCGCGATTGGAAATGCTTGTCCTCAAAGACGTCAAACCGCCGGGGCAGGCGCGACCGTTCCTTCAGCCGAACGGCCACAGCAGAACAGTGCGATCACAACACAATTTTTTCAACGGGAGGAGATGGAAATGATGAAATTCTCAACAAAGGCGGCAGGCGCCGCGGTATTTGTCCTGTCCTTGCTTGGTGGTACTTCCGCCTTTGCGCAAACCGCCGTTGCGGATGCGACAGTGGCATTCCTCATGCCCGACCAGGGATCGACCCGCTACGAGGAGCACGACCACCCGGGCTTCGTCGCGGAAATGAAGAAGCTTTGTGCGTCGTGCAAGGTTCTCTATCAGAACGCCGATGCCGATATCGCAAAACAACAGCAACAGTTCAATTCGGCCATCACGCAAGGCGCCAAAGTCATCGTGCTGGACCCGGTGGATTCGGCGGCCGCCGCATCGCTCGTCCAGCTTGCACAGAGCCAGGGCGTCAAGGTCATTGCCTATGACCGCCCGATCCCGAAAGGCAAGGCCGATTTTTACGTCTCCTTCGACAACAAGGCGATCGGCAAGGCAATTGCGGAATCGCTCGTCCAGCATCTGAAGGCGCAGAACGTGCCGACCGATGGCGGCGGCATCCTGCAGATCAATGGTTCGCCGACCGATGCGGCTGCCGGGCTGATCAAGGACGGCATTCACGAGGGTCTGGCGAGCGGCGGTTACAAGACGCTTGCCGAATTTGACACGCCGAACTGGCAGCCCGCGAACGCCCAGCAATGGGCGGGCGGCCAGATCACCCGTTTCGGCAAACAGATCGTCGGCGTGGTCGCTGCCAATGACGGCACTGGGGGTGGCGCCATCGCAGCCTTCAAGGCAGCAGGTGTCGATCCGGTGCCGCCGGTCACCGGCAATGATGCGACGATCGCGGCACTACAGCTGATCATCGCAGGGGATCAGTACAATACGATTTCAAAGCCGAGCGAAATCGTCGCCGCTGCCGCTGCCGACGTCGCCGTGAAGCTTCTGGCCGGAGAAACGATCAAGGCCGAAATGACGCTCTACGACACGCCGGCGCAGCTCTTCGTCCCTGCCGTCGTTACTGCTGAAAACCTCAAGGCCGAGATCATCGACAAGAAGATCAACACCGCCGAGGAACTGTGCACCGGCCGCTATGCCGACGGCTGCAAGAAGCTCGGCATCACCAAATAATAGAGCCAAGGGAATGCGCGGCCGGACCACCGGTCGCGCTTCCGATTTTTCCTTTTTCGAAGGCCAGGCGATGTCTGAAACCTCTCATACTCCTGACCCTTCCCGTCAGCCTGTCCTCAGTCTGCGTGGAATATCGAAGAACTTCGGGGCAGTGTCGGCGCTCACCGATATCGACCTCGACGTGTATGCCGGCGAGGTGGTGGCGCTGGTGGGCGACAACGGCGCTGGCAAATCGACGCTGGTCAAGATCCTGGCCGGCGTGCATCAGCCAAGTTCGGGCACGATCTTCTTCGAAAACAAGCCGGCCAACCTGTCGAGCCCAAGTGCTGCGCTCGACCTCGGCATCGCAACCGTCTTCCAGGATCTGGCGCTTTGCGAAAATCTGGACGTCGTCGCCAATATCTTCCTCGGCAAGGAACTCAACCCATTTCAGCTGGATGAGGTTGCGATGGAGATTGCCGCCTGGAAGCTCTTGAACGAGCTCTCGGCCCGCATTCCGAGCGTGCGCGAACCTGTTGCCTCACTCTCCGGCGGACAGCGCCAGACGGTCGCGATCGCCCGATCGCTGCTGCTCGAGCCGAAACTGATCATGCTCGACGAACCCACAGCTGCGCTGGGCGTTGCCCAGACCGCCGAGGTGCTCGACCTCATCGAGCGCGTGCGTGTGCGCGGCCTCGCCGTCATCATGATCAGCCACAATATGGAGGATGTTCGTGCCGTCGCGGACCGAATTGTCGTCCTTCGGCTCGGCCGCAACAATGGCACCATGCTGCCCGACGCATCCAATGAGCAGCTCGTCAGCGCCATCACCGGTGCATCCAACAATTCCGTCTCCCGCCGCGCGTCGCGCCGCCAGGCGCAAAGCCAACAGAACGAGGAGGGCAGGCCATGATGAAGACCATCCAGAATGAGCCGGCGGCACCTGCGCTGCTCGACCGAAGTGACGAAAGAGTGCGCCA
This sequence comes from Rhizobium sp. WSM1328, assembly GCF_057653715.1. Classification (NCBI taxonomy): domain Bacteria; kingdom Pseudomonadati; phylum Pseudomonadota; class Alphaproteobacteria; order Hyphomicrobiales; family Rhizobiaceae; genus Rhizobium; species Rhizobium sp. WSM1328. The sequence continues at coordinate 376,394 of NZ_JBYGKO010000003.1, read as the reverse complement.
TGACGATAGCCTTACCGGCTCGATCCGCGCCTTTGGGGATCGCATCCGCTCAGGCGATCTCGGTTCGCTGCCGGTCATTGTCGGCCTGGCGATCATCTGGACGGTGTTCCAGGCGCTCAATCCGGTGTTTCTCTCGAGCAGCAACCTCGTCAACATGCTGTTCGACTGCTCGACGGTCGGTGTCATCTCACTCGGCATCGTCTGCATTCTGATGGTGGGTGAGATCGACCTTTCCGTCGGCTCCGTCAGCGGCTTCGCCTCGGCACTGGTCGGCGTCTTCTGGGTCAACCAGGGCTGGCCGGTGGTTCTTGCGGTCCTCGCCGCCATGATCGTCGGCGTCCTGATCGGCTCGCTCTACGCATTTCTCTTCAACCGCTTCGGCATGCCGAGCTTCGTGTCGACGCTGTCCGGGCTGCTCGCGGTTCTCGGCCTGCAGCTCTATATCCTCGGAGCGACCGGTTCGATCAATCTTCCCTATGGTTCCTGGCTCGTGAGTTTCGGTCAGATCATGGTCATGCCGGACCCGATCGCCTATCTGCTGGTGGCACTTGCCGGCATTGCCTTCTTCTTCGCTAGCTACCGCACCTCGGCGCGCCGGCGGGCGGCCGGCCTGTCAGCGAAATCGGCCCGCGGGCTGCTTCTACGCGCCGTCATCATCACACTCGCCCTGGAAGCTGTCGCGTTCTATCTTAACCAGTCGCGCGGCATTCCGTGGATGTTCGGCCTTTTCGTCGGGCTCACCAGCGCGATGAATTATGCGCTGACGCGCACCAAATGGGGACGCTCGATGCATGCCGTCGGCGGCAACAGGGAGGCCGCCCGTCGTTCCGGCATCAACGTCTCGCGCATCTATACGAGCGCTTTCGTCATGTGCGCTCTGCTTGCGGCAACCGGCGGCGTTCTCTCCGCCGCACGGCTGGCGACGGCAAGTCAGCAAGCCGGCACCGGCGACGTCAATCTCAATGCCATCGCCGCAGCAGTTATCGGCGGCACGAGCCTGTTTGGCGGGCGAGGCAGTGCCTATTCAGCCCTTCTCGGCATCATCGTCATTCAGTCGATTGCCAGCGGGCTGACGCTTCTCGATCTGTCATCGTCACTTCGATACATGATCACCGGCGCTGTCCTTGCCGTCGCCGTCATCGTCGACTCGCTGGCACGCCGCTCGCGAATTTCGCACGGCCGAGCCTAAAGCAACTGAGAAAACAGAGGAAGAAAATGGGACAGGATCTGTCTGGAAAAGTCGCGGCCGTCACCGGAGCGGCGTCGGGTATCGGCCTGGAATGCGCCAAGGCTTTGCTTGCCGCCGGCGTTCGGGTGGTGCTGGTCGACCGTAACGAGGAAGCGTTGCGGGAAATCTGCTCGAAACTCGACGCCAACGCCATTCCCTTGGTCATCGATCTCACCGATCCGAAAAGCGTCGAACGGATGATGCCTGAGATACTGGAAAAAACCGGCCAACTGGATATCTTCCACGCCAATGCCGGCTCTTATATCGGCGGCGAAGTGCTGGGCGGAGATCCTGATGCCTGGGACCGGATGCTCAATCTGAACATCAACGCCGCATTCCGTTCGGTGCATGCCGTCCTGCCGCATATGGTCGAGCGCAAGACCGGGGATATCATCCTGACGAGTTCCGTTGCCGGCATGATCCCTGTCGTCTGGGAGCCGATCTACACCGCCTCGAAACACGCGATCCAGGCATTCGTCCACACGCTGCGGCGGCAGGTGGCCAAGCATGGCTTGCGCGTCGGCGCCGTCGCTCCAGGCCCAGTCGTCACCGCCCTTCTCAGCGATTGGCCACAGGAGAAGTTGGACGAGGCACTCGCAGCCGGCGGCCTGATGGAGGCGAACGAAGTGGCCGAAGCCGTGCTCTTCATGCTGACGCGCCCACGCAACATTACGATCCGCGATCTCGTCATCCTGCCGCAGAGCGCCGACATCTGACGAAAGTGCATCCGTCTTCAACACTCGCGAACCCACTCAAGAGGAAACGGCCATGATCTTCGACAGATTTCGCCTGAACGGACAGGTGGCGCTGGTGACCGGCGGCACGCGCGGCATCGGGCTTGCCATCGCCGAGGCGCTCGGCGAGGCGGGCGCCAAAGTCATCATCACGGGCAGAACCCGCAATCTGGCCGCGGAAGACCAGCTCTCCAGGGCCGGCGTCGATTGCGATTTCATCGCCGTCGACCTGATGAAGGAAAGCGCTGCCGACGAACTCGTCGCTGAGACTCTTTCGCGGGCGGGGCGGCTCGACATCCTCGTCAACAATGCCGGCATCGCCATTCACGGCGACAGCGGCGAATTCTCCGATGCCATCTGGCGCGAAATCATGACGGTCAACGTCGACGCCGTCTTTCGCGCCTGCCGCGCCGCATTAGCACCGATGCGGCGCCAAGGCGGCGGCGCCATCCTCAATATCGGCTCGATATCGGGCATCGTGTCCAACATTCCCCAGAACCAGGTCGCCTATAACACCTCGAAGGCGGCGGTCCACATGATGACGAAGAGCCTCGCCAGCGAGGTTGCCGCTGAAAACATCCGCGTCAACGCCATCGCCCCCGGCTATATCGAGACCGATCTGTCGCGCGGCGGCATCGACAATCCCGACTGGTTCCCGACCTGGCGCAGCATGACCCCGATGGGACGCGTCGGGCAGCCGGAGGAGGTGGCGGGTGCCGCATTGTTCCTCTGCTCGGCGGCAGCAAGTTATGTCACCGGCGAAGTGCTGGTTATCGACGGCGGTTATACAACGCGCTGAAACCCGAAGACGGGGAGGGCGGCTCGCAGCCGCTTGGTTGGTGCGAGCGGCCGATTATCGTCCGCGCGCGATGTTCTGATTGTGACACAGATGCAGACACTTCGCGGCTATCGGGGCCTTATCGTCTCACGCTCGCGCGCAGTCCGAAAACCGCTCCCGTTTTTCGGCATCGTGCTCTAATTTAGGCAATCTAGCATCCACTGGACGCCAAAGCGATCCGTGAGCTTGCCATAATAGCTTCCCCATGGCTGGACGGCGAGTGGTGTCGTGATCTTGCCGCCCTCGGCCAGCCGTGCAAAGAGGCTGGCGGTACTGTCGCGGTCTTCCATGATCAGCATGTGGGCGGAGCCTCGCATCGGCTCGGCGTCATGATTGTCCGAAGCGAAGAAAAGAACGTCGGGTCCTTCGAAGCGGGCATGCATCACCTTCCCGCGCATGGCTTCGGGGGCAGCGGACATTCCGTCTGCACCGTGCCGCTTCAATTGCGTGACTTGGCCAAGCCCGCATTCGGTGTAGAAAGCAAGCGCTTGCTCGCAGCCGTTGGCGAAGAACAAGTAGTTGGCAAGCTGCATGGCTTCACTCCCGTACCGTTCCGGACCATGACGCCTCAGTGTCCCGGCCCGGCGCTTTTGCGCATTCCACAGTCATTGCGTCGCGCCACCTTGGATAGCGGCGACAAGATCGGCATTGCTATAGCTGCGGCTGGCGATGCCCCACGCCCCCTCGGGCGCGTAGATGATGTTCGACCATATGTGTTCTCGCCTGAGCCGGCCCTCGGCGGCTTGTTCGACGACGTCGGCTGCTTTTTCGAAGAAGGCCTGCCTGGTCTCTGCACTTACCAGCGCAATCTCAGGCAGCTTGAGTTCGATGAAAGCCGCAGCGATCGGCTTTCCCGCAGCAAGCACATGCTCGCGCGGCAGCACGTTGATGGTGCCGATGACATTGGCCGTCATGAAAGTGTTGCCGGTCAAGCCCGCGGCATCAAGCAACGCGTCTGTCAATCCGGCAAAAGCCTGCGCCTGGCCCTCCAGCGAGAGCAGGCCTTCAGGTACGGTGAGCGTGATGGGCATCGGATTGTCTCCCTGTTTGAACCATGACCGTTTTTGATATATACCGATCGCTCTTTATTCATACACATCGATCACTCTCTTAGCAAGACATAAAGAGTGCTCGCTCTTAAAAAGGACGGACATGCGCTACAGTGCCGAGCATAAGCAGGAGACCCGAACGCGGGTCATTGCCGCGGCTGGACGGGTTTTCAGACAGGAAGGCTATGGCGGTGCGGGCATCGATGCATTGACCAAGGCGGCAGGCGTGACCAACGGCGCCTTCTACGGACATTTCAAGTCCAAGGGGGAAGCCTTTCGAACCGCCGTGCTAACCGGCCTAGAAGAGCTGCGGCAAGGAATTGCGGGGTTAAAGGCCAGTCAACCGAAAGACTGGCTGGCGACATTCGTCGGCTACTATCTCGGCTATAAAAGAACCTGCGATCTGGGTGAGAGCTGCGCTCTGCCGAGCCTTTCCCCCGACGTGGTGCGCGCAGACGATGAAACACGAAGCGCCTATACGGTGGAACTCAAACGTCTCATCGAGGAAATTGCGGCCGGCTTGCCGGAGGGTGAGGTATCGGGTCAACCTCAAACGCGCCGGGAAGACCAGGCGATCTTGCTGCTCGCCATGCTCAGTGGCGGTGTGACCCTCGCCCGCGCTGCTTCCGACCCGGCGCTGTCCAAACGCATTGCAGACGTCATCGCGAAGGCTGCGCTGACGGCGATAGACCCTGGAAACTGATCCCTCCCTCAGGGCAGCGCGGGCTTGAAATCCGTGGAGGGGGTCTCGAAGACAAATCGCGGCTCGGCGTCGAGAAGCGCAGTCAGTTCCGCCGCACATCGCTTCGGCGCGACCTCAGCCAGATAAAATTTGCAAAGGTATGGTGATTTCGAACTCGGTACCGGCGCCGGTCGCTCGCAGCAGGCGGATCGTGCCACCATGGGAGCTCAGCATGGCGCCGACGATACTGAGGCCCATACCGGTGCCACCCTGTTCGCGGCGCGTTGAGTAAAACGGCTGAAAGATGCGTTGGCGATTTACCTCGGAGATACCGCTGCCGTCGTCACGGACAAGAATGACGGCAGCTCGGGCGTCGGTCGATACTCTGATTTCCAACAGCGTGGCGCCGTGCTGAAGAGCGTTGTCGGCAAGATTGGCAAAGACGATGCCGGCTGCCTCCTGGGGAAGAGCAACCGATATTTCCGTATCACCTGAGCCGGAAACACGGAGGGCGGGAAACCGTCCGCGCAGTGAGGATAAAATGTCGGTGACGCTGCTTTTGCCTTCGGCCACGGGCGTTTCCGCCTGGGCAAGCTCCCTTAGCCGCTGCAACAACGCGTCGAGCCGGACGGCATCGGCGACGATGTTGTCGAGAAAGTGCAAACGCTGCACCTTCGTCATCGGCTTTTCGGCATCATCGTCACGCAGAAGCTCCGCCGCGCCGCGGATCGCCGTCAGCGGCGATTTCAGTTCATGGGAGACATGGGCGGCAAAGGAACGCACGTATTCGGTGCGATCGACCAGTTTTCCGGCAAGATCAAGGAAGCTTTGCGACAGCACAGCGATCTCGCGCGTTCCATAGCTTTCCAGCGGCCGGATTGCTCCCTTGCCGCCGCGGGCGATCTCTTCCGTTCGGGCGATCAAAGCGTCGATAGGCCCTGTGATGGTGCGCGTCAGCACATAAGCAACGCCGAGCGTCAGCATGAAGACGACGGCGAGGGCGCCGATTTCCGCCGGCGCCATCCGGTTCGAACTCGCTTCCACGGCGCGAAACCAGATGACGATCAGGATTGGCAGCGCCATGACCGCGAGAAGCACGACGTAGACAATCAGCGCCAGTGTCGGCCGCCATTTCGTCCTGACTTTCGGTGCCGACATCAGGCCTTCCTCCCGATTTCACGGCCGAGTTTGAAGCCGATGCCGTGAACGGTTGCGATAATCCCCTGGCCGCCGGCCACCAGGAACTTGGCCCGGATGTTGCGGATATGGCTGTCAATCGTCCGGTCAGCAACATAGGTACCGGCGCCATAGGCCGCTTCCATCAGTTGTTCGCGGCTGAAGACCATATCGGGGCGTGACAACAATGCGTCCAGGATTGCGAATTCAAGCGCGGTCATTGCGATGGTGTTCTCGCCAAACATGACCGTCCTGCCGCGGCGATCCAGGCTGAGCTCACCGGCGACAAGGGTGGCGTGGCGTCTGTCAGGCTCTGCCCCATTGCTGCTGCGCTTCAAAATCGCCTTGACCCTAGCCACGAGTTCGCGCGGGCTGAACGGTTTGGTGACATAATCGTCTCCACCTATTTCGAGACCCAGTATCCTGTCGATCTCCTCGTCACGCGCCGAAAGAAACAGGATCGGCAATCCCGACGTCTTGCGGATCTGGCGGCAGACTTCCAGACCGTCCATCTCGGGCATGCCGATATCGAGGATGATGAGATCGATGTTGCCACGGCGGAAGGCCGCCATCGCCTCGGTGCCGTTGCGGGCTGCCATCCAGGCCAGGCCAGCCCGCTCAAGGGCGAAGCAGATCACGTCGCGGATGTGAGGTTCGTCATCGACGACGAGAATGCGGGGCGCCATCACCGGTCCTGCGTTGATATGTCGTGCCTGTTGTTATCGTTCTCGCACTATCTTGCAATGGCGGCAGGAGACAGAAGATAGGCCTCCAGCCGCGAAGAACGAAAACTCCAGCTCCGCCAGTCGCGGGGGCGATGCTCGAATTTCCAGACGAGCGAGCCCCGGATAAGCTGTGCTTCGCTGATCTTGTCGGTTCTGTATTCCGGTAGCGCGCGAATATGGAGATCAAGGGCCGGAATGGCGGAAGGGCCGAGCGTGGAGAGATAATAGATATCGAGCGGCGGGCCATCGTGGCTGATCTCCTGGCTGTGGGCGACATTGAAGCGGGCGATGACATCAGGGAGATCAATGAAGGCGCTGATATAGAGCACGGCAATCAGGGAAGCGAGGTTGGCGGCGATCAGCCACTCGTTGGATCGGTTGAGCAGAATGCGCAGCAGGATCAAGACAAGGCCGATAGCGACGAGGCCCATCCAGAGACCGGCGGCAACGCGCAGTTCCGTCAGCGAATAGGCCTCGACGTAAAGTCCAAGCCGCAGCATCGAGGACAGGCAGAGAAGGACGTTCTGGCCGATCCAGGCGTGGACGAGGCCGCGGATCAGCGAACTTTGATCGCCGGGGCCGCCGCGACGCATGGCGAGGAGAACAAAACCGGCGGCCAGAAGCGCCGTCGCAATCAGCGGATAGGCGCCGCGATGAGCATATTCGGCATGGCTCATGTGATCGGGCAGGTTTGCGCCGCCCCAGAGATAGACGAGATCGAGAAGTGTCTGCACGGCAAAGAGGGCGTTGAAGAGGAACAGCGACCGCAGCAGGGAGGCCTGGCCGAACGGTGCATTCCTGGTCGGCACGATGACGAACGCCCTGCCGGCTTGCGACCTCGCAGTGCGACGCTTCAGGCGCGGCCGCAATAGCGCCCAGATCACAGCGGCGATCATCATCCAGAAGCCAATCCGCCACAGGTCGAGAAACTGCAACAGAACGGCAAAACGGATACTGCGCAACGCGATCTCGATAAGCGGGTTCGCCGCTGCAAAGAGGAACACGAAGACTGCGGCGAGAGCGAGCGGCATGATCCAGAGGCCGACGCCCTGCCAAACGACGGTGAAGGAGAAACGTTTGGCCGGCGCCTTGAGATATTTCCTAAAATCGTCGGCAAGCCGCAAGGGAATGATGAGAGTGAAACGGAGAAACACCAGCGGCAGACCGGTCAGATTGCGAGGCATAAGCCTGGCGCCGACGAGAGCAACCGCTATCAGCGCGCTGAGGCAAAGGGCGATGCCGGTTAGTGAAGGGGCTTCCAGTAGAGGTGCCGATGCCAGAACCGAAAAACCAAACAGGAGAGCAGCGATTGACGGCGCGCGGATCTTCCCGGCCAAAAGTAGAATGCCGGCGCAGACGGCGAGCGCAAACAGGAAAAGGTTTATGCCGGGCATCTCACCGAAGATCAGAAAATCAGCCAGCGCCACCAGCGCAAACAGGCCGACAATCCGGCTAGTGCCACGCCTGATGGGCATTGCTTCCGTCAGCGTGTTGGTTGTGTCCATTGGTGCTCCTCTCGTAGATGCCGCTTTTCGATGACGATGAGCATGTCTACCGGGCTGGCGTTAGAGGCGGCTTCTCGCGGCCAGCCTGCCTCCGTCAGCCACCATCCGTCATTGCGGAGGCGATCTGGCAAAGCGGGCGGTGTGACGCCGGGCGGGATGTGGTTCTTGCTCATGGCGGAAGAATGCCGCGCCGAATTGCAGATTTTGTGCAGAGAGTAAGCAGCATTTCAGGAAAATCGCTCGGCCCCATCAGGGTATGCAGTGGCCCTATCAACCACATCCCGGATGGAAACCGCTATCGATGCAAGCGGCGTGATCCCGACCAGATAAGGCGGCAGACCCGATGGCCGTAAGATCGGCAATGCCCCGTCTAACCGCGTGTCCTCGCCATCGGCGATCAGCAAAGCCTGGCCAATGGCATCGGCCAGCCGGGTGGACGGCTGTCGCAGATATGGGCCGCAGGCGACGGTCTCTCCGACGGCCAGGGAAAATGCCGTGGCAGGATGAAGAGCGTCACCCGATCAGGCGGTGTCTTGCACCACCGTCTCGTTCACGTGCGAAGATATCGAAGAAATGGAGAAGGCCTTATCTGAACCTTGGCGCGCGCTTGGCATTGTGAAGCAATTCGGAGGCGGTCGCGAACGGCCCGAAGAGTTTGAGCAGCAGCGCTTGTTCCTCGGCATCTATGCGGTGACGAGCGCAGAACTCCGTCACCGACCAGACTTTGGTCAGATCGTCTGTTTCGACTTGCCTGGGTTCGATGTGTTCGGTCAACGGCGTGTCCTCCGAACATCGAGACTACGCCACGCCGGCGTTTATAAGAACTAGCTAAAAAGAGCTATGCCGCTCTGCAGACTTTCAACCGAACATGATTAAACCCCGCCTTCACCGCGCGCAGAACAAGCGGATATACGAAGACGCCCGCCGATTGCGCGGCGGGCGGTGTGTCTCACTGATTTATTGCAACTGATCAGGCAAGATGCGCGTCGGTGCCCGTGATGTTGAGCGTCAGAATGCCAGCGTCCGTGTGGCCTTCGCCATCGGAGATCTTGTAGTACTGGACAGTTTCCGTGACGTTCTGGCCGGCAGCCAGGTCTTCCGTCAGCGTATAGGTGAATTCGCCATTCGGCTTGACGTGGAAGATGCCATGGTCGCCGACGATGTCGGTAACAGCGTCGAGGCCGCTTTTGGCGCTGACGTTCGTGCCGTCGAACTGACGGAGGAAGAGCTTGCCGTTGTCGCCGGCAATGTCGTTGTCCAGAACGTTGCCGCCGATGGCGCTACCTTCGTTGAAGCTGTAGTGGTCGTCGACAGCAATCGGCTTTACCTGGGTTACGCCCTGGATGTTCAGGGTGAAGAGGCCGACATCGGTATGACCGCTGCCGTCGGAAATCTTGTAGGAAACCTTCTCCTGGTACGATTCGCCGTTGGCAAAGCCAATCTTGGCAGCGTCGCTGAGGACATAGGTGTAGCTGCCATCTGGCTTAACGAAGAAGGTGCCGTAGTCGCCCTGGATCTCGGTGACCTGGCTGTTGCCGGCCTTGGCGCCAACGCTCGCGCCATCGAAGGCGCGCAGGAAGAGATGGCCGTTGTCGGATGAATCGTTGGAAAGCAGATTTCCGGAAATAACGTCGGTTTCTTTAAATGTTGCACTATCATCAGTTGCATGAATTGGCGAAGCCATTGCACTCTCCTCAAATTGTTTATTGGCGGGTCAATTTCGACCTCAGCGAGCGGCTCCTTTAACAACCTATTAATACTACAAGTCAATGGCCTATTTAACAGAAGGTTAATTTCGACGCCGAACTCCCCGTTGCTTCCATTCCGGCGAAATAATGTCACATTCAAGCCAAATTGAAGAAAATTCGGTAGAAACTATACCCGGTTAACTTGAATAAAATGGCGCAGAGTATATCTGAAGGCGATTGGCGATGCCCGCGCCGTGCCATCCGGGCTATGCGTTGCAATTGTGCTCGCCGAGCCCTATGTTGCTGACGTACCCGATCCAAGCGGAGATCTCAGCCGTTGCCGGCTGGTGACTGAGGCGCTTATGCATCGGCGCGCGCCCTAAGGCTGCGTGATGGGCAATCCCACAAACAATCGATAACGCCGGCCAAGGTTGGCAAAGGATTTCTTTTTGAACAACACACATACAGCCACCGTGGTTGCGGCGGCGAATCCGCGTGAGGATGACGAGGCTGTCCGCAGTGCTCCCAGGAACTGGAAGCCGTTTCCCTGCCTTCTCACCCGCCGCGAATTGCAGGCACTGATCGCCGAGCAGCTCGGCTGAGCGGCGATCAGAGCACCATCCAACAAGGAGAATTCGAAATGCAGGTCCTCGTCAGAGACAATAATGTCGATCAAGCGCTCAGGGTCTTGAAAAAGAAAATGCAGCGCGAAGGTCTGTTCCGTGAAATGAAGGAAAGGCGCGCCTATGAAAAGCCGTCCGAACGGCGCGTCAGGGAAAAGGCGCAGGCGATCAGCCGGCAGCGCAAGGCTACGCGCAAGAAGATGCAGCGTGAAGGCCTGCTGCCCGGCCCGAAGCGGACGGCCGCTGCCCGGTAACGGCCTCATCCCACCGGCCTTCCCGGGCTTTGGTGGTTACATTACCTGAAAGGATAGACAATGGACGAACTCAATAGCCTCACCGTTTCGGAAGAACGCATCGAGGATTGCCGCGATGTCGTGGAGCCGGATTTGCAGGATTTGATCCAACGCACCCTGACATCAGGCTTTTCCCTGGAGGAAATCCTCATCGCCGTCAGCGAACTGGTGGCCGAAGACTTTGCGATGGTCATGAAAACACCGAGCGTCCATTGATCGACTGTGTGTCTCGACCGCCTCGGGAATGAGCTCATTAGGCCCGCCACCGGGAACATAGACCTCGGCAGATGGTTACCTCGTCTCTTGCTCAGATGGAGATGATGATGGCTAACAACGACGAGGCGACACGGGTATGGGAATTGATCGACAAGATCGGGTTTTGCATGCTGACGACCCGCAGCGGCGACGATCTGCGAGCCCGCCCGATGTCCGCCTACACCGCGCAGCTCGAGAATGCGATCTATTTTCTGACGGATGTCAGTAGTCACAAGGACGATGAGATCGCCCGCTGGCCAAACGTGTGCCTGGCCTTTGCCGACACCAAGGGACAGAAATATGTTTCCGTATCGGGGACGGCCGAGGTGCAGAACGACCGGGCGAAGATCAGGGAATTATGGGCGACGCCGGCAAAGGCGTGGTGGGACAATCCCGACGATCCTTCCATCCGCATCCTCAAGATGACCCCGTCTTCGGCCGAATATTGGGACAGCCCAGGCACGATCATCAGCTATATCAAGATGGCCGCCGCCGCGGTCTCGAACAGCAAACCTGACATGGGCGACAATGCCGAGGTCAAGCTCTAACGCATAGAAGCGCTCAACGACGTTCCCTCGGCCGAAAAATATCAAGCCTGATTGGCTGTTAACAGGCACCCTGGTGGGCTCATCCACGGCATGACCATGCTTGCGATCGATGGGCTCTCGGTGCCCGAGAAACTTCCCGTGATGCAGGTTCAGTCGAGCGAGAACTCAGCGCGAGTCCAAAAGCATGAAGTTGGTGTGAGAGAGCTTGCTAGCAAACCGATCATTGGTCCAGCCTCGCAGCTGCAACCGCGTGCGGCATCAGGAATGCGGCAATCTCCGCGATGACGTCTGTCAGATCGCCAGGATTGTGTGCAACGCCTTCAATGAAAGCGCGCCATTGCCGCTGCTTTTGCTGGTCCTTGCCAAAGGCGTCCGTTAGGGCGTCAGGTAGGTTGGTGGGGATCGATGTCTCGCGGCGCTTAAACGTAGCGGCGATTGCACGCGCCAGCCGATCATCGCTGAAGTCGAAAGACCTGCTGAGGATCCAAACGTCGTAGAAATCCTTCATGCGGCTGTTTACTCGCCCCAGCATCACCATGGCCTGAAACTTCTCGGCAATGACCGTTTCCCGCGCATAGGCCCGGAGCCGCGGCATCGGAAAATCGAGCATGGAAGGATAATCCAGGATCTCCACTCCCGGCTCAAGCGCATCGCCAAACCCGATGTCGATCGTCAGGTTGATCCGGGCTCCACTGATCGTAGCGATCACCCGCAGCCTGAGCCCACCATAGTCCAGTGCCTCGCGAATGCGATCCACATGCAGCGTATCGGGATCGAACGTGACGCCATCGTCGGCCTCTTGCGCCAGAATTTCAAAAATGTCTCAAGCATCGGGTCCGGACTCGGATCACCGAAACCCAAAAGATCGAGGTCGCGCGTGCCTCGGTGCGGGTCGTCGAACCAACTCATTATCAACATCGCCCCTTTTAGAACGAAGCGATTGGCGTGGGGCGACTGACCGAGCCGGAACAATAACCGTTCAAGAGCGAAACGCGTCAGGACCAGATCAAAGCTTTGCCCGCTTGCCTTGGCGAGGTGCAACAGGCGGGCTCGCACCGAGGCGCCGACGTTTCTGATTTCCTTAGCCATTGGCGGTCAGCGCCTCGAGGTACGGCCGGATCACGGATCCGACGCCACCGCGTTCGGCCTGGTTGGCGATTTCGCCAGGACTAGTCCTTCGTTGCCGCAGTGCCTCCTGCAGCCCCTCCATCGCTATCGAAAGGCCGATCTTGTTGCGATAGCGAAAGCAATCGGCGATTGTCTTGGCTATTCCAAAGACCTTCACGGGAACGCCTTCGATGACATGGGTTTCGACGCTTTCGTTGAGAAGGCTTTCTGTGAAACGTACGATGCGCATAGCGGGGCCGTCCGGTTTCGGGGCCCAGTCCTTACGGCCTATGGCAAGCCAGATTTGTCTCGGAAGCTGATCCGTCAGGCCGTGGAATGCCAAGGCCGAAACGAGGCAGATAACGGCTTTCGGCGCGCGTTTGGCAACCTCTGCCATACTGTGGTTGACATCAAGCTCCGCATCAGGAAGTTGGTAGAGACCGCGGGCAAGCCGCAGCACCTCGCCATCCCGTTCCATTCGGCTCATGGTGGCCCCTGTCACACCTGCATTACGCAGTTCCCTCAAACGTGCTATTCCGCGCTCCGTTAGCACGGTCCGGGCGATTTGGCGTTGAGTGTCGGAACTGGGCATTGATATAAAAGCTCGGAGAATGGGATCTGTTGTCCTAGGATTTGTATCACGATCCCTAAAGGCGAGAAAGCCATCGCTTCGTGAATACTTTCACCGTGAATAGTTGTCTCGATTGGATGAGAACTGCAAACCCAGTGGTTGGCGAGAGCAGGGGTGTAGCCTCGCCGAGACGGACACCTAGCCAAGTGACGTGAAAGCAATCGTGGCCATTGGTGGGACAATCCCGACGATCCTTCCATCCGCATCCTCAAGATGACCCCGTCTTCGGCCGAATATTGGGACAGTCCAGGCACGATCATCAGCTATATCAAGATGGCCGCCGCCGCGGCCTCGAACAGCAAACCTGACATGGGCGACAATGCCGAGATCAAGCTCTAACGCATAGAAGCGCTCAACGACGTTCCCTCTGGCCGAAAAATATCAAGTCTGATTGGCTGATGCCTTGACGAAGTCGATGAATGCCCGAAGCGGTGCCGGCACCAGCCGACGTCCGGGATAATAGAGGAACGGCCCGGAAAATCGCTGCCACCAAGGTTCGAGGATGGGCTCGAGCGCACCTCTGTCGAAATGCGGACGCAGCCAGTCCTCGAAGAGGCAGACGATCCCTGTTCCTGCTATCGCTGCATCGACGGCCAGGTCGGTCGCGCCGCCGACCCGCACGATCAGCGGTCCCGTTGGATCGACCCGCACGATCTCGCCATCGCGCTCGAACTCCCAGGGCGCCGTCATCGCACCGCTGTCGAAACGGCCCAATATGCAGGCGTGAGCGAGCAGTTCGCTCGGGTGTTGCAGACGGCCACGGCGATCCAGGTAGTCGGGGGAGGCTGCGATGGCAAAGCGCTGGATGCGTGGGCCGATCGGTATGGCGATCATATCCTGCTCCAGCCGCTCGTCATAGCGGATGCCGGCATCGCAGCCTGCCGCGATGACATCGACAAAGCTCTCGTCGGTCACCACCTCCAGCCGAATATCGGGATAGGCGGCGAGGAACGGTGGGACGATGGCGGGCAGTACCAGCCGCGCCGCGCTGACCGGCACATTGAGGCGCAAGGCACCCGCCGGCCTGTCGCGAAATCCATTGACGACGTCGAGGGCAGCTTCCACCTCGCTCAAAGCAGGGCCGAGCCGCGCCAGCAAGCCCTTGCCCGCTTCGGTCGGCACGACGCTGCGCGTCGTGCGGTTGAGCAGCCTGACACCGAGCTGGCCCTCCAGGCGGCGCACCGCTTCACTGAGGAAAGAGGCGCTGCTGCCGCTGACGCGCGCGCCCTCGCGGAAACCACCGGCACGCGCCACCGCAACGAAAGCATTGAGATCGCCCAGATCTGTCTTCACTGTTCGCCACTCCGCACAGCCCGTGCAGATTATAGCCAATTTTCATACGCCCCGACAATGTTTATCTTGGGGGTGTCATCTATTGAAAGGAGTACACTCATGTCCACTATCGATCAGTCCGGCACGTTCAACCTCGGCGGCCGCAGCGTGAAGCGGCTCGGCTATGGCGCCATGCAGCTTGCCGGGCCCGGCGTGTTCGGACCACCCAAAGATCATGGTGCGGCCTTGGCCGTCTTGCGAGAAGCGGTCGCGAGCGGGGTAAACCACATCGACACCAGCGACTTCTACGGCCCGCACGTCACCAACCAGATCATCCGCGAAGCACTGCACCCCTATCGCGACGATCTCGTCATCGTCACCAAGATCGGCGCCCGGCGCGGCGCGGATGGATCGTGGATTCCGGCCTTCTCGCGCGAAGAGCTGACGGAGGCAGTGCACGACAACCTCCGCAATCTCGGCCTCGATGTGCTTGATATCGTCAACCTCAGGATCATGTTCGACGTGCACGGTCCGGCCGAAGGGTCGATCGAAGCGCCGCTAACGGTGCTCGCCGATCTGCAGCGGCAGGGCCTGGTGCGTCACGTCGGGCTGAGCAACGTCACATCCAAGCAGATTACCGAAGGGCGTGGGATCACCGAGATTGTCTGCGTGCAGAACCACTACAATCTGGCGCATCGGGCCGACGATGCCCTGATCGACGATCTGGCGTACCACGGCATTGCCTATGTACCATTCTTTCCGCTCGGCGGCTTCAGCCCGCTGCAGTCTTCCACTCTGTCTGATGTCGCCGCAGGGCTCAATGCCACGCCGATGCAGGTGGCGCTCGCCTGGCTGCTGCATCGGGCGAAAAACATCCTGCTGATCCCCGGCACTTCGTCCGTCGGCCATCTCAGAGAAAACCTCGCCGCCGCCGGGCTCGTGCTGCCGGATGGGGCTCTCAAGCAGTTGGACGGCGTTGCTGGCAGCGCCGCCTGAGGCACTCCGAAAGCGCAGGCGCGACGTCACGCTCTTAACGCGTGCTCAGGCTTTCGCCCAGTTGCAGGCTGATGACTTCCGTTGGTGGAGCGAGAGGTCGCAGGCCCTCGCCGTCCATGTAAAGAACCCTGTCGGCGGCAGCGATAGTTTCCTGCCGGTGAGCGACGACGATGCGAGTAATTCCGAGTGAGCGTATGGAATGATTGACGCGCGCCTCGTTGGCGGCGTCCATGTGAGACGTGCCTTCATCCAGGAAAAGCATTTTCGGCTTTCGATAAAGCGCGCGCGCCAGCAGCACGCGCTGCTTCTGGCCGCCGGAGAGGCTCGATCCCATGTCGCCGACGAGGGTTTCATATTGCATCGGCATTTTCATGATCTCGTCGTGGATTGCCGAAGCGCGTGCGGCATCGGCGATGGCTGCGGGATCGGCCTGCTCGG
Source organism: Rhizobium sp. WSM1328 (assembly GCF_057653715.1). Classification (NCBI taxonomy): domain Bacteria; kingdom Pseudomonadati; phylum Pseudomonadota; class Alphaproteobacteria; order Hyphomicrobiales; family Rhizobiaceae; genus Rhizobium; species Rhizobium sp. WSM1328. Next base: position 360,606 of record NZ_JBYGKO010000003.1, on the reverse strand, counting down.
CAAACAGCGTGATATTGTCCGCTATCGACCCGGCGAAGAGATTGTCGTCCTGCAGGACGGCTGCGATCTGATCCCGAAAGCTCTTGTGACCGAACTGCTGGAGGGGGAGACCGTCAACGGCCACCTCGCCGGATTGAGGCAACAGCAGCCCGAGCATCACCTTCAGGAGCGTCGATTTACCCATGCCTGACGGCCCGGTGATGGCCACATGTTCGCCGGCTTCGACGGAAAGGTCGATCTCCTGGAGAACGAAGGGGTCGGTTGGGGAATAGCGGTAGGAAACGCTTTTGAGCTCCATGCGTCCTTTTAATTCCGTGACGGCCATGGAACCGGCGGCAAAGCTTCTGTCATCCTCCTCCAGGGCGATATCGGCCAAGCGTTCCAGATGCAGCCGCAACATCAAGAACGCCATGCCCTGATCGACGAGATTGCCGGCCTTGTCGAGGAACTGACCTTTATAGGCGAGGTAGGCGAAAACCATGCCGACGCTGAAGCCGCCATTCATGATGAAGCCGATTGCCAGATAGATGGTGACGACATTCTCCAGGCCGAACAACAAGGCATTGCCGGTCGTTTGCCAGATGCCTATGCGCGAGGAGCGGATGTTGGCGTTGACGGCATCCGTCAACAACGTCTGCCACATGGCATGCCGCATCGTTTCACTATTGTAGAGACGAAAGGTCTGGATGCCGCGTATCGTTTCGATAAGGGCTGTCTGCTCCTTGCCGTGGGCGATGATACTGCCTTCCTGCGCGCGGCGTTCGAACGAGAAGGATATCAGGCGAACGACGAAATAGAGAAAGAAGGCGGTCAAGGCGATCACTGCGAGCTTGGCACTGTAGAAGAACATGATTGCCAGAGTCGTCAGCGCAAGCAGTCCATCCACCAGCGTTCCCGCAACGCCTTCCGTCAGCATCTTCTGTATCGGCGTCACCGACTGGAAGCGGGACAGGATGTCGCCGACCTCCCGCTTCTGGAACCAGTCGAGCGGCAGCCGGAACAGTTTCCTGGCGATATTCGAGGCGATGCCGAAACCTAACGCGGAGCCCGCCGCCAGGATCACGAAGGAGCGAAGGAAACTCGCGCTGGTATTGAAGGCGGTGAAGAGCCCGAAACCAAGCGCAAGCACCGCAAGCAGATCGTGGTCGAGCGCCGGCAGCGCGTTGTCTATGCCGACCTGCAGGTAGTAGGGCAGGGCAAGCACGTAGATCTGGAGCACGACGCTGAGGACGATGACCTGAAGGAACGAGCTTCCGAGCCCGTTGATCCGCGTCCAGAGCTGCGACCAGCGCAACACCGTACGCTCCGTTTTCTTCTCGAATGCTTCGTTTGGCCTCAACTCCAGCGCAACGCCGGTAAAGTGGTCCGATACCTCAGACATTTGAAGCCATTCACTGCGACCAGCCGGATCGTGGATCAGCGCCTTGTCACCCGAAACCCGCTCAATGACGACATAATGGTTCATGTTCCAGTGGAGGATCGCCGGCAATGCGAGATTGGGCAGCTCTTCCAGCGGCAGCTTGACGGCGCGAGGCAGGAGGCCGACCTGGTCTGCGATCTTGATCAGGCTCGACAGCGGGGCTCCCCGAAATGACGGGGTGAAACGTCGGCGCATCGTCGCCAGATCAACGTCGTGCCCGTAAAAGCTCGCCATCATTGCCAGACAGGCCAGACCGCATTCGCTGACCTCATTCTGACGAATGAGACGAATTCGTGAATTTGAAAAGAACCCGGCCTGAAGTGCTTTGGAAGACAATCGCAGGTCCTATCGTCGTTGAAGGGCGAACAACGGCTCGAACAGCCATTCCAGTAGAGATTGGCGCGCGGTCGCAATCCGGGCGGACAAGGTCATGCCGGGAAACAGCGCCTGCTGCTTTCCGAAGGCCGTGATGCTCTGTCGCTCAAGGTCGACCGTCACGAGATAGTTCAGGTTGGTGCTCGCGCCGCTGCCACGGTTGATCGGGCTTTTCGACAGGCTCTTGACGCGACCTGCGATCGTCCCGAAGCTCTGGTAAGGGAAGGTATCGATCGCCAGCCGTACCTCCTGCCCGACCTCGACAAAACCGACGGCGGCGTTGGGCACGTCCAGTTGCGCATGCAATGTTGCATTCAGCGGCACGACGCTCATGAGCGCCTGCTGCGTGTTCAGCGGCTCGCCGATCTTGGCCGTGAGGGCAGAAACCGTACCGCCGATCGGCGATCTGATCACATAGGCACGGGACTGTTCATTGGTGGCGAGGCCGCGATTGATATCCTCACGCTGCGACTGGAGTGCTGCGACCTTCTCGTTTGAGCGCGCCTTGACCTGATCGAGCATTCGTTCGGCATCGGAGAGATCCGACCGCCGTTCCGTCAACGTGCTTTCCAGCACCGCCATTTGCTGGCGCCGCTCGGTGAGCGAATCTTCTCTCAAAGTCACGTCTCGTCGTGGAACGATACCCTTGTCGACCAGGCCGCGAATGCGCTCGACATCTTTCTCGATCGAGGTGATCAGTTCCTTTTGCAAGGCGATCTGGCTTTGAAGCTTGTCGATCTGCGTCTGGTAGCCGGATATCTGGGCGCTAAATTGCGCCGTTTGGGCAATTTCATCATTTTTGACTTCCGCCAGCTGCTCGCTGATGCTCGCATTCTGCCGGTCGAGCATTTCGGCGACTTTTTCGGAGGCTGATTCACCGCTGACCAGGTAGTCCTCGGAGCGCACGGCCACCAGTTCCTGGCCTTCTTCGACTTGATCGCCGTCTGCGACCATCATCTTCATGATGACGCCCGGGCGCGAGGGCATGACGACCGCCACGCCCTTGTCCGGCTGGATAATGCCGGTTGCGGTGACAATGCGGGAATAGCTTGCGATGGAAAGAAAGATCAGAACGACGATGAGGATGCCGGCCATCAGATAGCCGGTGACGTGCCACCCCATTGGTACCGCCATCGACACCGTTCCCGTTAAACGCTGGGACTGCCGTTCGAGGGCTTCTCGGCGAAACAGGCTCATTGAGATCAGATATGGTCGTTAGGGGAAGGAAGGGTGCCCCGCCATTCCGGCGGAGCCCCATGTTTTAAAGCTTAGGCAAAGGCTCTCGCCAGTCTGTAGACACCGTAGACGCCAAGGGCAGCGCCACCGACCGCAAGCGCTCCGACGCCGAAGGCGGAAATGCCCACGCCCGCGCCGATCGCCGCGGCGTACCCGAGAGCGCCACCACCTGCGAGTGCGGCTGCCCCGTCGATTGCGCCCCGAACACCGGAGCTGACGCCACCGCCGGATACGTGTTCCATCTCGGCGCTGGAAAGTTCTTTGATACCCCGCACTTAACTCACCATTTGCTTGTTTCGGGAAGGTAGTCGAAAACACTACGTGCACGGGAAAATTAGGTAGCATCAAGAAAGCGTCAACCTGCAGACGATGACTTTTGAAGACCGGGACAGGATTAAATATAGGATTCAATCATAACGGCCGGGAGATTTACGCCTCCCGGCCGTTGAAAACGTCACAGGCCTTTCAAGCCAGACGATAACATCAGGATGATTTCTTGACGAAAAGCTCGTAGGCGACAAAGGTCGCGACCATTGCCAGGAAAACCCCGATCGCCAGCGGATAATTGGCAGCGGCATTCGGGTCGGTCAGCTTGGGAATGCCGATGACGGCGCCTGCCGCCAAGACCGCCGATAACGCAACTTCCTGCACGATCAATTTTGAGAAGGCTGTCATGATTGACCTCCTGTCGCCTCGGTCTTCTCCACCCAAAGCGGAGCCCAGTCCTTCTGCTTCACCACGCTGCCGATCAGGAAGCATAGCGGCTCGCCGATAAGGCGCACCACCTTGCCGCCAAGCGAGCCCTTCGGACGGCGCCCGGCCTGGTAGGCAATCTCCAGAGCCCGCGCTCTGGCGAGAGGATACATGATTTTTTCCGCGAGCGGGCTTCGGCGCATCAGGTGGACATAGGGGATCGCCCAATATTGATATCCACGAACCGTCGTTTGCGACAGAGACTGATACGTGAATTCCAGATCCGCCCGCCAAAGATCGCGGTCAAGCATGCCGCGTCGGAAGAAATGCGTGCAGATGACACGACCGCTGCTATTGCCGCCGCCGGAGAGGCCGCCATTATATATGCTGCCCGACGCCCCTGCTGCGAACCCTGCAGTGCCGGCAATCCCGGCTTTGCCCAGACTTCCGGTGGTCGCAAAAGTGCCGCCGGCTGCGTATGTTCCGCCTATCAGCCCACGATCGACATGGCCGATCCATGAGCCGGCACCGTTCACGGCGTCGATTTCAAAATCTTCAAGGGGATGGATGTAATATCCGCTGGTATCTGCATTAACACTCTGAACGTCAACCATAGGTGCCTCCGAGGTAAAGCCAAAACCCGCCATATCCGGCGCGCCAAGGGGAGGTTAGAGCAATCAGGGAGAGTATCAAGGCTTTGTTCTCGCCGTTTATACTCGGCGAGCGAGCATATTTCGCGCGCCATTGCCGAAACGCCCCTGAATCCAGTGCTTTGACAAGAAGGCCAGCGGATCGATTTTTTTTGCCTTGCCGCCGAGTTTGCGGCTGAGAAATAGCTCGATTTCGCGGGCGCGCACCAGTTTGGTTTGCCAGCCGGCATAGCCATGGCCCTCCCGATCGAAGTATAGCGCCGTGACATCGCGACCCGTCTCGCGCAACGCCTTCTCGAAGGCTTTCGTCTGTTGGCAACCGACGACCGGATCTTCCATTCCGGCGGTGAGCAGAAACGATCCGCGCAATTTCTTTGCATTGTGAAGCGGCGAGAATTCCTGCATCTGCGTGAGATCGCCGGGATCATCAGGATTGCCGAAGTAGCGGATGACCTGGCCGAGGAACAACCCCCAGCCGACCGGGTTGTTCTGCATCTGGTAGGGCAGATCCAGGATTGCGTAGTCGATGATTGCCGCGGAAAAGAGCTTGTCGTCGGCCATTGCCAGCGCGGCCATGAAACCTCCGTAGCTTTCGCCGGCGACCGCAAGCTTGCCTTCAGCCGCGATGCCTTGGGCGAGCAGCCATCGCCCGGCATCGGCGATATCGTCCTGCATCTTTCGCCCAAACTGCCGATAGCCCAGAGATTGGTACCTCTTCCCGAAGCCGGTCGAGCCGCGATAGTTGACTGACAAGGTCGCGTATCCGCGGCTTGCGAGAAAGCTCTTCTCGATGTTGTAACCCCAGCTGTCGTGGCGCGCCGGGCCGCCGTGAGCCATTACGACGGTCGGCACAGGATGAGGTGAGCCAGCCGGAAGCGTCAACAATGCTGGTATCTCCTCACCATCTCCGGCCGTGAAGTAGACAGGCTTCGTAACTGCCGAAAATGCCGACTTGCGCTTTTCCGCCGACGCGGAAAGCAGCGTCTTGCTCTTATCCGCCAAGTTTAACAGATAGTGCTGGTAGGGTCGTTCATCATAGGAGATCGCGACCGTGAGCAGCGCACCAGCCTCGGAAGAACCTGAGATTTCGACGTCGGCATGCCCGTTGCGATCCAGAACCAGCTCAGTGAAGATCGTTCCTCTTTCCGAAAGGGCGATATATCGTGGATAGCCGTCGCGAATGACGGCGACGTCAGCCGGTTCGGTGGGCGTGAAGCGCAGCGCGTCTGAAACATCGACATCGCCGTCCTCGACCAGCACGGTTTCTCTACCGGTAACCGGGTCCAGCGAAACTAACGCGATCTTGTCCCGCTGACGGTTGGAAAGCGCCTCGAAGGCATTGCCTGACCTGTCCGTACGCCAGATGACCAGCGTGTCATCCGGCTCGAGTGCCGCCATCTCTCGCCACGGCTTGTCGGCGTTAATTCGGTGAAGGTATCGCCTCATTCCCGAGGCAGTCAGCTCGACGCGAATGCATGGAACCTGCGCCTCATTCAACAACCAGCTTTCGGTCGAGCCGTTGTTTTGTTCCAAGAGCCGCTTGTCGCGTCCGTCCGCACTGGTTGCATAGAGATCGGCGACAGCGGGGCTGCGATCGTAGGAAACCAGGAATTGGTTGTCTGCGGCGTGTCGAGGGTCGACGATCACCTGCCACGTTTGGAAATCTCGTGGAGTAACGTCGGTGCGTGTCCCGGGTCGCCTGGGATCTACTTCCCACAGACGGTCTTTCTCGGTGAGAACCAAAAGGTCAGCGTATTGCCGCCAGCCAAAGTGGGAAAGGGCACCTTTGAACGTGGCGATGATGTTGAGTTCTCCGCCGGAAAATTCTCCGACGAAGACGGCGCGAGCGCCGCGTTTGGAGCCCCACCATGCGATGAGGGCGCCGTCGAAACTTGGTTCGTATCCCCACGTGGCACGTCTATCGGCGTAAAATCGGCTACTGGAAAGCAAGCATTTCCCTCACTCGTCCACTCTGAGGCACGGTCGACGGAACCTCACTCTTGAAGCGGAACCTAGTGTCGGGCGGGGAATGGTCCAGAGGCAGCACGCCGCGAGAGCCGCCCCCTGAAGATCAGGGCGCGGCGAATGCCATGCTTTCAATAGCGCTCCGGCACGAGCATTTCAGGCGGAACCGGCGCCCTGTTGTAATCGGCGTGACGGATGCGGTCCGGCAACTGGATCTCGGGTTTTGGAACATCCTCGTAAGGGATCTGCTCGAGAAGATGGGCGATGCAGTTCAAACGCGCCCGTTTCTTGTCTACCGCCTGCACCACCCACCAAGGTGCATCCTCCGTGTGTGTCCGCGCCAGCATCTCTTCCTTGGCTTTGGTGTATTCCTCCCAATGGACCCGGCTTTCCATATCCATCGGTGAGAGCTTCCATTGCTTCAGCGGATCGTGAATACGCATCTTGAAGCGGAATTCCTGCTCCTCGTCGGTGATCGAAAACCAGTATTTGATCAACACGATACCAGAACGGACCAGCATTCGCTCGAATTCAGGCACCGAGCGGAAGAACTCCTCGAGTTCTTCGTCGGTGCAGAAACCCATCACGCGCTCGACACCGGCGCGATTGTACCAGCTTCGGTCGAAGAGGACCATTTCGCCACCGGTCGGAAGATGCGGGACATAACGCTGAAAATACCATTGATGGCGTTCCCGCTCTGTAGGAGCGGGCAGCGCGACCGTCCGGCAGACGCGCGGATTGAGCCGCTGGGTCACGCGCTTTATCGCGCCTCCCTTTCCGGCCGAATCCCGGCCTTCGAAAAGCACAACCACCTTCAGCTTCTTGTGCTGAACCCAATCCTGCAGCCGCACCAGTTCGTGCTGCAGACGGAAAAGTTCCCGGAAGTAGATCTTTCGCTCGAGCGTCTGCTCTGCCGGTTCCGACATTCCTTCGGCGACCAGATCGTCGAGCCGGTCTTCCTCCATCTGCATTTCCAGCTCTTCATCGAAGCTGTCGGCGATTTCGGCCTTTATACGGCTGAGTTGGTCCTGAGGTGTCTGAGACATGGGCTTTCCCTTCCTGCTTTTTTTGACAGGAGCATGTCACTGCGAAGTTTGTGTGACGGTTCAGGTACGGAAAGCTGGATGTCCTACGCCACGGCCTTGACGGCGATGTCTCACTTCCCGGTCTGGCGCCAACGCGCGGCAGCCTGCTTCATCAGCTTGGCGTATTCCACCTCCGTGGCATCATCCAACGGGAACATGCACTCGATCCTCAATTCCTGGGTCGTTATCGTCTGCGCAGTGCCAACTGTGGTCACCAGCGAGAAGAAGCTCAGAACCTGCCCGTCCTTGACGAAGGACAAGGGGATGACGGGTGTGCTGTCCGCTGTCGTCGAGACCTTCCAGGCACTGTCCACATCCGGATAGGCGAGGAGCGCATCGATCAGCGCCTTCGTGTGCATGTCAATGACGCGGCCCACGGACTCTCTGAATACCCGCGCCATCAGACTTTTTGCAGTTTCCTCCCAGTTTGGGATGAAGGGCCGCAAACCGGCCGGATCGAACATCAGATGCAGCAGATTGCGCGGTTTTTCCCGTGCCGCCATGTCAATGAAGTTATTGAAGAAGCCCTGCGTCGCGTCGTTCGTCATGACGACGTTCCAATACCGATCCATGACAACTGCCGGAAACGGCTCGTGCTGAACAAGCATGCGCCTTAACGCGTCCGTGACGCCCTTCATTTCAACATCGTCGATACCGCCTTCGGCGTAAATCGGGGCGTAACCGGCGGCGAGCAATAACGTATTGCGCTCTCGCAACGGCACATCAAGGGCGTCGGCGAGATGCAGCAGATTGTGGCGGCCGGGCGTGCTTCGGCCACTTTCGATGAAGCTGATCTGACGCTGCGATATGCCGGTATCGAGTGAGAGAGCCAGTTGGCTCTTGCCGCGCGTGTCGCGCCAGGCGCGCAACTGGATGCCAAGCTCGTTCGGTACTGCGCTTGAAGGACTGTGCGTCGAGCTCATCTTATGGCGATCTCCGTCTGTGCGGCTAATGGCCGGCGGGGGCAATAACGCTCCCGCCAGCTGCGATATCGATCAGAAAGCAACCGGGCCAACCGATCCGTACCAGCGGCCGACCTTGGCCGGCTCTCGTTCATCCATATAGAAGAAGTGCGTCATCACCGGTTTGACAACCGGTTGAGCCTCGTCGTCGGGCGTCATTGTGACAGTCCCGCGAAAGATTTTCAGCGAGCCGCCGTCCCAATATTCCGCGACGTCGTGAAGCGCTGAGAAACCCGTGTCGATGAAGGCGCGCAGGTTCTCACGAATGGTGTCTCGCCCCTTCCAGTCGGCGACGCCCAGATTGCAGGTCGCTTCCTGCGCCAGGCAGTCGAAGCCTCCGCCAAAGGTCTTGTCATCGATCTCCTTCCAGAAGGCCAACAGCCATTCAGGGGGTTCTCGTTTGGTAAAATTCATGGTCGTCATCGTCGTTCTCCTCGGCCGCTTTGTACGGGTGACGGCAGTTGAGCCATCGACATCGGTTGTCGGCCGCTTCTGTTGACAGGATTGTTCCTCCTGCAGGAAGGCCGTTCACTAATATCGCGGGACAGGGAATGCCCTCAATTACATCAGGTGTAATCAACGGGGCGAGAATGCGTCATCCTTCAAATTCTCGGCAAAGAACGCACATCTGGACCTTTCATTCTGCACAAAGCGATTTCGTAACTTTTGTTGTGTCGAATAACGGGATATGTTACCAATCGTGTCAGTGTCATGGAATCACACGGGTATCGAAGGCCAAGGTTATGAATGATGTAGTCGATACGGTGGTGGTCGGCGGCGGGGCCGCGGGGCTCAGCGCCGCCCTTTTTTTGGGAAGAGCCGGCCGATCGACGCTTGTATTCGACGGCGGTAAATCGCGCATTTTCAGCGTTGAAGAGGTGCGGGAGCATCTGGGCTTCGACGGCATGCCGACAGCAGCGTTCATGGCGCAAGCGCGTGCGGAAGCCGTCCGTTACGGTGCGGACATCAGATCCGAGCACGTCCATTCCATTGTGCCTTGTGAGGACGGATTGTTCTGGGTCGAAGCCACGGGATCCAGAGTCGCAGCACGCACGATCGTCTTGGCAACGGGAGTGATAGACGACCTTCCACCACTGTCAGGCTTGCCGGAAGCGTGGGGGCGTGACGTGCGTGTCTGCCCCTGTTTTGACGGCTATGAAGTTCGAGGCAAGCGTTTCGTGGTGTTCGGATTGCCGGAACGCCTGGCGCATATGGCGTCCTGGGTCTGGATGTGGTCGCGTGATGTCACTATCGTCTCACGGCACAGGTTCAATGAAGCCGACGCGGAACGCTTGCGGCTTCTCGATATCAACATCATTCCGGACGAAATCACCGGGCTCGTCCATCGAGACGGCAAGCTTGTTGGCGTTTCGACGGCGAGCGGCGGCGGGGAAATCGCCTGCGATGCGACATGGATCGCGGCGGAGATTCGGGCTGCATCGGGCCTCGCCGCATCCCTCTGCGAGGTCGATGAGATCGGTCTCGCCAGGACCGACAAGGATGGCCGGACCAACAGGTCGGGCGTGTTTGCCGTTGGCAATGCGGATAATGCGGTCGCTCATCTTGCGCATGCATCTGCGGCAGGCACAGCTGTCGGTCCCGTGGTGACGATGTACCTCCTCGAACAGATCCTTGCCGAGCGCCGAAACACCAAAGCGGCGTGAACGATCTAGCAGTTCAGCCGTTGCGGGCGCCTACAGCCGTCCTGTCCGGTACTGGTCGACAAGATTCCGGCAGGCGCGGATCGTCAGGGCCATGACGGTGAGCGTGGTGCCGGCGATGCCGCTGCCGGGGAAGGCGCTGGCGTCGGTGACGATGAGGTTCGGGGCATCCCAGAGCTGATTATAGGGGTTGAGAACCGAAGCCTCACGGGTTTCGCCCATGCGCGCGCCGCCCGTCTCATGGATTGCCGCTCCCATGCACATGGTCTTGCGAAACCATTTGCGGAACATGAAGCGGCTGAAGACATCGGCTTCGGGAAATGCGCCCTTGCCCATCTCCTTGAGGCCGGTCGGCGAGCCGATGAATTCGAGGTCGCCGCCGACCTCCTTGATCAATGCGATCAGCGTTTCTTCCTGCCTTCTGAGCAGCGCCTGCTCCTCCTCCTGCATGACGCAGCGGATATGCGGCACGGGAATGTTCCAGGCATCCCTACGCCTGACATCGAGCGTGATGCGATTGTCGGCATAGGGCAGCATGCGGCCGAAGCCGAAGAAGGCGAGACGTGCATCCGTGTCCACGGAGACCGGCGCGCGGCCGACGCTTCCCTGGTAGTCGAAATCGCCGCGGGCCGCGTCGCTCTCGCCGAAGCGGGGAATGAAGATCCCGCCCGACGGATTATAGAACGGGTCGGTCGGCGCGGACTCGTCGGGCGCCCAACCCTTTGCCTTGGAGAAGGAGCCGAAGGCGAGGCATGGAAGCTGGTCCATGAAATAGCGGCCGAGAGCACCCGAACTGTTGCCGAGCCCATCAGGATGTTTCGCCGACGCCGAATTCAAGAGCAGCCGCACGCTCTCTATCGGCGAGGCCGAAAGCACCACCATCGCGGCGCGAACCGTCGATACCGCACCGGTGTTGCGATCGATATATTCGGCGCCGGTAGCGCGGCCGGTCTTCTCGTCCGTGGTGATGCGGCGAACGACGGCGTCGTAGCGGATGGTCAGCTCACCGGTCGCGTTTGCATCTCGCAGCGGTCGCGGCATCCGGTCGGCGTCAGGCGCGATGTAGCGCCAGGAGACGACGTGCCTCTCCGGCCAGCGGTTTTCGACCGCCTGCTTGAAGATCTGTTCGGCGGGCGTCAGGCTTGCCGGCTTCGCATAGATGCCATCCGGCAGCGTGGCCACGTTGTCCTTGTTGCCATAGAGCCCGAGATAGGCCTCGACCTCGTCGTAGAAAGGCGCCAACTCATCATAGGAGACCGGCCAGTCCACGCCCTTTCCGGCACGTGAGCGGATCTTGAAATCGTCGTCGGTCCAGCGCAGCAGCACCCGGCCGAAACTGTGGAGGCGCCCGCCGCCCTGGCGGCCGCGGATCCAGAGGAAGGGTTCGCCCTTCGGCGTCGTATAGGGGTTCTTGCGGTCGTTGACGAAGAAGTGGCTGAAGCGCTCGGTGAAAAACGCCGCGCGCGCCTGGATCGGCTGGCCCTTGAGAGTGGCCCGCGCACGCTCCCAGATATTGATGCTGCTTGCCGGGGCCTTCTTGCGGACGGGATCGAAATCCTTCGGTCCGACGGCGGGGCCGGCCTCGAGCAGCAGCACCGACAATCCCTGTGCCGTCAGTTCCTTTACCGCGAATGAACCCGCCGCGCCGGAACCGATCACCAGCGCATCATAGACGATCTCAGACATGTCTTTTCTAATCCTGTCCTTGAGCAATCCTCAAAACGGCACGAAAAGCGCCAGGAATTGCGGGGAAACAAAGGGGTGGCGCGTCACAGCCGCGATCCGTCAGTGCCGAAGAGGGACGCCTTGGCGATATCGAGCCCGGGAGCCACGGTATCGCCAGGCTCAAGCGTGACATCGCCCATCAGCCGGAGCGATAGGCTCTGGTCTGCCCAGTCGAACCAGACGACGGCGTCCGAACCCATCGGCTCGACGACGGAAACGCGGCCCGGAATGGTTGGCAGGCCGCTCGTGGCGCCATCGAGCACAAGGTGTTCCGGGCGAAAGCCGAGAGTAGCAGGCCCTTCTGCTGCGTCCGCTCGGAAGGAATAACCGGAGAGATCGACAGTGAACTCCTTGCTCCGGAAGAGCGGCGCGCCGTTGCCGGGCTCGATCCGGCCCTCGATGAAATTCATCGCCGGAGCGCCGATGAAGCCGGCAACGAAGAGATTGGCCGGGCGGCGGTAGATCTCGGCCGGCGAGGCGAGTTGCTGGATGACGCCGTCGCGCATGATGGCGATCCGGTCGGCCAGCGTCAGGGCCTCGACCTGGTCGTGGGTGACATAGATCATCGTATTGCCGAGGCGCTGGTGCAGCTTCTTGATCTCGACGCGCAATTCGTTGCGCAGCTTGGCATCGAGGTTCGACAGTGGTTCGTCGAACAGGAAGACATCGACTTCACGCACCAGCGCCCGGCCGATGGCGACGCGCTGGCGCTGGCCGCCGGAAAGCTCGGCCGGACGCCGGTCGAGCAGCTTGTCGAGTTGGAGAAGGGCGGCGGTGCGGGAAACACGGGCCTCGATTTCGGCCTTCGGCAGGCCGGCGACGCGAAGCCCGAAGGAGAGGTTCTTGCGGACCGACATACGCGGATAGAGCGCGTAGGACTGGAAGACCATGCCGATGCCGCGGTCCTTCGGCTCCTCCCAGCTGACGTTCCTGCCCGAGATCCAGACCTCGCCTGATGTGATGTCCTGGAGACCGGCAATGGCGTTCAGAAGCGTGGACTTGCCGCAGCCGGAAGGGCCGAGCAGCACCAGGAACTCTCGCGACGCGATGTCGATCGACATCTTCTCGATCACCGTATGGTCGCCGTAGGCGATCTTCAGGTCCTTGACGGAGACGGCAGATTGCATGGAAGTGTTACCCCTTGACTGCGCCGGCCGCGATGCCGCGCACGAACCAGCGGCCGGACAGGAAATAGATGGCGAGCGGAACGATGGCAGTGAGGATCGTCGCCGCCATGTTCACGTTGTAGGTCCGCTCGCCCATCGTGGTGTTGACGATATTGTTGAGTTGCACGGTCATCGGCAGGTTGTCGCGGCCGGCAAAGACGAGACCGAGCAGGAAGTCGTTCCAGATGCCGGTGAACTGCAGCATGGAGACCACCACGACCATCGGCACGGCAATCGGCAGCATGATCTCGAAAAAGATGCGCCAGAAGCCCGCGCCGTCGACGCGCGCCGCCTTGCAGAGCTCCTCCGGCACGCTGAGGAAATAGTTGCGGAAAAGAAGCGTCACCAGCGGCAGACCGAAGATGACATGCACGAGAATGATGCCAGCCAGCGAATTATAAAGGTCGATATTCGCCATCGCCCGGACCATCGGATAGAGGAAGATCTGGTAGGGGATGAGGCCGCCGGCCATCAGCAGGCCGAAGAGCAGGTTTGCCCCGCGCGGCCGCCAGAGCGACAGCGCATAGCCGTTGATGGCGCCGATGAAGACCGAGAGCGCGACCGAGGGGAGGGTGATCGCCACCGAATTCCAGAAGCCGCTGCGAATGCCGACGCAGACGGTTCCCATGCAGGCCCCCGACCAGGCGGTTGCCCAGGCAGAAAAATCGAGCGTCGCCGGCAGGGCAAAGATCTGGCCGAGCCGGATTTCGGGCATCGATTTCAGCGAGGTAACGACCATGGTGTAGAGCGGCAAAAGGAAGAAAAGCGCTGCGACGACAAGGAAGGCATAGAGGCCGATGCGCCCGGCGGTGATCTGTGCCGGCTTCGGGCCGTTCGGATGAAGACGTGCCATCACGCGGCTCCCTTGGCTTTGTCACGCATGTGCATGATGTAGCGGAACGGGGCGACTGCGATGATCACGCCGAGGACAAGCACCGTCGCGCCGGCTGTGGCGAGGCCGAGGTTCTGGCGCCCGAACAGATTGTCCATGATGAATTTCGCCGGCACCTCCGTCGCATTGCCGGGGCCGCCATTGGTCATGGCAACGACGATGTCATAGGTCTTGATCACGCCCATGGCGAGCAGCATGCCGGCCGCGGCCAGCGCCGGCCCGAGCTGGGGTAGGATGATCGAGACATAGATCCGCCAGACAGGGATACCGTCGATCCGCGCCGCCTTCCATTGCTCGCCTTCGATGCCGCGCATGCCGGCGAGCGCAATGACCATGACGAGCCCCGCGCCCTGCCATACGCCGGCAAGCACCAGCGCATAGATCGCCATGTCGCGATTGACCACCCAGTCGAGGACGAAGCTTTCCCAGCCGAGCGAACGCACGCTCGCCTGGATGCCGAGCGTCGGATTGAGCATCCATTGCCAGATCAGCCCGGTCACCACGAAGGACATGGCGTAGGGATAGAGGAATATGGTCCTGAAGGCGCTTTCGAAGCGGATCTTGCGGTCCAGCGCCGCAGCCAGCAGGAAGCCCAGCAGCAAACAGCCTGCGACGTATAGCACGCCGAAGATCAACACGTTTTGCAGCGAGGCCAGCCACTTGGCGGAAGAGAAGAGCTTCGAATACTGCGCCAAGCCGACATAGGTCGAGGATGGAAAAAGCGTCGAATTGGTGAAGGACAGGCGGATCGACCAGGCCATGGTGCCGATAAAGACCACGACCGCGACGAACCATGTCGGCAAAAGCGCGATGGTCGCGGAAAGATTGGGCTTGCGTTTGATGGACATCGGCCAGCTCGTTGACGGAGTGGAAAGCAGGGCGCGCCGCCGCGCGAGGCGGCGGCTGGCAGCCGTGGCGCCGACATCAGGTCGACGCCACGGGCTACTATCCTACTCGAAGATGGCGAAGAAATTCCCAGCTGTGGAGGCCGTATCGTCCGAGCCGCCGCTCCAGTATTCGTCGACGAAGTCATCGAGCGCGCCAACCTGCTGGGGCGTCAGCACGATCGCCTGGTCCGGCACGATCGCACCGGCTGCCATCAGCTCGACACCCTTCTGGGCGCAGACGTCCAGCTTCGACTTGTCGACGTCGGCGCGCATCGGAACCGAACCCTTCTTGAGGGCGAATTCGACCTGGACGGCCGGATCCATGACGACTTCGGCGAGAAGTTTCTGCGCCTTGTCGGTCTCGGCCTTGCCGGTCTTGGGGAACCAGAGGGAGTCGGCGATATAAACCATGCCCTTCGATTCCGGCACGATCATGCAGCCATAATCCTTGCCCGGCTCCTTGCCGGCAACGGTGAATTCGCCCTTGGCCCAATCGCCCATGAACTGCACGCCGGCCTTGGCGGTGATCAGCATGGCGGTCGCGTCGTTCCAGTTGCGGCCGGCGGCACCGGCATCGACATAACCACGCAGCTTGCCGAGGATTTCGAGGGTCTTCTTCACGCCTTCGACGGATGCCGGGCTCTTGTCCTTATCGACATAGATCTTCAGGAAGCCGTCGATCCCGACCTGCGAAAGCAGGATCATGTTGAAGACCTTGGTTTGCTGCCAGGGCTGGCCACCCCAGGCGACCGGAACCATGCCGGCAGCCTTCAGCTTGTCGAGATCGGCAAAGAGCTCGTCCCAGGTCTTGGGCTCTTGCGAAATACCGGCCTTCTCGAAGGCTTCCTTGGAATAGAAGAGCCAGCTTTCACCATGGGCGCCGGTCGGCGCAAGGTAGACCTTGCCGTCATAGGTGATGAGATCGTGGATCGATTTCGGCAGGGCGTCAGCCCATTTGCCGGCGGCCGCCACGTCGTCGATCGGATTGAACAGGCCCTGGTTGATGAAATCGGCGGCAGCGAGACCGATGACGCCCTGCTTGGCGCCGGGCGCATCACCGGCGACGATCCGGTTTTGGAAGGCGGCATCGGCCGCACCGAAGCCGGCGATCGAGGAATCCTTCCAGACGCCGCCGCGCTTTTCGAACTCGGTCTTGATGACGTTGAGGGCGGCAGCTTCGCCGCCCGACGTCCAGGACGACATGATCTCGATCGTTGGCTTGTCCTCGGCATGGGCCGAGGCGAAGAGACCGGCGAATGCCACGCCGGCAAGAAAAAGCTTCATCATGGTCTTCATTGTTCCACCTCTTGAAAATGCCCTCTTTGCGGGGCGTTCGTTGTCTTAGGGATGACTGTCAGCGATAGATCGGCAGGAGCGCCTGCCGGACGAGCGTGAGCCCGTTGGCGATGTCGCGGACGGGATCGGGCGCGGCATCGAGTTCGAGGATCGCCCAGCCTTCATAGGCCCGGTCGCGCAGCAGCCGGATCCAGGATGGCCAGTCGACCCGTCCGAGGCCGAAGCTGCAGAAATAGGGCTGGTGGCGTTCATGGATGTGCTTGTCGATCGGCGTATCGGCGGGCATCGGGCCGATCGCATCCTTCCAGTGAGCGATGATCATGCGCTCGTGATGGCGATCGACGAGTTGGACGGGATCGGAGCCGGCAACGATGATATGGGCCGTGTCCGGGCACATGTGCACGTAGGCCGGGTCGGTCAAAAGCATCATCAGATCGACGTCGCGCGCGGCGGCAAAGATCGAGTGCGCCTCGGTGTGCAGCGCCAGCCGCACGCCCCTGGCATAGAGGGTCGCACCAAGCCGGTTCAGAAAATCGGCAATCACTTTGGCGCGGTCGAAATCGTAGAATTGCACCGGCTGGGCGCCGAGCGTCTGGCGCAGCGGCGCGCCGATCACCATGATGTCGCTGCCGCAGGCTTTCAGGAAGTCGGCATATCGTTCCGCCTTGTCGATCAGCGCGCGCTGGGCCTCGGGCTCAGCGAAATCGCCGGCCGCCTCCAGTTCCGCGAAGAAGCCACTGCAGAGCGTCAGGCCGCGTCTTGCCAGTTCGGCTGCAAAGGCGTCGACGGAACCATAGGTCTTGATGGCGTCCTGCCAGTTGAAGGGAGAGAACGTCAGCTCGACACCGGCAACGCCGGAGGCCTGGACGCTGTCGAGTATCTTGTCCCAGAAGGCACGGGGCTCGGCGCGGGCGTAGCCGACGATCGCCTCATGGCTGTCGACGCCCCAGAAGCCGGGATGAAAGAATGTCACGAGATCGACACCGAAGCGCAGCCTGTCAGTAGCCATAATTTGTCCATTTCTCGAGGCATGACCTACCAGCGTGCGGAAGTGCCGTTCCGCATCCAATAATCATGGGTTTTCAACGCATTAAGAAATGGCAATCGTTTGCCATGGCTAGATAATAGCCAAGCCGGTTTTTTAAGCAAGCGATTTTTGGCAAACGTTTGCTATAAACCGCTCCCTGCCTTAGAGTTGCAAATCGAAGCATCCGGGAGACCGAAATAAACATGAATAAAAACAAGGATGTGGTGGGAGAGGAGCCATCGGGTGCATTGATGGCCGATGTCGCGCGGCTCGCCGGCGTTGCGATATCGACAGTCAGCCGGGCGCTCGCCAATCCCGGCCGAGTCAACGAGAAGACGCGCGCCAGGATCAATGCCGCAGCCAGGCAACTGGGCTATACGCCGAACGCGATGGCGCGCGGCCTCAGGGTCGGCAAATCCAACATCATCATGATCATTCTGCCGGGATCGCTCTACTATGGTGCTTCCCAGGTCATTCCGCAGGTGCTGCAGAGTATCAATCAATCGCTGATCCAGGGCGGCTACAACCTGATGATTGCCAACCTCGATCGCGACGAGATTTCCGAACGGCATATCCTCGACCTCGCCTTCGGCGGCAGCGTACGCGGGGCCATCATCCTGTCGTCGAAGCTTCCGGAGGTCGACGGGCGCTCGCTGGCCAATTCCGGTCTGCCGATCGTGTCGATGCTGCTCGACATGAGCGATGCCGGCCTGCAGAGCGTCGTGACGAACGACCGCGAAGCCGTGCGCGACGTTACTGCCGAACTGATCCGATTGGGTCATCGGCGGTTTTTCTATCTTGCAGGGCCTGAAGGCAATTATCACGATGTCGAGCGTTACGGCGGCGTGCTCGAGGCGCTCGAGGCGGCAGGATTGTCCGAGGAGGCGGTGCATCGCTCGGGTGGTCATCTCGATTATCAGCACGGCTTCGACATTGGTGTCCAGGCGGCGGATGATTTCGCCGAGTTGACCGAGAAACCGACAGCCGTCATCGCGACCAGCGACGACATGGCCATTTCATTCGTCAGCCGTGTCCAGCGGACAGGCGTGCGCATTCCCGGTGATCTGTCCGTCGTCTCTTTCGACGGCTCCCCGGTCTGCGAATTCTGCTCGCCGCCGCTCTCGACGATCAAGCAGCCGGTGGAAGAGATGGGGCGCGCAGCGGTGGATCTTCTGCTCGACGCCATTGACCAGCGGCAGAATACGGCGGCGGTTCGCACCGTCATCCGAAGCAGCCTGATCTTGCGGGAGAGCATCGGCCCCACGAAGAGCTGACGATGACGGAAGCCGGCCGCGCATCCGTGTGGAAACGCCGACGTTGTAATGGACGCTGCGACTTGCATCCATTTAAGGCGCCTACATTGCTTGACCCTGCCAAGGATCGACAATGACGACACCGGTGCCGTCGAAATCTCTCACGTTTCGCGTGACCACGGTAAGATTGTGCACCAGTGCAGTGGCAGCAATTAGCGCATCTGCCTCGTTGCGCCGGTCGGAAATATGCAGATGCGCGCAGCGCGTTGCGATGGCATCATCGATCGGCAGTATCCGGCCGGCGAACTGCGGACGCACGTGATCATCAAGCCATGTACGCAGGCGTGAACCCTGCCGGGCATCGCGTCGTTGGACAGCAAGCACGCCCCGTTCCAATTCGAGAATGGTCATTGCAGAGAGATAAAAATCAGAAGCGTTTGCCGTTTTGATCCATGCCACGACTTCCGGATCAACCTTACCGTCACCAATCTTGCGCAGTTCGGAAATGACATTCGTATCCAGCAGATAACTCAAGACAGGTCAACTCCGCGGGTTTTGATCTCGACCCGCGACGGCATGAAATTAATTTCCGACAGGCCCGGCATGGAAAGCCCATCGACCAAGCTTTGGCTCCTACCGGAAATACGCTGAAATTCCTCGTATGTCAGAAGGACATGGGAAGGTTTGCCGCGGTCAGTGATGATGACTGGCCCTTTTCTGGCGGCTTTCTTGGCATTGCTGACGTCGTGATTGAGTTCACGGCTGGAAAGTGTCGTAATGGTCATAGTTGGCTGCCTCATGTAGGTACTTACCTACATATAGCACTTTCGGCCAACAAACATTGTCCCTTCATTGAATCCATTGCGGGGATTCTGCCACTTCCGGCTGCCGTCGAGGGAAGGTCGCTAACGTTCGGCGATATATCGTAGTGGGTGCCGATTGCACTCCATCAAAACTTCGTCTGACCCCATCAGTCGACGCGTCGTGCTACGAAAAATCACAACACCGGGCGACTTGAAACTTCGGGTCTGCGCGGTGGAATTTTGAAATTCAGAGCACGCATATGGACCTCTCGAAGATCAAGACGCTGATCGACTTTGTCGGACGATCGAACATTGCCGAGCTGACCGTGACCGAAAAGGACGTGACGGTTCGGATTTTCCGCACGTCGCCGGGTCAGGAGGCTGCTGCCGAGCCCGCGCAAAAGGCAGGATCGACGACGAGCTTTGCCGATGATGCCGGCTCCGATGCGTCGTCGAGGCTCGAGAAAACTTCCTATGCGGTGAAGGCGCCTGTCTTCGGCGTTCTGCACCGGACCCCGGCACCCGGGGAACCGCCATTCATTGCAATCGGTGACGAGGTGGAGGAGGGGCAGACGCTTTTCATCATCGAGGCGATGAAGGTCTTCAACACGATCGCTGCGCCGCGGTCAGGGCGCATTACGCACCTCACCGAAATCGACGAGGGCGAGGTCGAGACCGGCGACCTGTTGGCGGAGATTGCCTGATGCCGGAAACGACTGAACAATCCGCGACCGACCGCTTCGATACTGTTCTGATCGCCAATCGTGGCGAGATCGCAGCCCGGATCCAGCGCGCCTGCCATGAGCTCGGCCTGAAGACGGTCGCCATTTGCTCCGAGGCCGACAGGCAAGCGCCTTACGGCAGCACCGCCGACAGCTTTCTTTGCATCGGCCCATCGACCGCCGCCAAGAGTTATCTCAATCAGGATGCCATCCTTCTGGCGGCGCGTCTTGCCGGTGCAGGCGCCATCCATCCAGGTTACGGTTTTCTGTCTGAAAACGCCGCCTTCGCCGACGCCATCGAAAAGGCGGGGCTGACCTTCATTGGTCCGACCGCGTCATCGATTGCGATTATGGGCGACAAGATCGCGGCAAAGCGCGCGATGATGGCGGCCGGCGTGCCCTGCGTTCCCGGTCCGGACACGGCGCTGCCCGATGACCCCGCCACGATCGAGCGCATAGCGCTGGAAATCGGGTATCCCGTCATCATCAAGGCAGCCGGCGGTGGCGGCGGACGCGGCATGCGTGTCGTGCCCAAGGCCGATTTGCTGCATGAAGCAATTGCGCTGACACGGGAGGAGGCCCGCAAGGCCTTCGGTTCCCCCTCGCTCTACATAGAGAAATTCTTAGAGCATCCGCGCCACATCGAGATCCAGGTTATTTGCGACGATCACGGCAATGCCGCGTGGCTGGGCCACCGGGATTGCTCGATGCAGCGCCGCCATCAGAAAGTGGTGGAGGAGGCGCCGGCGCCGGGGATCGCACCCGACATCATCCAGCCGGTCGGTCTGGCTTGCGTAAAGGCCTGCCTTCAGATCGGCTACCGGGGCGTCGGAACCTTCGAATTCCTCTATGAGGACGGCGCTTTCTATTTCATCGAGATGAACACGCGACTTCAGGTCGAGCATCCCGTCACCGAGCTGACGAGTGGTGTCGATATCGTCCAGGCGCAGATAAGGGCGGCGCAGGGCCACGTTCTCGATCTCACCCAAGGCGATGTGACATGCGAGGGCCACTCCTTCGAATGCCGCATCAACGCCGAGGATCCGGAAAATTTCCTGCCGTCGGCGGGTGTCGTCACCCATCTGGCGTTGCCGACGGGACCAGGCATCCGCGTCGATACGCATATTCATGCCGGCTACAAGGTCTCGCCCTATTACGACTCGCTGATCGCCAAGCTGATCGTCCATGCGCCGACGCGGGCGGAAGCGATGGCAAGAATGCGCGAGGCGCTTGCGGGCACTGAGGTCGAGGGGATTTCCACCAACATCCCCTTTCTGCGCGCCCTGTTCGAGGATGGCGCGTTCGCGCGCGGCGAGACGGATATCCATTATCTCGAACAATGGCTGAAACTGCGGAGGGGGGCATGAGCGCGATCGATTTCAGCGATCCGGCGACGATTGCATTGCTCACCGAGGCGTTGACGGCCGCCGGTGTGGACGGTCTCGAAATCTCCCGGCCGGGCGGGCAGCTTCGCATCGTCGTCGCCGGAAAAGGCGGCTCCCGGATCAGCTCGACCGGGGCGACGTCTCCTGCTCCCGGTTTGGCTCCCGGCTCCGCATCGGCCGTCGTGAAGGCGCCGATGGCCGGCCGCTTCTGTGTCGAGCACCCGGCCGCCTCCGCCGTGCCGCAAGATCTGCCGCGCTCCGTATCCGATGCGGATATCGTCGGCTTTGTCGGGGTAGGGCACATCCTGCTTCCCCTTCGCGCCGGACACCCCGGTGTTTTGACCAGGCTGCTCGCCGAGCCTGGTGCGCTGGTTAGCTTCGGTGATCCTCTGTTCGAAATCGAGCTCCAGTCATGATCGTCACGACGAACAGACATGCATCGCAACGCGAGATCGTTCCGGCCACCAAAAGCCTGGCGCGGGTTTCCTCGATCGGCGCCAGATCCTTCCTGCTCGAGGCGCCCGGCGACTTCGATCTCATCGCACAGCGGCGGATCTGGGCTTTGTCCCAGACCGTGAAAGACTGGGCGGACCTTGCGGAAAACATTCCGGGCATGACCAATCTGCTGGTGATCTTCAAGGAGACGCCCGAGGATCCTGATGCGGTGGTCGCCCAGCTGCTGGAGGCATGGGAGAATGCCCGCAGCATCGATCTCAACGGCAAGACCATCGAGATCCCTGTCCATTATGGCGGCGAATATGCGACGGATCTTCCGGCCCTTTGTAATCTCTCGGGCTTGAGCGACCGTGAGGTCGTCCGCATCCATCATGAAGCGACCTACCGTGTCTTCGCCTTGGGCAGCGCTCCCGGTTTCGGTTATCTGCATGGTCTCGATCCGCGCATCTACATGCCGCGAAAGACCGTGCCCTCGCTGAAGATGCCGAAGGGCTGCGTGACCATCGGCGGTATGCAGACCGGCGTCGCCATGCTCACAGGTCCCAACGGCTGGAATTCCATCGGCTTCGCGGCACTTGAGATGTTCGACCCCATGTTGCCGAGCCCCGCCATGATGGCGCCGGGAGATACGGTGCGGTTCCTGCCGGCAAGGATCGAGCTATGATCGAGATCATGGAAAGCGGTCCGTTCAACACAGTGCAGGATCTTGGCCGCCCCGGCTATCGCGACATCGGCGTATCGGCGAGCGGCGCGATGGATCCGCTTGCGGTCCGGATCGGCAACATTCTCGTCGGCAACGACGAAAACGCAGCCGCGATAGAGGTGCAGACCTTCCCGTTCAGCCTGCGTTTCGAACGGCGCATCGCCTTTGCCGTGACCGGCGCGGACGGCAATTCTCATCTCGACGGATCGGAACTGCTTGCCTGGTGCGCTTATATCGCGGAGCCCGGACAGCTTCTCGAACTGAAACAGCCGCCGCTACTGGCGCGCTCCTATATTTCGCTCGGAGGCGGGCTGGACATCCCCGTTGTCATGGGTTCGCAAAGCACGTCGCTGCGCGGCAGCTTCGGGGGCAATGCAGGCCGGCCTCTGGCGAAGGGCGATCGGATCGCGGTCGGGGAGGACGCAGAACTGATTATGCTGCCGGCCTCCGGGCTCGCCGTCGTCGAACCGGCCGTGGCGCTGCGCGAAGTCTTCCCGGCTGCTGTCGACGGCACACTGCCGATCCGCGCCCTACCGGCCGGCGAGCATGATCTTTTCGCCGGAGATGGCGAAGCCTTCTGGAGCCAGACCTGGAGGATTTCCTCGCGAAGCGACCGGACGGGCTATCGCCTGTCCGGCGAGCCGATCAAGCCGACAGCGTCCATCGAGATGCGCTCCCACGGTGTCGTGCCCGGCGTGATCCAGGTTCCGCCCGGCGGCGAACCGATCGTGCAGATGAGCGATGCCAACACCGCCGGCGGATATCCGAAGATCGCCGGCGTGATCGAATGCGATCTCTGGCGGCTCGGCCAAGCCCGGATCGGCGCCCGCCTGAAGTTCGTTCGCTCGACGCATGCGGAGGCGCGCTCAGTTGAACAGGCTGTCGCCGGCTATGTCGAGGACGTCAGGCAGACATCCCGACTGGTCAAGCGCGCCTTGAAGGCGATGGCCTAATGCGTGTCGCCCAAAAGGCCGTCAAAAGGAGGAACTGATGAAGATCGATCTGAATTCCGACATGGGCGAAGGATTCGGTCCCTACCGGCTGTGCGACGACGAAGCGATGATGAAACTTGTCTCGTCGGCCAACATCGCCTGCGGTTTCCATGGCGGCGACCCGGATACGATGGGACGCATGGTCCGGCTTGCGAAACTGAACGGCGTCGGCATCGGCGCGCACCCCGGTTTGCCTGATCGGCCGGGTTTCGGCCGGCGCGAAATACCGTTTCCGGCAGACGAGCTTCGCCAGCAGATGCTCTATCAGCTCGGCGCACTGATGGCGATCGCCAAAGCCGAGGGTGTCACTGTCTCCCATATCAGCTTCCACGCGGCTATGGGCAATATGGTCAACCGCGATCCTGTGCTGGCCGATCTGATGATGGATGCGATCGCCACGGTCGATGCGGGCCTCGTCGTCTTCGTCACTTCAGGCAGCGAGATCCAGCAGGCAGCTCGGCGCGCGCGTTTGAAGACGCTGGCGCTTTTCCTAGCCGACCGGGCTTATGACGCTGGCGGCAGACTTGTCGCGCGCGGGCTCGCTGGCGCCGTCATCAAGGACGAGGCATCGGTGCGTGCGCGCGTACGGAAATTTCTGCTCGAAGGAACTGTCGAGACGATCGACGGAGCGGTGATCGCAATGCCGGCCCGCTCCATTCTCGTCCATAGCGACACGCCCGGCGCTCTCGAGCTTGCCGGCATCGTACGCGGCGAGATCGAAGCCACGGGTGCTGCGCTCGCGCCTGCCGCCGAACTCGCCGAATGACGCAATCCTGATCGCCCAAGGGCGGTTTCCAAATTTCAACCTCATCGAAGGACCATGTCGATGTCCGTTATCGCTGACCGCCTGAAAAACGTCTCCATATCCGCATCCGCCGCCATGACCCAGCGCGCCAGGGAACTGGCCGCGAAAGGGATCAAGGTCGTCAGCCTCTCGTCCGGCGAGCCGGATTTCCCCACTCCGGCGCACGCGATCGAGGCGGCCTATGCGGCAGCTCTTGCCGGCGATACGAAATATCCTCCGATGGACGGTACGCCGGTGCTCAAGTCGGCCATCATCCGGAAGTTCAAACGGGACAACAATCTCGACTATGATGCGAGCCAGATCGTCGTCTCGGGCGGCGGCAAGCAGGTGATCTTCAATGCCATGCTGGCAACCTGCAATCCCGGCGACGAGGTGGTCATTCCGACGCCCTCCTGGGTCAGCTATGCGGATATCGTCAAGTTCGCCGGCGGTGTCCCGGTCGCCGTCCCGTGCCACGAGCAGACCGGCTTCAAGCTGCATCCCGAGGATCTGGAGGCGGCGATCACGCCGCGCACCAAATGGCTCTTCCTGAATTTCCCGAACAATCCGACCGGAGCCGCCTGCTCCCGGGCGGAGATGGCTGCCATTGCTGAGGTCATGCTGCGACATCCCAATGTCTGGATCATGACCGACGATATCTACGAACACCTGGTCTATGACGACTTCCAGTTCTGCACGATCGCCGAAGTCGAGCCCAGGCTCTATGATCGCGTCCTGACGATGAACGGTGTCTCCAAGGCTTACGCGATGACAGGCTGGCGGCTCGGCTTTTGTGCCGGGCCGAAAGACTTGATCTCCGCCATCAGCAACGTCAACGGACAGAATGGTGGCGGCATCGCGACGCTGACGCAGGCTGCGGCGACCGCGGCGCTCGATGGGCCTCAGGATCTCTTGAAGGAGCGTGCCGCGATCTACAAGGAAAGACGCGACTTCGTTCTCGACCGATTGTCTGAGGTGGAAGGGCTGCGCTGCCATAGGCCCGAAGGCGCCTTCTACATCTATCCCAATATCTCGGGGCTGATCGGCAAGACCAGCAAGGGCGGGCGAAAGATCGAGACCGATGTCGATTTCGTCATGGCGCTCGTCGACGAGCATCATGTCGCGACCGTGCAAGGGGCGGCTTACGGAATGAGCCCCTTCTTTCGCATTTCTTACGCCACGAGCATGGAGAAACTCGGCGAAGGATGCGCGCGCATAGCCCAGTTCTGCAGGGATATGCGCTGATCGGCAACGCGCTTTAGATCTGAATTTGGATCTAAAGCAAAGAAATGGAGCATGATGTCGTCCGAAAACCGCTCACACTTTTCGGCATCATGCTCTAGCGTTTCAACCGCGCCGTCAGCTCGAGAAGGATGTCGCGGACGGCAAGGGCCGGTTCGGACAAGGGATTCTGATCGGACACACACAGCGACAGGGTTTCTTCGATCCGCGGCGAGACGAGCCGGCAGATCAGCGGCTCGCTCGATTCCGATACGATGCGGTCGGCGATGGCTTTGGGCATGATCGTCGCGCCGAGACCGCTGCCCACCGCGCGGGCGAGCGTGCGGACGATTTCGACTTCCGCCACGACTTTCAAATTGGTGCGGGTGCGCGTGAAGGCGGTATCGACCGCGCGGCGCACGAAATTATAGGCCGGCGGCAACAGCAGCGGCATCCCGTCGAGACTATTGACCGGAACCGGTTTCGCATCCGCTTCGATCGCAAAGTCCCGATGGGCGACAAGGAAAAACTCTTCGCTCAGAATCGGCTCGAACCGGACGCCTTTGATCGGTCCGGTTCCATGGAGAAGCGCCATCTCCAGCCGGCCGTTCATGATCATCTGGCTATAGGTCTGGCCGACGCTTTCCGTCAGGTGCAGCAGAATACCGGGATGCCGTTTCCGGGTCTCCGCCAGGAGGTCGACCGACAGCGTGGCCGCACTGCTGAACGGCACGAGACCGACGGACACACGCCCGGCAAGCGAATTCCCGGCTGCGGAGGCATCCGCTTGCGCCTGCTCCATCTGCCGAAGGATAATCTGCGCATGGCGATACACCGCGTGTCCCGCGTCGGTCATGCTGACGCCCTGCTGGCTGCGGATCAGCAGCTTGTGGCCGAAATGCTCCTCCAGTGCCGCAAGCTGCTGGCTGAGGGCCGGCTGGGCGATGTGCAAAAGGTCCGCCGCTCGCGTGATGCTGCCGCTGTCGACGATCACGATGAAAGATTTGAGGCGTCTGATGTCCATGAGGATCGGGGTACCGTTCTGATCTGCGCGGCTTACATTTGCAGACACGCATTGCTTTTGCAACGCGACGCCGTCGCTGCTTTCCTCAGGCCCGGACGCAGCAAGCTGATGCCCGGCATCAGCTCTTTCTCTTCTTCAGCAGCCTGAGCCGGCTCCATAACCGTTGCTTATTGCTCCAGAGATAATCGGTCTTAGGCAAGGGGTTTAAGCTTCGCTACTGTCTCAATCAACAACAAGGGAACGACAATGCCATTCTCCGACTACAAGACCGCACTGGTGACCGGCGCATCCTCCGGTATCGGCGCAGCCGTGGTTGAGCGGTTCCGCCGGGAGAACATCGAGGTCCATGCCGTTGCCCGCAGTGCCCAAGCGCTGCAGCAGCTGGCCGCGCGGACGGGCTGCATCGCCCACGTCATCGACGTGACCGACCGTCAGGCCATGGCAGAGCTCACACGTCGGGTGGAGTTCGATATTCTCGTCAACAATGCCGGTGTCGACCGGCCGAAGAAATTCCTGGAAGCCGACGAGGGCGATATCGATCTCATCGTCGACGTCAATCTCCGGGCGGTTCTGCACATCTGCCGGCTGGTCGTGCCCGGTATGGTGGCGCGCGACCGCGGACATGTCATCAACATCTCGTCGATTGCCGGCGCCTATAATTTCGGCGGCAACTCATCCTATCACGCCACCAAGGCAGGGGTGAGCATGCTGTCCAACCAGCTGCGGATCGACGCTTTCGGCAAGCGGGTACGGGTCACGGAAATCTGCCCCGGCCGGGTCGCCACTGACATCTTCAATCACGTCCACGGCGATGACCCCAGCATCCGCGAACGGTTCATCGACGGCTTCGAACTTCCGCAGGCGACCGATATCGCCGACGCGATTGCCTTCGCCATAGCAGCCCCCGTCGCCGTCAACATCGGACATATGGAGATCACACCGACGCTGCAGGTCATGGGCGGCCTGCAGACGGCAAAGCCCCAACCTGCGGCGAAGCTGGATCAATCCGGGGAGCCAAACCCGTGAGCGGTTTCGACCTTTCGGCAATCCTGGGAAATCCGGAATATACCGCCATGCTGCTGCATGGCATCGAGATGACCTTCATCATCTACGCCGGCTCTTGGTCGATGGCGATGGCGCTGGCACTTCTGCTGCTGGCTTTGCGTTTGTCGCCCTTTCGTTTCGGTGATCCGTTAGTCGCTGCTTACGTATCCTACCACCGCAACGTCCCCACCCTGGTTCAGCTGATGCTGTGGTATTTCGGGATTTTCACCCTGATGCCGAGCGGGGTAGCCGAATGGCTGGCCGTTCATAATGCCGAGGCCATCTTCGCGGTGATCGGGCTCGGGCTCTGCCAGGCGGCCTATTTCAGCGAAGATCTTCGTTCGGGCGTGCGCTCGGTCAGTCCAGGCCAGATGCAGGCAGCCCGCGCGCTTGGCCACGGTTATGTCTCGGCGATGCGTTTCGTCATCATGCCGCAAGGCGTGCGCAACGCGCTGCCGCCGCTCATCAATCACAGCGTTTCCCTCTTCAAGAACAGCAGTCTCGCCGTCGTCATCGGAGCCTCGGAACTGACGCATGCCGTCAAGGAAATCGAGAACCTCAGCTTCCGGACCTTCGAGATCTACCTGATCGGCACAGTTCTCTACCTCTTCTTCTCGCTCGTGATCATGAGCATCGGCGCCTATCTGTCGATGCGCACCGATCCTGCCAGGAGTGCGCGAGCATGATCCACGACATGATCGCCATCGTCCAAGACTACTGGCTGCTGCTGCTGATCGGCCAATATCCGAACGGGCCGCTTGGCGGGCTCGCCAACACGCTGATCCTTTCAGCGCTCAGCATCGCTCTCGCCTTTCCGGTCAGCATCCTGTTCGCATTGGCGCGGCTCTCCAGGTCGCCGCTGCTGCGCTGGCCGGTCACCGCACTGGTCTATTTCACCAGGGGCGTGCCGCTCTTGATGCTCATCCTGTGGAGCTATTTCCTCGTTCCGCTGCTGACCGGCGCCGATGTGCCGAGCTTCGTGACGATGCTGACGACGCTCGTGGTCTATCAAAGCGCGTTCCTGAGCGAAGTCGTCCGTGCCGGCATCGTTGCGCTCGGACCGGGCCAGATGGACGCGGGACGTGCGCTTGGTCACGGTTATTTAGGTGCGATGCGCTTCATCATCCTGCCACAGGCGCTCTACAACATGATCCCCAGCATCATCTCGACATTCGTCTCGACGATCAAGGACACGACGCTCGGCTACGTGATCAACGTGCCGGACCTGACCTTTGCCGCAAGCCAGGTCAACAACCAGCTCCTGACGCAGCCTTTCCAGGTCTTCCTCATTCTGGCGATCGTCTACTTCGCCATCTGCTGGACGCTCACCTACTTCGCAAATCGCCTCGAGCGGAGCATCACGCGGCGACGTGCGGGACTTTCCAACCTTCCTGCCGCCGCCTTGGTCGCGCCATCGAAAATCATATCGGAGCAGCCATGACCATGTCAGTTTCAGCACAGGAATTGCAGACGATCCGGCTTTCGCAGGTCTGCAAGAGCTAC
Source organism: Rhizobium sp. WSM1328 (assembly GCF_057653715.1). Lineage (NCBI taxonomy): Bacteria > Pseudomonadati > Pseudomonadota > Alphaproteobacteria > Hyphomicrobiales > Rhizobiaceae > Rhizobium > Rhizobium sp. WSM1328. The sequence goes on along the minus strand of NZ_JBYGKO010000003.1, from coordinate 331,676 downwards.
GGCGACTATCCGGTCCTGAAGGACATCGATGCGCAGGTCTCGCGCGGCGAGGTCGTGGTCATCTGCGGACCGTCCGGTTCGGGGAAATCGACGCTGATCCGCACGATCAATCGCCTCGAGGAGATCAACAGCGGATCGATTACGCTCGACGGCCAAAACATTCATGCCGCCATGCGGGCGAAGGAACTCAATGCGCTGCGCAGCCGGATCGGCTTCGTATTTCAGAACTTCAACCTGTTTCCGCACCTTTCGGTGGTCGAAAACGTCTCGATGTCGCCAATCCGGGTGAAAGGCGTGGCGCCTGACGTCGCAAAGGACAAAGCCCTCAAGCTTCTCGATCGGGTCGGCCTTGCCGACAAGGCCCGGGCCTATCCCGGTCAGTTGTCGGGCGGCCAGCAGCAGCGGGTGGCAATCGCCCGCGCCCTTGCCATGGAACCGCCGGTGATGCTGTTCGACGAGCCGACCAGCGCGCTCGATCCTGAAATGGTCGGCGAAGTGCTGGCCGTCATGAAGAGCCTGGCGTCCGAAGGCATGACCATGCTCTGCGTCACCCACGAAATGGGTTTCGCGCGCGACGTCGCAGATCGGGTCTGGTTCATCGATGCCGGCCAGATCCTCGAAATGGCGACCCCCGAGGACTTCTTCAAAAATCCAAGCCATCCCCGTGCGCAGCGATTCCTCGCTGATCTCAGGCATTGATACCAACCACCAAAAACAAAGGAGAACAGCAATGAACTGGAAATGCCTAACCCTCACCGCCGCATTTGCCGGCATGGCGGCCGCCTTGCCCGCGAAAGCCGATCAGCTCGACAACATCATGTCAGCGAAAACCCTGCGCTGCGCGACTTTCGCCGACGTTCCTCCCTTCGCCTCTCCCGATCCGAAGACCCGCGAAATGGCCGGTTTCGACGTCGACCTCTGCGGCGCCATCGCCAAGGAATTGGGCGTCAAGGCTGAAATCAAGCCAGTTTCGGTCGAGGCGCGCGTGCCCGAGGTCAAGCTCGGCCGCGTCGACATCACCGTTGCCAACCTTGCCTATACTCTGAGCCGTGCCGAGCAGATCCAGTTCAGCGATCCCTATTATCTCGCCAAGGAAATGCTGATCGTGCCGGCGGACGATGCCGGCAAGAAGAAGGCCGATTATGCGGGCCAGCGCATCGCTTCGACCAAGGGTTCGACCTCAGAGATGTCGATCAAGCTCAACAAATCCGACCCACTGACCTTCCAGGATACCGCCTCGGCCTATCTCGCCGTCCAGCAGGGCAAGGCGCGCGGCATGGTGGCCAACACCATGACGACGACCAAATTCGTCAATGAATCGAAGAGCAAGGGCAAGGCAATGCGGATGATCGAGGAGCCGATGCTGTACCAGCCGATCGGCATCGGCATGGCCAAGGATCAGCCGGCGCTGACCGCCAAGATCAACGAGATCCTTCGCAAGCTCGACACATCGGGCGAGATCAACAAGATCTGGGACAAGTGGCTCGGTCCGGATACCGAATACAAGATGACGCGCACCGACAAGGTCGTATCGCTCTCCGAGCTGAAGTTCGACCCGATCCCGTAAGCCGACCGGCTTCGGCGTCATCCACCGATAACGTCCAAACGAATTCAGACGGCGGGGCATGCCCGCCGTCGGCCAAAAATGGGAGGCATCCGTGATCCATATTAAAGATATCGCCGAACGGCCAAGCAAAGCCGATATCGACGCCGTTTCCAAATTTTCGCCCGCGACGATCCACGAAGCCCAAGGGCGCCGTGGAGCCCTTTCCTCCCGCCTCAAGCCCGTCGACTACCGCATGAAACTGTGCGGCCCGGCCTTCACGGTGAAATGCGCGCCGCGTGACAACATCATGCTGCAACTCGCCATCAACTACGCAAAGCCGGGCGATATCATCGTCGTATCGGCGGGCGAATACGAAGAGGCCGGATCCTTCGGCGATGTGCTTGCCAATGCCTGCCTTGCAAAGGGTATCGGCGGTCTCGTGACCGACACCGGCGTGCGCGACACGCTGCAACTGAGGGAGCTTGGCTTCCCGGTCTTCTCGCTCAGCGTCTGCATCAAGGGGACGGTGAAGGAAACCATCGCGGCGGTGAACGACACGATCATCGTCGGCGGCGAAATCATCCATCCCGGCGACATCATCGCCGGTGATGCCGACGGCCTGGTGGTCGTGCGTCGCCAGGAAGCGCAGGAAGTCGCCAGGCTGTCACAGAGCCGCGAAGATGCCGAGGCCGGCTATATCTCGGCATATAAGCAGGGCAAATCGGTCATCGAGGTCAGCAATCTCGAACCGGTGCTGAAAGCCAAGGGTCTCGTCGTCGACATCTGAGACGACAGCGCAATAGCCATCAGCCCTGCCACTTTATAAAGCGGCTGGCCTTTTCGGCCAGCCGCCTTATGCAAGAACGCTGCCAGGCAGGCGCCACGCCTCCAAGATCGGTCTGGACACTATTATGGACACATGTTCTATAAAATGGACAGATTCGACGGGAGCTCGCCATGCATCTTTCCATGTGGACTTATCCCTGGGACATCCAGGACCAGGGGCTTGCAGCACTCGCCGCCGAGCTTCGCGGCCGCGCCGGCCTGAACACGGTCAGCCTGGCGACCTCCTATCACGCCGGCCGGTTCCTGCAGCCGCGGAGCCCGCAGCAGAAGGCCTATTTCCCCGAGGACGGGACGGTCTACTTCCGGCCGGATGAAAGCCTGTGGCTGGACAAGCTGATCCGGCCGCTGATGGCTGGGAATGTCACTGAGCGCGGCGACATGCTGGAAACCCTCGTCCAGGGACGCGAGGCGACGGGTCTCAAGGTCTCCTGCTGGACGGTCTGCCTGCATAATAGCCGCCTCGGCATGCTGCATCCCGATCACGTGACGCGGAACGCCTTCGGCAATCCCAACTATTACAATCTTTGCCCCTCCAGCCCGGCGGCGCGGGCCTATGCCGTCACCCTCGTGCGCGACATCACCACCAACTACCGGCCCGATATGGTGGAACTCGAAAGCCCGAATTTCATGGGATTCGCGCATGAATATCATCACGAAAAAGACGGTGTCGGCCTGAACGCCGAAGATGATTTCCTGCTGTCGCTCTGCTTCTGCGACCATTGCACGGCGCGTGCCACAAAGGCCGGTGTGCCGGTCGAAGGCGCGCGCGGATCGGTCGCGCGCTTCATCGCCGAACTTTGCGAACGAGTTATCCCGGAACGGCAATTCCCGGACTTTCCGGCCGCCGGCATCGATGCCTTTCGCGACCATCCCGAGCTGCATGCCTATCTCACCTGGCGCAGCGAACCGGTGACCAGCCTGATCGACGAGATCAAGGCGGCCGCCGATCCGGCAACCCGCATCGTGCTCATCGACCTGAAGGACGGCTGGCTCGGCGGCGTCGATCTCGCATCCGTCGGCAAGCTCTGCGACGGGGCGATCCTCTGCTGCTACGACATGGAGCCGGATGCCGTCGGCGACGTCATCCGGACCGGCCGGGCGGCAATTGGACCGAGCAAGTTCCTCGCCGTGGGCCTGCGCGTCTTCTATCCCGAGGTCAGCGGGTCGGCGGTGCTGACCGCACGCGCCAAGGCTGCCATCGATGCCGGCGCTGACGGCGTGAACTTCTACAATTACGGCCTGATACCGGCAAAGCGTCTCGACTGGGTCAAGGCAGCGGTCGACGCAATCGCTTGAGCAGATCAGCGCTTCTCAGGATGCAATGGGTTCGGCGACCTGGATCAGGCAGTCGCCGGCCTGGCTGTCGCAATGCAGCCGGTGGGAAATGACAATGCCGCTCTCGGCAAAGCGCAGCTCTTCCTCCGGCTGTTCGAGGCGTTCGAGGTCATGATACCATCCGGCAAGCTCGCCAGCGGCAACGATGGCGCCGAGGGCGACGGCCGGCTCGAACCAGCCTCTGCGGTTCGCATAGATGCCCTGGCTGTGCCGGGATAGCGAGAACAGTTGCAACGGTCCGGGCTCGGCGAACGGCATGCGTGACAGGACCGGACGCTCGATGATGCCGAGTGTGACGAGCAGCCGGTCGATCGCGGCCGCCGTGAAACCCATGGTCTCAGGCGTCACGGTACCGCCGCCGCCGAACTCACCGGAAAGACCGATGGTTCCGGCCCTTGCCGCAGCCCCCATCGATGTCGGCGCCGTCGGCCCGTTATCGGCGATGAAGGCATGCGCGGCACCCATGGCGCGCATCAGTGAAACGGATCGTTCGAAGCGGGCGCTATCGCCCTGCCGCTCGATCAGCGTGCAGGGCAGGTGCGCCATGGAGGTGCCGCCCGAATGCAGGTCGAGCACGACGTCATGGCGGGGAAAGAGCTCGTGTTCGAGGAAATGCGCCAGGCGCGCCGTTGGCGATCCGCTGGGATCGCCGGGAAAGGCCCGATTGAGGTTGCCGCCGTCGAAGGGCGAACAGCGCTTGGCCGCCATCACCGCCGGCAGGTTCGCCATCGGCAGGATGGTGACGGCGCCGCGGATTTCCGCGACATCCAGCAGCCGCATCAGCCGGCCGAGCTGGAGCTCACCTTCATACTCGTCGCCATGATTGCCCGCCATCAGCAGCAAAGACGGCCCTTCGCCATTTTTCAGACGAAGGACGGGAATGCGGATCTGATAATAGGGCGAACGGTCGATCGAATAGGGAATGGCGAGGTCGCCGGACTGCCGGCCCTCGCGCGAAAAGTCGATCGGATTGACGAGACCGCTATGCATGATGTCTCCAGTGCGGACGGTTGCGATGCCGTCAAAGGGCGGCAACGGCAGTCATTTCGACACGCAGATCGGGATCGGCGAGACGAGCTTCGGTGCAGGCGCGGGCCGGCGGGTTTTCGATGTCGATCCAGTCATCGTAGACGCTGTTCATCGCCTCGAAATCGACGATCGCCGGCAGGAAGACGTTGACGGCGATGAGGCGCGAGCGGTCGATGCCGGCTTCTTGCAAAAGGGCGTCGATCTTGCCGAGCACGTCGCGGGTCTGATCCTTGATATCAGCCTTGCGATTTTCCGCGACCTGGCCGGCAATATAGACGAGACCGCCGTAGCTGACGGCTTGGCTCATACGCGAACCTTTCTGATAACGCTGGATCATGGCGGGTTTTCCTTTTCTTGCTTTTGGAGGGAAAGTTCAGCCGAAGCTGGTCAGATAGGCCGCCGTCACCGAATGATCCGGGTCGAGGCCGTAGAGGATGGCATGCCGGTCAAGGCAGGTGCAGGGATGCGAGATGCCGCACTCGATGACGTCGCCAACCGCGACGTCGCTGCCGTCGGCAAGGGCGACGAAGGCGTGTTGATCGTTGAGGCGAAACACGTCGGCGCTTGCGAGATCGGCAAGACGCGCCCCATTGCGATAGAGCGCCAACGGCCGTGGCAGGCCTTGGTCCATGGCCACGTCGCGCATACCCATGCCGCAGATCGCCAGCCGCGGCTCCGGCCGGGAGAGGACCTCGGCCCAGACCCGCAGCGCCGGACGGAAACCCGCGGCCGCCGAGATCGTCTCGCCGCCGATGCGGAAGCCGCCGCGTGCATCGAGGCCGGCAAGGCCGCGCTCGTAGATGCCGTGATCGTGGAAGAAGATCGCGCCGCTGCGCAGCACCAGCCGGCAGGCGGGATCGGCCGCAACGGCGGCTGAAAGCCTGGCAATCACAAGGTCGAAAAACACCGAGCCGCCGGCCGTGACGAGGAGCGGCCGCTCGTCGCCGATGCGGGCGCGCAGCTTCGGCAGGAAATCGGATGTCACCGCCATCAGCGCGTCGATGCGACGCATCGTCTCTTCCGCATCGGCGGTCGCGGCCGCACCTTCATAGGCGGCGATGCCGGTCAGCCGGAAGGCCGGCGTCTCCGCGGCAAGGATCGCCTCCAGAATTGCCTCGGCGGCGGCGACGCCGCGGGCACCGGCGCGACCGGCACCGAACTCCACCAGCAGACCGAGGGGCGGCAGATCGACACGCTCCTGCCAGGCGGAGCGAAGAGCCTCGGCGAGCGCCGTCGAATCCACGAAGATATGAAGTTCCGCATCGTGATAGTGGGCAAGCAGGGCCGCGAGCCGGCGGGCAGCGGCGGCCCCGCCGATCTCGTTGGCGAGGATCAGCCGGCGCTGTCCCGCCTTGAGCAGGACGGCGGCCTGGCGGATATCGGCGACCGTCGTGCCCCAGGCGCCTGCCGCCAGAAGTGCCTCCGCCAGCGCCATCGACATCGGTGTCTTGGCGTGCGGCGCGATCTCGGCGCCGTGGCTCTTCACATAGGCCATCATCAGTTCGACATTGCCGAAGAAAGCCTGCCGGTCGAGCGAGATCAGCGGCAGGGCCATCCTGCCGTCATAGGGCTTCCATCCTTGCTTGCCGATTGCAGCAAGCGGAAGCGGCGGATTGCCCGGCGGAAAGCCGCGCACCCGCTCGTCGATCAGCTCGTTTTCCGTCGCAGTATGGAGGTCAGACATCGCAGCCACTCCTGATCTCGGCCGGATCGGCGATGCCGAGGCGATAGGTTTCATTGGCGGTGGCAAAGAACAGGGCGCGCTGCTCGTCGTAAGAGAGCTCTGAGGCGACCGCTCGGAAAACCTGGTAGACCTCGTCGAAGGAGGCATGCAGGCCCGCGACCGGAAAGTCGCTCGCGAACATGGCACGCGCCGGGCCGAAACAATCGAGGCAATGCTCGATCACCGGCCGCAGGCTTTCGAGCGTCCACTTATTGTCATAGGCGACGAGGTCGGAAATCTTCAGGCGCAGATTCGGCTCACTGCCGAGCGCCCGCAGACCGCGGCGCCAGAGCGCCATGCCGTCCTCCGTCCGGTCAGCCGGGCTGCCGCCGTGGTTGAGCACGAAAAGCGTTTGCGGAAAAGCACGCACCAGTTCGAGCGCCTCGGTCATCTGCCAGGGATAGAGCATCAGGTCGAAGACCAGTCCGAGCCGCGTGGCATGGGCAAGTCCCGCCCGCCAGCTGGGATCGTCCATGCGGTTCGGGCGCGGCGCAAAACTCTTCGCCGCTTCAGGATGCCAGCTCAAAATATCACGGATGCCGACGACATTCGGGTTCGCCGCTTCCGCCTCGAGCAGGCTTATAGTGTCCGGCCCGTCGAGAGAAACGCCCGCGATATAACGGCGCGCCACACCGAAGCTGCGGTCGAGGCCATCCAGCCAGCGGCTCTCGTCAAGCGGGTAGGCAACGGACCAGCCGGCCTCCACATGCACGGTTGCAATCACGTTCTGGCGGGCAGCATCGGCGCGATAATCGTCGATGCTGTAGTCGCGCAGGATCGGCGCGAGGTTTCCGAAAACCATCTCTTCGCCGGAAGCTCTGGCCTTCTGCAGCCAGGGATGGCGTTGCAGGCTGAGGTCCCAGAGGTGGTGATGCGGGTCGATCACCGGCCCGTCATAGAGCTCCGTCATCTGCGCGCCTCGCGTCCGGAAACCAGCAGAAGAGCGAGGATCAAGGTGCCGAACATGATCGAGCGCCAGCCGGGGGAGGCATTGACGACGGTGATCAGCGCCGTCGTCGTCACAAGCAGGATTGCCCCGGGAATGGTGCCGGCATAGGTGCCGCGGCCACCGAGGATCGAGCTGCCGCCGAGCACGACGGCGGCGATCGAGGTCAGCAGATAGGGGTCGCCGATGCCGACATAACCTTGCCGGTTCATGCCGAGCACGAGAATGCCCGCAAGCCCTGCGAAAAAGCCGGACAGAGTGTGGACGATCAGCGTGTCGCGGGTGACGCTGACGCCGGAAAGTCGGGCCGCCAGCGGGTTTGCCCCAAGCGCCAGGAAACGGGCGCCGATCGGCATGCGGTGGACGAGCAGCAGGACGACGATCGAGACGACAAGCCACAGGATAATGCCTGAGGGAATGCCGAGCGGCCGCGCCTGCCCGAGCAGAATGACCGCCGGATTGCTGACGGTAACCGCGCTGCCGCCGGCGACGATGACGAGCAGCCCCTGCAGGAAGGTCGCCATGGCCAGCGTCATGATGATCGGCGGCACGCGAAGATAGGCAGCACCGGCGCCGTTCATCAGGCCGATAGCCGCGGCGATGGCAAGGGCCGCCGCGATGCCGGCGAGGCCGGTCGGGTCCCAGGCTGGCGAGATCAGCGGCAGCAGGATCGCCGTGACTGTTATGACCGCGCCGACGGAGAGATCAATGCCGCCCATCAGGATGACGAGCGTCTGGCCGGCGGCGGCAATGCCGATCACCGCGGCGAGTTCGAGCAGGTAGCGCAGGTGGCCATAGGCGCCGAAACCACGCAACGTAAAGCTTGCGACGATCCAGACGAGCGCGACCAGAAGGAAGGTCAGCAGCGGCGGATTGCGGAACGCGGACCTGATGATGTTCATCGCCTTGCCCTCCAAGCCCCAAGAAGTTCCGGCACGGCGACCGCGCCGACGATGATCAGACCTTGCGCGACATATTGTGCGACCGGCGGGAAGCCCAGGAAGAACATGACGTTGATCATCACCGAGAGCAGCAGGCTGCCGCAGATCGCGCCGCGCATCGTGCCCTTGCCGCCGAGGAAGCCCACGCCGCCGAGGACGGCGGCGGCAATCGAGTTCAGCGTGAAGGGCGTGCCGATAACAGGATCACCCGAGCCGGTCTGCGCAGCGACGAAGAGACCGGTCAGGGCGGCGAGAAGACCGGACAGGGCGAAGGCTGCGACCTTCACCCGTTCGACCGGGACGCCGGAGCGGAACGCGCCGACCGGATTGTCACCGGCCGCGTAGATGCCGAGGCCGAGCGGCGTTGCTAGAAAGGCCTTCCACAGGACCAGGATCACAACGAGCAGCAGGAAGGCGACGGGCGTGTGGCCGGCCAGTACCGTCGACAGCCAATCGGGAATGAACCCACCCGGCCGCGGCAGCAGGATGAGTGCGACCCCGCCGATGATGAAGGAGCCGGCAAGCGTGACGATGATTGCGGGCAGCCTCAGATATGTGACGATGGCGCCGATGACGGCACCGATCGAAAGACCGGCAAGCGAGACCGCAAGAATGCCTCCCGGCACGCCGAGCGCCCCTTGCATCGTCGTCGCGGCGATCACCGCTCCAAGACTGACGAGCGGGCCGATCGCCAGCGTGATGCCGCCGTTCAGCATGAGCAGCGCCTGCGCCATGGTGACGAGCGCGAGCGGGAACCAGTTCTGCGTGAATTTGGAGAAGCCGCCGATCGAAAGGATGCCAGGAAAGAGCAGCGCGTAGAGAATGAGAAAGGCGGCGACAACCAGATAGAGGCCGGCAAGGCCGCGGTTGCGGCGAAGCTGGATCGAGCCGTAGAGCCGGGATGACGAACTTGTGCTCATGCCGCCTCTCCCTGCGTCGTGGCCGTGATGCCCATGGCTGCGCCGACGATCGCTCCTTCGCTGATTTCATCTTGCGACAGCACGGCCGCGATGCGCCCCTCGCGCAGAACCACGACACGGTCGCAGAGATGCACGAGCTCCGGCGTATCGGAGCTAGCCAGAATGACGAGCCGCCCCTCGGCGGCGAAGGCGCGGAGCATGAGGTAGATTTCCCGCTTGGTCTCGATGTCGACGCCGCGCGTCGGATCGTTGAGGAGCAGAACGGAGGGATCGAGCGGCAGCCATTTGGCGAGCGCCACCTTCTGCTGGTTGCCGCCGGAAAGCGCCTGCACCGGGCGGGCCGTATCGCCCTTGATCGTCAGCCGGCGCGCCAGATCGGCGACCAGGCCGGTTTCCGCCGGCCGGTCGCGCAGCCCTTTGCGGGCGAGCCGTCCGAGCGAGGGCAGGATGAGATTGGAGGCGATGGAATGGGGCAGCACCAGCCCCTCATGCTTGCGGTCGGCCGGGACATAGACGATGCCGGCGGCATTCGCCTCGCCGACATTGGCGGGCAGGGCGGGTTTGCCGGATACTTCCGCCCGATCGGCCGAGGCCGGAATCGCGCCGTAGAGGCCGAGCAGCAGGTCTTCCTGCCCTTGTCCCACGAGCCCGCCAATACCGACGATTTCGCCGGCGCGGGCGGAGAAGCTGACGTCACGCACCATGCCGGCGGAAAAACCTTCGACGCTGATGCGCATCGCACCAGGTGCTGCGGCCAGGCGCGGCGGGAACAGGTCGCCGGTCTCGCGACCGACCATCAGGCGCACCAGGCCTTCGCCGTCGATCCCGGATAGCGACTGGTCGGCGGTGACCAGGCCGTCCTTCAGCACCGTGACATGCGAGCACAGCGCCTGTACCTCGTTGAGGCGGTGGGAAATATAGAGAAGTGCCGTGCCGCGGTCTCTCAGCGTCTCGATCAGGCGGGCCAGGATGCCGGCTTCGTGCGCGGAGAGCGATGAGGTCGGCTCGTCCAGGATCAGCACACGCGGCTTGCGGAACAACGCCTTGGCGATCTCCACCATCTGACGGCGCCCAAGCGCGAGGTCGGCGACCGGCATGTCGAGCCGCTCGGTGAGCCCGACCATATCGCAGACGTCTGACACGCCGCGATGAAGCGCTCTGTAATCGATAAGGCCGAACCGGCGCGGAAAGGCGCCGAGCCCTATGTTTTCGGCAATCGAGAGACTGGCCGTGAGGCTCAGCTCCTGCTGAACGACGGCAATACCCGCGCCACGCGCAGCCGCCGGGCTGAAGCGTTCGACCGGCTTGCCGTCGACGAGGATGGAACCGCCGTCCGGCTGGAGAGCGCCGGACAGGAGGTTGATCAGCGTGGACTTGCCGGCGCCGTTTTCGCCGAGCAAGGCGTGAACCCTGCCCGGCAGAAGGGCGATATCGACGCCCTTCAAAACGGGATTGCCGAAAAATCCCCTGAACACCTGCCGGGCTTCCAGCAGGGGTCTTTTTTCCGTCATGGCGGCTTTCCTCAACCCGAGTTACTTGGGCGGATTACTTGGCGGCAAGCAGCTTGTCGAAGAGCGCCTTGTCGTAGTCCGAGTAGATATAGCCGTCCGCCGGGAACTTGTCGGCCCGTGCGAGGTAGCTGCCGATCGTGCTGTCGTCGATGACAGGCAGCGGCACCTTGACGAAGGCCGGAACGTCCTTGCCTTCCAGCGCCTGCACGGCAGTGTAGACGGAAAGCGCGCCGAGCCAGTTGGGCTGCATGGTGGCCCAGCCCTTCAGTCCCTTCTCCTTCCAGAGCTCCAGGAACTGCCTGGCGTTTTCGCCTGTTGTCGGCACCTGGTCGCGGCCCTGACGCTCGAAGGCCAGCACCGAGCCGGCCGATAGCGCGCCGCCGAGCGACAGCACGCCGTCGATTTCGGGATTGGCGAAAAGCAGGCTGGTCATCGCTTCCTGGGCCGGGGCGACATTATATTCCGTGTTCGTCTCGGTGATCACCTGGAGACCGGGATTGGCATCGAGGACTGGCTGGGCGCCCTTGCGGCGGTCGTCGCTCACCGAAATGCCGGCCGGGCCGTTCATGATGATGATCTTGCCCTTGCCGCCGAGCTGGCTGACCATCCACTTTGCAGCGGTCGCGCCCCATTCGTTGGAATCGGTGTTGATCTTCGCCGTCACCTTGTCGGTGTTGACAAGGCTGTCGAAATTCACGACGGCAATGCCCTTGTCGCAGGCATCGGATATGACGCGGTCGAGCGCGTTGGAGGAACCGGCGATCACGACGATGGCGTCGACATTGGCGTCGATCATCGACTGGATATGCTGGATCTGGGTCTGGGCGTTACCCTGCGCGTCCGTGATCATCAGGTCCTTGACGAGGCCCGCCTTCTTCAGCTCCTCCACTTCGGCCGTGATGGTGCCTTCGGTCTGCTTCATCCAGGTCGGCACCGAATAGATGTTTGCCCAGCCGATCGTATAGGGCGCTTTCCTGTCACCCTTGATGCAATTGGCGGCGGCCGAGGCCGTACCGGCCGAAAAGACGAGGAGTGCGGCCGCGGCGGCAGCACCCGAGAGAAGGCGGCGGCGTAGCGAAGCGGAAATGCCGTTTTCAAGATTCTTCATGTCGATCCCCTTTTTTGTGTGCGGCAGCGTTGACGGCTTGCCATTGGTGTCCAATATAATGTACATGTGATCTATATACCGGACGAGGCGATCTTATGCCGATTTTTCTACCTCGCAAGAGGGGTGGGAAAATTTCATTCGCGGCGAATGACGGGATCGATTGACAGATGCGGCAGTCGGCTTGAAAAGCTTGGCCGGACAAAAAAGGGATCGATAGAAATGGATGCAGTTCAGGACGAAGCAGCCGGTAAACGCGCCCGAGGGCTCGACCGCGCCTTCGAGATCCTCGATTTCCTGCGCCAGAAACGGCAGGCCCTGAAGCCGAATGAAATCGCCGCGCAGATCGGCGCGCCGCGCTCATCGGTTTACGAGCTCGTCAACCTGCTGCTGCAGAATGGTATCCTGGAATTCACCGGCGGCGAGGGGCGTGTCTATCTCGGCCGCAAACTGTATTTCCTCGGCGCAGCCTATGAGAACCATTTCGACTTCACCCGCGAATGCGAGGCGGCGCTGGAACAGCTTGCCGACGAGACGCGGGAGACAGCGCAGTTCTGCATGCTGGATGGAAACAGATACACGGTCGTTCGCATGCGCGAAGGCGCGCGCCCCTTCCGCATTTCGACGGATGTCGGGCAGTCGGTGCCGATCCCGTGGACGGCGTCGGGCCGCCTGCTCGTCGCACACCTGTCGGATCAGGACATTCTGAACTTCATTCCGCCGCAGGATTTTCGCCTGCCGAACGGCGAATGGCTTGAGCCGCAAACCTTCATCGCCGAGGTGCGCCAGGCCGAGCGCGAAGGTCTCTTCACCTTCAACAGCATCGTCGACAGCTTCACCCACTGTTTTGCCGTACCGGTGCGGGGCGAGGAAGGCCATGCAGCCGCAACGCTCTGCCTCGTCACGCCACGCGACGATGGCATCGCCAACCGGGACCGCTACCTCGACTGCCTGAAGAAGGCCGCCGCCGGCCTCGACCATGCCCCGACCCGGCCAAAACGAGGCTGATGCCCTGAGCACATCAAGGCATTGATCTCAGGTAGCACGGGCGTTCGTGCGAAAACCGCCATTTCTTGCATGCTCGTCAAACTGGATCCTCGCTCCGGCGGGGCTGCAAGCGGGCATAAGACGCTCAGAAGACCTATTGCCATTTGTCGTCTCGGCCGGGCTCTTCGCCACGCCCGCAGATCCCATCTGCCGGTCCGCGCCCGCATACCCCCGGATAGTCGCCCTGACCGTTGATTTCCAATTTCATGCCAAACCGGGAAATCTATTCACCCTTCCTCCGAAACTACGAAATTCAGTTTCTCTATAAATTCTATGGAGAACGTATTTTAGCAACCCAACAGCCAATTGAATACTTGGCCCTGGGGAAGACCGGGCTGTTGACGGAAAACGGAGAGGACACGAAATGACACGGAAAATCAGGCTTGGGGCATTTCTTCCCGGTGGCGGACAGCATGTTGCGTCATGGCGGCATCCCGACCAGCCGGCCGACGGCGCGACCAGTTTCGAGTTTCACAAGCGTCTTGCCTTGACAGCTGAGCGTGGCCTCTTCGATGCCTATTTCCTGGCCGACGGGCTGGCTGTCGGTTTCGGTGGAGCACGCGAAGGCGGCAATGCCCGCGTGGCCGGCTTCGAACCCGTGACATTGTTCTCCGCCCTTGCGCCTTTCACCACCCATCTCGGCTTTATCGCCACGTCCTCGACCACCTACGAGGAGCCTTACACGACCGCCCGCAAGTTCGCCTCGCTGGATCTGATCTCGGAGGGCCGCGCCGGCTGGAATGTCGTGACCACCACGGGCGACCTGACGGCGCAGAACTTCAACCGCGATACCCAGCTGCCGCATGCAGACCGATATCGCCGCGCCGCCGAGCATGTCGACGTTGTCCGCAAACTCTGGGAAAGCTTCGAAGACGACGCGTTCATACGGGACAAGGAGTCCGGCGTGTTCTTCGATCCGGCGAAGCTGCACGACACCGATCACCGCGGCGAACACTTCAGCGTGCGCGGTCCGCTCAACATCTCGCGATCGCCGCAGGGGCATCCCGTCATCGTCCAGGCCGGGCAATCCGAAGATGGACGCGGGCTCGCCGCAGCAACGGCCGAAGTCATATTCACCGCCCATCAGCATATCGAAACCGCCCAGGAGTTCTATCGGGATATCAAGGCGCGCGCCCGCGCTCTCGGCCGAAACCCCGATCATATCCTCGTCATGCCCGGCGTATCCGCTTTCGTCGGTAGGACCGAGGCGGAGGCGCGCGAGAAATACGACCGCCTGACCTCGCTCATCGTCGAAGAGGACGGGATCGGCCTCCTCAATGGCCTGACCGGCGGCACGCTCGACCTGCACGGCTATGACCTCGACGGCCCTCTACCGCCGGCGCCGCCGACGGAAGGCATGAAGAGCCGCCAGGCCCTCATCCGCCAGATCGCCGATGAAAACAACTTCACCATTCGCCAGCTCTATCAGTGGATTGCCTCCGCCCGCGGTCACTACACCATCGTCGGAACGCCCGAACAGATCGCCGATACGCTGCAGAAGTGGTTCGAGAACGAAGCTGCCGACGGCTTCAACATTCTGCCGCCCTGGCTGCCGACGGCGCTCGACGATTTCGTCGATCTGGTCATTCCGGAACTGCAGCGCCGCGGCCTGTTCCGCACGGCCTATGAGGGCAAGACGCTTCGAGAAAACCTCGGCCTGCCTTTCCCGACCAATCGGTGGGCTGCAGAACAAGCAGATCTCCAGGCAGCAGAGTGAGGAGCGGTCGATGTCCTATGAAATCAACCAGGTTCTTCCGAGAAGCTTCGGCCGCCTGAAAAACAGCGAAAGCCATATTTCCACTCTCGCCTTGCAAGTGCGCGGGGTGCTCGCATCGCTTTTGCCCCGCTACGGCCTTCTCATCGGCTTCCTCGTATTCTGGCAGGTGTCGAGCACCAGGGGCTGGGTCAATCCCGCTATCTTCCCGCCCCTAGACGTGATCCTGTCCGCTCTTTGGACCAATCTTGCCAACGGCGCGCTGCTCGATGATATCGCCATCAGCCTGCAGCGATCCGGAACTGCCTTCGCCTTTGCCGTGGTGATCGGCATTCCGCTCGGCCTGTTCATGGGCCAGGTTCGTGCGGTCGAACAGGCGCTCGATCCGATCCTGCAGCTCTTCCGCCAGACCTCGGCGCTGGCGCTCTACCCGGTCTTCATCCTGCTGCTTGGTCTCGGCGAAACATCGAAGATCTTCGTGATCTTCTGGGCCACACTGTTTCCGGTGCTGCTTGCCACGATCGGCGGCGTCAAGGAAGTGGACAAGAAGCTCATCGAGATGGCGCGGACCTATGGCGCCGGACCGCTGACCATCTTCCGCCGCGTCATCCTGCCGGCGTCGGTACCGGCGATCTTCGTCGGCCTGCGTCTTTCGGCGACGACGGCACTTCTGCTGCTGATTGCCGCCGAGATGATCGGCGCCAACAAGGGCATCGGCTTCCAGGTTATGAATGCCCAGTACAATTTCCAGATCCCGCTGATGTTTGCAGCGATCCTTCTGCTCGCCTTCCTCGGGCTTGCCGCCAATGCCTTGCTCGTTCTCTTGCAGCGCCGTCTCTGCCGCTGGTCTCAGCCGAGCCGCTGACCTGCTTTCCCGATTTTGCTCTTCCGAAAGGTCCCACCAGATGACATTCCATCCCCGCCACCTTCTCCTGCCGGCAGTGATTGCTCTCGGCCTAACCTCACCCGCCGCGGCCGCCGACACGGTGAAGCTGCGCTATCTCGCCAGCCAGGGTGGTCTTGCCGCTCATGAACTCGCCGCCGAACTCGGCTACTTCGACGGAACGGGCATCACGCTCGAAAATGTCGGCTACGCCCAGGGCGGCCCGGCCTCCCTGATCGCCCTGGCATCGGGTGATGTCGAGATCGGCAGCGCCGCAACTTCCGCCGTCCTGAATTCGATCATCGGCGGCAATGATTTCGTCGCCGCCTATCCCTCAAACGGCATCAATAACGAGGTGCAGTCGACCTTCTACGTGCTGGAAGACAGCCCGATCAAGAGTATCAAGGACATTGCCGGCAAGAGCATCGCGGTCAATACGCTCGGCGCGCATCTCGACTATACCATCCGCGAAGCCCTGCATTCCGTAGGCCTACCGGCGGACGCAGCCAATCAGCTTGTCGTTCCCGGGCCGCAGCTCGAGCAGGTGCTGCGCTCCAAACAGGTCGATATTGCCGCCTTCGGCTACTGGCAGACGACCTTCGAAGGGGCTGCGCTGAAGAATGGCGGTCTGCGTCCGATTTTCGACGATACCGACGTGCTTGGAGACATCGCCGGGGGCTTCGTGGTCCTGCGCCGTGATTTCGCTCGCGAACATCCTGAAGCTGCAAAGATTTTCGTCGAGCAGTCGGCTCGCGCTCTCGATTACGCCCGCGAGCATCCGGAGGAAACCAAGAAGATCCTCGCCAAGGCGCTCAGTGAGCGTGGTGAGAACGCTGATATCGCACAGTACTTCCGAGGCTATGGGGTGCGTGCCGGCGGCCTGCCGGTCGAGCGCGACATCCAGTTCTGGATCGACGTCCTGGTTCGCGAAGGCAAGCTGAAGCAGGGCCAGCTGGCCGCCAAGGACATCCTCTTGACCGTCGACGCCAAGCCGGCAAGCAACTGAGGAATGATGATGAGCATCGCTGAGGACACGCGCCGCGGGGAGGTGACGATCCGTCACCTCTCCAAATCCTACAGGTTGAACGGGACACCTCTGCAGGTTCTCAGGGATATCAACCTCCACGTCCGCTCCGGCGAAAGCCTCGCCATCGTCGGCGCCAGCGGCTCGGGCAAGACGACCCTGCTCAGGGTTCTGGCAGGTCTTGAGGATTCCGACACGGGAGAGGTCCTCGTCGATGGCAAGGCGGTGCGAGGCGTCGGCACAGAGCGCGCCGTCATCTTCCAGGAACCGCGCCTTCTGCCCTGGCTGACCGTGCTCGACAATGTCTCCTTCGGGCTGGAAACTAGCGGCCTGTCGCGTGAGCAGGCGAGGGGACGGGCGCGCCACTATGTCAAGCTCGTCGGCCTGCAGCAGTTCGAGGCTGCCTATCCCCGGCAGCTGTCGGGCGGCATGGCCCAGCGCGTCGGCATCGCCCGGGCTCTAGCCGTCCAGCCGGAGATCCTGCTGCTCGACGAACCGCTCGGCGCGCTCGACGCGATGACCAAGATCGGCATGCAGCAAGAACTCGCACGGATCTGGCGCGATGAGGATGTGACGACCATCCTCGTCACCCATGATCTCGAGGAGGCGATCTATCTGGCCGACCGAATCCTCATCCTGCCACGGGAAAAGGGCGGCGAGCCGCGTCTGATCGAAATCGATCTGCCCCGTCCTCGCGACCGCAGCGCACCGGAATTCGTTCGACACCGCGAAGAGCTGCTGAACCTGTTCGGACTGCACTGACGTCTTCAAGCGTCAGCGCGCGCCGCATGGGACCTGATCCATGCGGCGCGCGGCAGTAGCAATAGCGATGCGGAGGACGCCCGCGGACCGCTACCGCGACTTGCTCTTCGAGCTGGCGGTGAGATACGGGCGCCGATCCAATTCCGCCGACCTGTAGGAACTGCGCAACAGCAGCAGATCCTTGCGCGCGATCAGGCCGCATAATTTCCCTGAAGTCGGATCGACGATCGGAATGCGTCCGTCGCCGGTCGACAGCATCAGATCGGCGATGAATGCGACCGTATCATCAGGGTGCCCCACCGGAACTGAATCATCCGTCACGTTTTCCGCAAGCGTCTGGCTGGCGAGGTCCGGGTTCCCCTGCCAGAGCAAAGCGTCGGCTCTCGATACGACGCCGGCCAGCCTGCCTGTCGCATCGACCACCGGATAGATCCGGTGCGTCTTCCGCTGCGAGGCGAAGAAATCGCAGGCCTCTCCCACCGTCATGGCGACGGAAAGCGTGTCGACATCGCTGATCATGATCTCGCTTGCGCGCGACAGTTCGAACGGGTCGACGCCATATTCGCGGGTGATGTGCTGACCGCGGCGGGCGATCTTCTCGGTGAGGATCGAGCGGCGCAGCAAAAGCACGGTGACGGCATAGGCCACCACGGTTGCGGCAAGCAGCGGAACGAGCGTGCTGACGTCGCCGGTGATCTCCAACGCAAAGAAAGTGCCCGTCAGCGGTGCACGCATGGTTCCACCCATCATCGCCGCCATTCCGAGCAGCGCCCAGAAGCCGGGATCATTGCCCGGCATGACAAGGCCGACCAGCCATCCGAGAGCCCCGCCGAAGATGAGAAGCGGCGCGAGCACGCCACCGGAGGTGCCCGACGACAGGGCAATCAGCCAGATGATGGTCTTCACCAGCAGGATCGACATGACAGCCGGGGCGAGCAGCCGGTTGTTGAGCAGGCCATCGATGATGTCGTAGCCGACGCCCATTGCCCGCGGTTCGATCAGGCCGCCGAGACCGATGACGAGACCGCCGAGCGCCGGCCACCACATCCAGTGGATCGGCAAGGCTTCGAACAGGTCCTCGATCCGGTAGAGCAGCGTCGTCAGCAATCCCGATTGCAGGCCGGAGATGATGCCCATCGCCGCACAGGCGAAAATACCCCACCAGGGCAAGGCCACCTGGAAGTGGGTCGGGAACAGCGGGCCGACGCCGAACAGCAGCGGGCGCCAGCAGATCGACACGCAGGCGGCAACGGCGACGGGAATGAAGCTGCGCGGCTTCCATTCGAACAACAGCAGTTCGACCGCCAGCATGACCGCGGCGATCGGCGAACCGAAGATCGCCGTCATACCTGCGGCCGCGCCCGCGACGAGCAGCGTTTTCCGCTCGGCCGCACTCAGGTGAAAGAATTGCGCGAACAGCGATCCGATCGCACCGCCGGTCATGATGATCGGCCCCTCGGCTCCGAACGGGCCGCCGGTTCCGATGGAAATGGCAGACGACAGCGGCTTCAGGACCGCGACCTTCGGCGACATCCGGCTGCCGCCGATCAGGATGGCCTCGATCGCCTCGGGAATGCCGTGGCCGCGGATCTTCTCCGACCCGAAACGGGCCATCAGTCCGATGACAAGTCCACCCAGCGGCGGAACAAGCACCACCCACAGCGAGCGCGGCACCGCAGCCAGAGAGGCAGGCTGGATGCCGATCTGCCCGAACCAGATGACATTCGTCACCAGCGCGATGAGGCTGACGAGACACCAGGCGGCAAACGCGCCGGCGGTGCCGACAATGATGGACATGCCGACCAGGAGGAGGACCCGCCTGTCGGTGGTGAAATCGCCGGCCTCGCGCCGGGAAAGACCGCCGGTGAAATCGTGCGGCCGGTTGTTTGGTGGATGCTGCGCCATGGAAGCCTCTGCTACGCCGGAATGGATACGCTTGAGGCGCGTCAATATATCGTGATACGATATAAATCAATGGGTGAAAGCATGAAGGCGAAAATGTCCCATGAAGATGCCTCACTTGACCGCCTGGCGACTGCCCATCTATTCGATGATGGCGGCATGGGCTGCCGACCCTGGCAGCCGTTGCGGCAGAGGAGAAGTGCTTTGAGGAAGACCGCGCCGCCGCTGAGACAGGAGGATTACGAGGCTCTCGCCGACCTCAGATTCGCGCTTCGCCAGTTCATGGACTTCAGCGCCTCGGCCGCCCAGTCGGAGGGATTGCCCCCGCAGCAGCATCAGGCCCTTTTGGCGATCAAGGGACAACGTGGCGATGCCATGACCATCGGCATGCTGGCCGAGCGGCTGATCATCGCGCCGCATACGGCGACCGAGCTTGTCGGGCGGTTGTCGGATGCCGGACTGGTCGAACGTCATGCCGATCCGGCCGACAGGCGCCGCCAGACGGTTCTTCTGACGGATAAGGCGGACGCGCTTCTGACGCGACTGAGCGCCGTCCACCTTTCGGAAATCAGGGAGATGGCCCCGAAGTTGATCGAGCTTCTGCTCGAGCTCCAGAAGACGGCGTCAAACACCAAATGACAATTGCGACATAGCCGATCTCCTGACGTGCCGCTTCAATCCAAAAGCGTCTTCTTCAGGCGATGGATATGGGCGGCGCCAATGCCGCAGCAGCCGCCGATGATGGTCGCGCCGGCCTCAGCCCAGGAGCAGGCATAGCGCGAGTAGGCATCGTCATTTAGGTCGTTGCGGGTCTTATGCAGGCCTTCATTGGCGGCTGCCTCGCCTTGCTCCCCTTCGAAGGCATTGGCATAGACGCCGATTTCGATGCGCGCGTCCATTGTCCGGAACACGCACGCCGCGGTCTCCACCGCCGCCTGCATGACCTCAGGCTTGCTGCAATTGAACAAGAGGGCTTCGGCGCCCGATGAACCCGCCCAGGATGCCGCATCCTCGACCCTTTCTTCGGAGCGCAGCTTCGGTTCGCCGCCCCTTATCGCTGCCTCGTCATCGACCAATGTGAACGAAATCCAGAACGGCTTGCCTGATGCCGCCACCGCCTTGCGGACAGCCTCTGCCTCGGCAATCAGGCTTAACGTCTCACCGAGCCATACATCGACGAAGGGAGAAAGATTTTCGACAAGCACCTCGAGATAATCCTGCACCCGTGAAGGCTGAAAGTTCTGCGGCTCGTATGAGCCGAAGATCGGCGGCAGCGAGCCGGCAACCAGCACCTTCCGATCCGTGACAGAATCAGCCGCCTCGCGCGCCAAGCGACCGGCGAGACGGATCAGCGCCGCCCCCTCCTTCCAGAACCGGTCCTCACCAATATGAAAGGGCACGAGCGCATAGCTGTTTGTCGTAACGACCTCAGAGCCGGCAGCGATGAATTCCTGGTGAACCTTACGGACGATATCCGGCGCATTGATCAGCGCCAATGCCGACCATTCCGGTTGTTTCAGCTCGGCGCCCAGCCGCAACAGTTCGCGGCTCATGCCGCCATCGAGAATTCGCATCGTGCTCATGAAGAGGTCTCCATTCAGGCTGTCGCGCCGTCAGCGGCGGCGGGCTTTTGCATAACAAAGGTGGGCGAGATGTACGTGGTTCGTGCGTGAGGGAACTCATGACCAGTTTCTTTGCCGTCGGCCTAGCGGCGAACCGGCACCTGCGCTTCGAGACTTCGGAAGACGCGGGCGATTACGGCGGTCAGCGCGAGATAGAAGAGGGTGACGACTAGCAGCGGTTCATAGACGAGCAGCGTGTCCTGCCGAACCTTGTTTGCCACGGCATAGAGATCCATCACCGTCACCGTAAAGGCGAGCGGCGTCGCCTTGAGCTGCATGACGATCTCTCCCGCAATCGTCGGCAGGGCGATGCGAATGGCGCGCGGCAGCCAGATGCGGCGGACCAGCATCCAGGGCGACAGGCCGAAGGCCCGGCCCGCTTCGAGCTCGCCCTTGGGAACGGCAAGCAGCGCGCCGCGCAACACCTCTGCCTCATAGGCTGCATAGTTCAGGGTAAAACTGACGGCGGCGAAGAAGAAGCCCTCGCGCAGGATCGGCCAGAAGAGGCTCTGGCGGATGCCGGGGACCATGGGCAGCAGCGAGCCCACCCCGTAGTAGAGAAGCCACAGCTGTATCAGCAACGGCGTGCCGCGGAAGAAGGTGCAGTAACTACGCGCCAGCAGCCGGGTCAGCCTGCCGCCGCTGACTTGCGCAAACGCCAGGCCTATGGCGATGGCGAAGCCGAACACCACGGAGATCACCAGCAGGCAAACAGTCTGCCAGGCGCCTGTCAGAAGCAGCGGCCAATAGGAAGAGATCCAGGTGAAATTCATGGGGCGCTTTCTTCAGGCAAGGCGCGGCTGCCCCCGCCGTACCCGTCCCTCGATCAGTTTGAAGACGACGTTGGAAACAAGCGTGATGGCGAGATAGAGAAGGGCCGAAGCAAGGAAAAAGACGAAGTAATGCTTGGTGCTTGCCCCGGCAAGACGGGTGGCGAGCGCCAGTTCCTGGTAGCCGACGACCGCGACCAGCGCGCTGTCCTTGGTGACCGACATCCATAGATTGGCAAGACCCGGCAGCGCGTTTGGCAGGAGCGCCGGCAGCAGGACCCGGCGGAACCTCAGCACCGGTCCCATGCCGAAGGCTTTGGCGGCCTCGATCTGGCCGACGGGAATGGCAAGGATCGCGCCGCGCAGCACCTCCGTCATGTAGGCACCCTGGACGAAACCCAGCACGGCTGCGGCCGCCACGAACCCATTCACATTGACCGGCGGCAGCTCCAAAGCGGCGAGCAGTCGGTTGAGGCCATCGGTGCCGGCATAATAGAGCCCGACGATCAGGATCAACTCGGGGACGGCGCGGATCAGCGTGGTATAGAGATCGAGCAGGAGGCGGAGCATGCGATTGCCCGAAAGCTTTCCCAGCGCGCCGCCCGTGCCGAGCAGCAGGCCGATCGCGAAGGCGCAAGCCGAGATGGCGACCGTGGAGACCGCACCTGCCAAAAGGACGCCGCCCCATCCCGGAGGATAGGGAGACAGCAGGTCCAGAATACCTTGTTGCGTGGTCGCCATCGTTCCGGCTGCTTACTTTGCGCCGTAGATGTCGAAATCGAAGTACTTCTTATTGATGGCGTCATACTGGCCACTGGCGCGGACAGCGGCGATCGCCGTATTC
Source organism: Rhizobium sp. WSM1328 (assembly GCF_057653715.1). Classification (NCBI taxonomy): domain Bacteria; kingdom Pseudomonadati; phylum Pseudomonadota; class Alphaproteobacteria; order Hyphomicrobiales; family Rhizobiaceae; genus Rhizobium; species Rhizobium sp. WSM1328. The sequence goes on along the minus strand of NZ_JBYGKO010000003.1, from coordinate 309,206 downwards.
AGCTTGGCCTTCAGCTCAATGTCTTCCTTGCGCAGGCCGCCCGAAACGCCGGCGCCGAGAATTTCCTTGTCGTCGGCGACGTCGCCCATCTTGGCGCAGCAATCCTTGCCGCCATCGCTTTTCAGGAACGCGTCAAGCGCCAGTGAATCGCCGAAGACATAGTCGATACGGCCGGAGGCGAGATCCTGGAACGCTTCGTCGAGCGTCTGATAGGTCTTTTCCTCGGCAGCGGCGGCGAAATACTTCTTGTAGTATTCCGACTGGATCGTCGACACCTGGATGCCGATGGTCTTGCCCTTCACGTCCTCGGCAGTGGCGCCCGGTTTCTGATCCTTGGGACCGATCAAGGTGCTCGGTGTGTTGTAATATTTGTCGGTGAAATCAATCACCTTCGAGCGTTCCGCGGTGTTCGACATCGACGACCAGATCACGTCGAACTTCTTGCTCTGGAGAGCCGGAATGAGACCATCCCAGGAGATCTCGACGATCGAGCATTTCTCCTTCATCTCCTCGCACACAGCGTTCATGAGGTCGATCTCCCATCCCTGCCATTGGCCGGAGGCGTCCTTGGCGAAGAAGGGCGGATAGGATTCGTTCATGACGCCAAAGCGGACTTCGGCCTGTGCGGTGACGGCGGAAAGCACAAGTGCCGCGCCGGCGAACAGCGTGGGAAGCAGTTTCATTCGCAGGATTCTCCTGGTTTGTGTTGTCGATGAGAGCTCGATGCGCATCAGTGGGCGCTGAGGCCGGTGAACTCCCGGCAGCGGGCGCTGACGGGCGCCCCGAATATCTGCTCCGGCGGACCTTCCTCCTCGATCCGTCCCTGATGCAGGAAGAGAACACGGCTGGAGACATCGCGCGCGAAGCGCATTTCATGCGTGACGATCAGCATGGTCCGGCCTTCTTCCGCGAGATCGCGGATGACCTTCAGCACCTCGCCGACCAGCTCCGGATCGAGCGCCGATGTTGGCTCGTCAAACAGCATGACATCAGGGTCGACGCAGAGCGCCCTGGCAATCGCCGCGCGTTGTTGTTGACCGCCGGAGAGGAAAGCGGGATAGGCATGGCGCTTGTCGAACAGTCCGACCTTGTGAAGCAGGGCCTCGCCCTTTTCGATGGCCTCGCGTCGCGAAATGCCCATGACGTGCACCGGCGCCTCGATGACGTTTTCCAGCACCGTACGATGGGCCCAGAGATTGAAACTCTGGAAGACCATCCCCAGTCCGGTCCGTATCCGTTCGATCTGCCGCCAGCTGCGCGGCTGTAGCCGGCCGTCCCGCCCCATCTTCAGCGCGATCTCCTCGCCGTTCACGGCAATCCGGCCACGATCCGGCGTTTCCAGAAAATTGATGCACCTGAGAAAGGTGCTCTTGCCGGAGCCCGACGAGCCGATGATCGAAATCACATCGGACTTCTCGGCCTGCGCCGAAATACCCTTGAGAACCTCTTGCGAGCCGAAGCTTTTATGGAGATCTTCGACGCGAAGAGCAGGAAAGGGTTGATCTGGCATGCATGGTTCCGGGTGAATTGAGTTTGCGAAGGATAATGATAAAACAACGCGGCTTTTTCGCGCAGTTTTCATCTATTCTGCATATTTTATGCAAAATAATCTTCTTCGTGCGGCAAGTACGGCAGAATGCGCGAGTTGCTGCGGCGAGAACTAGGATTGGACAATGGAACAGCTGGATCGTTTTGACCGTGACATTCTCGATATCGTTCAGCGCGACTGCCAGCTGAAAGCCGAAACGATTGCCGAGCGGATCGGACTGTCGGTCTCGGCCGTGCAGAGGCGGTTGAAGCGGCTGCGCGAGGAAGGGATCATCAAGGCGGAGGTGGCCGTCGTCGAGCGCAAGGCGACGGGCACAGCGATGGTGTTCATCGTCGGAATGGAGATCGAGCGGGACAATTACGACGCGCTGGCGAAGTTCCGCCTCTGGGCGGAAAAGCAGGATCACATACAGCAGGTCTATTATGTCACCGGCGCAGTCGATCTGATCGCAATCGTCACCGCCCGCGACGTCGAGCATTATGACGACATCGCCGCACTGATCATGGCAGACAATCCGCAGATCCGCCGCATGCACACGAATGTGGTGCTGCGGGACGTCAAGCTCGGCCTGTTCGTGCCCCTGGACTAGCGCGCACGCCATGCTCCGTCGGCAGTGGTTCCGGCTGCCACAGATCGGGAACCGACAAGCCGCTGGACTCGCATTTGACAAAGGGCATAATTCCGGGCGCAAATTCTCGGGAGGAATGATCGTTGACGTTACGACACCAGATCATCGCATTGGCGATCGTCCCGCTCGTCATATCGATCCTTGCGATCACCACCTTCATCACCTGGCAATCGGCAAACCTCGCCAAGAACAGCATCGACACGTTCGAGCAGAACATGCTGAAGACCAAGGAAGCCGAGATCCTCAATCTGACCAACCTTGCCCTGTCCGCCATCCAGACGATCTATGACAATGCCGGTGCCGACGACGAAGCCGCCAAGCAAAAGGTGGCGGCGATCCTGACTTCGCTCGACTACGGCAAGGACGGATATTTCTTTGTCTACGATTATGACGGCAACAACATCGTCCATCCGCGCCAGAGTTTCCGGCATGGGCATAATTGGCTCGACCTCACCGATCCGGATGGCGACAAGGTCATTGCCGAACTGATCGCCACGGCAAGAGCGGGCGGGGGCCTGCATCAGTACAAATGGCAGAAACCATCGACCGGACGGATCGCCGACAAGCTCTCCTTCGTCGTCAGCCTCGACAAATGGCACTGGGTCGTGGGCACCGGTGTTTATCTGGATGACGTCTTTGCCCAAAGTGCCGCCGCCAACGCCGGAATGCGCGCCAACATAAAGCGGACCTTTATCATCGTCGCACTGATCGCCGTGCCTTCGGTGCTCGTCGTTTTTACCACCTGCATGCTGCTGACGTTCCATGAGCGTCGCATGGCCGACAGCCGGCTCAAGGCCCTTACGCAGCGGGTCATCGATACCCAGGAAGAAGAGCGCGCACGGCTTGCCCGCGAGTTGCACGACGGCATTTCCCAAAATCTCGTCGGCGTGCGCTATGCGATGGATCTTGCCGGCCGCAAGGTGAGGACCAATGTCGACGATGCAGCACTGACGATCGATCGCGGTGTCGAGGCGCTGAACGGCGCGATCAAGGAAATCAGGCGGCTGTCGCACGACCTGCGCCCGCGCGTGCTCGACGATCTCGGCCTGACGGCCGCGCTGGAGGCGCTGTGTTATCACTTTGCCGAGCGCACGGGCATCGAGACGAAGATCGACGCCTCAAGCTTCACCGACACGCTGAAGGCCGAAGCCAATACCGCGCTTTATCGTGTCACACAGGAAGCGTTCAACAATGTCGAACGCCACTCGGGCGCCTCCAAGCTTGCGGTCAAGCTCTGGAGCGACAACGGCCGCGCCCGCATGACGGTCACCGACAACGGCACTGGCTTCGACGGCGCCAAGGACGGCCTGTCCGGCAGATCGGGTCTCGGCCTGCGCAACATGCAGGAGCGGATGGCCCACTTCCGCGGCCTGCTGCTGATCAACAGCAGCGAGACCGGCACGACGCTGACGGCAATGCTGCCGAAATCGGCCAATCGTCCCGCCGACCAGCAGGCAGAAGCGGCATGACGGAACGCCCGAAAATCAGGGTGCTCTTGATCGACAACCACCCGCTGGTGTTGGACGGGTTGAAGGCCGTGCTCGAAACATTCGACCATATCGAAGTTGCCGGCACGGCCGGGCTCGCGCAAACGGGGCTGGAGATCGGCCGGCAAGTTCTGCCGCAGGTCGTGCTGATGGACATCAACATGCCGAAGCTGAGCGGCATCGATGCGATCGAGTTGTTCAGGAACGAACTTCCCCAGGCGCGGGTCGTGATGCTCTCCATGCATGACAGCCGCGAGTATATTTCCTCCTCGGTCATGCATGGCGCTGCCGGTTACATCCTGAAGGACGTTTCGACAGACGAGATCGTCTCGGCCATCGAGACCGTAGCGGGCGGGGGGACATATTTCTCGTCCGGCGTCTTCGACGCGCTGATGGGCGAACGCGCCGAGGAGGGTAGCGATCCCCTGACCCCGCGCGAACGCGACATTCTCGGGCTGATCGTTGCCGGCAGAAGCAACAAGGAGATCGCCGAAACGCTCGGGATCACCTCCGCCACGGCGGAAACCCATCGCAAGAACCTCAAGAAGAAGCTCGGTATCGCCACCACAGCGGGCCTCATCCGCTATGCGCTCGATCACGGCATCGTCTCGAAAACCGGGTAAATCGCGTCTACCCACTTCTGGGTAGGCCCCGGCATTTCAGCGCCGCGCCCATCTTGTGAGAACAAAACCACCGCCATAGGACTCCATCCACGGCTGGCCAAGTGCGAGCCGTTGGGAGGAATTCACATGCGTTACATCAGCTTCCGATCGGTCGGAAAACCTCGAGCGACCCGAGCCGGGCCTGCCGCGGCCGCCGGCTGACAGACCTGCCTTCCACGCCGACAACTGGAACATGGCGACCGCCGACGCGGCGCCTGAAAGGTATCCCGACATGGAAAAACCACGTAGCAAGGCAGCGCTCTGGCTGCTTGTCATTCCCTATCTAGGTCTGCTCTGGCCACCATTTTACAATGTCCGCGAGCCATCTCTTTTCGGCTTTCCCTTCTTCTATTGGTATCAGCTTCTCTGGGTGCCGATCACCGCAGCGCTGACCTGGATCGCCTATCGGAGCACTCGCCATGACGACTGACATCAACGGCACGGCGCTTGCCGTCTTCATCTTCTTTTTCGTGCTCGTCACCGTCATGGGCTTCGTTGCCTCTCGTTGGCGTAAGCCGGAAACGCTGGCGAGTATAGACGAATGGGGCCTCGGCGGACGCAACTTCGGCACATGGATCACCTGGTTCCTGGTCGGCGGCGATTTCTATACCGCCTACACCGTGATCGCTGTCCCGGCGCTGGTCTACACGGTCGGCGCCTACGGCTTCTTCGCGCTGCCCTACACCATCGTCGTCTATCCCTTCGTCTTCATGGTCATGCCTGTGCTGTGGAAACGCGCCAAGGATTTCGGCTATGTGACGGCTGGCGACGTGGTCCACGGTCAATATGGATCGCGCGGGCTCGAACTTGCCGTGGCGGCAACAGGCGTCATCGCCACCATGCCCTATATTGCCCTCCAGCTCGTCGGCATGACGGCGGTGCTGAAGGCGCTCGGGCTGCATGGCGAATTGCCGCTGGCGATCGCCTTCATCGTGCTGGCGCTCTACACCTACTCCGCGGGCCTTCGCGCGCCGGCGCTGATTGCCTTCGTCAAGGACATCATGATCTATATCGTCGTGATCGCCGCCGTCGCACTGATCCCGTCGAAACTCGGAGGTTACGCGAATGTCTTCGCCTCGGCCGATGCGGCTTTCCAGGCCAAGGGTTCCGGCAACCTGCTGCTCGGCGGCAATCAGTATGTCGCCTATGCCACGCTCGCCTTGGGTTCGGCGCTCGCGGCCTTCATGTATCCGCATACGCTGACCGGCATCTTTGCCTCCAACAGCGGCAAAACGATCCGCAAAAATGCGATCATGCTGCCCGCCTATACGCTGCTGCTTGGCCTGCTGGCCCTGCTCGGCTATATGGGGCATGCCGCCAACCTGAAGCTCGACAGCGCCAATGACGTCGTTCCGACGCTGTTCAAGACGCTGTTTTCAGGCTGGTTCTCAGGCTTTGCCTTTGCGGCGATCGCCATCGGCGCGCTGGTGCCGGCGGCAGTGATGAGCATCGGCGCCGCCAACCTCTTCACCCGCAATTTCTGGAAAGCCTATGTCGATCCTGATGTCAGCGATGCGGGCGAGGCGAAGGTCGCAAAGATCACCTCGCTCGTCGTGAAGATCGGGGCGCTTCTCGTCATCATCTTCCTGCCGACGCAATTCGCCCTCGACCTGCAGCTACTCGGCGGCATCTGGATCCTGCAAACGCTTCCGGCCCTGGTCTTCGGCCTGTACACTAACTGGTTCCGTGCACCAGGCCTGCTTGCCGGCTGGTTCGTCGGCTTCGGCGGCGGCACTTTCCTGGTCTGGGATGCTGGTTGGAAGCCTCTGCATCTGATCAGCCTCGGCGGCGAGCCCTTCACCGTCTACACCGGACTGCTGGCGCTTGCGGCCAACATCGCGGTTGCGGTCGTGGTCAACGCCTTGCTTCCGGCCAAGGCTCCGGCCCGGGCATAAGATGCAAATGCGAAGGGCAGCAAACGCTGCCCTTCGCAAGAATCATACGGCTCTGCTTTCCAGTATCAGCCGGAAAGAGATCAGAGCGACTTAAAACTCTTCCCAATCGCCGGCCAATGCCGCATTCCCATTCGTCTGGAACGACTTGCCCACTTTGGCAATCATCTGACGCGCGGGCGAGGGCGCCGGTTGAGCGCGAGGCGCTGCGGCAGCGGGCGGCGATACGCGTTTCGGTGCCACCGCTCCGCCAATGTTGAACTGGCCCAGCAGCTGGAACAGCGCGTCGGCTTCCTTGGCAAGGTTATGAGCCGCCGCTGTGGCTTCTTCAACCATGGCGGCGTTCTGCTGTGTGCCCTGATCCATCCTGTTGACGGCGGTATTGATCTCTTTCAGCCCGGTCGCCTGCTCTTGCGAGGCGCCGACGATGGCGCCTACATTGCCGTCGACCTGCTGTACCTGCTCGGCAATCTCCTTCAGCGCCTTTCCGGTCTCGCCAACCAGGGCAACGCCGCTTTTGACGTGGCCATTCGAAGCGTTGATCAGTTCCTTGATTTCTTTTGCCGCCTTGGCAGAACGTTGCGCCAATTCACGCACTTCCTGAGCCACGACGGCAAAGCCCTTGCCTGCGTCACCGGCACGGGCGGCTTCGACGCCGGCATTCAGCGCCAGCAGATTGGTCTGGAACGCGATTTCATCGATAACGCCGATGATGCTGCCGATTTCGGTGGCGGAGGATTCGATCTTGCCCATGGCGTCGACCGCATCCCGAACGACGCTGCCAGAGCGCTCCGCGCTGTCCTTGGTTTTGCGAACGAGCTGGCCGGCTTCCTGGGCCTTGTTGCTCGAGTCGGCAACGGTGGTCGTAATCTCTTCCAGAGCAGCGGCGGTTTCCTCGACCGAGGCTGCCTGCTGTTCGGTCCGCTTGGCGAGATCGTCCGAGGCAGAGCGGATCTCCTGTGCACCGCCCGCGATGGCGCTGGCGTTCTGAGCAACCTTCTGCATGGCGGCACGGAGCTTTTCGACCGCGGAATTGAAGTCGGCTCTGAGCTTTTCCAGGGACGGAATGAACGGAGTGCCGATCTGCTGTGTAAGGTCGCCATCAGCCAGCGCCTGCAGCGCGTCGCCAAGCTGGCCGACAGCCTTGTCCGTCTGTTCGGCGAGCGTACGGCGTTCATCGGCATCCTGCTCGAGCCGATGCCGCTCCGACACGGCTCGCTTCGCCTCAGCGTCGGCTTCCCGTTCGGCCTTTGCCGAAATTGCGTCGCGCAGCCCCGCTACCGCCCGCGCAAGCTTGCCGATCTCGTCGCCGCGCGCTTCGAGGCGACGATCGCCGTTAAGATTGCCGTCGGCCATCGCTTTCAGCGAAAGCTGAAGTTTTGCCAGCGGGCCGACGATCGTGCGTGCGGTCACGGCGGCGGCAACCAGTGAAAGAACAGCCGCAATGCCAAGCGCGGTCAGGGCCAATGGCTTGAAGCCGCTTGCCGTGCTGCGAACCTCGCCGCCAATCGATTTGTTCAGCGCTTCCTGGTAGTCGATGAATTTGTTGATGGCGCCAAGCCAGGCAACGAAGGCCGGCCGGGCCTGTTCGAGCAGGATCTTGCGAGCGGCCTCGCCGTCGCCTTTCTCCTGCAGCGCAATGATCTGGGCGACCAAAGGATTGGTCTTCGCCTGGATGTCTGCAATCTCACCGAGAATGGTCTTTTCCTGTTCCGTCGCGCCGGCCGGAGAAGCAACCATATCCGCCATGCGCTTTTCATTCTCCGCGTAAGACGCTGCCAGCTTTTCGATCAATGCCTCGGCGGTCTTCCGTTCATCGTCAGACGTCACCAGAGTGACGTCGCGAATAGCGATCGCCCGGTCATGCACGCTGCCGCGATAGTTGATGGCAAACCGCTGCTTCACGCTGTTGACGTCGTTGATGGTTCCAAGCTTATCGTTGATCTGCGCAACTTTTTCCGTCGAATAGATGGTCAAGCCGACCATCAGCAAAAGGAGAACGCTGAAGCCAAGCGCCAAGCGCGCCACAACCCCGAAACTCATGATATTCTTCATATGCACTCTCCCCTCGCGCTGAGGTTTGTTGGAAGGATGTCTCGGCAGCCAGGATTGCTTGTCATATCTCGTTCGAATGCAGAGCCTCGGTGTCTCCGAGTGCATCCGACAGGCACCTCGGTGCCCGGAATCGCGCTTGAGATACGGGACATCCGTCAAAGCAATAAAAGCCGATTTCATGCGAAATTCGGGCGCCTGACCCGCCATCATGGCGGAGCTGACGAACCTCAAAGAACGTCGTCCCGATATCCAAAAAATTAGCGGAATATATTTTAGAGAGTGTAAACGGACCCGACGGAGCATGCTATATCGCCATATCTGGATAGCATTTGCGTTTTTCGGATGGACTATTTGAGGAGCGCTCTCCCGGTGGTTGCGAAATCCTCGGACTCCCCTGCATAACAAGGCGCTGCGGCTTGCCTGCGACTAGCCGACGCCGTTCTGGCATCGGCTAGTGATTTGCCGAAAGGTCTCGGCAGTTGGCATGAGTTGCAGCTGCGGTGCCGCAGCTCTGGTGCTCCCGCCTCAGCTACGTAGCAGCGGAAGCAGCTGATCGCCCTGCCGCTTGATTTCGGAGAGATAGGGCGTGTCGGACAGCACGAAGTGGGTGATGCCGAGATCCTGGTATTTGCGCAGCGAGCGGGCGACGTCTTCCGCCGACCCGACCAGCCAGGTGGTGCCGGCTCCGCCGCCGCCGAATTTGCCCGGCGCGGTATAGAGGTTGTCGTCGAGGACGTCGCCGCGCTCGTGCAGATCGAGCAGCCGCTGCTGGCCGACGGCGAGCACCCGCTGGTGATCGTGCCAGCCGCTGCCCTTGCTTCTCGCCATCTCGGCGACCTTCGCCTCGGCGTCGGTCCATGCCTGTTCCGTGGTGTCGCGGACCAGCGTCGTGATCCGCAGGCCGAACTCCAGCGGCGGGAGGTCGCGGTCCAGCTCCCCGCTCAACGCCTTGAGCCGCGCGATCCGTTCGCGGACACCCTCGAGCGGCTCGCCCCAGAAGAGCTGGACATCGGCCTCGGTGGCGGCCACCCGCTCGGCCGCCTCCGAAGCGCCGCCAAAATAGAATTTGGGGTGCCGACGGTCGTCGCGAACCTGGATGCGTGGCACCACGGTGGATTCAGCGACCCGGAAGTTCTCGCCCGCGGATGTGACGTTTTCTTCGGTCCATAATCTGCGGACCAGCCGCATGAACTCCTTGGTCCTGGCATAACGGTGTGCCTGATCACCCTCGCTGTCGCCGTAGGCAGCCAGGTTGTCCTTGCCAGACACGATGTTGATCCGCACGCGGCCGCCAGTCAGATGGTCCAGCGTCGCCGCTGCGGAAGCGAAGTTCGCCGGTCGCCAATAGCCTGGGCGGATCGCAATGAGCGGCTCGAATGTGGTGGTCCGGGCGGCGAGCGAGGCCGCAACGGTGAACGTGTCGGGGCGGCCCCAACCGGTGCCGATGAGCGCGCCCTTCCAGCCATGCTCTTCCAGCGCCCTTGCTTGGCTGGTCAGCGTATCCAGGCTGTTGTGGTTCTCGACGGCGGAATCACCGCGATGACCGGCTTTGACGTCGTTCGGAATATACCAGAGAAATTCGGAATTATTGCTCATGCGATGCTGCGGTTCTGTGTGTGATTGGAACAAAACGAGGGGGAGGAGGGCCCCTCTAGAGATCATACGGCTGCCTGCGCCTGCTGCTGCCCCGCCTGAACCACAAAGCCATTTGGCGGGCGTTGAAGGCCAAGGTTTTCCCGCAGCGTCGTGCCTTCGTATTCGTGCCGGAACAGGCCGCGCTTGCGCAGGATCGGGACGACCTGATCGACGAAATCGGTCAAGGCGGTGGGCAGGATCGGCGGCATGATGTTGAAGGCGTCGGCAGCACCGTTCTCGAACCAGCTTTGCATCGCATCGGCGATCTGCTCGGGTGTTCCAACCACCGTCCGGTGGCCACGAGCGGTGGCGACCGCCAGATAGAACTGGCGCAGCGTCAGATTGTTGCGCGATACCAGATCGGAAACCAGCTTGAGGCGGCTTTTGTTGAGTTCGGTATTATCAGGCAGGGGAGGGGCGGGATCGTCCAGCGAGTAGCCGGAAAGATCGACGCCCTTGTAGTGGCGCGCAAGGATATTCCAGGCGATGGAGGGATGAACCAGCGATTGGAGATGGTCGTAATTCGCCCGGGCTTCCGCTTCCGTGCCGCCGAGCACCGGGAATATGCCGGGACTGATCAGCAGTTCGTCCGGCCGGCGTCCGTAGCGGGCGAGCCGCCCTTTGACGTCGGAATAGAATTCTTGCGCATCCTCGAAGGTCTGGTTGGCAGTAAAGATCATCTCGGCGGTGCGGGCGGCAAGTTCGCGCCCCGGTTCCGATGCGCCGGCCTGCACGATGACAGGATAGCCCTGCACCGGGCGGCCGACGTTGAGCGGACCGGCCACCGAGAAGAACTTGCCCTTGTGATCGACGAGATGCACCTTGTCAGGATCGAGATAGACCCCGCTTTCCTGGTCGCGGATAAAGGCATCGTCCTCGTAGGAATCCCACAGGCCCTTCACCAGATCGACGAATTCCTCGGCCCGCTCATAACGATCGGCATGGGCAGGATGGCCCGCGATTGAAAAATTCTTCGAAACATCCGCACCCGTCGTGACGACGTTCCAGGCGGCGCGACCCTTGGAAATATAGTCCAGCGACGCGAACCTGCGGGCGAGAAGGTAGGGGTCCTCGTAGGTCGTCGATGCCGTGGCGACGAAGCCGATATGTTTGGTCACCTGGGAGAGGGCCGCCCAGAGGGTCAGCGGCTCGAAATGCGCGCCCTGGGCGGTGCGACGAAGCGCTTCGGGATCCTTGGCGCGGTCCCATCCAGCCGGACTGTCGGCGACGAAGACGAGATCGAATTTGCCGCGTTCGGCGGTCTGGGCGAGCTCGCGGTAGTGATCGATATTGAGGCCGGCATCGGCCTGTGCCTGCGGATGGCGCCAGGCGGCGATATGATGGCCGGTCGCCATGATGAATGCGCCAAGCCGCATTTGCCTTTTCGATATGCTCATTGGCTTATCCTCATCAAATTGAACTGTTGCTGATGTCAGGCGGCCTTGCGGCCCGGAAGCTCGACCCCGAGCCGGCTGAGGAGATGGATGCGGGTTTGAGCAAAGCGCGGATCGCCGTGATCACGCGGCGTCGGCAGATCGATCTTGAGATCCTCGATGAGGCGCCCTTCGTCGAGAACCAGTATCCGGTCGGCCAGCGAAATCGCCTCATCGACGTCGTGGGTGACGAGCAGCACGGCAGGACGATGTCTTGCGCACAACTCCCGCAGCAGATCGTGCATTTTCAGCCGGGTCAGTGCGTCGAGAGCGCCGAACGGCTCATCGGCGAGAAGCAGGGCCGGTTCGCGCACCAGCGAACGGGCAAGCGCGACCCTCTGCTGCTCGCCACCCGAAAGCTGGTTCGGCCACGCCGTTTCCCGACCTGCAAGTCCTACCTCCGCCAAAGCCTTCCGCCCGGCCTCCTGGCCGGAGGCGCCGGTCAAGCCGAGCGTGACGTTCTGGATGACGGTGCGCCACGGCAGCAGGCGGGCATCCTGGAAAACCACCGAAAGGCTCTCCGGCGTCTCGAGGGTGCCCGTTCCCTCGACACCGTGATCGAGACCGGCAAGAGCCCTGAGGAACGTGCTTTTGCCGGAGCCGCTGCGGCCAAGCAGGGCAACGAATTCGCCTTCCTCGATATCGAGATCGACGCCGTCGAGGATCGTCTTCGTCGCAAACCGCCGTGCGAGGTCTCGCACGTGGACGGCTTTGTTTGCGGGCTTCAGTTTGCCAGGGTGCGGCGCCATGAGAGTGCCCTCCGTTCAAGCAGGCGGACGAGACCGTCCGAGACGAGACCGAGCAGCACATAGACCACCAGGCCGACGAGAATGACATCGGTCTGCCCGTAATTTCGGGCAAGATCGATCATGTAACCGAGCCCGCTGGTGGCGTTGATCTGCTCGACCACGACGAGAGAAACCCAGCAGAGGGTGACGGCAAACCGCAGACCCAGAAGGAAACCCGGCAAAGCACCCGGCAGCACGACCTGAAGGATGAAGTCCTTCTGGCCCATCCGCAGGGTTTCGGCCAGCTCGACATAACGGCTGTCGATGCTGCGGAGCGCGTTGTGGGTGTGGATATAAATCGGCACGATCACGGCAAGCGCGATGGTCGTAACCTTCATGCTCTCGCCGATGCCGAACCACAGGATCAACAAAGGGATCAGGGCCAGCGTCGGTATCGCGCGCTTGATCTGCACCGGCCCGTCGATCAGGGCTTCGCCGATCCGGGAAAGGCCGGCGATCAACGCCAGGATCGTGCCGATCAGCAAACCGATGCTAAGGCCGAGCAGGGCGCGTGTCGCCGACGTCACGAAGTTATCCTGCAGGCGACCCTGCTCAATGAGCCTTACGAAAGCCTCGGCCACCGTCCACGGCGCCGACAGGATACGCGGGTCGATCCATCCGAGCGCCGAGCCGACGACCCAGGTCAAGACGAGTAATGCCGGCCCGATCTGCAGTCCGAAAGGGATCGCCGGTCCGGGGCCTAACCTGCGCCTGGCTCGCGGGCCAACGGAGCCAGCCGGTTTTACCAGGCGAGAACCTGCCCGCACAATTCTACCGCCGGACGACCGCGACAGTTTCGCCTCATCTGCATCCCAAGTGGTTGCCATGCTTCAAATCTCCTCTCCGAAGGGGTGTCGAGCGTTACTGGCTCTTGGCCAAGGCCGCGGCGCCGAGCTTTTCGAAGCGATTGTCGAAAATCTGCTCCACATTGAGGGGCTTGTTGCCGAGCTCGTCTGCCAGTAGATCGATGGTTTCCTGGTGGCGCTTCTTCACTTCGCTCCAATCGCTGGGAACGACCTGTTCGCCGGTCAGCTTGACGAGATATTCCCCGTCCTCCTGGCTCAACCCCTGCTGACCGACGTAATATTCCTTGATCCAGAGGTCCGGGTTCCGGTTCACCCATTCGGTGGCGCGTGCCCACAGGCCGACGTATTCGGCGAGAGCTGCCGCCTTGGCGGGATCATCCAGAACCCATTGCGGCGCATAAAGATGGCTCGGATCATCCCGCAGGCCATGTTCCACGAGGGTCGCGCCATCGGGTCCGTATTGGGTGATGTAGCGCCTGATGTAGACGCCGCCGAGCGGTGCGATGTCGACCTGCTTGCTCGCCAGTGCCTTCGGGTAGACGTCACTGGTACTCGGCAGTTCCACCAGAGTGACGTCGCCGCTCTTCAAGCCTGCGGCACGGAGGGCGCGTAGAACGAGCGTGCCCTGTGCCTGACCCGGGCTGAAGGCGATGCGCTTGCCGCGGAAGTCCGCGAGCGTCTTCACGGCCGCGCCTGGCGCGATGCCGAAGCGGTAGATCGGATTGGCGATCGGGTCACGGCGTTCGCGATAGGCGATGTTGCGGACGGGCAGATTGTTCCAGTTGGCGAAGATCGAAGGGATCTCGGCCACCGACCCGACGTCGAGTGCATGGGCGCGGAAAGCTTCCGACGTCTGCGGCCCGCCGCTGATATTGGCCCATTTGACCTCGAAACTGAGCTCCTTGCCGAGGCCGGACACTTCGAGCGCTTTCTGCGTGACCGGATCGCCGATCGTCAGCACTGTGCCCGGCGGCACTTTGGGAAGCAGGGGAGCGTCTGCCTCGGCTGCCGTCGGACCGTGAATGGCACTGAGACCAAGCAGACTGAACAACGCAATTTTGAATGTCTTTGCCAATGTCATCGTCGATCTTCCCGTTTCCGATTGCTGATTGCAGGAGCGATGCACGGTAAGATGGAATGTAATCTACTAAATCGATAGATTATTTAGTTTAATGAAAGTGGCGCTGGTGAAAAATTGTGCTCAAAAGGCGGGAAACCGAAACCACCGCGTCCGGCGCGTCGGCACGAGGGTCGATGTATCCAGGCGTGAAAAAAGCGCCTGGGACGTTCGTCCACGGCGCTTTACGGGGCCTTGTTTAACCCTGCTCTTGATAAAGGCTTGGCAGCAAACCGCAGTGACCGCCCTTCAGACGCCAAGCCGTCGCGGACGTCGGGATCGCCTGTGTCAGGCGCTATGCGGCGCGTATTCGTTGGCCGAGAAGACGTGATGATGCACCTTGCCAGTAAAGAGCTGCAGGAGTTCGCCGGTGACCTCACGGCTCTGCGACCGCACATCGGAGAGAAGTGCCGTGCTCACCGTGTCCATATCGGGATACCGAATGGCGAGCGCCATGGCATAGATCGGGGCGCCTTCGTCGCGCTCCATCCCGTCCAGCACCCGGATTTCCTCGGCGCCTGGAAATTTCGTCCAGAGAGGGACGAGCCGCTGCCGCACGAATTCGCGGAATTCCCGTTCTTTACCGGGATGGATTTCGCCTTCAAACAAAGCATAACGAATGATCATAGGTTCTCTTTTCCAAAACTCGCCGGAGCTGGATCGATGTTGGCGTGTTATCGTGAGGTCGGGGCGTATCGATCGATACGCCCCGATTGGAAGGGTTATTTGCCCCAGATTTTCTTGTATTGATCGCGATAGCCGTTGTCGGGATCGAAGCTGTTCTTCGGCCCACCGTCAAACTCGACGTTCTGGCTGGTCACCACATGGAGTGGCGACACGTAGCCGGACCATGGCGCTTTCGCAAAGGCGCGGTTCAATTCGTCGACGAGCTGCCAGCCTTGGAGGTTGAGCGGCTCGGCGACCGTGACGGCTTGGAATTGCTTGGCGCGGATACGCTGATAGGCGCTTTCCGAACCGTCGCCGGCGGCAACGTTCACCGGTTTTCCATCGCCTGCAATGCCGGCCGAGGCGAGCGACGGTCCCATGAAGTCGTAATAGAGGTCGTTGATCGCCAGCGAATGCGTCCACTTCGCGCCATACTTCTGTAGAAGCGACGTGGTCAGCTGCGGCATGCGCTGCGAGGTTTCGGCGATCGGCGTGTCGACATATTCGAGCACCGTGCCGCCGAGATCTTCGATTTCCTTCTTCATGCGATCGGCCTTGGCAATCGCGATCGCATAGGTGGAGTCGGTAAAGATGATGACGCCCGGCTTGCCGGCGGCATCGGCAAAGGCCCAATCCGCCGCGGACTTCGATACTTCCATCGCATCGGTAGTCACGTTTGCGAAGACACCGACTTCGGGAACCGGACCGACCGCCGAGGCAGCGTGCCAGGAAACCATCGGAATGCCGGCAGCCTTGGCTGCTTCCATCGCCGGCTTCTGCTCGACCGCGTCAAAGCCGTTGATGATGATGCCATCCGGCTTCAGCGCCATGGCCTGGCCGAAAGCCGCGGTCCGCCCGCCGATCGAGCCGGCGCCGTCAAGCGCCTTTACCGTCCAGCCGAGCGCGCCTGCCGCTTCCTGAACGCCATTGACCACGCCGAGGATGCCACCGTTTTTCATATCGCCGGCAAGAATGACGATGTTCTTTCCGGCAGCGCCCTTGGGGCCGCTCGTCGGGCCGTCCCAAGCGCTCACCTTGGAAGCATACTTTTCAACCACGGCCTTGGCATCGGCCATTGAATCGGCCCATGCCGGCATGCTGAGCATAACGGCGACGGTTGCGACCGTTGCCTGCAATAATGTTCTGCGCTTCATGTTCACTCCTCCATTTTGTTTGTTATGAAATGCCGGGATAAGCCGGCATCCTCATTTGGATGCGGGTGTGATCCTCCTCACAGCTCCGCGCTTGCGCTGGGCGTAGCCTGCGATGCCGATGGCAATCAGCAGGGTCACGCCGTTGAACAGCGGTTCGACGAAGAACGACCCGCCGAATTGCTGAATTCCTGATATTCCAACGGCCAGGATGATGACGCCGATCAAGGTGCCCCAGACGTTCACCCGTCCCGGCTTGATCGTCGTCGATCCGAGGAACGCGCCGACAAGCGCCGGCAGGAGATATTCGAGGCCGACGCTCGCCTGGCCGATGCGCAGCTTCGAGGCGAGCAGGACCCCGGTCAGGGCCGCAAGCAGCCCCGAGGTGACGAATGCGCCGATCACGAATTTGCGGACCGGAATGCCATTGAGGGCTGCAGCCTTCGGATTGGCGCCGATGGCGTAGAGATAGCGGCCGATCGGCAGGTATTCGAGCACGATCCACATGCAGATGGCGATCAGCAGCACATAGAAGCCGGTGATCGGAAGGCCAAACAGCATGGTGCCGTTCAGCGCATAGAAACCATCAGGCAGGACGCCGACCACCTGTCGGCCGCCGGTGTGCCAGAGCGCAAGCGCGTATAGGACCGTTCCGGTGCCGAGCGTCGCGATGAAGCTGTCGATCTTCGCAACCTCGACCAGCAGGCCGTTGATGCAGCCGGTCAGAACACCGAGTGCGAGCACGATGACGACCGCGACCGGCCAGGGCAGGCCGTAGGCCGTCTGCAGGCTGATGGCGAGAATGTGCCAAAGCACGATGCCATAGCCGACGGTCAGATCGATGCGACCCGATGCCATCGGGATCATCGCAGCCAGCGACAGAAGCGCGATGATAGCCTTGTCGGACACGATCGAGCGGACATTCAACACGGTCGGGAAAGTATCCGGCAGAAGGATCGAGAAGATCACGATCAGGCCGACGGTCAGGATCACCAGCCCGTAAACCGGGATCAGGCGTCCGATCTTCTGTCCCGTGGACAGACCCGCCATTTCGCTCTTGGTCGGCTCCAGGGCCGTGGATTCAATGGATTGCATGGCTGTTCTCCCGATGGCTCAAGCGGCTTCCGATGCGGATGCGGCCGTGATGACCGCCTCCGTCGTCAGAGCGCTTCCAGTCAGTTCACTGACGATTTTCCCGCGCGAGAAGACCAGCGCGCGGTGGCAGATATGGGCGATTTCCTCGAAGTCCGTCGACACCACGACAACCGCGAGACCGGCCTCGAGCGCCTGGGTGATCAGACGGTAGATCTCCGCACGCGCCCCAATGTCGACGCCGGCGGTCGGATCTTCGGCGACCAGCAGCTTGCGGCCGGTCGCCAGCCAGCGGCCGACGACCACTTTCTGCTGGTTGCCGCCCGACAGGGCCTCCACCGGCAGATCCGGGTCGTTCGGCCGTAGACCGACGGAATGGCCGATCTTATGGGCAAGGTCGGCTTCGCCGCGCGGCGACAGGAAGGACAAAAGCCCACGCCCGACGGCTCCCGGATTAAGGTAGGTATTTTCCCGAATGGACAGCGAGAGCGCCACGGACTCCTCCGTCCGGTCACGGGCAATCAAGCCGATGCCCGACGCCATTGCCCCTCGTGGGCTGGAAAGGTCGGGGGCCTCGTCATGCAGCAGAACCGAGCCGTTGAAGGGCTCGCAACCAAACAGGGCGCGGCCGATCCGTTCCTGACCGGCGCCACGCAATCCAGCCAGTCCCAGAAGCTCGCCCTCGCGGATATCGAAGGATATCGGGCCTGTGCCGGCGCAGACGAGATCGCGGACCTCAACGATCGCCTTGCCGGGCGTGATCGCCGTCTTGGAAAAGAGGCTGTCGCCGCTGCGGCCGATGATCATCGTCACCAGCTCCTCGGGGGTGGTCTCGCTGACGGGCTTCTGTCCCACCATGCATCCGTCGCGCAGAACCGCGACCCGATCGGCAATCCGGAAGATTTCGTCCAGCCTGTGGGAAACGTAGATCATCCCGACGCCACGATCCTTCAACGGACGGATCGCATTGAACAGCCGATCGACTTCATCGGCGGGAAGGCTCGCCGTCGGCTCGTCGAGCACCAGCACGTCGGCTTCGACGGCAAGTGCACGGGCGATGGCGACAAGCGACTTTTCGGTTCGCGACAATGCCGAGACCCGCGTCGTGGGGTCAAAGTCGCAACCGACCAGTTTCAAGGCTTCGTTGGCGCGCGCCTGCGTCCTTCTCCAATCGATGAGGCCGCGACGCATCGAGAAGCCCTGCGACAGGCCCATGTTCTCGCCGACCGTCATCCACTCGATCAAACCGAGATCCTGGTGGATGAAGGCAACCGGCTGCCGCTCGTTCGGCTTCGGGGGACGATGATGGTAGCTCTGGCCGCGAAACAGGATGTCGCCGCTATCGGGCTTGTAGATGCCCGCAAGTGTCTTGATGAGCGTCGATTTGCCGGCGCCGTTTTCTCCCAGCAGCGCGAGGATTTCTCCTTCGCGCAGGTCAATCGAGACGTCGCGCAGCGCCTGCGTTCCGCCGAAGCTCTTGGTGATCGACTGGAATTCCAGCAGTCTCTTGGCTTCCACTGTGGCTCCTCCCAAAGCTGCGGTTTTCATGGGTGTATGTTATCGATAACATTTATGCGTGGTCAAGCGGAAAGATGGCGATCCCGAATTTAACTGGAGATTGGCGTCAGTCGGTTTGGAATCCGTCGAGAAGGCGCATCATCTCGGCCGAGTCTTTTGGCCCAAGCCCGGCAGCGCAGAGCAGACGGTGAATCTCGACCACCGAGCCAGTCATCGGCAGTGGCGTCTTCGTCTTCAGCGCAAAGGCTTGAAGCGAATCCAGGTCCTTCAACATGTTGTCGATTCTGCCTGTCGGCGAGAAATCCCGGGCGGCGAATTTCGCCATGAATTCCTGCAATATGCGGCTATCCGCCCTGCCGCCGGCAAGGGCGGCCGGAATGGCGGCCGGGTCGACGCCGCCGGCTTCAGCGAGCTTGACCGCCTCCGCGACGGCCTGAAACAGCACGGCGCAAAACAATTGATTGATCAGCTTCGTAGTCTGCCCCGCGCCGGATACACCCATCAGCGTGTAATTGGTGGCAAGATGCCGCATCACCACGCGTGCCCGTTCGAAATCCTCAGAGCTGCCGCCGGCCATAATCGTCAGGCGTCCGCTCAGCGCACCTGGCACGCCGCCGGAAAGCGGGCAATCCACCCATGCCATGCCGGTTTCTCGACGCAGCCGCGTCGCCATGTCGGCCGTGTCGGCCGGGTCGATCGAGGACATATCGATCAGCACCTTGTCGGCATCCGCCGCCGCCGCAACGCCCTTTTCGCCGAAGACGACAGCGCGGACGATGTTGGCGTGATTGAGGCTCAGCACACAAAATGCCGACCGTGAGACCGCTTCCTCCACGGAGCCGGCCGCGCGTGCGCCCTTGGCCTCTAAAGCCGCAACTTTTTCGGTGTCCAGGTCGAAGACGGAGACCTTATGCCCGGTTTCGATCAATCGGGTGACGATCGCCGTTCCCATGATGCCGGCACCGATGACGGCGACATCTGCTCTGTAGTCATCCTGCATGATAATCTCCTCCCTTGACGGCCATGCCGCTCAGTCCCTTGCAAGCCAGTGCCACGATATCATCCAACGCGTTATCGATCGCCACCGTCACGACATTAGCTTCACCGGTCGGCGGCTCCAGCGTCTGCAACTGGCTGTCGAGCAAAGTCGCGGGCATGAAATGGCCCTGACGGGCCTGCATCCGCGACAGCAACAGGTCGCGGGATCCTTCCAGGAAAACAAAGGCGAGATGCCCGTCCGCCGCTTGACTCAACCTGTCCCGATAGCTTCTCTTCAGCGCCGAACAGGAAATCACCAGCCCTTGCGATACTTTTTGCGCGGTCCTTATTTCCTCGCCGATCCGGTCAAGCCACGGCAGGCGGTCGTCGTCGGTTAACGGTATGCCCTGCGCCATCTTCTCGACGTTTTGAGCCGGGTGGAGCTGGTCGCCCTCCAGAAACGGCACGCCGTTTCGAGCGGCGAGATGCTCTCCAACCGAAGATTTACCGCAGCCGCTGACGCCCATGACGACGACGGCCAGAGGTGGCGCCTTTTTGTCGAAATCCATGGTCTCGTCTCTATCAGAGGCAGGTCGTGATACCGCCGTCGACATAGAGCGTGTGCCCGTTGATGAAGGACGATCCGCGGCCCGACAGGAAAACGGCGGCGCCGACCAGTTCATCGACATTGCCCCAGCGTCCGGCCGGCGTTCGCTTCTCAAGCCAGGACGAGAACTCGGGATTGTCGACAAGCGCCTGATTGAGCGGCGTCTTGAAATAGCCCGGCGCAATCGCGTTGATCTGCAGGCCGTACTTGGCCCAGTCGGCGCACATGCCGCGGGTCAGATTGCGCACCGCGCCCTTGGTCGCGGTGTAGGGAGCAATACCGGGGCGCGCCAGTTCGCTTTGCACGGAGGCGATGTTGATGATCTTGCCCTGTCCCCGGGCAATCATGGGTTTGGCCGCTGCCTGGCCGACGTAGAACACGCTCGAAATATTGGTGGTCAGCAGCAGCTCCCACTTGTCCGCCGGGAAATCTTCCAGCGGCGTGCGAAACTGCATGCCGGCATTGTTGATCAGGATGTCGAGCGGCCCGATATCGGCTTCGATTGCGTCGATACCCACTTTGGCAGCGTCCTTGCTGGTCACGTCGAAGATCGCCGCATGGGCAGACAGGCCTTCCTCCTTGAGGCTCTCGACCGCGCGGTTGACGCTTTCGGGCGTGCGGCCGTTGATGATGACTTCGGCGCCATACTGCGCCAGGCCTTCGGCCAGCGCATAGCCGATCCCCTGGCTCGAGCCGGTGATCAAGGCACGCCGTCCGGTAAGATCGAACAGGTTCTTCATGCAAATAACTCCTCCGGTTTCGCCGCGGGCGACGGCTTCAACTGCCGCTGACGGTGAAACTCACTTGACATCGCTTTTCCGAATTATATGTTATCGATAACATAATCAACTGTCAAAATGCGGGATGGAAACGGAATGCCTAAGGTAGAAATCTTGATGACCGGAGCTTATCCGGAATGGGACATGGTGGATCTGGAGGCGAACTACCGCATCCATCGCCTGTGGGAAGCGGCAGATCGGCACGAGCTGATCTCCAGGGTCGGCAAGGATATCCGCGCCATAGCGACCCGGGGCGAACTCGGAGCGTCCGCAGAGCTGATGGCGCAATTGCCGAAACTGGAAATTGTC
Organism: Rhizobium sp. WSM1328; assembly: GCF_057653715.1. Taxonomy (NCBI): domain Bacteria; kingdom Pseudomonadati; phylum Pseudomonadota; class Alphaproteobacteria; order Hyphomicrobiales; family Rhizobiaceae; genus Rhizobium; species Rhizobium sp. WSM1328. Next base: position 288,054 of record NZ_JBYGKO010000003.1, on the reverse strand, counting down.
TCCTGTTACGGCGTCGGCACCGACGCCATCGACCTGTCCTATGCCCGCGCCAACGGCATTCGCGTCACCAACACCCCTGATGTGCTGACCGAAGATGTCGCCGATATCGCCATCGGACTGCTGCTTGCGACGGCAAGGCAGGTCCCGCAGGCCGATGTTTTCGTCCGCTCCGGCCAGTGGGGCAGCGTCGCGATGCCGCTGGTGACGCGCGTCTCGGGCAAGAAGGTCGGGATCGCCGGCATGGGGCGGATCGGCAAGGCGATCGCCAGGAGGGCTGCCGCGTTCGGCTGCGACATCTCCTATTTCGCCCGCCATGATCACCAGGATGTTGCTTACGCCTACGAGCCCGACCTTGTCGCGCTTGCCGACTGGGCCGACTTTCTGATCGTCATCGTTCCCGGCGGGGAGGCGACCATGAAGATCATCAATGCGGAGGTGCTCAAAGCGCTCGGTCCGAACGGCATCTTGATCAATGTTTCGCGCGGAACGACCGTAGACGAAGAGGCGCTGATCGCAGCCCTTCAAGACCGCACCATTCAGGCTGCGGGCCTTGATGTCTTCCTGAACGAACCCAAGATCGATGCACGTTTCCTGACCCTCCAAAACGTCGTGTTGCAGCCCCATCACGGCTCTGGCACTGTCGAAACCCGCAAGGCCATGGGCAAACTCGTCAGAGACAATCTCGCTGCGCATTTTGCCGGTAGCGCTCTTCCAACTCCCGTCGTGTGAGGACCCCGATATGAAAGCCATCGTCATTCATGCCGCCAAGGATCTGAGGATCGAAGAGCGCGAGCCGGAGGTTGCGGGCGCCGGGCAGGTGGAGATTGCCATCGAAGCCGGCGGCATCTGCGGTTCCGACCTGCATTATTACAATCACGGCGGTTTCGGCACCGTTCGCCTGCGCGAACCGATGATCCTTGGCCATGAGATCGCCGGCACGGTCAAGGCGCTGGGTTCCGGCGTCGCCGATCTTGCCGTCGGAGACCGTGTCGCGGTTTCACCGAGCCGGCCGTGCAACCATTGCCAATATTGCTTGAAGGGGCAGCAAAACCATTGTCTCAACATGCGGTTCTACGGCAGTGCCATGCCGATGCCGCACATTCAGGGCGGCTTTCGCCAGCGGCTGGTGGCGGAGCGTTGGCAGTGCCACAAGGTCGCGGACGGCATTTCCATTCACGAGGCCGCCTTTGCCGAACCCTTTGCGGTGACGCTGCATGCGGCAAACCGCGCCGGGTCGCTGCTAGGCAAACGGGTGCTGGTCACCGGTTGCGGCCCCATTGGGATGTTGGCGATCGTCGCGGCGCGCGTCCTCGGCGCCCGTGAGATCGTCGCGACCGACGTGACCGACAGCGTTCTGGCGATTGCGCGCACCAGCGGCGCCGACCGAACGATCAATGTTGCCACGCATGCTTCCGACCTCGCGGCCTACAGTGCCGAAAAGGGATATTTCGATGTCATGTTCGAAGCGTCGGGAAATGAGCGGGCGGTGCGCTCGGGCCTAGAAACGCTTAAGCCTCGCGCTGTTCTCGTGCAGCTCGGCCTTGGCGGCGATGTTTCCATTCCGCAGAATATGATCGTTGCGAAGGAAATCGAGATGCGCGGCACATTCCGTTTTCACGAGGAATTTGCGCTCGCCGTCGAACTGATCAACGCGCGTCGCGTCGATCTGAAGCCGCTGCTGACAGGTGTCTTTAAGATTGAAGAGGCCGTCGCCGCCTTCGAATTGGCCGGCGATCGCAGCAAGTCCATGAAAGTCCAGATCGCCTTCTGACCGACTGCATGATCCTTGCAGCCATTCAAAGTGTTACAGCGCCGCGCATCCGAAAAGACGCGCCGCGCCGCAGTACTCAAGCTGTCGGTGCGCCGTTGCGGTCCGTGCTTTCGCGCAAGACAACCTTGTAGCCGGTCAACGTGATCTCATCGCCGGTCGCCTCGCCGGTATGGAGGGTATCCAGCAGGCGGGCGGCGGCCTGACGGCCGATGCCATAACAATCCACATTGATGGTGGTGATGCGCGGATGACAGATGGACGAGATCTCATAGTCGCCGAAACCGGCAATGGCGATGTCCCTTGGAACCTTCATTCCCCTGCGCGTGCATTCCATGATGGCGCCAAAGGCGGAAAGGTCGGAGACACAGAGAACCACTTCCGTGTCCGGCCAGCGTTCCAGCAGGCTGACGATCGCCTGGCCGCCCTGCTCCATGGTGATGGGCGGCACGCCGAAGGAAATCATTCGTCCCGGTCCGAGGCCCAGTTCTTCGACTGTTCTCTGGAAACCGCTTCGCCGCTGGCTGCCGCGCGTATCGCGCGCCGTCGTTCCACCGATATAGCCGAACTTCCGATATCCCTGACTGGCAAGCGTCCGCACCAACAGGGCCATCGCCTCGCTGTTGGAAAAGCCGACAACCTGATTGATCGGATCTTCCGGAAGCTCCCAGGTCTCGACAACGGGAATGCCGGCTTTTGCCAGCATGCGCCGCGCGCGCGCCGTATGCGAGCCACCGGTCAGGATGATGCCTTCCGGCCGGCGGCGCAGCATAGCCTCGATCAGTTCTTCCTCTTTCTCCGACGAATAGTCGGTATAGCCGAGGAGGAGCTGAAGGCCGGTATTTTCCAGTGCATCGGTCATGCCCCGCGCAGTGTCGGAAAAATTCGAATTGTTGATTGAGGGCACCAGGGCAGCGATGAAGCCGCTTCGCCTTGACGAAAGACTGCCGGCAGACAGGTCGAGCACATAACCGAGTGCGTCGACCGCCTCCATGATGCGCTTTCGGGTCTCCTCGGAAACGCTTGCGTCCTGGCGAAAGGCACGCGAAACGGTCATGGCAGAAACGCCGACATATTTGGCGACCTCCGCCATCGTCAGCTTTTGAGCGTCTCCCGGCTTGAGACGTTTGACTTTCGGCTCATCCTCGTTTTTCACTGGTCTCCGCTTTCAAACAAGCTTCCGAATTGGGTAGTTCAAGAGACGATAAAGTTATCGTTATCATCGTACAATCGATATTACTGCAAAAACACACCATTCCAACGCCCAGAAAGCAAGCTTCCTTGGGAATTTTGGCAAGGGCCGGCAGATCGGCGTCTGTACGAAGCCGTCAAAACACGACATGATGATATCGATAACAATCTGAGCGCAATGGAGGAGTATCATGTTCGGGCAAATTGACGGTACGGGGTTTGAGGTTCTCGACCCGCGTTTCGAAAGCTGCTTCGTCGGGCACACCCGCGTCGAGCGTCTTTGGACCGGCGGCCGCTGGCTGGAGGGACCGGCCTGGTTTGCCGCCGGGCGGTATCTGGTTTTCTCGGATATCCCCAACAACCGAATGATGCGCTACGACGACGCCAGCGGGCAGACGTCGGTCTTCCGCTCGCCCAGCAACAATTCGAATGGCAACACTGTCGACAATCAGGGTCGGCTGATTACCTGCGAGCATCTGACGCGCCGTGTCACGCGCACGGATTTCGACGGCAGGGTCACCCTTCTGGCCGATCGAATTGCAGGCAAGCGGCTCAATTCTCCAAACGACGTCACCGTCAAGTCCGATGGGACCGTCTGGTTCACCGACCCGAGCTACGGCATCCTCCACGATTATGAGGGCGACTACGGCGCAGAGGAAATCGGTGGATGCCACGTCTACCGGCATGATCCGGCAACAGGTACCACCGATCAGGTGACCTCCGATTTCGTCAAGCCGAACGGACTGGCCTTTTCCCCCGACGAGACGTTGCTTTACGTTGCCGACACCGGAGCAACGCATCTGCCCGGCGGTCCGCGTCATATCAGAAAGCTCGCGGTCTCGAATGAGGGGAGGCTGACCGATCTCGGCGTTTTCGCAGAATGTAGTGCAGGTCTGTTCGATGGTTTTCGTGTCGATCGCAAGGGCAGGATATGGACGAGCGCCGGCGATGGTGTGCACGCTTACGATCCGGATGGGACGTTGATCGGCAAGATCCATATTCCTGAAGGCGTCTCCAACGTGACTTTCGGCGGCGAGAAACTGAACCGCCTCTTCATCACTGCAAGCACGTCTCTTTATGCTGTTTATCTCACCGCCAACGGAACGAGACTGGGATGATCACTGAGCAGAGGCCGCCCTTTTGGGACGGCCTCTTGTTTGGTACAGTTTTGTGCCTCTTGCCTCACCGTTGACTGAGACCGTCCGCCAGCCGAACCAGACCGAGGAAATCCGACCTGTAACCGAAGGTGTCCGTGCCTCGCGATGCCGCGGCGAGATCGGCGATCGCCTGATAGGAATAGGTGTCGACGGCCGCGACATGGCTGAGTTTCTGGCCGAAGGCTGCGACTGCCACCGAGAAACGGACATCCTGCGGCGCGGCATCGACGGTGGCGACCGCGTTGCCGTCGTTGACAGGCGTGGTGATGAGGGCGCTCTTGTCCTCGCCCGGCCGCTTGTAGCGCATCTTGACGAAGGCAAGCTCGCCGTGATGGGCGCTGTCGGAGGCCTCGGCCGGCACCTTATCGGCTGCGCCGTACCGCAGGTCGTCATTCATCACCGCGGGGCTTCCCTTCGGCGTAATCTCGTAAATCGCCGTGACGCTGTGGCCGGAGCCGATATCGCCGGCATCGACGCGGTCATTGTTGAAATCCTCGCGGTTCAGCGCCCGCGTCTCGTAACCGATCAGCCGGTATTCGGCGATCCGTTCCGGGTTGAACTCGACCTGGAATTTGACGTCGCTGGCGATCGGAAACAGCGTCGATCCGGCCTCTTCGACCAGCGTCTTCTGCGCCTCGGCCAAGGTATCGATATAGGCAGCACTGCCATTGCCGTTCTGGGCGAGCGTCTGCATCAGGGAATCGTTGAGATTGCCCCGTCCGAAGCCGAGAACGGTGAGGAAGATGCCGTCTTTGCGCTTCTCTTCAATGATGCGCTTCAAATCCCCATCGCTCGACGGACCGACATTGAAGTCGCCATCGGTCGCCAGCATAACCCGGTTGACGCCGTCCTTGACGAAGCCCTGCTTGGCAAGGTCGTAGGCCGCCTCGATGCCTTCGGCCCCGCCGGTCGAGCCTCCGGGCTCCAGCCTGTCGATCGCCGACAGGATCTTCGATTTCTCCGCCACGCGTGTCGGCGCCAGCACCGTGCCGGCATTACCGGCATAGGTGACGATCGACACGGTATCGTCAGCCTTCAGCCTGTTGACCATGAGCCGGAAGGCGCTCTTCAGCAGCGGCAGTTTGTCCGGCTCGTCCATCGAGCCCGACACGTCGATCAGGAAAACCAGATTGGCACGCGGCGTGGTCGCCGGCGCAATATCATAACCCTTGATCGCCACATGCATCAATTCCGTGTCGCGGTTCCACGGGGTCGGCATGACAGTCACCGTCGCCTTGAAAGGCTGGTCGGCATTGTCAGGACCCGGCCAGTCATAGGGGAAATAATTGATCATCTCCTCGACGCGAACCGATAGTGGATCGGGCATTGCCCCGCCCGTCAACGACCGGCGGACGAAGGCATAGGACGCGCTGTCGACATCGGCGGAGAATGTCGAAACCGGATCCGTCGCGACGCTCTTGATCGGATTTGCCGCCGCATTGGCAAACCGCTCGCGATTGGGATCGAGCTGCATCTGCATGCGCCCCTCCGCAGGCGGAACAGGCGAGGGGGCGATGGCGGCCATCGGTTCGGCAAACTGCCGCTGGGGGACGATGCCGGGAGCGGCCGGCGCAGCGCGTTTGGTAGCCCCGAGTGCCGCGGCAGAACCCTCCGGCTTGTTCGTGAGGGCGGCGTTGGCATCGTATTCGGATGTCTGCGACGCATCGGGTTTCGCGAGGGCCGGCGCCTCCTTGTCCTGCAGCGCTTGCGCGACAGCAACAGATTGCTCAGCCAGGCTGACGTTCCCGGCCGGTATTTGCGGCGCGACCGCAACCGGCTGACCGGTGGTTGCAGCCGGTTGTTTCGACGCCTCACTTTTCGGAAGATTGCCGGCGATCTCAGTCTGGTCGATGATCGGCAATCCGTTACGGGTCAGCTCGATCGCGAGATAACCGGCGGCCGGAATGACCAGCAGCGTCGCAAGGGCTGAACCGGCGAGGAATTTCTTGTTCATGGCAGGGCTCCATATCCAGTTGATGATGGAGCTTTGACGCCAGCCTTTCGCATTTCCTTGGGCCGCCGTTGCATTATTTTCCGCGGTGTCGAAGGCCTGCATCGCGGCAGCAAGTGCACGAGTACGCGCCTCCGGCGTTGCTGTCGGCGGTGTCAGGCGGGAGAGTTTTTCGAGTTCCTTGTCCACGGTCATACCTCTTCCTTGCCGAGCACGGCCTTCAGCCTCTTGCGCGCTTCATGAACCTGCCAGGACACAGTCGCCTCCGAGCAGCCCATGACATCGGCGGCAGCCGAATGGCTGAGACCTTCGCCGTAGACGAGCAGCACTGCGTCGCATTGCCTGTCCGGCAAGGCGCGCACGGCTGCCCATAATTCGCTCGATAGCTCATCGTCATTTCCGGCCGGCGCATCGGGCTGCGGTTCGGCGGCGTAGGCGCGGAATGTCTGCTCCTCTCGTGCAAGCTTGCGTCTATGGTCGCGGGCGGCGTTGAGCGTCAGCGTATAGAGCCATGTCCTGAAGCGGCTGGCGCCGCGAAAGCTGCGGATGGCTGCGCCGAGCTTGACGCAGACCTCCTGGGCGATGTCGTCGGCATCCGTGGAACTGCCAGACCACCGCCACGCCGTCGCATGGACGAAATCATAATGGCGCGACACCAGTTGCCCGAAGGCCTCCCGGTCGCCGCCCTGCGCTCGTTCTATGAGCTCCGCGTCCAATTCCGCACCTACCCCATGCTATCCAGCAAGATGCTATTTCGAGATTGAGACGTTTCTCGGATGACTTTCCTTGGGTCGGCGATGAAAAAATTATCGCGAATTTTGAAAGCCGCGACATCCATGGGTCGCGGCCAGACAGATCGTCCGCTTCACAGAGGCGCATGATGAGGACAGAGTCGGCCAGGGACATGATCTGTCATGTCCCAAATCGCGAAAGGACCTTCATGTCCGCTCAACCACCTGCCCCCACCGAAAGGGGCATCCTGCAGTTTCTGGCGATTTGCGATTCCTTCTATCCGCCAGACGCCGTTCTAGCATCGATCGAACAGCAGCGACATTGGTACGACACGCTCTGCGCTCGTTTCGACCGCCCGCTGCCCCCGGAGATGATCTTTGCGGACGGCATGCTCCAGCGCATACCGATCCGGCGCTACCGCCCGCGGAAAATCAGCACCCGCACCATTCTGCTCTATCTTCATGGCGGCGGCTTTGTTGTCGGTTCGCTCGAGAGCCATCATGCCATCTGCGCCGAGATCGCCGATTTTGCCGGCGCGGAACTTGTTTCGGTCGATTACCGGCTGGCCCCTGAATATCGCTGGCCGGCGCAGACGGATGACGGCTTTACCGTGTTGAAGCATCTGCTTTCCGCCAACAGCAAGGTCGTGCTGATCGGCGACAGTGCCGGGGCCAATCTGGCGGCGGGCCTTGCATTGCGGGCGCGCGACGAGGGCCTGTCCGGAGTCGTCGGCCAAGTTCTGATCTATCCGGCGCTTGGCGGTGACCTTGCCGCAGGCTCTTACGTCGAAATGGCCGCGGCGCCGGGCCTGACGACGGCGGATGTCGGCTATTATCGCGAAATCCTGCAGGCGCCGGCAGGCAATGAGATCGCCGAGCCCCTGCAGGCAGCTTCGCTTGCCGGGCTGCCGCCGGCCTTCATCACGGTCGCGCATTTCGATCCGCTTCGGGACGACGGCCGGCACTATGCCGCCCGGCTTATCGCGGAGGGCGTCGAAGTCTGGTTCCGAGAGGAGCCGCAAATGGTGCACGCGTGGCTGCGCGCCCGCCACATGAGCGACGGCGCCCGCGACGGCTTCCGTGCCGTCTGCGAGGCCACAAGGCGTTTTGCGGCGGCATGATGATCACATCAGGTCGCGGACGATCCGCTTTTCGGCAAAGACCTTTTCGAAGATCTGCACGTCGTCCTCGAAGGCGGTGACGACAGCACTGATGACCCAGTCGGTCCGGGTGCAGGCAATCCGCGCGGTCGCCACCGTTCGCACGAACCAGCCGGGGCGGCGCATGTCGCAGGTCCAGGTCGACGTCCCGGTCATCGACAGGGGATTATCGGGTGAAATCGACCAGAGTTCCTCGCGCAATTGCCGGGTCGAGAGGCCTGTCTCAGGGTGCTCGGTGAGCCCGGTATCCTCGTGGATGTGATACTCGGTCCTGTTGACCGAGAGATCGCGGACGACCTGCCGCTTCGTTACGGCGGCCGCGTGCTCGATGTATTTCGGCAGCGGATCGGGATTGGCTGGTTCCTTGATGTCGATCCGCTGGTGCTCCCCGAGCATCGGCAGCCCGAGGCCGAGTGCCGCGATATCGACCTCGATGCCTTCGGCATCAGGCGGCGGCAGGATCATCGGCCAATAGGCGGTGGAGAGCGAAAGGCGGATGCGATGCCCCTTGCGGAAGCGATAACCGCAGGCATCGAGCACGAGCCGGATCGACACCGTCTCACCTGGGATCAGCGGCTTGGGATCTGGATTGCCGTCCCGGTGGGTAAGATTGACGACGCCGAAGGCGACACGCGTCGCCGTGCCATCCGGATGGACATCGATGAGCCGGGCGCAGAGATTTCCGCTTGCCGCCTGCGACCGCAGCGCAAGCGTGAGCACAGGCCGGCCGAGATAGTCGTGATCGCCAGCAAGCGGCATCGTATCGAAGACCAGCGAGCCGGCATCGTCCGAGCGTTGATCAATCGCCATTTCGGCGTCGGGTTTCAGCGTGAAATATTCACCCGATGCAGTCCCGGTGTCGAGCGGAGAGCGGAGATAAACGGGATGTTCGGGCGCATGCGGGATCGGCATGCCTTCGGTCAGCTTGCCGAACTGCTCGACATAGAAGCACTGCATCTGCGGCGGCGACCAGACGTCCTTGGCGACCCAGAAACCCGGATCGCTGTCACGTCGCGGGGCAGGGCTGATGGCATCGAGAATATAGGCGCGAGCCTGCGGCAAGCCGTCGATGCCGTTATCCTCGCCCCGCAGCCATTTATTCCACCAGGCGATCGCCTCGCCATGGAAATCCGTGCGCGGCTTCGGCCAGGCGAAGTGCGGATATTTGTGAACCCAGGGGCCGATCAGCGCCTTCGCCTTGTCGCCCAGGCCTTCGACCGCCATCAGCGGCGTATTGCGGTAGCCGTCGGCCCAGCCGGCAATCACCAGCGCGGGAATCTCCACGCTCGAAAAATCCTCTGAGATCGAGCCGTGACGCCAGAAGTCGTCGCGCCGCTGGTGGCTCAACCACTCCTCCATGAAGAAGGGTTCGCCCGCCAGGCGTTCCAGCCACATCTCCTTCCAGCGTTCGCCGGCAAGCGCAGGATCGGGCGGCCGCGACTGGTAACCGAGCATGGTTGCAGCCCATGAGAGCTGGGCGGAGAGATGGCAGCCGTTCTTGTAGTGGATGTCGTCATTGTAGCGGTCGACGGTCGAGGCGATCGATATGACGGCCTTCAGCGCCGGCGGGCGCAATGCTGCGACCTGCAGACTGTTGAAGCCACCCCAGGAGATGCCCATCATGCCGACAGCGCCGTTCGACCATGGCTGCGAGGCAATCCAGGCGATCAGCTCGCAGGCATTGGCAAGCTCGCTTTCGGTATATTCGCCGTCGATGACGCCGTCGGATTCTCCGGATCCGCGGATATCGACGCGCACGCCGGCAATGCCTGCGGCCGCGAATACCGGATAGGTCGACTCGTCCCTGAGGCTGGTTCCGTCCCGTTTGCGATAGGGCAGGAATTCGAAGACGGCGGGAACGGGATCTGTTTCCGCGCCATCCGGCATCCAGATGCGCGCGGCAAGCCGCGTCCCATCCTCCAGCGTAATCCATTCATTCTCGATGGTGGTGAAGCCGCGCGAGGTCATGCTCATTCCTTGATGCATATTCCGTAAGACGAAGGTTCTGCCCTCGTCAGGTCAGTTGCCGGCGCTCTCCATGCGACGCGTGGCAAGCACCCGTTCCAGCCAGCCGATTTCCATTTCCGGCACGGATTTCAACAGCAGATCGGTATAGTCGTCGAAGGGCGGCGACAGTGCTGTCGATTTCGGACCGAACCGCACCAGCTTACCACGATGCATCACCGCCACGCTGTCGGCAATCGCCCGGACGATCGCAATGTCATGGGTGATGAAGACGTAGGACAGCTGCTCTTCTTCCTGCAGGCGCAGAAGCAGCTTGAGGATGCCCTCCGCCACCAGCGGATCAAGCGCCGAGGTCGGCTCGTCGCAGAGGATGAGTTCGGGCTTGGCGGCCAGCGCTCTCGCGATCGCCACGCGCTGCTTCTGGCCGCCGGATAGTTCGGCCGGGTAGCGGTCGACGAAGCCCTTGCCCATTTCGATCTGCTGGAGCAGTTCCTTCACCCTTGCCGTCTTCTCAGCACCCCGAAGGCCATAGTAGAAGGTCAGCGGGCGGCCGATGATGTCGCGCACCGTCTGTCGCGGGTTCATCGCCGTATCGGCCATCTGGTAGATCAACTGGATGCGCCTCAAATCGTCGTTCGGCCGGCTCTTGAGATCAGGCATCAGCGGCTTGCCGTCAAAGACGACGCGCCCGCTGCTCGGCGGCAACAGGCCAGTGATGACGCGCGCTAGCGTCGATTTGCCCGAACCGGATTCACCAACGACCGCGAGCGTCTGCCCCTTCGGCACGTGCAGCGAGACATCGTGCAGCACTTTGAAGCCGTTGGAATATTCGGCACTGACATTTTCCACCTTGAGAAGCGCAACCGACTGGTCGGCCGCCTCCTCACGATAGGCCTGCCTGACATTGACGAGGGCGCGCGTATAGTCCTCCCGCGGCGCCTCGATGATCTGCTGGACACTGCCATATTCTACCTGCTTGCCATAACGCAGGACCATGATGTCGTCCGAAATCTGGGCGACGACGGCAAGGTCGTGGGTGATGTAGAGGGCGGCGGTGTGCGTTTCCTCGATGGCATGCTTGATCGCCGCCAGCACGTCGATCTGCGTGGTGACGTCAAGCGCTGTCGTCGGCTCGTCGAAGACGATGAGTTCGGGATTGGAGCAGAGCGCCATCGCCGTCATCGCGCGCTGCAACTGACCGCCGGAGACCTGATGAGGAAAGCGCTCGCCGAAAGTTTCGGGATTGGGCAGGCCGAGAACCCCGAATAGGTAAAGCGCACGTTTGCGCGCCTCGTCCTTCGTCATCAATCCATGTTTGACCGAGGCTTCGATCACCTGATCGCCGAGCCTGTGGGCCGGATTGAAGGCGGCGGCGGCCGATTGCGCAACGTAGCAGACCCGTGCGCCGCGGATTTTCCGGATGCCGTCCTTGCCGAGCACCAGGATATCAGCGCCGTCGAGCCGCACCTCGCCACCGGTGATTTCGGCGCCGCCCCGGCCATAGGCAAGCGCCGAAAGGCCGATCGTCGACTTGCCGGCGCCCGATTCCCCGATCAGGCCGAGAACCTTGCCCTTCTGCAGATCGAAGGAAACCCCGTCTACGATCGTCACTCGCTTCGGCGGTTCGCCCGGCGGGTAGCTGGTTGCTTCGATCTTCAGATTACGAACGGAAAGAAGCTCAGGCATCGCCGCGCCCTCCCTTGAGGCTGGATGTGCGTTTCAGGAGCCAGTCGACCACGAGGTTGACGCAGACGGCAAGTGTCGCGATCGCCGTGCCCGGCACCAGCGCTGCCGAGATACCGAAGATGATGCCGTCCTTGTTGTCCTTGACCATGCCGCCCCAATCGGCCGCAGGCGGCTGAATGCCGAGGCCGAGGAAGGAAAGCGTCGAGAGGAACAGGATCGAGAAGGCGAAGCGCAGGCCGAATTCGGCCAGCAGCGGCGACAGCGTGTTCGGCAGGATTTCGCGGAAGATGATCCAAAGTTTGCCTTCGCCGCGCAGTGTTGCCGCCTCGACGAATTCCATCACCGCGACATCGAGCGCGACGGCGCGGCCGAGACGATAGACGCGGGTGGAATCGAGGATCGCCATGACAAGGATCAACACGACGATGTTTTGCGGCAGCACCGCAAGAACGACGAGCGCGAAGATCAGCGTCGGGATCGACATCATCAGATCGTTGAAGCGCGAAAAGACTGTGTCGATGATGCCGCGCGAGACGGCCGCGGTGAAGCTCAGGATAATGCCCAGCGAGAAGGAGATGACGGTGGCGGCGGATGCGACCGTCAGCGTCGTGCGCGCGCCGTAGATCAACCGCGAGAAGATGTCGCGGCCGAGATTGTCGAGACCGAAAATATACTGGTTATCAGGCAACTGCCACACGTCGCCGACGACCTGCGTCTCGCCATAGGGGGCGAGCCAGGGAGCGAAGAGCGCGAAGATGAAAGCGATGGCGATACCGGCCATGCCGATCCAGGCGGTGATGGGGATATCTCGCAATCTCATCGCGGATGCCTCAGCCGGGGATTGGCGATAATCGCGAGAATATCGGCCGTCATGTTGAGGAAGATATAGACAGCCGCGAAGATCAGGCCGCAGGCCTGCACGACGGGCATGTCGCGCACGGTGACCGCATCGACCATATATTGTCCCATGCCGGGATAGACGAAGACCACTTCGACAACGACGACGCCGACCACGAGATAGGCAAGGTTCAGCGCGATGACATTGATGATCGGCGCAAGCGCATTGGGGGCGGCATGTTTGACGATCGAGCGGAAGGCGCTGAGGCCCTTCAGCTCGGCGGTCTCCATATAGGCCGACGACATGACGGAGAGGATAGCCGCCCGTGTCATGCGCATCATATGCGCGAGCACGACGAGCACGAGGGTCGCCGTCGGCAGCGCGATCGCCTTCAACCGCTCGACGAAGCCCATGCTGTCATAGACGGTCGCTGGAAAGGTCGCCATGCCAAGGTTCACCGCGAAGAGCAGGATGAGCAGGTAGCCGATAAAGAATTCCGGCAGTGAGATCGCCGCAAGCGAGATGATGTTGATGATCTTATCCGGCAGGCGGTTGCGGAAGTGCACCGACAGCATGCCGAGGCCGACGGCGAGCGGCACTGATATCACCGCTGCGAAACCCGCGAGGAAAAGCGAATTGCCGAGGCGTTTGCCGATCTGTTCGCTCACCGAATTCTTGCTGGCCCAGGAGGTGCCGAAGTCACCCTGAACGGCGTTGCCGAGCCACTCAACGTAGCGCGTCGTCACCGGACGGTTCAGCCCGAGATCCTGGCGAATATTGGCAACGGCCTGCGGCGTCGCCGACTGGCCGAGATAGGTTGTGGCAAAATCGCCTGGCAGAGCTTCCAGGCCGCCGAAGATCAGGATGGAGACGGCAAAAAGCAGGACCAGGCTGAGCACGAAGCGCTCGAGGATGAGGGCAAGCAGCGGAAAACGCTGCCGGAACCCGAGGCCGGGCAAGATGCTTGGGGCAGGATTGGTCATGGCGAGGACCTCGCGCTAAAACGTCGGGAGGACCGCGGGGTTTCATCCCACGGTCCCGGCTTCGTTGGAGATCAGAGGGGCAAACGTCCCCTTGCCATCAAGCGTCCAGCCAGACGCGGGTCGCGACGTAGCCGTTCGACATGTCGTTGCCGATGTCGTGGACATAACCCTTCACCTGCTTGGTGGAGGCGTTCACGAAATCGTTGAACATCGGCAAGATCACCCCGCCCTCGTCGCGCACCGTCATCGCCATGGTGCGATACATGTCCTTGCGCTTGGCTTCATCAAGTTCGGAACGGGCCTGCAGCAGCAGCTTATCGAAGTCAGGACGCTTGAAACGGGTGTCGTTCCAATCCGCCGTCGAGAGATAGGCGGTGGAATACATCTGGTCCTGCGTCGGGCGGCCACCCCAATAGGAGGTCGAGAAGGGCTGGACGTTCCAGACGTTGGTCCAGTAGCCGTCGCCCGGTTCGCGCTTGACCTCGATCTCGATGCCGGCCTTCTTGCAGCTTTCCTGATAGAGGACGGCTGCGTCGACACCGCCGGGGAAGGCGACTTCGGAGGTGCGCAGGAGGACCGAGCCGCTATGACCTGACTTCTTATAGTGGAAGGCAGCCTTGTCAGGATCGTAAACGCGCTGCTCGATGCCCTCGGGAAACAGCGCATAGGTGCTGTTGATCGGGAAGTCGTTGCCGACCTTGCCGTAACCGCCGAGGATCTTCTGCACCATGGCCTCACGGTCCATGGCATATTTGAGGGCCAGACGCAGGTCGTTGTTGTCGAACGGCGCCTTGTCACAATGCATGATGAAGACGTAATGGCCACGGCCGGCGGTCGAGAGAATCTCGACGTTGGGTGCGCGTTTCAAAAGGTTGACGGTCTTCGGGTCGACCCGGTTGATGTAGTGCACCTGGCCGGACGACAGGGCCGCGATGCGGGCGGTCGCATCGTTCATGCCGATGATTTCGATCGAATCGACGTAACCGCGGTCGGTGCGCCAGTCGTCTTTGTTCCTTTCGAAGGTGGCGCGGACGCCGGGCTCGAAGCTTGTCATCTTGTAGGGGCCGGTGCCGATCGAGGCGAGAGGATCGTCGACGCCGCCGTTCGGCTGGATGACCAGATGGTAGTCCGACAGCAGCAGCGGCATATCGGCATTGCCTTCGCTGAGCGTCAGCACGAGATTGCCGCCGTCGGCCTTGATCTCCTTGATCGAGCCGAGAACACCGAGCGCGCCGGATTCCGACTTGGCGTCGGTGTGGCGCTTCAGCGTCGCAACAACGTCATCGATCGTCAGTTCCTTGCCATCGTGAAACTTGACGCCCTTGCGGATCTTGAAGGTCCAGGTCGCCGCGTCCTTCGACGGTTCCCAGGATTCGGCGAGCGCCGGCACGGCGGCACCGGTCAGCGGATCAGACTCGACCAGCATGTCGCCCCAGCAGCGGCCGATGCAGAACATGACCTGCGACAGGAACTTCGCCGGGTCGTTGGAATCGGTAGCGGCACCGCCTTCGAGGCCGAGCTTCAAGTGACCGCCGCGCTTCGGTTCGGCAGCTTGCGCACTTTCGGTGAAGAGCTTGTCGGCGACGGCAAGTGTGATGCCCGCGGCCATGGCGCGTCCCATGAATTCGCGGCGGCTGAGCCCGCCGGCGGTGACACGGCTTGCGAGATACTTCGTGTAGTCGTTCATTCCCCAGTTCCTTCTTTATGGTGCGTTGACAGAACTTCCGGGCAGGTCCGCAGACGGTTTCCTCTCCACCTCCGGTGCCCGCATCATGCGGGAAAATAATGCGGTTGCCGCCGCCTGGTCATTTTCCTTTCCAAATGGGGCTTCGCTTCTCGGCGAAGGCCCGTGCGCCTTCTAATTGGTCCTCGCTCGAATAGAGCCTGTCGACCGTCGCAAACTGCCGTTTGGTGATCTTGTTCATGGCAGTCTGGAACGTCGAACCCTCCGCTTCGCGGACGATTTCCTTGATGGCCGCATGGACGAGCGACGGCCCGCTCTCAAGCAGCCGGGCAAGCTCCCATGCTCTCTCCATCAGCCGCTCGGCCGGCAGGACCTCGTTGACAAAACCCCAGCGATGCGCCTCGTGAACGTCGAGCCAACGACCGGTCAAAAGCATGTCCATGGCGATGTGGTAGGGGATGCGTTTCGGCAGCTTGATCGAAGCCGCATCGGCAACCGTGCCGGAGCGGATTTCCGGCAGGGCGAAGGTCGCATGTTCGGCGGCGAGGATCAGGTCGGCAGAAAGCGCGATCTCCAGACCGCCGCCGCAACAGATACCGTTGACCGCACAAATGACCGGCTTGTTGAGGTCGCGCAGTTCCTGCAGCCCGCCGAAGCCGCCCACACCGTAGTCCCCGTCGACCGCATCACCTGATGCCGCCGCCTTGAGATCCCAGCCGGCACAGAAAAACTTCTCGCCGGCGCCCGAGACGATGGCGACGCGCAGCGCCGGATCGTCGCGGAAATTTCGGAAGATCAACCCCAGAGCACGGCTGGTCGCAAGGTCGATGGCATTCGCCTTCGGCCGGTCGATGACGACTTCGAGCACTCCGCCGTCCTGTCGTGTGCGAATGGGTTCGCTCAACCTATGCTACCTCCTCCGCCGTATCAAAGCATCGACTACGGCCACGCCACGCCCTTCGGGAAGAACCATCAATGGATTAATGTCCAGTTCCTCCAGCCATGCCGCGTTCTTTACGACATAATCTGCCGTTGCTAAGACAGCGCCGACAGCGGCCTCAAGATCGCCTTTTGGCCGACCGCGATAGCCATAGATCAATTTTGCAAGTTTGAGGCGCGAAATTGCCGCGTGAATGTCGGTTTTCGTCGCCGGAAGGGGTAGGATGACGGAATCTTCAAGCAATTCAACGAAGATTCCGCCCGCCCCGAGCGTGAGCGACAATCCGAAGACAGGGTCGCGGATAGCGCCGACAATGAGCTCGGCAACCGGCGGATCGATCATTTTCTCGACGAGATAACCGGCATTCGGCGGCATTGCCGCCGCCGCATTCGACACCGCCTTTATATTCTTTAGGTTGAGTGCGACGGCCCCGGCCTCGGTCTTATGGGCAATGCCGAGCGCTTTCAGCACGACGGGAAAGCCGAGCCGCTCAGCCTGCTCGGCCGCTTGACCGGGAGAAGAGGCCAACAGCCCTTGCGGAACCGGAAGGCCGAAGGCGGCAAGCTCGGCCTTCGCATCGGCCTCCGTCAGCGTCTCGATCTCGCCATCGATAGAGGGCACATCGAGCAGCGGCAGGGGCGGCGGACGATCCCAGGCCTGGCCGATGCCGGCGGCGACGTCCGCAGCCGTGATGGCTTCGTCGATACCGCAGAAGGTAATGATGCCGTTTGCCATCAGCCGATCGGCGATCGGCTCCGGCATGTTTTCCGGAAGGGTCGCCAGAAGGCCGGCCAGCGCACCGGTTGCAGCGGCAGCCGCAATCACCGCGTCTGCCGTCATCGCCCATTCGGATGCATCGCAGCGATCATCGCGCGGAAAGTCGAGGACGACGAGATTGAGGGCATAACCGCCCTCGAACATGGCGCTGAAGGCTTCGGTCTGGCGTGCAAGATCCCCCCACACGAAGGTGTGGTAATCGAGCGGATTGGACAGCGTCACCATCTCGCCGAGAACGCGCCGCAGACGGGGCAATTGTTGCGGCTGCAGCGCGGGGAATTCCACATTGCGACCGACGGCTGCATCCGCCATCAGCGAAGCTTCGCCCCCGGAACAGCTCATCGACGAGATCGAATGGCTTGCGAGCGGGCCGGCGACATGCAGCAGCTTCAGGGTTTCGAGCAACGCCGGCAAGGTCTGGACACGGCCAAGACCAAGGCGGGCGAGCACGGCATCCGCGACCGCATCGCTGCCGGCAAGCGAGGCGGTATGCGACACCGCCGCGCATTTTGCCTGCTCGGACCTGCCGACCTTCAGCACGACGACCGGCTTCCTCGACCGTCGGGCCATGGTGGCCAGCCGTTCGAGTGCAGAGAGATTGCCGAAACCTTCGACATGAAGGCCGACCGCCGTCACACGCGGGTCGTCGATCAATGCGCAGGCGACATCGGCAAGCGATGTCTGCGCCTGGTTGCCGGCGGTGACCACATAGGCGATCGGCAGGCCGCGGGTCTGCATGGTCAGGTTGATGGCGATATTGGAGGACTGCGTGAGGATCGCGACGCCACGTGCGATGCGCTGCATGCCATGCTGATCGGGCCAGAGCAGCGCACCGTCGAGACCGTTGATCAGCCCGTAGCAATTCGGCCCGAGGATCGGCATGTCGCCGGCTGCCTCCAGCAGGGCCTGCTGCAACTCGGCGCCGTCGCCGAGTTCACCCGTCGCCTCGCTGAAACCCGATGCATAACAGACCGCCCCGCCGGCACCGGCCGCAGAAAGGCTGCGGACGATCTCGACGGTCTGCATCCTGTTGACGCCGACGAAGGCGGCGTCCGGCGCCGAAGGCAGGTCGGAGACGGAGCGATAACAGGGCCGCCCGAGCACCTCGTCGAGCTTTGGATGGACGGGCCAGATCTCGCCGGCAAAACCCATGCGGTCGCACTGCTCGATCACCCTGCGCGCCTCGCGGCCGCCGAAGACGGCGATCGTTTGCGGTCTGAGCAGGCGGTCGAGCGGGCGCGGCGTCATCGGCTTATGCTCCCAAGGGTCTAAGCAGATCGCGGCTGATGATATGCCGCTGGATTTCAGAGGTACCGTCCCAGATGCGCTCGACGCGCGCATCGCGCCAGAAGCGGGCAAGCGGCAGATCGTCCATCAGGCCCATGCCGCCGAAGATCTGGATCGCCTCGTCAGTCACGCGGGCCAGCATTTCGGAGGAGTAGAGCTTGGCCGAGGCGATCTGCCGGTCTGCGGAGAGTCCGGCATCGAGCCGCCAGGCGGCGGCGAGCGTCAGCCAATCGGCCGCGTCGATCTCGGTAATCATATCGGCGAGCTTGAACGACACGCCCTGATTGGCGCCGATCGGCTTGCCGAACTGCTTGCGCTCGGCGGCATAAGGCAGCGTCATGTCGAAGACGCGCCGTGCCCGGCCGACGCAGGTGGCGGCCACCGTCAACCGCGTGCCATAGAGCCATTTATTGGCGATTTCGAAGCCGCGATGCACCTCGCCAAGTACCTGGCTTGCCGGAATCCGGCAATCGGTGAAGCTGAGCGTTGAGTTGTGGTAGCCGCGATGCGAAACGGAATCGTAGCCCCCGAGGATTTCGAATCCCGGCGTGCCGCGATCCACCAGGAAGGCGGTGATCTTCTTCTTGATGCCCTTCGGCGTTTCCTCCTCGCCCGTTGCGGCAAAGACGATGACGAAATCGGCGACGTCGGCATGCGAGATGAAGTGTTTCGTGCCGTTGAGGACGAAGTCGCTGCCATCGCGGCGGGCAGCGCATTTCATGCCGCGCATATCGGAACCGGCGTCCGGCTCGGTGATAGCAAGCGCATCGATCTTCTCACCGCGCACTGCGGGCAGGAGATAGCGTTCTCGCTGCTCGCCCTCGCAGGCCATCAGGATGCCGGACGGCCGGCCGAAGAAAACCGTCAGCCCCAGGGAGCCGCGCCCGAGTTCCCGCTCGACCAGCGTGAAGGTGACATGGTCGAGACCGGCGCCGCCGACTTCTTCCGGGAAATTGCAGGCGTAAAAGCCGAGATCGATGCATTTGCGCCGGATCTCGTCTCCGAGCTCCGGCGGGACGATGCCACTGCGCTCGACCTCGTTTTCATGCGGATAGATTTCGGTTTCGACGAAGGCGCGGACCGTCTCGACGATCATTTCCTGTTCTTCGCTCAGTCCGAAATGCATGCCTATCCTCCTACCGCCTCTGGCCGACGTGACGGCCGGCACCTTCAGGCACGGCCAAATTCGCGTGGGCTCCTGCAACCGCCTTGACCTTGTCGAGAATGACGGCCGGCGCCGGTGTGGCCTTGCCGGCCTTGCTGTCGACATGCAGCAACATGTGTTCGGCGGTTGCCAGAGCCTCGCCCGTCGCCGTGTCGTACAGAGTGTGGAAGACATGCAGCCGCTTCTCGTCGACGGAGAGGATCTGGCAGGTCGAGTGGATCGCCTGGCCGAGTTTCGCCTCGCCGAGATGGCGGATATGGGTTTCCACCGTGTAATAGCTCTGCCCCGCCTCGACATAGGCGAGATCGACGCCGATGAGGCGCAACAATGCGTCCGATGTATCGCCGAAAACCTGCAGGTAGCGGTGCTCGGTCATATGGCCGTTATAGTCGACCCAGGCAGGGCCGACTTTCGTCTCCACGAGCCTCAGCGGCTTCGACGGGTCGAAAGACGTGGCCGCCCTACCGCCTTGCGCCCAGAGCGATTGCTCGAAGTCCTTCAGCAGCTTGCCGGCGCCCCAGCCCTTGCCGCCATCGCCGCCCTTGAGGGCCTGCAGGATGCCGACGAGGTTTTCGTCGCGGATGCGTTCGAGCTCGCGGATCGACAGGCCGGCCGCCTGTTCGTCGGATTGCCGGCCGATCTTTTCGATCAGCGCATCGTCGAGATCGACGACATCGGTGAGCTTGGTCCAGGGCCAGGCGAGGCATGGACCGAACTGGGCGAGGAAGTGGCGCATGCCGGCCTCGCCGCCGGCAATGCGGTAGGTCTGGAACAGGCCCATCTGCGCCCAGCGCAAGCCGAAAGAGTAGCGGATGACATCGTCGAGGGTCTCGACCGTGCAAATATCGTCATGGATCAGCCACAAGGCCTCACGCCAGAGCGCTTCGAGCAGCCGGTCGCCGACAAAGGCCTCGATCTCCTTGGCGATGTGGACGCCCTTCATACCGAGCGGCGCCAGTCTTTCGATCGCCGCCCGGATGGTCGCCGCCGAGGTTTTTTCGCCACCGACGATTTCGACGAGCGGCAGCAGATAGACGGGATTATAGGGGTGGGCGACGAAGAGGCGTTCGGGATGCGTCATGTCGCGCTGCAGATCGGTCGGCAGCAGGCCTGAGGTGGAAGAGCCGATCAGGGCGTCCGAGCGTGCTGCAGCATCGATCTCAGTCAGGACACGGCGCTTGAGGTCGAGCCTTTCCGGCACGCTTTCCTGAATCCAGTCGGCGCCGGCGACAGCTTCCTCGAGCTTCGCGCAGAAGGTCAGCCTGCCGCGGGGCGGCAGGGGTGCTCCGGTCAGCATGGCATAGGCTTTTTCGGCGTTAGCGAGCACTTCGCCGACGATGCGGCTCGCTTCCGGATGCGGATCGAACACATCAACGTCAATGCCGGCCAGCAGAAAACGCGCGATCCATCCGCCGCCAATGACGCCGCCGCCGATACAAGCCGCCTTGTTGATCCCAGTCATGCCGTCCTCAGCGCTTCGTCAGTTTGAGTTTCTTGCGAACGTCTTCCGGGCCGATAATCCGGGCACCCATGCCCTCGACCACTTGCACGGCCTTTTCAACGAGCTCAGCATTGGTGGCGAGTTGGCCCTTGCCGACAAAGAGATTGTCCTCCAGGCCGACGCGCACGTTGCCGCCGGCCAGAACGGCTGCCGCCGGATAGGCCATGGCGTTGCGGCCGATCGAAAAGGCCGAAAAAGTCCAGCTCTGAGGCACGTTGTTGACCATCGCCATGAAGGTATTGAGATCGTCGGGCGCCCCCCATGGTATGCCCATGCAGAGCTGGATCAGCACCGGGTCTTCGATCAGGCCTTCCTCGGCAAGCTGCTTGGCAAACCAGAGATGGCCGGTGTCGAAAGCCTCGATTTCGGGGCGCACGCCGAGATTGGTCATCTTGCTTGCCATGGCCCGCAGCATGGCCGGCGTGTTGGTCATGACATAGTCGCCGAGGTTGAAGTTCATCGTGCCGCAGTCGAGCGTGCAGATTTCAGGCAAGCATTCGGCGATATGGCTGACGCGCTCGGTGGCGCCGGCCATATCCGTGCCGTTAGGATTGAGGGGAAGGGGGCTTTCGACATCCCCGAAAATCAGGTCTCCGCCCATGCCGGCGGTGAGATTGAGGACGACATCGACATCGGCCGAGCGGATGCGGTCGGTGACCTCCCTGTAGAGGTCGTTGCGGCGGCTGGCAGCACCCGTTTCCGGGTCGCGGACGTGGCAGTGAACCACCGCAGCACCAGCCTTTGCCGCGTCGATGGCGGAATCGGCGATCTGCTTGGGAGTGATCGGCACGTGGCTGGATCTGGAAACCGTGTCGCCGGCGCCGGTAACGGCGCAGGTAATGAAGACATCGCGGTTCATCGCAAGAGGCATGTTTTTGTTCTCCCTCGTCTTGTCGGCATTACGCGACAGGATGAAGGACGATGCGTTGCAATATCGGAAGCAACCGATACATTATCGGAACTCTAGGGAGATGATCTTGCTGCAGCGATCCACAGAACGGCTCGATATCGACCTTCTCGTCCTGCCGGACGCGAACCTGATCCTGATCGCCTCGGTGATCGAGCCGCTGCGCGGCGCCAACCGCATTTCCGGCAGCGAGCTCTATCGCTGGCGGCTGCTGACGCCGGACGGAGCACCGGTCCCGACCACCAGCAATATTGCCGTGCCCGCGCAAGGCGCTTTCAAGGCGACGACCGAGGATACGCCGCTGTTCGTACTTGCTAGCTACAACTGGCGCCGAAGTGCTACGCCGGCGCTGAAGATGCAGCTCTCCCAGGCCGCCCGCTATCGCACGGTGATTGCCGGCATCGAGTCCGGCACCTGGCTGCTAGCCGAAGCCAGCCTGCTCGACGGGCTCCCGGCAACCGTCCACTGGGAGGACTACGAGGATTTTGCGCTGGCCTATCCTGAGGTGCGGGCCGTCAAGGATCGTTTCGTCATCGACGGCAAGCGGCTGACGACGTCAGGTTCGCTTCCGACCGTCGACCTGATGCTGGAGGTGATCCGGCAAAGGCAGGGTTATTCGCTGGCGCTCGAGGTCAGCCGGCTGTTCCGCTACGAGCAGCCGTCCTTCCATGCGGACGAGCAGCTTTCCGCAGCCTCGGCGGGGTTGCGCATGCATGATCCCCGCGTGACCCAGGCAGTACGGCTGATGGAGGAGCATATCGAGCAGCCTCTGGTCCTGACACGGCTGGCCCGGCGGGTGGGCATCAGCGCCCGGCATCTGCAGTATCTCTTCCAGCAGAGCATCGGCGCGCCGCCGCATGTGCACTATCTGGCGCTGCGCCTGAATGCGGCGCGCCGCAAGGTGATCGAGACGACAGCCTCTTTCGCCGACATCGCGGCGGCAACCGGCTTCAATTCGGCCTCAGCCTTTGCGAGAAGCTACCGGGCGAGTTTTTCCGAGAGCCCGTCCGAGACCCGGCGCCGCTTGCGCCGCCGCATCACGTCATCGCAGGCGCCGGTATAGGCTGGAACGCGTCCCGTATCATCTCAGCAAGCTCCCGAACGGCCTCGCTGGAACGGTAGGTGCTTCGGCGGAGCACGACCTTGGAGGAGTCGACCGGCGGGAAACCGTCTTCGGCGGTCAGCTCCCGGCAGCCGGGCGGTATATTGCTGCGGGAAAGCGTGGTCACGGCAAGGCCGGCAATCACGGCATTCTTCAGCCCCGAGCCGGTATCGGCGATGAAGGCGATCCGATAGTTGCGGCCGATCTGCTCCAGCGACCGGAGCGCAAAATCGCGCGACCAGGTGGAATTGCGATAGGTCGCAATCGGCAGGGGATCGATGTCGTGCAGCCGATGGACCATTGATGTGACCCAGACCGTGGGATCAATGCAGATGACCTCGCCTTTCGTCTCATCGCTCCAGTCGAAAACGACGGCCAGATCAAGCTCGTCCCGCTCGAGGGCGGCGAGGTTACGGACGGTATAGTCGCAGGACACGGTCACCTCGACGGCCGGGTGGCGAACGGCGAAAGCCGCGAGCGCCGCCGGCAGTACCGTCTGGCTGTATTCCTCGGGTATTCCGATGCGCACCGGCCCATCTAGCGGCTTGCTGCGGATCGTCGCGGCGGCCTCGTTCAAGAGGTCGATGATCCTGCGGGCATAGGGGACGAGTTGCATGCCTTGACGCGTCAGCAATACGCCGCGGGCGCCGCGCTCGAACAGCGTTTCGCCGATCGTCTGCTCCAGCTTTTTGATCTGGCTGCTGACGGCCGACTGCGTCCGCCCGATGCGCTGAGCGGCCGCCGAGAAGTTCGACGTCTCGACGACGACAAGAAAGGTTCTCAGCAGGTCGCTTTCAATCGGCTCGTGCATGTTCAGCCATAGAAAAAATCGATGATAGCCATCTCTACTATTCGTTTGTCTGATGTCAATTCTGGGCGCACAAATGACCCGCGTTCGACTTCCTTCTTTGAGAATATCTGCGTGACAATTGAAAATCCGGCCAGACGCCTCGCAAGCAGCGAGCATGAGAAGGGTGTGTTTCTCATCGTTGCTGCGACACTTGCCTGGAGCGCGAGCGGCGTCTATTCGCGACTCCTTACGACCGACGTATGGACGGCGATCGCCTGGCGATCGTTGTTCGGTGGCCTGTTCCTGCTGATCCCCTGCCTTTTCCTCGAAGGGGGTATTTCACGGCAGCAATGGCGTTTCATCTTCCATCCGTCCAGCCTTGCGATGATCGCCTGCCAGACCTTCAGTCAGGGCTGCTTCATCGGGGCGCTCTACATGACCACCGTCGCCAATGTGACGATGATCTATGCGACCGCGCCATTTATCGCGGCCATGCTCGGCTGGGTCATCCTCAGGGAGAGGGTCTCCAGGCGGACGCTGATTGCCGGCGGCATCTCGCTCCTCGGCGTCGCGGTCATCGTCGCCTCGTCGATCGGCGGCGGCACCGGATGGGGCGACCTGCTGGCGCTCGGCATGACAGCGTCCTTCGCGCTCGTCATCATCATTCCGCGGATCAGTCCCGACGTGCCGAGCCTGCCGCCGACCGTGGTCAGCGCTTTCCTGACGCTTGCACTCTTCGCGCCGTTCGGTTCGGTAGGCTCGCTCGACCTGCACAACTGGATCGTTCTTGCTGCCTTCGGCGCGACCAATTTCTCCCTGGCACTGGTGCTCTTCCTTGCCGGGGCGAAGCGGATGCCGCCAGCGGAGGCGGCGCTGATCGGCACAATGGAAATCGTGCTCACGCCGTTCTGGGTCTGGCTGCTGTTTTCCGAAGAGCCGCCCGTCGCCACGTTTTTCGGCGGCGCGATCATCCTCGGCGCAGTGATCTGGCACACGGCCATCGACGTCAGCCGCAGCCGGCGACCGCATCGCGCCTAAAGCCTTTAGGCGGCGATCAATCTTCCGGGACGATCCGGAAAACCGCCGTATTCGCGGGATCAGTTACTCCCCTGCACAGCGAGCTATGGCGACTTTGCCGACTGTCGTCTTTGCGTTGCACCCATGTCGTTTTCTTGATCGCTGTTTTCCGTCAGGCATGGTTTGTTTGTGGTGTTCAAGGCGCTATCTCGCAAACTGGCGAAATGGGCATTGGGAAGCCGGCCTGACGCGCCGACGCTCCCAGCAGCGGTAGGAGAACTGAAATCCTCAAGGAAATCGCCGGATAGAAATCCGGAAAGATATCGAGATGGATCGAAAGGAGATTCTGGAGCTGGAAACCAGCTCTTGGCAGAGCAAATCGACGGATTGCAGGCAGACGATCACGAGCGGAACGACAGGCGAAAGCCATGGCGTTTACTCCTCTTCTCCATTCAATCTGTCCCTTTTGCAAAATCCGAATATCGCCCGATGCGGCGGTATCCTCGTGTTGTGGACACCGGGCTGCTGAGGAGGCAGGCCGGAGGGAAGGTTGCCATCGGCTGCATTGGTTGCAGATCGAGGCATTCAAACAAGTGGGAGGAATTCATGAGTAAAAATAGAGGCGTCGTCTATCTCCGGCCGGGCAAGGTCGAAGTTCGCGACATCGACGACCCGAAGCTGGAAGCGCCTGACGGCCGCCGCATCGAACACGGCGTCATTCTGAAAGTGATTTCTACCAATATCTGCGGCTCCGATCAGCACATGGTCCGCGGCCGCACGACGGCGATGCCGGGCCTGGTCCTTGGTCATGAAATCACCGGCGAGATCATCGAGAAAGGCATCGATGTCGAGATGCTCGAAATCGGCGATATCGTCTCGGTGCCTTTCAATGTCGCCTGCGGCCGCTGCCGCTGCTGCAAGTCTCAGGATACCGGTGTCTGCCTGACGGTAAACCCGGCCCGCGCCGGCGGTGCTTATGGTTATGTCGACATGGGCGGCTGGATCGGCGGACAGGCACGCTACGTCACCATTCCCTACGCAGATTTCAACCTGCTGAAAATCCCCGATCGGGACAAGGCAATGGCGAAGATCCGGGATCTCACCATGCTCTCCGACATCCTGCCCACCGGCTTCCATGGCGCAGTGCGGGCAGGCGTTGGCGTCGGCTCGACGGTCTATGTCGCAGGCGCGGGCCCCGTCGGCCTTGCGGCTGCCGCTTCGGCTCGCATTCTCGGCGCTGCAGTCGTGATGATCGGCGATTTCAATCAAGACCGTCTGGCGCATGCGGCGAAGGTCGGTTTCGAACCGATCGACCTGTCGAAGAGCGACCGTCTTGGCGACATGATCGCGCAGGTCGTCGGCACCAACGAAGTGGACAGCGCCATCGATGCTGTCGGCTTCGAGGCCCGCGGCCACTCGGGCGGGGAACAGCCGGCGATCGTGCTCAATCAGATGATGGAGATTACCCGTGCCGCCGGTTCGATCGGCATTCCCGGCCTCTACGTTACCGAGGATCCAGGTGCTGTCGACAATGCCGCCAAACACGGCAATTTGTCGCTTCGCTTCGGCCTCGGATGGGCCAAGGCGCAGTCCTTCCACACCGGCCAGACTCCGGTGATCAAATACAATCGTCAACTCATGCAGGCGATCCTCCACGACCGACTGCCAATTGCCGATATCGTCAACGCCAAGGTCATCCCGCTCGACGATGCCGCCAATGGATATGAGAGCTTCGACCAGGGAGCGGCGACGAAATATGTCCTCGATCCGCATGGCGAGGTGGCGAAAGCCGCATAGCGACATTACTGCACACATAGGAATGGCCGGGCGAAAACCCGGCCATTCCGCATTCTCGAAAAATTGGACGGCGAACTACTGGATGCTGAACGGGAAATATTTGGCGTTGATCATGTCATAGGTTCCATCCGCCTGGATGCTCTTCAACGCTTCGTTCAAGCGTGTCAGACGCTCCTTGTCATCCAAGCGCAGCGCTATACCGGCGCCTTCACCAAAATAGGTGACGTCGACCAGGTCCGGCCCCTTGAACTCGCAGCAGCTTCCAGCCTTGGTGTTGGCAATCCAATCATAGATGGCCAGTTTATCCTCGAGGATAATGTCGACGCTCCCATCCGCCAGACCCTTGTACAATTCGGGCGATGACCGAAACACCGTCTTTTTCATTTCTGGATAAAGATGGTTGGCATAGGATTCCTGCGCTGTCGACGACGTCACACCAAGAATTTTGTCGCTGAGGGCGGCGGGGCTGACATCGCTGATCGACGAATCCTTCCGGGCGATGAACACCGACGGGCTGTTGTAGTATTTTTCAGTGAAGGCAACCTTTTGACGTCGCTCAAGGCTCATCGACATGGATGAGATGATCGCGTCGTATTTGTCGGCAACGAGATCGGGGATGATGTCGTCCCACTTCTCGATGATAAATTGGCATTCAAACTTGCCGACCTCGCACAGCGCATTGGCAATATCGATATCGAAGCCTTGAAGCTTGTTGTTTGAATCGAGATAGTTGAAGGGCGGAAATGCACCTTCGACGGCAATTCTCATTGGCATGCGATCCTGCGCAGCCACCTCGAGCGGCGCGGCCGCCGCTAACAAGACACCGATCCCGCCCGCCATCAGCGTTCCGCGCAATATGGTCTGAATGGATATGCGCAACATCGTCGGGAGCTCCTTGGGGCATAGTCGATCTCGCGCCATAGTGGGCCACAGCTTTTAATTCTACGTGAACGCTTCTTTGTTAGCGTCGACGAATGCGCCCGTGTCGTGGTGTTCAGGGGTCTAGGCTTGCAGATCGTTCTTCCTTCCAGCTCCAATACGTTTCAGCAATCCTGGATCGCCTCCGGGAGAATTCTGTTCCTTATTGCCGTCAGCGGGCTCGGAGCGATCGGGCTTGTCGTACTCTCGGCGCTCTGGGCAGGAACCGAAAGCGATGCCGCAGCCCTCGATCGACAGCGTCAGCTTGTGAATGCCCGCCTGCGCGAACAGGTCGATCAAGTCGCGCATGTTATCGGCCAGTTCGGCAATGGCTACCTCGCACGTGTCTATCCTGCCGCCCTTTCGACCGAAGGCTCCTCCGGCCTCGATGCCGTTTTGACGGCAGCAGCCGGGAGTGCGATCGGCCAGACGGCTATGTCGGCGTTCGGCTACGACCAGGCCTTTGTTGTCGATGAAAAGGCGCAACTGCTCATGCTGGCGGACGCCCAAACGGAGAAGCGGTACCGCTGGATGAGGCCTCTCTTTTTGCCTCTCCTTCAGGATGCCCGCTTTGGGGTCAGGCGAAGCACGGCTTTGAACGAAAGAACGCCATCCTCAATGGAAGCCCGCCTTGCGAGCGCCGCCCATTCCAACCGTGCTCTGGCCAATCTGATGCGGCTCGAGGGCCGGCCGACCATCGTCGGAGTCGTCGCCATTAACGAGGCTGCCGGGGGACAGCGCCAGCCGATGCGGCAATTCCTGATCGTCGTGCGCTTTATCGATGGTGCGGCGCTGGACGAATTGAGCCGGCAACAGGGCCTTAACGGCGCCCGCTTCGCGCGCACTGCCGATGCGGACGAAAATGAGGTTGCGTTCCAGATTGACGCCACGGCAAACGGCGAACCGATCGGCTTTATCGTATGGCGGCCGGATCTTCCAGGTTCGAGGGTGATCGGTCGATTGATGCCGGCGCTTTCGATTGCCGCCTTGGTGATCGCGATCCTGTTCTCGGTCTTGCTGGTGCGCCTGCGAAGGAGTCTCGGCGAGTTGAAGAAAAGCGAGCTGCATGCAAGGCAGCTTGCCTTGCATGATGTGCTCACCGATCTTCCCAACCGCGCTTTGTTCGCTATGAGGTTCGACGAGTGCCTGGCCGAGACGCAGAATTCGACCGAGCGCTCGGCGGTCGCACTTCTCGACCTCGATCGCTTCAAAGCGGTGAACGACACATTCGGCCATGCCGCCGGCGATGAACTCATCAGGATGGCCGCCGAGCGGATCCGCTCGCTGCTTCGTCCGGGCGACACGCTTGCCCGGCTAGGGGGCGACGAATTTGCGCTGCTTCTCCGGGACATCAAAGATCATGACCACGTTTTGCCGGCAATATGCGAAGCGATCGTTGCCGAACTTGGCAAACCCTTCCCGCTTTTGCGCGGCGAAGCGGTTGCGCGCGTCGGCGGCTCGATCGGCGTGACCGTCGTGCCGGATGCCGGGCGGAATGCCGATGACATCATGCGCTACGCCGACGTCGCGCTGTACGAGGCAAAGATGGGCGGCCGAGGCCAGTGGCGTCTCTATTCACCGTCCATGGACGGCGGCCGAAATGCACGCGACATTCTCAAGAACGAATTGCGGGAAGTTCTGGCCAAAGGCATGGCCCCAGATGGTCCACACGCCGATCCGGTTTCGAACCGGCCGGACTTCGGATCGCTCGAGGTCTATTACCAAACGGTCCATCGCGCTGAGGCAGGATACGCGGCGTCGGGCGCGGAAGCTCTCGTGCGTTGGCGTCACAGTCAGCGCGGGCTGTTGACGCCTGCCAGCTTCATCCCTGTCGCCGAGGAGGGCGGCCTCATCGACGCTCTCGGTTTCTGGGTCTTGCGCGAAGCCTGCAGAGCCGCCTGCAAATGGCCGGAGGACACGTTTGTTGCGGTCAACGTGTCTCCTGCCCAGTTGAGAAGACCGAATTTCGCCGAGGAAGTTTTCGCCGTGCTTGAGGAGAGCGGTCTGCAGCCGTCCCGGCTCGAGCTCGAACTCACCGAGTCCTCACTGATCGAGGACAACTCGGACGTTTATACGGTGCTGAAGTCGTTGCGCAGCCGGGGTGTCCAGGTTTCGCTGGATGATTTCGGAACTGGCTTTTCATGCCTCAGCCATCTCCTGCGCTTCGATATCGACCGCATCAAGATCGATCGATCGTTCGTCTCACAGCTCGGCACCAAGGCCAATGGGGCGGCAATCATTGGCGCCATCGTCGCGCTCAGCCGTAACCTCGGTATCTCGACGACGGCCGAAGGGGTCGAAACCGATTATCAACGCGACTTTCTGGCCGCCCTCGGCTGCACCGACCTCCAAGGCTACTTCTTCTCCAAACCCGTTCCTATTGGCGAGCTTGATAGTTTCCGGAAAGCTGAAAGCGCCGCTGGGTTACTGACGACCGCCCGAGGCGCCGTCGCGTGAGAGGCTTCAGATCTTCCGCAGGCTAGGGGAACTTTCGCCCCGCGTCGCGGTTGACGCGCGAAGACCGAATGGAGGATGTGATGGGCGAGGTCGGGGAATGGCGGCACCTTTGCGTCGACATGCAGCGGATGTTTGCCGAAGACACGCCGTGGCACGTTGCCTGGATGGCACGGATCTCTCCCCAGATCGAAGAGCTGGCCGGGCGGCATCCGTCGCGAACGATCTTTACCCGCTTCCTGCCACCCGAGCGTGCGGACGACATGCCGGGGAAATGGCGGGATTATTACCAGAAATGGTGGATGATGACGGGCGAACATCTTCCGCGCGGCTTCATAGATCTCGCCCCATCGCTGGCCTCGTTGGTTCCGCCGGCAAGGCACTTCGACAAACGCACTTATTCGCCTTGGATCGACGGCCGCCTGCATCCGATCCTTCAGTCGGAGCGGGTCGATACGCTTGTGATAACGGGCGGTGAAACGGATGTCTGCGTGCTTGCCACGACGCTCGGCGCGATCGATCTCGGCTATCGTGTCATCGTGCTGAACGACGCCGTCTGCAGCGGCGCCGACGATACGCATGACGCGTCACTGGAACTTCTGCAAGATCGGTTTTCCGTGCAGCTCGAACTCATGGATACCGAAGAGTTTTTGAGATGCGTTGGCTAGTACGCTTGGCGTGACGATGAAGGCTTCGCCGTAATACTGCTCATCGCCTCCACCGACAGTGGCTGCATGACGGGAGGCGTCGGTGGCGACGACCATGGGCGTGAGATTCCCTGCTTCCGTCATTGCTAGGTGCGAATGATATGATCTTGGCCCATCCGGCCAGTTGCCACGGATGACCGAGAGGTCGGCCTTAGCGCCTGCCGATCGATGGACTAAACACCATGAGGCTCAGGACCTCAAAGAGCACCTGTGCTGCGGCGTGCGCCGTGTTGGTCGTTGCGTCATATTGCGGGGCGACTTCCACGACGTCACCACCCACCAGGTTTATCCCCTTCAGTCCGCGTATCAGTTCAAGGACTTCACGCGTGGTCAATCCACCGACCTCGGGCGTGCC
The DNA here is from genome assembly GCF_057653715.1 of Rhizobium sp. WSM1328. Lineage (NCBI taxonomy): Bacteria > Pseudomonadati > Pseudomonadota > Alphaproteobacteria > Hyphomicrobiales > Rhizobiaceae > Rhizobium > Rhizobium sp. WSM1328. The sequence continues at coordinate 257,223 of NZ_JBYGKO010000003.1, read as the reverse complement.
CGTGCCGGGCGCAAAGCTCGGATCGAGGCTGTCGACGTCGAAGGAAAGATAGGTGGGGCCGTCGCCGACGATGGATTTTGCCTTGGCAATGACGGCCGCAATCCCCATTCCGCTGATGTCCTCTGCGTGGATCACGGTCATTCCCGAAGCGTAGGAGAATTCCCACAAATATTCCGCTGAACCGCGGATGCCGATCTGGATAGTCCGTGTCGGATCGAGCACGCCGTCAAGCACCGCATTGCGGAACGGCCCACCGTGATGAAACTTCGTCTGATCGAAAGCGCCGCTTGTATCGCAATGGGCATCAATATGGATGAGGCCGACCGGTTGGTGCCGGCCGATGGCCTTCAATATCGGGTGGCTGATGGAATGATCGCCTCCGACGGAAAGCGGGGCCACGCCGGCATCGACGATCTGGCCGATCCGCTTTTCGATGTCGTCGTGGCTGAGTTCCAACCGGTAACGGCTTTGGAACGATATGTCGCCGATATCGGCGACCCGAAGATCGAAGACCGGCGCCGTAGCGAGAACATGATTGTAGGGGCCGATCCTTTCGATGGCGCGAAGTGCTCTCGGTCCGAAACGCGAGCCTGGACGATTGGTGACGCCAAGATCCATGGGGATCCCGGTGATCGCAACCTGGAGATTGCCGAAATCCGGATCATCGGCCGCGACCTGCATGTAGGGTGCGCTGAGGAAGGTCGGCACTCCGGCGTATGGCGCCAGTCTCGTGCCGCTCTTGGAGATGATCTTCTCCGCTACTTTGCGAAACTTCTCATCGAATATCTCGCCGCCATTGGCGTCTGCAAATTCTGCGCGCAGTTGCTCGAGCCGCGTTTTATCCCACACCATATGCATGCGTCTCCGCTTCAGGTCCGTCTCGTCAGACAAAGAGGTTGAGAAAACAATTGGTATCGTTGTAGCAATCGGTATCAAAGAGAAATCGATATGATCGCTGCAAAACCCAATTCCCTCGTTGCCCGCCTCTCTGCCCCGCCCATTCCTTCCGTCGTCGCCTGGAGCCACGAATACAAGGGGGGAAAAGGGCCACTCATCGATTTGTCGCAAGCTGTGCCCGGCTATCCCGCGCATCCGGAGATGCTTCGGCTTCTCGCCGAGGCGGCTGGGCAACAGGCGATGACAGGATACGGGCCGATCGAGGGCGAACCTTTATTGCGCAAGACCTACGCGGCTCACGTTGCCGAATATTACGGCGCCGACCTTTCCGCCGGCAATATCCACATTACCGCCGGCTGCAATCAGGCGTTCATGTGTTCGGCAATCGCGCTTGCCGGCGCCGGCGATACCGTCGCGCTGACCAATCCCTTCTATTTCAATCACGATACGACGCTGTCGATGCTGGGGATCGGTCGACGGCTGGTCGATTGCGACCCAGCCTTCGGCTTTCTTCCCGATCCAGGTTCGGCCGAGGCGGCCCTTGCGGCCGGCGCGAAGATGCTTGCCGTCGTCACACCAAACAATCCCACCGGGGCCGTGTATCCGCCGAGCCTGCTGCATGAGCTTTTCGTTCTCTGCCGGAGATACGGCGCCTGGCTGATCCTCGATGAAACCTATCGCGATTTCCTCGGCGAGGATAACGGACGGCCACACTCACTCCTCTCAGAGCCGGGCTGGGAAGACACGCTCGTTCTTCTCTACAGCTTCTCGAAATCCTTCTGCATCCCCGGTCACAGGCTGGGTGCAATCACGGCAGGGCCTAAACTCATCGCCGAGATCGCCAAGGTGATGGACAATATGCAGATCTGCGCGCCGCGCTCGGCCCAGATCGCCGTTGCATCGGCGATCCCGGCGCTTGCCGATTGGCGGGCCGGCAACCGGCTGGAGATTGCTCGCCGGGCGGACGCTTTGAGGTTGGTCTTTTCCGGGCTGCCGGATTGGGAGATCGGTGCGATTGGCGCCTATTTCGCCTTTGTCCGCCATCCCCACGCCGATCGATCGTCTTCCGAAGTTGCCGAGAAACTCGCCAAGGAATCCGGCATCGTTTGTTTGCCCGGCGCCTATTTCGGCGAGGGCCAGGAGCGTTACCTCAGACTTGCCTTTGCCAATGCGGATGTCGCCTCGATTGGGCTATTGTCCGAGCGCCTTCGCTAGACCGTTTTGATCAACCTCCGCCGGAAGTTCATGATAGCCGCCGCGCCAGTAGAGCAGCGGCCCTATGCCCTGCCGGATTTCCATTGCGCAAACATGTCCGACCAAAATGGCATGGGAATTGTAGTGGAAAGCGGTTTCGAGCTTGCAGTCCAGGACCGTCAGGGCGTTTTCAAGGGCGGCCGCGCCGGTCTTGAGGCGATACCATCCTGCACCGCCGTAGCGTTCGGCGCCCTTTCGTCCGTCAAGACCGGCAAAGGATTGCGCCACCTGTTGCTGGTCGGCGGCGAGCACGTTGACGCAGAAGCAGCCGTACCGCTGCAGCGCCGGCCATGAGGAAGACGCTCGGTTGACGCTGACGATGACGGACGGCAACTCCGCCGATAGCGAGGAGACCGACGTTGCCGTGAAGCCGGTGCGGTGTTGCCCGTCGCCGACCGTAATCACGCTGACGGCACCCGCCAGATGACGCATCGAAAGCTTGAAGTCCGCTTCGCTGATCAAAGCCTCGACACTCATCGGGCTGGCTCTTTTGTTTTGGCAAAGCGGTTTACCGGCATTGAAAGACCGAGGTTTTCGCGCAAGGTCTTGCCTTCGTATTCCTCGCGGAACAGCCCGCGGCGTCGAAGCTCTGGCAGGACAAGCCGCACGAAGTCGTCGAGGCTGGACGGCAAGGTCGGAAACATCAGGATGAAGCCGTCGGCGGCGCGCGTTTCGAACCATTCCTCCATGAAGTCGGCAATCTGGGCCGGCGTGCCCGTCATGCCATTTCCGGTATGCTTTTCGGCATAGTGCCGGATGAGCTCGCCGACGGTGCGGCCGCTTCTGACGAAATCGACCAGCTCGTCGAACAAGGCGCGTGATCCCTTGGGCGCCGCCGGCAGCCGATCCATGGGGAAAGGCTTGTCGAGTGCGACGTCGCGCAGGTCCGCCTCGAGGAATTCGGAGAGCATCAGCCGGCCGACATCCGGATGCATCTTGTCGATCAGATAATCCACCTTCGCCTTTGCCTCGGCTTCAGTTTCACCCACGTTGATCACGATGCCCGGCATGATTTTCAGATCGTCCGGATCGCGCCCATGGGCCGGCATCCGGCTCTTGACGTTTTCGTAGAAGGTCCGGTTTCGGTCGATATTCGATGCCAGGCTGAAGACGATCTCCGCCGTGCGTGCCGCCATGTCCATTCCGGGTTCCGAACCGCCCGCCTGGGCGATGACAGGACGGCCCTGGGGCGTTCGCGCGATGTTGAGGGGTCCGCGAACCTGGAAGTGCGTGCCTTTGTGATTGAGCGTGTGGTGCTTGTCCTTGTCGTAGTAGACACCGTTTTCACGGTCGAGAAGCAGTGCGCCGTCCTCGAAGCTGTCCCAAAGACCGAATACGACATCGACGAACTCGTTGCCACGCTCGTAGCGTAACGCATGCGGGTCGAGCCCTTCACGATTGAAATTGTAGCCGGTTTCGTCGTGGTCGGAGGTGACGACATTCCAGCAGACACGGCCCTTACTCAGATGGTCGATCGAGGCGAACAAGCGCGCGACATTGTATGGTTCGTAATAACTCGTCGATACCGTCGCCACGAGACCGAGGTCATTGGTGGTGACCGCCAGAGCCGAAAGCAGCGACAGCGGTTCGAAACGGTTCATCTTGGTTGGAATGCGGGCAAGCGCTTTCGGATCGCCGACGGCAGCGGCAGGAGAATCCGCCATGAACATGAAATCGAATTTGGCCGCCTCGGATCGTTTGGCGACATCGAGCAGATGGGCGAAGTCGTTGGCGCCATTGACGTCGCTTGCCGGATGCAGCCAGGAGGCCGGGTGAAAGCCGAATGTGTAGACGAAAGTCCCGAGTTTCATCTTGTCGGTTCGCGCCATCGAGCTCTCCTGCTATGTCGGCCACGCCGCCAACGGTGGAGGGCGACTGCGTAAATTATCGCCAGGCGCAAATTTTCATCAATATCGCTCAGCTAGGTTCCGTTTTAGTTTTTCTAAAGTATCGGCTTAGGCGCTGACGCCAGGGCCTGCTGACGGGAAATGGCAATGAGCCACTCGCGGAATTCGTGCCCGTGGGGCTTCTGCAAGGCCGCACGGTCCCAGGCGAGAAAATAGCTTTCGCGCAGTGCAATGCGCAGGTCGACGGGAATGACCAGCGTTTGCGCTTCAAGCTCGTCTGATATCATCGACATTTGTGCGAGCACGACGCCGCGCTTGTTGACAGCAGCATCAATCGCGCTGCTCGAAAGAGTGAAGGAAAGGCCCGGCGTCGACGCATCGAGGGGGACACCGGCCTTGGCGGCAAACTCCGCCCAGCTGGGATAAGGGGTGAAGTGCCGTTCCCACTCGACATGGAGGAGGGGCTTTTCGAAAAGATCGCGAGCCGCATGCGCGCGATCCTGCATCAGCGCCGGCGAGCAGGCAGGCACCACCCAATCGCGGAACTTCGGTATAGTGTTCGTGCTGGAGGACGTCCGATCCATAGCTGACGCGGAAATCGACATCGTCGAAACCGATCCGGGGCTCTTTGTCGCGTCCGATAATCCTCACTGGAACTTCGGGATGAAGCGCCTGCCAGTCGAAGATGCGCCTGCCGATCCATTTGTTGACGACGGAGGAAAGCGCACTGAGCACCAGCGCCGTCTCGTTGCGCGCCTTTTCCAACAATTGCTGGGCCAGCGCAAATTGCTCGAACCCCTTCGATATCTCCTGATGGTAGAGCCGGCCCCAGGCGGTCAGCTCGACGGTTCGCCCGCTGCGTTCCAGAAGCGAAATTCCAAGAAAGCTTTCGATCTTGCGGATCTGCTGGCTGATGGCGCCCGGCGAAACCCTGAGCTCCAGCGCCGCTGCCGTCACGCCGCCGCAGCGCCCCACCGCCTCGAACGCCTGCAAACTTTTCAGCGGGATCGCCTTGAGGCGCTCATCGGTCACTTGCAGAACCTCTCGTGATTGGCGTCGAGCTCAATTTGCTGCCGGATGAAACGTCCCCGCAAACTGGAACCGGTCGCCTGGATGGGTGAACTCGACATAGGTCACCGTACGACCGTTCTGCCAGGTCTGGCGGATGAGGCTAAGGCAGGCCTCGCCGCGTTCCGTCTGCAGGATCCGCGCCGTCGTGGTGTCGGCCGAAACGGCGCGAATGACATGTTTGGCCTTGGACCAGGGAACCTCGTCAAGCAGCCATTTGCCGGGCGGAGTTGAAGCAAAGCTCTCCTCTCTCGCCCGTGGGACAGCATCGAGCATGATGATCCGCCGCTCGATGGCATTCGGCCTGCCATCGACGATATGCAGGCATTGGAGCCTGAGGACTTCTGCATCGGCAGGTTCCGACAGCTGCTGCGCCTCCGCCTCTCCAAGGCGCTCGATCTTGCGGGCGAGGATTTCGAAGCGGTGTTCGTGCCCGGCCAGTTCCGCTTCGGTGCTGATATCCTGGATATCCATCACCGTGCGGTCGATCTGGGGCGATGCGACAAACGAACCTGTCTTGCGCCGTCTGACAATCATGCCGCGCTCGGCAAGCGCCGACAGCGCCTTGCTGACGGTCATCCGCGAGCACCGATATTCCGCCGCGAGTTCGTGTTCGACGGGAATACGGTCACCGGGCCGCCAATCGCCGCTGATGATCTTCGTCTCGACATCGGTGAAAATACGTTGATAAATCGACACCAAGCCCGCACCTCATCCGGCGTCAGCGACCATAAATACGGGAACGGTCATGCCAGCGAGATCGACGCCACCCGGCACAAATTTTGCGTTCCTCGTCTTTTACATTGACACTCTAGGCCAGCCTATATCTATTTGTATAGTCAAAAGCGGAGCATAGAAATCCGCGCAGAGGAAATCGAAGTCGGGAACAAAAACTCCTCCGCCGGGGGAATAAAAACTGGAGAGATGATCATGAAGGCACATTCACTGCTGAAGGGTCTGGTCGGCGCCGCGTTCCTGCTCGGAGCAGCCGTTTCCGCCCATGCCGCCGACACGCTGGCAGCCGGCACCCTCAAGGTCGGCACCGAAACGGCTTTCGCACCGTTCGACTATATCGATGCCGGCGAACACACGGGCTTGAACGTCGACCTCTTTGCCGAGATCGGCAAGGAACTCGGCGTCAAGATCGAGTGGGTCGCCCTTCCCTGGGACGGCGTCTTCCCGGCGCTCGAGGCCGGCAAGTTCGATGTCGTCGCAGGTCCTGCAACGATCACCAAGAAGCGCATGGAGCGCTATCGCTTCACGCCGCCGATCGCCGAAGCAACGATTGCCATTCTGAAGAAGGCTGGCGACACGACGATCAGCAAGCCGGAAGATATTGCCGGCAAGACGATCGGTGTCGGCAAGGCAACTGCGCAGCTCGACCAGCTGAAGGAATTCTCCGCCACGCTGCCGACCAAGGTCGACGTGCGCGAATATCCCGCCTTTACCGAATCCTACGCCGACCTCGCCGCCGGCCGTATTGCCGGCGTCGCCAATTCGCTGCCGAATATCGCCTTCGTCGCCAGCCAGCGAAAGGGCACCTTCGAAGTCGTCCTGCCGCCATTCGGCAAGAAGTCCTATTTCGGCTTCATCGGTCTCAAGGATGCCGACCATGCGCCCCTGATGGATGCGATCGACGCCGCGATGCTCAAGATCAAGGCAGACGGGCGCATGGCAGAGCTGCAGAAGAAGTGGTTTGGTGCATCTTTCGATACGCCTGATGCTGTCAAGGACCCGGCATTCTGATTTGCCGCCGGTGAAACGAACGCGCCCCGCCAGTGGTCGGGGCGCAATCTGCCGTGGCATCAGAGTTCACGGCCGCAGCGCCCAGGCAAACATCGCCCATGTCCATCAAGCTTTTCGAACTGCTTCTGCAAGCCTCGATCTACACGGTGACGATCAGCGTGGTTTCTATCCTGATCGGCTTTGCGATCGCGATCGTTATTTCCGCCATGTTGCTTTCGCAGCAACGGCTTTTGGTGCTGCCGGCGAAGATTTTCATCAGTTTTTTTCGCGGAGTGCCGCTGCTGGTGCAGCTGTTGCTGATCTATAACCTGCTGCCGGCGATCGACATCAACGTGCCGAGCATCGTTGCGGCCATCGTTGGTCTGTCGCTGTGTACGGCAGCCTACCAGGCTGAAAATCTGCGCGGCGGTTTTGCCAGCGTTCCCATGGGCTTGGTCGAATCTGCCGAAATGGTTGGCATGAGTCCCGTTCAGATCTTCCGTCGTATCAAGGCCCCGATCGCCCTGCGCCTGACCTTTCCAGCACTCGTCAACGAAGCGATCCTTATCCTGAAAGCGTCTTCGCTGGTCTCGGTCGTCGGCGTCATCGAGCTGACGCGCATGGCCCAGGATCTTGCCGGCAGCACCTTCCTGCCGCTTGAGATTTTCGCTTCCGCCGGTCTAATCTATTTCATCATCAATTGGATCGTCGCCCTTGCGGGCGGCCTGATCGAACGCTCCCTGCCGGGAGTGCCGCGATGACCTTCGACATCAATGTGATTTTCAACAATTTTCCGGAAATCCTCAGCGGCGCATGGCTCACCATCGTCATCTGGATCGTCACCACGCCGGCCGCTGCCGCGCTCGGCTTCCTTGTTGCCGTTGCCAGGCGTTTTGGCGGCGTTGTCCCGGACAAGGCATTCGGCGTTGTCATCGCAGTGCTGCGCGGCACGCCCTTCTTGATTCAGATATTCCTCGTCTACTACGGCGGCCCCTTCGTCGGATTGTCACTCGATCCGATCCCGGCCGGCGTCATCGGCCTTTCCATCTACGGCGCGGCTTATTTCAGCGAGATTTTCCGTTCGGGCTTTGCCGCCGTCCCGAAGGGACATATCGAGGCCGGCCTGTGCGTTGGCCTGACACAAGGGCAGATCGTCCGACGCATATTGCTGCCGGAGATGACCATGCTGGTGTTGCCGCCTTCGGTCAACATGACGATCATCCTGATGAAGGAGACGGCCGTGCTGTCCATCATCACCGTGCCGGAGTTGACGGCGACGTTGAGTGCGATCGGTTCGCAGCAATATGCTTTCGTCGAGGCGCTCTTCGTGCTTGCCCTTTTTTATTGGGCGCTGGTGGAAATCACCGGCTGGCTCGGTCACCTCGCCGAAACGAAACTCTCAAGATTCAGGTTTTTCAACATATGAGCATTCCTGCGATCGCAGTCAAAAATCTCGTCAAGACCTTTGGCGGTTCCACCGTGCTGCAGGGCATCGACCTCGACATCGTTCAGGGACAGGTTTCCTGCGTCATCGGCCCATCCGGATCCGGCAAGAGTACGCTGCTGCGCTGCATGGCGTTTCTCGAGGAATCGACGAAGGGTACGATTGCCGTCAACGGCGAGGTGCTTGGCTTTGCGGAAAACGCCAAGGGCGTCCGGGAGCGGGTGCCGGCGGCGGCGAACCGGCGGATCCGATCCCAGATCGGCATGGTTTTTCAGCAGTTCAATCTCTGGCCGCATATGACCGCGCTCGGCAATGTCAGCGAGGCGCTGAAGTCCGTTCACAAGATGAGCCGCAAGGATGCTGAGGAGCGGGCAATGGCCCAGCTCGTCAAGGTCGGCCTCGAGGGCAGGGCAGGGCACTATCCGTCGCAGCTCTCGGGAGGGCAACAGCAGCGCGTCGCCATCGCCCGGGCGCTAGCCCTCAACCCGAAGATCATGCTGTTTGACGAGCCGACCTCGTCACTTGATCCCGAGCTGACCGGCGAGGTGCTCAACGTCATGCGCGATCTCGCCGCCGAGGGCATGACGATGGTCGTCGTCTCCCACGAGATCGGATTTGCCGCGACGGTCGGCCAGCAGATCATCTTTCTCGATCACGGCAAGGTGCTGTTCACCGGCCCGCCGCAGGACGTCTTCAAACGGCCGAGAAATCCCCGCCTCGAGCAATTTCTGGATACCTATATCGATCGCGGCGCCTCGATGCTGCTGTGACGTTCATGTCCTTTCGGATCGTCGGGCAGACCTTCAAGGCCGGCGTCGGGTTCAGGCAGTGTCGTCTTCGAATATTTTGACGGGCCGGTCCCACTGGATGAGCACGACACAGCCGGTCTCGCTCCAGACCGAATGTTCGCTGCCCGGTGCATTGACGATATAACTGCCGCTGATGTAATCGCCCGTCTCGTCGGATTGAACGCCATCGAGCACCAGGATGGTCTCGAGCCCCTCGTGGCGATGGCGGGGAACCGAAGCGCCGGGCTCATATTTCAGCAGCGCCACGCCCGGCTGATCGCCCTCGAAGGGGCGGATCCAGTGAATGGTGACAGCATCGCGGAAAGGGCCGAATTCCAACTCCTTCCAGCCGCCTGAGGTCAGGCGTTCGCGGGTCGTTTCAGGCATGGGCGATGCTTTCCAGAATGTCGTCGATATGGGCGGTCCAGCCGACGATCGCGCCCTGGGCGCGGATCATGGCGATGGCGGCGGCTTTGAATTCGGGGAAATAGCTTTCCGTGGCCTCCTCGGCGAGCAGGCATTCATAGCCGCGGTCGTTTGCTTCGCGCATCGTCGTCTGCACGCAGACTTCGGTGGTGACACCGGCAAAGACGAGCTGACGTATGCCCTTCTGCTGCAACACGGTGCCGAGGTCGGTCGCGTAGAAGGCGCCCTTGCCGGGTTTTTCGATGACGACTTCGCCCTTCACCGGAGCGAGCTCCGGAAGAATTGCCGTGCCGGGTTCGCCCGAGATCAGGATGCGGCCCATCGGGCCTTCGTCGCCGATCCTGAGCGCAGGATTGCCGCGGTCGCGTTTGGCCGGTGGCAGGTCGGAGAGATCAGGCCGGTGGCACTCCATCGTATGGATCACAGGCAGGCCGGCATTGCGGAAGCCCTGGATGAGGCGTTTGACATCGGGCACGATCCTGGTGATGCGGCTGACATCGTTGCCGAGGCTGGCGCCGAATCCGCCCGGCTCGGCGAAATCGCGCTGCATGTCGATGACGATGAGGGCGAGCTCATCGTGTTTCACCGGAAAGGCGAAGGGTTCTGCCTTGATCCCCATCATCAATGATGCCCCGCCATGTGGGCGCCGATCACGCCGATATCGGCCGAACGCGCCGGTGTCTCGTAAACCAGCTTGCCTTCCGAAATGACCATGATGCGGTCGGACATCTCGAGCAGTTCGTCGAGGTCTTCCGAAAGCAGCAGCACGGCGGCTCCCAAATTGCGGGCCTTCATGATCCGGGCGCGGATTTCGGCAACGGCCGAGAAATCGAGGCCGAAACAGGGGTTGGAGACTATCAGCAGATCGACATCGCCGGTCAGTTCGCGGGCGAGCACCGCCCGCTGCACGTTGCCGCCCGAGAGCGCTGCGATCGGCGAGGAGGAAGAGGCCGTCTTGACCTTGAAGTCGGAGATCAGCGCCGAGGCACGCTTCTTCATGCTGCCCTTGTTCAGCCAGATCGCGTCCTTGCCGTCCAGCTTCAAATCGAAGGTGCGGAACGCAAGGTTCTCGCTCACGGTCATCTTGGGCGCACAGGCATTCTGCAACGGCTCTTCGGGGATGAAACGCACCCTGTTCTTGCGGGTCTCCTCACGGGTGGCGCCGTAAGTCTCGCCATTGACCATGACCTGGCCGCTATCGGTCGGGCGCTGGCCGGCCAGAATTTCCGTCAGCTCCTTCTGGCCGTTGCCGGATATGCCGGCGATGCCGACGATCTCACCGGAGCGGACCGTCAGCGCGTCGATCTCGATCGTCTTCAGGCCGGAGCGATCCGGAGCTTTCACCTGGGTCACAGTGAGCACGGATTTGGCCGCTTCCGCCACCGGCAGACGGCTGTCGAGCTCGGCGAGCTTGACGTCGCCGATCATCATCGCCGCCATCTCGGCGGTGGAGAGCTCGCCGACCTTGCCGGTGCCGACCAGCTTGCCGCGCCGCAGGATCGAGACGGCATCAGCGAACTTCGTCACCTCGTGGAACTTGTGGGAGATCATCAGCACGGTGAGCTCGCCGCGCTCGGTCATCCCGCGGACGATGCCGAGCATCTCATCGGCTTCGGCCGGCGTCAGCACCGAGGTCGGCTCGTCGAGGACGAGGAAGGAACGGCCGAGATAGAGCTGCTTGACGATTTCGAGCTTCTGTTTTTCGCCGGCGGCAAGCTCGCTCACCGGCCTGTCGAGCGGGATCTTGAACGGCATGCGCTCCATGAAAGCCGCCAGATCCTTGCGTTCCCTGGGCCAGTTGATCACCGCGGGCACTTCGGTGCGGCTGATGACCAGGTTTTCCGCACCGGTCAGAGAGGGAACCAGTGTGAAATGCTGGTAGACCATGCCGAGCCCATAGGTCGCGGCATCCTTGGGTGAGGCGACCGCCACCTCGCGGCCGTCGACCGACAACGAGCCTGACGTGGCGTGATAGAAGCCCATGATGCATTTGACGAGCGTCGACTTGCCGGCGCCGTTTTCGCCGAGAAGCGCGTGAAAAGAGCCGGCCGGAACGGCGATCGAGACGTTGTCGAGCGCGGTGAAGCTGCCGAAACGCATGGTCATATCGAGCGTCTCGATGCCGACGGCCTTGCCGGCTTGCGGAAGGGGCGTGTCGCGGACTGTGCTCACTTCATTGCTCCTTTTCGACGATGATGGCGACGGGACCGCCGCCGGGCGGACCCTGGTGTTCGGCGCCGCCGGACACATAGAGATCGGTAATGCCGAAGATGCCGGCGAGAACGCCGCCGACGAAGGCACGGGCATGGCGGGTGCCTGCAATATCCGAGTCATCGAGCATCGTGTGGCGCCTGCCGTCGATCCTGCCGGACGGGTCCGGCTCGGCCTTGGCGAGAACCGCCGCCAGCCGGCTGTTTTCCGGCAGGCGTTCGCGGGCTTTCCTGACGGAATGCGCGTCGATCGCATCCAGCATGACCGCGTGGTCGATCGACAGCGGACCGGACCATTTTACGCTCATGCCGAGGACGATGATTTCGTGATCGGTGAGTTCGCCCCCGGACGAGGTTGAGGCGCAGCGGGAAAAGAGATCGAAACGTGTGCAGATGTCGGCATCGCCGATCGATGTCGCATCTATCTCGCCGAGTGCCACGGCGACGCCGAGAGCCGAAGCGCCGCGCGAGAGGCCCATGGATTTCAGCGTGTCGTGGGTTGCGACCGTCCTGCCTGCTGCCTCGGCCTCGGCAATCCGGCGCGAGGTGAGCAGCGGACACTTGATCTGCACGAAATGGACATCGGCGGGATCATCGATGCCGGCATCCCTCATCGCGGACTTCACGCCTTCGGCGACGAGCAGGATCTGTTCCCGGCGCCCGAGATGTTCGGGGGGCAGCGCGGGGGTACGCGACACACCAATGGCCAGCGCCCGTTCGCCCGGGGTTTCTACGGTTTCACGCGCAAAAACCGTCCAATGCGGCGAGAGCGCCCCCTCGGTGCCGCCGGACATGATGATCGAGACGCCGTCGACGCCATATCTACTGAACAATGTCTCGAAGCTGCGGGTGGCATAACCGCGGGTAAAATCATTGACGCAGCCGTTGCCTTCCGTCTTGCCGAGAACGGCGACGACGTTGTTCGCCTGAAGGCCGCTGGCAAAGAGCGCCTCGACGCCGGCAACGTCATCGGGGCCGTCGGCTGGCACGCGAAAGACATGGGCACGCAATGACGGCATCAGGGCAGCGCCTCGACTAGAGCCGCGGAATTGGAGACCGAGCCGAAGACGCCGCCCTGCATCTTCACCATCTTGATCGCGGCGAGGTGGTTTCCGTAGTCGGTCGCACCGCAGCAGTCCTCCAGAAGTAGGCATTCGTAGCCGCGGTCGTTTGCCTCGCGCATCGTCGTCGAAACGCAGACATCGGTGGTGATCCCCGTGAGGATAATGTTCTCGATGCGCTTCTGGTTGAGGATGAGTTCGAGGTCGGTGGCGCAGAACGAACCCTTGCCGGGCTTGTCGATGATCGTCTCGCCTTCGATCGGGTAGAGTTCGGGGATGATGTCCCAGCCCGGTTCGCCACGCGTCAGGATTCGGCCGCAGGGGCCGGCATCACCGATGCCGGCGCCGATCCGCTGCGAGCGCCAGCGTTTGTTGGCCGGCAGATCGGCGAGGTCCGGGCGGTGGCCCTCGCGGGTGTGGATGATGTGGTAGCCCTTGGCCCGCATGGCGGCAAGCACGCGTTTGATGGGTTCGATCGGCGCCTGCACCAGCGACAGGTCGTAGCCCATATGGTCGACATAGCCGCCCTTGCCGCAGAAATCCGTCTGCATGTCGATGATGATGAGGGCGGTGTTATCAGGCCTCAGAGCGCCATTATAGGGCCACGGATACGGATCGGCGTCGATAAAATGCCCGTTGGTTTCGACCATCGCGTCCATCATTCTCTCTCCTATTCCGCGGCAGGTTTGAGGGGTTCGCCGTAACGGCGCATCGGCTTGTCAAATCCGCAGGACGTGCCGTCCTTGACCTTTATCTCGCCTTCCCATGGCAGGCGGTATTTGCCGGCGATAAGGTCGTGCATGTAGGTGTAGGGCGCATCCTGCGCGCCGCCGGCGACGGCGACGTAGCCGCGATGACCGAACTGGTAGATATTATTCTCCACGCCCCAGCCGAGCCGGGCCTCGCGAACGAGATCGGGACGCACCTCCGCGGTGATGATCTCGTTGACGCGGCCGGAGGTTCCGTGGGCGATGATCGTGCCATCGAAATTGCAAATCATGCCTTCACCCATGGAATCGAACGTTCCGTCCGAGCCGCACATGCAGACATTCGCGGTGATCATCAGGTTGCAGAAGGCGTTGGCCTGGTTGGTGAAGCGCCAGGCATCGCGGATCGGCGCCGTGTAGCCGGCTGTGCGGATCATGATTTCGGCGCCCTTGTAGGCGCATTCGCGCGCCATCTCCGGGAACATGCCGTCATGGCAGATGATCAGAGCGAGCTTCGCGCCCCGCGGGCCCTCGATGACAGGGATGCCAAGATCGCCGGGCTCCCAGGGCTCGACGGGGATCCAGGGATGCATCTTGCGGTAATAGAGCTTCAACTCGCCCTGATCGTCGATGACGATGCAGGAGTTGTAGGGCATGGCGCCAGGGTTCAGCTCCATGATCGAGAAGCAGCCCCAGATCCGGTTGTCCCTGCAGGCCTGCTTGAAGGCCGCGACCTCCGGCCCGTCGAGCGTGCACATGATCTCCGGATTGATGTCCATGGAAAGGCCATGCAGCGCGTATTCGGGAAAGACGACGAGGTCCATGCCCGGCTGGTTGCGCCGCGCTTTGGCCACCAGATCGACGATCACCTGCGTCTGTTTTGCCAAGTCCGCTTTGGTAACGGTCACCGGCAGCTGGAGCTGCACCAGGCCGATACCGACGCCGTGTTCGGATTTGTTGAGACCGCCAAGTCCGTTCATCGAAAGGCTCCGTTATTTCGTGAGCGAGAGCGCACCCGGCGCACCGGCGAGCGAACGGGTGGGCGAGGAGGTGGCGATCAGGATGATGAGGGTGAGCACGTAAGGCGCGGCGTAAAAAAGGTAGTAGCCTTGCGTGACGCCGACCGATTGCAGCGCCGGGCCGAGCGCGCCAGCACCGCCGAAAAGCAGGGCAGCGAGAAAGCAGCCGATCGGATTCCAGCGAGCGAAGATGACGAGAGCCACCGCCATCAGGCCCTGACCCGACGAGATGCCTTCGTTCCAGGAGCCCGGATAGTAGAGCGAGAGATAGGCGCCGCCGATTGCCGCCAGCGAACCGCCCACTGCCGTTGCCAGCAAGCGAACCCGGTCCGGATGGATGCCCATGGCCCGGGCCGCGTCGGTGCTGTCGCCGACGACGCGCAGGATCAGGCCGATGCGGGTATTCTTGAAGGCCCAGAACAGGAAGAGGGCAAGTGCCGCGCCGATGAAGAACAGCACGTTGATATTGAGCGCCGCCTGGACTTGCGGAGTGCTCGACCAGCCGCCGAGCGGGATCGAGGGCAGTTTCGGGGCAACCGGCTGGATGAAGGATTTGCCGAGGAAGAACGCCATGCCGAGACCGAACTGCATCATGGCAATGCCGATGGCGATGTCGTTGACCTTGGGGAATTTGCAGATCCAGCCGTGTATAAGGCCGAAGGTCGCGCCCGCCACCATTGCGGCCAGCACGCCGAGGGTCGGGGAGCCAGTCATGACGGCCACCGCATAGGCCGTCATGGCGCCGAAGACGAGCGTGCCTTCGAGGCCAAGATTGATGCGGCCGGAGCGTTCCGTGATCGTCTCGCCGAGGCTGACGAAGATGAAGGGCGTGGAAACGCGGATGGCGCCGGCGAAGATCGCCAGCGGCACGCCCCAGATGCCGATGCCTGTCTCTTCCATCAGAGGCTCCTTTTCCAGAGGTCGGGATTGAAGATCTTGAAGCGGCCGTAGAAGGTCTCGCAGAAGAGAATGACGATGAAGAGCGTCCCCTGCAGCACCAGAACCGTAGCATCCGGCAGGCCCATGCGCCGCTGGATGAGGCCGCCCGAGGCGTCGATGCCACCGAGCAGGATCGCGACCGGAATGATCGCCAGCGGATTGTGCCTGGCGAGGAAGGCGACGAGGATACCGGTATAACCGTAGCCGGCGGCAAGCGAGGCGTTGGCACTTCCCTGCACCGCCGCCACTTCGATCATGCCCGCCAGACCGGCAAAGCTGCCGGCAAGCGCGGTAAATCCGGCAATCAGCTTGCCCACCGGCAGCCCCTGGATCTGCGCGGCGCGCACGTTGCCGCCGGCGATGCGGGCGGCAAAACCATAGCTCGTCGCCTCGATCACGATCCAGGAGATCATGCAGGCGAGGATGCCGATGACGAGGCCCCAATGCACGTCCATGCCGGGAATGTTGCCGAGCATGTAGTCCGCCGGCAGCGGCCTGGTCGACGGCTTGTTGAGGCTTGCAGGATCGCGCAGCACCCCTTCGACAAACTGGTTCATCAGGGCGATGGCGATATAGGAGAGCAGCAGCGACGAAATGGTTTCATTGACGCCGCGATAGTGCCGCAGGAAACCGGCAAGGCCGATCCAGATGCCGCCGACCACCATGGCAGCGATTGCCATCAGAATGAGAGTGAGGAAAACAGGCGCGGTGCCGGCGAGCGGCAGAGCCATGGCTGCGGCGGCAACGCCGCCCAGCACGACCGCTCCTTCCCCGCCGATGATGACGAGGCCGAGACGGGCGGGCAGGGCGACGCAGAGTGCCGTCAGGAGAAGGGGTGCGGCACGACTTAAGCTGTTCTGCACCGAAAACCAGCTGCCGAAACCGCCGGTATACATCAGTTGGAAGAGGGTGGCCGGCGACTTGCCGACCGCCAGGATGAAGAGGGAGAAGAGCGCAAGACCGATCAGGATGGCCGCGAGGCCGATGACAACAGGCTCGGCTCGCCGCGCGATCCATTCGAAGATGGGGCGCAGCGACACCGGTTTTTCCGTGATGGCTATTGCGGGATCATTGGCCTCGATGGTCATGGCGCTTCTCCCTTCGCGGTTTATGCCGTGGACCCGACGACGCCCTCGACCAGATAATTCATGCTCTCGAGCTCGATCGCGTCTTCGGCGTAGCTCTTGTCGGCAGCCACGACGGTGTCGCCCTTATTGTCCTTCAACGGTCCCTTGAAGACCGAGAAGCCGCCCTTCATCATCTCAGCCTGTGTGGCTTCGAAGGCCTTGCGGCCCTCTGCCGACACGGCGGGACCGAGCGCGCTCATCTTCACGAAGCCGTCCTTCAGGCCGCCGCGCACGAAGTTGCCGAGCTTTTCGCCGGCCTGCGCCTTCTTGACGAAGTCGCTGTAGACGTTCCCCCAGGCCCATTCGGCGCCGGTCAGGTATTTTTCCGGAGCAAGCGGGCTCTGGTTGGCGTGATAGCCGCAGACGAGGGCGCCGCGGCCGGCGGCCGTCTCGACGACCACTTTGGGGCTGTCGACGTGGCAGGTGATGACGTCGACGCCCTGGTCGACCAAGGCGTTGGTGGCTTCGGCCTCCTTGACGGCGAGCGACCATTCGCCGGTGAAGATCACCTGGCAGGTGATACCAGGATCGACTGCGCGCGCTCCAAGCAGGAAGGCGTTGATATTCTGCAGAACCTGCGGGATCGGCTTGGCGGCGACGAAGCCGATCTTCTTGCTCTTCGTCGCATGGCCGGCGGCAATGCCGTTCAGATACTGGCCCTGGAAGATATAGCCGAAATAGGAGCCGGTGTTCGCCGGGTTCTTGCCCTCCTGCCAGAGGCCGCCGCAGTGGCGGAACTGGATGTCGGGATGTTTGGCGGCCACGGCCAGCATGTGCGGGTCGAAGTAGCCGAAGGAGGTCGGAAAGAGCAGGGTCGCGCCATCCAGGTTGATCATGGATTCCATCGTCTTCTGGACGTCGACGGTTTCCGGCACATTCTCTTCTTCGACCAGCGTCACGCCCGATAGCGCCTTGACCACGGCTGCACCTTCCGCATGCGCCTGGTTGTAGCCGTAGTCGTCCTTAGGACCGACATAGATGAAGCCCACGGTCAGCGCTGTTTGGGCTGCGGCGGAGGAGGCGATCAGGCCGGGCATGGCGCCGGCAAGCGCACCGGCAGCGGAAGCCTGGAGGAAATTACGGCGGTTCATGGAAAGGAGTTTGGTCATCGGAATGCTCCTTGCGGCGCTGGGCCGGTTGCGAACGGGTACAGAAAAGTGCATGCAATGCATGTGCCAGAAATTAATCTATTGTTTTTTATAGTTTATCCGCCCCAGCAAGATCTGTGCATTGCAAAGTGCATGCAGATTGATCGAATCTTTGCGTAAAAAGTAATCAATAGATATTTCTTGTTCATTGTTACTGCGCGATTGGCATAAATTCGGATTGCCTGAGGTGCTCGTGCATCGGAAAGCGAAAATTTAACAATATCTTCGCCACTAGATTTGACTTATCGAGTCTCGAACCGCATCTGTATGCAGAATGTTGACGTGAGCAGATTCGTATCGTGAAGCAGACCAGGCGCAGAGAAGTGATCCGTACCGGAACCACCGTCGAACAGATGGTGCGAGCGATTGCCGACATGATCGTCACGGGGGAAATCCTGCCTGGCGCGAAATTGGACGAGGTGTCGCTCGCGGTTCGTTTTGACGTTTCGCGCACGCCGGTACGCGAGGCTCTGCGTGAGCTGGGCGCCATGGGATTGATTGCGCGCGAGCCGAACCGCAGTGCCGTCGTGACCAATGTCACCGAGGCTTATCTGCATTCGATGTTCGAAGCGATGGCCGAACTCGAAGCGATCTGCGCCAGGCTCTCGGCCGAGCGTATGACGGTCGATGAGCGGCGCGCGCTGGAGCTGGAGCATCGGGAATCGGTGAGGCTCGTGCATGCCGGTGCGGAAGAACAATATTCGGCTCACAATACCGACTTTCACACCCGGCTTTATCGCGGCGCGCACAATGATCATGTCTTCGAGATGGTCACGCAGACGCGGGCGCGCCTCGCGCCCTTTCGGCGGGCGCAGTTCCGTCTGCCCGGGCGCCTGGCAAAATCCTATGAGGAGCACGGCCGGATCGTCACCGCGATCATGCGCGCGGACGCCGCCGCCGCCGGGCAGGCGGCATATTCCCATGTGGAAATTGTCAGCGATGCCAGCGCGGTCTTTGCAACGCCCGGGGAGTAAAGAGGCGCGACGCCTGAAATCAGGCGCCGCTACAAAGGCGAAAAAACCACGGCCGGTAAACGCCGAGGTTATGTCCCGGTCTCTACTCCGCCGCTTCGATGAAGCGGTGGCGTTCGTAGAGGAACTTCAGCACGGCTTCACGGCATTTGAGATAGGTCCGGTCGGAGGCGAGTTCGATGCGATTGCGGGGGCGGGGCATGGTCACATCGAGCACTTCGCCGATGCGGGCCGCCGGACCGTTGGTCATCATCACGATGCGATCGGACAGCAGCACCGCTTCATCGACGTCATGGGTGATCATCACCATGGTGTTGCCGAGGCGAGCGTGGATCTCCATCACCGCATCCTGAAGATGGGCGCGGGTCAGCGCATCGAGCGCGCCGAAGGGCTCGTCGAGCAGCAGGATCTTCGGCTCCATTGAAAGCGCGCGGGCAATGCCGACGCGTTGTTTCATGCCGCCTGAAATTTCCGAAGGCCGCTTATCCCTCGCATGCGCCATCTGCACGAGGTCGAGGTTGGCCATGACCCAGTCATGCCGTTCGGCCTTGGTCTTCGTTCGGTTGAAGAGTTTGGAGACGGCGAGATTGACGTTCTCGTAGACCGTCAGCCAGGGCAGCAGCGAGTGGTTCTGGAAGACGACGGCGCGCTCCGGGCCGGGTCCGTTGACCTCACGGTTTTCAAGGAGCACGGCGCCTGCCGATACCGGAGTCAGGCCGGCGATGAGGTTGAGCAGGGTGGATTTGCCGCAGCCCGAATGGCCGATGATCGAGACGAATTCGCCCGCGGAAATCGTCAGGTTGATGTCCTTCAGGACCTCGGCGCGTACGCCGCCCCGATCGAAATGTTTGTCGATATGGTCGAGCTTCAGATAGGCGTTCATAGGAGCGTTCCTCAGTTGGCCATGGCGCCGCGGGTGATGAGTTTGCCGAGTGCTGCCACCAGCTTGTCGAGGGAGAAGCCGACGATGCCGATATAGGCGAGCGCGACGATGATGTCCGGAAGGCGCGACGAGTTCCATGCGTCCCAGATGAAGAAGCCGATGCCGACGCCACCCGTCAGCATTTCGGCCGCGACGATGGCGAGCCAGGAAAGGCCGACGCCGATCCTGAGGCCGGTGAAGATGTAAGGCGCTGCCGAAGGCAGCATGATCTTCCAGAAAAACTCGAACTGGTTGAGCCGCAGCACCTCGGCGACATTGCGGTAATCCTGCGGGATATTGCGGACGCCAACGGCGGTGTTGATAATCACCGGCCAGATCGAAGTGATGAAGATAACGAAGATCGCCGAAGGATTGGAATCCTGGAAGGCTGCGAGCGACAGCGGCAGCCAGGCGAGCGGCGGAACCGTACGCAGCACCTGGAAGATCGGATCGAGGCCACGCATTGCCCAGATCGACTGCCCGATGATCGCACCGATGATGACGCCCGTAACCGCGGCAAGCCCAAAGCCATAGAGAACGCGCTGCAGCGAAATGAGCACGCGCCAGCCGAGCCCGATATCCTGGGAGCCGTAGTTGAAAAACGGATAGGCGATCAGGTCATAACTATCCAGCCAGACCCGATGCGGCGAGGGTAAAGACGCATCCGCCGATGAGCAGAGCACCTGCCAGACGAGCAGGATGAGTGCCAGCACGACGACTGGCGGAACGACGTTGCGAAGTGCGGTCAGTGCCGCTCGACGAAAATCGATCCGCGATCCATGCTTGCCGGAAAATGGCAGAACCTTTGCCGCCAGCTTGGCGGAGGCAGACGTTGAGGGAATTTCTTTATTTGCCAGGGCGGACATCAACGCGCTCCTCACGGGAATGAAAGGCCGGCGCGCCCGTTGCGCGCCGGAGCGGGTCAGGAGACAGCCTTGATCGAAAGGCTGTCGAGATAGGCCGAAGGATTTTCAGGGTCGAAGACCTTGCCGTCGAAGAAAGTCTCCTTGCCGCGAGAAGACGATGCGGGGATATCGGCCGCCGCGACGCCGAGATCCTTGGCGGCCTCGCGCCAGATGTCTTCACGGTTCACCTGGTTGACCAGCGCCTTGATGTCGGTGCTCGCCGGCAGATTTCCCCAACGGATGTTTTCCGTCATGAACCATGTGTCGTGGCTCTTGAACGGATAGGAGGCGCCGTCTTTCCAGAACTTCATATAGAGGTCGGTGGCCTTGACCTCGCGGCCATTGCCATAATTGATGTCGCCCTTGAGGCGGCCGAGCACGTCCTTGGTCGGAACGTTGAACCATTGGCGCTTGCCGAGAATGTCAGCCATCTCCGCCTTGTTGTCCATGCTTTCGCACCACTGCTGCGCCTCCATGACAGCCATCAGCAGGGCCTTGGCAGCATTGGGATTCTTTTCGATCCATTCGGCGCGCAGTCCGAGCGCCTTCTCAGGATGACCCTTCCAGAGCTCGCCGGTGGTGGCTGCGGTAAAGCCGATGCCCTGGTTGACGAGCTGCTCATTCCACGGTTCGCCGACACAGAAGACGTCCATGTTGCCGACCTTCATGTTGGCAACCATCTGCGGCGGCGGCACGACGATGGTCGAAACGTCCTTGTTCGGATCAATACCGCCAGCGGCGAGCCAGTAGCGGATCCAGAGGTCATGGGTGCCGCCCGGGAAGGTCATGGCGGCCTTGATCTCCTTGCCCTCCGCCTTCTTCTTCTCGAATGCCGCCTTCAGCTTGGAGGAATCGAGCTGCACGCCGGTGTCGGCATATTCCTTGGCGACGGAAATGCCCTGGCTGTCGAGGTTGAGCCGGGCGAGGATTGCCATCGGCACCGGCTTATTGTTCTGCGTCACCTTGCCGGTATGCATGAGATAGGGGAGCGGCGACAGGATATGCGCACCGTCGATGCCGTTTGCGGCGCCACCCAGCACGAGGTTGTCGCGGGTCGCACCCCAGGAGGCCTGTTTGGCCACATCCGTTTCCGGAAGGCCATGCTTGTCGAAAAAGCCCTTTTCCTTGGCGATGATCAGCGGCGCGGAATCGGTGAGAGCGATAAAACCGAGCTTGACGCCCTTCACCTCAGGGCCTGCTCCGGCTGCGAAGGCGCCGGATGGAAAGGCCGTCTTGACAGCGCCGATGAGGGCAGCCGCTGCAGTCGTCTTGAGCATGCTGCGGCGGGTAATGCCGGTTGTCGAAATCCCAGTCTGCAAATTCTTAGTCATGCGCAGGTTCCCTCTGCTGGCTGAATTTGGACACAAAAAAACGCCGCCGGAAATTGCGTCCAGGGGATGGGAGAATCCCGGAGCAAAAACCTTGCGACGTCGGTGTCTATTGTAGGCGCTTATGCCGCGCCTATCCGCACCGGTCGCCGTTGACCGATGCGTATCTGAACCTGCAATCGGCGTGCCAGTTCTGCAGGATGCTGGTAACAGCTTGAAGTAAAAAGAGAAACCCGAAGAATTCGCGAGTGCCTATACTTTAGGCATGCTTGCTTTGTGCCGAGGTTTTGTGCGACTGCTGCTATGTGCGCGGTCGTGAGAGCGCCTATTTGTGCAGCGCACGCGCGCCGCGCTGTCCCGCAACACCGAAGACTACCGCTCGAATGGCTCGCCGAGCGAAGCGACGCCGTTCAGTTTCAACAGGCGGCGGTCGGCGGAGATGATGCCGAGCACGATGATCGTGACCAGATATGGCAGGCTCGAGAGCAGTTGCGAGGGAACGTCCAGTCCGGTTGCCTGGGCTGCAAGCCCCATCAGCGAGACTGCGCCGAACAGGCAGGCGCCGAGGAAGATACGGCCGGTGAGCCAAGTCCCGAAGACGACGAGGGCAATCGCGATCCAGCCGCGCCCGGCAATCATCCCATCGGCCCAGAGTGGTGTATAGACCACCGACGCATAGGCGCCGGCGAAGCCGGCCATCGCGCCGCCGAAGGCGATGGCGAGGACGCGGACTGAGATTACCGAATAGCCGATGGCGTGAGCGGCCTTGGGATTCTCGCCGACGGCGCGGACGATGAGGCCAAGCTTGGTGTAGGCAAATATGGCCCACAAAGCGAGGGTCGCGGCGAGTGAAATCCACACGACGATGTCCTGGACGAACAGGCCGCCGACAACCGGCAGTTCCGAAAGCCCGGGAAGGCCAAGCTTCGGCAGTCCCCTGACCGTGAGGCTTTCATAGGTCTTGCCGAAAAGCGCGGAAAGGCCCTGGCCGAGAATGCCGATGGCAAGCCCCGCCGCCACCTGGTTTGCCCGGAAACCCAGCGTGACGACGGCGAAGAGCAGCGAAAGGACCGCGCTGCCGAGCCCGGCGACGACGAAACCCAGGAGATGTCCGCCGCCCTGGTAGACGATAATGAAGGCGAGCACGGCACCGAAGGCCATCAATCCCTCGACCCCGAGGTTGAGGACGCCGGCGCGCTCGGCCACCAGCTCGCCAAGGGCTGCCAGAAGAAACGGTGTCGCAGCCGCGAGCATGCCGGCAAGAATGAACTCGATGGCGTTCATGATGGGCTCCGGTGGGCGGCGCGGCGCCATTCAAGGCGATAGCGCACGAAGGCGACGGCAATCAGGTAAGTGAGCAGCAGACTGCCCTGGAAGACACGGACGGCGGCGATCGGCAGGTTGGCCGAGACCATGGCATTGTCGCCGCCGATATAGATGACCGCCATGACCAGCGCCGAGATCACGATGCCGATCGGATGCAGGCCACCGAGATAGGCGACGATGATGGCCGCATAGCCATAGCCGCTCGCGACCGAACGCTGCAGCTGGCCGAGCGGACCGGCGACTTCGGCGGCCCCCGCAAGACCGGCTGCAAAACCGCCGATCAGCAGCGAAAGCCAGATCGCCCACCCTTCCTTAAAGCCGGCATAGCCGGCAGCTCGCGGCGCCAGACCGCCGACTTGCAGCTTGTAACCGATGAAGCTCCTCTGCATGAAGACCCAGGCCGCAACCGACAAAGCGAGCGTGATGAGGAACGAAACATTGACGCGGGTACCGGCAATCAGGGTCGGTACCATCGCATCGTACTGGAACATCACCGACTGGGGGAAGTTGAAGCCGTTCGGATCCTTCCAGGGGCCGAGCAGCAGATAGTTCAGCAGCTGCGCCGCGACGAGGCTCAGCATCAGGGAAACGAGAATCTCGTTGGCGTTGAGGCGCACGCGCCAGAAGGCGGTGAGAGAAGCCCAAAGTGCGCCGCCGATGGCGCCGAGCAGCAGCATCGCCGGCCAGATCCACTGGCCCGTCGCCTGCGGAAACCAGACCGGAATGGCAGAGGCGAAGATCGCGCCGAGAATGAATTGGCCCTCGGCGCCGATGTTGAAGACCTTGGCGCGAAAGCCGATCGCCAGTCCCTGTGCGATCAGAAGGAGCGGGCCTGCTTTTAGCAGCACTTCCGAAAATGAGGCCCAGGAAAGGAAGGGCTCGAAGAGCATCGCATAAATGACCGCGACAGGGTCACGGCCCATCAAAATGTAAAGTCCGAGGTTGAGCGCGACCGCTATGACAAGTGCTATGACGGGCGCGAGCAAGGTCGCGGCAAGCGAAGCGCGCTCCCGGCGGACCAGGGTGGGAACGAAAGCAAGGGACCAAGCACTCATCACTGGACTTTCTCGGGCGAGGCTTGTGCCCCGATCATGTGTCGGCCGATCTCCTCGGGCTTCGTGTCCCGCGTTGCGAGCGGCGGGCTTAGCCGGCCGTGATGCAGCACCTGGATGGAATCGCAGAGCTCGAACAATTCCTCCAGCTCCTCGGAAATGACGAGGATCGCCATGCCCTGATTGCGCAATGCGACCAGACGGCTGCGGATGGCGGATGCGGCGCCGATATCGACGCCCCAGGTCGGCTGCGCCAGGAAAAGCAATTTGGGAGACAGCATGATTTCGCGGCCGACGATGAACTTCTGCAGATTGCCGCCCGATAGAGTGCCGGCTTCGGCATCCGGGCCGGGCGTGCGGACATCATTCTGACGGATGCAATCATGGGTGAACGCCAACGCACGCGCTTTGTCGACGAGACCGTGCCGCAAAAGCTTGAGCGGATGAGCCGTCAGCAGGCTGTTGAGGACGAGCGACATTTCGGGCACCGCGCCGCGTCCGAGCCGGTCTTCGGGAACGAAGGCAAATCCGAGCGTTCGCCGCGCGGCGGCATCGAGCCTGCCGACATCCATCTCCATCATGTAGATCCGGTCGCGTTGGTCACGCCCCAGCACCGTCTCGCCTGAAATCAACGCGGCAAGCTCGCCTTGGCCGTTGCCCGAAATACCGGCGATCCCTAGGATCTCTCCGGCACGCACCTCGAGGCTGATGCCGGAGAGCGGCACCGCGAAGGGATCGTCGGGCTGATAATCCAACCCAATGATCTCCAGCCGCTTTTCCCCGCCGGACAGTGGCAGGGCCGAGATGGGCGCCGGCATCTCACGGCCGATCATCATGCGGGCAAGGTCATGGGCATCATGCTCGCGCGGGTCGACATCTCCGGTCACCTGTCCGCCGCGCAGGATCGTCGCCCGGTCACAGATCGCCCGGATTTCCTCGAGCTTGTGGGAGATCAACAGGATGGAAACGCCGCCGTCGCGCAGCCGGCGCAGTGTGTCGAAGAGCTTCTCCACCAGTTGCGGCGGCAGGACGGAGGTGGGCTCGTCGAGGATCAGCAGCTTCGGATTGGTCATCAGGCTTCGGATGATCTCCACCCGCTGCCGCTCGCCGACGGACAGCGCATGCACATGGGCGAGCGGGTCGACTTCGAGGCCGAATTCCCGTCCGAGCGTCCGAATGCGTTCCTTGAGCTCAGCCTTGCGGCCCGGCACGACCAGCCGAATATTCTCCAGGACGGTCAGGGTCTCGAACAGCGAGAAGTGCTGGAAGACCATGCCGATGCCGTTGCGCCTCGCCTCGGCGGGGGAGGCGAGGCGCAAAGAGTTTCCTTCCCAGATGACCTCACCGTCATCCGGTTGCTCGACGCCGTAGATCAGTTTCATCAGCGTCGATTTTCCCGCCCCGTTTTCTCCGAGGATCGCATGGATCGATTGCGGCGCCACGTCCAGATCGATGGCCTGATTGGCATGGATCTGGCCGTAGCTCTTCGAAATGCCGCGCAGCGACAGGAGCGGGGTGGTCATGACTTATTTCGGCAGCGGCGTGGAGACGCCCTTGACGTGCCAGTTCATGGCGATGATCTCGGGGTCGGCCATGGTTGCACCGGATGCGACACCTTCGCTGCCGTCGGCCTTGGCGATCGGCCCGGTGAAGGGCGAGAAGCTGCCGTCGGCAACTTTTGCCTCGATCTCCTTGATCTTGGTCATCACGTCAGCCGGAACATCCGCATTCCAGTCGACCACTTCGACGACCTTGTCGGCGACGCCGAGGAACGCATTGGCGCCCTTGAAAGTGCCGGCAAGGTGGGCGTCGACCGATGCCTTGAAGAACGGCGACCAGTCCGTCGAGATGCATCCGAGATAGGTTTTCGGTGCGTACTTCTTCATCGAGGAGTTGAGGTTGAAGGCGTAGACGCCGGCTTCCTCGCAGGCCGAGATCACAGACGGCGTGTCCTGGGCGTTGGAGAAGATCACGTCGCATTTCTGCGCGATCAGGGCTTTGGCGGCTTCCTGCTCCTTGGCCGGGTCGAACCATGAGTTCACCCAGACCACCGAGACCTCGATGTCGGGCTTGACGGCTTGGGCGCCGAGGGTGAAGGCGTTGATGGACGTGATGAGTTCGGGAATGGCGAAGGCGGAGACAGAGCCAAGCTTGCCGGTCTTGGAAAGTGCTGCGGCAGCCATGCCGAGCAGATAGGTACCTTGGAAATACTTGGCGGCGAAGGGCGAGAAGTTCGGAGCAACCTGGAAGCCCGAGGCGTGCAGGACCGTGACGCTTGGATCGCGGCGGGCGATCTGCAAGGCGCCGTTCTGATAGCCGAAAGAGCCGGCGATCAGGAATTTGTTTCCGTCGGCGACGGTCTTGTTCATGATGCGGTCGGCGTCCGGGCCTTCCGCGATATTCTCAAGCACGGTGACCTTTACCTTGTCGCCGTAAGCGGCCCTGATCGGCTCGAGACCGGCGGCAAGCGCATGCCCCCAGCCAACGTCGCCGATCGGCGACGGGACGACGAGCGTGATGCCGAGCGGCTCGTCGGCGGCCAAAGCAAGGCGGCTGCCGAGCACGCCGGCAAGGCCGGTGGCGGCAGCGGCCGTCATCAGGTTTCTGCGGGTCAGTTTGGTCATGTTCTCAGTTCCCTCTTTTGGTTTTTTTAAAATTCCACGGTGGATAGTGCGGCCTCGGCATCGGCAGCCAACTTGGCTTCGTCGAGCCCGGGAAATTCGCCCTTCTGCCAGACGACGCGGCCATTGATCATGGTCATGTCCGTCGCCATGCCGATGCCGACGCGGGCAATCAGGCTCAGCGGATCGTGGCGCGTGCCGACATAATCCATACGCCGAGTGTCGATCGCAAACAGGTCGGCAGCCATGCCGGGCGCGAGCCGGCCGATATCGCGCCGGCCGAGCAGGCTGGCGCCGCCTGCCGTGCCGTAGCCGAGAAAATCGACCGGCGGCGGCACGGGATGGGCACGGCTGGAGGAGACGAGGCATTGCAGCATGTAGGCGGAATGCAGGCAGTGCATCAGGTTGGAGTTGTCGTTGGAGGCCGCGCCGTCGCAGCCGAGGCCGACACGCAGGCCGAAGGCGGCCATGGCGGGAATGTCGGTGACCTCAGCGCCGACCAGATAGACTGGTTCCGGGCAATGCGCGACACCGGTGCCGCTGGCCGCCATCTTCCTGAGTTCGTCGTGTGTCAGTTCCCAGCAATGGGCATAGAAAGTATCAGGCCCGGCAAAGCCGAGTTCTTCCAGATAGTCGACCGTGCGCATGCCATGGCGAGCCTGAATGACCGGGCTTTCGCCTTCGCCGACATGGGTATGCATCACGACGCCGCGATCACGCGCCAATGCCACCGATTCCACGAAGGTCTCTCGGTAGCAGTTCACCGGCTGGCACGGCGCGACCACGACCTGGCGCATGCTGAAGGGGCTGGTATCGTGGTAGGTCTCGATCAGCCGTGCGCAGTCGGCGATGAATTCGTCGGTCGTTTCCAGCATCTCGTTCGGGATAGTCGAGCCTTCCGACTTCGGCAGGGTATTGCCGCCGCGGCCGGCATGGAAACGCATGCCGAGCAGTTCGGCTGCTTCGAACTGGCGGTCGATCAGCCGCTTTCCGGCGTGCCGGGGGAAATTGTATTGGTGATCTAAGGCCGTGGTGCAGCCATGCTTGACCATCTCGGCCATCGCCGTGACGGAGGAGTGGTAAAAGCACTCCTCATTGAGCTGCGAAAAGATCGGGTAGATGCGGTCCAGCCACTCGATCACCGAGAGCTTCGTCCAGTCGAGATCGGCACGGTTGCGCACGAAGCACTGGAAGAAGTGATGATGGGTGTTGACGAGGCCCGGATAGACGAACCAGCCGGCAGCATCCTGAACGGTCGTGCCGGCAGGCAGCGCGTCCGCCCCCAGATTCTCACCGATCGCCATAATCGCCGGACCGTTGGTCAGGAGATCGACATTGCGATGGGCGACCGGCCCTTTGCCCTCGTCGACGATCACGGCAGCGCAGTTCTTCAGGAGATATCCAGCCATCTCACGCCTCGCCCGGTTCGATCTGGGGTTCGGGCTTCAACTCGTGTAGTCGGTGAATGCCAGGCATTTCGATAAACTTGTCGAGGGCGCGCAGCGCCCGGGACCAGAGCCGGATCGCAGGATAAGCATCCAGCGTGACGCCCCCATCGGGCGCCAGCGCCACATAGGGAAAGCAGGCGATGTCGGCAATTGTCGGCCGGTCGGCGGCGAGGAAACGCATGCCGCGAAGACCCTGCTCGACAAGCCCGGCTTCAAGCTCGCGAAGGGCGGCGATGCCCTGGGCCTGCAGCGCGCCGATATCGCCCGGCCGCAGCAGCATTTCATGGAGCCGCGCACCGCCGAGGCTTGCCGTCAGCCGGCCGGAGAACGACAGCCATTGCTGCACCCGCGCCGCTTCCTCGGCCTTGACGCTACCCAGCCATTCGGGTGCTGCCTTGGCGGCGAGATAGACGAGGATCGCCGACGACTCGGTCAGGATCAGGTCGCCATCCTCCAGGATCGGAATGGAGCCTGCCGGATTGAGTGCAAGCAGCTCGGGGCCTCGATGCTCGGCGCCGGGATGGAAATCTACCGGGCGCAAGTCAAGCTTCACGCCGGTCAGCGCCGCCATCAGGCGCACCTTGTAGCAACTGGGCGAGAGAATATAGTCGTAGAGCTTCATTGCGCCACCAGCTGTGCGCCGTAGGTATAATTGTGACGCTTCAGCCAGCGCCGGTAAGCGATCGATGTCAGATCGGCCCGCGTCGGAATTTCCATGCCGGGGTCGAGCGGCAGCAGCCGCGGGATCTGGTTTTCGAGGATCGAACGGTCCTGCAGAAAGATCGTCTGCTGGAAGTGGATGAGGTCGGTCATCGCGGTCTCATCATCGAAGAGCGCCATCCATGGCCAGACGTCGCAGAGGTCTTCGGCCAGCGGCTGCACGAAGAGCGTGATGACATCCCATTCGCTCGGGCGCGGCGGGCAGGTCTTGTAAAGCACGGAGCAGGTGGGCGCCGGCACGCGGTACATGTATTCCGTCGTGATCCCGCCACTTGCCGACTTGGCGGCCTGCGGCTGGTAGAATTTCACCTGCGTTGCCCAGACCTCGTCTTCTTCCTCGCGGATCTCGACCTTGTAGTTCTGGACCTCGGTGTGCGGCTCCGCGCCGAGAATGTCGGTGTGGACGAAGGGGAAATGGGCGATGTCGAGGAAGTTCTCGACGGCGCGCAGCGGCGAGCAGCGCACGCGCACCACGCCGACATCGACGAAGCGGCGGCCGGGCTGGTCAGCCTCGGGAATGGGGAAAAGCTCCTTCTTCGGCTCGCCGAGGGAGGACCAGACATGACCGTAACGCACACGCACCGGCAGAACACGGCCGTCTCTGCCCGTCACCTTCGCATTGCCATCGGCATCGCGTGCCACTTCGATCGGCTCGCCCATCAACGCCGTCGTGCGACCAGCGCTGTCGAGCTGACTGAAAAGCCCGACAGGATACCATTCGTCGATCATCGCCTGCATGGTCATTGCGCGATATCCCTCTGAAGACCCTCAGCCCGGCGGCGCAGGCTCTCGGCGACCCGTGAGGCGCCGATGCCCGCCTCCGGGCCGGTGTCACCCTTCAGCAGCACATGGATCAACGTCTGTCCGTCTTCCCAAGCGGATAATAGCAGACAGACGACCCCGGTGGATGCGTCGATTTCGACAAGACCGTCAGGGCTCGTCTTCGCACCGGCCGCCGCCTCGATCGCCGCGATGCCGGCGAATGCCGTCAGCGAACGCAAGGGAGTGAGGTCATCAAGCCTCGGTGGCTTCGAAGCGGGCGCACCCACAGCCACCCAGATCACGTTATCTGTTTCCTCGACGTCATGGGTGGCGACGCGGATTGTCTCCGGTGGCGTCAGGCCTGGATGAGCCGGAATGCGGAGACAGTTTCCGGCCTGGCCGTAGCTCCAACCGTGATAGATGCAGGAGAGCGTCTCGCCGCGCACGAAGCCGTGAGACAAGCGCATGCCACGATGCGGACAACGATCCGCCGATGCCGATATGCGCCCCGAAGCGCTGCGCCACAGGGCAATCGATCCGGCTGTCGTCCGTGCCGGTATGACGGTTCCGGCCGGCAAATCCCGGGAAAGGGCGACTGGCGTCCAAAAGCCGGTCGTAGCGGATGGCATGACTAGAGTTCCCAAACAAATCATATGCTTGCCGAGACGTCCCACCTCGGCATCGAGGCACTTCCGCTCAACCTTATCAGGTTTGCATAATTATTTCGCATTGGCAACAATGAGTAAATAATATGCACGGGGGAAATGTGCCACAGCCCGGCACTAGGTCCTTTCGCCGCTGATCGCCGTGCGATCTATCCTCTCGACCCACACGTCGATGGGCCCGAGAGAGCATCCCATCTCCATCATGTCGATCAGCTCCACCGGCCCAGCAACCTCAAGTTCGATCCGCATGGAACTCGTATGAGATATGGTGTGCGAAAGCCCAAGCTTGGCGGCATGGCGCCGGATCCAGGGAACGAAGGAGGCCACCTCGAGATCACCGACAATCGTCATCCGTTCTAGAAGGTCGCTTGTATCTTGTCCCATGCTCGCCCTTGTTTTCCTACATCATAGCGCCTGAATGAACTTCGGGAAGGGGTCGCCGTCAAGGCGAGAATATGGCGTCGGAGTTTCCTTTGCAAAGCCCTGCGGCGGCATACCAATTCCCCGCCACCGTATGGCTGCGCCGCTGGCGACGCGACGTATGGAAACAACTCAGGCTGCGTGATGGCACAGCCTAGTCGGGCGAGCGACCGCCAGTCAGCATTGCGACAAAAGCCGTGACTTTGGGTGTGCGGAACCGAGCTGCCGGATAGACGACATAGATTCCTCCGGCCGGCAGGCTCCAGTCCGGCAACAATCTTATCAGTCGGCCAGCGTCTATATGCTCTCCAGCCAGAAAATCCGGCAGCACGGATATGCCCGCCCCCGCAAGCGTGGCCGCGAGAACCGCAGGCGTCGAATTGCTCATGAGGCTCTGTTGCATCCGCACGGTGCGCCTGTCGAAATCGCCCTGGATAAACCTCCAGGTCACCGGCTCCTTGAGGGCCAGATTGGCGATAAACGGCTGGCCCGCCGCATCCTCTGGACTGTTCAAACTGAGCGTGGCGGAGAAGCTGGGAGACGCCACAAGAAACTGCCGGAACGAACCGATCCGTCTCGCTTGGTGACTGGAGTCATCGAGCCAACCAACGCGGATCGACAGATCGATCTGATTGGCGAGCAGATCCATCTTCGTATCGGCGAGCAGAAGCTCGACCCTGCAAGCGGGGTACTTCCGGATAAAGGATGCAGCAATCGGAGCGATCGTGCTCGCACCATAATCATTGGGCGCAGCAATGCGTAGCATGCCTGTCGGCTCGGCATTTGCGCGGGTGATTTCATCGACCGCGTCCTCGGCTTCGCGGAAAATCAAGACGCAGCGCGCGTAGAGAAGCTTGCCGGCCTCAGTCGGCTCGACGCGTCGTGTTGTTCGGAGGAGCAAGCTGGTTTTCAACTCAGCTTCCAGCCGCGCAACCTGCTGGCTGACGACCGTCTTCGTGATTGCGAGGCGCTCGGCAGCTTTCGTGAACGAGCCGGTATCGACGACGGCTGCGAAATAGGCCAGCCGATTGAGGTTGACAGCCTCCATAACCTTCTTCCATTTGATTGTAAGTTTTTGACATACATTCTGTCACATTTAACAATATTTATCACTCAATAAAAGTGCACTATCTGTTGTCCATCGCTCAAGGATGGTCCGATATGCATCTTACCTATCTCTACGATCCGCTTTGCGGCTGGTGCTATGGTGCGGCGCCCGCGCTCGACAAAATGGCCAAGCTTGACAATCTCACCGTCGAGCTTGCGCCCACCGGGCTCTTCGCGGGCGAAGGCGCCCGTCCGTTGGATGAACGTTTCGCAGCCTATGCCTGGCATAATGACCAGCGGATCAACCGGCTCACGGGACAGGTCTTCAGCCAGCTCTATCGCGATCAGGTTCTCGGGGGCGCAGACGGTATGTTCGACTCCGCCCCTGCGACGCTTGGGATCATAGCCGTCGGGGTGACGCAACTCGACAGGGAAGGCGATGCCCTGAAGGCACTTCAAAGCGCTCGCTATGTTGACGGCCGCAATACCTCGGAGATCGCTGTCGTGGCCGACGTTCTCGATCAGGCCGGCTTTTCCGATTCCGCCGCTCGTGTCCGGGCTCCGGACGAGGCTCTGCTCGAAATCTATCGCAACAGGATCGGGAAGTCCCGCCAACTCATGGCTGCATTCCGGACGGATGGTGTCCCGGCGCTTTTGGTCAGCGACGGCGATAAGCGCCGCGTGCTGCGCAGCGATGCCTTGTTCGGCGGCTTTGACCGACTTGCTGCCGAGCTTCAGGCAGCGTGATCGTTCGTTTTCAGCAGACCGTTCCATGAACTACCGACCTGCGGGGGGCAACCCTCACGGCAGCAGAAAATCGAAACTGGCGAACATCGGAGACAACCATGTATTCAAGGAGAGAAATCATGAAAACCACCCTCGCAGCCGGCGCCGTTGCCGTTTTTGCGCCTGCCGATCTCGGCAACGCGGCCGGATCAAAGCTGGCCTGGAAGCACTTCCCCGCCGGTCAGAATGGCTTCTTTCGCGCTCCGGTGCTGCTGACCGGCGCCAGCGAAGCGTTGCTGATCGATGGCGGGTTCACCTATCCCGACGGCCGTGCGCTGGCGGAGGCGATCAAGGCCACCGGCAAGACGCTGACCGCAATTTATGTCAGCCAGTCCGATCCGGACTATTACTTCAGCCTGAAGCCGGTCCTCGAAGCCTTTCCCGGCACAAAAGTGCTGGCCGCTTCCGATACGATTGCAGCGATCAAGGGCAATATCGAGAAAAAGCTTGCCGTTTGGGGGCCGCAGCTCAAGGAGAACGGCCCGCAGACCCTTGCAGACATCGTCATGCCGGAAGCCTTCGACGCTCCAAGCGTCACAGTTGATGGCGAAACAGTCGAGATTGTCGCGGCCGAAGCAGGGTTAAGCAATCGCCGGTACCTGTTCGTGCCATCGCTGAACGCCGTTTTCGGGGGCGTCATGATTTTCTCCGGCGTCCACGTGTGGACGGCCGACACCCAGGCTCCGGAGCAGCGTGCCGCTTGGGTGGCCACCCTCGACAAAATCAGCGCTCGCAAGCCAACGATTGTCGTTCCCGGCCACATGACGCCGGAAGCGGCAACCGATCTGTCCGCCGTCGAACACACGAAGAGCTATCTGCTCGCTTTCGAGGAAGAACTCGCCAAGGCAGCCGATTCCGCTGCGCTGAAGGCCGCCATGGAAGCCCGCTTCCCCGGTCTCGGCATGGGGGTTGCGCTCGACATCGGCTCCAAGGTTGCTAAGGGAGAAATGAAGTGGGGCTGAACGGCCGATCTTCAAATTGATCCGAAGGGCCCGGGAGGGCCCTTCATCTCTGGGAAGGCCGCAAAAGTGGTGATGCAGTCGTCAGCACTTAAATGGCGCTTACCATGTGTCGTCGAAGTTCGAATGAAGGCCGATAGCGTAGTTCCATAATATCCATTACGCCGCAAATTTATGTAGCCGCAAAGTTAAAGTGTCCTGTTTCTGAAAAGTTGGAATGTCACTCTCCCCTTGTTTGATGACCTGGGAGATTGCGAATGGGACTGATTGCGATGAGCGAGCGTGATCTGCAGCGGATCGAGATTTTGTCGAAGGTGGTCGACGGACACATGACAATGGTAGCGGCAGTGCATGTGCTCACTCGGGATCTCGCCGGGGCGAACTGATCCGTCACATCCTACGGTTCGCGTATTGCGTTATCGAGGCCACGCAGCAGCGGATACAGGAAATAGGAGATCACAGTACGGTTGCCGACCTTGATTTCCGTGGACACGGTCATGCCGGGAAGTAGCCGCACCGGCATGCCTGCTGCATTCAGCCGGGTATCGGCAAGCAGGATCCGCGCCTTGAAGAAGGGGGCGGCCGGCTGGCTCGGGGTCTCTGTTTGCTCCTGTTGGCCGGTGAGGAAGGTGTCCTGGCTGATGGTTCTCACCTCGCCCGTGGCGGTGCCATATTTCTGGAAGGGATAGGCGTCGAGCTTGATGCGGGCTTCCTTGCCGACGGCTACGCGACCGATGTCGCGCGTGTTGATCGAGACTTCGGCTTCGAGCGGCACGTTGATCGGTACCAGCGTCACGACCGGTTCCGCCTCGCGCACCACTGAACCGACCGAGCGGTGGGCGAGATCGAGCACGACGGCATCGGCGGGTGCGGTCAGCGCCACCATGTTGCGGCGCAGTTCCATCTTTTTCAGTTCCTCGTCAGCCATGTCACGCTGGCCGCGCAGTTCCACCAGCTGCTCCATTGCGGCGCGGCGGAAATCCTCGATGAAGGCCTGGCGGTCGGCTCGGAGCTTGGCATAGGCGTGGGCGGCCTCGTCTGCCCGGCCGCGGACAGCGGTCAGGTCGGACTCGACGTCAAGGCGAGCGTCACGGGAGCCGAGCAACGTGATCAGCGAGCCGCTCTGCTTGTTATAGAGCCGCTCCCGCGCTGCCTCGATCTGAGAGAGCCCATCGCGCCTGTCGTTGAGCACGGCCTCCTGGTTCCTGCTCGCCGCAAGAGCGGCCGACTGGCCGGCGATTTGCTGCTCGAAATTCTGCAGCTGCGCCATGTAGAAGGCCTGTCGCTGGCCGAAGAGCTGCGCCTGCAGCACCTGGTCGGGCGCATCTCCCGCCATCTTCGTGTAGTCGTCGCCGGCAAGCTCGGCCTCGATGCGCCTCACCTGCGCGTCGAGCGCGGAGAACTTCGCCTGCTGCTGGTCGACATCGGCCTGGCTGAAAGTGGCGTCGAGGGTCGCGAGCGTCTGCCCGGCATGCACCACTTCGCCGACCTTCACCTCGATCGTGCGGATGATCGAGGTTTCGAGCGGCTGGACGACGATCGTCGGCTGGGTGGTGACGAGCTTGCCGGGCGCAATCACCACCTCATCGATCGACGAGACCGAGGCCCAGATGATCGCCGAAACAATCAGCGCCGTCACGCAGTACAGCGTCATCCTTGCAATGCGCGGCGGGGCGCGTTCCTCCAGCTCGACGGCGTCGGACTGGAATTCTGCAATTGCCGGCGGCAACGGCGGGCGGGCGGTGAGCTCCCTGCCCTTCCCCGAAGGGCCCTTGTCTGAAGGGCCTTTGCCTGAAGGGACCGGCAGGTTTTCGCTGGGTTTTCTAATGTGCGCGTTCATGCGACCTGCCTCATCTGCTGGGACCACAGGTGACGATAGGTCATGCAGCGCGATACGAGCTGATCATGCCGGCCGATATCGGCGACCTTGCCACGCTCGATGACGAGAATGGCATCGGCATCGACGAGCGTCGAAAGCCGGTGCGAGACAATGATGACGGTGCGGCCGGCGGCGATGCGGCTCAGATTATCGCGGATGATCGCCTCACTGTCGGGGTCGAGCGCGCTCGTCGCCTCGTCGAAGATCAACAGCTTCGGATCGGTGATAAGCGCGCGGGCAATGGCAAGCCGCTGCTTCTGGCCACCTGACAGGTTGGAGGCGTTTTCCTCCAGCATCGTGTCAAAGCCGCGCGGCAGGCGCTCGATGAACTCCTCGGCGCCGGCGATGCGGGCGACTTCCATGATCTCTTCGATGCTGGCATCGGGCTTGGCGGCGGCAATATTCTCGCGCACCGAGCCGCGAAACAGGAAACTATCCTGCAACACGACGCCGATGCTCGTTCTCAGATGCACGAGATCGATCTCGCGGCTGTCATAGCCATCCATGCGCACGAGGCCTTCCTGGCTCTGATAGAGCCCCTGGATGAGCCTTGTGATCGTCGTCTTGCCCGAGCCGCTCTTGCCGACCACGCCGAAGAGGCAGCCCGCGGGAATGGCGAAAGAGACATTGTCCAGCGCCGGCGCGCTATCCGGGCCGTAACGGAAGCTGACCCTGTCGAATTCGATGCGGCCCTGCAGATGCGGCCGAACACCTCGCCCGCGGCCCGCCTGCTCCGGCCGCTGGTTCATGATCTCGCCGAGCATGCGCACGGAGAGCGCGACTTCCTGATATTCGTGCACCATTGTGACGATCTGCACCAGTGGTCCCGAGACCCGGCCGGCGAGCATGTTGAAGGCGACCAGCGCGCCGATCGTCATCGCGCCGCTGAAGACATCGAGCGCGCCGAGGCCGATGATTGCGACGCTCATCAGCTTCTCCAGCAGCCCGGTCATCGCCTGGGCGATGGTCGAGATCTTGTCGACCCGGAAACGCACGGAGATCGACTGGGCCGAATAATCGTCCCACACCTTGCGCTGGCGCGGCTCCAGCGCCAGCGATTTGACGGTGCGCATGCCGTGCACGGTTTCCACCAGCAATGCCTGCCGGTCGCCTTCGGCCTGGTAAAGCGCCTGCAACCGGCGCTGGAACGGCCCGACGAGCATCATCACCACGAGCCCGACGAGGGCGGCGAAACCGAGCACGACAAGCGTCAGCTTGACGCTGTAGAGAAGCAAGATCGGCACGAAGACCAGCAGCGAAACGCCGTCCAGGAGCGTAAGAAACAGCCGGCCGGTCAGGAATTCGCGGATGCGCCCAGTCTGCTGCATATGCTTGACGAGAACGCCGGCCGAGGCATGCTCGAAGAGCGCGATCGGCAGATTGAGCAGATGGCCGAAGGTGCGGGTCGCGACGCGGATGTCGATCCTGTTCGTCGCATAAAGCAGCAGATAACGGCGCAGAAAGGTGAAGGTCGCGTCGAAGACGAGCGCGATCGCGATGCCCACCGTCAGAACCGTCAGCGTCGCATAGCTCTGATGCACCAGCACCTTGTCGATGACGAGCTGAAAGAAGATCGGCGTGGTCAGCCCCAGCCCGTAAAGCACGAAGGCGGCGAGCGCGACGTCGCGGAAGAAGCTGCGCTGCTTGATGATCTCGGGGACGAACCAGCGGAAGCCGAAAGGCCGATCCTCATCGGACATGCGATAGTTGCGCTTCAGCAGGATCACCGATCCGAGCCAGGCCTTGGCGAACTGCTCTTCGCTGAGCATCATCACCTCGGCGCGTGATGCCAGCGGGTCGAGAACGCGGATTCTCTCATCCTCCCCGCTCCCGACAGCACCGGCGATGACCACCCAATTGCCGTTCGTCAGCTCAGCGAGCACCGGGAAGGCCTCGCCGAGTTGGAACAGGGATCGCCAGTCGAGCGTCAGATGCCTTGCTCTGAGGCCGGCATCCTTGGCCATGCGCAGCAACTGCCGCATGGCAACGGGATCGTTGCCGACGGCATAATCGTGCTGCAGTCGTTCAGGAGCAAGATCGACGCCGTGATGACGCGCTACGAGCGCAAGACAGTGCAGGTTGGTATGCAGAAAACCACTCATGGCCCACCCGAAACAATACGAGACCGAGGCTTCGATTTGAAAAGTTAGAGCGTCTTTGTGCGTCCGAATGGACGCACGGCGCTCTAGACCTGTTTTATCAGTTGAAGTTCGGCGAGGCGTTCGAAGCGCCGGCCTGCACCGTCTGAATATCGGCAGCCGCCGCAGCTGGCATATCGCCGATGCGACGGACCGCACCCGACTCGACCAACCCGCCAAGCGCCTTCTGCATGAGATCGACGGCATTGGCGAAGGCATCGACCGGCATGATGATGCGCTGGCGGAAGACCGGCTTCGGATTGTTGTTGGCGTCACGATCGGTGGCCGAGAGCGACATCAGGTCGATGCGCACGATCGTTCCGGTGATGGTGATTTCGCCGATGCCATCTGCATAAAGTTCGTTGCTCATTGTTCTCTCCTTTAGTTGATAATCGAAACGTCTTCACCTTAGGGCGCCTTACGTCCATTAGGACGCTCTAACTATTTCAATGTGCGTGCTGCCACGCCGGAAACGGGTCCCGAAGCCCGGCGGCGGTCTGCGGATCGAAGCCTGTCTCCTCACCGGTCAGGCAGTCGTCGAGCGCGGTGCGGATGGCTTCCTCGTCGAAGCCGGCGCCGATGAAGACCAGTTCCTGGCGGCGGTCGCCCCAGACCTCGTCCCAATGCCGGTCGAGCAGCTGGCGGAATTGAGGATGGCGCGGCCAGTGTGCTTTCGGCACCGACGCCCACCAGAAGCCCTTGGTGTCGATGCGGCACTGGGTGCCGGCAATCGACAGCAGGCCGATCTCGTTGGGCCTCGTCGCCAGCCAGAAATGACCCTTCGCGCGGATGAGGCCCCGCCATTTCCTGTCGAGAAAATCCCGCAGCCTGGAGGGATCGAACGGCCGGCGGCTGCGATAGACGAAGCTCGAAATACCGTATTCCTCGGTCTCCGGCACATGATCGCCCCAACCGAAGAGTTCCTTGTGCCACAGCGGATGGCGGGCAGCTCTCGCTTCGCTGAAGAGGCCGGTATTCAGGATAGCGTCGAGTTTTAGCCGCCCGAAGCCGGTTTCGATGACGCGGGCATCGGGATTGAGTGCGGCTACGATGCGGCGAACCTCGGCAAGAGCTACGGGCGTCACCTCCGTGGCCTTGTTGATGACAACGACGTCGGCAAATTCGATCTGCTCGACAAGGAGCTCGACGAGCCTGCGCTCGTCATCTCCGTCCCGGCTCTCGCCACGATCCCTCAGGAATTCCGCGCTGGCATAATCGGCCAGCAGATTGACCGCATCGACGACGGAAACCACCGTGTCGAGCCGCGCGACATCGCAGAGTGCCGCGCCGCTCTCGTCGCGGAAGGAGAAGGTTGCTGCGACCGGCAGAGGCTCGGCAATGCCGGTGCCCTCGATCAGCAGATAGTCGAAACGGCCAGCGCTAGCGAGCCGGCGGACCTCGCTCAGAAGATCGTCGCGCAAAGTGCAGCAGATGCAGCCATTGGTGAGCTCCACCAGCGTCTCGTCCGTCCGCGACAGGTTGGCTCCGCCGTCACGGACGAGATCGGCATCGATATTGACCTCGCTCATGTCGTTGACGATCACGGCGACTCGACGTCCCTCGCGATTGTGCAGAACATGATTGAGGACCGTCGTCTTGCCGGCGCCGAGAAACCCGGCAAGGACCGTGACCGGAAGTCTGTTGTCTGCACTCGTCATCGGTACTCCCCGCTCGCTTTTCTACGCCGCGAGCTGCGGTCTGAATGCTACGTCCACATAGTAGTTTGTGCTGTTATAGCTGGCACTCGGGAACAACCCGCTCGACCCATAGGCATAGACGCCGTTACTGCCGCTGAGCGCCCTGAGATCGCCATTCGTCACATCGGCGCTGAAGTAATTGCCGGTCGCCGAATAATTGCCGTTGGTGCTGTAGGAAACGACATAGGTCGTATCCGCGGCGACCTCGACCTGCTGGGTGAGTGTCGCGGTCTGCCAGCCGCTTGCCGTTTCGTTGCTGAAGGCGACGCTACCGAGCAGCGTGCCCGAAGCAGTCCAGAGATAGCCGTTATGCGGGCCTGTATTGTCGACACCCTTGTAGAAGCGGATGCCGGTGATCCAGCCTGCCGTATCGGCCTGGAATTTCATGCCGAGATTGACCTGCTGATTGTCGTTGGTGGAGACGATTGCAGGCGTTGCATTGGCGGCAAAGAGATTCTGCTCCGGGCCTGCAGCCGGGTTGTTGATGATGAGCGCAACCTGGGCCGTGGCCGTGCCGCCCTTGCCGTCTGATATCGCGTAGCTGAAGCTCGCCGGTCCCGAATAGGCTGCGGTCGGCGTGAAGGTCACCGTCTGGGCCTGGGCATTGTATGCGACCGAGCCGTTGACGCCGCCGCTGACACCAGTGATCGTGAGCGGATCGCCATCGGCATCGCTGTCGTTTGAAAGCAGCGCCGACGCCTGGATGGTGATCGGCGTGCCCGTATTTGTCGAGTAGCCGCTGTCATTGGTTGCGACCGGAACTGAATTCTGCGCGCCCTGCTGATAGAGCACGTCCACCCAGTAATTGCTGGCATTGTAGGAGGCGGTCGGGAACAGGCTGCCCGTGCCATAGGCATAGACGCCGTTGCCGCCGCTGACCGAACTTGCCGGCGCCGTCAGCGCGCCGCTCGTAAAGTCCGTCGTGAAGTAGTTTGCGGTTGCCGAATAGAAGCCGTTCGAATGGTAGCTCGCCACATAGGTGACGCCGGCCGTGACATTGATCG
The DNA here is from genome assembly GCF_057653715.1 of Rhizobium sp. WSM1328. Classification (NCBI taxonomy): domain Bacteria; kingdom Pseudomonadati; phylum Pseudomonadota; class Alphaproteobacteria; order Hyphomicrobiales; family Rhizobiaceae; genus Rhizobium; species Rhizobium sp. WSM1328. The sequence continues at coordinate 216,913 of NZ_JBYGKO010000003.1, read as the reverse complement.
GCTGCGTGAAGGAGACCGTCTGCCAGCCGCTTCCCGTCTCGTTGATGAAGGTTGCCTGGCCAAGGAGCTGGCCGCTCGTGGTCCAGAGCGAGCCGACATGCGTGCCGGTATCCTGAGCGCTCTTGTAATAGGTGAGCCCCGTGATCTGGCCGTTGGCGGAAGCGATGAACTTGACGCCAAGTTCGACCGAGTTGGCGTCGTTGGCGGCGGCTGCACCCGACGTGTCGGCGCTTGTAAACAAGCTCGAGGTCGTGCCGCCGCCGGGCTGCGAATTGACAGTGAGGCTGACGGTGGCCGAGGCCGTGCCGCCATGGCCGTCCGAGATCGAATAGGAGAAGCTTGCGACGCCCGTATAGCCCGAATTCGGCGTGAAGATCACCGAGTTGGTCTGGCTGTTGAAGGTCACCGTTCCGTTGACCGCGCCATTGGCGCCAGTAATGTTCAGCGGGTCGCCATCGCTGTCGCTGTCGTTGGCAAGCAGGTTGGCCGCGGTAATCGACAGGGCCGTGTTGGCATAGGTCGTGTAGCCGTTGTCGTTGGCGGCAACCGGCACCGTGTTGCCCGTCGACTGGTTGAAGACGACATCGACCCAGTAATTCGACGACTGGTAGCTCTGGGTCGGGAAGGTTGAGCCCGATCCGACGGCATAGACGCCGTTCGTGCCGGCCAGCGCCGTCAGCGAGCCGTTGGTATGTGCCGTGTTGAAATAGCCTGCCGTTGCCACATAGCTGCCGGTCGTGTGGTAGGAGGCGACATAGGTCGCACCCGCCGTGATCTGAAGCGGCGTGGAGAAGGTTGCTGTCTGCCAGCCGGAAAGCGACTCGTTGGTGAAGGTGACCGTGGCGACGAGCGTGCCGTCGGCCCTCCAGATAGAGCCAGTGTGCACGCTGGTGTCGCCGGCAGCCTTATAATAGCGGATGCCCGAGATCGTGCCGTTTGCGGAGGCGACGAACTTCATGCCGAGTTCCATCGCCGTATTGTCGTTAAAGCTGCCGCCGGTCGGTCCCTCACTGCCGGTAAACAGCGTCTCGCCGGCCGGACTTGGCTGAACCGTGAGGCTGACATTGCCCTGATCCGTGCCACCGCGGCCGTCCGACAGCGTATAGGTGAAGCTTGCCGGCCCCGAATAATTGCTAGCCGGCGTGAAGGTGATGGCTCCGGTCTGCGTGTTGAGAGCAACCGTGCCGTTCAGCGCATTGCCGACGGCGGTGATGGTCAGCGCATCGCCATTGGCGTCGACATCATTTGCTACGAGTGCGGCAATCGAGATAACAAGCGTCCCGTTATGGCCGATGATCAGCCCGCCGTCGTCGGTTGCGACCGGCTGGCTGTTCGGGCCGGCACCGAAGACCACGTCCACCCAATAGTTGGAGCCGCCGGGGCTCTGGCCGGGGAACGTGCTGGTGCCGCTATAGGCAAAGACACCGCCGCCATCGACGGCCTTCAGCGCGCCGCTAGCATAGGGCTCGTTGAAATAATTCTCGGTGACGGAGAAGAATCCGTTGCTGTGATAGGAGGCCACATAGGTCGTGCCGGCGGCGATCTGGATCGGCGAGGAGAACATCACCGTCTGCCAGCCGGAGAGCGATTCACCCGCCGACACGCCTGTTGCGAGCAGCGTTCCGTCGCCGGACCAGAGGCTGACGACGTGGTCGCCGGTATTGTAGAAGCCCTTGTAGAAGCGGATGCCCTGCACCGAGCCTGCCGTCGTTGCCTGGAAGCGCAGGCCGAGCTCGACCGGATCTCGATCGATTGCCGTTTCCACCGCAGGCTTTTCCGCCAGCGTCCACAGGCCCTGTGTGCCCGGCAGGGTGACAGTAACCTGCTTGCCGGCCGATGGTGCCTCCAGATTGACGCTGTCGTCGACGGCGCGCGACAGGATCGTATAGGTGCCGCTCGCCTGGACGACCCAGTTATAGCTCCAGCTCTCGCGGCCGGTGGCCTTGAACCAGTGCTGGCCGCCATCTGTGGAGATCTCGACACCGGCAATGATGCCGCCGCCGAAATCCTGCGCCGTGCCGGTGATGGTGACGCGCTGCCCTTCGACGAAGCTGGCACCGATGATCGGCGAGCTGATCGACGAGGTGGGCTTCAACGCGTCGGTCGATTGGGTCGCGAGGATCAGGCTCGCATCGAGCGTAGTCGGCTGGATGCCCATGTCCGCGAACATGTTGACCATCGCCTGCTGCACGTTGGGATCGGTCGGCGTCTCCGCTCCCTGGTGGTTGGCGTTCAGGCCCCAGGACCAGAAGACGGTGCCGGCGCCGAAGACGAGCGCGCCGCTTTCGGCCCGGTACATGGTGAGGCTATGGGTCGCCAGCGCATCGCCGACCGTCGTGCCGTAGTCGCGCAGATAGGTGCTGACCGCGATCGAGGAGAGCGACAGGTTGATAAGGCCATCCGGCCGGAAGCCGTTTTCGACGTCGGAATCCCACTCGTAGCCGAGCAGGTTCTGCACGAGATTGAAGGTCTCGCCCTCCTCAAGCTCGGCGACATCGGTGTTGCGCCAGAAGCGCAGGTTCGAATAGTCGTAGGGGATGGTGATCGTATCGGAACGGTAGCTGTCCACCTGGAACAACGTGCCGGTCAGCGAATTCTCCGGCTCCTGCCCCGGATCGGTATAGCGCGGATCACGCCAGGTGCCAGTGCTGGTACTGCTCGGATCCGTGCTCGTGCCCCAGGTCTCCTTGTAACAGACCATGGTGCGATAGGCCTGGCCGCTGCCGTCGATACTGCTTTCCCAGCGCACCTTCCAGTAGCACTCGTTGCCGCTCCAGAAGGCGAGGTTCACACCCGCATCGCGGGCCGCCTCGACATTGGCGCGCTGTTCGGCCGACCAGTATTCGTCATGACCGACGGAGAGATAGGCATCATGGTTCAGCAGCAGGCTGCCGCTGCGCGTCGCATCGACGCCGGAGATATAGGAAACATCGTAGCCGTTCTGCTCCAGCCACTGGATCGCCGAAGACTCGACACCGAAGATGAAATCATGCGAGCCGCCGATCGGGCTGGTATTGGTGATGATCGGGCGGTTGTAGCTGACGGCCGAGGCGCGGCCGATCGCGGTCAGCCCGCAGCTGCAGTTCGGCGGCAGGTAGCCGATCATGTCGGCCGGATCGACGGGGACTTCGCCGTAATAGAGGCTGGCGCCGCCCCAGGCATTATAGGCCTGCCAGGTGGTATCGGATGTCTGGAAGACGATATCGCTGGTCGAGGCATCGTCGCGCACGACGAAGGGGATGATGCTTGCATCCTCGGTGCCATCCTCGCGCACGAGCTTGGCGAAATAGACGCCCGAAACGGCGTCGTCGGGAATCTCCCAGCTCGCCGATACCGACCAGTTGCCGCAATCGATGAGGCCGAGCGACATGTCGACGATCGGGTGCGGCTGGATCTGCGCCGATGTCAGCGATTGCTCTATCGAGTCAACCTTGCGCGCGCCGGCTCCGCCGTAATAGCCAATGCGGTAAATATCGATGCGGTAGTGGGTGGAATCGGTGGCAATCTTGAAATCGACCGTCTGGCCGATATTCGTGCTGATTTCGGTGGCAAAACCCTGAATGGTGCCACCGCCATCGCCCTCCAGACCCCACTCGCTGATCGGGTTGCCCTGTTTCAGGTTTTCGAGCGCGATTTTGTTGGGCGTCGCCGCAGCCGAAACCGCCGCTGCCGCCAATGCTGTCGGGGCCGCGGTCGTCTCAGCAGAAACGTCCTGGCTGGGCTCCAGAGAGACAGATGCTATCGAGGCCTGAAGGCGCAACGAAGTCGCGCCCAGAGTGCTGGAAGAGCTGACCGGCGCCGCGGTCTTGGCGCTTCCGGTGTCGGCATCGGTGGTAACGCCCGTCAGCGCGGGAGCGGCGGGCAGTGTCGCAGCCTCCTCGGACGGATCCGGGGCAAGCACGGTGCGTTGCGATGTCGAGGAAGGCGTCTGGAACACCGTCGCAGCGGACGCCGTCTTCGTGAAACTGTCTTGCGCGCCGCTATCTCCCGCAGGCGCCGGCATCGCCGTCGACGATGCGGAGGACGATTGCGTGTCGCCTGATGAAATCAGGGAAGATGTGACAGTGCCTGAGAAAGAGGATTGGACGGTTGCGCTGTCCTGATTGGCAAAGCCGTAGGAACCCTGAGTGCTTGAAGACACCACGGTCGCAGTTCCAACCAATGCGGTCCAGACAGAGGGTGGGTGACAGACGCTCGGCGTGCCGCCGGCAGTACTTAGATATTCGCGATTCCTCACATGAAATCTCAGCAAGAGCGGCGTCCCCGTTTCCCGTCGACCAGCATTGGACGAAATCATCCTGCCAGCTTTCGAAGGGGAACGTACGACAGCAATCTGGGGTATTTGGGTGATACTCCGTACTCCGATATGATGACCCACACCGCATACCCGACCCGACAAGCCCGCAAAGCAGCCTCCGGCTACTGCTCAGCGGCCGACTCTGGGTGAAGAGAAATTCTAGTTCGGTATTGTCTCGCCGGTCCGGCCGGTCGAGCCGGTACTTTTGCGTCGACCCCGGTACTCCCGCGTCCCGTGCTACCAGGCCGGAAACGGATCTTCGAGAGCCGACCAGTCCCGCGGGTCCGAGCTGGCCAGGCAGTCGTCCAACGCGGTGCGGACGCCTGTCTCGTCCATATCAACACCGATGAACACGAGCTCCTGCCGACGGTCGCCCCAAGCGCTGTCCCATCGGCTCTCGAGATGCTGGCGAAACTGTTGATGGCTGGGCCAGTCTTGTCGGGGAACGGCCGCCCACCAGAGCCCCATAGGCTCACAGCGCCGTTGCACCCCGGCAACCGACATCAGACCCACGTGACGCGGGCGCGTGGCAAGCCAGAAATGGCCTTTGGCGCGGATTACCCCCGGCCAGGGCTCGTCCAGGAATGCTCGAAACCGCTTGGGGTCGAAGGGACGTCTCGTGCGATAGACAAAGCTCGATACCCCATATTCCTCCGTCTCCGGAACATGATCGCCCGGATTGTACAGTTCCTTGTGCCACAACGGGTGAGCGGCGGCTTTTGCTTCATCGAAGAGGCCTGTACTGAGGACGGTTGCAAGAGAAACCTTGCCGAAGTCCGTCTCCACCTGGCGGGCATCCGGGTTGAGTGCAGCCACCGTCTTGCGGACTTCCGCGCGGATCTCCTCGGTCGCATCGGAGATCTTGTTGATCACGACAATATCGGCAAACTCGATCTGGTCCACCAACAGGTCGATAAGCGTCCGCCGATCCTCGCTGTCGCGCTGCAGGCCGCGATCGCGAAGCAGATCAGCGCTGGTGTAGTCGGCCAAGAGGCTTGTGGCGTCGACGACGGTCACCATCGTGTCGAGTTTCGCAAAATCGGAGAGCGAAACACCGTTTTCGTCGCGGAATGAAAAGGTTGCCGCGATAGGGCATGGCTCCGCAATGCCGGTCCCCTCTATCAACAGATAGTCGTATCGCCCCTCTTCGGCCAGTCGCCGCACTTCCGTCAGGAGATCGTTGCGCAGGGTGCAGCATATGCAGCCATTGCTGAGCTCGATCAACGTCTCCGTCGTATGCGACAGGTTACAGCCGCCGTCTCGAATAAGACTAGCGTCTATATTCACTTCGCTCATATCGTTGACGATGACCGCGACCCGCAGGCCCTCGCGATTGGTCAACACGTGGCTGAGAAGCGTCGTCTTGCCGGCGCCGAGAAAACCCGAGAGCACCGTCACCGGCAGCCGGTCGACGCTGTTTATCAGCATCCCTTGAATGAGGGCATTCGGAGCGACTGTCATTTGCGTTTTATGAGCCTCATTCGAAACCCTCTTTAACCTCGTTCGACGCGTCAAGCTGCAAGCTGCGGCCGGAAGACCACATCGGCATAATAGTTTGCCGAGTCAAAGGTGCTGGTCGGGAAGAGACCTGTGGTGGCAGATCCGCCGTAGGCATAGACGCCATTGCCGCCAGCCGCAGCGCTGGATAGCGCCGACAGCGGACCGTTGCTGACGCCGTTGGCGAAGAAGCCATCGGTAGCCACGTATGCACCGGTGGTGTGGTAGGAGGCGATATAGGTGGTGTTGGCGGCGATGGTGACGGGCGTTGTGAAGTTCACCGTCTGCCAGCCGCTCGCCGTGGTGTTGGTGAAGGTGGCGGTGGCAAGCTTGGTGCCGGTCGTGGTCCACAGATCGACGACGTTCTGTCCGTTGTCGTTGGCGTTGCGGTAGAACTTGATGGCGGTGACATCACCGATAACGTTCGACTGGAACTTGACGCCGACCTCGAGCTGCTGACCGTCGTTGAGGTTGGTCTGGGCCGGTGTGCTGGAGGCGTTGAACAGGCTGTAGGTCGCAGGCGCCACTGTCGCAGTGATATTGAAGGTCTCGTTGGCGGCAAGGCCGCCGAGGTCGGTTGCCGTCACCCTGACGCCATAGGTGCCGGATGTCGTCGGTGTGCCGCTGAAGGTCCGCGTCGTGGCGTTGAAGGCGAGCCAGGCAGGCAGTGCCGTGCCGTCGGCAGCCGTTGCCGTGTAGGTCAGCGTTTCACCGCTGTCGACATCGGTGAAGGTCGTTGTCGGCAGGACAAAGGAGAAGGCTGTGCCGACGCTGGCGTTCTGGGCAGCCGTCTGAACAGCCAGCACCGGCGCGTCATTGGCGCCATGGATGGTGACGGTCAGGTTGGCCGTGGCGGTGGCGCCGGCAGTGTCGCGCATCGTGTAGCTGAAGACTTCGCTCAGCGTGTTGGTCGACTGCCGCAATGCCTGCACGGCGGCATTGGTCTCGTTGACGGCATAACTATAGACGCCCGATGCGCTGAGCACGAGACTGCCATAGGCGCCGTTCAGCGCCGAACCGAGCGTGCCTGATGTCGCGCCGAAGCCGACTGCGGTCACCGCCTTGGTGTCACCGGCATCCGCATCGGTGTCGTTGGTCAGCACGTTGCCGCTGGCAACAACGCCGCCCGAACCGTTGCCCACGCCACCCTTCTCGGTCGCATCCCCGGCATCGGCAACCGCCGTCGGCGTCGTGTTGCCTGATGTCGACACGGCGATGTTGAAGGTCTCAGTGGCGGTGAGGCCGCCAAGGTCGGTCGTCGTGACCCTGACGCCATAGGTACCTGATGTCGTCGCCGTTCCGGAGAAGGTCCTCGTCGAGGCATTGAAGCTCAGCCAGCCAGGCAGCGCCGTGCCGTCGGCGGACGTTGCCGCATAGGCCAGCGTCTCGCCGCTGTCGACATCGGTGAAGGTCGTCGTCGGCAGCGTGAACGAGAAGGCAGAGCCGACGGTGGCGTTCTGGCTAGCCGTCTGGACCGCCAGCACCGGCGCGTCGTTGGCGCCATGGATGGTGACGGTGAGGCTGGCCGTGGCGGTGGCGCCGGCCGTGTCACGCATCGTATAGCTGAAGACATCGCTCAGCGTGTTGGTCGACTGCCGCAATGCCTGCACGGCGGCATTGGTCTCGTTGACGGCATAGCTATAGACGCCCGATGCGCTGAGCACGAGACTGCCATAGGTGCCGTTCAGTGCCGAACCGAGCGTGCCGGTTGTGGCGCCGAAGCGGATCGCCGTCACCGTCTTGGTGTCACCGGCATCCGTATCGGTATCGTTGGTCAGCACATTGCCGCTGGCAACCACACCACCCGAACCGTTGCCCACGCCACCCTTCTCGGTCGCATCCCCCGCATCGGCAACTGCCGTCGGCGTCGTGTTCGGTGTTGTCGATGCCGGACGGAAGACCACATCGGCCCAATAATTGGCAGCGTTGAAGGTGGCATTCGGGAAAATGCCTACGGTGGCGGATCCGCCATAGCGGTAGACGCCGTTGCCGCCGGCGACAGCGCTCGACTGGGCCGTCAGCGGACCACTGGTGACGGCGGTCGTATAGAAATTGTTGGTTGCCACGTATGCGCCGGTGGTGTGGTAGGAGGCGATATAGGTGGTGTTGGCGGCGATGGTGACGGGCGTTGTGAAGTTCACCGTCTGCCAGCCGCTCGCCGTGGTGTTGGTGAAGGTGGCGGTGGCAAGCTTGGTGCCGGTCGTGGTCCACAGATCGACGACGTTCTGTCCGTTGTCGTTGGCGTTGCGGTAGAACTTGATGGCGGTGACATCACCGATAACGTTCGACTGGAACTTGACGCCGACCTCGAGCTGCTGACCGTCGTTGAGGTTGGTCTGGGCCGGTGTGCTGGAGGCGTTGAACAGGCTGTAGGTCGCAGGCGCCACTGTCGCAGTGATATTGAAGGTCTCGTTGGCGGCAAGGCCGCCGAGGTCGGTTGCCGTCACCCTGACGCCATAGGTGCCGGATGTCGTCGGTGTGCCGCTGAAGGTCCGCGTCGTGGCGTTGAAGGCGAGCCAGGCAGGCAGTGCCGTGCCGTCGGCAGCCGTTGCCGTGTAGGTCAGCGTTTCACCGCTGTCGACATCGGTGAAGGTCGTTGTCGGCAGGACAAAGGAGAAGGCTGTGCCGACGCTGGCGTTCTGGGCAGCCGTCTGAACAGCCAGCACCGGCGCGTCATTGGCGCCATGGATGGTGACGGTCAGGTTGGCCGTGGCGGTGGCGCCGGCAGTGTCGCGCATCGTGTAGCTGAAGACTTCGCTCAGCGTGTTGGTCGACTGCCGCAATGCCTGCACGGCGGCATTGGTCTCGTTGACGGCATAACTATAGACGCCCGATGCGCTGAGCACGAGACTGCCATAGGCGCCGTTCAGCGCCGAACCGAGCGTGCCTGATGTCGCGCCGAAGCCGACTGCGGTCACCGCCTTGGTGTCACCGGCATCCGCATCGGTGTCGTTGGTCAGCACGTTGCCGCTGGCAACAACGCCGCCCGAACCGTTGCCCACGCCACCCTTCTCGGTCGCATCCCCGGCATCGGCAACCGCCGTCGGCGTCGTGTTGCCTGATGTCGACACGGCGATGTTGAAGGTCTCAGTGGCGGTGAGGCCGCCAAGGTCGGTCGTCGTGACCCTGACGCCATAGGTACCTGATGTCGTCGCCGTTCCGGAGAAGGTCCTCGTCGAGGCATTGAAGCTCAGCCAGCCAGGCAGCGCCGTGCCGTCGGCGGACGTTGCCGCATAGGCCAGCGTCTCGCCGCTGTCGACATCGGTGAAGGTCGTCGTCGGCAGCGTGAACGAGAAGGCAGAGCCGACGGTGGCGTTCTGGCTAGCCGTCTGGACCGCCAGCACCGGCGCGTCGTTGGCGCCATGGATGGTGACGGTGAGGCTGGCCGTGGCGGTGGCGCCGGCCGTGTCACGCATCGTATAGCTGAAGACATCGCTCAGCGTGTTGGTCGACTGCCGCAATGCCTGCACGGCGGCATTGGTCTCGTTGACGGCATAGCTATAGACGCCCGATGCGCTGAGCACGAGACTGCCATAGGTGCCGTTCAGTGCCGAACCGAGCGTGCCGGTTGTGGCGCCGAAGCGGATCGCCGTCACCGTCTTGGTGTCACCGGCATCCGTATCGGTATCGTTGGTCAGCACATTGCCGCTGGCAACCACACCACCCGAACCGTTGCCCACGCCACCCTTCTCGGTCGCATCCCCCGCATCGGCAACTGCCGTCGGCGTCGTGTTCGATCCCGACGTGCTAAACATCACATCGACCCAATAGTTCGTCGACTGGAATGTGCCTGTGGGGAAGAGGCTGGCGCTGCCATAGGTGTATACGCCGTTGCCGCTGGCCGGCGCCGTCAGAGGCCCACTCGTCACATTGGAGATGAAGTAGTCGGCGGTTGTCGAATAGTGACCGGTATTCGTGTGGTAAGACGCTGTATAGGTTTGTCCGGCCGTCAGCGCCACCGGACTGGTGAAATAGGCGATCTGCCAGCCGCTGGCGGTCTCGTTGGTGAAGGTGAGGGTAGCAAGCCGCGTACCGGTGCTCGACCATAAAGAACCGGTGTGCGTGCCCGTATCCTGGCTGCCCTTGTAGAAGCGAATCCCGGTGACGGTCCCTGCCACAGAGGTCTGGAATTTGACCCCGAGTTCAACGGCTGAGGTATCGTCGGTGTTGACGACCGCTGGCGTCGCCGAACCGAACAGAGACGTGTAACTCGGTCCGCTGACGGTGACCGTTCGCCCGGCGGAGGGTGTTTCAAGGTTGATGTTGTCGTCGACGGCGCGGGACCGGATCGTGTAGCTACCGGCGACCTGCGGCGACCAGCTATAGGTCCAGTTCTCATCGCCTGTCGCTGGATGCCAGCTCGCGCCGTTGTCGGTCGAAACCTCGACGCTGGCGACCACCCCGCCGCCCGTGTCGGCAGCAGTGCCCGTAATCGTCACGTTGGATCCGACGGCCACCGTCGCGGGCACCGTGATGACGGAGGTCGGTGCAACATGGTCCGTGGAACCGGTTGTAGCGACAAGCCCGGATTGCAGCGTCCCAGGCTGAATGCCCATATCGGCAAGCAGATTGACCATTGCCTGCTGTACGCGGGGATCGGTCGGAGTCGCCTGGTTGTCGTGATTGTCGCTCAGGCCCCATGTCCAGTACACGGTACCGGCGCCGAACACCAGTGCACCGCTCGGCGCACGATAGAGCGTCAAATTGTGGGTCGACGTCGCATTGCCGGTGGTATTTCCGTAGTCAAGCAAGTAGGTGCTGACCGGAAGCGTCGTCGACGACAGCTTGACAAGGCCGGCCGGATCGAAGCCGTTATCGACCGCTTCGTCCCATTCGTAACCAAGATAGTTTTTGGTGAGCGTTGCGGTCTGGCCAGGCTGAAGATTGGCAACACTCGTATTGCGCCAGAAGCGCAGGTTGGCGTCGTCATATCCGACCGTGATGGCGGCGAGATTGCTGCCGACATCATCGACCTTGAACAACTGTCCGGTCAGTGAGTTTTCCGGGTTTCCACCGCCGACGGCGGGTGGGCTGAGGCGCGGATCACGGAATGTGCCTGTCCATTCGTTCGAAGGGTCGATGCTCGCGCCGGGCGAAAATGTCTCCTTATAGGTGATCAGAGTGCGATAGGGCGTGCCGTCGGCGCTATAGGCATTGCCCCAACGGGTGCGCCAATAGACCTCGTTACCGCTCCAGAACATCAGGTTGACGCCCGCATCGCGCGCTGCTTCGACATTGGTCCGCTGCTGACCAGACCAGTATTCGTCATGCCCAGCATCAACATAGGTCTTGTGATTGAGCAACAGGCTGCCATAGCGGTCGGCGTCGACACCCGACAGGTAGGAGACGTCATAGCCGTTCTGTTCCAGCCAGTAGATGCCCGCATATTCGGCGCCGAACAGATAATCCTGCGGACCGGCAAAAGTGCCAACCCCGCCGCGGGTCGCGATCGGTCTGTTGTAGCTGACCGCATAGGCGCGACCCGCACCCTGCCCCGTCGCCGGACCGTTGCCGCCATAGAGGTTTGCGCCACCCCAACCGTTGTAAGCTTGCCAGGTCTGGTCTGCCGTCTGAAAGACGATGTCGCTGTGGCTGTCGTCGTCGCGCACGATGAACGGGATGTGATTTTCGCCGGAGGTGCCATCCTGACGCACGAGCTTGGCGATATAGACGCCTGATACGGCGTCCTCGGGTGCGGTCCACGAGGCCGACACGGCCCAATTGCCGGCATCGACCGTGCCGGTCGTCGCATTGCGCAACGGATTAGGTTGATTCTGCAATCCGGTATGCTGAATGGTGTCGACCTTGCGCGCGCCCATGCCGCCATAATAGCCGAGCCGGTATATATCGATCCGATAGTTGGTGGAATTCGTATTGATCTTGAAGCTGATCGTCTTGCCATTGTCGACGCTGATGTCGGTCGCAAATCCCTCGATGTTGGAGCTACCGGCACCGTCGATGCCCCACTCGCTCTCTGGGTTACCCTGCTTCTGATTTTCCAGCACGATCAGGTTGCTTGCCGCAGCCGCGGCCGCCAGATTTTGCGTCGTCAACGACCGCTGCGTTGAAGGTGGCGTCGTCACCGAGCCGGAAAGAGTGCCGATACCCTTGGATGTGGCGGTGCCCGTTCCGATTTCTCCGCCGCCTGGCAACGATCCGTTCAAGATCGGCGAATCCGTCCATGTTGCGGTCCCGCGCCAGCCCGAGAGAGGGGAAAGGTTACGATCGAGAAGCGGGTCGCTGATCGAGGCGCCCATGGCCCGCTTGATCGTCGATACAAAGTCCGGCCCCTCGGTCAGCCTGGTTCCCGGTAATTGACCGTCCTGTTGGAGCACGGCGCCGCCATGGGCCCAATCGAGAATCCGCGTAGGAGAGGTAAAATAACCGCATCCGCACACACCAAAGGGCATGCCAAAAGCCAGCGAGTTAACTCCATCATGCTGCGCGGTCGCCTGCGCTGACGGGCTCGATTCGAGGATGACGACGTTGCCCGAGTGCGCACGCTCGCCCGTCACCGCGACAGAACCCTGTCCCGAAACTATCGGTGAAGAGCTTTGCGACAGATACGGAGCCAAAGGATCGTCGCCTATGAGGCTCATTCCAGCGTAGGTGCGATAAAGGGACGATTGAGCCCCGAATGCGACACCGTGCGCGTCCCGCTCGAAACTTGCAAAACCAGGCGTGTGGGCGAACAACCGAGACGCGGCAGTGTCCCCGCTTCGAACCCCTGTCTCGCGATTTGCTGTGAAAGCGTCAGGCAGGGCAGGCAAGGGCAGCGCTAGGTGGTTGATATCCACCCCACCTTCCGCGTCGCCAATCACGCCCCCACTCGGACCAACATCGTGCTCGTTGAGCGCCGCGTTGTTGTAGGGATTGTCGACAAGCGTACCATCATGCTTGTTTCCCTCGGCCGTCTGCACGGATGTCGCAAGTTGAGCACTATCCTCGCGCTTATCGGCAGGCTTGCCAGGCCTTCCCTTTCCGCCGACGGTCAGCCATCGGGGAACCAACGAATCCAGCAGGAGTGAGCGTGATGTCCACCGGCGAGCGTTGCGATACATGGCGGGGCCCTCTCTCGCGAGATTATCGGGATCGATTCTACGGGGATCGTTTGCTACGAAGCCCTGAATGATAGCCCAAAAATAAGCGAGTAGGTCCTACGCCTTTCGCTCTACAGGCGGTATCCTTTGGGCAACGACATTGTTGGCATCGGCCACGTGATGCGCGAGACACGCAAGGTGTTCGTTTCGGGGCATTTTTTCCTTTGCTCCGACCGTTAAGGCGGCGCCGCCGGTCAATATCAACGTCTCGAAATCGACGATCCAAACAATGGCTCTGCCGCAAGGGATCGTTGTCCTGCGCGGCGAGCGCGCCTCTTCCTGCGCATGATCACCTGATTTCCCGGGCCAATGCCTCTGTACCGCAACGAAGGTGTATGTTGCTGCCCGGTTTAGGTTAAGCACCCTCCCCCACCTCATCAATAGTGATTAGGCGAAGCAAACAACCGCCACCTTCCTCAAGGCTTCGCCAGATTGCACACTGGCATTAAGGCTTCGGACCTGGTGCCCGACGCTCGCGTAACGCGTAAGGCGTTGAACCGGTGTCCGTTTAAGGATGCTATTGCAGGCTGGACATGTAAATGAAGCTATCGTATCGCGTTCTCAACGTGTTTTTTCCGGCGACACTTGTCATCAGTACACTGGTCTTTCTTGCCGGAACTGTACCGCCGGCTCTCGCCAATGACGCTGCTTTTGCTCCGCAAACGAAAATCCGTCTGACGATTGTCCAATGGATGCAGTCCAAAGGCCAATATGAAAGATGGGATGCGCTTGGCGGCGAATACACCGTCTCGGATGAAGGCGCTGTCTTTCTGCCCTTTCTTGGATCCGTTTCCGTCGGCAATCTCGATAACACCAGCCTCACAACCGAGATTGCCAAGCGTTTGCAAGAAAAAATCGGATTGGTTCAGCCACCCGCCGTCACCATCGAAATTCTTGAATACCCGCCAATCTATGTCGTCGGAGACGTAACCACGCCTGGGGAGTACAAATTCCGTTCCGGACTTACCGTCCTGCAATCCCTGGCAATGAGCGGTGGCCCATTCCGCGCCACAAGTCAGCAGCAATCGCAGACGATCAAACTCGCAGGCGAATTGCGGGAAATCGACCACTCGCTGCTGCGCAGCACTGCCAAATTAGCACGGCTCCAAGCAGAGATGATCGGGGCAAAGGAGATCTCGTTCGATCAGACGGTCGGCGTCGATCAGCGATACGCTGCGGGAATATACAACGAGGAACGGGTTATTTTTCAGGCTCGTGCAAATGCGCTGGACAGGCAGTCGAAGGCGCTCACGGAATTGCGTGATCTTTTGAACAGTGAAGTCGGCATGCTGGGCGAGAAGGTGCAGGGCTCGGAGGACAATATCAAATCTATCGAGGAGCAGCTGACCAGCGTCAAAACGCTGGTTTCGAAAGGCCTCACACTCTCGTCGCGTCAATTGGATCTGGAACGGTTGCTCACCACCTACCGCTCCGATCGGCTCGACCTTGTCACCGCCATCATGCGGGGCCGTCAGGCGATCAGTGAGACAACGCGAAATCTTGAGGGGCTTTATGACACGCGGCGAAGCGAAGTCGCTTCCGAATTGCAGTCGGAACAGGCAAGCCTCGATCAGTTCAAATTGAAGCGCGAGATGACGCAAAAACTGCTTCTCGATGACCTTGCGGCAGGAGGCTCGACTACCACCGACGAGGCGCTCCCGCTGACGTTTACGGTGAGCCGGCGAAGCGAAGGGCAAATCAGGCAGTTCCAGGCCTCCGAAACAACGGCGCTGATCCCGGGTGATGTTGTGAGGGTCGTTCGAACCCCAATTGCCGATCCGGTGTCTCAGGCCGCGCCCGCCGACCTGTCGCGTGAAACTGAGACACACGCCAGTCAGGCAAGCCAGTGACCCGCGAAAAGCATGTATTACAAACGAGGCCGCAGCGGACGATTGAGCAGCACCAAGGCGTTCCGACTACGTGCGCGACAAGCTGTTATAAACCCGACCAGGTCTTGAATTCGCTCCCTGCCCCAACAGGAATGCCTTTGCCGCATATCTCCGAAGCGGCGTTGGTAAACATGTCGGCGACAGCGCGCCGGAGATCCCGCCCCACAGCATAGCGGCCAAGGATGATTGATGACTTTGCGCATGATCCCAGCCAGTGGGCAGACTTATACCCAGATCCTCAAGTCGACGATGCTGATGGGCGGTTCCTCGCTCGTGAACGTCGCTTTAAGCATCATTCGCAACAAGGCCCTGGCCGTTCTGCTTGGGCCTGAAGGCGTGGGGCTCATGGGCCTCTACCAGTCAATCGTCGATATCGCGCAAACGGCCGCTGGCCTGGGACTGGGCGGCAGCGGGGTGCGACAGGTCGCCGAGGCCGCCGGTACCGGCGACGAAGCGAGGATCGCACAGTCGGCGAAGGCGTTGAGACGCATATCGATAGTACTCGGGGTGGTTGGCGCGCTCCTTCTTGCGGCGCTGGCATTTCCCGTCTCGGGGTTCACCTTCGGCGACTACCAGCACGCCGGTGGCATCGCACTGCTCTCGCTCGCCGTATTTTTCCGGATAGTGTCGTCCGGGCAGACGGCGTTGATCCAGGGCTTACGTGGCATTGCAAATCTTGCCCGCATCAATGTGCTCACAGGTTTTTTCGGCACGGTTATCACGGTCCCGCTGATTTACCTGTTCGGCGCGCAGGCGATCGCACCCTCTGTCGTAGCGATTGCGGCCGTCACAACACTCTCCACCTGGTGGTACAGCAGACGGATAGGCGCACACTCGCCGCGAATGTCGGCTCGCCAATTTGGCCAAGAGTGGGCACCTCTGCTGAGATTTGGCGCCGTGTTCATGGCGAGCGGACTTCTAACCTTCGGCGCGGCCTATGCCATCCGCATCATCATATTGAAGGATGGGGGCGTGATGGCCGCAGGATTGTATCAGGCAGCCTGGGGGTTGGGCGGTCTCTATGCCGGCTTCATTTTGCAGGCGATGGGAACGGACTTCTATCCGCGCCTGACCACGACTGCGGATAATCATGCCGAATGCAACCGCCTGGTTAACGAACAGATGGAAATCAGCATCCTTCTTGCCGGCCCCGGTCTGCTCGCCACTTTGACGTTGGCGCCGCTCATGATGAGCCTATTCTATTCTTCGGAGTTTCATGGCGCGGTTGATCTCTTGCGCTGGATCTGCCTTGGCATGATGCTCAGGATCATCGCGTGGCCGATGGGCTTCATCATCCTGGCGAAGCGTGCACAATCCATTTTCTTCTGGACGGAGGTGGCGGCCACGCTCGTGCATGTAGGGCTGGCATGGCACTTCGTATCGAAGTTCGGTACGCCAGGAGCCGGCATGGCGTTTTTCGGCCTCTACGTCTGGCATAGCATCCTCATTTACGTGATCGTGCGGCGGCTTACCGGCTTCCGCGGATCCGCAGCCAACCGCAGGCACGTGCTGCTTTTCCTGCCTGCATCGGTGCTGGTATTCTCGGCGTTTTGGGTCTTGCCGTTATGGCCGGCGATAGGGATCGGCACCTTGGCCGTAGCTCTGACTGGGATCTACTCGCTGCGCATGCTGGTCCAGCTTCTTCCGCCCGAAGTGATGCCTGCAGTGATCAGAGGATGGATCGCGAAGTTCGCCTAGAGCCTTTCCGGGTCAGATTGAATCATTCTGCCGGAACAGGTGTTCGTCCGGGAAAAGGCGATTGGCGAAGGGCATACCCCAAGGTACGTCCGAGCCGATCGCCTCTGATCCAGGTGGAGAGATGCCCGGCCCACCGGCCGCACTGCTTCGCCATGCGAAGCGATGCGGCCGGCAATTCTAGAGTCTTGCAGATTTGCTGGGCAAATCTGCGGGGGTTGGCTGAAACGGGCCTGCCTGATCGACCTGCCGGCTTGGCCGTAGAGCTTGGCTTCGACGCGCGCCGGCCGGGGTCGACCATCCGACTCCGTTTGAGCCAACAGAATGCTTCAAATTGACCAGGAAAGGCTCTAACAAAAAATGCGCATCGAAGCGATGCGCATCAGGTCCTGCGGCACAACAAAGATTGCATCACGCAATCAGGAAATCATACAAGAGCGATATCCCTATCGTGCTGTAAGGCGGGTATGTTGGCGACCTCAGCCAATGAGCTTCGAAGTGCTTCGACAACCCTGACAATGTCGAGATCCGTCATCTGAGCATAAAGCGGAAGGACTACCGTTTGCCGCTGCGCTGCCACGCTTCGCTCCAGACTTGTGGCGGCACGATAAGAACTCTGGTCGGAATAGGCACCTTCCAGATGAATGTTCATCACACCGCGCCGGGTCGAGATCCCTTGATCGAGCAGTGTCTGCATGACCTTCCGCTGGTCGACGGCATCAGGCAGTCTCACGCAAAAGCTCTGCCAGTTGCTACGAGCCCAATGCGGCTCGACCGGTGAGAGCCCAGGGATCGTAGACAGGCGCTCACGATATTGCTCGGCGAGCCGCCTGCGCTGCGCAATCAGCCCCGGCAGCCGCCGTAACTGTTCCCTTCCGACGGCAGCCTGAAGGTCGGTCATACGGTAGTTGTAGCCCAGTTCGTCATAGTCTTCGAAGATCACCTGTTTCGAGCCATGGCGAACAGCATCGGTGACGCTCATGCCATGCTGACGCCACAGCCGGAACTTTCGATCATACTCGGGATTGGCGGTGGTCAACATGCCACCATCACCTGTCGTGACGACCTTCCGGGGATGGAAGGAGAAGCAGGCAATGTCGCCATGCGGCTTGCCTATCTTTTCCCAACGCCCGTCCCACAGGATTTCGCTTCCCGTCGCGCATGCAGCATCTTCGATGACCGGGAGCTGATAGCGCTTGCCGATCTCCACGATCGAGCGGAGATCGCAAGGCATGCCAAGCTGATGCACACATAGGATTGCCTTGGTGCGGGGCGTGATGGCTGCTTCGATCAGGCTGGGGTCGATATTGTAACCATCTGCTTCGATGTCGACGAAGACAGGGACCGCATTGCAGTATCGAACAGCGTTCGCGGTGGCGATGAACGAATGGCTGACCGTGATGACTTCATCGCCGGCACCGACATCGACCGCCATCAAGGCGAGATGCAGTGCGGTCGTGCAGTTTGAAACCGCGCAGGCATGTGCGGCGCCGACAAAGGCTGCGAATTCGCCCTCGAAGGCCGCGACTTCCGGTCCCTGCGTTACCCATCCTGACATAATAACGCGGCGCGCTGCTTCGGCCTCCTCTTCTCCGAGGACGGGCTTGGCGACCGGAATCGTTGAGAGAGACGCGCTCATGCAGCTTGCCCTCCTGCCGCAGCGGTCTTCGACTGCCACCAGGCGACAAGGTCGCGAAGCCCTTGTTCCATCGATATTTCCGCTTTGAAGCCAAGGAGTTTCTCGGCCTTGCTGATATCGGCAAGACGACGGGTTACGCCGTTGACCGCGCGGGCTTCTTTGTGCTGCGGTTCGAGTGAGACCCCCATGATGCTGCTCAGCATCTGCGCAAGCTGCAGGAGGCTTATTTCCTCGCCGCTCGCGACATTGAACACCTCATCGGTGACATCGCTCTTCGCAGCCAGCAGGTTTGCCCGGGCGATGTCACGTGCATCGACGAAGTCCATCGTCTGGCTGCCGTCTCCGTAGATGAGGGGTGGCATTCCGGTCGCCAGACGCTCCATCCAGCGGATCAACACTTCGGTATAGGCACCGTAAACGTCCATTCGCGGCCCGTATACGTTGAAATAGCGCAGCGCCACATAGCGCAGGCCGTACATCTCCGCGAAGCTGCGAAGCAGCCCCTCGTTGAAGGTCTTGGCCGCGCCGTAGATCGTCCTGTTATTATATGGATGATGGGCTTCGGTGGTCGGAAAGGTCTCGGCCAAGCCCAGCACAGAGGCTGAAGAGGCAGCGACGACCTTCGACACGCCTGCCTTTACGGCAGCTTCGAGAACATTGAACGTGCCTTCGGCCAGCACATCGAAGGCAAGCCGTGGGTCTTCCGCGCATTGCGTGATGCGAATGGCCGCCTGGTGAAAGACGATGTCCACACCCTCGAAGGTTTTCGCCAGCAAGGCTCTGTCACGGATATCTCCCTCGATAATGTTGACGGACCCGCCACCTATTGCCGTGCTGAGATTGTCCCGGCGTCCGCGCACGAAGTTGTCGAGGATGATAATCTCGCGCGGCTTCTCCAATGCGACGAGATCGGCGATATGCGACCCGATCAGGCCGGCTCCGCCGGTAATGAGTACCCGTTGATCTCTCACGATCTTCCTCCACGCGATATATCGACCACAGCATCGGCTTCCGTGCGCCAGCGTATAAACTTCGCCGGCACGCCCGCCACGACTGAAAACGGTTCGACATCGGAAACAACGACAGCGCCCGCTCCGACGATCGCCCCCTTCCCGATGCTCACGCCGGGAAGAATTGTTGCGTTCGTTCCAATATCGGCCCATGCGCCGATGCGGACCGGCTTGATTTCGAGATCCGTGCGAATGATCGGCACATCCACCGGCAGTGCCGTGTGGGTCGACCCAAGCACTTTGGCGCCAGGACCCCAGCCGACACAGTCCTCGATAACCAGATCGCGTGCATCGAAATAGGCCATCGGGCCGATCCAGACATTGTCGCCGATCACGCAGGTGCCGTCGAAGCGTCCCTGGATATAGGCCTGGGCGCCGATGAACACGCCATTGCCGATTTCGAACGTTTCCGGATGTTTGAAACCGGCGCCGCCCGCGACCTGAAGTCCCGCGCCGCAGTTCCGCGCGATCGCTTGCCAGATGGCTTTGCGCATCAGAGTGTCGACGACCCCGTCACCTGTGGCGAAACGACCATAGAGGTCTATCAGGCCAGCGCGCCCGTATGATTGTCTGAGCTCTTCGACCAACCCAGTTTGGTAGTCAGGATCTGCCGGCCTTTCATGGCGACCATGGACCGCCTGCACCAGTCGAGCCTCGCCTGGGCGGTTAACTGACATAGGCGTACTCCAGCGCGGCGGCCACCTGGTCAACGTGTCGTACAGGCATCTCTGGATAGATCGGCAGCGAGAGGACCTCCCGTGCGGCGGCTTCCGAAACCGGGAAGTCCCCGGCCTGGTAACCAAGGTCGGCATGGGCTTTCTGCAGATGAACAGGGATGGGATAATGCAGCCCGGACGGAATGCCTTCCGCGCTGAGCAGGCGTTGAAGCCCATCGCGATCGTGGCTTCTTATGGCATAGACATGATAGACGTGACGCCGGTCGGCTGCTTCGACAGGGATTGTCAAATCCGTCGATCCGGCAAGCAGCGAAGAGTAGCGGCGCGCATGAGCGCGACGCGCCTCGGTCCAGTCTTCAAGGTGCCGGAGCTTGACACGCAGGATCGCGCCTTGAATGGCGTCCATGCGATAGTTAAAGCCTTTCAGCAGATGGTGATAGCGTTGCTCCTGACCCCAGTCTCGCAGCATGCGCATCGTCTTGGCCTGATCATCGTCATTCGTAACGACCATACCCCCCTCGCCGCAGGCGCCGAGGTTTTTGCCCGGATAGAAGCTGAAGCAGCCGGATAGGCCGATACTGCCGGCACGGTGGCCTTTGTATTGCGCGCCATGGGCCTGGCAGGCGTCTTCGATGACGGGTATCCCGTGGCGCTCGGCAATTGCCTTGATCGCGTCCATATCGGCCATTTGACCGTAGAGATGGACAGGAACAATGGCCTTGGTGCGGGGAGTAATCTTTGCCTCGACCTCCGCCGGATCCATCGTGAGTGTCACGGGCTCAACATCGACGAACACGGGTCGCGCACCCGTATAGCAGATCGCCGACACGGTTGCGACGAACGTGAATGGCACCGTAATGACCTCATCGCCGGGACCAACGCCCGCCGCAAGCAGGGCAAGATGCAAGGCACTCGTTCCGGTGTTGACCGCTATCGCATGCTTGACGTTGCAATAGTCGGCGAATTCCTGCTCGAAATGCGCGACCTCGTCGCCCAATACGTACTGCCCCGAGGCGAGGACGCCGAGCACAGCGGCGTCGATCTCACCCTTGATTGACTGATATTGTGCCTTAATGTCCAGGAACGGGATCATGCGATGCGCCTTGCCTCTTCGAGCTCGATGATGCGACCGCGCTGGGCTAACGACCGGCTTGCAGCTTCCAGAATGCGAACGACGCGCAAGCCGGCATGGCCGTCCGTAATGGGCCGCGAGTTCTGCTCGATGCACTCGACGAACTGATCCAGTTCGCGTTTCAGTGCTTCGGTCATATCGAGCTTGGGCGCCCACATGTCGCCGCTGCGGTAGCCAACCATCATCTGATGCACTTTCTCGCCGTAAGCCTGAGAATTGGGGTTCAGCGTGATGCCCTTGTCGTAGACCTTGATCTTTTCGCTGGGCTCCAGATCGTCGTAGACGACCATCTTGTTGCTGCCACCGATCAGCGTGCGGCGCACCTTGACCGGCGCCAGCCAATTGACGTGGATGTGTGCGATGAGCTTGCTTTCGAAGAAGAGCGTGAGATAGGCGATGTTTTCCGGCTCGCCGAGGACATGGCTCATGCCTGTCGCTGAAACGGCCACCGGCCTTTCCTGCACAACATGGTCCAGGATGGAGAGATCATGCACCGCGAGGTCCCAGATGACGCTGACATCATGCTGGAAGAGCCCC
Source organism: Rhizobium sp. WSM1328 (assembly GCF_057653715.1). Taxonomy (NCBI): domain Bacteria; kingdom Pseudomonadati; phylum Pseudomonadota; class Alphaproteobacteria; order Hyphomicrobiales; family Rhizobiaceae; genus Rhizobium; species Rhizobium sp. WSM1328. The sequence goes on along the minus strand of NZ_JBYGKO010000003.1, from coordinate 195,440 downwards.
AAATTGACCCGAACCGAGTCATAATAATACATGTCGCCCAAGCCGTTCTCGACCAGTTCGCGCATCTTGCGGACGGCGCCGGTGTGGACGAAGGTATGATCCACTGCCAGCACGAGGCGTCGGCGTGCGGCCTCTTCGACCATCCGCGAAGCTTCCTCCGTCGTCGATGCCATCGGCTTTTCGACGAAGACATGCTTTCCGGCCATCATAGCCTGCATTGCGAGCTTGAAATGGGTGAAGACCGGCGTCGCGATAGCGATGGCATCAACTCTTGGATCACGCAGCACTTCCTCGAAATCATCGGTGATCGTCACGGCGGGGTAGCGGCTTTTGACAGCCGCCAACCGCTCAACATTAAGATCACAGACAGAAACGAGGTGCGCTCCGGCCGCCTCCGAGATGTTGCGCACCAGATTCGGGCCCCAATATCCATACCCAACAACAGCAATGCCGATCATTTCATTCCTCCCGACGCATACATGTCGACTGGTCCGTCATTGACGCGACCGATCACCCTGGCCGGAACGCCAATAACAATGGCGCCATCCGGTACATCTTTTGTTACAACGGCTCCGGCGCCGACCTGCGCAGCCTCTCCGATGGTCACGCCAGGCAGAATGGTGGCGTTGCTGCCAATCGACGCGTGGCGCTTGACCAGGGTCGGGACGACAATCCAGTCGGCCTCCGTCTGGAGGCTGCCATCCGGATTGACGGCGCGCGGGTATGTGTCGTTCGTAAACATGACCCCGTGGCCTATGAACACGCCGTCTTCCAGCGTCACGCCCTCACAGAGGAAGGAATGGCTGGAGATCTTGCAGCTTTTTCCGACCAGGACGTTTTTCTGGATCTCAACGAAGGTGCCGATGCGCGTTCCGGCGCCGATTGTGCAGCCGTATAGATTCACAAGATCCGGATGGTGGATAATGGTGCCGTCATCCAGCTTGACGTTTGATGCAATCATCCCTGCAAAACCCCTACTCTTGAACACGCCCAGACTTTCAGTTGAAACCAACAATCGCTTGATTGCACCCAAGGTTTCACACCGACAGGGCTAATATTTTTCTACATTGCAAAGAGAATTGTTTTCTGCATCTGAGTAAAGAAACAAAACGTTTAAGGTTATTCACCTAAAGGCGTATCTACTTATGATGACTTACGCCCATGTTCATACATCGGCCAACGTTGGTGGCGGACTCACCGACCGCATCCGCAGCCGGTCCTACGCCGGAGACTGCGATTGTTTCCATGCATTTAGTGACCCGTCACAAACTACGGTGTAACGATGAAGTTTATCCTGAAAATTATCTAGTAACGCGTAAGACTACTTCAGATTTACTTTATATTTCCGACTTGTTATGAAAGTTGTGCGCTACTTAGCCTATATTAGCTACTGTAACGCCCCGCGAATTGTGGTATTCGATTCCTACTTTAGAGTTTCCTAAACCCCCGAATTGAGAGGGGTTGGTACTCGGAGCCTTAGTTGAGCGTAACGTGTTAGGGGAGGGTGAAGCTGTGAATTCAGCACTTATACCGAATTTGGACCTCAGGCAGGAGAACGTAGCTCTTCCCCTCAGGATAGATAATCCGAACACAGCTGTCGTGCCGGGAAGACACACGCATTCGCTTGTCATTCTCGATAATCGTGAGCTTGATCGGCAATGCCTGGCGCAATGCATGGCTGCCGAAAAGGCGGATTTGCAGATTCTGGCATTTGGATCAATTGAGGAGTGGAAGCAGAAGCGCGACGAATATCCTCCGCTTTCGGCAATCCTCTTGAACGTCGGCGGCAAAAAGATCGATGAACCGGCCGTTTCGGAGCAAATCCGGAAGCTTTCGTCAGAATTTGTATCAACGCCACTCATCGTATTGGCCGATAGCGACGATTTCGGTCAAATCGTTAGGGCACTTGAGTACGGAGCCAAAGGGTTCATCCCCGCCTCAGTCAGCGTCAGTGTCTGTATGGAGCTGATCGCGCTGTCGGTGGCAGGAGGAATTTTTGTGCCTGCAAGCGCCCTGTTCGCCATGCGTCATTTGCTGGACTCGAGCAATTCGACCGCACGCCCGCTAGCCGGCATATTCACGGATCGTCAGGTCGAAGTCGTGGAGGCGCTCCGACGCGGAAAGGCAAACAAAATTATCGCTTATGAGCTCAACCTGCGAGAAAGCACTGTAAAGGTGCATGTTCGCAATATTATGAAAAAGGTCAAAGCGACGAACAGAACGGAAGTCGTGTTCAAGCTCAACGATCTGTTTCTTTCGGGCGGCTCTGCGACAAACAGCCTGTGCTGATGCGGTCGGCCGATCAGATCTTGGATCGCATCAGGAGCGCATTCTCGCTCTAAACATCCTCGGTGGCTGCACGGCAAATACGCCACCGAGTCCGCGATTGCATCTTCAGCCTCACTTGGAAAGTCTGTCATGTACGACTCTCCAGGTGTCGCTGTTTGCATGTGCAATTTTCCCACGGCTAATTGCCGGTGCCGATAGGAAGCCTGGAAAGCGCTATTCGGATCTTGCGCAACGGGCCTCTCTGCGAATGCGGGACCAGACCCCGCGCAAGATGCCAGAAATATCGGAACTCAGGCAGCGGCGGCACATTCGGCCGCAGGCCATTCAGGCGCAGTCTGACCATCAGGCCATCGACGCCTGAATATAGTCGCAGACGCCAGCCAGCATCACGTTTGAATTGTAGAGATGTTACTTTCTCGCCGGCGCTGCTTCCGCCGACGGGAGCGTGACGAAGAACATTTGCAAGATCTGGCTGCTGACAGCGCTCAAGAATATCGGAAAACCATGCAAGCCACTCGGAATCGCTCCGATCAGGAATCTGATGAATGCTTTTTCGATCCCTGCCATACCGCCCCGAGACGACCCCATCGCCTGAGCGACCGAGTTGCGCGATGACGAGGCGCGCGCGCCTGAATTCGTCGTGGGATAGCGATGGATAGAAATCTTGCAGCCTTCGCGCCCGCTCAAACTGGCCTCTGGAGATTAAAGCGAGAAGGAAGTACGCCCACTCGACCGGATCCGGGTTGAGTGCCCCATATTCGCTCATGGTCACCTTGACCAGGTCCACCAGAAGCTCATAGGCGTGATCGGCGTCGCCCTCCTGCAACGCACAGATGGCAAGGCGGAATTTAGCTTCGGGCAGGTAGGATACATAGTCCAGGCAGCGCGCGTAGCACTGCTTGGCCTCCGCCACCCTGCCCTGCTCGAGAAGCAAGTCGCCCTGCTTCAGCAAAGCGCGATCGCTGGCTTCCCCCACGATATGGACGCTCTCTCGCCTGGAGCTACGCTGAACCTTTGTAAGATCGCCGAAGGGGCCGGACTGAATGATCTTTTCACCGAACTGCAGGCCTTTGTTCAGCATGAACCACTGATATATTTGCGGCCTGTGGCTCAGTGTGTGACACGAATGGATCAAACTGTAACCGGCTTTCGTGATACGCCGTATTTCGTCGGGATGGGCAAAAAGGTAATCTAGTCGCTCGACGACGTTTTGGCCGTCAACAAAGACACAGTTCTCCATATCGACAAAGCCAGCTGCCTCCACTGCTGCTGTGCGTTCGGTCACGAGACAGGCATTTGCCCCGGGAATCTCGAAGTGCTTGCGTACGACCTCGCCGCCCATAGTGCCGCATGTGGGGACGACGAGGCTCGAGTTGAGCGCGCGCGCGTAAGCCTCTCCGGACAGGAGCTGGGAAGCTAGCTTGCTCTCATAGGCGTGTTGCGGCGAGACCAGGCAGGGGTAACGGTCGCGGATCATCGGAAAGACCGTCTGTCGCCAGGGATAAAGGCCATAGGCCTGACCTGTGAGCATCACCGGGATGACCTTTTGCTGGCCATAGTCGTGGTAGACTTTGGGATCGATGAAATTTGGCCAGACGAAGAGATTCTCCTTCACCGCCGGCATATATTCCGGAGTCATCGTTGCGATCGCGAAATACGCCTCGATGCCCCACTGCTCCATATCGGAAAGGAAGCCCGCGCGTCGATCGCACCATGCGTCGGCGTTATGAAGGCCAAGCTTGGGAACGACGATATGGGTATTGGTGTTGGTGATTTTTATGCGACGCGACCCATGCGACCGATAACCGCTTTCAAACAGCGTCAGATCCGGTTCGTACCTGTCGCATATCTCTGCATAATCGCAGTCGCGGTTAATGACGACGACATCGAAATGTGTTGTGAGGCATTTGACCTGCTGCTGCATGTGCAGCAGCAGGTAACCGGCCGCGTTCGCATTGGGCTGATGGTCCCATTGAAAAAAAACGAGCCGCGGCTTTCGATCATTAACGTTGCTATTCATGTCCCTATCGAATGGCTTCAGGAGCAGTGAGTTCGACGTTCGCAGACGCCAGATGCGGATAAGCTTCTTGCGAGGACTTGGCGCTAAGCCTGTTCCTTACGCCGCCGGAAAGCTTCCACTCGAAATAAGCGATCGTTCTCTCAAGCCCCTCACGAAGGTTCACCTTCGGCTGCCAGCCCAGTTGTTGCGTTGCGCGGCTGATATCGGGCTTGCGCTGTGTCGGATCGTCGACCGGCAGAGGATTGAAGACGATACCGGACTTCGATCCGGTCATTTCGATCACCATTTCTGCCAATTCACGGACCTGGAATTCTCCGGGATTGCCGAGATTGATAGGGCCTGTGACTCCAGCGGGCGCACCCATCAGACGGATAAAACCGTCGATCAGGTCGTCTACATAGCAGAACGACCGTGTTTGCGTGCCGTTGCCAAAGATGGTGATCGACTCGTTTCGAAGCGCCTGAACGATGAAATTGGAGACGACGCGGCCATCGTTGGTCTGCATGCGAGGCCCATAGGTATTGAAGATCCGCGCCACCCGGATTTCCACGCCATATTGACGATGATAGTCGAAGAACAGCGTTTCGGCGCACCGCTTGCCTTCGTCATAACACGCCCGCGGGCCTATGGGATTGACGCTTCCGCGATAGTCCTCCGTCTGAGGATGGACTGCCGGATCGCCGTAAACTTCGCTGGTGGAAGCCTGGAAGATCTTCGCCTTGGTGCGCTTGGCCAAGCCCAGCATATTGATGGCCCCATGCACATTGGTCTTCACAGTCTGCACAGGATCGAACTGGTAGTGAACAGGAGATGCCGGGCAGGCGAGGTTGTAGATCTCGTCGACTTCCACATAGAGCGGGAAGGTAATGTCGTGCCGGAGTATCTCAAAGCGAGGATCGTCAAGAAGATGCAGCACATTGTCGCGCGAACCGGTGTAGTAATTGTCCACGCAGAGGACGTCATTGCCCTCGCGCAAAAGCCTTTCGCACAGGAATGATCCCAGAAACCCGGTGCCGCCGGTTACCATAATTCGCTTTTGTCCGTGCATTGGTATGCTCCGTTGTTGATGGTTGCCTCGCGGAAGCGAGGATGGTCAGTAGGCTCCCCCGCGCTTGAACACCGCAGGGATTGTGCTGAGAAGAATTTGGCAGTCGAACCACAGAGACCGGTTGTCGATGTAGAACTCGTCGAGTTGCTGCTGCAGCTCGATATCCGCATTGCTTCGTTCGGATATCTGCCAGAGGCCTGTCAGCCCCGGTGTTACCGAACGCCGCTTGTCACGAAATTCGCTGTCCATCGCTGAGAGGTGATATTCTGGAAACGGACGCGGTCCGACGATGGCCATCTGCCCCGCAATGATGTTTGCCAATTGCGGCAGCTCATCGATGCTCGAAGAGCGCAGCATATGTCCGATCACCGGAAGGACGCGCGGATCGTCCTTGAGCTTGAAGTGGCTCAACCACTCGGCGCGCATGTTGGGGTCGTCTCGGAAGACAGCTTCAAGGCGCTGCTCTGCATCCTGATACATCGTCCTCAATTTCAGGACGTGCACCGGCTTGCCTGACCGCCCCTCCCTGGTGTGCCGGAAGAAGACGGGGCCCGGATCGATGGCATAGATTGCGGCCGCTGCAAACGCGATGAATGGGGCGACGACGATCGATGCAGGGATGGCGATTGCGAGATCGAGGATTCGGCGAACCAGGTCCGAGTTCACCGAACTCCCACTGTTGGTAAGGCGAATACCGATTTCTCCGCCGACATCCGCAGGCCGCAATCCGGTTACCTTGAGGCTCGGCGTGTCGGACAGCAAAATGACTTCGGCGAACTTCCGACGCATAGCCGCCAAATCTGGTGCAAGCACGCCTGTGTCGCCCGCAATCATGGCAATGGATGGCCCGCCATCGGGCAATGCCTCCACACTATCGGGGGAAATGGCCTCCGGCCTGATGCCATACTGCCAGTGGTTCTTGAAATGGGCCACGAGAGCGGGGGTAAGGTTGCCCCCCCCTATGACAACCGCGTGCTCCCCCCAGACTCCAAGTTTCCAGCACAGGCCCCGTGCAAGCCAATGCACAAATGGCTGAACAATCAGCCCGAGAGCGAGGAACCCAATGACGGCAAGCAGCAGTCGTTCCCCCTCCGGGAGGATAATTGCTCCAAACGCCGCCAGGACAGCCACCTTGACGGCAGCTACAGTGCGCCGCCGCAGATGTTCGTGCTCATGTAACCGATATCCAGGGTAGAGGCCGGCCGATGCGTAAAGAATAATCGCGGCGAGTGCTGCGATCGCGAACGTACGCTCCGCCAGCGTGCCCTCCAAACCACTGGGGAAAAAGGACAGGACAACAAAATAGGCAACCAAATAGCTTGCAATGTCGCCGGCGGCCAGCAAGGACGAGGTTGCAAGCCGAGGAAGCCGACGCCGTAGTGCGGCGGGCATATTCAGCCCTGCCCGGTCAAAGGGATCGGCGGTCTTAGCTGCTATGGGCGGCACGGAACCTGCCGCAATCGCCCGCGACGTCATGTCACTTGATGTGGCTGCCTTCGACGGACGCGGTGTCATTGCTGGCGACGCAAATAAGGACATGATGGCTTTACACCTTTGCAGCTGCTTCTTTTGGCGCGCTTGGTCCAAAAACCGCGTCTTCGATCGGAAACTTCCGAAGCCCCAGTCTCTGGAATGCCGTCAGTGAGATGAAGGTCGGCACGACGACCGCATAGCGCCGCCACAGCCGTCGCGGCTCGCACAAAAGGCGGAACGCCCATTCGAAGCCGCTTCTTTGAATGATCCTTGGAGCCTGCCGCTTGAGGCCGGCGTGGAAATCGAATGCGGCTCCGACCCCGATGAGCATCGATGCTTCCAGACGATCGCGCATGCGCGCCATCCAGAGCTCCTGCTTTGGACTGCTCAGGCCGACCCAGATGATATCGGCGCCCGATCGATTGAGCTGGTCAGCAATCTCCGTTTCCTCCCGCGTCGACAGTTTGCGAAAAGGTGGCGCATAGGAGCCGACGATCTGTGCTTGCGGAAATTTCGCGAGAAGTCGCGCCTGCAGCTGTTCGAGCGTTTCGGCCGTTGCGCCATAAAGGAAGTGGCGCAAGCCCTTGGAGCTGCCGGCATCGAAAACGGATAACATGAGATCCGGTCCATAGACCCTGTCGCTTTCGGCATGACCGGCACGTTTCAATGCCCATACCAACGGCATGCCGTCGGGTGTCACGAGGAACGCACGGTTATGTATCGACCGGAGTTCGGGATCATCTTGACATCGGACGACACCGTGCGCGTCGCGAACGCACACATATTCCTTCCTGCCGTCTTCGATCGCTGTTTGAATAAATCCGGTGGCACTTTTGAGATTAACTGCCGAAATGCGAACACCAAGGACATTAATAGATTCCGAATAGCTCGGTCGATTAAGAACCGAATCTTGACTGCTGTCTGCTAGTTGCTTTCTCATGACCTGCGCTTTCGCGATCTAAACTGTCATCAGAATATGCTGTAAGGGCGATTGCCTCCATACTTGCCGTTCCAACTATTGGACGTAGATGAGACTTCATATTTCTACGCCTTACGCGGGGATAAGTTACAATATTTGGAGTAAGGCAATGTACCCCTATGGTTTACGACGTGCTCTTTTTGATGAGTGCCGTCGCGAAAGAGCGTTTGGCCGTCGCAAAATCGAAGAAGATAGTCGCCGTCGCGCAGACAGGGCCGGGGGTGAGCGCACAAGCCGGGAGAGAGATGTGGGGATCCGACAGGCGAGATGACGGCCTCGGCTGGCGAGCAGTCAGAGCTGGACGACAGAATCCGCTGCAGAAAGATTTGAGTTCCGACAGCTACACCGTCATCAGGGAACTGCTAGCCGCCAATCAGGTGGAATGCTTACGACTGATTGTGACGCAGTACCTGAAATCGGAAGGCCGGTATCAGTACGGTGGCAAATTCCAGCTTCAGGCCAGGTATGTCGCAGAGGAAGTCGCCAGATTTCTGACATCCGACGTGATCCTCAATCACCTCAAGGAAATCACGCAACCGCTTGACGTCGTTCTCACAGGCGAATGCGATATGATGATCAACACGACATCGTCGTGGCATAATGAGGTTCCCCACCACCTTGCCTGCATTGACGGAACTATCTTCGCGGACGAGTCTTTCAGGGGTATAAGATCGCATTCTACCTGCAGGATCGGGACGAAAACTCGCCAGCGACATTGAAGGTTCGACCAAGATCTCACCTCAGGGGCCTGGTAAGGAGCATGCCGGAGAAGGGGCAGGCGATGCCATCATTTTCGATGTGCGGATCGAACATGCCGGGCAAATGCCGACACTCGTTGGCAGAAGCCTACGCAAGGATCGTGTCCACGGGAGTGGTGTAGCTGACGGCTGATGGCCGTGCTTTCCGACATGGGTCGGAGCGGATATCAGCGAGCCACAGCGGGCAGGCTGATTTGGGGATCATCGCTCATTTGAGCCATGGTCTCAAGGGTCATATACCTGGCGCGTTGGACGGCCCACTCGTCGTTCTGTTCGAGCAGCAGCGCGCCCACGAGACGGACGATCGCCTCGTCGTTCGGAAAGATACCGACCACCTCGGTGCGTCGCTTGATTTCGCCATTGAGACGCTCGATTGGATTCGTCGAGTGCAGCTTTGCACGGTGCTCTTTCGGGAAAGTCATGTAGGCGAGCACGTCTTCTTCGGCATCGTCCATGATGGTGGCGAGCTTCGGCACTTTCGGCCTGATCTGATCGGCGACGCTGCGCCATTGAGCGCTTGCTGCCTCCGGCGTCTCCTGGGCCAAGGCCGTTGCGATGAAAGCGGAGACGACCCGCCTGCCGCTCTTTCCGGCGTGCGCCAGCACGTTCCTCATGAAGTGAACCCGGCATCTTTGCCAGGTGGCATTCAAAACCTTCGTGACAGCAGCCTTGAGGCCTTCATGGGCATCCGAGACGACGAGCTTCACGCCGCGCAATCCTCGGCGTGTCAGCCTACGCAGGAATTCCGTCCAGATCGGTTCGGCCTCCGACGTCCCGACCTCCATGCCTAGGACCTCGCGCCGGCCATCGCTGTTCACGCCGACAGCGATAATGACGGCGACGGAAACGACACGTCCGCCGCGCCGGACTTTGAGGTAGGTCGCGTCCACCCACACGTATGGCCACTCGCCTTCAATCGGCCTGTCGAGGAAAGCCTTCACCTTGACGTCGATCTCTTCACAGAGCCGGGACACCTGGCTCTTCGAAATACCGCTCATGCCCATGGCTTTGACCAGATCGTCGACAGAACGGGTCGAGATTCCCTGGATATAGGCTTCTTGGATGACGGCCGTCAGAGCCTTTTCCGCCATGCGACGGGGTTCAAGGAAGCTCGGAAAGTAGCTGCCCTTGCGCAGCTTCGGAATGCGGAGTTCAACGGTCCCGGCTCGCGTCTCCCAATCGCGGTCGCGGTAGCCATTGCGTTGAGCAAGGCGCATCGGGTTCTTCTCGCCGAACTCAGCACCGCAGCTGATCCGACCTCCAGCTCCATCAGCCGCTCGGCGGCAAAGCCGATCATCTCACGCAACAAATCTGCATCGGCGCTCTTCTCAACAAGCGAACGCACGTTCATCATGTCATTGGTCATCGGTGGTCTTTCCGTCAGGTTGGTCTTCAACAACCCGACCCTAGCGGAAAACACTGATGGCCGCCCGCAAACCCAATCACCCGCTACAGCGCTATGAAAAGCGCGCGGGCGCTCGGCTTTGCTACCTCCCGCCACCTACACCACGTGCCGGGACACGATCTACGCAAGTTCTGCGACCGGATCGGGCCGCGACTTCGCATTGACTCGCAAAGGGCTTTCACCGTGGCACGATCAGCCCTTCGACGGATGGCCGGGACTCCTGACCGCGTTGCGGTTTTCATGACCATTGGTCCGTCTGATGTATGGACCCATTCTTATGCCGATGAAGGCTCCAATCGTCATCCGGGAGTTCGGGGAACTCTCAGTGCAAAGGTGCTGACCCAGCTCGCTGCCTACAATATTGCCCCGCCTCAGCCTGCCTCACCCTACCAGATCTCCGGATCCTGATTTTGATGCAGTATACTTATGTCGGCTATCCCCGCGCGTCTGGCGCGGGATCCGAACTGGCAAGGGTTGCAATTTCGCTTTCGAATTGGCTCACCAAGGGCATGTCTTCATCGTTCTTAACTGCTGCAGTCACCAGCAACGCGTGCACGAATGGCGGAGCGGGTTTACAAGTCGCCATAGCCGAAGGCGCTATCGCGGGCAGGAACACCGCTCGTCGCCGCGCCTTTTGTTACTCCGGCGGCGCGACGACGCTTGCGGTGTCCGCCCCAGCCTTCTGGAGATCCCTTAGATTGCCAAATTCTCCCGAACGCATGATGCTCGGATGTATTCGGAAGCTCTTGTCGTTCAAATTGCCGATGTAGCGGTTGCGAGCGAACTGCACGTATCCAGGCCCATGGCCGGGAGCGTAGACGTATGCTGCAAGCCCGCTACTACTGCCGATCGACACGATATTGCCCTCGATACGGTTGGGGCGTGCCCATGGCGGATGCCACTCCCTGCCGGTACCGTCATCAACGCGAAAAGCCGCGCCCGATCCGTGCGTGATGACGTTTCCCGTCACCAAGTTGCTCCAGCCGCCGTTGATGCCGATCGCCGATATATTGTCCGAGAGCGTATTTCCTTCGATGCGCACACCGCTGGCCTTGCCATCGGTGTAGATCGCCCAACTGATAGGGGTCGGCCATTCATTGATATTTTCATATCCGGGAGGCCAAAACGTCCCATCGGCCCTGTTCATAAGTTGACCTGTCCCGGTAACCAGGTTGTAGCGGATGCTGCTGTTCAGGAGGTCCGCCTGCTCGCCCATCAGCTTGATGGCACCGCCATCTGCCGTCTGCTGATTGGCATTGCGGATCACGTTATGCTCGATGACTGCGTCGTGGACTGCGTCTTGTGCTCCCCACAGTGAGCCGCCGGCGATACCGAACTGCGCAGTATTTTCGACCAGGTTATGGGCGATCCTGATACTGTCGGCCGCCTGGAACCATATCCCCGCAGTTTCAAAGTAGACCCTTCCGATGTCATGAATATGGTTCGACAGGATTCTGGCTCTGTCGGATTTGCCGAAGCTGCCATAGGTTGTGCCAACGTAAATCCCATTGCCAGCCACATCTCCAATCACGTTGCCGGCAATCAAGACATCTTTGCTCTCGGAAACATGGATGCCGACGCCGACATTGTCGATGGAATTGCCGAGCAGCCGGACGCCATCCGAGTGATCGAGCCGTATGGCCCCAAAGCTTCTGGTGTCGGTACCGAACTTGCCGCTGCCCTGCGGATCCCCATCCCGAAACTGGAGCCCCGAGATAACCATCCCGTCGGCTCCATCCAGCCTGAAGAAGGTCGGCAGGATGCCGGCGACAACTGTAGAACTGGTTGGCGGTCGATCGGTCGGGATATAATCGAGTTGACCGTTGACGCGGTCATACCACCACTCCCCAGGCGCATCGAGCATCGCCGCCGCCCCAGTCAGGAAATAGCGGCTGCCTTCTGCGGTGAAGAAATAGCTGGTGCCTTGGGTATTTATGGCCCGGTTCGCGGCGTCGATTGAAACCACTGGGAGGGTGTCACTGCCCCACTGGCTGCCGGGGTGAAAACCACCTACGATGTGGGCGACTAGCCCTGCCGCATTTTTTGAGATCGGAAGATCGCCGGCATGGAAGCAAAAGCGCGTGTTACCATGCCATATATCGTCGTCCTGCGTGCACTTAGCCGCGAAAAGCCACCCTTTGCGCGGGTCTCCATCGAGTGGAGCGTTGGGAAAGCGAGCCCGCGTCTGGCGCGCGCCGCTGACGAAAAGATCGCCCACATCCCGGCCCGCAGGCAGCTTCAGTGACGCCTTCCAGCGACCATCGGCCTGCGCCGTCCAATTGCGCACAATCGGGCCGCCGTGCAGGACTGGCGCCTCGTTGCATCTCGCCGCGATGATCAGGCCCGCATCGCGAGCATCGAAGACTATCGGTTCAGCGAGATAATAATCCCCATTGCCCATTGCGATCGTATTCTGGCCGCCCTTCTGGCGCGCAGCATCCCGCGCTCTTTCAATACTGGCAAAAGGACCGTCTGTACGCCGAGAATTTGCTTTAGGAAGGTGTCCGCTCCAGGTGTCTTTGCCATCGGGAGAGACATAGAATACTGCCCGGGCCGCGGGTGCTCCGGTCACCATGCTGCTCAGTGAAGTCCCCTTCAGCTTGTCTGAAAAAGTCGCCGGCGAGGCTTCCGCGCAAGTTGCCTCCCTGACCGTCGTCTGCAGCCTCTCAGGCGCATCTGCGTTCGGGCTCACCGAGGCCAGCTTGCTCGGCTGCGGAAAGAGCATCGCAAGCAAAATGCTCAAGATCGGCGCGAAGCGCAGCCTCATGAGATTTGCAGCTCCGCCGTTGGGCTGCGGGCCGATGCTCGCAGTTGCCGGCCGGGAGCCGTCGAAACAACAACAGGCTTGTATAGAGAGAACATGATGATGGCTGTTGTGAACAGAATGAAAATCGCGTCATTCTGGATAAGGAAGATTGTCTCGGTCAGGTTCATCACCAAAACCACAACCGTGAAGACGTTCAGCCAGAGCCAGCCATAACGCGGGTCCCCGCATTGTAGGGCCGCCCCTTGGCGGAGTGCCTGCAAAAGCATCAGAGCGAACAAAGTCATTCCGCTTATTCCGAAGCTCAGCAGCGTATCGCGGAATCCATTATGGGCGTGGGGAGCCATCCATTGGATCTTTGACCAGATAATCCACGCTTCGGGATTCGCTTCTGTCCAAAACGCCTGGTAGCCGAAGCCGAGCAGGAGATGATCGGCGATCTGACCGTCGACAAGTTCCCACAAGGGCACTCGGCCCGTCAACGTGGCATCCTTGCCAAGCGCCTCAAGGAAAGGGACCAGGAATTCATGAAGCAAAAGGAGGATCCCGACGAACATTTGAACAAAAAACAGGATGAAGACGATCCGACCGATGCCACGGATTCGCTGCAACAAGGAGTAGAATCCGATCAGGCAATATGCCGATACCGTCGCAATTGTCGCGGTCATCGATCCGGAAAGGAAGAGACAAGCCCCGCCCGCCATCAGCAAGATCAAAGCGGTTCGCCGCAAGCCTCGGTTGCCGTCCATTACGACGGCGGTCGACACCAGTATCATCATACCGGCGTACCAACCAAGGCTGTTCTTGTGGATGAATATGCCGCGCACCGCGCTGTCCGTGGGCATGCGAGCGAGCCCCGGTGACACCACAAGAAGCAAAAGGCTGAGGACGATACATGTTCCGAAGGTCGCAAATGCAATGAGAAGCAGCTGCCTCGGCGTAAAGCGTATTGCCAATACATAAGCCAAAAGAACCGTGAAGAGCAGGCCGATGGCACGCCTGAAAGTCGTCGACGGGCCAACCGACCAGAAGACGGACAAGAAGGGCATAGCGACCATCAGCGGGACAAACCAATTTCGCTTCAGCGCTGTGATGAAGTGCGGAAAATTTCGTGCCAGCATCAGCAATGTAAACCCGTATACGGGTAGACAAAGCAGACGCAATATCGACCTGGCATGATCGCTAAGGCCTCCGTCGGCATCCGCGAACATTAGCGGGAAAAGCGCGCCTGTCTGAAGAAAAAGGCAGAGGCCGGCGCCCCAGCACTCTATTGTTCGCCAACTGACAGTCGGCCCATTCGCTATTCTAAGCGTGTACGCTCTCATTACCCGTCCCGACTTGCTTGGACAGATGAGAGGGTATTGATCGCGGCAATGTGGAAAGACATGAAACCCCTTTCATAGCTGCGCCACCACCAGCGAACATCCCGCCACCTCCCCAGTCAACTAACGCAAACGTAGGCGGAGCTAATCCTAACGCGCTTACCCACCATCTAAGGGCGTTGTTTAGTTTAAGCTCCCGGTTTGCCCCTCCTCCAAAAGTTGGTGCCGGGACGTACAACATTGCCCATAAGAGCAGATGTCACCTGTGACCAATCACCGGTAGCTTCACGATGAAAGATGCCGCAAAGCACGTCGCGCTGAGCCGCAGTTTTCGGTGAAGTGAGACAGTAATTCTAGCGCAACTGACTATTGGCAGGTGACGCTTAGAAGGGTTGGGATTGGTATGGTTCTGCGTCATGATCCTGGTTTTGTAACGGGAGTGCCACGCGTCAAGGCGTTGTCGGCGGTAAATCTAGCTCAAGGCGAAATCCTCACCGAGCAGAACAATACCTGTCTGCATCTCATCTCTTTCCGCCAATTCGCGCTACCAGACGCGCGAGCGTTGGCAACTCTGGTGCACCGAAGCGTCGCGCAGCGACGAGCTTGAGGAGGCGTCATGGAGAGACCGACATTCAGCGTCCTTATCAACAACTACAACTACGGTCGCTTCGTCGAACGGGCGATTGACAGCGCCTTGGGACAAGAGGCGTCCAATGTCGAGATAATCGTCGTCGACGACGGCTCGAGCGACCAGTCGCGCTCTGTTCTCGACGGCTATGACAAGCGGGTGGCGGTGCTTTTCCAGGAGAACCAGGGACAGGCCGCAGCCATAAATGCTGCTGTGAAGTTGAGCAGTGGCGACATCCTCTGTTTTCTCGATGCCGATGACTGGTGGGCGCCAGGCAAGCTGTCGGCAACCGCCGTTGCTTTCCACTCCAATCCTCAGGCATCTCTTGTTTATCACCGGCTTCAGCCAACGCAGACCGATGGCTCACCAGCCTTCAAGCCAATACCTCGGACCCTGTGTTCAGGAAATTTGTCGCCACTGCTCGCCAAATCGGCTGGTTGGTGGCCCTTCCCGATGACATCAGCCATCGCTGTAAGACGCAGCGCGTGGGATGCTGCAGGGGATATTCCCGAGCAGTTCCGTATGTCTGCCGATGCCTGGCTCACAGGCATCTATCCATTTCTCGGGGGCGTTGTCGCCTTGTCGGATCCACTCGGGTTCTATCGGATTCACAACAATAATTGGTATCGGCCAGTCGATGACGCCGCCATGCTGCGGAAGCGGATGGCCCATTGGCAGGCGACGGTTGAAGCGACGAACCGGTTTCTTTCCGCGCATGATCTGGCGGGAAGGCTGCGTCTGACTGATCACTATCCGTACCGGGTAGCCTCAGCCAGGCTGCAGGGCGCCGATACACGCACCCGGTTCAGCCTCGCGGTGGAAGGGCTCTTTTTCGCCGGAGAACCAAACTTGCTGAGGCGGACGCGTGATGCATTGCGCACAGCCTACGACTTGCCTCGACTTGGTCAGGATGTCGGCGTGTCGGAGTCTGCGGGATGAAGGCGCTGCTGCTGGTTTCCGAACTGGAAGACTACACCATCTCCTTCGCTAGCGGCGTTGCGCGACATGCGCATGTCGTCCTCGCGGTTCCGCGCCGGCGCTACGCACACCTTGCTTCATGGATCGATCCGGCTGTCGATCTGCACCTCATGGACTGGCCAAGGCACCGCTCGCTCTCCAATCCCTGGTTCCTGCACCAACTCACACGTCTTATCCGGCAGGAGCGGCCGAACGTCATTCACCTGCTGAGCAACTCGACGCTCTGGTTGAATTTTGCCGCGCCGTTCTGGCGACCGATCCCGATCGTGACCACCGTCCATGACGTGGAAGTGCATCCCGGCGATTCCGACACCCGCACGCTGCCCGCCTGGGCTCCCCAATTGATGGTGCGGCAATCGGGCCATGTCGTCGTCCATGGCGAAGGGCTGAAACAGATGGTCCTCGAGCGATATTCAAAGTCGCCTGATTGTGTCCATGTCTTGTCGCATCCCGCCATTCATCGCTACGCGGAACTCGCCCGGCGGCACAAGATGGCGCGGCGCGGCGCAGATGGAACTTTGCGCGTTCTGCTTTTCGGACGGATTTTTGCTTACAAGGGATTGGAGCATCTGATCCGTGCCGAGGCAATGCTCAAGGACCTGCTCCCCAATCTACGCATCACGGTGGCAGGCCGCGGCGACGATCCGCGGATCTTCCAGCCCCTTATGGGGGACGCTAGTCGCTATGATATTCGCAATCGCTTTATCGAGGATATGGAGGTCGCCCAGCTCTTTCTGAATGCGGACATCGTTGTCCTTCCCTACACGGAAGCCTCTCAAAGCGGCGTCCTCAATCTTGCCGCCGCATTTGGCAAACCGGTTATCGTGACGGATGTCGGCGAATTGCGAGCCACCGTTCTGCCAAACGGACTGGGAATGGTGGTTCCACCCGGGGATGCGGAACAGCTCGCGACAGCCATACGGACACTGGCGGAAAACAGCGAGCTCAGAAGCAGCTTCGGGATCAACGCACTCGCTTGGGCTACAGGTCCGAATTCGCCGCAACAGGTCGGAGCACAGGCTGCGGCCGTTTATCGTAAGGTGGTCGGGGCATGCTGATGAACACGCTCACGGATGGAAATCGGGTAGCGACGCGGAACGCAGCAGCAACCGTCCGCCACTACGTCCCGGGTGGTTGCGAAAACGGTGGCGGAATTGGCAGGCTCGTCGGCTATATATCGAACACGGCAAAGGAGGCCGGCGAAACACACCTCGTCACCGACACTAGAGGGTCTCGGTGGTCCTCCGTTGCGTCGCCTTTGCGCGTGCTCGGCGCCGTCTTGATGATGGCGAAGGACCGGATAATTGCTCCGGCACGCATTCACCATATTCATGTCGCGGGTCGCGGCAGCACCGCAAGAAAACTGATCCTGACCGAGGCTGCCCGTCTCCTCGGATGCTCTCACATATTGCACCTGCACGACTACGACTACGCGCGCGATTTTGCCGCACGCTCGCCACGTCAACAAATGCTTGTACGCCGGATGTTCCAACATGCTGACCAGGTCGTGGCACTGGGCCAGCGCGACCGCATGACGCTTACGACGCTTCTCGGCGTGGATGAGCGCCGCGTAGTCGTCATTGGCAATTGTGTGCCCGACCCCGGACCGCGCAATGTTCATGTCGGCGAGATGCCGTTGATCATATTTCTCGGCCGGCTGAGCGAACGCAAAGGCGTTCAGGAGCTTCTGCTTGCCTTAAGTCATCCGATCATGAAAGAGCTCCAGTGGCGAGCCGTGCTGGCAGGCGACGGACCTGTGGAAGACTACCGGCGTCAGGCTGCCGCCATGGGACTTTCAGATCTGGTGAAAATGCCGGGCTGGCTTGGCGCCGACGAGGCGCGGGCGTTGTGTACACGGGCAGATATCCTGGTCTTACCTTCGCATGCCGAGGGCTTGGCAATGGCTGTGGTCGAAGGGCTTGCCCATGGGCTCGCCGTCGTCACCACGCGCGTCGGCGCGCATGGCGAAGTCATCTCCGACGGTGAAACTGGCGTCTTCGTACCTGTCGGAGACAAGGATGCCCTGGCTGCGGCGCTGGCTAAGCTCGTCACCGACCCGGAAGTCCGCAACTATCTGTCGGCCAAGGCCCGCGCTCATTATCTCAATAATTTCAGTATGAAGGCTTATATGCGATCGCTGGACAAACTCTACGACGCTATCTCCGCGCAACCTCAAACAACGGCGGGTGAACGATGACTATTTCGACTGTGCCGCCAGACCGCAACACCTCGCTCTCATCGATGCGCTACGATCCCCGGCTTCAGGTAGAGACCCGTTCGGACGAAATTGATCTGACGTCAGGCCTGCGCCTTATTCGGCGACGGATGGTCATGATAATGGCCATCATCACGGTACTTATGGCGGTTGCCGCAACCGTGATTTCGGGATTGAAGCCGACTTATCATGCCGAGTCCCGGCTGATCATCCACACGCCTCTGGCGACGAAGCTCGGCACCGACGAGTCCGGCCGCAACGATCCGCTGGACGCCACATCTGAGACCGAACGGCTTCTTTCCAGAAGCATCGCAGAGCGGGTAATCCGCGACCTGCGCCTCAATGAATGGCCGGAATTCAATCCGGCGCTGCAAGAAATCTCGCCTATCGACAAGATCCGATCAATGCTTCGCGGTTGGGTCGACAGTGAAAAACCGTCCCTGCCGGTACGGGACAGCATCGAGCCCATAATCCCGAAGTACTACAAGGCCCTCCGCGTTTGGCGCGATGGCCAGGGTGACGTCATTCAGATCGGCTTCGATGCGAGCGACCCCGAACTGGCCGCCTCGGTCCCGAACCGGCTCATCAGCATCTACCTCGAAGAACGCAAGGACAGTCTGCGTGGTCGAGTGGACGCAGCAGAAGAATGGATTCTGCTGCGCATCGACGAACAGATGGGGCGCGCCAAGGCAGCACGCGATGCCGCCGACGGGTACCAGAAAATTATGGACGTCGCCTCAAGTGATGACGATCAGGTTGAACAGATCAAGTCGATCATGGAGTTGGGCGAGCGGCGGACAAAAATCGAACAAAGCCGCGTTGAAGCGAGAGCAACGATATCTGCACTCGAAGCGGCCGACGACCCCTCGCTCGCCCTGCAGAATATGGTCATTCCCGACAGCATTGGCGCAATGCAACGCGAGCTTCGTGCGCAGGAGCAAGATCTCGAGCGCCTTCTCGAGACATATGGCAACACGGCAGAATCCGTGCTCGACACGCGGGCCAAGATCCTTAAATCCCGCACCGATCTCAGCCTTGCGACCGATCGATATCTCCAATCGATACGCGCCAAGCTTGCGGCGCTCGATCATGAGGACGACGCAGTCCGGTCGGCATTGGCGGCCGCTCATGAGAAACGCGCTCGCTCCACACTGGCGCAAACCGAGTTGGCCCGACTCGAGCGCATGGCTGACAAAGAGCAGACGGCACTGGACAAGCTCGACGAGCAGCGCCGTGGCCTGGCTGCGCAAGCCATGTTGCCAGGCGCGGAACTGGAAGTCTTGTCACCGGCCGCGGTGCCGCTGGCGCCAACGGGACGCGGGCGGCTTTTCTATTTGATCGGCGCCCTTTTGGCTTCGGTATCGATCGCGGTGACGGCCGCTTTCGTGGTCGAGATGCTGGACAACTCAGTCCGCAGTTTCGACCAGATGGCCGGAATGTCGCGCATCGTACCCGCCGGATTCATCCCGCACCTCAAACGGAAAGACCGGAGAGATCCGTCGATGCTCTTCGGGAGCATCCAAGACGGGATGTTTGACGAAGCAATTCGCTCCGTGATGACTTCGCTCAAACAATCTAACGGCGGGAAACTGCCAAACACGATTGTCGTGACGTCGGCTCACAGCGGAGAGGGCAAGTCGCTTGTCGCCAGATCCCTGGCAATCGATCTCGCCGCCAACGGAATTCCGGTGCTGCTTGTCGATGGCGACCTCAGACTCGGAAATCTCGACTCGTTTTTCAAATCAGAGCTAAAGCAGGGGTTGAACGAATTCCTGTGTGGGCAGGCGGGATTGCGTGACATCATCCATCACCATCCAAGCGGCATCGACTTCATCCCGGCTGGCAATGCCAGTCTCCATCGGCGCGTCCGCTTGACTGATGCAGCTGACATCGTGGCGATGGCCGCCTCACTGGGCCAAATCGTCATCTTCGACAGCGCGCCTGTGCTCGCCTCGGCTGATACGATGCATCTGACAGCGTTAGCAGAAAGAACGCTGGTGGTCGTAAAATGGGGAAAGACGAGCCGTCGGGCGGTAGAGTTTTGCCTACATCAGCTGAAGACCGCGCGCAACGCAGAGATTGCCGTTGCCATAAATAACGTCAATACGAACAAACACGCCATGTACAACTTCCGCGATTCAGAACTGTTTGCGAGCTCACTGCGGAAGTACCACGAGTTCACGTGAGTTCGAACAGCGCGTGTCCGCCTGATTCCGCCGAAATAAATTACGGAGACCGCATGAAAAACGAAAATAAGGTTGCACTGGTTACAGGCATAACAGGTCAGGACGGTGCGTATTTGGCCGAACTGCTCCTGGAGAAGGGCTATATTGTTCACGGCCTCAAGCGACGCTCATCGTCCTTCAACACCAGTCGCATCGAGCATCTATACGAGGATCCCCATGTCGAAAATCCTCGCTTTATTCTGCATTACGGGGACATGACCGATTCAACGAACCTCATCCGCGTGGTTCAGGAAACGCAGCCGGACGAGATCTATAATCTCGCCGCACAGAGCCACGTTCAAGTCTCTTTCGAGACCCCGGAATATACGGCTAACGCCGATGGAACCGGCACCCTTCGGCTACTTGAAGCCATTCGCCTCCTGGGGCTGACAAAGAAGACCCGCTTCTATCAAGCATCGACCTCAGAGCTCTACGGCAAAGTCCAGGAAGTCCCGCAGAGCGAAACGACACCTTTCTACCCTCGATCACCCTACGCTGCGGCCAAGCTCTACGCCTATTGGATTGTGGTCAATTATCGCGAGGCATATGGCATGCACGCCTCGAACGGCATTTTGTTCAATCATGAAAGCCCGATCCGCGGCGAAACATTCGTGACGCGCAAAATCACCCGGGCGGCTGCGGCGATCCATCTTGGACTGCAGGAAAGGCTTTATCTCGGCAACTTGGACGCCAAGCGCGACTGGGGACATGCACGAGAATATGTCCGTGGCATGTGGCTGATGCTGCAACAGGATGAACCGGAGGACTATGTCCTTGCGACCGGCGAAACGCACTCGGTTCGTTCCTTCGTTGACAAGGCCTTTGCCCAGGTGGGCATGCCGATTGATTGGCGTGGGAACGGAGTTGAGGAAAAGGGATACGACAAGACATCCGGTCAGTGTGTGGTGGAGATCGATCCCGCTTATTTCCGCCCGACTGAAGTTGATCTTCTGATCGGCGATCCGACGAAAGCGCACACGAAGCTTGGTTGGAAACATGAGACCAGTCTTGATCAACTGATTGCGGAGATGGTTCGCGCGGATCTGAAAGTCATGGCACGAAATGTTCCGTCGGTCGGTGTAACCAAAGGTTTTGCCCATGCCTGAGGTGATCTACAGCCTTACCAGAAAGAGGGTCTATGTCGCGGGCCACCGCGGCATGGTGGGCTCTGCGATCGTGCGGCGTCTCGCTTCCGAGGGCTGCGAAATTTTGACGTCCACCCGCGCCGAGGTCGACCTCAGACGGCAGGACCAGGTGGAGGCCTGGATGAGTAAGCATCGTCCCGATGCTGTCTTCCTAGCTGCTGCGAGGGTCGGCGGTATTCTCGCGAACGCTACCTATCCGGCCGACTTCCTTTACGACAACTTGATTCTCCAAGCGAATGTCATCCACGCAGCCCATAGAACTGACGTCGAAAAACTGATGTTTCTGGGCTCGTCCTGCATCTATCCGAAATTCGCCGACCAGCCGATCGTTGAGGACTCACTTCTGACCGGATCGCTTGAACCCACCAATGAATGGTATGCGATCGCCAAAATTGCCGGATTAAAGCTCTGCCAAGCCTATCGCAAACAGCACGGTAGAGATTTCATCTCGGCCATGCCGACCAATCTTTACGGTCCAGGCGACAATTTTGACCTCGGGTCAAGCCATGTCATGCCGGCGCTCATACGCAAGACACATGAGGCCAAGGTCAGCGAGCAGCAAGAGATATGCGTCTGGGGTACGGGCACGCCGCGGCGCGAATTCCTGCATGTTGACGATTGCGCCGACGCCTGCCTCCATCTCATGAAAACCTATTCCGCCGAAAGTCATGTGAACGTAGGTTGTGGCGAAGACATTACCATTCTCGAATTGGCATACCTCGTCTCCAAGATCGTTGGTTTCGAAGGCAAGATCACCCGCGACCTCACCAAGCCAGATGGCACGCCACGTAAACTCCTGAGCGTCGACAAGCTCCGCAGTCTCGGCTGGTCTCCTAAGATAGGTCTGAAAGAGGGCATCGCAGATGCCTACCGCTCCTTCCTTGATGGCCATCATCTCGAACGCAGCGACAGAGCTGTGTCCAGCGACTTGATCGGTCAAAGCGACATCAGTTTCGAGAAAGCGAAGAGTTCGGCGCCGCACGCGCCCACGCTCTCGACCGTTGCGCATCATCCCTCGCCATAGGGAATTTGCACGAGGGATAACAGGGGTTTTGTCTCGGGGGGACGTACATGCTGGGACGGCGCAAATAATGCAGCCTGTAGAAATCAGGATTGCAGCGCTCATTTTCTTGATGGTCGTGTGGTTGATGATTATCGGTGCGGCGTTGGATTTTTTCGCGGTCGAAATGCCGATATCGCTTGTCGCGCTACTAGGCAGATAGTCCACATCGGATGACTCCACCGGGCCTTACCTTCGGCTGACCTTTCGGACGACAATCGCTGGAGTAAAGTCGACAGGCGAAGAGGAGCCGGACGGAACCCCGCCTCAGTTGATTGGCGGTTCCGCATCGATGTCACTGGGCGGCAAACCTGGCTTACCGAGCCCGAAGAACGCGCGCGCGGTCAAGCAAGCGTCATCCCCTGGGACGCAGGCGCGGCAGACATCAGGCCGAAGATCGTACACTTGACAGGATGTCTCTGAACCGACGCGACCGACCAATGCGGAGCAGCGCGCACCGTCGCAACGCATTCCTTGCTGGTTCGCAGCTACGAAATGCGCTGGCAGCAAATCGAGAGCAGCGTCGGTTTCCGTGGAAAATCTGGGCCAGGTCGGCGAATAGGAGCAGCAGGCTCCGCAGCCTTGGCAATTGAAATCGATCAATGATGTCATGGCCCGCTCCTACCACATAGGCCGCCAAGAGCAAAGCCTTCGGCTATGCGCTGAGCGAGCGCACCGCAGACGCGGCATCGACTACGTGAAATGGGCCATCGACTGCAGCGACGCGCTCGGCACGACGATGCTGAGCGGCCCGCGGCATTCGACGCTCGGCAAAATTCGGGAAGCCGGCCGAGCGCGGCGGAACTCAAGCGCTCGGTTTCCTCACAACACGCGATCGGCGATCATGCAGCAAAGCACAGCGTAATGATCGGGCTTGAGGCGCTGAATCGCCTCGAATGCTCTGTTCAACAC
The DNA here is from genome assembly GCF_057653715.1 of Rhizobium sp. WSM1328. Lineage (NCBI taxonomy): Bacteria > Pseudomonadati > Pseudomonadota > Alphaproteobacteria > Hyphomicrobiales > Rhizobiaceae > Rhizobium > Rhizobium sp. WSM1328. The sequence continues at coordinate 172,219 of NZ_JBYGKO010000003.1, read as the reverse complement.
GATGGACGATCTTGCGGCCCATATCGACGCGGTCGGACATCCGCATATCCGCGCCATGTACGACACGTTCCACAGCAAAATCGAAGAGACAGATCCAATCGGCGCGTTCACGCGAAACAGTGACCGCATCGTGCATGTCTACATTTTGGAGAACGACCGCCGCTTACCCGGCGGCAACATTCCCTGGGCAGAGAGGTTCAAGGCGCGACGCGCGAGCGGCTGCGACGGGTGGCTGACAATCGAGGCCTTTGGTCGAGCCCTCAAGGAGCTCGCCGCCGCGGCAAGGTCTGGCGCGACTTTTCCGAGACACCGGAAGCGGTCTATCGCCAGCCTGAGCCTCCTCGAAATCCCTGGTCCGACCCAAACATCTACATCCCAAGCCCCAAGGACTTGCCCCGCTTCAGCGACCGCTTCAACTCCATCTGCTGGGTGAGCTCCGCACGATGACTGCGATCGGCAAGGCGAGCAACCTGGCGGATGCGCTCGACGTCACCATCCCGATCCGGTCCCACTCGCTTCAGCTGATCCGCGAGATCTGAGGGATCGGCGCGACCGAAGCGCGTTTCGATCGCAGTAGCGATGTCCTTTGCCTCGGCAAGCGCCTGACGGCCCTCCGGTGTCGCCGCCAGTCGTTCGACGAACTTTGCCTTGTCGCTATAAGGGAGATCATCGAGATTGCGCAGCAGCGCCTCACTCCGGCGGCTCGGCCCCAGAACCTCGACGACGTCCTGCTTTTCTCGTTTCCAGCGTTCGGAGCCGCATTCAGCCGCAAGGCGACGCTGCCAGGTGTTGGCGGATTGGCGAACATGTGAAGCCAGCGCATCGATCCGCAAAAGCGCGTGTTTGCGTTCAGCGTTGTCTCCGAACAGGCCGGTTTTGCCGGCGAGCGCGCCGATCGTCTCGGGCGAAGTGCTGAGTTGACTGGCAAGCGCGACCGGATCTGCATTCTCATCCAGGATGCGGCCGCGCAACACGTCCATTGCCGCTGGCGCGTCGTTGAACACCTGCGGCGCGAGCTGCTTTGCCGCGGCCCAATCACGTTCGAATGCCGGCATCGCCTTTGATCGTCCGACCTCTTCGACGCTCATCGCATAGGTCTTAACCGCCGCAACGAGCACGCGGCGTTCATCCTCGCGTTCATCGCGACGTTCATCGCCAGTGGGATCCTGGTGCGACGAGCCGCCATCGGCGATGCTGCGGGCCGCGAGCGGTGTCGGCGGCCGTGGTTCTTGCATTGGCTTGGGAACCGTCGTGTCCGCGATGCGCTCCGCCTCCTTGGTGATTACCGCAGGTGCGACCTCGCTCTCGCCCTGCCCCCGGCGATCCTCCATGCCGCGCCGATTGGCGAAGTCATGGGTATAGTCAAGCGTCGTCTCCTTCACGCCTGACCGGCTCAGTGTCTCTGTCAGGGATCGCTCCGTCTTGAACGCATCGAGCCCCGCATAAAGCTGCACCTCTTCACGATGACGGGTCATCGCCACATAGGTCAGATGCCGGTCCATCGTCGTCGACGCCAGGACAAAACTCCGGTCGACGGTGGCACCTTGCGTCTTGTGGATCGTCGTCGCGTAGCCGTGATCAAAGGCCTGGTAACTGTTCACCGGTACGGTCACCTGGCGTTGCCCATCTTGCGTCTGCGCCTTGCCGTCAAGCCGAACCTGTATTGCGTCCGGTTGGACGGCGATCACCTCGCCCAACATGCCATTCTTGACGCCGAGATCACGATCGTTCTCCAGGAAGACGATGCGGTCGCCACGCGCAAAGGATCGCTTCCCATTGTTGGTCTGGTAGCTCAGTTCCTCACCTTTATCACCAGGCGGGTTGCCGGATTTTGCCAGCTCACCGCGATCCTGCAACCGAGCGCGAATGCCGGCATTGATGGCACGGACGTCGTCGCGTCGATGGGCCATGGCAATGCGCGTGTCGTTGGGATGTGCCGATCGGTCAGCGACGTAATCGGCAATGATCGCCTTCAGCGTTTCAGCGCGATCCGTCTTCAGATGAACGCTTCCCCGTGCCTCGTAGGCCGACAGTCCGGCTGCGGTTCGGTGAGATGCGAAGTCAATCGAAGCCTGCTTTTGCCAATCGGTTCTTTGACGTCGGACTTCCGACAGTTGCGCATGGCCGACGGCTTCGGCGATTGCCCGAAACGGCGCGCCCGCTCCGATCGCCTGAAGCTGTTCATGATCTCCGACCAGGACGAGCTTGGCGCCGGCCCGTTTGACCTCGTCGACGAAGCGGGCGAGCTGCCGGCTTCCGACCATGCCGCCCTCGTCGATGACGAAGACGTCACGAGCATTGAGCCGACCACGATCAGCCTGCCAGCTGTATTCCCACGACGCCAAGGTGCGGCTCGATATGCCGGACGATTGCTCCAGGCCTTCCGCGGCCTTGCCGGCCAATGCCGCGCCATGAACGCGATAACCTTGCGCCTCCCAGGCGTGGCGGGCAGCCGCCAGCATCGTGCTCTTGCCGGCACCGGCAAAGCCGATCACCACGGCGATCTGAGAGGCGCCGGTGACATGCTCGATCGCCTGGCGCTGTTCCGCCGACAGCCCCTGCCCCGGTGAAGGATTTCCCGCCTGGATCGATCTGTCCTGTTCGGCGATCGCAGCATCGACATGCCGCTTGAAGACACCGTGGTTTTGGCGCGCCTTCATCGCAACAGTGGATGTTGCCATCGCACCCTCGATCGCCACCATCTCGACCGTCGAATAGCGTGCCTCTCCGTCACGGCCGCGAAGGCTTGAACTGTCGGGTCTGAGCTCGACAAGTGCCTTCGACGCCATGACCGCGGCAAAAGCATTCTGGAAGGTCTGCGCATCGTCGTTGATATATCGATGCAGAGCCCTCGCAATGTCATAGCGGCTGAAGACGCTCTTCTCGTTGGTAATCAGCTTCAATATCTCTTCGGGGCGCCTCCGGATGGTCTCGGCATTGCGATCGGCCGATTGCGGTGAGATGCGCGCGCGCGAGACTGCCCCACCCTGGCGATCGATCTGAGTGGCATGCACACCGACATGTTCGGTCGGCTCGATCGTGGTCCCGGCCTCCAGATGCGAACGATGATCGATGCGGATATCGAGGCCGGCCCTCTCAAGGTGCGTGTTGGCAAGATGCTCCCAGGCCTGTCTGAGATCCTTCAGCTGCAGTTGCGATGGCGGCAGGTGATTGGCGAGAAGCCATCTATTCTCCCGCTCGAGCAGCGTCTTGTCGCCAAGACCGGTTTCCCTCACCTCACGCGTCGTCATCATCAGATGCGCGTGGCTGTTTCTGATATCGCTTGCCTCACCTGGCCGATGGATCGCGAAGTCGACGGCAGCGCCATAGCGGTTGGCGAGATCTTCGGCAAAGGCCCGCGTCAGCGCCAGGCGTTGATCGGAACTCAATTCGTGTGGCAGGGCGATTTCGAATTCCCGGGCAATCCGGGCGTCACTGCGCTTCTCGGCACGCTCGGCGGCATTCCACAAGGCCGATCGCTTCATCGCCCAATAGGCGGAAGACCCAGTCGGCAAGACGATCTCGGCATGCTCGACACCTTTCCTGTTGCTAAAATCATGGGTTAGCCCATCACGCTCGTTGGTCAGCCGCTCAGCCGCACGATAGGCGGCGGACGCGACAGCGCTGCGGCCACCGCTGCGGGCGATCGGCTTCATGCTGAGATGATAGATCGCCATCGCTTGTCCCCTTGGTTAGCGGGCCGCCGGCCCGCGCTTTGAGTTGCCCGGCAACTCGTAAGTGCGCCCTTGTGCCTTCGTCGCTTGGCTCCTTCGGGCACTGGTGGGAGCACGCGGCAATCTCCCGATGACCTCGTAAGCCGTTCAGCCGGTCGCTTCCACGCGCAGATTTGCGGGTTTCGAAGCGCCGCTCTTCGAGACAACTTCGATCCAGGCACGCCGGCGGCTGTGATCATCCGTTCATCGCCGCGGCCAATGGCTGAACAGGAACAAGGGAGAAATCATCATGGCGCGCAAAACCATCGGCGAACGGTTGGCCCAGCTGGAAGCGCAGCGAAAGACATTGCAGATCCGTCTCGGCAAGCAGGAGCGCGCCATCGACACGCGCCGCAAGGTGTTGATCGGCGCACTGGTGCTGCATCGGCTGGAGAATGACCGCGATGTGCAGATCGGCGGAGGACTGGCAGCCTGGCTCAGATCCGAACTGCCAAAGTTCCTCACCCGCGATGGCGACCGGGATCTGTTCGACGATCTGCTGAAGCCGCAGGCAAATGAGCCGACTATCGGCGATATCGGCAACGGGAGTGCAACATCATGATCCATGCCAACGAGATGAACAGTGAGACCTAGGGTCGCTAGTCCGACTTAGGTCCGGCTTTCCCTCGGCACAATCGGGCCTAGATTGTCCTGATGCTTGTTGAAAGGACGTCAGGGAGGTTCTAGCAATGTTGCCGACTCCAGTCAGAACCTCCCTGATGAATTGCCAAGTCGCCGAACCGTGTTGGAAACGAACAATGCAAAGAGTCGGGATAAAGCGAAGACTTCCCTCCGCTGATGCTTGTGGTGAGCGGTCAGGAAAAGCACAGGCTGGCTCGATCACTCGGCGACGATGTCGATGCCCCGATTATCAGGTGGCCGGTAGTGATTGCGAGGAACATATTGCGGGGATACAGACATGCCTTCATTCGGGCCAATGTCCACGCTAGGATAGCTCGGCCCGCCGGAGGCTCCAAATCATCGGTTGACATTCAAAAGGCAACGACATGCTCAAAACAATGGCAGTCGGCTTGGCCGCCTTGATCGCCATGTATGTTCTGGGCGGCATGAGCGCGAGACATGAGATCTTTCCTTGGCCACAACTTTCCGCGCTGAAGAAAATGGTTGGCGGAGAGAAGGCGGCGGCTCCAAGCCGTTATACGTTCGACGACAACGAACGACTGATCGGGGATGAATCAAAAACGCTTGTGGCCTGCCCGCCTCAGACTGACCGAACTGCTGTCTTACTCATTCTTGGCCAATCGAACGCGGCCAACTACGGTGGACAACGGCACCGCTCGAATTATGGCGCTCGCGTTGTAAACGCCTTTGACAAACGCTGCTTCATCGCGGCGTCGCCACTTCTTGGATCGACCAATACGAGGGGAGAGTATTGGACGCTTCTTGGGAACAATTTGATAGCATCGGGTCAAAATGACAACGTCATCCTCGCACCTCTCGCATATTCCGGATCTGAGGTCGCACGATGGGCGGCAGGTGGTGACTTCAATCCCGTGCTAGTCGATACAGTGAAACAGCTTCAGGGTTCCGGTTACCGGATAACGAACGTCCTCTGGGTGCAAGGAGAGGCGGACCTCGTTATGGGCACCACTGCGAAGGCCTACCAGGAACGTTTCATGTCGATGGTTGACACGTTGCGTCAGCACGGCGTCGAAGCACCCGTTTACATTTCGATTGCATCGAAATGCCTCGAACCGAGCAACGGCGGCTTCAAGGAGCATATTCCAGACAATGCGATCGTACGGGCGCAACTGGCCCTGTCAAAAAGCAGCCATGGTATCCGAGAGGGGGTAAATTCTGATGCGTTACTCGATGGAGACGACCGCTACGACGATTGCCATTTCGGGGGCACAGGCGGGGAGAAAGCGGCCCGGGCCTGGCTGAATCTTCTGCGCGGCGATCGCCATCTGGAAACCTCGCAATAGTCAGGCGTTGGAGCCTGAACAACGCTGTCGGTACAGGCCCGGCAGGCGTATTTGGGACGGCGGTGACGAGGACGCGTGCACTGCGCTGGAACGACGCCCAACCGTTCGGACACGTCCTCGCCAAGCCATGCAAGCCTCCGCCGCAGAGCAGATGGGGGCTTTCCGGCTCGATGATCTCCTCGATACGAGGAAGATGGACGGGCCGCAATTGGCGGCGCGTGTTTTGGGGTGCTGCTTGCCTGAAGGGCTATCGGCCTCGGCTCTGCATGAACGGTCGCGATAGCTGTCTCAAGGTCTTCCACCGCGAGATCCCTTCGCTTGTCCATGGAAAGGCGATCACAGATCAGGGCGGCGAGAACAATGTGGGAGCAGAAGACGGACCGCTCGATGTGCTATCGCGTGTACGTCGTGAATCAAATGCCGAACTTGCGACTGTCAGCACTTCTTGTTCTTGAGATCGTGCCTGCCTCGGCAAGGACGCTCCTCCAAACAATGAGCATACCAGGCGAAGGCGCGTCCGCGCCGGCGCCAGTTCGCGCACGGCTTGACCGGTTAAAAGGGCAGCCGCAGGAGGGTTAGCGGAGCGCCGCTCGGGAACGAGCGGAACCCGGGACCGACTGCCCCCGGCAAGCCGTTCCGCTTTGGGCGGACCCGTGGGCTCCCTCGCCTCACCTGGCCGGCCGAGCCAGTGACCTCGCGATATCGACGATGTCGTCGCGCGAGGCGGTTGGGTCGTCCTTGCTCCAGGCAACGCCAAGCCCGATCCTGAAGTCGATGCCTCTCACCGCCTTCAGCTCGAAGGCCCGGTTCGGCAGGCCCTCGGTCCATTCCGGCGCAAAGCCGATGCCAAGGCCGGCAGAGACCAGCGACACCAGCGAATAGGTGTCGTCGCAGCTGTAAGCGATGTTGCGGGTCAGATCGTATTCCTCGAACTTCTCGTTGAAGTACCGCTCGGTATAGGAGAGGTTCTTGCGGTTGAAGGCGATGATCCTTTCCGAACGTAGATCGTCGATACCAATCTCCGCCCTCTCCGCCAGTGGGTTGCTCCTGGCCACCGCCAACAGATACCGCTCATGGGCGATCGAGGAGAAGCGCAACGAGCCGATGTTTTCCACCGGTCTGATGAAGCCGAGATTGATCTGGCCGTTTTCCAGGCCGCGGATGATGTCGCCGGTATTGCCGCTTGATATATGAATGCGGATATCCGGGTACTTGCGGGCGATCTTTCCAAGGAACGCCGGCAGCACGCCGGTGGTCGCCGGATAGACGGTGCCGATCCTGATCTGCCTTATCGTCTTGCCGGCCACCGCCCTGGTGATCTCGGCGGACAGATCGACCTCGCTGAGGATCCCGACGCAGCGCTCGTGGAAGATCTCCCCTGCCCGCGTCAGTTCCACCCGTCTGGTCGAGCGGATGAACAGCGCGCAGCCGAGCTCCCGTTCAAGCGCCTGCACATGGTTGGAGAGCGCCGGCTGGGCGATGCGCACCTTGGCGGCCGCCCGGCCGAAGTGCAGTTCCTCGGCCACCGCGACGAAGTAGGAGAGCTGGCGTAGTTCCATGAATGCCCTGTCCCGACGACGTCTCACGCCGCCCTCGCGCTTCAGCACTGAGCTAGGCTATAGTCGCCGTTGATAGAATCAGCTCGCGCGGGAGGTAGCCCCCGCAAAGTGTGGATACGACGCAAAAATCGCCATGTCAAGGCGAATTCGATATGGGGAAGCGATTTTGTTGCCTATTCAGTGTAAGATGGCGCGAACCGCGCTGGAGATGGGCGTGAAACAACTCGCCGATGCAGCCGCTGTCTCAACAAATACGATCGTGAGATTTGAGCGCGGCGAGGATCTGAAGCCGAGGACAATCGCAGCCATTCGGACAGTTTTAGAAGAAGCAGGGGTTATATTCCTCGATGGCGATTACTCTGGGGTCGGTGGTCCCGGAATTCGGTTGAAGGCAATGGAATGACGCACGGCAAGTCCACAGCGCTGGTCGAACTTATAGTGCGGTTCGAATCCGCTCTTCACGCGTTTTGTGTGCCCATGATCTCCTGCAAGACGTCCCGAAGTCGTGCGTCCTTGGCCGATAAAATGGCGTCTCGCAGTTTCAGGAGGCTGGGCGCATTGACAGAACGTCTCATCCGGAGCGATCGAGTGTTTTTCGAGCAGGACCGTCGCGTCGGCATCGTTCAGGGCATCGAACGGGCTCAGCGAATACTTCGAACAGACCGGCAATCAGATGCACGGTTTACCGCCGTCGCTGAAGTTGAGGTGGCTGGCGTGCTCCTGCAAGCCAGCCACCTCACTCGTTGACTTTCCTGACGAGGCCTGGAATGTGGCGCGACATTTCCAATAGAAGGCGCGACCTGTCAGGTGGCCTCGAGGATCATGTTGAGGGGCGTCTGGGCTGCACGCCGGATATGAGTGAAACCGCCTGAGCGGATCACCTCGGCCAATCGCCGCTCTCCCGCTTGCGCACCGAGTGCCAGCCCTGTCTCCTGCGCAAGCGAGGTCGGAACGCAGATCATCGTCGAGGCGGAGTAATAGAGCCGTCCAACCGGATTGATATTCTCCTCCAGCGTATCTCCGGCCATTGGTTCGACCACCATCCACGCACCGCCCTCCTTTAACGCCTTTCGGATATGAGCCGCAGCGGCTTTCGGGTCGCCCATGTCGTGCAAGCAGTCGAAGCAGGTGATCAAATCGAAATCTCGCCCGTCGAAATCCTGCGCCCTGCCGACTTCGAAGTGCAGGTTCGTCAACCCGTGTGCCTGGGCGTGCGCGGTTGCAGCGGCAATCGAGCCCGGATGGAAGTCGTAGCCCACGAACCGGGAATTGGGAAACGCCTGCGCCATCAGGATCGTCGATAGCCCGTGCCCACATCCAACGTCCGCCACCTTCGCACCGGCTTTCAACCTGTCGAGGACACCGTCAAGCGCCGGCAGCCAGTCCTGCACAAGGGCATTGACATAACCTGGGCGAAACAGCCGCGCGACGGCGCAGAACATGCAGCCAGCCTGATCGCCCCAGGCAACGCCTCGGCCGGTTTTGAAAGCGGACTGCACCTTCGGCTGGTTTTCGACCATCGCAGCAGCGGTATCGAACGCGCCGATCAGATTGACCGGGCTGTCCGGCTCGGCAAACACGAAGGCCTGTTCGGGCGTCAGCGAGAACAATCCTCGCTCATGGTGCACATAACCGGAGGCAGCCTGTGCCGCCAGCCACTCGCGCACATAACGAGGTGCGCATCCCGAGGCATCGGCAAGTTCGTCGGCCTTCACCGGCCCGGTCTCCTTCAGCGTCCTGTACAGCCCAAGAGCATCCCCGATCCGGACCAGAGGTACGCTGACCGCTCCGCCAAGGTCGCCAAGGACGCGGCCCACGAGTTCATTGAGCGTTGTTTCGTTTATTTCCGTCACGTGAATTCCTCCCGGTGCTCGGATGGCGTCCTGCCATCCGTGACGCCGAGGATGAAGCTTGCCGTCTCGGCGGGCATGAGGCGGTTGTCCCGCGTCTGCGAAGAAATCCCGCTCCTTGGAGGGACACATGTCCCATCGGCATCGGAGGAGGTGTCTATCCACCTGCAGAAGCGGGCTATCGGGAGAGCGCGACGACAATCGCTTGCGAGCGGCTATGCACGCCGAGTTTGCTAAATATCACCGACAGCTGGTTTCGCACGGTCTTTGCACTCTTGCCAAGCCGTTCTGCGATCGCGCGGTTGTCTAGCCCCTCCGCAACGAGGTCGAGAAGGGCGCCCTCGGCGGGTGTCAGACCGGCCTCACTGACCGCACGCGGCCGCACCGACCGATCCTGCCCGAGAAAGGCAGCAAGTTCCGTTTGAAACACATTCCACGCGGGCTCGTCCGGCAAGAGCACATGGTTCTTGCTCTCAAGCGGTACGAAGCTCGCGCCCGGAATCGCGGCGGCGAGCTTGCAACCCTGGTCAAACGGCACGCGCATATCACCGCGGCTGTGTGCGATCAACGTCGGGACGCGCAGCATCGCCGCAAGGTCCAGCACGTCGATCCCCTGCATCTGCCAAAGCAGTTGTGCGGCGACGTCGGCCGTTGCCGTTTGCCGCTCGAGATCGCCCCACCAGCGATGCTGTTCAGGCGTGCCGTCGGGGATAAAGAGATTGGTGAAGAACCGGCAAAACGCCGGATTATCGCGTCCCCAGCCGACGCGAACGAAATTGACAAGGGTCTCGGCTTCCAGCCGCTCCGCCTCGGTCTGAGCTCTGGCGCGGGCACCCTGACCATAGGCGTTCAAAAGCACCAGATGCGATACTCGCTCGGGATATTTGAGGGCATATGCGATAGCGAGCGCGCCGCCCTGCGAAAGACCGAGGAGAACGAAGCGCGGCTCCTCGATCGACGCCGCCACGGCAGCAAGGTCGGCGTGCCACGCTTCGACCGAGAGGTCAAAGACATGCCGGTCCGACAGGCCGCAGCCGCGCGGATCGTAGCGCACAAACCGGTTGTGGGCGGACAGTGCCTGGAGCCACGGTCGCCACACCGGGCTTTCGAGATCATAATCGACATGGCTCAGCCAGTGCGCCGCCCGCAGGATCACCTGACCCTGCCCGCAAGACGCCATGGCAATACGGGTGCCGTCCTCGGCGGTAGCGAACCTTATAGTCTGACTGAGTTTCATCGGTCGAGAATATCGCAGCCGACGATCGCATAACAGACCTATCTCCTACGGGATGATTCTCCTGGAAGACAGTGCAGCCTGGGAGGCTCGCTACGAGGTCTTTCCGTAAATTTCGCCCGCTTCGGGCAATATACCCGACCGGCGATCTGAGCCCCTCCCGCTAGCGCTTGAGCACGAAGCAAAGTTCTCGCGACCTCCGTTGGCTGTCGCTGAGCTCACGGTCTTGTGGTAAGAGCGAGGAGGCCATCGTAAAGTGCGGTGGCAAGCGGGTCGACATCCGGTGCTTCCTGATGGAGGCGGAAGATCGTCGCAACAAGTTTACCGCGACCGAGCCGCTTTTCGATGATGAAGGCAGCGGGTTTGTGAACCCAACCGATGACGGTGCCGGCGTGCACGCGACCTTGGAATTCCCAGGGACGGAGGCCAGCCATCACCTGGTGCGGCGCGATAGCTTTTCAAGATCTTGCCGCGACCAGTCATAGTGCCGCCACAGAATTCAGCCCAATCAAGCTTGTTCAACAAGCGGATGGCGACAAGATGAGATTGCTGGCTCTCGTGGCTGTGGCCTTTTTGCTGACGGTCTTTCAGACTCAAGCCCAGATCAATGGGCCGTATGATGGATATGACGAGTTTGACGGATACGGTTACGATGATCCATACAGCCCCTATCCGCCACCACTCGATTACGATCCAGCGCCTCCCTATCAAGAGCCCCTGCATGATCGCAGGCAATCGCCGACGGGGCGTGCGAAAGGAACCATCGAAATCGTGACGAGCAAGCATGCGCTCATTTACACCACCCCTTGGGGCGAGCAGTTCGCTTACCCCATCGCGGTCGGCCGCGAGGGCAAGCAATGGTATGGATCTACGCGGGTCGTGTCGAAGCGAGCCCATCCCGAATGGCGACCCACGGCCGGCATGCGGCAGAAGAACCCTCGGCTTCCAGCGGTCGTGAAGCCCGGTCCCGCCAATCCGCTTGGAACCCGCGCGATCTATCTCGCCGATGGCCTGTTGCGCATCCACGGCACCAACGACCCCTCGTCTATCGGCACCAACGCGTCCAGCGGGTGCTTTCGAATGTACCGTCAAGATGTCGAAGAGCTTTACGAGATCGTGCAGCCGGGAACGAAGGTCATTGTTCGGCGCTAGCTGTCAGCCGATCGATCGCTGATGGACCTCTGCGGATTGACGTAGGGATATTTAACCGTCGATACGCAGCTTGCGCGCCAGAGCCTGAAGTTCCTTGAACCCTTCGTAACGCTTGTCATGAATATGAGGGATCGGCCCTTCTGATGGCAGGAATGTCGTTTCGACCACCGAGAGTGTCGTCATCGCTTCGCGTACATCCGCAAACAGACCGCCGGCGACAGCGCCCAGGATGGCGGCCCCCAGGAGCACCGGTTCCTCGGCCTTTGTCGCGATGACCGGCTTACCGCTCGCATCGGCAAGCAGCTGGCGAACGAAATCGTGCTGGCCGGCGCCACCGCTGATGACGATGTTTTCGATGGTAACGCCCGCATCGGCCTGCGTCTCGATGATCTGCCTGAGGCCGTAGCCGATACCGCAAAGCCCTGCGATGTAAAGTGAGACCAGGCTGCCGATATCGTCCTCCATCCCGAGACCGGCAATGATTGCGCGGGCATGCGGATCGGCAAAGGGCGCGCGGTTGCCGAGGAACTCGGGAACGACGTGCAGTCCGGCCGCAAGCGTGACGGCGTCGGAAGAACGGCCCGCCTTTCGGGCGGCCATATCTGCGAGCAGAACCGGCAACGGAACGCCCGACTTCTTCGAAAGCTCCCTCGCTTCCGCGGCAGCCGGATGGAAGGCGAGCAGTTGGTCGATCGCCGCGCCGGCGGCACTCTGGCCACCCTCGTTCAGCCATAGTCCCGGCACCATGGCCGAATAATAAGGCCCCCAGACACCGGGCACGAACGACGGTTCAGCTGTCGATGTCATCGTGCAGGAGGAAGTGCCGAAAACATAGGCCAGATTGGCTTGTGGATCGGTACCGATGCCAACGGTTCCTATTCCGCCCGCATGGGCGTCGATCAGTCCGGCAGCGACGGGCGTTTCCGGCTTCAGGCCGAGCTCGCCGGCCGCAGCCGTGGTCAGTCCTCGACCGAGGGCCGAACCGGGCTCGACGATAGCCTGCCCGATGCGGGCAAACTCTTCGTCGGCGAGCGTGCCGAGGCCGATCTGATGAAAATAATCGCCATCCCAGCGCTTTTCATGGGCGAGATAGGTCCACTTGCAGGTGACCGTGCAGGTCGAACGCGACAGATCGCCGGTCGCGCGCCAGGTCAGGAAATCTGCAAGGTCGAAGAATTGCCACGCGGCATCAAAAACCTCAGGGCGATTTTCCCTCAGCCAGAGAAGCTTGGGCGTTTCCATCTCAGGCGAGATACGGCCGCCGACGTAACGCAGGACGTCATGGCCGAGCGCATTGATGCGCTCCGCCTGCGGGACGGCGCGGTGGTCCATCCAGACGATGATGTTCCGCTTCGGATCTTCCGAGGGCCCGACGGGAAGCGGCTTGCCGCCTTCGCCGAGAACGACGAGCGAACAGGTGGCATCGAACCCAAGCCCCATGACGGACGCCGGATCGACCCCGGCCGAGGAAACCACTTCGCGCACTGCCGCACAAACCGCCGCCCAGATCTCGGCGCTCGATTGCTCAACCATTGAACCCGGTTCGTGAAACAGGGTGATATTCCGCTTGGCGGAGGCAAGCATCCGGCCGGTCAGGTCGAACAGGCCGGCACGGGCGCTGCCGGTGCCGACGTCGACGCCGATGACATGTTTGGCATCTGCTTCTGGCGTGCGAGATGTGTCGCTCATGGTCTCTCCTTTGAAGTCGGCAAGGATCAGGCTAACTGCAGTCTGGGGCCGGTGTTTACAGATCCACGCTATTCGACAGAATCACAAGATCGCGGACAGTCACATTACGCGGTCGCGACAGCATGAAAAGGACGGCGTCGGCCACTTCTTTCGGCTGCATCAGGCTGCCATTGGCCAGCGCTTCCTCCATTTTCGCCTTCGGCCAGTCGTCGAGCAAGGCCGTGACGACAGGTCCTGGCAGCACCGCACCGACGCGCACGCCGTGCTGCGCCACTTGCCGGCGCGTGGAATGGACGAAGGCCTGAACTGCGAATTTCGAGGCTGTGTAGATCGGCTCCCACGCGACCGGCACGACGCCTGCGATCGAGCTCGTAAACAGGATGTCGCCGGACTTCTGGGCAACCATGTGCGGCAGCACCGCATGGACCGAGCGGAAGGCCGCGTTGATGTTGAGATTGAGCATGCGGTCCCAGGCATCCGGATCGCCATCGACAACGGGACCGCCAATATAGGCGCCTGCATTGGCGTGGAGGATGTCGAGCCCGCCGGCCACGTCAAGAATGCGAGGCAATATGCCCGAGACCTGCTTTCCATCGAGAAGATCGATGACGAGCGGCAGAGCGCCTCTGCCGATCTCCTTGCAAAGAGCTTCGAGCTTGTCCTTGGCGCGGTCGATGAGCACGACCGTTACACCTGCGGCGTGGAGGCTGCGCGCACATTCCAAACCGATGCCCGATGCGGCACCCGTAATGGCGGCAACCTTACCTTTCATGAGATCAGTCACGAGGAATATTCCTTGCAGAAGCGGGATGGGACGCGTCCATGGCTGCCACGAGAGCAGGGTTTATGCCCGAACCAGACCACATTGGCTGAGACCGGGAATGAAAGGCCTTTTGCGCCGGAGACCCTCACAGCGTGCCTCCGATATCCTCCAGGATGGCGACAAGCTGCTCCGCCCCCATGGCAACGGCAAATGCACCGGCTGTCACCAATGCCGTATGCCGGTCAGGTCTCGGATCGGCCGGGTCGACAAATCCGACGGCCGTCATTCCTGCGGAAACGGCTGCCGCCACGCCATGACTGCTATCGTCGATCATGACGCATCTGGAGGGACGGGCTCGAAAACGCTCCGCGCAGTGCAGCAAGAGATCGGGCGCGGGCTTCGGCCGGGCGACGGCTTCGGCACTGAAGACCTCGTCTCCAAATGCGCTCCACAGATCCAATATGCCCAAGCTGTTGCGGAGCCGCTGCATCGTGCTGTTTGACGCAACGCATTTTGGTCGCTGAAGTCCGTAGACGACATCGGCAATGCCGGGGATCGGCAGCAGCGAGCGTGAAAACTCTTCGAATAGACGCTGGTGCCATGTTTCAAACAGCTCGGGGATATCGATAATCCCGTAATCGCGCCGGCACATCTCGCCGATGATGCTTTCTGAATTGCCGGTAAATTTGAGATGAGCCTCTGTGGCGGTGATCGCAATGCCGGCACCTTGCAGAGTTTCCGCCAATGTGCGGCTGGCGATCGGCTCGCTATCGATCAGCACGCCGTCGCAATCGAAGATCACGAGATCAATGCTTTCCAAGCCTTGGTGGTCCGGCATACCGGGGCAATCGACGCGGTTATCGAGCATCTCTCACCTCCGCGCCTGCAATGCGAGATCCGGCCGATCCGTGGTGATCTGCCGGATCGGTTTGGCAAGCCAGTATTCGAGATCTCCGATGTCGTTTGGGACCCAGGCTCCAAGACGGTCGACCGGCACGAGTTCGGTAATCTGCTCCCATTGTGCCGTAAGCAGCGACTTCTCGACGGCGATGATATCGGAGCATTCGTTGAGTAACTTCAGACTGTTGATCAGACCGAGACGCTCGGCCGATTTGGAATCGAACGACGACAAGGTGCGGATATGCGGAGCAACCTTGCGTATGTCGACGAGCACGTCCGGATGAAAGCTGGTGAGAATTGACCGCTTCGCCAAAGCAAGACGGTCGACCGCGGCGGCTGCCTTGGCGGCAAGCCCCTCATACGGCGTTCCGTCGGCATTGGTTTTCAATTCGATATGAAGCTCGAGCGGCGTGTCCTTGAAGACGGCGAGGACCTCCTCCAATGTGGGAATGGTCTCCCCGTCGCTCCCTTTGAGCCGCACCGTGCGATTTTCGCCGGGGTGAAGGTCTGCGACCAGCCCGTCGGCGTCTGTCGTTCGCTCCAGCGTCGGGTCGTGAATGACAAGCACTTCCCCCGAGCGCGTCAGATGGATGTCGAATTCGACACCGTCTACCGGCATTTGCGCGAGTTTACGAAAGCCCGAAAGACTGTTCTCGGGCCAGAGATTGCGACCACCGCGGTGGCCGATGATATGCACCATTGTCTGATTATCCTTGAAATTCGGGATGTTACTTTCCGGAGTCCACCAGTCCCTTGGTGAACCATCGCTGCATGAAGAGAATAACGGCCGCAGGCGGAAGCATGACGAGAAGTGCCGCACTCATCGCGATGTTCCAGGCAGGTGCTGAGTCCGAGACGGGAACGAGCTGCTTCAGCCCAAGGACCGCAGTTCCCATCTCCTTGTCCGTGGTGAAAAGCAGCGGCCACAAATACTGGTTCCAGCCATAGAGAAACAGGATGATCGACAGGGCCGCGATATTGGCGCTCGAGAGCGGAAGGAGAATGTCCTTGAAGAATTTCAGCGGGCCGGCTCCATCGAGCTTGGCCGCCTCGCAAAGTTCATCGGGAACGGTCAGGAAGAATTGCCGGAAAAGGAAGGTCGCGGAGGCAGAGGCGATGAGCGGCAGGATCAGGCCGGCGTAGCTGTTGACCATGTTCCACTTCAAGGATGCTTCGATACTGTATCCGGTGAGCCCTTCAACGACACCGGAAAGACCGATCGACCCCGCCAACCAGCGCAGCGGCCCGGCGGCATCGGCGACCGCTTCATAGGTCGGGATGATGCGGACTTCGACTGGAAGCATCAGCGATACGAAAATGAGCCAGAATGCCGTCATGCGAAACGGGAAGCGAAAATAGGTCACGCCAAATGCTGCAATCAATGAGATCGCCAGCTTTCCAATCACGATGCCGGCGGTGACGATGATCGAATTCAAAAACAACCGGGAGAACTCGCCCTGCTCCCAGGCGCCGGCAAGGTTTTCGAGAAAATGCGGGCCTGGGATGACCGGGAACGGTGCCTGCTGAACCTCCTGCAACGTCAATGAGCCGGCGACGAAAGCGAAATAGAGAGGAAGGCAGACAAAGATCGCGCCAATCAGCAGTATGGCGTGGCAGAAGATCGAAAGACCGAGATGACGTTCGGGCATGATTACACCTGGTAATTGACCTTGCGCTCGAGGGCGCGGAATTGAACGATGGTGAACAGGATGGCAATGAACATCAGCAGCACGGATTGCGCGGCCGACGACCCGAGGTCCAGTTGCACGAAACCATCCTGGTAAACCTTGTAGACCAGGCTGTTCGTTGCGCCTGCCGGGCCACCGCGCGTGACCGCGTCGATAATGCCAAAGGTTTCAAACAGTCCGTAGACGAAGTTCATCACCACGAGGAAGAAGATCGTCGGTGAGATCAGGGGAAGCGAAATTGTGAAGAAGCGCCGGACCGGCCTTGCGCCATCGAGCTTTGCCGCCTCCAGAAGCGAAACGGGCACGGCCAACAATGCGGCAACGAGAAAGATATAGTCATAGCAGACATTCTTCCAAACCGACGCGATGGTCACCAGGAGTTGCGCATCGAAAGGACGCCGGTTCGGGTCCCATTCGAAACCGAGCCCATGCAGAAATTGAGCGACCGGCCCGACCGCCGGATTGAACAGGAAGGCCCAGATCACGCCTGAAATCACCGGGGCGATCGCGTAGGGCAGAAGGATTATGCTTTTATAAATTCCCCTGCCCCTGACCACGAAATCGGTTGCGAATGCAAACAGACCTGCAAGCACAAGCGTTGCAACATTCTGTGCGAGGGTGAACCAGAGGGTGAATAGCGCACTGCTTCGATATTCCGGACTTGCGAACAGATTGTAGAAGTTTTTCAGCCCGACGAAGATTTGCGTGCCGCCGAACGGGTCGACCTGAACGAAGGCCAACGACAGTGCCTTGTAAGACGGTATGAAAAAGAAGAACAACAGGATCAGCAGCTGCGGCGCGACAAGTCCGAAGGCGAGCCACGGCCTGTTGAAGTGAGCGGACTTCAATCCAGCATCCGACGACGGCGCGATCAGGCGGCCCGCCGAAAGAGCGTGCGGGATGCGAAGGCGCCGGGTGGCGCCCCCCATCTCTCCGAGGGTCTTACTTTGCTGCATGAAGCTGCTCATACTGCCGAAGGATCTGGTTTCCGCGGGCCGCCGCAGCATCCAGTGCCTCCCGCGGCGTTTTTTGTCCGGTCCACACGCCTTGGATCTCCTCGACCAGAAGCGCCATCGACTGGTTGTGATTGCCAAAGCGGAAGCCGCGCGAATTGTCGGTTGGCGTGCCGCGCGTGAGTTGGAGAATGGCGACCTCGCGGGTCGGATGCTCCTTGAAATAGCCCTCGGATTTGGCCTCTTCGTAGGCGGCATTCGTCACCGGGACATAGCCGGTTTGCTTGCTCCACCAGACTTGTGTCTTCGGCAAGGCGACAAAATTCAAGAAGGCCGCAGCGCCTGCGTATTCTTCGTCCGACTTGCCTTTCAACACCCAAAGCGCTCCGCCGCCAATGGTGCTGTTCTTAGGCTCGATGCCCTCCTCATGCGGCAGGAACGTCGCGCTCCATTGAAATTTCGCACCGCTTTCAACAGCGGCATGCGCCGCGGTCGAGGCCACATAGGTCGAGCAACTGCCAGAGGTAAACAGCTGGTCGGGTGAGAGGCCTTGCCCGGCGATCTGCAGGACCCCATCGTCGAGCCACGTCTTGAGGCGTGTCACCTGGCCGACGATCAGCGGGCTCTTGTTGAAGATGAATTCGGTATCGAGACCACCGAAGCCGTTTGCCTTGGTACCGTAAGGCTGGTCCTGGATCGCGGCGTAGTTCTCGATCAGGCTCCAATAGAAGTCGTTCGCAAGCGCCATCTGGCACTTTGAAATTCCCTTCTCCTTGATGGCGTGCAACTGCTTGTCGAGTTCCTGCCAGGTCTCGGCCGGCTTGTCGAAGCCGGCTGCCTTGAAGTGATCGGCATTGTACCAGAAGATCGGTGTCGAGCTGTTGAAGGGCATTGCCGCCGGCTTGCCGTCAACGAGATAAAAGCCCGCGACCGGAGCGATGAAATTGCCCCAGTCGATCTTGTAGCCTTCCTTCTCCATAAGCTCCGGCACCGGGATGATGGCGCCGGAATTATACATGGTCAGAAAGCCTCGCTCGGCGGCTTGGATAAGCACGGGCTGCTGACCGACGCGATAGGCAGCCACCATCGCCGCCATGGTTTCCTCGTAATTGCCTTTGCTGATGCCAACGAGCTCATATTTGTCCTGCGAGGCATTGAAGTCCGAAATCAGCTGTTTGGTGATCTCGGCCAGGCGGCCGTTTGCTGCGTTCCACCACTCGATCTTGACGCGATCGGCTGCACTGGCGTCGCCTGCATTTGCCAATCCGAGCGTCATAAGAGCAGCGCCTGCCGCGAAGGACCGGAATGTCCGTCCTATGCGAGCGCCCATCGAAAATTCTGTCGTCATTTCGCTTTCCTCTCCATTGCCGTTGTGTTCGCCGACCGGCACGTCCAGCGCCGATCAACCCCTCCCAAGGTGGCGATGAAAACAAGGGTGGAGCCACTTGTTACAAATGTCAATAGCGTGTTACAAATGTATGACGATATCGAAGGGAGGATACTTTGGCAGCGATCGAACTGATTGACCTGAAGAAAAATTACGGCCCCGTCTCCGCGGTGAAGGGGATCAATCTCACCGTCGCAGATGGTGAAATGATCGTGCTGGTCGGACCGTCGGGATGCGGAAAGTCGACTTTGCTTCGTATGATCGCCGGCCTAGAAGCCATAAGCTCCGGGCACCTCAGGATCGCTGGCAGCGACGTTGGCCATGTCGATCCGGCCGACCGCAACATCGCCATGGTGTTCCAAAACTATGCGCTCTATCCTCACATGACCGTTCGGCAGAATCTCGAATACGGCCTCAAAAATCGCCGTGTCGCTCGCGGCGAGATTGATCGGCGAATCGCCAATGCCGCCAGCATTCTGGAGATTGGCGAATTCCTCGAGCGGCGCCCCCGCCAGCTGTCCGGCGGACAGCGGCAACGGGTTGCCATGGGCCGCGCCATCGTCCGCGATCCCGCCGCCTTTCTCTTCGATGAACCGCTGTCCAACCTGGATGCGAAGCTGCGTGTGCAAATGCGCGTCGAAATCCGAAGACTGCAGCGGCAGCTTAAAACGACAAGCCTTTATGTGACGCACGACCAGCTCGAGGCCATGACGCTTGCCGACCGGCTGGTGGTCATGAACGGTGGCCGGATCGAGCAGATCGGGACACCAATCGAGGTGTACCGCCGGCCCGAAACGGTGTTCGTGGCAGGGTTCATTGGCTCACCGCCGATGAACCTGATCGATCTCGATCAGCTTGGCCCCTGCCAACTCGCGCTTCCCAGGGATACCGATGTCATCGGCATCCGGCCGAGTGCAATCAATCTCGGTGGGCGTTCAGCGCATGATCTCCGGTTCGACGCTTTCGTTGAATTGATCGAGACCGTCGGCGATGAGAATAACGTCCATTTGCGCATCGATGGCGCGGACAAGCGCGTCGTGGCCAGTGTTTCCACCAATCAGCGTCTGCAGGAAGGTGATCGGATTTCGTGTCATGTGGGAATGGATGGCCTGCATCCCTTCAACCGGGCGACCGGGCGTCGAACCGATTGACAGGGGAAGCAAACGGCATCCAACCGTCACAATTGACAACGGCAGGAATTCGCGATCCATAGCCGTCAAAGCGGAGGCGCAGATATTGCATGACGCAGAATAGAAATTCTCCATTCGCCCCCGTTGCGCTCCCAGATGAGCAAATGCAGGTGCGCGTGGTTTGGCTCTATTACATGGAGGGGCGCACGCAAGGTGAAATTGCCGAAGCACTTTCAACCAACAGGCTTCGCGTCAACAAGATCATCGCAGAAGCGCGCCGATCAGGATTGGTCACGATCACACTCAATTCGCGGCTGACATCCTGTGTGGCTCTGGAACAGCAGTTGGCGGCGGAATTCTCGCTCACCAGGGCTATCATCGTACCGACTCCAGAGGATGAGGACCTCATCCCCGTCCTGCTCGGTCAAGCGGCAGCCGATTATCTCGTTCAGTTGCTGAACGGCGGCAACATTCGCGGCATCGGCGTCGGATGGGGAGCCACTCTGCGCGAAATGGTGCGTCATATGCCTTCACAGCGGCGACCCGAAATCTGTGTCAACTCGGTCATGGGCGGACTGACGCATGGCATCGAAATCAACACGTTTGATATCGCAAGCGACCTTGCCCGCCAGCTCAATGCCGAATGTTCCTATCTTGCCGCGCCCATTTACGCCGGCAGCCCCGAGTCGCGCGAAGCGATCGTCAGACAAGACGTCTTTGAAGCGGCCTTCCGGCAGATCGAGGCCAATGACGTCATCGTGCTCAGCATCGGCGACATGACCGAACGCTCACTGCTGATGCGCTACGGCCTGCCGAGCAACATCAACATAGAAGAGCTTGTCGCAGCCGGCGCCTGTGGTGACGTGCTTGGCCAGTTTGTCGATAAGACCGGGCGCCCGATCGAGCATCCGATCAACAGGTGCGCGATTGCTCCGGAATTTGAGGTGTTACGAGCCATTCCCAATGTCGTCTTCGCATCGGGCGGCTTGAACAAGGTTCACGCAATTGCCGCGGTTTTGTTGTCCGGGCTTGGAAACGTGCTGATTTGCGACGAAGCGACCGCACTGCAGGCGCAACTCGTTGCTACCGAGTTGAGGACGCGCGGCGGGTCATAGACCGCGCATCGACGGTCGATCTCGACTGCGAGCTCTTCCGGATACATCCACGTGCGCCTGCGCATCTCAGGAACTCTCCGGTCGCCCATTTGTTTTACATTCTGCACCGCCCAGAAATTGCCCCCAGATGCAATCGGCGGCAGTGGAGCTGATCCATGGATATGACGCGCATTCGAGATCGCATGGTGGAGCACCACGTGACGTGTCGTGGCATTCGCGATCAAAACGTCATCGAGGCGATGCGCATGGTGGCGCGCGAAAAATTCGTTCCTCCAGGCTCCGAGGAATTCGCCTATGAGGATGCGCCGCTGTCGATCGGCGAGGGCCAGACGATTTCGCAGCCATTCATCGTGGCTCTGATGCTCGAAAAGGCCAATCTGAATGCCGGTGACAAAGTGCTCGAGGTCGGAACGGGCTCTGGCTATGCTTCCGCCCTCATCAGCCGGATAGCAAGGTATGTCTATTCTATCGAGCGCCATGAAAAGCTGGCGCTTGAGGCTAAGGAACGGTTCGAGAAGCTAGGATACCGCAACATCGACGTTCGCGTCGGCGATGGCAGCAAGGGCTGGGCGAAAGCCGCTCCGTTCGATGCCATTATCGTTTCCGCGGGCGCACCCGAGGTACCAACCGCCTTGAAAGAACAGCTGGGGCTCGGAGGGCGACTGATCATCCCGGTCGGCGGCGGTGAAGGGCAGCGGCTGAAACGGCTCACGCGCACCGGCGCCACCGTATTCGAGGAAGAAGATCTTGGCGGGGTGCGCTTCGTTCCCTTGATCGGTGAAGACGCCTGGACTGCTACCCATCCGATGTATACGGCCACGGCCCCCTCATTGCCGAAAGTGGTTGCCTCCGAGCCAAGCTCTCCGCAAGACGCACAGGGAGGGGTATGGGAAAGATAGACAAATTGCCCGCGCTGCCGCATCAGCATCATCAAGAAGCAGAAATCCGGCTGACAACTGACGACGAAGGAAACACCTCGAGGGCATGAACTCGCTGCCATTTTTGAGTTGATAGCCGCTTGGGAATGCGCGTCAGAAGGATAGGTCGAGCACCCTGCCCTCGAACAGACGGTCCCGAGAGCCTTCGAGATGCGCCTTCATCAGTCTTTGTGCATCGTCAGGCCGGCCATCGGCGATCGCCTTGTAGATGGCGTTATGCTCTTCATAGACCTGTTCCAACCCTTGGCGAGGGCCGAGCAAAGAGAGGCCGTGGAGATGCATGCCGACGGCGATATGAGCCTTCAGCGCATCGATCGAGGCCGTGTAATAGTGATTGTTGGCAGCCTCCGTCACCGCGCGGTGGAAGAGAAAATCGGCATCGGTGCGGTGAAGCTGATGGCTGGTCGCCTCACGCAGATCCGCAAGCGCGCTGGCGATCTTCTGAATGGCCGATTCATTGCGGCGCTTGGCGGCGAAATAGGCCGCCGCCGGCTCGATCGTCAGGCGGAATTCGTAGCAGCGCTGAATGTCGGCGATCGTCTTGACCGGCGAATAGGCAAGCTGCGTCGTCGGCGATCCATGCGCACTGACAAAGGTGCCGGCGCCCTGCCGGGCATAGACCATGCCCTGATCGCGCAGGCGCGCCAGCGCATCGCGGACGATCGGCCGCGACACACCCAGCATCGAGGCAAGCTCATGCTCGCCGGGAAGGCGTGAATCGGGCGGATAGTTTCCGCCGCGGATACGCTCGAGCAACTGGTCGAAGACGCGATCGACCAGCTTGACGCCCTTGCCGCGTTCGGGCTTGCCCGGCGGGCCGGCTTCCGCGTTCAAAGATTCGCCATTCACTTCAGCCACGTCATTCTCCCCGACGGTATCTTACTATGCCGCCCGATTCCAAAGGACCAGTCTTAACAAACTATCGGGCTTGCCGAAGCCCCCCGACTTCACGGCGCACCGAAAATGCCGCCCGTCGGCTGCCGTGACATCGAACCACGGCACACCGGCTTCGATTTCGCCCTGCGGCGCCAGCACTCTGACCCCAAGCGCCTGGAAAACGGCAAGCGCCGTATCGCCGCCGCCGACCATCAGCATGTCAGGCCTGGTATCGTCGATGACCGATCTAACGCCTGCAGCAAAACAGCGGGCGACCTCTGCTGCATCGGCTGTCATATCGCCGGTGCAGCGCAGCAGCGCCGGCAGCGCCATGCCCTCCCCGACTTCGACCTGCCCCATCGGCGCGTCTACCACCATGCGCAGGACACCCGAGGCTTCGAGCCGGTCCATCTGGGTAGCGGTAATCGGATCGCGCGAGCCAAAAGCGAAAAGGGTGCGTCGGGTCGCTGCAAATTCCGGCACCGGCTGCCGCCCCGTTTCGCCGAGCTGGCGGGCAAGAGCAGCACCCAGACCCCGTGCGCCGACCGCAAGTGCCAGCCGCCAGTCCTGATCAACCACGATCTGGTCGAGATCACTGTCATTCTCCGCATCGGCAACGGTGACGCTGCCTGCGCGGCTCTCGAACAGATCGGCGATCGGGAGCGGCTTGTCGACGCCGCGGCCGACAACACAGCCTCTGTAGGTCACGCGCTCCTGATCGGGAATAGCGGGCGCCACGAGGATAGTCTCCAGGCCGAGCGCATCTGCCAGCGCCAGGCTCTCCGCCGCGACATTGCCCTTCAGACGGGAGTCGATCTTCTTCATCACGACTGCGGGCTTCACGCCACGAAGTGCCTCGGTCGCGAAGCGCACCCTTTCGGCAGCTTCGCGCTCGCCGAGCGCGCGCGAGGCCGTGTTGATAACGACCACGTCACAGCCAGTGGCGATGGCATCCTCTGCGGCCTCGACATCAACGGCGACCGAAATCGAAAGGCCGGCTTCGACGAAGGGCGTGCCTGTATCGAGCGCGCCGGTCAGGTCATCGGCAATGATGACGGCCTTCAGCGTCATGCGGTCTGTCCGGTGTTGACGGCGTGACAGGCGACGAGATGGCCGGGTTTTGCTTCCTGCCACGCGGGGATGACCTTGCTGCAGACATCCATGGCGATCGGGCAGCGCGTGTGGAAACGGCAGCCGGTCGGCGGGTTCAGCGGGCTCGGCACATCACCCTGCAGGATCTGGCGCTGGCGCGTGCGCTCATGCTCCGGATCGGTCTCCGGAACGGCCGACAGCAGCGCTCTGGTATAGGGATGCAGCGGATTGTCGAAGAGTTCCTCGCGGCTGGCAAGTTCGGCCAGCCGCCCGAGATACATGACGCCGACACGGGTGCTGATATGGCGCACGACCGCGAGATCATGGGCGATGAAGAGATAGGTCAGCCCGTATTTTTCCTGCAGATCGAGCAGCAGGTTGATGATTTGCGCCTGGATCGACACGTCGAGCGCCGAAATCGCCTCGTCGCAGACGATGAATTTCGGCTGGCAGGCGAGCGCGCGGGCAATGACGACGCGCTGGCGCTGACCGCCGGAAAGCTCGTGCGGGTAGCGCTGGGCAAACCGCGTCGGCAGGCCGACATCGGTGAGCAGTGTCGTCACCCTGTCCTTCAGCTCGGCCTTGGTGCAGAGCTTGTGGAAGAGGATCGGCTCGCCGATCGCCTCGCCCACCGTCATGCGCGGATTGAGTGTCGAATAGGGATCCTGGAAGACGATCTGCAGGTCGCGGCGAAACGGCCGCATCTGCTTCTCGTCGAGCGTCGCGAGATCCTGGCCCTTGTAGACGACCTTGCCGCTGGTCGCCTTGTAGAGGTTGAGGATGGTGAAACCGGTCGTCGACTTGCCGCAGCCGGATTCGCCGACCAGGCTCAGCGTCTCGCCTTCCATGATGTCGAGATTGACATTGTCGAGGGCATAGACGGTTGCCGAGCGTTCGCCGAAGGCGCCGAGCTTGACGTGGAAATGCTTGACCAGGTTTTCGATCTTGAGCAGCGGTTGAGCGCCCATCACGCGGCCTCCTGCATTCTCTGGACGACGAAACAGGCGGCGCGGTGATTGGCGCTGCCGCTCAACGGTTCGAGCTGCGGCACCTTCTCGTGGCATATGGCTTCGGCAAGCGGGCAGCGCGGCGCAAATGGGCAACCCTTCGGCCGGCGGCCAGGCTCCGGCGGCGTGCCGCCGATCGAGCTCAGCCGGCTTGCCGGCGGGTCCGAAAGCTTCGGGATAGAAGACAGCAGGCCGCGCGTATAGGGATGGCTCGGGCGGGCATAGAGCTCGTCGACCGGCGCATCCTCGACCACCGTGCCGGCATAGAGCACGGCGACGCGATCGACCAGGCCGGCGATCAGCGCCAGATCATGGGTGATCCAGACGACCGACATGCCGAGCTTGGCTCTGAGATCCTTCACCAGATCGACGATCTGAGCCTGGATGGTGACGTCGAGCGCCGTCGTCGGCTCATCGGCAATCAAAAGCTTCGGATTGCAGGCAAGACCGATCGCGATCATCACGCGCTGGCGC
Organism: Rhizobium sp. WSM1328; assembly: GCF_057653715.1. NCBI lineage: Bacteria > Pseudomonadati > Pseudomonadota > Alphaproteobacteria > Hyphomicrobiales > Rhizobiaceae > Rhizobium > Rhizobium sp. WSM1328. Next base: position 146,753 of record NZ_JBYGKO010000003.1, on the reverse strand, counting down.
ATGCCGCCGGAGAGCTCGTGCGGATAGGCCTGCAGGCGCTCTTCCGGGCCGGGGATGCCGACAAGCCGCAGAAGTTCGACAGCGCGGGCGCGGGCCGCCGCCTTTTTCATTCCGCGATGGTAGACCAGCGGCTCACAGATCTGGTCGCCGACGCGCATCACCGGATTGAGCGAAGTCATCGGATCCTGAAAGACGAAGCCGATATCGCCGCCGCGCACCTTGCGCAGCTCGCGATTCGACATCGTCTGCAGGTCGCGGCCGTCGAATGTCGCCGATCCCTTGGTGACCTTGATCTTGTTCGGCAGCAGCCGCATCAGGCTCAGCATGGTCAGGCTCTTGCCGCAGCCGGATTCGCCGACGACGCCAAGGGTCTCGCCCTTGTTGACATGGAGATCGATGCCATCGACGACCACGGCCGGGCCGTTGCGGCCGTCGATCTCGACGGTGAGGCCCCTGACATCGAGCAGGCGGTCGGTGCTTTTCGTATCCATCATTTGCTGCCCCGCGGATTGAGCGCGTCGTTGAGTCCGTCGCCAAGGAAGCTGAAGGCAACCGAGGCAAGGCCGAGCACGGCCGCCGGAGCGGCGAGAAGGTGGGGATAATGCTGCCAGACGCGCAGGCCGTCCGAGATCATGTTGCCCCAGCTCGGCGTTGGCGGATTGACCCCGACGCCGAGGAAGCTGAAGGCGCTTTCCAGCACCATCGCCGTGCCGAGGCCGGCGCTGACCGAGACGATCAGGGGGCCGAGCGCATTCGGAATGACATAACGCTTGATGATGATCCAGTTCGACAGGCCGAGCGCCTGGGCCGCGGTGATATAGGGCCGGCTGCGGATCGACAGTACCTGGGCGCGCACGAGACGGGCGTAAGGCGGCCAGGAGATCAGCGCCATCGAGCCGAAGACGAGAATGAAATCCACCCACATGGTTTCGCGGTAGAAGGGATTGAGGGTCGCGAGATAACGCGCCTCCATCCATTTGCTGATCGGCGATTTCAGCGAGGCGTTGATGACGACGACGAGCAGCAGGTTGGGAACCGACATCGTCACGTCGGTCAGCCACATGATGGCGCGATCGAATGGATTGCCGAAGAAACCAGCGACGGCCCCGAGCACCAGGCCAATCAGCACCGCGAAGACGGTGACGATGATGGCGACGAGGAAGGCGGTGCGTGTGCCGAAGACCACGCGGCTGAAGACGTCGCGGCCGAGATCGTCGGTTCCGAAGAGGTGGCTCATCGACGGCAGGACGTTGCGGGCGTTGAGGTCCTGGCTCAAATAATCATAAGGCGTGAGGTAGGGGCCGAAGATCGCCGTGAAGCCGAGGATCAGGACGATGACGAGGCCGAAGATGGCGAGCCTGTTGCGCTTCAGCCGATACCAGGCATCGCGCCACAGGCTGACCGGCTCTTCGACGGTTTCGGTGGTGGAAAGAGGGATGGCGGACATGGTCAGCGGCTCCTTCTTGAATCATTGGCGCGCGGGTCGAGCAGCGGATAGAGCACATCCACCAGGAGGTTCGAGACCATCACCAGGAATGAGCCGATCAGCGTGATCGCCAGAATGACCGGATAATCGGAATTGATCAGCGCCTGCACAGTCAACCGGCCGAGGCCCGGCAGGCCGAAGACGAGTTCGACGAAGATCGCGCCGTTGACGATGGTGATCATGATCAGGCCGAGCTGCGTGACGACGGGCGTCAGCACCGGCCGCAGGATATGGCGCAATGCCACGATGATCTCGGGCACGCCCTTGGCGCGGGCGGTGCGGACGAAATCCTCCGACAGTACCTCGATGACGGCGGCACGCGTCTGCCTCACGATCAGCGCGATCGGCTGGAAGGAAAGGACGAGCAACGGCAGCAGGATACGGACATCGAAGATGCCGCCCCAGCCATAGGGCACGCTTGCACCCGGCAGCAGCACGATGAGGCCGACCATCAGCATCGGACCGGCGACATAGGCCGGGATCGCCCAGAGGAAGAGTGCGGAGCCCAGAATGGCATAGTCGATGCGCGAATTCTGGTTGAGCGCAGCGATCATGCCGAGCGGGATCGCGACGACGGCGGTCAGGATGATGGAACAGATCGCAAGCTGGAAGGAGACGGGGGCTGCGGCCGAGACCATTGCCCAGACGGAGCGGCCCGAGGTCAACGAATTGCCGAACTGGCCGTGCAGCAGGTTCCAGATGTAAAGGCCGAACTGGACGATGAAGGGTTTGTTGAGACCGGCACTTTCGCGAATGGCTTCGATGCGCTGCGGATTATAGGCGACGTCGCCTGGCGCGCGCAGGAAGATCAGCTTGATCGGATCGCCTGCACCATAGAAGGCCAGCGCGTAGACCGCCAGCATCACCACCAAAACGGACGGAATCCAGATGGCAAATCGGGTTAGCACGTAGCGCAGCAAGGCCACCTCCCACCTGTTGTTCGACGCGTTCCCGCTTTTGGCTGCGATCGCATCTCTTCTTTTTGATACGTGCGCGAAGGCCTTGCGGCCTTCGCGCGGGTTATTGCCGATTGGAACGGTTTCCGCCGGATCAACCGATGGAAATGTTCCAGGGTTCGACGACCTGCCAGTCAAGGTTCTTTTCCAGGCCCTTGACCTCTTTGGTAGCCCAGCGCGACATCGCCTGAGAATACCATGGAATGAAGGCCCAATCCTCGCGGAACGCCTTCTGGGCTTCCTGGGCGAGAGCGATGCGCTTCGGATCGTCCGCAGCCTTGGTCGTGGCCTCGGCAAGGGCACTGTCGACCTTGTCGTTCTTGTATCCACCGAGCTTGTTCTGCGCATTCGACGAGGTCGAGGCGATGCAGCCCGCCAGATAGGAGACGGCATCGGGAACGCGGGTGCCGACGTCGTCGCGGAAGATCTGGACCGAATTCTGATCCGGACCCGCATAGGAATCCTGCTGCGGCTTCATGTCGACGGCTGTGATGCCGAGATTCTGACGCCACTGCTCGGCGATGAACTGGGCGGCGGCCTGAATGGCCGGCGCCGAAATGCCGACGAACAGGATCTTCGGCAGGCGCTCCGGACCGCCGTAGGTCGATTCCGCAAGCAGCTTCTTGGCAGCAGCCGGATCATAGGGATAAGGCTCGAAACCGGAATTCTCCGCACCCGGAACCGAGTTGAGGATCTGGTCGGCTTTCTTGTGCGGGCCGTCGGGATAGGACGCCTTGAACAGGCCGTCGCGATCGACGGCCATGATCAGCGCCTGGCGGACCTTCGGATCGTCCATCGGCGCGCGGGAGATGTTGAACCAGAAATGCTGGCTGGTCGGGATCAGCGGGCCGGCCGAGAATTCCGGACCAAGATCCTGGATGATGGTCGAGGTGACAAGTTCGGTATGGGCGTTGAACTCGCCCGATTTGATCAGCGACGTTGCAGTGACATTATCCTCGATCGAGGTGATATCAATACGGGCAAGCTTCGGCTTCGGTCCGAAGAAGTTCTCATTCGGCTCGAACGAGAGTTTGCCGGCGTCGATGTCGATGCTCGTCAGCTTGAACGGACCGGAGAAGACCGGCTTGCTATCGGGCTTATACCAATCGATGATCTCCTCGCCGTCGCTGCCGCGCGACTGCGATGCCTTGGTGATCGGCGCGATGTGGTTTGCCAGGCGCATGAAGAAGATCGGGTCTGCGGCACCAAGCGTCACCACGACCGTCCCTTCGTCGGGTGTCGCGACACCAGTCAACTCCTTGCCGGAGCCGGCGGCGATTTCGGCGTAACCCTTGACCCTGCTCAGCACCTGGTCGGCGCGCTGGTTCTTGGTGTTGGGCATCGAGGAGACTTCCCACGATCCCTTGACATCCGCTGAGGTGATCTTGCTGCCGTCGGAAAAGACGGCCTTCGGGTCGAGCTTGAAGGTCCAGACTGTGTTGTCGGCCGATTCCCAGCTGGTGAAGACGTAGGGCTTGATATTGCCTTCGCTGTCGAAATACATCGGCGATGCCCACCAGATCGAATTCCAGCGGAACGTCCTGCCGCCGCCGCGCAGCGGCAACCAGTCCTGGTCGAAGGCCGGATTTGCGACCTTCAGGACCTGGCCTTCATCGGCCATAACGATGCGGGCATTCATCCCGAATACGGTGAGGCCGACACCGGCTGCAAGGCCGAGCTTCAGCGCGTTACGACGTGATATTTTGGTTTTATCCGATTGATCAGACATGGCATTCCTCCCAGAGTGAATTCGGCAGCGCTCTCCCTGCACCTGCCAGGCGCAGCACAATCCGTTCCGTATCGTTCTCTCGTTATTGTAAATATGTCAACAAAAAATCGCGATTTCAATCCGAACAAAATTTTCTCCTGAAAATATATAAGTTATAACAGATAGATAACTTTTCGCGGCGGCTTCACGGCATTTTGTCTTCTTGACAAAATCGCGGCAATATAAAAGTTCTTTGCACTCCATCGCGACAGACCGATGACAATTGCAATGCGCAGCCTCCCGGTTCGAACACGGATCGGCAAGACAGGACGCGCCGAGGAGGGCGGAATGAGCCATCACAGGATTACCGGCGTTTTCAGCGCCTCCGCAACGCCGCTGACGGCGGACAACAGGCCGGATTTCGGCCTTTTCACCGACCATTGCCGGCAGTTGCTGGCCGAGGGGTGCCATGGCGTGGCGCTGCTCGGCACGACGGGCGAGGCCAATTCCTTCTCCGGCGCCGAGCGCCGCGCCATTCTGGAAGCGGCACTGAAGGCCGGCATTCCTGCCGACAGGCTTTTGCCGGGCACCGGAGTCGTCGCCATTCCGGAGACCGTGGAACTCACCCGGCACGCACTGTCGCTTGGCGTCAGCAAGGTGGTGATGCTGCCGCCTTTCTACTACAAAGGCGTCTCCGACGATGGTCTCTTCGCCGCCTATTCGCAGGTGCTGGAGAAGGTCGCCGACACGCGCTTGCAGGTCATCCTCTATCATATTCCGCAGGTCTCAGGCGTTCCGCTATCCATTCCGCTGATCGGGCGGTTGATTGCGGCCTTCCCAGAGACGGTCGTCGGCATCAAGGAATCTGCGGGAGATTTCAACAACATGCAGGCGATCATCGCCGCCTATCCCGGCTTCTCAGTGCTCGCAGGCGCCGATCCGCTGTTGTTGCCGCTGCTGAAGGCGGGCGGCGCCGGCTGCATCACCGCCACCTCCAATCTCGTGGCGAATTCGCTCCGCACCGTCTACGAGCATGTCCATGACGAGGCGCGCGCCGCCGATGTCGAGGCGGCGCAGGCCCGCATCAACGCCTATCGAACGCTTTCCAATTCCTACGTCCAGATCCCGACCATCAAGGCGATGGTTGGGCTGAAGACCGGCAATCCCGCCTGGAAGCGTACGCGCGCGCCGTTGATGCCGCTCGGCGATGCCGACTATGCCGCACTCGCCGAAAGCTACGCCAAGCTGCCTTGAGGAGATCCGTCATGAGTTTTACCGGCCTGCCTCCGGAAGCCATTCCGGCCCTGATGACCGGGGCCATCGCCCCTCACCCCACAATCGAGGGTCGTGCGGATGCCTATCTGCCCTCCCCCTGCATCCAGAACCATGCCGCAAATCTCGCCTTTCTGCCCGACGGCACGCTGACCTGCGTCTGGTTCGGCGGCACGATGGAGGGCATGGGCGATATCTCGATTTACATGTCGCGGCTGGCGCCGGGCTCCGGGCGATGGTCCGTGCCGGAAAAGATGAGCGACGACCCGGAGAAATCCGAACAAAATCCGTTAATTTTCAAGGCTCCAGACGGAAACGTATGGCTGCTCTATACCTCGCAGACTTCCGGCAATCAGGACGGTTCTGTTGTCAAATGCCGGATTTCAGGTGATGGCGGCCAGACTTTCGGCCCGGTCCAAATTCTCTGCGACAGTCCCGGCACTTTCGTTCGCCAGCAGATCGTCGTCAACGGCAGGGGCGATTGGCTGCTTCCGGTCTTCCGTTGCGTCGGCCTGAATGGCCAGCGCTGGAGCGGCGATGCCGATACGGCTGCGGTGCTGATGTCACGTGATGGCGGCGCGAGTTGGCAGATGCGCGATATTCCAGACAGTATCGGCGCGGTGCACATGAACATCCTGCCGCTTGGCGGCGACGAGATGATCGCCTTCTACCGCAATCGTTTTGCCGAAAACATCCTTTCCAGCCGATCACCCGATGGCGGCGAGACATGGAGTGCGCCCGAGCCCGCCGAACTGCCGAACAACAACTCCTCGATCCAGGCCACGATCCTGAATGATGGAGCAATCGCAATGGTTTACAACCATTCGAATGCCGGCATGTCGGATGCACGTCGCCAGTCTCTCTATGACGAAATCGAGGGTGGCGAAGCTGGAGAGACCGCCGTCGTTGCCGATACCAGCGCACGCAAGGCCGTCTGGGGTGTTCCGCGTGCGCCGCTGAGCCTGGCGATATCAAGGGATGGCGGCAAGAGCTTTCCGCATCGCATCGATCTCGATACCGGCGACGGCTTCTGCCTCAGCAACAATTCGAAAGAGTCGCTGAACCGCGAGTTCTCCTACCCCTCGATCGTCCAGGGCGGCGACGGCACGCTGCATATCGCCTACACCTACTACCGGCGCGCCATCAAATATGTGCGCCTCGCCCCGCAATCCCTGCCGTGAGCAAAGCGGCAGCCGGAAAATAGTAAACCTGCATCCGATCGCAAGGATGCAGGATGGCAACGGCTGCGGGTTGACGGACGGGGAAATTGACAACAGGCTCAGATTATTCACCGCCGTCGCAAAGATGATGGGCCAGCGGTGCATGAAATGCCGGCATAACCATGACGAATTTCATAACACACTGATATCTTTATCGATATTGGCACAGCAACGCCGCGTTGAAGCGCGCTCGAGCGCACGTCAGATGATAAAAACTTCTGCTCTCTGGAATGCTGGCTTGACATTGACCTTACAACTTTACATTAAAGAGGACGATGATATTGCCGCAAGATCTTGCAGGGAGGACTGGTTCATGGCCAGCTTGGATTCGCCGATCACGATAGTTCGGCCGCATCTGATCGAATTCGGCGTCGGCACGGCGGGAAAGCTCGGCAAATGGGCCGCCGAAAAGGGCTATCGTCGCACGCTCGTCATCTCCGATGCCTTCAATGCCTCGCGCATTGACGTACTGGAGCTGAAGGGCGAGGTAACCGTCTTTGCCGAAGTGACGCCCGAACCGGATACGGCCAATCTCGCAAAGGTGCTGGCGGCGGCAAACGCCGCCGATGCCGAGCTGATTGTCGGCTTCGGCGGTGGCAGCGCCATGGATCTAGCAAAACTTGCCGCCGTGCTTGCCGGCTCTGCCCAGACGCTGCACGAGGTCGTCGGTCCGAACAAGGTGCATGGGCCGCGCAAGGTAGCGCTTGCCCAGGTGCCGACGACATCGGGCACCGGCAGCGAGGCCGGCATCCGTGCGCTTGTCACCGATCCGGCGACGATGGCAAAGCTTGCCGTCGAAAGCCTGCATATGCTGGCCGATATCGCCGTCATCGATCCTGCTTTGACCTTCAGCGTCCCGGCTCGCACGACGGCCGCCACCGGCGTCGATGCCATGGCCCATTGCGTCGAGGCCTTCACCAACCGCAAGGCGCATCCGATGGTCGACATCTATGCGATCGAGGGGACGCGGCTCGTCGGCAAATATCTCGCCCGCGCCGTCAAGGACGGCAACGACGCCGAGGCGCGCGCCGGCCTCTCGCTCGCCTCGCTTTACGGTGGCTTCTGCCTCGGCCCGGTCAACACCGCCGGCGGCCATGCGCTCGCCTATCCCCTCGGAACGCGCTGGCATGTGGCCCATGGCGCGGCAAATGCGCTGATCTTTCCGCATGTTCTCGCCTTCAATACACCGTCCGCGCCTGAGAAAACCAAGGCGGTGATGGAGGCGCTTGGGTGTGAAACCTCCGGCAACGTCACCTCCGTCTTCGATGCGGCTTATGCTTTCTGCGCCGAACTCGGCATCGAGATGAAGCTCTCAGGCCTCGGCGTGCCGGAAAGTGATCTCGACGCCATGGCCGACGACGCCTTTGCCATTCGCCGTCTGCTCGATAACAATCCGCGAGATCTCTCTCGGGCCGACATTCGCGCGATTTACGCGGCCGCGTTCTAGGCGACAAAGTTTTCAGAAGGAATTCGATCGATGGACAGGAATGCGAAAGTCGCCGTGACGCTCGGCGATCCGGCCGGCGTCGGCCCCGAGGTAATCGTCAAGGCCTTGGCAGCTCTGCCCAGGGAAGAGCGCCGCGATTTCGTCATTGTCGGCAATGTCGAAGCGCTGGAACGCGCCGACCGCGTCAGCGGCACCGGACTGCGGTTCGGGCCTGCCGATGCGCCCGGTGACGACAGGATTGCCGTCGACGAAGTCGCGCTCGCCGCCGCCCTGCCCGAGATCGGCAAGGTCAGCCCCGTCGCCGGCGATGCCTCGGTGCGCTATATCACCCGCGCCGTCGATCTCGCCATGTCGGGACAAGCCGACGTCATCGTCACCGCGCCGATCAACAAGGAGGCGATGAACCTCGCCGGCCATCACCATGACGGCCACACCGGGCTGCTCGCGCATCTCACCGGCTCGAAGAGCTCCTTCATGCTGCTTGCCTCCGAGCGGCTGAACACCATCCACGTCTCCACCCATATCTCGCTGAAGGGCGCGATCGAGCGCGCCAAGACTGAGCGGGTGCTGGCGACAATCGAAGCCGGCCACAGGCACTTCCTGCGGCTCGGCAAGACAGCGCGCATCGCCGTTGCCGGACTCAATCCCCATTGCGGCGAAAACGGCCTGTTCGGCACCGAGGATACGGAATTCCTGGCGCCCGCCGTCGAACAGGCGCAGGCAAAGGGCATCGACGTCGTCGGTCCGATCTCCGCCGATACGGTGTTTGCCCGCGCCTATAACGGCGCCTTCGATCTCGTCATCGCCCAGTATCACGACCAGGGCCATATCCCGATCAAGCTCGTTGCCTTCGACACGGCGGTCAACGTCTCGCTCGGCCTGCCGATCGACCGCGTCTCGGTCGATCACGGCACCGCCTTCGACATCGCCGGCACCGGCAAGGCAAACCACGTCAACATGCTGTCGGCCATCGCCTATGCCAGGCTGATGGCCCGCTCGCCGCGGCAGAGAGCGTGATCGCGGCTTCCATGAGGACCAACAAGCGCCCATCGCCGACACAACGATTTTGAACTTCGTTATGACATCCAATAGCAGAGCCGGACTCTGTCGTTCAGGAGCGTCCCGCCGTTGACGCGTCGACATTCCAAGACTACATAGCTAGACAGTCTAGCTAGGAGCAGAATCGATGGAATGGCAGTTGCAGGACGCCAAGAACCAATTTTCGAAGGTCGTGCAGAAGGCCCGACAAGAAGGGCCGCAGGTGGTGACCGTGCGGGGCGAGCGTACGGCCGTCGTTCTGTCCGCGCGCGACTACGACGCCCTGCGTGCCGGCAGGCCGACCCTCGTCGACGAGTTGCTCGGTGGCCCCGCCTGGGACGATGAGTTCGCCGATGCGGTAGAAGCACGCAACAAGACTCCAAGCCGCGACGTTGCCTTCTGATGTATCTGGTCGACACCAACATCGTCTCGGAGGCGCGACGCGGCACGCCGCAGGCGGTCTCCTGGCTGCGCTCCGTCGATCCGCTCACCATCCACCTGAGCGCGTTGACGCTTGGCGAGATCATGCGCGGCATTGCCCTCAAACAGAAATCGGATCCGAAGACCGCGGCGCATCTCACCGAGTGGCTGCGCAAGCTGCGTTATGATCATGGCGACCGGATCCTGCCGGTGACCGACGAGATCGCCGTCGAATGGGGCCGCATCGCCGCCATCCGGCCGCGTGGCGATATCGACGGGCTGATCGCCGCAACCGCGATCGTTCATGATCTGATTGTCGTCACTCGCAATGTCGGCGATTTTGACGACACCGGCGCAGCGGTGATAAATCCATGGGAGACGGACGCGTGAGCAGTCGAGGCAGCCACTTCCTCGTTTAAAATGGCCTCCTGTGCCTTTGGATAAAGGCCTTGGCTACGTCGGGCCGAGAACTATTGTCGGCGCGTTTGGTGGCAGCATCATGATCTGCTGACCAAGCCTCATCTGTCCGGCGTTTTGATCTGCTCAGCGGAAACGTTGATTGCACCGCAACCCGTCACATGCCGAACAAGCGACGATCCCAGAAGACCGGTTGGTGGAGGCTGGTGGTGATCGACGGGAATTCCGGGTGGGCCGGATTGATCAGCACGTTGCGGTCGACGCTGGCGACGACGCTTGGGACCAGCAGGATGGCGCTGCGCTTTTCCTGGCACCAGCGCTCGCCGAAAGCCTTGCTGACGTTTGCCGGCATGCTGTCCCAGCCGGGCAGCGCGGGCTCGGAGAAAACCTCGTAGCTTAGCCCACGCGGTAGGGTGATCGTGACATAGTGCTGATTGGGTGGCAGCCGCCCGCTGCCATGGACGAGCTTTTCGAGCAGTGCCGTCGAATAATGCTCGCTCGTATAGATGATCGGGCTGCCCGACGTGTTCCACCGGCCAGGCGCGATGGTCGAGCCGGTGGCGTCGAAGATCGGATAGGTTCCGTGGGGATCTCCGATGCGGACGGATGTCAGTGTGCGGTCAAGAACCTGTGCGCTCACGCAGCGCTGCCGTATTTCAGGCTTCCGAGAATGTCGAGCACGAGCTCGCCGCCGATCTCGCTCTGGATGACCACGTCGATCGGCCGCCTGTCCTCAAGCATTGCATGCGGCCGAAACAGGAAATCGCGGGCCTCGATCTCGGTCTGCCAGACATCGAGCGCCTGGCCCCAGACACGCGCGAGACGGGCAAGCTTTATGCCTTCATCCGAGGAGAGCCGATGCTTGGATTTGCGCCGTTCATAGGTGGCCTTCGGAACCAGCCGGTATTTGAACTGGGCATCATCAGGCGCCAGAAGCAGCGCCATGCGGTCAAGCGCCTTGACCGGTAATCCTTCCTCGATGCTGGAGAGCAGGCCGAAGGCCGAACGCGATACCGGCTCCCTGGCGGGCAGCCCGAGAACATCGGCGATACCGGCAAATCCCATCATGGCAACGGCTCCTTTTCACTTGAGGCTATATTTAGTCTCAAGTGAAACAATGTTCAAGGGTGCCATCCCGGCTTATCTTCGATAGCGGCGGATTGCCGTGCGCGCGAGAGACCGCTATCTTTACCAAAGGCATACGAACAATGAAGGAGGTTGCCTATGTCACCGCGGGACGCCTGATCCAGCAATATCAAGACTTCTGCCTTTCCAAGGGCATCAATTTCATACGCATCGAATCCGTACGGCCGCATGACGATACCACGCTCTTCTGCAGCGCTGGAATGCAGCAGTACAAGCCCCTCTTCTCCGATCCCTCCCATAGTGGAACCGTCGCAAACAGCCAGGCTTGCCTGCGCATGGGCGACCTCGACGAGATCGGCGACGGAACTCATCTTCTCCATTTCTCCATGCTCGGCCTTTTCTCCTTCAGGGAAATGACCGTCGGCAACGCCATCGATTTCTGGCTCGAGTTTCTGGAAACGGTGGGGCTCGTGCCGGATCATGTGACGATCCATCCCGACCGCCTGGTGGAATGGACGCCGCTCTATGGCGGGCGCGTGCCCATCGTGCCGGATCCGGAATGCATGTGGAGCGATGGCAGCATCCGCGGATACTGCACCGAGTTCTATAAGGATGGCGTCGAGATCGGAAACATCGTCAATCCGCTCGGAAGCTGCATCGATGTCGGTTTTGGTTTGGAACGCCTCGACATGATCGTCAGCGGCACACCGCAAGACGATGCGCTCGGGACACTGTGCGAGACAGTCATGACAATCGTGGAAAGCGGCTACCGACCTGGTAATAAGGAGCAGGGATACGTCTTGCGAAAGCTGCTCCGTCGCATCCACAAGATGGGCGGCATGCTCCATCACCCCTTCTTCGCGGAAGAGGTCGAACGCCAGAAGCGGCTGCGCGCCAAATATCTGTGTCTGCGTGACCGCCATTCCGAGATGAGTCCTGACTGGGTGGTTCGACACCCATGGCATCGATCTCTCCGACGTCAGTGAGAGCATGGAGGAGTAGAACCTACAAGGCCTCCCGCAGATAACATCGGGAGGCCTTGTCATATCCTGGAAAGCGTCAGCGTTGCGGCGCCCGCATTGAACGCTTTCAGCTCTGCCCCGGCTGCAGTCGACGGAAAATCCGCTCGATCTGGGCAACAGCGGCAAAAAAGACGATGCCGGAGAAAGAGGCGAGCACGACGGCGGCAAAAAGCCTTTCCGCCTGATAGTTGAATGTCGACTGGATGATCACTGCGCCCAGCCCCTGGTTCGAGCCGATCCACTCCCCGACGATGGCGCCGATCACACAGGTGGTTGCCGAAATGCGCAGCGACGCAAAAAGCAAGGGGGCGGACCGTGGGGCGCGCAGACGCCAGAACGTCTCCCACCCGCTCGCCGAAAGCACATGCATCAGGTCAAGCTCGCTCGCCGTCGCCAGATTGAGGCCGCGGGCGGTATTCACCAGGGTTGGGAAGAAGCAAATGAGAGCAGCGATGATGACCTTTGGCAGCATGCCGAGGCCGAAGATGAGGATGATGATCGGCGCAAGCGCCAGCACCGGGATGGTGTTGAAGAGCAGGACAACGGGAAAATAGGCGGCCTGGAACCGTGGATTATAGACAAAGGCAATTGCCATGATCACGGCGAGACTGTTGCCCAGGAGGAAGCCGAGGCCCGCCTCACCCCACGTCGGAACGGCGTTCGACAGAAGGAAGCGCCATTCGATGCCAAGCGTGCGCAGGATCGCCAGCGGCGTTGGAACGATATAGGCCGGAATACCGAGCGCCGGCACCAGCCACTGCCAGGCGAGAAGCAGCGAAAGGGCGCCGATAACAGGAAGGCCGATTGCCTCGGCGAATGACAACGGACGATGCATCATGCAGCCGAACTCCCCTGCTGCAACAAATGGCGCAGATGGGCGGCTGTCTCCTGGACATCGAGACTCTCGCGCCGACAGAGCCCACGCTCGTCTTTCAGCGGTGCAAGGTCGATCAGCGCCTGGACGCGGCCCGGATTGGCGGCCAGGACCAGCACGCGTCCGCCGAGATAGATCGCCTCGACGACGCTGTGGGTGACGAACAGGATGGTCGTGCCGGTCCGGCGCCAGACGTCCAGAAGCTCGTCGTTCAGTCGTTCACGGGTGATCTCGTCGAGCGCACCGAAGGGTTCGTCCATGAGCAGGATATCCGGCTCGCATTGAAGCGCGCGCGCTATGGCGACGCGTTGGCGCTGGCCCCCGGACAGTTGATGCGGATAGCGATCGGCCAGATGCGACAGGCCGACCAGTTCGATCCAGTGGTCGGGCCGCGGATCGACCGATCGCAAGACGCTCTTCTTCCCCACCTGCAGCGGCAGCGCGACATTCTCTTTCACGGTCCGCCACGGCAGCAGCGTTGCGTCCTGAAAGACGAAGGCGACCTCGCGCCGCCGGCGCGCCTCCGACGCTGTCCTGCCGAGCACCGACAGCCGCCCGTCAAGCGGCGGGAGAAGATCCGCCACGGCACGCAGCAAGGTCGACTTGCCGCAGCCAGAGGGACCGAGAATGGTCAGAAACTCGCCCCTGCCGACGCTGAGGTCGACGCCGGACAGAATGCGGGTCGTCTCGACAGCGCCGGCATAACCGACAGCCAGATCCTTGGTTTCGATGGCCGCTGCTTCAGGCAAATCCGCTCTCACGCAATCTTCGGGCGGTCGTCCGCCGTCATGTCCAGGATTTTGGCCGTATAGCAGTCCTCCAGCTTCGGCGCGCCGCTCTTGAACTGGCCGATCTTGTCGTAGACGGAAATCTGTTCGGCAAGCGCCGCCGGATCGAAACTGCCCCAGCCATCCTTACCCGTTGCTGCGTCGAAGCTCAGCGACAATATGCGCGGTATCGTCTTCAGCTCCACGGCAAGGTCGAGCTGCGGATAGGCCTCCACCGTCAATTTGACCGCCTCTTCGGGATGGTCATGCGTCCAGGCCCAACCCTTGGCGACCGCACGCAACACCTTTGCCAATGTCTCAGCATGGCCGGTCACGGCATCGTCGGTGGCAAAATAGACGTTGGCGTAGGACGGCAGGCCCGTGTCCTTCATTATCAGATCAATGCGGTCGGGGCCGATGATGGAAAGGGCTTGCGTGTTAGTGATCCATCCGGTCACTGCATCGACCTGACCGGTCATCAGCGGCGTCATGTCGAAGGCGATATTGGTGATGGTCAGGCTCGAGGGATCGATATTGTTCTTCAGCAGGATGGCATCAAGGACATAACGAGCCGTCGGCTGGATGCCGATGCGCTTGCCGATCATGTCCTTGACGGTGCGGATCGGCGCCTTGGGCAGCGAATAGAAGGCGAAAGGCGCCATGCGAAAACCGCAGGCGAAGATCTTGATCGGCACGCCGGATGACCTGGCAAGAAGAAGCTGTGCCGAATCCGAGAACTGGCCGAGCTGCGCATCACCCGTGATCACGGGCGGCACCGTTGCCGAATTGGGACCACCAGGGGAAAACTGGACGTCGAGACCCTCGGCCTCGAACAGCCCACGCTTGACTGCGACGATATCGCCGATCTGTCCGTTGCTCATCAGCCAGTCATATTTGATGACGACCTTGGATGCGGCGGCTTTGGAGTGACGCGGCACGAACACGCTGATCCCTGCCGTCGCTGCAGCAAGGGCAAAGGCACCGCCCTTCAGGACGGTACGCCTGCCGACCACGATTTGTTTGTCTTCCCCGTTCATTTGCTTGCCTTTCCCCTTGTTGGATTGTTGGACGACCGACCGATTGCGCTCGCTATTGCGGGCCGATGTCACCGATCGGGCCACCTGCGGACCACGCATAGATTTCCCAGAGATTGTCGTCAGGATCGGCGAAATAGACGCATCGCGCGTTCCAGACATAATCCTGCGGCGGCGCGTGGAAGAGCACGCCCGCAGCTTTCAGCTCCGCATAGGCAGCATCGACCTGCTCTGGCGAGGCGAGCTCGATGGCCGCGCAGGCCTTGTGTGCACCTTGCGGGGCACGGCGGCTTGAGACACCGGTATTCTCGGCGATATGCTCGATCTCCCAGAGCGCCAGCGTCACGCCCGCCCCTTTGAAATCGGCAAAGCCCGGAGCCCGGCGGCGCGGCTTGAAGCCAAGCCGCTCGACATAGAAGGCCGATGCTTTGTCGATGTCCTCGACCAAAAAGCAGATGTCGGTAATCGGATTGGTTTGGGCAAAAGCGGTCATATGGGCCTCCTGATGGGAAAAGCCTCGCAGACCGCAGCCTCAAGAGATTTCAAATTCGTGCGGTTGTCTTTCGCAAAGCTGCTGATCTGTCATCGGCAAGAGCCGGCTCAAAGACGGACCGAACGCTGGTATTCCTTCGGTGTCGCCCCCATCAGACGGCGAAAGACGCTGGAGAAATGCGCCTGGCTGGAAAAGCCTGTGGCATAAGCGATGTTTGCGAGCGTCTCCTTGCCATCGGCGAGGTAAAGCCGTGCTCGTTCGATCCTGCGTTCGAGAACGAAGCGATGCGGCGCCATGCCGGCCGCCCGTTTGAATTCCCGGCTGAAGTGAAAGGGGCTCATATGGGCCACCCCGGCCAGCTCCTCCACACTCAGATCGGATTTGCCAAGCAGGTTTTCAATGTAGTCGATCACCCGTCGAAGGTTCTCCGATGTCAGCGGACGATCGCCGGCTTCAGGTTTGGCGCCCAGCAGTTTTACAACGCAACAGGCGAGCGCCATCCCCAGATGCTGCATCAAAAGCGGGTCGTCGCGCCCGGTCTTCTCGGCGGCAAATGCAAGGGAGAGCGCGACCTGCAGCGTTGTCGGATCAGTCGTCGCGCTGAGCGCATCACTATCCCAATGCTCGGAATCGAAGCGAGAGCCGCCAATGCTGCTGTAGAGCGCAGGTGACTGGAAGATCGAGATATAATCCGCCGCATCGCCATCGACTTCAAGGACGGTGGCGGCCGGTTGAAATCCGAGGGTGAACGGCGGCCTCTCAACTTTGCGGAATGCCCCGCTTCCAAGCCGATAGGCATATTTGCCGTGCGCCGTGCGGTTGATCGAAATTCGATGAAGGGAGCCCCTCGAAACCATTTGCCCCGCGGCGCTGCGATAGGTCTCGACAATCATGTCGCGTTGAACGAAAGCCTTGTAGCCTCCAAGGGATGGCCGGCTTATTGAGAAAATCTGCGGGTCGATATCGGGCATTGTTTCATTCTCCCTGGCAGGGGAGAAGCAAGTTGCGCGCCAAGTGGAGCGAAGCTTCGCGCTGGATATCAACGTCGCAGCATAAAACCCGACGGTGCCCCGTTAAATCGTGATTTTACGCCTGCTGTCGCGCCACACGGCACCGCGGCCCGGCAGGAGTTCGCCTTCGGCAAATTTGGTCGCATGCGCAAGAATTATGCAGTGCATGTTCTTCTTGATCGGTGGCTGCAGACTCATCGACCGCTCTGAAAACCGCCGAGGCCTCCGGAATCATCCCTGGTCGCGGGAAACCGCGGCCAGGGAAGAGCTTTCGTTTTGTCCACTCTTTCCCCCGGAGATCGTTCTTTTGGAAATTCGTTCCTATCCATCCGCATTAATCCATTTAATCTATAGACATAATTAATTGGAGAGAAATTGCGATGAGTATCGAAAAGTCTGAAAACGGTCTCGGAAGACGAGAGCTGCTGAAACTGTCCGCCGCGGCCGGGGTCGCCGTCGCCGGTGCATCGCTCATCGGACAGAAGTCGGCTTTTGCCGCGGGCGAAGAACTGTCGCTGAAAGGCAAGCGCATCGCCATCAGCGCAACCGGCACCGATCACTTCTTCGACCTGCAGGCCTATAATGCCCAGATCGAGGAGGTAAAGCGCCTCGGTGGCGAGCCGATCGCCGTCGATGCCGGACGCAATGACGGCAAGCTCGTCTCGCAGCTGCAGACGCTGATTGCCCAGAAGCCGGATGCGATCGTTCAGATCCTTGGAACGCTCAGCGTCATCGATCCCTGGCTGAAGAAGGCGCGCGATGCCGGGATCCCGGTTCTGACCGTCGACGTCGGTTCGACCAATTCGATCAACAACACCACCTCCGATAACTGGGGCATCGGCAAGGACCTGGCGCTGCAGCTCGTCTCCGATATTGGCGGCGAAGGCAATATCGTCGTCTTCAACGGCTTCTACGGCGTAACCCCCTGCGCGATCCGCTACGACCAGCTGGTCAATGTCGTCAAATATTTCCCGAAGGTCAAAATCCTCCAGCCGGAACTGCGCGACGTCATCCCGAATACCGTGCAGGACGCCTTCACGCAGATCACGGCGATCCTCAACAAATATCCGGAAAAGGGTTCGATCAAGGCGATCTGGTCGGCCTAGGACATTCCGCAGCTTGGCGCGACCCAGGCCTTGGCGGCCGCCGGGCGGACCGAGATCCGCACCTACGGTGTCGATGGCAGCCCGGAAGTGCTCCAGCTCATCGCCGATCCGAATTCGCCAGCCGGTGCCGATGTCGCCCAGCAGCCGGCGGAAATCGGCCGCACCGCCATCCGCAACGTCGCCAAGCTGCTCGCCGGCCAGACGCTGCCGCGCGAGACCTATGTTCCGGCACTGCTCGCCAACAAGGCCAATGTCGGCGAAGTCACCAAGAAGCTCGGCATCGGCTGACACTGAACACGAGCGGTCCGGTCATCGCCGGATCGCTCGCAATCTGCCCGCCCGGAGAGATCGATATGACGGCCATTTCGTTGAAGCCGCCGGTGACGGCCCGCGACGACATCATCCGCTTTGAAGGCATCGTCAAGCATTTCGGCGGTGCGCAGGCGCTTGCCGGTGCGTCGCTGATCGTCAGGCGCGGCACCATCCACGGTCTCGTCGGCCAGAACGGCGCCGGCAAGTCGACGCTGATCAAACTGCTGGCCGGTCTTCATCAGCCGGATGGCGGCCGGATCGAGATCGAAGGGCAAACATTCGACAGGCTGACACCGCATCTTGCCGAAGAGCTCGGTATCCATTTCATTCACCAGGACCGGCTGTTGGTGCCGACCTTCACCGTCGGCGAAGCTCTGTTCCTTGGCCGGGAACCGCGGATATCGGGCACACCGTTCCTCGACCGGCGACTGATGCAACGTCGCGCGTCTGATATTCTCAACGACTATTTCGGTATCCGGTTGCCGAACGCCGCCTTGATCAGCGAATTGTCGACTGCCGAAAAGCAGATCGTGCAAATCACCCGCGCGCTCCTCAATCAGCCGAAGGTGCTCGTCTTCGATGAGCCGACGGCCGCACTGGTGCGCCGCGAGGCCGATATCCTCTTCCGGTTGATCCGCCGTCTGCGCGACGAAGGCGTCACCATCATCTATATCTCGCATTACCTGAACGAAATCGAAGAGCTCTGCGACCACGTCACCGTGCTGCGCAATGGGCTGGACGTCGCCTCCTTGCCGATCGGGGAGACCTCGGCTGGCGCGATTGCGCGGCTGATGGTCGAACGCGACATCAAGGAGATGTTTCCGAAGCCGCAGGTGACGCCCGGCGCGGAAATCCTCAAGGTCGAGCAGCTGTCGGCGCCGGGGAAATATAACGACATCAGTTTCACGCTTCGCCGCGGCGAGGTGCTCGGCCTCACCGGCCTGCTCGGCTCCGGCGCAAAGGAGCTGGTCCGCACTCTCTTCGGTCTGGAGACCCCGGCTTCCGGCCATATCGAGGTCAGCGGCAAAGCTGCCCGTTTCACCAATCCCACCCAGGCGGCCGGTCGCGAGATCGCCCTGGTGCCGGAAGATCGCCGTCGCCACGGCGTCGCGCTCGACCTCAGCGTCGCGGAAAATATCAGCCTTTCCAGCCTTGGCCGCTTCACGCGCTTCGGCTTTCTCGATCGCAGACGCGAACAGCAAGAAGTGGACACTCTGATTACGCGGCTGCAGGTGAAGACCAATGGCCGCGATGCCCTGCTGCGCACGCTTTCGGGCGGCAACCAGCAGAAGATCGCCATCGCCAAGTGGCTGAGCCGCCGCTCCGAGGTCTATCTCCTCGACGAACCAACAGTCGGCGTCGATATCGGCTCCAAGGTCGAGATCTATACGCTGATCGGCGAACTCGCGTCGCGCGGCGCCGGCGTCATCGTGCTGTCTTCGGATCTGCCCGAGCTCATCGGCATCACCGATCGCATCCTGGTGCTCTTCCGCGGCCGCGTGGCGCGGGAATTCGTCTCGTCGGAGACCACGGCGGATGCGGTGCTCGCTCAATCGACCGGATCATCCGAGGGACAACGCCATGTCGGCTGAAGTAGAATTCGCGCCTTCCGGTTTTTCCGCTGCGGAACCGCCTCCCCGGCCGGCCGGCAATATTGCAGCGACCGCGTTGCGCTTCGGATCGCTGATCGCTTTCGCCGCCATCCTGATCATCTTTTCGCTGACCGCACCCTATTTCCTCAGCATCGGCAATATAGGCAACGTACTTGGTCAATCGGCCATCTCCGGTGTGCTTGCCATCGGGTTGACGATCGTGCTGATTGCCGGCGGCTCCAATGTCGTCACCGGCGGCATCGACCTGTCGCTGGCTGCCAATATGGGCCTCAGCGCTGCCGTCTATGCGAGCCTGACGCAGCTCGGCTACGGCGATGCGACGGCGATTGCGGCGGCGATCCTCACCGGCGCCCTGATCGGCACGGTCAATGCCATTGCCATCGTCTATGCCGGCATCGTGCCGCTGCTGGCCACGCTTGCCGTCATGAACGTCGTCGCCGGCCTGGAATTGGTGCTGACCGGCAATACCGTCCTGCCCGCCTCGACACCATTCCTGTCGGCGCTTTCCGCCTCGGATCCTTTCGGCATCCCGGTTCTTGCCTATGTGCTCCTCGGCTTCACGGCCATCACCACGGCGATCGTTCAATATACTCCGCTCGGCCTGCGTCTCTACGCCGTCGGTGAGTTTCCGGATGCGGCGCGTGCCGCCGGTCTGCCGCTTCGCCGGCTGCTGGCCGGCGCCTTCGTTGCCAGCGGCGTCTCCGGCGGCATCGCTGGCATCCTATCGGTTTCCTATCTGAGCGGCAGCACGACCGGCGCTGGCGAGATGCTGTTGCCCGTCGTCGTGACGGCCCTCCTCGGCTCGGTCTTTTCGCGCCGGCTGGTTCCGACGATCACCGGGACGCTGCTTTCGGCCCTTTTGGTCGGCTTCCTGGTCAATGGTTTCCAGCTGCTGAACATTTCGAGCACGCTGGTCAGCGGCGTCCAGGGCGTGCTCATTCTCATCGTCGTTTCTGCGACCACGCTGCTGCGCCGGCAGGAGGCCTGACCATGTCGCTCCAGACCCCTCCCCCCGCCAGCATCGACTTGCCGCGTCTCATCGCCGGCGGCCTGGTGCGCTATGGGCTGATCCTCGCCCTGGTTGCGGTGTTTGCCGCCTTCTCCGTGGCAACCCCGACTTTCCTGACGCCTGCCAACCTGCAGAGCATTCTGGTCAACAATTTCACGCTGCTGGCTATCGTCTCGGTCGCCATGACCTTCGCCGTCGCATCGGGTGGCATCGATCTTTCGGTGGGAACGGCGATGGATTTTGCCAGCTTCGCCTTCGTTTCGCTCGTCGTCGCCGGGCAGCCGGTGGCAGTCGCCGCCCTCGCGGGACTGGCCGCCGGAGCGTTCGTAGGCGCCTTCAACGCGCTCTTGATTTCCGGGATCGGCGTGTCGCCGTTCCTCGCCACGCTCGGCACCCTGTTCATCGGCCGCAGCGTTCAGCAGTTGCTGACCAATGGCGGCAATCCGGTCTATTTGCCGCCGAACGGCGTGCCGGAAGCCTTCCGTTTTCTCGGCCACGGCACGATCGCCGGCATTCCGGTGCCGCTTGCCGCCGCCATCGTCGTCATCGCGGCCGCTGCCGTTGTCTTTGCCCGCACGCGTTTCGGCCGCGTCATCCTGTCGATCGGCATCCAGCCGGGCGTCGTGCGCTATTCCGGCATCGCCGCGCCGGCCCATGTCGCGGTGACTTTCATCCTGGTCGGGTTGATCGCGGCAATCGCCGGCCTGATCCTGACCGCAACCGTCACCACCTACATCCCCTCCTCGGGCAATGCCTTCCTGCTGAATGCGATCGGCGCGACCTTCATCGGCACCACGCTCAGCCCACTCGGACGGCCGAATGTCGGCGGGACCGTTCTCGGCGCGCTGCTGCTCAGCATCGTCGCCAATGGCTTGCTGCTGACCGATCTGAATTTCTACTGGCAGCAGGTCGGCACGGGAACGCTGATCTTCGCCGTGCTCGCCCTGAGCTTCATCAATAGAAAGCCCGCCGGCGCGTAAGAGCGGGAAGCGGCTCTATCCCGCGGAGGCGTCCGAAATCATTCTGGAGACGGCATTCTTCCAGCCGATGATCTTGCCCTGCCGCTCGGTCTCATCCATCGAAGGGCTGAAGCGGCGGTCGCAGGCCCAGGCCTGCGCAAAATCCCGCTTGCCTGGCCAGATGCCGGCTTTCGAACCGGCGAGCCAGGCTGCGCCCAGCGCCGTCGTCTCGCGGATCGCCGAGCGGTCGACAGGATTTCCGGTCATGTCGGCCAGGCACTGCATCGTCCAATCCGAAGCCGCCATGCCGCCATCGACGCGCAGCACCGTTTCCAGCTGGTTGACGCCCCAGTCCTTCTTCATCGCCACCAGCAGATCGAGCGTCTGGTAGGCGACGGATTCAAGCACGGCGCGGGCAAATTCCGCCGGCCCGCTGTTTCGTGTCAGACCGAAGATCGCGCCACGCGCGGCCGGATCCCAATAGGGCGCGCCGAGACCGGTGAAGGCCGGAACGATGTAGACCTGCTGTCCGGGATCGGCCTTGGCGGCAAGCACCCCCGCCTCGGATGCCTGGCCGATGATGCCGAGGCCGTCGCGCAGCCATTGCACGGCGGCACCGGCGATGAAGATCGAGCCTTCGAGCGCATAGGTCGTCTCGCCGTCGAGCCGGCAGGCGATCGTCGTCAGCATCCGGTTGGAAGAGGAAACACGATCCCGGCCGGTGTTCAGCAGGGCAAAGCAGCCGGTGCCATAGGTGGATTTCATCATGCCGGGCTCGAAGCAGGCATTGCCCATCGCCGCCGCCTGCTGGTCGCCGGCGACACCCAGGATCGGAAGCTCCGCACCGAACAGCGCCTTGTCGACGCGGCCGAAATCATCGGCACATTCCCTGACGTCAGGAAGCATGGCGGCCGGAATGCGAAGAATGCCGAGAAGCTCCTCATCCCAGGCGCCGTCATCGATATTGTAGAGCAGCGTCCTCGATGCATTGGTCGCATCGGTGGCATGCACGCGTCCATCAGTCAAATTGTAGATCAGCCAGCTGTCGATCGTGCCGAAGCAGACATCGCCCACTTCCGCCTTCTCACGTAGGCCATCGACATTGTCGAGCAGCCAGCGCAGCTTCGTTCCGGAGAAATAAGGGTCGAGCAGCAGCCCGGTCTTGGCGCTGAACAGCTTCTCGTATCCATCGGCCTTCAGGCTCTCGCACATTTCGGCCGTGCGCCTGTCCTGCCAGACGATCGCGTGGTGAAGCGGTGTCCCGGACCTGCGATCCCAGACGACCGCAGTCTCGCGCTGATTAGTAATGCCGATCGCGGCAATGTCGGCGGCATCAAGTCCGGCATCGGCGATCGCCTTGCGCACAGTATCGACGACGGACTGCCAGATTTCGGCAGCGTCGTGCTCCACCCATCCGGGCTGCGGATAATATTGAGTGATCTCCGCCTGCGCCGAGCCGGCCATTTTCATGTCGCTGTCGAAGACGATCGCGCGCGAGGAGGTCGTGCCCTGGTCGATTGAAAGAATATAGCCGCTCATATCCGTCTCCGGCTCGCGCGAAACCGCTCCTGCCGAGGACAGCAGGACGCGGACGTTTCATGAGAGAAAGATTGTGGGTGCCACCGGCTTGTTGCCGGTGGCAGGAAGTGATGGCCGGAAGCCCCGTCGCTTCCGGCCGGGTCCGCCTTACTTCGACTGCCAGCTCTTGACGAGTTCGTCGTAGTTGACCGTGACCGGCTTTTCCTTCTCGTTCTCGATTTTCAGCTGCGGCGCAAGGTTGCCCTTCTTCACCGCATCCGCGTTCCAATAAGCGAGGTCTTGCTCTTCAGCGAGTTTCGGGCCGATATCGCCCTGGACGCCCGATTTCTCGATACGTCCCATGACCTTCTCCTGCTCGCCGCAAAGAGAATCCATGGCTTCCTGCGGCGTCTTGGCGCCGGCAGCGGCGTCACCGATAGCCTGCCACCAAAGCTGAGCCAGCTTCGGATAGTCGGGGACGTTGGTGCCGGTTGGCGACCACTGAACACGCGCAGGCGAACGATAGAACTCGATCAGACCGCCGAGCTTCGGAGCGCGCTCCGTAAAGCTCTTGTCGCGAATGGTGGATTCGCGGATGAAGGTGAGACCGAGCTGGCTCTTCTTCACGTCAATCGTCTTCGAGGTCACGAACTGTGCATAGAGCCACGCGGCTTTTGCACGGTCCGTCGGGGTCGATTTCATCAGCGTCCAGGAACCGACGTCCTGATAGCCAAGCTTCATGCCGTCTTTCCAGTAAACGCCATGCGGGCTCGGTGCCATACGCCATTTCGGCGTACCGTCTTCGTTCATGACAGGCAGGCCAGGCTTGACCATGTCTGCGGTGAACGCGGTGTACCAGAAGATCTGCTGCGCGACGTTACCCTGCGCCGGCACCGGACCGGATTCCGAGAAGGTCATGCCCTGAGCTTCCGGCGGTGCGTAAGCCTTCAACCAATCGAGATACTTCTGGATCGAATAGACCGATGCAGGGCCGTTGGTATCGCCGCCACGCGCGACGCACGAACCGACGGGACGCGAATTCTCGTCGACCTTGATGCCCCACTCATCGACCGGAAGACCGTTCGGCAGACCCTTGTCACCATTGCCGGCCATCGACAGCCAGGCGTCGGTGAAGCGCCAGCCGAGCGACGGGTCCTTCTTGCCGTAATCCATATGGCCGAAGACCTTCTTGCCGTTGACGTCACGGCCGGTAAAGAATTCGGCAATGTCCTCATAGGCCGACCAGTTGACCGGAACGCCGAGATCGTAGCCGTATTTCGCCTTGAAATCGGCCTTGTTCTTCTCGTCGTTGAACCAGTCGTAACGGAACCAGTAGAGGTTGGCGAACTGCTGGTCGGGAAGCTGGTAGAGCTTCTTGTCCGGCGCTGTCGTGAACTTGGTGCCGATGAAGTCGTCGATATCGAGGCCGGGGTTGGTAACGTCCTTGCCTTCGCCGGCCATCCAGTCGGTCAGGTTGCGCACCTGCTGATAGCGCCAGTGGGTGCCGATCAAGTCGGAGTCGTTGACCCAGCCGTCATACAGGTTCTGCCCGGTCTGCATCTGCGTCTGGATCTTCTCGACAACGTCACCCTCTTGAATGACGTCGTGCGTGACCTTTATCCCGGTAATCGCAGTAAAGGCCGGAGCCAGAACCTCGGACTCATACTTGTGGGTGGTCAAGGTTTCCGAAACAACCTTGATGTCCATCCCCTGGAAAGGCTTCGCAGCATCGATGAACCATTGCATTTCCTTTTCCTGGTCGGCGCGAGAGAGCGTCGACACGTCGCCGATCTCTTTATCCAGAAAAGTCTTTGCCTCGTCCATGCCGGCATAGGCCGACCCGGTCATGGCCAGCAGCACGGCTGCTGTCGTCGTCAATAAATGCCTTCGCATGATATCCTCCCAGGGTTTTGCGATTGCAGTCTTCACGTCTCAGGCGGCCAGAAAAACCCCGGCCATCTGCATCAGTTTGCCTCACACGTAACGGAATACGCCAACGGCGTAGACAACGGAGAGAGCGAGAGCCCACCAGAGGCTTGATCCAGCGAGACCAAGCCAGGCAAGATGGATAAAGGCGCTGCCGAGCAGCGAAAGGAAAAGCCGGTCACCGCGCGTCGTCTCGAAGCGCAGGATTCCGATCCGGGGATTGCCGCCCGGAGCGGCGTATTCCCAGACCCCCATGCCGATCAGCAGCAATGCGATAACGACGAAGAAAGTGGCCGTCGGCCAGGTCCACGCCATCCATGAAAAATCGGGAAGCGAAAAGCTCATCAAACCCTCCCCAGGGCGAAGCCCTTGGCGATGTAATTGCGCACAAACCAGATCACCAGCGCCCCTGGGATCAAGGTCAGAACACCCGCGGCGGCGAGCAAGCCCCAATCCATGCCGGATGCAGAGACGGTACGGGTCATGGTGGCAGCGATCGGCTTGGCGTCGGTCGTCGTCAGCGTTCGTGCGATCAGCAACTCGACCCAAGAGAACATGAAACAGAAGAAGCAGGCGACACCTATGCCGCTCGCAATCAGCGGCGTGAAGATCTTCAGGAAAAAGCGCGGGAACGAATAGCCATCGATATAGGCCGTTTCGTCGATTTCCTTCGGCACGCCGGACATGAAGCCTTCAAGGATCCAGACCGCAAGCGGCACGTTGAAGAGGCAATGCGCCAATGCCACGGCGATGTGCGTATCGATCAGCCCAAAGGCTGAGTAGAGCTGGAAGAACGGCAGGGCAAAGACCGCCGGCGGCGCCATCCGGTTCGTCAGCAACCAGAAGAAAAGATGCTTGTCACCAAGGAACCGATAACGGGAAAAGGCATAGGCCGCCGGCAGCGCGGCTGCCACCGAGATCACCATGTTGATCACGACATAGGTGATTGAATTGATGTAGCCGGAATACCACGCCTTCTCCGTGAAGATCGTCACGTAATTGGCGATCGTCGGGTTATGAGGATAAAGCGTCAGAGAATTGACGATTTCCGCGTTGGTCTTGAAGCTCATATTGACGAGCCAATAGATCGGCAGCAGGAGCACAATGATATAGATCGTCGGAACCACCCACCACCAGCGCGATTCCTCGCCGCGCCGGCGCATCAGACGGCTGACTTCATCGGAGGAGAGACCGCTTGCGACACTGGTAGCGCCAGAGATTTTTCGGCTCGCTGTCGTTTCGTTGGAGGCGCTCATTTCAATTCTCCGCGTCGTGGCTTGTCATGACGGTGTAGAACACCCACGAAAGCAGCAGGATGATCAGGAAATAGACCAGCGACATGGCAGCGGCCGGACCGAGGTCAAACTGTCCGAGGGCGGTCTTGACCAGATCGATCGACAGGAAAGTGGTCGCGTTGCCGGGACCGCCACCAGTGACGACAAAAGGCTCGGTGTAGATCATGAAACTATCCATGAAACGCAGCAGCACGGCGATCAGAAGAACGCGCTTCATCTTTGGCAGCTGGATATAGCGGAACACAGCCCAACGAGACGCACCGTCGATCTTGGCTGCCTGATAGAAAGCGTCCGGAATGGAAACGAGGCCTGCATAGCAAAGCAAGACGACCAGGCTCGTCCAGTGCCAGACATCCATGATGATGATCGTCACCCAGGCGTCGAACGGATCCTGCACATAGTTGTAATCGATGCCGATGGCATTGATGTAATAGCCAAACAAACCAATGTCGTTGCGGCCGAACACCTGCCAGATCGTGCCGACAACGTTCCACGGGATCAGCAGTGGTAGCGCCATCAGAACCAGGCATACCGGCACGCCGATGCCCGATTTCGGCATGTTGAGCGCAATGAAGATACCAAGCGGGATCTCAAGAGCGAGAATGATCAACGAAAAAATCAGGTTTCGCTGTAGAGCGGCCCAGAATCGGTCGGAATGCAGGATTTCGGTAAACCAGTCAGTTCCGTTCCAGAAGAACTGGTTGTTTCCGAAAGTGTCCTGAACGGAATAGTTCACAACCGTCATCAAGGGAATGACGGCCGAGAATGCCACCAGCACGAGGACCGGCAGGACCAGAAACCACGCTTTGTTGTTCCAGGTTTTTTCCATCATCAAGCCTCCGGTCCGGCGCGCCAAGAGTCGGCATAGATACTGATACCCGATGGCTCGAAGGTCACCCGCGGATCAGCCGGAATGTCCTCGTCCTCAGGGACGACGATCGCGATCGGCTGGCCGGCAAACTGCGCGCGGACGATCTTCTGCCGGCCGATATCTTCCACCTTGCTGACGGTCACAGGCATGCCCTCGCGGCCGACCCGAATAAACTCGGGCCGGATTCCAAGCTCTACCTTGGCCGCTGCCGAAGTCTTTGGCGCATAGTCGAGCGTCAGCGCATGCTCGCCGACCCGAACCGTGCGGCCTTCCACCTTGGCTGGCATGAAGTTCATGCCCGGAGAACCGATGAAGTAGCCGACGAAGGTATGACTCGGACGCTCGAAGAGCTCGGCCGGCGTGCCGATCTGCACGATCTCGCCATCGTACATCACCACGACTTTGTCGGCGAAGGTCAGCGCCTCCGTCTGGTCATGCGTGACATAGACCATGGTAAAACCGAACTGCTTATGCAGCCGCTTCAGCTGCGATCGCAGTACCCATTTCATATGCGGATCGATAACAGTGAGCGGCTCGTCGAAGAGAATCGCGTTCACATCCGAGCGCACGAGGCCGCGGCCGAGCGAAATCTTCTGCTTTTGGTCCGCCGTCAAACCGCGCGCGCGACGCTTGGCCCAGTCTGCAAGATCAATCATCTCCAATATTTCGCGGACACGACGATCAACATCAGGCTCCGCGACTCCGCGGTTTCGCAAGGGGAAAGCCAGATTGTCATAGACAGTCATCGTGTCGTAGATGACCGGAAACTGGAATACCTGCGCAATATTTCGCTGCTGCGTCGGCAGGTTCGTAACATCCTGTCCGTCAAAGAGAATTCGCCCTTCGGAGGGCTGAATAAGGCCCGAAATGATATTGAGCAGCGAGGTCTTTCCGCAGCCTGAAGGTCCGAGCAGCGCATAGGCACCGCCATCGTTCCACTCGTGGTGCACTTCCTTGAGAGCGTAGTCCTTCTCGCTCTTCGGGTTCGGCCCATAGGCATGTCGAATATGATCGAGGGTGATACGTGCCATGATCTTCTCCTAGCCCCTCTGCCTAGCAGTGGTGATCGCCCGGCCGTCCGCGCCGAACGCCATAAGGTGGCGCGTATCGATGAAAACGGAGAGATCCGTGTCCGGGTCGACATTGAGGATGCCGTGCGCAAGCATCACCCAGCGGGTGTCGGCAAATTGCAGATGCACGAAACTTTCCGACCCGGTGATCTCCGAAATCTGTGTCCGTGCTGTCAGCCGCGCCGAATCAGCCGTCTGGGCGGTTGGTGCAAGATGATGGGGGTGAAACGCGATCGTTGCCGGCCCGTCTGGCACATTCTGAAGATGCCGCGGCACGGCAAAAATCACAGCGCCGTCGCGCAGGAAATTGCCTGCCGATTTGATTAGATCAATAAAATTCAGCGGCGGATCGGCAAAGGTTTTCGCCGTCGTCAGATCGAGCGGATTGCGATAGACCTCGACCGTCGGGCCAAACTGGGTGATCCGGCCCTCGCTGAGCGTTGCCGTATTGCCGCCCAGCAACAAGGCTTCGGAGGGTTCCGTCGTGGCATAAACGAAGATCGCGCCGGACTGGGCGAAAATGCGCGGCAATTCCTGCCGCAGTTCCTCGCGCAGCTTGTAGTCGAGGTTGGCCAGCGGCTCGTCCATCAAAACAAGGCTCGCATTCTTCACGAGTGCACGGGCAAGCGCCGTGCGCTGCTGCTGGCCGCCCGAGAGGTTAAGCGGCGTGCGATCGAGATAAGGCCCGAGTTTCAGAAGTTCGGCAGCCTTGCGTACCTCCAGATCGATGATCTTGGCATCCTTGCCGGCAATCCGCAGCGGCGAGGCAATATTCTCGTAGACCGTCAATGCCGGATAATTGATGAACTGTTGGTAGACCATGGCGACGTTGCGCTTCTGCACCGGCATGCCGGTGACGTCAGTGCCGTCGAAATGGATGGAGCCGCCTGTGGGACGGTCAAGCCCCGCCATCAGTCGCATCAGCGACGTTTTACCCGCGAGCGTCGGCCCGAGCAGGACGTTCAGCGTGCCCCGCTCGAGAACCAGATCGGTCGGATAGATATGATAATCCGCGCCCACCATCTTGGCGGCGTTTCGCAATTCCAGCATTCCGATTCCCGTGCCTCCACGCAGCGGGGACCACATGGCTCCTACCCGGCCATCGCCGGCATGGCAGCCATGTACTCCTCCAGTGACTGGGCCTGCTCTTTCGAAAGGCGCAGACCATCCTTTGTTCTCCTCCACAGCACGTCTTCGGCGTGCCGGGCCCATTCATGTTCGACGAGATAGGTGACCTCTGCCTCGTAGAGATCGCCACCGAACAGCCGTCCGAGATCATCGATGCCGCTGGCATCGCCAAGCAGCGCCTCGGCCCTGGTGCCATAGCGGCGCACCAGCCTGCGGGCATGCCGATCGGCGAGGAACGAATAACGCCGCTTCAGCTTGGCGACCTCCGCCTCGTAACCCTTGACCGCGAAGTCGCCACCCGGCAGATGGCTTTTGGCCGTCCACGGGGCGCCTTTGGCGCCGATCGCAGCGCCGATCTTCTCCAGCGCATGTTCGGAAAGCCGGCGATAGGTGGTGAGCTTGCCGCCGAAGACGTTGAGCAGCGGCGCCGCGGCACCTTCGCCTTCCAGCTTCAGCACATAGTCGCGCGTCGCCTCCTGCGCCTTCGAGGCGCCGTCGTCATACAGCGGCCTGACGGCCGAATAGGTCCAGACGATATCCTCCGGCCTGACGGGCTCCTTGAAATATTCCGACGCCGCATTGCAGAGGTAGACCGTCTCCTCCTCCGAAATCCTGACATCCCTCGGATCGGCGGTGTAGTCGCGGTCGGTGGTACCGATCAGGGTAAAGTCGCCCTCGTAGGGGATGGCGAAGATGATGCGGTTGTCAGGATTCTGGAAGAAATAGGCTCTCGCATCGTCGAACTTCTTCTTCACGACGATATGGCTGCCCTGGACGAGGCGGACGTGGTGGGCTTCGTTCTGGCCGAAGGCGGAACGGATGACATGGTCGACCCAAGGACCGGCGGCATTGACCAGCATGCGGGCCTGATGGCTGTCATTGCGGCTAGTGACGGTATCGGTGGTCTCTATATGCCACAGGCCATTCTCGCGCCTTGCCGACACCACCTTGGTGCGCGGCATGATGGTCGCGCCTTTGTCGGCGGCGTCGCGGGCGTTCAGCACAACCATGCGGGCATCGTCGACCCAGCCGTCGGAATATTCGAAGGCCTTGGAAAACAGCGCCTTCAGCGGCCTGCCGGCCGGATCGCTGCGCATGTCGAGAACGGATGTCGGCGGCAGCAGCTTACGGCCGCCGAGATGGTCGTAGAGGAAGAGGCCGAGCCGGATCAGCCAGGCCGGACGGATGCCGCCCTTGTGGTAGGGCAGCACGAAACGCAGCGGCCAGATGATGTGCGGCGCCATCGCCCAGAGAATCTCGCGCTCCATCAGCGATTCACGCACCAGGCGAAATTCGTAATGCTCGAGGTAACGCAGGCCGCCATGGATCAACTTGGTGGCGCCCGACGAGGTACCCGAAGCAAAATCGTTCATCTCGGCCAATGCGACGGAATAACCCCGCCCCACAGCATCACGCGCGATCCCGCAGCCGTTGATGCCGCCGCCGATGACGAATATGTCGTGAATCTCCCGGCTCATTCCCCCTCCGAGACTGCCATTGATTTCGCATCGCACAAAACTTGCGCAATTGCGAAAGTAACATCAGTTAAAACGAAAGGAATACGAATGTCAAACGAATGTTTGTGAGGGTCGTTGTCTAGCGAAATCTGCCGTTCGTTTCGATCAGTTTCACATTGTTTTCGAGGCATAGATTGCGGATCGAGGGCACCGGACAGTGATCGGTGATGAAGGTATGAACCTGGGAAAGCTGGCCGATCCTGACCGGTGCGGTGCGTTCGAATTTCGTCGAATCGGCAACGAGAATGACATGTCGGGCATTGGCGATGATGGCTTGGGCAACCTTCACTTCGCGAAAATCATAGTCGAGAAGCGCGCCGTCGATATCGATCGCCGAAGCGCCGATCACGGCGTAATCGACCTTGAACTGGCGGATGAAATCGACGGCCGCCTCACCGACGATCCCGCCGTCCGAGCCGCGCACCACCCCGCCGGCAATGACGACCTCGATCGCCGGAAAAAGACGCAAGCGATTGGCAACAGTGATATTGTTGGTGATCACCATCAGCTCGTGATGGTCGGCGAGCGCCTCGCCTACCGCCTCGGTCGTCGTTCCGATATTGATGAAGAGTGAGGCCCCGCTCGGGATCAGTTCGACCGCGGCAATGCCGATCGCCTGTTTCTCGGAAGCGGCGATCTGCCGCCGCGCCTCGTATTTGACGTTCTCTGTCCCGCTCGGGAAGGTGGCGCCGCCATGGATGCGGGTCAGCACCTGCGCATCGCAGAGATCGTTCAGGTCCTTGCGGATCGTCTGCGGCGTCACCGAAAAGCGGGAGGCGAGCTCTTCGACCAGCACCCTTCCGCTCGTTTTCGCAATCGCGACGATTTCGGTTTGCCGGTCGGTCAAGAACATGAGCGTGTGCCTTTCGATCTGCTTTCGTTTTAAAGAAAGCGAACGGCGGCGCAATGCCTAACTGTTTGCCGGGCCGCCTTCACGGCCCGAATTTGCCGCTACCGCTTCCGCATCACGTTGACGATCAGCACGCCGAGGATTGCCATGACGCCACCAACCGCGCCGAGCGCCGTCGGCGTTTCGCCCAGCCAGACAAACCCGATCAGCGTGGCGACCGGCGGAACGCCGTAAAGAAAATTCGAGGCGCGGGCCGCCGTCAGCCGCTTCAGGGCGATCGCCCAGGTGAGGTAGCCGATCGCGGTGGGGAAGATAACGAGATAGGCAACGCCCCAGTTCACCTCCGCCGGTGCGGCGGCCAGCGCCTGAATCGTCGCCGGGACGGCCGGAAACAGTGGCACGGAACCGATGAGCAAGATCCAGGCAGTGACAGCAAGTGCCGGCAACCGTCCGAGCAGCGGCTTCTGCAGCACGCTGGCAATCGCCGAGCAGAGCGCTGCGCCAAGGATGAGGACAGCGTTCGGATCGAGCTTGAAGCCGCCGTCGGAGGCGACCGCAATCAGCGCCACGCCGCCGAACGAAACCGCGGTGCCCGCCCAACCCCAGCGGCCGAAGCGCTCGCCGAGCGCGAATGTGGCGATGAGGGCGGTGAAGACGGGCATGGTGTTGATGATGAAGCTCGCCGGTCCTGCCGCAACGGTCTGCTCGCCGGTGTTCAGCAGAACCGCATAGGCGGCGATGAAGAGCACGGCGGCAACGGAGAGGCGGAAAAAATCGCGTTTTTCCGGCGTCGGCCGATAGATGACGAGATAGACGAGGGCGATGGCGCCGGCTGCCACATAACGCGCCGTCGCCAGTTCGATCGGCGTCAGTGGTCCAAGACAGATGCGGATCACCACGAAGGAGGAAGCCCAGGAGAGGATGGTGACCACGATCGCCGCAAAGGCCACCAGATCGAACCCGCCTTGCTGTTTCGTCGAAACCGGTGCGCTTGCCGCCATGCTCATTTTCACCTCCATATGTTCCTGCGACAGTGAGTAGGCCTTCGATGCGTGCTTGAAAAGCATCGCAATCGATGATCAAATGTGCGTATGGTTCACAGCTCGCCAGTGCTTCCGCCGCTCGATACGCTCGAGACCTTTGCCCGCGCCGCCCGGCTCGGATCGTTTTCGGCCGCCGCTGAGGAAAGCGGCATCACCCACGGCGCGGTGTCGCGGCAGGTCTCGCGCCTGGAACGCTGGATGGGCGTGCGCCTGTTTGCGCGCGAAGCCCGGGGCGTGCGCCTGACGCCGGAAGGCATGCGGTTTTTCGCGCGGGCCGAAGAAGCACTTACGCTGCTCGGCAATAGCGGCGAACGCTGGCTGCCTCGCCGCAACAAGGCGGTGGTTCGCCTTTCGGTGACGCCCTCTGTCGCCTCTCTATGGTTGTTTCAGCGCCTGCCGAAGCTCGAAGGAAACGAGCTGCATGTCGAGCTGACGCTCGAACACCGGCTGGCGGATTTCGGCGAAGGCACGGATCTTGCCATTCGCTGCGGCAAGGGACCGTGGGCCGGCGTGCGCGCCCTACCGCTCTGGCAGGAGAAATCGTTTCCGATCGCCGCCCCGGCGTTGGCGGAGCGGCTCGGGCAGCGCTCCGATGCCTCGGCGCTGCTCGATCTGCCGATCCTGCACGATTCGAATATTGAAGGCTGGCGGCGCTGGCTCTCTCGTGAGGGCGTCGACTATATACCGCGCGGCCACGATCGGCGCTTCGAGGACTACAATCTTGTGATCGATGCCTGCGCGCAAGGCCTCGGGATCGCGCTCGCGCGGCCACCGCTATCGGATGCCGCGATGGCCACCGGACGCGTCGTCGCTGTATCGGAGCGGACGCTCGACTATCATGTGGCCTTTCATCTGATTAGACCGGACGAGGCACTGAGAAGCCCTGCTATCGAATTCGCCAGCCGCTTCCTGCGCGAGGCCCGCCACGACGAGGCGACGATCGCTACTTTTATCGCACCCGGCCGAGCGAAAGCGTAGGCGGAAAGCTGGCGGCGGCCCCGGCGATCGCCGGTCGCTATTCCGCCGAAAACTTCAGGCGCATTTCCTTAGCCAGTTCGAAACCAGTGGCCCGATAGACGTGCTCGCCGGCATCCGAGGCATGGATGACAGCGGTCGTGCAGCCGATCGATTTTAGATAGTCGACAGCCTTGTTGGTCAACGCCAGTGCGATGCCGCGCCGGCGGAAGGCGTCGGCAACATAGACGGACCAGATGTAACCGTGCAGCCGCTGTTCCGGCTGAATAACCTCCGGAAACGGCGATTGGTGCAGCTGGCAGGATGCGGAACCGGCGATGTCGCCGTCGACGATGGCAAGGAACGAGGTCAGGCGGCGCTCTTCGCGACCGCTTCTGATGAAAGATAAAATCCGCGCCGCCGCATCAGGCCTGTAATGTTCCGGTGGTGTGCCGTAGCTGTCCCAGATCTTCAGATAGTGCCCAACCAGGATCTCGTCCTCGCTGGGCGTTGACATTCGAATATCCATCATGTCGTGATCCGGCTTGGGCATGCGAGGGTGCAAAATCGTGCCTCGGACGAGATGACGTCCCCTGCTGCGACGCGGCAGGGGACGTCACAAGGCCATATCAATTCGCTGGTGTAAGCGTCATCGAGGCGCTGCCGGCCGCAACGTTGAGGCCGAGCTGACCGGTCAGGCTGACCGTCTGCAGATGGATCGAGCCGGAGGTGCCGCCAACCAGGAGATTGGCGCCGACACCGGCGCCGAGCGTCGCTTCGGCGGTGGCGCCGACGTAGAGGCCGGCGAGCGATCCGCGGTGATAGCCGGCCGTCGGCGCGAACACGGCCCAGATCAGGCGGCTGCGCGTGGTGAAGCCAAGGTCGATGCCCAGCTTTCTCATTTCACCCGTATAACGATCCGAAAGTTCGTTGCCGACGGTCGACTGGAAGATGCAGTCGGCCTCTTTGGAGGAACCGAGCACGTAACCCGTGCCGCCACCGATATCGCAGGTGAGGTAACCGATCTTCACGCCATTGCGGAGGTCCGGCTCCTCATATGTCCTGGTGCCGAGATCGGCGGCATTGACCGCCCCAGCGCCGACAAACGTCAACGATACCGCGGCAAAAGCCGTCGCAAGAATTTTGTTCATAAGTCTCTCCTTCTCAAATCGTGACGGGAGCATACCCGGCTACTCGCCACCAGATTCGGCAACAGATAACGGACGGAACCGCAAAACGATCCCGAACCGGCATCATTTACGCATCGCATGTCAAAGCGCCTGGGAGGGCGCAAGCGATAAACACGCTTACGGTTCAGCTCCCATTGGGACATTTCGAAGGCATCTTTTCGCGTCATCCGGTTATTTCACGATGTTGTCAGGGATGGTTGCCGGAAAGGCACGATCCTGGTCGCCGTCAACTCTCGACGAGCGGTATCATGCACATCGCAGGCGCCCCTATTTGGATAAGCATCGATGATCGCGCAGGTTGCCATGCCGTATAGATAGCTGTACTGTATCGAAGATACTCTCCATGCAGCAGTGCAACTGGAGAGAAAACAGCATGATTGCTTGGCATTGCCGCAGCATTTCCGCTTGTTTTCCGGATTTCTGCTTCTGCTCGAACAGAAACTAAGTCTGAATTTAAGAAATATAATCAGGCGATATTTTCGCGGGGGCCGGACAATCGTACGCCCGCCGATCTCTATTGGAGATAACGGGTAATTTTATCGGGAGGGAAAGATGCGCATACGCAGGATAAACATCATACTGGCGGGATGCCTTGCCGTCTCCGCCTGCCAGTCCGGCCCGACGTCGCAGGCCGTCTCGGATCGTAATTCCGAATTCGGCTGCATCGCCGGAACCGTCGGCGGCGCGATTGTCGGTGGCTTGATCGGCAGCACGATCGGCGCCGGAACCGGGCAGGTGCTTGCTGTCGGCGCCGGCATAGGCGGCGGCGGCTTCGTGGGTAACCGCCTGGCTTGCCGATAATTGGGGAGGGATATCAAGCGATGAAAACTTTGGCTTTGGTGACCACATTCATACTGTGCCAATGCGTTGGGGCAGTGGCGCAACAACAGCAACAGCCCGGATCGATGTATCAGGGCCAGATGGATCGGCTTGACGCAAATACCAGCAAGACCGTCGACCGATCGGAATACGAGACCTTCATGGGCTCAGCTTTCGGAAGTCTCGACAAGAACAAGGACGGCAGCCTGCAGTCCGACGAGACGGTGCAGATCCTGACGGTCGAGCAATTCACTTTGACCGACGCGAACCATAACGGCCGGATCAGCCGAAGCGAATTCATGCAGCGGGTGATGGCGGATTTCGCGACAGCCGACCACGACCGGGACGGAAGCCTTCAGTGACGGAGACATGAAACCGAATGTGGCAATAAAGAAAAACCCGGCGATGTGCTTCGCCGGGTTTTTATACTTTAATCTGTCCGCGTTATACTTTTCGCATCAGTCGCATGACGAGCGATACGACGAACAGCACCAGGAAAATGAAGAACAGAACCTGGGCAATGGAAGCTGACGCCCCTGCGATGCCGCCAAATCCGAGGACGCCGGCAATCAAGGCCACCACGAGAAACACCAGAGCGTAGTAAAGCATCGCAATCTCCTTGTACGTTGCTGCGGAGATAACGGAGACGGCCGCATTTGGTTCCCGTCCGTCTGATGGCCGGGACATGCGGCGTCGCATCGGCTCCCTTCAGCCGAAATGAAAGGCGCCGCTGTACGTCCGGTCGCCTTCATTCGGCTCGGGAGGTTCGGCTGCATCGAGATAGGCCTTGAGCGGCCCGGTCAGCACGAACCAGATGCTGGCTCCCAACATGAAACAGGCTCCCACCGGATCGTCGATGCGGGCGATGAACGGAAGGCAGGCCGATGCAAAGAGGACGATGATCCGCACCGACCACTCCGCCTCACGTTTGGCGATGGCGCGCGCTCTCAGCGACTTGTACTCCCGGGCGCCGTACCCGCCTTGCCCTGCCTTCACAGCCGAAAGCAGCTTTCGCGCAGACGGCAGCGCCAGCATGATCAGCGCGGCGACACTGAGCGCAAAAGGTTTGCCGGCCATAACCTGCCCGCTCGCGATCAGCAGAAAGGAGAGCACGACGAGATTCCATGTCGGCTCCAGCAGCTCCGGCGGTTGCCGCGTGCGGAGATGCCAACTCCGCAACAAACCCGCCGCGCCGTGCAGTAGCGGCTGATCGATATAACGATTGATCCAGTCCATGCCGATGCGCCCGTCCCCGATTGCATGAAGAGGCCTCCGAACACCACGGAATTTGGTCATCATCGTGGCAATAGCCGTCGAATCCGCTCTTCGCTTGGAAGAAGCGGCCCGTCCGTAAGGCCGATGACGGCAAAACTTAAATCGCACGAGAGGGGTTAGCGCAATTCGTGCGCGACCTCCCAGACATGGCCTGACGGATCCGCAAAGGCCGCGGTGCGGCGGCCCCATGGACGATCGATCGGACCATTGAGCAGCGCAACCCCGAGTTTCTGCAGCTCCGCGCAAACCGAATCGACGTCATCGACCTTGATCGTCAGCAGGATGCGTGCGCCCGAACCGGGGGCTGACACGGCGGATGGCTCGACCAGCTGAGGCGCCTGCGCTGCATCGAGCAAGTTGATCATCGTTCCCGAGAATTTCAGGACAGAGGATACCGCGTCTTCATAAACGACGTCGAGCGCAAAGACCTTTTGGTAGAACGCTTTGGCCTCGTCGATATCATCGACGAACAGGGTGACGACCTCGATCCGATCCAACAGCATGCGCATTTTCTCCTCCGTTGCTTCGAGCGGCCAACCGATATCGCTGGCCTGCTCTCCGCTTGTCGATTCGACGCTGACGGTTTCGACATGCTGCGCAAAAAACCGTCAGCTTCGCAGGCCGGGCGCCTCGTGGCCGGTGCGCGCTACATATTCGGTGTAGCCGCCGCCATATTGGTGGACACCCTCGGGCGTCAGTTCCAGCACCCGGTTGGAGAGTGCTGCCAGGAAATGCCGATCGTGCGAAACGAACAGCATCGTGCCCTCATATTGCGACAGTGCCTTGATCAGCATCTCCTTGGTGTCGAGGTCGAGATGGTTCGTCGGTTCGTCGAGCACGAGCAGGTTCGGCGGGTCGAACAGCATGATCGCCATGACCAGCCGCGCCTTCTCGCCGCCTGACAGGACCCGGCACCGCTTCTCGACATCGTCGCCGGAGAAACCGAAGCATCCGGCCAGCGCGCGCAAAGGCCCCTGCCCGGCCTGGGGAAACTGGTCTTCCAGCATCTGGAAGACGGTCCGCTCGCCGTCGAGAATATCCATGGCGTGCTGGGCGAAATAACCCATCTTGACGCTGGCGCCCAGCGCAACGCTGCCCTGATCAGGCGCGGTCGAGCCCGTTACCAGCTTCAGCAGCGTCGACTTGCCGGCGCCGTTGATGCCCATGATGCACCAGCGCTCCCGGCGCCGCACGACGAAGTCGAACCCCTCATAGATGCTTCGGCTGCCGTATTTCTTGTGAACGTTCTTCAGGTTGACCACGTCTTCGCCGGAGCGCGGCGCCGGCTGGAACTCGAAGGAAACGATTTGGCGGCGCTTGGGCGGCTCCACCCGGTCGATCTTCTCCAGCTTCTTCACCCGGCTCTGCACCTGCGAGGCATGCGAGGCGCGCGCCTTGAACCGCTCGATGAACTTGATTTCCTTGGCGAGCATCGCCTGCTGGCGTTCGAACTGGGCCTGCTGCTGCTTCTCGTTCTGCGCCCGCTGCTGCTCGTAGAATTCATAGTCGCCGGAATAGGCCGTCAGCGTGCCCGCATCGATCTCGATGATCTTGGTGACGATGCGGTTCATGAACTCGCGGTCGTGCGAGGTCATCAGCAGCGCGCCCTCATAACCTTTCAGGAATTCCTCCAACCAGATCAGGCTTTCGAGATCCAGATGGTTGCTCGGTTCGTCGAGCAGCATGACATCGGGACGCATGAGGAGAATGCGGGCAAGCGCCACGCGCATCTTCCAGCCGCCCGACAGCGCACCGACATCGCCGTCCATCATCTCCTGGCTGAAGCTCAGCCCCGCGAGCACTTCGCGGGCGCGGCCTTCGAGCGCATAACCGTCCAGTTCCTCGTAACGCGCCTGCACCTCGCCGTAACGCTCGATGATCTCTTCCATGTTGTCGGCTTGTTCGGGATCGGCCATGGCCGCCTCCAGATCGCGCAATTCGCCGGCAACGATGCTGACCGGACCGGCGCCGTTCATCACCTCGGCGACGGCGCTGTGGCCGGCCATCTCGCCGACATCCTGGTTGAAATAGCCGATGGTGACGCCCCTCTCGACGGAGACCTGCCCCTCGTCGGGCTGCTCCTCGCCGTTGATCATCCGGAAGACCGTTGTCTTGCCGGCGCCGTTCGGACCAACAAGGCCGATCTTCTCGCCTCTGTTAAGAGCCGCGGATGCCTCGATGAAGAGGATACGGTGGCTGAGCTGCTTGCTGATATTTTCGATACGGATCATGATTTACGCGGCGCCTGGAGAAGGAGATTTTGGCGCGCTTATGCCATGCGGGGAAAGCGCAGGATAGCCCTGTTTCCCACCCTCTCGATCAAGAATATGATGCCGAAAAGCCTGAGCGGTTTTCGAACCACATCATGCTCACCTTCTTTAATTTGCAACAGGATTGGATAATATCGCGGCTCACACCAACGGGAACTCGCGCCAATGAGCGTTCGTCCGCCGCAGTCCTTCAGACCATCCGAGCAGAATAAAAACGGTTTCAACGTCCTCGAATACGAGCTGATGTCGGAACGCGCGGATTCGCTTGGACGTCACGGACTGAAGGTGGAGGCGACGCTTGCCGCCCTGAAGGCCTGGGCTCCCGATCGCCAGAGCGCTGAGGAACGCGAGAGGCTTCTCAATGAAGCATCAGACGCCGTCTGGGCATTCTTCATCCAGCGTGAGATCTGCGGCTTGCGCAACAACCGCGACGCCATCCAGCGTTACGGCATCCCCAACGAAGTAATCGCGAGATTGGGCGCAGTGCGAAAATAGCGCGGCGACGGCTGGTGTGGCAGCCGTCCAGCCTCGCTATTGGGTGGAAATCGCCGGGGCGGAACGGTATGGCTTGATGCGGAACCAATGCGAAAGGAAACGCGATGCCAATCTCAATCCGGATCGGGAATCAGGATCTCACCGTCGATGTCTCCTCCCTCGGCGCCGAGATGCAGTCGCTCACGTCAAGCGACGGGCGCTCTTGGTTATGGACCGGCGACGCAGCCTTCTGGACCGGGCGGTCACCGATCCTGTTTCCGATCGTCGGCAAGGCCCCGGATGACAAGGTAACGATCGACGGCACGGTTTATCCGATGGCCCAGCATGGTTTTGCCCGTCGCAGCGAATTCACCCTTGCGGCCTCCACCGAGACGATGTGCCGGTTCGAACTGGTCGCCTCGGATGCGACCCGGGCGGTGTATCCTTTCGATTTTCAGCTGGCCGTCGTGCATGCGGTGGAGGGTCACGCGTTGACTGTCACGGCGGAGGTTACCAATCGCGACCGGAAAGCAATGCCCTTCGGTCTCGGCTTCCATTCGGCCTTCGCCTGGCCATTGCCCGGTACTTCCGGCCGCGACCACGTCGTCACGCTCGACAATGAAGGCGAGCCGGCGCTTGTGCGGCTGGAAGGCGGCCTCATCAACCCTGCGGCCCTGCCCTCCCCATTCAAAGCCGGCCGGCTGGTGCTCGATCATTCGATGTTCGAGCAGGATGCGATGATTTTCCCTGATGGTGCGGGCGAAGGGCTGACTTATGGCGCCGAAGACGGGCCGACCATGCAGTTCCATTTCGAAAACCTGCCCAACCTTGCGTTATGGACCAAACCGGGCGCGCCCTTCCTCTGCATCGAGCCCTGGCACGGAACGGCTGCGGAAGCGGGGGGCTCGAGCGAGCTTTCGAAGAGGCCGTCGACCACGATCCTGGCGCCGGGCGCCGTGGCGAGCTTCGCCTTCACCGTCAAAATTTCGGAATAGGGACAGACAGAAGCGCTCGCCGGGAAGCCGGGCGAGCGCCAGGGGTCTTCAATGAGCGCCGGCGCCACCACCGGCCCGCGGTTTTTGGGTGAGCAGAAGGGCGATGGCTGCAATGGCAAGAACCACGCCGATGACGGCGAAGGTATCGGCAAAACCGAGGATCAGGGCCTGGCGTTTGACGACCTGCCCAAGCGCCACGATAGCCTTCTGGGTTGCTACGGCATGGTCGGAAACACCATGCTGCAGGAAGTAGCCTGTCAACTGGTCGAGGCGGTTGCGCACTTCGTCACGGCCGAGCGTCACCGACTGGCCGATGATGTTCGAGTGAAACTGCTCGCGTTTGGTCAGCACCGTGCCGAGCGTTGCCGTGCCGACGGCGCCGCCGAGATTGCGCAGCATGTTGGTCAGGCCCGAGGCGGCGGCCGCATCCGAAGGCGCGATGCCGGCAGTGGTGATCGCGGTGATCGGCGTCAGCACCAGCGCCTGGCCGATGGCGCGGACGATGTTCGGGATCCAGAACTGGTCGCCTGCGGTATCGGCTGACAAGGTGATGTTCATGAAGCAGCTGATCGCGAAGATCGAGATGCCGAGGAAGCCGATGTAACGCGCATCGAAGCGCTTCATCATCATCGGCACGAGCGGGATCAAAAGCAGCTGCGGCAGGCCGGTCCATGCCAGCACGTTGCCGATCTGCTCGGCATTATAGCGCTGCACCTGGCCGAGATATTGCGGCAGGATATAGACGGTGCCGAAAAGGGCGACGCCGACCAGCACGTTGACGGCAACGCCGATGCCGAAATTGCGCTGCTTAAGCAGGCGCAGCTTGACCAGCGGCTTCTCCACCGTCAGCTCGATCCAGATGAAGGCGACGAGGAAGACGAAGGCGAGGATGCTCAGCTTGACGATGAAGGGCGAGGAGAACCAGTCCTCCTTGTTGCCTTCTTCGAGCACCGTCTGCAGCGCCGAGAGGCCGATCGCCATGCTGATGATCCCCGCCCAGTCACCTTCCCTGAGCAGGCCGAGCTGCATCGGCTGCTTGTCGAGCGTCAGGGCAAGGGCGACCGCCATGATGGCGCTGGGGATGGCGTTGATGAAGAAGATCGTCTGCCAGCCATAGTTTTCGGTGAGATAACCGCCGATGGTCGGGCCGATCGCCGGCGCGAAGGTGACCGAGAGCGCGAAGGCCGCAAGGCCGAGCGGCTGCTGGTGCTTCGGCAGCTTGGTCAGCACCATGGTGAAGGCCATGGGGATCAGCACGCCGCCGGCAAAACCCTGCAGGCCGCGCAGCACGATCATCGTGCCGAGATCATGGGCGAAGGCACAGCCAATCGAAAACAGCGGGAAGAGGACTGAGTTGACGAGGATGTAGCGGCGGAAAGAGAAGACGTTGCTGAAATAGGCCGTCAGCGGGATAACGACGATCTCGCCAATCAGATAGGAGGTGGAGATCCAGGCGCCGTTGTCGACGCCTGTTCCGATGCCTCCCTCGATGTCGAGAAGCGAGGCATTGGTGATCTGGATGTTGAGGATCGCCATGAAGGCGCCGATCATGCCGGCGAGAACGGCGATCCATTCCCTGGTACTGGCGCCGGTTTTCGGCTGCGGAACGGCGATTGATGTTGCTGCGATGGTGGACATGACACGAACTCCTTGTCCCCCGGCCCTAGCTGCGGTCGTTCTTGGTATTGATATCAGGCTGGACGGACATGCCGGGGCGCAGGTCGCCGTTGGCGGCGGCGTCACCGTCGAGCACGATCTTCACGGGAATGCGCTGGACGACCTTGGTGAAGTTGCCGGTGGCGTTGTCAGGCGGCAGCAGCGCGAATTCCTGGCCGCTTGCCGGAGCGAGGCTGTCGACATGGCCGTGATAGGTGCGGCCCGGGAACATATCGACCTCGATGTCGACAGGCTGGCCGGCCTTGACGTCGGTGAGCTGGGTTTCCTTGTAGTTGGCGATGACATAGGCGGCCGTCGTCGGCACGACCGACATCAGCTGGGTGCCGGCCTGGACATATTGGCCGACGCGCAGCGTCCGGTTGCCGACGGTGCCGTCGACGGGGGCTGTGATCGTTGCATAGGAAAGGTTGAGCTCGGCCTGGTGCTGGACAGCCTGGCTGCGGGCAAGGGCGGCCTTTGCCTGGGCCAGCTCGGCGTTCAGCAGATCGACCTGCTTGACGGCGGCATCGAGCGAGGCGGTGTCGCGGACGATCGAGGCCTGGGCGGCAGCGATCTGCGAGGCGGCCTGCTGCGCCGTCTGAACCGGGGCATAGCCGCTGGTGGCGAGGTTCGAATAACGCTTGTTGTTCTGCTCGGCAAAGGTCTCATTGGCGCGGTCGACATCGACGGTCGCGCGGGCGGCGGCAATCGTCGACTGCTGGATATCGAGAGAAGCCTGCTTGGCGTTGACGGTGGCTTCGGCGGCAGCGACATCGGCGCTGGCCTGATCGAGGGCTGCCTTGAAGTCGCGATCGTCGATACGGGCGAGCGGCTGACCGGCCTTGACGGTCTCGTTATCCATGACGAGGACCTCGGCGAGATAGCCTGATACCTTGGGGGCAATGGTGCTGTTGTCGGCCTTCACATAGGCATCGTCGGTCGATATATGGAAGCGACCGACCGTCCAGTAATCATGGCCGTAATAGGCGCCGGCGGCGATCAGCACGAGCGCGGTGGCGCCGAGAAGCAGGGAGCGGCCGCCGCGCCTGCCGGCGGGCTTTTCCTCGGCAACGGTGGCGGCAGCTTCCGCGACGCGCGGCGGCTGGCCGGCGTCCAGGCTTGCCGGTGCGGCTTCGGCAGTGTTTTCGACGGCAGTATTGTTGTTCAAGGCGTGCAGCGTCTTGATGGTCATTGTCTCTCTCCTGATGACGGTCGCTGTCACGAGGGCTGCGGCCTCTAATGGGGTGAATACAATTTAGGAAACTTGATGTTTTCTAAAATATGCACTATAAAATGGATGTCAACATGAATTTGGAAAATCGTCATGGTCCAAAATCAACAAATCGAGAAGAGGCCGAGAGGCCGGCCGCAGATACGCTGTGACGACGACACCAGGAACCTGATCGTCGAAGCGGCAGACACCCAGTTTCACGATAACGGCTACGCGGCGGCAAGCATCGCCACGATCGCCCAGGAGGCTGGTGTTTCCACAAAGACGCTCTACCGGCTGTTTCCGACCAAGGCCGATCTCTTCGCCAGCGTGGTCTCCGAGCGTATCAGCCGCTTCCTACTGGCGCTCGATCCCCCGATGCTTGCCGCTGCCGATCTGAGAGATGGTCTGGAGCGCATGCTGATGGCTTACGGCATGCTGACGCTTTCGGAAGATACGGTCACCATCATGCGCCTCGTTATCGCCGAGTCGGACCGTTTTCCTGAAATTGCCACATCCTTCTACGAACGGGCGATCCTGCGCACCAATGCGCTGATGGAAGACTGGCTGCGCCTACAGGTCGACCGCGGCCTCATTGCACTCGACGATCCGCATCTGGCCTGCGGCATGCTGCGTGGCATGATGGCCATGGAGCCGCAGCGCGCGGCGATCCTGCGCCAGGAGCCGCCGCCGAAGATCGAGGCGATCCAGGCGCGGGCGAAGATGTGCGCCGATCTTTTCCTGAAAGGTTGCGCGCTCTGAAGCATCGCTCGGGCTTCAGAGCGCGATGGTTTTTGTTTACGGGCGAGCAGTTGCTCTCCCTTCTCCCCAGCGGGGAGAAGATGCCCGAAGGGCAGATGAGGGGGCGCGTGCACTGAGCGCAAGCGAAGGGCAATATTGAGCGGTGTGCCGTGAAGCCCCCTCATCGCCTCGCTATCGCTCCGGCACTTCTCCCCGCTGGGGAGAAGAGACAAGTGGCAACGTCTTGCCCCCTCCTCGGCCAGAGACAACACCTCAGTTCGGCGGCGCACCGAGCGCATGCAGGATACCGCGCAGTTCGGCGAGGCCGCGCATGCGGCCGATCGCCGGGTAGCCGGGTGTGACGACCTTGTCGAGGTCGTCGAGCATGCGATGGCCATGGTCCGATCGGAACACGATGGTGTCTTCGGGACTGCGGCGGCGGTCTTCCGCGACCAGTTCGCTGAGAACCGCGACCATATCGACGTCGCCTTCCAGGTGCGCGCTTTCATGGAATGTCCGGCCGTCACCCTCGCGCGTCGTGGCACGCAGATGGGCGAAATGGATGCGCGAGGCAAAGCGTCGGGCGATCGCCGGCAGGTCGTTTTCGGCGCGGACGCCGAGGCTGCCGGTGCAATAACACATGCCGTTCGCCGCCGATGGCACCGCATCGAAGAGAGCGGCATAGTCGTCCGCCGTCGAGGCAATGCGCGGCAGACCGAACAGCGAACGCGGGGGATCGTCTGGATGCAGCGTCAGCTTGACGCCGCGCGCTTCGGCAGCCGGCGTCAC
This sequence comes from Rhizobium sp. WSM1328, assembly GCF_057653715.1. NCBI lineage: Bacteria > Pseudomonadati > Pseudomonadota > Alphaproteobacteria > Hyphomicrobiales > Rhizobiaceae > Rhizobium > Rhizobium sp. WSM1328. Next base: position 101,913 of record NZ_JBYGKO010000003.1, on the reverse strand, counting down.
CGCCTCCAGGAATTCGATCAGGTGCCGGCGCAGTCTAGCAGCATCGATGCCACTATAGGCGACCAGCTTTTCCCGGAAGGCCGGAATGGTCAGCGGTTCGGTGGTCGACCCCGGCAGAGCCGAGGTGATGATGCGGGTAATGTCGGCGATCTCGTCGTCCGTCATCGCCTCGAAGACGATACGCGCCCGTTCGCGGTCTTCGCTGGAATAGTGCTGGGCCGCATCCGGCCGCTCCAGGATGAAGAGATCGAAGGCTGCGAAACGCTCGTGATCGAAGCGCATGGCGGTGGCGCCTGTCGGCGTCACGTAATCGAGGTCGGTGCGGGTCCAGTCGACGACAGGCATGAAATTATAGCAGACGATCGGAATGCCGCAGGCAGCCACCGCTTCGAGGCTGGCGATCCACGCCTCGATTTCGGCCTTCGCCTCCCCGCCCTTGCGCTTGACCGCGTCGGGGATCGGGATGCTCTCAACGACCGACCAGACGAGCGGCGAACGGTCGCCCGGCGTCGTCTCGATCAGAGACTGGCGTTCGCGCACCTCCTTCTCTGTCCAGGCCCTGCCGATCGGCACCTGATGCAGCGAAGAGACGATATTCGTCGCACCCGTCTGGCGGACGTCATCCAGCGTCACCGGTGCTTCCGGTCCGAACCATCTCCAACCCTGTCGCATCTCTCTTCCTTCCGTGGTCTTTCGTTTCGTGTTGGCCTGCCGTCAGCAGAAATAATCGGGGTAACGCGCGCGCAGTTCGTCGACATCGGGAATGACGGCGCTTAGGTGATGGATCATCGCGTTGCGCGCAGCCGCCGCATCATGAGCGGCGAGTGCATCGCGGATGATCATGTGTTCCTGCACTACGGTATCCATACGCCCGAGCACCGGCAACGTCAGCCGCCGTGCCCGGTCGATCTGCACCTTGACCGTTTTCAGAATTGCCCAAATGCCGGGATAACCTGATATCTGCGCAATCGCCTCGTGGAAGGCCTCATCCTCCTCATGGAAGCTCGAGGCATTGCCAGTCGCGGCATGGGCCTGCTGGCGGGCAATGATGGCGTCGAGACGGGCGATATCGGTGGCGGAGGCGGTCAGCGCCGCAGCCTCGACCGTCGTGCCTTCAAGCGCCTTGCGCACGACAACTGCCTCAGGGATCGCCGAGACCGGCACCCGCGACACGACGGTGCCCGATTGTGGGTAGATATCGATCAGTCCGCCTTCGGAAAGCCGGAGCAGCGCCTCGCGCACCGGCGTGCGGCTAACGCCGAAATCATCGGCGATCCGCTTTTCCTGCAGCAGCATACCGGGCGGCATCCGCAGCGACACGATGTCTGCATAGAGGCGATCGTAGATGGCGCCGGCTGTGGTGATCCGGCGCAGCCTGCCCCCGACCTCCCGCAAAGCCGGGGCGACCAAAACTTCAGTTTCTGATGCTTGCCGCATGGATATACCAGGACGCTGAATTTCTGTGGCATACTAGTATATCAGTTTTGTTGCCGTGCCAAGACATGCCACTCAAGGTTCGGCGCCTCGCGAATTGAGCAAGTCCACCCGCGTGCCGTAGGCTCGAGGCAAGAACATGGAACGGCAATTACGGTGCGAAGCCCGGGTGAACGGCAGACCTCGCAGAAAATGGACACCCGATCTCTGCACCAAGGCGCTCTTTATTTGGAACTTAGATCGGCCAAGTTGGTTGAGATCCGCAAGGAGACTTTTATGAAAAAGCCAGCACGACCCGAAACGAGCGAAAATACAACCGATGGCGCCCGACCGGGAGTTCGACCCGCCGCGGAGGCAGGCAGACGGAAAGCGACTCCGCGAGCCTCAAAGGAAGTCAGCCGCCAGAGCGGCGGATCGCCGGCAGCAGGCCGCGAGGAAGAGATCCGAAAAAGGGCATATTCCCTGTGGGAGAAGGAAGGGAGGCCGGAAGGCAAGCACGGGCATCACTGGAGCCTGGCTGAACATGAACTCGATGCACAGCAGGGTGAAGCCGACAATCCTCCAAACCTCGCAGCATTGCGAGAAGCTTCGCGCCAACATACGGATACATTTCTCGTCAAGACCGATCTCGAGGACGCCGATCAACGCGAAGCCTCCCCCGGCACACGCGAGCAGGATTGAACTTTCCGGCTCGCGCCAATCTCAGACCTCTTGCCAATTTCAGAAAGGTACCCGACATGGTCGACAAACAGAACTTGAACGCCGGATTTACCGGAACGCCCACTGAGCAGCCGGAGGGATTGACCAAGGTGGCAAAGTCAGCGGCCAAAGAGATGAAGCGTGAGGCTTATGCCGTCGCCTTCGGTGCCAGAGAGCACCCGCGCACTGCAAGCGCATTGCTGCTCACCACCGGCATTGTCGCATTCGGGCTTGGATATCTCCTTGGTCGATCATCGGCGGAAGGTTCGACACGCCCATATTGGCGATAGCGGCCGCCGCTTCACTTCAACGAGGCGCATGCATCGGTTCTTCGACCAGCCGTGCCGATCTGGATGTCGCCGCCTCCTCTTCTCTCGGCAACGCCCGTCGGCTGCTTGCTATCAACCTTCAAGCCCGCACTTCAAACGTGTTTTCTGTTGAGGCCGGACTTACCGTCGCAGCCATTTTCCACTGATCATCGAATGGAACCACGTCTGTCCGGACGCCTGTTGCTGGAATACCACGTCGAATAAAGCCATAGATTGCACCCTCATCACAGCTTGACAGCTGTGATCGCGATCCTTAGCGAGGCAGCATCGACACGGTCAGGACCGGCAAAGTGAATTATCTTAGACAACTCAAGATGGCAGTGCTTTGTCAGGGGGATGAGGCCGGAAGCGCACTCGACCGAAACAACCGCATTGCCGTCTTTCTCTTTGCAATCCTTCCAGGGCTTTCGCCGAACTTTAACTCCTTCATCCTCCTCGCGTCGATGGTGTGGGGCGTCTACTGTCTGGCGACGGGCCGCCTCGCCTTGAACCTGTCGAGATCCGACCGGCTGGTTGCCATTTTCATGTCAATCTACCCGCTGGTGATGATCGCCAGCATCTTCATCAATCCGCCTTACTCCGACGTAGCGGACTGGATATTCCGCCTCCTGCCTTTCTTCTCGGTCTGGCTGATATTGCCGCGGATGCGCCAATCTCCCGATGGCCGTCTCGTGCCGCTCTTTATCCTCGGCGCAGGCATCGGCATGATCGTCACCTTTGTTTTCAGTCTACTGCAGATCATGTTTCTGATGGAGAGAGCAGAGGCTGGAACGTCCAACGCTGCCCTCCTGGGCGTGATAGGTATTCTGTTCGGCGGCATTGCGCTTCTCAACGTTCAATCTCCCAGAAGCGTGGAGCAAAGAATTGCGATATTGGGATATGCCGCCGGTCTAGGCTGCGTTCTGCTTTCCGGAACGCGCTCGGCCTGGCTGGTCATTCCCATCCATATCGTCATCTTCCTCTGGTATTTTCGCAAGCACAGCTTCCATCTGAGTTTGCGCAGCCTGGCTATTACCAGCTCCTTGCTGTTGGCGGGACTTATCGCCCTGGGCAGCGGCCAGATCCTCCATCGCATCCAGGCGCTTCAGGAAAATCTGACATCGCTCGAACGCACCGACGGCGAGATCACGTCGCTGAGTGCCCGGTTCGCCTTGTACAAAGGCGCACTATCGGCAATTGGCAAGGACCCGTTGACGGGTTATGGCCCGCAGAACCGGATGAGTTCGGTTTTGGCAGAACTGCCCGATAACATAAGGCCGCAGCTGCCTTACTCGCATGTCCACAACGGCTTTCTGACCGCAGGAATCGACGCCGGCGTTTTCGGTATTGCGGCACTTTCGCTGATGCTGCTGACACCGGTGATAGGCGCGTTGAGAAAAGAAGCGGGACCGGGCCGGGATTTAGCGATTGCGCTCGCTCTTCTGCTCGTCAGCAGCTACGTCATCACGGGCAGCTTTGGCATCATGTTCAATCAGAAAGCTTTGGATCCGATCTTCGCTTACCTCGTCGCCCTTATTTGTGCGGATCGCGGCAGCACACGCTTTGCCCCCGTCGTCCGGAGCTGACGTCTGGCATCCCTTGAGCCTGCAGACTCTACGACGTGCTTTGAATTGGCTGAGGCAGCCGGATTGGCTCGGCGCCGCTGAAAGCCAGATCCGAGACCTCACCTGTTGAGGAATAGCCGGAGACGAGTTCGGCCAACATCGCACGTGCCGCGACCATATCGTTCCGATCCAATACCGCATTGAGCGAGTTGAGCTTTTTCGAAAGCTCCGACCAGAAGAGGAAATCCTCGCGCGCCTTCATAATGCGAGGATGTTCGGTTGTTTCTGGGTTGTCGCCGATCAAAAGTTCTTCGTAGAGCTTCTCGCCGGGCCGAAGACCGGTAACGGACAGCTCGATATCGCCTTCGGGATTGTTCTCGTCGCGGACGGCCAGCCCGGAAAGCTCGACCATCTTGCGGGCGAGATCGGCGATGCGGACGGGCTCCCCCATGTCGAGCAAGAAAACATCGCCGCCGTCGGCCATCGCGCCGGCCTGTATGACGAGCTGCGAGGCTTCCGAAATGGTCATGAAATAGCGGGTTATATCAGGATGTGTCAGCGTAACGGGGCCGCCTTCCTTGATCTGCTGCCTGAAAAGCGGCACGACAGATCCGGAGGAGCCGAGGACGTTTCCGAAGCGGACCATGCAAAAATTCGTTCGCATTCTGTCAGTCGCCGATTCTGCTGCGAGCGCCTGCAGAACCATCTCTGCCAACCTCTTGCTGGCCCCCATCACATTTGTCGGACGCACGGCCTTGTCTGTACTGATCAGCACGAAATTCGAGACGCCGCATTTATTCGCCGCGCGTGCCGCGACCAGCGTACCCATCACATTGTTCTTGATGCCTTCCACGGCATTATGTTCGACAAGGGGAACATGCTTGTAAGCGGCTGCATGATAGAGCGTCTGAGGTCGCCAGCTCTGCATGACATGTTCCATGCGATCCTGATCGCGGACAGAACAGAGAATCGGGACGATCTGCGTATTTTCGTGTTTGTACAGTTCGGCCAGCTTCTGCAATTCGGCATGAATATTATAAAGCGCAAACTCGTTCTGATCGATGAGGATCAGGCTTGAAGGCTCGTTGCGCAGAATCTGGCGGCATAACTCGCCGCCGATCGAGCCACCAGCACCCGTGACCATTACCACCTTTTTACGCATCGCCTTGTCGAGCAACTCCTGCCGTGGTGCGACCGCTTCCCTCCCCAGCAGATCTTCGATCTCCAGCTCTCTGATGTCGGAGACGGCGATGCGTCCCTGAGCCAGGGCCGTGAGATCCGGCAACGTGCGAACATTGACCCTGGCTTTACGGATGTGCTCCAGGATTTCATTGCGACGCTGCCGCGATGCGGAGGGAAGAGCAAGAAGCACGTTGTGCACGCCGAGAGATTCTGCAAGCACCGGAAGGTCCGAGGGGTCGTAGATCGGCAAACCACCCATGACGCCGCCCTTAAGACGCGGGTCATCATCCAGATAGCCGACGACATTGAGTTCGGCACTGTTGATCAAGGCGCCGGCCAGCTGCCGCCCGGCCGTCCCTGCCCCATAGATCAGCACCTTGGCGAGCATATTCTTGTGAAGGATGCGCTGGTAGGCATCCCCGAGCCAGTAGCGGATACTCAACCTCGACAGCCCGATCGCAATCAACAGCAGGAAGGGCTGGAGGATACCGACGGTTCTGGGAACACCGGGGACGCTGAGGGCAGTAAATATCGTCATGAAGGCGAAGCCGTAGATCGCAATGGCCTTCAGAACAGTAATGAAAGCAGCCATATTGGCATAACGGAAGATCGCCCGGTACATGCCCATGACGATGAAGATGGGAAGGGCCATGCACAACGAAACGACGACCGGCAACCATTGCACGCCGGTCAGCACCGTCCATTCGTTGAGGCGGAAGCAATAGGCGAGCCAGATGGTCAGAACACAAAAGCTGGAATCCACCAGCAAAGCCAGGGCGCGTTTGGCAACACGCGGCATCGCCAGCAGAGGGGCGACAAGCGCTTGCAGCGGCATTAAGAACCATCCCGAGCGCGGCGTCTCAGTGGGCGTATTTTCAGGCATTGCTTACCAGCGTCTCGCAGATCAATAGACAACCACCTTCTTGTCGCTTTCTGCAACGAGCGCAACTGAAATAATCGGAAATCAAGGTCTTCTGCACCGACTTATCTATCAGAAGTAGGTAACCTAATGCCGTATGCCCTTACGGCGGATGACCTTCTCGGCAGTCATAAACAGGATGTTTATGTCGAAGCCGAACGAGCGACGTTCGAGATATTCGACATCGAATTTTACCTTCTCTGGAATCGGCAATTCGTCCCGGCCATTGATCTGCGCCCATCCCGTCAATCCGGGCAGGAGCTTGTCGACACCATGGGCGGTGCGCAACTCTATCAGATCATATTGATTGTAGAGTGCCGGCCGTGGCCCGACGAAACTCATCTTCCCCTCGAGAATGCACCAGAGCTGTGGCAGTTCGTCGAGGCTGGATTTGCGCAGAAACGAGCCGATGGGTGTCAGAAACCGATCTGGATTTTCGAGCAGATGCGTGGCAACCGTCGGTGTGTCGACGCGCATGCTGCGAAATTTCGGCATCAGGAAGATCTGATTGAAACGGCCGACACGTTTTGACCAATAGAAGATCGGTCCCGGCGAGGTAAGGCGAACACAAAGAGCGACGACAAGGATTGGAACGAGCAGGATCGCCGCCGCAATCAAAGCCAGGAAAAAATCCACCGCCCGTTTCAAATCCATGCTCCGCAGTTCTTCCGCCTTATTGACCGACCATCCGCCATTCGGCCTATCGCGTTGCCGTATCGTCAAAAACCGTTTCGCGTCAACTGCCATCATTCTCCGGTGGCGGACGGACGAGGATCGGCAAATCTTGACCGCGCAGGCAGATCGCCTCAAGCAATTCGCGAAAATCGTTCACCATTTTGCGCCAACCGGTCCGTCACGAACGAATCTTCGATCAGGGCGGGATCGAGATCAATCGACGTCTCACCGGTCGCGAGCTTGACCGCGATCGCGTTTGCCGCACCCGCCTTGCAACCAGCGCATCGATACTGCGCGCTGACGGCGCCGAGAGCGCCGATCCCCTTATAGGTGATTTGCTGTTTTCTCGTCCCTGTGCTGAGCCTGGCCGCCTTCGCGGTTCTCCTACGATTGAGTAGGATGAGAGCAATGCCAGCGCTTGCAAAGTAACGGATGAGGCAGCGATCGTCGCTGAATAGAGTATGAACCCGACCTGGCGCGGAGGCTATCGGACGTCGGCTACTAACATCGCCATCCGCGTCCTTTCGAACGCGACAGAGCTCAAGTCCTTTCGGACATCGGTTTTTCTACATTACGCTGCCATCTTGACGCATGTCTCAGCTCACCGTAGCGCGGCATAATTGTCGCCGACGGCCTATGGCCGCGCGATTGGAATGTTGGCGCTGCGCCCTAATTTATATCGACGCCAATGAGGGGAACAGCATGACGACTATCACCTACCATGTCGGCGAGCATGACGGCGGCTTCGCCTACCGCCTGGGAGACGTCTGGTCGGAGACCTATTCGGACCACGATAGCGCGCTCGCTGCCGCCAAGTCGGCGGCCCAGCGCCAGCACATTGAAGGCCGCGATGCCGAAATTTCATATCAGCTCGCCGATGGTCGGTGGCAGACGGAACATGCCGATGGCGGCGACCGCCCCGATACCGAAGTCGTCGACGACGAATAGGCAACGGTTGATGGGCGTCCTGGCAGAATCCTGCCTCTGCGGAAATGTGCGCATTGCCATCACTGTGCCCAACGCGGGTCGGCATCTGTCACTGTACCGACTAACGGCAGGGGACCCGCCGCATTCACCTACTTCGCCATATGGCCGGCCGGTCAGTTCGAGAGCGAAGGCGGCACTGTCGATCATGGTGGACGCCGATTCTGTCCGGAGTGCGGATGTCCTCCGTGGACGAGTAAAGCCGAGCTCAGGCAGGGCGTCCCTGACGAGTGACCGCACCTTGCTTCAAAGAAACTGCGGGAGATTTTCGGCGCTCGCCGTCGTTCGAACCATCACCCTAAATTTCTCGAGCGAGCCAGCGGATCATGTTGGCCATCAGCAGATCGTAACCGGGCCATTGCATGAAGTCCTGGGACAGCCAGTGAGGACCGATGTCGGTCGTCCAAGCTAGAGTCCGACCGGCGCCGTAGTCGCGAACCGATAGGAGCGGCATTTGTCCGGTGCGATGGCCGCAATGGATCAGTGTTTTCGTCTCCATGTCGCCGCGTGCGGCAACGCGGTTCATGCCAAGGACATAAGGTATCGGCGATGGCACTCCTGCCAGTATCGGATGACTGATTTCATGAATGACCGGATCCAGGCCCTCTGGCGCCTCCAAGCCATCCGGTCCGGGAAAACACTCGATAGGCAGGCATTCCTCCACCGCCGTGCCGCGGAACATGGCAAGACCATCGATGCCTTGAAAACTGCAATATCCGCCTGCCATCATCAGCGCCCCACCTTTATCCACCCACTCCCTCAGAAGCTCGAGGCGGTTCACCGAGCGGCGGCCTGCCCTCGTCTGCGGGGTGTAGAGAAGCGACAGCGCGCCCACGTCGGACAACACGACCGTGGAATAGGCGTCAAGTCCGTCCATCGTCGTCGGAAATTCGCTTTCGCAACGCTCGCCGCCGATCTGGACGACCACGACGCCATGCGCCGCAAGGCCCTGAATATAGCGCTCGGCACCGTTCGAATATCGCGCAGACGCTCCAACTTCATATCCCTTGGAGGCAAAGGAGGTGACGTGAAATGTCTCGCCGGCAAGCAGAACTGGCTTCATGGTGGTCTCCCGATGTCAGTTGAATTGGGTGGTGCCACTGCGGCGCCACCCATCACGTCGACGGATTTCAGAACTTGAATTCTTCGACGTTTGCCGGCGTCACGATATCCGCAGGTCCAAGAAGAACTTCGCCGTTAGCTCCAACCTTGTAGGAACCGAGCCTGCCTGCTTCGAAGGTCTCGCCCTCCTTGCCCGTCAATTTGCACTGCGCGACAGCCTGGGCCGCATAGTAGGTGAGGTAGCCGAGATCCTTGACGTTCCACCAGATATCCTGAACGGAGCCGTTCTGGATATACTTCTTAATGAGGGTTGCCGGCGCCAGACCGGTCAGCTTGACCTTGCCGAGAAGGCCCGCCTGGTCCATTGCACGGGCAGCTGCGGGCAAGCCGATGCCGGCCGGGATGATGATGCCCTTGAGGTTCGGAAATGCCTGCGCCAAGGCCAGCGCCTGCTGCTGATTGACCTGCTCGCTCTCCTGGCCATAGGCGACCTGAACGAGCTTCATCTTGGAGTATTTCTTGTCGCCCGCCATCGTCTTCTTCATGAAGTCGATCCAGGCATTCTGGTTCGTGGCCGTCGGGGTCGAGGACAGGATCGCAAACTCGCCGTCATAGTTGATCATCTGCCCCATCGATTCCAGCATCATTTCGGCCAGGCTGTCGCCGGCCGCCTGATTGAGGAAGACGGAACGGGCGGCAGTCGATACGTCGGAATCATAGGATACGACTTTCACACCCTGCTTGGCCGCGCGGCGCAAGGCGGGGGCCACGGCATTGGCGTCGTTGGCGGAGATCGCGATGACACCGACTTTCTGCGAAACTAGATTGTTGATGAAATCGATCTGCGCCTCGGCGGTTGCCTGCGACGGAGCCTGCTTGATCGCCTTGCCGCCGATCTCCTTTGCAGCCTCTTCCGCACCTGTTTGTGCAACCTGGAAATAGGGGTCTGTGTCGAGCTTGGGCAGGAAGCCGACCGTGACCGGTTCCTTGGCGCATTCCTGCGCGTTTGCCGCCGCGATGCTGGCGATCAAGCTGCCCGCGACAAGTAGAGTTTTGAAAAGATGCGATGTCATGTCGGTTCCTCCTCAAGATATCCGGTTCGGTGAAGCAGGCTAGCCCCGGAACTACTCGCCTGTTTTGACTTTGAAATATCGCGTTCGAACGCTGGCGAAGACGCGTTCCGCCGCATTGCTGGCCAACAGCGAAACGATGAGCAGAAGGCCGATGACCGTCCCCTGCGCGTCGCCGCCGATCTGCAGCAGCCCAAGGACGTTGCGAATGGTGGCGACCAGCAGAAGTGCCCACAGCACGCCGGTCAGCCGGCCACGCCCGCCGAAGACGCTGATCCCGCCCAGAAGCGCGATGGTGATAACGTCGAGCTCGATACCGACTGCGTTGTTGGCGCGAGCATTTGCAAGCCGCGCCGCGTAGACCATGCCAGCCGCCGCACAAACCACCCCTGATGTGACGAACAAGCCAAACACCGTTCGGGCGAGACGAATGCCGGAATAGCTCGCAGCGTCGGGACTTCCGCCGATCGCATAGATGCGTCGGCCGAGCGGCATCTTTTGAAGCGCTATGGCGAAAACCGGGGCAAGCAGCAGAAAGGGAAGGATGGTCAGCGGCACCGGCGATGTGCCAACAGTATCGATACCGAAATCAAGGAAGCTGTCGGGAAAGTCGTTGATCGAGTCCGAGCCGAGGAGAATGTAGGCAATGCCGCGAAACAGGGCCATGGTTCCGAGCGTGACGACAAGCGATGGAAGCCCGAGCTTCGTGACTAGCACGCCGTTAAAACCGCCGCAAATTCCGCCGGCGACCAGCGTGACCGGAATGGCCAGCAGGAGTGGCGCGCCGTGCTGGACGAGCAAGCCGAAGATCACGCTGGTGAGAGCCAATATACTGCCGACGGACAGGTCGATTTCGCGCGCGATGATCAGCAGCACCATTGGCAATACGATGAGCGCGCGCTCTGAAATGCCGGCAACAGCCTGCGAAATATTGAAGACGGAAGCGAAGTTCGGCACGCCCAAGAGAGCGTAGGCGACAACGGCGATCGTCAGCACCGCCAGGAAATTGTCCCAGTTGGCAAAGCGGGTGACGAAGTCGGGATTGCGCTCAGAGTTTCCGCTCATCGATGTGCTCCCTTGCACTTGCCGGCGGCGCGGCGGGCGACGAGCGCGTCGATGCCGATGGCGGCGAGAATGACGAGGCCATAGACCCCTTGCAGCCAAAGGGGATCGACACGCACGAGCGTCAGCCCGTTGTTGATGATGAGCAGCATCAGGGCGCCGGCCGCGACGCCCAGCACCGTGCCGGAGCCGCCACGAACGGCAATGCCCCCGACGACGACAGCCGCAATCACGGTCAACTCGAAACCGTAGGCAACGCGTGCATCGACCGTGGCATAGCGGGACGCCCAGAGCGCACCATCGAACCCGGCCAGAAGCCCGGCTGCTGAAAAGGCCATCAGGATGCGCGCACGCGAGGGAATGCCGATGAGGCTCGCTCCACCGGGATTGGAACCGATGGCAAACAGTTCCCTGCCGATCGAGGTATTGCGGAGGATATAGGCAACGACGAGCAGGGTGGCGATGGCGATCAGGAGCACAGCCGGAACTCCGAAAATATTCGCTGCCGTCATATCAAGCCAGGCTTGCGGCACCTGGTCGGCGCTCACCTGCGTTCCGCCGGCCCAAAGGCTGTTGATGCCCCGGAAGATCGACATGGTGCCGAGCGTGACGACGATGGCCGGCACGCGACCGTAGGTCACGATGAGCCCGTTCAGGAAGCCTGCGGCGAGCCCGATCGTGCAAGCCAGGGCGACACCACCCACCACGCCGATCTCGGGATGCAGATGGATCGTCGAGGCCGCTCCATAGGCTGCAAGACCGATGATCGCGGCCACGGAAAGATCGATGCTGCGGGTGATCACGACAAGCATCTGGGCGACGGCGACGATCATCAGAAGGCCGGCGTCCATTGCCAGGGCGGACAGGTTTGCGCCGCTCAGCATGCGTATGTTCAATATCGAAATGGGAATGACGACAGCCGCAATGGCCGCAAAGAGCCCCAATTCCCGGCGGGCCAGAACCCGCCGCCATGTGCCCTGCGCTGCTCTTTCCGGGATCACCGAGTTTTCGTCCAGATGCGGGACCGGCTGGGCAACGATCTCGCCATCCATCTTCTTCACGATCGCGTCGGTCGCTGCACCGATCACCTTTTCCTGCGTGGCCTCATCGTGCCGAAACTCGGCCGTGACCGAGCCTTCCCTCAGCACGATCATGCGGTCGGCCATGCCAAGCAGTTCCGGCAGTTCGGATGAGATCAGGATGATCGCCATGCCTTTGGCGGCGAGATCGGTCATCATCGCATGGACATCGGCCTTGGTCTGAACGTCGATGCCTTGCGTCGGCTCGTCGAGGATTAGGATGCGAGGATTGGTCGCTAGCCATTTTGCCAGAACGACTTTTTGCTGGTTGCCGCCGGACAGCGCGCCGACCGGCTGATCGAAGGACTTGAAACGCAGCCGAAGACGGTCAAGAAACGGCTTTGCAATGCCAATTTCCTTTTCGCGCGACATCAACCCGCCTCGGGTCGCCTTGTCGAGCACAGTCAACGACGCGTTGTTCAGAATAGGGAAGTCCATAACCAGGCTCTGCCCGATCCGGTCTTCGGAAACATAGGCTATGCCGTTGCCCATGGCATCTTTCGGCGAGGCAAAGCGCATTGTTTTGCCATCGATTGCAATCGTCCCCCCTGTCGGCTGATCGATGCCAAACAGGACCCGGGCGATCTCGGTCCGGCCACTGCCGACCAATCCGCCGAACCCCAGGATTTCGCCAGCTCTCAGTTGAAACGACACATCCTGGAACGAACCGTCACAGGACAGTCCCCTGACGTCAAGAACCACATCGCCAGGCGCCGTGTTGTTGCGAGGATAGAGCCCATCCAGGGAACGCCCGACCATCATCTGAACGGCACGTTCACGGGATAGATCCGCCGCAATCTCCGTTCCGACATGGCGACCATCACGCAGGACGGCGATACGATCGGCGACGCGATAGATCTCGTCCATGCGATGGCCAACGAACATCATCGCCACCCCTTGCGGGCGGAGATTGTCCACAACCGTAAACAACCGTTCCACCTCTCTCTGCGACAAGGCTGCTGTTGGTTCGTCCATGATCAAAACGCGTGCGTCGAGCGAAAGCGCACGGGCAATTTCGACGAGCTGCTGCTCGGATGTCCGCAGCCGCCCCAAAGGGGCTGTGACATCCACGTCGAGGCCGACGAGCGTCAGAAGGCGCGCAGCCTCGCTTTGCATCTGCCTGTGGTCAAGTTTCCAGCGTAACCCGGTCTGCCCGATGAAGAGATTTTCGGCGATGCTGAGATCGGGAAAAAGACCTGGATGCTGATGCATGACGGCGACACCGGCACGCTGCGCCTCCAGTGGAGACGCGAACGCAACGGGCTTGCCCAGCATGACGACCTGGCCGCCATCTGGCCGATGGACGCCGGCCAGAAGCTTGACGCATGTGCTTTTGCCTGCACCGTTCTCTCCAAGCAGGGCAAGCACCTCTCCTGCCCGCAGTTCAATCGACACATTTGCGACAGCGACGGTGCCACCAAAGACCTTCGTGACGCCCTCGAGCGACGCGACGACTTGGCCGGTCGTCCTCGTCCCAGCAGCTTTTGGTCTGCCTGAAACATCAAGCATCCGGCGCATCCGGAATGACGAGAATTTCCAACCACGCGCAGCGAGCCATTCCTGGTGCCTCCTCCGACCCCCTAGGGCAGACAACTCCACCCAACTCCCATCGGGCATTTATTAAAGCAGTTTACTATAATAATGCTTGATTGTGGTCAACCCACATTTTAAAGATGGCCTCTAGAGACAGCGTCCTGGCCTGCGCGATAGTTGCGTAAATTCAGCGGTCGCGTTACCGGTGCTGGCACTTAAAGCAACGTGCTTTTGAATGGTCCTTTCACGGTTGGATCGCATGGCAGGAAAAGGCAGTAATTCCGTCCAGCTTCGCCACTACAACGAGCGCGTTGTTCTGGACGCAGTGCGACGCTTTGGCCAAGCATCCAAGGCGGAGATCGCGCGGTTCGCACATCTTACCCCACCAGCTGTTGCAGCGATCGTTGAGGCTCTTGTCGCAGGTGGCTATCTGGTCGAAAATGGCAAGCGCTTCGGCGGCAAGGGCCAGCCGTCTGCAATGTACGGGCTTGCGAGCACCGGGGCTTATTCGATCGGCTTTCATATCGGCCGCAGAGCGATGGATGCCATCCTAATCGACTTTGCGGGGCAAATCTCCGCGTTCGAGACCCACGACTACGATCATCCGGATCCCGATAGCATAAAGCGCCTAGGCGCTGCCGCCATCGGGCGTTTCAAGTCACAGCTTGGCGCTGTTCATAGCTCGCGCCTGATCGGCATCGGGATTTCCGCCCCTTATTTCATTGGTGGATGGGACGAGGAGCTCGGATTTCCCGGTGATGTCCAACTGGCCTGGCGGTCCTTTGACCTGAAGGGCCATTTTGCCGACACCCACAGTCTTCCTGTCATGATCGAGAATGACGCGTCGGCAGCTGCCGTCGCGGAATTGGTGTACGGGTTGGGTAAGAAATTTTCTGACTTCCTCCACATCTCACTCAGCACATTCGTCGGCGGCGGCCTTGTCCTCGATGGGACCCTGCAGACTGGTCCGAACGGCAATACCGCAGCTTACGGGCCGTTCCCGGTGACACATTCGACGCTAAGCTCCGTTCCCAAGCCGGCCGGAAAATTCGAAGTCCTGCTTCATCGTGCCTCAATCTATACCCTCGTCCATCATCTCAGGACCAACGGTATAGACATCAGGCGGGTCCGTGATCTCGACCCGATGCCGCCAGCCGCGCGCACATTTGTTTCCGAGTGGCAGGACGACTGCGCGGATGCTCTTGCCCAGGCGATTATCGGAAGCATTGCCGTCATCGATGTCGAAGCGGTTGTCATCGACGGGCTTCTCCCCGCTCCACTGCTGATGGAAACCGTTGCCCGCGTCCGGCAATGTTTTTCAGAGATGGTCCCCCCCGGCTTGATCGCACCCACGATCACCGCCGGTGCCCTGGGAGCCCGGGGTTCCGCGCTCGGAGCGAGCATACTTCCGCTCTACCTGATGTTCGGTCCGGATACCGGCGTTCTCATGAAAAAAGGCAACGACAAGAAGCCGCTTTTGATTGGCTCTTAGGAAAGTTGATCGTGCCTTTGGCTTCCAGGGGTAGAAACGAAAACCTGGCGCTGCGGCGGGCGGGGCGAAACAGGATACGCCATTACTTTTTGCATTCGGCTTGATGAGAAGCAGGCACAAGACTTTCGCCCGTCAGTTTCCCGGCGCTTATTCTTCCACCGGGAATCGGATGAGGGCGGGCGCGAAACACACTTCCCATCGCGGATGTGTCAAGGCAATGAAGATTATCCTTCGTGCCTGGCAGCATGGACATCTTAGCCCGCCTTTCGATTAGAAGGTGCCGATCGTATCGGCCTTACTTGATCATCAGTCGCCGAAACCTCCAGGGGATCGTCGCAAGGTCGTGAGCTTCATTCTTGTGCTCTGACATCCGGCGAATGCCTCGGCCATGCAGCCCGCATTCCAAGGCTGTGCACTCTCAGTCAAAACTTACTGCAGAAGTGGACACGACGGCTCCGCCGCTTTGGGCCATGATATTCCTCAAGGTGAGAGGAGACATCATGCGCTTCAAGAACAAGACGGCCTTGATTACGGGCGGGGGAACGGGAATCGGTGCGGCGGTCGCCCGCCGGATTCGATTGGAAGGTGGGAATGTCACGCTCGTGGGGCGACGTCCCGATCCACTCCACGCAGTTGCCGAAGAGATGGGAGCCACGGTCGTTGTCGCCGATGCAGCCGACGGCGCCAGCATGAAGGCTGCCGCCCTTGCCGTCGCCGAGCAGTTCGGCAGCCTGGATATTCTCGTGGCCAATGCCGGCGGCCATGGTGTCGGCCCTACTGTCAGCATGTCAGACGAGACTTGGGATCTGGCGACCAGGCTCAACCTCAACACGGCCTTCGTCAGTGCGCGCGAAACGCTGCCGCATTTGATCGAGAGCAAAGGTAATATCGTCGTGCTTGCCTCCATCGCGGGGCTTTTTGCCGGTCCGGATGCCGCAGGCTACGTCACCATGAAACATGCTTGTATCGGCCTGGCGAAGTCGCTGGCTCGGGATTACGGCCGCCTCGGCGTGAGGACCAACACCGTTTGCCCCGGCTGGGTGACGACGGCGATGGCCGACGAGCAGATGGAATTCATCATGGAAAAATTCAAGCTGAAGAGCATCGAGGACGCTTATGCCCTTGTGACGAAGGACGTGCCGCTTGGCCGTCCTGCAACGCCTGAAGATGTCGCCAATGCAGTCTGCTTCCTGGCCTCGGCGGAAGCCGCAATGGTCAACGGCGCCATCCTGACCGTCGACGGCGGAGCCGGGACTGTCGATCTGCCCACGCTCGCATTCACCTGAGGAGGAGACAATAATGAACCAGAATCCGAAAGACTGGAAAACCTACGATCAGTTCGCATACGGGATCGACGCGAACCGACTGCCGGCGACGAATGCCCTTTCCGGCTCATCCCACGCGATCGCCTTTGACGACGGACGCAAGCTTCAACTCACCTTCCACGATGACAATGTGCAATGGTCGGACGGCGATGGCAGCGCAACCGACAAGGTCGAAGTCATCGAGGTTGCGCCCGACACCTTCTTCGTCGAAGTCATTTTCGCGGGTCGACCCAAAGAAGCCGAGACCTTGATCCTGAACGTTTCCAGCCGCCGCGTTCTCTCGATCTATTCGATTGTTCGCGAAAAGGAGCAATCCGTCGGAGAGCCGCAGGTGGCGCAGATTTTCCGACCCGGCATTCTCGAAGGCGGCGCAGTCAGCGGACCGGTGCCCGCCGAAAGCCGGGATCTGATCGGGCTAAGGGCGCATTTCACCTATAGCCCGAACCACGTCTACGAACATACCTATCTCTCGTCGCAACGCTATGCATGGCAATGCCTTGTCGGCGTGCAACGCGGGCACGGTGACGTCGACCTGACGACCACCTACAAGTTCGACGATGATCAGTACATCTTCACCTTCCGCGAATTCAAGATCGCTGTCGCCTCGACATTCTTCTACAATTTCAAGGATATGCGTTCGACAGGCAAATTCCTTGGCATCACTGGTGATGGCCATATCCAGAACAGCCCGGCCGGCGCCTTCATCCGCAAGGCGTCGATGACCTACTATCTCCCCGGGCAGGAACCAGTTTGAGGCAGAACGATGCGCACAGCCTATGAAATCGTGAAGGCACACTACGACGCCAACGCGCGCCGGGATATGGACGGCATGCTTGCCGACATCGCCGCCGATTGCCGATGGACGGAAATGGATGGCTTTCCCTGTGCCGGCACCTATGTCGGTCCGCAAGAGGTTTTCAAAAACGTTTTCTTCGCACTCGGAGAAGCCTTCGACGGTTACACGTTCGCCTTGGAACGGCTGCTGGATGCAGGCAGCGACGTGATCGGAATCGGTGATTATGCCGGGACGTACAGACAGACCGGCAAGTCCTTCAAGGCGCGTGTCGTTCACGTCTGGAGCGTCGCAGACGGCAAGATCCGGCGCTTCGAACAATTCACCGACACGCTGCGTGTAGCGGACGCAATGCGATAAACGCGTGGCGGCCTCGCGGATTCACACCGGGCCGCCCTTTCTCCAATCGGAGGGCGAAAGCGCATAGCGGCCACGAAACGCCCGGGAGAAATGCGCGCTCGAAGAAAACCCAAGCGCAAAGGCAATCTCCGATATTTCGCCCGGGCGGCATGCAGCGTCCCGTAGTCTGGACGCGGCCCTTTCCAGCCGCAGGCTCCAGATATAGTCGGCCGGCGTCGTGCCCTCGGCCTCAAATGCACGATAGATGTAGCGAATGGAACAACCCATGCGGCGCGCGATCATGCCGACATCGAGATCTGGCCGCGAGATGTGGTCCGAGACAAAGTCCTTCACACGCCGTCGCAGCAGGTCAAGGGAATGGGCGCTTGATCGTTCCCGCTGCGGATCGACGCCGATCATGGTGCGAACGAGCTCGATCATCGTCTGGCCGAGGCTGGCACGCGCGGTATCGTCCAACTTGCCAATCTCCCGGATTGTCGAATCCATCAGCGAAAGCAGGATGCGCTGCATCCCCGCATGTTCAGGCATGGCGACAAACGGCTCCATCAGCCGGTTGACCGCTTGAACTGGAAGCGCGCGACGCGGCAATTGCAGGAGAAGCAGGCGGACAGCCGTTCTATTGGTCAGCACATAGGGACGGCTTGGATCATACATGATGCTCGCGCCGGCGCCGACTGGAACGCTACGGCCATTTTGGTTGAGGGACGAAAAGCCATGTGTCTGGAAAACCAATTTGATGGCATCGGGAGAGTCCGAGCCGAGGGTCACGCGCTCGTCAAAAACCGTGTGCGTATCGGCTTCCAGCAGTGTCAGGCGGCAGGTGCCGAGCATTGCCGACAACAGCCGGCTTTGATCTTCGTCACCCGATTGAAAATCGAGCCGCACATTGCCAAACAAGCTGCGGGCAACGCTCGGAAAATCCCTTCCCCCTGCAACTTTAACGGATGAGAAAACCGGTTCCATGCTGTCTTCCTCATGAGGTCAGGTAGCCGCCGTCGACCGGCAGGCAGACGCCGGTTATGTAGCGTGCTGCCTCGGACGACAGGAAGACGATCGCGTCGGCGACTTCCGCCGCCTCGCCCCATCGTCCCGCCGGTATGCGGTTTCTGATCGGCGCCGAAACGACTTCATCGGCAAACAATGCCCGGCTCAGCGGCGTTACGATCCAGCCCGGCGCGACAGCGTTGACGCGGATATTCTCCGCCGCAAACTCCTGCGCCAACGACTTTGTCAGTTGTACGATCGCTCCCTTGCTGGCCGAATAACCTGGCCGATCTGCCGCGCGAAAGTCGAATACATGGACGCAATGTTGATGATGGACGAACCGGATGTCATCCGGCTGCGGCCCAAGCGACAACAATCCATGACGGACGTCAGGTTGATTGCTATGACCTCATCGAACTTCTCTTTCTTCCATTCGTCGCGATCGCGGCTGACGCCGGTGCAATTCACGAGCACATCAATCTGATTGAGGCTCGCGAAGAAATCGTCGAGAGCGCCGGGCTGAAGGACGTTGATGTCCCAGCTCTCGATCCGCTCGCTGCGTGGTCCGCCGGCGGCGCCAAGGCCGCAGCAGACGACCCGGGCACCGAGCGCAGCAAAACGCTCAGCCGTCGCAGCCCCAATGCCCGATGTTCCGCCGGGGATAACGACCGTGCGGCCGGTAAAAAGATCGTTGGCAAAGGTCATCGTCTCTCCTTGAGATCAGCTGGCGAGATAGGCGCCATGCAGGATTTCGGGATTGGCCCTCAACGTCGCGGAAGCACCGTCATAGACCAGCCGGCCGCGCTCCATGACCATCGCGTGATCGGCTAGATCGAGAGCAAGGTTGGCGAACTGTTCGATCAGGAGCACGCCGATGCCGTTTTGGGCCGCTATCTTTAGTGCTTCCGCCAGCCGCTTGACCACAGCCGGCGCCAGCCCAAGCGAAAGCTCATCGACCACCATGAAGCCTGGCTTGGCGATAAACGCCTGCGCCATCGCGACCATCTGCTTCTGGCCCCCCGAGAGATCGGAAGCCAGCTGGCGTTTGCGCTGGGCAAGTTCGGGAAATATTTCATAGGCTCTTTCGAGTCCCTCGCGGCGGGCGGAAGGCGCCCCATCGAAGGCAGCAACGAGAATGTTGTCTTCCACCGAGAGCTGGCCCAGCACCCGATGGCCCTCCGGCACCAGCGCCAGGCCGGCCCGGCGGATGCGATCGGGAGAAAGCCCGGTGAGCGACATCGCGTCGAGCCGCATTCTGCCGCCAGCGATAGGCAGGACGCCAGCAAGCGCCATAACGGTGCTCGACTTACCGGCGCCGTTGGCACCCAGCAACGCGGTGATTTCTCCGCTTTTGATGGCAAAGGAGACATCGTGGATGACCCGTTTGCCACCGCGCTCGACGGCGAGGTTTTCAACAACCACGGATGAGATCGCTGCCATCAGAATTCCCCCAGATAGGCGCGACGCACGTTCGGGTCGGCAAGCACCGCATCCGTCGGCCCCAGCGCCAGCAGCTTTCCATAATCGAGCACCATCGTCTCGCTGCACATCGCCCGAATGAGCTCGACGTCGTGATCGATCACCAACACTTGCGCTCCGACTTCGGCGGGGATGCGCAAAACGAGTTCGCGAAACATGCCGCCCTCCTCTTCCGTCAGGCCGGCGGCAGGTTCATCGAGCAGGATGAGCCTGGGATTGCCGATCACGCATTTGCCGAGCTCGACCAGACGGCGCTGGAACAGATTGAGTGACTGGCCGAGCTTATCGGTCACCGGTCGGAGGCCGACAAAAGCAAGAGCGGCATCGATGGCCGCGGCGCGATTTAGCGGCGCCACTACATGATCCGCGATCGCGGCGAGATTGCCCGACACTGTCAGATCCTCGACGACCTGCTCTGTCTGGAACGACCGGCGGAGGCCGGTGCGCACGCGCTGGAGCGGTGCAAGGTCCAGCAGTTGTTCGCCATTCAGTGCGACGCTGCCACGAGCCGGCCTGACGAAACCTGAGAGAACATTGAGCAAGGTTGTTTTCCCCGCACCGTTCGGGCCAATCAGACCGGCGATTGGCGCAGCAAGCGTCGCAGTCAATTCGTTGATCGGTTTGACGCCGCCGAACTGAACGACAAGATTGTCGATGGCGATCATCGCGCCCTCTCCTTTGCCGAACCGAATCGCAGCCGGGCGATCAGCGAGGCGATCTGTCCGGCGATGCCGGATGGTGCCGTCGCCAATGCCTGGAACAGAGCGACGCCGAAAATACCGATGGTCACATATCCATCGATCCCGAGATCGGTCAGCAGCGCCGGCACCGCCCGCAGCAGCAGCCCGGCAAGCAGCGCTCCGTACCAGTTGTAGACGCCTCCGACGATCGCCAGGGCGAAGAGGTTCAGGCTTTCGAAGGCGCCAAACGCACGACCATCGAGCTGACCGACATTTCCGGCAAGCAGTGCACCGGAAACGCCCGCGAGGAAGCCGCTGAGCGCGAATGCCCATGCCTTGTAGGTCAGCACATTGACGCCGCTTGCAATGGCGACCGTCTCGCCCTTGCGGATCAGAGCCCAGGCGCGGCCGGGTCGTCCCAGTTTGTGGCATTGGGCGATCAGCAGAGCGATGGTCGCGGCAAGGCAAACATAGAGGAAATAGCCGACGGCTCCCTCGGCGATTTCAGGCCGTGGGAGCATGGCACGGCCGGAACCGTCGGCGCGGCCGAGAAAACCGTTGCCGCCGTCGGGAAAGCCCCAGGCGCTGATGATGATCTGAAACGCGCCCGCGAGCATCAGCGTGACAAGGGCAAGATAAAGCCCCCTCAAGCGCAGCGCCGGCAAGCCGAAGGCAAGGCCGACCACGGAAGCGACGATGCCTCCGGCCAGAAGGCTGATTTCGAACGGCGGGTGAAAGGCGTGGCCGACACGAAGCGTTACCCACCCGCCAACCCCGACGAGCGCGAATTGGCAGAGCGAGACGAGGCCGAGCTGCCCATAGAGGATCGCCAGCCCCGCCACCGAGAGCGACAGCGCCACCGCCGACGTTGCGGCCGAGAGCCAGTAGGAATTGGCAAGACACGTGACCACGGCAGCAAACAGAGCCATCGTCGCGGGAACTTGAAGAAGCTGTTTGGGAAACCGGGCCACCGGAACGCGCTCCGGTAGTGCCTGTATCGTCTGCTGCGAAGTCATCATCGGTCCTTCAACACGGCCTTGGCCGTGCTCCCCAAGATCGTGACCGCGACGAGCGCGATAATGAAAGGTGCGGCCGCGCGATAGGGTGAGATCCAGCCGACCGGGGTGAGCGCAGCTTCGGCAATGCCGATCAGAAGCCCAGCGACAGCCGTTTCCCAAAGCGAGCGCAACTGGCCGAGAATTGCCGCCGCGATCGCTGGGATCACCAGCAAAGTCAGGAACGTACCCTGGAGGCGGACGAGGTCGGCAAGCAGCAGGCCGGCGAAACCGGAAAAAATGCCGGTAATGACCCATGCCGCCGTTTCTGTGTAGAGAATGCGAACACCGAGAATTGCGCTCAGGTCGCGGTCGTTGGCCAAGGCTCGCATGTCAAGGCCCAGGCGCGTCCGATTGAGCAGCAGTGTGATCGAGCCGACCATCACCACAGCAAGCAGGATGGCGATGATGCGCGTATAGGTCAGGCGAACACCGAAGAGGGAAATGAACATCTGGTCGGTCGGAAACTGCAGGCGACGCGGCAGCTCACCCCAGATAATTCCCATCAGGGCGATCAGCACCAAGGCCGGCGCCAAGGTCCCGACGGCGCGCACGACCGTATCGCGATGCGATAGCATAGGCGCAAAGATCTGCCCGTAGAGAAAGCTGATGGCCGTGGACACGACGACGGCCGCGAGGATGGCCACGGAAAGCGGCATTTTCCATTCGAGAAGCTGCCAGGCGCAATGCGCGCCGATGGCACCAAACGCGCCGAAAGCGAAGTTAAGGACCCCGGTTGCCCGAAAGAGGATGACAAGGCCGACGCCTGAGAGGGCATAGACGGCCCCAATTCCGAGACCCGATATCAGAAATGGTAAAAAGGTCATGAGCGGATTCCGATGTGCGGCCGAAGAGACGGCGGGCAGCGTATCCCGTGGCTCGGACCACGGGACGATGCGTGATGCCTCAATTTACGGAGCTATTCCGGCGCTCTTTTCAAAGGCGCGGACGTCGGCCAACTCCGGATCAGGCGATGGCGCGCAATCGGAAATCACCTTCCACTTGCCGCCTTCGCTGACTGCCATGCGCGTCGTTGAATTTGCATTGTGGCGCGGCTGACCATCGCCGAAATACCAAGGCGCGCAGAAAATATCGCTGGCAAAGCCCTTGACCTGCCGGATGGCGGCACTGGTGCTTTCGCGGGTGATGTCCTTGGGATCAAGTGACATCAGTGCCTTCTCGGCAATCCGGGCGGCAAGATATCCGGCCTGGGCGAACGTGTCGCGCGGATCGGACCGCTGGCCATATTTGTCCATGACGGCAAGCCAGTTCTGATTGTCGGGCGTCGCGGCCTCGAGATCGTTGAACTCCATGTTGACATAGAAATTTCCATCCCAGCCTGCGCCAATTGTACCGGGCACCGAAAGGTCATAAGCCGATGCCGCGCTCAGGAACTTGATGGTCTGGTTGAGCCCCTGTTCTTCGGCCGCGGTCAGAAGCGGGATTGTGACGCCCTTGGGAAGGCCGAGGATAATGACATCAGGCTTGGAAGCCGCCGCCTGCAGGATGATCGAAGTCGAGTCGGCCGTACCGGGATCCATCAGGATCGTTTCCGCCGTGAAGCCTTTTTCCTTGGCCAGCGACTCAATGCCGTCGCAGGACCATGTACCGACGTTCGGGATGTTCGGACCGATGCAAACGACCGACTTTGCCTTGAGCTGATCCAATGCGTAGCCCATGGCGCCCAGCGTGGAGACGCGCGGTCCGGCATTCGTCGCGGCGTAGTTTTCGGCAAAGAAGCACTCGCGAGGAACGCCGACGCCAGCGACGACGACAATGCCGGACTTCTTGTAGAAATCCGCGTTTGCGCCACATTCGACAAAGCTCGAATTGCCGACCATCAGCACTGCCTTCTCGTCGTTGACGAGCTTGGCGGCCAGCTGAGCGGCGGTCTCAGGATTCCACTGATCGTCTTCGACCAGATATTTGACCGGCCGCCCCTTGATGCCGCCATTGGCGTTCAAGCAGTCGAAATAGGCCTTGGCGGCCCTGGTCGAATTCGAAAAATCGTCCGGACCGGTTTTTCCGGTGATCGCACCGATGACAATCGGTTCGCCGGTCGCGGCTTTGCCGGTATTGTCGCCGCAGGACGCAGCGGCATGAGCACTGAACGCCGAAAGCAGCGTCAGGCCGAGGCCGACCACCAGCCCCCTCATATCTATTCTCATCGTTTCCTCCTCCAGTTTCCCGTTATTGTCCGCACTCCCCGCGAACGTCTTCCATCGTGGAATCTTTTGCCTCAGCCAGCGATCGCCTTGCCTGTCATGAAGGCGGCCGCGCGGGCTGCAATCATCATCACCGGAGCATTGGTGTTGCCCGATACCAGCGTCGGCATCACCGACGCGTCGCATACCCTCAGACCCTCGACGCCGCGCACTTTCAGATCGGCCCCGACAACCGCCATCGGATCGTCAGCTCGCCCCATGCGCGCCGTGCCCGCCGGATGGAAAACGGTCTTGGCGGTCTGGCGGATGTAGTCTCGCAATGCCGCGGGATCATTTTCGACCCCCGGTTTCGGCAGGACGCGTCGCTTGACAAGCTTCGCAAGTGCTGGCGCATCCAGAATGCGGATCGCTGCCTCGACACCGCGCACCAACGTATCGAGGTCGGCCGGGTCCGAGAGGAGATTGGCGTTGAACTCCGCGCGGTCATTTGGGTCGGCGCTTCTGAGACGAATGGTGCCGCGCGAGCGCGGCCTGAGGTAGCAGGGGCCGATGCTGAGACCATGACCGGGTTCGGGATCGCGGTCGACGAAGCCCACAAGAACCGGCAGGACATGGAACTGAACATCCGGCTGGCCGGTGCCGGCCGTATCGACGAAACCACCGCATTCGACGACGTTCGATGAAAGCAGACCACGATGCGACAGCAGGTAGCGCGCCATGTGTCCGGCGGCGCGAATCCCACTGTCATGCCCGAGGATGGAGATCGGCTCGTGGGTCTCGCCTTGAACCGGCGCTTCAAGATGATCCTGATAGTTTGCGCCGACGCCCGGCAGGTCGGCCACCACATTGATGCCGTGAGACCGGAGATGCTCGGCCTCGCCAATGCCCGAAAGCTGCAGGATCTTGGGTGTCGCGATTGCCCCTGCCGTCAGGGCGATTTCCTTGGAAGCGGTGAATATGGTGCCGTCCTGCAACGTCACACCCGTCGCCCGCCGGCCTTCGAACAGGATGCGAGCGACTTTGCGTTCGGTCAGGACCGTGACGTTCGGCCTTATCTCCGCGTCGCGCAGGAACGCCTGCGCGGAACTCCAACGACGCCCCCGGTAAGTCGTACTCTGGTAGAACCCGACGCCTTCCTGGTCCGCACCGTTGAAGTCCGGATTATACGGAATGCCGACTTCCCTGGCTGCCTGAATGAAGGCTTCGCTCAGCGGATGGCGGTGACGAGGGTTCGAGACGTGCAGGCCGCCGCTGCGGCCATGAAATTCGCCACTGAGGCTCTCGTTATTCTCAAGCGATCGGAAAGCCGGCAGCACATCGTCGTAGGACCAGCCGTGACACCCCATCTGCGACCAGGTATCGTAGTCGTTCCTGTGGCCACGGATGTAGATCATCGCATTGACGGAACTGCCGCCGCCGAGCACGTTTCCCTGCGGGGTAATGCAAGGGCGGCCGTTGAGGCCCTTCTCCGGCTCGGAGGCATAGGGGTGAATGTCGACACCCTTGCCGAGAACCTTAAAGAAGGTGGCTGGAACATGGATCCAGGGGTCGGCGTCGCGCCGGCCGGATTCGATCAGCAGAACGTTGTTCGCCGGGTTCTCGGAGAGCCGGTTTGCCAGCACGCAGCCGGACGATCCGCCACCGACGATGATATAGTCGAAGTTCGCCATGGCTCAGCTCAACACCGTCTGGATTGTGGTGAATTCCTTCAGCCCTTCGGCGCCGAACTCGACACCGATGCCCGATTGTTTGACGCCGCCGAAGGGGGCGTTCGGCTGGATCGTTCCGTGCTTGTTGATCCATACCGAGCCGCATTCGAGCTGCATTGCATAGCGCTTGGCCTTTTCGGCGTCCGCCGACCAGACAGAGCCGCCAAGCCCGGCGGGATTGGTGTTGGCGCGGGCGATGACCTCATCGATATCGGTGTAACGAATGATCGGTAGTGCCGGCCCGAACTGCTCTTCGTCGACGAGACGAACACCATGGTCGACGTCGGCAACAAGCGTGATCGGATAGAAGTAACCCGGCCGATCGATCGGCGTGCCGCCGGCGAGAATTCGGCCGCCATTGGCGCGCGCATCATCGACAAGTTCGCGAACTTTGTTGAACTGCATTTCGTTCTGGACCGGGCCAAGAATGCTGGTTTCGTCAAGGCCGTCGCCGATCACGATCCTGCCGGCGTAGTCGGCAAGCCGTGCGCAGACGTCTTCATAGATGCTGTCGTGCACATAAAGGCGTTTCAGCGCTGCGCAGGTCTGGCCGTTGTTGATGAAGGCTCCCCAGAACAGGCCCTCGGCGATCTGTGCAGGGTCGGCATCGGGAAGAACGATACCGGCATCATTGCCGCCAAGCTCGAGCGTCAGGCGTTTCAACGTCGCGACAGCCGAAGCCATGACCTTCTTGCCGGTCTCGGTCGAGCCTGTGAAGGTCATCTTGGCGATGCCGTCATGGGCGGAAAGTGCTGCACCAATGCTGTTCTCGCCGGTGATGACATTGACGACGCCGGCCGGCAGCACTTCATTCATGATCTCGACAAGACGGATTGTCGAAAGTGGCGTCAGCGGCGAGGGCTTGATGATGACCGTATTGCCGGCGCGCACCGCTGGCACGATATGCCAGCAAGCGATCATCACCGGCCAGTTCCAGGGTGTGATCGAACCGACGACGCCAATCGGCTTGCGATGCAATTCGACACGGCCCTCATTGTCGTCTTGCAGAATTTCGATGGGTAGATTCAGCTCTGCCGTATGGCGTGTCCACGCAAGTGCACCACCAATTTCAAACCGGGAACCGAGACCATTGAGAGGCTTGCCTTGCTCCAGCGTCAAAAGGCGTGCAAGTTCCTCGCCATTGGCTGCGATCTTTTCGGCAATGGCGCGACAGGCGGCCTGGCGCTCTTCTTCCGACGCCTGGCTCCAAGTGCGAAAGGCGACTGAGGCTGCGGCAACGGCATGATCGAGATCCGCCGGAGTCGCCAGCGGCATCTGACCGACGACTTCGCCGGTCGATGGGTTGCGAACGTCGGCATAGGTTGCGGTCTCGATGCGTGCTCCGCCGATGAACAGACTGTACTGCTTCACGATTGGCTCCTCCCTGAGCTTTGGAAGGAGTATGACGGGGCAGAAGAAAGCCGTCTTGGGCAGGAGCGCGCCGCGACTTGGTTTCAAACGCAACAGGCCGTCGGCTCATCAACTATTCAAACCGCACTATT
The DNA here is from genome assembly GCF_057653715.1 of Rhizobium sp. WSM1328. Taxonomy (NCBI): domain Bacteria; kingdom Pseudomonadati; phylum Pseudomonadota; class Alphaproteobacteria; order Hyphomicrobiales; family Rhizobiaceae; genus Rhizobium; species Rhizobium sp. WSM1328. Next base: position 74,797 of record NZ_JBYGKO010000003.1, on the reverse strand, counting down.
GTGCGGTTGATGTCACCGGCCTGAGCAGATCGGTCGGCGCGCAGTCGAACAGATCCTTGAAGCTGCGATTGAAATAGGAAATATCATTGAAGCCGGCTGAATAGGCGACTTCAGCGATCGTCCTTGGGCTTCTTTGATCTTTGATCTGCGCGATCTTTTCACGCACGAGGCGCAAACGCTTGTCCCGGATGACCGTGGTGCAGGTCATGCCGATACCTTGAAAATCCTGCTGCAACGTGCGGATGGATACGCCGATCCGTGTCGCCAGCCACTTGGCGCTGAGATCGCTCTCGGTCAGGTGTCGGTCGATCAGTATGTCGACCATTTCCAGCCGCCGCGAAGCGCTGTCGTTGAGCGCGGACATGGCGTCGCCGTTTGAGACGAAGGCCTGTCGCGTCGCATTGAACATCAGGTGCCGCAGATTGGCGGACGCGGCATCCGATGCCGAATTGGACATGATCTTCGCCACCAGCGCACGCAGCATCATTGCCATCGGGTCAAAGGCCTCGAGTTTGCGGGCGATGTCGAAATCGATCGGGCTTTCGGCATACATGATCTGGCGTGGCAAATGCAGCGACAGATGATTGCTGAATTGCCCGCCGAAATGGAATGTCGTGGGCCGGGTCGAGTCGACGAGAATGCAATCACCGACATCCAGGACTGCCTGGAGTCCGACGTGCTCGAGACCACAGGACCCTTCGAGCTGCACGATGAGAAAAAGGTGTTCGTTGGCGTCTCGGCGAATGTCATCCCAATCTCGATGGACGCGATCGAGATCATTGGAAACATGGGCGAACTCCATACCGCAGACATCGATACGCCGGGCTGCCCCCGTTACGGCCTTGCCGCTCTCCATTGCTTTTGGATTGAAGTTGCCGCAGATCGATTGGAGATCACTGGTCCATTGATCATAGGGAACGGTTGCCCATGCGTGTTGCATCAGGGCCTGATTGTTCAAGAGCTCCAACTCTGCCTCCCAACAGTGTCAGTCAACGACATGTCCGTCTCGCGCGACTCTCCCACAAGCGCAAAAAGGCGGCAACACCTGAGACCGGTAAACTGAAAGAGTGTCGAAGATAGATCGCTCTGTCAATATATTTCACATGTTAACTAGAATCCGTCATCCCGACTCTTCTCACCAGCTATGTTTTGCCGCCGCCATTCACTGGGCGGCATACCGGTCCGCGCGCGGAAAAAGCGCGAAAAATAAGCGGCATCCTTCAAGCCCACCTCGTAAGCTATGTCCTCGAGCGATCGGATGGTGAAAAGCAACAGACGTTTGGCCTCGAGCAGGCGGCGCTCGGCGATCATGTCCTTGACGCCCTGGCCGAAAGCCATGTGCCCGGCCTTGGCAAGAAGATGCGGCGTGGTGCCGAGGCTCGAAACGTAGCGCGCAACCGGCCAGTTCTCACGAAAATGCCGGTCGATCAGCCGTCGAAGGTCACCAGCAAGCAGGCGTTGTGGCGATTGTGCCAGCATCGGCGCGTCGGACGCCAGGCGTCCGATCTGGGTCAGCATGGCGGCAACCAATGGTGAAAGGATCGTATCGGCCTGGCCTCTCCCCTCGGAGTACTCCTCCAGAATTAGTTGCATAGTCCGCCGAAGCCTCTCCCAGAACGCTTCCGCGCCCTGCCCCGTCACCATCACCGGGCGATCCAGCGGCAGCGTCGTCTGACCGGCGATCGACGGCAGCAGACTGTCTGCGATCGACACGACGACCGCGTCTGAAACAAGCGGATCGACGTTGAAGCCGTGGATGACGCCGCTCGGCACAAAGCTGACGGCAGGCGCCAAAAAGTCCAAACGTTGATCTTCTATGAAATAGGATCCGTTGCCGCTGGTCCAGAAAGTGACCTGCATCATCCGATCATGCTTATGGGCTCGAACCTGGCCGGAATGGAGATTTGCGCGCGCCATCACCGTTTCGACATGAAGAAATCCGATCTCCAAAGGGCGATCCGGTTCGCCGTAGACAAAGAAACTTGGGACGATGTCGTTCATGCTGGCCGCCGTAAAAAGTACAAGTGATTTCCCTATTCTGTCCATGGTGGAAGGCGAACGCAAGGACTAGCATTTGTCTCATATCAAGGGAGGACGACATGCGATCAGAAGATTTCCGGGCCGATACCAAGCGGCCCTTCACCGGTGAGGAATATCTGGCATCCTTGCGTGACGGGCGCGAGGTCTACATCAATGGTGAGCGTGTCAAGGACGTGACCGCGCATCCCTCGATGCGCAATTCCGCCCGCTCGCTCGCCAGGCTTTACGATGCGCTGCATGCGCAAAAGACCAAGGAACGGTTGACATCGCCGACCGACACCGGCTCTGGGGGCTACACCCACAAATATTTCCGTGTCGCAAAGTCCTCCGCCGATCTCGTCGCTCAACAGGGTGCGATCGCCGACTGGGCCCGCATGTCCTATGGATGGATGGGCCGAACCGCCGACTACAAAGCAGCATTGATGAATACGCTGGGCGCCAATGCCGACTGGTACGGTCCCTTCAAGGACAATGCTCTCGCCTGGCACAAGCGCGCCCAGGAAGCGGCTCTCTTCATGAACCACGCGATCGTCAACCCGCCGATCGACCGCCACAAGCCGGCGGATGCCGTAAAAGACGTATTCGTTCATATCACCAAGGAAACCGATCCCGGCATCTACGTCTCGGGCGCCAAGGTGGTGGCGACGTCCTCTGCGCTGACGCACTACAATTTCCTGGCGCAAAGCTCGGCGACGGTTACGGAAGACCCGTCGCTATCGGTGATGTTCATCGTTCCGATGAATGCGCCCGGCATCAAGATGTTCTGCCGCGTTTCCTATGAGGAAACGGCAAACCGTGTCGGCACGCCATTCGACTACCCGCTCTCTTCCCGCTTCGATGAGAACGATGCCATCCTGGTTCTGGACAATGTCTTCATCCCCTGGGAGGACGTGCTGGTCCTGCGCGATGCGCCGAAGATCCTGTCCTTTCATCCCGCTTCCGGCTTCATGCATGGCTACTGCTTCCAGGGCTGCACGCGTTTCGCCGTCAAACTCGACTTCCTGGCCGGCCTGCTCGCCAAGGCTTTGCGGGCGACCGGCGGCGATGCCTTCCGTGGCAATCAGGCCGCACTTGGCGAAGTCATCGCGTTGCGCCACATGTTCTGGAGCTTCTCCAACGCCATGGCCTACAATCCGATCCCCTGGGCGAACGGCGCAGTGCTGCCCAATCTGGAGGCGGCTCTCGCCTATCGCACTTTCATGTCGGAAGCCTATCCCCGGGTCATCGAGACGGTCCGCAAGGTCGTCGCCTCGGGATTGATCTATTTGCCTTCCTCAGCCAAGGATTTCGGCAATCCGGAGATCAACCGCTATCTCGGCCAGTATGTGCGCGGCTCCAACGACATGGGCCATATCGAACGCATCAAGATCATGAAGCTGTTGTGGGACGCAACCGGAACCGAGTTCGGCGGACGGCATGCGCTCTACGAGCTGAACTATGCCGGCGCGCCGGAAGAAGTCCGGCTTCAGGTGCTGAAGGGGGCCGAGCGTGGCGGACGGTTGCGCGAAATGGAGGCCTTGGTCGATACCTGCATGAGCGACTACGACGAAAACGGCTGGACCGGTGACACCTGGTTGCCGCCGATCGGCAATGCAGACCAGTTCAAGTCCGCTGCTGAATAGGAGGCGAGCATGGAGGAGGCCTTTTCCAAAACCGAGTTCCGCAACGCCATGGCGCGCGTTTGCGCGCCGGTCAACGTCATCACCACCAATGGTCCCGCCGGCCGCGGCGGGTTCACCGCCACGGCCATGTGCAGCGTCACGGATGAGCCGCCGACGCTGCTCGTCTGCATGAATAGCCGATCCGCCCAAACCGCCCTGTTTCTGGAAAACCACCGGTTCTGCGTGAACGTATTAAGTCACGACCACAGAGAGCTAGCCGGGAAATTCGCCGGAGCAACCGCCGATATGGAGGCGCGTTACGCCTCTGCGGATTGGGTCGCAATGCCTTCAGGTACGGATGCTCTCGCGGATGCGATCGTCTCATTTGATTGCGAGCTGTCTGAGGCAAGACTTGTCGGCAGCCATCACATTTTTATCGGGCGGATCGCCGGCATCCGATCCCGCCCCGATGGCAATGCGTTACTGTATTTTGACCGGAATTACGTTCATGTCCCGACGCAAATTGGCAGCTTCGGAGGTTGAAGGTATTCGCTGTCAGCCGCGTTGCTGCTGACAGCGAATGGGCTGCGCGCGGAAGCTTTAACTTCAGATGCGTCCCAAATTTCAACTGCGACCCCTGCTCTCAGCAAAGTGCTCGACCAAGCTAGAGCTGGATCCACGCCGTCTTCAGATTGTGATACTTGTCCATGGCGTGTAGCGACTTGTCGTGGCCGTTGCCCGACTGGCGGATGCCGCCGAGCGGCACGGTGTTGTCGGCGCCGCCATAGGTATTGACGTGGACGACGCCGGCCTTGACCCCTCGCACCATGCGATGGGCGCGAGACAGGTTGCTGGTCCAAACGGCTGAAGCGAGGCCATAAGGCGTGGCATTGGCAATGTTGAGCGCATCCGTCTCGTCATCGAAGGGAATGATGGACAGGATCGGCCCGAAAACCTCCTGTTTGGCCAGCGTCATCTGCGGCGTCACCTCGAACACGGTTGGCTGCATATAGAAACCGCCGGTGTCTTGAAGAATGCGCCCGCCGCCGGTTCTCAGTCTTGCGCCTTCGGACAACGCCTGATCGGCGAAACCGAGGTCCTTCTCGAGCTGTATCTCGCTGGAGATGGCGCCGGATTCCGTCGAGAGCAACAGCGGATCACCAACCTTTATCCTCGCGGCAATAGCTGAAATCCGTTCTGCGAAGGCTTCGTGGATCGACCGCTCGACCAGGAGTCTCGACCCGGCAACGCAGACCTGTCCCGAGTTTCTGAAGATGCCGAATGCCGAGACCTTGGCGGCCTGTTCGAGGTCCGGCGCATCTGCGAAGACGATGTTGGGCGATTTGCCGCCCAGTTCGAGATAGACCCGCTTCAGGTTGGAGCGCGCCGAATATTCGAGCAGCCGGCGGCCGACGCCGCCGGAGCCGGTGAAAACGAGAACATCGATATCGCCATGCAGGCCGATCGCCTCGCCGGCGACCGTGCCGCGGCCGGTGACAACATTGAGCGCTCCCTCCGGCAAGCCGGCTTCAGCACACAGCGCCGCCAGTTTCAGAAGGCTGAGCGATGCGCCTTCGGCGGGCTTCAGCACGACGGAGTTGCCGGCTGCCAGCGCCGGCGCGATCTTCCAGGCGCCGATCATCATTGGGAAATTCCACGGCACGATAGCGGCGACGACGCCGACGGGCTCGCGGTGAATGAGGCCGAGAACGCTTTCGGAGGTGGGTGCGATTTCGCCGTAGACCTTGTCGAGGGCTTCGGCGTAATAGCGGAAGGTGGCGGCGGCGCTGCCTGGCTCGGCTTTCACGGCCATGCTGATTTCCGTACCGTTGTCGCGCACGCCGAGAACCGCCAATTCCAGCGTATCACGCTCGATCAGTTCGGCGATCCGGAACAGGATTTTCTTGCGCTCGCCGGGCGCTGCCTTCGACCACGCGCCGTTCTCGAAAGCGGTGCGCGCAGCCCTAACGGCGAGATCGACATCCGCCGCCCCGGCATCGCCGATAGTTGTCAATTTCGATCCGTCGATCGGCGAGATGACATCCATTGTCGCGCCGCTTAAAGGTGTACGCCACTCGCCGCCAATGAACAGCGATTGCGGCGAGACGACGCTCGAGCGGAGTTGGTCGATCTTGTCCTGCATCTCAATCTCCTTACGAAAGAGATGGCGGACCGGCGTCCGCCATCATGATCCAGATATGTCAGGCTTCCTGTCCGGCGCCGAGCCGGGCAAAACCGGCAGCATCTTCCGACTTCAGACGGGCAGCTGCCATCAAGCCGACAATGGCGGCAATCACCACCAGCCCCGGCAGAAGCACGGCGAGCACACCGCTTGCGCCGGCGATCGCGCCGAAATTCACCGTGATATAGTAGACTAGACCCAGCAGGATGATGCCGGTGATCACCGGCAAGATCTTGGTCACGAGAACATTGCCCTCGAGGCCGGGATTGCGGCTGAAGAAGGCGACGATGGCGAATGCGGTGAAGGCCATCAGCAGAATGATGGCAAGCGTGCCGACATTGGTGAGCCACGAAAAGAGGGCAAGCACGGGATCCTGCCCCGTAAAGGCGAAGAGCGCGATGACGAGAGCGGCAACAATCGTCTGGATCACCGAACCGACATGCGGGCTCTGGAAGACAGGGTGGGTGACCCCAACAGACTTCGGCAGCAGACCTTCGCGGCCGGCGACATACATGTAGCGGGCGACGCCATTGTGGAAGGCGAGCACGCCGGCAAACAGGCTGGTGATGAAGAGTACGTTCATGACCGGGACGATCCAGTGACCGACATAGCGTTCGGCAAGGCCGAAGAGGAAGGTCGTAGGATCGGCGAGGCCCTGCAGTTCGGGAACGAGCTTATCGGCGCCGGCGCCGTTGACCATCAGCCACGAGGTCAGCATGTAGAAGAGGCCGATAATAAGGACAGAGATATAGGTCGCGCGCGGCACGGTCTTGTGCGGCTCGCGGGCTTCCTCGCTGTATATCGTGGTTGCTTCGAAGCCGATGAACGCTGCAAAGCAGAAGAGAATGCCGATTGCCGGCGTTCCGCTCATGAAGGCGGCGGGCGTGAAGGGTACGGCTGAGATGCCGCTGTCACCGCCCTTGAGCAAGATAGCGGCGTCGATGACCAGCACGACGACATATTCAAGAATGACGAGGACCGTCAATATTTTAGCCGACAGATCAACGCGCCGATAGCCGAAGACCGCGACGACGGCGATGCCGATATAGGTCCAGACCCACCATGGCAATTCAAGGCCGATGCCCGCGAAGAACCCTGCGGTTGCCGCACCGAAGAGACCGAAAACGCCAATCTGCATGGCATTGTAGGCAAGGATGGCAATGAGGGCGGCTGCACCGCCCATCATGCCGCCGAGACCCTGGGCGGTATAGGCATAAAAGGCACCGGCATTGCGGATGTGGCGCGCCATGGCGACGTAGCCGACCGCAAACAGTACGAGGATCGCCGTGACCAGCAGAAAGGTCAGCGGGATGCCCGGCCCATTGCCGAGCATCATCGACAGAGGCACGCCGCCAGCGACCGCCGTCAGCGGCGCTGCGGCCGAAACCACCAGAAATGTCACGGCGCCGACGCCGAGACTGTTCTTGCGCAGCTGGTTTTCACCTGCGCCTGTTGAGAATTGATTGTCCATTTTGCTCAAGTTCCCCTTGTTGCAACTATCCGATTGCGCTCCGGGAAAACGCGTCCTCCCAAATCGCCGTCATTTCGAACCGGACTAATCTGCCGCGTTTTTTCTTTTGCTCTTGGCCGCGCGCAGGTCAGCGCATATGGTTCATATATTGAACCATTGCTTCAAATATAGACTTGCAAATAACGGCTACACCTGTCAAGTTATTTCGCATGTTAAGTAGTTTGGCCGGCATGGAGGACCGGACATCGACGATGATGACCCAGACAGGTGCCCGTAACACCAACCGGTATCGAACGGCGACCGGACAAAAAGAGGAGACCGCATGAGCACCGTCGGAAAAGCACTGTCCTTGCTGGACAGCCTGTCGCAACTCAACCACGAAGCGGGATTGACGGATATCGCCCGTCTCTGCGACCTCGACAAGGCGACGGCCCGCCGCCTGCTTGTCGAATTGGAAAAGCATGGCTTCGTTGAGCAGGATCCGGACACGCGCAGATACCGGATCGGTTCAGCGCCGGTTCGCCTGGCGCGGATTCGCGAGGCGCGTTATCCGTTCCTGCGGGTCGCCATCCCCTTCGTAAGGGAGCTCGCTGAAAAGTCTGAGGAAACTGTTCATCTCGCCGAATTCAGCGGCAGCACACTTTCAACGATCCACGTCGAGGACTCACCGCGCGCGCACCGGGTCATCGTCGAGATCGGCACGCGCCTGCCTTTCCACGCTACGGCGTCGGGCCTCGCCTATCTGGCTTTCTCAGATAAGAAATACATCGAGTCGGCCCTGTCGCAGCCACTGGACGCTTTTACCGAGCACACCGTGACCGATCCGGCCGCCGTCCGCAAAATAATAGACGAAACGGTCGCGCGCGGATTTTCGATCAGCAGCCAGGGTCTCGAGGTCGGCGTCGTCAGCACCGGAGCTCCCATTCTTTCGCCGGCCGGTCAACCGATCGGCTCCATCACCATCGCGGCGCCGCTGGCGCGCGCGCGCGCCGCCACACTGGCAAACTTCGGCGCAGCCGTCGTCGACACAGCCAAACGCATCTCAGAAAAATACTACGGGCCGGAGCGGCCTTCGGGAACAAAAATGCAAACAAAGAGGACCGGTTGAATGAGCCCAGCAGAGCCGTCGCCAGAACAATCACGTCCACTCAGCATCCTTCTGATTGGAACCGGCGACACCAAATCCGACGAGCTTCAGTTCATGGCGGGCATCATCCGCGATGCTGGCGCAAAACCGATTTTGGTCGACGTCAGTATCCTGTCAGATCCGCCTTACACGCCTGATTACTCCCGGCACGACATCGCCAAATCGGCGGGAACATCGATCGAAGCGATCATCGGCAGCGGCGACGAAAATTCAGCCATGAGGCTGATGTCAACCGGCGCCGCGGCTCTCGTCGGAACGTTGCACGCGACCGGAAAGGCGGATGGCATCATTGTTCTCGGCGGCTCGATGGGCACGGACCTGGCGCTTGACGTGGCGGCTGCCCTGCCGCTCGGCGTTCCCAAATTCGTGGTCTCGACAATTGCCTATTCGCATCTCGTGCCGCCGGAGCGCATCGCCCCGGACTTGATGATGATACTGTGGGCCGGCGGACTTTACGGATTGAACGATATCTGCCGCGCCGTGCTTTCCCAGGCCTGCGGTGCCGTCGTCGGAGCCGCCCGTTCCTGCGTGAAGCCCAAGGCGGAGCGGCCGTTGATCGGAATGACCTCACTCGGTTCCACCTGCCTCAAATACATGAAACACCTGAAGCCGGAACTCGAAAAACGCGGCTATGAGGTCGCAGTATTCCACTCGACCGGCATGGGCGGACGGGCCTTCGAGGCGATTGCCGCGCAGAAAGGCTTTGCCGCGGTGTTCGACTTCTGCATGCAGGAAGTCGTCAACCACCAGAATGGCACCGTGGTCACCTCTGGTCCGGACCGCATGGAAAATGCGGGCCGCGCAGGCATACCGCAGATCGTTGCACCCGGCGCCGTCGATATGGTTGACCTGCCCGCGTGGCAGCCGCTGCCGGCGGCACTTGCCGACCGACCTTATCACGCACACAACCGGCTGATCGGCTCCGTCACCACCTCGCCGGAAGGACGCCGGGCGACGGCTGCGCTGATCGGAGAAAAACTTGGCGGCGCACAGGCGCCGGTTGCCCTGATCCTGCCGCTCGAAGGCATACAGGAATGGGACCAGCCAGGCGAACCATTGCATGATCCGGTAGGCCTTTCAGCCTTTATCGACGCGATGCGCCTAGCCCTCCCCCAATCCGTCGACTTGCATGAGGTCGATGGCCACATCAACTCCCCCCAATTCTCCACAAAGGCCCTTGCCGTATTCGATGCGTGGGTTGCACAGGGCATCATCCCGGAAGGCAGGCCATGACAGGCGATCGCGCACTCATCCTCGATTTCGGCGGCGTCGTCACCCGCACGCTGTTCGAAACGCACGACGTCACCGAGCGGGCGCTTGGCCTTGCCGCCGGCACACTCACCTGGCGCGGTCCGTTCGATACAACGACTGATCCACTCTGGGTATCGATGCAGAACCGTGAGATCACCGAACGCGACTACTGGATGACACGGACCGCGGAAGTCGGCCGGCTGGTCGGTGAGGATTGGACCGACATGAAGACCTTCGTCCAGCGGGCGCGCGGCGCCGATGCCGATCTCGTGCTGCGTCCGGAGGCGGCAGACGCCATCACCCGCGCCAAGGCCGCCGGCCTGCGGCTCGCCATCCTTTCGAATGAACTCGATCTTTTCTACGGTGTCGAATTTCGCAAGCGTTTCCCGCTGATCGATCTCTTCGACGTCATCGTCGATGCCACCTACACCAAGATCCTGAAACCGGATCCGCGCGCCTATGAACAGGTGATCGCCGAGGTCGGGCTTCCGCGCGAAGCCTGCGTCTTCGTCGACGATCAGTTGAAGAACATCGAGGGCGCCGACGTCGTCAAGCTTCCCAACGTCCATTTCGACGTTACCCGGCCCGCGGACGGCTATGCCCGCGCCCTTTCCATGCTTGGACTTTGAACGAAGAGGACTGCGATATGCGCGAAACCAATTTTCTGACCGAAAACAACGCCCGTCATGTCTGGCACCCGATGGCGCACCCGGCCGACATGTTGGCCAATCCGCCGCGCATCATCAGGGCGGCTTCCGGTGTTGAAATCACTGATATCGACGGCAAGACGGTGCTCGATGGCGTCGGGGGGCTCTGGAACGTCAACCTCGGCTATTCCTGCGATCCGATCAAACAGGCCATCCGTGACCAGCTCGAGGAACTCCCTTATTATTCCGCCTTTCGCGGCACCACCAATCCGCCGCTGATCGAACTGTCTTACGAACTGGCTGAGTGGTTCAAGGAAGACGGCCTCAGCCGATCCTTCTTCACCTCGGGCGGCTCGGATTCCGTGGAGACCTGCCTGCGGCTTGCCCGCCAGTACCACAAGGTCAATGGCCAGGCGGAGCGCACTAAATTCGTGGCGCTGAAGAAAGGCTATCATGGGACCCATTTCGGCGGCGCGTCCGTCAACGGTAATGCCAACAACCGTCGCAACTACGAGCCGCTGCTCCCGGGCGTTTCGCACCTGGCGGCTCCCTATGGCTACCGCAATCCTTTCGGCACCGACGATCCGGCGGAAATCGCCGCGGCCATCGGTCGTCAGTTCGAAGACGAGATCGCCTTCCAGGGCGCCGACACCATCGCCGCCTTCATCATGGAGCCAGTTCTGGGTGCCGGCGGCATCATGGTGCCGCACGAAACCTTCATGCCGCTGATGCGTGCCATCTGCGACAAGAATGGCATTCTTCTGATCGCCGACGAGGTCATCACGGCCTTTGGCCGCACCGGCGCCTGGACGGGATCACGCCTGTGGGGCACCAGGCCCGACCTGATGTCGGCCGCCAAGGCGATTACCAACGGCTATTATCCCTTCGGTGCCGTCATGATTTCCGACAAGATCGCGGAAGCCTTCGAGGCAAACAAGAACACCGTCGGCACCATCGGCCATGGCTACACCTATTCCGGCCACCCTGTGGGTGCAGCGGCGGCGCTGGCGACGCTCAAGGAAACCAAGCGCCTCAACGTGGCCGCCAATGCAGGCGCGCGCGGCAACGAACTGCTGACCGGTCTGAACAGACTGAAGGAAAAACACGAACTGATCGGCGACGTGCGCGGCAAAGGGCTGATGTGCGCGCTGGAACTGGTGACGGACCGCGCGGCAAAGACCGGCGCGCCGAAGGATGTGGTCCAGCGCCTGCAAGACGCGGCCTACGACGCCGGCGTGATGGTGCGCACCTCCGGCTCCAACGTCATCATCTCGCCGCCGCTTATCATCACCACGGCCGATGTAGATCGGATCCTCGCCGCACTCGAGGCAGGCCTGACAGCTGCCGCGGGAGGCAAATGACATGGCGGAAAACGCAGCACTTCTCGCCCGCCGCGAGCGGCTTCTTGGCCGAAACATGTCCACCTTTTATGACGAACCGGTGCAACTGGTGCGTGGAGAAGGTGTCTGGCTGTGGGATGCCGACGGCCGGAAATATCTCGATTGCTACAACAATGTGCCGCACGTCGGCCACTGCCACCCACGCGTGGTCGACGCGATCACCCGGCAAGCGTCGACGCTGAACACCCACACGCGCTATCTCCATGAAGGCATCCTCGACTATGTCGAGCGGCTGACGGCAACATTCGACAAGAGCCTCGATACGGCGATCATGACCTGTACCGGCAGTGAAGCCAACGACATCGCGTTGCGTATGGCGCAGGCGGTTACGGGAAAGACCGGTGTTATCGCGACCAACCACACCTACCACGGCAATACCGCGGCCGTGTCGCAGCTCTCTACCCGCATGCCCCCGGTCGGCGGTTTCGGCGGCCATGTCCGCTACGTGCCGGCGCCCGACAGCTATCGGCCGATGGGTGGTATGCCCGGCGAAGCCTTTGCGGAGGCTTTCGCCGCTGAAGTGGAAAAAGCGATCGCCTCGCTGCAGAGTAGCCCGCACGGCTTTTCGGCGCTCATCATCTGCCCGTTCTTTGCCAATGAGGGATTTCCCGACCTGTCGCCGGGCTTTCTCGACAAGGCAATCACCGCCGTGCGCAAGGCGGGAGGGCTTGTCATATCCGACGAGGTGCAGCCGGGTTTCGGGCGCACTGGCGGCCATATGTGGGGCCACCAGCGCGCAGGCTTCGTGCCCGACGTGGTGACGCTCGGCAAGCCGATGGCCAACGGCCATCCGGTCGGCGGCGTCGTCGCCAATGCCGACACGCTGAACGCCTTCCGCAAGGCCTTTCGCTATTTCAATACCTTTGGCGGCAATCCGGTTTCCTGTGCTGCGGCCCTGGCGGTTCTCGACGTGATCGAAGATGAAGGACTGATGGAAAACGCCCGTGCCGTCGGCGCCTATGCGCAAGACGGCCTCAAACGCCTGTCCGAAAAACATGACGTCATCGGCAACGTGCGTGGCAGCGGCCTGTTCTTCGGGGCGGAGCTGGTTCTCGACCGTGAGAAAAAGACCCCGGCGCCGGACATCGCCACGAAGGTCATCAATGACATGCGGGCGCGCGGCGTCCTAATGGGCAAGATCGGGGTGCATCAATGCGCGACCAAGATCCGACCACCCATGCCATTTTCGAAGGAGAATGCCGATTTGATGCTTTCCACGCTCGACGACGTTTTGTCCGGATTGTGACGGTGGCCATGTCGGAACATGAATCCATCCCTTTCATGGAGGCGCTGAGTGCGCGCGCATGCGAAGCCCTTGGCAGCTGGGAGCTGGGCGCCCAGACACCCCAGCTCCTGAAATACCGGGAGAATGCGGTGTTCCGGGTGACGCTCAGGAACGGCGAGCCTGCAGCCCTGCGGCTGCACCGGCCCGGCTATCGCAACGAAATTGCTTTGGTTTCGGAACTCTGCTGGATGGCAGCCTTGCGCGAAGCGGGCCTGCGTGTTCCGGCACCAGTTTCCACGCCGGATGGACGCCAAATCGTTGCGCTTGCCGCAAATCCTGAGTTCGGTGACCAATACGCCGACATCGTCAGCTGGATGACCGGCAGCCCACTCGGCCAATCGGGCGTCCTTCTCGTGCATTCCAGTGAGCGCCTCGTCGTGATTTTCCGCTTGCTGGGCGAAGCCATGGCCCGGCTGCACACCGCCGCCGATGCCTGGAGACCACCGGCCGACTTCCACCGCCCGGCATGGGACGGCAATGGTTTGCTTGGCAGGCAGCCGCTTTGGGGGCGATTCTGGGATTGTGCGGGACTGTCGCCGAACCAGGCGATGCAATTATCGGATCTCAGGCTTTTGCTGCGGGAGAAAACCGATGCACTCCGCCATCTCGACTATGGTCTCATCCACGCCGATCTCGTTCGGGAAAACGTGTTCATAGACGGCGATCATGTCGAATTGATCGACTTTGACGATGCCGGCTACGGCTGGCGAATGTTCGACATCGCCACAGCCTTGTTCAAGAATCGCGACGAGCCGCACTACGAACGCATCAAAGCAGCGTTGATCGCGGGATACCGCGGCGTGCGGTCGCTGCCGGACAGCGCCATTGAAACCCTGCCACTCTTCATGGTTCTGCGCAGCATCACGTATATCGGCTGGATCGGTCAGCGAATTGACGCGCCGGATGCGGCAGAGCGGCTTCAGCGCTATGTAGCCGACGCACTGACGCTGGCAGATGGCCTCGGCGCCAGCAGATAGGAGCGAGGCCGTGCTATTTGTTCAGCGTCGCCAGTTCGTCGAGCATGTCGAGCAAGGTATCGATGCGCTCGCGGCCGAACCGCTGCTCAAGCGCGGTATAAATCATCCGGCTGTCGGGACTGACCTCGTTGATGATCTTCAGCCCTGCGGCGGTGATCTGCAACAATATCCGGCGGCCGTCTTCAGCATCCTTGCTCTTGGTGATGAAGCCGCGCTCCTCGAGAGAGCGAATGATCCGCGTCAAGCTCGGAGCAAGAATAAAGGCCCGTTCCGCCATCTCCGATGCATCCAGTGTTCCGGCTTCCGCCAGAATGCGAATGACGCGCCATTGCTGTTCCGTCACATCATGCAGCGCCAGCATGGGCCGGAAGTGCCCCATCACCGCTTCACGCGCCCGAAGCAACGCAATCGGCAGCGAGCGGCGCGTATCGCGGGGCAGCAGGGCATCCTGCATGATGCCGTTATCGTCAGGGGATTGTTTGGTCATAAGGGTTCTATGGATCAATTTCTTGAGCCGCGCAACGTGGCCGGCAGACACGATGCCCTTGACAGAGCCGACAAAATATTTAACATGTTAAATATACTGAGGTCGTGGCGCGGGGAGGAACGATGCCGCATTTCACCATGGATTATTCGGCTAATCTCGACGGAAAAGTGGACTTCGACGCGCTGTGCCGTGTGATCCACGCCGAGATTCTCGGCACGGGTCTGTTCGAGACCGGTGCCGTGCGGGTGCGCGCCATCCGGTGCGAAGCCTATGCGATTGCCGATCTGCTCGATGAAAACGCCTTCATCGATATGTCCTTTCGTATCGGCGAAGGTCGTAGCCAGGAGGACAAGCGAAGGACCGGCGAAGCGATCTTTGCCGCCGTCACGAAACACCTCCGCAAGCTGTTCGAGACGCCGCACTTCGCCCTCACCCTCGAAATCCGCGAAATCGACCCGGCGCTGAGCTGGAAGAAAAACGCCATCCACCCGCGCCTGCGCAAGACAAACGGTTAGCGCCGCAGTGATTGACCGCAAGCAGGACACATCGGAGAAAAGCATGTCGACACTGGAAGAAAACATCGCAAAGGCCGAAGCCTATTTGGCTCGCTTTCGCAAAGACGGCGTCCTGAACCATATCGCTGGCGAAGCAATCCCTGCAGCCGATGGCACCACGTTCGACATCATCTCTCCGGTCGATCTGAAGATCTTGGCAAAGGTGGCACACGGCAAGGCGGCGGATGTGGACCGGGCGGCACAAGCCGCAAAAGCTGCCTTTCCTGCCTGGGCCGCGATGTCGGGCGACGCGCGCAAGAAACTTCTTCATAAGATTGCCGACGCGATCGTAGCGCGTTCCGAAGAGATCGCGTTCGTCGAATGCATGGATACCGGTCAATCGCTCAAATTCATGGCGAAGGCAGCTCTTCGCGGAGCCGAGAACTTCCGCTTCTTCGCTGACCGCGCCGTGGAAGCCCGTGACGGCAAAACGCTGCGTGCCGATGGTCAAGTCAACTTCACCAGCCGTGCACCGATCGGACCAGTCGGCGTCATTACGCCATGGAATACACCCTTCATGCTGTCGACCTGGAAGATAGCACCAGCGCTCGCTGCCGGCTGCACCATCGTCCACAAGCCGGCGGAGTTTTCACCGCTGACGGCACGGCTGCTGGTCGAGATCGCCGAAGAGGCGGGCTTGCCGAAGGGTGTCTGGAATCTCGTCAACGGCCTCGGCGAGGACGCCGGCAAGGCACTGACCGAGCATCCCGCCATCAGAGCGATCGGCTTCGTCGGCGAAAGCCGCACCGGCTCGATGATCATGAAACAAGGCGCCGACACGCTGAAGCGGGTACATTTCGAACTCGGCGGCAAGAATCCCGTCATCGTTTTTGCCGATGCCGATCTTGAACGTGCCGCCGATGCTGCCGTCTTCATGATCTATTCGCTGAATGGCGAGCGCTGCACCTCGTCTTCCCGCTTGCTGGTGGAGGAAAACATCTACGACCGCTTCACGGCGATGGTCGCCGAGAAGGCCAAGCGCATCAAGGTCGGCCACCCCCTTGATCCAGAAACTGTGGTCGGTCCGCTGATCCACCCCGTCCATGAAAAGAAGGTGCTGGAATATATCACGATCGGCAAAGAGGACGGTGCCACGCTTGCCGCTGGCGGTGAGAAATTCGATGGGCCGGGTGGCGGATGTTACGTATCCCCCACCCTCTTCACCGGCGCCAACAACCAAATGCGTATCGCGCAGGAAGAAATCTTCGGACCGGTTCTGACCGCGATCTCCTTCAAGGACGAGGCCGATGCGCTGGCGCTTGCCAACGATGTGCAATACGGCCTCACCGGCTACCTCTGGACCTCGGACGTCACCCGCGCTTTCCGCTTCACCGATGCGCTGGACGCCGGAATGATCTGGGTGAACTCGGAAAATGTGCGCCACCTGCCGACCCCTTTCGGCGGCGTCAAGAATTCCGGCATCGGCCGTGACGGCGGCGATTGGTCCTTCGATTTCTACATGGAGACCAAGAACGTTGCTTTCGCCACCAAGGCGCATGCGATCCAGAAACTCGGCGGCTGAGTGCACCGGACACCCTATTGAATTTGGAGGAGAACCCCATGCCCCTGCCCACACCCAATCTTTATCCGGCTTTCAACATCGTGCGCCTCAGCCATGTCGAGCTTGCCGTGACCGACCTTGCGAAATCGCGCGCCTTCTACGTCGATACTCTCGGCTTGCAGGTGACCGACGAGACGGCAGACACGATCTATCTGCGTGCGCTCGAGGAACGCGGGCATCACTGCATCGTCCTGAAGAAAGAAGCCGCCGCCGAAGCGCGCGATCTCGGCTTCAAGGTGTTCTCCGACGAGGACCTCAATAAGGCGGAGCATTTCTTCAAGGGCAAGGGCCTGCCGGTCGAATGGGTCGAGCGGCCCTACCAGTCGCGCACGTTCCGCACGCGCGATCCGCACGGCATTCCGCTGGAATTTTATTCCAAGATGGATCGCCTGCCGCCGATCCACCAGAAATATGCCCTCTACAGAGGCGTGAAACCGCTCCGCATCGATCACTTCAACTGCTTCTCACCGAATGTCGACGAAAGCGTCGCCTTCTACAATGAGATCGGCTTCCGGGTGACGGAATACACCGCCGACGAGGAGACCGGCAAGCTCTGGGCTGCATGGACGCACCGCAAGGGTGGCGTCCACGACATTGCGTTTACCAATGGTCGCGGCCCGCGGTTGCATCACACCGCGTTCTGGGTTCCGACGCCGCTCAATATCATCGACCTGCTGGATTTGATGGCGACCACCGGTTGGCTGCCCAATATCGAGCGCGGACCGGGCCGGCACGGCATTTCCAATGCCTTCTTCCTCTACATCCGCGATCCCGATGGCCACCGCATCGAGATCTACTGCTCGGATTATCAGACGGTTGATCCCGACCTGGAACCGATCAAATGGGATCTCAAGGATCCGCAGCGCCAGACGCTATGGGGTGCTCCGGCGCCGAAATCCTGGTTCGAGGAAGGAAGCCTGTTTGCTGGCGCCCGTGTGGTAGATTCGATCCTCAAGGCCCAGCCGATCGTCGCGCCCTGACCGGCAGGCAGAATACTCATTTGTTCTGATCGCGGCCAAAGCCGCGCTCAGACGTGTAAATTGGTCCTAGCGGAGCGATCAATGAACGGGACAGATTTTGCCGAATGGTCGCGCAAGGCCGCGGACTGGGGCGTCGCCTACAGGGCATCTCTTCGTGACAGGCCTGTGCGTGCGCAGACCGCCCCCGGTGAGATCGCCGCGCGGTTGCCGATGCAGCCACCGCAAACCGGCGAAGACATGGACGCCATCTTCGCCGATTTCGAAAATATCATCCTGCCAGGGATGACGCATTGGCAACATCCGCGCTTTTTTGCTTATTTTCCTGCCAACGCGGCGCCCGTGTCGGTCGTTGCGGAATATCTTGTGACGGCAATGGCGGCGCAATGCATGCTCTGGCAAACCTCTCCGGCAGCGACCGAGCTCGAGACAAGAGTTCTCGATTGGCTGCGGCAGGCGATCGGACTGCCGGAGGGTTTTGCCGGCGTCATTCAGGACTCTGCCTCCTCTGCCACGCTTTCGGCGGTGCTCGTCATGCGCGAACGCGCCCTCGACTGGAATGGTAACAAGGCGGGCCTTAGCGGAAATCCGCAACTACGCATTTATTCTTCTGATCAGGTGCACACGTCCATAGACCGGGCGATCTGGGTATCCGGCATCGGCGAGAATAATCTCGTGCGTATTCCCGCTCGCGGCGCATTGCGGGGCATGGACTGCGACGCTTTGGAAGCGGCAATCGTAAAGGACACGGAGGCCGGGTATGTGCCGGCCGGCATCATCGCCTGCACGGGCGGCACCAGCACCGGTGCCTGCGACAACATTGCCGATGTGGTGCGGATCGCTCATCGACACGGCCTCTATGTCCATGTCGATGCGGCATGGGCAGGATCGGCGATGATCTGCGAAGAATTCCGCCATTTGTGGGCGGGTGTCGAAGAGGCAGATTCCGTGGTCTTCAACCCGCACAAATGGCTGGGCGCGCAGTTCGATTGTTCGGCCCATTTCATTCGAAATCCAGCCGACCTCGTGCGCACGCTTGCCATTCAGCCGGAATATCTGAAAACCCACGGTCGCGACGGCATCATCAACTATTCGGAATGGACGGTCCCGCTCGGCCGCCGCTTCCGGGCTCTGAAGTTATGGTTTTTACTGCGGTTTCACGGACTGGACGGCCTGAGAACAATGATCCGCAACCACGTGGGTTGGTCTGCAAAACTCTGCAAACGCCTACGTGCTGGCGACAATTTCGAGATCGTCACCGAGCCAGCCTTCTCACTGTTTTCATTTCGCCACCTTGGCGCAAAAGATCTCGACGCCCATAACCTTGCTTTGGTGAACGCGATCAATGACGACGGTCGCATCTATCTGACCCAAACCCGGGTGGACGGTCGGGTAGCGATCCGCTTTCAGGCGGGTCAGTTCGAGATGACGGAAAGTGACGTTGACACCGCCTTTGACGTCATTTCCGAAGTCGCGGCGAGAATGCCGAACGCTGGCTAGACTCAAAAGACAGGACCAACACAATGCTTCTGAAAGACCCTTCGCTATTCCGCCAAGCAGCGCTTGTCGGCGAGATGTGGATCGAGGCGGATCCGAAAAACGCGATCGAGGTGAACAACCCGGCGACCGGTGAGATCATCGGTCTCGTGCCAAAGCTTGGTGCCGCCGAGACCAGGACGGCCATCGAGGCCGCCCGCCTGGCGCAGAAGAGATGGGCTGCCCGCACCGCGAAGGACCGCTGCGCCGTCCTTCGCAAGTGGTTCGATCTGATGATCGAGAACAAGGAAGACCTCGGCCGCATCCTGACGCTCGAACAGGGCAAGCCGCTGGCCGAGGCGACTGGCGAGATCGTCTATGGCGCAAGCTTCATCGAATGGTTCGCCGAGGAGGGTCGTCGCATTTATGGCGACTTGATCCCCGGCCACCAGCCCGACAAGCGCATCATGGTGATGAAGCAGCCGATCGGCGTCGTCGCGGCGATCACGCCGTGGAACTTCCCGAACGCGATGATCACCCGCAAGGCGGGCCCGGCTTTCGCCGCCGGCTGCGCCCTGGTCTTGAAGCCGGCCTCTCAGACACCGTTTTCGGCGATCGCCATTGCGGTTCTCGCCGAACGCGCCGGCCTGCCAAAGGGCCTTTTCAGCGTCATCACCGGCTCGGCCGCGGCGATCGGCGCCGAAATGACCTCGAACCCGGTCGTGCGCAAGCTGACATTCACCGGCTCCACCGAAATCGGCACCGAGCTTTACAAGCAGAGCGCCCCGACCATCAAGAAACTCGGTCTGGAACTCGGCGGCAATGCGCCGTTTATTGTCTTTGACGATGCCGATCTCGATGCTGCGGTCGAAGGCGCGCTGATTGCCAAATACCGCAACAACGGCCAGACCTGTGTTTGCGCCAACCGCATTTACGTGCAGGACGGCGTCTATGACGCCTTCGCTGCGAAGCTGGTGGCGGCCGTCGGCCGGCTGAAAACCGGCAACGGCTTTGACGAAGGCGTCATCCTCGGACCGCTGATCGACAAGGCGGCCCTTGCCAAGGTCGAGGAGCATATCGCCGATGCCTTGGGCAAGGGTGCGCGTATCCTGCAGGGTGGCAAGCCACATGCGCTTGGCGGCACCTTCTTCGAAGCGACCATCCTGGGCGATGTCACCAAGGACATGGCGGTGGCGCGCGAAGAAACCTTCGGGCCGCTGGCGCCGCTGTTCCGCTTCAAGGACGAGGCCGACGTCATCGAGCAGGCGAACGATACCGAGTTCGGCCTTGCCTCCTACTTCTACGCCAAGGATCTGGCTCGGGTATTTCGCGTGGCCGAGGCACTGGAATACGGCATGGTCGGCGTCAACACCGGGCTGATCTCAACGGCAGAAGCGCCGTTTGGCGGCGTCAAACTGTCGGGTCTCGGCCGCGAGGGCTCGAAATACGGCATCGAGGAATTCACCGAAGTCAAATATGTCTGCCTCGGCGGCATCGGCTGAACTGAACAGGAAGAAAAGCGATGTCGCACCCGAAGTTTGTCAGCTTTACCCGCAACGGCCACAGTGGATACGGCCTTCTTGCGGGAGATGGAATTATTGACCTTTCCGCCCGCCATGGCACGAAGTGGCCAACGCTGCGCGAGGTGATAGCCGACGGCGTGCTGCTGAAGCTCGCTGAGGAAGCGGCGAGCTTGGAGCCCGATTTTCCCGTGTCGGACATCCGTTATGAAATCCCTGTTCCCGGCCCGGAGAAGATCATCTGCGTCGGCGTAAACTTCCCCGACCGCAACGAGGAATACAAGGATGGGCAGGCCGCGCCTTCCAATCCCTCCCTGTTCATCCGCTTCCCGCGCTCGTTTACCGGCCACGATCAGCCGCTGATCCGACCGCCGGAAAGCCCGGAGCTCGACTATGAAGGCGAAATCGTCATCGTCATCGGCAAGGGCGGCCGGCGCATTCCCGAGGCTGAAGCATTGTCCCACATCGCGGCGCTGTCGCTCTGCAATGAAGGCACAATCCGCGACTGGGTCCGCCATGCCAAGTTCAACGTCACCCAGGGTAAGAATTTCGACCGCACCGGCTCGATTGGCCCCTGGCTGATCCCGTTCACGCACGAGGCACAGATCGCCGACATCAGGCTCGAAACCCGCGTCAACGGCGAAGTCCGCCAGAGCGACCGCACCAGCCGGATGATCTTTTCCTTCCGCAAGATCATCAACTACATCTCGACCTTCACTACGCTGGTTCCCGGCGATGTGATCGTCACCGGCACGCCAACCGGCGCGGGTGCCCGCTTCGATCCGCCGATCTGGCTGAAGCCCGGCGATGTCGTCGAGGTCGAGGCCGATGGTATCGGCATCTTGCGCAACGCGATCGCTGACGAGGTGTGAGATGCTGACTTCAGATGAGATCAGGCAGGCGGCAGAGCGTCTCGACATCGCCGAGCGGACGCGCGAACAGACGGGGCTTCTGTCGCTCAAATATCCGCATATGACCATGGACGACGCCTATGCCGTGCAGTCGGCCTGGGGCACGAAGAAGATCGCTGCCGGGCGCAAAGTGATCGGGTGGAAAATCGGGCTGACCTCAAAGGCGATGCAATATGCCTTGAACATCGACACGCCGGATTCCGGCGTGCTGTTCGATGACATGCTGTTCGAGGACGGCGCGACGGTCCCTGCCGACCGCTTCATCCAGCCGCGGATCGAGGCTGAGATCGCCTTCATCATGAAGGCTCCGCTGAAAGGCCCCGGCGTCACCGTGTTCGACGTGCTGAACGCCACGGACTATATCACCCCAGCCCTGGAAATCCTCGATACGCGCATCCTCAGGGTCGATCCCGGAACAAAGAAGGCTCGCACCATCGTCGACACGATTTCCGACAATGCGGCCAATGCCGGTATCGTGCTCGGCGGGCGCATGGCGCGACCCGACACTGTCGACATGCGCTGGATGGGCGCAATTGTCAGTCGCAACGCCGAGGTCGAGGAAACCGGTCTTGGTGCCGGAGTGCTCAACCAGCCGGCGCGCGGCGTTGCCTGGCTTGCCAATCGGTTGGCTGAATATGGTGATGGCATCGAGGCGGGCCAGATCGTCCTTGCCGGCTCCTTCATTCGCCCGATCGAAGCACGCCACAACGATACGATCGTTGCCGATTTCGGATCCTACGGCACCGTCAGCAGCTATTTCGCATAGGAGGGATGCCCATGCCGGCGCCAAAAAACACCTTCAAAGGGGCCTTGATGGAGAAGCGTCCGCAGATCGGACTGTGGCTCGCGCTCGCCAATCCCTATACGGCTGAAATACTGGGTGATGCGGGCTATGATTGGCTGTTGATCGACGGCGAGCATGCGCCGAACGATATCCCTCTGATGATGGCGCAATTGCAGGCGCTCAAGGGTTCGCCGAGCCATCCGATCATACGGGCGCCGATCGGCGAGGCCTGGCTCTTAAAGCAGATCCTCGATATCGGCGCGCAAACCGTGTTGGTGCCAATGGTCGAGAGCGGCGATCAGGCGAAGGCGATGGTGCGCGCTGTGCGTTATCCGCCGCATGGTATGCGTGGGGTGGGCGCCGCCCTCGCCCGCGCCTCGGCGTTCAATCGCATGCCCGATTACCTGCAGACGGCCAATGAGGAGATTTGCCTGCTGCTGCAGATCGAAAGTCGCGCCGGACTGGCAGCACTCGATGACATCGCCACCACCGACGGCATCGACGGCGTTTTTATCGGACCAGCCGATCTTGCCGCCGACATGGGCCATCTCGGCAGGCCCGGCGATGTCGAGGTGCAGCAGGCGGTGGAAGCGGCGCTGATCCGTATCCAGGCGCACGGCAAGGCCGCGGGTATCCTGACCGCCGATCAGGCGCTGGCCAAGCGCTACCTGGAACTCGGCGCCAGTTTCGTCGCCATTGGAAACGATGTCAGCCTGCTGGCGAACGGCGCCTCGCGCCTGTTGTCCGATTTTCAAAAGGCAAATGCCGCCGGCACCGGAAGTTCGGACACGGCAAAGGTCTACTAAAGCGCCTCGCAACTTTCAGATTGGCTGACGGCGCTATCCTCTGGATCGGCCCCTGAAGCGCGGCGAGCTGTTCTGCAATCAGCCGCCGTGTCGGGTTGCACACCCCGCTTGATAAAAGGGCGCCAGGGGCGTCGATGCTTTCGATCAGTTTCAACTCGGTACGGCGAGTGGGAAAGGAATGTCTCGGACACAAGAAGTCCTATCCCGACGGACAGAACATCCGTCATTCGATCCCCTTTAGCGACCAGAAGCTCTTACTTTCTTGGGGGCCGAAATACCGCTTTCCCGCTCAAGCTTTTTGCGAGCGAGTTTACGGACACGCCTGATGCCCTCGGCCTTCTCACGAGCACGTTTTTCGGAGGGCTTTTCAAAACGCTCCCGAAGTCGGGCCTCCCGGAATACGCCCTCGCGCTGCAACTTCTTTTTCAAAAAACGGAGCGCTTGCTCAACGTTGTTGTCACGTACCAGAACCTGCATTCTAAAACTCCTAGGATCGCTAACGCGCCTCATTAGATCCACGCGCGTTGATGATCAAGCCTTGGAAGGCCGATTGCCTAAATTCTCTGTCGTCACTGTTTCATGGGCACGATCGCGAATGGGGCTAGAGGTATGCTCTGCCAGCCATTTAAGGGTCGCAGGTTTCGCAGCTAAAGGATGACTGAAAACCTCCCCAATTGGACTGAGTTGCCCGCGTGAAATCGAACGAGATGATTTACCAGTTTCCTATTTGCGCCCTGTTGATGATCACCACGATTGCTCGAAGGGCAGCCGCAGCATTGCCCAATTTGACCGGATTAGGAGATTATAGCCGGGCCGACCGACCGCGTGGCAGCTTGCCGGTTCGATGAAAACCGCCCTATAACGCGCGATGACGTTTGATTCGAAAATTTTCGTCGGCCTGAGGCCAACGGGCAAAAAATCAGCTCTTCCCACCGAGCCTTCCCAGTCGAAATGCCAGTGGGACGGTTGCGAAAGCGGCGGCACCAATCGTGCGCCCGTTGGGCGAGATGCGGAGGGTTTGTACCTGCTGTTCTGCCCGCAACATGCGAGAGAATACAATAAGGGATATAATTTCGCGAGCAATCTGTCCGATCCGGTGACCGCCCGCTATCAGAGTGAGGCAGCAAGCGGCGCCCGTAAGACGTGGGGTACCCGCGTTGATCATGCGACAGAGATGCCGCTTCCTTCGACCGTCCGCTCGGGCACGGCAAAAGCCCTTAATGCACGCAAGAGTGCTGCCCAACATCAAGCAACGAAAGCTGATCTCCAGCGACGTAAGCTCAAGGTATTGGAAGCGAAAGCCTTCGAAACGCTCGGCCTTTCGCAGGGCGCGGCGCCCGAGGAGATCAGGCGCCGCTATAAGCAGATGCTCAAGCTACATCATCCAGACGCCAACCGAGGAGATCGAAACTCGGAAGCTGAGCTCCAAGCGGCAATCGACGCCCATAAAATCCTCAAGTTGAACGGGTTCTGCTAAATCGGAGACACAGTCTCTGCGGGTCAACAGATAAGACGCTGCCGTGAAAAAGCTGTGTAGTGCGCGACGCACGTCTCAAATCTTGTCTAAAACCCCTAGAGCGGCCGCGGTCCTTCGTATCCTTGACGCGTCGAAATCCGTGTCGTTCTCCAGAGCTGTCACTTCGGCCACAGTCAGACCAGTGGTTTCTGCAACGTCATCCAGCGAATAGCCGCGAGCCGCGCGAGCTTCCGCAAGCAAGCCGCCGACGGACAGAGCAACAAGGGATTTCACAATCTTCGAGGCCATGTTCATGTCGTTAAAGCTCCTTTTGGCGGGCCGGAAAACGTACCAAACAGTTTCATAGTTCCAACGCCACCGCCCGGGTCCGGGCGATTTCCGCCGGTTCGCACCGTTCGACGTAGGAGCTGTTACCTACGTGTGAGACGTAGCAGCTAATAGCCGGTCATTTCAAGATATCCGACACCCGACGTGGAGCCTGTGAAGTTGATCGGCCCCTCCCAATAAGGCGTAGAGGTCGCCATCCAGGACTGCTCGTTCAGCGGTTTCGTCGTAATATCAAGTGACTTACTCGGCACGCGTATGCGCCACTCAACCGGCATCCGGCGCCCATCGACCGTTGCCTTCCGCGTCGGCTCCAGTTGGACGTCGTCTTTCGACAAAAGTGTCGTTCGTCCATCCGCCGATATCCAGTTCGCGGAGATAAACCCGTCCTTGTCATCACGAAGGCGAAAAGCCATCAGCTTGTCGCCGGAATTCAGATGCAGTGAGAACCAATCCCACCCCGTCTGATTGGACGCAAGCGGCTGCGACGACCACTCCCGATCCAGCCAGGCTTTGCCAGTGACCTTAACCGGCGCTCCGGATGTCATGATCGTTCCCGCCACCTCATAGAAAGGCTGCGAGTAATAGTAGCTCGCCTGCCCGTTCGCCGACTTCACGGAAAAGCCGTTTTCCCCCTGAAGAACGAGCGGGCCGTCGGCCTTGAGGTCTAAGGTGTAGCTGAAGTCCAGCCCGCCCGCAGAGACTGAAAGGTTGCCAAAGGCGTCCGAGCCGGTTCGCTCGCTACCCTCCAACCGCCAGTCGTCGATCCAAGCCCGAAATGGTCTTGCGGCAACGCCTGCCTGCCCGACGCCTCCCCGCCCCAAGCGCTCGGCGACGTACTGATGACCTTGGGTGGTGATCGCCGCGTGCCCAGCCCAGATCTGCGGATCCGCGAAACCTGCCTTGTCTCCCGGAGCCAGCGCAGAGCGAAACAGCGTCCACTGCGCTCCATATTGCCTGCCATCCTCGTCTTTGAGATTGGCGGTCACATACCACCACTCAATGCGATAATCAGGATGAGCGCCATGATCGGTGGGGAAAGAAAGAACAGAACCCCGCTCCGGGATCGCAAAACCTTGCGCATCCGATCCCAATCCGGCGAAGCCTTGCGCAAATGCCTGACCGCTCGCGCAGATCATAGCCGCCGCTATCAGGACAGATGCCGACTTTCTACCGTTCATTGGCGAAAATCCCCAGCAGGTCCGCAGGATTGATCGAGGCCAGACGCCGAACCGGCACCAGCACCGACAGCAATGCAGCAGCAAGAGCGATTGCTCCCAGCCAAAACCAGTCCATTGGAAACACCATCATTGGCAATCGCCAACCAAAAGCCTCCACGTTCACGATCGCAAGCAGGACCCACGCCAGGGTAAGACCAACCGGGATCGCAGCCATAAATGTCGCCAGCCAGAGTGCAAGTGTCCGGGCAACTTCGTAGAGCGCCAGATCCCGTCGCCGTACACCCATTGCCCATACTGGCGCGAGTTGCGGAAGCCGAATACCAGACAGCGTCAGGAGACTTGAGAACATGGCAAATCCTGCCACAGCAAGGGTGAGGACGTTCAACGCGCCGGTCACCTTGAACGTCTGATCGAAGATGGCTCTCGATTGCCGCTTAAGTGAGGCCTGGTCAACGATGGCGGTATCCGGAAGGCCAAACTCCTCGACCAGCCGACGCTTGAGATCTTGGGCTTGCTCGGGAGCAACTCGGACACCGTAGCGAAGTTTCGGGACATCGCGGTAATGATCGACGAGCGTTTTGACCCCGACTATCACTTGCCCATTCGGATTTCCATAGTCCGAGTACACGCCGACCACAGTTGCGCTCCAGCCTCCAGGCATGACCAACGGTTGGCCGATCTTGGCTTTGCCGCGACGCCACATCTGTTCGTTGATCAGAGCACCCTGCCCGGCGGCGATCCTTGCCCAAACGTCGTTTTCGGAAGCGATCAACGGCCACTGCTCCCGGTAGGTCGAATCGTCCGCAACGCCAAAGATCTGGGTCTGTTCGCCAAGCACCTCGGCGTCGACGCTCCAGATGGGCAAGACCGCCCTTGAGCGTGGTGGAAGCCAGACGCGGAGACGCGCAGCTTCCTCCTCATCCTTGGCAGTGACGTAAAGCTCGGCGGCCAGGCGTTGATCCAGCCATCCGATGAAAGTCAGCCGGAAGCTCGATACCATCGTGCCGACACCGATGTTTGCCGACAATGCCAGCAGCAGAGCCATCAAAGCCAGCGACAAGCCGGGAAGCTGTATGCGGGTGTCGGCCCAGAACCATTCCATGAGGACGGTTCGTGCCAAATGCTGCGCTTTGGTCAGGATGACCGCAAGAAGTCCAGGTAGCACCAGAGCTGTTCCAAGAAGCAGGCAGCCAAGTGTCGCAAAACCCGCCACCAGCCCGGACGCAGCTATCGCCAGGATAGCAGCCAAGATCAGCAGAACTCCGCCCGTTCCCGCTTGAAAGGCAAGCGATCTGGCCGACTCTCTTGCCCATGCTCGCGGCTGGGCGGCAGCTAAAATCGGCAGCTTCCATACCCGCCACAGGCTCTGGGCAGACGAGACAGCGGTTCCTCCGAGAGCAATCGCCAGTCCAGCCAACCACCACTCCGGCCGAATGGATAGCGAGCCTGACACATTGGCACCGTAGAGGCCCCTGAGGGTCGCGGCGACACCCGGCATCAGGAGCCATGCTATGACGTAGCCGAGCATGACGCCGATCAAGCCCGATATCAGCGCCAGCATCGAAAGCTCGATCAAGAGCACCGTGATCAATGCTCGAAGCGAGACACCAAGAGATCTAAGTGTACGAAAAGTGCCTCGACGCTGTTCGAAGGTCAGGCCCGTGGCCGAATACACGATGAAGAGCCCGACGATGAACGAAAGGAAGCCGAAAGCCGTAAGGTTGAGGTGGAAGCTGTCTGTGAGGCGAGCGACGTCTGGTTGTTCACCGGGTTCGCGGATCGTCAATCCCGCCTGATCGATTGCTTCCGCGGTGATCCTTTGATCGGCCGCGACCACCAGGCGGTCGATCTTCCCGTGCTTGTCGAGCAACCTGTCGGCGACCGATATGTCGACGAAGGCAGCACCGTCGGGAACTTTGCCATCGATTTTGACGCTCATGTCGGTACTGCCACGGAGCCGCTCGGCAGTCGCGCTCGACACAAGCAACTGTCCACTGGCTGAAAAGAAGCCGGATAGGTCTAGACTGCTGGCGACGGTCTGGTTCCGGGTGTCCCTTGGCATCGTCAGAGGTTCGATACCAACCAATCTTATTCTTGTGCTTCCGAAGCGGTAGTTGCCCTCGATCACGGGCGAAACATTCAGACCCGCTCGACGCAGGCTGCCATAGACCTCGCTCGCTATGCCGTCACCGTCCTTGGCGACGATCTCCCGGAGGTTGCCTTGCTCCAGAACCGAAGCCGCCCGCGCATAGCTCGCCCTCGCCTCGGCGTTGATAGCCTGAACGCCGGACCAGAGAGCCGTCGCCAGCGCAATCCCCATGACCAGCGTCAGAAGCTGGAGAGGTCTCCGACGCCAGTGTGACAGCAGGGCTGCGAATGCGACGAAGTTCATTCTGCAATCTTCCCACCGCGAAGGACCACTGTTCGGTCCAGACGCGCTGCAAGCCTCGTGGAGTGGGTGACGAGAAGCAGAGCCGATCCCACCGTCCGGGCCAGGTTGAGCATCAGATCGAGGACGGCATCGCCTGTTTGCTCATCCAGGTTGCCCGTTGGCTCGTCCGCAAGGACGAGAGGAGGTCGAGCAGCCAAGGTTCGCCCGATTGCAACGCGCTGCTGTTGGCCTCCGGAAAGTTGCTCGGGATATCGGGCGGTGTATTCTTCCAACCCCAATTCCTCGATCAACTGCCTTTCCCAAGCGTGATCGTACCGGTTTGCAAGCTTGGCGTGGAACGAGATGTTGGCTGCGACGCTCAGTGATGGGATGAGGTTAAACTGTTGAAAAACGAGGCCGACCTTCGTTCTCCTGTATCGGGCCCGTTCGCTTTCAGCAAATAGCCCCAGATCGCTGCCATCCATCACGACCGAGCCGCTGTCTGCACGGTCGAGCCCGCCTGCCAGATGCAGCAATGTGCTTTTGCCACTGCCAGACTCTCCGGTTAGAGCAACACTTTCGCCCGCAGCGACTTCCAGATCGACGCCCTTCAGGATTTCAATCGGGCTCTCCGCAGTGGAATAGGATTTTCTAACGCCTGCGAGGGTGAGGATCATCTCGGTCTTCTCGAACACGGAGTTTGCAGAATGCAAAACCTCCGGTGACCTAAGAACTTTCGAGATGGATCGCAAGATCCGTGCGGCAGCACAAAAACAGCGGCCCGCATCAGCTTACGCTCAGTTCAAGCTGTCATGAACAGCGCTGACGTCCAAATGCGGGATTGATCCCTCTGTCTCGCCGTCAGGAAAAGCGGGTGTTCGCGGCCGTGGCTCAATCCAAGTCCTGGAAGCGGTATCTCGCCTGAGAGATCGCGTGGAAGAGGGCGATCGGTGACGCGCTCCAACAGAAGTCGAAGCTCGACACCCTGAAGATCGACCGAGATCGAGCCCTTTGCGATCAGCTCGCTTCCGCATGCCTCTAAAAACACCTCGGGAGCATGGACATGTGGCGGCGGCTGGAGCGGATCCCCGATCTTGCTGTAGCCATGGAGCTTCGCGGCTACGACGATGCGCGCGTCGCGCAGGTCGGAAAGCTTAAGTTCGATTCCGTCGACGTCGCCATGTGTTGCCGTCCTGAAGCCGAGGGTGCCGAGCCCAGTGCGCCAAACGCTTTGTTCGGGATGATCGAAACCGATGCCGCGCACATCCAGAAGCGCTGCACCGGTGACAGCCACTTCGCCGCTCCAATAGGCCGCGCGATAGCGATCCTTTATCCGCGCGCCGCCGAAACGGATCCGCACACTGCGCTCACTGAGGCCCGCTTCGGCATGCAGATCACGTCGCCACACCATGCGGTCGCCGTCGAAAAGCTGAACTTCCTCCCAGCCGGCGTGGCCGAGCAGGCGGTAAGAGAGCGGCTGATTGAGCTCGGCGTCAAACACCTCGCCCATGAAATGTTTGCCTTGGGACAGAACCGCAAAACTCCGTTCACCAGTCGTGGCAAAAGTGCGCCTCGCCCGAAGTGCAGCGCCAACGCCAGCACGGTCGAAACCGTCGGCGATGACGCCGGTGAGCCCCCCACGTGCACCGAAGGTTCCGGTGGCCGGCGCACCACCGCCGCATCGGCCCTGATGTTCGTCGCTAGCGGCGGAAGCGCCAACTCTGTGTCCGCGAGCTAGAGCTTCGACGTAGAGCCAATGAAATTGTCCCCAGGCGGAGCCAATCTCGATGAGGCGTTCCAGCTCCGGATGGTTCCAGTCGAGAATGCAGCGCCGGCCACCCACATGTGGGATTAGCAAATGGCCTTCCGGATCATCCGCATAGGCTCCATAGAGCCGGTCAACCGGCCATATCCCAGGACGGATCGCTCCCGCCGTCGTCTCATTCCATTCGAAAGAGCGCAGGGAGCGTCCCTGCTCGTCGAACGGAAACCTGGGCTTGCCGTCGCGCAGGAAGACGACGTTTCGGTCGCCACCGGCAGCGGAGTTGCCGCACCATTCGGTGCCTGGATAGCAGACGAAGCGACCGGGCTCGTTGAGTTCGTGGATGGTCTTGACGGCTGCGTCCCAGTTCGTCTCGGTGATGTTGAAATCGTTGACGGTGTAGCCCACCACGTCAAGTCCGGCGATGTCGCGCCCGTAGGTGAGATTGTAGGTGGCATCATTGGTGCCAACGGTGTCGTCGGAATGGACGTGAAGATCGGCATAGAGAGGGCGCAAGGCACCCTCTTCGCTCTGTACATAGGCGATGCCCGGTGCGACGCCGGGTTCGTCATTCAGCCATGCTTCCAATTTCCACTCGCCGGCAGCAGCGAAGGAAAGGCCGGAAATCCGCGCAAATGTCCAGCCTTCCGCGGCGAATGCCACTAGCTCCGTTCGTTGCCCGCCATCCGGGGCAGTAATGACGAGCGCACCATGCAGGTCTCGACCCTGGCAAGTGTTTCCCCATATATCGTCGACGCGCACGATAGCGTCGAAGAATTGACCGCTGGCAACCAGCCGCGGCGCGATGACCTGAAGGGCATGCGGCTGCCCGGCCGCGATCTCCAATTTGCAGTCGCCTGGCACCTCCGCAAATTTTGAGCTGCCCAGCGGGTCGACGAACAGCCGGAAACGGAACACCTTCTCCACGAAAGTCTGCACACGTGTGCCGGCGCCGCCCTGCCGCCGATCGCCCAGACGGATGACGATCCTGTCGCCGGGGTTGAGATAGCCGTCGACGACGTCGATGATGACCGCCTTCTGGAAGGGACGTTCGTGTCCCTTCTGATCGAAACGCACCTTCAGTGCTTGAACGGTACCTGGGCTTTGCCCCGCAACCAGAGGACCGGCGTGGTATTCGGCGGAAATATAGTTGGCGCCCGTCGGCTCCGTTGTCTGGAACAGCGCCCAATCGGAATAGAACTTGAAGGCAAGCTTCAGCCACGCACCGTCTGCGAGGCCGACAGCTCCGACCTCATAAACGAGCTCCAATTCGGTCCACTCACCCGCCGTCAGCGTCTGCCTCTGACAGCTTAGACGGCCGAGGAAGGGCAGAGTATCGAAATGATCGGCAAGGCCCATCGGAGAATGGGCGCTGGCTTGAATCGTCTTTTCTGGCAAAATCTCTGTCATGGGGAACGTCCGTTATTGTCCGCGCCAGCCTTCGTAGCGGCGCTCTATCCGTCGAAATACGAGGCTCTCCATCAGCCACGCGGTAAGTCCTATCAGCGCGATGCCGAGAAGCACCTGCGCCGAATTGCCAACCTGCCCGCCCATGGCGACCATCCAGCCGATGCCTTGAGATGCGCCGATCATCTCGGCTGCAACAAGCGCGCGCCACGCCTGGGCAAAACCGATGCGCAATGCGGCAGTGAGGAACGGGAGAGAGGCGGGAAGATATACATGGGCCAGCAGTTGCAGCCTTTTGGCACCCAGCATGCGCGCTGCACGCACCTCGCCGCTGCGGGTGGAAAGCACGCCTTCCTGAATCGTCTGGGCCATCGGAAAGGCCGATGCGATGAATATGACGACGGCAATGGAGAGATATCCGAGGCCGAAGAAGATCAGCGACAACGGCGCCCAGGCGATCGGAGGGATGGCCATGAAGAGACCGAGCAGCGGCTGGACGAATTCGCGAAACGGCCGCCAAAGTCCGGCAGACACGCCGATGAGCACAGCGGCCACGACGGCCGCGCCGAAGCCGCCGAATTCGCGCAACAAGCTCGCCATGACCTGGCGACCCAACTCGCCCGACCGGATCCAGCGAACCCCCTCGGCCGCCACGTCCCACGGCTGCGGCAGCACATAGGAGGGAACGCGGCTTGCCGCGATGCACCACACGACAAGGAGGAACGGAAGCGCTGCCCAGCGCCAGGACGGTTGCGGAAAACGCAGCCGCGCTGCCAACTTCTTCATCGATCGGATCTCATCGTTGAGCGGCCGCTTTTGCGGCGAAGCTGTCGTCAATGATGTCGTCGACATTCAAGCGCTTTTCGAGAAAGCCGAGGGCGACGGAGTAGTCGATGAGCCGCTGGATGAAGGCACGGTCGGAGGGCTCGATTTCCGCCGACCACCCAAGGCGCTTCCTCGCCTCGGTGACGATCGCTTCCGGCGGAACGATACGTCCGTCCGCGGCCGTCAGGGATTCCAGCTTAAAGCTTTGGGCGATGATCCTGTCGGCCTCTTCGGGATGCTCCCGCAAAAACGCAATGGCCTTCGAATTCGCTCGCAACAGTTTCACGAGATCGTCCGGGCGTTCCTTCAGCGTCTTGGCAGGCGCTGCTATGACGTACCAGGGATAGCCGGGCAAAGCTCCGTTCACGTCGAAGACGACGCGACCTGTACCGCGGAGCACCGATTGGCTGATGAAGGGCTCCCACAAAAAGGCTGCATCGACGACGCCGGTGTCGAGGGCAGCGTTCATGTTGCCCACGGGCATTTGCGACAGCGCAAGATCTGCGTCCGGGCTGAGGCCGGCGGCCTCTTTGAGAACGTAGCCACGCAGCAGCACGTCCATGCCGCTGCCCCTGTTGACGGCGGCAAGCCTCTTGCCCTTGAGGTCGGAAAGGGCCTGGATCGGGCCGTCAGTCTTCGCGATCACCGCTGCCTGACCATAGTTGACCTTGGCGATGATTTTCGCCTCGAGACCGCGCGCCGCCCATTGATAGACCGGGGGCGCACCGATATAGGCCGCATCGATTTCGCCTCCAGCCACCGCCTGCTGGATGACGGGACCATCGCCGAAACCCTTGAGCTCGACGTTCAACCCCTCGTCGCGAAAATAACCTTTCTCCTCGGCGATCAGGGCAGGTGCATTCGCCATAGCCTGGACCCAGCCAATGCGAAGCGGCCGCGGGTCCTCGGCATGGGCAGGCAAAACGGCTGCAAGGGCGAGAAGAACTGCAGGTAGAATGTGTTTCATCGGATGCTCCCCTTCAGGTAACGGGTAGATTGCTGGTCATGACTTTGGCGATTTCCTCCGAGAGCTGTTCGCGCAGTTGAGCGAATAAAGGATTGGCTCTCGTGCCACGCTGATCGCGAGGACGCGGCAAATCGATTGCCACTTCGGCGGTGATGCCTGTCGGCGGTAGCCCAAGGACGAGAACCCTGTCGGCAAGATAGATCGCTTCGTCGATGTCATGGGTGATGAACAGTACGGTCTTCCCCAAGCCCGACCAGATGCGCAGCAATTCGTCATTGAGGGATGCACGCGTCAGGGCGTCGAGCGCTGCGAATGGTTCGTCCATGAGCAGGAGGCGCGGCTCGAGCGCCAGTGAGCGCGCCAGCGCAACCCGCTGACGCTGGCCGCCCGACAATCGGTGAGGTGGCTCATGTGCCTGCTCTTCCAGACCGACAAGTCGAAGAAAATTCAGCGCGACGTCTCTCTGCTCCTGCGCAGATCCACGGCAATTCATGCGCAGGCCGAAGCGAACATTTTCCAGGGCAGTCAACCAAGGGAAGAGGTTTGGCGACTGAAATACATATCCGAGGACCGGATGCTCAGGGACAACAGGCACACCGTCGATGGTGATATGCCCCGATTGCGGGCGCAGGAAGCCGGAGAGAAGATTAAGGAGCGTCGACTTGCCGCAACCGGACGGACCCAGGATCGCCACGAATTCTCCCGGCCGAGCCTTCAGTGAAAACCGTTCGAATACGGCGCGTCGGCTTTCGGGATAGGCGAAAGCCATGCGGTCCACCGAGAAGGCGGCGCCGGATGAAACCTGCCTTGGGATAACTGGAGATGCCATGTTGCGTTAGGACGATCCTGGATTGGAGTTGTCCCAATTTCTAATACATTATAATACAGGTCATCAACGTGAAGAGTTCCCCTTGTGTGGCAGCAAAAGGGAACGCTATTCCAAAGCTTCGCTGCTTCGTGGTGTTTTCGACCCTATGGAAAATAGATGAGTCTCATCCGCAATAACCCGGTGCCTATGTATCTGCAGATCGCCGATCGGCTTCGTGCCGAGATCACCGAAGGCGCCTACGAGCCGTCCGGACGGCTCCCGTCGGAATCGCAAATTATGGAACGCTTCACAGTCAGTCGCGTCACCGTGCGGCTGGCGCTCCAACAACTCGATAGGGATGGGCTGATCGAACGCCGGAAAGGCAAAGGCACTTTCGTGGCCGGCAAGCAGGTGCGCCATCAAATTGATACACTGCGTAGCTTTCATGAATCGCTGAAAGTCCAAGGCTTCGATGCTACGATGCGGATCGTCGAGTTGACCGCAATTGAAACACCATCTGCTTTCATCCCGCTGTTCGGAACGACATGCGCACTTCTGGAACGGCTTCATGTGGTGAATGACGAGCCGATTGCATTGGGCCGAAGCTTCTTGCCGGCGTTCATGTCAGAGCTGGAGCGAGAGATCGCCGAACGGCAACCAACTTATGCACTACTGAAAGACAAAGCCGGCGCCGACATTGTCTCCGCTGAGATTGCGATCGGGGCGCGTGCTGTCTCGCCTCGGATAACATCGCTGATTGGAGCCGCTGAAAATGCGGTCCTGCTTGTGCTGGAACGGAGTTCCTATTTCGAAACCGGCGCTTGCGCCGAAAAGTCTGAATTTTTTATTCGACCAGAGCGGTACCAGTTTGTCCTCGGCAGTCGAACGCCCGACCGCTGAGAGTTCGAGTCTTTGCTCTTGATGGGAAACCCAGCTCATACCCGTTCCTAGCCAGGCAATATGGCCGCGATGGGTACGAAGGAAATGACAATTTCACCGCTCGAACCGATCCAGCATCCTCTTCAGTTGTGCGTTTTGCAGCCTAAGCTTCGTCGCCAGCTGATCCCGGAGCAGCCTGATTTCTCCATCCAGACTGACTGCGTCGTCAGAAACAGCGGTAGCGCCTGGAGAAGGTGGAAGAACGACAGCAATCGTTTTCGCTTTGTTGCTCCGCCTGCTGCGCTTTCGCGTTGGAACTTCGCCTACTGGCAATGCCTTTGGTGAGGGGTGCCTGGCTGCGTCGGCCTCATTGGATAAGGCCGGATCAACCGCATTCTCCAGCATGGCGCTTTCGACATCTGCCGTGTCATCAACACTGCTTACCGCTTCTTCGGCATGATGCGACACCGCCTTGTGTTGTTCGTGAGTGACCGGCTTTTCGCTGGCCGCGCGGTCTGCGGCTTTCGACCGGTTGTCGGTTGCCGTTTCAGTCGGCTCGGCGACGGCTGATACGTCCGGCTTCACATCATCGGTCGAGCCGTGTTCTTGCTTCTGCGGGCGTCGCCGTGACACCAGCCCAGCAAGAAGTTTCCATGGAGACGCCATTTTATTCGACCTCGAATTCTACTGCGTATGCAAACTGCGAGCAAAAACGTTGGCGGCAGAACGAACCGCCGCCAATATCTAAACTTCAATAAGCATGAGAATGCGGCCAGCGCTTGACCGTCTGCTGCCGATCAACCGAGGTTGAGTCGCTTTCGCAGATCGGCATTTTCAGCGCGGAGCTTCTCCGCCAGCAGCTTGCGCAGTCTCTGGTTTTCCTCTTCGAGCTGCAGAAGATCCGCGATCTCATCAACTGCCGCCACCGACGGTGCAGCCGCTATCGACACAGCCTTCGGAGCACGTTTGACAGGTACACGCTTGGCACTCGTCGTCCCTTCGTCAGGCTTTGCTTTGCGTCCTCTCGTCTGCTTTCCAGCTTTGGCACCCGAAGCCGCTGCCGGTTGCAAAGAAACGGCGGCTGAGGCGGTTTCAGCCACCACCTTCTTGGCGCGAGGTTTGCGCACCTTCTTCGGTACATCGAGCGCCGCGGCGGCCGGCGTGTTAGCATTGGTTGTCGTATCTTTTTCGTCGGCCATTATGGTCTCCTGTAAAGCCGATGCATTTGTCTCTTGCTCGATCGGCAGTGTCAATAATGGCCCGGCCTGTTCTTCTTCGGATACAAGCATTGCGGTGCTTCGTGCCTGAGGAGACAATGACATAAATGGCATTGCCTCGTCCTGCATATCTTGCGCAACGGACTTGAGATCCGTGTCTGCCCAGATCGAGCTCGGTTTGGAGTTGAGTTTTCGCCGACCTGATTTGTACTCGACGGCAAAGCTGCGCTGCACTTTTTTCACTTTAAAAGAGCCTTGGGTATCTGCGGTGATGTTTCAGCGACGTTTTCAGCATCGCAACATGGCGTGCGAATAACGACTATTGCGCCGTTGGTCCATACCCTGGCGACACCAGAGCCACGGGAGCTGAGACGACAACAGGCTCCAGTGGGCTCATATGGAGCGAACGTTGCCGCTTCCAAACGCCCTCCCTGGGCTGATACTGATTCCGAGAGAGGACACACTTCCAACATGCCACAGCTCACCGATGTCCCATAACGGCTATAACATCGCCGACTATCGGGAATTGCGCCGGAGTTCGGTTCGCGTACCAATTTTCGACCGCCTGGTCGAAGAGATCAGGAACGGGGCAGTTGGTCTTTATACGCATAAGGGATCTCGGCCCGAATGGGCCAAGATCCGTAGTGAGCCTTTATTTGCCGTGTCCCATCGCCAAGGCAAACAGTCTTGCCTGCCGCTCCGCAAATGCCCGTGGGTTCGCCGGCTTGTCGCCATCAAGAATGCGGGCCTCATCGAGGAGGAGCCAAGCTGCATCCTCACGAAAGGCATGATCGTCCATCGATGCGATGCTTCTGACGAGCTGGCTCTGTGCGTTGATTTCTAAGACGGGCTTCGAAGCCGTCTGCAGCCGCCCTGCCCCCTGGAGCATTTTCTCAAGTTGTCGATCAGGCCCGTGCTCGGAAGCGACCAGGCAGACCGCACTTTCCGTCAATCGACCGGAGACACGCACATCGGCAACCTCCTGGCCGAGAGCACCGCGCGCGAAATCGATAAAAGCGGCAACCTCGGAAGAGGCTTCCTGTTTTTGCTCGTCGATGCCTGCCTCGCCGGCGATGTTATTCAAATCGGCAAGGCCCTGGGTGACCGATTTGAATAACTTGCCCTCGAAATCAGAGACATTGGTGGGCCAGAAGCTGTCTACGGAATCGGTCAAAAGCAGCACTTCGATCCCCTTGGCCCGGAAGCCCTCGAGCTGTGGTGAACCATTCAACTGCTCCAGGTTCGAGCCGCTGATGTAAAAGATAGACGACTGCCCCTCCTTCATGGCTGCCACGTATTCCGTCAGGCTCCGTGTCGCGCCTTCGACAGCAGTTGTGTGGAAACGCGCCAGCTTGAGCAATTGCGGGCGGCGCTCGAAGTCTTCGTAGATACCTTCCTTGACGATTGCCCCGAAGAGGCCCCAGAATATGCCGAACGTCTCGGTTTCGCTGTCGGCCATTTTCTCCAATGCGGTAAGGATCCGGCTGGTTACGCCTTTACGGATCGCCGTGAGAACCGGGCTCTCCTGGATCATCTCACGGGAAATGTTGAGCGGCAGATCGGACGTATCGACGATACCGCGCACGAACCGGAGGTAACGCGGCAGTAACTCGGCGTCATCGGTGATGAAGACGCGCTTCACGTAGAGCTTCATCCGACCCTTGCGATCCGGATCAAACAGATCGAAAGGCTGGGAACCGGGTACGAAGGCCAGCGTCGTATATTCATGCCGGCCCTCGGCGCGGAAATGCACGTTGGTCAGCGGCTCATCGTATTGACCCGAAACGCCACGGTAGAAATCGTCGTAATCCTGTTTGGAAATTTCGCTCTTCTGCTTGGTCCAGAGCGCGGCACCATCGGAGATCTGCGACGGCTCGGCCGCTTCCTTATCGACGAGGCGAATGGGAACAGGTACGTGGCCGGACTGATCGCGAATGATCTTTTCGACAGTCCACTTGTTGGTGTATCTTTTTGCATCTTCCATGAGATGCAGAACGACGCGGGTACCGCTCGTCGGCGCCTCGACGGAATCGGCCGCGACGATGTCGTAGCTTCCCTTGCCGTCAGACGACCACTTCCAGGCTTCCTCCTGACCCGCACGCCGCGAGATCACATCGACCTTGTCTGCCACCATGAACGAGGAATAGAATCCGACGCCGAATTGACCGATCAGTTCAGCCTTCTCGCCGGCCTTAGCAGCCTCAATCCGCTCCATGAATGCCTTTGTCCCCGAGCGCGCGATCGTGCCAAGCGCGTCGATCATCTCGCTCCGGCTCATGCCGATGCCGTTGTCCTCGACGACAAGCGTCAGCGCCTCTTCATTGAGGGTCACGAGAATTCCAGGCTGTATGCCGTCGGCCGAGAGTTGCGGCTGGGAAAGCGAGTCGTAGCGCAGCTTTTCGCAGGCATCCGCCGCGTTCGAGATCAATTCCCGGAGGAAGATATCTTTGTCGGAATAAACCGAATGCACCATCATGTGCAGGAGCCGACTGACATCCGCTTCGAATGCATGTTGCTCAGGCTGCCGCTCGTCGAATGTCGTCATCGATAATCCCCATTTTGCAGAAGTCGCGCGTCAGATGGTTTTCCGCTGATGGATTTCAAGCGCTTCACCGTTGCGGTCGATTGATTGGCGCCAATTGCCGGGGATTGCAAATGGTTTCAAAAGCGCGAGAGGTTCAC
The DNA here is from genome assembly GCF_057653715.1 of Rhizobium sp. WSM1328. Lineage (NCBI taxonomy): Bacteria > Pseudomonadati > Pseudomonadota > Alphaproteobacteria > Hyphomicrobiales > Rhizobiaceae > Rhizobium > Rhizobium sp. WSM1328. The sequence continues at coordinate 35,820 of NZ_JBYGKO010000003.1, read as the reverse complement.
CAGAACCCTGCTCTTGAGCAGGTTTCGAACTAACGACTACGTCTTTCGCATCTTGCGGGCGAACTGAGCGCCGACGACATCGGGAGCGATCTTGCGGGACGCAAGCGGGATTGGCTGCACAAGGCTTCAACTGTGGAATTCGTAATGAAAAAACTGGAGAGGTGGAAGAGCTTCCAACAATCTGAGCTCACCTAGTCCGGCGATCTCGTTCAACAGCTATGAACAATTTCGCGTGTGTGATCTTCACGCGGGTTTCGACATAAAGGTGATATTATTCAAACCTGACGACAGTCCTCATCGGGCTAAGACTGCATGACGGATGACCACGGTGACGTGGACTCTTCACCGCAGGCGCTCAGAAGCCGTGAGAATCCGCTGGGTCGAGCGGCGGCATCGCTTAGCAGTCCTCAACAGGAATGCCACCGGCAGCGATAATCGCCTCGGCGGTATCGACATCGGTTAGCGCCGCGGTTCCTATCTCGACCTCAATGACCTGCAGCCCCGATGTTCTGATCAGGTCACGGGCACCGATATCGCCCCTCAAGCGCAGAACGCTGTCGTTAAGGGACCGTGGCAAGATTACCGGGTTGCCTCGCATACCCTCAGAGGCGGCGCAAACGATTGCGGCGCCGTCCGCGACTTGGAACGCGTCAATCAGCTGATTCAGATTGTCTGTAGAAATGCCTGGCATATCGGCAAGCAACATCAGAACACCATCGGCGCCGTCGGCTACAGCAGCGGCAAATCCGGCCGCCAGTGAACTCGACATGCCCGCTCGGTAGTCTGGATTGACGATAATATGCAGGGGCAGGCCGGTGAGAACGTCCCGGATATCGTCTTGCCGATGGCCGACGACGACGACGATGGAAACGGCGCTACTGGCCTTGGCGACCAAAGCCGAGCGACGCACGAGCGGCATTCCGTCAAACATGGCCAACAGCTTGTGCCCGCCATTCGAGCCCATGCGCGTTGCCAAGCCAGCCGCCAGCACGACGATTGATACATTCGGCTTTGCTCCCATCTCTTTCCCGATCCCACCAGCGCCGCAGCGTCCTCCGTCGACGAGCTCCAGGTTACGAGGTCGCGAACGTGCAGCAGCTTAGCGTCCAGGCAAGCTATTTTCCATCTGCGTCATCGTCGGAGGGTGAGCCTCTCCATAGGCGCTACGCAGGCATCGTCTGGCGGCTGCTCGTGCGAAGCGCTTTGATGACCTGAGCAAGGATCGCTACGGCGATCTCAGCTGGATTGGATGCGCCGATGTCGAGCCCGATCGGCGCGTGGATCGTCGAAAGCGCATCGGCACCGAAGCCGTATGCGGCAAGGCGGCCTGTCCGCGCTGCGTGGGTCTTTCGGCTGCCGAGCGCGCCGATATAGAAGCAGCCTGTGCGCAATGCCTCGGCCAAGGGAAAATCATCGATCTTGGGATCGTGGGTGAGTGCGACTAAGGCGGTATAGCGGTCGAGTGGATCCGCCATCAACGCATCGACGGGCCAATCGGTGCACATCTGCGCATCGGGAAAGCGATCATGCGTCGCAAAGGCTGTGCGCGGATCGATGATGCGCACATCGAAGCCGGCCAACCTTGCCATCGGCGTCAGATACTGGCTGATATGGACGGCGCCGATGACGGCGATGCGCGGGGCAGGTATGTAGACATTGAGGAAGCCGCTGGCATCTATCGTGTCGAAAGCCATCGAGCGGCCAGACCGAAAGGCGCCTTCGACGAGCGCGGCAAATGGCGGCTCGACCGGATCCCCTTCCAGGAAGATATGCTCTTCTCCCCGAAAATCTGTCAGCAGCACGACGGCGAGACGCTTCCGGCGCGCGGCGTTCAGACGCTGCAGGCTGTCGCGGAGCATCAGCCGAGCCTCTCGACAAAGACACGGATGCGCCCACCGCACGACAGCCCGGCGCGCCAGGCGGTCTCGTCCGCAACGCCGAATTCCAGCATCTGCGCCTTGCCGGCGGCAATTACCTCGGCAGCGGCGGTAACCACCGCACCCTCGACGCAGCCACCGGAAACCGAACCCTCGAAGTTGCCATCACCATCGACCACCAGATGACTGCCAACCGGACGCGGCGCCGAACCCCACGTCTCGATCACCGTCGCAATCGCAACAGCACGGCCCGTTTCCATCCAGTGCTCGGCCGTCAGCAGCGGGTCGGTCAGGTTCGTCTGGATGGTCATTCCTGCGGGCCTCAATCTAGTGTTGGTTTAGTTCTGAAAAGACTTCGGCAATATCCGCCTCTTTGACGCTGTCTCCTACATACCAGCTCAAAGTGTCGTAGAAGCCGAGAAAGGAGCCCTTTGTCTTGGCAAGAAGGGCCATGGCTTCGGCAGCGGAGATCGAAAGCCTGCTGACGAAGAAACCAACGAGAGCGGCCTCGGCGTTCGGGTGGGCAAAGACAAGCGCTGTCGGAGAATTGGCCGAAATCGTCGGCAGCGCCGGAGCCTCTGACCTGCATGGCAAGGTGATCGACAAGCGGATGTCTCTGGAGGATGCAGCCGCTTCGATTACAAAGGCCTCGGCATCGAGAACCCAAGCCGAACGCGACGTGTCGAAATACTGGAAATCGCGCTGCGCCAGGCCAAGCGTTACCCTCTTCGCTTCTCCTGGCGCCAGATGAAGCTTGGTGAAAGACTTGAGCTCACGGACGGGTCGTTTGAGACCCGGCTTAATCGGCCGGACATAGAGTTGCACGATTTCCTTGCCGGCAACCGTACCTGTGTTGCGAATGGTAAGGGCGGCGGTGCAGCCGGCGCCGGGCGTGATCTCGTGCGTATCGAGCCTGAGATCCTCATAGGCGAACGTGGTGTAGCTGAGCCCATGTCCGAACGGAAAGACTGGAGTCATCGCCTTCAGATCGTAGAACCGGTAACCGACGAAAATGCCCTCGCTATAGACATGCCGGCCATGCTCGCCCGGATAGGTGTGCCAGCCCGGAATATCCTGCATGCGAACCGGCATGCTGGCGGAGAGCTTGCCGCACGGGTTCTGCTCGCCAAACAGGATGCGGGCCAGTGCTTCGCCACCGCCCTGCCCGGCATAGAAACTGGCCAGGACGGCGTCGACATCCCCGATCCACGGCATCTCGACCGTGTCTGGCATCGAGAGCACGACGACGAGCTTGCGACCTGTCGCCGACAACGCCGTGATGAGTGCATCGTGGCTGGCGGCGAGCTTCAGTGTGTCGCGGTCGTTGCCCTCGCCGTGACGGCTCTTCTCGTTTTCCGCAAACATGACAACTACATCGGCACGCTCCGCGGCTTCGACGATCGCCTCGATCGACGCAGTCACGTCGGGCTGCGCGACCGGCGAGAAGGGCAGATGCCGGACCTTCAGGCTGTCTCCTGCCCGCGCGGCAATCTGAACGAACGGACTGTCGACGCGATAGGGATTGGTGGTGGCCGAGCCGGAGCCTTGGATAACAGGAGTGACGGCGCCGTCGCCGACAATGAGAAGCTCACCCGGCTCGCCGGGATCGAGCGGCAGCGCCTGGCCCTCATTGCGCAGCAGCACGATCGATTCCGCCGCGATGTCGCGCGCCAGCACATGATGCGCCTCGAAATCCGCCGGCGTGCCGCGCCGCTCGCTCGACTTGCATTTGCGCACGAACGCCAGAACATTGGCGCAAGCCGCATCGATCACCTCGGGCGCCACGTCGCCGGCGTTGATCGCCGCATGGAGACGCGCTTTGCGGGGCTTGCTTTCCGGCATGTCGAGTTCGGTGCCGGCATCGAGTGCAGCGCCACGATCCTTGATCGCGTGCCAGTCTGACAGGACAAGCCCGTCATAGCCCCATTCACCGCGCAGCACGGTTCGCAACAGCCAATGATGTTCGGCGGCCTGGATGCCGTTCAGCGGATTATAAGCGCTCATCACGGTCCACGGCGCGCTCTTTTCGATGGCCCGCTCGAAGCCTGCCAAGTATATTTCGCGCAGGGCGCGTTCATCGACATCGGAACTGGTCGTGGTTCGCTCGATTTCGGAATTATTGCAGGCGAAATGCTTGAGCGAGGCGCCGACGCCGTTATCCTGCAATCCGCAGACGACGGCCGCCGCCATGTCGCCGCTGATAACAGGATCCTCGGAATAATATTCGTAGGCCCGCCCGGCCAGCGGCGTGCGCCTTATGTTGATGCCGGGGCCCAAAAGCAGATGAACCCCGAAATCCTGGCACTCGGCCGCCAGTGCAGCGCCCATGCGATAGGCAAGATCAATATCCCAGGAACAGCCGAGCAGATTGCCGTTGGGAAAGCACGTGGCTGGACGGGTGGCACCGAACATGCCGCCCGATCCGTCGCCCTGTTGCCCGACGAGATCGAGGAACGCCCGCAGACTGTCTTCGTCGTTGTCGCCGGCGTCGATCTGGGTGGTCGAGTAGCGCACCCCATAGGCCCCATCGGTCATGACGATCGAAGGAACATCGAGCCTGCTGATCGATGCCGTCTTCCACAGGCCACGCCCGCTCAGGAGATCGACTTTTTCGGCCACCGTCATCTGATCGACAAGCGCTCGAATGTCAGCGTCGCTCGGCTGGAACATGATTGGTCTCCGGTACTGCGGATCAGGCGTGTGTCAACAGATCTTCTGAAGGAGTTCCATCAGCATCATCCGCTCGGCAAGCGTCAGCGTGCTCAGCGTTTCCTGCGAGATCTGCAGCGCGACCGACAGGTTGCGGGCGACCGTCACCTCGCCTTCCGGCGTCAGCGTCAGCACCAGCCGGCGCGCGTCGGTCGCGTCGGGGGCGGTGTGAACGAGGCCACGCTTCACCAGTCGATCGACGACGCCCTTGATGGTCGCCATATCCATGGCGGTCTCGCGGCCGAGATTGCCCTGCGAACAGGGCTGCAGGTCCTTCAGCCTGACCAGCGCCGCCCATTGGGTGGTGGTCAGCTTCTCCGCCATCAGGCTCGCAAAGATCGCCACGTGCCGCTGGTTGGCCTGGCGCAGATAGAAGCCGATCTGCTCGCCAAGCGCATACTGTGCCTGCTGGCCGGGCGTCTCGGTCGTTGCGGTCTTTTGTCGGCCGCCTTTGTCTTTGAACGGAACGTCCATAGGATCTCTCAAATCTGCCTGTTCGTCGTGGTGACCGGCAATGGCGCTGCCGAATTTACTCTAGCCATAATTTCAGAATGGCTTCTGTCGTCAGAATTTCAATCTGCTCCGAAAGCCTTGGCGCCAGGATCTCGATGACCATGGCGTGCGCCTTCAAGTCGCCGCTTGCCAGTGCGTCTTCGGCGAGGATGACCCGGTAGCCGGCGTCGACCGCATCAAGAACGCTGGCGTAGACGCAGACGTCGGTCTCGACGCCCGAGAAAATCAGCGTGTCCGTTGCCGATCCTTGCAAGCGCGCAGTAAACGCGGGCGAGCCAAAGACCGAGTAGGTCTTTTTGTCGACGATGGAGCCTGGAGCGGCGATCGCTGTAAGCGGTGCGACCAGATCCAGCATGGCGATATCGAGCTCATCCAGCGTCACCGATGACCAGCGACGATAGTAGGTCTTCCAGCGGCCCGTTGCACCTTCGGCATTTTGTGGCACCATGAAGCGAGCAAAGACAGTCTCAGCGGGCCGCGCTTTGCTCAGCGCCACCACATTGGGAAGGATGCCTTCGATCGCTGGCGTATACCACGCCGTTTGCTCGGCGAAGAGCCGCTGCATGTCGATGACGACATGCAGCGCATTCCTGGAGAGTGGCGCGGGTGCCATCATCAGTCGGCCACCGGGACGGTGTGTTCCGCGGCCCAGGTCAGGGTGATGGTGTCGCCATCGCTCAGGACCTTGCCATCGCGGTTCTGTGCAAACAGCTTCAGCGGCAGACCGTCCGCCGTCTCCAGCAGATAGGACAGCACGGGACCTGCGTAGATGACGGTGGTGATGCGCGCCGTCAGGCTGTTGCCATCCGTCGGACCCGATGCGATCGACATCTTCTCCGGGCGCACCGCGAGCGTGACGTTCGAGCCGCTTGATGGCAACGTGCCGGTGGTCTGAACTACCGTCCCATCGGCGAGACGCACAGCGCCGTTCTCCACGGTGCCGGTGAGGAAGTTGGAATCGCCGAGGAATTCGGCGGCAAAGCGCGTCAGCGGTCTCTCATAGACGGTTTCCGGCTCGCCGATCTGGACGATGCGGCCCTTGTCGAGGATCGCTACCTTATCGGACAGCGTCAGCGCCTCTTCCTGGTCGTGGGTGACGAAGATCGTCGTCAGGCCGCTTTCGCGCTGGATGCGCAGCAGTTCGACCTGCATTTCCTGGCGCAGGCGCCGATCGAGCGCCGACAGCGGCTCGTCGAGGAGCAGCACGCTCGGCTTGATGACCATGGCGCGGGCCAGCGCAACGCGCTGCTGCTGGCCCCCGGACAGCTGCTTGGGCATGCGATCGGCAAAGCCAGGCAGATGCACCATTTCCAGCGCGCGGTCGACTTCCTTGCGGGCGGCGGCGCCCTTGATGCCCCGGCGTTCGAGACCGAAGGCGACGTTCTGGGCAATCGTCATATGCGGGAACAGCGCGTAGGACTGGAACATCATGCCGATGTTACGGCCCCAGACCGGAATGTCGGTGACATCATTGTTGCCGATCGTGACGACGCCCTGGTCGGGCTTGATAAAGCCCGCGATGATGCGCAGCAGCGTGGTCTTGCCGGAGCCGGATGGGCCGAGAAGGCTGGTGAAAGAGCCTTCAGGGAATTCGGTGGTGATATCGGACAGGACCGGTGTGCTGCCGTAGGTCTTGGCGACGGAATTGACTTTAACGTTTGTCACTTGTGTCTCCGGGCTTGGCGAAGCGCGCAAAAATCAGGATGATCGTCATCGAGCCGAGCAGAAGCACGGTGGAGATCGCGTTGATTTCAGGGGTGAAGCCCTTGCGGATCGAGGAGTAGATCTGCACCGGCAGGGTGGTGTACCCGGGCGTTGCGAGGAAGTAGGAAATCACGAACTGGTCGAGCGACACTGCGAAGGCGAAGAGCGCGGCGCCAAGGATGCTCGGATAAAGCAGCGGTAGCGTCACCGAGAAGAAGGCGTGAACCGGCGTCGAACCAAGGCTCATCGCGGCTTCTTCAAGGTCGGCGCGGATTGTCTTGAAGCCCGTGCCGACGACCAGAACAACGTAGGGGATGGCGAGTGCCACATGGCCGATCAACAGGGCATGCATGCCGCGCCCGATACCGGTCCAATAAAAGAAGATCAGCATGGCCGTGCCGGTGATCAGCCAGGGAATGGCAATCGGCGGCAGCAGCATCAGTTGCAGGAGACTTCTGCCGCGAAAGGTCCGGCGCGACAGCGCAACGGACGCCATGGTGCCCAAAGCCGTCGCCAGAACCGCGGTGATACTCGCGATCACCAGGCTGTTCAGACCCGCCGTCAGAAGGATGCTGTTGTCCCAGAGCGCGTCGTACCATTGCAGCGAGAAATGGAATGGCAGTTCGTAAAGTGGCGAAGCGTTGAACCCCATCGCCATCATCACGAGAATGGGCGTGTAGAGGAAGATGAGGATGGCGATGAGATAGATTGGACCGAGCGTTTTCATGATCCCTTCCTCAAGCGACCGTTCCGCGGCGCAGGACACCGGAGAAGGTTGCGAAAATTGCGAGCACGACCGCCAGCAGCGTAAAGGACAACGATGCGCCCAAAGGCCAGTTGAAGGCCTGGGTGAACTGATCCTCGATCACCGTTCCCATGGTCACGCCGACACGACCGCCCAGAATGCGCGGTTCCATGAATGAACCGATGACCGGAATGAAGATCAAAACGGCGCCGGAGATCAGGCCGGGAGCCGCAAGCGGCATCAAAATCTTGAACAGGATGGTCCACCAGCGCGCGCCGAGGCTTGAAGCAGCCTCAATGATCGCGTCGTCGATGGCCACCAGCGCTATGTAGCAGGTCAGGATCATGTACGGCAGATAACCGTGAACAAGACCAACCACCACGGCATAGCGCGTGTAGAGAAAGCCGATGGAACCCGCGTCCGGAACAATCATATGCAGCAGACTGTCGAGAAAGCCGTTTTCGCGCAGCACCATGGTCCACGAAAAGACGCGCACAAGACCGTTGGTCCAGAATGGCAGGAGAATGAGGATCAACAACATCTCGCGCGTCTTGCCGAAGGTCGAGCGGACCAGCGCCACGGCCGCCAGGAAACCAAGCACGGCGCAGAACAGCGTCGTCCAGAAGCCGATCAGCAGCGACGTGATGCCGATCCCGACCAGATAGGGTTGATCGATGAACGCGCGGTACTGCTTCAGCGTAAAGACGATCGGGGTCTTGCCCATCGGTGTCGCCGACATGAAGCTGAACACGAACATGGTCAGCAGCGGCAGAAAGACGGCAAGTGTCAGCCACCCATAGGTCGGCAGCAGCAGCGCCGTCGTCGAAACCCATGGCGGGAGTGGGCGCCGGCTGCGCGGACCCGAAGGTCCGCGCTCTGACGCTGATATCAGACGATCATTCTGCATAGAAGGCTTTCACTTCCTGCCAGATATTGTTGAAGGCTTCGCGCCGGTCGTCGGGAATGCCCGAGACAAAGGACGTGGTCTTCAAATATTCGGTCTTGTGTACCAGGCGGGTGAGATCGTCGGCAGGAAGTGCTGAAAGGGCTGCCGAATTTGAAGAAGCGGGGGCTCCAATCTTGGTTGCCCATTCGACATAGAATATCGGATCGATCATCCAGTTGACGAAGGCAAGAGCACCTTCTGGATTCGGAGCCGATGCCGGAACACCGAGACCATCGACCCAACCGACGCCGCCTTCCTTAGGCACTACGAACTGAACCGGAAGTTTAGAAACGCGCTTGGATCGCACCGAGCCGCCCGACCAGAACAGCGACAGGTCGAATTCCTTGGCGGCGAACGACTTGTTCCACTGATCTTCCGTCGACCACAGCAACTTGACGTTCGGCTTGATCGATTTCAGCGCGGCCGTAACAGCAGCCAGATCCTTGGGATCGTTGATGTCCTGCCCGCTCATCAGCGCGCCAACGCCGACATTGATGATGGCGTCGTCGTCCATGGCAACACGGCCCTTATAGGCCGGGTCGGCGAGGACCGCGTAACTGTCGGGAACGGTCATGCCTTCACGGATGGCAAGCGAGGTCATGCCCCAGACCCACGGAACGGCATAACCCTTGCCGTCCTTGCTGAAGTTCGGGTTGGCGCGCAGGGTCTCGTCGACTGTTGACGCGTTTGGAACCTTGCTGAAATCGATCGGCTGCAGCAGGTCTTCGGCAACCGCCTGGGCGCAACGCGCAGCGTTGAGGATAACAAGATCGTAGGCGCCCGGATTCGTGCGCATCTTGGTCAGCATTTCCGATTCCGAGCTGTAGTAGTCATGGACGACTGTGATGCCCGTCTTTTCGGTGAAAGCCTTCAGCGACCAGGCTTCGTCGGTGCCGTAGCCCTGCCAGTTGAGGACCGTGATGGATCCGGCCGAAAAGGCTTTGCGCGGCAAGGTGGAGATGCTGACGCCAGCAATCAGTGCTGCGGACATCAACTTCATTGTGTTGCGTCTGGTGAGTTCAGTCATTGTGGCACCCCTCTTGAAGATACACAGTTATGGACCATCATGACCCGCGGTCATCGACCTCAACGGATCGGCTAGCTTGAAAACAAACACGTGCTAAAGCGCGCTTAATCATTTGTATGCATACTAAAAGCAGATGAGCATTGTCCGTGGAGCACTGACGTCTCGGCGAAATGAAGCGCGCGCTGCGACGCAGCGGCACACCACTTCTGTAAGAATAGTACATCACTTCACTGAGCGGCCGGCATGAATCCACGGATCTCCTGCAAGCTGTTCGTTCAACCCTCTGACTTTAGCATCAGTCTTTTATTTTATATGTACACAAACTATCTGTGAGGAATCGAGACCTGTCAAGCACTGCCTTGCTTTAGTGAGCGCTTGACGATGAAAAATAGACGTCGAGCCGGCGATCCTCCGCGTGTTCAGCAATCATGACGCGTATTCCGTCGCCGCCCGACACATAGTTGATGTCCTGCCCGTTGATACGGGCGGCAAGAACATCGCCCAATGCCAAGCCTGGCAACTCGATGAAACCTGCCTCGGAGACCGGAGCAATCGTGCAGGCCACCCGCCCGTTGGCGAAGACGATGCGCGACAGCGTAGTGTGCAGATCTGTCTTCAGTGCTGCGCGCCCGTTCAATGTCATCACCAGGGTTCCGGACTTGACGACCAGCTCGAGCGTTCCCGACGGCGAGACCATAGGTCCGAGCACCACATCCCGGCCGGCATGGCGCATCGTCCATCCGGTCCACGGATCGAAGTCAACAATCTCACTGGCAGCCATCAGCGGCAGCATGGCGGCCCAGATGTAGAATGGATCGGTATCGCCTTGGTCCATCGCCTCGCCGGTGACGGCATTGTAGTTTTCGGAGGCGATACGATGCTCGCGCCAATTCTTCATGAACAGGTCGTAGCTCTGGCTTGCCAGCTTGCTCGCCGCCGCCACGAAGCCGTAGCGCCGCAGGCCGAGCCAGACCATATAGTTGACGTTCGGCCAGATGCGGCCGCGCCAGTAGACGTTGTCGGCGAAGGCCGGATCGTCTCGCGTTGCGTTCGGCAGCACGAAATCACCGCCGAAGGTCGTCTCGTCGCTCAGATGCTCGAGCAGACGCTCCGCCTGCGCCGGCGTCGCGGCGCCGCACAGCAGCGGGTAGAAGCTGGTCGGCGACAGCGAGCGCACGAAACCGCCGCGCCGCTGGCGATTGGCGAAGATGCCGCGGCTCTCGTCCCAGAGCGTCTGCGAGATCAGCGTCCGGTGACGCTCGGCCAGAGCGGCGAATTCGCGGGCATCGTCATGCTTGCCGAGCACGGCGGCCATTTTCGAAAGCATCTCGGCATCGAGAGCGGCCGCGCAGTTGAGGCCGAGATCGAAGGTCGACAGCGTCCGGGTGACGGGATCGTAGATCGCCTCGTCATGGGTCGCGGAATTGTCCATGCCGGTCTCGTTGCGCGCGGCAAAGGCCGTCCCCTTGTAGAGGCCATCGCCCACGTCGGAGGTGCCGCAGGACAGCAGGCCGAAACCGTCCGGATCGCGGTTGTCCTGCCACCAGCGCCGATTGCGCACCAGCGCCTCGTAACTTGCCTGGATCATCGACCGCTCGCCGGTCCGCTGGTAGAGCTGCCAGACGACCAGTGCGCCGAACGGCAGCTGGCTGCGATCGACCCAGGCATCGTTGGAGGTGACGATGCAGGCGATATTGCCCTGCGGGGTTGCGCCGGCCATCGCGGTCGCCATGTTCTCGCGCGCCAGATCGGCGTCGAACACGCCCGCAAGAAGGGCGGCGAAAATCTGGTCGTTGAACCAGACGGCAAATTTCCCGAGGTTCCAGATGCGGGTGACCGCGGTGTAGGAACGCGCGTTGGTTTCGTCCCAGATGGTGTTCCAGGCGACGACGTCACGCATCGCATCGAGCGCGCCCTCGAACATGCCGGTCTGCGCATCGGCGATCGCAGCTGGCGCGCCGGCGGCAAGGCATGCCTGCGCCTTGGCGATCGCCAATTCGGCACTATCGGCGACGCCTGCGGCATAGGCGCCCTGGCGCATCATCTCAAGATTGAAACGCAGGGCAATCAACGGCGCTTCGCTCCTGCGGGTGGCGGTATAGAAATAACCGTTTTCCTCGAAGTCGGTCCGCAGCGCGTCGATCGTCTCGTGGCCGGTGACGTGCACCGGCGCCTCGGCGGTCGCGACCGCCACGAAGCGCGTTCCGACCTTCACCAACGTGATGTTGCGGCCCGCGTCATGGACCACCACCTCGCCGGCATCTGAGGAGATTGCCAGCGTCAGCCAGAATCGCAGTCCCCACTCGGCCGATACCTTGCCGTTCCAGCTGCCGCGGATGGCGAAGGGGTCTGTCTTCGTCGTAGAAAAGGCGACCGTCGTGCCGCTGAGCTCGGTCTCCAGCTCGATCAGCGAGCCGTCGATGGTGTGACGGCCGAGGCGAACCATATCGCGTCGCGGCTCGATCGCGGAGGTCGTCTTGCTGCGGGTCGAATAGAGAACCGGTGTGATCCGCACGCCGAGCGGCAGGAAGACCGTTTCGGCCGGCCGGTTGGACCAGCTGTTCCAGGCACGCATCAGGGGTATCGTCGAATGTTGTAGCATGGGTCTGTAACTTCCGGTCAGTTTGCCAGCTGGATGAGCTTCGGTGCGGCGGACAAGCCGCTCTTGTCGGCGGTGTCACCGAGATAAGGCGTGTTGATGTAGTAGCGATTTGCGGCCGTGTTGGCGACGCGCAGTTCCAGCGAATGGACGCCTGGAAGCAGCCGCCCCAGAGCAAAGCGGTAGGGGCGCCAGCCTCTTCGATCGATCTGCCGGCCATCGAGCAGCGCCGCGACCACCGTGTGGACCTCGGGCAATTCGAGGACCCACTCGGCCTCATCGCCGATTTCGAGCGCCAGCCGATAAATGCCGGTACCGGAGAAACCGGCAAAACCCTGCGTTTCCCACCCTGCAACCACCGAGATCGGCACGAATCCCGCGTCAGGGCCCGGCGCGAAGCTCCAGCCGTCGACAAGCGATATGGCACGAGCCGCGGCAAGCAGCGGCTGGTGCTCGAGATGGCCTTGCACGGTGGTCTTCTGCGTCGTCTCGCCCAGTCGAATGCATTGCACCTCCTGGGGCGCGAGCGCGACTGTCAGGTGGCTGAAGGCGGTTGCCTTTCCCACGTCTCCCGTCGTCGCGGACCAGACCTCGCACGCGAAACCGTCGCCGAAGGAAATCTCACTGATGAGGTGCGATGCGCCATCGTTGAACAACACGACCCGCCACCAACCAGCGGCCTCATACCCCACCCATTGCCAGGGTCTGCCCGTGGAATGACAGGCAAGATCTGGACCCGATGACCGAAGCGACTGCAACAGAGCGGTGATGTCGCCTTTGCCAGGCATTCCTTCGAGATGGATCGACGTGCCGACGGCACGCCCCGCTGCGCCATCGCAGACGGTGGAGAGCCGCTCGCCTGAAGACCAGACAGCACCACCCGCCGCCTTGAAGACGGCGAGCATGTGCAAGGTCTTCGTCGTCTCGAGCACGGTGACGGACGGCAGAACGACAGCATCGAAAACAAGGCCGGACGCGCGCAGGCGGCCGTTCTTGATCGTAGCGGTCGCCAAATCGGCCTCGCTGACGAACATGAAGTCGCAGCCTTCTGCTAAGAGCCCTTCGCACCAGGCGCCGATATGGGTTGCATGGCTGTGGCGCGGCCCTTCTGCGAAGCCTGTATGAAGAGGATAAAGGATCGCAACCGGCGTGCGGGGCGTGGCCCCCTCGATGAAGGCGGAAATCCGTGCCGTCTCCTCGGCAAACAGATCGTGGTAGCTCCACCACGGCTCGAAATTGATGCCCGGCCCGAAATCGAAACGTGGATTGGAAAACGGCGTCGGATCGTTGTCGCGCCCGTCCGTCTGGTAGACGCCGTGCCAGAGGAATTGCCGGGTCCCGAGGCAGTGAAGCCGGATGGCCTGCGCCCGCATCGTCTCCAGCGTCAGTTCCCATTGCCCGGCGGCACGCACGGGCGTTCGCTCGGCGCTGGCATAAGTTTCGACGACGCATCGGCTGCGACCATTCGAACGGGCAACGGAGTCGCCGAGCTTCGGCGCCAGCTGCGCCACGAAATTGTTGCAATCAACGGCCGTCTCGTGCCGGTAGGCATCGATGCCGAAGAAATCCACGGCAAGCGCCACCCTGGGGTCGATGCTGGTAAAACCGCCGTTCAGCGACCAGGAACTGATATGCGGCAGGATCTCGTGCCCGGTAAGGACGATCCCCCTACCCTCGGCCCATCGGCGCAACGTGCCGGAGAAGGCCTCGTTCATCAGGGCCGAATAGGCGGCGTAGAATTGGGCGCGCAGCCGCAGGGTTTCAGGTCCGACGCCACGCACCAGCGCCAGCAGGGCCCTGGCGAAGGTTTCGCCTGTGCCGCGCGACACGACGTCCGGCAGGGTCGGCGCATAGAGCAGGCTGTTGCCAAGGTCACCGGAGATCTGGCTCCACTTGTAGAAACCCGCCGCCGGCTGGTCGTAGAACACGAAGCCGACGGGATCGGGCACGAGATCACCAAGCGCCTCGATCAGCGGATCGAGTCCGACTTCGACGAACCGCTCCGCAGCCTCCGGCAGGAGATAATTGATCAGCCGCGAGGTCCTCGACCGGGCGCTGACGAACACCGTGAGCACCTGCCCCCCATCGGGCACGCCGTCAAACAGGTAGGTGCACGACGTTCGGTCGCTTTCGACGACGAATGTCCGCGCCGTGACGTCGACCACCTGATCGAGACTGTCGATGCCGGCCGACGGATGCAGTAGCGCTGCCTCGACGGTCCATTCGCACCACTCGACGATGCTGCCCTCATACTGCCACGCGACGATATCGGGGCCCATCGTCCGGGTGAACGGCGGATGGACGCCGCTGATGTCGCCCCGCGCCTCTCCCGAGGACGACCAGAACAGGTGGCGCTCGCGCAGGTCATCGCGGTCCACGACCGTCCGGCCGCCGGCGTGACCGCTGATCCAGTTGTAATCGTCGTAGATTCCGAGCTTCAGCCGCAGCTTGCCGGCAATCCCAGCCGCAACACGATAGGCGTCCAGATAGGCCGGCGACAGGTAGTCATCGCGCGACATTGCGAGACGGGCCTGGATCAGGATCGTGCCGATCCCCTTCTGTTTGAAATCGGCGAGCTGCGCATGGCAAACGTCCTCTGTCGGGATCGAATGCCAGAACCAGTAGGCCGACGGGCGAAACGCGGCTGTCGGGTTCTCGAACAAGTCGCGGCGGCCGATATCCTGTCCGGTTCGGATCTGCTCCAACTCGTCTCTCCCTAGTGGCTTGCTGCCGTTACGCGTTGCATGGCTTTGGTCGTTTCCGTCCAGGCCGGCTTGTCGGGGGCGAAGCGCGCTCTCAGATAATCGGCGAGATCCTTGATCTGGCCGTCGTTCAGCGTCTGGCGGAAAGCCGGCATCGACATCACTTCAGGGGCTTGACGGCCGGTGGTCTGCGCCAGGATTGCCGGCGCCTCGACACCCTTCAGGATTGCCTGGATGAGATTGTCCGGGGTCTCCGCATGAAGATTGCTGTTGAGCGCCAGCGACGACAGGATCGTGTTTCCAGTGTGGCATGTGGCGCAGGCGCCATTAAACAGCGGCTCGCCCTTCGGCGATATGCGCGCGGCGGAAGCCTTGGCCGCTTCGCTCGCGGAAAGGGCAGCCTGGCTCTGCACCTTGCTATCGGCGGGGGCCTCGTTGAGGCTTGCGAGATATGTGGCCATGGCGCGGATATCACTGTCCGGCAGCGGCTGCATGACCTCGACGACATGCGCCATCGGGCCGGCGGCACTGCCGTGATCGCGCGAATGTCCGGTGCGCAGGTAGTCATAGAAGGCGTCTGCCGTCCAGCCGACCGGGCCGTTGGCGAACGCATTCAGGGCGGGCGCCTCCCAGCCATCGGCAAAGCCGCCGGAAAGCCGGGCGCTGCCGCTCTTTTCCGCGCCGAGCGCATTTCGGTCCGTGTGGCAGGCCGAACAGTGGCCCAGGGTCTCGACGAGATAGGCCCCCCTGTTCCACTGCGCATCGCGGGTCTCGACATATTTGAACGGCTGCGCCTTCAGGAACAGCGCGTTCCAGCCCGCCATCATCGCGCGTATGCTGTAGGGGAATTTGAGCTTCGTCTCAGGCGCCTTTTCGGCGACCGGCGCCTGCGTCATCATGTAGGCGTAGAGCGCCTGAAGATCGGCATCCTCGGCGCCGGCGAACGAGGTGTAGGGGTGCGCGGGATAGAGGTGATGGCCGTCGCGGCTGATGCCCTCGCGCATGGCACGTTCGAAGGCCGGGTAGGACCAAGCGCCGATGCCGCTTTGGACATCGGGCGTGATGTTGGTGGCATAAACTGCGCCGAATGGCGTGTCGAAGCGCCGGCCACCGGCAAAGGGTGTTCCGTCGTTTCCGACATGGCAGACATTGCAGGCGCCGGCCGCCGCCGCCAGCCGGCCGCGCTCGATGGTGGCGGCGCTGTAGACATTGGCGTCCGGCTGCTGGATGGTGCCGATCGCCGGGCGCCATGGCGATGCCATGGTCACGATACCGGACAGAGCGGCGACGGCGCCGATCGCCGACAGGCCGACGTTCCACCACCTCCGCTTTTTCGCGACCGGGGTGGCCGGCGTTTCGTTCGTCTTGCCGTTCAGCGCGGCAAGGACCAGTTCCGGCGTCAGCGGCAGTTCGCGGAAACGAATGCCGGTGGCATCGTAGACGGCATTGGCGATGGCCGAGGCGCTGGGAACGGATGCGGACTCTCCGACGCCGAGCGGCGGCTCGTCCTGGCGCGGCACCATCAGCACGTCGATATCAGGTACCTCGGGGAAGGTAATCAGCGGATAGCCGCCCCATTCCTTCGACTGCACCGCGGTCGAGGAAAATTCGACCTTTTCCTTCAGCACCCGGCTGGTGGACTGAATGATGTTGCCGTGGATCTGGTGGCGCACTCCGTCGGGATTGATCATCATTCCCGAGTCCTGCGCGCATGTCACCTTGGTAACCGCGATCTCGCCGGTCTTCTTGTTGACGGCGACATCGGCAACCCATGCCGCCCAGGCGGCGGCCTTGCCCGGAAACGGCCCGTGGACGTAGACGGCATAGGCAAATCCACGGCCGTAGAGCAGATCGCCTTCGCCGCTGAGCGTGCCCCACGTCGTATGCGGCACCCACTTCGCCCGTTCGGCAAGCGCGTGCACCAGGTCGACGGCGCGTGGGTCGTGGAGATAACGGAGCCGGTACTCGACCGGATCGACGCCGGCGGCGGCGGCCAGCTCGTCGACGTAGCATTCGTGGGCGAATGTATTCGGCATCGCCGACACGCCACGGAACCAGGAGGCGCGTGCGATCGGCGGCATGTCGTGCACGGTTACGCGCAGGTTGCCGTAGGCATAGGGTGGGATGGCGGTACGATCGCCCATCTGCACGACGTCGGAAACGGGCGGCAGCTTGCCGGTGAGGATCAGGGGAAGGGTTGGCGCCAGATTGGAGGGATAGCGCGTTTCGAAATCATAGGCGGACGGACCGCCCTCCAGGTCGAGACCGCCGCGCACATCCATGATCTGGGCGGCGCCCTTCGGCTCCCAGGCATGTTCCTGTTCGCGCGTCAGCTGGACCCGGACGGGTGCCTTGACGGCCCGCGACAGCAGCGCCGCGTCGGCTGTTACGTCATCGGCGCAGTTGCGGCCGTAACAGCCGGCCGCCTCCAGCCGCTCGACCCTAATCTGCTCTTCCGGCATGTCGAGCAGCAGCGCCAGATCGCGGCGCATGGGATAAGGGTTCTGGGTTCCCGACCAGACGGTCAGCCCGGCGTCATTGTAATCGGCCACCGCGCAGGACGGGCCGATCGAACCGTGCATCTGGTAAGGCCAGACATAGGTGCGGTTCATCGGCTGGGCGCTACCGGCCAATGCCATGTCGACATTGCCGCGATCGGCAAGCTTGCGTGGCGTCGACGGATTGGCACGCAGCGCCTTCTCCGGCATGTTCAGATCCGGCCACTCGGGCGGCGCGCGCCACACGACCTTCAGGCTCCCGGACGCCTCGATGGCGATTTCCTCGCGGGTCGCGACAACACCGACGAAATCACCGATGGCGACCACGCCGACCAGCCCGTCGATATGCGCGACCGAGGTCTCGTCGATCGAGATCAAGCTGTTTCCGACATGCTCGCCATGATCGAATCCGGCATATGGCGGGCGGATAACGCGGCCGTGCAGCATGCCAGGCACGCGCACATCGTGGACATAGGTCCAGCGCCCGGTTGCCTTCTCGGGAATATCTACGCGCGGGCGCGACGAGCCAACCAGTTTATAGTCCGACGCCGGCTTCAGCGCCGCATTGCTGTCGATCGACAGCCTGACATGGCTGCCGACGACAACATCGCCGAAGTTCAGCTGCCAGTTCTCGCCGCCGTCGGCACGGATAATGCCGTCCTCCAGCCGCAGCCGCTCAATCGGCACGCCGACCTTCTCGGCGGCCTTGACGAGAAGATGGTGACGGGCGGTCGCGGCGGCCTGGCGCAGCGGCACTGCGGTGATCTGGATGGTTTCGCTGGCAATGGTCGCCCCCTGATTGGGCGCGGCGGTCGTCGTGCCGAGAACCATGTCCACCTGTTCGAACGGCACGCTGAGCTCTTCGGCGACGATTTGCGCCAGCGACGTGCGGATGCCTGTCCCGAGATCGACGTGGCCGTTGAACGCTGTCACCCGGCTATCGGCCCCGACAGCGATATAAAGCTCGGCGGCGTCGCCCATCGACGCGTCATTGACAATGAGAAGCGTGCTCGCGGCTGCCATGTAGGCGGACTTGGGTGCTTCGCGGTGGTTCATCGCGAAACCTCCGTCATGTCGTCGGTCATCGGGTCGACTGGCCGGCCGGCTTTGGTGAGGGTTACGGCGCGCCGCACAGCGGCCAGTATCTCAACATGCGTTCCGCACCGGCAGAGATGGTGCCGCAGAGCATCGCGAATATCGCTCTCGTCGGGATCCGTATTTCGCTGAAGCAGTCCAACCGTGGCGATGATCATGCCGTTGAGGCAATACCCGCATTGCGCCGCCGCCTCTTCGATGAAAGCCTGCTGTACCGGGTGCAGAAGCCCATCCACCGCCAGCCCCTCAAGCGTGATCACGCGTCGTTTGCCGATCGCGCCAAGCGGCACAGTACAAGAGCGCACCGGACGGCCGTCAACCAGAACCGCGCAGGCGCCGCATTCGCCCAGGCCACAGCCATATTTCGGTCCATTCAGGCACAGGTCGTTACGCAAGATGTAAAGAAGCGGTGTTTCCGGTTTCGCGCTAACGCGCCAAAGAGCGTCGTTGACATTCAGTGAAACGGAAACGGGAGGCTTCACGGGAATTCCTCCAGCATCGCGCAAATAGCCAGGCCTTTTGCTACTGGACGGATCGCTATACGGCGGGCGCCTTGGCGGCGCGTGCGCATCATAACGATGCGACTGTCACCGACATTACGCATCTACTGCCCCTCATTTTTATATAAATAGCGTATACGCTTCATATGGGCCGCTGGCAAGTCGAATTTCGTTGTTGCAAACGTCGAAAAACGCGTTACGCTGGGGTATTCAACTAAACCAGCCCGCCACGAATGCTTGTCTCGCTCTTGCATTTTAAAGCGTATACGCTATAAGTAAGCCAATTCGCCTATCGCCAGAGCGATACGTTGAAAAACGGAAAAAAGGGGTCGCCATGTCCACCGGAAATGAAAAGATCGCGATCATCGGTGCCGGCCTCGGCGGCGCGGCAGCGGGGGCGCTGCTCCAGCATGCCGGCTTCAACGTCCAGATCTTTGAACAGGCCCCGAGCTTTTCCCGCCTCGGCGCCGGCATCCACATGGGACCGAATGTCCTGAAGATCTTCCAGCGCATCGGCATGGACCAGAAGCTGATCGATATCAGCAGCACGCCGGCCTATTGGTTCAGCCGGGATGGCCTGACGGGAGACTATCTCTCCCGCATTCCGCTCGAAGGTTATGGCGCGACCTATTGTACCGTCCATCGCGGCGATCTCTCTGCCTTGCAGATGGACACCATGACTCCCGGCACCGTCCAGTTCAACAAGCGATTGACCCGCCTCGAAGACAATGGCTCGGATGTCTACCTCGAATTCCAGGACGGCACCTCGGCGCGCGCCACGATCGTGATAGGTGCCGACGGCATCAATTCGCGCGTCCGCGAGACATTGCTGGGCGCCGAAAAGCCGAACTATAGCGGCTGGGTCGGTCATCGCGCGATGATCTCGGCGGAAAAGCTGAAGAAGTTCGACCTGACCTTCGAGGATTGCGTCAAGTGGTGGGGGCCGGATCGCCACATGATGGTCTATTACACCACCAGCCGCCGCGACGAATATTACTACGTGACCGGCGTCCCGCACCCCGCCTGGGAATTCGACGGCGCTTTCGTGCAGAGCAGCCGCGAAGAAATGTCGGAAGCCTTTGCCGGATACCATCCGGTCATCCAGGCGCTGATCGAAGCCACTGACGACGTCACCAAGTGGCCACTGTTCAACCGTAACCCGCTACCGCTCTGGAGCCAGGGCCGCTTGGTCCTGCTCGGCGATGCCTGCCACCCGATGAAGCCGCATATGGCTCAGGGTGCCGCCATGGCGATCGAGGATGCGGCCATGCTGGCGCGATGCCTGGAGGAAACCGGATCGCAGGATTACGCGACCGCCTTCCGCCTCTATGAGGCCAGCCGACGCGATCGCGCGACGCAGGTTCAGACCGTGTCCAACGCCAATACGTTCCTGCAGACGCAGGAAGATCCTTCATGGGTCTACGGCTACGACGTCTATGCCGAGCCTATCCTCGACAAGAGCGTCGCATGAGCGCGGCCCTTCTCTACGGCGCGAATGTCTCTGCCAACGGCATTCGCCAGCATTACCTCCGCTATGGCGGCAAGGGTCGGCCGGTCATCCTCATTCCCGGCATCACCAGCCCGGCGATCACCTGGGGCTTCGTTGCCGAACGCCTTGCCGAACGCCATGACGTCTACGTTCTCGATGTCCGGGGACGCGGCCTGTCCTCGACCGGTCCGGATCTCGACTACGGTCTCGATGCCATGGCCGCCGACGTCATCGGCCTTGCCCAGGCGCTCGGTGTTGGCGCTCCTGCGCTGCTTGGCCATTCGATGGGTGCGCGCATCGCCATGCGGGCGGCAAATACCGGCGGCGAGTTCTCCCGCCTCGCCCTTATCGATCCCCCCGTCTCCGGGCCGGGCCGCCGGCCTTATCCGAGCAAGCTGCCGTGGTATGTCGATAGCATTCGCCTCGCGCTGGCAGGCATCGATGCCGAGGGCATGAAGGCGTTTTGCCCGACATGGACGGAAAGCCAGCTGCAGTTGCGTGCCGAATGGTTGCACACCTGCTTCGAGCCTGCCATCGTCACCGCCTTCGAGGACTTCCACAAGGACGACATCTTCCCGGATTTCGCCACACTGAAGCAGCCGTCGATGCTGATGGTCGCGGGACGTGGTGGCGTGATTGCGCCGGAAGATGTAGCGGAAATCCGTGGGCTCAATCCCGCTATCGAGATCAGCCGCGTCCCGAATGCCGGCCACATGATCCCTTGGGACGATCTCGACGGCTTCTTCGAGGCGCTTGGAGATTTCCTCTCCCGATAAACGCCAATGGCGGGTCTTTGGCCCGCCATTTTTATTGCCGCAGCGAGAGCGCCCAATGTGCGCCCGCTCACTCATCAAAGGAGCCGTCCGTGCAGAAACCCTATCGTATCGGCCAGATCGTGCCGAGTTCCAACACAACGATGGAGACGGAAATTCCGGCGATGCTGATGGCTCGCCAACTGATCCGCCCGGAGCGCTTCACCTTCCACTCCAGCCGCATGCGCATGAAGAAGGTGGTCAAGGAAGAACTGGCCGCCATGGACGCCGAATCCGATCGGTGCGCCATCGAACTGTCCGATGCGCGCGTCGACGTGCTGGGATATGCCTGCCTCGTCGCCATCATCGCGATGGGCCTCGGCTACCATCGCCAGTCGGAAAAGCGCCTGACCGGCCGCACGCAGGAAAACGACACGAACATCCCGGTCGTCACCAGCGCCG
Source organism: Rhizobium sp. WSM1328 (assembly GCF_057653715.1). Lineage (NCBI taxonomy): Bacteria > Pseudomonadati > Pseudomonadota > Alphaproteobacteria > Hyphomicrobiales > Rhizobiaceae > Rhizobium > Rhizobium sp. WSM1328. Next base: position 14,202 of record NZ_JBYGKO010000003.1, on the reverse strand, counting down.
GCGCGCTGATCGAGGGCCTGAAGGTGATGAAGGCGAAGAAGATCGCCGTCGTCGCGCCCTATATGAAGCCGCTGACCGAACTCGTCGTGAACTATATTCGCGAGGAAGGCTTCGAAGTGATAGATTGGCGGGCGCTTGAAATTCCCGACAATCTGGATGTTGCCCGCCACGATCCGGAAAACCTGCCGGCCATCGTCCAGACGCTCGATCTTTCTGATGTCGATGTCATCGTGCTTTCGGCGTGCGTGCAGATGCCGTCGCTGCCCGTCATCGCCAAGGTCGAGGCCATGACCGGCAAACCGGTGCTCACCGCTGCCGTGGCAACCACCTATTGCATGCTGAAATCACTAGGACTGGAAGCCGTCGTGCCGGGTGCCGGTGCCCTTCTGTCCGGCGCTTATTGAACCTGAATTTGTCGTTTCCGGCCGCATTGCGGCGGAGGAAAACAAGGAGTGCCCTATGCAGAGTGCTGAAACCAACTATCAGGGCGTTTGGGGCAACCGCATCGGTTTCGGCCAGCGGCCGGCCCTTCTGGTGATCGACTTCCTGAAAGCCTATACGGTGGAAGGCGCGCCGCTCTATGCGCCGGGTGTCGTCGATGCCGTCGCACAAACACCGGCACTTCTGGCTGCGGCGCGCGCCGCAGGCATTCCTGTCATCCACACCCGCATTCTCTATCTCGCCGAGAACTGCGCCGATGGCGGCATGTGGGTGAAAAAGGCTCCGGTCATGATGGCCATGGTCGAGGGCAACGTGCTGGCCGAATTCTGCGACGGCGTCGAGCCGGAAAAGGGCGAGCTGGTCATCGTCAAGCAATATGCCAGCGCCTTTTTCGGCACCAGTCTCGCCTCTCTGCTTCACACGCAGGGTATCGATACCGTCGTTCTTGCTGGATGCTCGACAAGCGGCTGCATTCGCGCAAGTGCGGTGGATGCCGTCCAGCACGGCTTTCGGACGATCGTCGTGCGCGATTGCGTCGGCGACCGGCACCCCGATCCGCACAATGCCAACCTCTTCGATATCGACAGCAAGTATGGCGATGTCGTTTCGAGGGAGGATGCCATTGCCGAAATCGCCAAGATCAAGTCCGACCGTCCGTAACTTTGCAAAAACAGCCAAGCCTTCACGTAAGATAGGGGAACGAGCATGGATCAATTCAGCTTCACCGAAATCTGCCTGCATCAGTTGAAGATGTCGGGCGTCCACGAGGGCGAAAAACTCATCGTCCTGACCCAGGGCAACGAGCGCCTCGATTATGCCGACGCCTTCATGGCGGCGGGCATGCGTCTTGGGGCCAAGATGTATCACATGCGTTTACCGCCGGTGCCACCGGCGGGTGCATGGGCCGTCGGCCAGACAGGCCTAGCGGCCATGCCTGACGCGGTCGAGGCCCTGAAGGCCGCCGACATGCTGATCGATTGCATCTTCCTGCTCTTCAGCCCGGAACAGATGGCGATCCAGGCGGCCGGAACGCGCATCCTGACCGCCGTCGAACCGCCGGAAATTCTTGCCCGCATGTTGCCGACAAAGGAACTGCGCGAGCGCGTCGAATTTGCAGGAGACCTGCTGTCCAAGGCGAAGGTGATGCGGATCACCTCGGACCATGGCACGGATGTCACCTACAAGCTCAACACCTATCCGGCCGTCACGGAATATGCGTGCACGGACGAACCGGGCCGCTGGGATCATTGGCCATCCGGCTTTGTCTTCACCGGTGGTGACGATGACGGCGTCGACGGTACGATCGTCGTTGCTCCGGGCGATATTCTGCTGCCGCAGAACATCTACGTGCGCGATCCGATCTACTACACCATTGAAAACGGTTGGATCACCGACATTCGCGGTGGCCTCGACGCCGAGCTAGTCAAATCCTACATGGACGGTTTCAACGATCCGCGTGGCATGGGCATGAGCCATGTCGGCTGGGGTCTTAATCAAAACGCCAAGTGGCATCGCATGGTGCCCGGCGAATTTCCGGGCGGCATGGGCATGGAGGCCCGCTCGTTCTACGGCAATGTCATGTTCTCGACCGGCCCGAACAATGAATTGGGCGGCCCGAACGACACGGCCTGCCATCTCGATATCCCGATGCGCAATTGCTCGCTCTTTCTCGACGATGAGCCGATGGTCCTGAAAGGCGATATCGCCGTCAAGGAAATGAAGCACACCGTCAAATCGTAATCGCAACCAACCTGCTTGGCGTGAAAACACGCCAAGCAGCCCGAGCCTCGTATGCCTTGACCGGTGAAACATGCTGTGGTGTTTCCTGCATGGACGCACTAGACGCCGCAACCGATGGACCCGCTAACATGACTGTCAAAGACATCGAACGCCCACGTGAAGCCGCGGTGTCTGAAACCGCCTATGATGTTACCGAGCAGGTGGGTCACTTGCTGCGAAAAGCCTATCAGCGGCATCTCTCGATCTTCCAGGCCAACGCCAGTGACCCAGACCTGACATCCGTCCAGTTCGTCACGCTCTGCGCGCTACACGATCTCGGACCGAGCTCTCAGGTCGAATTGGTGAAGGCCACGTCGGTCGATCAGGCGACCATCCGCGGGATTGTCGAGCGTCTGAAAGCACGTGGATTGATCGACCTGTCCAAAGACAGAGCCGACGCCCGCAAGGTCGTCATTTCTCTCCTGCCGAAGGGTGAGGCGCTGCTTCAGGACATGTATCCTCGCGCATATCTCATCAGCGAGAAAACCATCTCTCCCCTCAATCCGGCCGAGAGAATTGCGCTGCTGTATCTTCTTCGCAAAATCGCGGACGATGAGGTTGGAGAGCGGTGACGAGATTGGCGCCCTGCCATGATGGCGTGTCGTGGAATATCGACCTCATGACCGGCATCATCGTGGTTGACCTTCTTCACAACTTTGATCTGGGGTACGGCCGCGTCCTTCAGTCACTGGGCGTATGCCCAACAAGGACCGTCTGCTATGCGCACGCGCCGCATCCCGACCGATTTCGCCGTGATCAGAGGATAAACAGCGCGGAAGAAGTCTTCCAAATGTAGTTAAGCATTTTCTAACATGAATCGCATGTCGCTCAGCTCCGCCGGGGAACAAGCGGAGGTGGGCGGCGTTCACCCGGCACACAAGGAGATTGCGATGGCTCGATATCTCGGCTCTGCCCATGGACGCCCGCTACCACCTACGCCCGACATTGCAACGCGCATCCGCACCAACCCGCGCGTCAAGGCGATCCTCTGGTCTATTGTCATCTGCATGACCGTGCTGGTGGTCATAGCCCTGTTTTCATCCCATGTGCTCTAACCACCATTCACGTCACAGTGGCGTCACGAGTGGCGACCGCTATCGGGTCGAGCCCGATGGCGGCTCGTGGACAGTCATGGACACCTTGACAGGACTTCCGGCCGCCACGAACGGCAAGGATCTGGTGCAACTTCGAAAGCCGGACGCAGATGAAATCGCCGAGGAGCTGAACGGTTGCGAGCGTCGCGGGACTGCCAGTCCCTTGCTCTAAGAGACCGTCATCGGAGTGCCGCGAGCTATTGTCGCCGGTCGGGGCCATTTCGTGGTACCGTCAACCAACCCACTTTCAGCATTGGTGCCACCATCCCGTCATAGATGCCAAGCGCCCACCGACTGATGAAGACGGCCGTAAGTGCCAGTGCCCAATTCGATCTCGCGCCGCTCTTCGGAGCGGGATGATGCTGGCCTTGGTAGTAGGTGTCTCTTAGTGATCTGACCATCCCTTTGATTACGGGGCGGGTCCGGTGTCCACAAATCAGGGGGGTGGGGTTTTAAAGTGTGGAATCGAGAAACTTTGGTTAGCGCGTTGGGCAGTAAATCGAGAGCTTGTCTCGGGGCGAGAAAGCGCCCCTGTTCACGTCGCCAACGCCTGCTGCCTCCGCCGCAGCCTGGGCCACAGGATCAACCAGCTCACCAAAGCAAGGTTGACGCAGTTCCAAAGGAAGCCATGCAGGAAAGCCAGGCGGTAAGAGCCGGTGGCGTCGAAAATATAACCAGCGGCCAAGCCCCCACAAGCCATGCCAAGAACAGTCGCCATCAACACCAGGCTGATGCGGATACCCGCCTCACGTGGCGGCAGATATTTCCGAATGATCACGGCATACATCGGAACTATGCCACCCTGAAATAGCCCGAACAGGCCGGAGATCACATAGAGCGACGACTTGCTGTTGAAATACAGATATAGCAGCAGCGCTGCCGCCTGCATCGAGGAACCGAGGATCAACATCGGCCCGGCACCGATCCGATCGGCGACCGCCCCGGACGCCAATCGGCTGACGACACCCAGTCCAAGCATCAAGGCGATGATCTGCGTGCCCACCGCCACACCGTAGCCGAGATCCCCGCAATATGCGACGATATGGACCTGCGGCATTGACATTGCCATGCAGCACGCAAAGCCCGCGACGACAAGGACGACCTGCAACGCGTTCGGGCTTAGGCCCAGTTCGTTGCGTGCTGCTTCGGTTACCGCCTCGGCCTGGACATAGGTTACGGTCTGTAGACGCCGCTTCAACAGCAGACCGATGGGCACCATCACCAGTGGGATGAAAATGCCGATTCCGACATGGGTTGCGCGCCAGCCCTGGGTCGTCTGGAAATGCTCGATAGCCATCGGCCAAACCGCCCCGGAAAGATAGCTGCCCGAGGCCGCAAAGGCGACTGCGAGCGCCCGGTGCCTGCTAAACCAAAGAGAGAGGTCGGATATCAGCGGCGCGAAGCCGGCAGCTGATCCAAGGCCGATTACCAGCGAGAAGGCTGCGAACTGCCAAATATTGGTGGTAAGAGCAGCCAGGATGTAGCCAACGCAAAGCAGGAACGCGCCGATCAGTACTGGCACGACGATGCCGACCCGATCGGCCAGACGCCCCATTACAACCCCGCCAAAGGCAAAGCCAAGCATGGTGCAGGTATAGGGAAGCGAGGCACCGCCACGCACCGTGTCGAACTCGACTTGCAGGGTTGGAAGAAGCACCACGACGGACCAATTGCCGACGCAGGCAACGGTGCCGAGGATCAACGTGAGTACCAGCCGCCACCAGGCATACCCAGAGTCGACGTCGCCAGAATCGGGCCCACCTGCCGCAGTCATCCGCTTTTCAAACATGGCCACGGCGAGAACTCCTCAGGGTCCGATTATGAACTGAACGCTCTCGACCAATGCCAAGTGCATTCGTCTCGTATGACGAGCTTCGGTGCGTTGAATACCTGATTGACGAGCCCATCCTCAAGCTCCCGCCATCAAATCGCGCCGCAATCGTCGCAATCTCCGGCGGCGAGGCATCGAGCCGCTTGAGCTCCGCGTCGAGCAGTATCGGGGCTATACGGTTTAGCATTAAAAAAGAGGCGCTGCAGGCTCGCCAGTTCCGTCTGGCTGAGGCCGAGATCGAAGGTCAAATCTCGCCTCAAGGATACGATGTAAAGGCCTTGTTCCACGCGTCCGCCAACCGAGAGCCCGCCCTGGCGAGTTGCTCGTCCGCAATCACCTCGGATCGAGGGGCGCATTGATCGATGATGTCCCCTCGGCACTGCCATCGACGAATTATTGCGGGTGAGTCGGACTTCGGTCCGATGGTAGACAGCAATCTCTCTGCTAATTTCCGTTCCGCTGAGACTGCAAAACTCAGCACGAAAAGGGTGTCTGCCCCTGATCCGGAGCACCCTTTTCAAACTCGCTTTCCGCAGTCCCCATTAGCCCTCGGCGCCGATGGTTCGCGGGCGGCCAACCTCCCAGTTGATCATAGGGTGTAGGTAATCTGCGAGAGAGTTCCAACGACGGCTGTCGAAACCAGGACGTGTCTCGCGAGTCCTACTCGAGGTCGTGACCCGGCTTGCTGCGGCTATACATTCCGACAAGACCCGCTCCAAACAGGCATGCGAACACTATACACCGACGCCCATCGAACCCAACTCAGTCTCCACGGTCACGAGTATGGGCAAGGTTCGGACGGATCGCTTCATGCACGGTAACACGATTTCAGGATCCAGGCTTGCTTATGACATGATTTCGAGCGCCATTGATTTTCCGACACGCCGGCTTTCTGCCACGCGTTCAATCGCCAGTCAGGAACACACATGAACGTACTGAAAGCCGGCGTCGCAAGCGAGACACATCACCCGGCAATCCCGACGTGGACGTGGCTCTCCCCGCTCTTGGCATCCCAGCTTCTCGCTGTGAAGTTTCTCCACTTCGTTCCCTCCGACGGTCCGGTGGTCCTTGTTCTTGCCGGTATCATGCTTGCCGCCACCGTCTTTAGCGCAGTTCACCACGCGGAAGTCCTCGCGCTTAAGCTCGGCGAGCCATTTGGTTCGATCCTGTTGGCAATCGCTGTCACGGTCATCGAAGTCGCATTGATCGTCTCGATTATGGTGTCCGGGGCTGAAGGCAGCGGCTCCGTCGCGCGGGATACCGTGTTCGCCGCCGTGATGATCGTGCTCAATGGCGTCGTCGGGCTTTGTCTGATCATGGGAGGAAGCCGGCACTTCGAGCAGTCGTTCCAGCTTAAGGGTGCGTCCTCCGCCCTGGCGGTGCTCGGCACCCTCGCCGCCTTGGCGTTGATCCTGCCAAATCACACGCTGACAGTTCTCGGCCCGTCTTATTCTCCACTCCAGGCGATGTTCATCGGCATCGTTTCTCTGATGCTTTGGGGCGTCTTCGTCTTCGTGCAAACGGTCAAGCATCGCGCCTACTTCTTGGATGGCCCCGCTGAAGATGTGATCGGTGAGGACATGACGGAGGTCTACCACCCGAAGCCTTCAGACCGGGAAGCCCTGGCATGCCTGGGTCTGTTGCTGGTTTCGCTAGTCGCCGTCGTTCTTCTAGCGAAGACCTTGTCGCCCTCCCTCGATGCGGCCATCGATCTTGCCGGACTGCCGCACACCTTTGTCGGCGTGGTCATCGCCGCGATCGTGCTTTTGCCGGAAGGGATTGCCGCAGCGAAATCCGCCCTCAAGAACCAGCTTCAGAATAGCATCAACCTAGCTCTCGGATCGGCCATCGCGAGTATAGGGTTGACCATACCCTCTGTCGCGGTAGTCTCGCTTGTTCTTGACCAGCAACTGGCCCTAGGCATCTCGGCCGCGAACACGACGCTGCTGGTGCTTACCTTGTTCGTGAGCACCCTGACCCTGGGGACCGGCCGCACGACGGTGCTACAAGGGGCGATCCATCTAGTGATATTTGCCGTGTTCCTGCTGGTTTCGGCGATCCCCTAGGGCTGCTTCGCGAGCTTTGCTGCGCGATCAGGGTCCGGACGGCGGCGTGCAACTTCTCTCCGAACGGGGTCACGCGATCATGATCGTGAAGCACCAGGCCACGGATAAAGCGCTCCCCACCAGCTTCCTGTAGTTGCCTCAACCCTTTGAAGCCGTCCGATTTGACCGTGACTGATGCTTTCTCTTCAATTCCGACGATCCGCCCGCGACGGTCCTCGATTACCCCGTCCAGCTCGTCCTGATCCTTGGTCCGGTAGTGCTAGAAGGTTAGGCCGCCGCTCCGACCAGGACGCGAGTTTCAGAAGCTCGGAAACCACGAAGCTCTCCAAAAGTGCTCCAAACGCAGCGATCGCGAACGGTGAGATGATCGTCGTCGAAAATGTCTGGCAGTTCATGCGCGACAACTGGCTATCAAACCGGGTCTTCACGTCCTATGACGACATCGTCGGTCACCGCTGCAAGGCCTGAAAGAAGCTCATCGACCAACCCTGGAAGATCATCTCAATCGGAATGCGCGACTGGGTGCATCGGTTCTGATCAATGCAGATTGGTATGAGACCTGCCCAGAGCGACAAAGTGGTGATCGTGCGGCCTGGCTAGCTCCTCTAAGATCGACCAAACGTGCTATTCAATTGGCTCTCCTCATACCGTTCCTGCTTATCGGTTATGCGGGACCAAGCGGGTGAGTATTTGACGCGTCTCCAGCAAACCCTACACCGCGAATGGTCCTTTTAAAGGACACGCGCGGCTCGAGGAAACCAAGGCTAAACCTAAAACAATATGCGCGATTCACTCATACCCCGCAAAAAGACATTTAGAGACGGAGTCTTCCTCGCGCTGATCATATGGCTGCTGGTTATCCCGCTGACTTTCATGACACAAGTTTTTGCCCCTTCCGTTTTTGTTCTTTTGGAGGGGATTGGGAATTTTCAATACAAGCCTTGGATTTTTCTCGCCCCAACAGCGTGCGCGCTCATTGTGGCGTTGGTTTTCATTCCGGGATATTATAGCCCGAGCGTTATTGCGGGCTCTATTCTTTGTAGTGCTGCGGTGACAATCGCAGCCGCAATTGCTTTCCTTTTGATAATGATATCGATTCCACGATTGCATTATTGAGCCCTGCGTCAGAAGGCTACTTGTCGGAATCATTCGGCTGGACCGTCAAACACTCATTGGCTGCTCCTACGATATGAATGTAAAATTGCCCGGTGAATAATAGCGCCTTCATTGGCGAAAGACACACAATGCGCATTCTTCTCATTCTTGGCTCCCTCATCGTTGGAACGATTGCCGGCATTTGCGTATTCGGGATGATCTGGCGAACCACTGCCCCGGAAGGTGCAGTAGCGATGGTCATTGGAGGGGGTACGCCGGTTGTCCTCGGAGCTTTGGCATTTCTCGGCACAAAGGCGGCTGACGGTCGGCGACCAAGCTTTCTCGATATGCGGACATGGTTTGCTCTTGTGGGGATAGCGGCGGCTGCGGCCGGGCTCTTCGTGATCTTGATCGTTGCTTTTTTTCTGGCGGTTCAGCGTGGATAGCCCGCTTGGGGCCAGAATAAGAGCGGCGTTGTAAATCGTCCGGACCGTTTGCTAGGGACAAACGCGCGAATGAACTGCTTGGCTACGGCCTCACGGCAAACGCCAAATTCCCCTGGATGAACCAGCCGCCCCTCCACATCTAAAAACATCGCCCGAGAAGCTTCGATGAACACCTGGGGATGAGTAAATCATGTCCCCCAAAAGGGTCTGAACAGCGGATGTTTGGTATTTCGTCATCGGAAGCGCCTCGTTTCTCAAGAAACTACCAGCTGATAATGTTTGACATTTCATCTTCATCCGGCTCCCGCCGTCTATCCACATATCCAGTTGCGTATCCTCCTGCATTTCGCAGGAGAAATCAGCGGCTATGCAGAACGAGCGATGCCCGCGAGCCCGGTATTTTGACAAGCAGAACGCTTCGACCGTTGAAGTGGCCCCTTGTAGTAGAAATAGTCTCGGCCTCCGTTACCCCCGCATTCCGCGTCCCCTCGCCATTTGCCTTCGACAGAGCCATGAGCATCGGCCCAAGCGAAAACTCTCCGAGCTCCGCGCGCTTCGTAAGATCGCGCAGATATCCGCCGGCCGAGTTTATGAAGTTTGATCGCTCGGGAATGCACGCCATCGCCACTGCGGCATTCTCCGGCCCCAATGCATCGCAGGCGCAGCGGCGTCAAGGAGACGGTGGATCTTCTGGTGAGAAGTGGAATGTTAAGCGAGACGATCGTCAAGAACTCGATGGGACGCGAAGCGGCGCGCCAGTTCGAGATTTCGGAGGCTCTTCTAAAGAAGCTAAGCTCGTTCGGAGTTGAGTGACCACCGAATTAGAATGACGAGTTTTCAGAGTCGTCGATTCTTGTGTGTCGTGGATTGTTGATCCTCCATCTTCGGGTAGAGGATGCGTTACGCTTCTCCAGCAGTGGACCCAATATGAGTCATGCTTACCGATAGGGAATTGGCCAGCATTACCGGAACGATAGCCAGGCGCAGCTGCGCATTGCCCTCCCGCAAGACACTTCGTTCTCGGATCGCAGCATTTCTCCCTCGGTCTTGAGCGCGTGCAGCTCTTCGACTAGCCCGCCGACCGGCCGACGCATTCCCACCAGACTACAGCGCCTCTACCTGCTGAACCGAGGGTCGGTTCCTTTCATGGGACAGGAGGAAATCGGGCGTGCGCCGCCTTGGCAAACAGCACCCGCGCGTCCCGTACGGCGCGGCGCCGATGCTGCGCCCACAATCCGTCAAAGCTGTCCCCGCCAACTGTAACAATGATGACCGCCACCCTTATGCCTACCGCGCCACATGATCTGAGACAACGTAGATGAGGCGTAACGCATTGAAACAATGGTTAACAGCCCGTTAACCAGAATCTATATCTCAGATTACTTCCGCCACCTCGTTGCCTTTTCTTCAGTGTCGTCGAGATCCGACGACGATCATTGACGATCGGCGGGGTGATTATTTGCCGAAAAATCTGCCCTGGCGCTCGAAGGAGCGATTGAATTCCAAGGCTTTCGGACCCTTGATGGACTTTCGCTGAGAGCCGGGGAATGCCACCCGCCTGATGAGGCCAATGACCACTGAACGATAATAACGAGCTCACAGAGAAAACAACCGCTTTCATCCCTAAAGCCTATTCGATCGCGAGACTGGCCGCGACAGTGGAGGAAATCGCTCCGCCACAGTGGATCTCACGCGGGCAGGCATTTCCAGCCAAAACAGGCACCCGTCTCCCCCTCAGCTGGCATAGCGCCGCACTCCACCATTCGCCCGCGCGAGCGCCATCAGCATCGGTCCGATTGCAAACTCGCCCTTTTCGGTCCTTCGGGTCAGATCTCTGAGATAACCGCCGGGCGAGTTGATGTGCCCTCCCCTCTCCAGGATGCAGGCGATCACGGTGGCGGCGTTTTCCGGGCCCATGCCCGAGCAGGCTTCCTCATAGGCCGAGGGACTGACGCCGAGCATCGAACGCACGACGACGGCCGCCGACATCAAGTCTCGCCAATTGCCGATGTTTCCGCCGGGCCCATAGTCGAGAATACTGGGGCAGGCCTGGAGGACGAGGCCGAGCGGGAAGGATTTCAGGCCTTGTCCGGCGCCCGGGTCGGCTGCGCCCCCCGCCCTGTTGCTCATCCGGCCGGAAGGCTTTTGCTGCTTCAATCTTCGTTCGGCCGATAACGGCCCGGCGTTCGGGTCATTGTCGGCCGCTGCCTTTTCGCCTTGCTTCGTTTCGAAGCTTGGTTCAAGTTCATAAGTGGAGTCGGGATTTGAATTCTGTTTGTGATGCTCAATTTGAGACTCATTGGCGTCAATTTTTTGTGTTTTTATCCGTCTTTCCAGCATGTTGACGATCTCTGCACGCAGCATCGCCATCTCGTCGAGCAGCGGTGCCAGGTCTTCGGCGGTCGCCACCCGTGGAATTCGGGCAAGAAGCGTTCGAAACATCGCCGAAATGCCTTCCCAATCACCGGAAACCCCTTCTTCGAGCGCCGCCGTGATCAGCTTGGAAATGTCCCGCCGGCACAACGTCAGGCGTTCCCTGGTCACCCGTAACAGCTCCCGGTCGGCAACCGCCTGAGCGGCCAGGCTTTCGATTTCGACAGCACGCGCCAGAAGCGGTGCGACGCTGAAGCCGAAGGCATCGCCGATCGCCCCTGCCCTGTCGCGGCGCGCATAGCGCTTTCCATTCGGGCTGTCCTTGCGCAGGATCAGGCCGGCCTCGACCAGGACAGCAAGATGCCGCCTGAGGGTCGCTGGCGTCATGCCGCGGGCGCGCAACGAAAGCTGCGCATTCGACGGGAAGACGATCAGTCCCTTTTCCTCGGAGATTTCGTCGTCAGGGTAGAAGGTCAGAAGCGCGTCGAGCACCGTCAGTGCCCGATCGGTGACGCCAAGCGCCGGCCGTGCTTCGCAGATCGCCCTGAACAGCTTCCATTTGCTGCGTTTCATTCCCGGCTCGATGGTCTCGGCCAGGTGCTGGTTTGCCAGCATGCCAAGCGACATCGGCCGCCGCCCAAAGGGCGTCGTCACATATCCACTCTCCATTTGCCTTCACCTCAGTTTAGGCAAAAGAACTCTGCTCACCAAAAAGCGGTGCCAAGACTCTTGACTGTGATTCGTGGAAATGCGATTCTCGATCTGCTAGGAATACGAGGAAGGCTTCCACGACCGCGTCGTTGGGGGCCTTTTTCTTTTGCGGTCTACTCTCCTTGTTGAACGTTTCGGCCTCGATAGACCTTGTAGAGATCCGTCAGGCTCTCGGAGAGGAAATCCCCAAACCCGACCGCATCCTTGGCCTTCAAAGCAAGTGTAAAAGTTCGTCCGTCGCTCCGCAGATCAGCGGCAACGGACTTGTCGTCGGCAATCCATTTGCTCGCACGAACCTGTTTCGATGGAGTTGATCTGCCTGATGCCTTGATATGCGTCAGCAGTACGTTGAACCGATCGTCGCCTGTCTTCGCGTTGAATTCCGCGGTTGCGAGGAAGGCACGTGCCCTCTCCAAATTCGAGGGCCGCTCCAACAGGGTCTTCAGCTCGTACCAGCGATCACGTCCAATGCCCTTGGCTGCTCCGACCGCATCCAGCAATTCGCGAGGCATGCTTGCCACCGCCAGCATCTTCGATAGGGTCGCCCTGTCCACCGAAAGTGCCGAGAGAACAATTGCGTTGTCACCATCGAAGTGAAGCCGCGCGATTTCATTCGCGAACATTGCCTTCTCAAAAAATGACAGATTGGCGCGCGCCGAATTCTCTTGCCCCTGCGCGACGAGATGATCGCTATCTTTCAGGTCTTTGACGACTGCACGGACGTTTCTTCCGAGAGCCCTTGCCGCCCGAAGACGTCGATGCCCGAACACCACCATATAGCGCTCGGAATCCTTGGGGTGAGGCCGTACCAGGATCGGGCTGTCCTGCCCCCGCTCCCGAATTGCCGAAAGCAATTCGTTGAACTCCTGTTCATCCTCCTCAATGCGATCGCGCACGAACGATACATCGACCAGATCCGGGTTCAGCTCGATGACAGTCTCGCCCTCCAGCAGCTTATCTGCACGGGCCGCCATCTCATCGATGGAATTCAGGATCGACTTAGAAGCGCCCCGGATGGTGTAATCAAGCACTGCCCGGTTGCTGTCGGCCGGCGTGTCGCTCATCACATTGGCGAATGGGTTTTTCCGAGCCATATCGCTATCCTCGAAGCCATGTTATCGGGTTGTTTCGACTGCAGAATCTTGCTGTTTTGACGGCGGTCAACATCATTAGAGCCTCCCCCAAGCCCTATGGATCAATCCTTGGATCTCGAAATTGACGGCATCCATGCATTCGATCGCGCGGTCATAGGTTTCTCGCGTGAAATTTGAGCGATCGAGCTCGTAGAGGGTACGTTTCGTCAAGCCGGCATCGGAGATTGCCGTTGTCTTCACCATCGGGCTCTTGAGGATTTCCTCGGCAAACATCGATTGCATGAAGCCCAGCATCTGCACCTGCGGTACATCCGTTGGCTCAAATCTGGTGATCAGGTAACGGAGCCAGTCCATGCGCACATTGGCACCAGCCTTTTTAATTGTCTTGGTGATATTGCCGAGCATGAGCAGGAACTGCGACATCGACATCAGGTCCAACATTTGCGGATGGACTGTAATCAAGACGGAGGTCGCCGCAGTGAGCGCGGTTAAGGTGAGATATCCCAGTTGCGGAGGGCAATCGACCACCACGACGTCGTAGCGGCTGTCAACCTCCTCGAGCGACTTGCCGAGACGCGTGAAGAAGCGCTTCCCATCCGTGCCAGCCTGCATGGCAAGGGGCGTGTCGTATTCATATTCCTGCAATTCCAGATTCGCCGGGACAATATCGAGGCCAGGGAAATTGGTCGGCAGAATGACGTCGGCAATCGACTTGCGCTCGTCGTCATAGCGTATCGCATCGTAGAGCGAGGGATTCCGATCAAGCTCCGGCTGGAAACCGTGCAGAGCCGAGAGCGACGCCTGTGGGTCAAGATCGATGGCAAGCACGCGGTGTCCGGTCAGCGCCAAGTGCTGCGCAAGGTGAGCCGTTGTGGTCGTCTTGCCAGAGCCTCCCTTGAAGTTGACGACCGCAATGACCTGCAATTTATCGCCCGGCTTGCGGTGAGGAACATATTTCTTAGCTTCCGACTTCCCTGTCCTGTCCAGAAAAAATCGCAGCTCCAACATCTGTTCGGCAGTGTAGTATCTGCGATTTCCCGACATTGTGACTGGCTTCGGCCCTTTGCCGTCGAGATAGAGGCGCTTCAAATTGCTCGGGGTGACGCCAAGGTAGTGCGCGACTTCCGCGAGCGAGAACTGACGCAGGTCTTTCTTCGCGTTCGGGGGAAAGTTCTCCAGACGCAGTTGATCGAGCTTGCGCGAGATTTCCGCACCTTGCATCAGGATCTTGTCGTCAAACTCAAACGACGGTAGCGGGCTAAACGCGTTCAT
>NZ_JBYGKO010000002.1:0-878744 GCF_057653715.1 Rhizobium sp. WSM1328 | reverse complement strand
GATCTTTTTCCCAAGTAACTGCGCAATTTTGAACGAAAGCGCTTCAGTTGCGCAGTTACTATATGCCTCGATTCGTTACCAATTTACAAATGCTTAACCAAACCACCCGTTTCCGCCCGCCGAGACGACCGGCGACGTCGGACAGATTTGAGTCGGTGCGAGCCATGCCAATGGTTCGCAATGGTTGACAACACGGGTGACTTTCAAGCCAGCCGGAATTCAAGAAATTCCCCGGATAAATCCAATTTATCAATAGCCTGGACGCTGCCTCTCTATTTTCCGTCGTCCTTCAGGTAGTTGTTGCCGTTGATCACCAGAAGCCCGTCGGAACCTTTGTCCGGTTCGAATATGCTCATGGTCTCGGTCTTGCCGCTGGCGTCGGTCAGATCGAGGCGATAGCCGGAAAGTTTGTAGCGTCCGCTGGCGCCCGGCCGGTTGCTTGACGTGGTGACGCCCGATTTCGATCCGCCGACTTCATTCGTCGTCGAGGCGCCCAACCAGCCTGTGCGTTCGAAAGTACCGTTTCGATGAAGCCTCAGGGTATGGCTGGACGCCACCGATCCCGATGAGGTCGCGGTCATGCCGCTCGAGGCGAAGGTGGATACCCATTCGCCGTCAAGTGTCGTGCTCTCATCAAATGGCGGCACGGCGCGATAGTCTGCCTCGGCAATCACCAGGTCTTCGCCCTTTTTCGAGAATGTCTTCGTCTCTGTCTCGATCGTGCCGTAGGCAGAGGTGACGCTGCGCGTTTCGATCGACCCGGTGGAGGAGAAGAAACCGCCGCCGACAAGCTTGTAGAGGCCGCAATCGGTCGGGGTCTCCTTACAATGTTCGGTGATGCTCCGGCCGCCCTTCGGTAGCTCTGTGCTGAACAGACCCTTCGGGTCGAAGATGGTGATCGTGCTGTCCGAATAAAAATCCATGCCGCCGAAGACATTCGGCCGGATTCCGGTATCGAGATGGGTGAAGACGCCGTCCAGCCCGCCATCGCCGCTCGTCGGCACGAGGTCGAAATCCTTGTCGGAAGGATCAAGCTTCACCGAGCGGACCAGGGCAGCGAAATCGGCCTCGGCGCCACTGCTTCTGTCACCGCTGACATTCGGCAGCACGAGCTGCAGAAAGGCCTGCCGCTTGTCGCCGGCGATGCCGACGACGATCTGGCTGATGCTGACGTTCTTCTGTTGGACGCAGCAGCGTTCTTCCGCGCGGATGTCATAGCCGTTTACCGAGACCCCGTAATGCTTGATCAGGATATCTTCCTTTGCCATGTCGGGCAGCGTCGCAACGAAGGTCTTCATGCCGGCCTGCAGGGAATTGCGCGCTGCCGCGAGCGGCTTGGTGATCTGAATCAGAGCATTGCCGCGCTTGTCGTCCTCCGTTTCCAGAAATTCCTTCTGGAGCATGAAGAGATTGCCCTTTCCGGCTTTCCTCCAGCCGGAAGCAGCATCGGGCAGGGTCACCGTCAGGCCGCCGATATCGGCGGGTGCGGCGAAGGATTGAGCGCTGGACAGTAGGGAAACGAGGACGAGAATGAAACCCAAGCCTGGTCTCACTCGACCGACCCGATCGATCTGTGCGTTGCCCATGTGCGCCTGCCCTCCTTTTCGACTGCTGCCGACGGGATTTGGAGCGGGGTGCGACGAGTTCAACCCTGAGCTTCATACAGGTTTCTTGAATGCTTCGAGGTGATGAACCCCGGCGACTTGGGTGAAAACACCCGAACCTCCAGAGTCGCGCCCCTCGACCTTCCGACGGACGCCGTCCTCAGCATCGGGCGGCAGGGTGCGCCTCAGATCACGGGTCTAAACCGGCCAACGTTGACGTAGCCGGCAAATGAATGTTTGCCATCCCTCGTTTTGCAGTGCACAATATTTGCTGTTAACAGGGATGTGAGCCGTTGAGAATTTGCATCTACAAATCAGATGAAGCTCCTGAAGTGACGCTGTTCTTACGAGAAGGCGTACCGGTGCCCGCACATCCGAAGAGCCAAAAGTGGCGGCACATAAAAGCGGTTGTTGGCGAAGAGGTAAGGGCCGACCTTCTGACCCAGATAGAGATCGGCAATGGATGTCTTTTTGTCAACCTTGGGGCATTCCCGAAGCACTGATCTAGGCGGCTGGGTTAAACGCTGCTCAACCGACACGGAATATGCTCGCTCATTATTGTACCCGCCACCAATCTTTCAGGAGGCAAGCCTTGAAACCCCCGCTCATCTCGATTTAAAGATTGCGGTGAGCCTTTGAGGGTTCTAATCGCAGCCAGATGGACGTTCTGTCGCGGGTCAAAGTCTCCTACCGGCCGGAAGAAAAGCCACATGGCCTACTCCCCCATCGATTGGTAGAGCCAGTCGGCAAGCGTCTGGCGCGCCATGCGCGCACCGGCGCCGGGAATCAGTGCGTCGTCGGTCAGTTCGACGCCGAAATACGACGTGGATCGATCTGCTATCACCTGGCGTTCGTCTTCGTTCGCGGCGAGATAGATCCGGGCGATTTCATCGATGCCGAACTGCTCCGGACCGCCGATTTCGACGACATCGCCAAAGGGAGCACCGGCTGCCAGTTCCGCCAGGAATGCAGCGACATCTCCGGCTGCGACCGGCCTCATCAAGGCCGGTGGCAACCGAAAGACATTGTCTTCTGCACCGATGTCGATCAATCCGTTTATGAACTCGTAAAATTGCGTGGAGCGGAGGATCGTATAGGGTCGACCTGAAGCCCGGATGAGATTTTCCTGCACCATTTTCGCACGAAAATAATCGCTCTCCACGAGGTGCGGCGTGCCAACGACGGAGAGTGCGAGATAGTGCCGGACGCCGCTCTGCGCCGCAACTGCGAGCAAGTTCTTTGTCGACGCCTTGAAGAAATCGAGCGCCGAACTGTCACCGAACGATGCGGCATTGGTCACGTCCACAACGACTTCGGTTCCCGCCATCGCCACGTCCAGTCCCTTGCCGGCAACCGTGTCGACGCCAAGCGACAATGATGCGGCCGCGACGTCGTGGCCCGATTGGCGCAGCTTCTCGCTGAGCCGCGTTCCGATCAGACCGCTTGCTCCCACCACGGTGATTTTCATATCGGCATCCTCTGTTGCATCTCGTCTGCAATGCCTCACGTGGGATCGACAATGACCGGAAAGCCGGACGCCTTCCATCGTGACTGAGGTCAGGCGTCCTAGGTCCTACGGCATAGCGGAACCAGCCCGAAGCCTAGGATGCGCCATCGGGAAAACAGAGCATTCTTCCGATCCGTCGTTTGCCCGAAAATTCCGGCTACATTCCCGCGCAATGCATGGGTTTCCATGAGTTGCGGTTGTGGTGCAGCGGGATTACGGTTCGTAACATGAGCTCGCCAGCCCCGAAATCGAGAATGACTGCTGCAGGAAATGCTGACGATCCGCCGGTTCTCTCTGTCCGGCAGGAGCAGTTGATGCTGAGCGTCTGGTCCCACCGTCCCCGGCTCCTGCATCTGGGGCTTTTCTTCCTCGCCTATGTACTCGCCTGCGGCTTCGCACAGTCGCTGGCAATCGTGCCGGGAACGGGTATTTCCATCTGGCCCCCGGGCGGGCTTTTCGTCGCGACCCTCATCCTCGCCTCCAGGCGCAGCTGGCCATGGTGGATCCTGGTGGGCTGCCTGGCGGAAATGTTCAGCAATTTCCTGTGGTTCTACAGCCCCGTGCCTGCGGCCTTCCTGATCTATGTCGGCAACGCTCTTGGAGCAATGGTCGCGGCATGGCTGGTGAACCGGACCTTGAAACATCCCGTTCAGCTGGAAACTCTGCGGGAAGTTCTCACATTCGTCATCCTGGCCGCCGGAATCGCACCGATCGTGAGCGCGACCGTGGGAAGTGCCACGCTTGCCTGGTTCGCGATCCAATCGCAATCCTTCGCGACGGCCTGGCCGCTATGGTGGATCGGAGACGCAACCGGTGTCCTCATCGTCGCGCCGCTGGCGTTGGTCCTCTTTCACAGCTGGCGCAGCAAGATGCAGTTCTCGGCCGCGCAATGGGTGGAAGCCTGCGTCCTGGGGCTGATCTTTCTTGGTGTCGCGGCTCTTTCGCTGAGCGGCTACCTTCCCTTCGCCTACATCATCATGCCGCCACTTCTCTGGGCCGCGGTCCGCTTCGAGTTCAAGGGCGCCGCGGTATCGCTCGCTCTGCTTGCTCTGATCACGGCGGTATTCACGATAACAGGGGCCAGCCAATTTTCCGGCGATCCCGAGTCCCAGAAACACAATCAGATCATGCTGCAGCTGTTTCTGGCTATCTCGGCATTTTCGGCGCTGATTGTCGCCGCCATATCCCGACAGCACCAGCTGGCCGTGCTGACATTGCACCAAAACGTGGAGACGTTGCGCGACCGGGAACGGGAGCTCTCGCAGCTCGTGGACATGGTTCCGAGCCATGTCTGGCGTCTGACGCCCGAGGGCGAGCCGACTTTCTTCAATAGGCGGATGGTCGACTTCCTGGGTCTTGACGTGGCGGACTCGGACAGGCCGGGCATGAGCCGGCTGGAGGCGGTCCTGCAGGCCACCGTTCATCCCGATGATACAGCCGGGTTCAGGGACGCCCTTCGCCATTGCCTCGCCACCGGCGAGAGCTTCGTCATGCGGTATCGGCTGCGGCGCGCCGACGGTCTCTATCGCTGGATGTCTAGCCGCGCCGAGCCGATGCGTGATCAGGCCGGAAACACTGTCCAGTGGTACGGGCTTTGTCACGACATCGATGATCAGATGCGTGCCGAAGAGGCCGTTCGGCGGAGCGAAAGACAGCTTCAGCAGATGATCGATGCCGTGCCGGTCCGCATATGGAGCGTCGAACCGACAGGCGGATCGACCTACTTCAACAAACGCTACCAGGATCATTTCCGCGCCGTCATCGCCAATTTCGACTCTCAGGCCGAACCGCGCATCGACGAGCTGCTGCAGCAGCTGATTCATCCCGAGGATGCGTCCGCCGTGCAGCGCACGCTGCGCAATTGTTTCGAAGCCGGCAGCGGCTCCGCCATGCGGTTTCGCTGGCTTGAAAAGGATGGCGTCTACCGCTGGGCCGAATGCAGGGTGGAGCCGCGGCGCGATGACGACGGAACGGTCGTGCAATGGTACGGCGTCTCCCTCGATATCGACGAGGAGGTGCGTGCGCTGGAGGCGTTGCGCGACCGCGAACGCGAGCTGTCGCAACTCGTGGACATGGTCCCGGTTCAGATCAGGCGCCTGACGCCGGGAGGCGAACCGGTCTTCTTCAACAAGCGCCTGATCGACTTTTTCGGTCTCGACGTTGGCGATATGGACAAGCCCGGCATGAGCCGGCTCTCCTCGGTCATCCACACCCTCGTCCATCCCGATGACGCATCGAGGTTGCTCGAGACGGTTCACCATTCGCTCGCCAGCGGCGATCCCTTCTCGATAAAATATCGCATGCTCCGTTTCGACGGAGCCTATCGCTGGGTCGATGGCCGAGCCGAGCCGCTACGCGATCAAAGCGGCGCGATCATGCAATGGTATGTCATATCAGTCGACATCGACGATGAGATGCGCGCGCAGGAAGCGCTACGCGACCGGGAGCGGGAGCTTTCGCAACTCGTGGACATGGTTCCGAGCCTGCTCTGGCGGCTCAACCCGGAAGGCGCTCCGACCTTCTTCAACCAGCGCCTGATCGATTTTTTGGGTCTCGACATTGTCGATACAGAAAAGCCGGGCGTCAGCCGGCTAGCGGCGCTCATCGAGGCCGCCGTCCATCCCGACGATGCAGCCGGCCTCGAGCAAGCGCTCAACCATTCCTTTGCTACGGGGGAGCGCTTCTCCAGCCAGTATCGCCTGCGGCGCGCCGACGGCGTCTACCGCTGGGTGAAAGGCAGCGCGGAGCCGCTGCGGGATCAAAGCGGCCGGATCGTCCAATGGTATGGTCTTTCGCATGACATCGACGATCAACTGCGCGTCGAGGAGGCACTGCGGGAGAGAGAACGATCGCTCTGGCAGCTCGTTGAAACGCTGCCGGCAATGATCGATTGCGCAGCACCTGATGGAGAACCGATCTATCGCAGCCAGCAACTGCGCGACTTCCTCGGTTATAATCTCGATGAGTTGGATGGAACAGGCAAAACCCGGCTGGAAGGCACACTCGATGCCGGTGTTCATCCCGACGATGTGGCAGGGGTCAAAGAAAACTATTCCCATTCGTTGTCCTCTGGCGAGCCCTATGCGCGTAGGCACCGTCTGCGGCGCCATGATGGTGAATATCGCTGGGTCGAGACGCGCGCGGCACCGATGCGCAATGCCGAAGGCGTCATCGTCCAGTGGAATGTCATCTGCCTGGATATCGACGGTCAGGTTCACGCGGAGGAAGATCTGCGTCGGGCGCGAGAGGGTCTTGCACGGGCGAGCCAAGTGGCGAGCCTCGCCGAGCTTTCAGCCTCCATCGCGCACGAGGTGAACCAGCCACTTGCGGCCGTCGTGGCCAACTCACACGCCTGCCAGCGCTGGCTCATGGCCGAGCCGCCGAATATGGAGCGGGCACAGAGGACAGTCGAGCGCATCATCCGAGATGCCAACTCGGCGGCAGATGTCGTCAGCCGTATTCGCGCCCTGTTCAAGCAATCCGTGGACAGGAGGATCCCATCGACGCTCTCCGGTATCGTCAACGAAGTGCGCAACCTCATGGCCGACGAG
Organism: Rhizobium sp. WSM1328; assembly: GCF_057653715.1. Lineage (NCBI taxonomy): Bacteria > Pseudomonadati > Pseudomonadota > Alphaproteobacteria > Hyphomicrobiales > Rhizobiaceae > Rhizobium > Rhizobium sp. WSM1328. The sequence continues at coordinate 872,082 of NZ_JBYGKO010000002.1, read as the reverse complement.
GCCTGGCGTCGTCACGTTCGGATGGAGGTGGAGCTCGACGACACCCTTCCGCTCATCGCAATCGATCGCGTCCAGATCCAGCAGGTTCTGATCAATCTCATCCGCAACGGTATCGAGGCAATGGACGCCACGACAGGCGACAGGGTCGTCGAAATCCGCGTGCGCCAGATCGGGAATATCCTCCAGACCGAGATCAGCGATCGCGGACAGGGCATCGACTTTCCCGAAAAGATGTTCGAGCCGTTCTTCACGACGAAGGAAAACGGCATGGGCATGGGGCTGGCGATCTGCCGCTCGATCGTCGAGTTGCACGGCGGACGATTGTGGGCCGAGAAGAACAATCCGCACGGAGCGACGTTGCTCTTCACCTTGCCCATAGAAACAAAGGCGGCGTCATGACGGCCGACGACCATATCGTCTTCGTCGTCGACGACGATGAACGTGTTCGGGAAGCGCTCAGCGAGCTGCTGGACTCGCACGGCATGCGCGCCATCACCTTCGAATCGGCCGGCGACTACGTGAAAGCGGACAAGCCGGACGTGCCCGCCTGCCTCATCCTCGATATCGAGCTGCCTGACATCAACGGCCTCGACCTGCAGAGACAGATCGCCGACAGGGATCATCCGCCGATCGTCTTCATCACAGGTCACGGCGACATTCCCTCCTCCGTGCGTGCGATCAAGCACGGCGCGGTGGATTTCCTGACCAAACCCTTTAGCGATGCGGACCTGATGGCAGCAATCCACGCGGCGCTCGCTGAGGATCTGGAAAAGAGATCGCAACGCGCCGAACTCGATATGCTGAGGCGACACTATCTCGACCTGACGCCACGAGAGCGCGAGGTGCTGCCGCTGGTCGTCAGCGGTCTTCTCAACAAGCAGGCAGCAGCCGAATTGGGGATCAGCGAAGTGACGCTGCAAATCCACAGAAGAAATGTGATGCAGAAAATGGCCGCGGCATCGCTCGCCGATCTGGTGCGGATCGCGGAGAGATTGGAAATACCGATAACCCACTCGCGCCGAGTGGGAGGGAATTGAACATGAACAAGACAAGACACGTCGTGGCAATTGTCGATGACGACCCAAGGTTGCTTGAATCGATGGGCGACCTTCTTGAATCTGCGGGCTATGTGGCCCGCAGCTTCTCGTCGGCGGGCTCACTGCTCGTCAACGGGCTGTCGGACCTCGACCTGCTCATCACCGATATAGGTATGCCTGGCATCGACGGCTTCGAACTTCGTGACCTCGTGAAGAAGTCACGTCCGGAGCTGCCGGTATTCATGATCACGGGCCGCCACGAGATAGCGGATCAGGGGCGCGCTCAAGGCGCGAGCGGATTTTTCCGCAAGCCCTTCGATGCCCAGGCCCTGCTGGCGGCCATTGCCAACGCTTTGCATAAATCGACAGATGGAGGGTGACATGAGAGTTGACCAGCCGTTGCTGCGGAGATCGGCACCGCTATCATTGCAGTGCAGTTATGAAGAGAACCAGCCGCTCGTCATTATCGTCGATGACGACGCATCCGTTCGCGAGGCGCTGTCAGAGCTGATCCTGTCGGCGGGTTTCCAGTCGACCAGTTTTGCTTCGACCCGTGAATTGCTCGATGCCGATATCTTGGATAGCCCCGGCTGCCTTATCCTCGATGTGCGCATGCCGGGGGCAAGCGGCCTCCATCTGCAGCGTCATCTAGCCGAAAACGGCATTTCCAAGCCGATCATCTTCCTGACCGGACATGGCGATATTCCGATGACAGTCCAGGCGATGAAGGCCGGCGCCGTGGATTTTCTCACCAAGCCGGTGCGGGACCAGACGCTGCTCGACGCGGTGACTGCCGGCATTGCGATGGATGCCGAACGACGAGCGGAAGCCGCGATCGCCGAGCGCAACATAAAGCGCCTGGAGACGCTGACGCAGCGCGAGCGCGAAGTTCTGCATGAAGTGGCGCGCGGCCGCCTCAACAAGCAGATCGCCTTTGATCTCGGCATCAGTGAAGTGACGGTCAAGCTGCATCGCAGCAATGTCATGCACAAGATGGAGGCTGCCTCTATCGGCGAATTGATCCGGGCCTGGGAAACGCTGCCCGCGCAAATGCGCCAAGTCGGCGCGCGCTAGCTTTTCAGCCAAGCGGCTCCAAAGGCGAAGGACGCCAGCCTCGAAGATGACGCTGCCGCCGCTGTCCATTTGATGCGCGGCGTATCCGATTCGCGCCAAAAAAGACGACGAGGCGCCGATAATGGGTTTCGGCTCCACACCCATGCGTTATCTCTAAATTAAAGCTCGGGGATATGACCTGGTGCCCGGCTTTGGTTCCCTAAAGGAGATCTCGCCTTGAACACTCAATCGTCAGCCGCGCCTTCCCCTGAAACCAACGCCTTCGACAACGAAGCAAACTTCCTGTCAGCCATGGGGAATGCCAAACGGCTTCACATTCTGCATCTGTTGGCCGAAGGAGAAATGTCCGTGAGCGTCCTGGCCGACGAGGTGGGATTGAGCCAATCTTCGACTTCCCAGCATTTGGCAATTCTTCGAGAACAGGAACTCGTGCAGACCCGAAGGGCTGCCCAGACGATCTACTATTCACTTCAATCCGCCGCAGCCACGGCGATGCTCGATACGCTCGCCGACATCTTCGGATGGCATCCTCGCTCTCCAGTGGAACGCGTCCAAGCCGTAGGCACCTGACGAAATGACGAAGCGTTGCTCTTGCGGCTCATGATTGGAGCATGATCTTGTAGGCAACTCGGGATCGGCGCAGCGGCAACGAAGAGCAGCGCAATGGCGAAGTCGGCGAAAAAGACAACTGCGGCTTGAGCGCAAGCGCCAAGCTGAGGCCCTTCAGGGGCGTCCTTCCAGGCCGGGATGCGGTGGCGCGGGAGTCCAGCGATGCTTCGCCCACATGCCCCCCCCGCAACGCATCGATCCCTGATGTACGTTTGATGTACGCCTCCTAGACCACGGTGTGATTACGCCTCCATTGCGAATGGAGATAATGAATCACATCAGCAACGGAACAGTCTGGAGGAAGCGGCCATGACTATGGACGTAACGAACGGCCAGCGCCATGGAGGCGATCATGGACGTATATGAGGCAGTCAAAAGTCGACGGTCGGTGCGAGGGTTCAAAGACGAGCCTGTGGACAGGGAGGTGCTTGAGCGTGTGCTGTCCGCCGCAGCTTGGTCGCCGTCAGGATCGAACATCCAGCCGTGGAATACCTATGTGATGACCGGCGCATCGCTGGCAGAGCTCAAGACGTCCGCCGTCGAGCGCGTGGCCCATGGCGACGCCTGGGATAAGCGGCAATACGAGATGTACCCGGCCGGGCTGAAGCCCCCCTACGGCGAGCGCCGGTCCGCCTTTGGCAAGGAGCGCTACAGCGCGCTCGGCATTGCGCGCGAGGACTGGGAGGCGCGCCAGCGGGCAGCAATCGCCAACTGGAACTGTTTCGGCGCGCCCGCCGCCCTATTCTGCTACATCGACCGTGACCTCGGCCTACCCCAATGGGCCGACGTCGGCATGTATCTGCAGACCATCATGCTGCTGCTCCGCGCCGAAGGTCTGCACAGTTGCCCGCAGATGGCGTGGTCGCAGGTTCGCGAGACGGTCGCGGAGGTCCTGTCGCCCCCGGACGGGCTCATCCTCTTCTGCGGCATGTCGATCGGGTACGAGGACCCCACGGTTAGTTACGCCCGTACAGGCCGCGCCCCGCTCGACGAGACGGTCACGTTCCTCGGCGATTAGTGACTTGCGATCAAAGGACAGGAACCCCTTCTGTGATCCTAGCGTATGATACGTCCCTTATCATGCGAGATATTGGAGAACGCCATGACCACGCATAAAGTAGGCTATCTCATCGGCAGCCTTGCCAAGGGCTCGATCAACCGCAAACTCGCCAAGGCGTTGGTGCGGTTCGCCCCGCCGGAACTTGAAATGTCGGAGATATCCTTCAAGGACCTGCCGCTCTACAGCTACGACTATGACGCCGACTACCCTCCGGCTGGCAAGGCATTCAAGGCGGCAATCGCAGCCGTCGACGCCGTGCTGTTCGTCACGCCCGAATACAATCGATCGATACCCGGTGGGCTGAAAAACGCCATCGACTGGGCTAGCCGCCCCTACGGCACCAACTCGTTCACACGCAAGCCGTCAGCGGTGATCGGCACGTCGCCGGGCGCGATAGGCACAGCGGTCGCCCAGCAGAATTTGCGCAGTGTGCTCAGTTTCTGCAACTCTCCCCAGATGAATGCCCCGGAAGCCTACATCCAGTTCACACCGGGGCTGATCACCGATGACGGCGAGGTCACGAACGACAAAACCGCGGATTTCCTTCGCACGTTCATGCAGGACTTCCATGTCTTCATCGCAAGGGTTCGCTCAGTGCTGCCGAAAGATGCCTAGAACTGGATGATTTTAGGCCCGTCGGCCTAAAATCTGAATCCTGTTCTAAATTAAAGAGTTAGAGCATGATGTCACCCGAAAACCGCTCACAATTTTCGGCATCATGCTCTAGAAGCGTCGCCCTGCGGCAGCTGGCCGCGTCCATCCGGGCGGCCAGCTCCTGTTTTTAAAGCGCGCAATGCCCTCAGGCGAAGGCGTAGGAGCCGTCGGGCCGCTTCGGCACGCGCCGCTGCCAATGGATGTAACCTTCTTCCTCCATCGCCTTCTCGTCCATTTCGACGCCCCAGCCCGGCCGGTCGGGACGCAGCTCCAGATAGCCGTCCTTCGGCAGATAGGGATCGACGACGTAACGGGTTTCTCCCTCCCGCTTCTCGATATCGAGGCCGCCATAGACGTAGGCCTGTCCCTTTGGCAGCCGGTATTCGAGGATGCGGAAATTCTGTGCCGCCGCCGAAAAATGAACATTGACCGCCGTCGCAAGCGGTCCCATCGGGTTATGCGGCGCCACCCCGACGAAGAAGGCTTCGGCAAGCGTGGCGATGCGGCGCATTTCGCTGATGCCGCCAACGACGCAGATGTCAGGCTGGATGAGGTCGGCGCCCTTGACCTGCAGCAGCCGCAGGAACTCGTTTCTGTTGTAGAGCGACTCGCCGGTCGCAAGTGTGCAGTTGAGCCCCTGTTTCAGATCGCCCCAGGCCTCGATATTTTCAGGACGCAGCGGCTCCTCGAAAAAAAGCGGATCATAAGGCGCCAGCGCATTGCCGAGCTGGCGAGCGGCGATTGGCTCGAAAATCTTCGCATGGGCATCGAAGGCGATTTCGTATTCGTCATTGACCGTTTCGCGAAGCGAGCGGAAATAATCCGCCGAGGCTTTGACGACATTGCCCCAGCGATTGGAGTGCATGTCGATCCGCCAGGGGCTGAGCTTGAAGGCGGTGAAACCCCACCCCTCCTTCAGACGATCGAACTCGTCGCGGGCCGCCGGCGCATCCGGTGCGGTGTAGACACCGGCATAGACCTTGATGCGGTCGCGCACTTCGCCGCCGAGCAGCTTGTAGACCGGGACATTCACCGCCTTGGCCGCAAGGTCCCACAGGCAGTGATCGAGCGCGGAGATCGCGGCAAGACCGAGCGCCCCCGGCGGAAACCGGCTCTGCTGGATCAGCAGATTGACGAGATACTCCACGCGTGTCGGATCCTGGCCGGACAGAAATTCGTAGAGATAATCCAAGAGCGGCGGAAGCGCCTTGTCGGGGCCGTGATTGTAGCATTCGCCCCAGCCCGTCAGCCCGTCATCGGTGTCGAGCGCGACGATCACGCGGGGACGGTCCTTGTCGCGGGTCATGAAAACCCGCATGCGGTCGATCTTCATCCTTCTGTCCTTCTAGCGATTGAAATAGGTGCGGCGCGACTGGCGCGTCTGCACGTAGAGATGCTCGTTGTCGGTTCCGCTATTGTAGGCACCGGCACTTTGCGGCACCGAGACATTGCCGTTGCTGGGGAAGCGCGCCACGAAGGCCTCGTCGATATCGCAGCCAAGTCCCGGGCCATCAGGAACGGCGATCAAGCCGTCGACCTGTTGCGGATGCGGCACGATCGTCTGGCGGCGGCCGTCCCAGTCGTCGTCGAGGCGCTCGAGGATGAGCGCGTTGGGGATCGCGGCGAGCAGATGCAGAGCCGCATATTCCGCCACCGGTCCGAGCGAACCCGAATGCGGCGCCATCTGGATATGATGGGCTTCGGCCATGGCCGCGATCTTCTTCATCTGGGTGATACCGCCGGCCCGGCCGGTGTCCGGCTGGATCACGTCGACCAGTTCCTTCTCGATAAGCTCACGCTCGCCGAAGATGGTGGCCGAGCGCTCGCCGGCAGCAAGCGGCACATGTGCTGCGTCGCGGATGCGCCGGTAGCCGTCGATATTCTCCGGCGCGATCGGATCTTCCACCCACATCAATTCATAGGGTTCGAGCGCCCGCACCAGCCGGCAGGCATCCGCAGGCGTCAGCCACGGCGGCCCATGCAGATCGATGGCGATGTCCATGTCGTCACCGACGGCGTCACGGAGCGCGGCGACCTTGCGGACCGGATCGGCGACGCCGCCGCATTTGATCGCCTTTATGCCGCGTTCCTTGATGGCAAGCGCGCGCTCGGGAGTATTCGCATGCGAGTAGATCGGAATCCGGTCGCGCATCTTGCCGCCGAGCAGCATCCAGACCGGCACACCGAGCGCCTTGCCTTTGATGTCCCATAGCGCCATGTCGATGCCGGTCATCGCACCGCCTCCGACCGTCCCGAGCATGCCATGTCCCATCATGGCGATATGCATCTTCTGCCATAGCCGTTCGGTATGGGCCGGATCTTCGCCGATAAGGAGTGGGGCGAGATCATGGATCGCTGTCTCGACGACGCGCGGCCACCCTGAGCATTCACCGATGCCGGTGATGCCCTCGTCGGTATCGATCTTCAGAAAGAGCCAGTTTCTGGTGCCGCCGAACTGTTTCGAGGCGCCACTGCTGGACCGTTGGTCGGAAGCCCAGTTCGCGGGATCAGGCTGACCGACATGCATGAGAAAAGTGCGGATTCCGGTGATTTTCATCGCTGCAAACTTCCATTCTTCAAAATCTCCGGCGCGACGTAGCGGAAACGCCTGGAATGGTCGCGATCACGCGGATCAGGGCGCGGGATCGCTGATATGAGCGCCTGCGTATAGGCGTGCTCGGGCGTGCGGCAGACCTTCTCCGCGTCGCCGATTTCGACGAGCTGGCCTTTGTACATGACGCCGACACGGTCGCACATGTAGCGGATAACGCCGATGTCATGACTGATGAAGATATAGGCGAGCCCGAGTTCGTCCTGCAGGCGCATCAATAGATCGAGCACCTGCGAGCGCACCGAGACGTCGAGCGCCGAGGTAGCCTCATCGGCAACGATGACGCGCGGATTGAGCGTGATGGCGCGGGCAATGCCGATGCGCTGGCGCTGGCCGCCGGAGAAGGCGTGCGGGTAGCGTTCGCGCGCCCTCGGGTCGAGGCCAACCTGCTCCATCAGATGGCAAACGCGCTCCTCCAGCGCCCGCCCCTTTGCGACGCCATTGACGAGCAGCGGCTCGCCGATGATTTGCGAGACGGTCATGCGCGGGTTGAGAGAGCCGAAAGGATCTTGAAACACCATTCGCAATTCCCGCCGTGCCGCGGCAAGCGTCTGACCTTTTGCCGTTGCCAGATCGATGATGTCGCCGTCGGCGCGGCGATAGAGGATTTCGCCTGAAGTCGGATCGATCAGCCGCATGATCGAGCGACCCATCGTCGTCTTGCCGGATCCGCTCTCGCCGACGATGCCCAGCGTTTCGCCGGGCAGAAGCGAAATGGACACATCGTCCAGCGCTTTCACCTCGCCGAAATCCATCGATACATTGCGGAGCTCGAGGATCGGTGGCGCCGTCGTGTCGAGCGGCGGGCGCGCCAGCCGGATTTCGGCCTTCGCTTCCAGCTTCAGCACCGAGCCGATCAGCATGCGCGTATAGTCGTCTTTCGGTGCATGAAAGATCTGCTCGACCGGCGCATATTCCTTGGCGACGCCGTTGTGCATGACGAGCACATCATCGGCGATCTGCGCCACGACGCCCATGTCATGCGTGATGAAAAGAACGGCCATGCCCTTGGCCTTCTGCAGCCGGGCGATCAGGTCGAGAATCTCGGCCTGCGTCGTCACGTCGAGGGCCGTGGTCGGCTCGTCGGCGATCAGCAGCTGCGGTTTGCAGGCGAGCGCCATGGCAATCATCGCGCGCTGGCGCATCCCGCCGGAATATTGAAAGGCATATCGGTCCAGCGCTTTTTCCGGCGAGGGAATTTCGACCTGGCTGAGCAGCGATATGGCTTCAGCGCGCGCCTCTGCCTTGCTCATCCGGGTGTGAAGGCGAAGCGCCTCGACGATCTGGTTGCCGACCGTGTGGATCGGCGACAGCGACGACATCGGCTCCTGGAAGATCATGGCGATGTCGCGGCCGCGGATCGCCCGGATCTGACGCCCGCGCGGATTGAGGCTGGTCAGATCGATCGACCCGCCGTTCTGATCGTTCAATATGATCGATCCGCCGGATATGCGGCCAGGCGCATCGACGATCTGCAGGATCGAACGCGCCGTCACCGATTTGCCGGATCCGCTTTCGCCGACGACACAGAGCGTCTTGCCCGGCTCGATCGAGAAAGACAGATCGCTGACGGCGCGGAAGACGCCGGTGCGCAGAGGGAACTCGACCGTCAGATTTTTCACCTGGAGCAGCGGCCTGCCGGCAATAGGAGGGGTATCGGTCATGCCGGCCTCATTTGTTGTAGGGGTCGGCCGCATCGCGCAGGCCGTCGCCGAGAAGGTTGAGCGCCATCACGGCGACCACGACGGCACAGCCCGGCATGAAGAGCCATGGCGCGGTGGCGATCGAGCGAATGTTCTGGGCCTCGCGCAGAAGCACGCCCCAGGAGATGGTCGGCGGCTGCAGACCGAGCCCCAGGAAGGAGAGAGAGGTTTCGGCAAGAATCATTGCCGGCACCGCAAGCGTGATCGACGCGATGATATGGCTGGCAAAGCTTGGCAGCATGTGGCGAAAGATGATACGTCTTTCGCGAACGCCGTCGAGCCTGGCGGCGGCGACAAATTCCTCGGTGCGCAAGGACAGGAAGCGGCCGCGCACGACGCGGGCGAGCTGCGCCCAGCCGGTCAGCGACAGGATGATCGTGATCATCATATATTGTAGCGTCGCAGGCCAGTCCTGCGGCAGGGCTGCGGCCATCGCCAGCCAGATCGGGATCGTCGGCAGCGACAGCACGAAATCGATCACCCGCTGCAGGAAGAAATCGATGCGGCCGCCGTAATATCCCGAGATGCCGCCGAGCACGATGCCGAGCATCAACGAGAAGAAGACGCCGACGAGGCCGATCGACAACGAGATCTGCGAACCCTGCACCGTTCGGCTGAAAACATCGCGCCCAAGCCTGTCGGCGCCGAACAGAAGCAGCGGCGTCGTCTTGTCGGGCGAGGCGATCAAATGGATGTTGGTCCTGAACAGGCCGAACACCGAATATTCATAGCCGCGCCCGAAAAACTGGACGTCGACACGTTTTGTCGTGTCTTCCTTGTAGATGGCGGCCAGCGTTTCCGGATCGCGGGCCAGCTTCATCGGATAATAATGCAGGCCGAACGAGAACCCGTTCTCAGTATCGATCAGATGCAATTTCTGCGGCGGGTGAAAGGTCGCCCGCGCATTTTGCAGGTACGGGTCGTTGATGGCGAAGAAGCCGGGAAGCAGGGCAACGATATACATCAGCACAGTGACGACAAGCGCCACCATGGCCAGCCGGTGCCGGCGGAAAGCCCACCAGATGAGTTGCCACTGCGATGCAACGGCGGCGCGATCCGGGGGAATGTTTGTAACGGTGATGTCGGCCACGTGGGGCTCCTATTCCAACCGGATGCGGGGATCGACCAGCGCAAGCAGGATGTCGCTGATCAGAGAGCCTATCAGCGTCAGCGCGCAGATCAGCAGGACGAAGGCGCCTGCGAGATACATGTCCTGAGCCATCAGCGCCTGCAGCAGCAAAGGTGCCGCCGTCGGCAGATTGAGGACGATGGCGACGACGACCGAGCCGGAGATGAGGTTGGGCAGCAGCCAGGCAATCGTCGAGATGAACGGATTGAGGGCGATCATCAGCGGATATTTCATCAGCAGCCGGAACTCTGAGAGACCTTTTGCCCGTGCCGTGGTGACGTATGGCTTCGGCAATTCATCGAGCATGTTGGCGCGCATGACGCGGATGAGGCTCGCCGTCGAGGAGACGGCAAGGATGATGACGGGAAGCCAGAGATGCGAGAAGAGATCGACCATTTTGGCGAAGCTCCAGGACGCGTTCTCGTATTCCGGCGAAAAGAGCCCGCCGACATCCTGTCCGAATTCGACCGCCGCGACATACATCAGCACCAGCGCCAGCAGGAAGGACGGAACGGCCAGGCCGAAAAAGGTGAAGGCGGTGAAGAAATAGTCGCCGATCGAATATTTGCGCACGGCGGAATAGACGCCGATCGGCAGCGCGATCGCCCAGGTGGCGATCAATGTCGACAGAGCCAGAACGAGCGTCAGCGCCATGCGCTCCCAGATCAGGTCAGAGACCGGCTGCTGCCATTCGAAGGAAATGCCGAAATCGCCGCGTGTGAGAATGCCCCATATCCATTTGAAATATTGGACGAGCATCGGGTCGCCAAGGCCGAAGCGCTCGCGCAATTGCGCCGCCGTGTTCTGATCGACGATCTCGTTGGAGGCTGCCAGCGTCGCAATATAGGTCGTGACATAATCGCCCGGCGGCAGCTGGATCAGCACGAAAGCCAGGAAGCTGACGGCAAACAGCGATGGAATCATCCATAGGAAGCGTTTGGCGATGAAGACCAGCATGGGGCGCCTCTTGCATTGAACGCCGCCTTCCGGGCCTTGTCGGCCGTCAGGGCCGGCAAGGCATCTCGGAGGGCGAACTGAAAGAAAGCGCCGTACCTGATGGTACGGCGCTTATGACGAAAATCAGCTCGTGAAGGTGAATTGCTGCGGCATTGCCGGACCGGGATTGGGCCAGGACCAGCTATCCGGCTCCTTCTCGGGAACATTGCGCAGATTGTTGCGGATGATGCCGAAACCGCCGACGGCAAGGCAAAGGCCGACGGTCTCGAACTCTTCGGCCGCGATGTCGAAGATCTGCTTCATGATTGCGCCGCGCTTGTCGAGATCGGCCGTCGAACGCGCTTCGTCGAAGAGCTTCATGCGCTTCTTCTGGCTTTCTGGCGGTTCTTCGCCGCGTGCGCCGTTGGAGGTGTACCAAAGCGTCCACGGAATGGCGTAACGCGAACCCTGCGGATGGAAGGCGAAGAAATCGCGCGGATCGAGCATTGGATCGAGACCGCCAGGACCCGGCCACACCGCCGCGTCATGGGCGTTGTCGTCGCCGCGGGTGTAGTAGAGCGCCCGCTCGATCGTGTTGACCTTCATGTCGACACCGATCTGAGCCCAATGCGCCTTGACCAGTTCCAGGGCATCGACGAGGTCGGGATAAAGCGTCGGAATGACGTCGATCGAGAAGAACACCTTCTGGCCGTCGGGCCGGAGGCGGAAACCGTCGCCGCCTTTCTTGTAGCCGGCCTCATCGAGCATCGCGCCTGCCTTGTCGGCGTCGAATTCGGTGAATTGGCGCGCGTATTTTTCGTTATACCACGGATGGGTCGGACGCGGCCCTGCCTGGTAGGGCTCGCTCTGCCCGAAATAGACGATGTCGATGAGCTCCTGGCGATTGATGCCGATCGAAAGCGCTTGCCGGAACGCCTTGTCGGCAAACATCTTGCGCATGGCAGGATCTTTGTGGGTGATGTTGAAATAGATCTGGCACTGTTGCGAGGCCGAAGGCACGAGCGTCAGCAGCCGATAATCGCCCTTTTCCATGTTCTTGGACAGCGTCGGCTTGTTGGCGAGAACGCTGATGTGGCGTTCCTGGATGTCGATCTTTCCAGAGATGACGTTCAGCATCAGCGATTCGACGTCCTGTGAGATGCCGAAGTTGATTTCATCGATGTAGGGAAGCTGGTTGCCCTCGGTATCGACCTGCCAGAAATAGGGATTGCGGGTCATGACGACACGCGTCGCACCGCCGGCATAGGGCTCCTTGACCACCCATGGATCGAGCGTCGGCTTGTCGACATTGCCCCATCGCGACGGGATCTCGATGTCGCCGCAACGGCTGCGGAACAGCTCCGTCCAGCTGGTGACGCCGGCCTTCTTCGCATCGGCCTCGATATTGGGATTATATTTCGGCAGGAACTGGCTGCAGTAATGCTTCGGGAACAGCGTCGGATGCTGACCAAGCGGCGTGGCGAGGTTCTCCAGATAAAGCGCATTGGCCGCGGCAAAGGTGAACTTCACCGTGTAATCGTCGATCTTCTCGACGGTCACCGGCTTGCCGGCGACGGCAAGCTGCGCCGGTGTCGAGCTGTAGAGCTCGGTGTTCTTGACGCAGTCTTCGATCGCGAAAACGACGTCATCGGCCGTAAAGGGATGACCGTCCGACCAGCGCACGCCTTCGATCAGATGGAACGTGAATTGTGTTGCGTCGTCGCTGACTTCCCAGCGCTCGGCAAGGTTCGGCTGCACGGCGGTAAAATCGAGATTCCAGCGCACAAGGCTCTGGTTGCCGACCATACGCAGGATGCCGTTATGGTCGGATGAACCGCGAAGGCCACGGCGCAGCGAACCGCCATAGGTGCCGACTTTCTCGAATGGCGTCACGACCATCGGCTTTTTCGGCAGGCGCTCGGCGAGCGGCGGCAGCTTTCCATCCTTGGCGAGTTGCGCAAGTGCCGGCGCTTCACCGCCTGCGGCAGACACGCGACCGGCGATAGACAGCGCCGCGACACCAGCCATGCCACCAAGCACGGCGCGGCGGGTGACGCCACGCGACAGTATTTCTTTGGCCATCGAATTCCTCCCTTTTGCGCCGGCGCAGCCTTTGCACCGGCTGATGCGTCGGGCTCCCGACCCGACGCTGACGCCCTCCTCGGCGCGACGAGCGAAACCATAGACACGTTCTCAAATGATTACAAGAGTTGACAGATAATTACAAATTTTGTAGCCATGCAGCATTGAAACGCCCTGTTGCGCCGCCGAAATGCGACCAACAAGACCAAAAACGTTGAATCTGTCAGATGCTGTGCACCGCCTTGAACATCATGGCCGGCGACAGCCACGGCGCACGCGGCGTTGAGAGAAAAGGACCATGGTGACATTCGCGGTCGATGCCGGTTCGAACAGGGGCGCAACGCGCTTCAGCGACATCATCTACGAGAAGATCGTGGGGATGATCGCCGACGGCAACTTTCCGGTGAACGAACGACTGCCGCCGGAGACGAAGCTGGCCGCTGATTTCGGCGCATCGAGACCCGTCGTGCGCGAAGCGCTCGAACGCTTGAGAGCCGATGGGTTGGTCGTTTCGCGCAAGGGTTCCGGTTCCTATGTCAGGCAAAGGCCGGATTCGTCGATGCTGAAAATGGTGCCGGTCGGCTCCTTGGCCGATGTCCAGCGGTTCTTCGAATTTCGCGCCGGTCTCGAAGCCGAGGCGGCTGAGCTTGCGGCGCGAAACTGGCAACCGGACGACAGGGAGCGGATAATGGCAGCGCTTCTTTCGATCGAGCAATGCTTGCGCGATGGGGAGCTTGGTGCCGAGGAGGACCAGGCTCTGCATGATGCAATTGCCATGGCGACCGGTAACCAGTTCCACATCACCATGCGCGAGTGGTTCAAGCCGCATTTCGCCATCGGGCATTCCGTTACGCGAAGCTTGAGCCTGAAGCGGACGCCGGAACAGATCCGCAGCGTCCAGGATGAGCATGCGGTGATCGTCGAGGCGATCTTCGCGCACCGGGAAACCGAAGCGCACGATGCGATGAAGAAACACATACTGAATGCTCGCGCCCGCATGTTCCAGGGCGTTTGAGCGATAATGGGAGGAGAGACGATGAAACGGGTCGCTGTGACGGGTGCTGCCGGACGTGTGGGGACGCTGCTGCGCCCGCTTCTTCGGTCGCATTTCGAGCACCTCAGCCTGATCGATTTGCAGGAGCCTGACGGGCTTGGCGAAAACGAGACTTTCGTCAGGGCCGACTTTACAAAGCTCGACGAGGCGACGGCTGCGCTGAAGGATATCGACGGCGTCGTCCATTTGGCAGGTATCGCAAGCGGCATCGACATGAACGCCATTCTGCATGCGAACGTGCTTGGGACATACAATCTCTACGAAGCGGCGCGGATCAACAAGGTCCAGCGGGTCGTCTATGCATCGAGCAATCATGCCACGGGCTTTTATCCGCGCGGCCAGCTGGTGTCGCCGCTCGACCCGATGCGCCCCGATAGCCCCTATGGACTTTCCAAATGCTGGGGCGAACTTGTGGCGGGGCTTTATTACGACACGTCAGGCATTCGCTCTCTTTCCATCCGCATCGGCAATGCGGGCACCTATCCCAATAGCGAACGATCGGTTGCGATCTGGATCAGCGCGCGAGACCTGGCGCAATTGGTCAGGATCGGCCTGTCGCACCCGTTGATCGCAGCAACAGTGGTCTACGGCGTTTCGGACACCGAAGAGATGTGGTGGGACAACGGTCTGGCGGCACGATTGGGCTACCAACCACAGGACCGGCCGCGTGATCACGCCCGCATCGAAGAGGGATCCGAAGGGCCGGTCGCGCTGGCGTTCCAGGGAGGCGGGTTCTGTGAGATCAATCACGACGGCACCATCCGCATGCGCGACGCCGAGGGTCTGGCCAAGAGCCTGGAGACGGTTGAATGACGGCGCCTCGGATCATCCGCCCGGACGTCCGCTCCGTGAGCGAGCAGCCGCTGACGGTCGGTGAATCGCCGGTATGGGACGACGAGACCGGCACTTTGTGGTTCGTCGATATTCTGGCGCCAGCACTCGTTCGGCTCTCGGCTGCAGGAAAGAACGACCGCTTTGAGATGCCGGCCGCCATCGGCGCGCTCGGGCTTTGCCGCGATCAAAGGATCGTCGTGGCGCTCCAGACAGGCGTCCATCTCTTCGATCCCGTCTCCGGAGATTTCGAGTTTGTGTCCGATCCGGTCGGACGCGACATCAATTGCCGCCTCAACGATGGAAAGGTCGGTCCCGACGGGCACTTCTGGATCGGCTCGATCAGCGAATCCAAGCCACAGATCGATGAGGCCGCACTTTTCCGCGTGGGCGCCGACGGCAGCACCCGGACCGTGGCCACGAAACTGACGAGCTCCAATGGCCTTGCCTGGTCGCCGGACGGCCGGCGGATGTATCATTCCGACAGCCGGCAATGCTTCCTGCAGGCATTCGATTTCGATCCTGATACGGGCGACCTCGGCGATGGGCGCCGGCTTCGCAGCTTCACGGAAGACGAGGGTCGGCCGGATGGAGCGACAACCGATCGTGACGGGTTCTACTGGAGCGCCGGGGTTTCCGCCGGTCGCCTCAACCGAATTTCGCCTGAAGGCGACATCGTCGAAATCTACATTCTGCCGGTCGCTGCACCGACGATGCCGTGTTTCGGGGGGCCGGATCTGCGCACCCTCTTCGTCACGTGCCTGTCGACAGACCGCACCGGACGTTTCGAGGCGGGGAAGGTCATCGCCTTCGACGTGGATGCAGAGGGCCTGCCGCCGTTTCGCTTCGGGGATCATCCCGTGGGATGACAGCGTGCCGATCACCCTTCGGGTGACGGCGGATTGATGGAAAGATAACGGGGAAGAAAGATGAGCATCGCAACCATGCGCAAGGCGCTTACAGGCGTATCGGGTGTTCCCGTCACCGCCTATGACGGCAAAGGTGAAGTCGAACCACGGATCACGGCGAAAGTCTATGAGCGGGTGGCGGCAGCCGGCATTCACAACATCGTCGCTGCCGGCAATACCGGGGAATTCTATGCTCTGACGCCGCAGGAAATCAGGATCGTTCATGAGGCGGCGGTTTCAGGCGTCAACGGCAAGGCGCCGGTGACGGCGGCAATCGGCCGGTCGCTGCGCGAGGCGATCGGCATGGCGAAAGATGCGGCGACGATCGGCGCATCCGCCGTCATGTCTCATCAGCCCGTCGATCCTTTCGCAGCACCTTCGGCCCAGATCGACTATTTCTGCAATCTTGCGGATGCTTCCACCCTGCCGCTCGTCGCCTATGTCAGGGCAGAAGGTTTCGGCGTCGACGATATCATTCGTCTCGCAAACCACGGCAATATTGCCGGCATCAAATTTGCCACGACCGATCTGATGCTGCTTTCCAGAGCGATCGCTGCGGCCGATCCGGCCGGCGCACTGTTCGTCTGCGGCCTGGCGGAGAGTTGGGCGCCGACATTTACGGCTGCGGGTGCGCGCGGCTTCACATCCGGCCTCGTCAATGTCGCGCCGCATCTGTCGCTTGCCGTTCACAATGCGCTCGAAAGAGGAGACTTCGGCGCGGCCAGGGCTATCGTCAACCAGCTTGAACCATTCGAGAGGATGCGGACAAAATTCCGCAATGGCGCGAACGTGACTGTCGTCAAGGAGGCCGTCACCTATTCCGGCCTCGATGTCGGCCCCGTGCGCGTGCCGGGATTGCCGCTGCTCGATCGGCATGATCGCGAGGAACTCCATCGGCTGCTTCGGGGCTGGGATGCCGCCGGCAACAACCAGATCCGTCCACACCAGCAGGATTCCGCAAAGGCGGCCGGCTGAGTTCAACACGAGAGCGGCTCAACTTTTCATGGAAGCGCAGAGCCGCTCTAACCCTTTGTTTTTACGTAATTCCGAACGGAAAACCGCTTCACACATTTTCTGGAATTGCTCTATTTCCGCCAACAACAGGATTGGGAGGTCTTGAGATGCTGAGACAAGTACTAACAACGATCGCAATTACCGGCGCCATGATGACGGCGCAGCCCAGCTTCGCGGCGTCGCCGCCCAATATGCTGGTGATCGGCACCAATCTCACCGGCATAAGGACGCTCGATCCGGCGCAGAACAATGCCCGCACGGTTTCCGAACTGATCTCGAATATTTACGACAATCTCGTGCAGCTGTCGCCGGACGACCTTAAAACGCTGAAGCCGATGCTCGCGAAGCAATGGAGTGTCTCGGCGGATGGCAAGATCATCACGCTGACATTACGCGACGACGCGGTCTTCCAGAGCGGCAACAAGGTCACCGCCGAGGATGCGGCCTGGTCGATCCAGCGCGTCATCAAGATGGGCCAGGTCGGCTCCACCGACATCGCGCTCTGGGGCTTCACGCCTGAAAACGTCGAAAAGCTCGTTCGCGCAAAAGACGAACACACGCTCGAGATCGAGCTGCCGCAGGCGGTCAATACCGATCTGGTGCTCTATTCGCTGGCGGGCTCGTCGATCGGCATCGTCGACAAGAAGACGGTACTGTCGCACGAGGCAAACAGCGATTTTGGCGGCGCCTGGCTTTCCGCCAATTCCGCCGGCAGCGGCCCATTCAGCCTGGCGCAGTGGCGGCCGAACGATGTCGCGATCTTCAATGCCCAGCCGAAATATTGGGGCGGCAAGCCGGCCATGGCCCGTGTCGTTGCCCGTCACATCCCGGAATCCGGCAATCTCCGGCTTCAGCTCGAAGCCGGCGACGTCGATGTCGGCCAATATGTTTCAAGCGGCGACCTCGATGCGCTCGCCACCAAGAAGGACATGGTCATCGAGAATGTCCCGGGTCTCGGCTTCTACTATATCGCCCTCAATCAGAAAGACCCGGATCTGCAGAAGCCAAAGGTTCGCGAGGCCTTCCAGCATGCCTTCGACTGGAAAGCGATCTCCGGCAACATCATGCGCTATACGGGCTTTCCCTGGCAGTCGATGATCCCGCGCGGCATGATCGGCGCTCCCGGTGAGGCGGCGGTCCGCTACGATTACGATCCCGCCAAGGCCAAGCAGTTGCTGGCGGAAGCCGGATATCCCAATGGCCTGAAGAAGGTGCTCAATCCGTCGGGAGCCGCGACCCTGCCCTTCGCCGAAGCGCTGCAGGCGAGTGCGCGCGCTGCCGGCCTTGATCTCGATCTCGTGCCCGGCGAGTTCACGCCCGCCTTCCGCGAGCGCAAATTCGAAGTGCTGCTCGGCAATTCCGGCGCCCGCCTGCCCGATCCCTTTGCCGTGGCCACGCAATATGCCTTCAACCCCGACAATAGCGACGAGGCACGCCTCGGCAGCTATTACCTCTGGCGCACGGGCATGAAGGTGGACGAGCTCAACACGCTCATCGACCAATCGATGAAGGAGCGCGACACGGAGAAGCGCACCGACATCTTCAAGAAGATGGATGGCATCTATACCGGCATGGCTTCGCCGCTGGTCATCTTCTTCCAGCGAACCGACCCCTATGTCATGCGCGCCAACGTCAAGGGCTATCACGGGCATACGACATGGTCGACGCGCTGGCATGACGTGACCAAGGAGTAGAACGCCGTGGCGAGCGCCGATCTGACATCGAAGTCTGAGAGCAGCCGTGGTTCCACGGAGGGCGGGTTCGCCGAGGCGGCCCCGCACCCGGCGCTGAGCCTGCTGCGGCGCCTGGCGGGACGCGTCGTGGCAGTCGTGACGACGCTGCTTGGCCTGCTCTTCCTGACCTTCTCGATGGGCCGCCTGCTGCCCGCCGACCCGGTGCTCGCCATCACCGGGGCGGAGGTCAGCAAGGATGTTTACGATCGCGTCTATAACGAGCTGGGTCTCGGGCAGCCGATCTGGATGCAGTTCCTCTCCTACGTCGGCAAGATCGCCACAGGCGATCTCGGCATGTCGGCGACGACGGGCCAGCCGATCCTCACCGATCTCCTGACAATCTTTCCCGCAACGATCGAACTTGCGATCATCGCCATGATCATCGGGGCGATCGTCGGCATTCCCTTAGGGATCACCGCCGCGGTCAGGCGGGGAACCGTTATCGACCACATTGCGCGGATCGTCGCCCTTGCCGGCCACTCCATCCCGATCTTCTGGACCGGGCTGATGGCACTCTTCGTCTTTTATGCGAAGCTGAAGCTCGTCGGCGCCTCGGGCCGGATCGATGTCTTCTATGAAGGCCTCGTCACGCCGATGACGGGCTTTCTCCTGATCGACGCAGCGATTCAGGGCCAATGGGACGTGTTTTACAACGCCCTTGGCCACATCATCCTGCCGGCCGCCATCCTCGGCTACTATTCCGTCGCCTATATCAGCCGCATGTCGCGAAGCTTCATGCTGGAGCAACTGAGCCAGGAATACATCATCACCGCCCGGGCCAAGGGGCTTGGCACCCGCAAGGTGGTCTGGCGCCATGCATTCAAGAACATCCGCGTACAGCTCCTGACGATCATGGCGCTGACCTTCGGCGGGCTGCTCGAAGGCGCGGTGCTGATCGAGACCGTCTTCGGGTGGCCGGGGCTCGGCCAGTACCTGACGCGGGGGCTGCAGATGAACGACATGAACGTGGTCATGGGTTCGGTGCTGACGATCGGCGCCGTCTTCCTGACGATCAACATCCTGTCGGACTTCCTTTATCGCATTCTTGATCCGAGGACACGGTGACGCCATGACGATCTCCTCTGAGCACGCAGACAGCGTCAACACCGGCGGCCTCCGCAACTGGCTGCTCGCACCGGAGCCTCGAGGCTGGTTCCAGTCATCGGCGCAGCAGATTCATCAAGGCTGGCGGAAATTCAGCCTGCACCCGCTTGGTCTGGCGGGACTGGCCATTATCCTGCTGCTGATCGCCGTGGCGCTGGCCGCACCCCTGCTGACGAGCTACGATCCGATCGTTCAGGACATGGCCGGGCGGCTTGCCGCGCCATCGGCGAGCCATTGGCTCGGCACCGACAATTTCGGCCGCGACGTCTTTTCCCGGGTGATCTATGGCGCCCGCACGACGCTCTACATCATCATGCTCGTCACGGTCATCGTCGCCCCGCTCGGCCTGCTGATCGGCACCGTCTCAGGTTATTTCGGCGGCCTCGTCGACGAAATCCTGATGCGCGTCACCGATATTTTTCTCTCCTTCCCCGGTCTCGTGCTGGCGCTGGGTTTTGCCGCAGCGCTCGGTCCGGGCATCACCAATGCAATCATCGCGATTTCACTGACGGCCTGGCCACCGATCGCGCGTCTTGCGCGCGCCGAGACGCTCAGCCTTCGCAAGGCGGATTACATCGCCGCCGTGCGCCTGCAAGGCGCGACATCACTCGCGATCATCACTCGTCACATCCTGCCGATGTGCATTCCCTCGGTGATCGTCCGCGTCACCCTCAATATGGCCGGCATCATCATCACTGCCGCCGGTCTCGGCTTCCTCGGCCTCGGCGCGCAGCCGCCATGGCCGGAATGGGGGTCGATGGCCGCCAGCGGACGTGAATTCATGCTCGACAGCCCCTGGGTCATCGCAGCACCCGGCATTGCCATTGCGCTCGTCAGCCTCGCCTTCAACCTCGTCGGCGATGCGCTTCGCGATGTGCTTGATCCTAGAGGTTCGGAATGACTGACCTGATCGATATTCAGAACCTCGAAATCGCCTTCGGCGGCGGACAGGTGCGGGCCGTGCGCGGCGTGAGCTTTTCGCTTGGACAGGAAAAGCTTGGGATCGTCGGTGAATCCGGATCGGGAAAGTCGACCGTCGGCCGCGCCATCATGAAGCTGCTGCCACCGACCGCGATCGTCAATGCCGAGCGGATGCGCTTTCGCGACGTCGATCTGCTCAGGGCGAACGAAAAAACGATGATGACGATCAGGGGCCGGCGGATCGGCCTGATCCTGCAGGACCCGAAATATTCGCTCAATCCCGTCATGCGGATCGGCGAACAGATCGCCGAGACCTACCGCTTCCATCATCCGAGGGTGAGCAAGAGCAAGACCTACAGCCAAGCGCTCGATATGCTCGAAGCCGTCCAGATCCGTGATCCCGAGCGCGTGGCCCGCCTTTACCCGCACGAAATCTCGGGTGGCATGGGTCAGCGGGCGATGATCGCCATGATGCTGATTGCCGAACCCGAAGTGCTGATCGCAGACGAGCCGACGTCAGCGCTCGACGTGACGGTGAGGCTCGAGATCCTGGCACTGCTCGACGAGCTCGTCTTGCGCCGCAATCTCGGTCTGATCTTCATCAGCCACGACCTCAATCTCATCCGGAATTTCTGCGATCGCGTCCTCATCATGTATGCGGGGCGGGTCGTGGAAGTGCTCGAAGCGCGCGATCTCGACAAGGCCCG
Source organism: Rhizobium sp. WSM1328 (assembly GCF_057653715.1). Classification (NCBI taxonomy): domain Bacteria; kingdom Pseudomonadati; phylum Pseudomonadota; class Alphaproteobacteria; order Hyphomicrobiales; family Rhizobiaceae; genus Rhizobium; species Rhizobium sp. WSM1328. Next base: position 850,915 of record NZ_JBYGKO010000002.1, on the reverse strand, counting down.
ACATCCTTATACGCAAGGATTGCTGGCATCCCTGCCGACGATCGAAGATCCCCCTGCCCGGCTGCCGATCCTTAAACGAGATCCGGCCTGGCTTGAAGAATTCGCATTGGAGCCGCCGCGGTGATTAAAATCGACAATCTTACGGTCCGTTTCGGACCCGGGCAGCGGCCTGTCGTTCGAGACGTAAGCTTCGCCATCGAAAAGGGAACTGCTTTCGGTCTGGTCGGCGAGTCCGGCTGCGGGAAGTCCACTGTCTTGAGGGCGCTTTCCGGCCTCAACGCCAACTATGACGGCCGGATCGAGCTCCACGGCGAGCCGTTAAGTCAACGGCGCAGTCGGCCATTCTTCCGCCGGGTGCAGATGGTGTTCCAGGACCCCTACGGATCCCTCCATCCCCGCAAGACCATCCGCTCGCAGCTGAAAGAACCGCTGCGCAACCAGGGCCTCGATACGAATTCCGTCGACGTCAACGCCGTCCTGAGATCGGTCGGCCTCGATCCGGCGCTGAGCTACCGATTTCCGCACCAGCTCTCCGGCGGCCAGCGCCAGCGCGTGGCCATCGCCCGCGCGCTGATGCTGAATCCGGACGTTCTGCTTCTCGACGAACCGACATCGGCGCTCGACGTGTCAGTTCAGGCCGAGATCCTCAATCTCCTCCAGGATTTGCGCGTCAATCGCGGTCTGACCTATCTGCTCGTCAGCCACGACCTCGCCGTCGTCTCGCATATGTGCAGCCGCGTCGCCATCATGGAAGCGGGCGAAATCGTCGAACAGGTCGATGTCGGCGCCCTCCGAAGAGGTGCGGTCGAACACCCCTATTCGCAACGCCTGCTGCGCGCGAGCCGGATGTACGGAAGGGCGTAGCTGTTGGTCGGTAGGCCCCTGCCTGCTTCTTGATGCCACAAGCTACCGACCGCAATGGGCTTCGATAGCAGAAGTGATCTCCTGCCAATCCTGGAGATGAATTTCGTGGCCACCGCCTTCGAGCCGAATGAGCTTTGCTCCCTTGACGGTTCGTGCCAGCAATTCGCCGTGCTCAACGGGATAAATTGGATCAGCCGTTCCGTGTATGACAAGGAGCGGCGCGGCAAGTTCAGCCAGTTTGCTCCTTAAGGTCTGGCCGCCCTTCACCATGAAATGATTGGTAGCGCTGACGAAGTTTTGGGCCCGTTTGACGTCACGTTCAACAAAGGCGCGCGCCTGCCGTTCATCGTAAGGGTGCGCCGAACCGGCGATCATCTGGGTATCCTTGACGAGGAATTCGATCACCTGGGCATTGTCTGTCCAATCGACGTTCTCACCCGTCGCTGCGTGCTCCATGTAGGCGTCGGTAGTGTGGGGTAGAGCACTGGTATCAACGCCCACCGGCGTGGTGGAGATCAGTGTTAGTGTCTTGACGCGCTTCGGATTTGACAGTGCCGCGATCTGGGCGATCGTGCCGCCCAACGACATTCCAATCAGATTGGCGCGATCTATGCCGTAGCCATCAAGTACCCTTGTGGCGTCCTCGGCCATGTCGTCCATCGCATAGGGCGGCTCCCCCGGCGGGTAGATCGTTGAGCGGCCGGTGTCTCGATTATCGTAGCGGATGACATAGAACTCGTGATCAGCAAGCTTTTGGCAGAATCCGTCCGGCCACCACAACATGGAAGCCATGGCGCCCATGATGAGCAGGATCGGCTCATGCGCCGGATTGCCGAAAGCCTGAGTGGCAATCTCGACGTCGTCAAACTTGATCATACGTTCAGTCACTTGGCGGCATCCTTTATTGGCTTGGATGAGGCAGCGAAAATCGCAGGCCTTCGTATCTGCAGGCTTCCACGCGAACGCCACTCGACGTCTGCATGTTCCCTATCCTGTGGCTAAGGTGAGTGGTGCCGCATCGGGCATATTGAGTATGACGGTCCCCAAAAACCATTTTCGCGGCATAAGGTGGTCCAAGCGGATTCAGGTCAGGGTTCCGGGGACGGAATATCGCCGGCACGTGGGATCTCCACATCGCTACTCTGCTAGGTCGGGATGACTATGTCTTCATCTCTGCTAATCTCGAACTTCAGGTTTCAGGGTCAGCCGCGACGGCGATGGATGGCACACGTTTTATGCTCGCAGACCAGAGTGATGCACACGTCTTGCAACGTGCCTTGATGTCGATCGATCAAATGACATGCACGCCGAGGGAGCGAAATCAGCAGGCGTCAGATCTTTTGCTGAGGGATGTCTATTGATACCCATGCGTGGCGGTTCTCATCGTAAACCGCCTGCGATGGCTCCAAGTCTCGCTTCTCGTCGAAACAGCCAAGTGCGACTGCTGTTAAACCCGGCCTGAACTCCGGTTTCCAAAGAACGGTCGAACCGCATGTGGGACAAAAATGGAATTCGATCAGCTTCCCGCTATCACCCGATCTCCTGAAGGTCGAAGACAACCCAGTTTCCTCGGTTGTTTCCGATGCAAAAAAGACCCCTACCCCAAAGCTTGATCCTGTCCGGCGTTGACAAGCGGCGCAATGGCAGACGGAAATTTTTAGGGGGTTTCCACGTGCGATGATGGAAAGTGCACCACACGAGCATGAAGCTCTTCTTTCCACGTAGGACCCCACTCTGTTTGAAGCCTTGGCGCCGTTCGCAGCGACAGAGCTAATGGCGGCTATTTCGGCCACCCGCGCGGATAAACGATGTCTGCACGGACGGAAGAGGTTCGAAACATAGTGGCGTCGGAACATTCCGACGCCACATCAGCATTTCTGACGCCGTGTCAGTACCCACGTAATCTCAACTTGCTCGGGCGTGTCTTGCACGGACCGCAGTTGCCAGCGTCTGATGCCGCGACGGTGAAAGAGCGTGATGATGGGTGACGCTGGCTGCAGCAGGATTGCGGATGTTACGCGCTCCTACGTTAAAGCGGGAGATCAGTCCGGAGAGCGTGACGACTTCTTCCGCAAGTCTGCTGGTACTTGCGGTGGCCTCTTCAACCATCGCGGCATTCTGTTGCGTGACCTGGTCCATCTGATTGACGGCAGTGTTGACTTCGGCGAGACCGGTTGCCTGCTCCTTTGCCGCGGTCGCAATTGAGTGGACGTGATCGTTGATTTTGGTGACCTGTGTTTGGATCAGGCTCAAGGCGTCCCCTGTAGCGGTCACCAAGCCTACGCCGGTGCGTACCTCTCCGCTTGAACGGGTGATCAGTTCCTTGATGTCCTTTGCGGCGCGAGCAGAACGCTGAGCAAGCTCGCGGACCTCTTGCGCGACAACTGCGAAGCCCTTGCCAGCTTCGCCCGCGCGCGCCGCCTCGACGCCTGCATTCAACGCCAGCAGGTTCGTTTGAAAAGCGATCTCGTCTATGACACTGATGATCTGACCGATCTCGCCGGAGGCCTGTTCAATACGACCCATGGCGGCAACAGCATCACTGACCACCGCACTCGATTGATCTGTGCTTCGACGCGCTTCGCCAACCATGTGACTGGCTTCCGATGCTCGATCCGTAGAATTCTTAACCGCCGATGTGATCTCCTCGAGCGCTGCAGCGGTTTCCTCCAATGAAGCGGCCTGCTGTTCCGTTCGTTTGGACAAATCGCCGGCCGCATCGCTAAGTTCACCGGTCCCGGAATTGATTGTGTCGATCGCGGTACCGACTTCCGCTATAACCGTTCGAAGACCCTCCATCGTCGCATTCACATTGCGCTTCAGCTCCCCGAAGGCCCCCTGAAATTCGCCTTCCATCTCCTCGGTGAGATTTCCCTCCGCCAGCGCCGCGATCACACGTTGGGTCTCACTGACGCCCCGATGAACAGACGTGACCAGCTCATTGACGCTTCCCGCGAAACGATTGAGGTCCGGACTATCATAAGTCGTCTCAATTCTTTTGGTGAAATCTCCCGCCACCGCCGCCGCAACCACCTTCGAAATATTCGATGAGAGGTCCGCGCTCTTAGCGTGCAGTGCAGTTTCCTGGGCGTTGAGGTGGCGCATCCTAATGCCGTTCTGCTTGAACACTTCCACCGCACCCGCCATAGCGCCGATCTCGTCAGGTCGGCTGGCGAACGGTACGATTGTCTCAAGGTCGCCGTCGGCCAGTTGTTTCATACTGGTGGTCAACGTCCCGATTGGGCCAGCGATCGCCCTGGAGCCAAAAATAGCAGACCCGATGAGGGTCATCACCACTAGACATCCCGCTCCGAGACTAACCTGCATCGCCAAGCTAGATGCTGTCGCCATCTGCTGACCTGCTTCGTCCGCTTTCCCTTTGGCCGCTGTTACACACTCGTCGAGCAACGATCCGATTTCATCGGCAATGGTCAGCAGCTTGACTTGAGCGGACCTTTCCGCGCTGGCAGCCTTGGAGCCGTCGGCTGAGTTGTCCAACTTCGCGTCGATAGCGGATGAAAGCCCCCCGAACTCGGTCATCCACTGACTTGTCAATTCGGAGATCTTTGACACTCGATCCTTATTGGTCTGGAGCGTTATACTGGCGCTCGCGCTTGTCAGATATTTGATGACCGACTCATGGCGCTTGGCGACATACTCGCGCGCCTTCGTCGCTTCGGCCGAGCTTTCCGCGAGGCGCAATTCCATCATTCCCATCATCATGCCGCGTAGCGACGCTTTCGCATCAACCAGGTCACGGGAAATGACCAATTGCATCCGTCCGAAATCGGAGCTCTTGCCGACCGAGGTGCCCCCGACCCAGACCGCCACCAGCAAGATCGCAACCATGAGAATGGCGGCTGCGGACATGGCGGTTAACTTGGCACTTATACGGGTAAAAAGTTTGGGCGGCATTTCGATGCTCCTTGGCGCACGGGACGACCGGCTCCCGGCTGCTGCGATTGGTCAACAAGCTGGACAAACGTGCTCCAGCTGCACTTTGCATTCGGGTTCCCAACACCACCTCCCACACGCAACGACGCTGTGGGTGGTTGTTTAGAATTATAGTAATGAGCTTAAGTTTCTGTTGAGGCTGTGGGCGACGGTCTGTGGTGGGTTTTTCGCGGATCATCGAGGCATGCAAAAATCGGTATATCGCCAGTTGCTACCGATTGAGCCGCGAGAGTGGGAAGAGAAGTGCGTTACGGCTTGGTGCGCGCACCCGAACGTCTAGGGGCACCTACAACCGTCCAGAATTTTGCCGCTTTGGCCGGCCGCTTCCACGCCCGCAGCCGATTGCTCCCACCGATGATGAGGGCGCCCGGTCAAACAGCGGGCGCCATCTTTCTATTTCCAGCTCGTATAATCGTCGGCGACGCAACCAAACGGCGCGCGATCCTGACCAAACCGCTTCTTCAGTTGCCCGCATCCCCACTCGTTCAACGGCGCTGGCATGAGATTGTTGATGTCCATGCCAGGTGATTGGAATGCTGTCGGGGAAGTCGTGACGTACCAGAGCCAGAAGCCGACCACACCGACGACGATCAGAAGCAACACACCGAAGAAAACCTGCAGCCGCTTCCAGATCGATGCCGTCCTTTTGGTGGCTTCGATCAACACCGGAACGCTCCGGTCGCGTTCTTGCTGATATGCAAAGGGTGCAAGAGCTGCGGTGCGCTCATTATCCGTAAGCTCCACACGCTGCAGACGATCGTCGAGAAGCACTGGCAGGGCAGTATTGCCGTGCCTCACGGCCATTCCGATCGCCTTGCCATTGGCTTCACCGACGATCAGAGGCTCCTCTCCATTCTTCATGCGCGTGTAAGCCGATCGCCCTGTTTTGTCGTCGGCAATCTTGTCGTTGTAGGTAATGGAAAGGACGCCGCGTTTGCGGTCGAATGCGGTGATCTCGACCGGGACAGGGGTCAGCATGGCAGGCCGAAGCAACTGGCCCTTGACCCGCCAAATACGGATGGCGAGAAAAATCATCCCCAGGCCCATGCCGCCAAGCAGGACGGCGAACACAGTAAGCGTGATGATCCGGTTCCAGAGCATGTCCAGACCCAGGCTCATCGTCGCAAGTTCCGGGTGATCGGCTGATATCACCAGACCCGTTTCGTAGTCGCCGGTATGGAAATCAACGAACATGACCTCGACTTCGGTATCGTAGTCTCGTCCACCGTAGCTGTAGACCAGGCGTGCCTCGCAATCGGTAAAGACTGCCTTGCGTGTCGTGCATCGCCCGTTTTGCACGTCGCCATTTTCGAGCGTCAAAGGGTTCTGGCTGATCTGGAAATCGCGGATCACGCCCGGTGCTTCCGAGACGAATAGAAAGACAGCCAGTGCCAGGATAATGGGCGTTGCCCAGAAGTAAGCATTCGGCGTGGAGATGACGTTGCGCGCCAACGAGAGCGGGCGACTCGGAAGAACAAGCGAAATCAAAGGCGTCGGCCCCCTCATATGTGACAGCCCCGTGGGCTGGCAAAGTTTCTGTCGGCGGCCCCCTATGCAGCAGTTCAAAACGCAACAACCTCCTTTGCGCATCTCAAGACGCGCGGCGCTGTAGCGGAACTGAAGCCATCCCAGCCGGCTCGCACAATCTCATTGTGCAAGACCGATCTAAAGCTTCAGGCGGTAGATCGGCAATCCCTTTCAGCGTGCGTGGGCATCATTGGCCCGTTGATCTTGTTGAAAACGTGCGCGCCGTGTTGGGAACGCGATCGAATGCCGCCCATACGGAACCAAATCATCGTCGAGCGGTTATATGACACCCTCCTCCTCGAAGAGCCGAGCGTCATGATGCGGATGTTATGCGGCCGGAAAGTTAGCCAGATGTTTAAGATCCTTGCCTGCGCAATCGCCGCTGCGACGGCGTCAATGCTCACGGCCGGCGCCGCCCACGCCGACGAATCCGCCTTCCTCAAAACACTGGCGGGAAATTGGAGCGGTAACGGTACGGTGAAAGTGCGAACAAACGCACCCACCATTAAAGTCACTTGCCGCTTCAAGTCGGACGCGAATGCAAGTTCCCTCGCACTCAATGGACGCTGCACCAGTCTCGTCGTTTTTTCCCGTGTCATCAGCGCTAACCTCAAGGCCAGCGGTGACAGCTACACCGGCTCCTACGTGGGCGCGGGCACCGGCACCGCGGGTCTAGGCGGAAAGCGCGCTGGTAATGCCATAAGCCTCGCGATCAAATGGGCAAAAGAGGTCAATGGCGACCGCCGTGCGCAGATGACGATCGAAAAAACCGGGGCATCGGGCATGCGCCTAACAACCGTCGATACCGACCCCGCTACGGGTCGATCGGTTGTTACGAGCCGCATTGACCTTCGTCGGAGCTGATATCTTTTTACATTCAAAGAGCCGTCGGCGTGCTAAAGGGTTGATAGAGAAGCCCCGAAGCTATAGTTTCGCCTTCGCAAATCGCTGAACGACACAAGGAAATAGTTATCTCATGCCGACAGGTACCGTTAAATTCTTCAATGACGACAAGGGCTTCGGCTTCATCACCCCTGAGGGTGGCGGGCAGGACGTTTTTGTTCACGTGTCTGCGCTGCAGAGCGGCGGGTCGCTCCGCGAAGGCGACAAGGTCAGCTTCGAAGTTGGACAAGATCGCAAGACCGGAAAATCGAAGGCTGAGAACGTCTCGACTCTCTGATCAAAAATGGCCCAACCTGCATTGAGCGGGTTGGGCTCATCATTACGAGCCGCAGGCGCGAATGCCTTCGTACTCTACAGCGCGGCGCGATTTTTCATATTCGCTCTTCGCGCTTTAGGTTTTTGTGCGCATGTCGTTGTCGGAAAACCGCTGCACAGTTGCGCGGTATGCTTTAAGCCGAAACGCCGCCAATCGAGGTCTGGGCGTGTCGTTTAACGTCAGCACCTTGGAAATTCCGAATAGTGACGACCCTCACGCCAGCGCAGTCGCGGCAAACTGAGCATTTTGTCTCTGAGAAAAGGATGTTCCACGCATTCGCTTTAGACAATGCGAGGAGTTCATCACGGCGAAGAGCCCATCACACCCCTGATAGAATGCTTTCCGCGGCCTTCTCGGCAATCATGATCACCGGCGAGTTGGTATTGCCCGACACGATTGTCGGCATGATCGAGGCATCGACCACCCGCAGTTTCGCCAGGCCATGCACCCGCAATTGCGAATCAACAACCGCCATCGTGTCGCTGCCCATCTTGCAGGTGCCGACCGGATGGAAGATCGTCGTGGCGATATCGCCGACACGACGGATCAGGTCCTCGTCGGTCCGGTATTCCGTGCCCGGCAACATCTCCTGCGGCCGGTACTTGGCGATGGCACCGGCCTCCATGAGCCGGCGGGCGTGCCGGATCGATTTCGTCGCAACCATCCGGTCGCCGACGGTCGAAAGATAATTCGGGCGTATTTCCGGCGCCACCGAAAGGTTCGGGCCGCTAACATGCACGCTCCCCCGGCTCTCCGGCCGCAGATTGCAGACGGAGACGGTGACGGCGGGATATTTGTGCAGCGGCTCGCCGAGCCGGTCGGTGCTCAAGGGCTGCACGTGATATTCGAGATCGGCGGTCGCAACAGCCGGATCGCTCTTGGCAAAGATACCGAGCTGGCTCGGCGCCATCGACAGAGGCCCGGACCGGCGCAGCATATATTCAAGCCCCATGCCCGCGCGGGTGAACAGGTTGTGATAGAGCTGGTTCAGCGTCTTTGCGCCCTCGATGCGGAAGACCGTGCGGATTTGCAGATGATCCTGCAGGTTTTCGCCGACACCTGGAAGTTCGTGGACGACGTCCAGCCCAGCAGCCGACAACACATCCGGTCGACCGATCCCGGAAAGCTCAAGGATTTTCGGCGAATTGATCGCACCGGCAGACAGAATGACCTCGCGACCGGCGCGAGCCAGATGACTCCGTCCGTTCAGCCGGAACCGCACGCCGGTCACCATTCTGCCCTCGAATTCCAGCCGCTCGGTTTCGGCGCCGGTCAGCACACGCAGATTGGGCCGCTTCATCGCCGGGCGCAAGAAGGCCTTGGTCGTGTTCCAGCGCAGGCCGCCGCGCTGGTTGACCTCGAAATAGCCCGAGCCTTCATTGTCGCCATCGTTAAAATCGTCGGTCTTCGGGATGCCGAGTTCTTCGGCGGCATCGCGAAAGGCATCGAGGATCGGCCAGGACAGCCGCTGCTTTTCCACCCGCCATTCGCCGCCTGCCCCGTGCATTGGCGACTGGCCACGATAGTTGTCCTCGGATTTCAGGAAATAGGGCAGCACGTCGTCCCAGCCCCAGCCGGAATTACCCGCCTGCCGCCAGCCGTCGTAATCGGCCGCCTGGCCGCGCATGTAGATCATGCCGTTGATCGACGAACAGCCGCCCAGCACTTTTCCACGCGGATAGGGCAGTGACCGACCGTTCAGTCCGGCCTCCGCCGCCGTCCTCATCATCCAATCGGTGCGCGGATTGCCCATGCAGTAGAGATAGCCGATCGGTACATGCACCCAATGGTACCGGTCGCTGCCGCCGGCTTCGAGCAGCAGGACGCGGGTTTTCGGATCGGCCGATAGCCGGTTGGCCAGAACGCATCCCGCCGATCCCGCGCCGACGATGATGATGTCGTAGCTTCCCGCATCAATGGCTGCATCATTCACACGAATATTCACGCCGCTGCCCCCGCTGCCGCCGGGGGGACCGCCGTCAGACGCCGCCAGAGCGGTGCCATCGCTTCGGCGATATCCTGATAGAGAGCGTAGCGCCGCGCGTAATGCGCCTCAAGCGAGACATCCGGACGATAAAGCCTCTCGGTCCGGACCATGGCCGCAGCACCAGCGCCGAAGTCCGCGAAAATGCCGACGCCGGTTCCGGCCGCAATCGCCGCTCCCAGCGCACCGGTTTCACGCGAGCGGGCAACGCTGACCGGAACGCCGAGCACATCGGCAAAGATCTGCGGCCAGATCAGGCTGCGCGAGCCGCCGCCGGAGAGCACCGCTTCGTTGAACACCGCGCCGGCCTTTCGGATCGTCTCGATGTGCTGGCGATGACCGAAGGCGACCCCTTCGAGAAGCGCGCGAACGAGATGCCCCTTGGTGTGCCAACCGGCAATGCCATAGAAGCCGGCGCGTGCGTGGCCGTCCTGCTGGGCGCCATAGAGATAGGGATGGTAGAGCGGGTCGTCTGCCGTGGGCTCGATCGCCCCGGCCAGCGCGCAGCAGGCATCGAAGGGCGACACGCCTTCCGCATGCTCGCCTTCGAAGAACTCCCGCACCAGCCATTCGAGATTGGCCGCCGAGGTGGCGCTGTTTTCCATCGCCATGTAGCGGCTGCGATCGAAGGTCGAGGACATGAAGACCGGCCCGTCGAGGTCGGGACTATCGATAACGACCTGGTTGATGCTCCAGGTGCCGGCGATGATCGAGGCGCTGCCGGTGCGCGAAACGCCCGAGCCGAGCGCCGAGGCGACAACGTCGAACAGCCCGCCGACCACAGGCGTCCCGGCGGCGAGCCCGGTTTGCGCCGCCACCTCTTCCGTTACCGTGCCGGCAATGTCGGCGCTTTCGATGAGCGGCGGCAACAGGTCCATGCAATCGCCCAGCCCATAGGCCTCCATCAGTGCCTTGTCGTAGCGGCGCGCGGCAAGATCGAGCAGACCGGCCCCCGACATGTCGGACACCTCGCTGACGCGGCGGCCAGTCAGGCGGTTGACGACGAAATCCTTGGAGAAGAACACCGTACCGATGCGGTTGAACAGGTCCGACCGGTGACGCTTCAGCCAGGCAAGCAATGTCGGCGTCTGGGATGGCCACGGGCGCTGGCGGGCAATCGGATAGGTCCGGTCTCCAACGCCGGCTTCTCGCCATTCATCGACCAGCCCGGCCGCCCGTGTGTCGAGCGACTGGATGCCGATGAGCGGAGCGCCGTCGCGATCAAGCGCATAGAGACCGTTGCCATGCCCGGCGCAACCGATCGCGGCAATTTCCTCCGGCTGGATCTCTGCCTTTTCGATGCAAGCGCGGATAACCTGCCGTGCATTCGTCCAGAGTTCGTCCAGACCCCGCTCGACATGCCCCGGGCTCGGCATGCGGCTGTGTCCTTCTTCGGACGCAGCTGCGATCTCCTTGCCCGCCCGGTCGAAAATCACCGCCTTGATGACGGTGTTTCCGGCGTCGAGCCCCAAAAGATAGTTTCCCATGCAGAACCCTCCCAAGGTTCGAGATCGCTGCTCAACCCTGCTGATAGACCGCAATGGCCTGTTCGCCGCTCGCATCCTCGTGCACGATCGCCATCAGCCCACGCACCACCGCACTCGGATTGGCGTGCTGATAGATGTTGCGCCCATAAACCATGCCCATTGCGCCCTGTCGCATCAAGGCGGCGGATTTGTCGAAGACGGCACGAAGATCTTCCTTGCCGCCACCGCGCACCAGAACCGGGCAACGGGCTGCTTCCACCACTCTATGGAAATCCTCGGCACTGGTGGTCGGATCCGCCTTGACGATGTCCGCCCCCATCTCGCGGGCAAGCCGCGTCAACGTAACGATCTTGTCTGCATCGCCGTCTACCATGTAGCCACCCTTTTCGGTGACCGGCTGCATCACCAGCGGCTCGATCATCAGCGGCATGCCATACTTGTCGCAATCGGCCCGCACCCGGGAAATGTTCTGCACGCATTGGCGGAACAGGTCCGGCTCGTCCGGCAGCATGAACAGGTTGACGACGACGCAGGCCGCATCCATTTCGATCGCGCCGATCAGCGGCTCGGCCTCGTTCTGCAGCACCGCCCACATGTCGCGATGGCGGATCCGGTTATAGGGATTGCCCATGTCGATGCGCATGACCAGAGCCGGCTTGTCCTTGCCGGACACGTCCTGCAGCAGGTCCGCCTGGCCGTAATTCATCTGGATGGCATCCGGCCCGGCAGAAACCAGCGCCTTGACGACGGCCTGAATATCCTCCAGCCCGTTGAGGAAGGACGGTTCGTTGCACACGCCGTGATCGATCGCCACGTCGAGGCAACGGCCGCCGCCGAACAGCCGGTTCATCCGGACTTTGCTGTTGTGTCGCATTCTATGCTCCTTGGTTCGTTCCTTGCGGAAAGCATGTCTTCGTCGACGCCGTGGCGTTCGGTGAGAAGGGTGAGAAAACGGTCGCGCTCACGGGTGCGATGCGCGAGCGTCCAGTGCTTTTCCTGCGTCAGCAGGTCGAGCACAGCATCCATCATGTCGAGCGAAAGCTCGCCAGAAACAGCCAGCGTCGTGCGCCGCAAAAGCAGGTCGTCGAGATGTTCCACCGCTTCACAGCGGATCAGGAACTGCAATTCGCGCATCGAGTAGCCGGCGTGCGGCAGCGCGGCATCGGGGCCTGCCGCGATGAAACCGGCAATCGTCTCCGCATCCGTACCGTATCGGGCAAACAGCTCGCCCATGCGTGGGCCGGAGAGGCCCTTGCTGGCTGCCACCTGCGTTAGCCAAGCGGGCGCGTTGGCGGGGAATGACCGCCCGCCGCCGATCGGCCGATCGGTTGTCTGAACGCGGCGGCGCCTGCCTAGCCGTTCCAAAGACATGTCGGCCGCCAGTTCCCCGAAGGACCGGAATGTCGTCCACTTGCCGCCGATCATGCACAGAACCGGTGGACCACCCTCGGAAGGCTCCAGCACGGTGCAGAAATGATCGCGGGGAATGCGCCCTGTAAAACTGTCGGTGCTGGCCGGCAGCGGCCGCACGCCGGAAAACTGGAAAACGATCTGTTCCGGCCGGATGACGATATCAGGCAGCACGAAGGCGAGCGATTGCAGGATATAATTCCGCTCGTCTGCCTCGCAGCGCACCGTTTCCGGATCATCGACACGGATATCGGTGGAACCAACGAGAACCTTGCCGAGATAGGGAAACAGGATACAGATGCGCCCGTCCTCGTTCTCATAGTAGATCATGTGATCGGCGAGCGCGTCGCGCAGCTCTGCATTGTCGACGATCAGATGCGAGCCCTTGGTGCCGCCCATCAGTGGAGCCGGCCGCGCTTCCGGCGAAAACAGGGTCTGATTGGCGATGTCGATCCAGCCGCCGGTGGCGTTGATGATCAGCGCCGGTTCAACGGCAACGGACGCACCGCCGATCTGGTCTTCGACACGGTACTGACCATCCTCTGTCAGCCGCAGTTCCGCATAGTTCAGCGCCATTGCCCCGAACTTTGCTGACAGACCGTCCTGTAGAAGCTCGATGCCCAGCCGCTCCGGATGGCTGACCCAGGCGTCGAAATAGGTGGCGGAACTCTTGATGTCGGGATTGAGCGCCGGCCACTTGGCAAGCGTCGTGCGGCGGCCGCGAAACTGGTGGTGCGGCATCAATGCCCGCTTGCGGGTCAGGAAATCATAGATGCTCAGGCCTGCCTTGATGGCGATAGCGCCACGCCGGCTCGGGCGGCGGCTGAGACCCAGGAAGCGGACGATGCCATTGCCGAGGCCGGAAAAGATATCGAACACCGGCACCGTCGTCGGCAGCGGCGCGACGTAGTGTGGCGCATTGCGCAGCAGCCGGTCCCGCTCGACCAGCGATTCCTGCACCAGCTTGAATTCGCCGTTTTCAAGATAGCGAAGCCCGCCATGCACCATGCGCGACAGCGCCGAACTGGCCCCGGAGCAATAGTCGTGTTTCTCGACGAGCAGCACGTTCAGCCCCTGGAGCGACAGCTCCCGAAAGACGCTGATGCCGTTGATGCCGCCGCCGATGACACACACGTCCACCTTCGGGCTCCGGCGGAGCCCGTCCAATATCTCTTGCCGTTTCATGATGGCGATCCGCTACCTGTCCATGTCAGTCAGTTTCGCCGCTATGGCCGTATCGATGGCCGCAAGCTCGGCCGCATTCAGCCGGATGGTCCCGGCCCGCGCATTATCGAGCGCTTGTGCCGGATTGCGCGCCCCGCAAAGTGCAAAAGTGATGCCAGGCTGTGCCAGCGTCCAGGCAATCACGATCTGGGCGATGCTGGCGCCGTGTTTTTCGGCGACCGGCCGGATGGCGTCGGCCAGCGCCGTTGCCTTCCGGCGGTTGCCGACTGAAAAGCGCGGATTGCCCTTGCGCTGGTCGTCGCCGGAAAACACGCGGTCAGGACCGATGGTCCCGGACAGCAACCCCAGCGCCAGCGACGAATAGCTCAGCGTCGCAATGCCGTTGGCCTTTGTCAGCGGCAGAAGTTCCGCCTCGATTTCCCGGTCGATCATGCTGAACCGCTCCTGGATCGCATCGAGACCACCGGCAGCGATATAGCCATTGAGGTCGTCGGGGCTGACATTGCTTGCGCCGATTGCCCGGATCTTGCCCGATGAGCGCAGGTCTTCCAGCGCCCGCATCGTTTCCTCGATCGGGGTCGTCGGGTCCTGCCAATGAGTGATGTAGAGGTCGATATAGTCGGTTCCGAGCCGCCTAAGACTTTCCTCGACCTCGTGCAGGATCGCGTCGCGGCCGAGATAACGGTGGACCGGCTTGCCGTCCTGGTCGAAGAAACGACGGCCCTTCTGCGTATGCCAGACAAGGCCGCATTTGGTAGCGATGACAGCCTTGTCGCGGCGCCCGGTCAGTGCCTTGCCGACGATCTCCTCGGAACGTCCGAGCCCATAGGCCGGCGCCGTGTCGATCAGCGTCACGCCGGCATCGAGCGATGCCTGGATTGCGGCGATGGATTCGGCTTCATCGGTCCCACCCCACATCCAGCCGCCGATCGCCCAGGTGCCGAGCCCCACCGCCGAGGCGGAAACGCCCGATCTGCCGATCTCACGTGTCAGTTGCTGTTCGCTCATGCCCATTTTCCTTCACCATTCGCCAGTGCCAGCACGCGGGCACCCGTCGCCTCATCGGTCACCAACGTATCGAGATGATTGCCGCGCAGAACACTGAGGATGGGACCTGCCTTGTTCGGCCCGCTCGCCACACCGATCTTGGTGGGGATGGAGGCGAATTCCGCCAGCGTCAGCGACACCAGCGAACGGTTGAGGCTGTAGTCGCAGACCTGGCCATGATCATCGAGCAGATGCGCCAGCAATTCGCAGGAGGCGCCGGACCGCTCGATCGCGGCGCGGTCGGTACTCGAGGATGGATGGAGGTCGTAATAGCTCGAATCGTCCGAGAGGATCGAGCCGATGCCGACCACCGCCACCTTCGCCTCACGCGCCCGTTTGAAAACGTCTGCAACGGAACGCATGTTGATCAGCATCGCCCGCTGCTCGGCATCATCGGCAAAGAGCGGTGCATGGATCTGGTAGGAACGCCCCCCAAGCCGGTCGGCCATCAAGGTCGAGACATGATTGACGTCGGTATAGTGTTTACCCTGCACGCAGCCAGTTGCTGGAATGACCTCGACATCAAAACGACGCGGCGGCTGCAGACCGGCAACGACGGCGCTCACCCCTTTGCCGCCGGTGATGCAGATCGTATCGCCGTCGGTGATCTCTTCCAGCAGCAACCTTGCTGCCGCTTCGCCGACGGCTTGAAGTGCCGTCTGCGGATTGTCGGACACTGTCGGCACCACCACGGCGCGGCCGATACCGCCAAGCGCTTGTAGCCGTTCTTCCATATCGACCAGCGGCTCGACCGGCGACTTGATCTTGATCTCGACCAGACCGAGCTGGCGGCCGCGCTTGATCAGCCGGTTGACGGTGGCGTGCGAGATGCCAAGCTGATCGGCAATCTGCGCCTGCGTCAGCCCTTCGAGGAAATGCAGCACCAGAGCCTGGTGCATCTGCCGGGCGATGACGATTTCCTCGCGCGGCGCATTTGCGGGTTTGAGCTTGGCTATCGGCATATCAGGCAGCCTTCCGCTTGTGCAGGAAATGATCGATCGAGACGGCGGCAAGCAGAATGCAGCCTTTGATCATGTCTTGCCAATAGACAGACACGTCGAGCAAGATCAATGAGCTTGTTACGACCGACAGCAGGGCAATGCCGAGAATAGCCCCAAGGATCGTGCCGGAACCGCCATTCAGCGACGCACCGCCAATCACAGCGGCTGCGATTATGTTGAGTTCCATGCCGACACCAAAGGTCGGGGTCGCGGCACCGAAGCGAGACATGTAGATGACCCCGGCAACACCGGACAGTGTGGCGCAGAGCACCGTCACCCAGAACTTCACCTGGTTGGTCTTGATACCGGAATAGAGCGCCGCCTTCTCGTTGCTGCCGGTGTAGAACACCTTGCGGAAGGCGGTTGCCCGGCGCAGCAGGAAATCGAACAGCACGACAACCGCAACAAAAATCAGGATCACATAGGGGACGCCATAGAATGTGCCCTGCCCGACCGCCTTGAACGAGGGCGGCAAGGTGAACAGCGACAGCGGCGTTCCCTTGGTGATGATCAGGCAGATACCACGCACGATGACCATCGCCGCAAGCGAGGTGATGAAGTGGTTGAGCCCGACGACCGTGACGAAGAAGCCCATGGCACAGCCGATCAGGCCGCTGGCAAGAATGCCGATCAGAGATGCGCTCCACGGATCGAGCCCCATCAGGAACAGCGAGCCCGACAGCACCATCGAGAAGCAGACGACCGAGCCGACCGACAGGTCGATGCCGCCGACGATCAACAGGATGGTCATGCCGACGACGACGATCCCTTCCACCGAGAACGACATCAGCATCGCCCGGAAGTTGCCGAGCGTCAGAAAATGCGGCGAGGCAAAACTCATGACGATGCAGAGCGCTAGGATGATCGCGATCAGTCCCGCCTCGCGCATCGTCCCCAGCCGTTTCCAGCCGGGCGCGCGTGCCTGATGTGCCGTTGCCAATGTAGCGTCCGCCATGACCCTGTCTCCTGCCCCTGCTTTTTCCCTATGCGGCATGCTCTGATGCCTTTGAATTGTTGTGACCGCCGATACCCGAGGCGAGCCGCATGATCGCTTCCTCCGTCATCGCCTCGCCCTCGACCTCGCCTGCAACCGTACCTTCGTGGATGACCAGCACCCGATCGCACAGACCGAGAAGCTCCGGCAGTTCCGACGAGATGACGACGATGCCGATGCCGGAGCGCGCGAGATCGCGCAGCAGCCGATGGATTTCCGATTTGGCGCCGACATCGATGCCGCGGGTCGGCTCATCCATCAGGATGACCTTGGGATCGACCGCCAGTTGCTTGGCAATCGCCACCTTCTGCTGGTTTCCGCCCGACAGCGACGAGACCGGCATGTCGATGCCACCCATCCGCACGCCGAGCCGCCGGACCAGGTTGTGGGCACGATCCGCCTCGGCCTTGGAATTCAACAGTCCCAGTGGCCCGGTCAGCGATTTCAAATCGAGAACGGCAATGTTCTGGGCAATGGAAAGATCGAGGAATATGCCGGAGCCTTTCCGGTCTTCCGACAGATAGACGACGCCCGCCTGCGCTGCCTGCGCATAGGAGCGCGCCCGCAGCCGCTGTCCGTGCAGCTGCACCTCGCCGTCGATTACCGGACGCAATCCGCAAATTCCTTCGGCTATCTCGGTGCGGCCCGAGCCGATCAGCCCGCCGACGCCGAGAATTTCCCCTTTGCGCAGGTCGAAGTTCACATCCGTGAAGCGGCTGCCGTCACCGAGATCGCGAACGCTCAGAATGACCTCATCGGTCCGCTCCGCCGGCGCCTGCTTTTCCGGATAGAGCTGGGTGATCTCGCGCCCGACCATGCGGCGCACAACATCATCCGGCGTCACGTCCGCCACCTTCTCCGTCGAGACATAACGGCCATCGCGAAACACGGTGACCCGGTCGCACAGGCTGAAGATTTCGGCCATGCGATGGCTGATATAGATGATTGAAATACCCTGCGCCTTGAGGTCGCGGATGATTGCGAACAGGATCTGCGTCTCCGATTCCGTCAAAGCCGCTGTCGGTTCGTCGAAGATCAACACCCGACAATCGAGCGTCAGCGCCTTGGCGATCTCGACAAGCTGCTGGCTTGATATCGACAAGTCGCCGACTTTGCGGCGCACGTCGATCGGCGCCAGACGGTTCATCACGACCTGCGCATCCCGCTCCAGTCGGCCATAATTCATGAAAGGCGAACGGCGGCGGTTGGTAGCGGCCATGAACATGTTCTCGGCCACCGTCGCATCGGGGCAGAGCGCGATTTCCTGATGCACGAGGCCAAGCCCGAGCGATTGCGCCACGGCCGGCGACGTCACCTTTACCGGCGCGCCGTCGACGAGAACGTCTCCCTCGGTCGGCTGCAGCACGCCGGCAATGATGTTCATCAGCGTCGACTTGCCCGCGCCGTTTTCGCCGCAAAGCGCATGAACCTCGCCTTTTTCCAGCTTGAAGCTCACCTCCGTCAACGCCTTCACCGCACCGAAGTGCTTGCTGACATTGCGGATTTCCAGAACCGGCACCGACGCCATCATCGTCTCCTCCTCACGCTCGCGGTGGCTGTCCGGAGTTTCCTGCGCCCGGACAGCCGGCACAAAGGCTTACTCCTCGATGCCTTTGGTGCCCCGCCGCTTCAGATACTTGTCCCAATAGAAGTCGTCGGCATTATCAGCCGTGACGATCGATAGGCCGTTGTCGACGAACGGAATGCTCATCGGATTAAAGCCGACGCGCTTGGCGTCGTTCATCGGGTCGATGAGTTCGGGATGCCTGGCAAGCCACAGGAGCATGAAGCCCATGTAACCCTGCATGCCCTGGTTCGGGTTGATCGAGCCGAACACTTCGCCCGCCTTGATCATGTCAAGGATATTGGCGTTGACGTCGGCGCACATCACGAGGATCTTGCCGCCGCTTTCCTTATTGGCCTGCGAAGCGCCGATCGCCGAATTCGCTTCCGGCATGAAGACGGCGCCAATGTTCGGATGTGCCTGCACCAAGCTCATCAGGCCTTGATAGGCCTTGTTCGGGTCCTGGTTGGATGCAGCGCGGCCGACTAGCTTCATATCAGGATATTTTTCCTCCATACGGGCGATGAAGGCGGCGATACGCTTGTCGTGGTTGTCCTGGCCCGGATTTTCGAGAACGGCATACTCACCCTTGCCACCCATCTTTTCGGCAATCGCGTCGGCCGCATAGGTGCCTTCGCGGGTATTGTCCGACGTGACGAACGAGATGCGCTTGGAAAGAGGCGCATCGGCTGCGAATGTCACGACCGCCGTGCCCTGGTCGATCGCCCGGTTGATCGGCTCGATGAACGGGTCGGAGTTCATCGGGTGAACGAGAATACCGGCCGGGTTTTGGGCCAGCGCCTGGTCGAACGTGGCGATCTGCTTGTTGACGTCATATTCCGGCGTGCCGGTATAGGCAGTCTCGCAACCGAGCTGCTGACCGGCCTGCTTGAACATTTCATAGACCGGGAACCAATATTCGACGCCCGATACCATGACGTTCATGACGTATTTTTCACCCGGCTTGCAGCGGAACGGATTTTCCGTGTCCGCGCTGGCCGCGCCGGCGAAAAGCGTCGATGCAAGGACCGCCAATGCGGTCGTGCTTAGAAATTTGCGCAAGTTTCCTCCTCGAGGCCGAAGCCCTTCCCAAATATCCGGCGGCGCCTCAGCGGCTGCCGATGATCCATTGAAGACCGGAGTTCCTCCTCGAAGTCCGGTATGGGTAGATAATCGCAACGGCAGAGCGCTGTCAATATAATTCATCATGTGAAATATATTTCACAACGCTCTCTCGCGTGGCGGTCGATGTAAGCCGCCCAGCGCTCGAGAATTCATGCCGATCGTCGTGGCGACTGGTGATATCGCCCAGTTCCGCAAACGACCCCAACAGAGCGCGTCCGCTTTTCCGCGCACCGGGAACGCCTTATCTTTCGGTTTTGTGCAATCCGGGTGCAAGTCCGCGAGGCACTTTGGTGGAATTGCTCTACAGCCGATTGCGCGCAATAGGGCGTCACGGAAACATGACGATCTATGCTTCCGCCTGACGTGGATATACGGGCTGGCCACCGATCGCTTGGAAGGCAACGGAATCTTTGCAAGTATTTTGGGCATGCAACCTCGATCAGACGATATTCAGCAGCCCGATCAGGCAAAGCCCGAGAGCCCCCAGCGCCAACAGCGACAGCGCCGCCGCTGCGAGGACACGACCGCCGGTATGGGCGACGGATCTAACATCAACGGAGAGGCCCAAAGCGGCCATGGCGGTGACGGTGAAGGCGGCGGAGACAGCCCCCATCCTGGGCAGCAGCGGCGCCGGGATCGCGTCGAGGGAACGAAGCGTCGCCATGGCTGCAAAACCGAGGATGAACCATGGGAGAACATGGCGGAGCTTGACTGGCGAACCGCCAGGACGGCGGCCATGAACGGCACCGAGCACGAGGATGACGGGTCCGAGCATCATCACGCGGATCAGTTTGACGAGCATGCCCACCTGGGTGCTGACGGCTCCGGCAGAGGCCGTGGCCGCCAGGACCTGCGGGACGGCATAGGCTGTCAGCCCGGCGAAAACGCCATATTGTACAGCACTGAGACCAAAGAGCAGGTGAAGAAGCGGCAGCGTCAGCACTGCACCGATGCCGAGCAGTGCGGTAAAGGCTATCGAGGCGGCGATATCGTCGGGTTTGGCGCCGATCACCGGCGCCGCGGCGGCAATTGCAGAATTGCCGCAGATCGAATTGCCGCAAGCAACCAACGTCGCCAGGCTGGCCGACAACCCAAAGAGCCGCCCGATAACAAAGCTGCCGGCCAAAGACAGAGCAACCAGAACGGCAATTCCGCCAACAAGCGGCAGTCCGGCCTGCCTGATGGCAGCCGTGCTGAGCGAGGCGCCGAGCAACACGACCGCAATCTCCAGCAGCGTCTTGGCGGCGAATTGGATACCGGGAATGAACGTCTGTGGCAAGCAGATTGAGGAGCGCACGGCAATGCCGATCATAATGGCGAGCACGAGGCTCTCGATCCAATGCGAGCCGAAAACCATCGTCTGCAGCTGTTCAACGAGATATGCAGAGAGCGTGACTGCCGCACACAGGACGAGTCCCGGCAGGACGGCAGGAAGCGACAGGGAACGTGAGGTGGAAACGAGCATCGGCAAGACCTTGCGGAGGGCTCTAATCTCCCACACTCAATTGTCGACTTCCATTGAATAGTCTAGCATGGTTCATTCGGTAAAATCGAACGATTGAATCAATGACGTTTGAACAGCTTTCCATTTTTATCGCGGTTGCAGAACGCGAGCATCTGACCAAAGCCGCCTTTGCGATCGGGCTCACGCCATCGGCCGTCAGCTCGGCTATCCGCAATCTCGAGACCTCCTATGGCGTCGAGCTTTTCCACCGCGTCGGACGCCGCATAGAGCTGACATACGAAGGACGGGTGTTTCTGGGGGAGGCTAGAGCGACGCTGGCGCGCGCAAAGGCGGCAGCGCTCGTCCTGTCCGATCTCGGCGGCTTGCAAAAGGGCGAACTGGTCGTTTTTGCAAGCCAGACGATCGCCAGCTATTGGCTGCCGGCGATGCTGATGCGTTTCAAGATCCGCTACCCCGGCATTGATCTGAAGCTGATGATTGGCAACACGACCACGGCGGCAAAAGCGGTTCTCGATGGATTGGCCGAAGTCGGTTTCGTCGAAGGCAGCGTTGATGAGCCGGCGCTCAATGTTCAGCCGCTTGCCGAGGACGAACTCCTTGTCGTCGTCGGTCCGCGCCATCCCTGGGCGCGTGGCAAACCAATAACACCGGCAGAGCTGGTTTCGGGCGCAAAATGGGTCATGCGGGAGAAGGGGTCCGGAACCCGGTCGGCTTTCGAGGCGGCGATTTCCAGTCTCGGCATAGCCCCCGCAGATCTGGCTGTCGCGCTTGAGCTGCCGTCGAACGAGGCGGTCATATCGGCGGCAAGAGAAGGCCTCTGCGCGACGGTCGTCTCAGGTGCCGTGGCCGCGCCGCTCTTGACGCAAGGTCTGCTGGTAAAGGCGCGCTTCCCTCTGCCGTCCCGCCAATTTGCGATCCTGCGGCATAAACAAAGGCACTCCAGTCGTGCCTCGCTGGCGCTGGAAACCATTTGCCGCGAGGACAAAGCGGCCGAAGTCCAGAATTGGGATGATTGGGCGCTTTAGGTCGGATCCATCGCGCCGGTGGTCAGCTTCATCGCATCATCGAGCGCTTGACATCGGCATTGTTAAGGCAGAAGCCGCACTCGGCCACGCATGCGCGGCTGCTTTGCGAGGATGCGAGAGATGACAACCAAGACTGGCGTAGCCAACGCCGGAAACCTGATCATGACCGGCGTCCTGCTGATGCTGCTTGGCGATCTGCTCTTTGCGCTGAACGATGCAATGGGCAAGTGGTTGGTCGCGAGCTTTGCCGTCGGCCAGGTGCTGGTGATCCGCTCGGTCGGCGCTTTCATCGTGCTCGGGCCAATGATCCTGCGGCAAGGGCCGATGGCCTTGTTCCGCGTCGAGCAGAAGGGCTTGCAGTTCATCCGTGTATTCATGGCGACTGTCGATGTCGCCCTATTCTACGCTGCCGTCGCCTATCTGCCGCTCGCAGATGTGATGACCTTCTATATGGCCGGACCGATCTATATCGCGGCGCTCTCGCATTTCTTTCTCGGAGAGAAGATCGGCTGGCGCCGTTGGCTGGCCGTTCTGATCGGCTTTGCCGGCGTCGTCATCGCGCTGCGTCCATCCACGGCGATGCTGTCGCTTCCATCGCTCTTCGGTCTTGCCGGCAGCCTTGCCTTTGCGCTGTCGCTGGTGATGAGCCGCTATCTGCGCTCGACCAGCGACACGACGCTGGTGACATGGCAGACGATCGCCGCGCTCGTCACCGGCATCGTCTTGAGCATCGGCCACTCGCAGCCGGCAACGCTCATCGACTGGTCCGGCATGCTGCTGCTCGGCATCGTCGCCTCCTGCGCGCATCTGCTCATCACCCGCTCGCTGAAGCTCGCACCGGCATCGCTGCTCGCGCCGCTGCAATATACGCTGCTGCTCTGGGCGATCGTCCTCGGCTACCTGTTCTTCAACGATATTCCCGATGCGCAGATCATCGTCGGCGCCGCAATCATCGTCGTTGCCGGGCTCTTCATCTTCCACCGGAAGAATTTGAAAGAGACGGTTCCGACTGAGGCCGTCCCGCCCGACGGCCATTAAGGGCTACAGCGCTGCTTATCTTTCAGCTTCGCATGGGACGCGGCTGTAACTCCTGGAATTCCTGCATACTTCCATCCTTAAACCGTGCGGGAATAGATCAAACGGATGGGGGCTCAGTCACGCGGGCCTTCCAGGGAACAATTCGGACGCTTGCACGCTACTCCCGAGCATTCAAGCCCGGGAGATCGCAATGGCGTCCATGACCCTCGAAGACCTATCCTCGCAACTGAAGAAGATCGATTTCTGCATGCTGTCGACGAATGCCGGGTCGGGCCGCATCTCGGCCCGACCGATGAGCAATAACGGCGACGTCGAATATGACGGGGATTCCTGGTTCTTTTCCTATGAAGACACCAGGAAAATCACGGAGATCGAAGGCATCGACACCGTCTCGCTGACGTTCACGGCGCCTCCCAGCCTCCTCGGCAAGCCGGGGATTTTCATCGCTGTCGAGGGCTTCGCCTCGCTGGTGCGGGACAAGGCGGCATTCGAAGAACATTGGGTGCCCGATATCGAGCGGTGGTTTCCTGAAGGAGTGGATACTCCTGGGATCGTTCTTATCAAGGTTTCAGCGTCCTCCATCCGGTACTGGGATGGTGAGGAAAACGGCGAGGTCGTCCTGCCTGGCTCAGCGAGTTAAGATCATGGCATAAAGCGTGCCCTATTCTGCGGGCGGCTCCTCCCAGCCGAAGACGCTCCGGCCGCCGAAATCGGCGGATTGGCGGAATTCGCCGGCGATGATTTCCTTGAGGTCGGGACCGGTCACATAGCGTTCCATCTGCCTGGATTGGTCGTCCAGGCGCTTGAGCGCCTGCAACTCCTCCTCGCGTCCGAGCCTGCCCTTCTGCACCGCCGATTTCATCACGGCGATCGTCTCGTCATAGACCTTGAGCGGGACCGGAAAAGGATGGCGGTCCTTGCCGCCATGGGCGATCGAGAAGCGCGCCGGATCGGAAAAACGGCAAGGCGCGCCGTGGACGACTTCCGCCACCATCGCCAACGCCTTCACCGTGCGGGCGCCGACGCCTGGAACGAGCAGCAGCTCTTCGAAATCCGCCGGCCCGCGGTCGGCGGCGGCAGCCAGATTTCCATGCAGGCGCCGCATGTTGACGTCGCTCTCGCGGACATCGTGATGGGCGGGCATGATCAGATGCGGCAGCATCGGCTGTTCGGCGGGTTCGGGCGCCGGCGCTTCGGCACGCAGCAGTGCGGCGGCTTCGCGGATGATCCGGTCGGGACCGAGGGTCGCCAGCAGATCGAGCTGACCGCGACGCGAGCGTTCGGCGCGTCGGTCGGCAAGATTGACGATCTCACCCTGGCTTCTTCCCTCGATTGCCGCATGCGGCGAGTCGACGAAACTCTCCAGCCCTTCGGATAGCCAATGATAGCGCCGGGCCTGCCGCTTATCGCCGTTCATGCCCTGCTGCACGACCACCCAATGGCCGTCATCGGCGACGATGAACCCGTGTAGATAAAGGTCGAACCCGTCCTGGAGGGCGGCGCTGTCGACCTTGGCAATAAGACGGCTCGTGGTCGCGAGCCCCTCGCCGTCGAGACCGACCCGCTCGCCGATCGAGACGAGCTCCTGCGGCGTCTTGCGCGAATGCGCGCCGCGGCCGCCGCAGACATGCAGGCCGAGCTCGCCGGCACGCGGCTTCAGCCCGCGCTTCAGCGCGCCGAGAACGCTGGTGGTGATGCCGGAAGAATGCCAATCCATGCCCATCACCGCGCCGAAGGACTGGAACCAGAAGGGATGCGCGAGCCGGCGCAGGAATTCGTCGCGGCCATAATGATGGACGATCGCCTCGGTGATCAGCGTTCCGAGCCGCGTCATCCTGTCGCCAAGCCAATACGGCACGCGTCCCCCGTGAAGGGGAAGATCGGCGCTGCCTGCTCGTTGTGACATCTCGTTTCCTTGCATTTCGGATCGCCGGGTGCCGCCCGATCAGGTTCGGCAGGGAACCCGGGAAAATCCTGAGCGTTTGTGCTCCAGTTAGAGGCCGAGGCAATCATGACGACATTCGAAACCATCTTCAATAACCCGAGCTTGCCCCAGACAAAATCACAACGGCCGAGCGACCGCCAAAAACAGGATGGCAGCGACTTGCGTTTCCATGGGAGCGCTGCGAAGGCGACCTTCCTGATCAACGGCAATAGCTACTTTGCGGAGTTGGCGCGCGCACTGCGGCAGGCACGGCGCACCGTCTGGATCGTCGGTTGGGATTTCAACCCCGACATCCCGATGGAACCTGATAAATCCGACGAGACCCTGTCCGACCTACTGCATGAACTGGCGGCCGCAAATCCGCAGCTCGAAATACGCATCCTCGTCTGGACGCTCGGCCCCATCTATTCGGACAAGTCGCTCCGGCTGCTTCGCAAGAAGAGTTTCCCAAGGAATGAGCGGATCGATCTGCGCTTCGATCTTCAGCGCGCGGTTCGCGGCTGCCACCATCAGAAGCTCGTCTGTATCGACGATGCCGTCTCCTTCATTGGCGGCATGGACCTGACATCGCGGCGATGGGACACCTGGCTTCATCGCGCCAAAGATAAACTTCGGCGCGATCCCGAGGGCGTTTCATACGATCCCCTGCACGACGTTCAGGCAATGGTCACCGGCGATGCTGCTAGGTTGATCGGCGATATCGCCAGGCGGCGCTGGGAAAACGCCACCGGTGAAAACCACCTGCCGTTGGCCGAAGATGTCGTTTTTTCCTGGCCGGACGATCTCGCCGTTTCGATGAGGGACATCGCGGTCAGCTTCGCGCTGACGGAGCCGTCGACCGCTTTTCGCGCCGGCATCAGCGACGGAATCGCCATGACATTGGACGTCATCGCCCGGGCGCGGCGGCAGCTTTACATCGAGGCGCAATATCTCGCCTCCTTCCGCGTCGCTGACGCCATTGCGGCGCGGCTGCAGGAGGAGGACGGCCCCGAGGTCGTCATCATCTGCACGCGCAGTTCTCATGGGCTGATCGAAAAGCTTGTCATGGGCGGCAATCGCGACCGCGTCATCCGCCGCCTCAAACGCGCCGATCGCGCCGATCGCTTGCGCGTCTATTATGCCGTCGTACCCGGGCCAGTCACGCCCGGAGAGAACGGCGAGGTGGAGGTGCTCGTCCATTCCAAAGTGATCATCGCCGATGACGAGCTGGTCCGCATCGGCTCCTCCAATCTCAACAATCGCTCGGAAGGGCTGGATGGCGAATGCGACATGTTGTTTGAGGCAGGTAGTGACGCGCACCGCGGCGCGATCGCGGATCTGCGCAATCACCTGCTTTCGGAATATCTCGGAACCACCCCGGAAACCTTCGCCGCAGCCTTGATGCAAAGCGGCACGTTGATCGAGGCGGTCGACGCTCTCAATGACGGGCCTCGGGGTTTACGGGAATTCACCGTCGAGCTGTCGGGCAGCATTTCACCGATTTCAGGCACGGCGATCTTCGACCCGGTTCGACCGTTCACAGTTTTAAACCGATTGGGCCTCGGCGCGCTCGTCCGCCGCCTCATTCGCCCCGCCTGACCTCCGTCGGAAAACGACCTCGCTGATGACGAGCAGCGTCGTGCCGAGCGCCAGTGGAATAAAGAAATAGGCGCAGCGGAACGCAATCAGCGCGCCGATCGACGCCTCCTTCGGCACGACATAGGAGACTGTCGCCTCGAGCACGCCGAGACCGCCCGGAACATGCGTCGCGAGGATCGCCGAATTGGCAAGCACGTAAGCCGTCACCGACCTGAAGAAGGCAACGTCGCCGAAGGCCGAAAGCATCTGGTGCAGGCAGGCGGAGACGAGCATGAAATTGATCGTCCCGACCGCAACCTGTGCGACCGCGATCGAAAATGGTGGCAACTGAAACGACCAGCGCCACAGCCCCAACGTGCCGCGGATGAAAAACGCCAGGCCCGTATAGAGAGCCGGCACGACCAGCGCCAGCAAACCGAAGATGCGCACACTTGCCGGGTCGATGCGCAGAAGGCGCCCGGCATCGCCGGGATTGACGATCATGGCGATGCCGCCAAGCGTGATCAGCCCGAGCCCTACCGTGACACCGCAAAACAGGATGATCTTCGCCACGTCCTCCGCCGTCAGCCCCCAGCGTGAATAGAAACGATAGCGAAAGGCGCC
Source organism: Rhizobium sp. WSM1328 (assembly GCF_057653715.1). NCBI lineage: Bacteria > Pseudomonadati > Pseudomonadota > Alphaproteobacteria > Hyphomicrobiales > Rhizobiaceae > Rhizobium > Rhizobium sp. WSM1328. The sequence goes on along the minus strand of NZ_JBYGKO010000002.1, from coordinate 823,900 downwards.
GCTGCTCAGCCCGGCAAAGCCGATATTGTGGCCGAGCGAAAGGCTGATGAACGAGGCGAGCAGGATATTCCGGTAGGGCAAGGATTTGCCGAGCGAGCGGATCGCCAGGAGGTCGAAGCAACTGAGGCACAGATAGGACGCCGCCGCAAAGAGAAGTGCAGTGCAAAAGGTCGAAAGAGGTATGCTGCGAACCGATTGGACGATCTGATCGAGGCTATATTGTTGGAATATTCGATAGAGGAGAAAGACCGCAAGACAAAGGGCAGCAACGAGCAGTCCATTCCATATCATGCTTTTCAAGCTCATCGATTGTCCTCAGGAGTGCGAGCGCGATGGTCGATGATCGGGAACGATCAAACGAGTTTTGTGTTCCCTGCAGAACCAGTTCTATGTTTTCCAGGGGAGCTTCTATGTTTCCCCGGGGGGAACGAGTTCAGCAGGGCCTATGCCGGATCAATCAATCAAAATCCTGACCTATAACGTGCACAGTTGTATCGGCGGCGACCGGAAGCTCGATCCCGGCCGCATCGCTTCTGTCATTGCCGAGGCTGAGGCTGATATCGTCGCTCTTCAGGAGGTCGACGTCCTCCGCCGCAGGACCGGCGGCGTCGACCAGGCCCATGCGATCGCCTCGCTTTTGAAGATGCAGGCTCATTTCCATCCGGCGCTGTCGATCGCTGAGGAGCAGTATGGCGATGCGATCATCACTTCGCTGCCGACCGGCGCGGTCAAGGCCGGACCATTGCCATCCATCGGCGAACAGCGCGGCGCCATTTCCGTCGAAATATTGGTCGGCGACAGAAAACTGCTGGTCGTCAACACCCATCTCGGCCTTCGCGGCCGCGAGCGCATCCGGCAGATGACGACATTGCTGAACCCCGGCTGGCTACGCGGCACGACGGATGAACCTCTTCCAACCATCCTCTGCGGCGATTTCAACGCCATTCCGTCATCGGCGACTTACCGACTTGCCGCGCGGTCATTGAAGGACGCCCAGCTCGCAGGCAGCGCCGCGCCGAGAGCCACCTTTCCCTCGCGCTACCCGCTGATGCGCCTCGACCACATCTTCGTCACTGACGATCTCATCGTCAAACAGGCGGCGGTCCTGGAAAACCGCCTGACAAGGATTGCCTCGGACCACCTGCCTCTGCTCGCGGAAATCGGCTTCGCCTGATCAGTCATCGACAATGACGACTTTCACCGGGCAAGCTTCCGGTTCATCACCGCCGCCACCAACGGTAGCGCCGTGGTCGCCACGGCTCCCAGAGGCAAGCGCATGATGCCCCTGGTGGCGACGAAGGTCGCCGCCATTGCACCTGCGAGCTTGAGCCAAGGCTGATTGCCGAGCTGCGCATGGGCGCTGGCATCGGCCCATCGGACGTTCTCCGTCACGACGGTCGCGGCCTGATGTTGGATCACGTGAAGGCGAGCGCGGAGGTTTTCGAGTTCTTCTCGCAGTTCTTGCAGACGGCCTTCCAGCACATGACCTTCGTAGATCGGGAGGGGCTCCTCGACGGTGTCTCCAACGGAAGCATGAGCACCGAGCGTCGCAATATATGCCCGATATTCGGCCTCGCTGGCGAAACCCTCACGTCTGATAAGATCAGGGTTGATGCCCGCCTCTTCGAAGGAGGCCGGCGCGGTTTCCACAGCGTCGCGCATTTCCTTGTTTGTGCCGGTATCCCCGAGTTCGTCCTTGAGCATGATGTGTCTCCAGTTGTTCCTGGCGATAGAACGCTCGACGGCTCAGAAGGATGCATCGGCCTCCGCTCCGGCCTTCATCGTCGCGACGCGCTGAAACGCTCCGGCCGAAATTCCGCCAGCAGCGGATGCCGGCGTCCAGTGACGATCTCGTCCGCCAGCAGTTCGCCGGCAATCAGGCCGAGGGTGGCGCCGCTATGGCTGAAGGCGACGAAATAACCCGGGATCGACGGCAGTTCGCCGAAAACGGGCTCGCCGTCGCCCGGGATAGGCTTGAGGCCGACCCCATAATCTTCGACCTCCAGCGCAGGATTGCCTTCGAGAACCCTGGAAGCCTCGCGCAGCAGCCCGTCCAGCGTCGATTGCCTGACATCATAGCTGCCGTCGGGCTTCACGCTCACCTCTTCCTCGGACCAGGCGGAATCGAGCGCGAAGCCGCCGTTGGGCGTCGGCCGGATGGCGACGCGAGGGGTATTGAGCACGGCCTTCAACGGGTGGCGGATCGGCTTTGTCCTGACGAGAAGGGCGACGGGCGTTGCATCGCCGATATGCTGGCCGGCCTCGGCAACGATTGCGGGAACGTCGCCGCCGGCAGCAAGCAGCACGGCATCCGCGTCGCGGCGCATGCCGTCTGCGGTGATCACGCCACGGGCGCGCCCGCCTTCAATATCGACCGTCGCGCGACCCGCGTCCGTGATGATCTCGCCGCCCAGCGTGCGGAATTCTTCCACAAGCGTGGCGATCAAGGACGGAAGATCGACCCAGCCCTCCCCGGGGTTGAAGATCGCGCCTTGCCGCGTCACCACACTTGCATCGACACCCGGCGTCGCTGCAGCAATTCGTTCGGGGGCGAGCCACTGCGCGTGATAGCCGAGATCGCGCTCATAGTCGAAGATCTCAGCGATCTCGTTGCCGGCATCGTCCGCATCCCAGGTCAGGCCGCCATCGAAGCACAGCCACGGCGCATCGGGATACCGGACGGCCAGCGTGCGGTAGCGATCTATGCCGGCCAACCGCAGCCGGTGATAGGCATCGGTGCGTTTGCGCGCCGAATTGAGCCAAGCGAGCGAACGACCGGAGGCGCCGTTGGCGAGCGGGCCGTCATTGATGAGCACGATGCGGACCCCGAGCCGTGCCAGATGGACAGCCGTCGAGACGCCAAAGATCCCGCCGCCGATGACGACGACCTTCGAAGGTTTGGTGGAAGCATTCATGTCGATAACCTTGTTGTCTGCTCTTGCTAGGTCGAATGAAATCCGGCGCACCCGGCATGAGGACGACCGGGGGCACCATGCGTTGCCTCAGGCGCTTCAGAGAACTTCCGCAAGGAAGCGCTTCAGCCGCTCGCTTTTGGGATTGTCGAAGATCTGCTCCGGGCAGCCGGCCTCGACGATGCGACCCTCATCCATGAAGACGACTTGGTCTGCCACCCTGCGGGCAAATCCCATCTCATGCGTCACCACGGCCATCGTCATGCCCTGTCGACCGAGAGCGGCCATCAGGTCGAGCACGCCCTTCACCAGTTCGGGATCGAGCGCACTCGTCACTTCGTCGAAGAGCATCACCTCCGGATCCATGGCAAGCGCGCGGGCGATGGCGACGCGCTGCTGCTGCCCACCCGACAGGCCGGCGGGCCGATGATCCCTACGCTCTGCGAGACCGACCTCCGCCAGACGCGCCTCGGCGATGCGCTGCGCCTCCTGCCTCGGCATCTTCTTGATCTTGGTCAGCGAAAGCATGACGTTTTCGAGTGCCGTGTGGTCGGGAAACAGGTTGAAGTGCTGGAACACCATGCCCACACGCCGGCGCAGCCTCTCCGGCTTCATCGCCAGGATGCTCTCGCCATCGAGCAGGATGTCGCCGCCTTTCGGCTCGACAAGCCTGTTCATGCATCGCAGCAGCGTCGATTTTCCCGAGCCGGAAGGGCCGATGATGCAAGTGACGGTTCCGGCAGCGATGTCGAGATCAACACCCTTCAACACGTCGAGATCGCCGTAGGCCATGGCGAGGTCTCGGATGTTCAGGGCGCCGCCTTTGAAGCGCGGCGTACTCTCCTCGGCCGTGCCCGTGGGATGGGGGCCAGCGGCCCGCAACTCGCTTACCTCGACCAATCCGCTCGCAACACCCGAGCCGCGGCCTTGTTTTCCGAGCCGCAGTCTCGCATCGATATAGTTGACGAAGTGGGTCAGCGGAACGGTGATGACGAGATAGAAGACGCCCGCCAGCAGCAGCGGTGACAGATTGCCGGTGACGACGGCCTGATCCTGGCCGACCCGGAAGATCTCCCGCTCGGAAGCGAGCAATCCGAGGAAGTAGACAAGGCTGGAATCCTTGACGTTTCCGATGAATTGATTGACCAGCGCCGGCAGAACCCGCCTGATGCCTTGTGGGATGACGATCAGGCGCATGCCCTGCCCATGGCTCATGCTGAGAGCCCGGCAGGCTTCCATCTGGCCGCGCTCGACGCTTTGAATGCCGGACCGGAAAATTTCGCCGATATAGGCTCCGGCAATCAGGCTGAGCGCCAGGATGCCGAGCGGAAATGGAGACGGACCGAAGATCTCGCGCCCGATCCGGGCAAACCCCTGGCCGATGATCAGGATGGTGACGATCGCCGGAAGCCCGCGGAAAACATCGGTGTAGATGCGCGCCGGTAGCCGCAGCCAGCGGGATTGCGAGATGCCCATCACGGCAAGCGCCATACCGATGATGACGCCGAGCACGGTCGAGGCAGCGGCCAGGATCAGCGTATTCTTCAGGCCGACGCTGATCATGCTCGGCAGAACTTCCGCCATGGCGTCCCAGTCCAGGAAGCTGCGGCGCAGATTTTCAAGCCAGTTCATTCAGATCCCCATGAATTCTTGCCCGGCGCGGACGCCGCCGTCCGGCAGAGCCTTGGTAAGCCGCCCGCCATGAGCGGGCGGCTTGCGGCGTCACTTCTTGGGAAGATACTGTTCCGGCATCGGCGAGCCGGGGAACCACTTTTCGTAAAGGGTCTTCCAGGTGCCGTCCTGCATCGCATCGTGAAGCGCGCCGTTGAGCGCCGTGCGAAAGGCGTCATTTCCTTTTCGGACCACGAAGCCAGCAGGCGCATCGAAGGAGGGGATATTCACGGCAACCTTCAGCGCGGGATAGCGCTCGCCATATTGCTTGGCGGCCTCGTAGTCGAGAAAATGCGCATCGACCGTTCCGTTGTTGAGGGCAGCCACGGCAGAATTGTTGTCGGGGAATTTCACCAGATCGGTTCCCCCGAAATTCTTGGCCGCATAGACTTCCTGCAAGGTCCCCTGCACGACCCCGAGACGCTTGCCCTTGAGGCCATCGGCATCCTTGATACCGGCATCCGGGGTCAGCACGGAGAGATAACCGGCAAGATAGCCGTCGGAAAAGTCGATGGTCTTCTTGCGGGCTTCGGTGGTTCCGATCGCCGCAACGGCAACGTCGAACCTTTCGTTTGCGACCGACGGCAGGAGTGCTGAAAATTCCTGGCCCGTAAACGTCACCTTGTCTTTTTGAAAGCCGAGGCGGGAGACGACGTTGAGAAACAACTCGATATCGAAACCGGTAAACTGGCCGTCCGCCGTGGCAAACGTATAGGGCTTGGAATCGCCCATCGTGCCGACGCTGATAGTCCCTGGCTCGATCAGGTTATAGGGATTGTCGGCTGCGGCCGCAGAACCTGCCCCCATCGCAAGAAGGCATGTGACAAGGCCGGCCCGCAACGGGGCCATGATGGCCGGAAAAAATAGAAAAGGCTTCATCGTCGTTCTCCGCTCTGAAAGGAATGCTCTTGTCGGCATTGTCGTCCCACGCTGCCGCGCATCGCGACAGAGATTTGTGGACAAGATACCGGTCTCTGATATAAAGAGACCGGTCTCAAGACATATTTGATATCCGTCAATTGACCTGCCGTCAACAACTCTTGTAGTCCTCGGCCCATGGAAGATTCCGCTCATCCGAAACGTGCAGTCACGGTCGCCGACGTCGCGAAGGCCGCAAAGGTCTCGAAGGCGACGGCCGCCCGCGTTCTCGGCGGCTACGGCGTGGTCAGCGCCAAGATCACAGATCAGGTCATGGCGGCCGCCGCCGCCCTCGAATACCGCCCGAACGAACTCGCCCGGAGCATGAGCACCGGAAGATCCGGTATCATCGGGGTCGTGGTCGGCGATATCGAGAACGCTTTCTTCAGCCTGGCGGTGCGCGGCATCAGCGATGCGGCCCGCCTCGCGGGATTCAACGTCATCATCGCGAATTCGGGCGAAGAGCTCGATGCGGAAATATCGGCCGTCGACCTCCTGATCGGCAAACGCGTCGATGGCCTGATCGTCACTCCGGCCCGCTGCGACAGCATCGATCATCTCCACCACGTCCGCCGCGCCGGCGTGCCGCTCGTCCTGTTCGACCGGGCGATCCCGGAACTCGATGTCGACGCCGTGACCGGCGACGACCGGGATGCGGCCATCGCGGCGACCCGGTATCTGATCGAGCAAGGACATCGCCGCCTCGCCTACGTCTCTGCTATGGATGCCGAGGGCGGCGGGCCCACACATATCGGGCGGATCTCGAATTCCGCCGTGCGCGAACGCGTAGAAGGTTTTGTCAGCGTCCTGACCGAGGCGGGTTTGCCCAACCCTCTTCATTATGTCAGGCTCGGAGCCACGGACCAGCGCCAGACAGACGGCGTGATCAAAAGCCTGCTCGCCGACAGTGCCGCGCCGACGGCGCTGCTGGCATCGGACAGCCTCGTCGGCTTGCGCATCTTCAAGTCGCTACAATCGCTCGGCCTGTCGATCCCCAAGGACGTGTCGATGATTTCGTTTCTCGACGCCGACTGGACCAGCGTCACCGTTCCGCCGATCACCATCGTAGACCAGCGCGTCTACGAGATGGGCAAGCTCGCCGGCGAGCGGCTCATCGCCCGTATCGAACGCACCCCTCTTGCCGTCGAACGTCTGCGCGTCCGCACGAGCCTCGTCCTGCGCGGCTCCGTCGCCACGATCGGCCGGTGAGACCTATTGATTTGGCCATACCCGCTCGCTTGAAGCAGCGAGCAGTGCCGCACTGCGATGTGCAACTGATGTCCATGGTCGCCGATTTGATATTACATGGGGTTGCTGTTGTCTTTACCTGACCAACGTTATTTAATACCGAAAATACTCGCTATGGGATTTTCAGAAAGATCATGCTCCAGTCAAAAGACGCTTCATCTGAGCTGATAGATTTGATCTATGGAAGTCTATTCGGTGAGTGCAACTGGCAGGATTTTCTAGATCGCGTTGCGCAAACCTCGCCGAATGGAAAGGCTGCCCTCCATTACCACGATCTGGCCTCGCCTGTGGCCCATGTTCCCTACGTATCGGGGTTTTCGAGGAATGAGGTCGACCAGTTCAGCAGCCACTTTGCCGCAGTGAACCCCTGGATTCCGAGATTGAGCTCAGTGCCCGTCGGTCAGGGTGTCTGCGGAGACGAGATCTTTCCACGCGAGGACTTGCTCAAATCGGAATTCTACAATGATTGGCTGAAGGGGCAGGCCCAATGCGAGACGAGCATTGGTGTCTCCATCATTCGGGAGGAAACCCGCACCTTCGTCCTATCGACCTGCACGTCGTCAGCGGATCCCGGTTTCAACAAGGAGGCAGCCGGGCGGTACACGATACTCGCTCCCCATTTGAAAAGAGCTTTCGACTTCATCCGGAAGCGCGATTTACTCGCCCCGGAAAGACAGACAACGCAAACCCTGTTTGATAGCATCGGCGTCGGACTGATCTACGTTTCGGAGCAAGGGCGAGCACGCCAATGGAATAAGAGCGCGGAAGCCTTAATGGCGACTGGCTTTCCTATGCATGTCGCCCCAGGCGGCAAGCTCGAACTTCAATGCGAGAGGTCGACCGCTGTTCTCGATTTCCTGACCTCCAGAAAAGGTGTGCAAACAAGGCCGCATACGGCGATTGCAAACGGGAAGGACAAGGCAAGTTATCGCATCACACTCCTCCGGCTCCAGTCCGATGCATTCACTGAGATCTTGGAGGGGCCGACCGTGGCCGTCATTGTCGAGCCGATGGTGGCCACGCCGCTCAATGAGCGGCGAGACTTCCTAATGGAAGCCTACAAACTGACTGCGACGGAGATTCGGATCGCATCAAGCATAGCCTCGGGCCATTCTCCAAAAGAGGTGGCCATAGCCGATCACATCAGCTACGAAACGGTCAGAACCCACCTCAGAAACATCTATTCCAAGCTCGGGGTAAACTCCCGGGTTGGTTTGGTCGCGCTGCTCATGCGCTGACGATAATCTTGCAACTCGTCCCTACCGCCCGCATGGCTAGCCAGCCTTCGCATATTGCGAACGGGTGCCGAGAGCAAAGACATGCAACACTCGAACATTCCGGCAACCCTCGTCCCATCGCGGGGAAAAACCAGTGCTACGCCCACTAATCATAGAGTTCGCCGTGGCCGATCTGGTCCTGCCTGGTGGCTGCGTCGCTGATTGAGGGATCGTCGGCCGGATCGGGATCTCTCTTGTTGGCATCGCTTAAAGACTGGGCGGCCTTAAGCAGTGCTGCGGTTATCTCCTCAGTGCCCCATCCGGCTTCATTGGCGGCTGCAATCAGCCTTTCCAAGGCGTCGCGCGCGGCTGCGGTCGCCTCTTCGAAGCGCTCCGCGGGAGATTCGGTTTTAGGTGGTGGAAAGGTCATGGGCGTTCTCTCCAATAGGTCCGGCTCTTCGGAGTGAACGCAGCCCGGGGGAAATAGATGCACGACCGTGCTGATTAAACAAACCGATGCCCAGCAGCGCCGTACCGGCAAGGGCCGGCAACGTCTTTTACCCCTTAAATGACCGTCTGCAACAGAAACGGAGAGCGCTCCAACGGACGCTGGGCGAGGATCCTCAGCATTGCGGGGCCTTGTATGCCGGAAGTCGTGCGGGAATGGCCGTCGTGATAGACCACCGTCATGATGCGGCTGAGACTATTGTACCTGATCTCTGCGATCGTCCGGGTGTGAACCGGAAAGATGAATTCATGGGGTTGAGATTTCTCCCCCGAGGTTTTCAAGGTCATTGCGATGCCCCAACGAAAAAAGCAATTTTAGCCCCACCGCGCCTGGTCTGAGCCTAACGGTGTCCATCAAGCACATATTGCTGCGACGGTCGCGTGACATCGGCGTGACACGCAGAATCGGCACTGCTAACTCAAAGCGGAATTGGTGACGCGTCAGCTGCCAAAGCGGCCATCAACCGTCAATGCAATGTCCGTCGGATCCCGTGTGCGAGAGCGGCCTGCGGCCAGCATTCGACCGTGCGTGCCAACGATCGAACGGCTTCGTCCACGTTGAAAACCACGTCCCCGAGCCGCTCGATCTCATGATCGAGCTCGTAGACCTCGACTTCGTCGAGGTCGTCATTCTGGAGCATTCGCCTCATTGCCTCGATAAGGCGCTCAGTTCGCCCAACGATATCCAGCGCGCTGCGTATGATGATGTCGAACATGCCGTCCCCTCGCTTCGATAATGAAGGGTCGGCCAGAATCGTGATGCTGACAATCCTGAAATCTTGTCAGATGCGCTCGCGGATCGTGTCGTAGAGATCCCGCAACTCCCGCAGTGCCGGTTGAGGCCGATGGCGCGGCAGGGCGGCGCGACGCCCAGCAAAGGCAAGTGCGCCGGCGACCGCCGCGACGAGCAGCAGCGTTGAGGCCGGGTAGAGCTTCACCGCCGCTTCCGTCTGACGCGTTGCTTTCCCGGCACTCCCCTTTACCGATCGGGCGGCATCGAGGACCTGTTGCTGGAGCGTGCCGATCTGCTTTCGCAACGCGCCGAGCTCTTCGGCCAGGTCATGATCAGACTGTCGGGGAACGCCGACCGATGCCGTATTCGTATCGATGACGGCTTTCGGAACGGGCTCGCCGATCTTAGCTCCCTTGGTGTCGAGGGTCGTCGTCTCAGTGCTCTTGCGGCGCGGCATGATCATTTCTCCTTCCTGGAACATGATGCCGAAAAGTGTGAGCGGCTTTCGGAGAACAGGATTCAGATTCAGGTCGAAGGGACCTAAAATCCTCCCGTTCTAGTCGTCGTCGAGCGAGAAGACCGGCCGGTAGTGGCGCTCGGCGATCAACAAGCTCCGGTCGGGCCGGATGATGTAGATCTCCTCGACCTGGCGCCCCCATTGATCTGTGAAGGTGTGGGGGAAGGAAGAGCCCACCGGCGATTTCGTCAACTTGGTACGAGGCTGCCCATTATACGTGATGCTGCCGGGAATGGGTGCCAGTCCTGCCGACGAATAACTGCCTGCTCCGGTCGTACAGCCTGTCAGCACAACCGCAAAAACCAGCCCAAATCCTATGCTCCGCTTCATCGATCCCTCCAGCTGCCTTGTCTTCACGCGGCACGCGCTTTTATCGTCAATGTAACAGGGGACGACAGACATTGTTCCAGAATTTGGCCGGAGACATCAGAGGAGGCGAGACTTCGCTCGAAACCGGAACGACCGCGGCATCGCGTCGTTCTGTCGAAGCGCATGCAGTCGCCTATCCCCTCACGTTGGCGTTGAACTTTTCGGAGACCGAGTGGTAAATCCGAGAATATACGCGGATATGATGAACGGACGGACCGGGCCAACGCGACTGTGTGAACTAAGGGAAGTTCGGCGATGTTAGCAAGACCAGCCGGATATGCCGGGCGCGATCGCTGCTCTGTGGGCGGCCTGCCAGATCGGCCGACTTTATTCCTCCACCGAACCGTTCGGTCCCGAGCTCATGAATGTCGCAAGAAATCTCGGCATTTTCATTCTGCCAGCGCTCGTTCTTCTCCTGGCGGGGCCTTTCAGGATGTGGCTCGACAGATTTGCGCCGCTGTATCCCTTTGTGCTCGGAGCCGGTATCCTCAACATCTATGTGCAGGACGATGCGCTGGCTGCCGGCTTACCGATGATCGTGCTTGTCTACCCCTTCCTGGTAATCTTTGCGCTCGCCTATTTGTTTCGCGGAGAGGTGTCGGAGATGCGCAATTGAATCCTGCAGTGCCGCGCGTGTTTTCTAACGCGCAAAAGACGCTGTCGCACTTTGAATGGCGGCCGTCACGGGCGACCAGCTGGCGCAATCGCTGAAAGGTGTCGTGCCGATGATGATGGCGCAGCTCAATATGCCCGAGTTGCAAAACCAGGTGGCGGCTGCCGTCAACACTTATCTCGACGGACCGAAATGCCTGACGATCAGCGCCGCCGGAAAAGCCGGTTCCCGTCCCGATGATCATCGGCGCGGCCATGGGCGCACCGAACACCATTTCTTCGCTGCTTGGCGTCAAGGTCACGGCGAACGACTAGCTATTCGCAGAGGCGTTTCACAAACGCCTCTGCCGGAGGCGGGTTTTGCAAACCCGCCTCTGCATCCCTTTTCTGGGAAATCAGAGTAACAAGCCGACGAAAGGCGTCCGCCACCTCGAGCCATTCCAGGAGAAGTGCGAAGCGGTTTTACCGCGAAAGGCTCTAAAACTCGTCGCTGCGACGCTTCACGGCGTGCTTCAACGCCACCATATGCCTTCGCCGCTCCAGCATATAATCGGCATATCCGACGCAGATGAACAGCAATGTCGGGCCGGCGTAGATGATGATCAGAGCCAATGCGATAAGGATGAATGCGCTCGTCATGGTCTTTTTTCCATCAATATAGTCGCCGCATCTCACGCGGCGAAAGCGGACAGGTCCTCATCTCGGTCATCCCCGTCCTTATTCCTTCAAAATTCGCCGGCTTCCTATTCGTTCCCTCCACGATCGATTTCCATATGAGCGCAAGGCCCTATCGAACGACAATGATGAAGCGAACGGCTCGCCCGGCCTTAATCACTCCCGCGGACGTTCCTCCCGCATTGCCGCCGTCACGCTCTTCAGCAGCGGGCTCGACATCAGATCCGCGAGCAAAACCGATAGCTTCGGCTTCCAGTTCGGATAGCTGTCGCTGGTGCCTGGCACATTGGTTGGCCTTTTTTCGTCGGTGAGATCGGCGAGACGGACCGCGGCGAGAAGCGAGGGCGTCCTGGCGATGAAGCGATAAGCGCTGACGGTCAATTCCCTCAGCGTCTCCTCGCTTGCCCGCGCCTGGAAAAGCCTGGCCGGCAGTTCGAGGCCGGCAGCCTTCAGCGCCGCTTTCAGCTTCCTCCGCTCGCGCTTGCGGTCTTCGAGGTGCTTCTTGGTGAGATCGGGCGGCACGATGCCGTGGTCGCACCGGGCCTGAATGTCGGCGCCGCGCCACCAGCCGGCAAGGGTTTGGTGGTCATGCGTCGAAATGCAGGCCAAAGCCAGGGCGGGATAGACGTCCGCCGGCTTGAAGCCCTTCTCGTCCTGTTCATAGGAAAGGATGCGGTAGGAGAGAATGTGGGCCGTCGCAAGATCGTCCTGCAATCCCTTGGGGATCAGGCCCAGGTCTTCTCCGATAACGAGGCACCGATGCTCTGCGGACACTTCGGCGAGGATCTGCAGCAGCCGATCCGCGGGATAACGGACATAGGCGCCGCCGTCCGGCCTGCTGCCCAATGGCACCAGGAAGAGGCGGCGAAGTGCTGCGGCGTGGTCGATGCGGATGGCGCCCGCATATCGCATGGCAGCGCTCAGCATGCGCCGGAAAGGCGACATTTCTCCTGCCGCGATCGCGGAAGGCAGATATCCGGCAAGGTGCCAGTCCTGCCCGTCCACGGCGAATGGATCGGGTGGGCTGCCGATGGTGGCCTTCGAGACATAGGTATCCGGCTCGCTCCATGTCGCCGAACCGTCGACCGCCTCCCCGACGGCAAGATCGAGATAGAGCCCGATCCGCAGGCCTGCCTTCCGCGCCCGGTCCGCCGCCTGCATCAGCTGCCGGTGGGCGAGCCATTGCAGCCACATGTGGAAAAGGACGTCGTCCGCGTGTTCGCGCTCGAATTCGGCAACGGCGGCGCTTTCGAAGCGCTGGAAATCGGCCGGCCAACGTTGCCAGCCGGCGCCTGTCCCGCGCTCGACCATGGAAAACGAGAGGCATTCGAAAAGCGCATGCAGCCGCAGGCTGTTACCACCTTGCGTGATGAAGGCGTCGAAATCGGCCGGATCATAGGCATCGTCGATCACGCTGCTCTGTCGCCAGGCCGGCCAAAGATCGCGCAGGACCCTCAGCTTGATCTGTGCGACGCCGACGTAGTCGACGAGATCGGTTTGGCGAAGGCTTTCCAAATGCCGTTCGAGTTCGGGACCGCAGGCAAAACCCGGCAATCGGTCGACCGCGATATAGAGCGGGTTGAGATGCTGGCGGCTCGACGGCTCGTAGGGACTGCAACGGTCTGGATCGGCGAGAAACGGCGCATGAAGCGGGGTGAGGCCGATGAAATCGGCGCCCAACGATCCTGCGAGATCCGCCATATCCGACAGATCCTCGAAATCTCCTATGCCCCAGTTGCGCGCCGAACGGAGCTCGTAGAGCTGCAGGCTCACGCCCCAGACGCGCGTGCAGGAAAGGAAATCGGGCAGAAATGACCTGGCGATTTTCTTAGCCTCCGGCTTGGGCCGTAACGCGCAGGTCGCGGGATCGGCGGTTCCCGGCACGTCGATCTTGAGTGCCGAGAGGATCTTGCGCTTGGTCTCGGCTGATATCGCCACCTCCCGATTGTCGGGACTGGGCCTGGTCGGGCTGATGCCGTGCCGGCGGGCGAGCTTGTCGAACTCAGCAGGTTTCATCGTTTAATCGCCTTCCTGTCAGCACGCCGTTACGCCTCGCTGATATTCCAAATCACCGTCCAGGGTGCGAGATCGCCGCCGTCGCTGCCGCCGAGACCGAAGATCGTCTCGCCGTCGTCCTGCGGCGAGACGAGCGGCACCGCCTCGGCGCCGAGGTTGGCCTGCAGATGAAGACGCCGGTTCTGCGCCAGGGTCCAATCCACCGCGAGCGCGCTTCCCGCCGAGCGATAGACCGCGGTTCCGGCGCCAGCGCCTTTCAGCAAAGGCACGATCCTGCGGTGCCGGAGGTCGAGAAGCATCCTGTAAAAACCGAGTAACTCGGAAGAGGCGAGTTTCGACCAGTCCAGCTTGGCGGCGGCAAAGGTCGATGGCGCCGTCGGGTCGAGAAGGTCGTCGGCGTCGAAGCCCGGGAGACGGGAAAGCTCCTCGCGACGGCCTTTCCTGACCTTCTCGTTCAGATCCTCGTCGAAATCGCAGAAGAAGGGGAAAGGTTCTCTGGCGCCCCATTCCTCCCCCATGAACAGCATCGGGATCTCAGGCGCCAGCAGGTAGATGGCGGCGACCGCCTTGACGACATAAGCCGGGCTCGAAGCCAGAACCCTATCCCCCAGCGCCCTGTTGCCGATCTGGTCATGGTTCTGGATGAAGGAGATAAAAGCGGTGGGCGGCAGATGGCCGCTCGGCTTGCCGCGGCTTCCGCCGCGATAGGGCATGTGTTCCCCCTGAAACACGAAACCTTCCGCCAGCGCCCGGCCGAGCTTGCCGGCGTCACCAGCGTAATCGGCATAATAGCCGAAGGTTTCGCCGGTGGCGGTGATATGCAGCACATGGTGCACGTCGTCGTTCCACTGGGCGGTGAACAGCTTCACTTCCCCGTTTTCGTCACGCTGCAACAGGTCGCTGTCGTTCTCCTCGTTTTCGACGATCAGATGAACATGCCGGTCGCCGGCCGCGGCCCTGACGCGGCGGGCAAGCGCGTGAAGCAGATGCTCGGAGCTATCGTCCTTGATGGCATGCACGGCATCGAAGCGGAAACCGTCGAGCCTGAACTCGGTGATCCAATAGATGGCGTTCTCGATGATGAATTCGCGGATCATCTCCGACCCGTCGCCGTCGTAATTGATACCGTTGCCCCAGGGTGTCTTGTGATGATCGGTAAAGAGCGGTGCATAGGCCGGGATGTAATTGCCGTCCGGCCCGAAGTGATTGTAGACCACGTCCAGGAAAACCGAGATGCCGTGCTGGTGCGCTGCGTCCACCAACGCCATGAAATCTTCCGGCCGGCCGTAGCTGCTGTCCGGAGCATAGGGAAGCACGCCGTCATAACCCCAGCTGTAACGGCCGGGAAATTCACTCAGCGGCATGATCTGCAGAGCCGTAATGCCCAGCGCCTGCAGATGGTCGAGCCGCTCGATCGCGGCCTTGAAAGTACCCTCCGGCGTGAAGCAGCCGATATGCATCTCATAGATCACCATCTCTTCCCAGGGCCGTCCCGTCCAGTCGCTCGTCTTCCAGCGATAGAAGGAAAGGTCGACCACTTCGCTCGGTCCGTGCACATCCTGCGGCTGAAACCGCGAGGCGGGATCGGGTATTTCGAGACCGTCCGGCAGGACGAAGCAGTAGCGCGTACTGACATTGGCATCCGCGACTGTAGAGTGGTGCCAGCCGTCCCCGACCGCCTGCATCGGCCGCGGATCAGCGCCTTCAATCTTCAACAACACGCTTTCATGCAAGGGAGCCCAGAGGCGGAATAGAAAACCCTCTTCAGTGGATGCCGGTCCGAACGTCATTTGGGTCAAAGGAAAGCCTTCGATGAAATTGGGATGGGATCTGGGTAACTTTTGTCAGGGCAAAAAGTTTCGCACGCACGAAGAGCGCAGAGCGGCCATCGTCGCGAGGTGCCCTCCGGCAGAGACCCAAAGAGTATGATTCCATCCTATCGGGAGAAGGATTTTATCCTATCGCGTGCTATAAACCTGCAACAGCAGGAGTTTATTCGATGCGTTCGACGCAACAAATGAGCATCACGTTGCCCCTGGAAATGGCGAAGCGCGTTAACAGCGGGTGTCCAACGGTTATTACGCCTCGGAGAGCGAAGTCACACGCGAGGGACTGCGGGCTTTGCAGGAACGCGAGAATGCCGTCGAGCATTGGCTGCGAACAGAAGTTACGGCCACCTATGATGCCTACAAGGCCGATATCCGCCTTCCCGATGAGGCGGAATTGGATTGGGCGGGTATCTATAGTCCGCAAGACATCCGCATCTTCTGCCGTCGCCCGCGATTATGTGGCCCGCATCAAGACCTTCGTAACTGGGTTCGAAACGTACCACGAACGCCGCAGCATCCGCGATCATGTCCGACCCGGGTTACGCATTGTGGTTTCGAGCGCCGGGTAAGCGTGGCGTTCGAGTTGAGCCCACCGAATTGTTATCCTCCGCATCCTCTATGCCGGGCAGCGGTTTGAAAGCGACGCGAGTTAGAGCCGACCCAGAACGCAATACCCCAGCACATCCCCACGTCGACCCTCAGGCCGCCGCGACTTTGCCCGAGAGCGCCTGATCCATCGCCGCCTGAAGCTGTTCCTGTGTGAATGGCTTCTTCATCCGCAGCATCCGGCCGAGGCCATGGTCCTCGGAAAACTCGGCATAGCCTGAGGCAAGGATGATGGGCAGGCCTGGAAAGGAGGAGCGAAGGTGACGCGCAAGCTCGGCGCCCGTCATGCCCGGCATGGCATGATCGGTGATGACGAGATCGCAATCCTGCCCGTGGGCAAAGAATTCCAAGGCCTGGGAAGCGGAAGACGCTTCCTGCGGCAGGTGCCCGAGATCCTCCAGCATCGCCACGGTCCCGGTCCTGACAAGGGCATCGTCATCAACTACGAGAATGGCAAGCGGCCGCGACGCCGGCTTCAAAGGCTCCGTCGCCGGCAGCTCGACGGGAGGCTGCACCTTGACGAATGCCTCGGCAACGGGCAGCCAAAGCGAAACCGTCGTGCCTTTGCCCCTAACGCTTGATATCTGGATTGAGCCACCGGATTGCGCCGCCAGGCCATGCACCATCGACAGGCCGAGACCGGTGCCCTTGCCGACCCCCTTGGTGGTGAAAAACGGTTCGGCGGCACGCGAGACCGTTGCCTCGTCCATCCCCTCGCCATCGTCCGACACCGATATCCTGATGTAATTTCCGCCTGCAAGGCTGGCCGGCCGGGCTTCTTCGGCTGCCGCCGCGGCAACCGTCACGGCTCCGCCGCTTTCGAGCGCATCCCGCGCATTGACGAACAGGTTGAGCAACGCCAGTTCCAACTGGTTGCTGTCGACCAGGAGGGGTGCCAGATCCGCCGGGATGCTTTTGCGGATTTCGATGCGCGGCCCCACCGCCTTGGCGAGAAGATCCTCGACGTTTTCGAACAGCCTGAAGAAGTCGACCGCCTGCGGCTTAAGCTCCTGGCGGCGTGCGAAAGCAAGCAGGCGCTGGGTGAGCGCCGTGCCGCGTTCGGCCGCCTGGATCGCGTTCGTCACCAGGCGTTCACTGCGTTCATCGGCCGGAAGCCGCTTCTTGAGAAGATTCAGGCTGCCGAGAACTACCATCAGGAGGTTATTGAAGTCGTGGGCCACGCCACCCGTCAGGTGGCCAATCGTGTCGAGCTTCTGCGCCTCGAACAGCTGTGCGAGCGCCTCTTCGCGCTCCCGCGTCCGTTGATCGATCCGGTGCTCGAGTTCCTCGTTGAGCTCACGCAACTGCGCTGCAGAAGCCTCGAGCTCGGCGGTGCGCTGGTGAACGCGGGCCTCCAGCTCGACGTTCAGGCGTTCGAGTTCCCTCGTCTTCCTGTAGAGCTCGGCAAAGACCCGCACCTTGGCTCTCAGCACCTCGGGGACGATCGGAACAGAGACGTAGTCGACCGCGCCCACAGCATAGCCGCGCAGCCGGTCGGGTTCCGCCAGCATCACGGCGGAAACAAAGATGATCGGCGTGTTCTGATAGCGCGGATGCTGCCGGATCATGCTGACGAGCTCGAACCCATCCTGTTCGGGCATGCAGACATCAACGAGGATCACCGCGATTTCAGTGCGCAACAGGTGCTCGAAGGCTTCGCGAGCGGATTGCGCCTTGATGAGGTTTTCCTCGAGCTCTTCGAGAATGACCTCGTAACTCAGGAGCTTTGCCGGTTGGTCGTCGACGAGGAGGATGTTGACGGGGTTCATGGCGAGGTCCTCAGCGATGCAGCCACATGCGAAGAGCCGACAGAAGCTGTTCGGTATTGACCGGCTTCGCCAGATAGTCGGATGCGCCCGCTTCCAGGCATTTCTCGCGGTCGCCCTTCATCGCCTTGGCCGTCAGCGCCACGATCGGCAGCCGCCGGAACCGGGGCTCCGAACGGATGAGCTGCATCGTCTCGTAGCCGTCCATTCCAGGCATCATGATGTCCATCAGCACGATCGCGACAGAGGGTTCGTTGTTGATGACATCGATGGCTTCGCTGCCGGTCGTCGCGGTCAGGACCTTCATTCCCCGGCGTTCGAGGACGCTGCTCAGCGCGAAGATGTTGCGGGCATCGTCGTCGACGAGCAGCACGGTCTCGCCGACAAGATCCTCATCCGAGCTGTGCAGTTCCTGCAGCGTCGCCTGTTTTGCGGCCGGCAGGTCGGCGACCACCCGGTGCAGGAACAAGGCCGTCTCATCCAGGAGACGTTCGGGCGACTCGACCCCCTTGACCACGACGCTGCGGGCCATGCTGTGCAGTGCCGCGTCTTCCTCGGCGGAAAGCTCCCGGCCGGTGAAGACGACCACCGGCACCTCGCCGATCTCGGCGTCGTCGCGTATCTGCTCCAGCACGTCGAAGCCGGACATGTCGGGAAGGGAAAGGTCGAGCACCACGCAGTCGGCGGCATTCTGCCGAAGGGCTGCGAGAGCCTCCGATCCGGAGCCGACGCTGGTGATATCGATGTCGTCATGTCCGAGAAGGGCGGTGACGCTCAGACGCTCGGCCTCGTTGTCTTCCACCAGCAGCAGATGCTTGCGGCGCGGTTGTGCATAGGCCTTCAATCGCGACAGTGCCTTGCCAAGGCCTTCTGGTGTCGTCGGCTTGCTCATGAAGGCGAAGGCGCCGCGGGTCAGCCCATGTTGGCGATCCTCGTCGAGGCTGATGATCTGGACCGGAATATGCCGCGTCTGCGGATTCTGCTTGAGCTGGCTCAGCACCGTCCAGCCGAGCATATCGGGCAGAAAGATGTCGAGCGAGATCGCCGCCGGCCTGTAGTCCTGCGCGAGTGCGAGCGCATCACTGCCACGCATCGCCACCAGAACCTTGAATCCATTGTCGCGGGCGAGATCCACCAGCACGCGGGCGTAATGCGCATCGTCCTCGACGACGAGCAGCACGGGGTCGCCGGCCTCTATCTGATGGCGATCGTCTTCAACATGTTCGATCGGCTTTTCGGCGCGGCGGTTTGCTGCCGCCTCGGCGAATTCTACGACATTTGCCGACGGAACGGTCTTGGGGGCAGCCGCGCCGGCGCCGACATAGGTGAGCGGCAGATAGAGGACGAAGGTGCTGCCGATACCGGGGGTGCTGCGCAGCTGGATTTCGCCGCCGAGCAGGTTCGCCAGTTCGCGACTGATCGCCAAGCCGAGGCCGGTGCCGCCGTATTTGCGGCTCGTCGAAGCGTCCGCCTGCTGGAACGCCTCGAAAATGATGCGCTGTTTTTCAGGCGGTATGCCGATGCCGGTATCGACGACTTCGAAGGCAATGACCGAAGGCGCGTGCTTGAGGGAGGGATGATCGGACGACCAGCCGCTCGTTGCCGACGCGACGCGAAGTGTCACGCCGCCCTGCGCGGTGAACTTGAAGGCATTCGACAGCAGGTTTTTGAGGATCTGCTGCAGTCGCTTCGAATCCGTGATGAGGCTCTTTGCAACATCGGCGCCGACATCGACCGAGAACGACAGGTCCCGGTTTTCGGCCTCGTGCCGGAATGGCCGCGCCATCATCTCGAGCAGGTTGCTGACAAAAATCTCCTCGGCATCGACCGAGACTGTTCCGGACTCGATCTTCGACAGGTCGAGGATGTCGCTGATCAGGTTCAACAAATCGGTTCCCGCGCCGTGAATCGTCTTTGCGAACTCGACCTGTTTGCCCGAGAGGTTGCCATCCGGATTTTCTCCCAGCTGCTGGCCGAGGATGAGGATCGAATTCAAGGGCGTGCGCAGCTCATGCGACATGTTGGCGAGGAATTCGGATTTGTACTTCGATGTCAGCGCCAGCTCGGTTGCCTTTTCCTCGAGCGCGCGCCGGGCCTGCTCGATTTCCTGGTTCTTCGCCTCGACTTCGACGTTGCGCTCCTCCAGTTGCTGCGCCTTTTGTCCGAGCTGCTCGTTGGTCTGCTGCAGCTCGCGCTGCTGCGTCTGAAGCTCGGCGGCAAGCTGCTGGGACTGCTTGAGCAGGCCTTCGGTCTGCATCGTCGCTTCGATCGAGTTGAGGACGATGCCGATCGATGTCGTCAGCTGATCGAGGAAGGACAGCTGCAACTCGGTGAATTCGCCGACGGAGGCCAGCTCAATCACTGCTTTCACCTGCCCCTCGAAATGCACAGGCAGCACGATGGCGCTCCTCGGCAAGGTCGTGAACACGCCGGAGCTTATCGGAACGACATTGTCGGGAAGGTCGGTGACCAGGATGCGGCGGGCGTCGCTGGCGCACTGGCCGACAAGTCCCTGGCCGAATTCGAGCCGCGCCGGGTGCGCCGCCTCGCCCCCTTTCGCGTAGACAGAGAGCAGCGACAAGATCGGCTGCCGCTCGTCGGAATCCACCTGGTAGATGACCCCCTGATGGGCACCGACCAGAGGCGCCAGCTCCGACAGCAGCATCTTGCCGACCAGCGTCAGGTCGCGCTGCCCCTGCAGCATGTTGGTGAAGCGCGCCAGGTTGGTCTTCAGCCAGTCCTGCTCGGTGTTGCGCTCGGTGGTCAGCCTGAGGTTATCGATCATCGTGTTGATGTTGTCCTTGAGCTCGGCCACTTCGCCGCGCGCGTCGACCTTGATCGAGCGCGTCAGGTCACCCTTGGTGACGGCGGTCGCCACCTCGGCGATGGCGCGCACCTGCGTCGTCAGGTTGGCTGCCAGCAGGTTGACGTTACCGGTCAAGTCCTTCCAGGTTCCCGCAGTACCTGGAACATTCGCCTGACCGCCGAGGCGGCCTTCCACGCCCACCTCACGCGCAACCGTGGTCACCTGATCGGCAAAGGTCGCGAGCGTGTTGGTCATGTTGTTGATGGTCTCGGCAAGGGCTGCCACCTCGCCCTTCGATGCGACGGTGAGATTTTGCTTGAGGTCGCCGTTCGCCACCGCCGTCACCACCTTGACGATGCCGCGCACCTGCTCGGTCAGGTTGGCGGCCATGACGTTGACGGTGTCGGTCAGGTCTTTCCAGGTTCCGGCAACGCCCGGCACCTGCGCCTGGCCGCCGAGCTTGCCTTCGGTGCCGACTTCGCGGGCAACACGCGTCACTTCTCCGGCGAAGGCGTTGAGCTGGTCCACCATCGTATTGATGGTGTTCTTCAGTTCGAGGATTTCCCCCTTCACGTCGACGGTGATCTTGCGCGACAAGTCGCCGCGCGCCACGGCCGTCGTCACTTCGGCGATGTTGCGGACCTGGGTCGTCAGATTGGCGGCGAGCAGGTTGACGTTATCGGTTAGATCCTTCCAGGTGCCGGCGACGCCGGGAACGACGGCCTGACCGCCGAGCCTGCCATCGGTGCCGACTTCGCGGGCAACACGTGTCACTTCGCCGGCAAAGGAGCGAAGCTGATCGACCATGGTATTCAGCGTATCCTTCAAGAGCAGGATTTCGCCGCGCACGTCGACCGTGATCTTGCGCGACAGGTCGCCGTTGGCGATAGCGGTAGCCACCTCGGCGATGTTGCGCACCTGCGCCGTCAAGTTGCCGGCCATGGAGTTGACGCTGTCGGTCAGGTCCTTCCAGGTGCCGGCAACACCGGAGACCTGCGCCTGGCCGCCGAGCTTGCCTTCGGTGCCGACTTCGCGGGCGACGCGCGTCACTTCGCCGGCAAAGGCGTTGAGCTGGTCCACCATCGTGTTGATGGTGTTTTTCAGTTCGAGGATTTCCCCCTTCACGTCGACGGTGATCTTGCGCGACAGGTCGCCGCGGGCCACCGCCGTCGTCACTTCGGCGATGTTTCGCACCTGGCCGGTCAGGTTGGAGGCCATGGAGTTGACGTTTTCGGTAAGATCCTTCCAGGTGCCGGCGACACCTGGCACCTGCGCCTGGCCGCCGAGCTTGCCCTCGGTGCCGACCTCGCGGGCAACGCGGGTGACTTCGGAAGCAAAGCGGTTCAGCTGATCGACCATGGTGTTCAGCGTTTCCTTGAGCTCGAGGATTTCACCCGAGACCGACACCGTGATCTTCTTCGACAGGTCGCCATTGGCAATCGCAGTCGAGACTTCGGCGATGTTGCGCACCTGCGCCGTCAGATTGCCTGCCATTGAGTTGACGCTGTCGGTCAGGTCCTTCCAGGTGCCGGCGACGCCGAGCACGTTCGCCTGGCCGCCGAGCCGCCCTTCCGTGCCGACCTCGCGCGCCACACGCGTCACCTCGCCGGCAAAGCCGTTGAGCTGATCGACCATCGTGTTGATGGTCTCTTTCAGTTCGAGGATTTCGCCCGACACCGTCACGGTGATCTTCTTGGACAGGTCTCCCTGGGCGACGGCGGTCGCGACTTCGGCGATGTTGCGCACCTGCCCGGTCAAGTTGGAAGCCATGGAATTGACGCTGTCTGTCAGGTCCTTCCAGGTGCCGGCAACGCCGCGCACATTCGCCTGGCCGCCGAGCCGGCCCTCCGTGCCCACTTCGCGGGCGACGCGGGTCACTTCCGAGGCAAAGGCGTTCAGCTGATCGACCATCGTATTGATGGTCTCCTTCAATTCGAGGATCTCCCCCTTCACGTCGACGGTGATCTTCTTCGACAAATCGCCATTGGCGATGGCAGTCGAGACTTCCGCGATATTGCGCACCTGCGCCGTCAGGTTGCCGCCCATCGAGTTGACGTTCTCAGTTAGATCCTTCCAGGTGCCGGCGACGCCGCGCACGTTGGCCTGGCCGCCGAGCCGGCCTTCGGTGCCGACTTCGCGGGCCACGCGGGTCACTTCCGACGCAAAGGCGTTCAGCTGATCGACCATCGTGTTGATCGTTTCCTTCAGCTCGAGGATTTCCCCAGACACCGTAACGGTGATCTTCTTCGAGAGGTCGCCGTTGGCGATCGCAGTCGAGACCTCGGCGATGTTGCGCACCTGCGCGGTGAGGTTCGAGGCCATGGAATTGACGTTATCGGTCAAGTCCTTCCAGGTGCCGGCGACGCCTGGCACCTGCGCCTGACCGCCGAGGCGGCCCTCTGTGCCGACTTCACGCGCCACACGCGTCACCTCGCCGGCAAAGCCGTTGAGCTGATCGACCATCGTGTTGATGGTTTCCTTCAGCTCCAGGATTTCGCCCGAGACGTCGACGGTGATCTTGCGCGACAGGTCGCCGCGCGCCACGGCCGTGGTCACCTGGGCAATGTTGCGCACCTGAGCCGTCAGGTTGCCGCACATGGCATTGACGCTGTCGGTCAGGTCCTTCCAGGTTCCGGCGACACCCGGCACCAGCGCCTGTCCGCCGAGCTTGCCTTCGGTGCCGACCTCGCGGGCGACGCGCGTCACTTCCGAGGCGAAGGATCTGAGCTGGTCGACCATGGTGTTGATCGCCTCCTTCAGCTGCAGGATCTCGCCGCGCACGTCGACGGTAATCTTCTTGGAAAGATCGCCATTCGCAACGGCGATCGTCACTTCGGCGATGTTGCGCACCTGCGCCGTCAGGTTCGACGCCATCGAGTTCACGCTTTCGGTGAGGTCCTTCCAGACGCCGGTCACCTCCGGCACCTGCGCCTGGCCGCCGAGTTTTCCGTCCGTGCCGACCTCGCGCGCGACGCGCGTTACTTCCGAGGTGAAGACGCTCAACTGCTTGATCATCGTATTGACGATATCGGCCGAGCGCAGGAATTCACCTTTGAGCGGCCGCCCGTCGACGTCGAGCGGCACGGTCCGCAAGAGATCTCCCTTGGCGACAGCCGTAATCGTGCGCGTAACAGCTGTCGTCGGCCACAGGAGATCGTCGATCAGACCATTGATCGATCCCTCCATTTCAGACCAGGAGCCATCCGACAGGCCGAAGCGTACGCGCGTGCTCGTTCGCCCGTCCCGACCGACCACCTGCCCGACATGCTCGAGCTGCTGGGCCATGCGCTGATTGGCGGCAATGATGTCGTTGAGGGCATCGGCGACTTTGCCGGTGAGACCTGTCAGGTCGGACCGCATCCGTACGGAAAAGTCGCCGCGCCTAACCGCGACGAGGACTTCCAGAAGCGCGCTGGCGTCGTCGAACGCCATCGTTTTGTGGTCATGCCCATTCAGGCTATCTACCGCAACGCTGTCGCGCGCGAATTCGCTAGTTTGGTTGCTCACGAAAATCCCCCTATTCGACGACTGGTAATTTAGTGCTCAACTCAGAAAATGGTATGGGCCGTCCCGCGTTCATCCTAACATGATTCACCACCCAAAATGAGCCTGATAGTTGCAAATATCGGAAATGCTCGCCCGAAACCGCTCCAGTCAAATTTGTGGTTTTTCGTGCGCGGAACACTTTGCTGCCGACTGTCGTTACCGTTCTGACAATGGAGAGCGACATGTCGAACGTCTCAAGGACAGGCAAGGAAGAAATCAATAACGCGACCAGCCCGACCACTTTCGGAAAATCGGTCGAGAGCCAGGCGCAAATCGAGGATGCTGCGCAAGCGTCGTCCGACGTAGGCGGCGAGATGCTCAACATCTACCGGTTGGAGCCGATCGCCGCACCCGACGATCCGAGATGGGACAATTCCCCCGGACACGGCACTGTCGTCGTTGCCGCCAGAACGCCCGGTGACGCCAGGATCGTCGCCGCGTCTCGTGAGCTCGACTTCATGGAAGTGGATGCGGCTCCCGCCGAGGATGTCACCACGGTCAATGCCAGCGCCTTTCGGGACGACAAGCTTTACACCGTCATCGAGATCGACCGGAACAGGCGCGATATTACGCGCGGGATCCTCGAGGGCGCCGTCGCCGTCGATACGATCCGGCCGGTTCAACCGGACTGACGTAGCAATGCCGCGGCGCAATCGGCGATGAGCCGGAGCGCCATCGTCCCATCCATCGTTTCCTCGGAGTTCTCATGAATACGGCCAACCTCCAGCTCAAGGGCCTGATCATGGCCATGGCGTCGATTTGTGATGCGATCGTCGAGAAAGAATTGCTCACCAGCCAAGAACTCAATGCCGCGCTCTCGAAAGCCAAGAAGGCAATCGAAGACGATGACGACCATGAACTGTCCGGTGCCAACCGCGCCGCGATCCTGTTTCCCATCCGTGTGCTGCAGCTCGCCGAGGAGGCAGGCAGGAAAGGCGAACGGCTGACATTTTCGGACTATGCCAAGCTCGTGGGAAAGCTGAGCTGAAGATGTTCGATGGCTTCACCCTGGATGCGATCGACACCGCAGCAGGCTCGCTTCGTGTCCGTCACGGAGGATCGGGGCCAGCCGTTCTTCTTCTCCACGGCCACCCAAGGACCCATATGACCTGGGGCAAAGCTGCAGATTTCTTGTCATCGGGCTACCACGTCGTCTGTCCCGATCTTCCTGGCTTCGGCCGCTCCTATCAGCCGGGCGACGCTCCGGATAGCAGCAATTCCTCTAAGCGCGCCAAGGCTCACGCCCTCGTCGAGCTGATGAAACGATTGGGACAGGAAAGCTTCTTCGTAGCGGGACACGACCGTGGAAGCTTAACGGCGTTCCGCATGGCGATGGATCATCCCGCCTGCGTGCGCAAGCTCGTCATCGTGGACGCCATTCCTGTTATCGAGCATCTGGAGCGCGCCGACTGGACCTTTGCCAGAGACTGGTATCACTGGTTTTTCTTTGCCCAGCCGGAAAAACCCGAACGCGCAATTTCAGCCGATCCGCTAGCTTGGTACGACAAGCTGTCACCCAGGCTGATGGGTTCGGAGGCCTATGATGACCTGCTCGACGTCATCCGTGATCCCGTTGTGATCCATGGCATGATCGAGGATTATCGTGCCGGCCTCAGCATCGATCATCTGCACGACAGCGCGGACCGCGACGCCGGCAGGAAAGTGACCTGCCCCATGCTGTGCCTTTGGTCGCTCAGGGACGACCTGGAAAAGATCTATGGCGATCCTGTCGCCATCTGGCGAAGCTGGGCGGATGATGTGCGAGGTTTCGGCATAGAGAGCGGTCACCACGTGGCCGAGGAAAATCCATATGCGCTCTCCCGGGCGATGAGGGAGTTTTTTGGAGCTCACTGATGAGCGCCGGCTTCGTTACATGGTTGACTTGATATGATCATGAGCCACAAGAATACCTTGTCAACCAAGGA
Organism: Rhizobium sp. WSM1328; assembly: GCF_057653715.1. NCBI lineage: Bacteria > Pseudomonadati > Pseudomonadota > Alphaproteobacteria > Hyphomicrobiales > Rhizobiaceae > Rhizobium > Rhizobium sp. WSM1328. The sequence goes on along the minus strand of NZ_JBYGKO010000002.1, from coordinate 798,027 downwards.
GCCACTCAGTGGACAATCACGTATCCGGTCCCTTCACTGTGCAGGAAGAACCGAACTCCATCAGGAGTGCGTTTCTGCGACGCGCGACGTCGGCGCTGGAGCGCATTTCTACGAATGTCCCGGCAAATGAGCTGGCCGAGGCGCTTTCAGCCACGACGGACGCTGGATCGTTGGCGCAGCTTCTCAGCCGCTCGGACATGGTGGGCGCGGCGATAAACGATCTCGATCCGCTGGTTCCGGCACTGGCTCGCAATGACGAGCATCGCTGCAGTTTAGCGGGTGATGGCACGTAGCCCGGCAGCAAAAGCGCTGCCAATTTTGAGATAAGTTGATTTTATTGGTCTTGTTTTCCGCCCGTTTCTGAGGCTATACGGCGGCCGGATGTACTCACTCACCGGGGAAACTTCGTGACCAGCCTCAAATCGCTTCTGGCCGCCTGCGGCCTTTCCGCCATGATCGGCCTTGCCGCAAATCCGTCTTTGGCCGGTTCGACGACCTATCCGCTGAGCCTGGGAAACTGCGGCGCGCAGGTGACTTTCCAGAAGGCACCCGAACGGGCGATCGGCCTTGGCCAGAACAGCGCTGAAATCCTGCTGCTGCTCGGCCTTCAGGACAAGATGGCCGGCACGGCCTTCTGGCCGAGCAAGGTCCTGCCGCAGCTCGCCGAAGCCAATGCCAAGGTCAAGCTTCTGACCGTCGAGATGCCGACCTTCGAATCGATGCTCGCCGAAAATCCCGACTTCGTGGCGGTGGCCTTGCCGAGCCTGGTCGGGCCGAACAGCAAGATCGCCAAGCGCGAAGATTTCGACAAGGTGGGCGTCGCGACCTATCTCTCGCCCAGCACCTGCCTCAGCACCAAGGACGTCAAGGACCAGTACGGCAGCCGCGCCGAGCTGTGGAACATGGATCTTCTCTACAAGGAAATCGATGAACTCTCGCAGATCTTCGACGTCGCCGATCGCGGCCAGGCACTGATCGCCGACTTCAAGGCGCGCGAAGCCAAGCTTCGCTCCAGCGTTTCGAAGGACGGCAAGAACCTTTCCTACGTCTTCTGGTTCTCCAGCCCCAGCCCGTCGGCCGATGCCTATCTCGGCGGCAAGAACAGCGCGTCCGGCTTCATCGCCGACCTGCTCGGCGGACACAATGCGATATCAGCGGAAGCGGAATGGCCGACACTCGGCTGGGAAGGCATCATCGCCTCCGATCCCGACATCATCGTCGTCGCCAGTCTCGACCGCAACCGCTGGGAGCTCGACAAGCCGGAGGCCAAGATCAATTTCCTGAACACCGATCCGGCCGTCAGCCAGATCCCTGCCGTCAAGAACAAGGCGATCGTGATCATGGACGGCCAGGCGATGAACCCGACCGTCCGCACGGTCTACGGCGCTGAACAGGTGGCCGGCCAGTTGAAGGCTCTCGGTCTGTTGAAGTGACGGAAGCGGGCCGTATCTTCCGGCAGCTGGGAGCCGTCCTCGCACTGCTCCTCGCCTCTTTCTGCCTCATCGCTATCGCCATTGGCGTCAGCGTCGGGATCGGCGACCTGCCGATCCCGCTTGCAACCACGTTTTCGGCCGTCACCAACCGGCTGGGATGGACCACGGTCGAACTGAACCGCATCCACGAGACCGTCATCTGGGATTATCGTCTCAGCCGGGCGCTCGTTGCCGCCTTCTGCGGCGCGGGCCTTGCGCTGTCGGGCGCGATCATGCAGTCGCTGCTGCGCAACCCGCTTGCCGAGCCCTATGTTCTCGGCATCTCCGCCGGCGCCTCGACTGGCGCCGTCGCAATTGTCATTCTCGGGATCGGCGCCGGCGCGGTCTCGCTTTCGGCCGGCGCCTTTGCAGGCGCCTTCGCGGCCTTCTTCTTCGTGGCGCTGCTCTCGAACGGCACGCGCGGCGGCGCGGATCGCACCATCCTTGCCGGTGTCGCCGCTTCGCAGCTTTTCAACGCCACCACGTCCTATATCGTCACCACCTCAGCCAATGCGCAGCAGGCCCGCGATGTCATGTTCTGGCTGCTCGGCAGCTTCGGCGGTGTGCGCTGGCCGGAATTCGCGCTGGTCTCGATTGTCGTCGGCATCGGCCTCATCGGCTGCCTGTTTTACGCCCGCGTGCTCGACGCCTTCGCTTTCGGCGACGAGGCGGCTTCCTCGCTCGGCGTCAATGTCGGCCGCGCGCGCATGGTGCTCTTCGCGCTGACGGCGATGATGACGGCGACGATCGTCAGCATGGTGGGGTCGATCGGCTTCGTCGGCCTCGTCGTCCCGCATGTCGCCCGCTTTGTCGTCGGGCCGCTGCATGTGCGCCTGCTGCCAGCCTGCGCCATAGCAGGAGGGATCTTCATGGTGCTCGCCGACATTGCCGCGCGCGCCCTCATTCCCAACCAGATCTTGCCGATCGGCGTCGTCACGGCCCTGGTCGGCGTCCCCTTCTTCTCTATCATCCTCTACCGGTTCCAGCGCGCATCATGAGCATCAAAGCCGACAACCTCATCTGGAAAATTGGTAAGAAGACCATTCTCGATGGCGTTTCCATGGAGGCGCAGCCCGGCCGGATGCTTGGTTTGCTCGGCCCGAACGGCTCGGGCAAGACCTCATTGCTGCGGCTTCTGGCCGGCCTGAAGCGGCCGCATTCCGGTCGTGTCACGCTCGACCGGAGCGACATCGGCACGATCAGCCGCCGCTCGATCGCCAGGCGCATCGCCTTCGTCGAGCAGCACGCCACGACAAATGCCAATCTGAAGGTGGTGGACGTCGTCAAGCTCGGAAGGTTCCCGCACCGGTCGATGTTTTCGGGCTGGACGAAGACCGACGAGGAAGCAGTCGAAGAGGCGCTGGCGCGCGCCGGCATGGCGCAGAAGCGCGACGATCGCTGGCAGAGCCTGTCGGGCGGCGAAAAACAGCGGACCCATATCGCAAGGGCGCTCGCCCAATCGCCCGAGGAGCTGATCCTCGACGAGCCGACGAACCATCTCGATATTCAGCACCAGATTGGCCTGATGCGGCTCGTCTCCGGCCTGCCGATCACCAGCATCGTCGCCCTTCACGATCTCAACCATGCCGCCATGTTTTGCGACCAACTGATCATCATGCAGCAAGGCAGGATCGTTGCCTCCGGCGCACCGCAGGATGTATTGAGCGAAGACCTTCTGCGTGACGTCTTCTCCGTCGAGGCGCGCATCGAGGCCTCTCCCTATCATGCGCGCCCGCATATCCATTATCTCAGGTGACGGTGAAACCGTCACCGAAATGACAGTTCCTCGGCCGCGCCGTCAAGGCGACGGCCCCTGCAGAAAAATCGTCGATAGCGGCGGCAGCGTCAGCGACAGGGAGACGGGCCTGCCGTGGGCGGGTACGGGCTCAGTCGACACCGCGCCATTGACCAGGCCCGAGCCGCCATATTCCCGCGCATCCGTCGTCATCTTCTCGATCCAGACACCGTCGCTGGGCACGCCGATCCTGTAGCCGTAACGTGGCACCGGCGTGAAATTCGACATGACCAGCACCGGTGAAGCGCGATCGGGCGCATACCGCAGCATGCCGAGGACGGAATTGACGGCGTCGTCGGCTGCCGCCCATTCGAAACCCTCGGGATGAAAGTCACCGAACTGCAATGCCGGCTCGTCGCCGTAAAGGCCGTTTAGATCCTTCACCAGCCGCTGAATGCCGACATGCTGAGGCCGGTCCAGCACATCCCAGGTCACCGACCCATCATGGTTCCACTCGCCAGGCTGGGCGATTTCGCTCCCCATGAACAAGAGCTTTTTGCCGGGATGACCCCACATGAAGGCGAGATAGCTGCGCAGATTGGCGAACTTCTGCCATTCGTCGCCCGGCATTTTCGCCAGCAGCGAGCCCTTTCCGTAGACGACCTCGTCATGTGAAATCGGCAGAATGAAGTGTTCGGAATAGGCATAGATCATGCCGAAGGTCATCGTGCCATGGGCGTAACTGCGGTAAATCGGATCCTTCTCGATGTAGCTCAGGCTGTCATGCATCCAGCCCATGTTCCATTTGATGTCGAAGCCCAGCCCCCCCTGCTCCGGCGGCTTTGTCACCCCGGGCCAGGCCGTCGATTCCTCGGCGATCGTCATCGCGTGCGGGCAGCGCTCGTGAATGATGCTGTTCAGGTGTTTGAAGAATTCGACCGCTTCCAGATTCTCGCGACCACCATATTGGTTGGGGATCCATTCGCCCTCGTTGCGGCTATAGTCGCGGTAAAGCATCGAAGCCACGGCATCGACCCGCAAACCGTCGATATGGTAGCGCTCCAGCCATTCCAGCGCGCTGGCAATCAGGAATCCTTTCACCTCTTTGCGGCCGAGATTGTAGATCAGCGTGTTCCAGTCGCGGTGAAAGCCTTCGCGCGGGTCTTCGTGCTCGTAGAGCGCGCTGCCGTCAAAGCGGGCAAGCCCCCAGACGTCTGTAGGAAAATGGGCCGGCACCCAGTCGAGGATGACGCCGAGCCCGGCGCCATGGCACCGGTCGATGAAATAGGCGAAATCCTCAGGCGTCCCATATCGGCCGGTCGGAGCGAACAGGCCAAGCGGCTGATATCCCCAGGAACCGCCGAACGGATGCTCCATGATCGGAAGCATCTCGATATGGGTAAAGCCCATGTCGCTGACATAAGGAACCAGCCGCTGGCTGAGTTCCACCCAGTCGAGCGACCTGTTGCCATCCTTTTGGTCGCGAAGCCAGGAGCCGACGTGCACTTCATAGACGGAGAAGGCGCCCTCCAGTCTGTCTTGCCGGGACCGTCCCTTCATCCAACCGTCATCGGTCCATCGAAACGGCGTCGACGATGCGACAATGGAAGCGGTCGAAGGGGCGGCCTCGCTCGCCCTGGCCACCGGATCGGCCTTCTGCGGCAGGCAAGTCCCTTGTGCATCGACGATCTCGAACTTGTATCTTTCGCCGGGGGCGAGGCGCGGAATAAACAGCTCCCAGACGCCCGCCGACGGTCTCAGCCGCATCGGATTTCGCCGCCCATCCCAGGCATTGAAGTCGCCGACCACCGAGACGCGGCGCGCATTCGGTGCCCAGACGGCGAAACGAACACCCGATATCCCGTCGATCGACATATCAACCGCGCCAAGCGTCCGGCTCAGACTATAATGGGTGCCCTCCGATATCAGATGAAGGTCGAGCTCTCCGAGCAGCAGGCCGAAACTGTAGGGATCCTCGGTGATCTGCACGGCATCCGGCCATGTGATCCGCAGCCGGTATCCCGTCCTCGACGCGGCTGCTGCCGCGAACAGGCCGGACGGATGGGCGATGCTGAACGGCGTCACCACCCGACCGGTCGCTGCCTCGATGAGATCGACAGCTTCCGCTCCGGGCAGATAGGCCCGCACGATCGTCATGCCGCCGGTTTGGTGGGGACCGAGGATCGAAAAAGGATCGCCATGGCGCCCGTCGATCAAGGCCCATAGCGCATCCTGGCCGATGCCCGCCAGAAGTTCCGAGCGCTCAACATTCATGCCGTGACCCCCGCCAGACGCGATACGATTTCGGTAAGGCCAGATAGCGGGATCGGCAGCCATTTCGGCCTGTTGCGAGCCTCATAGGCGATCTCGTAGGCGGCCTTTTCGAGAAGAAAGGCATCGAGAACCCTGCGTCTTTGATCGGGTGGCATGTCAAGCTCCTTCGATACGGAGACCGCCTGCCAGTAGGCATCCAGAAAGGCCTCCTCGGCATTGCGCCCGAAGCGGGCGATCGCCTCGCGGCGGACCTCGTTGTCGTGTTCGATGACCGCGTCATTATCGAGCTGCGCGGTGGCCACGAGGTAGCTCAGCGACCTCAAAAGCCCGGCGACATCGCGCAGCGGGTTTGTCTTGGCGCGGCGCTCGGTCAGATTTTTCGCAGGCTCGCCCTCGAAGTCGATGATGACGGCATCACCCTCGCTGACAAGGATCTGGCCAAGATGGAAGTCGCCATGCGTGCGTGTCATCAGCGTATGGCGGCAGCTTTCCGCCAGCGTCCCGGCGAGCTCTGCGAGTTCGGAGCGGCGCTCGAGAAGCCGGGCCGCCAGCAGGTCGATTGCAGGGTCGGCATTCTGCTCCCGTTCGTCAAGCTTCGACATGGCATAGGCTACCTCGCCGGAAACGGCCTTCTTCATCGCCTCGACCTCTTTGTCGCCTGATACCACCGGGCTGAAGGCCTCGTCCCCGGTCTTCGCAGCGAGCACGACATGCAGCTCTCCGAGCCTGAGGCCGACCATCGCGACGAAGCTGATCAGCGACTGGAAAACGTCGTCGTCTGGTTGGACCGCCGGATCGTTCAGCACCAGTTCGTCGGCCCCGCGGCGCAGATTGTTCAGCATCCAGTTCCAGGCGTCGCCCTGATTGCGGATTGCGCCCTGGACGATGATCAAGGTCGAACGGCGTCCGCTGGAATCGGTATGCGCGACCTCGCCGAGCAGGGGCGCTGTGTGATCATAGCCGGCGCGGGTGAGATAGCGCGTCATCTCCACTTCCGGATGGATGCCCGGGAAGATGTGCCTGATCAGTTTGATCATCGCTACGTCGCCGACGAGCAGCGAGCTGTTGGATTGTTCAGCCGATAGCCAATGCACCGGCAGCTCGTCTGAAATATCGAGACTGTCGAGCTGTTCTGTCCCAAGGAATTCGAGCGTGCCGGTCCGGCCGGTGGTGCGCGAGCGGTCGCGAAGTCCGTGCAGAATGCCGCGCGCCATTGCCTCCACGGCAAATCCATCTGTGAGGAAACCGACGCGTCTACCTTGGCGAATCCTCCCAAGCGCAAGCTGCTGGGCAAGCGCGGAAGGGTGGGCATCGTCCCAGGCGACCGTGAGCGGCAGTTGGTAGGATTCGCTGTGGTTCGGCAGCACGACCTCCAGCTCGCCGAGGACGACGCCGTCGGCGAATGGGATTGGTGTCGCGGAGACCAGTCGGGCGGCCTGAAGCGGCTGGTCCTTTGCCCCGAACCATCGCCGCCTGGAGAGATAGGCGGGCAAGATTTCGCCGCTCAGGATGCGTGCATGGCCCGGTTCGTCCACGAGGTCGAGCAGGCTACGCCGGATGACCATCGTCAACAGATCAGGAAGCTGTTCGGGCGGTGCGGTGCGCCACGCCGGCGGGTCGGCATCAGCCGTCAGCTGGAACCAGAAGAAACCGTAGGGCGGCAGGGTCAGAAGATAGGTCAACTGGCCGATCGGCGGAAACGGCGACATGCCGGTCAGTTCAATGGGCACGCGCCCCTCGAAGCTCGACAAGTCGAGTTCGACGGCCTGGGGCAGGCGCGAGAGACTTGCAACACAAAGCAATACCTCGCCTTCATACTCCCTGAGATAGGCAAGGATCTTGCGATTTTCCGGTGAAAGAAACCGCAGCGTGCCACGTCCGAAGGCCGGATGCCTGCCGCGCAACGCCAACATTCTGCGCGTCCAGTTGAGCAGCGAATGCGCGTCCGTGCTCTGCGCCTCGACGTTGACGGCCTCGAAACCGTAGAGCGGGTCAGCGACGGGCGGCAGGACGAGACGCGCCGGATCTGCCCTGGAGAAACCGCCATTGCGGTCCGGAGACCATTGCATCGGCGTCCTCACTCCATCCCGGTCGCCGAGATAGATATTGTCGCCCATGCCGATCTCGTCGCCATAATAGATCACCGGCGTTCCCGGCATCGACAGAAGAAGCGCGTTCATCAGCTCGATCCGCCGGCGGTCGCGCTCCATCAACGGCGCTAGGCGCCGCCTTATGCCGAGATTGATGCGGGCACGTTTGTCGGATGCATAGGTCTCCCAGAGATAGTCCCGCTCGGCGTCGGTCACCATTTCAAGCGTCAGCTCGTCGTGGTTGCGAAGGAAGATCGCCCATTGGCAGTTGTCTGGAATCTCCGGCGTCTGGCGCAGGATATCGGTGATCGGAAACCGGTCCTCCTTGGCGATCGCCATATACATGCGCGGCATCAACGGGAAGTGGAAGGCCATGTGGCATTCGTCGCCGTCTCCGAAATATTCGCGCGTGTCCTCCGGCCATTGATTGGCCTCGGCAAGCAGCATCACGCCGGGATGAGTGGCATCGAGCGCGGCACGTATGCGTTTGAGGATCGCGTGGGTTTCCGGCAGGTTTTCGTTGATCGTCCCCTCGCGCTCGACGAGGTAGGGGATCGCGTCGAGACGAAACCCGTCGATGCCGGTTTCCAGCCAGAAGCGCATCACCCTCAGCAATTCCTCCATGACGAGAGGGCTGTCGAAATTGAGGTCGGGTTGATGGGAATAGAAGCGGTGCCAGTAATAGGCGCCGGCGACCGCGTCCCATGTCCAGTTGGATTTTTCCGTATCGATGAAAATAATGCGCGTTTCCGGAAATTTCTGATCGGTATCGGACCAGACATAGAAGTCGCGCTCGGGCGAGCCTGCCGGCGCCTGGCGGGCGCGCTGGAACCAGGGATGCTGATCGGAAGTGTGGTTGATGACGAGCTCGATGATGACGCGGATATTGCGCTGGTGGGCGGCGTCGACGAAAGCCCGGAAATCCTCCACCGTCCCGTAATCGGGGCTGACGCTGCCATAGTCGGCGATGTCGTAGCCGTCGTCTCGACGCGGAGAGGGAAAGAAAGGCAAAAGCCAGATGGCATTGACGCCGAGGGCTGCGATGTGATCGAGCTTCTGGTGCAAGCCGGCAAAGTCGCCGACCCCGTCACCATTGGCGTCGTAGAACGACTTGATGTGCAGCTGGTAGATGATTGCATCCTTGTACCAGAGCGGCTGCGACGCGCTATCTGCATTCATGGTGTCCATTCATGCCTCCGTTGAGCGAATACGCCAGATCGCATAGGGCAGGACCTCAGGATTGAGACTGATGCTCTGCCATTTGCCGGTCCACTTGAAACGATGCCCGCCGATCAGATCTTCGACATCCAGCGTGCCGCCGTCGCCCAGCGACCACTGCCAGAGCGGCAGCTCGACGTCGCTCTGCTGGAAATTGTGGGGATCGAGGCTGATGGCGATCAGCAGGACATTGTCGCGGGCACGGCTCGCCTTCTCGAAAAACAGGATATTGTCATTTCGCGCATTCAGCAGCGTCAGCCCGAGATGCGAATGCAGCGCGGTGTTTTCGTTGCGGATGCGATTGAGCGTCCTGATTTCGGCGATGATATTGCCCGGCCGATCGTAGTCCCAGGCGCGGATTTCGTATTTCTCGCTGTCGGCATACTCCTTGCGCTTGGCATCGGGACGCCCCTCGCAAAGTTCGAAACCGTTATAAACGCCCCACAATCCCGACAGGGTAGCGGCAAGTGCTGCGCGGATCAGAAAGGCCGGGCGCGGCGCGTTCTGCAGGAAATCCGGATTGATATCATGCGTGTTGACGAAGAAATGCGGGCGGAAGAATTCCTTCGGCGCCGTCTCGGTCAGCTCCCGCATATATTGCTCGAGCTCCCACTTGGCATTGCGCCAGGTGAAGTAGGTATAGGATTGGGAGAAGCCGATCTTTGCCAGGCGGTACATCACCTTCGGCTTGGTGAAGGCTTCCGACAGGAAGACGACGTCGGGATGACGGCCCCTGATATCGCCGATCAGCCATTCCCAGAACGGAAATGGCTTTGTGTGCGGATTGTCGACGCGAAACAGCTTGACGCCCTGGTCCACCCAAAGCTGGACGACATCCCTGAGCTCCACCCATAATGAAGGCAGCGCGTCTTTCGTGTAGAAATCGACGTTGACGATGTCCTCGTATTTCTTGGGTGGGTTTTCAGCATATTTGATCGTGCCGTCGGGGCGCCAGTCGAACCAGCCGGGATGCTCCTTCAGCCAGGGGTGATCCGGCGACGCCTGGATCGCGAGGTCGAGAGCAATCTCCAGGCCATGCCGGCCGGCTTCCTCGACCAGCCGGCGGAAATCCTCGAACTCGCCGAGCTCGGGATGGATGGCGTCATGGCCGCCGTCCTCGGAGCCGATGGCATAGGGACTTCCGGGGTCGCCCGGCGCAGCTTTCAGGGTGTTGTTGCGACCTTTCCGGTTGGTCGAGCCGATCGGATGAATCGGTGGGAAATAAAGCACGTCGAAGCCCATGTCGCGGATGGCGGGCAGTCGCGGGATGACGTCGTCGAAGGTGCCGTGCCGGTCCGGATCGCCGCTCTGCGAGCGCGGGAAGATCTGGTACCAGCTGGCAAAGGCGGCCTCCTTGCGTTCGGCATCGACGGCGCTTGCCGTCGAGCGAAGCCGAAACGGCCTGTTGTCCGCCTTGTTCATCAATTCGGATGTTCCGGCATCGAGCAGTATCGCCGTGCGCTCGGTATCGGACGCCCCTTCGAGACTATCACCAAGGGCCTTCAATTCGGCATTGAGCGTTGCGCCGGCATGCACCTCAGCCGAGCGGATGAGGTTCAATCCCTCCTGGAGTTCGAGCTTCAGGTCCAGCCTGGCATCGTTCTTCTTTGTCAACTCGTAGCGAAAGATCGCAAACGGGTTCTTCCATGCCTCGACGGCAAACTCATAGCGTCCGATGCGCTCCAGCAGGAATTCGGCGCGCCAGCGGTCGTTTTCGACCAGCTGCATCTCCGTCTCGTTCCAGTCCGCCGCATCGAGCGGCCGCCAGAGCAGGACCACGGCGATCGGGTCGTGGCCGTCGGCGAATATATCGGCCTCGACGGTGAGGATGTCGCCGACCACCCGTTTGACAGGAAAGCGCCCGTCGTCGACCCGCGGCAGGATATTTTCGATGGCGAGTCGGGGTGAAGCTATCGCCTGCGCGACGTCGAGGATTGGCCGCGATGTGATCGGCGCCGGCGCCTTGCCTTCGACGACAAGGGTCTCCCCTGCCCGCAGCCGCAGAACCGTGCCGTCGGCTGCGACGGGAAGGAAACCGGAGCCCGCTTCGCGCAGTGCTGTTACCGGAGCGGGCGCACTTTTGCGAAGGTCCCTGTTGAGCAGGATGAACCGCACATTTTCGGCGCTGCGAGGGTCTTCCGCCGCCGATTGCAGCAGCGCCGAGACCGGTCCGTTGGCGTTGCGGATGAGCCGAAGCGATGAGGCAAGTGCATGGGGTTCCTTGCCGATCTCGGTGTTCGCAAGGCGAATTTCGGAGGAGATATCGAAAGCCAGATCATGGCGCAGTCCCCGCAAACCCGTTCCATTCCCATGGGTCGGATCGAGCGGCGTGGCTGCGCCATATTCGAAGCCCATCGGAACCATCAGGCCGCCGCCGAGCGAGGCGGCAAGGCGTAGCGCCCTAACGGCGCGCCGTTCGAGGATTTCGCGGCTCTCGGTTCCGTGGGCGATACGCCTGCCGAAGGGCGGTTCCGGAAAAGCGATCTGCCAGCCGAGCGGCTTCTGGACCCGGTGTTCTTCGATGAACCATCTCTCGTCGAAATCCCACCAGGCCATCGATGAAAAACATCCATCGAAGCCTGTATTCTTGACCGCGTCCCTCACGCCGAAATCAGTGCCGGGCGTCCAGGCAAGGAATTGCGCGTCCGTCTTCTCGCGCACCGCCGAAATCAGCGATTTGAAAACCGCCGGCCCAATGCGATCGATCCCCAGGGCCCGATAGCCGGAGAGGCCAAGACCGGCCAGCCCCCGCAGCCGTTCTGTCCATTCTTCCAACAGCCGGGATTGAGACTCCGCCTCCATCGCAGTCATCGGCTCTGCCGGATCCAATGGCGAGCGTCTCGGATCGACAGGGTGAAAGCCCACCTTGAGATCCCGGGCCTTGCCGTCGAGCATCAGGTCCATCATCAAGGCGACGCCGCTCTTACGGGCGGCCTCCGCTAGGCGTCCCACCCCATTTTCGACCGCGCTTCCGAGCGACAGTTGCGGATCAAGGCGCTTCAGATCCTGGGAGGCAAAGATGCTGCGCTCCCCGCCCCGGTCGAAGAGAGGTGCCGTCAGCACGCGGTCGAAACCGGTATCCGCCGCATGGTCGAAAACCTCGCGCCATGCATCGATACCCTGAAGAAGGAGTGGATTGACATAATAGATCCGGGGTGGGGTGCTCAACACACCCTGGTTTGGAGAGAATGACATCGGCCGCCGCTCGAGTTTGCTTTGAAGGCAAACTTCTGTTGCCGGAGGTTGTTCCACCGAAAGTTCCAGTGACGATGCACCAGACATCGCCGGCTGCACTCGCGCAGGATCGATGGGACGCGCTCCATTCGCGCAACAAAGGCGCCGCTTCCGCAGATGGGCCTTGAAGTTTCGTGCCGTCTTTGGATAGTCTTCCGCTTCCCGGAAGGGTGAGCCATGGCGGCTCACGGCACGCCATTGCTTCGATCGACACTCCTTAGCGCCGCCCTGTCGGCTTGCGCGCTGTGCCTCGCTTCCTGGAGCATCGAGACCGATCGCTCCACTGAGCACACCCACCCATGGCCTGTTCGAAATCCGCGAGGAGGCCAAGCGCTTCATTGCGCACGAGAACGCCAAGGGGCATCCGCAATGGGACGTGCTGGAGCCGAACCTGAAGACGCTGGTTCCCCGATGTGCAGTCCCGCTCGAAACACGGTGGACGCCGAGGAGTAATGGCCGCTCGAAATTGAGCGTGATGGTCACATGCACTGCCGCGGTGCCGAACACCGTGATGAGACGTTGGAATGTCCATGTTCCGGTAGAGCGGAAGCCAATTCAGGCGGGAAGCTCGGCACCCTCTGAAAGAGCAGGCGCCCGAACGGGACTTGATGTATCCGAATGAAATCACTGCGATTGCAATAGAGGCGACCAGACATGAATCCATCGGTGGAGTTGTGTTCATATCCCGAACTCGATGATCGTATCGTGATCGTCAGGGCGGGGGACGAAGTTGATGCCGTGTTCGTCCGGACCGAGAGGTTCAATGTGCTGATCGATACGCTCGGAACGCCCGAACTCTGCATGGCCGCACTGAACCTGCTCGAGGCACAGACGAACGCTCGTCCGCTGATCGTCGTCAATTCGCACATGGATTGGGATCATTTCTGGGGAAATGCCGCCATTGCCGGGCGCGCGCCCATTATCGCGAATGCCGCCGCGCTCGACCGTTTGCGCGCCCCTTCCGCACGCGAGGTCCTGAGGGACAAGGCGAGCCAGGAGTCGAGGTTTCGGAACCTCGACCTTATCGGTCCCGATATCACCTTCTCCGCCTCTATGACCCTCAACGGCGGCGATCTGACGCTGGAGCTCATTCATACAGCGGGACACACGCCCGACCATATCGCCGTATGGATTCCGGAACTTCGCGTCTGCCTGGCCGTCGACGCAGTGGAATACCCGATCCCCGAAGTCTGGAGCAAAAATGCAGGCGACCTTCGCTTGATTCGTTCCTCGCTCGAGCGGATCCGTGACCTCAATGCAAGACTGGTCATCCCTGCGCACGGCCGGACGCACTCCCCTTCGGCGGTGGATGACAACCTCGCCTATTTCCAAGCCTTGGCCGATCGGGTCGGCAGTATGAGCGAGAGCCAGTTGGCGGACCCGCAACTCGGCAGTTCAAGCGGCCTGCGGTTGGAAGACTTCGTCCTCATCCCCGACGGAATGGCTTCCGACACGGCGGCATTCTATCGGCAGTGCCATGAGACAAACCTTGGCGCGACGGTTCAGGCCCATCTCGAAAAACTGAAATTCGCCTAGAGAGACTTCAGGAGGCCAAAAATGGAACCATTGGAGGGCGGACGAGCCGGGCAGATCTGGCGTGACGGCAACACCGTGATCAGGCCTTCCGGCGCATGGACGCCGACGGTGCACCGGTTTTTGCGCCATCTCAGGAGCAGAGGCTTTCTGGGAGCGCCGGATCTTGTGGAGATAGCCGGGAACCAGGAAGTCGTCAGTTATGTCAGCGGGCGCGTCTGCGAAGATTTGGGCGACCGGTTTGTCGGATCGGAGCGCATGCTGCTTTCCGCAGCCAAGCTCCTGCGCGATTTTCATTCGGCATCTCAAGGGTTTCTCGAATCGGACCGCGAGATCCAGACATGGATGCTGCCGCCGCGGGAACCGTGCGAGATCGTATGCCATGGAGATTATGCGCCCTACAACATTGCTACGGCAGACGATGAGGCTGTCGGGATCATCGATTTCGATACAGCCCATCCGGCACCGCGCTTATGGGATCTGGCCTATTCGGTTTACCGCTGGGCGCCGCTTTCCGATCCCGCCAATCCGCACGTGACCTTCGGCCTCGACGATCAGTTGCGCCGGGCGGAAATCTTCTGCACGGCATATGGGGCGACAGGGGAAGACCGGCTCCAGCTCCCCGAGATGATCTGCCGGCGGCTTCAGGCGCTCGTCGATTTCATGCTGGTAAATGCCGTGGCCGGAGATGAGACATTCGTGGAGGACGCGGCTGCAGGAGACGCCCGGCTGTATTTGAGCGATATCGACTATATCAGAAGGCATCGGGATCGACTGCTAAACGCCCTGTGCTGACGCGCCTTTGCCAAGCAGGATGTCCGTCTGCCGCATACCCGCCCCCTGCGTCACATATCTAGAGGATGTCGCGCAATGTGCGGCGGTTTTGCGATAATGACATGCGCAATAACAAAGACCTAAAGCGCGAAGAGCGAATCTGAAAGGTCGCGACGCGCTTTAGAGCCACTTCTTCCGACGGAAGAAACCGAAGAGGCCCAGGCACAAGGTGACGATGACGCCGAGTACGACGAAATAGCCGTACTGGGTTTTCAGTTCCGGCATATCGCTGAAGTTCATCCCGTAGATACCGGCGATCGCGGTGGGAACGGCGAGGATTGCCGCCCAGGCGGCGAGCTTGCGGGCGATCGCCGTCTGCTCCGTCTGGCCGATCATCACGCTGGCCTCGAAGGCGAAGGCAAGGACCTCGCGCAACGCATCGATATCTTCCTGAACCCGGCGCACGTGATCGGTCACATCGCGAAACAGCGACTGCAGCGTCGGGTCCATGCCGGGTAGATCGATGTGCTCGTACCGCCGGCAGACGTCCACGAGCGGCACCACGGCATTGCGCAGCCGCAGCAGCTTGCGCCGCAGCAGGTAAAGCCGCTCGATGTCGGACTTTTCCAGCTGTTCGCGCAGCACCAGATCCTCGAGCTTCTCGACCTCCTCCTGCACAACCTCGATGACAGGCATGTAGTTGTCGACGATGAAATCGAGGATGGAATAGAGAATATAATTCTCGCCGTGGGCCAGTGCTGCCGGCGTGGCCTCGCACCGCTGCCGCACCGCCAGATAGGAAGACGAATCCCCGTGGCGAACGGAGACGACATAACCGCGACCGACAAACAAATGCGTTTCGCCGAAGATGATTTCGTCATCCTTCATATGGGCGGTCCGGGCGACGATGAACATCGCGTCCCCGTAAATCTCCAGCTTCGGGCGCTGGTGCGGCTGTGCCGCGTCCTCGATCGCCAAGGCATGGAGATTAAACTCGGCCTGGACCTGATGCAGCAGCACTTCATCCGGCTCGTGCAGGCCGATCCAGACGATGGCATTCTCCCGGCTTCGCCACTCGCCGGCCTCTTCTATCCTGATGTCGCGAATGCGTTGCCCATGCTGGTAAACGGCGGCAGCCACGACGCCGGGCCGTTCATACGGAGGCGATGTGGAACCGCCACCTTCTCGCGCGAGAGCACTATCCAGATCCTTCAGACGTTCCAAATCCTGCCGTCCTCCATTCCGCGCGGATCACATATCCGCAGCCAGCCCCTCCGCCGGTCAGGCGCTCGACCGATCATAATGCTATTTCGTAAAACATGCATCACCGCGTCGGCGCGGGGGTCTAATCGGGTTAACATGCCGCGAGGCGGCATCACGTGTCTGTGGAAATATCGTCCCCAATCCTGGTCCATGTAACCAATCAGCCAGTTGAGGGCGTAGTGGCGTTGCTGCCCTCTCGTAGCGGTAAATGAGGTCGGCAGCGTCGAGCAGCTCTTTGTGCGGGCGCAGCTTGGCACGGCGCATCAGTCCGTCCGTCCCCAGTTCACGCAGCGTGTTCGCAATCGAAGGCGACAGCGGCTTTCCGGAAAACTGGTAAACGACGTTTTTACATACGGAACAAATCGTTAAATTTTTTTCGATACAAAAGTCCTTGGGCCAATCCGGTACGAAGCCGGACGTTCGATGGGGACTTTCAATGCGTCGTCCAAACATAAAATCGAGTTTGCTGTTGATTTTCACCGGCATAGCTCTTCTTTTCGGGCTTGTCGCCTATCTCGCAGTCGACGGTCTTCAAAAGACGAACGGCTCCACCGAAGAAATTGCGACCAACTGGCTACCGAGCGTGCAGGCGTCGCAGGCGATCAATCTCGCCATGACGAATTTGCGCCTCGCCTACCGCGATCACATCATCGCGCAGTCGGATGCAGAAAAGAAAACGCGCGAAGACGCCATCAAAGTCGCCGAAGATTCGGTTGGCAAATCGGTAGACGCCTATCTTTCGCTGGCGTCATCCGACCACGAGCGCGAATTGATCAAGACGATAAAGGAGAGCGTTGGTGGCTATATCACCAGCAGCTCGCAACTGCTCGTCCTTTCCCGGGCCAACAAGACCGAAGAAGCCGGGCAATATCTGGGGGGCGAGATGCGCTCCTATTCGGATAAGCTCAAGGAAGCCACGGCAGCCCTGGTCGAACTGAACGTCAGCGGCAGCAACAAGGCCGCCGAACTCAGCAAGGAGGCCTTCGCCTCGATAGAATTCGAACTGTTTGCCGCGATCGGCTTTGCCGGATTGCTCGTTCTCGGCGCCGTCGTCTTCGTGCTGGCCGGCATTGCCAATCCGGTTACCGGCATCACCGCCGCGATGCGGCGGCTGGCCGAGGGAGATACCGGATCGGTGATTCCGTATGCCGACCGCGCCGACGAAATCGGATCGATGGCGGGAGCAGTGGAAATCTTCCGCCAGGCCGCGATCACCAACAAGCGGATGGCAATCGAAGCCGACGAAAACCGCAACAGGGCGGAGGCCGATCGTCTTGCCGCCCAGCAGCAGGCGGAAGCTGACGCCTCGGAGCGGCTACGCATCGCTACCTCGGGTCTTGCCGCCGGTTTGAAACGGCTTGCAGGAGGCGATCTCGCCTTCCAGCTCAACGAGACCTTCGCGCCCGACTTCGAGGCGCTTCGCCATGATTTCAACCAGTCCGTCACCCAGCTCGGCGCGACTCTGAGAGCAATTTCCGACAGCATCGGCACGATCGACGGAGGCACGCGGGAAATTTCCTCCGGGGCAAGCGATCTTGCAAAGCGCACGGAGCAACAGGCGGCTTCGCTCGAAGAGACGGCCGCCGCACTGGAGGAGATCACGGCGAACGTGTCAAACTCCAGCAAGCGAACCGAAGAGACGCGCACGGTGGCCACGGAGGCAAATCGCAGCGCCGGGGTCTCCGCGGAGGTCGTTTCCCACGCCGAAGAGGCTATGGAACGCATCGAAACCTCGTCACAGCAGATTTCCAACATCATCAGCGTCATCGACGAAATCGCGTTCCAGACCAACCTTCTTGCGTTGAATGCCGGCGTGGAAGCGGCAAGAGCCGGCGAGGCCGGCAAGGGCTTCGCCGTCGTCGCACAGGAAGTGCGCGAACTTGCCCAGCGTTCGGCAAGTGCTGCCAAGGAAATCAAGGGCCTGATCCAGAACTCCTCGAAGGAGGTGGAAGGCGGGGTCAAGCTGGTGCGCGATACCGGCCAGGCCTTGAAGACCATCGGCGGCTTCATCACCCAGATCAATCACCATATGGATTCGATCGCCACCTCTGCGAAAGAGCAGTCCATCGGACTCAGCGAAGTCAACGTCGCGGTCAACCGGATGGACCAGACCACGCAGCAGAACGCCACCATGGTGCAACAGTCGACTGCGGCATCCGATTCGCTCGCGCAGGAAGCCCAGAAGCTTCGCGAACTCATCGCCCAGTTCAGGCTCGACGATGCGGTCAGTCAGTCCTCGGCCCTTCGTTCGACGGCGAGAACGATGGCGCAGCCCACGGCCCGTCCGGCCATGCATGCGGTTGCCGCTCGGCGCTGAAACAGGCCGCAGCAGGAAATCCGACATGAAAGGCGCCCGGCAATTGCCGGGCGCCTTTCATTCTGTCAGGACGCGAAGGCCGGATTACGCCGCGCGCCCATTCTCAACACGAAGTAGATCGCTCCGCCGATGGCGACGCCGAAGAACCAACCGTAGGTTCCCCACCAGTCCGGAAGGATGGTGGTGAAGGTCGGCAGGATCGAGGAGAACAGCACGCCCACCGCAAATGCGATGAAGGCATTGCCGTGCCATCCGCTCTGGAACCGGAACTCGCCATTCTCGTGATAGAGCGCCTCGACGTTCAGCTGGCTTCTCCGGATGAGATAGTAATCCACCATCATGATGCCGAAGATCGGCCCCATCGTCGATCCGATGAAATTGACGAAATGCGCAGCACCCGTCTCCCATGGAGCAAACGGGTACAACACGAGGGCGATCAGGGCGGCGATATATCCCCCGCGTTTGAAGTTGATCTGGCGTGGGAAGACATTGGAAAAGTCGAAGGCCGGCGACACGAAATTCGCCACGACGTTGATGCCGAGCGTTGCGATCGCGAATGTCAGCGCGGCCAGCAGCGCCAGGAACCAGCTGTCGAATTTCGCCGATATCTGTTCCGGATGCAGCAGCACCTCTCCGTAGACGGTGAAGGCGGCGGTGGTCGTCACGCCTGCGACGAGGCAGAACGCCAGGAGGTTGATCGGAAGCCCCCAAAGATTGCCCTTTTTGAGCGCCTTTTCGCTCGTTGCGTAGCGCGAAAAATCGCAGAAATTCAGGTAGAGCGCTGCGAAATAAGTGATCCAGGTGGCGGCTACGGCAGCAAGGGCTGCAATCGAACCAGGCTCGCCTGGCACGCCCGCATCCTTGGTCTTTTCGATCAGCACATCGCGCGGGATTTCGGACCCGAAGGAGAAAGTGCCTGACTTGACGACCAGATAGACCGCGAGCATCAACATCATGATCCAGACGGCCGGACCGGCCCAATCCTGGAACTTGCGAACCGTTTCCATCCCACGCTGAATGATCAGCAACTGAAGACTCCAGACGATGACGTAGCAAATGACCTCAAGCGTCGAGTGGCCGAGCAGGTGGCTGTTCTGGTGAAAGGCGAGCAGGCTCTCGTTACGGATCAGCAAGGCAACGATGGCGCCGGATGCGGCGGCAGTCTGCGCCCCATACCAGAAGCAGGCGACCACCGCCCGGACCAATGCCGGAACATTCGCCCCGAATGTGCCGAAGGAGGCGCGCGCCAGAACCGGAAAGGGGACGCCGGTGCGCACGCCGGCATTGCCGACCAGGCTCATCAGGCAGAAGATGACCAGAGATCCGAGACCGATGGCGATGACGAAATTGACGAAGCTGCCGCACAGCAGGAACAGGCTCGCCGCCAGATAGTAGCCCCATAGGCTATGGACGTCTGATGTCCAGACGTTAAAGATGCTGAATGCACCCCATTTACGCTCCTCGGCGGGTGCAAGATCCTCGTTGTATAACGAGGGAGACGGATTTCGTACGCTCATGAATGCCCTCCCATATCCTTGAGGCCAAATCGACCACAGGCGGAAGTCTGCTCTTCATTTGTGCAGCTGACAATTTAATAGTCACATTATGCACATCTCTTGACGATGCCTCAGGATTAGCCAGAGGCGCGGCTCTTACCTCGGTCTGTTCATTGCGAGCCGACGACACGTCCGGCCAGACGAAATGGACTTGCGACCGCGGCGCCGGCGGCATCGAAGACATAGGCGCCAACCTCGCCGGCGGTCGAACGCTTCCCACTTTCGAAGGAGGCAAGCTGCGCGCCGAACTTGGCGAGCGATGCGTAGCGGTCGTGCCCCATCCCGTCGGACGCCTGGATCGACGTGATGTCGATGACCCGAAGCCTTTCCTTCAAGGCAGCCTCCCTGATGACGGGATCGTCGATATCGAGGCGTCCGACCCGCGCCCGCTCTCCGGCTATGAAGCTCGAGGCCACCAGCGCCCTGTCGTCCTTCGAAACGAGAAGGGATATTGGGATCGGCATCCGCCCGATATCCTTCAACTGCGACCGGAAAACATCGACGTCGATGTCAGGGGCGGCGAGGATCACCGCCAGTTTACCGATGACGTCGTCGCGATGCTGCAGTTTGAGCTCACGCACTGTCTCCATGACCAGGAATCCGCCCATGCTGTGTCCGAAAAGGATGACGCGTTTCACCTTTCCTGAAGCCGAGAGCGAGGTGATAAGCGAATCGAGGTCGCTACGCGAGGACAGCGCCGCATCGCGGTCGGCGACATAGCCGGCGACGGCAGCGGCCGAAGGCCACGAAAACAGAATCGGAGAGCCCGGAATATTGGCGTCCGCAGCGATCTGCGCGGTGCGAAACAGCGCCTCCTGATAGCTATAGTTATAGCCATGGACGAAGATGCCGACAGTGCCGTCGGACTGAACGGAGCCCAGCGCTGCCTGCACGAAGGCCGCCTTTGCAAGCTGCTTGCGCCCGATGACGGCAAATTGCCGTTCGGGATCCGGTCTCGCGGTCGGATATGTGATCGCGGTGTCCTTCCGGTTGGGAGGGACCGAAAACGCATATTGCTCGTAGGTGAGATTGTCAGCCCACGCGCTCCCGAACCCACCGCGCGCAGTGTCGGGGCTCCTGTTTGTCGCAGCGAGCACGCTTACGTGGTTCGCAGCGGCTTTATCGGAATGAAGCGATGCATTCAGATGACCTGGGAGATGAACCGGCAGACGGACCGGGTTCAACACATCAGGCGATGGTCTCGTGGCGCAACCGGCGAGCATCGCCAGGCCGATCGCGACCAGCATCGCCTTGGCTCCCATCGGAGACTCTTTCAAACGCTGTTCCGTCATCGAGTTCTCCCCTTGGAAGCCAGTACGTGCAGCGGCCGCCGACGCGGCCGCATGCGATGGACGTCGAAGCCCATGCTCATGCCTTTGCCGCGGCTTCGGCCTGAACACGCTCATCCCTCGGGATCCTGAACCACGCGACGTAGAGCGCAGGCAGGAACAACAGGGTGAGCGCGGTTCCGACGACGATGCCGCCCATCATGGCGTAGGCCATCGGTCCCCAGAAGATCTCGCGCGAGATCGGGATCAGCGCCAGCGTGGCTGCAGCGGCCGTCAGCATGATCGGCCGCATGCGGTGTTCGGTGGCTTCGACAACCGCCTGCCAAGGCGCCATTCCTTCGCTGCGCAAATGCTCGATCTGGACGACCAGGATGACGGAGTTGCGGATCAGGATGCCGATGAGCGCGAGCACGCCCAGGATCGCGACGAAGCCCATGGGGGCGTTGCTGAGAAGCAGCGCCGCGACGACGCCGATCAGGGCGGTCGGCGCAACCGCGAACACGAGGAAAAGCCGGCTGAAGCTTTGCAGCTGGATCATCAGGATCGTCGCCATCGCAAACAGCATCAGCGGAGCCACAGCCGCGATCGGCCCCTGGGCATCGGCACTGGATTCGACCGCGCCGCCCACTTCCACCTTGTATCCCACCGGAAGGCCTTTCTGGAAGTCTTCGACCTTCGGTGTGAGCTGGTCGACGATCGTGGCCGGTTGCGTCGGACCGACGACGGCAGCCTTGACCGTTATTGTAGGTTGCCGGTCGCGACGCCAGATTGTCGGCTGCTCGAGCTCGTAGCGGAAATTGGATACGGCGGAGAGCGGCACGACCTTGCCGTTGGAGGTGGAGAGCTGCAGGTTCTGCAGCGTCTGGATGGAATCGCGCTCGGATGCCCTGGCGCGACCGATAACGTTGACCAGGTAGATGCCGTCTCGAACCTGGGTGGCCGTCGAGCCTTCGACGATGCCGTTGAGGGCGGTGGCAATGTCTTCTGAGGATACGCCGAGCTGGCGCGCCTTATCCTGGAGCACATCGATCTTCACCACGCGAGAGGGCTCGTTCCAGTCCAGCACCATGTTCGTCAGAAGCGGGTGTGATCCCATGACGCCGGCAAATTGCTGGGAGAGATCGCGGACCTTTTGAATATCGGGGCCGCTGATCCGGTACTGGACCGGCTTGCCGACCGGCGGACCGATGTCGAGAAGCTTCACGAAGGCGTCGGTGCCGGCGAAGGTTTTCGTCAGATAGTCCTGCAGTTCCGCCCGCACCTTGTCACGCACGTCGAGCCCCTTGGTGACGATGATCGTCTGCCCGAACGACACGTTGGGCGTCTGCACGTCGAAGGACAGGATGAAGCGCGGCGCCCCTTGGCCGACATAGGTCGTCCAATGATCGATATCCTTGTTGTCGGCCAGCATCTCTTTTTCGAATCTCGCCATCTGCCTGTTGGTTTCGGCGATCGAACTGTTGTGGGGGAGGTTCCAGTCGATGATGAGCTCCGGCCTGTCCGAATTGGGAAAGAACTGCTGCTGCACCAGCCCCATGCCGCCAATCGAAAGCCCGAAAACGCCGACCGTCAGAATGATGGTGACCCAGCGCCAGCGCATCGCAAGCCCCAGAAGCCAGGAGAAGATGGAGGCAAAGCGGCCCTTCTTCTCATAATGCGATTTCATGGTCTTCGGCAGGATCGTGACGCCGAGAAGCGGCGTAAACAGCACCGCCACTACCCAGGAAACGATCAGCGAAACCGCGATGACGACGAAAAGCGTGAAGGTGAATTCGCCCGCCGCGCTGTCGTTAAGACCGATCGGAATGAAGCCCGCCACGGTGACGAGCGTCCCCGTCAGCATCGGAAAGGCGGTCGACGTGTAAACATGGGTGGCCGCCCTCCTGATATCGTCGCCCGCCTCCAGACGGGCCACCATCATCTCGACGGCGATCATGGCATCGTCGACAAGCAGGCCGAGCGCGATGATCAGCGCGCCGAGCGAGATGCGCTGAAGCGAAATGCCGGAATATTCCATCACCACGAAGGTGATCGCCAGGACGAGAGGAATTGAGATCGCCACCACCATGCCGGCGCGAAGACCGAGACTGATGAAGCTGATGATGAGGACGATGGCAATCGCTTCGAAGAGCGCGCGGGTAAATCCGGACACCGCTTCGTCGACGACGGCCGGCTGATCGGAGACACGGTGGACGTCCACGCCGATCGGGAGATCGGCGACGACGCGTTTCATCTGCGCGTCGAGCCCCTCGCCGAACTCCAGAAGATTGGCGCCCTGCTTCATGCCGATCGCAAGCCCGATCGCAGGCTCGCCGTTGAACCGGAACAGCGCCGACGGCGGATCCACGTAGCCGCGTTTGATCGTGGCGACGTCGGTCAGCGGAAAGAAGCGGTCGTTTATCCGAAGATTGATCGATCTCAGACTGGCCTCGGAGGTGAACTGTCCACTCACCCTCAATGCGATGCGCTCCGGCCCGGCGTCGACGAAGCCGGACTGCGTGACGGCATTCTGCGCCTGCAGGGTCTGGATGACCGACTGCTGGTCGATCCCGAGAGCTGCGATCTGGCGTGTGGAGAATTCGAGATAGATCGCCTCATCCTGGGCACCGACCACATCGACCTTGCCGACGTTGGGCACGGTCAGGACCTCGGAGCGGGCGTTTTCCACGAGATCGCGAAGCTGCCGCTGGGTAAGGCCGTCGCTGGTGAAGGCGTAGATGTTTCCGAAGACGTCGCCGAAGCGATCGTTGAAGAAGGGACCGACGACGCCGGTCGGGAAATCGCCCTTGATGTCGGCGATCATGTTGCGGATGCGCAGCCAGGTGGGAGCGACATCCTTTGCCTTGGTCGTCGGCAGCAGCTCGACGAAGACGGTTGTCTGGCCGGCAACGGTCTCGCTCTTGGTGTAATCAAGCGATTCCAGTTCCTGGAGCTTCTTCTCGATCCTGTCGGTGACCTGCCGCGTCACCTCTTCGGCGGACGCGCCGGGCCACTGGGCGGTGATCACCATCGTCTTGATCGTGAAGTTCGGGTCTTCCTCACGGCCGAGCTTCACGTAGGAGAAGGCGCCTGCGAGAATGAAGACGATCATGAAGTACCAGACGAGCGAACGGTGTTCGAGCGCCCAGTCGGAAAGGTTGAAGGACTTCACTGGCTGATCTCCTGGTCGATCCGGATGGCCTGGCCATCTTCAAGTTTATGCACGCCTGCCACGATCACCCTTTCTCCGGGGGCGAGCCCCTCGGTGACGCGAACGCTGCCGCCGTCTTCGACGTCGCCGTCGATCTGCACGCGGCGAAGCGATACCTTGGCGGCCGGCGCATCGACGATCCAGACACTCGGGCCGTCGCTGCCGATAAGGATTGCCGAGGACGGCAGAACGATCTGCGGATCGGCGGCAATGGTTGCCGAGGCCGTGATGACCGAGCCGAGCCTGAAGGCTTCGGGCGGATCGCTCAGCTCGATCTTGGTCCGGCTCGTGCGGGTGGCGGTCTCTGCCTCCGGGGCGATCTCGCGCACGGTCCCCGACGTGCGGATGGTCGGGTCAAGCTGCAGCGTCACTTCGAAGGGTGCGCCGATCTTCAGTTTCTGGGCGGCGGCCTGGGGCACGTCGACCACGGCGTCGCGCTTGTCCGGCCGTGCGATGGTCACGACCGTCTGGCCGGCCGACACCACCTGTCCGACCTCGGCCGAGGTCGCCGTCACCACCCCGTCGAACTCCGCCCGAAGCTGCGCGTAACCGAGTTGCTCTTTGGCCTTGTCGAGATTGGCTTGCGCCTTGGCGACGGCGGCCGCCGCCGTCCGCCTTGCCTGCTCGGCCTCTTCGAGCGAGGCTTCGGTGCCGGAGCGCGACTCCAGCAGCGCGCGCTGGCGCTGCTCCGTGGTCACCGCGTTCCTGAGCTGGGCGTCGCTGTTCTCGACGTCCGACTGCGCGTTGCGCACGGCAAGCTCCAACGCCAGCGGATCGATGGCGGCAACGACGTCATTCTTCTTGACGAGATCGCCGACATTGACGTTGCGGGCGATCATCCGCCCGAGAATCCGGAAGCCGAGTTCGGTCTCGATCGTCGGCTCGATCGTACCGGTCAGGCTCAAGCTCGAGGCCGACGTCGGCTTGACTGTCATCGACAGCACGGGACGGGGCGCTTCCTCCTTGTTTTCCTCCTGCGGCGCGCAGGAGGAAATCAGGGCCGTACCCATCATCAGAGCGACTATTTTGAGACGAATACTCACTTGGAAGCTTCCTTGACATAAGACACGATTTCACCCGGCCTGAGGAACTTGGTCCCGTCCGTCACCACGATGTCTCGTTCAGACACGCCTGACTTCACGATGAAGCTGCCGGTCTCATAGCCGGCGACATCCACCGCCCTTGCCGACACCGCAGACGATGCGGGATCGACGATCCAGACGGCCGGATTGCCGCCCTTGGACGTCATGGCCGACCAGGGAAGCTGGATGACGTCCTGCGAGACGTAATTGAATCTTCCGATGACAGGAGCGCCGAGAGGGATCGGAGCGTCGCTCGATATCGCGACCTTGACCTTGATGGTTCCGGTGGAGGAATCGATCGTCGGCGAAATCTCTCGAACCTTCGCCGCGATCTTCTGCGTCGGGTCCGACAGAAGGGTCACGGTCCCGTCGCCGTCGATCGGGCGCAGGAACGCGCTTTCGACCACCTCAAAGACGGCATCCCTGTCGCCGTCATGGGCAAGCGTGAAGACGATCTGGGCGGCCTGCGCCACCTGCCCGACCTCGGCATTGCGGGCAGTGATCACACCGTCGGCGTCCGCCTTCAGCTCCGTGTAAGACAAGGTGTCCTGAGCGGTTTCCAACAGCGCCTGCGCCGACTTCGTCGATGCCTGCGCGGTCAGAAGCGCCTCCTGCGCCTGGTCGAGTGCCGCACGCGTCGTTACCTGGGTTCGAAACAGGCTCTGCTGGCGATCGTAAGCGAGCTGCGCCTGGGTCTGCTGTGCCTCAGCCGACTGAAGATTGGCGGCCGCCACACCCAGGTCGGCCTTCTGCTCTTCCGGATCGATCCGCGCGAGGAGCTGCCCCGCCTTCACGGATTGTCCGACTTCCACCAGCCGCTCGATGATCTTGCCGCTGACGCGGAAGGACAGATCGGTCTGAACGCGCGCCCGCACTTCTCCCGTGATCGCGCCGCCCTGAACCAACGGCTCAGACTTGGCGACGACGGTGCCGACCTCCCGTGGGGTTGGCTCAGTCGGCCCGCCCGCATCGCTGCATGATCCGAGACCGATGGCGCATATGATCGCTGCGGCGACCAGAATGGTTCTCATAGTTGACCTCTTGCTCTCAACGGCAGCTGCTATATAATTGACTGACCGATTAGTCAATGAAACTTTGCGTCGCAGGGAGAGAGCGCACGCAACAGGTTGGAGGATCAGAAAATGACAGCCCAGAAGAAGCTCACACGCTCTGAACAAAAGGCGCTGCGGCCCATCCAGATTCTCGATGCCGCCTTCGAGGAATTCGTCAGATGCGGTTTCACAGGCACGAGAGTCGAAGACATCGCCGACAGGGTCGGCGTCACCAAGGGTACGGTGTATGTCTACTTCGAGACGAAGGAGAAGCTTTTCGAAGCCATGATCAACCACTTCTCCGTGCCGTTTCAGGAACTGCTGGGGATCACGGAGGGCCTCAGCGGCAGCGTCACCGACCGGCTGATTTCCATTCTCGGCCTGCTCTACGAACAAATCGCCGAGGATCGCACGACCCGCGAGCTGACGCGGCTGGTCATTGCCGAAGGACACCGGTTCCCCGACCTGATCGACCGCCACCACGATCAATTCATTGAGCCGATCATCGCCAAGGTCGACGCTCTCATTCTGGAGGGTGTGGCGTCGGGGGAGTTTCGCGAAATTCCGGTGGAATTCTCCGAAATCGTGGTCGCGCCCATCCTGACGACGACAGTTCTGCGGCTGATATTCGACGACCGCCGCGTGCCCACTCCCAACAAGGAGGCCTTCCTGCAGGCTTATTTCGACCTGCTGCTCAAAGGCCTGCTGGCCAAACCTCACTGATCGCGGAATGGCGAAAAATACCGCGCCAGGCACGTAGCTTTTCTCAAGTTTTTATGTAAAAACATTGAGTTAGCTATGCCTTCGAAGGCACGCCCTCAATTCGCGACGGAAACAGTGGAACGCAAAGTCAATCTCAAGGATGTCGCGCGCGACGCGGACGTGTCGCTGAGCACGGCCTCGCACGCGCTCAACGGAACCGCGCCGCTGACGATCGAGGTGCGCGAAAGGGTTCTGGATTCGGCCAAACGCCTGGGTTACCTCGACCGCCGAAGGAAGAAGGCGACGATCGCGACCTTGCGCGTCCTGCTTCTCGCCATTCCCGACGATGCCGCGCCCGAGAGCGACCTCAATCTGGTGAGCTGGACGATCCTCAACGGTCTTCGCAGGGAGTGCGAACGCCGCGGCATCAGGATCGTACCCTTCGTCAGCACCGGCCGGCGCATTGACGGCGCTCAGGTCAGGCAGATCGCGCTCTTGGAACGTGCCGACGGCATTGTGGTTCTGAACGACGATCAGCCGGAACTGATTCGAAGCCTCGCCTCGCCTGATATGCCTGTTGTCATCGTCAACGGCGAAGACCCTGCCATGCTGGTCGATACGGTCACCCCGGAAAACCGCTTCGGGGCGCGGCTCGGCATCGAGCACCTGCTGGCGCTTGGGCATCGCCGTATCCTGCACCTGACATGGAAGGGCCGCACGACGATCCAGCGCCGATATGACGGCTTCTCCGATGCTTATTTCGCCGCGCAGCTTCCGGTGCCGGATGGCATGATCGTCGAGGCCGAGGGATATGAGCCGAGGCACGGCGAGGCAGCCATCAACGCGCTGCTCGACCGCGATCCCACGATGAAAGGCGCGACCGCCGTCTTCTGCGCGGCCGACAATCTGGCGCTCGGCTGCCTGAAGGCATTGGCCGATCGCGACATACGCGTGCCGGAAGCGATATCAGTGCTGGGGTTCGACGACATCGTCCCCGGCGAATTCAGCCGCCCGCCGCTTTCGACGGTCAGCGTTCCCACAGACAAGCTCGGCGCTGCCGCTTTGGCACTCATCGAACAGAGGCTGATCGCCAACGATCCGCAGCGGCCGGCCCATCGCCTGGAACTCGGATGCCATCTCGTCCTGCGCGGCAGTATCGCGGCACCGCGCTCCTAGAGCATGATGTTGTCCGAAAACCGTTCGCACTTTTCGGCGTCCTTGCTCATCGCAAGCGCTCAGCCTGCAGGCGCGTATCGCGCGGGCTTTCTCCAAAGGCGCTGCGGTAGACGATCGAGAACCTGCCGGCATGAGAAAAACCCCACGTCGCGCAGATTTCGCGGACGGATCGCTGATTCATTGGATCCCGCAATTGGTCGCGGGCTGCTTGCAGCCTGATCGTGCGCAAGTAACCGCCCGGTGAAGTTCCCCGGAAGGCCCTGAAACCCGTTTGCAGCGCGCGAAGTGAAACACCGACACCATCGGCAACCATCGTCATGGTGAGGGGCTCTGCGATGTTGGCGTGCATATAGTCAATAGCACGCCGGACATGCCACGGCGCGATCAAACAAACTTTCTGTTTTTCCAAATGGTCGGAAAGACGGTGGCGGCCAAAACGGATCACGAGGTTAGCAAGCGTTTCGCTCATCGCCGCCAAGGCCAGAGGTGAAGACAGAAGTGGACCGCCATTGCGCATGCCCTGCACGATCGTCTGCACCAGGCTGCCGATAAGCTGGCCCGACGGCGTTGCGAGATCCACAACCGGCTCAAGGTCAAGCGAGTCGAGGATCGGCATTTCCACCAGTGAAACGAGCATTCGCCTCACAACTTTCCAGTCCAGAAAGAGGGCGTCCGAGCAGTGCGGGCCGCCTAGGATGAGACGATCGCCAGCCTCGTGGTTGTTGGCCATGAGGAGACGACCAGGCCCACTTTCAACCACGGTCTTTCCAATGGACAGCCGGAAGGATCCCGAGTGCGGAATGTAAAACGCAAGGTGTTGCGGCGTCTCATCGAGCGTCCGACTTGTCCAGGAACTCTGATAAACCGAATGAAGCACCGTAAATGCCTCACTTGTTCGCAAGTCCGCGGCCCAGGCAAAGGCCCGATCGTTGCTCAGCGGCTTGGCGCCAAACACCCCGTAGCCCGCCGAATAGGCTCGAACCATCGACTCGAAGTCAGTGCCTTCATGCGTTGGCGCAAACTCGGATGCCTCAGGCTCGGGCGCGCGCGCCGTATTTTCGGATCTCCACGATATCATGCAACTTGGTTCTTTCCCTCTCCACACCCCGCCCCGCTAACCGCCGATCAGGCGCTCCATCTCGTTCGAGACCCGCAACGCCGATATCGTGGCCTTCCAAACGCTCGGACACGATCCCCTTTGAAAGGCCGTCGGCCTGACTGGCTTGGCCAATCTCGATGAGGTAAGCAGGGCCGGCAAAGCGGGGATCGAATTCCTTGTTTGACAGAAGCAGAATGCCCTCCCAATGTGGTTCACACTCACAGTGTAAATCAAAATGAACCGAAAATGAAGTATGATCCGCTAGACCATGTTGCCGCGCATTTTTTGCGAG
Organism: Rhizobium sp. WSM1328; assembly: GCF_057653715.1. Lineage (NCBI taxonomy): Bacteria > Pseudomonadati > Pseudomonadota > Alphaproteobacteria > Hyphomicrobiales > Rhizobiaceae > Rhizobium > Rhizobium sp. WSM1328. The sequence goes on along the minus strand of NZ_JBYGKO010000002.1, from coordinate 768,679 downwards.
ACACACAACCGATGCGCGTGGCTTCCCGCAACGAGCGCGACCTGTTGCGGCTGATCTGGAAGTCTCCGGGGATCGAACGCTCCGACCTGACAGAGCCGCTCGATCTCACCCAGCAATCGTTGCACAGGATCGTCGCGCGGCTTCATGAGCGAGGAATGCTCGTCTTTTCCCATTCGGAAACCCGGCGGCCGGGACCGCCCAGCCCGGAGCTGACCCTTCGCAAAGACTGGTGTTTAACCCTGGGCATCTCCGTGAATGTCGGTTCGATCGGCCTTTGCCTCATGGGTTTCGGCGAACCAATGGAAAACATGGAAATTCCACAGGCGGGCTCCTCGCTATCCGATGAAATGGAGCGGATCGAAGCGGCGGTCGAAGACATTCTTGCCCGCCGGGGCGCCAAACGGCGTGACGTCCTCGGCGTCGGTCTGGCCGTCGCCGGCCACCGCATGCTGGAGACGGCCTTCAATTGCCCCTTGCCGCTCGCTCATTGGTCGTTGATCGACCTGGCACCTTTGCTTGGAAAGCAACTTGGCCTGCCGGTCTGGGCAGACAATGTCGCCAGGACCGCAGCCTTGGCGGAAGCCATTTTCGGCGTTGGCCGCGATGTCGCAGATTTCGCCTACATCGCCCATCTTCATGGCTATGGCGGCGGCCTGGTTTCCGGAGGCATGCCGTTTCGCGGCAATTTCGGCAACGCCGGCGAATTTTCCGTTCTCTTCGGGCGTCAGGACTACGAGGAACGCCCTGCACTCGGCGTCCTGCTTGAACATCTTCGTGCCAAAGGGCGCATGAACTTGACCCTGAGGGACCTGAAGAACGAGGACCTGATGGACTGGGATGGCGTTGGCGAGTGGGTCGACCGCGTCACGCCGGCCCACAATCGAGCCATCAATGCGATCTGCGCAATATTCGACCCGGCATTGATCGTCCTCGGCGGCGAGCTTCCGCACTCACTCGCGAGAATGCTGATCGAACGGACCGAATTCAACAATCTGCCTCGGCATGGCGTTTTACGCGACGTCCCCAGGCTTGATGTGGCGCAGATAATCGATGCCCCCGGCGCAATCGGCGCGGCCTTGATCCCGCTCTTCGAAACCGTTTTGTGACGTGTGCAGGACGCCGTCGCACTTTGAAATCGATGTCGGCATAGCCCAAAAACGGCGGCCTACCAGGTCGCCGGGGCGGCTGGCCTCGGTGGCAAGCGCTACGCTTGCCGCGGCGAACCTCCCTCAGTATGAGCAACGGCCTTGGGAGTCACGCACAAAGACAACGACCGAAACGCGCCGCATGAACCAGGTTCATTGCGACGCGCTTCAGCCGGGAGGTAGGCGTGGTATGGGTCGTTCGGCGATTGTGAGGAGATCTCTATCTCCACGCCTTGCCGTTCACTTCATGCCTGTTCCGGCGATGCCCGTGGTGATGTACTTCTGCAGGAACAGGAAAACGATGGTGACAGGCAGCAGGCTGAGGAACGTCATCGCCAGGATATAGTGCCACTGCACCGAGAACTCGCCCTGGAACGCATTCAGACCGACCTGCAGGGTGAAATTCTCGCGGCTGTTGAGGACGATGAGCGGCCAGAGGAAGTCGTTCCATCGCCAGAGCACGGAAAATATCGCCAGCACCGCGAGAGCCGGCGCCGTCAGCGGCAGGATGATGCGCCAGAAGATGCAGAATTCGCTCGCCGCATCGACGCGCGCCGCCTCTATCAGCTCGTCGGGTATGGTCAGCATATATTGCCGCAGCAGGAAGACGGCGGTCGGAGAGGCGACCGTCGGCAGGATGACGCCCCAGAGGTTATCGGCAAGCCCGACCCCGACGATGACGAGATAGGCCGGCACCATGACGACGGCGAGCGGAATCATCAGCGTTGAAATGATGATGACGAAGACCGTCGTATCCCCTGCAAATTTGTATTTCGACAGGGCAAATGCCGCCATGGCGTTGACGATCAGCGTCAGCAGCGTTGCGACGAAGGTGACGAACACCGAATTCTTGAGGAAGGTCAGGAAGTTGAAGCGCGTCAGCGGATCGGTGTAATTCTGCGTGGCGATCGTCAGCTTCTGCACCGGCGTCAGCCCCTTGACGTCGACGCTGACGGGCTGTCCCGGATTTGCGGGATCAACCATTTGGGCCTTGAGGCCGATGCGGCGGACCATGGCCATTTCGCGCATCTGACCGTCGATGGTGACCTTCCAGAGGCTGAGCGGTTTGTCGAAGCCGGGTACGGTCTGCTCGACGGCGGCCCGAGGAAGCAGCGTTGGCGGAAATCGGGTGATCTCGGCGGCCGGCTTCAGCGAGGAGAGGCCGGCCCAGATGACGGGAACGAGCACGACGAAGGTTCCGCCGATCAGCCAGACCCACGACAATATGTCGGTGATATCGATGCGTCCGGCCCGGCGTGTGCGCTTGAAAAAGCTGATCGGGTTCATCTCAGGACTCCATTCGCTTGCCGATACGCAGCTGTATGAGGGTGAGAACCAGAAGCACCAGCCCCATGAGAACCGATGCGGCGGAAGCCAGTCCGAAGAGGCGAAGATCGCTGCCGAATGCCATCTGGTAGATATATTGGACGATGAAGCTGTTGGCCGTGCCCGGACCGCCGCCATTGGTCAGAACCCAGGCCTCGTCGAAGATCTGGACGGATTTGATCATCAGAAGAATGAACACGACTAAGAGGTTCGGGGCCAGCAGGGGCAGTGTGATCCTGAACAGCGTGCGGCGCGGCGAGGCGGCGTCGATGGAGGCAGCCTCGTAGAGCTCCTTCGGGATGGCCTGGAGGCCGGCCAAGAGGATGAGCGTGTAAAAGCCCATGTGGAACCAGACCGACACCACGACGACGAAGAAGCGCGACCAGCCGACGTCGAGCAGGAAGATCTCAGGGGGAACGCCGATCATCTGGAAGAAGGCGTTCAGCAGCCCGTTGCGATCGAGGAACCATTTCCAGATCAGGCCGATGACGACGGGCGACAGCAAGACAGGATAGAAGAACATCGCCCTGAAGAAGCCGCGCGCCACGATCGCCCGATTGAGGATCAGCGCCGTGATCAGCGCCACGAGCAATGTGGCGACGACATTGAAGGCCACGAACCAGAGCGTATTCCACACAGCCGTCCAGAACAGCGATTCCTGGCAGGTTCCCGGCTGCAGATAATTGCCGCAGGAAAGCAGCGTGCGGAAATTGTCCAGGCCGACGAAAGGCCGCTCCGACACGAATAGATTGGTGCCACCGGTGAAGGCGTAACCGACCGCGATCGCGATCGGAAGGAACGTGAAGATGGCGAACAGAACGAGGTTCGGCGCCAGGAACAGCCATGGCATACGCTTGCGGCCGAAGATGCGCTCGATCACATTTATCGGGGCTTCGACCACTCTCATCGCCGTTTCCCCTGCCTGGGACAGCAATGCACCTGCCTTGAGCGCCGCCATGTTCAGCGCCTCCCCTGTCCGGGCCGCCGGGCAAAAGCCAGGCCGCTTTCGGGATCGAACAGATGAACCCGCCCCGGGGCGGCATCGATCAGGATGCGATCACCAGGCGCCGGCGCGAAATGGCCGGCCTCGTGAATGATGATCTGCTCGTCATGGCCTGCAAGATTGCCATAGACATAGGTCTCCGTACCGAGGCCCTCGTGATACTGGACGATGAACGGCAGGCCCTGCTCGCTGGAGCGTGAAAAATGCGCGGGCCGGATGCCGGCGAGAACAGCCTGTCCGACCGCAATTCCGGCGGGATCGACATCGCTGACGACCTTGCCACCATTGCCGACATCGATGACGACGCCGCCTTCCTCGATGCCAGCGACCTTGCCCTTGATGATGTTCATGCGCGGCGAGCCGAGGAAGCCGGCGACGAAGAGATTGCGTGGGCTATCGAACAGGTCCAGCGGCGCGCCGACCTGCTCGACCCGCCCGGCGCGCAGCACGACGATCTTGTCGGCCATCGTCATCGCCTCGACCTGGTCATGCGTGACATAAATCATCGTCGTCTTGATCTCGCGGTGGAGCTTGGTGATCTCGGCGCGGGTCTGAACGCGCAGCGCCGCGTCGAGATTCGACAGCGGCTCGTCGAAGAGAAAAATGTCCGGTTCGCGCACGATAGCCCGGCCGATCGCCACGCGCTGGCGCTGGCCGCCCGAAAGCTGCTTCGGGCGTCGGTCCAGGTAGGGCTCGATCGCCAGCATCCTGGCGGCCTCGGCAATCCGCGCCTCGATCTCGGCACGCTTGAACTTCAGGTTCTCCAGGCCGAAAGCGAGGTTTTTGCGAACGCTCATATGCGGATAGAGCGCGTAGGACTGGAAGACCATTGCGATCTTGCGCTCGGCCGGCGAGAGCGCGCTGACATCGCGGCCCCCGATCGCGATTGCGCCCTCCGTCACCTCTTCGAGGCCGGCAATGACACGCAGCAGAGTCGACTTGCCACATCCCGACGGCCCGACGAAGACGACGAACTCGCCGTCCGTGATATCGAGTTCGACGTCATGCAGGACTTTGACCGAGCCATACGATTTGTTGACGTTGGAAAGTTTCAGTTCTGCCATGCCCCACTCCCATCAGGTGCCGCCGTTTCGAAGACGGCGTCGTTTTTGTTCCAGCCTTGCGGCAGCGGTGTCGGCCGTGTGATCCGCACCTCGTTCATCAAGATCCCGGTGACATCAGCCACGTAGACGGCCGGCATTCCTCCCGGATAGTGCTCAAGACCGATCACTCGCCCGTCCGACCCGCGGGTCCAGGCATTGGCGCGGCCGCCGCCATCGGCTTTCGGGGAGAGGTCGGCGTTCGTTGGACGCAGGTCGTAGGACCGTGCCGTGCCGAGCTGCCCCGGCTGCTGATCGATGGCGATGCGTGCCAGCGATGCGTTGCGGATGCCGGCCGGCGAGGTCGAAATGACGGTGATCGCCCCCTCCATCCGGCCGGTGATGTCCTCGACGATGAGATTTTCGATGGCGCCTGCCGCGCGTTCCGTAACACGGTCGACGACATTGACGGTCAGCGCCTCCCCCGAACCCCAGAAACCATCGGGCGTCTCGCGGCACTCCACCGCAATTCGTGAGAACCTCACGTTCGATATCCGGCCGCCGTCGCGGGAGAATACGCCGAGGGCCCTGTTGGAAGATGAGACGCTGCAATCCTCGAACACGACATTGGTGACATCGCCATGCGTTTCCGTGCCGATCTTCAGCGCGCAGCTAAGGCTCTGAACCGAGCATCTGCGGACGAGAATGTTTTCGCAACGCCCGATGGCGACACGGTCAGGACCGATGCTCGTCTTCAGGCATATGCCGTCGTCGGCCGTCGATATCCGGCAATCCTCGATAACGGCGCCGCGGCAGGCATCCAGCACGATCCCGTCCGTGTTGGGAAGGCGGCGGTCGTTGTCGATGATCACGTTCCTGACCGCAACATCGGTGCAGTTGACGAAGTGCAGCGTCCACATCGGCGAGCGGCAAATATGGACGGAGCTGATCTCGACCTCGTCGCAGCCCTCGAAGACGACGACGCGGGGACGAAATTCGGCCGGGATGAAGGTTCCCACCGTCTCGTCGTCTCCCACGATGAAGCTGTCACAACCGGCTTCGATGCGCCCCGCCCCCGTCAGGCTGATTCGCCGCGCATCCTTGGCGACGATCATGCCGCGGTCGGATTTTTCGGCGATCACCGAAACGGTCGTCTGCGCATAGGCCGCGTAATCCGGAACGGGACGCAGGATCGCACCGGCGGCCAGATGAAGGTCGACGCCGGATCTGAGCTGGAGCCCGCGGCAGACATGGATGCCGGCCATGAGCTCAACGCGTCCGCCACCTGAAGCCGACAGGCCGTCGATGGCCGCCTGCAGACGGACCGTATCGTCGCTCTGCGCCGGCTCGATCGCGACAAGAGACACGGGGCTCATTGGCGCTGGCCGTTCTCGAGAAAGACTTCCGTCAGCAGCAGCATGGTCAGCGCCTGGCCATAAGGCGTCGGCACGTTGGGGATGCGCCTGTAGAAATCGAGGTCATGACCCATCGGCGTGCCGTCCGAGACGCCGTGGACGACGCCTTCTTCATCGATCTGCGCCAGCACCGCCGCAAGCGCGCGCTCCGCATAGGCCCTGTCGTCCTTGTCGAGAATGCCGGCATCGATAGCGCGCAATATGCCGTAGGCAATGCCCGCCGTGGCCGAGGTTTCCAGCGGCGACGACGGATCGTCGAGAAGCGTCGTGAACATGCCGTCCGGCCGCTGGTATGCTTTCAAGGAGCGCACCTGGCTGACGAGGACGTTCGACAGAAAACGCCGGTCCTTCTCGCCGAGCGTCGGAACGAGGTCGAAGAGCTCGGGGATGGCGACGGTGATCCAGGCATTGCCGCGCGCCCAGAAGGCATTGGCAAAATTGTGCCGTCCGTTGAAGGTCCAGCCGTGATACCAGAGCCCGCTGACCGGATCGGAGAGATAGCGGGTGTGGATCACGAACTGATAGACGGCCTCGTCGATCCACTCGCTGCGCTCGCAGAGAACGCCGGCGCGGGCGAGAAACAGGCAGGCCATGAACAGCGTATCGTCCCACAATTCGCCGTCGTTGAGGCGCTCCTTGACGACGTGCTGAAAGCCGCCGTCCTCGGTCTTCGGCAGTTCCTTGACGAGCCATTCGGCCCAGTCCTCGACGAGCGCGCGAAAGTCGGGACGGTCGACATGCTGGACCAGGATCGCAAGCGGCAGCATCGGCGCCGTGCTGTTGATCTGGCGCGGCGGCAGGCCGCGTTCAATCTGGCCGGCATACCAGGCGACGAGTTCCTGCAGCGCTTTTTGATCATTGGTGGAAATGGCGCGGCGCAGGAAGCCGTAAAGACCGACGCCGACTTCCCAGTCCCACTCGTCGAACTGGATTCCGGAGGCCGAATTTCCCGTCACGAGACCTTCCTTGATGCCTCTGAGCCGGCTGAAAGCCGTTGCCACGCGATCAATCGTCGTCAGGAGGGCGGCGTTATCGACAGATGTTGTGTTCATGCTGGAGACCTATGTTTTCAGGAGTAGAACGGCCCGTCAGTGCCGGCGCCGGAGGCAGCACTGTCGTAGGTGAGGATCGGTTGCGGCTGATCGTGGGTGAAGGGCCTCGCCTCGCCGCCGATCGAAAGACCATCGGCGTAGGAGAGGTCGATCGCCGGGCCGCCCGGCGGCGTCAGAGAGAGACGCCGAAGCCCGGGATCGAAGGAAACCGTCGTCCGGCCCAGGCGTTCGACGAACGCCTTGAAGGCATCGTCGTTGCCGCATCCGACGATACCAGCCCAGCCGCAAAGCTGCCCGTAGGAGCGCGCCTCGCGGCCGGCGGTCGGGCCGTCGGTGATCAGCTCCAGGCCGTTCGACGCCCAGAGGGCGGAAAATCCCCGGCCCGATCGCGCGATGAGCCACTTGTCTTCGATGATGAGATCGTCCAGCCCGTCGCGGCCGATATAGGCGTGCGTCCATGCGTGGCGTGCGTCGCTTGTGTCCTCGATCAGGAGGGCAACGTCGCGATGCTGGGCAACGCGCGGCAGGATGCCGTTGCCGGCCCAATAGGACGGCCTTTGATTGCCCCAGGGGTCGTCCTCGCCGGGATGGTTGACCCACAGCCTCGCCATCGGATGGCCGGCCAGCCGGATGTCGAGCACATGCTGCTGGTGCCCCTTCTGGCCGGTCTTGTGATCGACGACCGTCGAAAGCTGCGCCGCCTCGTTCTTGAACAGCACGAGTTTTCCGCTCTCGAGGCCCTGGCTGTAGCGCGCCTCGACGCTTCTTGATCGGGTGAGCGGCGCAAGTTCGGCCAGATCGGCGGGCGGCTCATAGCTGCCGGCGCAGAACATGGTCAATGCCGCCACACCATTGTTCAGCCAGCCGGTTCCGAAGGCGACCTGGGCGAAGGGCGCAAGCTCGGTCAGCGGGCCGGCGCGCAACTCCTTGTCGTAGGCACGGCCCTGCGATCCGGCCGGAACGCCTGCGAGCGTGTGAAGGGCGATCATGCGGAAGATGAGATCGATCTGGGCGCGGGCGCGCTGGGCAACGGCCGCCTCAGCCCAGCGCTCCAGCGCCAGCAGGCCGATGAAATCGATCGGGTAATAGGCCGCCGAGTTCCACTCCGCCAACCCATGGGCTTCGACGCTGTCGAACCAGCGGCCGAGCCGCTCGCCGGCAAGTTCCGCCTGCTGCCGCCCCGTGCGGCCCGAGGCCGAAAACACCTCGTCGGGCAAAAGAAGTCCGGCCAGCAGCTGGCTGGTATGAAAGCAGAGCACATGGTTCTCGCTCCAGAACCACATCGCGTCGTTGCCCGGCTCGTCGACCCAGTAACGGTAGGAGCGGGCGGAATGCCGGATGCGAGCGATCACTGCATCGGGCATCCGGTCGGCATAGGCGCCGAGCAGCCACAAGAGCGGCACCATGATGAAATCCGAGCAATCCTCCCGCGCATCGATGGAGGCGAGCGTCGCCTCGATGATGCGGTCGAAGCTTTCCTGGTCGTGGTGACCGGTTTCCATCATCGCAATGAGGCGCCCGACGCGGTTCGCGCCGAAGCGGGCGCTGTATTCCAGCGCCTGCCGCTTGCGGGCGGCGAGCGACGCCTCGGCCGACAACGGCGAAATGCTGCTCATGAAAGCGGCATCGATGACGCGCGTGACCGAGCCCGTGCCGGAGCCGATCGTCATGTGGACGCCGTGATAACCGTCCGGAATGCCGCAGATATCGTCGGCCGTTAGGCTGCTCTGATGGGCCTTGAGCGTCAATCGGGAATGCGCGAGAACGGGCCGCTCGTGACCATGACCGACGACCTTGATCTCTACCGGCAGATCGCGTTCGGGCGCTGTGCCGAAGATGATCTCCAGCGGCTGATTGACGAAGACGTCGCGAGCCGGACGGACGCCGCGAGCAAGGGCTTCCAGCTCGCGGACCTCATCCTGATCCAGCGATACGGGCAGCAGCACGCAGAGCGGCTCCTCGTCCAGCATCTCGAGCTCGAAAAACCACGTCGTGTCACGCTCGGCCAAGTCTTCGGTATGGACGAGGATCTGGTTGTCGCCGGCGTCCAGCGCCAGCCTTATGTCGGTTGCGCTCTCGGTGTTGCGCTTGAAGGGTTCGAAGCGCACCGCCTCCTGTCCGTTGACCCATATGCGAACGCCGCCGCAGGTCTTCAGTCTGAGATTGAGCGTTCGCGCGGTCTCCGTTCTGAACGTGCCCTTCAGCCATCGCCTGAGATGCGTCGGTACGTGCCAGAAGCCGGTGAACTCGACGCGACGGTTCGAGCCGGGAAGATTGAGGCTTTCGGTCGGCCAGGCGGTGTCGGGCAATAGCGGCCGCCCGACCATGGTCGACCAAAAGGCCTTGCGGCAGGGCAGATCTCCGACATCGACGAAACCGTTGATGAAACGATAGTTTACGCGATCTTCGGCCGGCGCGGGCTCGCCGGGAAAATAGCTGGCGATCAGGCCGCAAACGGCCCATGCCGTGATCGTCTGGCCCGTGGCCACACTGTATGCTGGCGCCATCTCGCCCGGCTGCTTGATGCATTCCGTTTTCACAGACCGCCTCCTCCGCAATCCTATGAAAATATTTTCATTAGGTCATTTGTGCGCGCCATTTTTGAAAAATGCCCAAAAACATCGCTATTGCCGCAGAAAATAGCTTGACGCAACGAATGTCAAGTATATGAAATTGATTTATCGATGGCTGAGGCCGCGATTGATGAAAATGTTTTCATGGGAGGATGAAAATGAAAACCTATCTCTCAGGGGCCGTCGCACTGGCGTTGGCAACCGTTTCTTTCGCATGGGCCGGCGCGGCCCTGGCGCAAACCAAGACAATCACCTTTCTGTTCACCGACGACGACCAGGCTTACGTCGAGCGCATGGAAGCGCTCAGCAAGGAATTCGAGACGGCGCATCCCGACGTCAAGGTCAACTTCGTCTCTTCGGGCTATGATGCGGTCGCCAAGCAGCTGCCGGTGCAGCTTGCCGTCGGCGAGGGCCCTGACATCGCCAAGATCACCGACTGGCAGCTTGCGCCCTATTACCTCGACATGCGTCCCTACATGAAGGACCCGGATGGCTTCGCCAAGCTGCACGGCGACAGCCTGAACACGCTTCGCTTCCCCGGCGTCAACGATCCGCAGTCGATCAACGGCTATATCGCCTCGCAGACCTTCAACCTGCCCTTCGTCAACAAGACGCTGTTCGAACAGGCCGGCGAACCGCTTCCCAAGCCCACCGCCACGCTGAAGGATATCGTCGAAGCCTCGGCGCGCGTCGCCAAGGCGACCGGCGCTCAGATCCCCTTCACGATGGACCGCTCGGGCCACCGCTTTTCCGGCGCGGCATTCTCCTACGGTTCGAACTACGTCAAGGACGGCAAGTTCTTCTTCCCCGACGATGCCGCCAAGCGCTACGTCACGGATCTCTACGGTTGGACGAAGGACGGCTCCTTCCCGAAGGAAATGTGGGGTGCTGCCGGGGGAACCCAGTACAAGAACATGGGTGACGAGTTCGTCAACGGCAACGTCGTGACCTATCTCGCCGGCAACTGGATGGTCAATCCGTTCCAGAAGAAGATCGGCGACGCCTTCGACTGGACGGCGATCAGCGCGCCCTGCGGCGATGCCGGCTGCTATGCGATGCCCGGTGGCACCGCGATCGTTGGCTTCAAGCGCACCAAGTCTCCCGAGGCCGTGGCCGCGTTCATCGAGTTCCTCGGCTCTGAAAAGGTCCAGCGTGAAATCGCTGAAAATTACGTCGTCCTGACGGGCGCCGACATCAAGGACCCGCAATACAAGCTTGAGAGCAAGAATGCCAAGGAGGCGATGGCCGTCTTTCTTGGAAGCCGCAATAGCGTGCCGCAGGCAGCCCGGGACCTGGAACGTCTCAAGGGATCCTCCGCCATCTATCAGCTCATCGTCCAGAGGATGAGCCAGCTGATCGTCGGCGAGCTTTCCCTCGACGAGACCTTCAAGGCGATGAATGCCGACGTCGACAAGGTCAACCAGGCGCTCGCCGCCAAGTAACCGGTCACGCGTTGTCCCGCAAAATGCGCGCACGCAGCAGCCACGGCCTCGCAACAGGGCCGTGGCTTTTTCGTTTTTTCTCGAACACTTCGATGCGTTTCGAATTGTCGATGGCCTGAACGACGTTACGTTTCCTACTGCATAATTCCTTCCGGAATTGGCTTAGCGATAAAATTATCGCGGCAATTCAAAATGTTACAGCGTCCTGTGAGCGTCTAAAAAGACGCGCGGCGCTGTAATGGAAAGGCAGCGTCATGAATTCAATCGAACAAAACTCCAGGGCTTACGCACAGTTGAAGCCGGCCTCTCTCGCCATTCTCTGCCTCGGCGTGATCGTGGCGCAGGTCGATACATCGGTCGTTAATCTGGCGGTTCAGCCAATCGGACTCGATCTCAAAGCCTCCGTCACCGAGCTGCAATGGGTCGTCGACGCCTACAATCTCGTTTACGCAGCACTTCTCATCAGCGGCGGCTTGTTCGCCGATCTTTACGGCCGACGTCTGATGTTCGTGATCGGCTGCGCTGTCTTTGCGCTGGCGAGCCTTGGCTGCGCATTCGCCTCGACCATCGCGATCCTCATCGCCGCGAGAGCCTTGACCGGCTTCGGCTCCGCCCTCCTGCTGCCCGCTTCGCTTTCGCTGATCCGGGTCATCTACCGGGATGAGAAGGTCCGTGCCCGAGCGCTCGGGATCTGGGCCGGCTGCAATGGAATGTCGCTTGCGATCGGCCCAAGCCTCGGCGGCTTCCTCATCCGTGATTTCGGCTGGCGATCCGTCTTCTTCGTCGTCATCCCCATCGCGCTGATCGCGGCGGCGGCGGCACGGTTTTTCGTTCCGGAAAGCGCCGATCGGCAAGGCCGGTCCTTCGACATGCCGGGTCAGTTGCTGGGGATAGCATCCCTCACCGTTCTTACCCTCACGGCGATCGAATCATTGCATCTGCCGCCTTTGTGGACGGCCCTCCTGGCCATCGCCGGCGCCCTGCTTCTGCTGCTCTTCATCATCGTCGAAAAGCGCCTGGAGCAGACGGCTCTGGTTCCGATCTCGATGTTTTCGGGCAGGCAGTTTCGCGGTGCGATGGCTGGAACGGCGGCAATGACGTTCGGCATGTATGGCACGCTCTTTCTCTTTCCACTCGCCTCCCTCAGCCTTCGACGCCTGGCCTCGGTGGAGGTCGGGCTGTCTCTGCTGCCAATGGCCATCAGCTTCATCGCGATCTCACCCTTCTCCGGTTCGATCTCGGAGCGCCTGGGGAAGAAACGCACCATATCGGCGGGACTGGCGCTGATGGGTTTGGGCAACCTTCTGCTCGGCTCATCCTTTCTGGCCGATTGGTTCATTGCCGAAGAGGTCGGATTGTTGCTGACCGGGGTCGGGATGGGCATGGCGACGGGGCCTCTGACGGCGGTCGCGGTTTCAACCGTGGCGGCCGATCGCGCCGGCACGGCGAGCGCCCTGATCAATGTTGCCCGCATGGTCGGGGCGACGATAGGCGTCGCCTTACTGGGAGCGATCTTCGCCTTTTTGGGAGAAGCAGAAACGGCCTTCATCGTCGCGATGTCGGTCGGCGGCAGCACGCAACTGCTTGGAAGCCTCGCTGCCTGGCGCTTGCTCTGAACGGTCAGGCACGATCACGCATATGCGGCGGAACGGCGGCGATGTCCTTCGTCAGCGCAACGAAATTCCGCACGATGGAGAGTTTCAGATCACGCCGGTAAGCGATGCAGAGCGGCAAGGGTGAAAGTTGGCCGGGAGCGAGCGCGCGATAGGCAATGGCCTCCGGATGGAGGACCTGCATGGAGGTTGGAACGATCGTGACGCCGCGACCGCCGGCAACGAGGTTGATCGCTGCGACGATGCGATAGACTTCGTCGACGATCGCAGGCGTCACGCCTGCACGATCGAGGGACTGCAAGATACGCTCGAATATGCCTGGGCCGTCGGGTCGCCGGTAAACGACCACGTCCTGCCCCTCCAGCATTTTCAGCGTGATCGGACCGAGGCGTTCATCCGCAAGGGGATGACCAAGAGGGATGGCGACGATCATGTCCTCTTCGGAAAGCACCGTGCTCGCCAGATCCGGAAATCGATTTGCGTCGATGTGCAGCAACGCTGCATCGATACGGCCCTCCTGCAAGGCGAGAATGAGTTCGTAGGTCTCGCTTTCTTCGACGGCGATTTTCACGAGCGGATAGGAAAGACGGAACTGCTGCAGCAGCTTCGGCGCCAGAACATGCAGCGACGCGGAACTCGTAAAGCCGACGGACAACTGGCCAGCCTCGCCTTTGTCGTAGCGGCGGACATTTTCGACTGCCTGACCGGCGCGCTTCAGAATGTCGCGGGCGTCGGCAAGAAAAACCGCGCCGGCAGCGTTGAGCACGATCTTCTTCGGATGCCGATCAAAGAGGGAAAGGCCAAGCTCGTATTCAAGATCGCGGATCTGCTGACCAAGCGGCGGCTGCTGGATGTTGAGACGCGCGGCAGCTCGCGAGATGCTCCCCTCTTCTGCGACGGCCACGAAATAGCGGAGGTGTCTCAATTCCATCGGCTTCCAACATAAACTTAAAAGGTTCCATTCATGGATTATATAAATATTTTACATACTATAGATGCCGGATTACGACTAGCGCCATCTTGATTGCCAAGGGAGGAAAATCGCATGGCTGGAAGTAAACCGAAAATCGCGATCGTTGGTGCCGGCATGGGTGGTCTCGCCGCCGCGGCGACCCTTCGCCAGGTCGGTATCGACGTGAATGTCTACGAGCAGGCACCGAAATTTGCCCGCATCGGCGCCGGCATCCAGATGCTGCCGAATTCGTCGCGCGTCCTGCGCGGTATCGGCGTTCTGGACAGGCTTCAAAAACTTGCGTTCGAGCCCTATTCTCATCTCAACCGCGTCTGGGATACCGGTGAGATCAAGCGCGAGCTTCCGATGCCGGAAAGCCTTTACGGCGCGCCCTTTCTCTGCATGCACCGGGCCGACCTGCATGAAGCGCTTTATTCCGTGCTGCCGCCGGAGATCGTTCACCTCGGCAAGAAGCTCGTCGGCCTGGATCAGACGAAGGGCGGCGTGACGCTCTCTTTCGCCGACGGCACGAAGGCGGATGCCGATGCGGTGATCGGCGCTGATGGCGTGCATTCGCTGGTTCGCGACATCGTCGTCGGCCCTGACAAACCGATCCACAAGGGCCGGATCGCCTACCGCGCGGTCTTCGACGCGAGCCTGATGAACGGCGGCGAGATCCAGGCGTCCAGAACGAAGTGGTGGGGTGTCGATCGCCACATCGTCATCTACTACACCGCCGCAGACCGCAGCTCGCTCTACTTCGTCACCAGCGTGCCTGAGCCTGCTGACTGGCTGACCTCGGAATCCTGGTCCGCCAAGGGCGACGTGAAGGAATTGCGCACCGCCTATGAAGGCTTCCATCCGGAAGTGCAGATGGTTCTCAATGCATGCCCGGACTGTCACAAGTGGGCAATCCTCGAACGTGAACCTCTGGCGCGCTGGAGCGACGGACGCGTGGTGCTTCTCGGCGACGCCTGCCACCCGATGACGCCCTATATGGCGCAAGGAGCTGCGACCTCGATCGAGGACGCGGCAGTGCTGGCGCGGTGCCTTGCCGGCGTCGACAATGACGACATCGAAGGCGCGTTCCGCCGCTACGAGGCAAACCGCAAGCCGCGCACCTCACGCATCCAGGCGATTTCGAGCGCCAATACCTGGATGTCGGGGGGCAACGAAGACACCTCCTGGCTCTATGGCTACGATGCGTGGAACGTGCCGCTCGTGGGCGAAAACGATATGGCGCTTGCCGGATAAGGGAATGTCGATGTCCAACAGTGCAGCAAATGCGCGCGAGACGGCTTCCGGCGTCGCCTATGCGAGAACGTCCGATGGTATCGGCCTTGCTTATAGACGCAGTGGACGGCCGGGTGGGCCGCGCGTCGTTCTGATCCATTCACTGGCGCTCGACGCCAGTGTCTGGGATCGGGTTGTCGGGCGGCTGGAGGATGCGGATATCGTCACGATGGACTGCCGTGGCCATGGCAGGAGCGACAAGCCTGCCGGTCCCTACGATGTCGAGCGGTTCGGCGACGATATCGCCGACCTGATGGGAGAACTCGGGTGGAGTGACGCCGTCGTCGCGGGCTGCTCCATGGGCGGTTGCGTGGCGCAGACCTTCGCGGCGCGGCACCCCGAGCTGGTGCGCGCCATGCTGCTGATCGATACCACCGCCTGGTATGGTGCCAACGCGCCCACGGAATGGCGGGCCCGGGCGGCAAAGGCTCGCAGCGAAGGGCTGGCATCGATGGCCGAGTTTCAGGCAACGCGCTGGTTCGGCGATCGATTCCGGATGGATCATCCGGCGCAGGTTCAGCATGCCATGTCGGTCTTTACCGCCAACGATATCGATGCCTATGCCGCGACCTGCGCCATGCTCGGCGATGCCGATCTGCGCCGGCATCTGGGAGGTTTCCTGTTTCCTGTTTCGGTGGTCGTCGGCGAGGAGGATTACGCCACACCCGTCGAGACGGCCCGAGATCTCGCTGCGGCCATTCCGGGCGCGTCCCTCACCGTCTTGCCCGCCGCGCGGCATCTGACGCCGATCGAATGCCCCGACCAGATCGCCGATGCGATCCGATCGCTGTTCAAGCGGACCAACGGCTAACGCCCAATGCCGGCGCTACGAAGGCGCCGGCCATCATCAAGGTGCTGAATCTGGGAGGATAGAATGCACGACAACACAATTACGCTGGCCGCATCCGCGACCGCAGATGGGCTTGAGGCCCGCGATCCGACCCCGGCATCCGACAGCGGTCGCGCCGCAGCGCTGGCTGCCCGTTTCGAAGCCATTCCCTTTACACCCTGGCACCGCCGGGCGCGGATCGTCATGGGGAGCGCCACGTTTCTCGATGCCTTCGATGCCCTTTCGCTGGCATTCGTCCTTCCGATCCTGATCAAGCTATGGGAGCTTTCTCCGGCCCAGATCGGCTGGATGATCGCCGCCAGCTACATCGGCCAATTGCTCGGCGCCCTGCTTTTCAGCCGTCTTGCCGAAAGTTTCGGCCGCGTCCCCATGGCGGCAGCGGCCACAGCGCTGATGTCGGTCATGGGCCTCGCCTGCGCGCTCACCGGCAATTTTCAGATGCTTTTCCTGTGCCGGCTGATCCAGGGTATTGGCGTCGGAGGAGAAATGCCGGTCGCCGCCACCTATATCAGCGAGCTTTTGCGGGCGAAGGGACGCGGCCGCTATTTCATGCTGTATGAGATGATCTTTCCGGTCGGGCTGATGATCACCGGCCAGGTTGGGACCTTGCTCGTGCCGATCCTCGGATGGACATCGCTGTTCTTCATCGGCGGCATTCCCGGTCTCGTCATCGCCTATCTGCTTTATCGGCTGCCGGAATCGCCGCGCTGGTTGATCGGCCAGCAACGCCTGGACGAAGCGGAAGCGATCATCCTTCAGGCTGAGGCGAGCGCAAGAAAGGCAAACCTCGACTATCAACAGGAGCCGCAACCGGCGCCTGAAGCGCCGGCTGCAGCGCCCGCCCCCGCACAGGTCGCCCGGCAGCCGAGAAGCCGCTGGAGCGAGCTGCTGTCTCCACGCTTCCGCGCCAGGACGTTGATCGCCTGGGTCCTTTGGGCGAGTTCGTTCTTCGTCGCCAACAGCCTCAACAACTGGATGCCAACACTCTATCACACCATCTACAAGCTCGAGCTCGGAAGCGCTCTCCGGGCGGCGTCGATGACCAATGTCGCCCAGGTCGCCATCCTTCTGGTTTGCGCTTTCTGCATCGACCGCATCGGTCGAAGAACTTGGGCCATTGTATCCTTCCTGGTCGGCGCGGCACTGTTGATCGCTTTGGCTGCCGGTGGCGCAGGCCAGCTCTGGTCGTTGATCGTGCTGGCAACGCTTGCCTATGGCGTTGTCGGGTCGATCAATGCGGTTTTGTATCTGTACACGCCGGAGATCTATCCGACGCGGATGCGCGCCATCGGAACCGGTCTTGCGACATCGTGGCTGCGCATAGCCTCGGCCGTCGGGCCGACCACGGTCGGTTATATGATGGGGACGCAGGGCATCAATTCGGTGTTCATGATGTTCGCGATCGTCGCCGCCATCGGTGCGGTTGCGGCTATCGGAATGATCGAGACCGGGGGACGTCGACTGGAAGAAACCTCATCGTAAGGTCAGCATCACCAGTTCAGCGGGTGACAATCGAGCAATGGGCAACGATGTCGCGCAAGCCGCCGACATCGTTGCCCTTTATGGTGACATGCGGTTCGGGAGAGGCTATAGGCGTTGTCAGCCTTCGCCGGCTCGCAGGCGCCATGGTCAACTCACACATGCCGGCAACCCGCTTACATCCGGCGATCCAGCGACTGTCTACCGTATAGAGGTGCATTTCCATGCCGATGGGCTCCGAGCATCCGCTGCGAAGGGAACTTCACAACGAGCTCCACGCGCGGCCGTCGCTTTACTTCGATGGCGACACGGATGTGTGGCACGTCGCCATCGTCGGCGAGAATGCCCCTCCTCAGATACCAACTTCCCTGCCGGGACTAGAAGATGTCTCCACGACCCGCGAGGGCAACCACGGCATCGGCCGCATCGGCGACGGCCGGCTGAAGTGGGAGGCGCATACCGAGTTCCTCACCCTGACTTTCGTCGTTCCCGCATCGGCCGAACCCGGCAGCAATCCGCCGGAAGCCTTTCAGGCCTGCTGCCGTCAGATCGACGGGAAAATCATCGCAGCCGTCCGCGTGCTGGTGCGGGACGAAAAGGACGGGCAAGGTCCGGAAAAACCGAAGCTCGACTATGTCGCTTCACAAGTCGGCGGCGGCGACGCGGAAGTGCATTCGAACTTCCGGCTGACCGATAGCGGTTTCGTCGAATTCCTGTTCTTCAACCGCAATCTCAACGCCTATCGCACCGGCCGCATGGTCAGGCGTTTCCTGGAGATCGAGACGTACCGGATGATGGCGTTGCTGGCGTTGCCGATGGCACGCGAGACGGTGTCGAAGCTTTTCGTCTTCGACCGGCGCCTCGACCTGCTGATCTCGCATATGCAGAGTGCGGTCAAAGTCGACAAGGCCCTGCTTTCCGAGGTCACCAAGCTCTCGTCGGATGTGCTCAATTTCTCCGCTCTCGCTCGTCACCGCTCGGCGCGACGAAAGCCTATGCCGAGATCGTCGCAAGCAGATCGTCGGAGCTGCGCGAGGAGCGCGTCGAGCAGCGCCAGCGGATCGGCACCTTCATCGACCGGCGCTTTCAGCCGGCCGTCCGTGCGGTTCACGCCGCCGAACGCCGCCTCGATGAACTGGCCGAACGTGTGAGCCTGGCCGGAGACCTGCTCAGAACCACCGTGCAGGTTCAGCTCGAAGATCAGAACGCCTCACTCCTGACATCAATGGAAGAGCGGGCGCGCATCCAGGTGCATATCCAGCAGGCGGTCGAAGGCTTCTCCGTCATCGCCATCACCTATTACACCGTTGGCCTCGCAAAGATCTGCCTGGAAAGCATCTCCGAACTGGGCGTCGATCCGCACATCGCAAAGCTCGCCGTTCTCGGCGCCATCCCGCTCGTGCTCTTCGCCGTGTGGACGGCAGTTCGCCATGTTCGCAAGAGCATTGCCGGCCACTCTCACGGTCCCGCATCAGAGAGCCATTGAGGCGACGCCGGCCGATGACCGCTCACCGCCGCCCTTTCGCGGCGGCGGCGTTTTCTTGCCTGCATCGGCAGGACGTCAGGATGCCATCGCGTAGTGGCGATGTTCCGATGCCCGGCCGCTACCCGTCCTGAACCGCCGCAGCAGTTCGGCAAGGCTTTCGGTTTCATGTGTCAGGCTCTGCGCGGCCGCCGTGGTCTCTTCGACCATCGCGGCGTTCTGCTGCGTCACCTTGTCCATCTGGTCGCCGGCAGCCGAGACCTCGCGCAGGCTTGTCGCCTGTTCGCGGGCGGCAACGGCGATCTCGGCCACGGTCGCATTCATGGCGGTGACCTGCTCGACGATCTGTTCGAGCGAAAGGCCGGATTCGCCCACCAGCTGGACGCCGGTCTTGACCTGCGCCGAGGATGTAGAGATCAGCTGTTTGATCTCCCTTGCCGCGTTGGCGGAGCGCTGGGCGAGCTCGCGGACTTCCTGGGCGACGACGGCAAAGCCCTTGCCTGCCTCGCCGGCGCGCGCCGCTTCCACGCCGGCATTCAGCGCCAGCAGGTTGGTCTGGAAGGCGATCTCGTCGATGACACTGATGATGTTGCCGATCTTGGACGACGAATTTTGAATTTCCGTCATCGCATCGATGGCGCGAGCAACGATCTCTCCGCCCTTTTCAGCATTGGTGCGGGCGGTTGCCACAACACCCTGGGCGCGGCTTGCGCCCTCCGCCGTTCCATTGACGCCGCGGGTCACTTCACCCAGCGCCGCGACGGTCTCCTCCAGCGAGGCTGCCTGCTGCTCGGTGCGGCGGGCGAGATCGTTGGAGGCGGTGGAGATTTCCGCAAGACCGGAGCGGATGGTGCCGACCGCGCGAATGACGGCGTCAACCGCCTCTTCGAGGCTTGCGACCGAATTGTTGAAATGATCCCGGATCCTGACATAGCGATGGTCGACTTCGCCGACGCGGACCGTGAGGTCGCCCTTCGAGAGTGCGTCCAGCCCGACAGAGATCTGGCGGAAGGCATGCTCCATCACCTGCGCGTCGCTGAGCCGCTCGGCCTCCTGGCGGAGCCGCTCTTCTTCGGCCGCCAGGCGGGCGCGGTCGGCATTGGCTTCCGCAATCAGCTTGGCGCGCCCCGTTTCCTGGAAAACCTTCAGCGAACGCGCCATGGCCCCCAGCTCGTGGCGATGTTCGACGCCCGTTATCACGATCCCTTCCTCGCCGCGGGCAAGCTGCTCCATGGACTGCGCCATGTTGCGCACCGCCGAGGAAATCAGCCGGCCGACGAAATAGGAAAGGACGAGGCCGATGACGATCAGCAGCCCGCTGATAACAAGCGTCGTGCTGGTCGCGGAGGCAACCGTTGCGTCCACCGAACCATCAAGGGTCTTCTGCGCGCCCGTTACCGTCGCCTGCAGATCCTTGAAGCCGCCTGAGATTTTCGGCGCGAGCACGCTGAGCTGTGTCTGGCGGATGTTGCCCGAGGCCTGCAGCACGTCCTTCATGTCGCCGAGACGGGCGGTGTAATTCTGCATCAGCTGGCCGGCGCCCATCAGGCGCTTCTTCTGCAGCTCGTTCTTTGCGGCTTTCGCGGCCGCTTCGTTGAGCGCGACCGCTTCGGCCAGTGCTGCCTGCGCCGTGTCATAGGCTGCAAAATCATCGGAGTGCACGAAGCGTTCGGAGAAATAAAGGCTGCGGTTCAAGGCCTCCAGTGTCGCCGCGGTCATCTGCAGCAGGGCCACATCGTTCTGGCGCCAGGCGCTGCGCACGACATCGTTGAGCGCAATACTGGTCCAGGGGCCGAATTCGGTGACCTTGGAGATCAAGGCATCACGCCTGGCCTGCAGCGCGACGATCTGTTCGAAAGCCTTGCCATAGGTGGCGATGTCCTGGCGGATCGCCGCAAGGCCGGACTGCAGGTCCTTGTTGCCGGCAAAACGCGGGTCGTCGGCGTCGAACGCTTTCACGCCGGCGCGGAAGCGATCGACGACATCCTGCGTCGGCGTGGAGCGGAAGGCTTCCGCCGACATCTGAATCTCGTTCAGCTGGTCGCTGTAGTCCGAGATGGCGAGACTTTGGCCGGCCGTGGCGCGATAGGAAGAGAAGATCGAGGCGAGCCCGTTCATGCCGGAGATCGCGCTGACCGTGAGCAGGCTCATCAACAGGATCAGCGGCACGAAGCCGGAGGTGATCTGTGCGCGAATGCCGAATTTATTCCAGAAATGCAACATCATAATCCTCTTATGCTCACTGGCTCTTCGGCAGATAGGTGGCAATGTTCTCAGGTGTGACGAGTTCGAAGGGAACGTTGTTTTCGCGCGGCACCTTCTCTTTGCGGATCAGCTTGACGGCAGCGTCGACAGCGGCAGCGCCCTGCCCGACGGCGCTCTGGAGAATGGTCACGTCGAGATCGCCGGCGACCATCGCTGCGAGCGCGTCGTCGGTCGCGTCGACGCCGGCGACGACGACATTTTTCATCGGTATGCCGGCCTTCTTCATGGCCCGGATCGCGCCGAGCGCCATCTCGTCATTGTTGGCGATGACCGCGTCGAACTTGACGCCGGCCGACAGCCATTCCTGCATCTGCTGGTCGGCATAATCGCTCGACCAATAGGCCGCCTGCCGCTCGACGATCTGAAGGCCCCTGCAATCCGGGGTGGCAATGACGTCTGATATATCCTGGGTGCGGGCACGCGCGGCGGCGTGGAATGGTTCGCCCATCAGCACGACGACGCGGCCTTTGCCTTTAAGGAGCGCGCAGACCTGCTTGGTCTCCAGCGTTCCGGATTCCTTCTCGTTGGAGGCGACCACCACCTGATTGTCAGGCAGGTCCAGCAGGTTGGAAGGAACGTTGTTGATGTACACCAGCGGAATGCCGGCATCTGCCGCCATCTTGGTCATTTGCGGCCCGAGGTCGCCATCGGAGACGGCAAGGATGATCGCGTCGACCTTGTCGGCAATGAGCTTCTGCACCTGCTGCTTCTGGAGCTCCTTGTCGCCATTGGCATTCTCGGTGACGAGTTTGAGGCCGGATATCGTCTGCCCATGCGAGACAACGCCGTTTAGAAGCGCCGTCCTGAATTTGTCGAGACCGGACATCGAAACCCCGATCGTCTGGGCATGGGCAGCAGAGATCGATATCGCCAAGGCGATGGATGCAAGCGTGGCCGTTTTCATGAATTCCCCTGCACAATTCGGATCTGAAAGGGTTATTTCAAATTTTGGTTAAATTTTACTTTTCGGCCGGAAGAAAAAGGTTAAGCGCCAGGATATGATTGCGGTGGCAATTCGACCAGAAGGTGGAAGGCGCCGAGCGTGATTTTGTCGGTTCCGACAACCCGCTGACCACCACTATCCTGACGGGACATCTGCTGCAGCTCGGCCACAGACGGATCGGCTTCATCTCCGGGCCGAGCGGCCTGCACACTGCCGACGAGCGTCTGAATGGTTTCATGAACACGATGGCCGGCGCCAGTGTGGACATCGATCCTTCGCTGGTCGTCGAAGGCGGCTACACCAGAACCGGCGGCCATGCGCAGGCGATGCGCCTCTTGACCCGCCGCGACCGACCGACCGCCATCATCGGCGCCAACAACATGACGGGCCTCGCAGCGCTGCAGGTGATGCAGGAGATGGGTTTCCGCTGCCCTGACGACGTGTCGCTGGCGATGGTCGACGACGTGCCCTGGAGCAATGTTATCACGCCTCGCATCACCATGGTGGTGCAGGATGCGCAGAAGCTCGGCGAGCTGGCGGCACAGCGTCTGCTGGCAAGAATAGCAAGCCCGGAGGGCGCCGCAGCACCGCCGCAAGACTTCATCCTGACGCCGAGATTCGTCCGCGGGGAGTCGACCAGGCGGTTGTGAGTGCTTCTACCTGTCCTCACGCGTATGCCAAAGGCGCAAGACATAGATCATCGACTGCTGGATTTCATAGCGCAGCTCGTAACGGCCGACGAGAATACGGCGGACCTCTCGAGGATCGAACTCCTCGAGCCGCTCGCCGAGGCGCGGCTGCTCAAGCAGCCGTGCAGGCGCTGCCGTCAGTGCCCGCACGGTTCGGACCGCCGCTTGCCGGTCGACCGGAGTGAGAAAGTCGTACAAGCGGGAGACGTCCGAGACCGCTTTGCTCGTCCACTTGATCTCCATCACCGAGGCAAAGAGATCGGCTCGTCGCTATCGAGGCTATCGGCCCAGGCTTGAACAGACTGGTGCTCGATAACGTTACCATCATCGACGTCGGCCAACGCCTCGAGCGTCAAACGCCGGCGCTCCTCCTCCTGGTCGATCCATGCCATGAGAGCCTGCTTGACGATCCAGCCACGCGAACGTTCGAGCCGCGACGCGAGTTGATCGACCTTTTGCGCAAGCGGTAGCGGAACATGAGCAGTCAGAACCTTGGTCTCCATCGAAAACTCCTCGTCAATCATTTCTAATCGTAGCGATTAATTTTGATTATATCCAGTCGCATGTACATGGCGAAGTAAAGTCGCGGCATGGCAGTAAGCTAACGCAGCATCGAGAGTTTTGAGAGAAAGCGCATTGCCGAATTTTCGTCGGATCGCAAAAACAGTCAAGGAACAAAGCGCAGGCGCCGCTCGTCCATTGAAAGACCATCAAATTTGTCATACATGTGTGATGAATCGCAAATTTCGGGTGCCGTGAGTTTGGGCGGCATTCGGATCAGAGCCGAGGCGGGGTCAGGCGTGGCTATGCAGATGAAGGATCGCAGCAAAGGCTCCGGGTCGCTGGTCACACAGGTCGGCGAAAGCCTCCGGCAAGCCATATTGAGCGGCCAGTATTCCGTCGGCGACAAGCTTCCGAGTGAACATGAGTTGACCGAAACACATGGCGTCAGCCGGACGGTCGTGCGCGAGGCCGTGGCCGCACTTCGCTCCGACGGGCTTGTCGAGGTGCGCCAGGGGGCTGGGATTTTCGTACTCGGTGCTGATCCGGCGCTCTCCGCGCGGAAAGTCGACAAAGCCCGCGTCGCCTCCGATCTTGAGGTACTTGAGATCAGAACACCTGTCGAAATCGAGGCGGCAGGCCTCGCAGCCTTGCGCCGCTCGCCTGCGCAGGAGGAGGCGATATTCGAATGTCATCGGAAAATCCTCCAATGCATCGAGAGCGACCAATCCATTCGCGATGCGGATCTGGAGCTCCATGCCGCAATCGCCGAAGCCACGAACAATCCGCTGTTCAGGCAGTTCCTGGAGTCCCAGGGTTCGGCGATCATCCCGCAGTCGAGACTCGTTCCGGAAACGAGGACGGCCGAACAGACGGCCTATCGAAAGCTGATCCACAGGGAGCACGAGGCAATCGTCGTCGCCATCTCGGACAGAGACGATGAGGCCGCCCGCAACGCCATGCGCGAGCATCTGGTCGGCAGCCAGGCCAGGTATCGCAACCTGCTGAGAGATCTGCGAAGCTTTACGAGCTGACATCTGATCCAAGAGCTCACACGTTCCAGCCGATCATCAGATGACCATGACGGCCGCGGACAAGTCGTCTCACGATTTTCATGTTGGAGCGGCTACCGAAAAGGCTGAACGCTGCCGATGGAAGGGACAGCGCATCCGGCTTAAGAAATGCAGGCGCGCTCATTGCTCCCGCGCTCTGCGACGGGTGGTGCATGGGCGGGATGGGACGGGCTGCCTGCCCGTCCGCGACTGAAAGCTAGTTGAAAGCTTCGACGTCATAGGAAGGAGCGGCATCGTGGAGGAGACACGGTCAAGGTGGCGAGACGACGATGCCAGCCAAACACAGGAGGAGATTTCCATGCGTTCTTCACGCAGCCTTTTTCACACCGTCGCTTTTTCGACGCTTCTCGCCGCAGCATCTTTCACGACCAGCGCCGCACATGCGGCCGACAAGATCACCATCATGGTCGGCGGTTATGAGAAGCAGATCTATCTGCCCGCCAAGCTTGCCGAATCGCTCGGATACTTCAAGGACGAGGGTCTCGACGTGGAGCTGCTGAACGAAGCTGCCGGCGTCGATGCCGAAAACCAGCTTCTGGCCGGCGCCGTCGAGGGCGTGGTCGGTTTCTACGACCACTGTGTGGACCTGCAGGCCAAAGGCAAATTCGTCGAATCCATCGTCCAGTTCAGCCAGGCGCCGGGCGAGGTCGAGATGGTCTCGAGCAAGTATCCTGACATCAAGTCGCCGGCCGATTTCAAGGGCAAGAGCCTCGGCGTCACCGGTCTCGGCTCGTCCACCAATTTCCTGACCCTCTTCATGGCCTCGAAGGCCGGCCTCAAGCCCGGTGATGTCGTGACAATTCCAGTCGGCGCCGGCGGCACCTTCATCGCCGCCATGCAACAGGATCAGATCCAGGCCGGCATGACGACCGAGCCGACGATTTCGCGCATGATCAAGACCGGCGAGGCGAGCGTGCTCGTCGATATGCGCACGGTCGAGGCGACCCGTCAGGCGCTCGGCGGCACCTATCCGGCCGCTTCGCTCTACCTGGAAACCTCCTGGGTCGACGCGCACAAGGAAGAGGCACAGAAGCTCGCCAACGCCTTCGTCAAGACGCTGCGCTACATCAACACGCATTCAGCCGCCGAGATCGCGGACAAGATGCCGAAGGACTTCTACGTCGGCGACAAGGACGGCTACATCAAGGCTCTCGACGAGGGCAAGGGCATGTTCACACCGGATGGCGTCATGCCGGAAGACGGTCCGAAAACCGTGGTTGCCGTGCTCTCTGAGTTCTCCAAGAACGTCAAGGGCAAGCAGATCGACCTTGCCAAGACCTACACGACGGAATTCGTCAAGAACGTCAAGTAAGGCGTCGCGTCGCTTCCGGTCCCAACCGGAAGCGACCCTCCCGATCGATCCATGGGCATTGCGTGCACGCGCCCAAAGCACGCCTCAGGTATCATCATGCAACATGACAAGAACGAGATCCCGGCGATCGAGCTGATCAACGTCAGCCGCCGCTTCGTCTCGCCGACCGGCAAGTCCCTGACGGCCTTGCGCGATTTCAACATGACGGTCGCCCGCGGAGAGTTCGTCGCCGTCGTCGGCCCCACCGGATGTGGTAAATCGACGACGCTCAATCTTGTGACGGGTCTCGCCCGCCCCAGCGCCGGTGAAGTCCGGCTGATGGGCGGCCCGATCACCGGCATTGACCCGCGTGTCGGCTTCGCATTCCAGACCGACGCGCTCTTTCCCTGGAAGAACGTCATCGACAACGTCATGGCCGGTCCGCTGTTTCGAGGCAAGTCGCGCGCCGAGGCAGAAAAGAGCGCACGCGACTGGCTCGCCCGTGTCGGCCTTTCGAAGTTTCTCCATCATTATCCCCACCAGCTGTCAGGCGGCATGCGCAAACGCGTCTCGCTGGCACAGACCTTCATCAACGAGCCGGAAATCCTGCTGATGGACGAGCCGTTTTCGGCTCTCGACGTGCAGACCCGCACCGTCATGCACGAAGAGCTCTTGAAACTGTGGGCCGAGCGCAAGGCCTCGGTGGTGTTCGTCACCCACGACCTCGAAGAAGCTGTCGCCCTTGCCGACAAGGTCTATGTCCTGACCGCCGGCCCCGCGACGGTCAAGTCGGTCTATACGATCGATCTCCCCCGTCCGCGCGTCGTGTCGGAAATCCGCTACGAGCAGAACTTCATCGACTACTGCAAGACGATCTGGGAGGACCTCCGCGAGGAAGTCGAGACCAGCTACCGCCGCGCGAGCGAAGCGGCCTGAGGGAGGATATCATGGCACACACCACTCTTGAGGCCGGTTCGGCCACCATGTTTCGGCCCGGCACGTCGGACACGGAAATCGAGGCGTCGGCGCTGAAGGCGATGCGCCAGCGCAAGACGCTGGTGCGCTTCTGGCAGATCGCCATCCTGGTCTTCGTGATCGGCATGTGGGAACTGTCTTCCAACATGCAGTGGATCGATCCGTTCTTCTATTCGAGCCCGAGCGGCGTCGTTCAGCGCCTCTACGAATGGGCAGCCGAAGGCACCACGGAAGGTTCGCTCTGGTATAATCTATGGGTGACGATGGAGGAGGCCTTGATCGGATTCTTCGCGGGTTCGATCACCGGCGTCGTCGTCGGCATCGGTCTTGGCCGCAACCGCTTCCTGTCGGACATTTTCTCCGTCTATATCAAGGCGATCAACTCGATACCGCGCGTCGTTCTCGCCCCCATCTTCATCATGATCATGGGTCTCGGCCTGCCCTCCAAGGTTGCTCTCGCCTTCATCATGGTATTCTTCGTGGTATTCGCAAACGCCTTCCAAGGCGTGCGCGAGGCCGACCGTAATATGATCGCCAATGCCCGCATTCTCGGCGCCTCGGACTGGCAGGTCACCCGCACGGTGATCATTCCCTCGGCGATGAGCTGGATCTTCGCCAGTCTGCATGTGTCCTTCGGTTTCGCGATCATCGGCGCGATCGTCGGCGAATTCGTCGGCGCCCGCTTCGGGATTGGTCAGCTCATCTCGATCGCCAAGGGTACGTTCGATGCCGCCGGCATGTTCGCGGCAATCCTCCTGGTCATGGTCGTCACGCTTTTTGCCGAATACATCATGACATTGATCGAGAACCGTCTCGCGAAATGGCGTCCGCAACAGCACCTCGATACCCAGTGATCAAATCGGCCTCCTCCCAAGGCAGATAGAGAAGAAGGCCGGGTGCCATGCCCGGCCTTCTTCATTTGACGCGCTCGAGTTTAAGCGAGCGGAAGCCGTACCGTCACGATGAGCCCGCCGCCGCCTTCCGCATCATCGAGCGAGACTGAACCTCCTGCACCTTCGACAACCTCCCGAACGATCGACAACCCCAGACCGCTCCCCTCAGCTTCGGTCCCCATGATCCGGTAGAACCGTTCGAAAACCTGCTCGCGCTCCCCGCTCGGAATACCCGGCCCGTTGTCCTCGACGGTCACGACGGCATTGCCGTCCGCCTGCCCGACGGCGACGGTCACCCGTCCATTCGGGCGGGTATAGCGGATCGCGTTGTCTATGAGGTTGACCAACATCTCGCGCAACATCGTCGCGTCGCCGTCGACAATGACCGGGCGGACCGCTTCCAGACCGACGTCGATGTTGCGCCTGAGCGCCTCTTCGGCATGCGCTTCCAGGATCTCGCGGGCAGCCTTGCTGAGGTCTGTCGCATCGCTGCGCGGGCGCCGGCTTCCGGGCTCGGCCCGCGACAAGGCAAGAAGCTGGCTGGCGAGACGCGAAATCTGCTTCGTGCTGGTGCGAAGGGCGACAAGCGCCTCGTCACGGCGAGCCGGATCAGCTTCCCGGGCCGCCACGCTCGCCTGCGTCGAAATCAGCGCGAGCGGCGTTCGGAGCTGATGCGCGGCATTCGATACGAACCGTCGCTGCGCGGCCATCTGGTTCTGGACGCGCTCCATATGGTCGTTCAGGGCATGGACGAGCGGCTGCAGTTCGCTCTGCACCATTTCCGGCGGCAGCGGATCAAGACGATGGCGGCCGCGCTGGCGCACGGCGTCCCGCAGTCTCAGAGCGGGCGCCAGACCCCGTTGAAGCCCGAGGATGGTCACCAGGCTCGCGACGAAGACGAGCACGAACTGCTTCGAAAAGTCCGAAAGCCACAATTGCCGTCGCATCGCATACTGGCTGTTATGCGTAACGGCGACGGTCACGGAGATCGTGCCGTCATCGGGCAGGCCGACGACAGGATGGTCGAGCATCATGACACGCACATCGGCACCATGGAACGCGCGATCGGCGCCTGCCCGCTGGACGGCCGGCAACGGCAAGTCGGGAAAGCCGCTGACCAGACTGCCCCACGCGGTGATCACCTGGTAAGATACCCGGTCGCCGAAGCCTGTATCAAACATCTCCAGCGCGGAAGGCGGCACGTCCACCTGGACATTGCCGCCCTCGTCGACGCGGACGGCCTCGGCAATGACGCGGGCCGAGGCCAGAAGTGTTCGATCCGTCACCAGCTTTGCCGTCGCATCCGCCGTCCAGAAGCTGTCGTAAAGATTGAAGCCGATCGCGCCGAACAGGGTCATCAGCACCCAGCAGAGCAATTGTACCCTCAAGCTGTGGCTGAGCCGCGCGATCGCCGCGCCGACCTTTGTAACGAGGCTACTGGACATGTCGGAGGAGATAACCGAGCCCGCGCAACGTCGCAATCTGAACCGAACTGCTCTCCAGTTTCTTTCGCAGCCTGTGGACGTAGATTTCGATGGCGCTCGCATCCGCCTCGTCGTCGAAACCGAAGACGCTTTCAGAAAGCGCGGCTTTCGAAACCGTGATGCCATGCTTCATGACGAGCTGCTCGAGAACGGCATATTCGCGCGGCGTCAATTGCAGCGGCTCGCCTGCGACGAAAAACTGCCGCGTCCCACCGGAAAAAAGCAGGTTGCCGACGGTGATTTCCGACGAAGCCCGATCCTGGCCGCGGCGGACCACCGCACGGATCCTCGCTTCGAGCTCGGCGATTTCGAAGGGCTTGGCGAGATAGTCGTCGGCGCCGCTGTCAAGCCCCGCCACACGGCCGTCCAGGCTGGCATTCGCGGTCAAGATGATGACCGGCAGCTTGCTCCCGGACTGCCGCAATCGCTTTAAAAGCGTTAACCCGTCAAGTTTGGGCAGAGCAAGATCGAGGATCATCGCCGAATACTCAGCCACCTTGAGCAAATGCTCGGCGTCCTCGCCGTCATGGGCAATGTCGATAGCATATTGCGCCTGTCGCAGGGCTTTGCCCAGCCAGGCCGCCAGATCCTTGTTGTCCTCCACCACAAGCAGTCTCATCCGACCTCCTTAGCATGTGCGGACGGTCTGGCGGAAGCGTGACCCGATTTCCTCCGCCGAGGCCTGGCATCCATGGCGCGAATTGTCCGTTATTTGTCCGGCGCGCGCATTTTCCTCTGTCTTCAAATCGCCGAATATGACTTCATGATCAACCTGGATGGAGCAAAAAATGTCCGGCCATGATACTGTCCTTCTCGTTATCGACGCCCAGGAGTCTTTCAGACATCGCGATTACTGGGATGAAAACCTCGCCTCCGCCTATATCGATCGTCAGCAGGCTCTGATCGACGGTGCGGAAGCCGATGGGATACCCATCATCCAAATCTTCCATGTCGATGAAAACGGGCCGTTTTCGGAAGCATCTGGGTTCGTCAGCACACTCGCCCCGCTCAGGATCGCCCCCAAGGCGACGTTCAGGAAGAGGCGCCATAGCGCCCTGGTCGGTTCCGGTCTCGACGTGTGGCTGACCGAGAACGGCGTCCGTCGTATCCTCGTCTCCGGCATCCGCACCGAACAGTGCTGCGAGACCACGACCCGTCATGCCTCCGATCTCGGCTATCAAGTCGACTATGTCGGCGAAGCGACGCTGACCTTCCCGATGACCGACGCCACAGGACGCACTTGGAGCGCGAAGGAAATCCGGGACCGGACCGAATTGGTCCTGTCGGGCCGGTTTGCTCGGATCGCGACCGTCGACCAGGCCCTGGCGGGGCGTGGAAAGTCACTCGCCGCATGACGGACGCCGCGCAGCCCTTCGATATTCCGGTCTTCGTCGTCGTGCCGCCGCGCGTGCTGCTGCTCGACGTCGCCGGCCCCATCGAAGTGCTGCGCAAGGCGAACCTCGAACAGTGCACAGTGCGCTTTACCGTCGCCTATATCGGCCCATCGGCGACGGTCGGCAGTTCGATCGGCCTTGCCGTTACGGGAGTCGCCGCATTGCCGGAGAGCTTGCCCGATACCGCGCTTGTCATCATTGCCGGCAGCGCCGATGCCCCGATGAAAAACAGCGCGCCAGGGAACGAACAGGAGCGCGCCGACCAGGCTGCCATCGTCGCATGGCTGAGGCACTCCATTCGCCCGGGAATTCGTCTGGTCTCGATCTGCTCGGGCCATTGCTCGCTGCCGAGGCAGGCATGCTCGATGGCCGCGATTGCACCACCCATCATGGCTGCATAGAGGATCTGGCGAGGCTCGCTCCCACCGCGCGCGTCCGGGACAACCGGCTCTATGTCGAGGATGGAGATCGCCTCACCAGCGCCGGCATCACCGCCGGCATAGACCTCATGCTGCATATCGTTGCCGAAGCGGCCGGGCACGCGTGTGCGCTTGCGGTGGCACGATATCTTGTCGTCTATCTCAGGCGCGGCGGATCGGATCCGCAGCTTTCACCCTGGCTCGAAGGTCGCAACCATATCCACCCGGTCATTCACCGTGCACAGGATGCCGTGGCCGCCAACCCGTCTGAGGATTGGTCGGTGGTGTCGCTCGCCCGCCTCAGCGGCGCCAGCCCGCGCAACCTTTCACGGCTGTTCAACGAGCAGACGGGCATGAGCGTGACGGATTTCGTCAACCGTATGCGCGTGGCTCTTGCCCGCGAGATGCTCGCCGGTTCACGGCTGGACATGGAGGCTGTCGCGATGCGCGCCGGCTTCGGCTCGGCGCGGCAACTCCGCCGCGCCTGGAACCGTCTGAATGACGGCCCACCGAGTGCGGCACGGTCGAGGCTACCTACAGGCTCATAGCGCAAGAGGAAGGACGGACGGGCCGATGCCCTACACCTCGACTCCCCAGATTTCGATCTGAGTCAGCGCCGGATAGGGCGAGGCGTCTTCGGCCTTGATCAGGCCGTGGAGTTCCACCCATTCGACGATGCATGGTTCTATGGAAAAGCCCTGCGCGGTGCCCGATTTCACCAGCGAAAAACAGGAGGTCTTGCCATTCGAGAAGGTGACGCTGGCCTTTTCCCACCAGGAATCATGCGGAAAGTCGGCCCGGAGATAGAAAACGACCTCGTCTATCCTGACCGGCCTGCCGAATTCCACCGTCAGTGCTGCTTGCGGATCGCGATTGATGCCCCAGCTCGTATAGGGCCAGAAGCCGTGATCATCGTTGGCCTTCTCGCCGTCGATCGCGTTGCGCGCGGCAAAGACCGCTTCGCCGCGGGTCTCGACATTGGCGCGCGCATGCGGAAACAGAGCCCGATTGGCGTGATCGTCCCAGGGGTTGAGGGCGAGATTGCGCCGGCAAATGATCTCGTCCGGCCGTGTGCTTCGCGCTGAAAGCCGGTGGATATCGCCCCTGAAGGCATTCGGCGAATAGGGCTTGCGCTTATCGCCGAAGGGTACGGCGAGCGAATAGACGCATTCCTTCATATAGACCAGGCCGGGTTGGATCGCGCCATCAAGGGAGAGGAAGACATGTCCGGGCTCGGAGACCTCCACGACCACGCGATCGCCTTCGCGATAGCTCTGGCGATAGACCAGGAACGTCTCGTCCCGGCCTATGGAACTCGCCACCACCGCCCCACCGGCATCCACGATCTTCAGCGTCAATTCCATGCTCGCCCTCCCCAGAGCATGATGCCGAAAAGCGTAAGCGATTTTCGGACGACATCATGCTCTAACTCTTTAATTTTAGAACAGGATTCAGATTTTTAAGCCGACCCGGCCTGAAATCATCCTGTTCTAGACGATCCGCAATCTCAGCAGCCTGCCGGCAAACGGCAGGCGCAACCGGTAGATTTTCTCGGGCCAGGCCGATCTCAGCCGGGCGTCCTCCACGACGATCTCGTCGATTTCGATCTCGCCGGCGCCCTCGACGAAAATGCTGCCGAGATCGGCGAGATCGATCCTGTCCGGGCCGACGGTCGGCGCCAGGCATGTCATCAGCGACAGGACCGCCGGCTTGCCGCCGTCATAGGTGTCGACGATCTCGACATGGCGGCCGCGCAGCAGGGAAACGACGCGCCGATAGCTGTGCAACTGCGCTTCAGGGGGATAGGCGTCTGAAATATCGAGCGCTATGCGCGCGCTCCCTTCGTCAAACCCGACCTCGACATCGCGCGCGCCAAAAGCTTCGCCGGCCGACTGCATGACGCCTGCAAATGTCGGCAGGTTGTGGAACGCCGACTGCATCGTCCATATCTCGTAGCGCCGCGCCGAAAAGGTTTTTGCGGTATAGGTCTCGACGCCGACATCGATCAGGAACGGACGTCCGTTCTTGTAGAGCGTCACGCTCCCGACATCGTTGTGATTGTGGCCCTCGCCATTGTTGCCGCCCTTGACGGCAAGCGAAAACTGCTCGTCGCGGGCGATGAACAGGCCGATGCCGGGATAGAAGATGTCGCGCTGGGATGCAGGATGCGGCGGGGCGGCAGCGGGAAGCGTCGGGCCGGCCAGCAGTTCCTGCACGCGATACCAGAGGTTCCATTCCCCGGGTATATGCGAATTGTTGGAAGCGGCTCTGTCAGCTGCGGCGAACTCAGTCAGCATCTCAGAGCCGACCGCCTGTCCGAACAGGTATTCCCGCGCGCTGCAGGGTTCGATCACCGCGGAGGAATCCGCGAAATTGAAATAGTAGCGGCCGGCCACATGCATATGGGCAATATATTCGGCCATGTTGCGGATCTTCGGCTGCTGCCAGACCCCGGCGAACAGGCCGGGCGCCACGGCGTCCAGGATGGTCAACGCACCATGCAGGCAGAGCGCGGCGTGGCGGTAATAGAGCACGCCCTCCTCGCAGGCGCCGTCCTCGGCATAGTCCTTCAGGAAGGCGTCGAGGCTGCCGAGCGCGTTTTTGACGACGGCGTGACGCGTGGGCTGATCTGTTTTCAGGGAGAAAACCGTCAACAGGACGTTCTGGCTTATCCATGCCGTCCAGTTGTTCATCCGCTCTTCGCCGCGGCCCATCCACCAGAAATGCCGGCCGAGATAGGGCGAGAGGATGCGGATCTCGATCTCGCGCTCGACGCGTGCCGTAATCTCGGGGCTGATGGCGTCGAGCTCGTCGCGAAACAATGCGACGACGGTGGCAAGCAGGGCGGCTGTTTCGGCGGCGAAGAGATCGACGACAGGCTGCGAATTGTCGGGAAGCGGCAGGCGCGCGCCGCTTCGTTCATAGGCGTTATGCGCCGGCAGCTGCCAGCCGCTCTCCTCCACGATCAGGAAGATGCCGTCGACGATCTTCCGCAGGAAGCGCGCGCCGCCTTCGACGAGTTCGCCGAGCACCAGATTGTTGAGCATCCGGCGGCGTGTGAAATAAAGCTCCTCGAAGCGCGCGCGGTTGCCGGTTTCGGTGAACTCCCGGTAATCCGAGGCCGCAATCAGCGGCCAGGCGCGCGCAACCGTCTCTTCGGCCTCGCCAATGACCAGTTCCCGTAGCGCTTGCGGCACAGTGCTCCATCTGAGGCGATCGGAGCCGACCGCCCCGGGCGTAAAATCGCCCAGCACATCCGGCAGCTCCCCTGAAATCTCGCTGAACATGTCCCTCCCCGTACCGGAAAAGCATCGATGGTCGTTTGGTCTCTGCATGCTCACCTATCATATGTATTTCGCGCTTTCTATAACATTCGTATGATCTATCCAGAACTTGTTTGACCAATACCCGATATGTGCTATGTGGTTGCGGGAGGAAGAGGAGGCATCGGTGTCCCTATCGAATTCGGTCATCGCGACGGATGGCGCTCCGGCAATCCCAAGCCGAAAAGTCGCGGTCTTGTCCAAGCGGCAGCGCAGGATCCGCAGCGCGCTCGTCGCCTATTCCTTCATTGCGCCGAATTTCATCGGCTTTGCCGTCTTCACGCTCGGCCCGATCCTGTTCGCCTTCGTGCTCGCCTTCATGCATTGGGACGGCTCGAATGCGATCACATTCGCCGGGCTGGATAATTTCTGGCGGCTCTTCGAGGACAAGGCCTTTATCGCGGCGTTCTGGAACACGGTGATCTATACGGTCGCTTCCGTCCCTGCGACGCTCATCTGCGCGCTCGGCCTCGCCGTTCTCCTCAATCAAAAGATCGCGGGACGTGATTTTTTCCGTACGGCGATGTTCTTCCCCTATGTCGCCTCGCTGGTGGCCGTCGCGGTCGTCTGGAACATGATCTTCAATCCCGAGATGGGACCGGTGAACATGATCCTTTACACGCTCGGCCTCGATCCCAAGAACATGCCGGGATGGGCTGCCGATCGCCACTGGGCGATGGTGACGGTGATCCTCTTCGGCATCTGGAAGAACATGGGCTATTACATGGTCATCTATCTGGCCGGCCTGCAGGGTATTAATTCGGAGCTCTATGAGGCCGCCGATCTCGATGGCGCCAATTCCTGGCAGAAGTTCATCCATGTCACTGTGCCGCAGCTCGGGCCGACGACCTTCTTCGTCACAGTGATGCTGACGATCCAGTCCTTCAAGGTGTTCGACCAGATCTACATGATCACCCAGGGCGGGCCTGGCACCTCGACGCTCGTCCTCGTCTACCACATATACAACGAGGCCTTCATTTCCTGGGATCTCGGCTATTCCAGCATGGTTGCGCTCGTTCTGTTCTTCCTCGTGCTCGCGGTCACCGTCTTCCAGTTCCGGCGCCAGAGGGAGGATGGTGAATGAGGATCGCAGGACGCAAGGTGACCGTCAGATCGGTCGCGATCTACGCCATCGTCATCGCAGTCACGCTCATCATGCTGATGCCGTTTGCCTGGATGCTTTCGGCATCGCTGAAGCTCAGCCGCGACGTGTTCGCCTTCCCGATCGAGTGGATACCGTCCGAGCCGCAATGGCATAACTACGTCGATATCTGGACGAAGATCCCGCTCGCGCTCTTCATCTACAACACGTCGAAGCTGACGATCATCGTCACGCTGCTGCAGCTTTTGACCTCCAGCTTTGCGGCCTACGCGTTTGCCAAGCTGAATTTCCCCTACAAGAACACCCTGTTTCTCGGTTACATCGCCACCATCGCCATGCCCTGGCAGGTCTATATGGTGCCGCAATTCCTGCTGATGCGTGAATTCGGCCTCAACAACACCCATCTGGCGCTGATCTGCCTGCAGGCCTTCACCGCCTTCGGTGTCTTCCTGATGCGGCAGTTCTACATGTCGATCCCGACCGAGCTCTGCGAGGCGGCTCGCATCGACGGCATGAACGAGTACCAGATCTGGGCGCGTATCATGCTGCCGCTGTCGAAGCCCGCACTCTCGACGCTGACGATCTTCACTTTCGTCACCACCTGGAACGATTTTCTCGGGCCGATGATCTACCTGACCAAGACCGAGCTGAAGACCGTCCAGATCGGCCTGCGTATGTTCATCTCGCAATATTCGGCCGAATACGGGCTCATCATGGCTGCCTCCGTTGTCGCCCTCATTCCGGTTCTCGTCGTATTCCTCTCTCTCCAGCGTTTCTTCGTCGAGGGCATAGCCTCCACGGGACTGAAGGGTTAAATCCATGAACGCCGTCTCGTCCGTCGCCCCACAGCCGATCACCGATCCGGAGGTCAAAGCCGCGCTCGATCTTGCCGTCGAGCAGATCAGGCGCAACCTCCCCCAATTCACCCATGCCTCGCAGAACCATTCGAGCGTCGGAAATTTCTATCCCGCGGTGGCGAACGACCAATGGACAGCGGGCTTCTGGCCCGGCGAGCTGTGGCTCGCTTTCGAGCACAGCGGCGAGGCGGTTTTCCGCGATGCCGCGCAGGTCCAAGTCCAGTCATTCCTGCATCGGATCGTGAACCGCATCGAGACCGATCATCACGACATGGGCTTTCTCTATTCGCCCTCTTGCATCGCCGCCTGGAAGCTCGTCGGAGACGAGGATGGCCGCAGGGCCGCCATCCTGGCCGCCGACCAGCTGATCGAGCGCTTCCAGCCCGTCGGTCAGTTCATCCAGGCCTGGGGCCGCAAGGGCAAGGCGGAGGAATACCGCTACATCATCGACTGCCTCTTGAACCTGCCGCTTCTCTACTGGGCAAGCCGCGAGACCGGCAATCCGAAATACCGCGAGATCGCGCTCATTCACGCCCGCACAACGCTTGCCAACTCGGTTCGGCCGGATGATTCCACCTATCACACCTTCTATCTGGACCCGGTCACCGGGGCGCCGGTGCGCGGCGCCACCAAACAGGGTTACAAAGACGATAGCGCCTGGGCGCGCGGACAGGCCTGGGCAATCGCTGGCATGGCGCTCTCCTATCGCTATGAGCGGATCGAGGAATATCGCCAAACCTTCGACAGGTTGCTTGCCTTCTATCTCAACCGGCTGCCGGCCGACATGGTGCCCTATTGGGATCTCGTCTTTTCGGATGGCGATGGCGAGCCGCGCGACAGCTCGTCGGCCTCGATCGCCGCCTGCGGCCTTCTGGAGATGGCCGATCTCGTCGAACCGGAACCGGCCTCACGCTATCGCACGCTGGCGCGCCGCATGATGAAGAGCCTTGCGGATCATTATGCGGTCAAGGATCCCACCGTCTCCAACGGCCTGGTGCTGCACGCCACCTATTCGAAGAAATCGCCGTTCAACACCTGCCGGGGCGAGGGCGTCGATGAATGCGTCTCCTGGGGAGATTATTATTACATGGAAGCTTTGACGCGCCTTTCGCGCAACTGGTCTTCCTATTGGTGAATTCAGGAGAACTCGATGGCCAGCATTTCGCTTAAAGAGCTGAACAAGAGCTACGGTGCGCTCACCGTCGTCCACGACATCGACCTTGAGATCGCAGACAAGGAATTCATCATTCTGGTCGGCCCGTCGGGCTGCGGCAAATCGACGACGCTACGGATGATCGCCGGCCTCGAGGAAATATCGGGTGGAGAGCTCAAGATCGGCGGCGACGTCATGAACGACGTCCCTTCCAAGGATCGGGATATCGCCATGGTGTTCCAGAATTATGCGCTCTATCCGCATATGACCGTCTACAAGAACATGGCTTTCGGTTTGCAGCTCAGGAAGGTGTCGCGCGACTTCATCGATGCCCAGGTGCAGGACGCCGCCAGGATCCTCGACATCAGCCATCTCCTGAACCGCAAGCCGAAGGCGCTTTCGGGCGGGCAGCGCCAGCGCGTCGCGCTCGGCCGCGCCATGGTGCGCAATCCGGCCGTCTTCCTTCTCGACGAGCCGCTTTCCAATCTCGACGCCAAGCTGCGCGGCACGATGCGCTCGGAAATCACCAAGCTGCACAAGCGCCTCAACGCCACCTTCATCTACGTCACCCATGACCAGGTCGAGGCCATGACCATGGCGGACCGGATCGTCGTCATGAAGGACGGGCACATCCAGCAGGTGGATACGCCGCAGAACCTCTATGACCGCCCCGTCAACATGTTCGTTGCCGGCTTCATCGGCGCGCCGCAGATGAACATGCTGCCCTCGACCATTCTGCGCCGGGGCGACGGCTACGTCGCCGTCTTCGACGGCCGGGAACTGCCGCTGCCTGCCCATTTCGACAAAAGCAGGATCGCCCCCTACGAGGGCCGCGAACTGGTGCTTGGCATCCGTCCGGAGAATTTCCACGAGCTGCCGCCGGCCGACATCGCGCCCGAGAACCTGGCGCCTATCAAGGCGGTCGTGGAACTTGCCGAACCGATGGGATCGGAAGTGCACCTGAACATGGTAGCAGGGGGTCGCAATCTGATCGCCCGCGTCTCGCCGCGCTACCGGCCTGATATCGGCGAGGAGGCGGTGCTGGTCGCCGATATGACCAATACGCAGCTGTTCGACAAGGAAACGGAACGCTCGATTCTATACTGAGACGCCTGCGGGAGACGGCAATGCAGTGGTTGCGGGACATGTGGACGAGGGAGGGACCGGGCATTCCGAAGGATGCGCCGAAGAGGACCGGCCTTGCCCTGTTCGCCGAGATCCTCGTCCGCGAGTGGTGGGAGATGGTTAAGCTGAACATCCTCTTCATCCTGTCCGCCCTCTTCGTCGTGACGCTGCCGGCAGCGCTCGCCGCCATGGCCCGGGTCTCGGTCGCCGTTGTGGAAGATCGCAACACCTATCTGCTCAGGGACTTCACGGAAGCTTTTCTGCGCTACTTCTGGCGCGCCACCGGCTGGGGCCTGGCGTTGGGCGGCGCCCTCGCGATCGGCATCTATGCGATCGTCACCTATGCCGCAGGCGCGCGCAACAATCTGTTGCTCAGCGCACCGCTGACGATCGCCCTCGTCGCCACCGCTTTCATCGCGGTTCTCGCCTGCCATCTCATCGTTCTGATGGTGATGCGCGATCTACCGGCTCTGAGGTTGCTGCGCCTCGCCGCGCTCGCCTCCGTCATCCGTCCGCTCCCGGCGCTCGCCGCACTCGCCTTTACCGCCGGCCTCTGGCTGGCGCATGTCCTCTTCTATCCGGTTTCGGTGTTCATGCCGGCAACCTTCAATTTTTCACTCGGAATGTTCGCCGTCGCATTCGGCGTCCATCGGGCGGCGGTGACGGTTCTAGACCTGCCAAACGCAACACAGCCGCACAGCGAACCGCATCGACGAGACGCTTCATAGAATAACTGATCCAGAGATGATCCAGGGAAGGAGAACGGGAATGTATTTGGATAAATTCGGGGGGACGGTGAAACTTGCCGTGGCAGGATTCACCTTGGCGGCGATGACGACCGGGGCAGCGTTTGCCCAGGACGCCGTGACGCTCAAATGGGCTTTGTGGGATTGGGACAAGACCGCCTATTACAAGCCTCTGATCGAGGCCTATCAGGCCAAACACCCCAACGTGAAGTTCGAGCCGATGGACCTCGGCTCGCAAGACTACCAGCAGATGATCTCGACGCAGCTGACCGGCGGCTCCAAGGACATCGACATCGTCACCATCAAGGATGTGCCGGGCTACACCAATCTGGTGCGCGCCGGCAACATCGCCGATCTCAGCGGCTTCGTGAAGAATCAGAAGATCGACCCGGCTCCCTTTGGCGGCCTGATCGAGGAACTGACCATCGATGGCAAGATCTACTCCCTGCCGTTCCGCTCCGACTTCTGGGTTGTCTATTACAATAAGGATATATTCGACAAAGCAGGCGTCCCCTACCCCACCAATGACATGACCTGGGCGCAGTTCGACGAGACCGCCGAGAAGCTTTCAGGCGGCATGGGCACCAACAAGACCTATGGCGCGCTTCTGCATACCTGGCGGTCAACCGTTCAATTGCCCGGCATCCTCGACGGAAAACACACGCTTGTCGACGGCGACTACGGCTTCCTGAAGCCCTGGTACGAGAGGGCGCTGACCCTGCAGAAGGATGGCGCGATTCCCTCCTATGCCTTCCTGAAGACGTCGAACACACATTATTCGGCGCTCTTCTTCAATGGCACGATCGGCATGCTGCCGATGGGAACCTGGTTCGTCGGCACCCAGATCACCAAGGTGAAATCGGGTGAATCGAAGAGCAGGAACTGGGGCATCGTCAAGTTCCCGCATCCCGACGGTGTGGCAACCGGCACGACCGCTGCGCAGATTTCCGGCCTGGCGGTCAACGCCAATTCCGACCACAAGGATGCCGCGCTCGATTTCATCAAGTTTGTCACCGGTCCTGAGGGCGCAGCAGTTATCGCGTCGACGGGCACCTTCCCTGCGCTCAAGACGGATGATGTCAGCGCCAAGATCGCGGCAACACCCGGATTTCCTGAGGATGCGGCCAGCAAGGAGGCGCTGAAGCCGTCGAAAGCCTACCTGGAGATGGCGGTCAACCCGAACGCCGCCAAGATCGAGGTCGTACTCAACCGGGTGCATGACGCGATCATGACTGACAGCACCTCCGTCGATGACGGGCTGAAGGAAATGACCGAAGGCGTGAAGGCCATCAAGTAGGCGTCCAGAAATTTCGACGGCCGCGGGCAATATCTGGCCGCGGCCGATCCTGTTTTCCGTGAATTTCGAGCCTGACAATGATATATGATCCCGCCCGGGCCAATCCGCTTTTCGGCAATCCCCTGAAGACACGCGACGACCTCGCCAAGGCCGTCACCGATCTCTTCGAGCCGCTGCTGCCGTATTTTTCCGAAGGCGGCGCCCGTGTGCGCCTCGGCGCAGCCGGCGCGATTTTCGATCGGGCGGCGGCGGATCTGGAGGGATTTGCGCGGCCGCTCTGGGGGATCGTTCCGCTCGTTGCCGGCGGCGGCGCGTTTCCGCATTGGGACCTCTATCGCCGCGGGCTGGCAAACGGCACCAATCCTGCTCATCCCGAATATTGGGGCGATCTTGCCGACCGCAATCAGCGGCTGGTCGAGCTCGCCGCGGTCGGCTTCGCCCTGGCGCTCGTGCCCGAGCACATCTGGGAACCGCTCAACGACGGCGAGAAGAAGACGGTCGCTGCCTATCTTCTTCGAGCGCGCGAGTTGGAATTCATCGACAATAACTGGAAATTCTTCCGTGTGCTCATCGATCTCGGGTTGGAACGCGTGGGCGTGGCGTTCGATCACCGGAAAACCCTCGCCTATCTCGACGAACTGGAGGCCTTCGACCTCGGAGAAGGCTGGTATCGCGACGGGCCGGTTCGGCGGGTCGATCATTACATTCCCTTTGCCATGCATTTCTACGGAATGATCTATGCCGTCCTGGCCAAGGGCGACGAGGCGCGCAAGGATCGCTTCCGCGATCGCGCCGAGATCTTCGCCAGCGATATCCGCCACTGGTTCGGCCCGGATGGGGCAGCCCTTGCCTTCGGCCGCAGCCAGACCTACCGCTTCGCGGCCGGAGGTTTCTGGGGCGCGCTTGCCTTTGCCGGTGTCGAAGCCCTGCCCTGGGCCGAGATCAAGGGCTATTACGTGCGCCATATCCGCTGGTGGGCGGCGATGCCGATTGCCGATCGCGACGGCGTTCTTTCGGTCGGCTATGGCTATCCGAACCTCTTCATGAGCGAGAGCTACAACTCTCCCGGCTCGCCCTATTGGGCGCTGAAATTCTTCCTGCCGCTCGCCCTTCCGGGGGATCATCCCTTCTGGGCGGCCGAGGAGGCGTCGCAGCCGGAATTTCCGGAGCCGGTTGCGTTGAAGCCGGCGGGAATGGTCGCCATGCACACGCCGGGAAACGTGGTCGTGCTCTCCTCAGGGCAGCAGCACGACAAGATGCTCGGTGCAAACGAGAAATATTCGAAATTCGTCTATTCCACCCGCTACGCCTTCAACGTCGAAGCCGACGACCGGAGTTTCTCCGCCGCAAGCTTCGACGGCATGCTCGGCCTCTCCGACGACGGCGTCCATTTCCGCATGCGCGAAACCCTCGAAGAGGCGTTGATCGCAGGCGACCTGCTCTATTCGCGCTGGCGCCCCTGGAGCGATGTCACTATCGAAACCTGGCTGCTTCCTGAAAATCCGTGGCACATCCGCATTCACCGCATCGCCACGCCACGCACACTCAGCACCATCGAGGGCGGTTTTGCGATCGAGCGCGCGGATTTCAATGCCGACCGCTCCGATGCAAGGGATGGCCGGGCTGTCTGGTACGGGCAGACCGACGTCAGCGCCATCGTCGATCTATCGCCCAATCCAAGGGCCGGCCATGCGATGAGCCCGATCCCGAACACCAATCTCATCCACGCCAAGACCCTACTGCCGCAGCTGCGCGGCAACATCGGCGCAGGCACCATCGTGCTGGTGACCGCCGCGATGGCCCTGCCCAGCCGTGAGAACTGGGCAAAAGCGCTCGATAATCCGCCAGCCCGTCCCCGCCTCGACGAGGTAGAGCGGCTCTTCCGCGAGAAAGGCGTACAGGTGCCGGCATTCGCCCTCGGGATGTAGCTTGGAGGCACCGGCTTCCGGGTTTCGACCGCGGGCCAGACGGTTGATTATCGTGCGGTGAACTCGAAACGGTATGCCTCACCAATGCGCTGCGCCAGCTGGGCCATTTGATCGTCAGGGATCTGCAGAACCCCGTGCTCCGCCATCAGTGCATGGTATTGCTGCTTTTCAAGAGGCACACCTGAGGGCAAGGGAACGACATGAAAATGCAGGTGGCTGTTGGCTTGTTGGCTGCCGAGCGAAAGCACATAAATTCGCTCGGCGTCGAACACGCTTTTGAGGGCGCGCGACAAGACATGCACCTTCTCCTGAAGTCGAAGATATTCATCCGTCGACATGTCCCGCGCCAGATCCTCACGGTGCTCCTTCGGACAGACGAGGCAATAGCCCGGTAGAGTGGGATATTTGCTCAGGAAAATGATCGTCTCGTGGTCTTCAAAAACGCGATGATGAAAGAAGGCAGGGTCGTTCCTGACCAAGCCGCAGATAAAGCATGGTGTTGTTCCGATGTCGTGCACATAGGCCTCGAGATCAAATGGTTGGCGTTCGATGATTCTGAACCTCTCCAATGGCGGTCGCAAACTTCCGGAATTTTGGCGCGGCAAACCGGCTGAAGAACATAATATTTTCGGATTACTCAATAGTTATATTTACATCTTCAACTAATGAATAAGAAAAACCCACTCTTCACAACATTGCTGTAATGAAATCCGGCAAAGCGCAGCAGCATACTCAGCTTTCAGTTTCCGAAATCTTGGGAGGAGGACGCAATGCCTACCATAATGATCTGTCACGATGTCAAGGACACGAAACACTGGCTCGCTTCACCCATCCGCAAGCAAGTACTGGAACCCAACGGCGTCACGAACATTCGCACGTTTACGGACTCTCAAAACTCCAACCGCGTCGGCTTGGTCATGGACGTTGCAGACATGGAAAAGTTGATGGCCTTCATGCAGACCAAGGCAGCGGCCGATGCGATGGCGAGTGACGGCGTCTTGCCCGAAACCATGGTGTTCCTCGTTCAATCGTAACACACGTCTTAACGAGTCTTGGAAATGCAACGCGGGAGGATGACATGACGACATTATTCGTGCGGCACGAGGTCTCCGACTACGCCGCTTGGCGCAAGATATATGATACCTTTTCGCCGGTGCAGAAGGCCAATGGGGTGACGGCGCAGGCCGTCTATCGAGCCATCGACAACCCGAACGATATTACCGTCACCCACGAGTTCGCCACGCTTGAAGCGGCGCAAGCATTCAGCAAGCTGGACGAATTGAAGACGGCGATGCGCACGGGAGGCGTGCTCGGCGCGCCGACGGTGTGGTTTACCAACAAGGCGTGACCGCTCTCAGTGCATGACATGCAGGCGGGTAGTGTGCGCTCGGCCGATTGCCGACCTTGATGGCAATGGCTAGCGACTGCAAATTTGTCCGAGTTCCTATTATCCGCTCCTGATGTCGCGCAAGAGATCCAGGCCGCGCTGGTATTTTTCCGTTTTCTTGCCGCTCTGTTCGGCCTGCCGGAGATTGTCTTCAAGATCGGCCTGTTTGACGGACAGGGCCAGCGGGTTTGATGCCGCACGTCTGACGAAGTCGTCATCCGGCTCATCTGGCCGCCGTGTCAAAGCATTCACCGCGGAGATGATCGCCGGCGGAAAGCCTTCTTCTCTCAGCCTGTCGAGCGTCCACCCGCTGCCCTTCTCGACCACATCATGAATGTAGGCGACCGTTCGTGTCTCGTCGCCGGAAACCAGAAGCGCTACCCGCTGGCAGTGCTCGAAGAATGGCCGGCCGGTCTTGTCCGCCTGGCCTTTATGGGCCGTAAGAGCGATCTGGATGGCATGGTCGAGATGCTGCATGGCGATCACGGCCCTTCGGTCTTCTTCACTTTCCGCCGGAAAGGCTTTTCGCCCGTCGTCATCTCGACGTCAGGGACCGGAGCCACGGCTGTTTGGACCGGCCTCGCTCGTGGCCGATCGAAGTCGCCGCTCTCACCGGCGCCTTGAAGCAGCGCCGCATCGTCCCTGTCGTCTTCATCGAGCAGGTCCTGCAGCGTCTCATGCTCATCCTCGCCGGCCAGTTCGTCGCAGGCTTGCAGCCAATGGCGCTCGTCAGCGCCATCGGGGTGGCCCTCGGCCTCCCA
Organism: Rhizobium sp. WSM1328; assembly: GCF_057653715.1. Lineage (NCBI taxonomy): Bacteria > Pseudomonadati > Pseudomonadota > Alphaproteobacteria > Hyphomicrobiales > Rhizobiaceae > Rhizobium > Rhizobium sp. WSM1328. The sequence continues at coordinate 724,407 of NZ_JBYGKO010000002.1, read as the reverse complement.
GATTTCGTAGGCGCGCTGGCGTATCTGCTCGTGCTTGTCTATGGCCATGATCTCCTCCAAGCGCATTGGGATGAGCCCTCCGAAGAGCGGCCCGGCCGCCTTTCAGGGCGTGTTGATGGTTGGAAGAAAATCCTCCACCTGTTTGCGTTGATCCTTTGGAAGCGTCTCCACCCGTTCCTTCCAGAACCGTTCGGCCTCCGGCGGGTCCTCATCCCATTGGCGGACATCGGTGATATTGTCGTCGATCTTGGAGCGGCGGTGGCCGCCGAGGCTGAGATATTCCCTTGCAAGCTTCAGGCTTGGGGTTTCCGTGCCGCTATTGCGATCTAATGCCGTCCTCGCGTTGCGCCGGGCAGTTTCCAATGCCCTTTTGCGATCGGTCTCAGCCCGTTCTGTATCGGCGGACCGCGCGTCGTCTGTGCCGCTCTCAGGCGGCACGCTGGATTTGAAAGTCGTCATGGATCACCTTTCGATATTGTGATCCAATAACCTTCGCAGACAGTGAGAGTTCCGCGTGAGTGGTGATTGATTTGAGCGGGCGATCCAGGCGGGGCCACGCCGCCGGCAGTCAATGGACAGCCATGCTCACCATCCGATAGGGGTGCACGGCTTCGAATTGCGAGATCATCGCCGCTGCCTGCTGCAATACCAACTCGGCATTCTCAGGATCGTCACGGGCGAGTTCATCGGCATTGACGCGGATCGCTTCAGCCATGTTGTTGGAGAGTGCCGCAAAATGCGTATTTCCTTCGACAAAGGCCTCGCGCGCCGTGTCCTCCAGCGTACGAGCGATATCGACGAGGATTTCCTCGCGTTCCTCGATACTGAGGTCTTTGATGATATTGGTCTTCTCTTCCATGTCACTCACTCCAAAAAGACGTGGGACGATGACCGAGCTTAAGAAAGCCTCGATCACCAAAGATTTGGGAATGCCGAAATCCGGATTCAAGCCTCAATCCTGCTCGAACTCGCCTCCGGCACCACGCCGTCGCCTTCATTATTCGAACGCGGGAGCCGATTTTCTGTTCCCTGCCGAGCGTTGGCACTCACCGGCAGAGAGTGCCAATTTTTCTTCCATCACCTCTTGAATTGTAGAATCATCGAACCAAATCATTCTCGCAAGGCGCGCGCGCGAGCACCCGCCCGGATTGGTCAGTCGGTCCGGTTAGAACAGGATGACTTTAGGCCTGCTCGGCCTAAAATCTGAATCCTGTTCTAATCTAAGAGTTAGAGCTTGATGTCGTCCGAAAACCGCGCACACTTTTCGGCATCATTCTCCAAGGGAACAACGTCATCACTGTTTGTCGATGGAGGAAAGACATGTCGTTCCGACCGCTTCATGACCGCATTCTCGTCCACCGGGTCGATTCAGAGGAAAAGACCAAGGGCGGCATCATCATTCCCGACACCGCCAAGGAAAAACCGCAGGAAGGCGAGGTCATCGCCGTTGGCCCTGGCGCGCGCAACGACGCCGGCCAGATCCAGGCGCTCGACGTCAAGCCCGGCGATCGCATCCTGTTCGGCAAATGGTCGGGCACCGAGATCAAGATCAATGGCGAAGACCTGCTGATCATGAAGGAAAGCGACGTGATGGGCATCATCGAACCGCAAGGTGAAAAGAAGCAGGCCGCCTGAGATCTGCGGACATCAGTCAAGGCCGGAGCGCTTCAGCTTTTCATGGAAACGCAGAACCGCTCCAACCTTTAATTTCTGACGCAATCCGAAAGGAATCCGCGTCGTACTTTTCCTGGAATTACTCTGGCCGCCTATGAAGGAGTGAGGACATGGCTGCTAAAGAAATCAAATTCAGCACCGAAGCCCGCGAGAAGATGCTGCGTGGCGTCGACATCCTGGCCAACGCCGTGAAGGCGACCCTCGGCCCGAAAGGCCGCAACGTCGTGATCGAACGATCTTTCGGCGCCCCGCGCATCACCAAGGACGGCGTTTCGGTTGCCAAGGAAATCGAACTCGAAGACAAGTTCGAGAACATGGGCGCCCAGATGGTCCGCGAAGTCGCCTCGAAGACCAGCGACATCGCCGGCGACGGCACCACGACGGCAACGGTACTGGCCCAGGCGATCGTCAAGGAGGGCGCCAAGGCGGTTACCTCAGGCATGAACCCGATGGACCTGAAACGCGGCATCGATCTTGCGGTCGCCGCCATCGTCGCGGAACTGAAGGCCAACGCCCGCAAGATCTCCAACAATTCCGAAATCGCCCAGGTCGGCACGATCTCCGCCAATGGCGATGCCGAAATCGGCCGCTTTTTGGCGGAAGCCATGGAAAGGGTCGGCAATGATGGCGTCATCACCGTTGAAGAAGCCAAGACCGCCGAAACCGAACTCGAAGTCGTCGAAGGCATGCAGTTCGACCGCGGCTATCTCAGCCCCTACTTCGTCACCAATGCCGACAAGATGCGGGTCGAGTTTGAAGACCCTTATATCCTCATCCATGAGAAGAAGCTCTCGAACCTGCAGTCGATGCTGCCGGTTCTCGAAGCTGTCGTCCAATCCAGCAAGCCGCTGCTCATCATCGCTGAAGACGTCGAAGGCGAAGCCCTGGCAACGCTCGTCGTCAACAAGCTGCGCGGCGGCCTGAAGATCGCCGCCGTCAAGGCTCCTGGCTTCGGTGACCGCCGCAAGGCCATGCTCGAAGACATCGCCATCCTGACCGCCGGCACCGTCATCTCCGAAGATCTCGGCATCAAGCTCGAATCCGTCACGCTCGATATGCTCGGCCGGGCCAAGAAGGTTTCGATCGAGAAGGAAAACACCACGATCGTCGATGGGTCAGGCGCCAAGTCCGACATCGAAGGCCGCGTTGCCCAGATCAGGGCCCAGATCGAAGAAACCACGTCGGACTATGACCGCGAGAAGCTGCAGGAACGTCTTGCCAAGCTCGCCGGCGGCGTTGCCGTCATCCGTGTCGGCGGCTCGACGGAAGTCGAAGTGAAGGAAAAGAAGGACCGCGTCGACGACGCGCTTCATGCAACCCGCGCTGCCGTTCAGGAAGGCATTCTGCCTGGTGGCGGCGTGGCGCTGCTGCGCGCCGTCAAGGCGCTCGACAATGTCAAAACCGCCAATGGCGACCAGCGCGTCGGCGTCGACATCGTTCGCCGCGCGGTCGAGGCACCGGCTCGCCAGATCGCCGAAAACGCCGGAGCGGAAGGCTCGGTCATCGTCGGTAAGCTGCGCGAGAAAAGCGAGTTCTCCTACGGCTGGAACGCTCAGACGGGCGAATATGGCGACCTCTATGCGCAGGGCGTCATCGATCCGGCCAAGGTGGTTCGCACCGCGCTGCAGGATGCGGCCTCCATCGCCGGTCTTCTCGTCACGACGGAAGCTATGATCGCCGAGAAACCCAAGAAGGACGCGCCACCGCCAATGCCCGCCGGCCCCGGTATGGACTTCTAAGGCGCTTGCCGGCCCGCCGGCCTCGCTGGGCGGGCCTTATCTGAGGGAATAGAGATGGTTCAAACGATCAAAACCCGATCGCAGGCACCGCTGGACTCCCGCGATCTCGAAATCTGCCAGCGGGTCTTCGACAAGATCAGATCCGAGTACCAGGTGGAAAAGGACAGCGACGAAGCCGAACGAACGGCGAGCATAATCATCGAGCTTTACCGGCAGGGCGTGCGTGACCCCAATCACCTGCAGTCGATGGTCGAGGCGTCCCGCGGCCTCTTCGAAACGAGCGAACGGTAGGAAATGCCGCGCCTGCGCGTAGTAAGCCGCGCGGAACAGAGATGTGATGGTGTTAGCGCGGATGCCCTCCGGAGGATTTACCCCGAAGAACGGTCATCTGCTCCTGCTGCACTTCATTTTCATCGTTCAAAATGGCTCGCCAAAGCCTGTTGCCGAGGCGAAGCGACACCCGTTTCGTCCCCTCGTGTTCAGCCGTGCCGATTTCCACGGAGCTGACGACGGAGCCATGGCGAATGTGGCGGCGAAGATCGGCGAGCGACAGCCCAAACCGCTGCGCCAGTTCGGATGATTCCAGGATGAAATCACCATTTGAATCGCGCTCGATCAGCACCGACTTTTTCTCCAGCTTCGTCCCACGCCGACCGCTCAGGCCACCGCCGGAATTGCATTGTCTTCCTTTGGCAGCAGCCGCGCTACTGCGCTCAGCAGATCCGTTTGCGATATCAGGCCGAGGATGCGGTAATCGTCGTCGACGATGATGACGGCATGCGTGCGGCCGTCCGTCAGAACGGGCAATAGCGACAGAGCGGCATCGGAAGGTCTGGCCACCGCCGGCCTCGAGATCGCATGCGCGATGGTCTCGGTGCTCATCGACAATTCCCGCAAGCCGACAGCGCCGACGAGGCGGCCTTCGGGGTCCTTAACCGGCAGCGTGCGGATATTATGCTTCAAGAGCAGATGCCGTGCGGCATCCGGTTCCGAAGCTTCGCCAATGGCGATCACGTCACGCGACATGATATCGGCACAGCTGATCTTGTCGGTTGAGCGGATCGCCGCTTGCAACTCAACCTGCTGCAGCAGCCGGCCGAGGTCTGCCCGGTCGATATCGAAGGTTTCGTCAAGCGCTTCGAGGGCCGCGTCGACATCCTCCTCGCGAAAACCCACCCGCACCGCCGATGGCAGGTCGATCGTCTGATGGGTGTTCTCCACGGGTTTCGGAACGACGTGCGGATAATTCCGCTTGGAAAGCTTGTGGAACAGCAGGCCAAGGCCGACGAGAATGCAGGAGTTCAAGGCGACGGGCACGAAGGGAAAGAGAAATCCCCAACCGGCAACGACAGGGCCGCCGAGCACGGCGGTCAGTGCGGCGGCTCCTCCTGGCGGATGAAGGCACCGCGTGAAGGACATCGCGCCGATGGCAAGCGAAACGCCGACACCGGTCGCGATGATCGGATCACGAATGAAATAGGCGGCAATGATCCCCATCAGAGCGGAAATCGTATTGCCGCCGATGATCGACCATGGCTGCGCCAGCGGGCTTGCAGGCACCGCGAAAAGAAGCACTGCGGACGCCCCCATCGGCGCGACGATCAAGGGAAGATGCGGCCCCTGCCCGAACAGATAGCCGCTGATGACGCCGGTGAAACCAATGGCCAGCAAAGCGCCGAGACATGCAATCAATCGCTCTCGTAGAGTCGCTCCCGCCAATATGGGTGAGAACAAACGGAAGCGGCGGAGGCGGCTCGATCCCACCTTCGGGGAAACGGGATACTGCATGACAAGACCAATTTTAAGCGAGGATTATCTGGCGGCGAAGGAGAGGGGCGTGCGAACTAGTTTGTTGTCAGCCTGACATCTCTGCCCTTTGTCGCGCTGAGAACTTCGTGGAACGCGTTGAACGCGCTGGGGCGATCATTCTTGCGATAGACGAGCAGCGTCTCGACAGCACCGAGCTGATGGGTCTGGACCGGTGTCGGCCAGTGCATGAGGTCAAGGACCGATCGGGGCATGACACCCGCCGTGTTCCCGGTCGCAACGCTCGCCAGGATCGCGTGGTATGAACCGAGTTCGCTCGTCGGCAGCGCGCTCGATTTACGCGCCCAGTTTTCGGCGATCCTGCGATAGGTGCAGCCAGGCTCCAAAGCGGCGAGCGACCCGACACGCAGGTCGGCGGCGGATTTGATGGAGGGATGCCCGGATGGCAACACGATCAACAGGTCTTCGACGAAGGTCAGCTCCATTTCGAGCGCCTTGAGTTCGGCATCGAAGCTCGAGTCTTCCTCGCGCATCGTCTTCGGCAGGCGGGCAATCAGCGCACAATCCAGCGCATCAGAGAGAACATCGCGGGTCAGATCGCGGGACGCCCCCATCGTCAGCTGAAGCGACACATCGGGCCACATCTGATTGAATTGCATCAGCGCCGCCGGCAGCCTGCTTGCCGCCGTGCTCTCCATAGTGCCGACCCGCAACGTCCCCGATGGGGCGAGAGGCCGCACGGCCTGGCGCGCTTCGAGCGCAAGCGCCATAAGCCGGTTGGCATAGGCGAAAAACGTCTCCCCCTCCCGCGTCAACGTCATCTTCTTGCCATCACGGCTGAAGAGGGAAACGCCGAGGTCCTCCTCCAGTTGCTGGATGCGCGTCGTCACATTCGATGGCACCCGCCCTACGGCCTTGGCAGCCTTCGTCACGCTGCGGTCGCTGACAACGGCGAGGAATATCTCGATCGATGAAAGGTCCAATGAAAAGATCTCGTTTCCGGAATTAAGACGACAGATAATTCTCTATATAAAAATCATTGCTCCAGCTCAAGCCGGTTTCGGCATTGGACGAGAAACATGAGCCCAAGCAGACGAGCGATTGCCGAAAAAAGGGTCGCGACGCCGAGGAAATAGCCATGCAAGCCGCGACATTGCCTCTATCGGACGACGTTTTGAGGGTTTGAGGCTGGCATGAGGTTTGCATGCATAGGGCTATCTGCGGATCGATCGGCGACGTCCTATGTTGCAACTTGTCTTGACCTGTCTTCTTCTGAGCGTCGCTTCAGGCTTGAGCATGCGCCGTTTTTTAATGCCGTACTTCCCAGGCGGCGATCTCGCCCAGAAATCCGCCCCCGTGACCATCGTCGCCAACGCCGTCTTTCTGGCAGCAATCGCTTTCACCGTCTCCGATCAGGAGCTTTGGGCAAAATCCGTCATCCTGATGCTCGGCCTTGCGCTGGCGGCGATGTTCGACGATGCGAGACCCAGGCTGACAATCGCCCTCTCCGCCGTCAGTTTGGCGGCCTATCTCGGGCTACGTGCGATCACCTGAGGCATCCCGCTTTCACGGGATAATGCAGTCCTGTTGGCGGTACCGAAGCCCTTATCGAGACGCTGCATCCAGAGACGAAAGTCATTCGTCAGCAGCACCACATCGTACAGCCATTCCGTGCGCAAAAGCTCCCAACGACTTGCTTCCGCATTCTCGAGCAAGGCGTGAACTCTTTGCCGCAGTTTTTCGAAAGCCTTATCACGAGGGAAGGGCGTGGGGCAGCGCGTTGCGGGATGAAGTCGGTTTTCCATAAAGCTCGCTCCTCGACAATCGGGCGATCTTGATAATATCGTATTACGACCTATTATCAAGATAACCTGAGTGAGAGCGTCACGGCTTGGCGCAGAGAGAGCAATATTCCTGGATTTCCGCCACGGCGGCTGAAGCCCTCCCTCTGGCGAGAGAGATTTCAGGCCACGCGAAAAACAATCTCTATTGAAGAATAGTACCGCACTGTTATTCTCTAACGTTGAACACGGATTGAGGGGCGACGAACAGAAAAGAAACGCTCCATGAGTGACGATGCCATGAAAAACAATGCCGATGGCTTTTCCTCACCGGCCTGCTTCATTCATGAGGTTGATCCGGCTTACATGGGGCTCGAACCGGAGCCCGAAGTCGTCCGGGAGTGGCGGAAGGAACAACGCCGTCGCCTGATAGACTGCCGGACGCTGCTCGGCGCGAATGAGCGCGAGCAACGAACATCTCTTATCCGTCATCATCTGGATCGGCTGCTGCCGAAGATCGCCGGCCGCAGTGTAAGCCTCTACTGGCCGTTTCTGGGCGAGCCGGACCTCCGCGGCTGGATGCAGTCTGCGGCAGCTTGCGGCGCCACTTGCCTGTTGCCGGTGGTGACGGAAAAAAGGAAGCCCCTCAGCTTCCGCTCGTGGTGCGTCGGCGAAGAACTGACACGGGGCATCCTGAACATCCCGGTTCCGCTTCAAGGCGAAGAGCGCCGGCCCGATATCGTCATCGCCCCGGTCGTCGGATTCGATGCGCAATGTTACCGGCTCGGTTTCGGAGGCGGTTATTTCGATCGAACGCTGGCCGCTCTCCATCCCCGGCCTTTCGCGATCGGCGTTGGTTTCGACTTCCAGGAGATCGAGACCATCCGTCCTCAGGACCATGACATCCCGATGGATGCGATCGTAACCGACGTCGAAATCCGCTTTCGCAAAGGCAACGGCTCCGTTGCCGCGCGGATGTTCCAGGATTAGCCGATGATGAGGAGATGAGCGATGATCATGGACGGGAAACCGGCACGAAAGATCTGGTCGCAGTGGTATGCGTGGCATCCTGTCTTGCCGATCGATGACTCGGTGTTCTGGCTCGAGACAGTGTATCGGCGGGAAAGCCCGGAGGGTGTCTGGCAATACCGCTCGTTCCGGCCCGAACTCGAACGCCAGCAGGCTCTGACCTGCCTCCCCGTCTGTCCCGGAGCCTAATCCACGCGAAGGCCGGTTTGCGTCGGGCGCCCGTGCGGGTTTGCGTCAACCGAGTGCCTGGCTGACGAGTGCATAGGTCTTCGGCTCGGGCGCAGTTGCGCGTCCGGCAACCGGAAGCCAAGCGCCACCGAGCGACATGGTCGTCACGATATCGTAGACAGGAAGACCGCAGCGGGAGAGGAAATCGGAAAAGGCTCCGCCCTGCTCGCGTGTATCGAGGCGCAGGAACGCACCTGCGCGTTCGGCCGCATGCGGGCGGACGACGGCGATCGCGTCGGCGTCACTGCGCGCCACAACAGGACCGATGACATGGCCACGCCCGAACCGCCGGCAAAGCGAGAAAGCCTCGATCCGGCCCGCGCGGGTCAACACGATGCCCTTGGAATTCGCCATGAGCCGGGCCAACAGCAGTTTGCGATCCGTGCCGAAAGCCACACAATCCAATTCGGCGATCGCTTCCAGATCGCCAGCCTCCACTGCCCGTATTGCGGCACCGGACGGCAGCTCTACATCCGGCGGCGACATCGCTTCGCCTTGGCATTGAAAGACCAGCGCCTCCCGAACAAAGTTCAAGGACCGATAAAGGCGGCGCGCTGCGCGCGTCGCATTCAGCCCGAGGTTCCGCCCGGCGACCTGAGTAAGCGCGTGTCCCATCAGCCATTGCCCGGCGCCATTGGTTTGAAGACGCGGCGAGGTGATGACCATACCGACCGTGGCAAATTGCGCGTCATAGGGAAACCACATGGCAGAGCCCAGGATACGGCCGATTTCATCGATCGCCACGATGCCCTGGCCGAACTCCCGCAGGAACTGCCAATCCTCGCCGCGATGCGGCCAGGCGACGGTCATCGAAAGTGCGTGCAACTGGTCGAGAGCAACGCTGTCGATCCCGGCGATATGCGTCTCGAAACTATCGACGAACCTGGATTCGGATATCAGTTCACTCACTCCCGCCCTCCTGCCGCATTGGCCAAGTCTGCGCCCGGAAACTTCTCCGTCCAGACTAGAACAGATCGTTCGATACAATTCACTGGTGAAGCCTGCGCAAACACAACAATCGACCAAATCCCGATGCGCTTTCGGCAAGTAACGCCTGCGTCTCCCGCTAGACTCATTGACAGATCCAGCGGCCGGAGTCGCTGTTCACTGTGAGAGCCCGGAAATGTCCCCCCCCTCAGTCCAGTTGCAAACACCTCTCACATCTCGCTGGGCCGAATTGTCGTTTCCGCCGGCGGCATGGCCGCCGTCTCGGCAAGCAGCATGTTTGTGAGGTCGCCGATGCAGGCCATTGAAATTCTCGAAAGGCTCGTTGGCTTCCCCTCCGTCGTCGGCACGCCGAACGGCGAGATCGTGGCGTGGATCCGGCACTACCTGCAAAGCCACGGCGCCGTCGTCACCGAGCTTCCCGGCCCGGAGGGCGACCGGTCGAACCTCTTCGCCACGATCGGCCCGAAGGAAACGCCGGGCTATATTCTCTCCGGCCATATGGACGTGGTTCCCGCCGCTGGAGGCGGCTGGACCAGCGATCCGTTCCGATTGCGGGCTGAAGCGGACATCCTCTACGGTCGCGGCGCTACCGACATGAAAGGCTTCCTGGCCGCCGTTCTCGCGGCCGTTCCGGCGCTGGTGGCCTCACCGCTTCGCCAGCCCGTCCACCTTGCCTTTTCCTATGACGAGGAGGCCGGCTGCCGCGGCGTGCCGCACATGATCGCGCGCCTGCCGGAGCTCTGTGCAACCCCGCTTGGCGCGATCATCGGCGAGCCGAGCGGCATGCGGGCAATCCGCGCCCACAAGGGCAAGGCCGCCGCCCGACTGACGGTCAGGGGCCGGTCCGGCCATTCCTCGCGTCCGGACCAGGGACTGAACGCAATCCATGCCATCACCGATATTCTGGCTTGCGCTCGCGCCGAAGCCGAACGGCTCACGCGCGGCCCGTATCAGCCTGTCTTCGAACCGCCCTACTCCTCGCTTCAGGTCGGCACGCTGAAGGGCGGCCAGGCGGTCAACATCATTCCCGACAGCTGCGAGGCCGAGTTCGAAGCGCGGGCTATTTCCGGCGTCGATCCGATTACGTTGCTGGCGCCACTGCGGGCATCGGCCGAGGGACTATCGCAGCTTGGCTTCCAGATAGACTGGCGCGAACTCAGCGCCTATCCGGCGCTTTCGCTTGCCGCCGATGCGCCGCTTGCGGCCCTGCTTAGCGAACTGACCGGCATCGAGCCGCTCGCCGCCGTCAGCTACGGCACCGAGGCCGGACTTTTCCAGCGCGCCGGCATCGATGCGATCATCTGCGGACCGGGCGACATCGGCCGCGCCCACAAGCCGGACGAATTCATCCTCACGGGCGAACTGCTCGCCTGCCAGGCGATGGTCGAGGCGCTTGGCCGCCGCTGCGCCTGATGACATCGGATCAAGGAGCCGACGCCATGACCTTCCTCTTCAATTCCGATGCGAAGCGCGGCGCGATATTCGCCGAAGCCTTCGCGCGCGAACTGCCCGACATTGCCTTCTCCATGGATCCCAAGTCGGTCAAACCCGACGCCGTACGCTTCCTCATCACCTGGACCGTACCGGAGGATCTCGCCCGCTATCGCAATCTCGAAATCCTGTTTTCGATCGGCGCCGGCATCGACCAGTTCCATATCGATGCGGTGCCGGCGTCGGTGAAGGTGGTGCGCATGGTCGAAGACGGCATCGTCAGGATGATGCAGGAATATGTGACGCTGGCGGTGCTTGCGCTCCATCGCGACTTGCCGGCCTATCTCGACCAGCAGCGGCGCCGGACCTGGCAGACGATCGCTTCCAGGCAGGCCTCGGAACGCCGCATCGGCGTGCTTGGCCTCGGCATGCTTGGTAGCGCCGTGCTCGAACGGTTGCAGCCCTTCGGCTTTCCGCTTTCGGGATGGAGCCGCAGCCCCCGCGAGATCGACGGCATCCGATGCCTGAGCGGCCGCGACGGCCTCGATATTCTGCTTGCAACCACCGACATTCTCGTCTGCCTGCTGCCGCTGACGGATGAGACGCGGGGCTTCCTGAATGCCGAACTCTTCGCCGGACTGCCGGCCGGCGCCGCACTCGTCCATGTCGGCCGCGGCCCTCAGCTCGACCATCAGGCGCTCATTGACGCGCTCGATGCTGGGCATCTCTCCGGCGCCGTCGTCGACGTCACCGATCCGGAACCGCTTCCCGCGGATGACGCCTTCTGGAACCATCCGAAGATCCTGCTGACGCCGCACATTGCGAGCGTCACCCAGCCTGAAACCGCGGCAGTGGCCGTCATCGGCAACATCAAACGGCACCAAGCGGGCCTCGATCCGATCGGCCTGGTCGATCGCAACCGCGGCTACTGAGTTCTCAACCTAGGAAAGCAAAATCATGTTCCTCCTCAAGACGATCGACACCGACCCATCCTTCGCGCCGCGCGAATCCGGCCCCCTCCCCGAACGGTTGATCTCGGGCAGTCCTGCCTTCAAGACCTGGGCGCAGGACGCTGCCCGCGGCGAGACCGTTCATAGCGGCGTCTGGGAAGCGACACCCGGCGAGACGCGCTCGATCAAGGGCGAGACCTTCGAGTTCTGCCATATCCTTTCCGGCCTGGTCGAACTCACTCCGGAAGGCGGTGAACCGGTGGTCTACAAGGCCGGCGACAGCTTCGTCATGAAGCCGGGCTTTGTTGGCGTCTGGAAGACGATCGAGACGGTGCGCAAGATCTACGTCACCGTGTCGTGATGCCGACGCCGTAGATTTGACTGCCGCAGCGACGAAAACGCAATTTTTCGCCGCTGCGGCATCCCCGGTCGACGCATGCTGCTCGCCTTCGCCAGTTAGGCTTGTCTCAGCCCACCCCGAGGACATGCGATGACACTCAGCTTCGATCCGAACACGATTTCCCTGCCCGTCGGACATTTCATCGGCGGCCGGCTGGTTCCGGCCGAAGCCGTCATCGACATGCACCGTCCATCCGACGGCAAGGCCTATGCCGGCTGCCCGCTGGCCGACGAGGCCCTTGTCGACCAGGCTGTCGAAACCGCCAGAACCGCATTGAAGACGAGCAATTGGGGTGGCGTACGGCCGCGTGAGCGCACCGTGGCGATGCAGCGCTGGGCGGACCTGATCGAAGCAGAGGCGGAGACCCTCGCCAGGCTCGAGGCGCTCTCCTCGACACGGCCCATCGGTCATCTCGTCGCCGGCGATATCGCCGTCACCGCCGAACAGATCCGTTTCTTTGCCGAATTCGCCGACAAGGAAGGCGGCGACCTCGTCCCGACCGACGACGCAAATTTCGGCATGATCATGACGGAACCCTATGGCGTCGTCGGCGCCATCACACCCTGGAATTTTCCCGTGTCCATGGCCGGCTGGAAGCTCGGCCCGGCGCTGGCGGCAGGCAATGCGGTGGTGTTGAAGCCATCGGAAATGACGCCGTTTTCCACACTCTATCTCGCCGAACTTTCGGTGCGGGCCGGCCTGCCGGCCGGTCTCGTCAACATCGTGCTCGGCGACGGCCCGACCACCGGAAATGCGATCACCGGACATCCAGGCATCTCCAAGGTCAGTTTCACCGGTTCGACCGCGGCCGGCGCGGCGATCATGACCAACATCGCCCGCACCGGCGTCAAGCCGATGACGCTCGAACTCGGCGGCAAGAGCCCGCAACTGGTTTTCGCCGATGCCGATCTCGAGCTTGCGGCGGGCGCAATCGCCGGCAGCATACTCTCCAACGCCGGTCAGGCCTGCGTTTGCGGATCCCGCCTCATCGTCGAGGCGAAGGTGGCGGACGCGCTGGCAGCCGCACTTATCGAGAGGCTGGCGGCCATCCGCCCCGGCCCCACCTGGGACGAGGCGACCGATTATTCGCCGGTCATCTCCGAACGACAGATCGCCCGCATGGACGGCATCATCCGTGCCGCTATCGACGACGGCGCCGAATGCCTCACCGGTGGCCGCCGGCTCGACCGAGAAGGTTATTTCTACGCACCGACCCTGATTTCGGGCGTGACCGCAACATCGCCGGCGGTTCTTGAGGAAATTTTTGGACCGGTGCTGACCATTCAGACCTTCGAGGACGAGGAGGAGGCGCTGAGGCTCGCCGACCATCCGGCCTATGGGCTTGCCGCCGGCCTCTTCACCCGCGATCTCTCGCGTGCCATCCGCGTGACCCGCCGCCTTCAGGCCGGCACCATCTGGGTCAATCGCTACGGCCGTTCACGCGACCATATCCTGCCGACCGGCGGCTATAAGCAGTCCGGCATCGGCAAGGATCTCGGCCGCGATGCCTATCTCGCCAACCGCAAGAGCAAGAGTGTGCTCATCAGCCTGTGAGGACCTGCGATGAAAACCTACAAGATCGCCCTTCTGCCCGGAGACGGCATCGGCCGCGACGTGACGGCAGCAGCCTGGGCCGTGCTTGAAAAAACAGCTCGCCTGAACGGATTTTCTCTTGATGCAACCAGCTATCCCTGGTCCTGCGACTACTATCTGGAGAACGGCAGCATGATGCCCGCCGATGGCATCGAGACGCTCCGGTCCTTCGATGCCATCCTGCTCGGCGCCGTCGGCTGGCCTCGTAAAGTGCCGGATTCGGTGTCGCTGCATGGGCTTCTGCTGCCGATCCGCAAGGCTTTCGTGCAGTATGCCAATATCCGCCCGCACCGGCTGCTGCCGGGTGTGCAGGGGCCGTTGCGGTCCGATGGTTTCGACATCCTCTGCATTCGTGAAAATACCGAAGGCGAATATTCCGGCGCCGGTGGCCGCGTCCACCAGGGCACCGACAATGAAGTGGCGGTCGAGACCTCGATCTTCACCCGCACGGGGGTCGAGCGCATCCTGCGTTTCGGCTTCGAGCAGGCGCGGACGCGACGCGGCAAGCTTGCCTCGGTGACGAAGTCCAACGCCCAGAAATATTCGATGGTCTTCTGGGACGAAATCACCCAGAAGCTTTCAGCGGAATATCCCGATATCGAGGTGACCAGCTACCATATCGACGCCATGGCTGCGCGTATGGTCATGGCGCCTGATAGTCTCGACGTCGTGGTCGCCTCCAACCTGTTCGGCGATATCCTGACCGACCTCGGCGCCGCCATCCAGGGCGGGCTTGGCTTTGCCGCCTCCGCCAACATCAATCCCGATCGCTCGGCGCCGTCGATGTTCGAACCCGTCCACGGCTCCGCACCCGATATCGCCGAACTCGGCATCGCCAATCCAATCGCCGCCATCTGGTCGGGCGCGATGATGCTGGAGCACTTGGGAGAAACGGCTGCCGCCGCAAGGGTGATGGCATCAATCGAAGCGACGACGGCACGCGGCATCGGCGCAATTCCCGGCAAGGACAAGACCGACGTGATCACGGCATCGGTGCTTTCGGCACTCGGCTGATCAATGGAGAACAGAATGAACGGATTAAGGGATAGCAGTCTGCTTCGTGAGCTGGGGCTGATCGACGGAGAATGGCGCGGGGCTGAAGCTGGGCGCACGATCGAGGTGATCGATCCGGCGACGCAACATGTGCTGGGCACGGTGCCTGACATGGACGGAGCCGATACGAGGACGGCGATCGCGGCGGCGGAAAAGGCCTTCGGTCCATGGCGCGCAAAGACCAATGCCGAGCGCGGCGCATTGCTGGAAGCCTGGCATGATCTGATGCTCGACAATATCGAGGATCTGGCGCTGATCCTCACCCGAGAGCAGGGCAAGCCACTGACGGAAGCGCGCGGCGAAATCCGCTACGGCGCCTCCTTCATCAAATGGTTTTCCGAGGAGGCACGCCGCATCGGCGGAACGACCATTCCCTCGCCGACAGCGGACCGGCGGATCGTCGTTCTGAAGGAGCCCGTCGGCGTATCGGCGATCATCACGCCGTGGAATTTTCCGAATGCGATGATCACCCGCAAGGTCGGGCCGGCGCTCGCAGCAGGCTGCACCGTCGTCGTCAAGCCATCGGACCTCACCCCTTATTCAGCGCTGGCGCTCGGCGTATTGGCGGAGCGCGCCGGCATCCCCAAGGGCGTGATCAATATCGTCACCGGCATGCCGGCCGGCATCGGCGACGAACTGATGGCGAACCAGACCGTTCGCAAGATCTCTTTCACCGGCTCGACCCGCGTCGGCTCGCTGCTGATGCGCGGCGCGGCCGACAGCATCAAGCGGCTCAGCCTCGAACTCGGCGGCAACGCGCCCTTCATCGTCTTCGACGATGCCGATCTTGATCTGGCCGTGGAAGGCGCAGTTGCCTCGAAATTCCGCAATGGCGGGCAGACCTGCGTCTGCGCCAACCGGCTTCTCGTCCAGTCCGGCGTCTATGAGGCCTTTGCCGCCAAACTTTCCGCGCGCGTATCGGCCATGAAGGTCGGGACCGGCACGGATGCAGGCACGGATATCGGGCCGATGATCAACAAGGCGGCGATCGACAAGATCAAGCGTCATGTCGATGATGCGGTGGAAAAGGGAGCGACGATCCTCGCCACCGCGGGTTCCGTGCCTGAAGGCAATCAATATGCGGTGCCGATGGTGCTCGGCGGTGCGACGACCGAGATGCAGCTTGCCAGCGAAGAGACCTTCGGACCCGTTGCCCCGCTTTTCCGTTTCGACCATGAGGAAGAGGCGATCCGCATTGCCAACGCCACGCCCTTCGGGCTTGCGGCCTATTTCTACACCGGGAGCCTGAAACGCTCCTGGCGTGTCGCCGAAGCCCTCGAATTCGGGATGGTCGGCCTGAACACAGGGGCGATCTCGACCGAGGTGGCTCCCTTCGGCGGCGTCAAACAATCCGGTCTTGGCCGCGAGGGCGCGCAGTGCGGCATCGAGGAATATCTCGAAATGAAGAGCTTCCACATCGGCGGTCTCGCCTAACTACAGGAAAACAAAAGAGCGCCGGGACATCATCCCGGCGCTGGATGATCGGGAGCCACGGTCGATGCTCCCGCTGGAGCAACACCGACACATCGTTCTAAGTACTCCGCAGCCTTTGGCGGATGCCCGCAAAATTACGGTGCCCAAACAACATTTCTTTGACGCTGCTTTGACGGCAGGATGCTACGGCCGGTTTGCGAAGTTACGCAGAGGGATTTCAACCGGTTATGCTTCAGTTCGATCATCGCCATAGCATAGATTTACATTTCGCAATCCCGGTTTCCCTTCCCGGTTGCTTGCCAGGAGCCGAAGTTGTGGCAGACTGGCCCCTGGATGCCAGGTTTTCCGGCCGCCAAACGAGCGTATCGGAGGCAGCGGGGGCGGGGCCGGTGGATCGCATGAACAAGGAGCAATATCCGTTTCGGATGTTCCTGCTCGGGCCCTTTGCCCTTGTGGACGCCGGGGGGCGGTCGGTTGCTCCGAAATCCAAAAAGGCACAGGCTCTTTTGGCAATGCTTGCATTGTCCACCCGGGGCTCGCGCTCGAGAATCTGGCTTAGGGACAAGTTATGGAGCGATCGCTCCGACGACCAGGCGGCAGCCAGTCTACGCCAGGCGCTTTTGGACATTCATAAGAGTCTGGGGCCGGCACGTGATCTCTTGATTGCGGATAAGAATACCGTTTGGCTGGATATGGACCGACTGGCGCTCGATACCGACCTGGTGGTTCGGACGGAGCGGTCTGCGGATCAAGTCACCGACGAATTGCTCGAAGGTATCGACATCCGCGATCCTGAATTCGAGGACTGGTTGGCGCTGGAAAGGCAAAACTGGTATCGCCGTCTCGATGAAGGACAAGTCCACGACGTCTTCGAGCCGCGACAGCAGCCGAGCCGCGATATCGCCAAACATTCCGCCCTGCTGCCGTTAACTGGCGCCCCGGATACGTCGAGAACAGGCAAACCACCCGTGGATATCGCCAGCAGCGGTCCCTCTGGGCGGCGGGTTGGCGGTGACTGGCGATGGATGATGGCTCTTCTGTCCCCCATCGTGGTGGGTGCCGGCGAGGGCGGGCAAATTGCTGCGACACGGTTCCAAAACCTCATTGCAAAAGCCATCATCGATGGGCTGGGCTTTGGCGTCACCGACCTCTCGTTCACCTCGCCGCATATTGAAGAGAGTGAACAGCAAATCAGCCTTCCCCTATGCCTTCAGCTTCGCCTGACGTTTGATGGTGACATGGTGCTGATCGAACTGGTGATGAAGCACCTGATCAACAACCGCATTCATTGGCTGGGAAGTCAGGCAATCAACCGCACGCAGTTCGAGCGCGGCGAGTTCGGCATCGCCGCTGCGCTGATCAGCCAGGCAGTCGATCAACTGGCCTATTTCGAGGAGATCCAGGCAACCGACAGCAGATTGTCGCAAGACGGGCTCCTGATCGACGCCGTCAATGCGATCTTTCGGCTGTCGCGCGACGACCTCGACAACGCGGAACGGCGCCTGGAAGAACAGATCCAGTATCAGCCGCGATCATCGACTTTTGCCTGGCTGTCATTCATTCGGACTTTCCAGGTTGGCCAGCGTTTCAACGCGCTGGATGCCCATCTGATCGAGGAAGCCCAGGCCTATGCACGCAAGGCGCTGGAACTCGATCCGCAGAATTCCGTGTCGCTCGCGCTCGTCGGCCACGTCCATTCGTTCCTGTTCGGCGAATACGACTATGCGGCCAACCTGTTCGAAAAATCGATCCGCCTGAATCCGGCCCTGCCGCTCGGTTGGGACCTCTACGCGATGCTGCACTGCTATGCAGGCCAGCCCGACAAGGCGGTGGCGATGGCGCGTTGGGTACAAGAGCTCGGCGTCTACAGCCCGCATAAATATTACTTCGATACGACCAAATGCATTGCGGCAGCGCTTGCAGGCGATCATGCCGCAGCCATATCTGCAGGCGAAGAAGCCCTGCGGGCACGGCCGAACTTCAACAGCCTGCTGCGCTATCTTGCCTCCAGTCATGCCCATTCCAACGATCTCGGCGGCGCGCGGCATTACCTGCAGCGTCTTGAGGCAGTCGAGGGCGGTTTCTCCATCGACGCCTTCCGCGGCAGCGGCTATCCGCTGCTTGACACAGGCGGCGGGCAGATCCTGATCGACGGCCTGCTCAAGGCCGGCGCCAAGCTGCGCTGAACCCCGGACAATTCTTCACATCATCGCGCAAGGAGGCTGCCATGGAAGCGGACACTGCCCACGAATCGCAATCAAAATTAGTTTTATTTCTAAACAGTTATAAATTCAGGATTGAGCCGGATACGGTCCTTCCATGCGAACCCAGGGACGATACCGGTGCTGATCCTCTCGCCGGTGCGTCGCCGGCTGCACCGGATGCAGCCTCCGAACCTGCGCTGCTCCCCGGCACCGGTGAAGATGCAGCGCTTCTGGCCGGGCCGATGATGGCGACGATGGCCGTAGCCTCGGTTCTCAACAAGAGCGTGGCGAACAAGTCGGTGCTCAACAAGGCGTCGCTGAACAAAAACAAGAACAAAAATAAGAACAAGAACAAGAACAAGTCGACGATGGACGGCGGCAGCCTCGGCGTGTCGCAGCTTATCCCCTCCTTCGAGCTGCGCAGGCTGCACCAGCAGCCGTCACGCAACGCCTATACCGCGGCGCGGCGCTTCACCTGGGAAATGCTGGATATACTTCCGCCACCCGGCCCGGATTATACCCGCCTCGAAACGACGGTACTGCTCTCTATGCAACGCCGCGACCGCGAACGCATGCGGCGCCTGCCCGATATTCAAATCGAGTCGACCATCTCCGTGGGGGAATTCACCCGCGCATTGTATATCGAGGATCTCGGCGGTTTCGAGCAGACGGAAGGCCTTTTTCAGGCGATCCTGACGGCCTGCGAATATGTCGGACTGATCTACAAGAGCCAGTTCAACCGGCAGCGGCCAAACCAGTTCGAGCCCCTGCTGCGGCCGTTGCTGGCCGTGCCCGTCCACGAGTCCTATCCCAGCAACCATTCGTTCCAGTGCTTTTCGATCGCCTTCGCGTTCTCAACAATCCTGCCGGAACATCCGGCCACCGACGAGCTTGCCCGCATCGCCCAGAACGTCGCCGAAAATCGCGAATGGGCCGGCCTGCACTATCCGAGCGACACGCAGGCGGGGCGAGATCTCGCCCGACGCTTCGCTCCCTACCTCCACGACGCGTTCGGTCCTTTGTTCGCGGCCGTACACGACGAATGGGTCTGAATTCTCCAGCTGCTGCTCAACAGGGTGACAACCATGACGGATCAAACACAAATGCCTGAGCCCTCGCCGATCAACTACTATTACCTCTGGCACCTGACTGCTCTTGGCGTAGTCGACGCGGAATACGGATCGGCTCCACCGGCGCCTCCAGCGCCCGATGCGAGCTCCGCACGCGCGCTCTCCGATCCCCTCATCACCGGCACGGTCTGGGATGCCATCGCTTCCGCCGGCCCGCTGCGACCCGCGCGGGTCGCGCTGATCGATGTCGGCGTATCTCCGGATCATCCCAATCTGGCAACCCGGCTTGACCGGGAGGCGTCAATCGATTTGACGACCCATCGTTACGGCGCACGCGTGCTCGAAATTCTCGAGACGACCACATCCTTCGACCGCGAGGAAAGGCATGCCTTCTTTGCCGGGCTCGACATCGCTCCGCTCGGCAATATCGGCCTTTCGAACGACGACCGGGACTATCTCGGTGATCTGGTTGCCGAATACGCCGCGTCGGAGGGTGTTCTCCGGCGGCTCTACAATCCGGAATCGCTGTTTGCGTCGCATGGTACTTGTTGCGCTGGGCTGATCGTCGGCGAACCCGCCGTTGTTGCGGAAGAAGGCACGCCAA
Organism: Rhizobium sp. WSM1328; assembly: GCF_057653715.1. Classification (NCBI taxonomy): domain Bacteria; kingdom Pseudomonadati; phylum Pseudomonadota; class Alphaproteobacteria; order Hyphomicrobiales; family Rhizobiaceae; genus Rhizobium; species Rhizobium sp. WSM1328. The sequence goes on along the minus strand of NZ_JBYGKO010000002.1, from coordinate 704,502 downwards.
GCCTTCCGCCGGAAGGAGCCTTCTACGGGAATGGCGACGAGCTGCGCACGAGCGGCAATCGCAACGTCATCCCCTATTTCGGCGTTGATCCTTTCTCAAGGCTCATCTCGATCAGAACCTCCTTCGAAGACGATGTCAGGCAGTTCATTGCTGCCTTCCTTTATGCCTATCTTCAGAAAGCAGACGTGATCGTCTTGCCGCGCGGTCTGCCTGACCCGAAACACAGTATCGTTGACCCGAAGAACGAACTGAAGGCCGACCTGGAATTATGGAAAAACCAGGATGCCGCCAATCTGTTCACGCGCATTGCCGTTGCGGATCAGGGTGGGCCTGAACTGGAGCCGAAGGCAGCGCAGAAAGGCTCTAATCCCGATCGCCCATGGCATGTCCTCAAACAACTCATCCTCGCCATCAGCCGGCACATCCCGATCGTCTGCGCCGCAGGAAACAGTGGCGAGAGCCAGCTGATCTATCCGGCTAGTCTTGCCGCCGACAACAACGGCATCATTGCAGTTGGAGCCGTTACCGTCGAAGGTTTCCGTTCGGGCTACAGCAATTACGGCGAAGGATTGACGGTTGTCTCCCCCTCTGACGACGGGGAGGTCTTCAACAGGCATCAGTTGCGCCTCGACCGGCTTTCTCCATTTGCCGCGCAGCACGACTACAGCGCTTTTCGAACGCGGGAATACTACTATTCGCACTTCTCGCTGCTGACGACGGACCTGCCGGGGATTTTCGGTTATAATCATGGCTCCGATCCGTGGTCGGCCATCGTGCCGTTCGGTACCAATCCGGGCATCGGGGGCGGATACTACACCCCCTTCGGGGGCACATCAGGCGCGTCGGCGCAGGTGGGCGGGTTATGCGCCCTGATACAGCGGGCCCACAAAAGCCGCCACAATCCCGGTGACCGCCTCTCGGGGCCTCAAGTCAAGTCAATTCTGAAAGCCGCCTCTCGCCTGGACGCCATTGTCGCACCCGGAACGAGACAACTGACGGCAGATTGCATGAACGCCGAAAGCGAGGACGCTCTCGACGCGGTCTATTTCTTCGGGTCGGGCCTGCCGAATGCGCGGGCGGCGGTTGAGGCCGCTCTGGCGATCTGACTGCTGCGGCTGCGTTATCCAGAATTCTAAGCCTCCTCGATCTTGGAGGCTTTTTCTTTGTTTACGTCATTTTTACGGATTTTTAACGCCAAACTGGCGGGCCAATGACGCCCTTGGGGAATAGTGCCTCTCAACCGACGACGCGCAACGTTCCGATGCCGGGCAAAGCCGTCCCGAACTCCGGCATTTTTGCCCGAGATGCAACCTTGATCCGCCCGAAGACAAACTCTCGGAGGCTGCCGATGTCCGCGTCCCGCATACAACAGTTGGCAGATGAGGCGCGCCTCCTGCTCAAGCGCAATCCCCTGATGGCAAGTTCCGTCTCCCTCCAGCGCGTGGCAACACGCAACCTTTTGAAGCGACGCTTCCAATATGGCCGCACGCTTGCGGCGGCTTCGAAGCTCGCCGGTTGTTCGGCTGGGGTAGAGGCACTGTCAGGCTATTTCCCCGACCTTGCAGATGGCCGATACACTCGCCTGCCGGAGCTTCCGCCAGCGGTTGCCGGACCGGTCCGCGCCGACCCTTACCGTTCATCCGTACTTGCGGCCTGGATGGATGCGCTCGCGCGCAGTCTGGAATGGCAGGCAGCCCGCCCCGATGTGCAGGTTGTCGGCCGCTATCTGCAGCCGGATCTGATCGCATCGGATCTTGAACTCGAACGTCAGACAGCGTGCCGGCTCTCTTGCGGCATCGGCCTCATGCACATCGAAAGTCCGGCGCGTAGCCGTATCATGCAAGCCCTCCTGCGCCGATGCATGCCGGACTATCCCCGGCCCGGCTTTCCGATCTCCGACGATGCGCAATTGGATCGAATCGCCGACCATCTGGAGAAGGCCTTCGCATTGATCGCGGACTTGGACGAGTATGGCCATCAGCGTCTGATCGCCGGCCTGCACACGCTTTACGTTGGCGTGCGGCGCGAACCGCAGTGCTCCTTTTCGAGTTCGAACGAATTGCCGGGCAGCGCGCTCATCGTCCTTTCCAGCGAGAGATTACGCGCCGGCGATCATGCCGCGACAGCGGCCCAACTGCTTCATGAGGCGGGGAATATCCTGCTCGGGTTCTATACGACCTCGGCGGCGGCATCCCTGCCCGGCGAGTTCCAATATGTTTCCCCATACAAGAAGGACCTACAGACGCTCGAGAGCATCCTGCATACGGCCTACACCATTCCCTGGGAGTGCGCCTTGCGCATGGCATGCCTATCCACCGAGGCGGATCCTAAGCGCCGCTCCCGGAAAGCGGCATTCATAATCGCCTATGCCGCGCGGCAAGTCCCGCTTATCGACATCGCTCGGAAAGGGATCGAACGTCTCGGCGGCGATGTCCTCCTCGACCTCCCAGACATCGCCGCCATTCCTTCCTGGAGTAGTCGGATCTTGTTCCTCGTCAGCCAGTTGCTTGCCGAAGAACCCATTGCGCACCGGCAGGCGCATCTTGCCGAGCGCCAGCGAGTTCTCGATCGCCAAGCCTGGGATATCGGACAGATGCTGCTGCGCGGCAAGGAGCCGATCGATCCTCGGATGGGCCGGCGAGAGATCGATGACAGCGGCGACAATGTCAGCCTGTGGTACGACGGCAAATTCCACGTGATTGTGAAGACACCCGATTATGCGATGGGCGAGGATTACGGTCACTACGCCGCGACGATCCGCGGAGTTGCGCCCCGCGAGACGGAGGCGATGTGATGGTCAATTATCGGTCCAAACGATTATCGGCGGCTGCCAGCGTATCCGTCGACTTCCCGAACCTTGTCACCCACAGCCTGGGGCGGGGCGGCCGGGGGGCTCTGTTCACCGGCAATAGTGCCGATTCTGTCGAGGAACAGAGCCCCCATGTTACCAGGCCTGCATTCGTCGTCTCGTTGGAGGCTCCAGATATGCCGGCGACGGACGAATATGATCCCGCCGCAGTCGATCATCACGACCCCTTCCTGGCGCCTCTTTGCCATCGGCAACGCGACATCGCACTGTTTGGCGACATCGACTTCGTCATCATCGGATGCGGCGGCTTGGGCTCGCAGATCGCCATCCAGCTCGCGGCCCTCGGCGCGCGTCGTTTCCTTCTCGTGGATGCGGATCGTATCGATGAGAACGACCTGAACCATCTCCCATGGGCATGCGAGGCTGATCTCGGCCGGCTGAAGACGGACAGGCTGGCGACCCATCTGGCCGCGGGTTTCTCGGCCACTGTCTTCGCGCTGCCGGAATTTGCGGAAGGCGCCTCGGCGCTGCGGTTAATCGCAAACTACGCCAATAACCCGTTCCTCATCCTCGCCGGCGGCGATTCTCGTCCAACCCAAGATCTCCTGTCAGCCTGCCTGGCATTGGAAGCCGGCCTGCCGCCTCATCTGCATCTGGGTCGCTCTGCAAACTATTGCATGGCAGGGCCTTTGGCCTTGGTGCATGAGGACGCATGTTCCGTCTGCCATTGCGCTACCCAAGTCACGGCCGACGACGGCTTACGCGCGCCGCAGGCTACCGTCGACAGCCCATTGGTCGCCGGCCTTGCCGTGTCGCAGATTGTCCAAAAATGCCTTTCGAGACACTCGCTCGCCCGGGGACGCCAATGGATATTGGACCTCAAAGGCGACCAGGCCAAGCTGCGCTCTCTCCAAAGAACCCGAATGTAAGGTATGTCCATGATCGCGCTATTTTCCTCGGAATATCATTGCTCCGTTGGGGCAACTGCCGGAAAGAACGATGAGCTGACGATAACCGAAGCTCTTGGTGATCCACTGATCGCCATGGTGATGCGCGCGGATGGCGTAACCTCCGAAGAATTCAAGCGACTTCTTGAGGCGGCAGCCCGCGAGCTAAAAGCCAAGCTTGCTTCCCACCAAAGGGAAGAAAGGCGACGTGATTGTCGAAACGACACCGAAGATGGTTGACGAGCATGTGTGGCCAATCCCGGTCCGAAACCATGGCCCGGCATTGGCACTGGCCGTCCCGCGGAGTTCAGGGGGCAATGAGATTCGATATGTTCAAAAGTTTCCCAACGATAATTCTGGTTTTTGCGGAAGGGAAAGATCGCAAGGTGATCCATACCGCTCGCGAGGCTGCCCAACTGTTGCTGAAGGAATGGCCCACCGACGACGGTGAGGAATTTCTCACGGCGGTGAGCATCTGTTTGGAGGTCCTTACCGGAGAGAGCGAGCCTGAGAAATTGCATGAGGCAATCGTCCGCGCCGCATATGAGGCGGGTATTGCAGCGATCACGACTGATAACCGCCTTGGGATTTTCAGGATTTATCCCGTCAGCGAGGCCAGGTAGTTAACCGCCGCGCGGGCGCTCATCGCAATCCTAGAACAGTGGCAATCGGACTGATCCGGCCCGTTACTGGAAGCGATCGAGCGTCTTGTAATAGAGCCCGACGAGCGGCAGGAACCACGGCTTGCCGAAATGGCCGGGGACGGCGGGCCAGTCGAGCCCCTTGATCGGATTAAGGTCGGCCTTGCCGAGGATGGCGTCGGCCATGATCATGCCGAGATGGGTGGAGAGCTGGGCGCCGTGGCCGGAATAGCCCATGGCATACCAGACACCGTCGACATAGCCGGCGCGCGGATAGCGGTCCTTCGTCATGTCGACGAGCCCGCCCCAGCAATAGTCGATTTCGACGCCGGCAAGCTGCGGGAAGATTTCAGCAAGGCTGGCGCGCAGAATATCGCCGCTCCTTGCGTCCGAGCGCTGATCCGACGTGGCGGAAAATCGCGCACGGCCGCCGAAGATCAGCCGTTTGTCCGGCGATAGCCGGAAATAATTACCGATGTTCATCGACGTCACGCAGGTCCGGTTGCCCGGCATCGTAGCGGCGATTTCGGCGTCGGTCAGCGGACGGGTGGCGATCAGAAAGCTGCCGACGGAAATAATCCGGCGGCGGAAATAATTAAAAAGCGACGGCGTATAGGCGCCTGTCGCGACCAGCACGTGGTCTGCGGTGACGGTACCGCGTGCCGTCGTCAGGCTGTGGCGGCCGTTGCCCTGCCGGTGGGCGGTCACGGCCGCCTTTTCGAAGATGGTCGCGCCGTGACGCGCGGCCGCCGTGGCGAGCCCCACGACATAGCAGCCCATATGCATCATCGCGCTTTTCTTCGAGAGCATGGCGCCATGGAAGGGCGACCCAACCTCGCTTTTCAGGTCACTCGCCGTCAGAAGTGCCGTGTCGGGATCGACTTCTCTGTGAACAGCCTCGAAATTGCGGGCAATGGCGTCGAAATGCTGCGGCTTGGAGGCAAGCTTCAGCTTGCCGGCGCGGCGGAAACTGCAGTCGATCTCCTCTTCGGCGATAATCGCCTCGATCGTGTCGATGGAATCGTCGAACGCCTTGTAGAGGGCGACGGCCCGCTCCACGCCGAGTGCTGATTTGGCAGACAGGAAACTGTGGGCGAGCCCGTTGTTGAGATGGCCGCCATTGCGCCCCGATGCCCCCCAGCCGACCCGTTCAGCCTCCAGCACGACGACCTTGACGCCGGCCTTTGCAAGCTGGCGCGCCGCGGCAAGCCCGGTGAAGCCGGCGCCGATGATGGCGACGTCATAATGTCCTTCGACGGGGCCCTGAGCGCCGCCGGCAAAGGCTGGTGCCGTGTCGTGCCAGTAGGATTCGAACCACATCCGCGTCTCTCCGTCAGAGCCCGACGACGCCAGGCAGGCCCGAGATATCGGGAATTTCGACATAGCCGTAATAGGGATTGGCCGGCTCGTGGCCACGATTGACCCAAACCTTGTTCTTGATGCCGAGGTCGTGGGCCGACATCAGGTCATAGCGGAAGGAGGACGAGCAATGCAGCACGTCTTCCGGCCCGCAGCCCAGCATATCGAGCATATATTCGAAGCCCTTGAAGCGTGGCTTGTAGGACTGCGCCTGCTCGGCGGTATAGACCGCGTGGAAGGGCGCGCCCAGTTTTTCAACGTTCGACATGATCTGCGAATTCATGGCGTTGGAGAGGATGACCAAGGGGATTTCCTTGGCGACCTTGGCGAGACCGGCCGGGACGTCTGAATGTGGCCCCCAGGTCGGAACCCGCTCATAGACCATCCGGGCGGCTTCGTCGCGAAATGTCACGCCGTTGCGCTTGCATGTCCGCTCGAGCGAATTGTGCACCACCTCGGCATAGGGTTTCCAGTCGCCCATGATCTCGTCGAGGCGATAGGCAGCGAAATTCTTGATGAACTCCGCCATGCGTGGCTCGTCGAGCTCTTCGCCGTAGAGATCGCGTGCCGCCTCCGCCATCTGAAAGTTGGTCAGCGTGCCGTAGCAGTCGAAGGTGATGTATTTCGGACGGAACGTCGTCATTTGAGTATCCTTGAGCGATCGGAACTGGGGACGTGTCACAATCATAGGGACCGCTTCACCCACAGCGCGCCTGAATTGCCGCCATCGGAAGCAGAATCTATCGTATCGAAAGCAGGGTTTGGCAGAAGGTTGTGCGCCTGCCCGCCGTCAACGGCCGGCGGAGTGACGCCTTCAATCGCCGTCGTGATCATCATCGTGATGCGACGGAAGGTCGAGGCCGAAGGTGTTGACGAGATCGGCCACCTGCGCCGGGCTGAGGAAACGGGGATTGAGGTTGCGCAACAGCAGATAGAGCTTCGCCGTTTCCTCCAGTTCCTCGGTCGCAAAGACCGCCGCTTCCAGGCTGTCGCCGGCAACAACAGGTCCGTGATTGGCCAGAAGCACTGACGAATACTTGCCCGCCAGTCCGCGGATCGCGTCGGCCACCGCCGGATCGCCGGGACGATAATAGGGCACCAGCGCGGTTTCGCCGGCGCGCATCAGATAATACGGCGTCATCGGCGGCAGGGCGGCGCGCGGATCGATCTCCGGCAGCATGGTCAGTGCCACCGCGTGGGTGGAGTGAAGATGGACGATGGCGCGGGCACTGCCGCGCGTATCATAGAGGGCAGTGTGTAGCGGGATCTCCTTGGTCGGCTTGTCGCCGGACAGGAGCCTGCCTTCGGCATCGAGCCTGGAGATCCGTGCCGGGTCGAGAAAGCCGAGCGAGGCGTTGGTCGGCGTGACCAGCCAGCCGCCATCCTCCAGCCGCAACGATATGTTGCCCGATGAACCAGGCGTCAGCCCGCGCTCGAACAGCGAGCGGCCGTATCGGCAGATTTCCTCACGCAGGCGCGCGTCGGACATGACAGTTCCTCCAATATTACGCGGTTGCCCCTTCGATCAGTTCAAAGCCGAGATCGACGGCCTGCGGCGGCCCATTCGTGACGACCAACTGCGCGGCCATCTGTCCGGTCGCGACACGCGGCGTTCGGATGGTCGATAAGGGTTGCGGTGTTGCCCGGCCGATATCGAGGCCGTTATAGCCGAAAATGGCGAGCTTCGAGGGGATCGCTATCCCCTCGGCCAGACAATGAAAATAGCCGCCCAGCGCCATGTCGTCGTTGGAGAAATAAACCGCATCGAGATCCCTCGTCCGGGCAAGCAGCCGCTCCAGCCCCAGCCTGCCGTTTTCCACGGATGAAGCGCCGGCGAGAATTTCACGGGCGACGAGCGGGGCGTCATGCGCGCCGAGCGTTTCACAAAAGCTGGAAAAACGCTTGCCGGCACGGGTATCGCGGTTCAGGTCGTGACCGACATAGCCGATCCGGCGATACCCCCGCTTGAGCAGGAAGGCAGCGCTCTCCCGCCCGGCCGCGCGGTTCGAGAAGCCGACGGCGATATCGAGAGCATCACCGTCCAGATCCAGCAGTTCGACGACCCGGCACCCGCTGGCGCGCAGCATCTTCACCGTGCCCTCGCTATGCTCGCACCCCGCCAGCATGACCGCCGCCGGCCGCCAGGCAAGCATCGCAGCGGCGAGCGCTTCTTCCTTGCCCGGATCATAGTCGGTCACCGAGAAAACCGCCTGATACCGGTTTTCCTCCAGAACGGCACTGGCACCGCGCAGCACATCGGGAAAGACGATGTTGGACAAAGAGGGAATGACGAAGGCGACAAGACGCGAACCGGTGGAGGCAAGCGTTCCCGCGATCCGGTTCGGCACATAGCCCAGCTGCTCGACGGCGGCCATCACCCGCTCGCGCGTCTTGTCGGAAAACGAACCATGGTTGCGCAGCACGCGCGACACCGTGCTCTCGCCGACACCGGCGGTTTCCGCGACTTCGGCAAGCGTTACCGTCGGCTGATGTTTGAATTCCATCACTACGTCTGACCCAGCTTGCGGCCTGGTTGCCCGGCCTGTCCGCCGATGGCCACTTCCCCATCACCTGTTTCATCGCTCCCGACAAGAAGCAAGACTTTTTTGGCAGCGCTACCATTTGGAGTTGGCAACGCTGCCAAAATGCTCTAATGAAATTGGCAGCGCTGCCAACGTGCGACTGACGTACCTTCTGCCCTCCCAGACCTGACACCCGGAGGCGCAGACCTTTTCTCACAAGACTGGAGAACCTGCTCATGCCACCGCTTGCTGAAAACTCGGGCTCGGCCGTTCTCGCAGCCGTCATCGGTCTTGGCTCCATGGGGCTTGGAATGGCCCGGTCGATGAAGCGCGCAGGTCTCGACGTCGTTGGATATGACATCATGCCGGCGGCAGTAGACCGCTTCATCGCCGACGGCGGACGTGGGGCGGCGACCCCTGCCGCTGCGGCAAAGGACGCCGACATTGTCGTCTCCGTGGTCGTCAACGGCGCGCAGACCGAGGCCGTGATGTTCGGGCCTCAAGGCGTCGCGAGCACAATGAAGCCCGGCGCCGTCTTCATCTCGTCGGCCACCATGGATCCCGCCGTCGCGCGCGATCTGGCGCAGCGGACGGAGGCTCTTGGCCGGCATTATCTTGACGCCCCGATTTCAGGCGGCGCGGCCAAGGCGGCGCGGGGCGAACTGACCATCATGGCCTCCGGCTCCAGACAGGCCTTCGACACCGCGCGCCCGGGTCTCGACGCCATGGCCGCCAAGGTCTACGAGCTTGGCGACGAGGCCGGAAAAGGTGCGGCCTTCAAGATGATCAACCAGCTTCTCGCCGGCGTCCACATCGCGGCCGCCTGTGAGGCGATAACCTTTGCCGCCAAGCAGGGCCTCGACCTCGATAAGGTCTATGAGGTGATCACCGCATCGGCCGGCAATTCCTGGATGTTCGAAAACCGCGTGCCGCATGTGCTGGCCGGAGACTATACTCCGCTCAGCAGCATCGAGATTTTCGTCAAGGATCTCGGTATCGTCCAAGACATGGCCCGCTCCGAGCGTTACCCGGTACCGCTCGCGGCGGCAGCCTTGCAGATGTATCTGGCCGCCTCCGGGGCGGGCATGGGCCGTGACGACGATTCCTCGCTCGCGCGGCTCTACGCCAAGCTTTCCGGCGCTGAATTGCCCAGCTCCACCAAAGAGCCGCAGAGCCTGTAAAAGGAACGCTAGACATGCCGGTTTTCGCCGCCAACCTGACGATGATGTTCAACGAATGGGCGTTCCTCGACCGCTTCGACGCCGCAGCCGATGCAGGCTTTGCCGCCGTCGAATACCTCTTTCCCTATGAAGCCGCGCCCGAGGCGATCGCCGAACGGCTTGACCGCAACAATCTGCAGCAGGCCCTCTTCAATCTGCCGCCAGGCGACTGGGCATCCGGCGAGCGGGGCATCGCGGCCCTTCCCGGACGCTTCGATGCGCTGAAAGCGGATGTCGAGCGGGCATTGGACTATGCGGAGGCGACCGGGGTCAGACGGTTGCACCTGATGGCAGGCATCGCCGACCATCATGACGAAGGCGCCTCCTCCTGTTATCGGCGCTCCGTCACCTATGCTGCCGGGCGGCTTGCGGAAAAAGGCATCGATCTGCTGCTCGAGCCGATCAACGGGCGAAACATGCCTGGATATTTCCTCAACGACTTCGGCGCCGCCGAACGGCTGATTGCCGAATCCGGTCTGCCGAACCTGAAGCTGCAGTTCGACATCTATCACCGTCAGATCATCCATGGCGACGTCACCATGGCATTGCGACGCCTGCTGCCGATCACCGGCCATATCCAGATCGCCAGTGTGCCGTCACGCAATGAGCCGGATGGGGAGGAGTTGAACTATCCCTATCTGTTCGGCGAAATCGACCGCCTGGCTTACGACGGTTTCGTCGGCTGCGAATACATTCCGCGCGACCACACTCTCGACGGTCTTGGCTGGTTCAAACCTTTTGCACGGAGCTAGACGATGGCTATTTTCCTCGGATCAATCGCTGACGACTATACGGGCGCATCCGACCTCGCCAACACCCTGACGAAGAACGGTCTGCGCACGGTACAGACGGTCGGCATTCCCGACCCGTCGCTGGCACTACCGGATGTCGACGCCGTGGTCGTTTCCCTGAAGATCCGCTCCGTCTCGGCCTCGGACGCCGTGACGGCTGCCATCAGCGCTGAGCGATGGCTGCGCCAGCGGGGTGCCGGCCATGTGCTCTATAAGATCTGCTCGACATTCGATTCCACCGATGCCGGCAATATCGGTCCGGTCACCGAAGCCTTGAGGGAGGCGGCGGGCGGCGGCGTCGTGCTGGTGACGCCCGCCTTTCCGGAAACGGGACGCACCGTCTATCTTGGCCATCTCTTCGTCGGCGGACAGCCGCTGAATGAAAGCCCGCTCAAGGATCACCCCCTCAATCCGATGCATGACGCCAATCTCGTTCGGGTGCTCACCCGACAATCGCGCAATGCTGTCGGGCTGGTCGATCTCACGACCATCGGCGCCGGACCCGGCGCCGTCAAAATGAGGCTCGATTCCTTTCGCACCGCAGGCGTCACCGCTGTTATCGCCGATGCGATTTTCGAACGCGATCTGGAAACGCTCGGCGAGATTGCGTTGGAAATGCCGGTGTCCACCGGTGCGTCCGGCCTCGGCCTCGGCCTTGCCCGCGCGCTCGTCCGCTCCGGTCGGATTTCCTCCGGCGGCGCAACGACGGAGGACGCCATTCGCCCGGTGGGCGGGCTTTCCGCGATCGTTGCCGGCAGCTGCTCGAAGGCGACGCTCCGCCAGCTCGACATCGCCGAACGATCGATGCCCGTCCTGCGGCTCGACCCTGAGCGGCTGCTTGCCGGTCCGGATGAGATCGCCGCGGCGATTACCTGGGCCGGAGACCGCATCTCCGCCGGCCCCGTCGTCATCGCCGCGAGTGCTGCGCCTGCAACCGTGTCTCGGCTGCAATCGCTCCATGGACGAGAGGCATCCGGCCACGCGATCGAGACCGCGACATCGATCATCACAGCCGAACTGGTGGAGAGAGGCGTGCGGCGCCTTGTGGTCGCCGGCGGCGAAACCTCGGGCGCGGCCGTCGACCGGCTCGCCATTCCGGCTTTTCTGATCGGCCCGGAGATTGCGCCCGGTGTTCCGGTGCTGCGCACAGTCGGCAATGCCCAGGGCGACATGCTGCTGGCGTTGAAATCAGGAAACTTCGGAGGCGAGGATTTCTTTACGGCAGCGCTGGCGATGATGCATTGACAGACCCGGGATCCGACGAATATCGGTCGGTTCTAGCATAAGATGCGGCCGCCGATGATAGCAAAGCCATAAGATACTGCTTGAACCACGGCCTTCAGACGATCTGCCCGCCGGCGCTCCGGCAGACTGGCGGGCACGACATGAAGGACGCCGCCATGCAAACAAGTCAGATCGAAATCGTCCCGTTCGGCCCCGACCATCTGGAAGCCGCCGTTGCGCTCTCAAGGCAGGCGGGCTGGCCGCATCGGACCGAAGACTGGCAGCTGGCGCTCGCCTTGAGCAACGGGATGGTTGCGGTCGAGGACGGCAAGGTCGTCGGCACCGTCCTCGTCACGCCTTACAAGAGAGATTGTGCGACGATCAACATGGTCATCGTCGACGAGACGATGCGCGGCAGGGGTCTCGGCCGCAAGCTCATGGACGCCGCATTGCTGGCCGCCGGAGACCGGCCGCTGAGGCTGGTGGCGACGACGGCAGGCCTGCCGCTCTACCAGAAGCTTGGTTTCCACGAGACGGGAACCGTGGCGCAACATCAGGGCCTTGCCGGAGACATCGCCGTGCCGGCGGAAACGCAAGCCGCCACCGACGCCGACCTCGCTGCTATCGCGGCACTCGATCGCCGTGCCTTCGGCGCCGATCGCGAAGGGCTGCTCTCTTATTTCGCCGGGATCGGCGCATTCGCCGTCACTCGCCGCGACGGCCACGTTTCGGGGTTCGCTTGCCTGCGTCCCTTCGGCCGTGGCGAAGTGATCGGACCCGTGGTGGCCGCCGACGTCGGCGAGGCCAGGAAACTCATCGAACATTTCATCGCCAGACGGTCCGGACGGTTCCTCAGGGTCGACACCACTGATGAGACCGGGCTTTCTCCATGGCTCGCCGAACAGGGGCTCGCTCATGTCGGCGGCGGAATCACGATGGAAAAGCCGTTGGTTCGCCAAGCTGCCGACCCGGCCGTCACCACCTTTGCCCTCGCCAGCCAGGCGCTCGGCTGATCCGGAGATCTCCATGTACAGCAATTCCCTCATCGAACTCGATCGCGCTCACCTCATCCATCCGGTCGCCTCCTACCGCGGCCACGAAAAGCTCGGCGTGCGCGTGCTGGCCTCGGCCAAGGGCGCGACGGTCACCGACGCCTCTGGCAAGCAGCTGATCGACGGCTTCGCCGGCCTCTGGTGCGTCAATGCCGGTTACGGCCACGAGAGCATCGTCGAGGCAGCGGCCCGGCAGATGCGCGAGCTTCCCTATGCGACGGCCTATTTCGGCCTCGGCTCCGAGCCCGCGATCCGGCTTGCCGGCGAACTCGCCGACCGCGCTCCTGGCGATCTCAACCATGTCTATTTCACGCTCGGCGGCTCCGATGCGGTGGACAGCACGGTCCGCTTCATCCGCTACTATTGGCATGCCCGTGGACAGCCTCAGCGCGATCAGTTCATCTCCGTCGAACAGGGCTATCATGGTTCCTCGACGGTCGGCGCGGGTCTGACCGCGCTGCCTGCCTTCCATGCCGGCTTCGGCGTTCCATTCGATTGGCAGCATAAGATTCCGTCTCACTACGCCTATCGCAACCCGGTGGGCGACAATCCGCAGACGATCATCGACGCCTCGCTTGCTGCGCTGAAAAGCAAGGTCGAGGCGATCGGGCCGGAACGCGTTGCCGCCTTCTATGTCGAGCCGATCCAGGGCTCGGGCGGCGTTCTGGTGCCGCCGAAAGGCTGGATGAAAGCCATGCGCGAATTCTGTCGCGCGAACGACATCCTCTTCGTGGCGGACGAAGTGATCACCGGCTTTGGCCGCACCGGCCCGCTTTTTGCCTGCACCGAGGATGAGATCGTGCCCGACTTCATGACGACCGCCAAGGGCCTCACCTCAGGTTACGTCCCCATGGGCGCCGTCTTGATGGCCGATCACGTCTATCAAACGATCGCCGAGGGCGCGGGTGCTGCCGCCGTCGGCCATGGATATACCTATTCGGCCCATCCCGTCAGCGCCGCGGTCGGCCTCGAAGTCCTGAAGCTCTACGAAAACGGCCTTCTCGAAAACGGCGTCAGGGCCGGCGCACGGCTGATGCAGGGCCTGGAATCGCTGAGGGATCATCCGCTCGTCGGCGATGTCCGCGGCCGCGGCATGCTCGCCGCCGTCGAACTCGTGGTCGACAAGGTGAACAAGACGCCGTTGCCGGCATCCGCCGAACCCGCCCGCCGCATCTTCGATCGCGCCTGGGAGAACGGCCTCGTCATCCGCGCCTTCGGCAATGGTGTGCTTGGCTATGCTCCGCCGCTCTGCTGCACCGAAACGGAGATAGACGCGATCGTCGAGCGCACCCGCGTCACCCTGGACGAGACGCTGGAGGACCCGGACGTGCGGCGGGCGTTGCAGGCCTGAGAATATCGCGAAACGGTCAGATTCGGTATTTTGTGCCGCCTCATGATGCCTATTCGGCGAATCCGGTGCGGTGCAGGTGACACACTGAAAACAACGAAAGGCCCCGGCAGATGCCAGCCTTCAAAAGAGCGGGACAAAGACCCCGCCAGCGGAACAGAATTTTCTTCTTCGAGAAGCCGAGCTCCCATCGGAGCCGAACACTGGGGAATTCACGTGAGCAAGAGCCTTTCGGAATTCAAATACATGACCTTCGACGTCGTCGGCACGCTGATCGACTTCGAAGGCGGCCTCAAGACCTGCCTCGCCGAGATCGCGACCGAGGCGGGGACTGAAATCGACGGCGAGCAGGCGCTTAGCCTTTACCGTGCAGCCCGCTACTCCGAGGATGCCGACCTCTTCCCCGACGACCTCGTGCGCGTCTACCTCTCGATCGCGCCGAAGCTCGGCCTGCCCACTGAGCAAAAATATGGCGAACGGCTGCGGGATTCGGCCAAGGGCTGGAAGGGTTTTGCAGACAGCGCCGCAGCGCTGGCAAGTCTTGCTAGGGATTACCGCCTCGTGGCGATGACCAATGCCCGCCGCTGGGCCTTCGATTTCTTCGAGAAGGAACTCGGCAATCCCTTTTATGCCGCCTTCACCGCGGATGATACCGGGACCGAGAAACCCGATCCCGCCTTCTTCGAGACGGTATTCGACTACGTCGTCTCGGAAGGACATTCAAAGGAAGACATCCTGCATGTCGCCCAGAGCCAGTACCACGACATCGGGATTTCCCGGAAACTCGGGCTGACCAATTGCTGGATCGAGCGGCGACATGCCGAGAAGGGTTACGGCGGCACGATCGAACCGGCCGAGTTCACCAAACCCGATTACCATTTCACCTCCATGGCCGGCCTTGCCGATGCCGTGGCTGCCGCCCGCGCCTGACTTTGAAAGCAGATCGGGCCTGCCCGCAACGGGCAGCCCGCCACACAAGAAAAGGGGAATGAGATGAACGACAAGATCACCAATTGGACCAGATCCGACGACGCCATGGTCGAAAGCGCCATCCGCCGTGGCGCCACTCGTCGTGAGTTGCTGCATATGATGCTCGCGGGCGGCGTGGCCCTTTCTGCCGGCGGGCTCGTGCTTGGCCGTGCCGGCAAGGCGCTCGCCGCCACGCCCGTTTCCGGCGGCTCGCTCAAGGCGGCCGGCTGGTCGTCCTCGACGGCCGATACGCTCGACCCCGCCAAGGCGTCGCTCTCCACCGACTATGTCCGGTGCTGCTCCTTCTATAACCGCCTTACCTTCCTCGACAAATCAGGCACGCCGCAGATGGAGCTTGCCGACGCGATCGAGTCCAAGGATGCGAAGACCTGGACGGTCAAGCTGAAGAACGGCGTTACTTTCCATGACGGCAAGCCGCTGACCGCCGATGACGTAGTTTTCTCGCTGAAGCGCCATCTCGACCCATCCGTCGGCTCGAAGGTCGCCAAGATCGCCGCCCAGATGACCGGCTTCAAGGCGGTCGACAAACAAACCGTCGAGATCACGCTCGCCAGCCCGAATGCCGACCTGCCGACCATTCTGTCGATGCATCACTTCATGATCGTCGCCGACGGCACGACCGATTTCACCAAGGCCAACGGCACCGGCGCCTTCGTCAAGGAAGTCTTCGAGCCGGGCGTCCGCTCGGTCGGGATCAAGAACAAGAATTACTGGAAATCCGGCCCGAACGTCGATTCCTTCGAATATTTCGCCATCAGCGACGACAATGCCCGCGTTAACGCGCTGCTTTCGGGCGACATCCACCTCGCAGCCTCGATCAATCCGCGCTCGATGCGCCTCGTCGAGACCCAGGGCGACGGCTTCACCTTGTCGAAGACCACCTCCGGCAACTACACCAATCTCAACATGCGACTGGATATGGAGCCCGGCAACAAGCGGGATTTCGTCGAGGGCATGAAGTATCTCGTCAACCGCGAACAGATCGTCAAAGCGGCGCTGCGCGGTCTCGGCGAAGTTGGCAACGACCAACCCGTTTCGCCTGCGAACTTCTATCATGACGCAGAGCTGAAAGCGCGGGCCTTCGATCCCGACAAGGCGAAGTTCCACTTCGACAAGGCCGGGGTTCTCGGCCAATCCATTCCGATCATCGCTTCCGATGCGGCGGCTTCCTCGATCGACATGGCCATGATAATCCAGGCGGCCGGCGCCGAAATCGGCATGAAGCTCGACGTCCAGCGGGTACCTTCCGACGGTTACTGGGACAATTACTGGCTCAAGGCACCGATCCACTTCGGCAATATCAACCCGCGGCCGACCCCGGATATCCTCTTCTCCCTGCTCTACACCTCGGACGCTCCGTGGAACGAAAGCCAGTACAAGTCGGAGAAGTTCGACAAGATGCTGATCGAGGCGCGCGGCTCTCTCGATCAAGACAAGCGCAAGACGATCTACAACGAGATGCAGGGCATGGTCGCCCAGGAAGCTGGTACTATCATTCCCGCCTATATCTCGAACGTCGACGCCACGACCGCCAAGCTCAAGGGTCTCGAAGCCAACCCGCTCGGCGGCCAGATGGGTTACGCTTTCGCGGAATATGTCTGGCTTGAAGCCTGATACAGCAAAGGAGACTGGGGCTGCAGCCGCGCGCCAGTTCCTCCATCTGCATTGATGGAACTTAACTCGAACGCAAAGGGAAGACGCCCGTGAACCGCCAGGTCTTATCCCTTGTACTGAGCAGATTGTTCGTCGCCGTGATCACCCTGGTGATCGTCTCCTTCGCCGTCTTCTTTGCGACAACGCTGTTGCCCGGAGATACGGCGACGATCCTGCTCGGCCAAGCCGCCACGCCGGAAGCCGTCGAAGGCCTGCGCAAGGCCATGCATCTCGACGAACCGGCGCTCTTTCGTTTCCTGCGCTGGATCGTCGGATTGCTGCAGGGTGATCTCGGCACGTCCTATGCCAACGAAATGCCGGTCGCCGCTCTCATTGCCGGCCGCTTCGTCAACACGCTGAAACTTGCCGGCGTCACCGCGCTGTTCTCCGTGCCGATTGCGCTGACGCTCGGGATCACCGCGGCGATGCTGCGCGGCACCCTTTACGACCGGATCGTCACCGTGATCACCATCGGCGTCATCTCCGTGCCGGAGTTCATGGTCGCGACCTCCGCCGCGCTCATCTTCGCCGTCTATCTGAAATGGCTGCCGGCGCTATCTTTCGCCAATGAGGTCCACAGTCTGACCGATCTGTTGCGCGTCTATGCCATGCCGGTGATCACCCTCACCTTCGTGGTCTCGGCCCAGATGATCCGCATGACGCGCGCAGCTGTCATCGAGACGCTCAACACACCCTATGTCGAAATGGCATTGCTCAAGGGCGCCTCCCGGCCGCGCATCGTCTTTCGCCATGCGCTGCCGAATGCGCTCGGCCCGATCGTCAATGCCGTTGCGCTTTCGCTGTCCTATCTGCTTGGAGGCGTCATCATCGTCGAGACCATTTTCAACTATCCCGGTATCGCCAAGCTGATGCTGGATGCCGTCGCCACCCGCGACCTGCCGCTGATCCAGAGCTGCGCGATGATCTTCTGCCTGGGCTACCTGCTCCTGATCACCATCGCCGATATCATCGCCATCCTTTCCAATCCGAGGCTCCGATGACCATGAGCAGTTCCGAAACCACCTCCGTCCGGCTGTCCGGAACCCGGTTTGGCTATCGCTTCAACATCGTCGGCGCGATCGGCTTCACTGTGATCCTCTCATGGGCGCTCGTTGCGATCTTCGCGCCGTGGGTCATCCCCTACCCCGTCGGCGAGATCATCGATCTCGACTATTTCGGCCCGATGAGCCGGGAACTCTGGCTCGGCTCCGATTATCTCGGCCGCGACATGCTCTCGCGGATTCTGATGGGCGCACGCTACACTGTCGGTATCTCGCTCGCTGCGGTCACGATCGCCTGCTTCAGCGGCGTCGTGCTCGGCATGATCGCAGCGGTCGCCGGCGGCTGGCTGGACACGATCCTCAGCCGCTTCCTCGACGCCCTCAACTCCATCCCGAGCAAGCTGTTCGGCCTGGTGGTCGTCGCTGCTGTCGGCTCGTCGGTCCCGGTGCTGATCATGACGCTGTCGGTGATCTACATCCCAGGCGCTTACCGTTTCGCCCGGGCGCTCGCCGTCAACATCAATGCGATGGATTTCATCACGGTCGCGCGCATTCGCGGTGAAAGCACCCTCTATCTCATTCGCTCGGAAATCCTGCCCAACATCGTCGGACCGGTACTTGCCGATCTCGGCATCCGCTTCGTCTTCATCGTTCTGCTGCTCTCCGGGCTCTCCTTCCTAGGTCTCGGCGTCCAGCCGCCCTATGCCGATTGGGGTGCGCTGGTGCGCGAGAATATCGGCGGCCTGCCATTCGGTGCGCCGGCGGTGATGTTTCCCTCGCTTGCCATCGCCAGCCTGACGATCAGCGTCAACCTGCTGATTGACAACCTGCCGCAGAAAATTCGCGACCGGAGCACGTCATGAGCAATTTCATCGAAATCCGTGACCTGAAGGTCGAAGCCACCACCGATTCCGGCCGGCGTGTCGAAATCATCAAAGGTGTCAGCCTCGATGTTGCCGAGGGCGAGATCGTCGCGCTGATCGGCGAGAGCGGCTCGGGCAAGACAACCATCGCCCTGACCCTGATGGGCCATACCCGTGCGGGCTGTCGTATCTCCGGCGGCAGCGTTTCGGTCGGCGGCAAGGACATGGTCACGCTCAGCGAGAAGCAGCGCGCCAAGGTGCGCGGCACCGAAGTCGCCTATGTCCCGCAATCGGCGGCTGCCGCGTTCAACCCGGCCACATCGATCATGGACCAGGTGATCGAAGTCACGCGTATTCACCAGCTGATGTCGCCTGATGATGCGCGGGCCCGGGCCGTCGAGCTCTTCCGGGCGCTGTCCCTGCCGGAGCCCGAGACGATCGGCAACCGTTATCCGCACCAGGTTTCCGGCGGCCAGCTGCAACGTCTGGCGGCCGCCATGGCGCTGATCGGCGACCCGACCCTCGTCATCTTCGACGAGCCGACGACGGCGCTCGACGTCACGACCCAGATCGAAGTGCTGCGAGCTTTCAAATCGGTCATGAAAAAGGGCGGCATCGCTGGCGTTTATGTGTCGCACGACCTTGCCGTCGTCGCCCAGATCGCCGACCGCATCGTGGTCTTGAAAGGCGGAGAGACCCAGGAAACCGGCACCACCGACGAAATCCTCAACAATGCCAAGCATCCCTATACCAGGGAGCTACTCGCGGCCTTCGAACCGAAACCGCGTGGCGCAACTGGCCCCGCCGAACCCGCGACGGCTCCCCTGCTGAGCATCGAAGGTCTTGTCGCGGGCTATGGGCAGCGCCAGGCGGATGGCCTGCCGCTCGTTCGCGCGGTCGAGCACGTGAGCCTGAAGGTGGAAAGAGGCCGCAATCTCGGTATTATCGGCGAATCCGGTTGCGGCAAGTCGACGCTCGCCCGCACAATCGCCGGCATCCTGCCGGCGGCGGTCGGCAAGATCGTCTTCGACGGCACGGAACTGCATCGCAACGCGCGCGAGCGCTCGCGTGATGAGTTGCGCGAGATGCAGATCGTCTTCCAATATGCCGATACCGCACTCAACCCGGCAAAATCGGTCGAGGACATCCTCGACAGACCTTTGGTCTTTTACCACCGCATGGATCGAAAGGCGCGGAACGCCCGGATCGATCAGCTGCTCGACATGGTACGTCTGCCCCGCAACCTGCGCCATCGCCGGCCGGGCGAACTCTCGGGCGGGCAGAAGCAGCGCGTCAACTTCGCCCGGGCACTCGCCGCCGATCCGAAGCTGATCCTCTGCGATGAGATCACCTCGGCGCTCGACACGGTGGTCGCCGCCGCGGTCATCGACCTGCTCAAGGAATTGCAGCGCGAACTCGGCCTTTCCTACATCTTCATCAGCCACGACCTCTCGGTGGTGGAGGCGATCTGCGACGAGATCGTCGTGATGTATGGCGGCTGCAAGGTCGAGGAAATCACATCCCTGACGGTGAAGGCGCCGCAACACCCCTATTCGCAACTGCTCTTCTCATCGGTGCCAACGCTCGATCCGGCCTGGCTCGACGGGCTCCAGCAGGATCCGGAACTGGTGCGGGCTTATTGCCGACACTGAGCGCCGATTCCACTGCAAAATTTCTCGGGTCGGATTTGCTTCAAGAAATTGTGCGGCAAACTGCACTCCCCTCCTCGAACCAAGAGTTGCGCGCTTACCAGATCAAGCGCGCACCGGGTCAGGTCGTGCTCGAAAGCCTCGGCTCCGCGGCAGGAGCCCAGCAAGTGGCAGCGAACATGGCTTTGGAAGGTAAGGCCGAAATTATGTCGCAAGTCCTTCCAACCAGAAGAAGCTGATAGTTATAGGGAGAACAACCTGCGACAGAGAGAACCTGTATCCGCGCAGAGAGACGCGAAAAACTGCGCAGTTTTGCTGAAATAGCTCTAATGCGGAAATAGGGTGGTCAGCGGCATGTGGGCCTTGATAATCGGCGATTTCAGGACAACGAAGCTGAAATATTTGTCGATGCCGACGTCCAGGTCGGTCAGCCGCTCCATGATCGTCTGGTATTCGTCTATCCCGGCAGTGACGAATTTCAGCATATAATCGTAGCCGCCCGAAACCAGATGGCATTCGATCACCTGGTCGACCTTCTCGATCGCCGCCAGGAAGCGGGCGAAGTCGATCTGCCGGTGGTTTTTCAGGGTGATCTCGGTGAACACGGTCAGCGTCTGCCCCAGTTTGCTGACGTTGATCTGAGCCGAATAACCTTCGATATATCCCTCCGACTGCAGCTTCTTCACCCGCATCAGGCAGGGGCTTGGCGAAAGATTGACCAGTTCGGCGAGTTCCACATTGGTGACGCGGCCGTTCTTCTGCAGTTCGTAGAGAATTTTTACGTCGATCCGGTCGAGTTTCATCTCACACGCCCTCATTTGCTCGAGATCGCCAATCACGCAGCAGATTATGCTGCTGCTTGCCGGCACCAACCTTAACACATGACGTTGGCCTGTCGATCGCGTTGCAGGACAGGCCGAAGCACAAACGACTGCTGGCATGCTCCCGACACGGAATCTTCTGCTGCCACCAACCGATCTCCGGCAAAGCCGTGGCGTCGGATCCGCTACACTACGCTTAAAACGGAGACTCTCCCATGCCCGCACCGCTCAATCGCGTCGACACCACGCCGGAACTGCCTTCCACCGCTGATGTCGTGGTCATCGGCGGCGGCATCGTCGGCGTTTTCACGGCCTATTATCTCGCCCGGCGCGGATTGAAGGTGGCCCTCGTCGAGAAGGGTCTGATCGGCGCCGAACAATCGAGCCGCAACTGGGGCTGGTGCCGCCAGCAGAACCGCGACGCCCGCGAACTGCCGATGTCGACGAAGAGCCTCGACCTGTGGGAGCGCTTCGCCACTGAGACCGGGGAGGACACCGGCTTCCATCGTTGCGGCCTCTTCTATCTCAGCAATAGCGACGAGGAACTGTCCGGTTGGGCCCGCTGGCGCGATTTCGCCCGCTCGGTCGGCGTCACGACGCATATGCTGAGCAGCGCCGAGGCGACCGAACGCGGGCATGCCACCGGCACTTCATGGAAAGGCGGGGTATTGTCGCCGACCGACGGCACCGCCGATCCGGCGAGCGCTGCGCCGGCCGTCGCGCGTGCGATCCTGAAACTCGGCGGCACGGTGCATCAGTCCTGCGCGGCCCGCGGCCTCGACGTCGAAGGCGGCCGGCTCTCGGGCGTCGTCACCGAGCATGGCACGATCCGGACGAAAATCGCCGTCCTCGCCGGCGGCGCCTGGGCCTCCTCCTTCTGCCGCCAGCTCGGCATTCGATTTCCGCAAGCCTCTATACGCTCCTCGATCCTCTGCGTATCTCCAGGCGCGAGCGGCCTGCCGGATGCATTGCATACATCAGCCGTGTCGGTAACGCGACGCCGCGATGGTGGTCACACGCTCGCGATCAGCGGCCGCGCCCGTGTCGATCCGACGCCACAGCAGTTCCGCTTCGCGCGGCAATTCCTGCCGATGTTCGCCCGGCGCTGGCGCAGTCTCGCACCAGGCGGGCTGGAGGGCTTTCGCTCCGGCCACGAATCTCTGGCCCGCTGGCGGCTCGACAGACCGACGCCAATGGAGCGCATGCGAATCCTCGACCCGACGGTCGACGAGGCCACCATCGCGCTTACGCGTGCGCGGGCGCTCGAGCTTCTCCCTGCCTTGAAGAAAACCGCCATCAGCGCGACTTGGGCCGGCTATGTCGACAGCACGCCCGACGGCGTACCGGGGATCGGCGAGATCGCCACCTTGCCCGGTTTCATCCTCGCTGCCGGCTTCAGCGGCCACGGCTTCGGCATCGGGCCTGGCGCCGGTCATCTGATTGCCGATATCGTCACGGGCGATGAGCCGATCGTTGATCCCAGGTCCTACCACCCCGACCGCTTCGGCGGATCCGCCTGGGGCAAGGTGGCCGATTTTTAGGGCGCGGTCGGTCTTTGCGCGACGTTCGACGACGCGGATCGGCACGACTTGGTACCGGCCATAGGAGCCGATGCATCACGCTTCGATCGCCACGATCACGAAACCGGCGATCAAGGGAAGGTGTATCGCTTCGGTTCCTCACTGGCATTATTGGCAATCAAGGCGCGCAATGCTGCCGCCACAGGCGTGCCGAGGACAGCGAGATCGCGCACCGTGCTCATGTGATTGCCGTCTGCGACCTGCGATGCCCGCACGTCAAGCCCTTGGGCGGCAAGAATGCCCCTGAAGGCATTTGCCTGAATTTTGAACGGACCAGTTTCCTGTTCGCCGGTCATGATGGCGACACGCGTTGCAGGATCGTGCTCATGACGCATGGGCGTAAACCGTCGCACCTCCTCGTCGCTCAGGGCGATCTCGTCCCGCAGGAAAGACGTCTGCAGGGGTTCCAGATCGTATAGCCCGCCAAGCAGGAAAGCAGCGACGACCCCCGAAGGCGCTGAGCGATGAAAGAGAAAGGTTGCAAGATGTGCACCGGCGGAGTGGCCGCTGACGGAAAACCGCTTTGACGTGGCGCCAAAACGATCGGCATGCGCCAGCAGAAAAGCCTTGGCCTTCAGGACCTGACCAACCAGGGCGTCCATTCTCGCCGTGGGCATCAACGAATAATCGACGATGGCTGCGACCGCGCCGGCGCCGGTGATCGTTTCAGCGACGCAGGAATAGTCCTCCTTGGAAAACATCCGCCAATAGCCGCCATGGATGAACATGTGGATCGGCATGTCCGAGCCGGCGCTGTTTGGCAGGAAGATATCGAGCGTCTCGCCAGGCCTATCCCCGTAGGCGATGTTGGCCTCCATGGCGACAGTGCGCCGCGTTGCAAGGCTGCGAGCTCGGATATCGTCAACGATCGCGTCGAAATCTGCGACATGGTCACGAATGCGGAACGGATCGGCGGCCACAGGTTCCTCCCTCAGAAACTTGTCGCAATGTACTTGGCTTCCATGAACTCGGCGATACCGTGATGCTGCCCTCCTTCACGTCCAAGGCCGCTCTGTTTCACACCGCCAAAGGGAGCGGCGGGATCGGAGACCAGTCCACGATTGAGCGCGATCATGCCGGCATCGATCTTGGAGGCGACGCGCATGCCGCGGCCAATGTCGCGGGTATAGATGTAGGCGGCGAGGCCATATTCGGTATCGTTGGCGGCAGCGATGACTTCTGCCTCGCTCTCGAAACGGTAGAGCGGCGCGACGGGACCGAAAATCTCCTCGCAGCCCATATCGGAGGCCGGGGAAACATCGACAAGCACCGTCGGCCGATAAAAAAAGCCGCGGCCTGCCAATGTTCGTCCGCCGCAGAGAGCGCGCGCGCCGCGCGAAATGGCGTCCGCAACAAGGCGCTCGATCTTCTCCACCGCCTTGCGCGTGATCATCGGACCGCATTCCGTATCCAGACCCACACCCGGGCCGACCCTGAGGGCGGCCATGCGTCGGGTAAATTTTTCCGCGAAGGCATCGTGGATACCGGACTGGATATAAATGCGGTTTGCCGCCGTGCAGGCCTCACCCGCATTGCGCATTTTCGCGACCATCAGACCCTCGATCGCCGCGTCAATGTCCGCATCGTCGAAAACAACGAACGGGGCGTTGCCCCCGAGTTCCATGGAACAGGAGATGACATTTTTCGCCGCTTCCGCCAGAAGCATGCGGCCGACGCCGGTCGAGCCTGTGAAGGAGAGTTTTCGCACCCGCGGGTCGGCCAGCATGGCGGCGATGACGGGGCCCGGCGTCGATGTTGTCATCACGTTCACGACGCCCGGCGGCACGCCAGCCTCCTCGTAGAGAGCCGCAAGTGCATAGGCCGTCAGCGGCGTCTCGCTCGCCGGCTTCAAGATGACGGTGCAGCCTGCCGCAAGGGCAGGCGCGATCTTGCGGGTCGCCATCGCGGCCGGGAAATTCCACGGTGTGATGAGAACGCAGATGCCGATAGGCTGGTAATCGACGACGATGCGGTTTCCGCCGGCCGGGGCAAGGCCGAACTCACCAGAGATCCGCACCGCCTCCTCGGCGTTCCAACGAAAGAACTCCGCCGCATAGGCCACCTCGCCGCGCGCGTCGCGCAACGCCTTCCCGTTCTCGAGCGAAATGAGCCGGGCAAGCGTTTCGGAGCGCTCCACCATAAGTTCGAAGCAGCGGCGCAGGATCTCGGAACGCTTTCTAGGCGTCGTCTCGCGCCAGCTTTCCGCGGCGCTTGCGGCGGCCTCCACGGCCGCTGCCGCATCCGCAAGGGTCGCATCCGGCACGGCAGCAATGACCGCCTCGGTCGAGGGGTCGATCACCTCGATCCGACCCTCGCCCGCCGCAGGCCGCCAGGCGCCGCCAATATAGAGGCCGCGGGAGAACGCGCCGAGCTCGAAGGGATCGTGGTCTTTATGCGAAGAATGCTGGTTGACGTTCATGATGGTTTCCCAGGTCAGAGGGCGGAAGCGGCCAGGTCGCCGTCATAGGCGGCGCGCACCAGGCCGCGCATGGCGGCCGCATCGAAGGAGCGGGGGTTATTCTTGATCAGCCGGCCGATGCCGAGCGCCTGCTCTGCGGCCCAGTCGATCCGGTCTTCCGGCAGGCCGAGCCCGGCAAGCGTCGGCGAGATGCCGATCGCGGCGAAGAGGCGGCTCACCTCGCCGATCGCGGCATCGGCAAGCGTCTCGTCGTCCTCCACTCCGGTCGGATCGAGGCCGAGCGCCCTACCGACAATGGCGATGTCCGCGCCCGCGACGCGGCGATTATATGTCATCACATAGGGCAGCATGGTCGCAACCCCGAGGCCGTGCGGCGTATGGGTCAAGGCACCGACCGGATATTGCACCGCATGGGCCGCAGCGGTACCCGCCGTTCCGAAGGCGCAGCCGGCTGCGAGCGCACCCATCATCACATCGGCGCGCGCATCGATGTCGGAGCCGTCGACGAAGGCCTTTTCCAGGCTCCGGCTGAGGAGCCGGATGGCATGCAGCGCGAACTGGTCGGAGAGATCGCTCTTGCCGATGAAGACATGCTGCTGCGCGAGTTCAGGATCGCCGGGGCGGCGCATGGCCGTGAAGGCTTCGATGGCATGCGTCAACGCATCCGCACCGGCAATCGCCGTGAGCCCGGGCGGGCAGGACAAGGTCAGTTCCGGGTCGCAGATCGCCGTTGTGGCGATGAGATAAGGGCTGGAAATGCCAACCTTCAGGGTACGGTCAGGATCGGAAACAACCGCGACCGGCGTCGCCTCTGAGCCTGTGCCTGCCGTCGTCGGCACGGCGATGACCGGCAGGACGGGCGCCGGCACCTTGAACTCACCGTAGTAATCGGCGAGCGCGCCGCCGTGCGCGAGCAGGAGCGAAGCGCATTTCGCCATGTCGAGGCAGCTGCCGCCACCGATGCCGATCACCATATCGGGCTCAAAGCCGCGCGCGGCCTCAACGCAAACCGCGACAGTTTCTTGCGGCACGTCCGGCAGCGTCTGGTCATGAACCAGCACGACAATGCCGGCTGCTTCAAGCGCGGCGATCATTTCCGCGAAGACCGGTGTTGCGGAAAAACGCGCATCCGTGCAGACGAGTGCGCGCCGGCCGGTTCTGCTGGCGACGCTCGCGAGCGCATGGCGCTGGCCGACGCCAAACAGAATTTCCCGCGGCAGCCTCAAGGCGGCAAACAGGCTCATGATCTTTGTCCCTCGAAGGCCAGAATGCGGGGGTGCGAAAGCGCGTTGAGGTCTTCCCACAGGCGCTGGTCGATCTCGAACCCGTTGCGGCTTGCCGCCGCTCGCCGCCGGCGGGCACGGTCGCCCGGGACGAGAACCGGTTTGCCGGCGCTGGCGGGTGGTGAAGCGCGCACGGCATCGAGATAGGTCGACAGTCGCGCCGGCAGTCCCGGCGCCAGACTGGGCTCGATCAAGATGAAGACGTCGCCCTTGTTGCATGGCGACTGGCTGTCGAGCGTGCCGCGCGCATCCGGCGCGAGCGCCGAGCCGGCAAGAGCTGCCACCAGCAGCTCCATGGCGATGCCGAGCCCGTAACCCTTCGCGTCGGCGAAGGGCGCAATCGCGCCGGCCTTCGCACGCCCCGGATCGGTCGTCGGGTTACCGGCCGCATCGCGCGCCCATCCCTCGGGAATGGGCCTGCCGGTCGCCGCGTGATGATGGATGCTGCCCATCGGCACGAGGCTGGTGGCCAGGTCGAGCACGAGCGGTTCCTCGGCCGTCGGCACGGCGATAGCGATGGGATTGGTGCCGAGCATGGCCCGGGTACCGCCGAAGGGGTGGACCAGCGCCTCGCTCGACGAGAGCGCGATGCCGACGAAACCCATTGCGGCGATGGCCTCCACGTAATGCGCGAGCATGCCGAGATGGTTGGCGTTGCGCACGGCGACAAGGCCGATGCCAAGATCCGCAATGTGAGGCGATAGCCGCTCGATCGCGGCCATGGCGACGACGGGGCCAAGTCCCGACGCCCCCTCCACCTCCAGCACCGCATCCGCGCGCCAGCGCTGTGTGCCTTTCGTCTGCGGGTCAATGACCCCGGCCTCGATCCGTTCGACCAGCCGCGGAAGCCGGTACAGGCCATGCGACGGGTGCCCCTTCATCTCCGCCGTCACCAGGACGCGAGCCTGCAGGGCCGCATGGTCACGCGGTGCGCCATGCTCTTCGAGCAGTCGGGTGGCAAGCGCAAGCGCTGCCGCTTCGGATAGACGCATGATTTTTCCTCCCTATATTAAATCGTATAGGATATAGGATTGTCTTAGCCGCAGCATCGTGCTAGCGATTGGACCTGTCAAGAGGCAAGGCAGCGGATGATTTCGACGAGACCGAAGGAACCCTCAACGGGCACAACCCAGATACCGCGCGCCAACAGCCTGGCGGGCGACGTCTACGAGGCAATTTTCAACCAGCTCATGTCGTTGAAGATTGCGCCGGGGACGCGCATCACGGTCGACAACCTGGTCAAGGAGTTCAACGTCTCCCATACGCCGATCCGTGAAGCCCTCGGGCGGCTTGAAGGCGAAGGCCTCGTCGTCAAGCAGCATCTCGTTGGCTATCGTGCCGCGCCGCAGATCACGCGCCACCGTTTCGACGAGCTCTATGAACTGCGTCTGCTGTTGGAACCCGCCGGCGCTGCGAAGGCAGCCGAGGCGATGAACGACGAAAAGCTGGCCATTCTCACCGAGGCCGCGGGCGTGATGACACGCAGCGACAACAGGGACGAACGAGCGAACTATTCGGCCTTCGCGCGCCAGGACGCCATCTTTCACGACCGGATCATGGAATTTGCCGGCAACGAGTTGATCCGCGAGATGCTGACATTCCAGCACACGCATTTCCACATCTTCCGCCTGATGTTTCATCGCCGCGTCACCGAGGAGGCGCTCGCCGAGCATCAGACGCTGCTCGATGCCTTTGCGGCGCGCGACCCGGGCGCGGCTGCGAACGCAATGCGCATTCATATCGAACATTCGCGCGACCGGCTGTTGCCGGCATTCGACGAAGTCTGAGCAACCGCGCCGGGCAAGGACGAGCCTGCCCGACCTGACAACGAGGAGGAGAACCCATGCCAGGCAAGAAAATCCTGATGCTCACCGGCGATTTCACCGAGGAGTACGAAATCTTCGTCTATCAGCAGGCGATGGAGGCGGTCGGCCACACGGTGCACGTCGTGTGCCCGGACAAGAAGGCCGGCGACATCCTCAGGACGTCGCTGCACGATTTCGAGGGAGACCAGACCTACACCGAAAAACTCGGGCACAACGTCACCATCAACAAGACGTTTTCCGAGGCCGAGAACCAGCTCGACCAGTATCATGCCGTCTACTGCGCCGGCGGGCGCGGACCGGAATATATCCGCACCGACAAGCGGGTGCAGGCAATGGTGCGTCATTTCCACGAGCAGAAGAAGCCGATCTTCACCATCTGCCACGGGGTTCAGATCCTGATCGCGGTCGACGGTGTCGTTCGCGGCAAGAAGGTGGGTGCACTTGGGGCCTGCGAACCCGAAGTCACCCTGGCGGGCGGGACCTATATCGACCTCTCGCCAACCGAAGCCTATGTCGATGGCACGATGGTTTCAGCCAAGGGCTGGACGGCGCTCGCCGCCTTTATCCGCGAATGCCTGAAGGTGCTGGGAACGGAGATTCACCACACCTGAGACGACGGACCAAATAACAGAAGGCCCGGCAGGTGACATCTGCCGGGCCTTGTTTGCGGTTGGGCCAGCAATCACGCTCCGCCGCGGTTCCAGCCGCGGCCACGCTCGCCGAACATTTCATAGCCGCCATCGGTGATGGCGAGCGTATCCTCCAACTTGATGAATCCGCGCTTTGGGTGAAGCATCGTCGTCTCGACCGAGATCACGCTCCCGGCTTCCAGCGGCTTGTCGGCATCGATGCCATCATAGGTGACGGGGTGGTTCGTCATGAGGAATGGCGCTTCGTGGGCGATGAGGCCCATGCCATGGCAGAAAAAGTCGGTGAAGGCCGCTGACGGCGAGGCCTTGAGCTCGGCCTCCGCTGCCACGATCATCTCCCTGCCCGCAGCCCCTGCCCTGACATTGGCGAAGGCCGCTTGCTGGATGCATTCGACTTCGGCCAGAAGATCCTCCAGCTCCGCATCCGGCTCGCCGAGCACACCCATGCGGCACAGGTCACCGATATATCCGTGATAGTTGCCGCCGGAATCGATCGACAGGATCTCACCCTCGACCCAAGCTTGCGGCGAGCCCGCGCGGTTGTGGCTGGAGCCGAGCGTCAGCAGGCAATATTCGAAGTGCAGGCCGCGGTTCGTTTCCTCCCGGCGCAGCTGCTCGATGATCTCCATCTTCGTCGAACCGGCGCGGGCCGCCGCGACCGTCGCCAGCATCGAGTCGGTGATCAGTTCGGAGGCGCGTCTCAGCTTTGCCAGTTCATCTGGCGTCTTGACCGCCCTTAACCGCTCCAACACATGCGTGGCATCGACAAATCGGGCGCCATCCAGCCGATCGGCAAGCAGGTCGCGGGCGTCGGATGGCAGGAAGGCTGGCTCGATGCCAATGCGCCCACCGGTCTTGCCGATTTTCTTCAGGTGCTCGACGGCGAGCCCGGCGGCATCCTGCGTGCCCCAGCTCGCCGTATGCACGGCAGGCGTCCAGAACGGATTATTCTGGTGTTCTGCGCCCTCCATGCGGTTGCCCACATAGGCGGAGTGATCGGGCGCGCCTTTCTCATAAATCACCATCGGCAGATACCGGCTATGCCCGATCGCATCCATGGCCGCGAAGAAGATGAACTTGTAGCCGCCCATGAGATATTGCGTGTTGTGTTTGGAGGTGGCGACGATGACGTCGATACCGGCTACCTCCATGAGACGGTCGAGCTTGGCCGTATCGAACGGCGTCACGGCGGCCTGCCTTGTTTGCCCTGCATTGTCGTTCATTGTCTTTCCTCCCAGAAAATGGATGCGACGCCTCAAAAGCCCGGCGGCAGCAGGCGGAAGTCCGGCAAGTCGCGAAGCGCAAGCTCCGGCCCCGCCGGTGAGTAGACCACGAAGAGGAGCATTGGCCCGCCGCCAGTGTTCTTCGTCGAATGGAAGCGACTTTCGGGAACATAGATCGTGCAGCCGCTGGCGACCTTCCTCGTGATCGGA
The DNA here is from genome assembly GCF_057653715.1 of Rhizobium sp. WSM1328. NCBI lineage: Bacteria > Pseudomonadati > Pseudomonadota > Alphaproteobacteria > Hyphomicrobiales > Rhizobiaceae > Rhizobium > Rhizobium sp. WSM1328. Next base: position 674,421 of record NZ_JBYGKO010000002.1, on the reverse strand, counting down.
TTACCCGTCTCGTCCTCGACCATTTGCTCGCCCTCGCCGGAAATCACAAAAATGATTTCCTCCGCGCCAGGATGATTGTGGCGGGAATGGCCTTCGCCGCTTGGCAGTTCGACGACACCGCCCGAAAAGCGACTGGCGCCGTTGACCTCGGGCGCCACGGTCAGCGACAGCTTGCCCCAGTCGAAGCCGAAGGCGCTCACATCCTTAGGATAGATGAAGTACTTGTCCTTTACCATGAAACGGCTCCTCCACGTCCTTGCTCAGACGACCGCGCCGATGGCGAGCGCCTTGAAATCTTCCGTCTGCTTACGAATTGCCGCCTCTGCCGGCAGGCGCTCCATCGAGCTTGCGCCATAAAAGCCGTGGCAGCCAGGGCAACGCTCGAGAACGTAGCGCGCATCCTCCGGCATCGAGATCGGCCCGCCATGGCAGAGCACAATGACATCGTCGCGCACGGAACGCGCTGCCTTGGCGATCGCGGTGATCTCATCGATGCAGTCATCGAGCGACTTGCCGGAGGTGGCCCCGATCGTGCCGCCGGTTGTCACGCCCATATGCGCCACAATGATGTCGGCGCCGGCGACCGTCATGGCGACAGCCTCGCTCTCGTTGAAGACATAGGGTGTCGTCAGCAGGTCGAGCCCGTGGGCGGTGGCGATCATCTCGACCTCCAGATTGTAGCTCATGCCTGTCTCCTCGAAACTCTGCCGCATCCGGCCGTCGAAGAGACCGATTGTGGGGAAGTTCTGTACGCCGGAAAAGCCCATTGCCTTGAGGTCGGCGAGGAAGCGCGGCATCAGCACGAAGGGGTCCGTGCCATTGACGCCGGCGAGTACCGGGGTCTTTTTCACGACCGGCAACACTTCGAGCGCCATGTCCTTGACGATCTCGTTGGCATTGCCATAGGCGAGCAGTCCGGCGGCCGAACCGCGCCCCGCCATGCGGTAGCGCCCGGAATTGTAGATAATGATGAGATCGATGCCGCCTGCCTCCTCGGCCTTGGCGGAGATGCCCGTGCCGGCCCCGCCCCCGACGATCGGCACGCCGGCTGCGATCATGCCGTGAAATTTTTCGAGGATGGTGTTGCGCGGTATGACTGGCATCGATTTGTCTCTCAGGGGTTGGCGATGTCACGATAGGCCGCGACGGCGGCCTCGGCGAAATCTGGGTCGTTGATATGGAGCGGCAGGCGAATAATACGTCGCGACGCCGTCGGCTTCACCGTCGCCTCGAGCGCGGCGAAAAGCGCGGCGTCGGCTTGCGGATCGAAGAACGCACCGCCTTCGATGTCGAGGGCCGAAACACCCTTTTCGGGAATGAGGAAGCGTAGGGGGCCGTGGCAGAGATTGAGCTTGTCGCCGATCCAGCGACCAATCTGCGCGCATTCGGCCAGCGTCGTGCGCATCAAGGTGACGTTCGGGTTGTGCTGGTAAAACAGCCGACCGGAATAACGCTCCGGAACGGTCGCCGGCGCCCAGAAGTTCACCATGTCGAGCGCACCAACCGAACCGATATAGGGCAAGCCTTTGCGAGCAATGGCGCCGAAACGGTCCGAGGTGGCCGGCAGGACGCCGCCGAAAAGCAGGTCGCAGACCTCGGTCGTCGTGATGTCGAGCACGCCAGAGATGAGCTCGCTGTCGGCAAGCTTCTCCATCGCCCGCCCGCCCGTGCCTGTGGCGTGGAAGACCAGGCAATCATAATCTGCTCGGAGGCGCTCGACCATGGCCGATACGGCAGGTGTGGTAACGCCGAACATGGTAAGCCCGAGGGCCGGTTTGGATGCAGTCACCTCAGCCGGGCGGTGGGTCATGGCGGTGATCGCCTGAGCGGCGTTGTGAAGGATGACGCGGCTCAGCCGGTTCAGGCCCGCCATGTCCGTGACCGAAGGCATCATCACGATGTCTGAAACATCGACAAAGGGAGCCACATCGCCGGATGCGAGCGTCGAGACCATGATCTTTGGCAGACCGAGCGGCAATTGGCGCATGCCTGCGGTAATGATCGAAGTGCCTCCGCCTCCACCTATACCGATGACGCCGGCGATGTCCTGGCGCTCCACAAGGAAGCGCGCGAAAGCAATGCCCATCGCCGCGACCGCACTTCCGCGGTCCCCGCTGGCAAGAACGGCTCCAGCCCCGTCCGGATGGCACGCCGCCACTGCGTCGGCCTTCACATCGACGGCGGTCGCAGGCTCGCCTATGCCGACGTCAACGCGGACAACACCGCCGCCCGCCGCTTCGATGCAAGCGGCAAGATAGGCAAGCTCCTCGCCCTTCGTGTCGGCCGTGCCGACCACGTAGATCTGCTTCATTTCCCCTCCGAGACCGGGTGGATTTCCTCCCGGCATATCTCACGTTGGGACAAAGCGACGGGCCCTTGCAAATTTGTGAGACGTGCGTATCATAAAGACATGGATGTCTCACGTCAACAGAACGAAACAGCCAGGACCGAGCGAGGCCCGCGTGCCCGAACGCGAAAACTGATGCTCGAAACGGCTACGCGGCTCATGCAGTCCGGCATCACGCCGTCGGTAAGTGAAGTCGCCGAGGCAGCCGAAGTCTCGCGTGCGACGGCCTACCGTTACTTTCCGAGCCAGGCCGTGCTCGTGCATGCCGTGGTGGATGAGGCTCTGGGGCCGATACTCAGTTGGTCATCGGATAGTCCGGACGCACGCACTCGCGTTGCCGACCTCTTGGCGACTGCAATGCCGCGCATCGATGAGTTCGAGGCCACCTTCAAGGCGGCGCTGAAACTTTCGCTGGACCAGTGGGCGCAGCGCCAGGCGGGCACGCTCGGCAACGAGCCGCTGTTCAAGCGCGGCCACCGGGTCGACCTGCTGAAGAGCGTCACGGCCCCCCTGCAGGGCACTGTGCCGCCCGAATCCCGGGAACGCCTTGCACAGGCGCTTTCGCTTGTCTTCGGCGTCGAGGTGCTGATCGTATTGAAGGATATATGGGGCCTGACCTCGGAAGGCGCGCAGTCTGTTGCCGAGTGGGCCGCCAGGGCTCTTGTCGATACCGCATTACGGCAGGCAGAGAGCGGGGCATAACGTGGCGCGCCCAGACTTGGCGCACAACTGGTTAGACCAGTGGCAGTAATATGTTCTTGTATTGTGGTCCGGATCGGCGATGATGAATGTGAGGCGGCCCGCCACGACTGCGTCGGCAGGCCCGGAATTACAGGGGAATGACAGCGAAAGCCTGAAGACGAGCCTTTGACGAGAGGTCTCCCAGGTTGCGCTTGACGATAATGGCATTTGGTAATACCAGATCAAGTTAATGACATTCAGGCTTGAGATCTGAAACGAGCTAGGGGTCGAGGAGGACCCCCAGCACGAACACCACCCAGGAGGATCGGGAAGCCAGATCGGGAGGCCCGCGATGAAGCGGGAGGCGTGCATAAATGGGAGGAAACGTTATGCGCAAAACTATGACCGGTCTGTTGGCCGGTGTCGGATTGATGTGGGCGTGCGGAACATCCGCACAGGCCCAGGAACTGACCATCTTCTGGGCCGAGTGGGATCCGGCAAACTACCTTCAGGAACTCGTCAACGAATACGAGGCTCAAACCGGCGTCAAGGTCACGGTCGAGACCACGCCGTGGGCCGACTTCCAGACCAAGGCCTTCACCGAGTTCAACGCCAAGGGTTCAGCCTATGACATGGTCGTCGGCGACAGTCAGTGGATCGGGGCAGCGTCAGAAGCCGGCCATTACGTCGATCTGACCGACTTCTTTACCAAGCACAATCTGACCCAGGTGATGGCCCCGGCAACGGTGAAATACTACGCCGAATATCCGTCGAACTCGAAAAAGTACTGGTCGGTTCCGGCCGAAGGCGACGCCGTCGGCTGGTCCTACCGCAAGGACTGGTTCGAAGACCCCAAGGAGATGGAGGCGTTCAAGGCCAAATACGGCTACGATCTCGCACCGCCGAAGACATGGGCCGAGATGCGTGACATCGCCGAGTTCTTCCACCGTCCAGACCAGAAGCGATACGGAATCGCCATCTACACCGACAACTCTTATGACGGTCTCGTCATGGGTGTCGAGAACGCGATCTTCTCGTTTGGAGGCGAACTCGGCGACTACCAGAGCTACAAGGTCGACGGCATCATCAATTCCGAGAAGAACGTCAAGGCGCTCGAGCTTTATCGCGAGCTCTACGGCTTTACGCCACCGGGCTGGGCCAAGTCCTTCTTCGTCGAGAACAACCAGGCGATCACTGAGAACCTGGCGGCGATGAGCATGAACTACTTCGCCTTCTTCCCGGCCCTGGTGAACGAGGCGTCCAACCCGAACGCCAAGGTTACCGGCTTCTTTGCCAATCCGGCGGGCCCGAACGGCGAGCAATTCGCAGCGCTCGGCGGCCAAGGCATATCGGTCATCTCCTACTCAAAAAACCAGGAAGAGGCGATGAAATTCCTCGAATGGTTCATCAAGGACGAGACCCAGAAGCGCTGGGCCGAACTCGGCGGCTATACGGCAAGCGCCAAGGTGCTTGAATCGCCGGAGTTTCAGAACGCGACACCCTATAACAAGGCCTTCTACGAGACGATGTTCAAGGTGAAGGACTTCTGGGCAACGCCTGAATATGCCGAACTGCTGATCCAGATGAACCAGCGCATTTATCCCTTCGTCACTGCCGGCCAAGGCACGGCGAAGGAAGCGCTCGAATCCCTGGCAGCGGACTGGAACGCGACGTTCGCGAAATACGGACGCCACAAGTAGCAAGCGCGCTCAGCGGAGGGGCCGCGGCCCCTCCCATTTCATTCTGCATCTCCGCGTTGAAGGCGCGGCTCAAGAGGGCGCGGCGCCCGGAATTCACTTCGCGCATCGTGATGCCGTTCCGGCATCCGGCGCCGAACTCTCGGAGGAGGAGAGGATTGGCCACCGCAGTCATGACATCGCTGGACACGAAATCGCGTGCCGCATCCCGCGGCATGAGCGACATCCGGATTCGCAATCTCTTCATCATTCCGACGATCCTGTTCCTGATCGTCTTCAACATCTTTCCGCTGATCTATTCGCTCGGCTATTCCTTCACCGACTTTCGCGCTTCGTCGAACGCGCCGGCCAACTTCGTCGGCCTGCAGAACTACCGCGAGTTGCTGAACGATCCTTTCATCTGGTCGAATTTCGCCATCACCGCGAAATATGTGATCGTCTCTGTGACGGGGCAGGTGATCGTCGGCTTCGGCACCGCGATGCTGCTCAACCGCGATATCCCGCTGAAGGGTCTTTTGACGACGCTGCTGTTGCTGCCGATGATGCTCTCGATGGCAGTGGTCGGCCTCTTCTGGAAGCTGCTCTACGACCCGTCCTTCGGCATCATCAACTACGCACTCGGCCTCGGCTCCTTCGAGTGGCTGTCGAATCCGGACATGGCGCTCTATGCGGTCGCAATTACGGACATCTGGATGTGGTCGCCCTTCGTGATGCTGCTGTCGCTTGCCGGCCTTTCGGCCGTGCCAAAGCATCTCTACGAGGCAGCGGCGATCGACCGGGCGGGGCCGTTTTATACATTCTTCCGCATCACGCTGCCGCTGGTGGCGCCGATCCTGATGATCGCAATCATCTTCCGCACGATGGAGGCCTTCAAGACCTTCGACCTCGCGTACATCCTGACCAGCCAACCGACGACCGAGGTGATCTCCATCCGGCTCTACAAGATGGCCTTCCAGGAATGGCAGACTGGGCGCTCCTGCGCACTCGCCTACATCGTCCTGATCATGGTTCTCGCCATCACCAACATCTACGTCAAGTACCTCAACAAAGTGAAGGAGCGCTGAGATGGCTGCCGTCCAAACCCGCTCCGAACGCGCGCTGAACCGGGTGGCGATCGCCGCCGTACTGGTCATCACGCTGATCTTCCTGGCGCCGATCTATTGGATCACCTCGACGGCCTTCAAGCCGCGCAACCTTGCCACCACCATTCCGCCGACGGTGCTCTTCGAGCCGGAACTCTCGCCCTTCGTGAAGCTCTTCACCAAGCGCTCGCAACTGCGCGGGGCGCCGAGCCCTGAAGAATATGCCGCCGCCCCCTGGTGGGAGCGGATGGTGTTCGACGGCGGCGAGAAGATCGTTCGCTCCGGCCGCGGCGAGGTGCAGCCCTCCGGCTATCCGAACCGCTTCATGAACTCGCTGATCGTCGCCATCACGTCCACGGTGCTGGCCGTCGGCATGGGAACCTTCACAGCCTACGGCTTCTCGCGCTTCAAAGTGAAGGGGGAGGCAGACCTTCTCTTCTTCATCCTGTCGACGCGCATGCTGCCGCCCGTCGTCGTGGCAATCCCGATGTTCCTCATGTACCGCGTCGTCGGCCTCAACGACACGCATTGGGGCCTCATCATCCTCTACACCGCCTTCAACCTTTCCTTTTCCGTCTGGCTGATGAAGGGCTTCATCGACGAGATCCCGAAGGAATACGAGGAGGCCGCGCTCGTCGACGGCTACACGCGGATGGAGGCCTTTTTCAAGATCGTCATCCCGGAAGCAGCGACCGGAATCGCCGCGACCGCGGTCTTCTGCTTCATCACGGCCTGGAACGAATATGCATTTGCGCTAATTATGACCAACCGACGCGCGCAAACGGCTCCACCCTTCATCCCGAGCCAGGTCGGCTCAGGCCTGCCGGATTGGACGGTCATTGCGGCCGGCACGTTCCTGTTCCTGCTACCGGTCGCCATCTTCACCTTCCTGCTCAGGAACCATCTCCTGCGCGGCATGAGCTTCGGAGCGATCCGCAAATGACTTTCCGCGCCTTGAACCAGAAATATCTCGAACCCGCTTCACAGTATCTGATGATCCTCGGCATTATCGCGCTCTGCCAGCCCTGGAACCTGTTTCTGCATCGCTACGGCATGACGATGACGCTCGTCGGACTGATCGCCTTCATGGTGACGACCAAAATCCCGCGGGACGCGCAACCAGACGAAGGCAACCATTCATGACGCAGATCGAACTTCGCGGAATTCAGAAATATTTCGGTGCCGTCCAGGTCATCAAAGACCTTAATCTCGCCATCGCCGACAATGAATTCATCGTGCTCCTTGGACAATCGGGCTGCGGAAAGACGACGACATTGCGCGCCGTCGCGGGGCTGGAAACGATCGACGAAGGCGACATTCTGATCGACGGGCAGCCGGTGCAGCATATCAAGGCGTCCGGCAGGGACATCGCCATGGTGTTCCAATCCTTCTCGCTCTATCCGCACATGACGGTCTACGAGAACATCGCCTTCCCGCTCCGCGCTACCCGGATGAGCCGTGCCGATGTCGATGCGTCGGTCCGCGAGATCGCCGGTGTGCTGCGCATCGCCGGTCTGCTGGCCCGCAAGCCTTCGGCGCTGTCAGGCGGCGACATGCAGCGGGTCGCAATCGGCCGTGCGCTGGTGCGGCGGCCAAAGGCCATGCTGATGGACGAGCCGATCGGTGCGCTCGACGCGAAGCTGCGCGAGGAGATGCGGGCGGAAATCAAGCGTTTGCATATCAAGCAGGGTTCAACCACCATCTACGTGACGCATGACCAGGTGGAGGCCATGTCGCTCGCCGACCGCATCGTCATCATGCACGAGGGCATCCTTCAGCAGGTCGGCACGCCGGAAGAGGTTTACGCGCAACCCGCCAACACGTTCGTCGCCCAGTTCGTCGGAAGCCCGGTCATGAACATGGCGCCGGCGACTATAAGCGAAACGGGCAGCCATACCAGCGTGCAGATTGGCGACGGGACGACTGGCTTCGAGTTCCCCGCCGTGCTGGCCAACCGCCTCTCTGACGCAAGAGCCGAGAACGGCAAGCTGACACTCGGGGTCCGGCCCGAGGGCGTGCTTGTTTCACGGGAGGCCCGCGAGGGCTTCATGCCGGTCGAGGCGCATATCATCGAGCCTCTCGGCTCGCACGACATCGTGGACCTGAAGGTCGGTCGCCAGATGATCAGGGCACGCACCAAGAGCGGTTTCGTGCCTGGTCCCGGCGAAGCCGTCTGGGCGCGCATCGACCCCGCCCAGGCACATTTCTTCAACACCGCGACCGGCTCGTCGCTGGGGATCAGACTCTGATGGCGCATATCGAACTCAAGGGCATCACCAAGACCTTCGGCAACCACACGGCGCTGAAAAACCTGAACATCGACATTGCTGACGGCGAGTTCTTCGTGCTGCTCGGGCAGACCGGCGCCGGCAAGACGACGACGCTGCGCCTGATCGCCGGTCTCGAAAAGCCGACCGCAGGCCAGGTCTTCATCGACGGGCAGGACGTTGCCGACTGGGGTGCCGCGGAGCGCGATGTGGCCCTTGTGCTCCAGCAATATTCACTTTACCCGCGCTATACGGTACGGGAGAACCTGGAATTTCCATTGAAATCCCGTATCCGTCGCGTTGAGCCCGGAGAAATCAAGGAGCGCGTCGACCGCGTTGCAAAGACCCTGCGCATCGAGCATCTGCTCGACCGCAAGACGGACCGGCTGTCGGGAGGCGAGATGCAGCGCGTATCGATCGGCCGGGCCATCGTGCGCAAACCGCGGGTCTTCTTGATGGACGAACCGCTTTCGGCGCTCGACGCGAAGCTTCGCGAAGCACTTCGCACCGAGCTGAAAAACCTGCAGATGAACCTCGGCGCGACCTTCCTCTTCGTCACTCACGACCAGATAGAGGCCATGTCGATGGGCGACAAGATCGGCGTCCTGAACAATGGTCAACTGGTGCAGACGGGTACGCCGCAGGAGATCTACGGAAACCCGGTCAACACCTTCGTCGCGCGCGCGGTCGGCTCGCCGCCGATGAACCTGATCGCCGGCACGCTTGCCGGCGGCGAAGCAGTGGCGAGCGAGGGCTACCGGCTGCCCCTCGGGAAAGGACACGGGATCGCGACAGACGGTCGCCCGCTCACCTTCGGCATCCGTCCCGAGGACATTTTTCTCGACAGCGGCGCGCCCGGCGAAGCACGGGTCCACGACGTGGAAAATCACGGTGTCGAAAAGATCGTGACGCTGCGCACCGGCGAGAGGTTCATCCACGCGACCGTGCCGACACAGACGGCGCTTCGGATCGAGGATGAGGTTCGCTTTTCGTGGAATCCGGAAAAGGTCGTGCTGTTTGACGCCGGAAGCGGTGTAAGCCTGCGGCACGCGGGCTGACCTGATCGGTCCGAAGGATGCCAGCGGCCTCGGCGGCACGGCAGGGGCAGCGAGCGTTTCGAGTTGTCGCGACGAGGCGCTATGCGGGAAAGCGCCGGCGGTAGTGTTCTACCACTTCGGGATTGCACAAATTGACGGGCAAGTCGCCCTTGATGACGCGCAGGGCTTCGCTCGCCGCGCCTGTTCCCATGCGCATCATGCTCTCTTCCGTCAGACCAGCCAGATGCGGCGTGACGATGACGTTGTCAAAGCCGAAATAGGGATGGTCGAGCGGCAGCGGCTGCGTTGCGAAGACGTCGAGCGCGGCTCCGCCGACGCGACCATCGCGCAGCGCCTCGACCAACGCCGCATCATCGATCACCGGGCCGCGCGAGACGTTGACCAGAATGGCCGCGGGCTTCATGCGCCCGATGCGACCGGCGTTGAGCAAGCCGGTCGTCTCCGGCGTCAGCGGGCAGCAGAGCACCACGATGTCGGCCGTCGCTACAAGCTCATCGATCGTCAGGAAACGCACGCCGTCCGGCACGCTTTCCGGCGACCGGCTCGTGGCCACCACCTCCAAGCCGAAGCCGAACTTCGCGATCTTGAAGATCGCCTTGCCGACATTGCCCATGCCGACGATGCCGATGGTGCGGCCGGCGAGGTCGACGGCCGCGTCCGATCGGGCGCGGCCCGCCACCCAGCCGTTCTGACGCAGTTCGCGGTCCATCAGGCGGAAGCGCCGAAGCAGGGCCAGTGTCACAAGGAAGACGTGCTCGGCGACAGTCGAGGCATTGGCGCCCGGGACATTGGCGACAAGCACGCCGGCGCGGGTCGCTGCATCCATCGGCACCATGTCGAGCCCGGCACCATGGCGGATCGCCGCGCGAAGCGCCGGCGCATCCTCGAAGAAGGCCGGCGGGATCGGCGCTCGTATGACGAGGATGCCCGCGCCGCGGCCTTCTCGCAGCAATGTTTCGGGATCGGGCGCGGAAGCGACGCGCAGATCACCCGCAGCCTCGAGCATGGACCTGGCCGCAGGGTGCAGGGGATGTGTGGAAAAGATGAAGCTCATCGGCCCTCCCCGCCGGTTACGCCTATCAAGCTGCCGTCGCTGGACCGCCGATAAGGCCCTTCCAATAGCTTTCCGCACCTTGAAGATGCGCGCTCATCAGCGCCTGGGCGAGATTGCCGTCTCGGGCAAGCAGCGCCTCGTAGATGCGGATATGCTCCTCATGCGAGCGCCGGCTGCGGGCGGCGTCGGCAAAATAGATCGGCAGGCGGTGCTCGCCCATGACGTAATAGACGCTGCACACCCGATGGAAGACGCTGTTCTTGGTGGCCCGGACGATCTCCAAATGGAAATCCCGGTCCTCGCGCGCCAGCCCCTCGCCGGCGGCAAGCTTCGCCTCCGACGCCGCGAGGATATCGCGCAAGTGCTGGTAATTCTCCTCCGTCGCCCGATTGCATGCGAGTTCCGCGGCCTTGATCTCATGGATCTTGCGAAGCTCCACGGTCTCGTAGATCAGGATAGGGTCAAGTGGCACGCCGGCGCGGGCAAAGAGTGCCATTGCCTCCACGCTCGCCTCCGTGGTCGTCAGATAAATACCCGACTTGGCCCGGCGCTCGACGATGCGCATTGCCTCAAGAATGGCCAGTGCCTCGCGAACCTGGCCCCGGCTGACGCCGAAATGCTCCGCAAGCTCTCGCTCCGAAGGCGTACGGCCGTTGCCGCTCGAGTTCGAGAACAGGTGGGCCGCGAGATCGGAGAGGAGGGAGTTTTCTTTCATCGTCACTGTCTTTGCGCGTGAGTCTCCAGGACCCGCTGATTGATCGTGAAGCCCAGGCCAGGCCTGTCCGGGATCTCTACCATACCGTCCTTCACCGACACAGTGTCCTCGACAAGATCGTGGATCATCGGATTGGCGCCGAGCGAATATTCGATGATGAAGCTTGCCGGAGAGGCCGCGCACAAGTGCAGGCCGGAGAAGAAGCAGGGCGCGCCGGCCCATAGATGCGGCGCGAAACGGAGGTTGAAGGCGCTGGCGAGCGAACTGATGCGCATCGCCTCCGTAATGCCGCCGCAGAAGGCGGGATCCGGCTGGAATATGTCGGCGGCCCGAAGCATGGCAAGATCTCGGAAAGCGAAACGCGTCGCCTCGCTCTCGCCCGCAGCGATCGGCACGTTCCCAGCCGCGCGCACCTCCGCCATGCCCGGCTTGTCATCCGCTATCACCGGCTCCTCGAACCAGGCGAGGTCGCAATCGGCGACCATCTGGATGAAGCGCTTTGCCTCCGCAACAGTATAAGTGCCGTGCGCGTCGACCATCAGGTCGACGTCGGGGCCGATTGCCTTGCGAGCCGCCCGCACGCGCGATGCCGAGACATGCAGCGCACGATCCATCGCACCGACACGCATCTTGACCGACTTGAAACCACCGGCCGCGACATAGGACCGGAGCTGTTCGCCGATCCGGTCCACGCTCTCCCAACCGCCCGAGGCATAGGCGGGCAACCTGTCCGCCTTGCGCCCACCCAGCAGCTTCCAGACGGGGACGCCGAGCGACTTGCCGAGAATGTCCCAGAGCGCTATGTCGACCGCGCTGATCGCCGCGACGGAAAGGCCGCGCCGCGCGATCTCGGGCATGGCGTGACCCGAACTCGCCGCCGTCTCGTGGCGTACGCCGTTATAGAGCATCTCCCAAATGGTGGAGATGTCGGCGGGATCGCGGTCGATGAGCTTCGGCCCAATCTCGTGATTGAGCATGTGGACCAGCGTGCCATAGGTGCCCGAACTGCCCGCGGCATTCTTGCCCTCTCCCCAGCCAACGATGCCGTCGTCCGTTTCGATCCGCAGGATCGCACTATCGAAGGTCGTCAGACGGCCGAAGTCGCTGCGGTGCTGACGGCTCGCCTCGATGGGAATTTTAATCCACCAGGCCTCTACGGTCTTGATGCGCATGTCTCGGATCCCCTGCCCCTCACGGCCCGCGAGCCGCAGGGCATTTGTCTTTCCGTTCGTTACTTGATCAGCGGCAGGATCGTCTCGGCGGTGATCCGCATCTGATCGTCGTAGAACTTCTCAGTGAGAAGACTCGAGCCGTGGTCCTGGATAAATTTCAGTTGCTCCGGGGGAATATCGACGGGGTTGCGCTCGACCATGTCCGGATATTTTGAGGCCGGCGTGCGGTCGACCGGAGCGACGAATTCGTTGGTGACGGCGCCGTCGTACCCGATCTCCTTCAGCGTGCCGATGATCTTCGGCCAGTCGAGCTGTCCGAGGCCGGCGGCAAAACGATTGTTATCGGCGACGTGGAAATCGAACAGGCGCTTTCCAGCGAGCCGGATCGCTTCATACATGTCTTCCTCCTCGATGTTCAGGTGGAAGGCATCAAGGCAAACCCCGCATTCGGGGCTGACGGCATCGGCGAGCGCCAGCGCTTGGGCGGCACGGTTGAAGAAATAGGTCTCGAAACGGTTGAGTGGCTCGACGGCAATGCGCACGCCCCTCTTCTGAGCATGGGCAAAACACTCCTTGGTAGCGTCCACCACCCATGTCCACTCTTCCTCCTCGGTGCCATCCGGCACCACCTTGCCGACGGTCGCCGGCACTAGGGTGACGATCTCGCCCTCGAGTTCGCTGACCATGGTGATGACGCTCTTGACATAGTCCACCGACCTGGCGCGCTGGCCTTCATCCCTGGCGGCAAGATTGCGCTCGCCGAGCGTCAGCGTAACGGCGCCCCAGCAGCGGATGCCATGCTCTTTCAGCAGCGCCCGCGTCTCGTTGACGTCGTACTGCGCCGGCTCGCCGGATATCTCGATGCTTTCGTAGCCATATTTCTTGATGCGCTTCAGCGTGACGGCGAGCGGCTCGGCCCGCATCCAGTTATGTGTCGAAAGATGCATGAGGTCCTCCCAGATAGTTGCAGCACGGTCCACCGCCAATCGGGCGGCAAAATGTTGTGTTATCGTTGGCCGCTCTCGCCATCCTCGGCAATCTGGTTTGGCCAATTCTCGTTATTTTAAAGCTCTAGCTCAATTCTTGACCCTCTGCAAGGCGGGGCTTAAAGGTCGATATTTCGTTAGCCGGTCGATATTTAAGACTGATTTTCTCACCTAGGCGCGAATCCGGCATCCCAAGCGTGTAATAAACTGGCTTGACCAGATTCCAAGATTTGGTATGACCAGATCTGGAAGTGATAGGACGTTGAAACCATCTCGGAGTGGCCGCAGGCCAAGTGGAGGGGAGATGAAGATCGGCATGTGCATGTTCCTCTGGACGACAAGTGTCGGCCGGAAACACGAGGCACTGTTACGCGATATCAAGGACACGGGGTTTGACGGTGTCGAGATCCCGATCTTTTCGGGCACACCCGACGACTACCATCGGCTGGCGGACATACTTGACCGGATCGGCCTGGAACGGACCGCCGTTTCCGCCATGGGCGATCCGCAGATGAACCTGATCGCCGCCGACAACGCGACCCGCAGGCGCGGCATCGACTACATGAAATGGGCCATCGACTGCAGCGATGCGCTCGGCGCGACGATGCTGAGCGGCCCGCTACATTCGACGCTCGGCAAATTTTCCGGCAGCGGGCCGAGCGCCGCGGAACTCAAGCGCTCGGTTTACTCGCAACGCGCGATCGGCGATCATGCAGCAAAGCATGGCATCACGATCGGGCTTGAGGCGCTGAACCGCTTCGAATGCTACCTGTTCAACACGATGGACGATCTTGCGGCCCATATCGACGCGGTCGGACATCCGCATATCCGCGCCATGTACGACACGTTCCACAGCAATATCGAAGAAGCCGATCCCATTGGCGCGTTCATGCGAAACAGTGACCGCATCGTGCATGTCCACATTTCGGAGAACGACCGCGGCGTACCCGGGCGCGGCAACATTCCCTGGGCGGAGACGTTCCGGGCGCTACGCGCGAGCGGCTATGATGGGTGGCTGACAATCGAGGCCTTCGGTCGGGCACTCAAGGAACTCGCCGCCGCGACAAAGGTCTGGCGCGACTTTTCCGAGACACCGGAAGCGGTCTATCGCGAAGGCTACCGCCATATCCGCGATGGATGGCACGCGGCGGCATGAATACCAACCGATTCTCGCCGCGGTCGATCAGGGAACCATCGGGCTGAACGCTGCACTGGCAGGCCACGCCTTACGCCTGAGCAATCACCTTCTGCCTGCTCTCATCGAGCGGCCCGATTCCCTTGCAAATCGAAGAGATTTCCGAAGGCGTCCGCTCAGGAGACATCCCGTCAGGAAACCAGGGACATCGGCGGGCGGGCGGCGGGCGATGCCTTGCGGATATCGGTGGTCTGAAAGTGGGAGATTCTTTCGTTCAACACTTCCACCTGATGCCGGAGCCGATGAATCTCCGAGGTGTTTTCCTCCACCATGGCGGCATTGTGCTGGGTGATGTGTTCGACATCACGAACGGCATTGTTGACCTCGTCGATCCCCTTGTATTGCGTGGTCGTCGAAGACGAGATGACTTGCACCAGCCCATTGATCGAGGTGAAGTGTTCCATGATGGATGAAAGCGCCTGGCCGGTCTCCTCGACGAGTTGGACGCCTATGCCGACCTGCGATGCGTCTTGTTACTCAGCTGATGGCAATAAGGCTTGCATTGCCGCCGGCAGCCGCCGTGTTAATCGACATCGACACCTCCTCCAGCAGCCAATTCAAGCAATAGGCTTCGGGATCGCCCGCAATTCCTCGGTCGTCGCGGTGTGGACCAGCAGAAGCGCTCTGGCAGGGGAGCGATGAAGCTCAAACCCCAACGCTGAGGATGCAAGCCCAGAGTCTCTGAGAGGTAGCTTGAGCCTCCTCGAAATCCCTGGTCCGACCCAAACATCTACATCCCAAGCCCCAAGGACTTGCCCCGCTTCAGCGACCGCTTCAACTCCATCTGCCGGGTGAGCTCCGCACGATGACTGCGGTCGGCAAGGCGAGCAACCTCGCGGATACGCTCGACGTCACCATCCCGATCGGGTCCCACTCGCTTCAGCTGATCCGCGAGATCTGCGGGATCGGCGCGACCGAAGCGCGTTTCGATCGCAGTAGCGATGTCCTTTGCCTCGGCAAGCGCCTGACGGCCCTCCGGTGTCGCCGCCAGTCGTTCGACGAACTTTGCCTTGTCGCTATAGGGGAGATCGTCGAGCTGGCGCAGCAGCGCTTCACTCCGGCGGCTCGGCCCCAGAACCTCGACCACGTCCTGCTTATCCCGCTTCCAGCGCTCCGAGCCGCATTCGGCCTCAAGGCGACGCTGCCAGCTATTGGCGGATTGGCGAACATGTGAAGCCAGCGCATCGATCCGCAAAAGCGCGTGTTTGCGTTCAGCGTTGTCTCCGAACAGGCCTGTCTTGCCGGCGAGCGCACCGATCGTCTCGGGCAAAGTGCTGAGTTGACTGGCGAGCGCGACCGGATCTGCATTCTCATCCAGGATGCGGCCGCGCAACACGTCCATGGCCGCTGGCGCGTCGTTGAACACCTGCGGCGCAAGCTGCTTTGCCGCGTCCCAATCACGTTCGAATGCCGGCATCGCCTTTGATCGTCCAACCGCTTCGACGCTCATCGCATAAGTCTTCACGGCCGCAACGAGGACGCGGCGTTCATCGTCGCGTTCATCGCGACGTCCATCGACATTGGGGTCCTGGTGCGAAGAGCCGCCATCGGCGATGCTGCGGGCTGCGTGCGGCCGCGGTTCTTGCATTGGCTTGGGAACCGTCGTGTCCGCGATGCGCTCCGCCTCCTTGGTGATTACCGCAGGTGCGACCTCGCTCTCGCCCTGCCCTTGGCGATCCTCCATGCCGCGCCGATTGGCAAAGTCATGGGTATAGTCAAGCGTCGTCTCCTTCACGCCTGAGCGGCTCAGCGTCTCTGTCAGGGATCGCTCCGTCTTGAACGCATCCAGCCCCGCATAGAGCTGTACCGCCTCGCGATGACGGGTCATCGCCACGTAGGTCAGATGCCGGTCCATCGTCGTCGACGCCAGGACAAAACTCCGGTCGACGGTAGCCCCTTGCGTCTTGTGGATCGTCGTCGCGTAGCCGTGATCAAAGGCCTGGTAACTGTTCACCGGAATGATCACCTGGCGTTGCCCATCTTGCGTCTGCGCCTTGCCGTCAAGCCGAACCTGTATTGCGTCCGGCGCGACGGCGATCACCTCGCCCAACATGCCATTCTTGACGCCGAGATCACGATCGTTCTCCAGGAAGACGATGCGGTCGCCGCGCGCAAAAGATCGCTTCCCATTGCTGGTCTGGTAGCTCAGTTCCTCACCTTTATCGCCAGGCGGGTGGCTACCCCTTGCCAGCTCACCGCGCTCCTGCAACCGAGAGCGAATGCCGGCATTGATGGCGCGGACGTCGTCGCGTCGATGGGCCATGGCAATGCGCGTGTCGTTGGGATTGGCCGATCGGTCAGCGACGTAATCGGCAATGATCGCCTTCAGCACGTCGTCGCGGTTTGCTTTCAGCTGGATGTTGCCATGTGCTTGGTAGGCAGCAAGCCCGTCGGCAGTCCGATGCGAGGCGAAGTCGATCGAGGCCTGCTTTTGCCAATCGGTTCTTTGCCGGCGCACTTCCGACAGTTGCGCGTGACCGACGGCTTCGGCGATCGCCCGAAACGGCGCGCCCGCTCCGATCGCCTGAAGCTGTTCATGGTCACCGACCAGGACGAGCTTGGCGCCGGCCCGTCTGACCTCGTCGACGAAGCGGGCGATCTGACGACTTCCGACCATGCCGCCCTCGTCGATGACGAAGACGTCACGAGCATTCAGCCGACCGCGATCGGCCTGCCAGCTGTATTCCCACGATGCCAAGGTGCGGCTCGATATGCCGGACGATTGCTCCAGGCCTTCCGCGGCCTTGCCGGCCAGAGCCGCGCCATGAACGCGATAACCTTGCGCTTCCCAGGCCTGGCGGGCAGCCGCCAGCATCGTGCTCTTGCCGGCACCGGCAAAGCCGATCACTACGGCGATCTGAGCTGGACCCGTGACATGCTCGATCGCCTGACGCTGTTCCGCCGATAGCCCCTGCCCCGGTGAAGGATTTCCCGCCTGGATCGATCTGTCCTGAGCGGCGATTGCCGCATCGACATTGCGCTTGAAGACACCGTGGTTTTGGCGCGTCTTCATCGCAACAGTGGCTGTTGCCATCGCACCCTCGATCGCCACCATCTCGACCGTCGAATAACGTGCCTCGCCGTCACGGCCGCGAAGGCTTGAACTGTCGGGTCTGAGCTCGACGAGAGCCTTCGACGCCATGACCGCGGCAAAAGCATTCTGGAAGGTCTGCGGATCGTCATTGATGGTGCGATGCAGAGCCCTGGCAATGTCATAGCGGTTGAAGACGCTTTTCTCGTTGGTGATGAGCTTCAATATCTCTTCGGGGCGCCTCCGGATGGTCTCGGCATTTCGCTCGGCCGATTGCGGTGAGATGCGGACGCGCGAGACTGCCCCACCCTGCCGATTGATCTGAGTGGCATGCACACCGACATGTTCGCTCGGCTCGATCGTGATCCCGGCCTCCAGATGCGAGCGATGATCGATGCGGATATCGAGGCCGGCCCTCTCAAGGTGCGTGTTGGCAAGATGCTCCCACGCCTGTCTGAGATCCTTCAGCTGCAGCTGCGATGGCGGCAGGTGATTGGCGAGAAGCCATCTGTTCTCCCGCTCGAGCAGCGTCTTGTCGCCAAGACCGGTTTCCCTCACCTCACGCGTCGTCATCATCAGATGCGCATGGCTGTTGCGGATATCGCTTCCCTCACCCGGCCGATGGATCGCGAAGTCGACGGCAGCGCCATAGCGATTGGCCAGATCTTCGGCAAAGGCCCGCGTCAGCGCCAGTCGCTGGTCGGAACTCAATTCGTGCGGCAGCGCGACTTCGAATTCCCGGGCAATCCGGGCGTCACTTCGCTTCTCAGCACGCTCGGCGGCATTCCACAAGGCCGATCGCTTCATCGCCCAATAGGCGGAAGACTGAGCCGGCAAGACGATCTCGGCATGCTCGACACCTTTCCTGTTGCTAAAATCATGGGTTAGCCCATCACGCTCGTTGGTCAGCCGCTCAGCCGCACGATAGGCGGCGGACGCGACAGCGCTACGGCCAGCGCTGCGGGCGATCGGCTTCATGCTGAGATGATAGATCGCCATCGCTTGTCCCCTTTGTTAGCGGGCCGCCGGCCCGCGCTTTGAGTTGCCCGGCAACTCGTAAGTGCGCCCTTGTGCCTTCGTCGCTTCGCGCCTTCGGGCACTGGTGGGAGCACGCGGCAATCTCCCGATGACCTCGTAAGCCGTTCATCCGGTCGCTTCCACGCGCAGATTTGCGGGTTTCGAAGCGCCGCTCTTCGAGACAACTTCGATCTAGGCACGCCGGCGGCTCTGATCATCCGTTCATCGCCGCGGCCAATGGCTGAACAGGAACAAGGGAGAAATCATCATGGCGCGCAAAACCATCGGCGAGCGGCTCGCCCAGCTGGAAGCGCAGCGAAAGACATTGCAGATCCGTCTCTCGGCAAACAGGAACGCGCCATCGATACGCGCCGCAAGGTGTTGATCGGCGCACTGGTGCTGCATAGGCTGGAGAATGATCGCGATGTGCAGATCGGCGGCGGACTGGCAGCCTGGCTCAGATCCGAACTGCCAAAATTCCTCACCCGCGATGGCGATCGGGATCTGTTCGACGATCTGCTGAAGCCACAGCTACACGAACCGTCGCGCGGCAATATCGGCAATGTCGGCAACGGGAGTGCAGTGTGATGATCCATGCCATCAAGATCAAGATTGCCTTCGCAAACATGATGCGCATGGCGGCCCGCGATCCGCTCTGGGCGATCGTCGCCCTGATCACGTTTCCCCTGCGATATGCCAAGTCGTTTGTCATGGGTGCATTTGGCTATTTGCTTGTCGTGTTCACCGTCTACTTCGGGATCGACTACCTCAGACGCGTGATGCTCGGCGGCCACAGGGGTGACGTCATCTGGCATATCGGCGATTGGGTGGTGATGGCCTTGCGGTCGTGCTGCTCATTCGATTGTTGTCGGTTCCCTTGATCACGCATTTTGGCACAGCGAGCGACGCGGACACGCATGGGTCTGCGCGCTTTGCCGGCCGCAGAGAGATTGCACCTCTGACAAAGGCAGAAGGCGGATTGCTGATCGGCCGTGCGAACAACTCCGGCCGGCTTCTTCGCTACAGCGGACCGGCTCATCTTCTGACCATGGCGCCGACGCGTAGCGGCAAGGGTGTCGGCACCATCATCCCGAACCTTCTGACCGCCGACCGCTCGATCATCTGGATCGATCCGAAAGGCGAGAATGCGCAGATCGCCGGTGATGCACGAGAGAAGTTCGGGCCGGTTCATATCCTCGATCCGTTTGGCATCACCGGCGGACCAACGGCAGCCTTCAATCCGATGGACGGCGTTGATCCAAACAACGTCGATGTCGCCGAGGATGCAACGACACTTGCCGACGCACTGGTGTTCGACGAACCAGGCTTGTCAGGTGATGCGCATTGGAACGAGGAAGCCAAGGCGCTGATCGCTGGATTGCTTCTTCATATCGTTGCCAGCGCGCCAAACGACCAGCGCAATCTCTCGGCGCTCCGGCGCGATCTGACGATGGCGCCGGCGGCATTCCAGAATCTGCTTCATGAGATGCAGGGGACTGGTGCGATCAACGGACTGATTGCCCGGGCTGCCAATCGGCATCTTGGCAAGTCGGATCGCGAAGCTAGCGGTGTGCTGTCGGCAGCCCAGCGACATACGCACTTTCTCGACAGTCCGCGCATGACCGAGGTGCTGTCACGGTCGGATTTTCGGTTCGGTGACCTCAAGGCAGACAAGGCGACCGTGTTCCTGGTCTTACCGCCAGACAGGCTTGCGGCCTATTCGCGTTGGCTGCGTTTGCTGGTGGCCCAGAGCCTAACCGAGATGGCGCGAACCGCACCCTCGCCGCATCCATCGACGCCACCGGTTCTCTATCTGCTCGACGAGTTCGCCGCCCTTGGTCATCTGGCGCCGATCGAACGGGCCATGGGACTGATGGCAGGTTACGGTGTGCAACTCTGGCCGATCGTCCAGGACATTCATCAACTGCGCGCCACCTATGGCCAGCGCGCCGGCACGTTTCTGTCCAACGCCGGCGTGCTGCAGGTGTTCGGCGTCAACGATCACGACAGCGCCCGTCTGGTCTCCGATCTGCTTGGCCAGGAGACCGTGGTGTTCAACACGGCGGCGCGCGCGCTCGATTCGGGAAGGACAGGTCTCTCCTTCGCCGAGCAGCATGTCGGCCGGCCTCTCCTGACGCCCGACGAAGTCCGCAACCTGCATGCCAAGACCGAGCTGTGTTCATCGCCGGCCAGCGGCCCATCGTTGCGACAAAGTTGCGCTATTATTCCGATCCGGAATTCGTCGGGTTGTTTGTCAACCAGGAGAGATGAACCAGGAGAGATAAGGCCGGAGCGACATGCGGTTCACATCACCCCGATGAATCGCTCGGGCCCAACCGATTCACAAATGTCGTTGGACGCCGCCGCCTGGTCTTTGCGATTCTGCCCGCATGGCAGTTCAGCCCTATCGTCTCTATATCGAACGCATCGATCCATCGAAGAACATGGCCCGCTTTTATGCGCTGTCGATCGAGCCGAACCTCTTCGGCGGGACATCGCTGGTGCGCAGCTGGGGACGCATCGGCAGCCGCGGGCAGCAGAAGATCCATGTCTTCGACAGCGAGGCAAAAGCCGTCGATCTCCTGCTCAGCCTTTTGCGCAGGAAGCGGTCGAGAGGCTATCGGGTCCTGCGGTGATCGGCATCCGCGTCTCGCATGCCTGAGCGAAGGAAGAGACAGTTGAGTGAAGGAAGAGACGGCTCACGCCGCCTCCTCCTCGTCGAGTTCCGGCTGCAGGGAATGCAGATAGTCGACGGCGCGCTGCGCATGTGCTGCCGCCGAGAAGATGGCGCGCTTGTCGTGGTCGAGAACCTTCAGCCAGCCATCGAGATAGCTGGCGTGGTCGGGGCGCGGTTCGAGCTCGGGAACGATGCCGAGATCGGCGCAGAGAAACGCGCTGCCGAGTTCGGCAATCAGCTCTTCGCGGGCGCGTTCGCTCCTGTCTTTCGCGTAGCGGCTGAGATCGCGATCAAGCCGTCGCGGTGCGGCGGTCCAGTGCGTGATCTCGTGGCTGAGGACGGCGACATAGGAAGCATCGTCTCTGAAGGCATCCAGGCATGGCATCTGGATGTAATCACGCTGAGCGGCATAATAGGCAGCCGACCCACCGTGGCGGATCAGTGCGCCGGTATTGGCAAAGAAGCGGCCGGCATTGCCGATGCGGCTCATCGGATCCTGGAGAGGTGCGACGTCGTCAAAGCGGCCGTTAAGACCGGCGATCTGATCGATGTTGAACACCGTGTAGGCTTTGAGGAATGGAATATCCTGTTCGATCTCGCTGCCCGTCTCGGTCGTCTCGGTGCGGATGAACGAACTGGCAAAGACCACGGTTGTACCGGTTTCGCCCTTGCGCACCGCGCCGCCGAGTTCGATTGCCTGGCGAAACGTCATCCAGCGTGATGAGGCAAAGCCGCGGGCGAAGGCTTGCGACCAGAGCAGCAAGACGTTGATCCCGGTGTAGGGTTGGCCGTTGTGGCGCAGTGGCCGGCTGACCTCACTTGCCGCATGTCCCGTCGTCCAGGGTTTGGTCCATGGCCGCACGCCCCGTTCGAGATCGGCGATGATCGTGTTGGTGATGCGGCTGTAGATATCCGATCGTTGATTGGATTGTTGCCTGCTCATGTTGGAACCTCCGTTTCGAGGTCGCGGCGATCGCGACCTGCTACGGCGGTCCAAAAGCCGGGCTGCAAGCGGCGCCTGCACCCGCAGGGCCGCAACGCAGTGGAGGACGGCAAAGCCGTTGCCGGCGGCGCGAGCCTGGCAGGACCAAAAGCCGGGGCAGGACGCGATGGTCGCAATCGCAGGGGAGGTTCTGATGGAGGCAGACATGGCAGATCCGCGAGACGGCGTCACATCGCTCGCGTCACAGATGAACCGCAGCGGAGATCGTTTACCTGGCCGGCCGCGCCAATGAGCGGGCGATATCGACGATGTCGTCGCGCGAGGCGGTTGGGTCGTCCTTGCTCCAGGCGACACCCAGCCCGATCCTGAAGTCGATGCCTCTGACCGCCTTCAGCTCGAAGGCCCGGTTTGGCAGGCCCTCGGTCCATTCCGGCGCAAAGCCGATGCCAAGGCCGGCAGAAACCAGCGACACCAGTGAATAGGTATCATCGCAGCTATAAGCGATGTTGCGGGTCAGATCGTATTCCTCGAACTTCTCGTTGAAGTACCGCTCTGTGTAGGAGAGGTTCTTGCGATTGAAGGCGATGATCTTCTCCCCGCGCAGATCGTGGATGCCGATCTCCGCCTGCTCCGCCAGCCGGTTGGTTCTGGCGACCGCCAAGAGATACCGCTCATGGGCGATCGAGGAGAAGCGCAAGGAGCCGATGTTTTCCACCGGCCTGATGAAACCGAGATTCATCTGGCCGTTTTCCAGGCCGCGGATGATGTCGCCGGTATTGCCGCTTGATATATGGATTCGGATATCCGGGTACTTGCGGGCGATCTTTCCAAGGAACGCCGGCAGCACGCCGGTGGTCGCCGGATAGACGGTGCCGATCCTGATCTGCCTTATCGTCTTGCCGGCCACCGCCCTGGTGATCTCGGCACTCAGATCGACCTCGCTCAGGATCCCGACGCAGCGTTCGTGGAAGATCTCCCCTGCCCTGGTCAGTTCCACCCGCCTGGTCGAGCGGATGAAGAGCGCACAGCCGAGTTCCCGCTCCAGCGCCTGCACGTGATTGGAAAGCGCCGGCTGGGCGATGCGCACCTTGGCCGCCGCCCGGCCGAAGTGCAGTTCCTCGGCCACCGCGACGAAGTAGGCAGATTTTCTTTCGATCTTCGCGCCGTCGTCCACCCAGAATATCTTTTTTCGTATAGAATAGCCAGTTATTTAATTTTCATCGTAATGATCAGGTGGGCAGATGACGCCCCGTGATCTGCTAGCTTGGAATGTAAAGAAACTTCGAGTTAATCGCGGGTTGTCTCAAGAGCGCCTGGCGCTCGAAGCAGGACTAGAGCGCGTCTCAATTTCTCAAATTGAGCGGAAGCGGGTAAATCTCGGGATCGATTCTCTCGGAAAGATCGCGAGCGTCCTCGGATGCGACATTCTTGAACTGTTCGTCAAACCGGCGATGGGCGAGCAACAACCGCAGAATTTACGGCGTGGCCGCCGCTCGCTTTAAAATCCAGTGGCGCGGCAGATGCTATCCTTTAGCTCCCCAGATTCAAATTTGAGCGTCTTGAGAAACGAACCGGCGACCTTCACCCTACCCTGTGCGACCGCCATCCTATGCTGCTCCCACGCCTAGTTTTTGAGGTGTAAGCAGATTTATGGAACTGCCACGAAACGTCTATCGATTCTGGCCCGACAACGAGGACGGCATCGTCATGCCATTCCATGCTGTCGAAGATCCGAGCGTTCTTTATTCAGTTTTGAACTGATCGGGTTTCCGTAACCTTCTTCAGGTTTGCGGGTGCATCCGGATTGTGACCTCGCGAACGTGACCAGGCTTCGACGAACACGTAAAATGGCAGAATCAGCACCAGTGCATCGGTGATTGCGTGGCCGGTCTCGACGAAGGGGAGCGGCTTTGCCTTTGTCCCAAGTGTCGACGTGATGTGGACGAAAGCGCCTTTGGCAACCAGTTCGTCAGCCACGGCTGCTATGGAACCCTCCGCAGCATCGCGAGCAGCAAGCGCCAGTATCGGGAAACGCGTGCCGACGATTGCGAGCGGTCCGTGCAGGACTTCGGCCGCGGAAAAGGCTTCGGCATGAATCCCGGTCGTTTCCTTGAACTTCAATGCCGCTTCGTTGGCGATCGCCAACCCCGGGCCGCGACCCAGCACGTAGATGGATTCGGCTTCATCGGCGTCGGCGGCAAATTCCCGCCAATCAAGTTTCGCAGCGGCGGCAAAGTGCCTCGGTAAATCCGCCACCGCCCGCTTAAGCGCAGAATCCCCGGTCCACTCAGCCAGCACCGCAAGGCCTGCGACGACGGAGTTCACATAAGACTTGGTGGCGGCGACCGCATTTTCCGGACCGGCTAGAATGTTGAGGGAATGTTTGCAGGCGTTCGCAAGCGGTGAGGGGAGCGTGTTCGTCAGAGCGATCGATGTGGCGCCCGCGCGCGTGGCTGTTTCCGCCAGGGCGACAATGTCGGGGCTTTTTCCAGATTGCGAGATCGCGATGGCTGCGCCGCGACCAAGTTTGAGCTCGGTGCCGGTGCCGGTGGCGAAGTTGCCGCGCTGCTACGACAAGGTTGAGAACTACACCGACCTGCCGGAAATCTTTGTGAAGCAGATCGAGCACTTCTTTTCGCACTACAAAGATCTGGAGCCCGGCAAGTGGGTGAAGATAGCCAGCTGGCAGGACGTCAATGTCGCAAAGAAGATGATTAGCGATGCGGTCGGCCGCTACAATTCGCAAACGTAATCGCCAATCGAAAGAGCCAAATAAGGTGGCGCCCAGTCTTTGCGCGGCCTTGGACCGGAGGCAACCTCATTATGGTTCCATAAGTATGCTTACGCCACATTCGCATGTAAGGGTGTGGGTTCAAGGATGAAGTGCGACTTGCAATAGAGAACAACGGTTTATCCTTGCAAGGAACGAGACATGAAGCGCACCTACTCCCAGATTGATATCGATGAACGCCGCAAGATTGCCCGCTGGCGCACGGCTGGGATCAGCGTTGACGTGATCGCCGAGAAGCTGCACCGACATCCTCAACCATTTTCCGTGAGCTGCGCCGCAATACGTTTGAGGATCGTGAGATGCCGGACCTCCACGGTTACTACTGCGTGATGGCCAATGACATGGCGCGAGAACGGCGTGCCAAGCTGCGCAAACTTGCCCGGTTCGCGCAGCTCCGCCAGTCGGTGATCGAGCGCATCATGCATGGCTGGTCGCCGCAACAGATCGCCGGCCGATTGCAGCTTGAGCGCCATCCGATCTCCGTCAGCCATGAGACGATCTATAAGTTCGCCTATTCCTCGGACGGTCACGCCATCAAACTGTGGCGACACCTGCAGGAGCATCGTGCCAGACGCCGGCCGCGGCACGCCAGACGCCGCCATGGCAAGCGGTTCACCCCGGATGTCAACATTCTCTACCGGCCAGACGCCGTCGCCGAGCGAAAACAGTTCGGGCACTGGGAGTGCGATCTCATCCAGTTTCGCAAGAAGTTCGGCAAGGCCAACGTGACGTCACTGGTCGAGCGGGTCAGTCGCTTTGCCATTTTCCTGCGCAACAATGACCGGCAATCGAGGCCGGTGATGGACGGCCTGATCCAGGTGCTACAATCCCTGCCCCACCTCGCCCGTCGCTCGATCACCTTCGATCGTGGCACGGAGTTCACCGACTGGCCTTACCTGCAGGCCAGCATCGGAGCGCAGACATGGTTTTGCGATCCGCAATCCCCGTGGCAGAAGGGCACTGTCGAGAACACCAATAGACGGGGCCAGGAAATGGCTTTCGAGAGAGGTCGATCCACTGTCTCTCGGCGACCGCGATCTCACCGAGATCTGCAACCGCCTGAACGCAACGCAAATGCCTCGGCTACAAAACGCCGGCAGAAGTCTTTCGCCAGAAACTTCTCGCCCAAAGTAACCGCCCGATTGCTACCGCGGCGATTTTGCTTTGATGCGAGCGACGAGCAGCTCGTCGTCAACAAAGCTGTCGAGGACAGTCGTTCCATTCTTGGGGTGAGCGGCGGGCATCTTTGAGCATCTGCTCCAATTCGTCCATGCCGTCGTCCGTCAGTGCGGTCACCGATTCGTCGTCTCCGGTGTACACGGAGATGATGCTGCCGTAGCTCAGATTATCATCGTTGGAGACAATTGCCTGAAGAAGCTCCGGGTCCTCTTCGAGGATTTCGGCAACAAATTTGATCGTACGGACGTAGGTGACTGTCGCCATCAGGCTGCCTTCGCGTCGATTGTGGTGATCGCCGACCAGTTCCACGGAAGCAATTCGTCTAACCGATTGATCTTGTGATCGTGGATGCGATCGAGCACGTCTGCCAGATAGGCCTGCGGATCAAGACCATTCATCTTTGCCGTCTCGATGATCGTCATGGCGCGTGCCAAGGTCTCCGCTCCCGTATCGGCTCCCGCGAAGAGCCAGTTTCGTCTTCCCAGGCCTATCGGACGCAGTGCCCGCTCGGCGGCATTGTTGTCGATCGCAACGCGACCGTCTTCGAGGAACAGACAGAGCGAAGACCATCGGCTCAATCCGTAGCGGAAAGCTGTCGCCAGATCGCTTTTGCCCGGAATGCGCGTGAGTTGAGCTTCAGCCCAGTGGCGGAATGCATCGGCCTTAGGCTTGCTCTGCTTTTGACGCGCAGCAAGACGGATCTCAGGAGGCTGCCCATTGATGCCACGCTCGATGTCGTAAAGCGCTCCGATGCGATGAAGAGCCTCTCGCGCGATCTCGGACTTGTTTGATGTCCAGATATCGTGGAAGTCTCGTCGCCAATGAGCCCAGCAGGCGGCTTCCTTGAAGCGAGATTCTCCCTTTTCTCCAGGCGAGTATAGCTTGCCATATCCTTTGTAGCCGTCAGCCTGAAGGATGCCGCTTGATTGCTTGAGGTGGCGGTGGACGTGCTCTTCTTTCCAGTCAGGAGCAAAATAGTAGACTGCACCGGGCGGGGAACTGCCTGCCCATGGACGCTGATCGCGGACATACGTCCAGATCCTGCCCTTCTTCACACCCTTGCCCAACCCCTTGTCTCGCAGCGAGCGATCCAGCACCCTGATCGGGGTGTCGTCCGCATGAAGCAGGTCACTTGCCATGACCGCCGTTTCGATCCGCTCGATGAGAGGCTGCAGAACCTGCATGGCGCGACCACACCAATCAACCATCGTGCTGTCGGGAATGTCGGCGCCCATGCGGGCGAAGATCTCGTTCAGACGGTACAGTGGCAAATGGTCGTCGAACTTCGAGACCAGAATGTACGCCAAGAGGCCAGCGCCGGCCATGCTGCCCGGTATCGGGCGGCTGGGTGCTGCCACCTGCACCATTTTCTCGCAGCAGCGGCAGGACTTCTTCAGTCGAGCAACTTCGATGACTTTCATCTGCGCGGCGATCATGTCGAGGATTTCGCTGACGTCCTCACCGACAAGACGCAATTCACCTCCGCATTCCGGGCAGCAGGAGCCAGGATCGAGCTCTCGGCGCTCGCGAACCGCCTTGTCCGAGACGCGTGGGCGCCGGCGCATGATCTTTTCAGACGTATCCGCCAAGGGAACAACAGACGCCGCCTCATCAGGTTCATCGATTGGCGCCGTACTGCCTTCAGCGGCGGCGATCAACAGATCCTCAAGCGCCAGTTCCAACTGCTCGATTTCACGCTCAATCTTTTCAGACGACTTGCCGAAGACCTGTTTCTTCAGCTTGGCAATGCGCAGCCGCAGCGTTTGGATTAACTGATCATGCGCCTGCAATGTGGCCGACATCTTCGCGTTTTCCGCCTGCAAAGCGGCAATCATTGCCTTGAGAAAGGCTGGATCGTCCGGAAGATTTGTCGTCGCGCTAGACATGATCCTGACTACCACGAGACAGGATAAATTTCCATAAAAACCAGTGGTTTCAGTGGGATAAAATCACCCGACACGGGCCGGTGGCGCACCCCAATCAGGACGACGCCAATCGATCCCTTCCCACAACATCGCCAGTTGGGCCGACGTCAGCCGGGCAGTCCCGTCGGATGCCGAAGGCCAAGGAAACCGCCCCTTCTGCAAGATCTTGTAATACAGGCAGAAGCCCTGGCCATCAAAATACAGCAGCTTCAAACGATCGCCACGCTTGCCGCGAAAGGCGAAGACCGCGCCGCCAGTCGGCTTCTGACGCAAAACATCCTGCGCAAGCGCGGCAAGGCCTTCTACTCCCTTGCGCATATCCGTGATCCCGCACGCAAGATACACCCGAACGCCGGTCCCAGGCCCAATCATGCTGCTTCCACTGCCCGGATAATCTGCGTCAGGACATCGGGAGCCATAGAACTCTCGAAACGAAGCGTGCGGCCGCAGATCAATCGTAGCTCAATCATCCCGGAGCAGCTCTCCCTCAATTTAGGGGCATCGTTCTGCACGGCATTCAGATCGACGGGAATGAACAATGCATTCGAAGACACCGGGAGCAGCCCCTTCTTCTTGAGCTCGCTACGCCAGGCGTATATCTGCTGCCGCGTTACATCATGACGATGAGCAATCTCTGTGATCGTGGCTCCAGAAACCCCAACCGACATGACAATCGCAAGCTTGTCTTCTTCGCGCCACCGCCGTCGACGTTCCTGCCCAAGAATTTCAACGCGCATCGCAATCCTCGCCTAAGACACGTCGCTAACGACGTCGTTAAACACGTGTCTTAGGCCATCAGGGCGCTAGGCGGCAGGCGGTTCCAATCGGGCGGTTACCGCCCAAATCAGGCGCACCGGTTAGCCTCTCAAAACCCGCAAGTCACGGTCCGCCATTAACTCACAACGGCAGAAAGTCGCGCTCGTCGAAGCTGTATGTCATGGCTCAAATTGGATTTGGCATCACGGACACGTCGCTGCCTATTTTGCGACACCGTCCTATCAAAGCATCAGCAGCGTCAGCTTGTCGATCTAGCGCACCAACTCAATCTACAGGCTCTTAAATCTGTGTGACTTAGCGCGCGGGCTAAAAGTCTTCGTTATCCACATGCTCGTAAGTTCTCGATCCCCTACCCCGACACAGCGATAATTCACTTCTATTGTGTTATCCATGTCCATTGATTTTCTACAAGGAATTCACTTGCGTGGCCATGCGTTCCTAGGTGAGGAACTAATCGATCCACCTAAAATGTTGGGATTGTCTAGCAAGACGGAGAACCCATCCGACTGCTTGGGCGGTTG
The DNA here is from genome assembly GCF_057653715.1 of Rhizobium sp. WSM1328. Lineage (NCBI taxonomy): Bacteria > Pseudomonadati > Pseudomonadota > Alphaproteobacteria > Hyphomicrobiales > Rhizobiaceae > Rhizobium > Rhizobium sp. WSM1328. The sequence continues at coordinate 645,306 of NZ_JBYGKO010000002.1, read as the reverse complement.
ATAAGGGAACATGACCATTAAGGCTTTACGAACCGCCAACTGCCGAATCTTGTTGCTAAACATTTACCGCTGTCTGACTAATACATAAAAAATTTCAATGTTACTAAGTAATTCGGCGGCAGCTAAAATACAAAATCAGACGCTAGTGCGGCAATCCAGAATATCAAAAAATATATTATCCTCATATATTGATCTGTGGCGAGCCGCCGTCTAGATCTGGTCAACACGCGGCGCGGGGGCCTACCCCGGTCAGCGAAGGGAGGCTTAGATGAACCGACGTGACAACATGCACACCGACAAAGCCAGAATCGATCGGCCAGAGATGAAGGACGGCCTTCTCGTTGGAGAACGTGACCGCGACCTCTTGCCCGTGGCATTGAACTCAGCGGCCAGAGAATACGATAAAAGCCAACTGGGGCTGTAATACAGGCCGCCCATTTTCGCTCGAGCCAAAATTCGTGCCGGCATAGGGGCCAAATAGTTCAGCCTTGAATTCGGAACGACGCCCGATATGAACGAATAAGCTCCTGTAGGGTCCTTAAAGGACATCGACAGAGGAAAACTATCAAATGCGGTGTTGCAAGAACGAGCCCCCACGTCGCGGGGTCGATTCAAATTTTGACATTGAACCAGAACCTGCAAAGGCCGATATTGCCTACGATGCTATTCGACGATTGCTCCACAGTTACGGTCGTGTGCCGGAGCAACATCTCAGGGAACAGGATCTGGCGTCTAAGCTCGATATTGGTCGAACCCCAGTTCGCGAAGCACTTCAACGGCTAGCAGCGGAAGGAAAGATCCAATACATCCCTCAAAGAGGTTTTTTCACGAGACCGATGTCAGAAAATACACTGTTGGATTTTTACGTTGTTGGACGCGAGACCCTCATTTCGGCCTTAAATCGAATGCGGCCGCAGGTACCAGAGAGCTGGAGCGTGTCGGACAAATTGTCCCCTGACGAACTCGCCTTAAGGGCAGAAGCGATCTTCTCTAAAATCGCCGAGGAAGCGGCCAATTGTGAGGCCTGCAAAATCGTCCACCGATTCTGTTTTTGTACTCACCCTCTACGAATGGAAATAACCGCGTCCGATCTTCGGCCCGCGTTTGTCAAAAGTCTCGGAAGACTAAGTGCCGCAATGTCTGAACTAGGCATGGCAACGGACCGGGCGCAGTCCGCGTTGATGAACCACCTTGATCTAGAACAGGGTGCCGTCTCAAGGATCGTACAAGAGGTGAACGAACGTGGACTAACAGGATTTTCTCGCCCCGCGTGAGTCTTGTGATCGCATACCGAAGCCCCAAGCCGAGAATTCAATCGACGCCGCTCTGTGGTTTCGAAAGCCCCTCGTAAAGACGATCTCGCAGTTGAGGCGATTTTGGGTGATCGTACTCCGGCAAGCCGGAGGAGCGGGGAGAAAACCTCACTGCTGCAATGCTGCCAGAAGAGTAAAGCGGTCAGATCCTGCGACGGTTCGAGAACATCTTGGCGGACCTTCACTGCCCCTGTGGTCCCCAATCTTACTCCCGTTCGATGCAGAGCTCCGCATAGCCTTCGACGATGACCTGTTCGCCTCACAACTAAGCTGCAGCCACGCCGATGCGGGTTTTCGTGGCCGCGGTCTTCACAAGATCAGCCATCATCTCCTCGCCGGGCTGAAGGCGAACATGATCACAGCCCCTCCCCGACGTTGAAGGTCACGCCCCTCGGCTTAAGCAAAGTCAAAGATGGCCCCGCATAGCCCCGTTGGCGACGGCTCGGCGGTGTACTTCGCGAATGTCCTCTTCCGCAAGCCACGAAATCATCTGGGCGCTCGACTGCGGCCTGCGGTTCCTGCGAAAAGTGTTGATCTGCATCTTCGTGTTTGTCGTTTCAGTGTAGCCATCAGACTGGCGTCCAAGCCCCTTCACGAATGAAACAACCTCGCACATAGTGGGAAAACGCTGGCCTAGTTTGACTTGGATCAAGAGGCCAGCACCGGCTTCATGACAGTCCTGGCGCAAGTACCAGAAAGCCGGCCGGAAAACGGCCGTCTGTGCACTGAGGACGATATCATGAATTACACAACGGAAACGATGGTGATCACGGTCGCGGCGTTTCTGGCGCTGCTAGGAGCTGCATTCGGGCATGACCACCTCTTTGCAGTCCACATGGGTATTCTTTGCTTCTGCCTGCTCGCGGGTGCTGCGCTGCTGATCAGCAAGGTTGATTTTTCACCTGCAGCCCACAGGCGGAAAGTCGATGTCTCGGGCTATTTCGACGAGGTGATCCGATACGGCTTGATCGCCACCGTGTTTTGGGGCGTGGTCGGCTTTCTGGTTGGCGTGATCATCGCGCTGCAATTGGCTTTCCCGGACCTCAATGTAGCGCCTTACCTTAATTTCGGCCGTCTTCGACCGGTGCACACCTCCGCCGTAATCTTCGCCTTCGGCGGCAATGCGCTCATCATGACCTCATTCTACGTGGTTCAGCGAACGTGCCATGCACGCCTTTTCGGAGGCAGCTTGGCCTGGTTCGTGTTCTGGGGCTACCAGCTCTTCATCGTGATGGCTGCGACCGGCTACGTGCTCGGCATCACCCAAGCCCGTGAGTACGCTGAACCTGAGTGGTACGTCGATCTGTGGCTGACGATCGTCTGGGTCGCCTACCTCGCCGTGTATCTTGGTACGATCCTGAAGCGCAAAGAGCCGCATATCTACGTAGCAAACTGGTTCTACCTCGCCTTCATCGTCACCATCGCGATGCTGCACGTAGTGAACAACCTTGCGGTTCCCGCCTCGTTCCTGGGGTCCAAGAGCTATTCTGCCTTCTCAGGCGTCCAAGACGCGCTGACCCAATGGTGGTACGGCCACAACGCCGTCGGCTTTTTCCTGACCGCCGGCTTCCTGGGCATGATGTACTACTTCGTGCCGAAGCAGGCCAACCGACCCGTTTATTCATACCGGCTCTCGATCATCCACTTCTGGGCGCTGATATTCATGTACATCTGGGCCGGCCCGCATCATCTGCATTACACGGCACTGCCCGACTGGGCCCAGACGCTTGGAATGGTTTTCTCGATCATGCTCTGGATGCCCTCCTGGGGCGGCATGATCAACGGTCTCATGACCCTTTCAGGTGCCTGGGACAAGATCCGCACCGATCCGATCATCCGTATGATGATCGTCGCCATCGCCTTTTACGGCATGTCAACCTTCGAAGGCCCGATGATGTCGGTGAAGACAGTCAATTCGCTCAGCCACTATACCGAATGGACGATCGGTCACGTGCATTCCGGCGCACTCGGCTGGGTTGGAATGATCACCTTCGGGGCGATCTACTTCCTGACGCCGAAGCTATGGGGACGCGAGCGTCTCTATAGCCTGCGGATGGTCAACTGGCACTTCTGGCTCGCAACTCTCGGGATCGTCGTCTACGCAGCCGTGCTTTGGGTTGCGGGGATCCAGCAGGGGCTGATGTGGCGCGAGTACAATTCCCAAGGCTTCCTCGTCTTTTCCTTCGCGGAGACGGTCGCGGCGATGATTCCCTATTACGTGCTGCGCGCTGTGGGCGGGACACTCTATCTGGCGGGCGGTCTCGTCATGGCCTGGAACGTGTTCATGACGATCCGCGGCCGCGTGCGCAACGAGGCTGCAATCCCAACCACTTTCGTGCCCCAAGCACAGCCCGCCGAGTGAGGTGAGACATGGCATCGATATTGGATAAACATAAGGTCCTGGAGAAGAACGCGACCCTTCTTCTCGTCGGCTCGCTGCTCGTCGCGAGCATCGGCGGCATCGTCGAAATCGCACCGCTGTTCTACCTGCAGAACACGATTGAAAAAGTGGAAGGCATGCGGCCGTATACGCCGCTCGAGCTGGCCGGACGAAACATATACATCCGCGAAGGCTGCTATCTCTGCCACAGCCAGATGATCAGGCCGTTCCGCGACGAGGTCGAACGTTACGGCCATTACTCGCTCGCCGCCGAGTCCATGTACGATCATCCTTTCCAGTGGGGATCCAAGCGAACCGGACCGGATCTGGCCCGTGTCGGCGCACGCTACTCCAACGAATGGCATGTCCAGCATCTCGCGGATCCACGGGCAGTCGTGCCGGAGTCGATCATGCCAAGTTACGCCTTCCTCAAAGAACAGAGGGTGACGGTCAAGGACGTGGGAATGGACCTGAAGGCCAACGAGGATGTGGGCGTGCCTTATAACGACGACATGCTGGCGAACGCAGAGGCCGACATTAAGGCCCAGGCCGATCCGAACGCAGATACGACGGCGCTGCTCGCCCGCTATCCGAAGGCGAAGACCGGCGATTTCGACGGCGATCCTGCTGCGCTGACCGAAATGGATGCCTTGGTGTCCTACCTGCAGATGCTCGGAACATTGGTCGATTTCTCGACCTACGACGATGCGACCGGCTACCGATGAGGTGATCCATGGAAACCTACACTGCAATGAGACACTTCGCCGACAGCTGGGGCCTCCTGGCAATGGCGGCATTCTTCGTCGGCGTCGTTGTGTTCACCCTTCGCCCAGGCAGCAAGCAGACGGCGAAAGAGGCCGCCGATATTCCCCTAAAGGAAGATTGAGATGTCGGAAAAAGATATCGACGAATTTAGCGGCGTCGAAACGACCGGACATGAATGGGACGGCATCCGCGAACTCAACAATCCGATGCCCCGCTGGTGGGTATGGACCTTCTACGCCACAATTGTCTGGGCGTTGGGCTATGCAATCGCATATCCCGCGATCCCGATGATTACCGACGCCACGAAGGGCATGCTGGGCTTTTCCAGCCGCGCCGAGCTGCAGCAGAACCTGGATCATGCCAAGGCATCGCAGACGACGCTTCATGATCTGATCGCCGCCAAGACGGTACACGAGATCGATTCCGATTCTGCCCTTCGCGAATTTGCGATCGCCGGCGGCGCATCTGCATTCAAGGTGAACTGCGCGACATGCCATGGCTCGGGAGCAAGCGGCGGCCCGGGATTTCCGAACCTCAACGACGACGACTGGCTATGGGGCGGAGACCTGGATGCCATCCAGGCGACGATCGCGCAGGGGATTCGTTTCGACGGGGATACGGACACTCATGCGTCCGAGATGCCGCCGTTTGCCGATGTTCTGGATCCCCTCCAAACAAGGCAGGTCGCGGCTTACGTCTGGGGACTGACCAATACACCGTCGGACCCCGGTCTCGCAGAGGCCGGAAAACAGGTCTTCGTCGATAACTGTGCCGCATGTCACGGTGACGACGCCAAAGGAAAAGCCGAAATGGGCGCGCCGGATCTCGCCGATGCGATCTGGCTGAAGGCACGCGGCGAGGATGCGATCATCCGTCAGGTGGCCGCTCCCAAGCATGGCGTCATGCCTGCCTGGGCAGGGCGTCTCGGCGATACGACGGTCAAGGAACTTACCATTTTCGTGCATTCGCTTGGCGGCGGGACGTGAGGAGAAAAGCCATGGCAGTTCACGGCCACAACCCGATCCTCGATCTCTATTGCACGCCGCGCGCCACCATACGATCGCGTGTGTCGGCGCATGCCAAGACGATGCCCCGTCACCCGAGCAGGACGATCCGACAAAGATCGGCAATTCGACGGTAAGTTTGACCTGTGTCAAGGACCACAAGCAGACGCGCCGTTAGTCCTTAGCTCGTCGAGGATGTCCCAACCGTACCTCTCCTCGGCAGCTCCTGCAGGCCACGCCCTCTGTCCAGGGCGTGGCCTGTTCCTTTTTCAGGAAGATCACTTTCCCACGCCATCGCATTTGGGCATTTCTTGATCTGCATCAAGGAACTGATGTCCCGCAGGTGGGAAAAGGGGAGGTCAAAATCGGACAGAGCCATGAATCTCTCTAGTGCCCCATATCCCAACGACATAAAGCGCGTCGGCGTCGAGCCCGTCAATGCACGCCGTAACAGGCAGCCCCGCTATGCCCCCCGGAAGAAGATTTTTCCCAAGCGCGCCGAGGGGAGGTTTCGCCGGTTCAAGTGGATCGTCATGCTGATTACGCTCGGCATCTACTATCTCGCGCCATGGGTTCGCTGGGATCGCGGTCCGTACGCGCCTGACCAGGCAATCCTCATCGACCTGTGTTCACGGCGCTTCTTCTTTTTCTTCATCGAAATCTGGCCCCAGGAATTTTATTATGTAGCGGGCCTCCTCGTCATGGCGGGGTTCGGCCTGTTTCTCGTCACTTCCGCGGTTGGCCGCGCATGGTGCGGCTACGCTTGTCCGCAAACCGTCTGGGTTGATCTTTTTCTCGTCGTCGAACGTGCGATCGAAGGCGATCGAAACGCGCGAATGAAGCTTGATGCTGGTCCCATGAGCTTTGCCAAGCTGAGGAAGCGTGTCGTCAAACACTCGATCTGGTTGCTGATCGGCGTCGTCACGGGCGGAGCGTGGATCTTTTATTTTGCCGACGCGCCGAGCCTGTTTGTTTCGCTGTTCACCGGCCGCGCTCCTGCAGCCGCCTACACCACCGTCGCCATCCTTACCGCGACGACCTATGTGCTCGGCGGTCTCATGCGAGAGCAGGTGTGCACCTATATGTGCCCATGGCCACGCATCCAGGGTGCGATGCTCGACGAAAATTCTCTCGTCGTCACATACAATGACTGGCGGGGCGAGCAGCGGTCGCGTCACGCCAAGAAGGCTTTGGTCAATGGCCTATCGGTCGGGGATTGCGTGGATTGCAATGCCTGCGTGGCGGTGTGTCCGATGGGAATCGACATTCGCGACGGACAGCAGATGGAGTGCATCACATGCGCGCTCTGCATCGACGCCTGCGACGGTGTCATGGACAAGCTCGGAAAGCCCCGCGGCCTGATCGCCTACGCCACGCTGAGCGAATACTCGAGCAACATGTCGGTTGCCACGGATGAAGGACGAACGGCCGTCCAGCCGTCCAGGGTTCGAAACGAGGATGGGACCTTCGTTCCGGCGATCCGGCACTTCGACTGGCGTATTATCTATCGTCCGAGAACCGTGTTTTACGCAGTCGCCTGGGCGTCGGTCGGCGTGGCCATGCTCGTCCATCTCACCTTTCGGGAGCGCCTTGAACTCAACGTCGTTCACGACCGAAACCCCCAATATGTTCTGGAAAGCGACGGCTCTCTCAGGAATGGCTACACGCTTCGTGTCCTGAACATGGTGCCGACGCCGAGGGATGTGAACATAAGCCTGGTCGGGCTGGAGGGGGCGACGATGCGCATCCCCGAGTTCGGCAAGGAAGACGCTCGCAGCTTTACAGTCCATGCCGAACCCGACGCGGCCACGACGCTCAAGGTCTTCGTTACACGCAAGCCTACCGGAGCCGCGATCAATGAATTTCTGTTCGTTATCGAAGATACCGATCATGCCGATCGGGCAACCTACCGCGCGGCGTTCAATGCACCGGGAGACATCAAATGAAGACCTCCGCTCAAGGTTTTACAGGCCTGCACATGCTGCTTGCGACCTCGGCATTCTTTGGCGTGGTGATCGCGGTGAACGTCACCATGGCCTTCTATGCCTCCTCCAGCTGGAGCGGTCTGGTCGTGGAAAACACCTATGTCGCCAGTCAGGAGTTCAACCGCAAAGCGGCGGCGATGAAGGCAATGGCCGCTTCCGGCATCGAGGGCAACCTCTCCATAAAGGGGCACGAGATCCGCTACGACATTCACGACAAGAGAGGATCGCCTGCGATCGTCGACGACGTCGTTCTGAATTTCAAACGGCCCGTCGGAGACCACGAGGACTTCCTCCTTACGCTCAAGAAGGCAGCCGCGGGGCGGTTCGAAGCGGAACATGATCTAGCCGAAGGTGACTGGATCGTCGAGGCCATCTCGCGCAACGGCGGCGTGGTCGTCATGCATGAGGCAAAACGCATCGATAGCGCGGAGTTGGACCAATGACCTGCTGTACCATGGACGCGGAAAGCGTGCTTGCCCTCAGCACGACATCATTCAGTGCCGAAGAGGTCCGTCTTGCCAGTCAGCCGCTCGGCGAGGGATTGCGTCAGCTGGACCTGAGTGTTCCCGACGTTCACTGCGGTGGCTGCATTTCGGCCATAGAAAGGGCGCTGCTGACACTTCCCTTCGTCAAGACGGCGCGCGTCAATCTCACGGCTCGAAGGGTGACCTGCGTCTACCAGGAGGAGATCGAGACGCATGCCGCCGATCCGTCCGAGATCCTCGCAGCGATCAACTCGGCCGGATATCGCGCGCATCTCTTCACGCCTTCAGCTCCCGAGAACGACAAGACCAGAAATCAGCTTCTCCTCGCGATCGGCGTTTCCGGTTTTGCGGCCGCCAACATCATGTTGCTCTCCGTATCGGTCTGGTCGGGTGCAGATGCCGCGACGCGCGATATGTTTCATTGGATCTCGGCGATGATAGCAGCGCCCGCGCTGGTTTATGCGGGGCGCTTCTTCTTCAAATCGGCCTGGAATGCGCTGCGGCACGGGCGCACCAACATGGACGTTCCGATCTCACTCGCCGTGTCGCTCTCCTATGCCGTTTCCTTGTGGGAGACCGTCCATCACGGCGAGCATGCGTGGTTCGACGCTTCGGTCTCGCTGCTCTTCTTCCTGCTGATCGGCAGAACCCTCGATCATATCATGCGGGAAAAGGCTCGGGCAGCGATCAACGGACTGGCACGGCTGGCCCCGCGCGGAGCATTGCTGATCAATCCGGACGGGTCGCGACGCTACATTGCGGTAGAAGAGATCGCGGCGGGGGATGAAATCTCGATAGCCGCAGGCGAACGGGTTCCCGTCGATGGCATAGTCGTCAGCGGAGAAAGCGACCTGGACCTCTCCATCGTCACCGGCGAGAGCAGCCCCGTCGCCGTCGCCAGCGACAGCGAAGTGAGTTCCGGGGCGATGAATCTGACCGGCTCGCTCGTGTTGCGGGCGACGAGAATTGCCAAGAATTCACTTCTCTCGGAGATCATCGGCCTCATGGAAGCCGCCGAGGGCGGAAGAGCTCGCTATCGCAGGATCGCCGATCGCGCTGCGACACTCTATTCGCCGGTCGTGCATCTGCTGGCGTTGGTCTCCTTCCTTGCCTGGGGCTTCCTGGGCGGAGACTGGAAACAGGCCATGCTGGTCGCCGTAGCGGTCCTGATCATCACCTGCCCATGCGCATTGGGTCTTGCCGTGCCCGTGGTCCAGGTCGTCGCCGCGGGGGAGCTTTTCCGGAAGGGCATCATGGTGAAGGACGGCTCAGCACTCGAAAGACTGGCTGAGACCGACACCGTGGCCTTTGACAAGACGGGCACTTTGACGATGGGCAGTTCGCGCCTTGTCAGAGTGGATGCCATGGACGAGAGCGCCACTGCAATCGCCGGTGGATTGGCAGCGCATTCACGGCATCCTCTTTCTCGGGCTCTGGTGCGGGACACCGAAACTGCCCCCATCTCCTTCGACAGGGTCACGGAAATCCCCGGCGGGGGACTGGAAGCCAGGAACGGAGCGGATATCTATCGCTTGGGCAACGCGGCGTTTGCCTGCGGAACCAGCTTCGTGCCCCGCACCGCCGACAGTCCGTTCTCGGAAGTGGTCCTGTCGAAGAATGGCGTCGATCTTGCCCGCTTCTTCTTCGATGACACGCTTCATCCGGGTGCGTGCGAGGCCATCGACCGGCTCGATGCAGCCGGCCTTGAAACGCTGATCTTGTCGGGCGACAGGCAGACCGTCGTCGACAATACGGCGCATGCCCTGGGTATCGACAGCGCTTTGGGCTCTCTGACGCCGAAACAGAAGGTCGAGGAATGCCAGAGGCTGAATGGCGAAGGTCGTCGCGTGCTCATGGTTGGCGACGGGATCAACGACGCCCCGGCGCTTGCTGCCGCGCATGTCTCGATGGCGCCCGCCACGGCCTCCGATATCGGCAGACAGGCGGCCGACCTCGTCTTCTTCAACGATCGCCTTGACGCTGTTCCGGAAGCGATCGCCGTTGCGCGACGATCCGCCAGCCTCATCCGGCAGAACTTCGCTCTCGCCATTGGTTACAACGTTCTGGCGGTGCCGATCGCCATCGCCGGATTGGCGACGCCGCTGATAGCGGCGGTGGCAATGTCGACATCTTCGATCATCGTCGTGACCAACGCACTGCGGCTGAACGCCCTCAGCAAGCGTCCGGGTATGCACACTCGAGGAGGGATCGGCAGGAGTGCGGAGGTCAAAGCCGCATGAACATGTTGATCTATCTCATACCGATCGCGCTACTGATGGGAGGAATAGGACTCCTGGCATTCCTTTGGTCGCTGAAGAGCGGCCAGTATGACGACCTTCAAGGCGCCGCCTGGCGAATCCTCGCCGAGGACGAAACCGATCAACGAGAACCCTGACCGCACACTGGGTCCAAACACGAAAGGAAGATGGATGCTTGCGAAAAATTCTGTACTTCTGCAGTCTGAACTGTTCGCTGGTTTGGATCAGGCGACTGCGGAGCAATTCACCGCAACGGCTGAGCTTCGAACCTTCGCCGCTGACGAGAAGATCATAACCGAGGGTCAGCAGGCATCGTTCGTCTACTGCGTCATGAACGGGTTTGTCCGACTTTCAAAATCGGAATCCGCCGGGCGCGAGGCGGATATCTGCGTGTGCGAGCCGGGCGACACCTTTGGGGAATATCTCCTCGTGGGGGGCGACTCCTATGCCTATAGCGCGCGGTCCGCCGACGGGGCCGAGGTCGCGCTGTTTGCGGTTACGGACTTGCAGGCGTTCGCCGCGCAATATCCGGTCGTACATCGGAACGTCATGCGCATCATGGTCAGGCACCTGCTCGGCGCGATGGATTGTATTGCGGGAGATCGGCTGTTGACGGCCGCGCAACGGGTGGCAAGCTATCTCATAAGCCGCTGCTCCGCATCGACGACCACCACACGGATCACGTTCCGTATTCCTTATCGGAAGAGAATCCTAGCCGGCAAACTGGGATTGGCACCGGAAGCCCTTTCCCGCGCATTTGCGGCGCTTGCGGCGTCGGGCGTCAAAGTCAGAGGCAAGGCCGTCCTAATCGACAGCGTCGATCTGCTTCGCGAGGCGTGCTAACCTTAACTAACCGGCACAAGATATCCGAGATGAGGCTCAAGCAGAAACGCCTCATGAAAATCGGAAGGCTGCTTGATTTCGATCGATCCCGCCTCTGACACATCTCAGCGATCATAGATCCAGCGTCCGATCACACCCATGCACCCCGCATGACACATTGCCGCCCTCGCAATATGATGCGGGCATTGGGTCTGTGAGGGGTGCCGACTATTGATGGTCACGCAATCCGTCCACTCAGCTGCCTGGAGACGGCTCTGTTTGTTTGTCACGATCAATTTCTCGCGCAGCTTTCCCCGCTAACCGTCGTCCCTGGAACTGGTTCCGTCTAACTGCCGTCGGAACAGAATGAGAGTCACTGGCGTTCGATTTTGTTGCTGATCTCATTTCGAGCCACCGAATTAACATTGGACGGAGGATTGCCAGGACGAGCCGTACCACAAGGGGTTTTGATTTCACCCGAAAGGTACTGGCCGCTATTGCATGGCAGCATGTCGACATCGAGAAAATCGCTCGACTTCAGGGAGTTCTGATACGCTATTACTTCTTTCATGGACAACGGCGTCGAAAAGATCGTCACTCCCTCAAAGCCCGGCAGTGCCTCTACTGGCTCGATCATGGGCGAGCTCTGCCCGGGCACCGCGGCCGCGCCAATAACCCATGGCCCAACCGAGCCGAAAGTGACGGATTTCGGCCGGCCGGTTGGCGTACCAGAGCTGTAGGCAGAATGCGGGAAACCGCTGTCGAGCACTGCCTCATCCCATTGGTAAGCTGTAAACACCAAAAGATAGGTATATGGCGCGAAACGGTCGATGCGAAGTTTGCCGTCTGGAGTGAAGGTGTAGTAAATCCACTCTGTGCCGGAGAATGCGCCTGTTTGCCCCACAACGTTCATATCCCACGGCTTTTGCCACCACGCAGTATCCGCCCTTCCACTTTGAAGCGGCTTTTTGCAAAAGACCACTTTTGACCATTGGCGTTAGGCGTGGCACCTAACGCGAAGGATAGGTAGGCGCCGTTCGAAGTTGAACTGAGTAGCGACAGCGCGCTACCGCCGTTAGGAACGGGATTATCTCGGGTTTTTTCCACCAAAAGGACTGTGAATCCTCGGTCCGGTCTGATCGATGCGGGTTGACTGGTCTCGACTGATCCGTGCGGTGGAAAGTTGAAAGAAGTCTTGTTGGTATAAAAGTCAAATGCCTGCCTCGTATTTTCAGGCACTGGATAATCCAATCCTGCCGCCGAGTCGTGTATGTACACCTTTGGATATCGCCCGAAAATCGGCACGACCTTCGGTGTGAGGGTCTGAGATACTTTGCCGGATGCGCTTCTAAGACAATTGGCTTCATCGATGCATGATGCTGATTGGCCCACGCCAGCAGCAAGACAACCCACCGCAGAAAACAGTAGGAAGATTCTTTGCCATAATTCATAAAACAATCCTTTGTGGACGCGTTGGTCTCGCCTTAGCGGCTGAGTTTGGTTGTGTTGCGGCGCCCCATCTGGCGCAGCATGTCGCCGATTACGTCGGGTAAATCGGTGGTGATGAGATTCGTACGATTGACGATCGCCATCTCCGGATCACCTCGGTAATCGGGAACGATACCTCCTTGCGCGGTCGACCTAGGATCGGTGTTATGCTCGAAGCAGCATTTGCCAGCGCTGTTGGCAACGCCCTCTGGATAGTAGTTACTTTCAAGATAGGTGGCGAAGCCCTGCTTCTGGTCGGTATAGTCGAAATACGCCTGAAGACCGTCGCCCTTGTAGAATTGGTTCATCTCGAATTGAATGAAAAACGGCGCCACATTCCATTGATCGTAGATTGAGTCCTCGTGCGGATCATAGTTGGAATCCTTCACGTTCTGGTCATCCGGGTTCTCGACAATAATCAGCCCACCAATGAGGTCGGGGTCGTAGGTCGTCCGATTCAAGACCGTGCCGACATCCACTGCATCCTTCGCTTTGAGTTTGAATACGACGGCTTTGCTGAGTTTCAGCGTTCGCCTTGGTCGCGAGAATTGTCAAGGCAATGTTGCATGAGCTCGATGGGATTGACCTTGCCCCGTTGAAATAATCCATTTTGAAGTAAGCTCTGGCCCATTTGAGAGGACCAGAGGATGAAGCGCAATCGTTTCACAGACGAACAGATCATCGGCATATTGAAGGAGCACGAGGCAGGCACGCCGGTCTCGGAGCTTTGCCGCAAGCATGGCGTCAGCGATGCCAGCATCTATAAATGGAAGGCCAAGTTCGGCGGCATGGAGGTGTCCGAGGCCAAGCGGCTGAAGACGCTTGAGGACGAGAACACGAAGCTGAAGCGGCTTCTGGCGGATGCGATGCTCGACAATGCTGCCTTGAAAGACCTTTTGGGAAAGAAGTGGTGACGCCCGCGGCCAAGCGGAAAGCTGTCGCGCATCTGATGAGCCATCATGAGATGAGCGAACGGCGGGCGTGTAAAGCCATTGGTTTTTGCCGAATGACGGTCCGTTACGAGACCAGGCGCGACGATGATCATGAGCTTCGCGAGCGAATGAAGGCGTTGGCGCATGAACGTCGCCGCTTCGGATATCGACGCATTCATGTGCTGCTCCGGCGGGAGGGTCACCTCGTGAACCACAAGAGGCTCTTCCGGCTCTATCGGGAGGAGAAACTGACGGTGCGCAAGCGCGGCGGTCGCAAGCGAGCGATAGGCACGCGAGCGCCGATGCTGGTGCCGATGGTGGCCAATGATCGTTGGTCGCTAGACTTCGTGTCGGATCAGTTCACCGATGGGCGCAGGTTGCGGATTCTGACCGTCGTCGATGATTGCACGAGGGAGTGCCTGGCGCTCGTCGCCGATACATCGCTTTCCGGTCTTCGCGTCGCACGGGAGCTTGACCGGATTATCGAGGAGCGCGGCAAGCCGAGGATGATCGTCAGCGACAACGGCAGCGAGTCACCAGCAACGCGATCCTGCAATGGGCGGACCGGACCAAAGTTGACTGGCATTACATTGCGCCTGGCAAGCCTATCCAGAACGCTTTTATCGAAAGCTTCAACGGGCGGCTGCGACACGAGTTCTTGAATGAAACTCTGTTCTCGTCGCTTGCTCACGCCCGGTCCGCGCTTTCAAACTGGCGTAGCGATTACAACAATCAACGCCCGCATTCAGGCCTTGGTTGGCTGACACCGGCCGAATTCGCTCAGACACTCAACCCGCGACGTGATGCGGTGCTGCGCAGCCGAAATGGCTCCGCACCGCAACCCGCCGCTACCGAACCAACAACAGCAACCAAAAACCGCTGGAGCGAACTCAAGACTGGATAAAACTTGGGGGCAAGGTCAGGATCGGTCGGGTCCTGATCATCGACCGCCGCCTTGACATCCACGATCATCACGTAACCACGACCATCGTCGGAAACAAATTGGGCGAGTAGATCGAGCGCGGCAGAGAACGTCAGGAACTTAGCCTTGTGCCCCTGCGAATCCGTAAAAACGCGACCATGCCGGTCCCTTAGATCCGTCCGGCTCAATTGAGAAAAGTTTTGGTTATATAAAAAACCGCTTCCAGTTGACACGCGGTCAATCCTGTAGTCGTGAGATAGAACGACTTCTTTGTCCGCAGTGAAGCGGGCGTCGACTTCCACGCTCTCGATTTGCGAATTCCAGGCGTCTTGCAAGGCGTAGGCAGAATTCTCTGGATAGATCTCCCAGGATCCGCGGTGTGCAGATAAGATGACCAGGTCATCGTCGGGTTCCGGCACCTTAAACATGTTTCTCGTAATCGCACTTACAAGATATGGTGAAGGCTTTACCGGCAGCAGAGCCGCTGCTTCGGCACTAGATGAAACGCCGAAGGCAAAAAAAGAAGTCAATATGAGCGATGCTCGCAGACACGACCGGCCGCAGAGGTGGCCAAAACGCCAGGAGCTAGAATGAAGAGTCGCTGACGCTGCTACGTTGTTGCTGGATTGCATAAAGACTCAGAACCTTTCGATGATAATGTTCGTCAGCTCGCTACGTCGTACCTCTTACACCTGCGGCTTTTTTGCAGCACAAGCATCTCAGCAATGGCTAAGCTGGTGGGAACGGAAGCAGGGTGAATGCCATGGCAGCGACAAGGGACAGTGAGCCAGCGCCTCGGTCGCCGCTGGCGTTTATGGCTGCAACAGCAACATCAAGATGGTCCATAAAATTGGATCACACCAAAGGGGTCGCAATATCGCGTTATCAACGCTGTGGCGTAGGGGTTTTTCAGTCAAGTGGACTCTCCGGCAGAACCTTCGTCATCAAATCTGCTGCGCCGAACGGTGTTTGGACGTAGTTAATTGCCTGCCAGCCACTCTTTTCGTAAAGAACGCGCGCGTCCTCTGTTACCAAGTAGAGGCTTTTGCAACCGAGACGCGATGCCTCCTGCTCCAGCCGCTTAATCAACAACGCGGCTATTCCTTTATTGCGGTGGAATGGATGGACATACAGCGACTTAAGCCATGGAGATAGATTGGATTTTCCGTCGAAGTCACGATCAGCTAACGTGATCATTCCTACGGGCACCGCGTTTTCAATGGCAATAAGTGTTAGCGGCATTGAACCGCTCGTTGCGGCTTCAAACTCACGTCGCGTTTGTTCATATGAGCCATACGATTGACAACCCCATTGTCCGAAGGCCCAGCTTGTGCAAACGGAAAGGAAATTCGGAAATCCTTCTAGGTAATCTATCGTCACCGGAGTTTCAGCTGTCATAGTGTCTCCATGTCTTTAGCGGTCCGAGCAAACAAGCGCGGATAGTCAAATGACGAGCCCGTGCACTACCCTAGTGCTATCGCACGCACCATGAATCTGGACAGTGATACCGGGGCTCAAACGGATCGCTTGCGCGCAATTGGTGATCACAAACGAGCCAAGATTTGTGGCAGTGCCGCCATGTCATTAAACAGCTTTATCGCACCTGCTTCTGCCAGTTTTTCTCCATGCCCAGGTAGGCAATGGGAGCCACCAACAAAGCCAATCACCGTCATCCCCGCAGCCACCGCCGCCTGGGTTCCCGCAACGCTATCTTCAATAACAAGACAACTGCCAGCTGGTTTCTTCATATTCTGTGCAGCAAACAAAAAGAGATCCGGAGCCGGCTTCCCACGAGCAACTTGCGAAGCGCTGAAGACATGGGGCCAAAAAAACTTGTGTAGGTCTGTGACTATGAGTGCCAAGCAGAGCTTTGTAGTGTCACTGTTCGACGCGACGCACTTCTTCAAATTGATAGCTTGCAACGCTTGCCGAACGCCGCTGGTCGCGCGCAGATCACGCGCGTAACGATTTGCGATTTCGGCCATAACGCTTTCATGGTGATCCTCTGGTAGGCGGAGGCCCCGCTCGGATTCTATGACTGAATAACTCTGCTGGTCAGTCATTCCCACGAAACGATCATTATACTCTTCAGCGGATATGATATAGCCACACTTCGCCAACGCTTCGATGTGCACCGCGGTTGCGATAAGCTCGCTATCGACGAGGACCCCGTCGCAGTCGAAGATCAATAATTCCGGTTTTTTTGAGAAAGACATACAAGGGGCCTCGTCGTAGAAATGGCTTTGAGTTTTGTCCCAGTGCTGCTTAGATGTTTGCCCATTGAGCAGAGTGTGCTTAAAACCTGTGGGGTAGACTATTGCGGCCCGGGGAATTGTCGCGACGCGTGGTGCTCAGCTGGGAATTGCTCCAGCTGCGATCTCCGGCCCCTGCTTATGAAGAGCACTCCAAACCTTGTGAAAAGCATCTGCGTAAAGATGCATCAACTCGCCACCATTTGGCGGTGCGATCTCGGAGACGTAGAACATCGTATCCAATATTTTCACGGTGTGTGGAAAATCGGCGGCGTTCCACTTGTTGCGAATTTCCGGGAGATATTCAAAAACGGGCTTCGTGAGCCAAACGCAGATAGGCACACCTTCGGCCTGCAGCGATTTGACGACGAAATCCCTTGCAGCCGGACCTGGCGGAAAGCCAAGCACCTCAGGTTCAATCCGCAAAGGAAAGTTGAGCATCGAATGGTCGCGGTCTGACGGGTCGAAAAGCGGAAGTATACCCGCAAGGTCGCTGATCATCTCCCATAACAGATTGCTATTGTCTCTTCGAATTTCGAGTTGCGCATCCATCTCTGTGACCCGCAGCTTCGCAATAGATGAAGAGAATACGT
The DNA here is from genome assembly GCF_057653715.1 of Rhizobium sp. WSM1328. Taxonomy (NCBI): domain Bacteria; kingdom Pseudomonadati; phylum Pseudomonadota; class Alphaproteobacteria; order Hyphomicrobiales; family Rhizobiaceae; genus Rhizobium; species Rhizobium sp. WSM1328. The sequence goes on along the minus strand of NZ_JBYGKO010000002.1, from coordinate 628,107 downwards.
TGGGCCGGTAATTGTACCCTTGGGAAAGAGGTGAAAATATTCGCGCTCCGCTGCGAGACGAGCTTGACAGCGATACGCGATCAACATGTGCAATTAGGTCGTCGTCCTCCGTTATCACAAATCCCAACTCGCCGGCCCCAAGGTGTTTAGCGCCGTTTCCGGAAAGAGCGAGTGCGTCTGCATCAAGATGAGAGCCGCCGACGATTGCTTTCGCGGCTGCGATCGACTGGCAGATGTCGTCGATCACTGCAATTCCTTGAGCACGCGCAGCATGCCTTCCATCGGGGACGAGAACATTGTTCCCGAAAAGGTGGGTGATCAGAACCGCAGCGACGTTGGGGTTGAACCTCTCAGCGGCCGCCTGCTGATCAATCCCGGCTACGCTCATGTCGACATCGACGAAGACGGGTTCAAGGCCATTGATTGTAATTGGTCCTACCGCTCCCGGCCAATTCAGTGCCGCGGTAACAACTTGCTCCCCGCGCTCCTTGAAGTAGTCGAGTTCAATGTGAATGGCCGCCGTTCCGCTGCCGACAGCCCGCACTTGCCACTTTCCAATCCACCTTGCAAGATTTTGCTCCAGATCGCTGACAATTGGATGATTGACGCGGTGATATTTCCCACTATCCACAACTCCGCGAAGCGCATCCAAGTGCTTTTTCTCTGCCGCGGGCCAAGGTATGACGCGTCCCAGAGGGATCACGGGCTTCCCACCGAAAATGGCGAGCTTCTCGACTGCGCAAGCACCTTGCGCGTTGCGCGTTTTGCGCTCTGGTGCACCAAATCCGCTCATTGCATTGTCCAATCATCGTTCATTGAAATGCTGATCAGCCCTCGCAATCGCTATCACCGTTTTCGGAGATGCAAAAGTTAAAAGTGAGTATAAAATCAAGTATATATGAAGATATATGTGGGGGCATCAATATAAACAAGTACAGACTGCATCTCGAATATGGCTGCGTGGAATAATTGGCGCAGCCATTGGAGCCCCGCTCCGCTTCGGCTCGTCACTTCAATATTTCAATTGTTTTTTAACGATTGCTCGGACATCTGAGGTCATTGAGGAAAGCCTTGTGAGGGGATCTTTCAGGGTTTTCCAGGCGGCACGTGCGGTCATAAGACGCGTTGAAGGAGCCCCAGATGGCCCTAAAAACACGATCCGGTCCGAACGGGGAGCTCCAGTTATCCGGCTGATAGTGCTCACCGCTTAGGCTCAGTTGGATTCGTAAAACAGGATCGGATGAAATGGACTCGTTGATAAGAAGACTTCAAGCTTTCCGGCTTGGAGAGAATGAGAGCAGCCCTGACGATAGCCAAAAAAGCGAAAGCGGTAAGGGCATTATGCTGGCTCAAAAACTAATCTCGACGGGAACTTTAGGGGCCGCAAATCGAGGACGATTGCTACAAGCCTTGTACGACATAGGAGCATCTAGCAGGGCGGATCTGGCCCGCGTTACCGGTGTGACTCGAGGAACTATCGGTGGGATAGTGCAGCCTTTACTCGATCAGGGGGTGCTCGCGGAAGGAGAGGTGATCCCTCCCAATGAAACAGGCGGCAAGCCGGCTACCAAATTGTGGTTTTCCAAGGACGCAAGGCCAATTTGCGCGGTGCTCCTGCTGCACGACCGAGTGAGTGCGTGTTTGGTCTCTTTGGAGGGCGAGGTCTATGCGCAAAATGTCGTCTACTTCCCGAAGAACGTAACAAATGCGGCCGACGCATTCCGTATTATAAGCACCTGTATCGAAAAAGCCGTCGCATTTGGAAAGCCGATCTTGGGGATCGGTGTAGCCGTCGCAGGAATGATCAATACGGAGACTGGCACGATCGTGACCGTCGGCCTTGCGCCTTTCCTCGATGGATTTCCGCTCGAAACCGAATTGAACAAGCGTTTCGGAGTCACAGTCTGCGTCGATCAGGATACGAGGGCGTTACTCGTTGGGGATCGCTGGTTTGGACAGGGCCGCGGTCGGAGAAACTTCGCCTCGGTCTATATCGGAGAGACTTTGGGCGGAGCGCTTTACCTTGATGGACATCTCTATCGCGGACCCGCAGGTGCAGGTGGTGAAATCGGTCATACGACCGTAGACATCAAAGGTCGGATGTGTCAGTGCGGCAGACGCGGATGCTGGGAAACGATCGCCAGCTCGAAGTGGCTAAGGACCGAAGCTAAGGTCAGGCGGTTGCCACGACCTCTCTCCCTGGATGTGAGCCGATTGTCGACGCTGGCCGACAAGGACGTGCCGGGCGCGAGAGATCTCATTCGCGACTACGCGTTCAATATCGCGGTTGGCCTGGCGAACCTCCAGCAGTTTATGGCGCCGAATTTCATTGTTATTCACGGGGACATTGTACGGGGGGGAGGCCCCATTCTTCGTCTGATTCAGGAAAGCTTCCACGATCTGGTATTCCATCGCCCAGGTGATGACATCGCCCTTGTTTTCGGAGATGGCGAATGCCTGGCTGCTCTACGCGGTGCCGCCAGTCTGCTTCTTTCTGAATTGCTGAATTTCGTCATCTAACTGCCTCCGCATGCGATCCTCGGGTATGTATTTTACGGCGCCAAATGGCGCTGCCGAGCTATCTCAATGTTCCGACTGGGTGCGCACCCTTTCCCAGCCTAAGTCGCGGTGGTGAAGACATTGACGCTGTACCGGCGTTTGTCTGATCGCTTAGCTGCTCAGAGATCCCATTGCCGATGTCAATCTGAAACCCAGCGACGATCGACCGCAGCCGCTTTGCCTCTGCGGCAAGTGCAGTGCTTGCAGCCGTGGACTCCTCGGCCATGGCAGCATTTTGCTGCGTAACTTGATCCAGTTGATTGATGGTCCGATTGATCTCGGAAAGAGTTGCCGACTGCTCATTGGAAGCAACCGTGACTGCATCAAGCTGGGTGTTGATCAACACGATTTGTTCCTCGATTATCTTGAGCGTCTCACCGGTATCGCAAACCAGCGTGACGCCACTGCTGACCTCGTCAACGGAATTGAGGATCAGGTCCTTTATCTCCTTTGCTGCGTGCGCTGAGCGTTGAGCAAGCTCCCGCACCTCCTGTGCAACGACTGCAAAGCCCTTTCCGGCCTCGCCGGACCGTGCCGCTTCAACGCCTGCATTGAGGGCCAGGAGATTGGTCTGAAACGCGATTTCGTCGATCACGCCGACAATAGCCGATATCTGCGAGGAAGAATGTTCGATCCGCTGCATTGCTGCGACAGCGCTGGAAACAACTTTCCCGGAATGACGGGCGGATTTGTTCGCCTCGACCGCAACGTGTCGGGCTTCCGCCGTGCGCGTGCTAGAGCTGGCGATATTCTGGGTGATCTGATCGAGGGAGGCGGCAGTTTCCTCCAGAGAAGCGGCCTGATGCTCAGTCCGCCGGGACAGGTCCTGCGCGCTCAAAGCGATCTCCTGCGCGCCATCATTTATCGATCTGGTAGTGTGCGACACGGCTCTCAGGCTTTCAGCGAGTTGAACAACAGCGGCGTTGAAATTTGCGCGCAATGGTTCGAAATCCTCAGCGAAACTGACGTCGAGACTGAACACGAGGTTGCCGCCCGCAAGCTGCTTCAGGCCCTCAGCCAGCCCGGCCGTGGCCTCCGCCATATCACGTGCCCGCTGGCGCTCGGTGTCGGCGAGGCGGGTACGTTCGATCTCGCTTGCCCCACGACTGGCCTCTACATCCTTTTCGAGATCGCGTGTCCGTAACTCGTTGTCCTTAAAGATTTGCACTGCGCGGGCCATGGATCCGATCTCGTCACGGCGGATCGTTCCCTCAACGGACAACGTCAGATCGCCCTCGGCAATGACCTTCATCGTCGAAACCATCTGCTTGATAGGTTTGACCAACCAGGAGCGAATTGTGATGAAACCAAAGCATGAGACGGCGAGCAGTGCGGCAATCGCTGCTCCCAAACTCACTACTGACGTGTCACCGACAACGCGTAAAACATCAGCACGCTTTTGCTCCGCGTCTGAAGCGAGTTCTTCCGTCACGGACGTAAACCTCGGTGAAATGGCAGCGAAGGCGGGTTGACATAAAGTCAGATAGAGTTGCTGTACCATGGCAAGCTCGGCTTCACTGGTCGCGCCGCGGGCCACAGCGATCGCTGCACCACACGTGTCGGTCAGGACAGAGAATCCATCCGCCTTCAACTTCGGCAGTTCACCCTGCTCGGGAACTGCCTGGATGGCCAGATCCATGAACCTGACGAAGTTCTCTCGCGCGTCATTCAGACCTGCTTCTGCCCGCGCCCTCGCTTCTTTCGACCGCGTCATCACCATGTCGCTGATGCTGGCACGCGCCGTTTCGAGACTTCTGTTTGACTGTGTCAATCGAAGCGCTGCAGATGCATCCCGGTCGAGAAGCCCTTGGTAACCGTCGTTTACCGCAAGCATCTGGCGGCTCTGATAGAATGTCAGTCCCAGCGCCGTGACACCAAAAATGGCCATGATGACAAAGAACTTCCCGACAATGGAAACATGTTTCACAAGCCACTCCTCTAAGCTCTGTCGCGGTGCATGAATGTTCAGGTTCTGCATTTCAAAATTCGGAATCCGAAGAAAAAAATGGCTGCCGCCGACCTCGTATTCGACGACAGCTAAGTTGCCTGGGAGGGCAGGAGAAAAGACTTGAATTCCTAGTGTGGCGATAATTTGCGGATGTCCTGTCAGTCTCGGATCGCAGTTCCGGTTACCGGATCGAACCAGTGCAATTTCTCCAGATCGACAGTGAGCGGCAAATGTTGGTTGGGACGCGGTGTGAGCGCCGGTGGGATCCGCGCGACAAGTCGGTTCTTACCTTTGTTTGGAAAGTCTTCGGTATCTTCGGCATCGTTTACGTTGACCGGCGGTGACGCGATGTCGAAAAAGACGAAGGTGTCGGCTCCCAGCGCTTCGGCAACCGGGACCTGCTCGTTGAAGAGGGCTTCAGACGCGGGGCAAACCAGAAACATCTCCGGGCGAATTCCAACGATGACCTGCCGGCCTATATATTCCGAAAGTGCCGGCTTGGCGGCGACGGAGAAGGATATCTGCGTTCCAGTTACCGCAGCTTTGAGTGACCCGGCTTCCGCAGTCAACTCGACGCGCACAAAATTCATCGCCGGCGATCCGATGAAGCCCGCGACAAAGAGGTTGGCGGGCTTGTCGTAGAGCATTTGCGGGGTGTCGATCTGCTGAAGATTGCTCTCCTCGCCATTGAATACTGGCTTCAGCACAGCGACACGATCGCCCATGGTCATGGCTTCGACCTGGTCGTGGGTTACGTAGAGCGTCGTTACACCGAGCCGCTGGTTGAGCAACTTCAGTTCGCCGCGCATCTGTACGCGGAGCTTGGCATCAAGGTTTGAAAGCGGCTCGTCCATCAGGAAGGCCATGGGATGGCGAACGATCGCCCGACCCATTGCCACACGTTGGCGCTGGCCACCCGACAACGCCCCTGGTTTGCGTTCGAGATAGCGGGTAAGGTCGAGCATTTCCGCCGCGTCACGCACCAGCTTATCGATCTTGTCCTTGGGCATTTTGCGCTGCTGCAGACCGAAGGCCATATTGTCGTAGACAGTCATATGGGGGTAAAGCGCGTAGTTCTGAAAAACCATCGCGATATCCCGGTCCTGGGGCTCAGTCTCGGTGACATTAGCGTCATCCATGAGCAACCGGCCGCTGTTGAGCGTTTCAAGACCCGCTGCGATCCGCAATAATGTCGACTTGCCACAACCGGACGGGCCGACCAACACGACGAATTCTCCGTTGGCGACCGAAAAACTTACATTCGCAACGGCAACGGTTCCGTCCGGAAAGGTCTTGCCGATCCCGTCGAAGGTCATGGATGCCATTTTTATTTACTCCCCGTATTTTCAAGCGAGGCAAGCCGCACTGTTCGTCCGGACATGCCCCGCGCTTTTGGTTCCGGCTCTAGCCGATGTTCACAGCCTTGCCGGTCGTGACGGATTCCTCGATGGCTGCCAGGGTCTTGGTGTTCGCCAGGCCGTCCTGTGCATCTGCCAGTAGCGGAGCGTCGCGCACGACGCTATCGACAAAGCGAGCGATGGATTCCAGGACAAAGCCGCCGATGCGCGTCGCGCCGGTTGGTGTTATGCCGATATAGTCATTGTATTTTAGTCCGCCGTCGACGATCTTTCGCAGGCCGCCATTGTGGGTGGGGTCCGCCTGGACCTGGCCCTTTTCACCGACAAACTCGATCTTGAAATCGACGAGCGAAGGATTGTCACGCGACAGGATCCAGCTGTTCTCCGTGGTCACGACCGTGCCCTTGGAAAATTCAAGCACCGAGACATGGAAATCCTTCGTATCCACGCCGCCGGCCGACAGGGTCCCCGAGCGGGCGACGGAATAAACCCGTACGACCTCGTCCGCCAGGATGAAGCGCAGGACATCCACCAGATGACTGCCCAGGAACCAGAGTGCAGAAGACTTCGCGGCCCAGCTCAGCATTTCGAACGGAACGAATGTCGTGTTCGAGAGACGCGCAGTGCCGTGCTTTGCCAAGCCGATCTGACCGCCTTGAATCATGTCACGAACCTGGGCGAGGATTGGATTCACACGATTATGGAAATCAATCATCAGCTTGCCCTTGGACTTTGCGGCGGCCGCAGCAATTTCCTCGGCTTCGCGCACTGTCGTCGCAAGCGGTTTTTCGCTCAATACGTGTTTGTCGGCTTTCAGAGCGGCCAGAATGATCGGCGTGTGGGTAAAGTCAGGTGTCGCAACCGAGATGGCATCGATCTGGTCGCTTGAGATCAGCTTCTGATAGTCGGTAAAGGCCTGCGTTGCGCGGTAGGCTTCCTTCATCTTCAGCGCCCTGCCCTCATCGAGGTCACAGACGCCGACCAGTTCGGTCTCCGGCAAGACATTAAAGGTATGGGCATGATTGCCGCCCCAAAGACCGGCGCCGATGACGCCCATTCGCAGTTTGTTCATTGCATTACTCCATTCATAAGGGAAAGCTCAGCCCTTCACCGAACCGAAGGTGAGGCCTCGAACGACGTATCGATCGAAAACAAGGAAGATGATCATCGGCGGTATCATCGCGAGCACTGCGGCGGCAGCGATGTAGTTCCACGTCACGCCGCTGGTAGCGAAATATCCAAGTGTTCCGATCGGGAGGGTGGCGGTGGAGCGCGAACTCAGCACCAGCGGAAAAGCCGCGTTATTCCATGCGAACACGAAGGCAAACATCGAGGTTACGATGATGCCGGGACGAACGATCGGTAGCGTGATCCGCAACATAATCGTGTACCATCGCGCGCCGTCGACCCGGGCAGCCTCCTCCAGTTCCACCGGCACCTCGTCGATGAAACTCTTCATCAACCAGACGGAAAACGGGATCGTCAGCGTCTGCAGGACGAGGACCATCGAGAAGTAGGAACCCTGGAGACCGATGCGCGTGATGAGGATGAAATAAGGGATCAGGAACGCGACTGGCGGGGCCATCAGCAAGCCGAGGTACCACAACATGATGTTTTTCTTGCCGCGCAGCTTGAAGCGGGACAACGCGTAGGCAGCAGGAACGGAAAAGGGCAGATTGAGCAACACGGCACCGATTGCGACGATCAGGCTGTTGACCAGTTGCGGTGAGTTAGTGCCAGGATCGATGAGGATGTGCCGGAATGCGTCGAGATTGGGCTCGAAGGTAATTTGCGGCGGCATGGTGAAGGCCGTCTCGGCCGGGCGTACGGCAAGAGCGATAAACCATAGGATCGGCCCAACGAAGATTGCCAGGAAGAGGAGGCCGGCGGCGTAGGTGAGTGCCGTGTTGAAGCTTGTGCGACGACGGGACATTTTACCACTCCTCGTTTCTGAACGCGAAGAAGACGTAGAGGGCAACGATGACATTGACGATCAGCACGGTGATCCAGGTCATTGCGCTGACAAGGCCAATGTTGAAGTTGACGAGGCCCTGCTCATAGAGCGAGTATCCAAGGGTGCGCGTCGAGGTGCCCGGTCCTCCGCGGGTGAGCACAAGCACCGTGTCGAAGGTGTTGAAGATCTGCATGAAGCGAAGCATGACGATGATAATCGCGGTGCGCTTGATCAGCGGCAGCTTGATACGCATCAGGATCGTCCACGCGGATGCCCGATCCAGTCGCGCGGCCTCCAAGATTTCGTCAGGAACGGCTAAGAGGCTTGCGTAGAGGACGATTGCAAAGAACGGCGTCCATTGCCAAATGTCGACGAAGAGGATTGCCGTAAGTGCGGTTGAAGGCGAGCCAAGAATTCCCTCTGCCGGCACAGGTAGCCAAAGCGACTGCAACACCCAGCTCAACAGTCCACCGCCTGGATCATAGAGATAGCGGAACAAAAATCCGACGACGATAGGGGCAATCGTGGTGGGGAGGATCAGCAGGGCACGCACGACGTTCATGCCAGGCAGTGCCTTGAGCAGGATGAGGGCGATCGCAAGGCCAAACGTGAACTCAAGTGTCGTGCCAAGGATCGACAGGATCAAGGTGTTGGTCAGTGCGGCGCGAAAGTCAAAGGCGTTAAAGGCCTGCACATAATTCTCGAAGCCAACGAACTGAAGCGGCTCCGGACCGATTTGCAGGTTCCAGAAGTAGAAGCTCGATCGTAGGGCAAACAGTAAGGGGTAGGCGATCAGAGCGAGCAGCATCACGACCGAAGGCGCGATCAGCAAGTATGGCAGGTTTCGTCGGATAAAGCTCTTCCAGGCGGGCCTGAAGGCTCGCGGTGAGCGAACAGTTGTCGTGTGCATTGGCAGATCCAGTTCTTCTTCAAGTAGCTGCCGGCGCGATCGCTGTCGCGCCGGCCCGAGGAGAACTCTATTACCTCTTGGCGATCTGGGCTTTGGCCCCGTCAAGAGTGTCTGCGTAGCTGGCTTTTTGATAAGGGATCATGAGATTACCCTTCAGGATGCTCTCGAACAGGCTGTTGGCACGTTCAAGGCCGGTCTTCGGCTCTTCGCTACCGGTCAAAAGCTGGTTCAATGTGAGGCCCAGCACGCTTTCAATGGCCGTGTAACCAGGTACAGGCGGGCGTGTGACCTTGCCGTTACCCTGCTTCATCATCGCATACTGCACATCGAGGTACGGGTAGAGCGCTTTGACTTCCTCGTCTTCGTAGAGTGAAACGCGCGCAAAGTCGGAGAATTGGTAGTTAAGGTCCGGCCAAAGAGCCATTTTCTTCTGCGTGGTTTTCGAGGTCGCCCATTTGATGAAGGCGTAGCCTGCTTCTTGCCTTTCGGAACTGGATGGGATGCCAAGGCTCCATCCGCCGAGACTGACCGTCTGAGGCACGCCCTCAGCCTTTGGCAAGGCCGCCGTCGCGTACTTGTCCATCACGTCCGACTTCTTGCCGGTCATGTAGCCCGAGTTTTTGATCAGGTAGAAGTACGGCGTCCACCAGTAGAACATCCCGATGTCACCTTTGGCAAAACGGGTGCCGGCGTCGAACCAGACATAGTTGATCGCTTCAGGCGGAGACAGCTTGTAGAGCTGCCTATAGACTTCAACAGATTTGACCCAGGCGGGGCTTGTCAACTGCGGAGAGAAATCCCACGGGTCGGCAGGGAATGATTTGAACCAGTTGGCACCGTGGCTTGCCGACACCTGCGTAAACATGTGGACGATCGGCGACGGTTGGGAGCCGCAGACAACCGTGGGAAACAACGGTTTGCCGCCAAATGACTTGCCTTCCATCAACTTCAGTGTGTCGACATATTTGGTCCAGGTCCAGTCTTCCGAGGTCTTGGTCGGCGGCGCTTCAATGGCGAGTTTGTCAAACACGTCCTTGCGGTACATAACCCCTTGGGCATAGGCGGCGACCGGCAATGTCCCGATCTGGCCGCGCCACATGTTCGAGGAGTAAAGGACCTCCGGGATGAAGTCTGAGAGGTCGAATTCGCTGTCCTTGGCAATAAAATCGTTCAGCGAGATGATCCAGCCATTGTCGAGGTACTGCCCGAGCCACATCTGATCGACAACGATGACGTCGGCGTCTGAGGTCTTGGCGACAAAGGCAGACACGAGGCGCGATTGAAGGGCGTCATAGGAGAGACTCTCCAGTTCGACCTTGATACCGGTTTCTTTCTCGTATTCCGGCACCAACTCCTTCATTGAGAAGAAGAATGGGTCTTCAACGGACAGGACGCGAACCGTGTTCGCATCCTGCGCGGCTCCTCGCCGTGGAATGGCCAGTGATCCCGCGCCAGCCACAAGAGCTGCGACGGAAGCGCTTTTCAGCAGGTCACGTCGCGACATATTTCCGATATCGATTGTCATAAACAGCCTCCTCAGTTGCTTCGTATCCCAACCTCGGCCCTTCAGCGGAGCCACCGGGCTTCCGCTTGTCGATCTGAGATTGTTACCCCTAATTCGCCTTTTGTAGGCGGTTAGTTTGTACCTCGCACAAACTTATGTTAGTGTCAAGAAGTGGTCACCAAAATTTCCGCTGCACCGCGCTTGTCATCGACATCCTGCTTGCGCCACCGGATAGGGCCCTTTGCTGTATGGCCGTTCGATAATGTACGGGCTAAAAGGATCCGGTAGATTGGAGAAGAGAAGTGAAGTTTGAGAGCCAGCCGTCCTATTCGTTGGGCCAGCGCACCCCTGCCACCAGAGAAGTCGCCGCCGGCGAGAACAGCGGCAACGTTACGCTTGTCTCCCAATCGGCACTCGGCGCCATAAATCGCGGTCGCGTACTTCAAGCTTTGTATGATAACGGACCCAAAAGCCGGGCGGATCTCGCTCGACTTGCGGGCGTCAACCGGACCACGATCACCGGTATTGTGCAGCCGATGATCGAAGACCAGCTTCTTATCGAGGGAGATGCGTCGCCTTCCGACGTCAAAGGCGGCAAGCCGGCTCGTCCCCTTTATTTTAACCCCGATGCACCGATGCTTGGCGCAGTCCTCCTTCTGCCCGGCACGATACAATCATGCCTCGTGGCTCTAACCGGCGAGATCAAGGCCGTTACGAAAGCTGAGTTTGATCCGCATGGCGACACAGAAGCATTCATCGCTGTCATGACGAAGACGCTTACTGCCACACTGTCTCAGGCCCAGCGGGCACCGTTTGGCATTGGCGTGGCTTCTGCTGGAATGATCGACAGTGACAAAGGAACAATTCTTACCGTCAACCTTGCTCCCGTTCTAACGGGACTACCTCTTGTAGCGATACTACAAGAACGCTTCTCTCTTCCCGTTGTTATCGATCATCACCCTCGTGCCTTGCTTGTTGGGGACAGATGGTTCGGGCCCGGCCGCGGCCAACAAAATTTTGCCGCGGTCTATACCGGCGAGGTGCTTGGCGGCGCCTTCTTCATCGACGGCAAGGTTTATCGTGGACTCGCCGGATCCGGCGGTGAGCTCGGGCACAGCGTGGTTCAGATCGACGGTGCCCTTTGCAATTGTGGAAAGCACGGTTGCTGGGAGACGGTAGCTGCCCTTCCGTGGCTACGAAAAGAAGCCGTCCGAATGGGCTTACCACATCCCCGAAGCGTCACCTGTGCCAGACTTGTCAAGGAAACAGACGAAGGCTCGAATGCGGCAGAGGAACTTCTCGACCGTTATACACGCAACGTGGCGTTCGGCATCGTCAACCTGCAGCAAACACTGTCCCTCAACTCCTACGTCCTTCACGGAGACGTCGCCGGAGGCGGAATGAAGGCTGCGGAGCTGATCAGACGGCATGTCAAGCAGCTAGTGGTAAAGAGACCTGGTCAGGAGATATCAATCACAGTGAATGGTATCGGCGAAGGCCATACGGCTCTACGTGGCGCCGCGGGTCTGGTTTTATCCAGCCACCTAAAGCTAGTCATTTGAGGTTTTATAGGGAGCCGACCTGCAAGGAAGGGAGGTTCCCGTCTGGGTCTGCCCGGTAGACTCGCGAAGACACTCAGGCGCGCCGTTGAATTTATCTAGGGTCGGGATTTGGGCTTGGGACCGTTAAGGTAGGGACTGCCATCGTCTGCGACGGCGGCTGAAAAGAGAGAGGCAAAGAACGGAAGGTGATGGTTGGCGTCGTATTGGATCGCTCCACACCTGAGAGCTTTGGCGCATTTGAGGGCGCGTCATGGAGCTGAAGGAAGTGCTGGACTGCAGTCTGGTCCCCGGAGATTTCGATTACCTACTGAAAATCCGCGTCCGCGACATAGCCGATTTCAACAAGCTGCATGGCCAGAAGCTGATCGCCCTGCCTGGCGTGCGCCAGACGCGCACTTTTTTCGTGATGAAGGAAGCCAAGGAAAACGCCAGGCTGCCATTCTAGAGTCGTCGGCAGCCATCCGTCTGCCGCGCGTTTTGTGGCTGACCTGGATGCCTTCGGCCGCGAGCATTTCCTCCGCGACTCGGAGACCGGAGTCAGCGCTTCATATCGTGCAGCTGATTTGCTTCAGCCGTAGAGCGGTCGCGGATAAATTCGCGATGAGGATTGGAGCTAAAGCAACGAACGCAATATATACGATAATATATGCAGATTTATATTCTTATAGCCCACTGTTTTCCTACATTATAAACTATAATATTGGATGGCGCACGTTACAACGAAAAATATATCCAACAAGTGCGTTGCTTTATCTACCGCTTTCATCAAATGTCCTGCTACGGCTAACGATATCGCGACAGGACAATCCTTTTACTATGAATGCTGATCCCTTGCAGGCGACATCATTGCCGGTAGGTTTACACAAGGAGCACGATGACATGGAGCGCAAAAAGAAATCAGACAAGTACCTTGCCGACCCGCGCCTGCGAGCAGCGACCGTCGATCACCGGCAAAAGGACTTTGTGTCGAAGAGGAAGACCATCTTTCAACAATTGCTCTTGGATTGGGCTTACGGTTGCGACCTATCTTATCCGATTCAGGGTCATGAACATTTCGCAAAGTATGAGGAGGACGACAAAGGCGCTAAAACCCGTAGGTGAGGTGTCGTCAAGGATCGGAGCAATGATTTCGCATAGGCTGCAGCCGGCAGCCCGGAAAATGAGGAGAAGAGGTACCGAAGATTGTAGAACCTCCGACCTGAAGTTCTTTTGATCGATTTTTGGAAAGCTTATGGGTTTCGCCTTCAAGAATGAGCTCTGGAACAATGTGTTTGTACGGCGTCAGTTCGAAAGGGGTGTTTTGTCACGTCTCTTCATTGGCGATTAGACCGAGCAGTACGATCACAAACTCATCAGATGTGCGTTTGCCTCTCAATGTAAGACCTCCTTTTTCTTCAGTTCCGCGCTGCAGTCGATCAAATCATCACGGCTCGGCGATACTCGAGATGAGGAGGAGTTCGTGACGGATGAAGGTACCGCTGACCTTGTCCTACGGGTCCGCTGGTGCGCGAGCGGGCGGCAGACCTTGGCTCGCCTGAATTATATTGGCAACTTCGAAGATCATGTCGCGCGTTCCTCGATAAAGGATTTTCAATTTATGCTGGCCTCCAATGCGGTCGAAAACAGGGAAACCGACTCGCATCAGTGGAACGCTGAGGCGTTCTGCGGCCTGTCGGCCATGGGAGTGCGTGACGAGCAGATCAGCATCCGCTGCGAGCTGTTCCAGGTCACCAAGATCACCCACCTGGACAGTATCCGCTGATACTGTCTGCAGCACCTTTGGGTGCCCGGTAGTGGTGACCGCGGCTGTAATGACCGCCCCCATGCCGATAAAGAATTGGGCGAACTGCAAGAGCTGGTCCGGCTCGCACGCAATGGCGACCTTCTTTCCTGCAAAATGAAAATGCCCGCTGAGCATCGCCTCCTGCAACTGCATGCGGCCACGACGGACAGCTGCCGGCGCGCTGTCCCGCGAAATCGCTGCAAGGAGCCAGGCGAAACGGTCGGCGTTAATCAGGCCCGTGAGTGATCTGAACATCACGTATGGCAATCCAGTCAGACCCTGCAAAGCTTCAGCCGGTCGGCGCATCTGTTCGCCGACCGCGATGCACTGTGTTGCCGCCCCGAGATCACGGATATGCTCCACCTTCGCGCCACCGCGTGAGATTTGAATCCATCGATCGCGGACAGCTTCGTCAGACCCGCCGGACACGTCAGGCAAAATGAGGGGTATTAAGCCGAAGCTCTCAACCATTTCCCGCAGATGCTCTACATCGGCAACTGTCATATTCGAGCCGGGCAGAATCACGACCCTCCCCGCATCGCGGTCCTGAGTCCCTGGCCGCGTGATTGCCTCGATAATAGCCGTAACAGCCTTCGACCATCCCTCCTCGACCGCCCCTGCGAAGTCGGGAGTGCGTGCGAGTACCACTTCCGTATCAATGCGTCCTCTCAGGCCCGCCCCTGTGGCGTTAAAGATATCAGGTGCGATATCTTCGTCGCGAGTTTCCGCCACAGCGGTGGTGCAGATCCCGATCAGCCGGGGCCACGTGCGAGCTTTTAGTTTGACGAGAGCTTTCTCGAGAAATTCGGCGCCGCCCACCACCGTCGCGATCTGGTCCATTGCAGTAGTCTGCAACGGGACCATATGCTTGAAATGCCTCACGAGCAGCACCAGTGCGAAACTGCTACATCCCTGGCTGCCATGCAGTATTGGCAGCGCACCATCGACGCCCAGGAACGCCAAGGCAGCGCCCAATGGTTGAGACGACTTTAGAGGGTTGATCGCTGCCGTTTTTGTTTGGGTCAGGATGCGAGCCATAATTTTCACCTCAATGGAAACCACCTGTCGCCTCGTCGGCAGATCTCATATTATTGCTTGGTTCCGCCGATCTTAGGGTCGTAATGAACTGCTTCCAAGGCGCCGGTTCGCGCAACTGCGCCCAAACCGGGTTGCGGATTGCCAAATCAATCTGGCGTGCTAGTTCCACCATGCCGTCATAGCCAGCGTAAGCATGCTGGCGTTCCTGGTTGACGTCGAGCCAAGGAATTTTCGCCTCAAGCGCGACGAACTGAGTGCGTCCGCCCGACAGCATGATATCAGGCTTGTGTTCACGTAACATTGCATAGAGCTCGCTCGCTGCCATCGATTGGTGAAGGTGGTTCTCGTCCTTCAGCATCTGCTTGATTCTCTCCTTATCCCTGGCAGTCGATTTCCTGACGGATGTACCGACAATCTCCATGCCGATTTCGATCAGTGCGTGTACGATGGACCAGGATTTCACCCCGCCGGTGTTCAGATGAACGCGCTTCCCCTCAAGCCGACGCCGATACACTTCCAGCTTCCTCCAGGCCCCCTCCTCCTCTTCTGCTAAGAGAGTCTCGACATGATGGAGCAAAGCGAAACCAGCGCCCTTCTTTACGAGCAGTTGGGCGATCCGCCGCAGGGATTCAGAAGTGCTGGAAATGCCGTAGAAGGAGCCTTCGAAAAATGGAATGTTCCAGCGTTCTTCCATCTTGCGAGCAACATTAATGAGAGCAGTGGAGCACACCATCATAGCTGCACGTGAGCGATGGGCAGCAGCCACCTGCGCGTAGCGCGCGTCGCCGGGAATGCAGGCGCGGACACGGATCCCAAGTCGGTCCAAAAGCGGCTTCACCAACCAGAATTCCCCTGAGAGGTTGAATTCGCCGAGTATATTGATGTCGTATAAACCTGGATCATCGGCCTCCACCGTGCCTATGACGTGCTCGAGCAGAGCCTCGCCTGCGAGCCGGTTACCGAGGTTCTTCGAACCGCCGAAGCCTGGCGACTTCACCGGCACCACTGGTATTGAGAACTTCTGCGCTGCGTGCCTGCAGACCGCATCGATGTCGTCACCGATCAGCTCCGTGACACAGGTTCCGTAGACGAAGATTGCGGCCGGCGCATACCCCTCCTTGATCTCCCGGATAGCCTTGAGAAGCTTTCGCTCACTATCTCCCGTCACTATGTCGAGTTCGGTAAGATCAGTGGTGAAACTTGTGCGCCAAAGAACTGGACCTGAAGACGCGGCGCCTCGGTTGTCCCAGGAATTGCCTTCGCATGCGAGCGGCGCGTGGACGAGATGCGCGACATCGGTGATTGGCTGCAGCACGACCTTAGCTCCGTCGAAGGCGCAGCCACCGCCCGCTGCTGATCCCTGTGACGCGTTGTGACATGTCTCCTTGGTTTCCGTGGTGCGGAATACCTCGCCGGAGGCATCTCGCATTTGTGTCTCGATCGATGACATCGCGCAACCTTCCAATGCAGTGGCGGGATGGCCGGCCGACGCCGGCCAAGCATTTAGCGCGTGAGGTCGTACGAAACGCCCTCCCACATGGTCTCCTGATCAAGCTCGTCGAAGATCTTGTCGAGAATGACCGTCAGAAGACGCAATCCGCCTTGGTAGCCCATGAGAGGAAAGCGATGATGATGATGGCGGTCGAAAATCGGAAACGTAAGCCGAACCAGTGGCGTGTCGGTGTCACGCTCGAGATACTTGCCGTAGGAATTGCCGATCAGCAGATCCACTGGTTCCGTCAAAAGAAGCGAGCGCATTGCCCACAGGTCTTTGCCAGCCCACACCTGCGCACCTCCTCCGAAGGGAGAGGACGCGAGCAATTCCTTCATCTCCGCTTCCCAGGCTGCGGTGCCGCTGGTGGCAAGGCAATGTGTAGGCTGACCACCGGTTTCCATGACAAAGCGCGCCATTGAGTATACGAAGTCCGGGTCGCCGTAGATTCCGTATTTCTTGCCATGCAACCAAGATTGACTGTCGGCCATGGCATCGATCAATCGACCTCGATCACGATCGATAGATTCGGGAATTTCCCTCTTGGAAAGCTCGGATATCTTCATCAGGAATTCGTCCGTGCCCGCAATGCCCAGCGGGTAGTGGAACGAGGCAGTCGTCTGACCAAGCTCGCGACAATAGTCCAACGTCTTGCGCGTATTGTAGTGCTGCAGCGATATTGTCGCCTCCGCATGTTTGGCTGCCTTCACGTCCTCGATCTTTGTCCCTCCGTCATACATGCGGTACTCGCCGTCGGAAGGTGTGTCGAACTGGTCCGAGGCGTCTTGAAGGAAAACGTAGGCGACTCCCATCGTGTCGAGCAGGCGCTTGATTTCTCGGTTGTTGCCGACGCAGAAGCCATCGAAGCCTGGAATAATGTTGACGAGTGCTGGCGTCGGCACACGTTCAGTGCTCTTCCAGAAATTTTCGAGAATGCCTTTGACCATGCTGTCGTAACCATCGACATGGCTGCCGACGAAGGCTGGGGTATGGGCGAAGGGCACGTCGAAATCGACCGGAACGGAGCCTTCATTTTTGGCGTTTTCAATGAAGCCGTGAAGATCATCCCCAATGACCTCGGCCATGCAAGTCGTCGAGACCGCAATCATCTTGGGATCGTAAAGCTTATAGGTGTTGGCGAGCCCGTCGATCATATTTTTCAAGCCGCCAAACACGGCCGCATCCTCTGTCATCGAAGATGAAACTGCCGACGAGGGTTCCTTGAAATGGCGTGACAGGTGCGAGCGGTAGTACGCGACGCAGCCTTGACTGCCGTGGACAAATGACATCGTCCGCTCGAAACCAGCCGCCGCGAAAACGGCGCCCAGCGGCTGGCAGGCCTTCGCCGGGTTTACGACAAGGGCCTCGCGGGCCAGGTTCTTTTCTCGATATTCCCATGTCTCGGTGAATTTGCTTTGAGCAGAGACGACCTTATCCGGATGCGGACATTCGAACGTCAACTTCTTACGGGCGAACATTTTCCTGTATTCCGGCTCGCAGAACAGAGGAGCATGATCGAGAACAGTCTCGGCCGATTGCGGCATAGTTTTCATCCTTTTTTGCCGCGAATGCGGCTGCGTGGCCCTTGGGAGACCTGTTACATCTTGTCGCTCGGCAGAGACTATTCGTCTTGTCCGCCGCAACTGCAGGCATGGCTGCAGTGCGCTTCTTTCCATGGCGCGTCGTAGAGGCCCCAGATCGGATTGTTGATGGCAAGATCCATGTCTCTGGCAAAGATGGCGAAGCCGTCATAACCATGATACGGACCCGAATAGTCCCAAGAATGCATCTGGCGAAACGGTATGCCCATTTTTTGAACCGGATATTTTTCCTTGATGCCCGAGCCTACTAGGTCCGGGCGAATGGCCTCGACGAAGTTCTCGAGCTCGTAGCCGGTCACATCATCGTAGATAAGCGTACCTTTTTTGACATAGTGGCTGGTGCGCTCGTAATCGTCGCCATGGCCAAATTCGTAGCCCGTGCCAACGATCTCCATTCCGAGATCCTCATAGGCGGTGATGACATGGCGGGGACGCAATCCGCCAACGTAGAGCATCACAGTTTTGCCATCGAGGCGCGGACGGTATTTCTCCGTCACCGCCTGGACGAGGGGTTGGTATCTGGTGATGAGTGCTTCGGCCCTATCTTGGGTCTCCGGCCCGAAAAACGCGGCGATATTGCGCAAAGAGGCTTCGATCTGAGAAGGACCAAAAAAGTTGTACTCCATCCAGGGAATGCCGTACTTTTCCTCCATATGCCGAGCGATATAATTCATGGACCGGTAGCAGTGAATAAGGTTGAGCGTCGCTTTTGGCGCACGCTCCACCTCCGCGAGTGTGGCATCTCCCGACCAGTTGCCGACCACCCGCAACCCCATGTCCTCCAGCAGAATGCGGGAAGCCCACGCATCGCCACCGATATTGTAGTCACCTATGACGTTGACGTCGAAAAAGCTGGCCTCGTAGTGGGTGTCTTTCTTATCGAAAACCCAGTCGCGTATCGCGTCATTGGCGATATGATGGCCAAGTGATTGAGACACGCCACGAAACCCTTCGCATCGCACCGGCACGATCGTTTTGTTGTGCTCCTTGGCCTTCTTGCGCGCAACAGCTTCTATATCGTCGCCGATCAATCCGATTGGACACTCGGACTGCAAGCTGACACCGTTATTCAGTGGAAACAGTTCCTCAACTTCATCGATGAGCTTCTCGAGCTTTTTGTCGCCACCAAAAACAATATCCTTTTCTTGAAAGTCAGACGTGAATTGCATCGTGACAAAGGCGTTGACACCCGTCAGACCGACGTAATAGTTGCGACGTTGCGACCAGGAATAGTGCCCGCAACCGACAGGTCCATGCGATATATGGACCATATCCTTGATCGGCCCCCACACGACACCCTTCGAGCCGGCATAAGCGCAGCCGCGAACAGTCATCACGCCCGGAATGGACTTGATGTTGGATTTCACCCCGGTCTCACAAAGCGCATCCGAGCCCTGCTCGGCTGCCTCTCTGCCCTTCGCGACCCCGAGGTGCTTTTTGCGGCGCTTGGCCGTCTTATCCGGATACTGCGAGAGTACCGCGTCTATAAGCCTTGCGTTGAAATCACCATCGTTCTCGTAGTCGAGGCTCATAGGGCCTTTCCTCTCTCGAAGGTTCGCATGGAGCCTCGGCTAGGAGGCATGGTTTGTCGATCAACGCGGTGCGTCATCCGTTCCGACTATCTCTAGGATGTCGCCTGCATCTCTTTGGTGAGAAGTTCTTCAAGCATCTGTTCGTCCGACTTCATGATGCCGAAGTCGAGCAGCATGTCCTCCAGCTCCTCCATTGTTATCGGAGTAGGGATAGTGCCCTTTCCCGAGTTGGAGTGGATCTTCTCGGCCAGCCATCGATATTCCGCCGCCTGTTTGGAGCGTGGCGCGTATTGGATCACCGTCATCTTCCTAAGCTCCGCGTGCTGGACAATGTTGTCGCGTGGCACGAAGTGAATGAGCTTCGAATTGAGCTTGGCGGCCAACGCTTCCGCGAGGTCTAATTCTCGATCGGTCTGCCGCTCATTACAGATCAGACCGCCAAGCCGCACGCTTCCGGCGCTGGCATATTTGAGGATGCCCCTCGCAATGTTGTTTGCAGCATACAAGGCCATCATCTCACCGGACATGACGATGTAAATTTCCTGAGCCTTGTTCTCGCGAATGGGCATAGCAAAGCCCCCGCACACCACGTCTCCGAGCACGTCATAGGAGACGTAGTCGACGTCGTCGTAGGCGCCGTTTTCTTCCAGGAAGTTGATCGATGTGATGACGCCCCGTCCGGCGCAGCCGACGCCAGGTTCAGGGCCGCCCGACTCCACACACTTGATGCCGCCGTAGCCAGTTTTGAGCACGTCGCCAAGTTCCAGATCTTCGACTGAACCCTTCGTTGCGGCTAGATCCAGAACAGTGCCCTGCGCTTTGGAGTTCAGGATCAATCGCGTCGAATCAGCCTTTGGGTCGCAGCCGACGATGAGGATTTTCTGCCCAAGTTCGACAAGGGCAGCGAGCGTATTTTGGGATGTAGTGGATTTGCCAATGCCTCCCTTTCCGTAAAACGCGATCTGACGCAGAGCAGCCATTATTGCTTCCTTTTCGTGTTCGAACCGACCGAGGTGATGCCGCGACATCGGACGCGGCTGGTTCCGTCGCGGCCCGAGAACAATTTTCAAGCGTCGTGCCAGACTGGGTGGATTGATGTGGCAGAACGGAATTTGGTGCTGCCGCAAGCACTTACAGGGTTAAAATACCAGACCGAAGAATCCTAAGACGTGTCACTATGTCGACAAAGGAGACGACAATGTCGCACACATGTCATGTTGCTCCTGAAGAGAAAGCAGTGGGTCGGCTTCAATGCGCTACAATTCTCGGTCGAATGAGCTGCGCTTGCTGTAAATGCTGGCAATGGAAAGCGGCGCGGTGCTCTAGCGAAGTCGGTTGCGGTTAAAAATCTTGCCAAGCGCATGCAGCGACCTGTGTCGCAAACCTGACAAAGCTGTCGCATTGCGACTACCAGCCAAGCCGAATCCCCCCGAAATCCGCCAGCCAAACTCCGCGCAGTCGGCTTGGCACGACGAGTGCTAGGACCGACCGAGACACAAAAGCTACATTCGGTTGGAGCCAAAGACAGCATGAATATCGTGGTCTGCATAAAGCAAGTGCCTGACTCCGCACAGATCCGGGTTCATCCGGTTACGAACACGATCATGCGCCAAGGCGTGCCGACAATCATCAATCCTTACGATCTTTTCGCCTTGGAAGAAGCTCTTGAACTACGTGACCGGTATGGGGGTAAAGTCACTGTGCTTACCATGGGCCCGCCCATGGCAAAACAAGCGCTGGAGAAAGCTCTGGCATACGGGGCAGATGAAGCGATCCTCCTTAGCGACCGTCACTTCGCCGGGTCAGACACCCTGGCAACTTCATTTGCTATCTCCCGAGCTATTACGAACCTTGGTCTCCGCCACGCGCCTGAAATCGTGTTTACTGGCAAGCAGACGATCGACGGCGATACAGCGCAGGTGGGGCCGGGGATTGCCAGGCGTCTCGAACTGCAACAACTGACCTACGTAACGAAAATTGTTTCAGTCGATCTTCATGCCCGAGAGATCACGGTGGAGCGCCGTTCGGAAGGCGGCACACAAATGCTGAAGACCCGACTGCCGTGCTTGATCAGTGTCCTTGAAGGCGTCAACGCCATCCGTCGCGGCTCCGTCGCTGACGCATTGCGTGCCGCACGCGCGCAAATACCGACCTGGCGTGCCGCCGACGCCGGTATTGTGGAGATAGCTAACTGCGGCTTGAGAGGATCGCCGACTGTCGTCAAGCGCGTATTCGCCCCGACCCCACGAGCCGAGAAAGCAATCCAAATCGAGATAAACGATGACGAGTGCGGTGCGCTGTCTGACGAAATAATCGCATCGATCTTCGAGCACCAGCCAGCATTGGAAGCGAGCTTTCAACCGAATGCGCTCACGTGAGAAACAAGGAGCATAAATGGAAGCCCGCGAAGCTGAAAGTCAATCTCCAATCGTCAGTCGTGCCAGCGCGAAGAAGCAATTGCCCAGACACTTCCGCGACAATCGGCACGTCTGGGTTTTCGTCGAGCTGGAGCGAGGTCAAGTGCACCCCGTGTCTATTGAACTGCTTGGTGAAGGGCGCAAGCTTGCCGATAAGCTGAGCGTTCAACTGGCGGGAGTGGTCATTGGAACCGCGGAAGGCCTGGGGAATCGGTCTGCCATTGCAGAGGCGTTCGCTTACGGGGCCGATCTCACATATCTCGTCGAATCACCGCTGCTATCGGACTACCGAAACGAGCCCTTCACTAAAGCTCTCTCAGACCTGGTCATCCTTCATAAGCCGGAAATTCTGCTGCTCGGCGCCACCTCGCTTGGGCGAGACCTCGCCGGTTCTGTGGCAACTACCTTGGAAACAGGGCTTACGGCTGACTGCACCGAATTGGATGTCGATGCAGACGGCTCGCTCGCAGCCACCAGGCCCACATTTGGCGGTTCGCTGCTGTGCACGATCTACACTCTCAACTCTCGCCCGCAGATGGCGACAGTGCGGCCCCGGGTCATGGCGACTCCCAATCGCGTGACCAATGGGATTGGACCTATCATTCGACATGACCTGATGATGATTGAGGAAGAGATTGTCACAAAGGTTCTCGGCTTCCTTCCGGATGGGCGATTAGAAAAAATCAACCTCGCCTATGCCGACATCGTGGTCGCCGGTGGGCTTGGTATTGGCACCGCCGAGAATCTGGAGCGTGTAATGGTGCTAGCGAGGACGATTGGCGGTGAATACGGTTGCTCCCGACCTTTGGTTCAAAAAGGTTGGATGGAGGTTGATCGGCAGATTGGCCAAACGGGCCAGACGATCCGGCCCAAACTTTATCTTGCCGCTGGAATATCAGGGGCGATCCAACATCGGGTTGGCGTCGAAGGGGCTGATATGATCGTTGCTATCAACACCGACGGCAACGCCCCGATCTTCGATTTCGCCCATGTCGCGGTTGTGGCTGATGCGGTTGGGCTTCTGCCGGCACTGACCACGGCGTTCACCAGGCGACTAGCGCCGCATAACCAATCGATGCAAGTAAACTGAGGTGCCGCTGATGAAGAACGAGAAATTCGATGCGATCGTGGTCGGGGCGGGTATGTCAGGTAACGCGGCCGCTTATGCGATGGCCATGCGTGGTTTGAAAGTGCTGCAGTTGGAGCGGGGCGAATACCCCGGTTCGAAAAACGTTCAAGGAGCGATACTGTACGCAGACGCGCTGGAGAGAATCATTCCAGACTTCCGCGATGACGCGCCTCTTGAACGGCATCTGGTCGAGCAGCGCTTCTGGATCATGGACGGCACGTCGCACACCGGAATTCACTATCGGTCGGATGACTTCAACGAACGGCGGCCAAACCGATACACGATCATCCGTGCCCAATTCGATAGATGGTTCTCGGCCAAGGTGCGCGAGGCCGGATGCACCGTCCTCTGCGAGACATTGGCCACAAGACTTAACCAGGATTCGAGCGGCAACGTGACAGGCGTATACACCGACCGACCCGGCGAGGCTATCTTTGCCGACGTCGTGGTGCTTGCTGAGGGGGTGAACGGCTTCCTAGGAACACGAGGACGTTTGCGTGAAATTCCCAAACCGGACAGCGTGGCAATTGCCGTGAAAGAGATGCATTTCCTACCGGAGGACGTTATCGCGGAACGCTTCGCCCTGACTGCAGACGAAGGCTGTGTGATCGAGGCAGGCGGGACAATATCACGGGGAGTGCCGGGGCTTGGCTTTCTATATACGAACAAGGAGTCCATCTCGATCGGAATAGGATGCCTCGTTTCCGGTTTGGTCGCGGCCATGGAAAGGCCATACGATATGCTTGAAGCCTTCAAGCACCATCCTTCGATCCGGCCATTGATCGCCGGTTCTGAGGTGAAAGAGTATGCTGCTCATCTCATTCCGGAAGGCGGTTATACGGCTATCCCACAGCTGTTCGGCGATGGGTGGGTCGCGGTTGGAGACGCTGCCCAGTTGAACAATACCGCACATCGCGAGGGCTCGAACCTTGCGCTGACATCAGGTTACCTGGCGGGCAAAGCGATCGCAGAAATACAGGATCGTGGCGGCTCGATGGTGAAAAGCAACTTGGCTCTTTACAAGAGCATGCTCGACTCATCTTTTGTCATCAAAGATCTGATCAAGCATAAAGAGATGCCAAGGTTTCTCCACGCGAACAGCCAGAGTTTGTTTGTTTTATACCCAAAGTTAATATCTAAAGCTGCGCAAAGTTTCGTCCGCGTCGATGGAACTTCGAAAATCGACAAGGAAAAGGCCACGTCTGCCGCCTTCTTGAAAGCACGATCCCGGTGGGGATTAATTTCAGATGCAGTCCGGCTCGCCCGCGCGTGGCGCTAAAAGGAGATCCAGATGAAGGCCATCGTTAAACGGCGAGTCGAGGACAAGCTTTACCAGAACCGATATCTGGTTGACCCGGGCCGCCCACACATATCGGTCAGGAAGCACCTGTTTCCAACCCCAAACCTGATCGCCTTGACGCAAGTGTGTCCGGCGAAATGCTACCAGCTGAACGACAGACGTCAGGTGATCATCGTTTCCGATGGCTGCTTGGAATGCGGGACATGCAACGTGTTATGCGGACCCGACGGCGACATTGAGTGGACGTATCCACGAGGTGGGTTCGGCGTTCTCTTCAAGTTTGGATGAACAGCTTCTTCTGTAGTCGATACAGCCATTCGGTGGCAAACGCAGGGTAAGCAAACAATGACGAACCGGCTGGTGGAACGCCCTACCAATTTGTAATTTTTGTTGACCTTCGAAGTCCAATATGTAGCGCGGAGGACGTTCCATGTCCTGAGTGCCCAAGGCACTCTCAACCATGTGCTGAGTGGAGTAGTCCCGTGGCTGGATCAGATGATGAGAAGATGCCCAAATCTGCAGTGCGGCCGGCTGAAATTGTGGGCGAGAGTGCCGCACTCAAGGAGGTTCTTGAAATCGCCCAGATTGTCGCAAGGAGCAACGCGCCTGTCCTGTTGCGAGGCGAGAGCGGCACGGGCAAGGAATTCTTTGCAAAGCTGATACACGATTCCTCGTCGCGCCGCGAAAAGCCCTTCGTAAAGTTGAATTGCGCTGCGCTGTCGGCAGGCGTTCTGGAATCGGAACTGTTCGGGCACGAGAAAGGCGCCTTCACCGGCGCTACCTCTCAGAAAGAAGGTCGGTTCGAGCTGGCGCACGGTGGAACTTTGCTGCTCGACGAAATAGGAGAAATCTCGGCCGAGTTTCAGGCCAAGTTGCTGCGCGTCTTGCAGGAAGGCGAACTCGAGCGTGTCGGTGGGACGAGAACATTGAAAGTAAATGTCAGATTGGTATGCGCGACCAATAAGAATCTTGAAACGGCCGTGGCGGCGGGAGAATTCAGAGCCGACCTATATTACCGGATCAATGTCGTACCGATCACTTTGCCACCACTCAGGCAGCGCGATGGTGACATCCCGCGTTTGGCCCAAAAATTCCTCCAGCGTTTCAACAGGGAGAACGGCCGTTCGTTAAGCTTCGCACCCTCGGCGCTTGATATACTGTCAAAATGCGAGTTCCCGGGCAATATTCGTGAGCTGCAAAACTGCACACAGAGGACCGCAACTCTCGCCCGTTCGGACGTCATAGTTCCTCAAGATCTCGCCTGTGAACAGGGTCGATGCTATTCCCCGCTCCTCAAAAAGGCCGTTGCCGAGCGAATTGGCAAGGGCGCAGTGCATGGGCACGCTCGAGATGAAACGGTGTCAATGGGACAGCCGGGTGGTGCCGCCTCCTTCGCGCCTGAAACCATAATGGGGCAGTCCGGCCTGATCGGCAAAGAGAGGTTGGAACACGCAATGGCGACGGCCGGATGGGTTCAGGCTAAGGCTGCGCGGCTCCTTGGTCGTACGCCGCGACAGGTCAGTTACTCTCTCCGCCGGCACGGGATCGAACGAAAAGTCTTCTAACAACGGAGATCATTGGCGCAGACCTGGTCCGCCAGGTCGCGCCCAACAGACGCCTGGCGATTCTAGCTTCACCCAACCGGCGAGGTCTGCCAAGTGGCACTGTCGTGTCTCAAACGAAACCCTGTAGAAAAATGGTCTCAAGCGGACAACGAAGAGCGTATCCGGCTGGCAGGGTGACGTTTCTCAGACTGGCATCGCTCTTGCTCGCGGAACTGAGCTTTCAAGCATCATTGGAGTTCGTAATGTCCAGAGGGATGAGTACGTGTAGGATCACCGACACAGCACCTGCCGCATGCGAGTCGGAGGCAACAGCGTTCGGTGACTATCCACCTTCGTCCCGTGGCAGTTCCGAGCCGGATGCTCTGGCTCCAGCGATCCGTGAAAAGATCAAAGACCACCCGTGCTTCTCGCGGGAAGCGCATCTTTATTTCGCGCGGATGCATCTCGCGGTGGCACCAGCCTGCAACATCCAATGCAATTACTGCAATCGAAAATATGACTGCGCAAACGAAAGCAGACCAGGAGTAGCATCACATAGGCTCACTCCCGACCAGGCGCTGCGCAGGGCCATTGCGGTTGCAAACGAAGTGCCGCAGCTCTCAGTGGTCGGCATCGCCGGGCCAGGCGATGCCTGCTATGATTGGAGGAAGACAAAAGCGACCCTCATACCGATCGCCCGCGAAATCACCGACGTCAAGCTTTGCATCTCAACCAATGGCCTCGCCCTCCCTGAACATGTCGACGAGCTTGTCGACATGAATGTCGGGCACGTTACAATCACCATCAACATGGTAGATCCGAAGATCGGGACCGAGATCTACCCCTGGATATTCTATGATGGCCGCCGCTACAACGGTATCGACGCGTCCAGGATCCTCCATGAGAGGCAAATGTTGGGGCTCGAAATGCTGACAGAACGCGGCATACTCACCAAGGTCAATTCGGTGATGATCCCGGGCGTCAACGACGAGCATCTCATCGAGGTTAACAAGTGGGTCAAGGACAGGGGCGCGTTTATGCACAACGTAATGCCCCTGATCTCAGAGCCTTCAAATGGTACTCTATATGGTCTGAACGGTCAGCGTTGCCCTACCCCTTCTGAGTTAATCGCGCTTCGGGACCGGCTTGAAGGCAACACGAAGGTGATGCGCCATTGCCGTCAGTGCCGTTCCGATGCAGTCGGTCTGCTCAGTGATGATCGCGCACACGAATTCACGATTTCCCAACTCCCAGCTGAAGCGACCAACGACAGTGGCAAGCGCCATGCCTATCGCAAGTTGATCGAGCGCGAGCGACGCGGCCAAACATTGGAAGCAAGGGGCGCGGCCATACCGGTCTCAGCTCCATCTGACGAACTTCTCCTTATTGCTGTAACCACCAATGGTGGAGGCCGGGTCAATGAACATTTCGGTCATGCGCAGGAAATACAGATTTTCTCGGTCTGTAAAAAAGGCCTCGGATTGATAGGTCACCTGAAGATCGACCCGTACTGCCTTGGTGGATGGGGGGAGGAGGCTAGTCTCAACAGTATCATCAATGCGCTCGAAGGCTTAGATTTGCTGATTTGTTCTCAGATCGGCAATGGCCCTACGAATAAGCTCGCACGCCGAGGTGTTCGAGCAACGGGCGCTTATGGCGGCTCCTACATCGAGCAGGCAATCGACGCCCATTATAGCGCCGTGCTTCACGACGACGCTTTAGCAGCCGCGATTTGACACACACTTTGACTAAACCAGAGGAGCTGAACCATGGCCTTCAAAATCATCGCCTCACAATGCACCCAATGCGGCGCATGCGAATTTGAGTGCCCCTCAGGCGCAATTAGTTTCAAAACTGACAGATTCGTGGTCGATCCCAAAATATGCACGGAGTGCAGGATTGAGTTCGACGCGCCCAAATGCAGGGCCATTTGCCCGATGCCAAACACCTGCGTCCCCGCCTAAGCAGCCGCACTAAACGCGAGAAAAAGAGTGACAAAAAAGGCTCGCCTGCGGAAGCATTTTCACGCAGGCGGGCACCCTTCATCAGCAGTTCTCGCTAAGGGGAGGTGTTCGAGCGTGGCAGCATCGTCGGGTCGCGCGGGCGTGAAACAGAGCAAATCTCATGCGTGTAAAAGAGGTACAGCCCATGAAAGCAATGATCCGGAGGAATGGGGTCGGCTTGTCGATCTATATGTCCAAAAAGGATGTCGAGGAGCCGGTTGTTGCGGTGGAGAATGAAGATTTGTGGGGCGGTTTTATATTGGTGAGGCATGGATGGCTCCTCGCCCTCCCTGACCTACCGCAGGGCACCCGGTTACCCATCACAGTGCAGGCAATGAAGCAACCCGATCAGGACTGACGCGAAACGCCCAACTTGCGGAATTCGCACGACTGACTTGGTGACGAATAGGCAACGTGGAAAAGTTTGCATCTCCGCCCCGGCCGGTCGCCGCTAACTCTGAAGTCAAATATTATGCAATCGCCCGGACACTTATAAGCCTGCCTTTGCCACAGGGTTGTATCCGCCCCCGATTGCAATATTGAGTACGACAGTAACCGCCCGATTGGCACCGCCTGCCGCCTAGCGCCCTGATGGCCTAAGACACGTGTTTAACGACGTCGTTAGCGACGTGTCTTAGGCGAGGATTGCGACGCGCGTTGAAATTCTTGGGCAGGAACGTCGTTGGCGGTGGCGCGAAGAAGACAAGCTTGCGATTGTCATGTCGGTTGGGGTTCCTGGAGCCACGATCACCGAGATTGCTCATCGTCATGATGTAACGCGGCAGCAGATATACGCCTGGCGTAGCGAGCTCAAGAAGAAGGGGCTGCTCCCGGTGTCTTCGAATGCATTGTTCATTCCCGTCGATCTAAATGCCGTGCAGAACGATACCCCTGAATTGAGGGAGAGCTGCTCCGGGATGATTGAGCTACGATTGATCTGCGGCCGCACGCTTCGTTTCGAGAGTTCTATGGCTCCCGATGCGCGCTGATCGTCAGCGCAATAGTCGGCGCCGCAGCAAGGCTGTCGATAAAAAGAATGGGATGACGATGTAGATGCAAAGTGTGCCGACGTGCAGGCAGACATCGACGACGGTGTGACCGAGCATGATCGGACGTATGAGGTCGATTGAATGCGACAGGGGCAGAAATCGCGCCGCGGTCTGGAAGACAATGGGCAGTTGGTCGACTGGAAAGACGGCACCCGAGAGAAATAATATGGGGGTGATAACCAACGTCTGATAGAAGATGAAATAATCATAGCTCGGAGCAAGGGCGGTGACGACCATCCCAAGGCTTGCAAAGGCCAATCCCGTCAGCGCGATGACCGGAAGCGCATACAGCAGCGACAGCCACTGCGTGTATCCTAGAGCGGCGGCGACCACGCCTATGCCGGCACCCGCCAAAGCGGCCTTCGTCGCCGCCCAAGCCATCTCACCGAGAACAATATCGCCTAGCCTCAGCTGTGTGTAGAGCATCGCTTCCCAAGTGCGCTGCCCCTCCATCCGGCCGAAAGCTGCGTAAATCGTCTCAAACGTTGCAGCCGTCATCGCACTTGTCGCGACCATTCCAGCTGCCAGGAAAGCAGTATAGGAAACGCCCCCAACGCGGCCCACCATCACGCCCAAGCCAGCGCCAAGGCCAAAAAGGTAGATCAGAGGTTCGGCCAAATGCCCCAGAAGCGACGCCAGCGCCGCCTTTTTCCATGCAAGATAATTTCGGCGCCAGACAGCAATCCAGTTCAAGCTGCCGCCCGGCAAAGCCGTTACGGAATCTCCACTCATTGGTACTTCCCCATCTCGCGTCCGGTTAACCGCAGGAAGACGTCCTCTAGGTTTGGCGGCCGCTCCAGGAGGCGCAGACCCCAGTGTCCGCGCAGTTGCGCCCGAACTTGTTCTGGGTCGGGGGTGTAGCAGAACAGGGTCTCGCCGCTGATTTCGATGCGCCGTGCGTATGGCTTGATCAAGAGGCTAAGCTCCTGCGGATCCCCGCCATAGATCTCGATGACGGGGCAGCCGATCTGCTCCTTTATCAGGTCAAAGGGGCGGCCTTCGGCTATCTTAACTCCACCTTCGAGCACGCACAGCCGGTCACATAAGCGTTCTGCCTCTTCCATGATGTGGGTCGTCAACAGGATCGTCTTGCCTTGCGCCAAGAGCGATCGCAAACGCTCCCAGATCAGGTGGCGTGCGTGCGGGTCAAGGCCGGTGGTCGGTTCATCCAATATGAGGATTTGCGGGTCATTGATCAGGGCGCGCGCCAATGACAGGCGCCGCTTCATGCCTCCAGAAAGATCCGCCACCCTTGTATCTGCCTTGTTTTCAAGCCGCGCAAATTCCAGCAGCGAGGGCAAGATCGCTTCGATCTCCCTGGCTTTCATGCGGAAGTACCGGCCGTAGACAATCAGGTTTTCTCTAACGGTGAACTCCATGTCGAGATTGTCGAACTGAGAAACGACACCGATACGGGCGCGCGCCGAACGAGCCTGCCGGGGTACCTGCGCTCCGAGCACCGAAATAGTGCCCGCATCGGGCGACGTCATTCCTAGAATCATACGGCTGATCGTACTTTTTCCGGCGCCGTTTGGGCCTAAAAGGCCAAAGCACTCTCCCGACCCAATGTTGAAAGACAATCCGTCAACCACGGCCTTCCCACGATATGATTTGGTAACGCCGACGAGCTCGATCGCAATAGAAGATATCGCTCCTACTTGGGGAGCGATTGCTTCTGAAATCGAAATGCACGGTAGGTTGCTTCCGCGGCAGAGCGTCTCAGCCACAGCTGCCTGTAGATCCGATTGACCGTTCATGTGGTTCCTAAGGTTTGCAAGACACAGCGATTATTCGCCGCTGAAAGTAGCTTCGGGGGCCGCCAGCATTGGAGCTTCGGATGCCTTCTGCTTTCGAACGGCGCCTGAAGCGGTGACTCCGGAGCCGCGCGACAGCCAATCACTGTTGGACAACGTACAGAGCGCATAAGCCTTCACCGGAAGTAATAGAAAGACGTTCACGAGCGTGTGCAGCGAGAAGCCAAGAAATCTAAGCTGCTTGGCACGATAAGCAGCCACGCCGCATCGTATCAGTGTCAATGATCCAATCGTTCCTATCGTCCACCAGGGCACTGAACCCGTCAGGGCGAACTGTGCAAGACCCGCCAGCACGGACAATGCGAGCAGAAGAGGGCCGGCATTCTGCCCGACGACGTCCAAAGTCAGATACCAGTTCATGCCGCGGAGGAGGTGAAGCCCAAGCATTGTATCTCGGAATGTACTCCGTGCCCAACGCAGTTGCTGGCGCAGATAGGCAGCCAAACCGTCAGGAACAACGGTCGCGGCGATGGCGCTTGGGACATATTCGGTGCGGAAGCCGGCGCTTAGCATTAGGATGGTCAGATGACGGTCCTCGCCAAAGTCACTCGGCTTTCCCCGATAGAGCTGTGTCTCGTATTGATCAAGAAGCAGGACGAAAGCGGACCGGCGGTACATGGCACAAGGTCCACAGCAACACATCACGGCACCGAAGCGCCCCTGCGCGGCGCGCTCCTCATTGCAGGCCAGCCAGTACTCCATGTCGATCAATCGGGTCAGCCACGAGTCGCTCTGATTGCTCGCTACAAGCTGCCCCATCACCGCACCGACCGCCGGATCGCGCATTTTCTGACTCAGTTTTGAAACGACGTCGGAGGCGAGAGTGGTGTCTGAATCCACGTTCAGGATCAGGTCCCCGGATGATCGGGAAATGGCAGCGATTTGCGCTTTGCGCTTTCCGACATTCCTGGGAAGCATGATGAATTCGAATCTCGCGTCGCCCGCATAGGCAAGCTGCTCGGCCACGACGGCGTCGCGATTTCTGGAACCGTCGTCAACCACATAAACGCGCAACACCCCCAGATAATCCTGGTTGGCAAGGGATGCCAGGCAATCTGACAGGACGCGTGGGCTCTCGTTAAACGAAGGAACAATAACGTCCACGCTAGGAAAAGGTCTCTCTTCAACCGTGATTTCAGCTGTTTCCGACGTGAGAGTTCGCCGAGCATGAAGGACCTGCACACTCCTATAGGCGGAGGAAAGCAGTCCATAAACCGAGACGGCGGCGATGCTGGTTGTTTCAAGCAAGGTCATGATTTCTCGTCGATTTGGTTTTATTGGGGAAGTGAACGAAGGGAGAATCCACGGCTATGCAGTGCCGGGATAATTGCCAAGAGCGCCGAAAGTGTTTGATCACGCAGTCCGGTAAGCTTGCAGTTCCCGACCTCATCGGGTGGGCAACCGTCGTGCAAAAGCACGATTGCACCTGGCCGAGCAGCAGCGAGTACCGCCTCCACGATAGTATTGGCTCCAGGACGGGACCAGTCTCTCGGGTCTATCGACCAGTGAACAGGTCGAAGTCCGGCGTTCATCGATCTTGAAAGGACATCCGCGTTCCAAGCGCCGTATGGCGCTCGTAAATGTTGAACCGCAGCTTGGGGACACGCCGAGACGATGGCTTTGTTTGCCTCATTTATCTCTCGTTCGATCGCCTCCGGGTCACAGGCCGTAAGATCGGGGTGGGTCATCGTGTGATTGGCAACCAAGTGACCTTCTGCCGCAACACGGCGGACAAGATCCGGATGGTCTTTGACATACGCGCCGAGGACGAAAAAGGTGGCTGGTACGCGGTGTTCGGCGAGCACATCCAGGATTTGGCCAGTACAGTGCGGATTGGGACCGTCGTCGAACGTCAAGTAGATGCTTCGATCGTCGCTCCACGGCACTTCGCTGATATAAGCGCGCCGCTTCATAGCTCGCAGCCGTTTCGTTCGATCAATGATCCGGAAGGCCACTCGCTCATCGGTCGCCCTATCGGAAATACCAGGACGAGCACGTCTTCGGTGCGCGTGGAGGGCATATCCGGCAGCGCATCTGGAAGGGTCGAGCGTACACGAACCCCCGTGACGATATTGGAGATACCGTCTCGGCAGAATCTCTCCACGTGGTTCCGCATGGCATGTCGGACGGTGCCGAAGGCGAACGGCACCGCCAGCTCCTGCAAAGCCGGTGCCAAAGCGCGGATCGAGTGAGGGATGCCAAGCCCCTCGAGATCCGGCCGCACACCATACAAGCCAAGTTCGGCGACCAGCAAATCGGTGTCACCAACTTTTATGAAACGACGCAGCAACCCCATGTGACTTGCTATGCCTTTTGAATCGTAAGCAATTGCCCGGCGTTCCGGCCTCGCACCTGCCCAACTGCGGCCAGTCTCAAAAGGTTTGGCATTGAATTCGCCAGTCGGACCATAGGTTGCTCGGAAAAATTCAGACAGTTCCGCATGATCCGACGGTTCGAGATCATTTTCCCAAGTTATTTTCCACCGCACTCCAGCAGACATGCAAAGCTCCAATTCGTTTCTCAGCCACAAGTCCAAAGCAGCAAAGATTGGTGCAAGCGCACACGCTGATGGGACAGATGGGACCGCTCGTCGTCAATTTGCGACAGATACGATCCGCCTCCGCTCGCTAGTTTGCTTTGGCGCCTTGATAAGTTCCGGCCTTTCTAATAAGCACTCCGAAAGATTGGTAAAATTGATTGTTTGGATCACAATCATCTACATCATGGATCGAATATGCGTTTTAAGGGCCTGGATCTAAACCTTCTCGTGGCGCTCGATGCTTTGATGACCGAGCGGAAGCTCACCGCGGCAGCGCGCAGCATCAATCTCAGTCAGCCAGCCATGAGCGCAGCCATCGGTAGGTTGCGCGCCTACTTCAATGACGAGCTGTTTGTGATGCAGCAGCGCAGACTTGTCCCGACACCGCGAGCCGAGGCGCTCGCCCCTGCCGTTCGCGAAGCTCTACTGCAGATTCAGCTCTCCGTGATTGCGTGGGATCCACTAGTCCCCGCGGAATCTGACCGGCGCTTCAGGATCGTACTGTCGGATTTCATGACGCTGGTATTCTTCGAAAAGGTCATAAAGCGCGTAGCGCGCGAGGCACCCGGCGTCAGTTTTGAATTGCTCCACGTCAACGATGATCCGGAGGAGCGCCTGCGGAGTGGAGACTTGGATTTTTTGATCCTTCCGGATCAGTTCATGTCAGCCACTCATCCGAGTGCCAAGCTGTTTGAAGACAAGCTCGTATGTGTCGGCTGCCCTAACAATCAGCAGCTGCGCGGGAAGCTTTCCCTCGAGCGATTCATGTCGCTGGGACACGTCGCGGCCATGTTTGGACGTACGTTGAAACCTTCCATTGAACAATGGCTATTGCTGGAGCACGGTTTTAAGCGGCGTATTGAAATAGTGGTCCCGGGTTTCAACTCGATCCCGATGTTACTACAGGGGACTAATCGGATAGCAACCCTTCCCTTGCTACTTGTCAGACATTTCGAACCGACGGTTCCCCTGCAGATCGTAGATCATCCCCTGCCTCCGCTTTCGTTCACAGAAGCACTACAGTGGCCCTTGCTTCACAATTCAGACCCCGGCAACATCTGGATGCGCAACATAATACTGGAGGAGGCTTCGCGCATTGAGTCATCCGCCGAAGGATGCTCCCAAGAGGCCAGAGCGACCTAATCCTCGTCGAGCTACCGTCGCTTAAAGTACTACAATTCAAACGGGACTCGCCTACCTCACGCGTTGACCAGCCGCACGGTTTCTAGGATCGCGATGGATTTGATGAGCAGGTCACGTCGCGAGAGCTGCCATCGGTCCATTTTGGCCGGCAGCCATGCTCGGCTCCATCAGCGTTTGTGCTATGTTGAAAGTCGCGACCCCACGCCAACCTCTCCTCGTCCTGGATCTCGCGCTTCATCTGAGCGCCACATGAACAACGGCGGAAGCGAATGATGCGCGTGGCTCATTGCATTATCCATACTGCGGATGCTTCCGATCCAATCAATCAATTTTACCGATCCTTCAGCATGCTCCATAGCACAGACCAGACGGGGGCCAACCCCTCCCGCAGGAGCATCGAACGCGCTCAAGCCTTGCTCTGCCCGGCTGTGCGCCGCGTTCAGGACTCGCTGGAATGATGGAAAGGAACACGATGGCCGATCAGCTCACAGTAGAAATTATTGCTGCAATCAAAAATCTCGCCCAATCAGAAAATGGCGGGAGGATTCCTGTGGCAATCGGAGAAATCACCGCTGATAGCGAATTGACCTCCCTTGGCATCGATTCACTGGCTTTGGCCGATGTGCTCTGGGACCTGGAGCAGGCCTACGGAATCAGGATCGAGATGAACACGGCCGATGCTTGGTCTAATCTGAAAAATATCGGCGATGTCGTCGAAGCCGTTCGCGGTTTGATCGCGAAGGAGGCGTGATGGACAGGCGCGTCGTAATCACGGGGATAGGCGGAATATGCGGATTAGGAACGAACGCTTCATCAATTTGGAAGGAAATGCGCGACGGCCGCTCTGCAATCAGCCCGATCATCACGACTGATCTTTATGATATGGAAGGCACGGTCGGTGCCGAGATCAAGGCGATTCCAACACACGACATCCCGCGCAAACAGCTTGTCTCTATGGACCGCTTCAGCCTGCTCGCAGTGATTGCTGCAACCGAAGCCATGCGACAGGCCGGGCTTTCCTCCAATGAACAGAATGCCCACCGCTACGGCGCCGCGATGGGCGTCGGCGGGCCTGGCTGGGGAACGATTGAAGAAACCTACCGCAGTATCCTTCTAGACGGAGTGACCCGCGCGCGCATTTTCACAGCACCGAAGGGAATGCCAAGCGCGGCTGCCGGTCAGGTCAGCATTTATCTCGGCCTGCGCGGCCCCGTCTTCGGCGTCACCTCCGCCTGCGCGGCGGGGAATCATGCCATCGCTTCCGCGGTAGATCAGATCAGGCTGGGCCGTGCAGACGTCATGCTTGCCGGGGGAAGCGATGCGCCGCTCACTTGGGGAGTCCTGAAATCATGGGAAGCACTGCGCGTGCTTGCCCCTGATACCTGTCGCCCGTTCTCCGCCGACAGAAAAGGTGTTGTCCTTGGCGAGGGTGCCGGAATGGCTGTCCTGGAAAGCTACGAGCACGCCGCTGCCCGCGGTGCGACTATGCTTGCCGAGGTTGCCGGAATAGGACTCTCCGGCGATGCCTACGACATCGTCATGCCGTCCATCGAGGGACCCGAGGCCGCAATGCGCAGCTGCCTCGCCGATGCCGAGCTGAACCCGGACGATGTAGACTACCTCAACGCGCACGGGACCGGCACCGTTGCGAATGACGAGATGGAGACGGCCGCGATCAAGCGCGTCTTCGGAGACCACGCTTTTCAGATGTCCGTCTCCTCCACCAAGTCCATGCACGCCCATTGCCTGGGTGCCGCCAGCGCACTTGAAATGATTGCCTGCGTCATGGCGATCCAAGAAGGCGTCATACCGCCCACCGCCAACTATCGTGAGCCTGACCCCCAGTGCGATCTCGACGTCACGCCCAATGTCCCGCGTGAGCGCAAGGTGCGCGTGGCGATGAGCAATGCGTTCGCCATGGGAGGCACCAACGCCGTCCTGGCATTCAGACAGGTGTGAAGGGGCGGACGATGTGGCCGTGAATGGTTCCAGCTGCAACCGCGAGGGCCGCTGGAGAGAAGCTAACTGGGGTGCTGTTACTAAGGCAGGTCAATTCGCACCGATGGTTAGCCCACAACGGCTCGCCGGCGATTGCTCGCAAGGCGTGGCGAGGAAAATATGGTTGCGTTCCGTAGTTATGATCATTGAAGCAACCGGCTGGAAAGAGCGCCCGCTCCGGGTTTGGCACTCGGAGCGGCTCTTCAACTCCACTTGCTATCGATTCCGCTTGCCGGCCGGGCTAGTCACTGCCACTTCCAATCCACTGCTGTCGAACGAGCCTCTGGACCACGCAAGCGCCGCGTTGTCGACCGTTTTCGTGCCGGGACTTCTCTTCTGCGCCATGCGATATTGAGCGTCGAGAAGAGGAGCTATCTGAACCTCGTTCAAGCCGGGCGTCAGAGGACTAACAGCTTCATCCATGAACGCGAACTGAGAACAGACAATGACACGCACTCAAAAAGAAAAGATGCTGGCGGGCGACATGTACAACCCCGCGGACGAGGAGATTCAGACGGATTTGTTGGCCACGGGAGCTTGGCTGAAGAGATACAATGATACACTGGGAAGTACGGCCGAGCATTGGAACGCACTTCTTCTGGAGCGACTAGGAGAGGTCGGAACTGGAGCCGTCATCCGTCCGTCATTTCATTGCGACTACGGCTTCAACATCAGGCTTGGTGCCTACGTTTACATCAATTTCAACTGCGTAATCCTTGACGTAGCAGAAGTGACGATCGGTGCTGGGACGGCAATCGGACCGGCTGTGCAGATTTACACCGCCGACCATCCGCATGATCCGGAGCAGCGGCAGGCTGGTCTGCAGCTGGGTCGGCCTGTCCGGATTGGTAAAGACGTCTGGATTGGCGGTGGAGCAATTATCCTCCCAGGGGTGACGATCGGCGACAACGCCGTCATCGGCGCCGGAAGCGTAGTCACCCGCGATATACCCGCAGGGGAAAAGGCCATGGGAAATCCGGCTCGGTTGAAGCGCTGACGCAAGCCTGAGGACGCCATTTCCCAGGCTCTGCATGTCAACCCCACAGTCGGGCTCACATTGCCACCTAGTCGATGCGCGGCTGGGGTTCGGTATATTTCTGGTATTAACGGCAACGCGGCAACCTAAGGTCTTCCGACGAATGCACAGGGTGTGGCCTTTGCACGTCTCGCCGGACCGGTGAAAGCTGGGCTCGGCTGAGAAGACGCAGGTCTCACGATCAATGAAGGGTTGGTGTGAGGACTCGTGATTTTCCGCGAGTACAAATTGCCTAACGGCCTCACGGGCAGCGCATCCATGGTTTGGATGACAGCGATCACAACAATCGATTTTAAATATCTCTGAGAGTGAGATTAGAAGGTCCTCAAATGGGTCGCGATGGAAAGCATCATACCTGCGTCCTTTGGCACACCGAACGGAGACAAATCAATGTGTGGGATTGTGGGCATCGTCGGGCGGCACCCGGTGTCGCAGCGACTGCTCGACGCGCTAAAGCGTCTGGAGTACCGCGGATATGACTCCGCTGGCGTTGCCACGATCTCTGAGGGCAATTTGGAGCGCTGCCGTGCGCAGGGCAAGCTCGTCAATCTCGAGATGAGGCTAAAGCAACAGCCGCTAGACGGGATCATTGGCATCGGCCACACCCGCTGGGCTACTCATGGGGCGCCGACAGAACGAAACGCTCACCCCCATATTGTCGACGGTATTGCTGTTGTTCACAATGGTATCATCGAAAACTTCGCGGAGCTGAAGGCCGAACTGGAGGCGACTGGTGCGGATTTCGAGACGAGCACCGATAGCGAGGTCGTCGCGCATCTCCTCGCAAAATCCTGTCGCGAGGGTATGAGTGGCCAAGAGGCTATGCGTGCGATGCTGAAGCGTCTGAAGGGGGCCTTCAGCCTGGCAATAATTTTCCAAGATGACCCATCCACTATCATGGCGGCGCGCAATGGACCGCCGCTGGTGATTGGTCATGGCGATGGGGAAATGTTTCTAGGCTCCGATCCTATCACGCTTGCTCCCTTGACCAACGAAGTTACCTACCTCGTCGACGGCGACTGGGCCGTGATCGAGAAAACAGACTTCAGGATCTTCGACAGTGAGGGCAAGGTCGTCACACGCCCTCGACACACCTCGACGGCTTCAGCCGACCGAGTGACCAAGGGTGAATATGACCACTTCATGGAGAAGGAGATCTACGAACAGCCCGAGGTCATAGCTGGAGCTCTTGCCCGCTACGTCGATATTGCCAGCCACCGGGCGGTCCAAGTATCAACGGAAATGGATTTTGCAAACGTGAGTAGCCTTGTAATCTCCGCATGCGGCACTGCCTATTTGGCAGGCCTGATCGGCAAGTACTGGTTCGAACGCTACGCACGCCTTTCAGTGGAAATCGATGTTGCTTCAGAGTTCCGCTATCGCGATATCCCCCTGTCGCCACATGCGGCGGCGCTTTTCATCTCGCAGTCCGGTGAAACCGCCGACACGCTAGCATCAATGCGATATTGCAAGGCACACGGGCTGAAGGTCGGCGCCGTCGTCAATATAAGCGAATCGACCATCGCCCGAGAAGCCGATGTCATCTTCCCGATCCTTGCAGGTCCTGAGATTGGGGTCGCCTCGACCAAGGCATTCACTTGCCAGCTCGCAGTTCTTGCTGCTCTGGCGATCGGTGCAGGCAAGGCGCGCGGTACTATCACCGAGGACGAGGAGCGGCAACTGGTCATGAGCTTGATTGAAATGCCGCGCATCATGAGGCGGGTGCTGCGGAACATTCGGCCAAAGATCGAACTCCTGTCAAAGGAACTTTCGGGATACTCTCACGCGCTCTTTCTTGGCCGCGGCACCAGTTTCCCTTTGGCGATGGAAGGCGCGCTAAAGCTCAAGGAAATTTCTTATATCCACGCTGAAGGCTATGCCGCCGGCGAACTGAAGCACGGCCCGATCGCGCTTGTCGATAAAAACATGCCCGTCATCATTATCGCGCCACATGATCGATTCTTCGACAAGACCGTCTCCAACATGCAGGAGGTCGCCGCACGCGGCGGCCGCGTCATTTTTCTCACCGATGAGAGCGGAGCTGCGCGTTCGAAGCTCGATACCATTCACACACTCGTGCTGCCGGATGTCGAGGAAATAATCGCCCCCATCATCTTTTCTCTACCTCTACAGCTGCTTGCCTACTACGTGGCGGTCACCAAAGGAACCGATGTCGACCAGCCGCGCAATCTCGCAAAATCGGTCACTGTCGAATAATTGCGTAGCTCCTGGAGCTAGCACGATTTCGGGCAAATACCGAAACCTTTCCATTGAAATTTAGAATAAGTGAGGTCGTATGAATGAAATTTCGCTCGCGGATGTGTCTGGGCGAGTTGGCCAGGAAGTTGGAAGATCCGAGTGGATCATGATCGATCAATCAACAGTCGATCTCTTCGCGGATGCAACGCATGACCATCAGTTCATTCATGTGAACCCCGAACGCGCTGCGGCGGAAAGCCCGTTCGGCGGAACGATCGCTCATGGTTTCCTGACACTCTCACTGTTGTCGGTGATGAATTTCAGCGGAATGCCAAAAATTCGCGAGCAGTCAATGGGCCTCAACTACGGCTTCGACAACGTGCGCTTCATGTCGCCCGTTAAGACTGGCAGCCGCGTACGCGGCCGCTTCGTATTGTCTGACTGCCGTTTTCGGGGCTCAAGCATGCTGGTGACGACCTACGAGGTGACTGTCGAGATCGAAAACGAGAACCGGCCCGCACTCACTGCCAATTGGATCACGATTGTTCAGTTTGATCCAAAAGATCGGCCAAAGACGTCTCATAGTTGATCCAAGCTATAGGTACTACCCATTGATGTTGTTGACCAACGAGGGCAAACGATCTGACGGGGGATGCCAATGCCGCTCGGGTTTTTATCCGCAGGCGGCATTGGGCGAAATCAGTCACCACGGCGCAAACGGCTCTCTCCCTCGACGACAGGCCATCTGGTCCTCCAGAAGCGGCAATTACACCGTCTTGGCTGCAGACGATTAAGCCGTCCACCGCCACACCTGAGCTCTGTTCTCAATACAACGCCGAAAGGTTGCGCGGCATCTGCCGGCTAATGACATCATGGGACCATCCAATGAACACTCATCCGGCCACCGGAACAACTTTGACCTGTTAAGGCTCTTTGCCGCCTGCCAAGTGATGTTCAGCCACGCGTGGAATTGGCTTCACCTGGGCGATCCTTTGAACGGCACAGCGGCCTTCAATCTGTTGTTTTCGACACCGGGTGTTGCGATCTTCTTTGTAATAAGCGGCTTTCTAGTAACAGATTCTTATATTCGCTCATCTTCTGCGGCCTCTTTTTTTGTTAAGCGGTCGCTCCGGATCTTTCCTGCACTGTTCGTCAACATCGCCCTGATGGAATTTGCCCTGCTGGTAACTGGGGGATTAAATGTCACTGGCACCTTGCAGTATCTGTCTTACTTCACGGTATACATCCTGACCGCTGCACGAATCTGGGCCGTCTACTTCACCTACGAGCCCTACACGATGAGCGGCTTTTACGGCGTCTCGGACCCAAGTGGGGTGCTGTGGACGCTGACGGTGGAACTGACATTCTACCTCACCCTGCCAACGCTGCTGGAATTTTGGCGGCAGTGGAAACGAGCAGGGGCGCTAGTCGTTGCCGTCGCCGCTCTCGGGTCTTGGGTCATGGCGCAGCACTTCAACATAACTGATAGGTACAATCCGTTCCTATCGGTGACAGTGGGCCCGACTTTCTGGATTTTTTCGATGGGAGTCCTTGCTCGGCTTTACTGGCATCGCGTAAGCAGGATCTTTGAGGGGAAGCTCTTGTGGTGGCTGGCAACTCATCTCGCAATCACGTGGTGGGTAGCAGGGACGTCCGCTGCATTCATCTCTATCAACAATGCGGCGCCTGTCGATGCATTCCGAATCGCTATTCTTGCCGGTCTAGTCCTGTCAGCAGCGTACTCAATTCC
Source organism: Rhizobium sp. WSM1328 (assembly GCF_057653715.1). Classification (NCBI taxonomy): domain Bacteria; kingdom Pseudomonadati; phylum Pseudomonadota; class Alphaproteobacteria; order Hyphomicrobiales; family Rhizobiaceae; genus Rhizobium; species Rhizobium sp. WSM1328. The sequence goes on along the minus strand of NZ_JBYGKO010000002.1, from coordinate 586,945 downwards.
GCGCCCTAACCTTTTGCGCGGGCAGGATCTGTCTTACGGGATCTACCTCTACCATATGCTCGTCATGCACACGCTGATCGGCATCGGATGGGTCGGCCACTGGTGGCTTTGGATCGTCGAGCCGGTCGGGACCGTGGCATTAGCCGCTCTATCATGGGCGCTGATTGAAAAGCCGGCCATGAAGCTTCGCACATCGTTAGTCGCCAGAAGGCTTTCGGTCGCTTAAACGGAAAGCTCCTGTAAAAGATCGGAACTCAATCGAAGCTGCTACATTGGACGCGCCCAGATCGGGAAAATCGTCGTTCGTCCATGTGAATGGGTTTTTGACTGTCATTCGGCTGTTCCTTCGTACCTATTTCCGGGTCGGGCCTATTCCCGCTGAGTTGGCCATAAGGGAATATTGGCCCCTCCGTGAGGGCCGACCAATATAAGGAGGCCACTCAAGAGGCTGGTGGTCGTCTTGGACGTGTTTTTTGTTCCGCCCTCAACGAGGCAGATTGTGTACGCAACGACATCCATAAGACACAGTATACAAAATTGTCACGACATCCCGCGGCGTCAGCCACTTGGTTTCTTTTTTAGTCTCTTATTTTTTGGCGTCTAAGCAGATGAAATAGCAGCGGACGACAGCTCTTGTCGCTGGAGCATCAGTTCAGAAAAAGCTCTAACGGCTGAAGGAGGTACCATGGCAACGCTCAATGAGACCTGTTTACAGGAAAAGCATCCGTGTCGCACCGTCGATCCCAACGTTTCCGAAACGACTCTCAAGAGCAACGCCATATCCGGCGTTGCCGGAGCAGAACTCACTGCATCGGAGAACACGATGGTGGTTTCATTCGTAAGCCGCGACGGGTCTAGGTGGTTACCCGAATATTTGAGCCGGATAAACGCAAGCTGCATTGGCTGCGGCCGCTGTTTCAAAGTCTGCTCGCGTGACGTCATGCACCTTGGCGGCATCACCGACTCCGGCGATATTGTAGACGCCGGGGATGGCGCAGACGATGAGGTGGAGCGATTGCTGATGATTGTCGATCATCCGGGCCGTTGTATCGGCTGCGGCGCATGCGCCCGCGTCTGCCCCAAGAACTGTCAGAGCCATATCACGTCATCCGACTGAAGAACCTAAACAGCTTGTGTTTTGGCACCCGTTCGCTCGCGTTTTGAAAGCGCCTAGCGGGCAGTGAGGGGTTGCAGGCGGAGAAGACACAGCGCGAAGCTATTCCATTCCAGATCAGGTTCCCTCCGAGTTGCTGAGGAACCGCGATCTGTTCACAGCTTTCGGCAGGGTGCCAACGGCGAACGGAGATACACACGCAACCGTTACTCGCGTCAATGGAGAGCCTGACATTGTTCAATCCTCCTGTAACACAGCAGCCGATTGGCATCCCGGCTGATTTCAGGCGCGCGTGCGACCGCCCCCGAGGCTGGTGACGGAACCGGAGCGGGCTGTCCGTGACTGGACGCTTCAGCGCTCAAACCGCTGCAGCATCCTCTTTAATTGTGTATTCTGTATCTAAAGCTTGCGCGCCAGCTGATCCCGGAGAAGCCGGATTTCTTCATCGAGATTGATTGCATCGTCAGAAGCGGCGGCGCCTCGAGACGGTGCAAGAACAACCGCGATCTCTTCCACTTTCGTGCGCCGCATGCTGCGCTTTAGCGTTTGACCCCCGCCAACTCGAAAGATCTTCGGTGCGGCACGCGCGGCTGTATTGGCCACATCGGGCAAAGCCGGATCAGCCGCTTCCGCCGACTTTGCGGCTTCGATATCTGCGTGATCGTCAACAGTGCTGCCCGCTTTGTCGGCATGATCCGGGTCGACTGACGCCGCCGTGGAACGACTGTCAAGGAGTGGCCTTTCGTCCGCTGGACGGTCTGTGGCGCCAAGCTCGTTTTTGGCTGCTGGTTCAATCGGCTGAGCGATGGCCATGACGTCAGGCTTCACTTCATCGGTCGAGCCGTATTCTTGCCTCTGCTTCCGTTTCGGGGACACCAGCCGGGCAAGAAGTTTCCATGGAGACGCCATTGTAGTCGACCTCGGATTCTACTGCGCATGCAAACAGCGAGCGAAACGCTGGAGGCAGAACGAACCGCCGCCAAAATCCACTTCAATAAGCATGAGAATGCGGCCAGCGCTTGACCGTCTGCTGCCGATCAACCGAGGTTGAGTCGCTTTCGCAGATCGGCATTTTCAGCGCGGAGCTTTTCCGCCAGCAGCTTTCGCAGTCTCTGGTTTTCCTCTTCGAGTTGCAGAAGATCCGCGATCTCATCAACTGCAGCCACCGCCGATGCAGCCGCTGCCTGCACCGCCCTCGGAGCACGATTGACAGGCGCACGTCTGGCGCTTGTCGCACCTTCGTCAGACTTTGCTTTGCGTCCTCTCTTCTGCTTGCCGGGGGTAGCATTCGAAGCCGCAGCCGGTTCCAGAGAAACGGCGGCTGAGGCGGTTTCAGGCACCACCTTCTTGGCGCGAGGTTTGCGGATTTTTTTCGGCACATCGGGCGCCGTGGCGGCCGGCGTGTCAGCATTGATCATCGTAGCGTTTTCGTCGGCCATTGTGGTCTCCTGTAAAGCCGATGCATTTGTCTCGTGCTCAATCGGCACTGTCAATAACGGCCGGGCCTGTTCTTCTCCAGATACAAGCATCTCGCTGCTTATTGCCTGAGGAGTTGATGACATAAACGGCATTGCCTCGTCCTCCAGATCTTGAGCAACGGATTTTAGATCCATGTTTCCCCAGATGGAGTTCGGCTTGGAATTGAGTTTTCGCCCACCTGATTTGTACTCGATGGCAAAGCTGCGCTGCACTTTTTTCACTATGAGAAGCCTTGCTGTATCTGCGATGATGTCTCGGCGAGTTTTAGCCAATGCTGCTTACGTTTGCAAATACCGACTCCCGCGTCACCGGACTAGCCCCTTGGCAACGCTCACCCCAACGCACTCATCATCGAGACGCTGAACCTTGAGATGCAACAGGACGTCATTCACCGAATGTAGTTCTGAAACGGCCCGCTCGATGCGCTCGCGAACCACTGCTGGTGATCTCATAATCCGCAAAATCGGTTTCGGTGGCGTAGATCGACGTCGGCAGCGTCAGGGCGTTGAAGAAACCGAACAGCGGGCGCGCCTGATGTTCAGTCATCAAACCGTGCAACGGTGTGCCGCCTGTGGCAGCGAGAATGACGCGCTTTCCGGTAAGTGCGCGGTGGTCGACAAGATCGAAAAGATGCTTGAGGGCGCCTGTATACGACGCCCGGTAGACCGGCGATCCGCAACCAGCACATCAGCCGCCTCGACCGCGTCGATGACCGCTCGCCCCTCCGCATCCAGGTGATCGGATCGAAGCGCCTTGAAGAGAATGGGGGCAGCGTCAACCAGTTCTATGGTGCGCCCGTCCAGACCCAGCTTTACTGCACTTATCATAACGACATGATGCCAATAGTTCTTTCAATCGTGGAATCTGAAATGGCGCCAACTGGACGAATAAAAACTTCGGCATGCGTTCTATGTGGCGCAACAAGCTTAAGGCCATGTCGAGAGCGAAGAACTGTCAATGCCGAATGGGATGCGCTGATGCTGGAGCGATAACGGAGCTCTCCCAACGATCGGGAGGCATATTTTCGTCCCGCCTCCCGCCCTTTGGACGGAATAATCCGAAAGTCAAAAAGGCCGAAATGCCATAGCAGTTACTTGGCGACCGGCCACCATTCCTAGACTAAAGAGGAGCATGCTCGATGGTATGCCCGAAATGCCTATCTATATGTAGCGCTATCCCGAATAAACGCATAAGCGACACAAGCAGCAAACAATCAGGTCAACCATGACACCTTACTTCACGAGACAGAAGCATGCTGAGGAAAGACTCCGTACAGCGCTTCAACAAATGAATGACGCAATCCGCGACGTACACAAATCCGGCATTGACGTCGATATCAGCACCCTCACCATGCACACGCGGCGTGGCCCGATGGTTCAAGTCGACCTCAAGACGTTCAGCACATATGGCGCGCCGCCAGTGTTGCGATTGGTGGAAAAATAATTTCGGTTAGATCGCTCATTGATCACCGTGCTGCGATGATCGCGTGGCTGGTTTCCACAATTGCGGTCGGCAAGCTGGCGCGCAGGCGTCTCTTCAGAGCAAGAGTGGGACGAATGACTTCAGGCGCTAGCCAATTTATTCGCGCCACCCGAGTAGGCGGAAGCGTCCAACCCGGCTGAGTCTGAAGCTTGGATGGCCTATAAGCTATAGGAGCGTTCAAGGGTTTCCCATTAAGAGCGGCCGTACCCCGGCGAGCTACTGCAGGCACCCCTTATCGCAGTTGCGTAACGACTTCAGCGCGACGCGTGCTTCTAATCTTGTCTAAAACACCTAGAGCGGCTGCGGTCCTTCGGATCCTTGACGCGTCAAAATCCTCGTCGCTCTCAAGAGCTGTCACCTCGGCCACAGTCAGACCAGTGGTTTCTGCGAGGTCGTCCAAAGAATAGCCGCGAGCCTGACGAGCCTCTGCAAGCAGTGCACCAATGGATGGGAAAACAGGGGATTTCGCAATCTTCGAGGCCAAATTCATTTCTTTGAGGTTCCTTCTGGCGGCCGGAAAACAAACGGGTTTCTAGTTCCACCGCTACCGTCCGCCTCCGGTAGCGGACGATTTCTCCAATTTCCGCGGGCGCTCTTTCTAGCAGTTTGTGCGATGGAGTACAGGTCCTAGGTGGTGAAGGAGTGGACGACCCTTGCGTCCCTTCCCTGCGATCGCCATTGGCGTCCGCTAGCAAGTTGACGAGAGGGCCACCCAATTGAGAGCTAACAACTAACCCAGCATCCTGAGAGACATGCGCTCCGGGCGGTTGGGGGAAAAAGCCGGCGCAAGCCGGTTTTTTTATGTCTTAGGGGCAAGGAGTGCCAGCGTTCGAACACGCGTCTATATCGGCGGCTACAATCTCTACTATGGTTGCTTGCGCAAGACCGCCTTTAAATGGGACGTTCTCACCTTGTTCGAACACAAATTCTGCCGTCGATCCGTTACCGGCCAACGCCGGACGCCACGCCTGCAACGATGACGCTCCATCCGGACTGCGCGATCAAATATCTCACCACAAAGATCATCGAAAGTGCGGCGAAGGGTGAGGATTCCGTATCGTCGCAGGCCCAGATCACTATGCCTTGACGACGCATCGCGGCGGTCGGCTCTCTTTCGTGATGGGCCATTATTCGCTCTCCAAGGCCAACCAGCATATCGTTCCCGCAGACGATCCGAGGCGCTGGCCGCGCGACTGCTACAAGATCCAGGTCTGGAAGCTCGAGGAAAAGCCGTCGGATGTGAATCTGGCGCTTGACCCCTACGACGACGCCTAAGCGGCGACTCGACCAGGTGGTGCTCGTCACCAACGATACTGACCTTGTGCCGGCGCTGGAGATATTGCAGGCGCGTTCGTTTTGTTCGCTGAGATATTTGAATGGCGATGCTATAGTTCCGTCATAGGACCTGAAGGGCCTGACGCAGATCGCCGATCAGATCGCCAACATCCTCAAGGCCGACAGAGAGACGGAGGAGGTCTTCCCCGACCCCTTCGACCAAGTGTGCGTCTTTCCTGATCGACTGGCGCGCCCGGGATATGCTGGCTGGATGATAGATGAGACTGTCGGTGTCACCCAGGCTTACAGCGCCATCCTCAAGCAGCCTGAGCTCAAGGGTCCTTCATCTTTGAGGATTGTGGAACTTCGAGCGCCCGAACATAGGATGCGCGCAAAGCCCGCATCCTATGTGGCGTTCGCCCTCAGTTCTTGGTGACGAAGTCCTTGACGTTGGCAGGCGTCACGAGCTGGAAGGGAATGTAGACCTTCTTGTCGATCTTCTCGCCCTTGGCGAGCTTGAGCGCTGCATCGAGCGAGCCCTTGCCCTGACCGGCGGCATCCTGGAACACCGTGACGTCGAGATCGCCCGCCTGCATGGCGGCAAGCGCATCCTGCGTGGCGTCGACGCCGCCGACGACGACCTTGGTCATATCCTTGCCGGCCGCCTTCAGCGCCTGAATGGCGCCGATCGCCATTTCGTCGTTGTTGGAGATGACGGCGTCGAACTCAATGCCGCTGGAGAGCCAGTTGGTCATCAGGTCGGCGCCCTGGGTACGATCCCAGTTGGCCGTCTGCTCTTCGACGATCTCCAGGCCCTTGCATTCATCCGTCTTGATGACGTCATGGACGTCCTGGGTCCGCATGCGCGCAGCCTGGTTGGAGAGCTCGCCCATGATGACGACAGCCTTGCCCTTGCCGCCGAGAATGCGGCAGATTTCCTTGGTTTCCAGCGTGCCGGATTCCAGCTCGTTGGAAGCGACGAAGGCCTGCTTGTCCGGCAGCGTGTCGACGTTGACCGGCTGACGGTTGACGTAAACCAGCGGGATGCCGGCATCGGCCGCGAGCTTCGACATTGCCGTGGTCGCATCGGTGTCGACAGGGTTGACGATGATTGCATCGACCTTGGAGGCGATGAAATTCTGGATCTGGCTCTGCTGCTTGGAAACGTCGTTCTGTGCGTCTTCGACCTGCAGCGTCACACCGCTCAGTGTCTTTGCATAATCGGTCATGCCGTTGCGCAGAACCGTCAGGAAATTGTCGTCGAATTTCGCCATCGAGACGCCGATAGTTTCCGCGTGAGCCACCGTCGACATGACGAGCGCCATCGCAGTGCCCAGGATAAACTTTTTCATTTTACTTCCTCCACAAAGCGGTGCCCGGCTGCACCCTCCTCACGCCGGGTTTTCAGCACGCTGGCCGAAAACAATTACCAGGGCCGCCAGAAAAAGGCCGAACATCTCCATAAGATATCAAGACAATCTCGATGCTGACGACTAGCCTCTCCTTCGCCGCTACATAGACTCGCGCGAATCCCAAATTCTTTGGTGCCTGATTTGATGACTTAAGTGCCCAGTCTCCAACAGCGCCAATGTCGTGGGTCTTTCTTCGAGGACACCACAATGATGCAAACCCGACACATGCCATATTGTCCAATCTCTCCGTCAGTTTCGCGTGATCGCGAGTCAACGTGACGAAGTTTGGCAAGCTTCTATCTATTTCGTTTTGAGGTCCATTCATCGTTGTTTGTGAAGTCTCTCATTCCTGAAAGAATCGTCGCCGTGAATGAGAGAACCCCATCAGTCCCGCGATTTTCTGGAATATCGAATGCGATGGCAGGAGAGATTCACGAGCGGCGGTGCCGCAATGGAGCGGGCATTCGCTGAATTGGGCCGGTCGAGGCGGCAAGTCTACACTCTCGCAGAGCTCCTGGCTCCGGCGCAGACCTCTCTGGATATGTCATTGGCATTGTCATCTCCATTTGTCGATGCAATTTTCATGACCACGTCCAATCGCTGGCGATAGATTGTACAATTACAAAAGGCGTAAAAATGATGGCCGTGCACCTGCCACGACGACTCTTTCAGCGTCAGCTTCGGACTTCTTGAACGACGGTTGAGTTCCGCGCGTTCCTCTCCACGGCCGCTTTAAGCTCCGAAAAGAAGTGATGCATTGAGACAGCAAACTCTACGAAGGCGATCGGCGACGACCGCATTCAAGCCGTCCCGGGCGTTGGTGCACGGATCTGGAATTGAACTGATGGGGGATCATTGAAACGGCTGATCATGCCGCGGTGCCTTGCGGCGGAGGGATTTTGGGCGTGCATAGTCAAGCATGCGATTGAGAACGGCAGCCGATGACGCCTTCAGTCTCCCGACCAGGCCGCGACTGCCCCGAATCGCCGCCCGATGATGGACTTTTATCGCCGATTGCCTTTTCGATCAGCGAGCGTTTGCCGTAGCCGTTAGAGAGCTGCCATTTCATGCGACCGCCAAAGACATGGAGTGCGATATATATAGGAATATATACAATAATTTATTCTATAACTCACGGCTTCCGGCAAGTTAACGTACCACCGGCCAATCTTGAGACGATATACTTTAAAATGTACCCGCCACACCTGTTGCGTTGTTTGTCGTTTTCATCAAGTGTCCTGTTGTGAGGAGTTACGATAGTGTAACAGGCAAGCTATTTTTTCATGAATGCTGAAATCTTGCCGGCGACGTCATCGTCGGGAGGCTTGCACAAGGAGCACGACGACATGGGTCACCAAAAGAAATCAGAGAAGCGTCTTGGCTACTCGCATCTGCGGTTGGCAATCATCGACGGCGTGTCGCTGCCTGGTCTACAATTGTCACTCGACCGGAAGGAGGGCTCTGCGTCGACAAAGAAAACCTTTTTCCAACAATTGCTCCTCGATTTTGCTGTCGGTTGCGAGCTATTTTGTCCGCTCCAGCTATATGAACATTCCGCAATGAGGGAGGGGCGACAAAGGCGCTAAACCGTTAAGCGAGAGTTACGATATTTGATGAGGAGGTTTCGGAACGGCCGCCATGTTCCTCATTTGAAATCCACGTCTATCGGGTTTCCATATTCCAGGATGGAAGCGCCGGCTCAGTCGCCAACGGCTGCAAATTCCAACAACAGGTCGGCGAGCGGATGGAGGATATCATGGACGACCTTGATGCGACGCAAGCAAAGGACGGCTCGCGCACACAGGCTTCAACAGGTGTGAACCAGCACGGCAGGACATCGGAAGTTGGTAAGAAAGTCTATCGGGAACCCGACCGTTAAACGGTACCGCAAGGCGCAGTTCAAATCTTGCTGCTGGCATCAAATACGCTGACACCGCGCGCGCCTGCCAAAATCAAGGAAATTTGACGCGCAGAAGTCAAATTTACTGCAGAAAGGATTCGTTCTCCGTGTCATTTTGTTCTTCGAAACGCTTTCGCATCGCCGCACTTGCAGCGACTGCCATTGTGCTGGGCACCCAGATCGCAATTGCGAAAGAACCGTCTATAGGGTCTCAGTGGCTGAACTCGCCGACATCTCGAGTGGAAGCGCTTGCGGTCCTTCAGACCTTGAATGCCAATCTCCTGAGTAACGCCAGTGCTACGTTGACCCTTGATCGCTGGTGCGCCGCGCACAAGCTCGCACCGGAAGGTTCTAAGATTGTAGCTCAGCGTGTGGGCGGGCAAGACAAGCCGGCCGATGAGCACATCCGTGAACTTCTGACCGTCGGACCCGGTGAGCTGATCGCTTATCGCCGCGTCCGCCTGGTCTGCGGCGACCGCGTCTTGTCGGAAGCCGACAATTGGTATGTACCCGCAAAATTAACTGCAGAGATGAATCAGGCTTTGAAGACCAGCGATATCGCGTTTGGGAGAGCCGTTCAGGCTCTTAATTTCACTCGCACAAACCTGTCTGCCACGTTGCTCTGGTCCCCTCTATCCGAAGGCTGGGACATGGACGGCTTAACAGCTCATGAAACAAGTTCCCTTAGCCTGCCGCCGTTCCTGCTCGAACATCGTGCCGTACTGAAACTTCGAGACGGCACGCCGTTTAGCGCCTTGGTCGAAAGCTACACGGACAAAGTATTAGACTTTCCAGTTCCTTCTCAATAGCGCTTCGGTATTTCGGTAAACTTGCTGAACTGCTCGGAATAAAAAATCGACAGCCACTGCATGCGACAGAGGCGTCTGTCATGCGGAAGAGTGTCGGTCGGGCGATTGCCCTTGTGGATTCGTTGAGCGCGGCGACCACGACGATAGCGTAAGTGTAACCCGAATCCCAAGCCGTGGCAGATTGTCGCTTGATAGTGGCGAGAATAGTGCGTCGGCGGCTCCTCTTCTCTCGTTCCGTCGCTCATCCCGGGCCACCTAGCCGCCATCGTTCCAATTCATATCTCTACACCACGCCGAAGCGCCTGCGCATTTCAGCGGTGCGTAACCACGTGTCACCGGGCAAGCGTTCGATGAATGCCGCAAAAACGCTAGTAAATTACTGGAGGGTCGTTTGGTCGGTCAGCGCTTCGGCCTGCTGTGTCGGAAGCAATGGCTGCATGTCGGTCAGAAAGCGCGGCCGGGCAAGCTTCGCGAACATCCGTTGCTCAGCCTGTGCCCGCGTGATGATCTGGCCCGAAAGTGCGACGTAGCGGCCAAAATAATCAACCACTTTCTCCACATTCAGGCCCTCAAACGTCTCCAGGCCATGCGCCAGGTCATAGAGATCGCGACCCTTCTCCCGCTGCAGCAGCGCGCGCAACTTGGTGGCCAACATTTCCTCACGGGAGAATGTCGGGACGGACGCATTCCCGGTGAACCATGGATTGGCCACGCCAAACGGCAAGTCGATCGGCGGATCATACGCTTCGATCTCGCTGATGTTGGTTTCGACCTTGAGGCGGATGGGGACGCCGCCGCCGTCCTCGGCCTCAATCCGGAATTTCAACTTCGGTGCGACCGGACTTGACTCGTACTGACCGTGTCCAAGCCACGGCTCGAGAACGACACGCAAGGCGTCCAGGACCGGACCGATCGGCCCGACCTCTGTGCGCATGAGATCAATGTCTTCCGAGTGGCGCAGCGGAGCCGGGAAGTGCAGTTTGTTGAGGGCTGTGCCGCCGCGAAACCTCAAGGCTTCGCGCAAGAAGGGGTCGGTGAATATCGCGACCACCGCCCGGCTGATAATCAGATCCTGTTCGATCTGACGTTGATCGGCCCAAGGCGCGACATTGCCCCACGCGACAAAATTCTGAGCTGGTATCATTCATCGGCCTCCGGATAGCGGCGGACGATGACCCGCCAACGCGGGTCGCGCTCGAGCACTTCAGTAGAAAAGTCGGGATCGCCGGCTTCTTTGCGGTCCAGCTCCGTCCAGGGCAGGTTGCCGCGGTCTTCCAAGGCGGTACGCATCGACGCCAGGCGTGGGCCGTGACCCAGCCTGTCGAGAAGGTAGCCGAGGCGCTGCACGACCGGCCGTTCGGTGAGGCGCGACAGGTTGGTCAGGCTTTCGAAATCAATCTGCGGCGCGATATCCCTGAGGACAGTGAAGATGTTATCAAGACCGCCGGCGCCACGAGAATACCGCAGAATGTCGAGCGCTGTGAGAGCTGGTGACGACACTCTCATCGAACCCGTCTCGGTTTTCTTGTCAACAACGCCCGCGGCGACGGTCTCCATATCCTTTCGGTAGTAGAAGACGAAGCGGTTGCGACCGGCCTTGATCTTGGGGAGCCGTTTGGCCGCCACGACTTGAAACTCCATCACGGCCTGATGCGTGGCACCGTGCAGTTCGGCAGCCTTAAGCAGACCGACGTAATAGGAATTCCCCTCATGGCGCATCAGCGCGTCAATGTACCAGGTTGGTGGCGGAGCGCCCAATGACATGAATTGTGGAGGGACCACGATATAGAAGTCGTGGCGCGGGTTGAGGAGTAGTTTTCGACGCTGCAAACGCTCGGCTGAGTCCAGGAACGCGCCACGATTGATGCCCAGCGCTTCGATCGCCTCTCGGCCATCAAAAACCACCCTCCCCTGGGAGAGCAAGTTTGATGTATAGGCGGAAAGCACGGCCCGTTTATCGTAAATCATGTCCAATTATCCGCTTTCTGTGCAGAGATTGCAACACGCTTTGTTTTCCCTGGTAATTCATGTTCAAATATCCGCGCCATATGCGGATTTTCCGACATGATTTCTCTCCATAGCTTGCAAATCCAGCCGTTGCGCGGACCTTCGCTTTGCGCGCCGGAAGGGGACTCCTCGCCAAAGCGAAGGCGTCGCTGCACATGCCGAATTTCAATTCCCTAACGCGGGCTATTTCCTAAGCCGTCAGACGCTCGTTCCCACCCGCCACGATATTCCATCCACCACCATCGAGAATTGCGAGCAACTGCCATCCAAGCATGGCGCCAAATCGCCCGCCTTCGCGCCGAACGAACCAAAGCCTCACTCTCAGATCTTGTTTTCACAGAGTTAAGTTTACGCTGCCGCATCATCAGGACGGCTCGGAGAAAGAGCTGGCTGATCTTGAAGCTGAAAATCGCCATCTGAAACGGCTCATGCTCGTGAAGTTCCGTGAGGAGAACGATAGGCTCAATTCCATGCTTCGCCGTTTTGGCGGCGCATAAGCGCCAAATCCAGAGGTCATGTTATGAGACGTCTTCACGGACGCGCGACGCGTTTTGCTTAGAAGACACGCGGCGATGCGACCTGCGGTAGCTCTGGAAGTCTGCGGAATACCCGCAGCGAAAGCGTGATCCAAAAAGCCTGATCGTGTTCTGAATCGGACGGTAGCAGACCCGAGTTCGATCAAGTTCCGATACTGAACGGACGACACCGGCGGCCGTTTTGGTGATCTGCCCAAAGTGGGATACCTGGTTTTCATTTTGGCGGCGATCGAATTGACTTAGCAATGATCCCAGCTCTTTTCGACCAACAGACGAGGTCTTCACGGAAGGGGTGCAACGGATGCAAATCAGAATGTGTGCGGCGTAGGCGGATTTTCGCTTACGGTTCGCCGGAGATGTCGGCCACGTTTTCTTTTGCCGAATCGGATATTAGCAAAGGTTATGAAGAGCGAACAACGACGCCTTGCCGCGCAAAAAGCCTTTGATCGTCTCCGTCGCGCGGGATTGCCGACGGAGGAGGATCCGCGTTTCCTCGTATGGATCGAACAATGGATTGCCGGCGATATTGAAATGCAAGAGGTTCGGGAACGGTATCTTGCGTTCCTGCGAGAACAAGCTTCCGAACTCAAGCGGCGTGCGCTTGCCAGGGGCGCCAAGTTACCTTCCGATCCCGGACCGCAGCCGATCGACGAAATTGACAATTTCTTAAGCGACTTCACCAAAGGTTAGCCAGTTCGTTATACTCCCTGAACGTACTTTGCTGTGCGCAGCTGCTTGATTGTGGCCCGATGTCCTCGGACGTGGCGTGCGCCGGCTTAGACTTCGGCGACAGAATCGTCCCGCCGGGAAGGCGCAGCAACGATATCGGCAGCTTCTCGACGGACGACGATCTCACCTGAAGGCACGATGACCGTTTCGCGCCTGATGGCACGGGCGCAGGCGTGTGCTGTTCCGACGCAATAAATGAGTCAAGCAACCGGAGGAATGGGAATATTATCCTGAACATTAGAAATCAGCAGAATACCGAAGGTATTCAGTCCAATAGCGGCCAGCGGATTTTTTTCCGAGCGTTTGCGAGCGCTACTCCCTTTGTGTGAATTGCGGGGACAAGTCGGCATCGTCACAGTGTCTTTAAGATTTTTCTGCTGAACTGGGGCGATGAAGAAGCCTCCGAGATCAAAACCGCTCCTTCGTGACGCCGAGGCCCCGATCCGTTCGCGGCCGCGGGCCAAGCGAAATCCAGCCCAGCCACAGTTGCTGTTCGATCCGATGCCTGAGCGTGTCGAGCCTGCGCTGGCGCAATTGATGTCCCGTCCGCCAAAAGGAAGCGAGTGGAGCTGGGAGCTGAAATGGGATGGTTATCGCCTTGCCGTTCATATCGAGCCGCAAGGGATCAGGATCCTCACGCGTGGCGGACATGACTGGACGCACCGGTTTCCGGCAATAGAGCAGGCAGCCCGAGCGCTCGGGCCCGCGACGATGATCATCGATGGCGAAGCCGTCGTGCTCGACGATGAGGGGCAGCCGGATTTCGGGCTGCTGCAGCAATCGCTGGGCGCATCCGGTAAACAAGCTGGCAACCGCGCCTCCATCGCCGTCCTTTACGCTTTTGATCTTATCTACCTTGATGGCCACGATCTGCGCGGTGTCGAATACCGGTCTCGACGACACCTTCTCGAGGACACGTTGAACGGCCAAATGAATGACCAGATCGGCGCCATCAGGCTATCGGAAACACTCGATGGCGAACCAGCTGTCCTTATGGAGCACGTCTGCCGCCGGGGGCTGGAAGGCATCGTCGGCAAGCGTCTCGATCAGCCCTATCGTTCCGGCCGGACCGGTGATTGGGTGAAAGTCAAATGCGTCCAGAGCGAAGCCTTCTTCATCGTCGGCTATGAGAGGTCGACGGCATCCCCTGCCGGCTTCGGCTCGTTGGTGCTCGCCGCCTACCGCGATGCCGATCTCGTCCACGTCGGAAGCGTCGGCACGGGCTTCAAGGAAGCCGATGCGATCCGATTGAAGAAGATGCTGGACACGTTGCGATGGAAGCGAAAGCAGCCGCCCCTGCCCTATTCTGGACGTGCCGATATTGTCTGGGTTGAGCCAACGTTGATTGTTGAGATCGAGTTCCGCGCCTGGACGACGGACGGGAAACTTCGCCATCCATCCTACAAGGGCTTGCGCGAACGGCAAGACAATGCCGATGTCTTCCGGCTCGACTAGCGAAATCAGCGCCATCCGCTAGATTGTCCGCCATTCGAGCTCAAGCGGAGTAGATGGCCCGCAATGTGCAATCTTTATCGCATGGAAGACAGGGACTGGGTGGGGCCCAGGACGCTGAAAGCCTGATCAATCTGATGCCGGCCTACCAGATGAATCCAGATCAGATGGGGCTGATCGTCCGCAACACCGCCGACGGCAAGAAGCAACTGGTCCATGCGCGCTGGGGACTGCACTCGCCGCGCTTCGCGCTGGAGAAGGCGGCGAAAGTCAAGGCCGAGAAACTTGCGGCCAACGGCAAGGCTTTCGATCTGGAAGAACTGATCGGATGGAGGCCGACCGCGGCACGACCAACGTGCGCAAGCTCAATTTTCCGCACTGGAAGCGATGGTTCGGTGTCGAAAACAGATGCCTCGTCCCGGCCACCAGCTTTGCGGAACCCGATCCGACCAGCCAAGAGGATGGCGGAAACGTGCTGAACGCCTGGTTCGCCCGTGTCGAAAGTAAGCCGCTGATGTTCTTTGCCGGTCTTCATGTGCCGCAATGGCTGAGTGTCCGAAAGGTCAGGGACGGCCTGACCACCGATGATCTCTACGGGTTCTCGACCACGGATGCCAACGACCTGGTGAAGCCGATCCATGAGAAGGCGATGCCCGTCTTGTTGCTGACGAAGGCAGAGACCGACACATGGATGCGGGCGCCCTGGGATGAAGCAAAGGATCTCGCTCGCCCGCTGCCGAATGACGCGCTCATCATCTCGTCCCGTGAACCGTACGGATCGACGATTGTCTCGAAATCCGGAGAACCGGTGGAACAGGGCAGTCTGCTTTGACGCCTGGATCTGGAGCTTGAATGTATCGGAAAACGAAAAAGCCTGCCGCGGGAGGAGGTGCGGCAGGCTTCTCGAAATATTGAACAACAGCTGGGAGGAGGAGTGCCGCTGTTCCGTCAGGCTTCCCTTGGGAGGAGGAGTGGGTCGCCTGAAACACGAAGCTCTGCGGGAGGAGGTGCATTGCTTCGTTAACCTAAAGATATCAGAGGCTGCCTCGACGGCCAGCGCTCAGATCGCAGTGCAGCCATGCACTTGCTGCAATGCAATATAGATCCTGCGCTCATTTTTCCGCCATTATGGTCGAGACGCGGCTTTCGCTGTACCGGGCACGAAACCGAGAACGAATTCGACCACCTTCGCGGAGGACATTTCGCACGGCTTCAGTGTCGGCCCAGAACCAGCCAAATGATAGAGGTTGAAGCTGACGATATCGGTTCCGCCAAGCTCCTCGCCGTAGAGCCATGTTCGTTTGCCATCCTCCGACCGCTTGACGGTCACGCCCCATGGTCGATTACCAAAATGTCCGTCGACATAGCCTTCCGGCAATTTCGCAAGCGCGGATTCGAATGACGCAGGAACAGAAGGAGGTGCTTCTCGACTGGAAGTCACGGCGCCAGGCATTCGTCGCAGATCCCGCAGCCGTCCTCGTCCATGCTGGATGCCGGGCGCAACTTTCGACAACACGGACAGGTGGGTGCATCCGAAGCGCACGGCTCTTCGCGGTCCGGCGGAAGAATTTCATAGAATTCCGACAGCATTTCGGCCGCGCTTCGGTCCATGGCGATGCTCCAGTTCGGGGTTACACCAGAGATAGTAAGCTTCGAGGACTGCACAAGCCGGCAGAGATGCCGTGAAGGACGATCCGGTTCGAATACAGCGTCACAATTGAGCGCCTTCTTGACGATCGTCGCCTGACCTTGTTCATTTCGTGAAATGTACAAACCCGCAAATGCCGTGCAGGTCAGACTTTCCATCGACGATGTCCAGCCGGACGTCTGGCGCCGATTGGTCCTGCCTGTGCATTGGAACCTGGAGCATCTGCATCTCGGTATTCAAGCAGCCTTCAACTGGTGGAATTATCATCTCTATGAATTCCGCATCGGTGGCCTGCGGTATGGCGACGTCGAGATCCTGACGGAGGATGCGACCGATGACGATCCTCGGGTCTTCGACCAGAGAGAGGTGCGCTTGCTGGACTTCGAGCAAGGTGCCCTCTTCAGTTACCACTATGATTTCGGGGATGGCTGGCGGCACACCATTGAGGTCGAGGAGTTCTTAACGCTCGCCGCTACGCCCAAACACGGGAGCTGCGTCGCCGGCGAAAGGGCGCGACCGCCCGAAGATGTTGGTGGAGTATCGGGATATGAGCGGTTCCTGGAGATCATCGCTGATCGGGACGATCCAGAATATGCTGAATCCATTCGGTGGTGCGGTGGTTACTTTGATCCGGAATGGTTTGACCTTTCGACCGCGGACAAAGATCTCCGCAATGCTCTACGGCCGAACGTCAAACGGCGTATGTATCAACCTAAGCCGAAAACTGGCTCAAAGAAATGAGTTGGGCGAGTTGCAGGTGGGACGCCTTGAACGGAATCGAACCCAGAACCAGCAAACCCAAAGACCTATCATACTGATATCCCGACCAGAACGAACTTTTTAGCCGACATCATGTGCGGTCACTAAAAGAGTAGAGCAAGCGGCGCAGAGCTTTCAATGACTCTGCTTTATGGATCGGCTCTCGTCTGGATGGGACAATTTATACTGCTCATTGCGTCGTTGACCACGACCTGCTGTTCAACTTTTTACCCTTATTTATCCCAGTGCCAAAGACCGCCGATGATAGTCCTTTTCTCCAGAGGCGCAGATGTTCTGCACCCGTTCAAAGAGGAAAAGGTCATGAAAAAAGCTCTTCTTACCACTGTCGCACTTCTTATTGCCATCTCTCCCGTTGCGGCAGAAGCCCGCTGCGTGCCGAACAACGCAGTCATTGCCGCGAAGGCTGTTCCCGTCATTCAGTACAAAAGCACAACGATCGACGGTGTGAAGCTCTTCTATCGTGAAGCCGGCCCCACGGACGCGCCCGTCCTTCTGCTCCTGCACGGATTTCCGACCTCGTCACACATGTTCCGCAACCTTATTCCGCTGCTCGCGGACCGCTACCGTGTGATCGCACCTGACTATCCCGGTTATGGCCAAAGCGGCGCACCTGATCACACCAAGTTCTCCTACACATTCGCGGACCTGACCAACATCGTCGACAAGCTGACCGAAAAGGTCGGAGCCGATCGCTACAGCATGTACGTTATGGATTACGGCGCACCGATCGGATACCGTCTGGCGCTCAAACATCCCGAGCGGGTTGAATCGCTGATCGTGCAGAACGGCAACGCCTATACCGAAGGCCTCGCCGCATTCTGGGATCCGATCAAGGCCTATTGGGCCGAAAAGACGCCGGAACGCCGGGAGGCACTCTCCGGCCTGGTTACGCTCGAGACCACAAAGTTCCAATATACCGACGGTATGGGCGATGTCGCGCATATCAGCCCCGACAACTGGGTCGTTGATCAGGCCTTGCTTGATCGCCCCGGTAACAAGGACATCCAGCTGGATCTCCTGGGTGACTACGGCAGCAATGTGCCGCTTTACCCGCAGTTCCAGGCCTTCTTCCGCGATCGCCAGCCGCCGACGCTGATCGTGTGGGGCAAGAACGACAAGATCTTCCCCGAGTCCGGCGCGCACCCCTATCTCCGCGATCTCCCGAAGGCCGAGGTACACATTCTGGACAGTGGTCATTTCGCCCTTGAGGACAAGCTCGACGTGATGGCGCCGCTGATCCGTGACTTCCTCGATCGCAAGGTTTGTAATTAATTCAGAACTCATCCACTCCGCGGGGCTAACCGCCCCGCGTCCACCCTCCCCCCAAAGGAAAAGATCATGACCAATCCCATCTCGGGCACCCAGGCAGCTGGGGAGCCAGCGCTTTCGATCGTCCTCGTGCGCGGCGCTTTTGTCGACGGCTCTGGATGGCGGCAAGTCCATAGCGAACTTGTAAATCGCGGGTTCGAAGTGCTTGTCGCCCAACACCCGACGACCTCACTTGATGGTGACGTTGACACCATCGAGCGTCTTATAGCATCAGCTCGCCATCCGGTGCTGCTGGTGGGCCACAGCTATGGCGGAGCGATCATCACGGAAGCCGGCGCCAATCCCAAGGTCAAGTCGCTGGCCTACATCGCGGCTTTCGTGCCGGATGTCGGCGAATCCGTCGCAGCGCTAAATGAAGCGCCGGAGGAGCCCGGCGAAGTGAAGGCGCCGTTGTTGCCTCCGCAGGACGGCTATCTCATTGTGGACGCGGCCCGTTTTTCGGAAGCGTTTGCTGCCGATGTCGACCCCGCCACCACGCGATTCATGGCTGCTGCACAGCTACCCTGGGGCCTGTCGGCGGTCATTGCCCCCCTCACGCATGCCGCATGGAAGACCAAACCCAGCTTCTATCTTGTCGCATCTGCCGACAGGATGGTACCTCCGAGTGCGCAGCGCCGGATGGCCCGGCGCGCGGCAGCAGCGATCACCGAAATCGATAGCAGTCACGCCGTGATGATGTCGCACCCGCAGGACGTCGCAGGGTTCATCGCAGCAGCAGCCGTGAGCACTATTCAGGGAGCCGGACGATGACCCGGCCCGTCACCTACCACCGAACCACCAGCGTTGAAGGCGTGGAAATTTTCTATCGCGAGGCTGGAGAGCAAGGCGCCCCTGTCGTGGTGTTGCTGCACGGTTTTCCAAGCTCTTCGCACATGTACCGCAACCTCATCCCAGCGCTTGCCGACCACTATCATGTGATCGCGCCCGACCTTCCGGGGTTCGGTCTGTCGGCAATGCCGTCTTCCAGCGATTTCGTATACAGCTTTGCCACTTTCTCGGATGTCATCGCCGGTCTCCTCGAACAGCTGGGCGCCGAACGCTACGCGCTCTATGTCATGGATTATGGCGCGCCAACCGGGTTTCGTCTGGCGGTCGCGCACCCCGACCGTGTGACTGCCCTAATCATTCAGAATGGCAACGCCTATGAAGATGGCATGGGGGATTTCTGGGGGTCGACGCGGGCCTATTGGGCGGACAACGGCCCGGTAAACCGCGACGCGCTGCGGCCTTTTCTATCGCTTGACGGGACACGTTTCCAATATCTCGCCGGCACGAAAGATGAGACGCGGATCGATCCGGCAGCATGGTTATACGATCAGCTCTTCCTCGACCGCCCGGGCAGCAGGGACATCCAGCTGGGCATCATCTACGACTATAGGACAAATGTCGCACTCTACCCCGACTTCCACGCCTATTTCCGCGCGCATCGGCCGCCGGCCCTGATCCTGTGGGGCGAAAATGATCCCATCTTCCTGCCGGAAGGCGCACGCGCCTTCCTCCGCGACCTGCCCGAAGCCGAGCTTCATTTTTTTGATACCGGACATTTCGCCCTTGAGGACAAGGCGGACGAAATGATCCCGGTCATGCGCGACTTCCTCGCCCGAATCCTGGCCCGCTAACTGAAACCCAAAAGAGGATAATGACCATGTACAACAGCAAATCCAAGCCGAGCGTCCTTCCGACCGGCGGCGGCGCAGCCCTCATCGATCCCTCCGACACGCTGATCCTGCTTCTCGATCATCAGTCGGGATTGTTCCAGACGGTCAAGGACATTTCCGTGTCTGATCTGCGCCGGAATGTGGAGATGATCGCCAGGCTCGCCACTCTCTTGAACATCCCGGTGATGACCACCGCTTCGGAACCTGCCGGCACCAATGGTCCGCTGATGCCCGAAATCCATGAATTGGCTCCGCACGCCGTCTATGTGGCACGCAAGGGGGAAGTAAACGCGTGGGACAATGACGATTTTGTCGCAACGGTTCGGGCAACCGGCCGCAAAACTCTCATCATGGCAGGCGTCTGGACCAGCGTCTGCGTGATGTTTCCGGCGCTCGACGCCCGTGCCGCTGGCTACGATGTCTATGCGGTCCTCGATGCGTCGGGGGATCCGAGCGAAATGGCCTCTCGGATTTCGCTCGCCCGCTTCGTGCAGGGCGGCGTCAAGCCGACATCGACCAATGCATTGCTGTCCGAACTTCATCGGACCTGGGCACGGCCCGAGGCTACCGAACTCGGCAAGCTCTATGGAATCGTCGCTCCCAATTATGCTGCTGTGACCGAAAGCTATGCCCGCGCGCAGCAGGCCGCGCGAGAGGCAATATAGCCTCGCATTCCCGATGCCTTGCGAACCGACAATACAATGAGGAGACACGATGTGACCTATGGCTTTATGGATATCGCGATCACTCCGTCAGTTCGCAGGGCGCAAGCGGAAATGGGAGCGGATCGTCTGTGGTCGGACTTCAAGGGGCACCGCGAATTCGACAGGTTCTCGGAAAGAGAAATCGCGTTTATCGCACAGCGCGACAGTTTCTACATGGCCTCGGTTTCGGAGACAGGCTGGCCCTATGTCCAGCACCGCGGCGGCCCTCCAGGCTTTCTCAAAGTGCTCGATGATCGCACGCTTGCCTTCGTCGATTACTGCGGGAATCGCCAGTATATCAGCACCGGCAATCTGGCTGAGAACGACCGGACCTGCCTTTTTCTGATGGACTATCCCGCACGCACACGTCTGAAGATCTATGCCCGCGCCGAGAAGCTGGCACTCGATGCGGATCCAGTGCTCACGGCGAACATTACTGACGGTGATTATGGGGCCAAGACTGAGCGCATTTTCAAGCTCAAGCTCGAGGCGTTCGATTGGAACTGTCCGCAGCACATCGAGCCACGCTACACTGAAGCCGAATTTCTTTCAGCCTCACAGCACCTTATCGACAAGATTGCTCGGCTTGAGCGAGAAAATGCGTCGCTGCGGGAGCGCATGGACACGCGAAGAAAAGATTGAAGTGCCAAAGGTCAGCGCACATCTGCCGCAGCCATGGCAAGTTGGGTGCGTTTGGTCGCGGCGCCTGCGCCCATGGCAATCGCGCTAGCCAAAGACTTCTGGAAATAGCGCTTCGCCCGGTGTGGACGGGCTTTACCGACTTCGATCATTCCCGCCACGCGCCAGAGATCAGGATGCCACCAACGTTCCTCGCGAATCCCGATTTCGCCAAGCACGGCGCGTAGGCTGTTCTCGGCAAGTTGCATTTCACCTGCGGCTATATAGGCTTCCGCTAATAGGCTGCGGTAGAAAGGAACGCGAGCACGCCAGCTTCCCCGGAGCAACCCTGTGATGCTGTCCTGCATCACGGCGAAACCTGCTTTGTCACCCCGATCCGACTGGATGGCACCGGCGAAAAACGTGGCTGTCCCCTCGTAAATGCCGACGCTTTCACGTCGGCTGACCTCAGTCAGCTGCCGCTGAAGCTGCGAAGCGGTTTCCAGATCGCCCTCTACGAAAGCGATCGGTAGAGCCGCGAGCGAGATCGCATTTCCCAAGGAAATCATGTGGTCGAGATCGGCGGCACGATCAACGGCACTGCCGGCCAGACTGGAGGCACGCTCAGGGTCACCCTGTAGCCAGGATAAGAATGCCTGAGACAGACGAATAGCAATGGGCAAATCGACCTGAAACCGGGACAATCCACGCCCCTCTTCCAGGCTACCCCAATCGTTCATCAGCGCATGTAAATGGTGCGACGCCGACTCTAACTCGCCGGCGTAAATCTGGATATGCGCCAACAGACGCTTGCCGTCGGGCGCGGTCGTCCAGTCCAAACCCTTTGATGCCGCAAAATCGTTCATGCTGCGTAATGCCGTGCGCGGCCTGCCGGAATAAGCAAGAAAGACGGCCTGTCCGCACACTGAACGTATTTGAAACTCCGCGTCTTGCGACCCGCTTGCATGAAAGATGCTTTCGCGCCAGGCATCACTGGTTTGCGGGTGCATGTGGCGCGCAAGCGTCATGGCCCAGGCCTGCGCCGTGGAAAGTTTTACCCGGCCGAGTGGCGCGAGCGCTGATAGCGCCGGGCTGTTCGCGCTTGCAGTGTCGATAGCAGCCAACATTTCCCTGAACGCCGAGAGCTCTTGCCACAGAGGTAATGCACTGACCACCAGTTCGACCCCCAGTTCAGCGTCGCCCGCAGGATCGAACGCCCATCCGATCGCGGCACGGACATCGTCGATCTGGCTGCGATATTTCCCCAACCACTCGCGAGACGTCTGTGAGGACCATTGCCGTTCGGCAATCTGCAGCTTGTCCCTTATCCGGGTGGCAAATTGTCGCTTGGCTTTCTCTCTGTAGGGTGAACCAAAGAGACGCCGCGCAGCATAGGTGCCGGTGCTCTCGGCCATCCTGTAATGCATAGTGGCGCCGTCGTGTTGCGCGGAAAGCAGTGATTTTGCCACCAGCTGCGACAGGGCATCACGTCCTGCCATCGGTTCAAGGGCGCCTGCGGAATACATCGCTTCTGCGTCGTCGGCGCTGAAACGCCCAGAAAACACCGAAAGCAGGCCGAGCAAAATAGCCTCCCGGTCAGGAAGAAGCCGATAGCTCCAGTCCAGCGTGGCCTCCAGCGACTGGTGGCGCAAAGGCGCATCCCGTGCTCCACGACCCATCGCGTCAAAGCCATCTTTGAACAGGCCTTCAAGTGATGAGGGCGCTAGAACACTAGCCGTGCCGGCAGCCAATTCGATCGCGAGTGCCAATCCGTCAAGTCGTGCGCAGATTGAGACGACACTGCGAACGTAGTCTTCTGTTGGTTCCGAAACTCCGGCGTCACGTGCCTTTGAGATGAAAAGCTGGATCGCAGGAAACTGCATCGCGTCGGTCGTGGAGAGCGCAGTCATCTGGTCCGGATAAGCGAGCCCGGAGAGAAAATGGATCTGCTCGTGTCTCGTCCGAAGTGGCTCGCGGCTGGTCACGAGGATACGGGCACCCGGCACCTCTGCTGAGATCCGCTCCACAATGGTCGCTGCCATTGCAATGACGTGCTCGCAATTGTCGATAATGAGAAGCAATTTGTTGCTTCGAAGGACGTCAATCACGCCCGCGATCGGATCGTCCAATCCAAGCGAGATGCCGAGAGCGGAAGCGATCGCGGGCACCACAAATCGGGGATCCGTGACTGTCGAGAGATCGACAAAGGCAATGGCTTGGTCTTTGCCGCAAGACTGCTGAGCAACGGTGACCGCAAGTGACGTTTTTCCGGCTCCACCTGGCCCGACGATGGTGACATAACCCGGGTGATCAAGCTGTTCGGAGATTTGCCGGATCGCGTCATCGCGGCCGAGGAGCTGCCGCACTTCCGGGGGGGCGGTATGATGACTCGTGATTGAAACAACTTGCCGTGCTACCGTTGGGCGGTCGTTCTCCACCGCGGCGACGAACTTGTAGCCACGGCCAGCGATCGTCGCGATGTATTCCGCGGCGGGATCGAGTCCAGCCAGCGAGCGTCGAAGGTTGCCCACATTGACCTTCAAGTTATGGTCGTGGACGATGTAGTCCGGCCATACGTGCGAGAACAGATCGGCCTTACTCACAACCTCGCCAGCCCGCGCCACGAGCAGGGTCAGTATATCGAACCCTCGCCCACCCAGCGCGACGGACTGCCCCTTGTACAGGAGGGCTTGGGCTTCAGGTAACAAGCGAAAATCGCCGAACTGATAGGCCTTTTGCTTCGGCAAGGCCTGGGAACCGCCATCGTGTGACACTTTGCTCTCACAAACCACAAAAGCTCGACGTTACACTGCCTTAGCCAATTTTCAAGACGTTAAGAGAGATGGTTGCATGCACCACATGCTGCCCGGAGATGATGGATACCACGTCTCTTCTCAGATCCTTGAGGGTGCGTTGGGAAATCGTCAAATGTGCAGGAAGTTGGCGCTGTGATTATTCTGTTTTTATTCCAAGAATTCATTTATCCGCTTTCGGCGAAGTTTCTGCCTCAGGAGCACTCCATTGGATTCTTGTTCTTCCGATTACCCCTGCCCTACAAAAGAAGACGCCATTGAGGCCAAAGCTTTCATTGATCTGCATAACGCCGCCCGCGACCAATTGGCGGACGAAGAACGATTCGAATGCATTTCCATGAATGGTGGATGCACGATCTCTCTTCCGAGCGCGCCTGCGATCGGCCTTAACCGCATCCTCGGCCTCACTGATAGTGAAGACCTAGACGAAGCCTACAACTGGATGAGACAGAGGCTGGGGAAACGGTTTTTGCAGGTCAACACGGACGCTGCATCCGACGAGGTGAGACGTTGGATCCAGTCGAAAGGGTTGATTACCTATGGTCCTGGTTGGGCGAAGCTGAGACGAACCACGGACGCGGTCTCTCTTCCATCGGCAGCCGCTGTGAAAACACGAAAAGTCCGGCCCGATGAAGCCCAGGTATTCGGCGCCATGATGTGTGCCGGTTTTGGCTTTCCGGAAAGCCTAACTGTCCTATGGGCAGCAATCGTTGGACGAGACGGATGGTCATGTTTTTACGCGCTAGACGGAGACACGCCTGTGGGAACGGGGGCGATGTTTGCTTCAGGATCTTTCGCCTGGCTCGGCGGCCGTGCCGAGCTTTCGAAACCGCGGTGCGCAGAAAGCTTTGATTCAAGCTCGCCTGCAAGAAGGCGCGAAACGTGGCGTTTCGACTTTCGTGGTCGAGACAGAGGTGCCATCGGCCGAAAAGGCTAACATCTCGAACGCCAATTTAGCGAAATTGGGTTTCGTGCATATCTATAACCGCAGCAACTTCATTTTATGAGGGCCTTGCTGTTAAGAAAGAGCCAAGTTCTTGCACCGGCTATGTAATTTGGTTCGAGAGCTTAAGGCGACTGACTGTGCGCCTTGCTCTTGAAAGGACACGAACCGGCGACACCCTATTCAAATCTGAGATTGTTCACCTGCAACAAGCTTGGCAGCGCGCCACGCTCATCGTTCAAACCGCTCTAGCATTTTTCTCAACTGCGCGTTTTGCAACGTTAGCTTTCTGGCCAGCTGATCCCTGAGCACCCTGATCTCGTCATCGAGGCTCATCTCGTTTGCAGTGTGGATAACCTGGGGATCGTTCGCAATCGCCACCGCTTCCTTGCTGCGGCTCCTTTGCTCGCGCGGTGCGACCTCGGCAGTTCGCTTGATCCTAGCAGCATCATGTACAGCGGTGACGTCAATACCAGTACCACCGGATGTAGCGGGATCAGCGACCTCCACGATTTCGGCGACTTCGCCGTCGACCTTGTCGTGGACGTCGTTTTCGCCTTCTGCGGAATGCACAGGCTTGAGAGAAATTGCACCGGGTTGACCGTGACGAGGTAGCTCCTCGCCTGCCGGCCGACCATCGCTATTCAGGCTGTCCTCGGCAGGCGTTTCAGTCGAACCAGAACTAGGCAACGCCTCCGGCGAAACCTTCTCGGTCGAGCCGTTTTCTCGCTTTTGTTCGCGTCCCGGTGAGACCAGTCGGGCAAGAAATTTCCAGGGAGACGCCATCTATCCGACCTCGCGTTTTATCCCGCAAGCAGGCTGCAAGTTTTAGTTCCGGCAACAGCATTCACCGTTGCCAAATTGTATCTCTTGATAAGCATGGAAATGCGGCCGGCGGTTGACCGGCCGCTTATATCACTCGAGTTTGAGCCGTTTGCGCAGATCGGCATTTCAGCGCGAAGCTTTTCAGCCAGAAGCTTGCGCAGCCGCTGATTTTCCTCTTCCAACTGCAAAAGGTCTGCCATCTCGTCGATCGCCGTCATCGGTCCGGCCGGAGCCGCCTCCACGGCCTTTGGAGCACGGCGCACAGGTGCGCGTTTGGCACTCGCCGCAGCTTCGACCACCTTTGTCTTCCGCCCTCTCCTCTTCACACCACCGGCGCCGGCCAGAGCAGCTGCTGGCTCTGCCGTAGTGTCAGCTGACGCGGTTTCGAGTGCAGCGGCTTTCTTGGCCCGGGGCTTGCGCTGTTTCTTCGGCGCAATTGGCGTTTCGACAACGGTCGGCACATCAGCCCTGGTTGCAGTATCAGTCTCGTCGGCCATGCCTATCTTCTGTGCATCTGATGCAGTTGTCGGTGGCCCGAGAGGCGGTGTCAACAAGGACTCGGCCTTATCTGGTTTTGGTAAAGAAATTTCGCTGTAGGATTTGCCACTCTGAGAGCTATCCGACAGAAACGGCATTGCCTCGTCGTCTAGGTCGCGAGCGGCGGACTTTAGGTCCACGTTGCCCCAGATCGAGTTCGACCTGGTATCGAGTTTTCGTCTGCCGGTTTTGTACTCGACGGCAAAACTGCGTTGCACTTTTTTCAATATAAATGGCCTTGGAAAATCCACGGGATGACTTGGTGATGGGATGGTACGTCCGGAATAACGATTCCCGGACTGCCCGTCTATAGCCATGCTCCTATCAGATCCACCGCATCGTTTCCGGGCAGAATATATGGCTAGTCAAATGTGGGCTGAGCCGCGTGAGGCCAAATTAGCGAAGTCGAACCGTACTGAATCAAAAGTCGCACGTGGGCGCACGGACTTATCGGCGAGCTTCCTTGTTGCGCATCGTCGAAGTCTTAAAAGATTTTCCGCAACGCCGACGTCGGTCTATGTAGCGCATCCAGAGCTCCGGCGTTGCCGGCGCGCGCGGGCGAAGGCCCGCTCGATCGGCGCCACCGTCGTCACGCATGAACTCCCGAACCCTCATCGAAGAAGCAATGCGCCTGTCAACCTTGTCTTTCTTTGCTCGCCTGTCGGGCCAGGTCCCTTCGATCCATTATGCGATCTTTTTAGCCAAGAACATAAACATCCTAGCAACAAGCCGGGCGGTGGCCTCGAAAGCGCTGTGCTAGAACCTTGTCCCCGCTATCTCAGTGTTGGTGGCGTAACACCGATTTATGGAACTTGCGCTTGGGGCATTGAGGCGGAGCTCGGCGTTGCACGACCGCGGCGCAAGCGCCAACTCTGGTCGGCGAGCGTTTCTTGACGCGGCTCGCGCAAAGGCATTGATTTGTGTTTCCACGCTTCGGGGCGAAAGGGCATCGGATTTGCCCTCCTCGCAGGTTCAGGCGGCTTCGGCTGAGAATCGGTCAAACAGCGGCTTGAGGCGGGGATGACGGGCGGCCTGGGGCGGGTGGATCTCGATGATTCGGCCAGATTAGGTCTCGCGCCGGAGCCCTTCGCTAATCGTCTCGGCGCTGGTGTGATCCATGTCGGGGAATAGTTTTATTGCAGGAGCCAGGGACCCGCTCAATGGTGCAGGCCTTTACTGGGCCACGCCCGCGCGAAAATCGCCCTGCTCCGCTGACAGCACTACCAAAACCTGATTTGCTGTCATAACGTCGCGTCTGTGTATTCATTGAGGTTGATGAGTTCATGAACACTTACGCAAATATTCTACCGGGCGATCCGGCGCCCTGGTTTCATCAGCGATCGATGGCCAATCCCAGCTTTGCATTCGACACCGCTGCGGGACGATACCTCGTCCTCTGCTTCTTCGGGTCAGCCTCGCATCCAGCGAGCAAAGCCGCGATAGAGGCAGCTCTCCGAAAAGCGGACGTGTTTGACGATGTCAAAGCATCGTTCTTCGGTGTTACTGTTGACCCGACCGACGAGATCGAGCAACGCGTTGCCGACCGATATCCAGGCTATCGTTTCTTGTTGGACTTCGATGGCACTGTCAGCCGTCTTTATGGATCGATGCCGATCGATGCCAAACCCGAAGACGGAGAGGTCCCAATCCGCCAGATCTGGATAATGCTCGACCCGACCATGCGTGTCCTGAAGGTCCTTCCGTTTGCGAAGGACGGCAGTGATATCGAGGAAGTATGGTCGTTTGTTGCTGGTCTTCCCGCCATCAACCGGTTCTCCGGCATCGAACTTCAGGCCCCTATCATCGTTCTTCCAAACGTATTCGAGCCCGACCTTTGCAAGAAGCTGATCGGTCTCTACGAGCGGAGCGGCGGCGAGGAATCAGGAGTTATGCGCGAGGTGGGCGGCAAGACCGTCCAGGTCAAGGACCATGGTTACAAGCGACGCAAGGACTACGATATCCAGGAAAAGGATGTCATCGCCGAAACACAAGGGCGGTTCGTGCGCAGGATCGTGCCGGAAATCCAGAAGGTTCATCAGTTCACGGCAACCAGGATGGAACGATATATTGTCGCCTGTTATGCGGCTGAGGACGAGGCGCATTTTCGCGCCCACCGCGACAACACGACCAAAGGGACCGCACATCGCCGTTTTGCTGTTTCCGTGAACCTGAACGATGATTTCGACGGCGGAGAAGTGAGCTTTCCCGAATATGGCAGCAGGAGCTTCAAGGCGCCAGCCGGAGGCGCGGTGATCTTCTCATGTTCCCTGCTTCATGCTGTTTCCAAAGTGACGCGAGGTCGTCGCTATGCGTTCCTGCCATTTCTATACGATGATGCCGCAGCCAAGATGCGTGAGGCCAACAACGCCTTCCTCGCAGAAGGCGTCGGCAGCTACTCTGCGGAGAGCAAGGACGCACCCGCCCAAACGTCTCAATCAAAATGACGCCGTTGGGGCGATGGATTGGCTTGGAAATGCTGTCCCATCGGAAGCTTGTTCATTCGCGGATGATGTTCTTCGCAAGTGTCTTGTCAATGCGCCGCCCGCCGATGTCGATGATCTCGAAAAAACACGTGCTGGAACGTCTTGCCTACGACGGCAAATGCTTCAGCTTGTAGAAGGCGAAGCAAGCGAGGGTGCGAGGCGACCGAACCTGGGCTGCTTGCAGGCCTGTCCCATCCCTCGTCACACCGCGCGTTGGTCGCAGTGCATAATGTGCCAACGCGAGCCTGGAGCGATGGCCTTGCTTGCGACGGCGGGGATGTCACTGAGCCATTTCATGGCCTCTGCACTCGATCTTGCTGACAGTTTGACCGGAGGAACCGGATCAGGCAGCCCGGCGGCTGCCAAACCAGTGTGCAAGCCAATGGTCGATCGACAGCTTTCCCGGTCCCCATGCCATGAGCGACAGCGCCATCGCAGCCCAGGTAATGTGGATCGGCCATCCGTCCGGCACCGTGAGCTCGACGATCAATGTCATGAACAGCAGGCCGGTCGCCGCAAACCGGGTAGCGAAACCCAGAACCAGCAAGATCGGAAAGGTGATCTCGGCAGCGCCGGACAGGAAAGCCATGGTGACTGGCGCCGGATAGGCATAGGGACCGCCCGGCAAATGGAGCATGAATTCGTCGGTGAACAATGTGATCGCCGTATCGTTCAATTGCAGGAAACCATCCCACTTCAGAATGCCCGACTTCCAAAAGGGCACTGCCAGAGCGAGGCGCACAACTGCCTGAACGACGCTCGGCAGCGCAAAGGCCCGAACCAGTCTCTGTGCCATCTCCACAAGTGTCACGATCGGTTGAAACCTGCCTTTGATCGAAGTCTGTTGGGTGGTGGTCGATATCATCATGCGTCTCCGAGAGTGATGCCGCAAAATACCCCCGCTTCGATCATGCCGGCCACGCTGGCCGCGATGTCGAACGACGGGCAAGCATCGATGGCCTTGGCTGCGGCGACACCAAGCGGTTCGCCGGAAATGAGGGAAATCAGGAACTCTGCGCCGCCCAAAGGAAGATGACGCACCGCCACCTCCATATCCGGCCGCGTTATAAGCGCATCTTCCGGGTCGACCACTTCGATCGGGCTTATGGCGCCGTCACCGCGATTGGCGGCAAAGATCGTCAGCGCCGGATAGTCCGACCGAACGATCCTTGTTGCCGGATGCGCTGCAAAGACCAATTCACCGAGACGTTCCGGCGGAACGGAAGCAAGAGCATCAGCGGCAAGCGGCTCGACATCCCTTGCGTGGTAGGCGTCCAGCCAAGCCCGTTCGATCCGGGCGACGTCGGGAAGCCAGGGCAAGGACCGGGCATATTCGTACTGTTCGATGAAAGCAGGAAAATCCCGTCCGTATTCGAAGAGAAGCGGCGATGCCGGTGGCGTGGCGCGCAGGTGAAAGCGCGCCATGGCGCGGAAAAACTCCGTCCCCGTCAGGCGTTGCACCGCCGGGAAAATCCCGGCGAGGGCATCGATCAGACTGACGGTGACGTTGTTGCGGTAGACGTTGTAGCGTTTGATCGCTCCCTTGCCGTTTGGCCCGACAACGCCGTCGGGCGTCCCAGCGTCCGGGTTGGTCAGCGCCGGCGCAAAATCTGCCGCATAAGTCAGGGGCTCTGTGCGGCGAGATGGAGGATCAAGCCGCAGCATGACTTTGATCCTGCAACGCGATGGAACCATGGTGATCCATGATCGCCTGCGCTGCGAGGGCCTCGCCACGCAGTATCGGCCAATCAGGTATGTTGCTGTCCCACTCGATGAGCGTTGGAATAGGGCCACCACGGCCAATGACGATCTCGTAAAGCTTCCAGACGGTATCGGCGACCGGACCGTCATGGCTATCGATCAGCAGCAACTCGTCCTCGTCGTCAGTCTGCTCGGCGTGGCCCGCGAGATGGATCTCACCAACCGCGGCAATGGGAAAATCGGACAGGTAGTCGAGCGCTGAAAACCCGTGATTGGTGGCGGAGACGAATACATTATTGACGTCGAGCAGAAGACCGCAGCCGGTGCGCCGGACGACGGCGCGGATGAATTCGGTCTCGCTCATCGTCGATTGGCGGAACGTCACATAGGTGGATGGATTCTCCAGAAGGATCGGGCGTCTGATGGTCTCCTGCACTTCCTCGATATGCTCGCAAACCCGCGCCAGGCTTTCTCGTGTGTAGGGAAGGGGCAGGAGATCGTTGAGGAAGATCGTCCGATGCGTCGACCAGGCCAGGTGCTCAGACACCAGAGCTGGTTCGTAGCGTTCGACGAGAGAGCGGAAACGTTCAAGATGTGCTCGGTCGAGCGGCTGAGGTCCGCCGATCGACATGCACACGCCGTGGAGCGACACCGGATTGTCACGGCGGATCTGTTCGAGAATACGATGCGGCGGCCCGCCGGCCCCCATGTAATTCTCGGCATGGACTTCGAAGAACCCGCGATGAGGCCCCTCCGCGGCTATGGAGGCAAAATGCTCGTGTTTGAAGCTCGTCCCCGCGAGCCCCCCGATCGGATGGCGGGGAAAGCGGAGAGTAGTTGCCGCAGACGCGGTCGCTGAAATTTGATCGGTGGTCATGGCGTCTCTCCGCCTCCTCATTGTCATCGCTGTCGGGTGTAGAAATTACATTGCCTTCAGCGTGCCGTGCTTGCCGTTAGGCAGGACGATGGAAGTGCAGGTGCCGCCCCGTACGAATTTCCAGGAATCGCCCTGGAAGTCGACCGTCGAGGTCCCCTGGCAGGACGTGCCGGCGCCGGCTGCACAATCATTCTGGCCCTTCAGGGCAACACCGAAGCATTTCTCCTTGTGAGCGGCGGTCGCAGCGGCGCCCTCAGCTTTGGTGAGCGGTGCGGCGCCGGCCATCGAAGCAAGGGCCGTGGTGACAGCGCCGGCGAGGACGACGGAGTTGATGGTGGATTTGATCGACATTGCGTTCTCCCGATGATGGATGGACGCTCTCGTTGAGCGCATACTCAGGTTCGCAATCTCCCCGACATTTGTTACACGCGTCGCCATCACTAGATCGTGATGCCTCGTCACGTCCCCCAGTCCTGCGGTCGCTTCCAGGCCTCAACCGACTGATGGAGCTGCGTTAGAGGTGTATTCACAGCCGACGTATCGTGCCGTCGTCGAATGCATGTCGCGCGCTCGCGAGAAGGCGGCGTCGCATCAGTATCACGAGGTCGGCAAGGGTCACTTGAGACCGAACCATGCGACCGGCATTGGCGCTCATGCTGCAGGAGAGATAGCAGAGAAGAGCTTTCTTCTGAGGTCGTCCGCCCCTCCCTTTGATGAAGGCAGTTACAGCTCAGCGATGGGTTTGAAATATATTGCGAGTAGCCGCCGTTCTGTTTTTCACGTTTTCGTCAACCTCCATGACCGCTTGCCGATCCCCAAGGTGTGTTATGTTTGGGTTTTGCAATGAAGGCATGCAGATGGCAACGTTGCGCCTTCATTCGGCCTGCGAATCAGGAACCAGACATTGACCTCTCCGCAGATGAGATCGAAAGATCCGGAACTGGAACACCAGAGCCGGCGAGGACTACCATCGCTCGTTCTCGCTGCATTGGGCGTCGTCTATGGCGACATCGGAACGAGCCCGCTTTATGCATTCCGAGAGGCTCTGCGCGCCACCGGCGGATCCGGAGCCACTCACGCGAACGTGCTTGGGATCCTGTCATTGATCGTCTGGGCGCTCACGATCGTCGTCACCTTGAAGTACGTGACTTTCGTGCTGAAGGCCGATAACCGGGGCGAAGGCGGCACGCTGTCTCTCATGACTCTTGCTCGCGAAGGTCTAACGGGGCGCCCCAAATGGGTCCTGGTCCTGGGTGTGATCGGAGCCTCGCTTTTTCTCGGCGACGCAATTATCACGCCGGCGATTTCCGTTCTGTCTGCGGTCGAGGGCATCGAGGTGGTCGCACCGGCGTTGTCCAAGTGGATCGTGCCAATCACTCTCACGATCATCGCCATGCTGTTTTTCGTCCAGCGGTTCGGGACGAGCGGCGTGGCGTCGGTGTTCGGTCCCGTAACGGCTCTGTGGTTTATCGTCCTTGGCGTCAGCGGGGCGATCCACATATTTGACGACCCGTCGGTGTTAGCAGCAGTCAATCCGGTCCACGCAGTCCGGTATATTGCAAACCACATCGGCTCAGCCATCGCGGTGCTTGGGGCCGTCTTTCTTGCCGTGACCGGCGCCGAGGCCCTCTATGTCGACCTTGGACATTTCGGACGCCGTCCGATTGTCACGGCGTGGTTTTTGCTCGTCTTCCCCAGTCTGCTTCTGAACTACTTCGGGCAAGGAGCGTTCGTGCTCGCGAACCCGCAGATGGCTGAGCATCCTTTTTTCAGCATGCATCCGGAGTGGGCGCGGATTCCTATGGTCTGTCTGGCCACCGCGGCAACGGTCATCGCCAGCCAGGCCGTGATCTCCGGCGCTTATTCCCTTGTCCGTCAGGCGATGCACCTCAACCTGCTTCCGCGCCTGCGAATCCTCCACACCTCCGAAACTCAGTCCGGACAGATCTTCATGCCGCAGGTGAACAACCTGCTGTTCATCTTCGTGGCTGCTCTGGTGCTCTTCTTCCAAAACTCGAGCGGCCTTTCCGCCGCCTATGGCATCGCCGTGACAGGCGAAATGTTCATCACTTCGATCCTCCTGTTCATCGTGATGCGGCGGATCTGGAGCTGGAAGCTGGCGACGGCTCTTGCCGTCATCGTGCCGATGACACTGATCGACGCCGGGTTTCTAGCCGCCAACATTGCGAAGTTCGCAGATGGCGGATGGGTTCCCGTTGCGGTGGCGACGACGATGGCGCTCGTCATGCAGACATGGACGGCGGGTCGTCGGCTGCTTGCCGCCCGCACCAAGGCCGACGAAATCGCGCTTACGACAATTATCGACAACCTGGCCCGGAAGAAGCCGCCGACGGTGCCTGGGACGGCAATGTTCCTGACGAGCGACATCGAAGGCGCGCCAACCGCGCTCCTCCACAGTCTGAAGCACTACAAGGTGCTCCATGAGCAGAACGTCATTCTCAGCGTCGTGACTTCGACCACGCCGTTCGTGCCGGATGATGAGAAAATCTTTCTCGAAAGCTTCAATCGCCACTTCAGTCGGCTGGTGATCACGTTCGGCTACATGGAGACGCCCAACATCCCTCGTGCGCTCGTTCTCGCCCGCAAGCTCGGACTGAAATTCGATATCATGTCGACGTCGTTCTTCCTGTCCCGCCGAACGATCCTGCCATCGAAGAAAGGCGGCCTGCCATTCTGGCAGGACCGGCTGTTCATCTCGCTTGCTGAAAATGCCAGCAATGCGACAGATTATTTCGGGCTGCCGTCAGGGAGAGTGGTCGAACTCGGGCTGCAGACGACTATCTAGCGGCTGCCGATAAGCGCCGATCTTCTGTCACATTGCGAGGAAGCCCGATCTTGTCCGTCTTCGATCTCATCTCGCTGCTTCTGGTTCTCACTGCCGGGTTCTCCTGGGTCAACCATCGCTATTTCAGGCTTCCCCCCTCGATCGGGATCCTCGTGATGGGACTTGCGGCCTCATCTTTGCTCGTCCTGCTGGAGCTTTCGATTCCAGACGTTTCCATCTACGCGGATGTCGCAGCTCTTGTGCGGCGGGTCGATTTCCAAACGACCGTCATGAACGGGCTTCTCGCCTTCCTCCTGTTTGCTGGCTCGCTCCATGTCGACTTTTCCGCCCTTCGCTCACGGGTCGCGGTCGTGGGTGTGATGGCGACCATCGGCGTGCTCCTTTCAACGGTGCTCGTCGGCGTGGCGATGTGGGGCCTGGCAGCACTGCTTGGCATAGAGCTGCCATTCCTGTGGGCGCTGGTGTTCGGCGCGCTGATCAGCCCTACTGATCCCGTGGCGGTTCTTTCGACGCTCAAGGCCATCAAGGTTCCGCAAGCGCTCGAGACCGACATGGCGGGCGAGTCGCTATTCAATGACGGCGTCGGCGTCGTCGTGTTCACCGCATTGCTCGCGCTGGCGAGCGGCGGCACAGACGTCGGCGCGGCGCAGGTCGCGGAACTCTTCATCGTCGAGGCACTGGGAGGGGCAGTGATCGGCCTGCTATCAGGTTACGTCGCCTACTTGGCGATGAGGGCGATTGACGACTATCCCGTCGAAGTGTTGATTTCCATCGCGCTGGCGATGGGCTGCTATTCCCTCGCCTCCGCACTGCATATGAGCGGTCCGATCGCCGTCGTGGTCGCCGGAATCCTCGTCGGCAACCGCGGACCGAAGGACGCGCTCAGCGACGTGACGCAGCGATATCTCTTCGGCTTCTGGACGTTGGTCGACCAGATCCTGAACTCGGTGCTCTTCCTCCTTATCGGACTTGAGGTACTTGTTCTTCGCTACGAGGCGCCGATCCTGCCGCTCGCCCTTGCCGCGATACCTGTGGCGCTCGCGGCCCGCTTCGCGTCGACCATCATCCCCGTGACCTTGCTCCGCGGACAGTACGACTTCGTTCGCGGGACCGTGATCGTTCTCGTCTGGGGAGGTCTCAGGGGCGGCATATCGATCGCCTTGGCGCTGTCCCTTCCGGAAACGCCTTTCAGGGCGGCTCTGCTTGCCGCCACTTATGCCGTCGTGATCTTCACGATCGTGGTTCAGGGACTGACGTTGGGGAAAGTCGCCAGCCGCTCGTTGCGACCGTCCGGCCCTTGACTGTAAAGAACAACAGTAGCTTGAGTGGACGACGAAATGAATATCAGTAAGAAGCGGCTTTTCTTCGTAGTCGGAGTCCTGGCCCTCCTCGCAGTAGCACAGGTTGCGATCGTAGGCGCGGGGGCGATGGGATGGTTCGGCTCGTAGCGAGATGGCTGTTCAGGAAGATCGCCACCGAGCCGCACGGTGACACTGGCAACATCGGCTATTGAACCAGGCGGAAGCGAGGTGACGGCGCAATGAGGGTAGCCATTCATGCGCTCGGCACGCGCGGAGACGTTCAACCCTATATCGCTCTGGCATTGGGATTGATCGAGCGAGGACATCGAGTACAGCTCGCTGCTCCGGTTCAGTTCGAGAGCATGGTGCAAGACCACGGCATCGCATTTGCCCCCCTGCCTGGAGAGTTTCTCGCTCTTCTCGATACTCCGCAAGGAAAGGCGGCGATCGCCGGCAGCAAGGGCTTCAGTGCGGGTTTGAAGCTGCTAAAGTACGTCCGTCCGATGATGCGAACCCTGCTAGACGCGGAATGGAAAGCAGCGCAGGCCTTCAACCCCGACATCTTCGTGCATCATCCGAAGGCAATCGCGGTGCCACACATGGCGGAGGCGCTTCAGTGCCCATTTATTCTGGCCTCGCCCCTGCCTGGCTTTACGCCGACCGCCACTTTTCCCAGCCCGATGTTGCCTTTCAGAGATCTGGGCTGGTTCAACCGGATCAGCCATATCGCGGCGATCAGGGGCGCGGAACTTCTGTTCGGCACGTTGCTCTCGACCTGGAGGGTGGAACAGCTTGGTCTGGCGCGACGCAGGACGCCAGCTATCGCTTCGAATGGCACGCTCTACGCCTATAGTCGCCATGTCGTGCCGGTCCCTCCGGACTGGGGCAGTGACGTGCTGGTAAGTGGCTACTGGTTTCTCGACAGCAAGAACTGGCGACCTCCAGACGATTTGGCAGCATTCCTCGCGGAAGGGAAGCCGCCAATCTACGTTGGCTTCGGAAGCATGCCGGGCGTCGATCCGGGCCGAATGACAGCCACTGTTGTCGAGGCCCTCGCAAGGCAGGGCAAGCGGGGTATCTTGGCTTTGGGAGGCGGTGCTCTGGCCGCGGACCATAAATCCGGTCATGTCCACGTCGTCCGCGACGCCCCCCACGACTGGTTGTTTCCCGAGGTGAGCGCGGTCATCCACCACGGCGGCGCCGGAACGACCGCGGCCGCTCTTCGGGCCGGCAAGCCTATGATCATTTGCCCATTTTTCGGCGATCAACCGTTCTGGGCAAGGCGTGTAACAGACCTCGGCGTCGGACTGTCACTCGATCGCAGAGCATTGACCGTCGAGAGCCTGACAGATGCACTCGCAGCCATGGACGATCCACATATGCGACGCCAGGCAGATGCCCTTGGCTCTAGGATTCGGGACGAAGATGGGGTTGCGAACGCAGTCGGTTTCATCGAGGCTGCTGCGGACAAACTGCATTGAGGCCCATGAATTCGCGCTACCCAGTCGAGAGGCCATTCGTGCCAAGCGGGCAAAATCGGGAGAAGGCGATAAACTACCGCGATGCCGCAATGTGCGTACGCGAAAGATATGCTCGCCTGCAAAGATCGATGGCTTGCATTTCATGCGCGGTGTTCTCGATATATCTATCGATTGAGATTGAGCGCTCACGCAGCGGAAGGTCAATGAATGCTGTTTAGGAGACGGAAGCCGCTCTCACTGGCTCAGCGGATCCGTGCCGTCGTTTGGCCATCCAAGGGGCTATTGCGGTCCATCCGGTACATTGCCATTCGAGTGCTTCGATTGAAGGCTACTCCTCATGCAGTTGCGGCTGGCGTTGCAGCAGGGGTGGCCGTGTCCTGTACCCCCTTTCTCGGCTTTCATTTCATAATGGCATTTTGTCTGGCCTTCATCCTCAGAGGCAATATGATCGCGGCCGCGCTCGGGACGGCGTTTGGGAACCCTCTTACCTTTCCGCTGATCTTTGCTGCCGCCTACCGGATCGGAATCTTTCTTTTGGGTCGCGCGCCCGAGAGGGTGGGTGAAGCCAATCTGTTCACCCTGCTCCGGCACCTCGATTTTGCACCGCTTTGGCATCCCATTCTAAAGCCGATACTTGTCGGCGGCCTTCCGCTCGCCGCGCTATCCGGTGCAGTCTTTTATGTATTGACATGGCAAGGCGTTCGCCTGTTCCAGCAGCGAGGAAAGCGGCGGAAATCGTAAGATCCAAAAGAGGCGGCGGCGCGAAGACCCTCCGAAGAACTTGATGTCCACGAGTGCCGTCGCCGCGAACTCGTGGATGACTACGACCGGCTGCTTTTCCGCCGGCTCGCCATCAGAACCGCGGATCCGGCCACGCCAGAGATCGCCGAACCGAGCAGAATGCCGATCTTGACCTTGTCCTGTACGGCTGGGTCATCGAAAGCGAGAAGACCGATAAAGAGACTCATTGTGAAGCCGATGCCGCAAAGAAGCGCGACACCGGTCATCTGCGTCCAGTTCGCCATTGCCGGAAGCTGCGCAAAACGTAGCTTGACCAGGAGACCAACGACGGAGAGAACCCCAACCAACTTGCCAGCAAACAGTCCGGCGGCGACGCCAATTGTATGAGGGTCTCCCAAACTCGAGATGGACGTGCCGCGAAGGGAAACGCCGGCGTTGGCCAAGCCAAAGAGTGGGACGATGATGAATGCCACTGGTCGATGAAGCAGGTGTTCGAGCCGGTGCAGCGGAGATTCTTCGTCGCCAGCCTCCGGAGCGCCGGGAGAAAGCTTAATCGGTATCGTCAAGGCCAGCAGCACGCCAGCAAGCGTGGCGTGGATCCCGGAGGTGAACATCAGCACCCACAAGGCGACGCCAAGGCCGAGATAAAGCGTCAGCGTCTTCACGCCGGCTCGGTTCATGAAAAACAGCAGGGCAAGAACCGCGGCGGCTCCGGCAAGGGCCAGGAGGTTGAGACCGTTTGTATAGAAGAGTGCGATGACGAGGACGGCGCCGAGGTCGTCGATAATGGCAAGCGCCGCCAGAAAGATTTTCAGGGACGCCGGAACCCGGTTGCCAAAGAGCGACAGCACTCCGAGCGCGAAGGCAATGTCTGTGGCCGTCGGGATCGCCCAACCGCGGAGGCTAGCTGGCGTCCCGGCATTGAAAGCCAGATAGACGAGGGCTGGAGCGAGCATTCCTCCGGCCGCGGCGGCACCGGGAAGAATTCGCCTGCTCCAGGTCGAGAGCTGGCCATCGAGCATTTCGCGCTTGATCTCCAGACCCACGAGCAGGAAGAACACGGCCATCAGGGCGTCATTGATCCAGTGCTGCAAGCTCAGTGGCCCGAGGTAAAGATGGAGGGCATGAAAATATGCCTCCGCCAGCGGCGAGTTCGCCACCGCAAGGGCCATCGCCGCGGCAGCCATCAAAACGATGCCGCCGGAGGCCTCGTTGTCAAGATATCCGCGGAGAGTGGATTGAATGCGGCCAGTCGCGATCGGCAAGGACATGGTTTCGCGCTCCCTTCTGGAAGGTTGATCTTTGTCTCCGTCGATTTCGGGGAAGCCCGCGGCGCACGCAGCACACGCCATCCGGCGAGGAATAACGAAATGCTAGACGATTATCTAGACGCCCTCGTGCGATATTTCCATGTCTCTCACCACCTACAAACCCTGCCTCGATAAGCAATTATCGGTCGCGCCAATAGAAATTAGTCGTCCGTGTGCAGAAGATCGCTCCACCGGTGCAGGTCACAACGGGAGATGGAACTGTAAAAGCGCGCGTTGTCATGCCTGTCTGCGGTTGCTCCCGCGCCGGCGCAGATCGGTAAAAAAAGCCCGCTCCAGCGGGGGAAGCCAAGGAGCGAGCCAGATGCCCTTAGCGTTCAAACGCCTCAGGAGAGCTCCCCACAATATACGCCCGCTCATGCGAATGTAGATTGTTCGGCAGATCGAGTATGCAGAACTCACAGCTCGTCCGATCTCTCAGCCGCACCTTCATCGCGACTCCAACTGACCAAGGTGCGCCCCCGCCCGCTCCGAGCCAAGTAGCGCGGCTCCATGAAGCTTTCGTCTCGATCAGGGAACCTATGGGTTGCGACAGTTCGTTGAAAGCAGCTTCCGATTACACCGAGGGCGCTCCAAATTTCCAACTTGGTTTTCATATTTTGGCGCGCACAACGACTGCATCGGCTCTGCCCTGTTCCTCATCGTTTATTTCCGCTAAGGCGACCGGCGACCGATGCGAAAAAAAGTCGCAAGGGCATGCGTCCCCAGAAAAACACGCTATTTGCTGTCAGGTGGCTCAGGGAACCCTCCACTATGGAAGTGGTTGCACGATGGGCGATATGCTGGCCGAATGGCTGGCTCGGACGAGATCATTCTGGAGGTCTCCTTCCGAGCCAGCTCAGGGCCTGGGTCGAATTAACGTGTGTGGCGCCGGGAAGATGGGGTTCCCATTTACGGCGCTAAAACCGGAAAAGACTGATTGTGGCCGAAGGATGAAATGGATGGCCCCTTCGGGTGGATTAGGCTACCTGAAGTGGATTCCGCGGCACGAAAGCTTATTCGGCACTCAGCGGGTTAAGTAATCGAAACTAGTCATTGAGAACAGGATCGCCAGCCAGGCGACCGCGCCCAAAGCCGAGAGCCTTGCCAGAGCGGGCTGCTCATCCAGATGCATGTAGCGCCAGGCCACGAAGGCGCTTTTGGCCACAGCGATACCTAATGCAACAACAAGTCCGATTGCTCCGGAAAGCACCGTGCTTGAGATCATTGTCAGTCCAAGCAATACGAGCAAGAGGCCCCAGACGGTTAGGATCGAGAATTCCTTTGTCATCGCTACCTCGCCAGATAAAGGAGTGGATAGAGGAAGATCCAGACGACATCGACGAAGTGCCAGTAAATCCCGCAGACCACCATGATGATGCTGCGCTGAGGCAAAGCTAGCTTTTGGGACAATGTTCCAATGAGGATACCGGCCATGATCAATAGGCCGAGCGACAAGTGAACTGCATGAAGTCCCGTGGAAATCAGATAAAGATCCATGAATAGGCGGTGGCTTGGCTCAGTCAATGCTGCGCCGCTTCCGGATACCGGCAGCAGACCCTCTTGATATTCCACCCGATATTCATAAGCCTTCAGACCAAGGAATCCTAAACCCAGGATAGCGGCCAACGCCACGAACCATGCTGTACGCTTTTCCCGACCGCGCTTGGCGCATTCCACCGCCATCGCCATCGCAGCGCTGGATGTCAATAAAACGGCGGTATTGACGCCAGCCAGCAGCCAATGCATCGTCTTCGACGCAACCACAACCTGCTCCGGATGCTCCAGCCGCAGCCAGGCGATCGTCAGGAAAATACCGCCGAACAGCAAGGTTTCGGTGCCGATGAAGATGTAGACCCCCATCATCACCGCTTCAACCTGGCGGTTAGGATCGTCATAAGGAACCCTCACGCGGGTGATTTCGGTCATTGTTCGCCCTCCCGCTCCACCGGATAATCGTAAGGGGGGCCGCTAACGACCGGCAGATGGTCGAAGTTGTGCTTCGGCGGCGGCGATGGCACCGTCCACTCCAGTCCACGTGCATCCCAAGGGTTATCACCCGCAGGTTGGCCATAACGCATGGAATAGAACAGGTAGACGAAGGGCGTTAGATAGGCGAACCCAAGAATGGTCGCTCCGGCAGACGACAGTACGTGCAGGGTCTGGAACTCGGGCGGGTACACATGGTAGCGCCGTGGCATGCCCCAGTAACCCAACAGGAACTGCGGGAAAAAAGTCATGTTGAATCCAAGAAAAATGAAAATGGCAGTAATACTGCCCCAGATGTGGTTGTAGCGGCGGCCGATGATCTTCGGCCACCAATAGTGCAGGGCGCCGAAGAAGGCGGATACGGTACCGCCAACCATAATGTAGTGAAAATGCGCCACCACGAAATAGGTGTCGTGGACGTGGAGGTCGATAGGCAGCATGGCGAGCATGAGCCCAGTCAATCCGCCGACAACGAACAGACCGATGAAGCCCATGGCAAAGAGAAACGGCGGATCGAGGCCAATGTGGCCCTTATAGAGGGTTGCGGTCCAATTATAGACCTTGATGCCTGACGGAACCGCGACGGCCAAGCTCAGTAATGAGAACGCGGCGCTGGCGTACATCGACTGGCCGGAAACGAACATGTGATGCCCCCAGACAAGGAAGCCAATTGCGGCGATCGCCATGGAGGACCCAGCCACGAACTGATAACCAAACACGGGTTTGCGGGCGGCAGCAGCTATCAGCTCGCTGACTACCCCGAGTGCCGGGAGCACCATGATATAGACCGCAGGATGGCTGTAGAACCAGAACAGGTGCTGGTAAAGCAGAGGATCGCCACCCAGAGCAGGATCGAAGACGCCGAGGTGGAAAAAGCGTTCAGCGACGATCAGCACCAGCGTGACCGACAAAACAGGCGTCGCCAGGACAAGAACGAGCGATGTCGCGTAATGCGACCAGACAAAGAGCGGCAGACGACCCCAGGTCATACCCGGGCATCGAAGCTTGTGGATCGTGACGATGAAGTTCAGCCCGGTTAGAATGGACGAGAACCCGGCGATGAAAACCGCCGTCGCTGCAAGAACAACGTTTCCGTTCGAAAACATGGAGGAGAGCGGCGTGTAGAATGTCCATCCGGTATCGACGCCGCCGGTGACCACCACAATCAATGTGAACAAGCCAGCCAGTACAAAGATATACCAGCTCAGGAGATTGAGGCGCGGGAACGCAAGGTCGCGCGCGCCGATCATCAGCGGGATCAGGAAATTGCCAAACGTGTTCGGAATAGACGGAATGAGGAAGAACCAGACCATGATCACGCCGTGGAGGGTGAAGGCACGATTGTAGCCCTCATTGGTCAGCAAATCTCCCTGCGGTGTCAGGAGATCCGCGCGCACAAGAGCAGCGGCGACGCCGCCGATGAAGAAGAAGAATGTAATTGCGATGAGATAAAGAATCGCGACACGCTTATGGTCCGTCGATAGAAGCCATGAGCGCAGACTGTGGCCTGCCCTCAAATAGCTGACGCGTTCCTCCCGAGTCTGGGAAAGCCCCTCTCGATGGAGATTGGTGTTTAAGTGCGTTGCATCATTGCGTGGCATCGGCCGCGCCCCCTGTTCCAATCGACTTGATGTAGGCGACGAGCTTCAGTACCTCCTCTTCCGAAAGGATGTTCTGGAACGTCGGCATGATCGGCGGATACCCGGCGGCGAGCTGCTTCTGCGGCAGCAGAATGCTGTCGCGGATGTACTGATCATCCGCCTTCACGGTCGTCCCGTCTGAGAGGGGCACCGGGCTACCGTAGACGCCATCGAGCTTCGGTGCGTGCACGCTTGCCGAGGGATCATGACAGCCGCTACAGCCGTGACTGCGAAAGAGCGCCGCGCCTGCAGCCGCCAAAGTTTGGTCGACGGAAAAACGGCTCAGCCACCGGCTATACTGCGCCTGTGTGGTGACGATAATCTGGCCGCCCATTTCGGAATGATCAGTGCCGCAGAACTCGGCACAGGTTAGACGGAAAGTCCCGACCTTGTCCGGCGTGAACCACATCACCGTATAACGGCCCGGAACCACATCCTGCTTCAGACGTAGGGCGGGGACGAAGAGGCTATGGATAACGTCTTGCGAGGCCATGGTAAGCTTGACCGGCTGGTCTACTGGTACATGAAGCTCGTTGATCTCACCCTGCCCTTCAGGATGCTGAAATTTCCACATCCACTGCTTGGCGACGACGTCGATATCGAGCGCATTCGCCGGCGGGAAATAGCGTGTAGCGAAAAGTGCTGTCGACCAGCCGAAAAAACCGAGAAGGCATAAGAAAGGCAGGATAGACCATGACAATTCCAGCCGAAGATCTCGTTTCGGCGGATGAACGCGATTGGCTGGTTTGCCACGGCGATACTTAATGGCAAAGACGATGATAAGGATGAAGACAGGCCCCGCCATGGCGAGGATGAGCGCGGAAAAAGCGATAGCGAAGATGTCGACCTGCTGGCTGTAGGTGGAGCTTTCGACCGGCATCAGAAACGCAAACAGGTCAGCCATCACGCTCCACCTCCTTCCGCCGCTCGCGCATCACGGAAAGGCCAAGCCATCCTAGCAATAGTGCGGCCGTCACGCCGGCGAAGATACGCAACGCGTCCCAGATGATTGGGGAATACTGACCGGTCGTAGGATCGTAATGGTAGCAGAGAAGAAGGAGCTGGTTTGCCCATGAACCTATCTGCCCCTGCCCCGCTTCCGTTAGCGCCAGCTTGAGGTCGTCCGGCGTCGGCGCCAGTCCGTACAACCAGTGGCTAAGATGACCCGCCGGCGTCACCACTGCAGTGGCAGCGACATGGGCATATTGGCCGATTTCAGGGTCCCAGGCGTAGCGATAGCCGAGTGCCTGGGTCACCCCTGCGATGGCTTTCCTGCTGCCGGTCAAGGCATGAACTTTAAGTGCAAGATTGGGATAGCGCTTTCGAAGTTCCACCATCGATTGCTGAGCGTCACTTGGTGTTTCCGCCGGATCGATGCTCATTGCGACGACGGTAAAATCCTCTTCGGGTTGGTAGGGCTGGCTGCGAATAGCGTCCATGAGGCCGGAAAGGGTTACGCCGCAGATGTTGGGGCATCGGTGAAGGAGAGGAACAAGCAGCATCGGCCGCCCGCGAGCAAGGCTGTCGAGGCTGACGTCGCGGCCCGTTTCATCAACAAAACTGCTCGACAGGGGAATCTTTGCATCGGGATGTTGATCTATGCCGGCCTGCTTGAAGGGATCGAAAGCCTGCGCCGAAATCGGTCCAAGGATCAGGCTTACGACCATAGGCGTCAGGACGCCTTTGAGCAAACCCGTCATGGTTGGGCTCCCTCCTTGCTGGCGGGTCCGAGGTCCGGCCACCCCTGCTGTGCCAGGAGCTTCATGGCTTCATCGATCGGAATATGCGCGGAACTGCGAGCCTCGTCATTCCAACCTGCCTGTGCGAGGCGTTCGACCGCCTCGGATTCGATACGGTGATTATCAGCTTGCGGATCGACTTCGAGCCTCACGCCAAGACGAAGCTCACCCTGCTGGGGCACCTGGCTTGCAGGCTTTGCCCAAGCGAGGACTGCCGTGGCAACTGCCACGCAGGCGATCATGAGTATAAAAACGAGCAAAAGCGCAAAGAGGATTCGCCGGGGGGCGACGTCTCTGGTCTCGACTGCAGGAAGATGTTCAAGTGCTTTCATGAGCGTCTCGTTCCTGACGTCGGGCGGTTTCGCGACCAGCTGATCCGATGCCGAAGGCCACCAAGGCCATGCCTGCGCTGGCCGCTGCATAGGAT
Organism: Rhizobium sp. WSM1328; assembly: GCF_057653715.1. Lineage (NCBI taxonomy): Bacteria > Pseudomonadati > Pseudomonadota > Alphaproteobacteria > Hyphomicrobiales > Rhizobiaceae > Rhizobium > Rhizobium sp. WSM1328. Next base: position 542,403 of record NZ_JBYGKO010000002.1, on the reverse strand, counting down.
GACCATGCCCAGGCGGGTCGGTCCAGTTCCGGGAGCACGAGCCAGCCAATCTCCAGGAATGTGCCGGCCAACGTGAGCCCCGCAAAAAAGATGAGCCAACGCCCATTCTGTCGGACCGGCGGGAAGAGCAGCAGAAGCGCCGGCACCAGTCTCAGCGTGAGCAGGATCAGGACCAGCCAATACCAGGCGCCTTCGGAGCGGCGCGCAAACCAGGCGGCCCGTGCGGGAAGGTTGCCCGACCAGAGAATAAAATATTGCATGAAATCGAAATAGGCCCAGCACAGCAGAAACGTCAGAAACAATGAACCAAGGAGAGATCGCTCGCTGGCAGCGGGTGACGACCGCAAGCACCGGATGAGGACGATTGCAGCGAACGCAGTTAGCGTCTGTATGGCGAGGAAATAGAGCCCGAAACCCGACGAGTGAAATTTAGGATCGAGGGAAAGCACAAGATCGGTGGCGAAGAAGCCATCCAGGAGAACGAAGAAGACGAGGCCGCCAATTGCCAAAGCCCTGTGCTGCCCTCGTGAAAGATGGAATGCGATCCAAACGCCTCCCCCGACGAAGACCACCAATCTTGCCGCAAGACCCAGAGGCGTCAGATAATCGGCCTGGAAACCGGAAAGACCCTCACCTGAATACCAGGGAAAGATGGTCTTCATGCCAAGAAGGACAGGAAGAACGAAAAGCGCCAGCACCGGTATAAGCCCCGCAAGCAAGCTAGCCGGCGGCCTAATTACCGTACGCCAGAAGCCGGGAACGACGTCGGCGAGCATCAAGAAAAACAGCCCGCCGAGAACAGGCGCGCTTTGGAGAACGAAGGCAGCAAGCCAGCCGGTAAGCGCCTCGCGAGGAGCAGCGAACGAAGCAGCGAAGACAAGCGCCAGTGCGACAGATCCCAGCCCCAGCTGCGGATCCAAGATGATCCGCGTTTTCATGGCTTCGCGACCTTTCCCTCTACCTGCACCCCAGCCAAGGTGGCCGGAGGAGCATTCTGGCTGAGTTGCAGAGCCTTGACGTAAGCAGCAATCGCCCAGCGGTCACGCGGGTCCACCCGGTCGGCATAGGAATACATGACGCCACGCCCATGGGTGATGACGTCTACGACATAGCCGCTGGAAGCATCTCTCAGCCTCTTGGTGTGAAAGCTCGGCGGATGGGGAAACCCGCGGGAGGGGATCCGGCCGTTTCCATACCCAGCTGGATCATGGCAGGGCGTGCAATAAATCATATAGCGCTGCTGGCCACGCTTCAGCAGCGCGAGCGACATTGGCGGCTTGTCTTCCACTGCATTGCGGTAAGCATCGTCATCCCGGGAAATTGCGCCATCTGGCGGCGCTTGCAAGGACTTCCCATCTTCAAAAAGGCCGCTCTTCTCGTAAGAATCATAGCGCGGCTGATGATCCATATTATCGCATGACGACAGCAGCAGGATGGCGGCGCCGAACAGCATCCATTTCATTCCGGCTCCTCCGTCTGGCCCACGATGAAAAGCATCACCGGATTCAGCGAACGCAGGAACTCTGCCGTCGCCTCTACGTCAAAACGCGGGTCGTTTCCGAACACGATCAGAAAGAACCGGTCAGTGCTGACGAGGTTAAACCTGTCAATGTCAAACACCGGGTGGTGCAACCGGGGTAGCCGATTGAGAAGAAGCATTCCCAATACGGCGGCCAGCACAGCAAAGAGCACGCAGGTTTCGAAGGTAATCAGCAGGAAAGGCTGCCATGCAAAAAGCGGGCGTCCTCCGATATCGATCGGAAAATCCCAATTGGTGTAGATCTGCATTGCATAGCCTGCAGCCGCGCCGAAACCGCCGCCCAGAAGTGTGATCCAAGGTACGCGGTTGTCTTCTACGTCCAGGGCCGCGGACAGGCCTGGAAGGGGAAATGGCGAGTAGGCATCCAGCGAGCAGAAGCCTTCTGCGCGGGTCCTTCCTGCTGCCTCGACTAACCTCTCGGCCGCGTCGAATTCCACAAGGATACCGAATGGCTCAATGTCTGCGCTGGGTTCACGCATGGTCCAAGCTCCCCGTTTCCTCATAGGCCTCCTTGACTTCGAAGGCAGAGATGACCGGAAGGAAGCGGACAAACAGGAGATAGGGCGCGAAGAACACGCCCAACATCCCGACGAAAAGCAACCATTCCCAAAAACTGGGATGATATTCGCCATAGGACGAGACAAGCCAGTCGCGGTAAAGCGCGCTGGTCAGCAGCATGAAACGTTCATACCACATGCCGACTGTGACTGAGAGCGCGACCAGAAAGATTACAATGGGCGATCTGCGGCCAGACCGGAACCACAGAAGCTGCAGCGGCACGAAATTCAAAACCACAGCGCCCCAATAGCTATAGGAATAAGCGCCCGCGATCCGGTCGCGCAGGGTTTCCACTTCCTGCACGTCGCTCGAATACAGCGCATTGAAAATTTCGGCGAGGTAGCCGTAGGCGGTCATCAGACCGGTCACCAGCAGGAAGACCGCTAGGAGATCGAGGTGGCGCGCGCGAACGAGTTGGTCGAGGCCGAGAGGATGGCGGATCACCGTAGCGATCATGATAACGACCGCGAAGCCGGAAAAAGCCGCGCCCATGACAAAGTAAGGTGGAAACACGGTTGAATTCCAGCCGGGAATCGGACCTGCGGCGAAAAGAAGGGAGATCTCCGAATGGACGGAGATCACTAGGGGCACGGCAATCGCGGCGGTCAGTCGATAGGCCTGCTGCCATTTTGCCCAGTGTCGCGCGGAGCCTCGCCAGCCAAGCGCAAAGAGACCATAAAAAACCTGCTTGCGCCTCGTTTTTGCCCGGTCGCGCACCGAGGCAAGATCCGGGATAATACCGATGTACCAAAATAGCACCGAGACGGTCAGATAGGTGAGCACGGCGAAAAAGTCCCAGGTCAGCGGGCTCTTGAACTGCGGCCAGATCTGCATCGCGTTAGGATAAGGGGCCATCCAGTAGAACAACCAAGGCCGCCCAAGATGAAGGATCGGATAGAGCCCAGCGCATAACACGGCGAAAAGTGTCATCGCCTCGGCAAACCGATTGAGTGAATTGCGCCAGTGGGCGTTGACAATCAACAGCAGTGCGGAAATCAGAGTGCCTGCATGTCCAATCCCGAGGAACCACACATAGTTGGAAATCGCCAGTCCCCAATTGACGGGAATGTTGTTTCCCCAGACGCCGACACCGCGCCAAAACAGAACGGCAACCGCGACGACGAAACAGCCTAGCAGCAGAAGCGAAACTGCAAAGAGCAGCCACCAGGCGCGCGGGCGCGGGAAATCAAGCGGGATTGACACGATCTCTCTTGTGATTTCCTGATCGGGATCTGCAAGGCGATCGGTCATGTTTTCCCATCCTCCTCCGCCAGATCGGGGCCGATGCGCGCGAGGTAGGTGGTGCGAGGCCTGGTATTGGCTTCCTCCAGGAGTACATAATCTCTCGACTGATCCTTTTTGCGGCTGACGGCTGAGTTGGGATCGGCAATATTCCCGAAGACGATAGCTTCGGACGGGCAGGCTTGCTGGCAGGCTGTTACCACCTCACCTTCCCCAATCTGCCTTCCCTCCTTGTCAGCCGTAATGCGCGCTTGCGCGATGCGCTGGACGCAATAGGTGCATTTTTCCATAACGCCGCGGCTGCGTACCGTCACATCCGGGTTGCGCATCGCTTGCACAGACTGAGGATCGTCAGCTGTAAAATCGAACCAGTTGAAGCGTCGCACCTTGTAGGGGCAGAAGGACGAACAGGTTCGTGTGCCAATGCAACGGTTGTAAACCTGCAGGTTCAATCCATCCGTGCTGTGGACAGCGGCATTAACAGGACACCCCATCTCGCATGGCGCCAGCTCGCAGTGCATGCAGGGAACTGGCTGGAAGCGCGAAGAGGGCTCCTCGCCACTCTCGGCGAAATAATGATCAACCCGCATCCAGTGCATTTCGCGGCCTTCAGCAACGAGGTCACGCCCCACCACTGGAATATTGTTCTCTGCCTGGCATGCGGTGATGCAGGCATTGCAGCCGATGCAAAGATCGAGATCGATCGCCATGCCCCAGCTGGGGTCGGGCATCGGCTTTTCGGGATAGAAGGATGGCTGATCGGATTTCGGTTCAACTTGCTTTTTCGCCGTTATCACGCGGGAAAAATCATGCTCACCCATGTCGTGATCCGGCTGGGTCGTGGCAATTTTCCGCCGAACGCCAGTCTTGGCGAGTTTTGCACCCCTTACCTCCCACGCGGCATCCAGGGTTAGGATGGGCCCAACGTTGTACCCGGCGCCGCTCGAAATTCCGCCGAGCACCGTTCGGCCATAGCCCATGGTCAGGCTGATGGTATCGGGGTCCTGCCCCTTGGCGATCCATGCGGCCCCCGTGATCGCGGCCTCACCAACCGAGAGAGTGACTTCATCGCCATCAAGAATGGCCTCACGGTGCGCAAGCTCCGGCGAAATCTGGATGACATTGTCCCAGACAATCTTGCTCAAGGGGCGTGGCGTCTCCTGCATCCACGCATTTTCCGAGAAGCTTCCGTCCCAGACGCTCGGATCCGGTCGAACAAGGACAGTCGGTTGTGGGCCTTGCGGTGGAGGAAGTGGAAGGCTTCGATCTTGTATCGGAGGTGAAATCGGAGAAGGTTTGGAACCTGGTACAATGCCCTTCAAAAGCGCTTCGCGCCACCTGCTGTTGAAATCGTCACCCCAGCGCACGCGCCATGTGTCTTCGACCAGCGTTCGTTCAGCGATTTGCCCGCCCATCAGGCGATCAAGCACCGCATGCTGGGAACGCACGTCAAAGAACGGCCGGACAAGCGGCTGCAGGATGCATATTGAACCATCTACGGCAACTGCATCGCTCCAGGATTCCAGATCGTGCTGGAGCGGCACATGCCAGTTTGCTGCTTGCGCAGTTTCATCGACATGAAGACCTGCATGAACAACGAGCGGAACCTTCCGGACTAGATCGGCAAATGCGAGCCGCCCGGGCGCAGCATAGACGGGATTGGAACCGAGGCAGACGAGCGTCGTGACTTCACCCGCTTCGATTCTTTGCGCCATCAGCCGCCAAGCTTGCTCCGGATCTCCCTTCAGCAGCGGCGGTTGATCAATATAACCAATCGTACTGCCAATATTGCCAAGCTGCTCATTGATGAGAATAGCCAGACGCTGGAGGCGCTCCGGTTGATAGTCTCCGACAGTGACGAGCGAACGTCCCCTTGCGGAAAGCAATGCCGCTCTGGCGGAAGTCAGCCAGTCCTGTGCCGCCGGTGACAGGTCATCGGTTGCATTTACCTCCAGCCCAACTCCGGCTGCGAGCGCGCACATGAGCGGGTCTAGCGCCTGCGGCGCGACGCCTAGCCGACGGTCGGAAATGGCGCCTGTGGCACTCGGAACCGGTTCAGCGACGAACAGCAGAGATCGCCCCTGTCCGCTCTGCCGTCGCTGCCGGGATCTGCCGAACAGCACTCCATTCCTTGTTTGAAAAGGTCCAGCACCCAGGAAATCATCGTCAAAGCTGACAATCACCTCAGCTGCGTCGTATCGCGGCTGAGGAACAAGGGAGCGACCGAAAAGAGCCTGTGCCGCCTTGGATGAGGCTCCAGGTCGCGCGGGATCAATGCCGAGAATCAGAGCTTGCGGCCAACGCGCTTTCAAGTCGTCGAGTTGGCGTCCAAGCGTGATCGAAGTGGAGGCGCCGATCACAAGACACAGCCCACGCCCCTTTTGACCGTCAAGGCGCGCAGCATTATCAACCATCGCGCCTTCAAAGGCGTCCCACGTACTGAGTTTGCCTTGTTGCAGTGGTGAGCGCGAGCGGTTCGGATCATAAAGGTTCAGCAGCGCCGCCTGGGTAAAGGAATCCGACTTCCCGGCGGATGCTGGATGATCCGGATTTCCTTCAAGCTTGACCGGACGGCCGGTGAAGGTCTTGCCGATAACCGGTTGCGCGTACCCGCACAAAGTAACGGAGGTCGCATACCATTTTGCTATACCAGGTACGACGTTTTCCGGCTGCACGACATAGGGAAGAGCAGCCTCGTCTTCTTCGCCTTTGCAGCCGACCAGGCCGGCCATTGCCAGCGACGCGCCCATTAGTTTCAGGAGCGTTCGGCGGTCGACGCTCGTCTCGCCGATCGGCAAGCGAGGATCTGGTCGTCTTGGATCACGCGCGTTCATTCTCTACCTATGGCAAGTATGACATTCCGTAAGCGTTTGTGGATGACGCGACTTGACGTCATGTTTCAGCTTATCCACCTCTCCCACTGAAGATGGGCTCGGCTTCCATTCCGTCCAGTCCATTCGTGTTACCTCTTCTGGCGGCCGAAGCTGCGGTGTCGGGTTGCGATGGCAGTCGAGGCACCACCCCATTTGGAAAGGATGCGCCGCAGCAAGAAGCGGCATCTCGTCTACCCGTCCATGACAGGTAACGCAGGGAACGCCTTTGGCGACGTGGGCGGAGTGGTTAAAGTAGACATAGTCCGGCAGGCGCGAGACACGTTGCCAAGGAATGGGTTGACCGTTAGCAAGACTATTCCGTACCGGCGCCAGCGCGTCAGCGTTTGTCCAGATTTGCGAATGGCAACTCATGCAGATGTGGGTCGGAGGCAGTCCCGCCCTGCTGCTGACTTCGACAGAGGTGTGACAATAGCGGCAGTCCAGCCCAAGTCCCCCGACATGATGCTGGTGGCTGAATGGCACAGGCTGATCGAGCGCCCAGCCGACTTTGAACCCCGCTCCCTCCATTGCGTAAGCTCCCAGCAAGGTAAACATGAAAACGAGAAAGGCGGCTAAGACCAGAGCTCGCAAGCGTGTGTCAGCTGAAGCAGTGAATACTTGAACCACTTCGCGCCCCTGCTCAGCACGTGGTTGGCAATGACCTGGCACATCCGCCCGCTTCCGAACGTCAATGCCCATGTTTAGTTCCCAAGCACATTCCGACCGGAAGAAGTTCGCAATTGGCCTTCTGACGAGGATGCCAGCGCCCAGGGCTACACACGCTCCATATTAAGTGCCAAACCATTAAATCAAGGGGCACAAATGCTTCCTTGAATCTCGAGGACATCGTTTGGCTGACCAACCCCGCACCGCGATTTGGCTCTGAGCAGGCAAGGCATCGTGGCTCCGGCTCGCCAAAAAATTCTAGATGCGCTCTGGAACCTCACAACCGTCCATTCCTATGACCCGGCTGCACCGCTCGTTCACAATTGACAACATTGCGATTTTATAAAATATCATAGAATGACATAAACGGGAGTGGGAGATGAGAAAATTGCCTTTCCACGAGCAATATTCAGTATCGCTGTGCAATCACGTTGCCGACATTCCTGCGTCTCCGTTGCAACAATCTGCGCGATGCGGTGAGGTGAGAATCAATTGGCTGATGTAAACCGGTTGGCCAGCGCTCTGATGAGTTCCTATCGCGCACGCTCGATCTAATGATAGAGCGATCCAGACCCTCGCAGGCAACGCAGTTCAAGGCCTACGACGCATTTCCCGGGAAGACCGATGCTGCTTGGCAAGATACTCCTGAAATACCTGCTGTCCGGCGCCGCGATTGTATCATTTCACAGTGTTTCAAACGCAGCACCTTCCGCACCGGCATCGTCAGCTTGGATGAAAAAGGGACGCGAAACCGGCCTTCCCATTCCACGATTCGTATCACTGAAGACCACCCGGGCGCGTATGCGGATCGGGCCGGCTTTCGAATACGCCGTCAAATGGCTTTACCAGGCACCCGGTTTGCCATTGGAGATCACTGAAGAATATGGAAGCTGGCGACAGGTTCGCGACAGCGATGGCGTCTCCGGCTGGATGCACCGGTCGCTGCTCTCCAGCAATCGCACGGCCGTCATCGGTCCGTGGCTCAAAGAGACGACAGCGCTGAGAGCCCAAGCACGGCAGAACAGTTTCCCGAAAGCCGAACTCGAACCCCGGGTGCGCGTTCAGATCCTTTCATGCACGCTTTCGTGGTGCAATGTGGCCCTGAACAAGGATCATATTAGCGGCTTCGTCGAGAAGTCCGCTCTCTGGGGTGTTTACCCTCAAGAGGTCGTGAATTGAATGCATTCGAGTAAGAAGGGCAGAGCGACGACTAAAAGCCCGTGCTATCTTCGCCGCTATCGATAGGGAGCCGACGGCATGCCAATGTCGTCCACTGCAATGGCAGTCCACTCGGGAGCCTGGCCAGTCGGGTACAAATGTTTGCGACGTCCGACACCTTGTAGTCGGTGCGCGCTTTTGCTCCTAGCGAAGCGCTCTCGACAGCTTCCCTCTTAGGAATGTCATCTCCTCTTGGACGATTGTATCATCGGCGCCCAAGGCGGCTCGCCAGACCCGATTGCCGAAAGAAACCGAAAGCCTACGGAGACCGTCGCGCTCTTCCGGCCTAGTCTCCATCGTGACGGAAATCAACTGCAGCTTTCGATATCTGCGATAGTCCGAAATCGAAAGGCCGAATCGTTCTGCAACGACCGCGTCGTTCAAAGTCGGTTCGCTGTGAGACACGCTTAAAACCCTCTTCCTTCCTCAAGGACGCTGACCCGTGATGAAAATCGTCCACAAAAAATCGGCTGTGAAGTCGGCGGCTATTGCGTTTTCGATTTAGCCTCAGACAAGGATTGGGTGGGCTTCAGTTCATCCCAATCATCGACCGCGCCAACGACGCCGCTGAAAAAAACATCGCCGCCTTTATTGATCAGCGCACCTCGGACGATCCCGTGCACAATTGCGACGGCTCCGGGTTCAACGACCAAATCGTGCTCGACGACACCATAAAGTTCGAAACTGCGGCCACGAGGGACGGTGACGGTGCCGGCAATTGTGCCAAAGAAACGAACATCCCGCTCAAAGGCTATTGAGCCGTCTATCTTGATGTCCAGATCCACCACTTCAGTTCCTTTCGTCAATGGGGAAGCTCGACAATAGCGACTACGGCCTTTGCGCCCGAAAACTGTGCTTATGATCTAGGTCCGCGATCACAGACACTCACCGACTCATCCTTCAATGCACGGGCTTCAGACGTCCCTTGGCAAAAATTCGATAATGACAGCGAGTGACTCAACTCGATCGCGGACCTCCTCCCAATTACGTTCATTATATATCATGGCGTGATACAAATAAAGAAGAAAATTTTATGGCATCAGGTTTGCGGACTTCGAGCCCTGGCGCCATAGCCTCTAGCGCCTTGCAGCAATGGGCCGATAACCCCTTGCGCATGGATGAACATGGTCGCGAAGGAAATGTCGCAGCACAAGATCCCCATCGGTGTCCTGGCTCTCTCCAGCTTTGGGAGCACCCGAGAGTTGAACAATGCGCTGGATATGATCTCTACGATGTCGAAGGCACGGCCAACGCGCTTGCCAGACCATTCAGTCGAAGAACGCCACGAACGAGGATGATCTGCTTGAATATGATGTATCACTGGTGCGATGGCTCAGGGAGATTTGGCAATGCACGCGCGTTAGGGTAGCCACCGGCGGTGAGCGCTCTTGGACCGCGTTTCGATACATCGACGGGAACCCGCAGGTTTGGCAATGCGTTAGGCCAACTCGGGTTCAGCAACGGATCGGTCGATGACAGGGAAAATATACCTCTGCAGTTTGCCGGCTATAATTTGTCTCTCACTTGCCGCCGATGCAGGGCCGGGACCAGTTGCGAATGCAGACCCCAAGCTTGATGCCATTCGCCAAGCCGACGATGCCAACGTCGGCAAACCTGTTTATATCACCGACGTGTCGGGAAAACGCGTCCGGCTTGTCGGTCCCCGCTTTTATCCGGATCCAGCACGCCGCCTACCCCTTCGCGGCCGATCGTCGACCCTGCACGCCCTTGCTGCCGAGCGGCACTGAGGTACTGCCAGAACATTTTGAGGATGCTGCACTAGTAGAGTCGTCGTGATTTGGCTCAGAAAAACAGCCGTCATTAAGATATCGGTAATCTCGAGCTTTTTGAATGTTTGGGTATGCCGCCGGTCTTCGCAAGGCCAGCACCTCTCAACATTGTCATCGGGAAATTTACCTTATGAAGCGATTGATGTTCGCCCTTATTCTCACCCATTTCTCAGTGGCTACGGCCAATGCTCAGCCAGTCATGCTCAAACAATTCGGCGACTGGGGCGCCTACTCCTATCGTGACGGTACAAAGACCCTCTGCTACATTTTGACCAAGCCGGTTACGTCGGAGCCCCCAAATGTCGACCACGGCAAGAATTATTTTATTGTCGGTCCCGGCCCTGATCCTCTGATAAAATATGAGCCGCAGGCACAAATGGGCTATCAATTGAAAGGCGATTCAAGGATCAAACTCGACATCGGAGATAAAACCTTTTGGCTGTTCAGCAGGGGAAATCGCGCCTGGATGCAAAATGAAACTCGCGAGCCGGAATTGGTCGGTGCGATGCGAGCAGGCAGTGACATGGTTTTGAGTGCAACGTCCAAGCGTGGGACGGCAACGCGATACAGCTTTTCTCTCAGCGGCGTCACCGCAGCATTGAAGCGTATCGCCCAATGTCAGTGAGCTAGTTGCTATACTCCCATGCTACGGCCAGACCAAGGTCGTCAAATGTTGTTTGATTGCGAGTATGGGGCGTTGCGGACGAAGGCCCATCCCTGCCAAGTGCGGCGTCGGCGACTGGCATGCCGCCGCCGCTTAGAGCTTTTGCATACAGGTGAGCTTTTACAGCTCATCAGTGGCTGCGTGGCATTCGCTTCATTGTCGTTCGCAGGACGTCTCGTTGTTAGGGTGGGGCGGCGGGCCAGGCGAAACAAACCATTCCACTGCTGCAATACCAATACATCGTATTTTTTGAAGCAGCGTCCGGAGTCGGCACTGACTCGGCAATCCCTCTGCGGAGGTCCGCAGCAAGCAGAGGAGAATGCGGGGCCACTACTCCTCGACCAATGTCATTATTTGTCTTTCGTTTAATATATGACTCGCCACCGCCAACGGGCCGAAATGGCGCATCATCGACACAAGCAAACAGCAAACTGCCAAAGTGGCACACAGGGAAAATAGGAATATTTTGAGGCTTCGGTTGAGTAGCCGAGACCTGTGTCTCAAGCCCGAGATATCGTCCATCAAGTGCCGTCCCCCAATCGCCCGTTGCTCAAAGATATGCCGGGGAAATCGAGTTTTTGCAACTCGAATTGCGGTTCAATTTAGGAGCCCACTCCTGGGATATCGCGGGCGAATGAAGCGCGCCAAGAAATCAGGAAGAAATAAAGGCCGTCGAAAGACCTGAATAAAAGCCCTTAAGGATGCCAATTTCGATCGCGCGGATTGGCCTGTGGTCGCAATAGTCTCGCGGTATGATTGCGACAGCAAAGCGACGCTCTCATTTGACTGGACTGGCGGCGAGCGATTGTGAGACTTTGTCGGTTGCCGAAGGCACTACATTCGCAATCGGTTGTCCAACAGATGCCGCTTTTTGTTGCCAAAGATCCGCAGAGGTCGCGGGCGCATTGCAATACGACCCAGCTGCGCGCTCGCGAACGTCCTCCTATGTAGACGAGACAAGATATATCACGTTATGATGAAAATCAAGGATTCGAAGATGTCAGCAGTCAGGAGTGTAGCGGTTACCGACGAGGGCTCTCAACTTCCGCAAGGAGTTTTCGAAAGCCTTGCCGGCATTAGGCTTGCCATGCGCCGCTTCCTGGCTTTTAGCGAAGCGCTGCTTTCGCAATGGGATGTGACCTCCCAGCAATACCAAGCAATGTTGGCGATAAAGGCTAGCGCCTCTGGCCAGATGATGGTCCGTGAGCTTGCTGACATCATGCTCCTGCAGCATCACGGCGCGGTTCAGCTTGCAGACAGGCTAGCAGCCGCGGGACTGGTAGTGCGCGTCCCGTCGTCGGAAGATAAACGCAGTGTGCTGATCGCCCTGACATCCGCTGGAGACGAACTTCTTACCTCGTTGGCAAAGGTCCATATGCACGGAATGCTCGCCAACGAACCCCTTCTGGTCGAATCGCTGGCGCGTCTCGGCCGACTTGCGGAGCTTGGCTCGGGACTTGTTTAGTTCCAGGGCCGCATTGGCGATCTAGATCGAGGAACTCTTCTTGAGGTCACGCCGTTCCGGGTTTGACCTTGCGAGTGGAGGACCAATCCGTTGGACCATTTTCGTCGTGGCGAACGAACACCGGAGAACGAGGCGAAGGCTTTGTTCGCATTTGGGACGGCGCTTCCGCGATGGGCAGGTATTGGCCTCTTCATCTATGCATCCATATTTTTTCTCAGCTTTGCCAGAGAATTCCTCGTCCCGATCGTGCTCTCCTTTCTGCTTGCCCTGGTTTTTAGCCCGATCAGACGCTTTCTCGATGAAAGGGGTATGCCGTCGGTTACCACATCCCTGATCATCGTCGGGGCGCTGATAGCGGCGCTTGCCATCATTCTAGGTGCAATAATCGTGCCGGTGAGCGGCTATGTCGAAAGTTTGCCCAGGATAGAGCAAGCCATTCAGGAAAAGCTCGCAGGGATGTCGCAGGCGCTATCAGGACTGTTCGAGGCCAGCAGACGACTGACAGACTTTTTGAGGAGCCATGCCGCAAATGTTCAGCAGGTCGAGTTGCGTGGAAACGGACTGATCACAAGCGCTGCGCTTTTTGTTCCGGCGCTGATCGCGCAGACGCTATTTACGCTGGTTTTGTTGTTGTTTCTTCTGGCGTCGGGAGACATTCTTCACGAGAAACTGGTTGAAATCTTGCCAACGGTGCAAGACAAAAACCGGGCCGTCGAGATTTCGCACGATATCGAGCGTAAACTTTCGCGTTACCTGTTGACCATCACGACGATCAATGTGTGTCTCGGTGGCGTTATCGCGGCTCTCCTTTGGCTGAGCGGGATGCCTAACCCGTTGCTGTTTGGAGTGCTCGCGTTCATATGCAATTTCGTTCCTTATCTTGGACCTCTGGTAAGCATGACGGCCGCCTGCGCCGTCGCCCTGATTTCGTCGAGCGGCGTTGGGTTTGCAGTCGCGATCGCATCGCTTTATCTCTTGGTCATGACGATCGAAGGCCAGATCATAACACCCTACTTTATCGGCAGGCGACTGCGGTTGAATACGGTGGTGGTTTTCGTGGCAATTTCTTTCTGGGCTTGGCTGTGGTCCATTGTCGGCATGCTGGTGGCGGTACCGCTCCTAGTCACGGTTAGCGTTTTTTGTGAGCACGTCGAAAGCCTGCGCGGCCTTGGCAACTTGTTGTCCGCAAGGAATGACCGATAAACGCGCTCGGAGCGCAAGCATGGCTGGGGTGGATATCCAGGTGCTATTTGTCCAACTCCGCTGCAAGGAATTGAGGCGGGAATTAACACTGATTCAGCCTCACGAAATTTTGAACTTGGGGACCGCTTTCGCAGCCGTTGGAATTCCAGTCGCTGCAGGCGCACATTTTCTTGCCGGATCCGCAACCCGTAGCATCGACCAAGGCCGACGATCGCACATACTTTGCAATAACGCCGGGAACGCACATGGAACAAGCTGGCCACAACCGCCTTTGCTCTTACAAGCTAGAAGGAGGCAACAATGCAATCGACGTGTATTTTTGCGAAGTCGGCAGGGTCGCTCTGCGGATTCGTGTTGGCGCTCTCGGTCCTTGGCATGTCTGGCTCGGCAATGGCGCAGACCAACGAGGTCGCGAAAGACTGCAGGGTCAAGCCCGACACGGAGCGAGCGAAAAACCTGAGTGGCCAGTTGGACGACTGTAATGGCGTCTTAAAGCCGCCGAAGATCGGCGACGAGATCGTTACCCCGGCGCCTTCGACCGGGACTATGCCGGTGATAAAGCCTGGCGATCTTCCGTCGAACAGATCCCACGATAGCGGGACAACCGGCAAGTGATGCCGTCGCCGGCTGTGGTTGCGGGCCGATCGCAGGCCGAAGGCAACATAATCATCCCCGGGCGTTCTCTGCGTGGGTTGCAATCGCAGAAATTCGGAGGAAGTCCAAGCATGCCCAGAGCAGGATCCAAGAGTGCCAGCGATTTTGGGTTGCGCTAATCTCTTGATGACTGCCACCTGGCCCGAACTGACCCGATCCTAAGGCAACGCATAGGCGATGAGAGTATCTCCTACCGGGGTCTCCATGAAATGATGACCGCCAGCCATGATGACGACGTACTGCTTGCCATCGACGGAGTAGGTCATTGGCGTTGCCTGACCTCCGGCTGGGAGACGATCAGTCCAGAGGGTCCTCCCTGTCTTGATGTCAATGGCCCTGATCAGATTGTCGGTGCTTGCGGCGATGAAAACCAATCCACCAGCCGTTACCACGGACCCGCCATTGTTGGGTGTCCCGATCGTGATTGGCAGCATGGATGGAATGCCGAAGGGACCATTGGTTCGGGCTTGTCCCAATGGACGATCCCAAAGTGTCTTTCCGGTTTTTAGGTCGATCGCACGGATGCCGCCGTAAGGTGGCTGCTTGCACAGAAGCCCTGTGACCGGCAAACGCCATCCGGCATTGACGTCGATGGCATAAGGAGCGCCCGCTTGTGGATCGCCGGCGCCTTCGGCACCACCAATCTTGCCGCGTGCCTGATCGCGGGGCGCCCAGCCGAGCTTGTCGGCCTCCGCCCTTGGAACCAGTCGGTTGTAATTCGGCATGTCGTTGTAGTTGGCGATCAACACGCCGAGGCGCGGATCCATTGCGACCCCGCCCCAGTCGGAGCCGCCATTATAGCCGGGATATTCAATGCTGTGACGGTCGCTCGTGGGCGGCGTGAAGAAACCTTCGTAGCTCGCCCGACGGAACTGGATGCGGCAGATCATCTGGTCGATCGGCGACATGCCCCACATCATAGCCTCGGTCAGGTCGGGTTTGCGCAACGTGTGGAAGGTAGAGAAAGGCTGGGTGGGCGCGCGTTGTTTAGGCTCAACACCGCCGCTCGGCACCGGGCGCTCCTCAACCGGTGTCAGCGGCTTGCCGGTGCGGCGGTCAAGCACAAAAATGTCGCCGCGCTTGCTCGGCAAGACAAGTGCAGGGACAGGCCCCTGATCGGCTGGATAATCGACCAACGTCGCCTGCGATCCGAGATCATAGTCCCATACGTCATTGTGAACTGTCTGGAAATGCCACACTGGTCTTCCTGTAGTGACGTCAAGGGCCACGAGTGAGGTCGCGAACTCTTTTTCGGCCGGCGAACGGCTGCCGCTCCAGTAGTCGACAGCCGACACGCCGAGCGGCAAATAGACCAGACCGAGATGCTCATCGGCTGACGCCGTCGTCCACATGTTGGGAGTGCCGCGCGTATAGGTTTCATGCTCTGGCGGCAGGACGGTGATATCAGGCCGCGCCATGTCCCATGCCCACCGAAGCTCGCCGGAAACCGCGTCATAGCCTTGAATGACACCCGAGGGCGCATCGCGCTTCTGCCCATCCAGCACTTGATGGCCGACCACGACAATTCCGCGCACGATAGTCGGCGCAGAGGTTATGGAGAACATGCCCGGATCGTGTTCACCAATGCCGGTCGTGGTATCGACGGTGCCCGCTCGGCCGAAGTCGGGGCAAGGTTGTCCGGACTTGGCATCGACGGCGATCAAGCGCGCATCGAGAGTCCCTTCAAGGAGGCGGTTTGCGCAGAGCTGTGCGGAGTTCACGCCTGGAACGCTATAATAGGCGAGGCCGCGGCAAGCCGCCGTATAGGGAATATTCTCGTCGGGCACTTCGGGATTGTAGCGCCAGTTCTCCTTTCCGGTCCTGGGGTCAAGTGAGATGATGATGTTCTTTGGCGTGCAGAGATAAAGGGAATCTCCCACTTTCAGTGGGGTAGTTTCCGCCCCATAAGTCCCCTTCGCGTGCTCACTCGGCAAATCGCCGGTATTGACGACCCAAGCGCGCTTGAGCTGCCCGACATTGGCCGGCATGATCTGCGCCAGCGGCGAGTAACGCCGAGCGCTGTAGCTGCCGCCGTAAGCTGGCCAGTCGGCTCCTGGCTGGAGAGGAGAGGGATCAGGCATCTGCCGAGCCGCCATCTCGGGAACAGAATTCGCGCCTTGACGAGGCGCAAGCAAGGCAATTCCCGCTGCTCCCATGGCCGCGATCATGGTCAATCCGGCAAGAAGGAAAACCGCTGCACGCCAGCTGCTGACGGGGCGCAAAAATGGCAAGGTCAGGAGCAGGACGGCAAGAAGCACGAGAGGCGCGACAATGCGGGGAACGAGTGCCCAGCCATTCAAACCGGCCTCGTTAAAGGCCCATGCGACCGTTGCCAGTACGATGAGTGCATAAACCCAGACGCTGCTGCGCCTGTGCGTCGCAAGCAATATGCCGGTCGCGATCAAGCCGAGGCCGCTGAGCACATAGTACCAGCTCCCCCCAAGCGTCGCCAGCCACGCGCCACCCGCAGCAAGCACTAAGCCTATCAGAAGAATGATGAGAGCGATGACAAACACGAAAATGCTGCCGCGACCCATGGAGTAGCGGAATTGCAACATGAGCTTGAACTCCTCTGCGCTGGAACTGATGTCCGCCGCATCGAGGCGGATGCCATTATATCATCACGTGACATAGATGACCAAAGGGCATCGGCAAGCGTCGCGGCCGGAATTCACGGCAACGTGTTCCCACTTTAATTGAACTTCTTTCGGGAACTCAACGCCGACAGATCAAACCGACGGTCGAAAAGGCGGTCAAACCCATGAGTTCGGGAGATAGCCAGCCATAGCCAAAGCCTTCTCGTAGGTGGCCAAGGCCGCCACAATCTTCGGAATTCTCTCGAATCCAAATTTGACGTTGGAGCAGAGCAATCACGGTTTTTTGAAGTGCTTCTCCGGCGACGCCGCCTGGGCTAAGTCATTATCTTGCTGGCTGAAATTTTCATTTGCGGCTGCGGACGCAGATTATGCGTCTGTTCATCCTATATTCATAATTGACACAATTCGATCTAGATGAATAATATCATGACATGATATTTTTTATTAGCGTTAGGTCCCATCTCCCATAGCGGGATGCCCTCATTCATCATGCAGCGGAGAAAAGCGGTGCTCGAGTTCCTTAAACGAAAGAGATCGGCAATGGACCCTGGTGAGCTCGTTGCCCTTAGCGTGTTGCTTGATAAATGGTGCGAGAGACATGGATATAATCACGCCGATGCGATGACCAAGGCGGCTGTGATACGGATGATCGAGTTGCGCGCTAATGGCGGCACGATAGAGGAGCTTAAGGCCACGTTGTCGCTCCATAATGGTCAGCCTGTACCGCCGATCCAGCCGACCGATCTGGCGACGGAACCGCTCTAATAGTGACTGCCACGCCATTAGACAGGACAAAGAGAATGACGGTTTATAGATTCGATTTGGTTTCCGACGTGTCTGTCGCGAAATATCCAGGCCACGTTATCTGTGTAGGAGGCGATCGCGACCGGACGACTGGCACCCTCACTCCATACGGGCGGGTGCCAGAGCCGTGCGAGCAAGCGTTGGAATCTGCGATCTACCGCGCCCTTTTGTTCCGTCAACGAGATGCACGTCCCATTGGAGTCCGCGACAACGGTCACTTGTGGCCGTCGCGACTGGGAGCCGTCGTTCCGTGGGAACCACCAGAGGGAGCGTAAGTGAATTTCTGTTTCTGCTAACCATAAGATCTCAAACGTGGCCGGCCAATCTCAGAAACTCGGATGGAACAAGGTAAGCATTTGGGTCGCCTTCGATGAAAAGCAGATCAGGCTTGTGTTTCCGGTGAATTATTATATCATGCCATGATATAAGTGAAACAAGGAGAATAGCTACGTAGGACTCTAACGGCTGGGCCTACCGACCTGCCAAGACGCTCTGGATCTGGTCGATCGTCGGGGCTTCTGCCCTGACGGTGGCGGTCGGCTTACAGGGCGAATGGATGACGTCTGGTAGCGCTCGGGTCACGGAAGAAATCCCTTTCCGTAATGCTCGCGCCGAGCTCATTGCCGACATCTGCGGACAGAAGTTCGTTGCTTCTACCGACGCGGAATCCGAGCTTAAAACCTTGAAGGCTAGGTCGTCGTGGGAACGGGATGAATTTAGTCAAGGCGGCGGTTGGACAACGATCGCCGGCATTAATAACACGGTTCTAAACGCCGCGGAGACCTGTGCACATCGGTTGGTTGACATGAAGGATCTTGCTTCGCCGAATGCCCCCGTGACGAATAGCTAAATGTTCGGCTCGACTTGGTGAGATGTCGTGCTGGAGCGGGCCTGTCCGGAATGATTTCGGGCAGGTCCTTTTCGACGCACCACATTGAAAAGCGCTCTTCGCCAACTCGCAGGGCAGCGACATTCCGCAGGCGCACAGGCTGCTCCTCGCCGGTTCGGCCGCGAGTATTGCGCCTGTCTTCATGACCGCTCGTGCATCGTTTCTGCCATATAGAACGACGAGCTCCTCAAGGCTCTTGGCCTCGTCTGCAGCCCATTCGTTCCGCTGTCTGGGATGGGGGTGCTGGCTGCTGTGCCAGGTCTTCAATCCATCGCGCTCGAATTGCCGCTCCTAAACCGACAGGCAGCCAGTACGGCGGATGCGCGGCAGTCTGTCGAAGCGAAGCCTTCCTTTCACATCCGCTCGAGCTTGGATCAACCTCCCGTATCTTGCTCCGCCTTCGTTTCGATCTCCAATGCACACCTTTTAACTCGGCGAGAGCGACCCGACAGGATTGAACCAGGATCTTCAAGCGCTACTTCAATAAAGGAGGAGAATTGCCATGAGTAAACGGTCGAAAATCCTTTTGTTCGCCTATTCGATTTGTGTTTTGATCTGGTCGGGCATCGCTTTTGTCGGGCTGTCGACGCTCAATGACCATGATGATGTGACCTTTGCCTCCAGCGCCGAGCATTGATGTTGCGGCAGGACATCGCCCGTTTCAGCAAAACTGTGATTTTCGACAGATCCATATCCATGTTGCAGCGACATCGGGATCACGATGAGCATTTTCATCGGATTGCTCGCTTTCCGGATGGCATAGTCTCAAGATAGCGGGAAATCGAAATCTTGGTTCGCTCGCCGTGCGTCGCGGGGTCCGTACTGTGGGCTCGGCACGGAGGCGACCGGGGCCCGAAGCCTGGGCGGCCCAGGGTCTCAGGACAGTATCAGTCCGGGGAAGCAAGGAGCTTGCGCAGACGGTTGCGGTCGGTCACACCGGCCTGGAACCACTTGCGCAGTTCGCGCGCGAGGTCGTGCGCTTCTTCGCTGTCCGGCTTTATTGCATTCGTCCGGCAGTGTTCCCTCACCGGGCTTTGAACCATGGTGACGTCGTCCGGCCCGAGGGACGGCGGCCCTATCCCGAATGCGTTGAACATGACACTCTCCGTGCTTTGGCATACCCGCGATCCTACCCACATCGGACATGTTTGAAAATGAGGGGGTGATCTTCCCGCGCATTTGGCATTAGAAGAGTTCCTGATCTGCGTCATGTATTGAGTCCATCATGCCCATTCCCTATCGCTATTCAAAGGTTCTTCGCCGCTCCCGTGTTCTCTGGGGTTCCTTTTCCCTATGGCGGCCGAGACTGGTCTTCTGGTGCGGAGCATTGACAATCGGCGTGATCAGCGTTGGGTTTGCGAAGCTCGCGGATCTGGCGCAGAAGGGCTTTGGATCTCTTACCTCTTCCGGCGAATGGGCCTTTCTGCTGCCCCTGGCGCTGACGCCGGCCGGATTTATGCTGTCGGCCTATCTGGCGGCGACGCTGTTTCCAAATTCTGGTGGTAGCGGTATCCCGCAGGCGATCGCCGCCAGACATTTGAGACACGACGAAGACCGGACGCGGCTGCTGTCGCTGAAGATCGCCTGCGGTAAGATCGTACTGACGGTGCTCGGGCTCTTCTCCGGCGCCTCGATCGGCCGCGAGGGACCGACTGTCCAGGTCGGCGCATCGATCATGCTCGCTGTTGCCCGGTTCAGTGGCATGGCGCAGGCGCGCGGGCTGATCCTTGCCGGATCGGCGGCGGGCATTGCGGCCGCCTTCAACACGCCGCTTGCCGGTATCGTCTTCGCGATCGAGGAAATGAGCCGGACCTACGAGTCTAGGGCGAACGGTCTGGTGCTGACCGCCGTCATTCTCTCCGGTCTCGCGGCACTCGGCCTTTCGGGCAGCTACAACTATTTTGGCATGGCCTCGGCGGCTCCGACGGAGTTTCGCGACTGGGGACTGGTTCTGATCTGCGGCATCGGCGGCGGCGCTCTTGGGGCGGCCTTCAGCGGCTTTGCGCTGCATTTTGGTCAGCGCATCCGCCGCTGGGCACAACCGCAGCCACTGAAGCGCATGCTGGCCCTTGCTGGTGTTTGCGGGCTGGCGATCGCGGTGATCGGCGTCGCAGCCGGCGGTACGACGTTCGGCACCGGCTACGAGCAGGCGAGAAGCGCAATCGAAGGCAACCCCCTTCCGCTGCTCTTCTTCCTCGAAAAACTTGCCGCCAGCTTCCTGTCGATGATCTCAGGCATTCCGGGCGGCATCTTTGCGCCGTCGCTCGCCGTCGGCGCCGGTTTCGGAAGCACGGTCGGATCGCTGCTCGGCACCAGCATTGCGTTGGCGGCCATCCTCGGGATGGCAGGCTATTTCGCGGGCGTCGTGCAGGCGCCGATGACCGCCTTCGTCATCATCCTTGAAATGACCGGCGACCACCAAGCGGTTATCCCGATCATGGCGGTTTCGATGATCGGCTACGTGACATCGCGGATCCTGTCGCGCGAACCGCTTTATCACGGTCTTTCGCGCGTCTTCATCGCAGCGGCTATCCGAGCGCGGCGTGCTGTCGAAAGGGAATCCCAGTAGCGTGCCTTGACACACGCACATCGATCCTGCGCAGTTCTGTGGCTGGCCAGGTATGCTCCCGGCGCCAAAAACGCCTCGTGGGCTGCGCTCGATCCGTCCACCGGTCTCGTGGGGTCGACGACGGAAGGCCTGACCAGTCCGGCGTCTCGCACCCCACTCCCATCGAGCAACGGAAGCGGCAGACGCCGAAGTAGCGACCGTGGCACAATAGGAGGAGCACGAAATGCGGCGAGTGGCAATTGTTCATGCGGCGAGCTTTCAATAGCCGCCGACGGAGAACCCGTCAAAATCTCTGCCTGTCATTGCCGGGCCTGCCAACGTCGCACCGGCAGCGCGTTCGGAGTGGCCGTCTTCTTCCACGCCGATCAAACGGAGACGTCCGGCGTGTCGACGAGCTACATCCGATCAGGCGACAGCGGAAAATCGGTCGAATTCAGGTTCTGCCCTTCATGCGGTTCGACGGTTTTCTGGATGGCGGAATTCAGGAAAGAGCTCGTAGCCGTCTCCTTGGGATGCTTCGCCGACCCCTCCTCGCTCGCGCCGACGCAAAGCGTCTATGAGGAAAGCCGTCTGGAATGGGTGGTGTTCGATTTCACCAAGCTTACCTAGGCGAAGGCGCGTTGACAGTTACGGCCTCTTTTCTCGACCGATCGCGAGTGCAACCCTGAACGGTCACTTTGGGCGACCCGCTCGAACCGCTGAGCGGCTACCAGGCCATGCCCGATCGACCACCAGAACCGCTCGAATCCACAATCCGTCGCTCTTCTGCTTCGGCAGTACGATTTTCAGTATTCCACCGCCAAACCAGGGAGCGTTGGCCGTTCCTTTGAAGGCGTCATTCGGTTGATCTGTCTCAGGTGGCGGGGCTACAGACCCAGACGAACGATGATATAATTTTCTCGCGCAGTCACGAAATTGGCACAGTCTTTTTAGCAACATCGGGTGAATATGGCGAGTGAGCTATCCGTCGATGCCCTTGCTATCAATACCTAACGTATCGGCTCAGCTCGGGACCTTTCTTCCAGCGTGCTCCGCCGTTCATATCATGACATTTGAGAAGGACTATTCGCATGCCTCGATCGGGACGCCGGACTTCTGGCCTGACTGACGACGTCTATGAAGGCCTGGCCGGGTTCCGGCTGGCCATGAGGCGCTTCCTGTCGTTCAGCGAGGCGGCCCTTGCCGAGGCTGGTGTCACCTCCCAGCAGTATCAGGCTCTCCTGGTGGTGCGGGCTGCTCCGGGCTGGCAGATCAGGCTTCGCGATCTAGCCGAACAGATGCTCATGCACCACAACAGCGCCGTCCAGCTCGTCGATCGGATGTGCTCGGCAGGTCTCGCCGAGCGGATACCTGCGGAAGACGACAAGCGCAGCGTGCTGATCGGCCTGACCGCAAACGGCGAGCGGACGCTTGAATCTCTGGCGAAGGTTCATGTCGAGGCGATGCTTTCGCATGAGCCGCTGCTGGCTGAATCCCTATCCCGTCTTCGTCAGGTGACGGAACTGGCCTGACTGTCACTCACCATTTCTTGATCACCACGCGCTTGACCTCCGAACATATGATTGTATCATGGCATGATATAAATGGAGGAGAACGGCTATGCAAAGTGGCGAAGGTGGCTGGTCCAACTACCGACCGTCCAAGACCCTTTGGGCCTGGTCTATCGTCGGCGCCTCGGCGTTGACGATGGCGCTTGGCTTCACTTGGGGAGGATGGACGACGTCGGGAAGGGCCAGGGTGATGACCGACATTGCCGTCCGTAACGCAAAGGCGGATCTGGTTGCTGGCATTTGCGTCCACAACTTCGTGACGGCGAGTGACGCACAGGCGAACTTAAAAACGCTGCAGGCGAAATCGTCATGGCAGCGCGACGACTTCATCACCGAAGGAGGCTGGGCGAAGATCGCGGGGATCGACGGTACTATCACGAACGCGGCGGACGCCTGCGCCGACCAGCTCGTGAAGATGAAGGAACTGCCGCTATCGGGAGGAGACGCGGCAGTCACCGACAGCTAGAGTTCAGACCGGAAGTGATCAGTTATCCGGTCCTCGCGAGGCCCGTCCGAAATGATTTCGGGCGGGCCATTTTTATCCTTTGAAATCGATCGCGCCAGCAGCCTCCAGTGCCTGCAGGACCTCTCTGGTCATGAGGCGAGCGGCCATCAGCACCGCAGGCGACAACGGTCTGCCGTCGCGCGCGTCCCGGCATATTTTCAGAAGGCCCATCAGCTCGACCGGGTTCTCAATGAATCCGTCCAGCGCGTCTTCAACATCCTTGGGAAACCGTGATCCGACCTCGGCCACGAGCTCGCCGTCCTCCCTTAACACACCCCGACTGATCAGAATGATTTCCAGCCGCCCTATCCAATGACCGAGTTCGGCGCGTCTATCGATCATCTCGTCCCCTCCCCAGCCTGTTCAAGCGAAGAGCCGCATTCCTCCTGGCGGGATGCCTCGTTCGCCTTCGCGGATTGTCCTCAGATATTCGAGAACGTCCCGGATCAAGTTGGGGTGGGCGGGTTTCGATATCAGCCCGATAACCTTTAAAAGATCGGTTTCAATCAGTTCGGGGCTTCCCGTGACCATGACGACCGCGACGCCGAAATCGCTGGCGAGATATTGCCCGATCCGCGGACCGGTCGCTCCGTCCCTCAGGTTGACATCCACCAGGGCAATCGTGCTGAAGGGTGCAAGCTGCTGCGCGGTCTCAAAGCTGTCGGCTATTCCCGAGATATCATAGCCCAGTGTCGTTACAATATCCTCAAGATCAGCCGCGATCAGCACGTCGTCTTCGACGATCAGTATTTTCTCCCCAGCCATTCGCCCCTCTTTTTGTTCATGCTGCATTCAGGATTGACAATATGGGCGAACAGTTAAAGAATGTCACCACATGATATAAGGAGCGAGCCAATGACCAAGACCGCCTTCCTCTCCGCTGTGTTTGCCTGCTATGTCGCGGTCATGTTCGCCATCGCTTCCATCCCCGGAGAGACGCCTTCGGAGGTTTCGCAGGCTCAACAGCTACAGGCGGTGAATTGATCTCCGGCGCAATGCGGCAGAACCACCCATGACAGCGACGTCGGAGCTTGAGGATGTCACTTGAGAGCAGGCTCTTTCTAGCGGCCGTCGTGCTGTTCGTCACGGCGATATGGGGCGTCGTCGTCTACGTCTTCTTGCAGCTCTGAACCTCCGGTACATCATCACGTGACATTTTCTAACTGACTCGGAACCGTTGCGCGCGGCGGTCATTACTCCTGCGAAGGAGCTACTCTCATGCAACGTTCCCTGATCGAGCCATCACGCACCTACGTTTCGCGCAATGCCAACCGGCCACGCTGCGTATCGCGCATCGAAAACGGCATCGTCACCTACCGTGAATTCCATTTCGGCATCCCCTTCTCCAGGACGGAGACTTTGGACGAGTTCGCCAAGTGGGCGCATGAGGACGTTGAACTGCGAGAGCGACGCGAAATATTCCAGCCGCCGCCGCAAAGCGCCTGATAACCGGAGTCCGGCCATGTTGGTGGCGACTCCGAAAAAAAAAGCTGTTCTCTATCGGATGGTGATGAAGGATCATATCTGCCCGTTTGGGCTGAAGTCCCTCGATCTGCTGAAGCGCGAAGGCTACGAGGTCGAGGACCATTGGCTAAGGACGCGCGAAGAGACGGATTCCTTCCAGAAAGAACATGGGGTCGAGACCACGCCGCAGACATTAATCGACAATGCTCGCATCGGCGGCAACGATGATCTGCGGCGGTTTTTGGGCAAGGACGTCAGAGACCCGCAGGCGACGTCCTATAGGCCGGTCTTGGCAGTGTTCGTCACGACCGCGCTGATGTCCGTCGCCGCCAATTGGGCATCAGGCTCGATAATGACCGTCCGGGTCTTCGAATGGTTCATCGCTTTTAGCATGTGCGTGCTCGCCATTCTGAAACTTCGAGACCTCGAGAGCTTCTCCAATATGTTCCCTGGCTATGATCTGCTCGCGCGGCGCTGGGTCCGCTACGCCTATCTCTATCCTTTCGGCGAGGCGCTCGCGGGCGTGCTGATGGTCGCGGGCGCACTCGTCTGGCTTTCCGCCCCGATCGCATTCTTTATCGGCGCCGTGGGGTCTTGGTCTGTTTACCAAGCGGTCTACATCGAGAAACGCGAACTGAAGTGCGCCTGCGTTGGCGGCGACAGCAACGTGCCGCTCGGCGTCGTCTCGCTTACGGAAAATCTGATGATGGTGGCGATGGCATTGTGGATGATCACGAAAGCCGTGGCGCTGTGACAACGATGAAAGGTTTTGAAATGCTGCCCGAACAAGACGAATCCTTCTACGACGTTCGAAGTCTACGGCGCTGCTATGGCATCGGCCGGCACGAGGCGGAGCGGCTTATTCAGCGGTTTGGCAACTCGAAGCAGGAATTGGATCTGCTCCTTTCAGCCCGTGGGAGGAGTCCCGAGCATCGCCTGAAGGAACTTGCGACGCCCGA
The DNA here is from genome assembly GCF_057653715.1 of Rhizobium sp. WSM1328. Taxonomy (NCBI): domain Bacteria; kingdom Pseudomonadati; phylum Pseudomonadota; class Alphaproteobacteria; order Hyphomicrobiales; family Rhizobiaceae; genus Rhizobium; species Rhizobium sp. WSM1328. Next base: position 517,193 of record NZ_JBYGKO010000002.1, on the reverse strand, counting down.
GCAGAGAGCTCCGTTTGGAATTGGCTGATTCGGCCTCACTTGCACTGGGCAACGCGCTCCAGCGCCGCCGTCACGCCTGTCAGTGAATAGGCATAGGTCGTACGAGTGCCTCGCGCTGACGTCGCGTGCAGCGTCATCTGGCTGCCAGACCGAAGTGCATCAACGAATTCCGGTTCGAGCGCGGCGTCGGATACCCAGGCGCTGTTCCCCTTCACGAACATCTTGAAGGTCCGCTCTCCGATCGAAGCCTCTACCGTCGAACCACTCTTCAACGCGTATCCGAGGATGGCTTCAGGTTCATTGCCGCCCCCTTTCTCCGCCGGCGCGATCAGGAAATAGTTCTTTCCATGGTCCACATTTGCCGGAGCAGATTCCTTCGGCACCGAAAGCGCGTAGCAAACCAGAGATCCGTTTCTCGAAAAGGAATAGACGCCCCAATCGCCGCTTTGAGACACCATTCTGGCCGCGGCATGGGCGGTCAATGGCATCGATGCAGCGACAACAAGGCTGGCAAGCTTCTTCATTTTTTTCCCTTCTTGAAGTGTCGAAATCAACGTTCGCGGCTCGATCCAACCGTCGGTTTGTCGCGCGTTTCCCGCGCAGCAACCTCATCGAAGATGATAGACCCGTTTACGACGAGGCCTTCCCAGACCCGGTTCCCAAGCTGGTAGGTTGCCCGTGAGGCCGGTTTCCTCTCAGACGGGGCCGCGGACGAAACCGTGACGAGCTTTTGCGTGCGATATCGCTGAAGCTCTCGCGTCGTGACGCCTAGACCGTCGGCAAGTACTTCGTCTGAAAGTAAGGAGTCGGGGTTCGTGACATCGGGCATGGTGAAGTTCGAGCTCGGGCTTCAGTAATATCATGGTGTGATATAATTCATTCCGGCGCGTCGGTTCAACCCCTTGCCGCGGGAAAAGGGCTATCGGCGCGATTTCGATGAAGAGCCCAGCTTCTCCAGCGTCCCATCTGCAGGAAGAACGCGGTTGTCGTCCAATTTCTCCTATTTCTGCTAAGATGTCCCGCCTGAGGTGTCATGTTCACAGCGAGTTAGATTCGGGCGTGTTCTATTGGGCCAGAGCCCTCGAGCGGAGTGTCGCCCGCCTCACTACTGCTCTGGAGGTGCTGGGGAGTGATCAACACGAGATGATCGGCGGTTAGAAATCGTCGCGCATGCGGACCTCCTATGGCCAATCTGTACGTCTGGCGATCGAGTAGCGGCGTGGCGGTAGGGTTTGTTACCTGCGCTGTTTATCGCGATGCTCGCCCCGAGCCGATACACACACGGATCGCATATCGTCCCGTGGCTATTCGGCGATGACAGGGTTCTTCATCAAATGCTTCCGTCATCCATTCGAGTGGGGCGATACGGTTTTTACGATCTCTTCTCGTCCCGCACCTAACCAGGATGCAGCCTTACCACCGATGCAGAGTTCCTTTGGGCGGCCGCCGCCGCGAAAGCCCCGAGCATGTCTGCTCTGCTGAATGGTTTCGAAAGAACTGGGAACTGTGTTCTGGCACCTTGTTCAAGGGCATCGCTGTACCCGGTCATCAAAATGATTGACGTGTTGGGATGACGACTTTGAATCTCCATCGCCAGTTCGAGCCCTGACATGTTCGGCATCATGATGTCGCTCAAAACCAGCTCGACATTCGGCTCCGACGCCAACACGGTCAAAGCCTCCTGACCGCTTGGCGCGGTAGCAACGGTGATCCCCTCCATTTCGAGGAGCATCTTCGATGCTTCGAGTGAAGACGGCGTATCGTCTACAACGAGAACCTTATGCGGCAAAGGATTGGCTACGGTAGCTGAGCTTGACGGAGCGACTTGACCAGCCGCCTTCGGAAGGTAGATGACAAAGGAAGCACCTTGATCCTGTAAGCTGCTTGCGACAACGGCTCCACCTGATCGCTGAGCAAATCCGTAGACCTGACTAAGCCCCAGACCGGATGACCGACCGCCTTTTGTAGTAAAGAAGGGTTCAAAGACCCGGTGAATGTCTGCCTGCGGTATTCCTGGACCGTTATCAGATATGGAAATTGCAACGCAGGGACCGCGAAGCTGTTTTATTTCTCTGGAACTCTCACTTATGTTGCGTCCATGGATACGAAGTCGACCACCGTCAGGCATGGCTTCACGGGCATTGGTCACTAAATTGATGATTGCCACCTCGAATCCCTGGGGGTCTACAGTGACCGGCCACATCTCTGGATCGAGTTCGGTGTCTATAATGATCTGGTCCGTTGCGGCCTGCTTTACCAAATGTTCCAGCGGACCGATCTTGTCTTGAATAAAAAATGTTTCCGCATCGAGATTGGAGCGCCGGGAAAAGGAAAGGAGCCGGTGCGTGATCGCCTTTCCCTTGGACACTCCCTCTGACATCATATCGAGGGTCACATTTAGCTTTCGCTCGTCGTTTTTACGACGTCGGACTCCTTCAATCCCCGCCTGGAAAATCATTAAGAGGTTATTGAAATCATGTGCCACACCTCCGGTTAACTTCCCAAGCGCTTCCATTCGCTGCCCACTGGCAAGGGCGAGATCCTGCCGGCGACGGGCGGCCAATTCACGTTGAAACAAGAACGCTGCTGCGACGAGAAGGCCCACAATCAGGAAGATTGTCGCCAGCAAGATCCGATATTCAGTCCGGCCGATCTCCTGATATTCCGCCAGAGGCATCCCAACGTGGACGGTCCAATTCGAGCCGGCGATTTCAGCGGAGCTTGTTCGGACCTCCTCTCCGCTAACAATCTTCACCCCCGCAATGCCTGACCGTTCTGACCCGATCTCGCGAACAAATGCATTCAAAGGACCCCCGACCAGCGAGGGGGCGGCGCCCGTTGCTGCCACAAGCCTTCCGTCGCCGTCGGCAATCCAAGCCGTCCACGTTTTCGCCAATCCATTAGCGTAGAGAATATTGGTAATCTCTTCGGGTCGGATCAATGCAGTAAGGATAGAGGTAATCGTTCCGTTTCGCTCGACTGGCACACGGATCGGGAAAGTCGGTATTTCCCGTTCTCTCCGCACGACGCTGCCAACGACGGCAGTACGCGATTCAATGACTCGTCGATAACTTTCCATATCATTCACCGTCGAATGCGACGCGCCATCCTCGGGCGTGGGTACCGAGAGCACAATGTTGCCGTGAAGGTCGCTGATATGCAGCATTTGCCAGACCGGTATTCGGCCCAGCAAGCGATGGGCGATCTCCTTGAAAGCCTTCCTTTCAAGCGGCGGGTCCAATCGGGGCGATTCCGAAACCACCGACAACAACTGACGTTGCATCTCAAGCGCACGCGCCAACCCGGTGGCGGAAAAATCTGCGCGTTGGGCGATATCGCGGTCAATCGCCGCGCGCTGCTGTCTTAGGAAATATTCTCCGATGACGACACCGACGACGAGAACCGGGATCGTCGCGCATAGCAACAAAAGCAGACTTGGTCGAAGTCTATTCAAAAAATGCCCGTCCAATTACAATTGAACAATCGCTACTGACCTAGAGTTCCGAACCGAAACGACAATCCCGATGCGCCAAGAACAGAGCATTATAGGTGGAAATTTTCAGGTTAAGCTTGCCATCTCGTGAAATTGCCAGTTTACGATTTTCTGGTAACCTGCGGTTATGAACACTATTGACATCGCTCGTGCTATAGCATGGGCTTCACTGGCTATCATTGGTCTGGTCACGATTGCACCGCCGCGCTGGCGGGCGCCGACGGTCGTCTCCGTGCACGTCGATCGTGTGTTGACTTTCGTCCTACTGGCGATGCTTTTTGCCTTCGCTTACCCCAACAACCGACGGGCAGTTGCGATATTCTGTATTCTTGGCGCCGTTACCTCAGAGTTCTCCCAGCTCATTTCACGCAGGCGTCATCCCAAACTCAACCACGCGCTGCTGAAGGTATTTGGCGCTCTGGCCGGCGTTCTGATCGGGGCCGTCATCATACAATTCATTTCCGTTGAACGTCACTAACAGCTTCAATCTGCACGGCAACGGCTCCGCCCTTTCTCAACGCGTTTGTGTCCATGCGTCTTTCGATGTGATAACGGCCGGTAATGACCGGGGCGTAGCTGCGCAAAGCAAAAACGATGAAGGCAAGCACGATCGAGACAGACACCGGTGCGAATACGGCAAAGCGCGCAATTTTTCTTCCATGGTTCGATCTCCCATCCGTTCTTCCGAAAGAAAACCGGCTTCACCGCCGAAATTTAATGCGGCTCACTCTGATCGGTCACAGGCGAGACCCGAAAGATCTTCTTTTGGGGTGGTTCGCCGTCCCTGGTGATCAACACACCCGGTCGGCATGGGGGCGTATCGACAGCAGGCGTCCGTCCGTTTTCATCAGAATCTCGTCGGCAGCATCGCTACAATCAACGACCTGCGCCTGTGCCTCTGCCAAAAGGACCAACGGCGGACTGGCGGGTTCGGCGAGCGCAATTGTTCCTGATGTGATCAAAATGAGTAATGACATGGAATAGACCCCTTCCGTTGCCATGATATCGGCACACTTGGCGTCATGCAAATATTCCAAGCTGAAAATGGCGATGGCGGGCGCAAACTGGCCGAAGGGCATTCTAGGCAACGACTGAGGGAAACTCCGATGCGACCCATTCTGGCACTGACGGCGATCTTGGTAGCACCATGGTAGATCCGATCGAGGCCAATGCTCTCCATGGGGGGCGGTAATCTCTCACGGACAGCACCTGGTCGCCGTCCAAAACTTGGTGTCGCAGACCGTTGTCGCGTCGGAGTTCGATAGCCCCTGCTTATCGACCTATGCTCGGCGGTGTTGTCGTTGGCCTTCTGGCACTGGTCTCTCCGCAGGTTCTCTCGGCAGGACACGGTGCCCTTCACACGAGGTTGCCATTCCGGTCCTTCCGGGACTGTTACTCTTAAAGTCCGCTGCCTCGGCGTTATCCATTGGTTCCGGATTTCGCGGAGGGCTTTTCTTCGCCTCACTGTTTACGGGAGCGCTTCTTGGCAATCTTTGCCTATTCCAACCCAGATTTCGATCACGCTACACTTACTCCCGTGGTTTATGCTGTTGTCGGCATGAGCTCGCTTGCGGTTGCCGTCATTGGTGGACCGATGACCATGACGTTCCTCGCCTTGGAAATTACCGGCGATTTTCCGATCATCGCTCTCGTTCTCGCCGCGGTCATCGCCTCCTCATTGGTGGCGTGCTCGACGTTCGGCTATTCATTTGCGACGTGGCGTTTCCATTTGCGGGGGAGAGTATTCGGAGTGCTCGCGATGTCGGCTGGATTAGAAGCCTCACTGTCGAAAGGCTCATGCGCGCCGATGTTCGCACCGCAGATGTCGACATGCGCCTTTCGCGATTTCGCCATGATTTCCCGCTGGAATGCACGTAGCGCGTGGTCCTGGTGGGCGATCGGGGGCAGTATCGCGGTATCGTCCTGCTCCCTGACGTTTATCCCAGCCCGGTCGAGAAAGGCGACGATGAACACGGGCTTGGCGGGTTCATCCGCTGGAGGGATGACTTTCTGCTGCCTGAGATGAACTCAAAGCAAGCTGCGGGCCTTTTCGATAGCGCCGAGAGTGAAGCTTTGGCCGTCGTCAACACCCCCAGCGAACGCAAGGTCATCGGTCTCCTGACCGAAAGCCACACGCTCAGACGCTACAGCGAAGAACTTGATCTGCGACGCAGAGAAGCAACGGGAGAGCTTAGACGTAGCACTCTTGGTGGTTGCAAGTTTGCCGGCCAAACACCAGGATGGAATCAGCACCGTCACGATCAGCTCGCACAGCTGGCGCCACTAAGACGGCCACGTTTTCTAACCCCGTACACTGACCATGAAGTGCTATATCGATCCCTGGATCGGCCCCATCGAAGACTTCTTTTTAAAGAATTGCGCTCCTATTGAGCATGAGCATCTCCATCCGTGGATCGCGTCCAACGCATGAGGCAGCGCGGGCCGATTCATGCTCTTCAGTCAAGGAGCCACCGATCTTGCCTTCTGCAGCGAACGGCGGGCATTTCGGTGGCTGGCGGGGCGGCGATATTCAATGTCGGCGCCAGCTGCGGCATGTAAGGCTGTTAGCCTTGATTGGGAATCGTGCACGGCATGCGTTCGCTTTGATGTTACCTTGCCAAACCTTCTCTTACAGAAAATACGCTCTAGCTGCGGCAGTGCATACGATTAAGGGAGAATCACTGTGAAAAAGCTCGGTATTTCAGGTCTCGCCGCGTTTATGGCATTCGCGGGCTTGCAGCCCGTGGAAGCGGGTCCTTTATGGGTCGGCCCGAAGCCAGTAGTATCGCCGCAGATTGAACAGGTGCAGTATCACCATCGCGATCATCGCGGCTGGTATCACGGGCATCGCGGTTATAAACACTACCGCCCAGGTTATCGCCGGCACAGGGACGGATGGTGGTATCCTTTGGCTGCTTTCGGCGCAGGAGCGATTATTGGCGGCGCCATTTCGGGCCGGCCGGCGGTTGGCCTGCCTTCGCGCCACGTCCATCGGTGTGCAGCCCACTACCGGACTTATCGCGCGTCCGATAACACTTATGTTCCACGTATTGGCGTGAGAGCCGTCTGCCACTCGCCTTACAGATAAGTCAAAGTGAAGAGTATTCTGACCGCATTTGGGCTGCCGTATGCACCGCAGCCCAAATCGATCTACATGGTGGATTGGCGCAACGCGAGCCTCACCGAATCGCTGCTTCGATCGCACCGCTCATTCTTCATCATCAGGACAGTAACGAGACCAAGGGCGAGCTCGCTCTTCCTGGTGAATGACCCCGCCGCCATCAAGGCATCGGGGCATCGGAACCGATCGTGAGGGAAGTCGGCTACTCCCTGGCTGCCGCGGTGCAACCCATCTCGATTTAGTCCGCTGTCTAACATTCAGCGCTTTCCCTTCAAGCGCGAATGCGCCTGTGGACGACATGGAGCAAGGTGTCGCTGCTCACGGGAACATCCGTCGACGTGACAGCCGATGCTGGCTTTCCGCCAAAAGCAAGGCTCAGTTGAACAAGAGCCCATCGAAGCGGCAGTGCGACTTAACGGCATCCAATTTTTTGCACGTAGAGACACAATCATGGCTGACAAGCTCAGATTCAACCTCCGCCGTACGCTTTCGGTGCCTACGTCAAAACGTTGGCTTCTGCCGCCGCAGATATAAAGGCCTCCCTGGCCACTTCGATGCGCACCAAGCTGTTCATAGCCTCGACACAACGGCGCTTCGCGGCGTCGAGACAAGGTCCGTCAAGAAACGGCCACCTGTGTTCCAGATAGTCAATCGCCTCTGCAGGACCGTGAATGAATTCAGATGAGCGCCTTCCGATGCGTATTGCGACGGGCGCGGTCCAGCGAAGCTCGTCTGTGTGGCTGCTTGGGTACATTCCAGCCTCCATGTTTTCCAAAGGAGCATTTCGTATATATTTAAGATGCGCAGATCGTCGTTCAACGATTCACAGTGCGAACGCTGTCGATCGCTGCGTCAAATGCTCGTCCGTGCAAAGCAGATTCCAGATGGCTTTGTGGGCACCCGAACCCCCATGTGCTGGAGCGGTGCTCCACCGGACAAGACTGGTGCTTGCCATTCTGATGACGGCTGCGTCCTTTGCCGTTGCCAATGGCTGGGCATTCGTCTGGCAACCGGGGATAGGAGCTGCCCTCATCGCGCTGGCAGTGGGACAGATCGGCGTCCATCTGGTGTTCTTCCTGCATCTGACCCACCGGACCCGACAATACCAACAATGCGCTAGCGCTTGCGTTCGGTACGCTCGTCGTGATCCTGATCGTGGGAGGTTCGCTCTGGATCACGCATAATCTTGATCAGAACATGATGCCGACCATGCCAGCCGTGCCCTGTGCAGGTGTCGAGCAGCGGCGCGAGTTGCGACAGCGCGCCGTCTTCCGGTAACGTCAGATTATCATGGACCTTCCGGCCCATCCTTTTCAGGCCGGGGACCGCAGACCACTTGGGGGTAGCCGTGTCAATCTTCGAACTTTCTGCCATTCTCTTGAGCCTTTCGGCAGTACTCGGCTGGATCAATCATAAATACCTGCCGATGCCGAACACGATCGGGCTTCTGGTGATGAGTGTGGCGGCATCGCTGATCCTTGTCGCAGTAGATGCCGCCTATCCCGAGCGGCACCTCTTCGAGCCGCTGACCCAGACCCTGCTCCGGATCGATTTTACCGAGGTGGTGATGAACGGAATGCTGGCCTTCCTGCTGTTTGCCGGCTCGCTGCATGTCGATCTGGGCAGGATGCGCGAACGCGCCGCGCCCGTGGCAATCCTCGCCCTGTTCGGGACGATCGTGTCCACCGCTATCGTTGGCGTCGGCTTCTGGCTCCTCGCAAAACTGTTCGGACTGGAGATGCCGCTGGCCTGGGCGATGGTGTTCGGCGCCCTCATTAGCCCCACGGACCCCGTGGCCGTTCTGGCGACGCTCAAGAACGTCAAGGTGCCTGCCGACCTTGAGGTGGAGATGCAGGGCGAATCCCTGTTCAATGATGGGATCGGCATCGTCCTCTTCACGGTGATGCTGCTGTTTGCGACCCAGGGTGAGGGTGACACGATCACCGCCGGCTCGATCCTCAAACTCCTCCTGGTGGAAGGCGGCGGCGGTCTCCTGCTCGGCATCGTCACCGGCGGCATCGCCTATTGGGGCATGCGGCTGATCGACGACTATTCCGTCGAGGTGCTGATCTCGCTGGCTCTCGTCACAGCAACCTATGCCATCGCCGAGAGGCTGCATGTCAGCGGGCCGCTGTCGGTGGTCGCCGCGGGCCTGCTGATTGGGTATCACGGGCCGCGCAAAGCCATGAGCGATCGCACCCAGACCTATCTGTTCGGGTTGTGGACGCTGATCGATGAGATCCTCAACTCGGTTCTCTTCCTACTGATCGGGCTCGAAGTGCTCGTCCTCAAATTCGACACGCTGTCACTGGAGATGGCAGCCGTGGCCATTCCGCTCGTTCTGCTGGCACGGCTGGTCGCCGTCGGCGCCCCCGCGCTGGCTGCCTGGTCGAGCAATATAATGTCGACCAGGAACGTGCCGTTCCTCACCTGGGCGGGAATCCGTGGCGGCATCTCGATTGCGCTGGCGCTGTCCGTTCCGGAGAGTCCGGCGAAGCTCGTCATTCTCTCGTCCACCTATGCGGTGGTCTTGTTCAGCATCATCGTCCAAGGTCTCACCCTGAGTGCAGTTGCACGGCGAACCATATTTGCCGATGAGCCCTCCAGCAGCTGAAAAACCTCCTTCTGATTGCATGTGATTGCCTGGTCATCACTAGTCGAATTTTCTGCCTCTTCCGGGCAATGGGCGCGTGCACAAGTTTGTGATGCGCTCCAGGCCTTGCCGTGTACGCACTATGATTTATGTCATGCCATGATGTATTTTGCAGGTCAAATTGGCAAAGGCAGAAGGAAGAGCTTGGATGTTGCAATCTCGCATGTCGACGGGGCGCCGCAGTATCTACCTGTTCGTTATCGCTGCAGTCATTTCACTCATCGGAGCCGTTCTTGGTGTTGGCGGGGGCTGGCTCGCGGCGTTGGGAGGGAGCTGGTACTATTCGATAGCCGGGATATCATTTGTCACAAGCAGTGTTCTCTTCTTCATGCACAGGCGCAGCGGTGTTTTCCTCTATGCGGTTATCGTCGCCGCCACTGCGGTCTGGGCTTTCGCAGAGGCAGGACTGGACGGATGGGCTTTGGTCCCGCGCCTGGTGGCTCCATTGATACTTTTCGCCTTCGTTCTCGCGTGCCTCCCCTTCCTCTATCCGCAGACCAGCTGGCGACAGACCATCAGCAGCTTGGGCATTCTTGTTATCCTATCCTGCGTCGGCGGCTTTTTCGTTTACAGGCTAGCGCCGGACCCGGCTGCCAATCCCTTGCCGGTCGTGGCAGCTCGCGCGATGGCGGATCCCTCGACACTGCAAGCTGGCGTCGAACCGACGGGCGCTATCGCTGCCACCATAGGTCGGTGGAAACGCCGGGTCAGCTCTCAGTGGAAATCAACACCGGAGGCTTGCAAAGTGGCCAGTCGTACTGCAGCATTTGCTTATGGAGACGTTCTTTTCCCACCTCAATTTTTTGAGGGAGTTCGTTGTTGATCCGGAGGGATCACAGTTCCACGACCTGGCAACTGCAGGGAGCGAAGCTAGGCAGGCCATACGCGATATGGCCGCTGAGCGCCTCAAGGATCGAAGACAATTTACACTTTGGAGCATTCGGATATGCGATGACCAAAATCGGCTAGTTGCCGAGGTATTTGCCCCCGAAGCCTTGACGGAGGTGATTTCACCAATGTTCTGGTTTTGAAAAAACCGGATAGGTACATTTAATCCCTTCTCGGCAAGGGCGATCACCGTTCCAGCTGCAACGCCCTTCCCACTTTCCACAAGCTGCTGATTTTGAATTTTGCTTCTCGTGCGCACGCTTAGCGCTCGATGGGCACTGCTCCGGCGAAAGTGTCCTCAAGGGAGCCACGCTGTCTCGTGCGACGGCATGACAACAACATTATGTCTCTCCGCTCCTTCACAAACGCGAAGAAATGTGCGGTTTCTGACCGTTCGACACGGAGGCGATCTAGGCTGCTAGGGTTGCAACAAACCTGTCGCAGTTGAGAGCGCGATATGAACATCTGCGATCGACAACAAATGCGGGATGATCCGTTCGACCCTGGGACCGATATCTATCGGCATATCGTCGAAAGCGCGACTGATTACGCGGTCATCACGACGAGCCTCAATGGCATCGTGACCACCTGGAGCGCCGGCGCCAGTAACCTTCTGGGTTACGCTTCCGATGAGATCATTGGCCAATCCTTGTCGCTGATCTTTACCTTCGACGATCAACTGCAGGGGGCATTTTTCGCCGAGATGCACACTGCGCTATCGGACGGGCGCGCCGAAGACAATAGATGGCACGTTCGCAAGGATGGCAGCCATCTGTGGGCCTCCGGCCTGATCACGCCGTTGAAGAATGATGCCGGGCAGTCCATCGGCTTCGTCAAGATCATGCGCGATCGTACTCGCTCGCTTGAAGAGGACGAATCGGTCCGGTCGAATGAGGAAAGACTGCGGCTCATCCTGAAGAGCGCCACCGACTATGCGATCTTCACATTCGACCAGCAGGGCTTCGTCCTCAGCTGGAACGCAGGCGCACGCCGCATCCTCGGATACGAAGAAAAAGAAATCATCGGACGCGACGCGCGGATCCTGTTTACCCCGGAAGAGCGCGAGGCCGGCGCACTTGAATGGGAAATCGAGACCGCCAATCGGGAGGGACGCGCCGAAAATGAGCGCTTCCACGTGCGAAAGGGCGGATCTCGCTTCTGGGGCAGCGGCCTGACCATGCCGCTCAAGGCCCGGCACGACAAAGTCGGCTATCTCAAGATCATGCGCGATGACACTGAACGGCATCAAGCCGAGGAACATCAGCAGGTCATGATGCGCGAGATGAGCCACCGGGTGAAGAACAGTCTGATGCTGGTGACCGGAATGCTGGCGATGCAAGCGAGAGGGACCGATGTTGCTGAGGTAAAGCGGGCGCTGACCGATGCCGAGGCCCGGGTCGCGACGATTGCAGCGATGCACGATCATCTGTGGCGACAGACTGATCTCGAAACGATCGATTTGGCCGACTTTCTCGAAGGCCTGTGCGAGCGTCTTGCTCAGACATCTAATCAGCACGCGATTGTGTTTGAAGGTACTCCGTGCCGGATCGATGCCGACGGCGCCATCCAGGTCGCCCTCCTCGTCAATGAGCTCGTGACAAACGCGTTCAAGCACGCCTATCCATCTGGTGGTGGCAGGATCGACGTCAAAATCGAGACAGCCGCAGAGGAGATTTTACTCGCTGTTTCGGATCAGGGCGTTGGGCTTCCCCAAGGTTTCGACCTACGGGACAGCTCGCGCAATAGCCTTGGCATGAAGATCATCGGTGGCCTCGTAAGACAGTTGAAGGCGAAGCTCGCCATTGAAGACGCCGCGCCCGGTGCGCGGTTTGCGATACACGTGCCAGCGGCGCTGAAGACTTGACCGCGCCGCCGTCATCAAATCGTTTCACGAACCCGATCTAGCATCATCTCGCAAGCGGTGCAGGCCTGGTAGCGGCATTTTGGTGTCCTGTTCAGTGATCACTTCGACATGGATGGCACTCTTGCTCCGGAACATCCCTTGCCCATCGCGGTGATCCCATTGATCGCCTATGTTACAGTAAATGCCGAGAAGAGCCCGATGCTCCGGCAAATCCCGCTGTCGCCGCCTTCCTGAAAGGGGATCTGAAAACCCTTCTCCAAATGGGCGACCAGGGGCAAGCGGATCTTATCGCTGCGGCCACCGACGGAAAAACAACTAAAGAGGTGGCAGCCAACGTGAGACCGATCCTCGACAAGGAAGTCTCCGAGAAATTCGGTGTCGCCTACTCAAAGTCGACCTCGCCGCATCGTCGAAATCAAGCATAAGAAGAAGGAAGAGCTCACGGACGACGACTACGCACACATGCGAAAGGTTGTCGGGTATGTCCATCGATCTTAAGCAGGGTGGGCCAAAGGACGACAACGAGCATTCGCCGTGGCGGCATGCCTTGGTGAACTGGGGGCACAATCCAATTAAAAAGGACTGATCGTGGGTTGGGAACTTCGACTGCGAGAAGGGGTTTTCTAAAGGTGACCTTACGGTCGAAATCTCAACAATCAGGAAGAAAATCATGACCCTCGAAGGCAAGAAGATTGCGATCCTTATCGCACCCCGCGGCACCGAAGAGCCTGAATTCAAGAAGCCCAAGGAAGCAGTCGAGGCTGCCGGCGCTAAAGTCACCGTGGTCGGCATCGAGGCCGGCGAAGCCAAGACAAATAATAGCGACCTCGACCCCGGTAGCTCGTATGCCGTAGACAGGAAGGTGACGGATGTCGCCGCAAGCAACTTCGACGGCCTCGTCATTCCAGGTGGATGCGTCGGGGCGGACAAGCTGCGAGCCGACGCCGATGTCGTTTCGTTTGTTCGGTCATTCTTTGAGCAGGCGAAGCCCGTCGGCGTCATCTGCCATGGTCCATGGCTGCTGGTGGAAGCAGACGTACTACAGGGTCGCACGGTCACGTCCTACTCGTCGATCCAGAAAGACATCGAAAACGCCGGTGGAACCTGGGTGGACAAGGAAGTGATTACCGACAAGGGACTCGTTACGAGCAGGAAGCCGGGCGACCTGCCCGCGTTCTGCGCCAAAATCGTTGAGGAGTTCGCAGAGGGAAAGCATCCCGAGCAGGCTCGTAGCGCCGTCGCCTAACCTGAGCCCACATAGCGAGGACATTTGTATCCGCGATCATCGAAGGCTTCGAACAACGCCTTGTTCAAGGTAATGGCATCGAGACGACGGTTCGCCATCGGCGCTCACGACAGGGGCGCCTGCGTTGCGTATGGGCTGGCATTCGACCACCCGGAGGCCGTGACCCCGCCTCGCCAGTCTCGATGTGATCCGACCGCGGACATGTGGGCGGAGAAAGCTGTTTCATCACGGCATTGTTGCATGATGGCTCAACCGGAAGGTCTTCGCAGATCGGCGTTGTTCCTTGGGGACGTGCCGTGTACGGAACGCACGCCACTGACCAATTCCGACAGAAGCCGACGACTGGGGCGGCCGGTCGAGGAACATTGGCGGCGAGACGTCGTTTTCCTTGCTTCATCTAAGCAAGAGGAGATGTTCCATGCCCCGCGACAAATCCGCATATACCGATAAGCAGAAGCGCAAGGCCGAGCATGTCGAGGCAGGCTACGAGGACCGTGGCGTCTCCGATAAGGAAGCCGAACGCCGTGCCTGGGCCACCGTCAATAGGGAAAGTGGCGGTGGCAAGAAATCAGGGTCCGGCCGGGGCCATTCCGAAGACCACGCCTCTTCCGAAAAGGGCGGGCGCAAGGGCGGTGCCGCCGCTGCGTCGCGCACCAGGGAAGAGCGCTCGGCCTCAGCCAAGAAAGCTGCAGCCACGCGCAAGCGCAACGAGCACCACGCGCATCATTGATAGGACACGGCGTCACGACAGTGGCGCCGCTTCTTCTATGGAGGAACGTTCGTGCCGAAGGAGAAATCCAAACAGAAATGGTCGCAGGATGTGACCGAAAACAGCGATGCGATGGATCTGAAAGGCGGCGTCTTCAAACGGCGTAGCGCCAAGAAGATCGCCGACTCGCTGCAAGCCTCGGCCGAACATAGCTCCGCCGCAAGGCCAGCCCTTTCCAGTCCGCCATGTCGATGCTGAATTTCTATATCAATCGCGCCGGCAAGCAGCTTTCTAAGTCGCGGTTGGCGACGCTCGACAGGGCCAAGGACGAGCTGCGCAAGGATTTTGGCAAGCAGCCGAAACGTTGATCATCGGGCGGCATAGTCAATTGCCCGTTCACCACTAAGCGATCCGCCGACAGATGAATGAGCACATTGCCTCGCGCGTGTTTCAAACTTACTCTCGAACTTAAAGGGAACCTATCATGCAAGCTGTCCGTATCCATCGCTTCGGCGGTCCGGAAGTCATGGCGATCGAGGAAATCGATCGGCCAACCCCCGCCGCCGACGAAGTCGTCATCAAAGTATTTGCTGCAAGCGTCAATCCGGTCGACGCAAAGATGCGCGAGGGCAAATATCCTGTCGTTACTGAAAAGGATCTTCCCTATGTGCTCGGCCGAGATGTCAGCGGCGAGATCGCTGCCCTCGGCTCTGACGTTGCCAGCTTCCTGATTGGCGACGAGGTTTTTGCGTTCCTGTCGCCGGAACATGGTGGCTACGAGGAATTCGTGCTGGCGCGGGCTGATGAGGTCGCGGCAAAGCCGCAGTCGCTTGATGCGGTCGGTGCCGCCGCCGTACCCTTGGCCGGCATCACTGCGTGGCAGGGCCTGTTCGACCATGGCGGGCTCCAATCTGGCCAGCGTGTCCTTATTCACGGGGGTGCGGGCGGCGTCGGGCATTTCGCTATTCAATTCGCCAAGGCCAAAGGTGCCTGGGTCGCGACGACAGTGTCCTCGTCCGACAGGGACTTCGTGACCGATCTCGGTGCTGATCAGGTGATCGATTACAAGGCGGAAAAGTTCGAAGACGTGATTGAGCCTGTGGACGTGATGTTCGACTTGATCGGCGGCGAGACACAGGAACGTAGCTTCAGCGTCGTCAAGCCGGGAGGAGCACTGATCTCGACACTCCAGGAGCCGGACAAGGCGCGAGCCAAAAAACTGAAGATTCGGGCGGGACGATACACCGCTCAGCCGAACGGCACTCAGTTGCAGGAGATCGCGGCGTTGCTCGATCAGGGCAAGGTGAAGGTCGTCGTTGCCAGCACCTTCGAGCTTCGTCAAGCCGCAGAAGCCCAGTCCGCCCTCAAGGAAAAGCACATCCGCGGCAAAGTCGTCCTGAAGGTCATCGAGCAGCAAGCAAGAACCGTGATTGACGATGACGCACGGAGATTGCGGGCATACCAAATCTGCGAAGACGAAGGGCGACCGGAGGGTCAGGACCTCGCGCACTGGTATAGGGCCGGTGATCTCGACGCGCCAGAGGAACGCCCTGACTATCGGCGATACTCTACCGGTGTCGCGCCTGCTGGGTCGCTAGTGATCAAATTCTATCATTCCGGCGATCGGATTCGCGGATATGTCCGCAAGGTCGCGGACACAGCTGCGGACGATACGATCTTTCCCGGCGAGGAAATGGAGCCGGAAGCAGCCTTCAAACTCGCAGATTCGCATAAAGCCGATAGCAGCGAAACCGTCTTCGTCGAGCTTGTCGAAGGCGTTGAATGGAATCCCGCCTGGGGTCGATTGGGATAACCGAGAAAGGAATCGAAAATGCCGAAACGCGAAACGACGCCGGAGGCGATCCCTCCCGAGACAGATGACGCTCGCTCGATAGACAGCCCCGCCGCCGACCGTCATCGCAACGATCTGGCCAAGGCGGCGGCGAAAGGATTGGACCGGGCCATGAAAGAAACAGACCGGACATCAGAGAATCACACATCGACAACCAAGGAGCACTAGCGACATGGAAAAAAGTAAAAACCCCTCGAAGGCAGAAATCGAGAACGACGCCAAAGGACAGTCCGAAAGCAATCATGCCGGAGGATCCAACAACGGCGTGAGCAGCGCCAAGCCGCGTGTCATCACCCATTCGGACGACGCGACCGTCAATAAGAAGACTCCGGGCAAAGATGGAGATGCCAAGGATTGGGACCTCAACTACGACGAACGTGACATGAACGAAGGCGAATTTCGGGGCTGAGGGCCGCCGGCGGCGGCCGACAATTTGTCGCACAGACCGGGGCTGATTGATTTGATGGCCCGTCTCCGTAAACTTTAGAACTCCCCTTCTCGTTCTTCTCACCGGCTTCGTGACACCAAGCGGTTCAGGGTACTGGAACTCGAGCTTCTCAACGCAACCACTTAACGGCGTCCCCACAGCCGGATTGGCCGCCGATTAGTGAAATGCCGAGTCCCTACGCCCTTTCGCCTTGAAAGGACTCGAACCGGCGACACCTTATTCAAATCTGTGATTGTCCACCTACAACAAGCTTAAAAGGGCAGGCAGCGCGCCACGCTCACCGTTCAAACCGCTCTAGCATTTTTCTCAACTGCGCGTTTTGCAACGTTAGCTTTCTGGCCAGCTGATCCCTGAGCACCCTGATCTCGTCATCGATACCGGCCGCCACGGCACCCTGCCGGCCAGGAACATAGAGCGATGTAAAACTCGCCAGACAAGAAATCGCCACCGCCGCGACGATGGACAGACCGGTTTCCATCATCTGGTACGATACAGGAATACTGTACGACAACATGGCGATGAAGTGTGTTGCCCAGATCGTCCCGCCAAGCACCGTCCCGGCTATAGCAAGCCACAAGTTCCGATGCGCTTTGACGCACTGGCGCGCGCGCGACAGCATGAACACGGCCGCCAGATTTCCGGCGGTGCAAACACAGACCGCAACAAGCAATAGCGCCCAACTATGCTGCTCGGTGATACAGGAAACCAGTCGGATCATCGTTACCTCCGGCCGGCACCATTTCATGCGATGTCTGACGCCGGGGTTAGAAAAGCCGGTACAGTTTTAACGAATGTGCAAAACAAACGGCCACAGTCCGTGCCGCTCCGCCGTGCGGTCGGTCGCTGGGCAGACTGCTGTCGAGCCCTATGCCAAAATGAACTTACCACCGCTCCGCCGTCTCAATCCAGAACAGCCGACTGACTTTTTTGAGTTTCTGTGCGAGGTCGCCCACCGTGGTCTCCCTGTCTATAATGATCGAGAGCAATACGGTCGTCTCTGATAATATCGAGACTTAATTACCTCAATATAATGCGCGAAAGGATCAATCCTCGAACGCGCCCGCCCGGCATGCGCTTGTCGGCGCCATTCCCCAGGGGTCATTCCCATTCTCTCAGTAAATACACGACGGAATGCCGAGACAGATTGATAACGACCGTTTCGGCCACAGTCTCGGTGCTGATTGCTGGCTTCTTTAGCTCGTTGGCGGCCAAACTCATGCGGAGATCGGTCAACAGATCGAGCGCGGAGCAACCCAACCTGTCCTGAAAGTGCCGCATGAATGTGGCGCGTGACATGCCACACAAGTCTGCCAGATCAGGCAGTTTCCATGGCTGGGCCGGATCGGCGAGCAAAGCCAGATCTCTGGTGTTCGCATCCACTTCCCTAGCCCGTAGCGGCCAGGTCATGGCCGGTGATGCGAAATGGCGGCGCGACGATAAGTGGCATCGCCGAGGCCGCCATTCCTTATGACTAAGACGTCACGTCTTCTCACTGAGAACAAGCTTGGCCCTGCGGGGTCGCATCACTCAGACCACCCTGGGTCTGCACAGAACCCGAAGCGGTCGAGCTCGCAGAATCACTGCCGCCACTGCAACCGCCAGGCAATGTGGAGCCCATCGAGCCGTTCGTCGTGCTGCCCGTGGAATTCGGGTCCATCGTCGGTTGCATGGTCTGGGTTCCCCCACCGTTCTCGGTACCGGTCACACCGGTACCGGTCGCGGTTCCGCTTGGGGAATTCGAGGACTGAGCAAAGACACTCGTGGCCATTCCGGCTGCAAGTAATGAGACGCAGATGAGTTTCATTTTCATGATTTGATTTTCCCTTCAGGGTTCGAGTTGCAATTCTCAAACCTCCAGATCGCTCGCCGGTTCCCAGATGATTGTCTGCGGCTATCCCACCCGACCTCCCGGCCTCGGTCTTCAGCCAGCCAGAGAGTTTGTCGGCAAAAGGATCTTGCTCTTACAAATGTTCACCTGGTGGAATGGACAGACCATCGGCACCCGGTACCTGACTTGGAGACATAGCAAGCGGGTTGGCGCGGATGAATTCGGCAACGTCTACTATGGAGGCGGCGTGACCTCTTTCGGAGTGCGCCGACGCTGGGTGATTTACAATGGCTACGCTGACGCAAAAATCCCACCAGGCTGGTTTGGCTGGATGCAGAATAAAACAGATATCGCCTTGTCAATGGAAACATACGTCCCTCGGCCTTGGCAAAAACTACACCGATCGAACCAAACGGGAACCGCACAGGCCTATCGGCCCAAAGGCTCGCTGAACGCCACGGGTAGGCGCGGACATGTCGATGGCGACTACGAACCGTGGGTACCTGGGGACTGAGAAGATCAAACGTCTCTATCCTTCGGGAGCTGGCACTTCTGCTTCCGAACTCGGCCTTCACCTGGCCGGTCTGTTTACTCTGTGTCTTTGCCACCCTTCGGATGATGTTCGAAGCAGCCCAGCAATAGACTTTCACGCAGCAGGTCCGAGATCGGAAGTGGAGGCTTCCGAAGCGAGAACAACACTGGCTTTCGTGAGGCGTTAGCCGTTCCCGTCCGGATCTCCTGTACGGTTCCGCACTGTTCCAGAACGAGGGGGAACGCGTAGCTTCGATGCTCATTCTTCTTCGACCACGAGGAGAGAGAACATGAGCGGACTGGGTGGAACGGGTGCGGAGATCAAAAACGAAATCGTTGCGTTAATGCCGGCGGTGCACCGGTTCGCGATGCGGTTCGAACGATCTGTGACAGATGCGGACGATCTCACGCAGGATACGGTGCTCAAGGCGCTCGCTCACATTGATCAATTTCGGCCCGGGACCAGCGTAAAATCCTGGCTGTTCACAATTGCTCGAAACACCTACTGCACGAAATACAAGATCCGCCAGAGATTTACCCTCTGTGCGGACATGGAAGTCGCTACATCCGGACAGGCGGTACAATCGACCCAGGAATGGTCTTTGCGCACTGGGGAAGTCGATAAAGCCATTTCAGCTCTCGACCCCGACAAGCGCAAGAAAGATCAGGCAGATGGTGCCGAGGATGACTGCCCAGATCAGCTGGAAACCGAAGGCGGCGCCTGCCTGCGCCGACGTCGCGATGAGGCCGGTTTCGAGGAAGCCACCGACGCTGGTAACGATGCCGAGGGAGATCTGCAGGAGCTTCTTCATGCCCTCGGCATCCCGCTCTCAATCTCCGACCTTGCGTGTCGAAGCGCTTCAAGTATGCGTTCGGCCGCGGGTCGATCGCCTTTCGAGGCCGCAGCGGCCGCCGCCTGCAGCAGTGGCTGAATGTTTTTTACGGCCTCCGGCGCTTCATCGCCCAACTCGTTGACAAGGGTTGTGATTTCTTCCCGGCAACGCTCAATGGCCAATCCGCTGTACGTTTCTGGAGCCCGGCCCAGGGTGCGCGCGTCGACGATCATCTCGGCGCTGGCGGTCCAGGACAAAATTCCCTGCAGCGTCTTGCGCTGCTGGTCCTGCTCGCTGGAGCATGATGAAATCAAGACAGTGATCAGAAGGATCGCGGAGCAGCCACTCCCAGCGCGATTTGACATTCGGTGATTGAGTCCCTCGATTTCTATCGATGAGGATTTAGCGGCCAGTCGACCGCTTTCAATAACGCCTCGAGGAACAGTCGGTTTCCGCGGACGTTCATTCAACTCATCCCTTCAACGGAGCGACCATGCCTTCATTGCCCAAGCCTGGAACGCCGGACCTCGGACCTCGCAAGGGCAGCCCGAGCCCTCGGCTGCCCGAGGAGGAATTCAAGCGGCGTTTTCTCAATCAGTTCCAGGATCCGGCCTACGAGGCGCTCTCTGCCGAACTTGCCAAGATCACCGAGGCGGCATGGGACGCCTACGAAAACTCTAGGAAGAGCCCGAAGACGCGCAAGGCAGGCCCGGAATTCGCCGATCCCGACTATGATCTGGCCGTCGATTGGTTGGCCGCCCGGCAAGCGATCCAGGACGCCCAGCGTCGGCATGAAGATCCCGACGGCCCGGTCCGCTTCCTGCTGATCAACGGATCATCACGCAGCGAACATACCTGTCCCGGCGAGCTGTCGAAAAGCTTCCGAATGGTGGAAGCCGCCCGGGGGGTTCTGGAGCAGGAGCCGCGGGTCCATGTGGAAGTGCTCGATCTCAGCCGGTTGGCGTCAGAATACGGACGGCAGATCCATCCGTGCAAAGCCTGCTTTTCGACCGCTGCCGCCCTCTGTCATTGGCCCTGCTCGTGCTATCCCAACTATTCGCTCGGCCAGATCCACGACTGGATGAACGACATCTATCCGCTCTGGGTTGAGGCACACGGTATCATGATTGTCACGCCGGTGAACTGGTATCAGACGTCCTCCCCATTGAAGCTGATGATCGACCGCCTGGTCTGCGCCGACGGTGGCAATCCGGACCCGACCTCCACCCATGGCAAACATGCGAAGGAGGCAAAGGAACTGGAGATGAGGGGCTGGGACTATCCACGACATCTGGAAGGCCGGCTATTCTCGGTTATCGTGCACGGCGACACGGAAGGGGCGGAAAACGTTCGCCGGTCGGTGTCCGACTGGTTGAAGTCGATGGATCTCGAACCCGCCGGGACATTGGCCGAGGTCGATCGCTACATCGGCTACTGGGAGCCCTATGCAACGAGCCACACGGCCTATGACAGGGATCAGGCGGTCCAGGAGGAAGTGCGAAATGCAGCTCGGACGCTTTACCAGGCAGCCGCTTCCAAGCGGCAGGGCCTGCAGGGCGCGGCTGGCTCAGAGCTGAAGCAGCCTCGGCAGAAGTAAAGCGCGGGCCGAAGCGACATGAGCTCATGGAACTTTCGGCGGTCGCACAGGTTCATCGCGCCACATACTGCGACGGTCGTTGGGATGCTTCCCGACAATGATGCCCAGGCCATCCCTCGAACGTCGCGGATAAGGTGCTAGCGACGCGGCTACCGCGCTCTGCTGTATCGTCATCCGAGGACGATCCGACAACCAAACCGAAAGGAGATTTCTGATGAAGGACTATCCAAAGCCCCCCTTCGAGACACCGCGCCAGCCAATGCCCGGCAAGACCAATGCGATGTCACCTGTGCCGGATCACGGCGAGCAGTCATACCGTGGATCGGGCCGCCTGAGCGGCAAGAAGGCCATCATTACCGGCGGCGACAGCGGTATTGGCCGCGCCGTCGCGATCGCCTTCGCGCGCGAGGGCGCCGACGTCCTCGTCGCCTATCTTGACGAGCATGAAGACGCCAATGAAACCAAGCGATGGATCGAAGAGGCCGGGCAGAAGGCGGTTCTCGTTCCGGGCGATATCCAAGACGCGCAGCACTGCCGCAGCATAATAGAGACGGCGCGCGCGGAGCTTGGCGCCGTCGATATCCTCGTCAACAACGCGGCGCATCAGGCGAGCTTTCAGGATATCGGTGAGATCAGCGATGAAGAGTGGGAGCTCACGTTCAGGGTCAACATCCACGCGATGTTCTATCTCTCCAAGGCGGCCGTGGCACATATGAAGCCAGGCGGTGCCATCATCAATACGGCTTCGATCAATGCCGATAGTCCGAGCCCGCACCTTCTGGCTTATGCCACCACAAAGGGCGCCATCCAAAATTTTACAGCCGGGCTGGCGCAGATGCTTGCGGAAAAGGGAATTCGGGCCAATGCCGTGGCGCCGGGTCCGATCTGGACACCGCTTATTCCATCGACCATGCCGGAAGAGGCCGTCAAGAATTTCGGCAAGCAGGTTCCGATGCAGCGGCCGGGCCAGCCGGCGGAACTTGCGACAGCCTACGTAATGCTGGCCGATCCGCTGTCGAGCTACGTCTCAGGTGCGACAGTTGCGGTAACAGGCGGAAAACCGATCATTTGACGTTTGACGGCAGCGCCTCACTTACAAGCTTCCTGCCCGAGCGGCTCAGACGGAGGGGCCAATGGATCCACACTATCTAACAGACCTGCAAGCAAACAGGGCGACATCAGGCAGTGTCGAGAAAACACGAAGGCGGCTCCCAATCGGCGCAGAGGTTTGCTGCAAAGGAGTTTCTTTTCGATTGTGGGCACCGGCAAGGGAGCGCGCTTTCGTTTTAATCGGCAATGGTTCGGAACATCAACTTGCGTCGGAGCAAAACGGCTATTTTTCCCTCACGATCGCAGAAATTGGTGACGGCACTAGCTATCAGTTTCATTTCGGAGACTCGGCCGACTTGCTTGCCGATCCGGCGTCACGCTACCAGCCTAACGGCCCTCTCGGGCCTTCGGTGGTTATCGATCCAGCAAGCTTCCAGTGGAGCGATGATGGATGGAAGGGGGTCGATCCCCGAGGCGTCGTCCTCTATGAGATGCACGTCGGTTCGTTTACCGAGGAGGGGACATTTGCTGCGGCAAAGCAAAAGCTACCGAAATTGGCAGAGATTGGCATAAACTGTCTCGAGGTGATGCCGATCAACGAGTTTGTGGGCGATTTTGGATGGGGTTATGACGGGACCCTTCTCTACGCGCCAACCCGGCTTTACGGAACGCCAGACGATGTCCGATCGTTCGTAGATGAAGCCCACCGCCTTGGCCTAGGGGTAATCCTCGACGTCGTCTACAACCACTTTGGTTGTGGCAATCGCTTCGACGACTTCACATCTGATTATTTCACCGACCGCTACTCGAACGAGTGGGGTAAATCGATCAATTTCGACGGACCGAACTGCCAGCGTCCGCGAGTACGTGAGCAAGAATGGTGCTTACTGGATCGACGAGTTTCACTTCGATGGCTTGCGTATCGACGCGACCCAGGCCCTTTTCGACTCCAGCCCCGAGCACATCGTCACAGCAATCTCGAAAGAGGCCAGGGCCGCGTCCCGAGGCCTTGGGATTTACCTCGTCAGCGAAAACGAGCCGCAGCAAACCGATATGGTGCGGCCTGTGGCGACAGGGGGGCACGGTCTCGATGCGCTCTGGAACGACGATTTCCACCACTCGGCCATCGTTGCTCTCACGGGCCGCAACGAAGCATACCTTCATGACCATCATGGTAAGGCCCAGGAGTTCGTTTCCGCGGCGAAATATGGCTACCTGTTTCAGGGGCAGCGGTACGATTGGCAAGACGGGCCACGGGGGACACCCGGCCTAGACCTGAGGCCGTGGAACTTCATTCACTTTCTCGAAAATCATGATCAGATCGCCAATACAGGGATCGGAGCCAGACTAAGCCAAGTGACATCGCCAGCGCGCCTGCGCGCATTGACGGCGCTTCAATTGCTCGGCCCTCAGACGCCGATGCTGTTTCAAGGGCAGGAATTCGGCTCTTCCCCACCGTTCTATTATTTCGCCGATCGAGACGGCGAGATTGCTGCGTCGGTTCGCAATGGGCGGCGGGATTTCGTCAGTCAGTTTCCGAACCTGACCGATGAACAGCTTGTTATCGCCGACCCTTGCACGCGCGAAACTTTTGAGAAAGTCAAACTCGATTGGTCTGAATGGGAACAGCACGCAGCCACAGTCGCTCTTCACCGTGACCTCTTGGCTCTGCGGCGAACGCATAAAGCCCTTTCCTGGCACCCCCACGCAGCTCCTTCTCAAATCGACGGCAGTGTCTTGTCCAGTGCGGCGTTCTTATTAAGATATTTTGCCGACCAGCCGGATGACCAACGGCTATTGTTCATCAACTTCGGACGCGACCAGGTCATCGACAGTATACCAGATCCGTTGTTTGCGCCGCCGATCCACCATCAGTGGCAACTGACATGGTCAAGCGAAGACCCCCGCTACGGAGGAAGCGGCCGCCGGCCATACGACTTGCAAGACCACTGGGTTCTAAACGCGGACGTTGCACTCCTATTTAGACCGGTACCGGCAGAAGGTCGGCGCGACCGATGGGATGCTCCGATGAATCCGTAGCAAGCTGGTCTCACGCGCCCGAGCCGGTCCGCGTGAGGGTTGGGAGAAAACTTTCGGTCCCCCCACGAGAAGCAAATCGGTTTAGGCGCTTTTGAGCGGATGGCACGGTCCGTCCTTGAAAGATGGAAGAACCTTTGCACCGAAGACCTCGATGAACTCGGTCTGATTACGCCCGACGTTGTGAACATAAATCTCTGTGAAGCCCGCGGCAAAATCGGCTTTCAGCCACTCGACATGCCGCTGAGGATCGGCGGAAATCCGAACATGCTGATCCATGTCTTTCGGCCGAACCTTCGCGCAGGCCTCGTCGAATTCCTCGGGCAGGCGCAGGGTTTCTGACATTGCCGCCGTCACTGCGTTGCTGCGCCACTGATCAAAGGCATTCGCCCTCGCCTCCTCTTCGGACCGCGCGTAGGAAACATGCACCTGCAAGTAAAGCGGCTTGCCATGTCCGCCACCGCGTCGGAAGGCGTCGATGATCTCGACAAGCTTTTCTTGTGATTGGTTGATGGTGATCAAAGCATCTGCCCAGCCTCCCGCCCACTCCGCCGTTGCCGGCGACAGGGCGCCGGCCACGATTCGCGGCAATTTGGCAGGAAGAGTATGAAGGCGCGCCTCATCGACTTTGATCGGTCCCTCCCGGCTGACGAGACGTCCTGCCCAGAGATCCCTGATGATGTCCACGGCGGCCTCTAGCCTCGCGTTTCGCTCCGATTTCGACGGCCAACGCTCACCGGCGATGTGCTCGTTCATGGCCTGACCGCTGCCGACCGCCATCCAGGGAAAGCGCTTCGGGAATAGTTCAGCGATGGTTGCCGCAGCCTGCGCCGTGATGACAGGATGGTACCGCCATCCTGAAGGCACCGTGATCACTCCGAATGGAATTGTGCGCGTCGCCTGGAGCGCTGCCCCGAGCCAGGCCCAGACAAAACCCGATTGGCCCTGCCTCACGCTCCAAGGCGTCAGGTGATCGGACGACATCACCCCACCAAAGCCGGCAGTCTCCGCAGCCTGCACGTAAGTGAGGAGTTGGCTTGGTGCAAACTGCTCGTGGGAAGCATGGTAACCAATGAGCGTCATGAACCGTTTCCTTCGGAAATAAACCAATGGTAGGCATAGGGCTCAAGCTCAAGCCCCGGTTTTCCAGCTCCTTCGAACTCCGCGCCGCCGACCAGATTCCGGAACTTGCGGGGTTGGGTGCCACCGAAGTTGATCTCCGTCCTGATGCCTCGGTTCGCAAAATTGTGGACGAACAACATGAGAGTGCCTGCGTCCTCAAACCCATGCACCAGAACTGATGGATCCTCGGCACTCAGCCTCACCGGCCGGCCCTTCGTGAAGATCGATTGGCTCCTGCGAAGTGAAATGAATCGTTTGATAGCATTCAGTAAAGATCCTGGACGCTCCTGCTGATCCGCAACATTCACTCGCTTGTAGGAGAACGAACCCTGGCCCACGACCGGTTGGCAAAGCTTGGCGCCATTTGCTGCCGAAAATCCGCCATTCTTTTTCCCCGACCACTGCATCGGCACCCGCACGGAATTGCGTCCGTGCTGAGTAAGATCCTCACCGAGGCCGATCTCGTCGCCATAGACGATGAGCGGTGGGCCCCTCAAGGAAAAGATGATGCTGAAGGCGAGCTCTATCCGTTTCTGGTTACCTCTCAGCATAGGCGCCACACGGCGGCGAACACCGCGATCAAAAACCTGCATCTCTTTCTTCGGCGCGAAGGCCTCAAAAACGGTCTCTTTCAGATCCGGCGGCACTCGCGAGAAATCGAGTTCATCAAGGTTACGAAGGAAATTCACCCAACCGCAGCCTGGCGGCGGTTCCGGAAGCAGGCTCAGTCCCTGATTGACCGCAGAAGCATCCTCCTTGGCAAACCCGGCGAAGAGGTAGCAGGCCAGCATGAAATTAAGCAAAAGCTGGAGCTGGTCGCCCTCTCCGAAGAAAGCGTCTGTCGCCTCGGGTGGAAGGTTAACTTCGCCGAGCAGAACGCCGCCCGGTCGTCGGCTTTGCACATAGCTGCCGATCTCTCGCAGGATTCCATGCGGATCGCGAGGGTTGGCGTGCTCGAGACCTTTGTCGGCGATGATGAGTGGAGCGGCATCTAGCCTGAACCCGCTGACGCCGAATGCGATCCAGTAGTCCAAGATGCGCAGTATTTCTTCGCGGACCTGAGGGTTCGCCGCGTTCAGCTCCGGTTGGAATTCATAGAAATTATGGAAATAGTACGCCCGCGCCACGTCGTCATAGGTCCACAGGCTTCCGACCTCACCTGGAAAGATGGATTTGGCGCCGGCGGCGACGGGTGGAGGATCGGCGCTCCAGACGTAATAATCACGGTAGCGGCTCTTGTCGTCTCGCCTCGCCGCCTCAAACCATGGGTGCTGATCGGATGTGTGATTGACGACGAGATCCATCACCACCCGAATGCCATGTTCCCCCGCGCTATGCAGGAATGTCAGGAAATCATTTAGCGTCCCGACCTTCGGGTTGATTGAATAGAAATCGCTGACATCATAGCCGTTATCCCGATCGGGGCTTCGATAAAACGGCAGGAGCCATATACAGGTGATGCCAAGTTCGGAAAGATAAATCAGCTTTTCAGTGAGCCCCACGAAGTCACCAATCCCGTCACCGTTGCCGTCTGAGAATTTCTCGACATCGATGCTGTAGATGACAGCTTCCTCGTACCAGCTGCTGCTTCGGCTCGACACTTGTAAACCTTTCTCCTGCCCGGGAACATTTTCAACGGTTTCCGAAGGAAACATGTTCCCCGCATCTTCTTCCGCTTTCGTCGATTTCCAGGCAGTTTCTCCCAGTTCCGGAACTACCTCTCAGTCCAAGTGTTCGCTCTCTTCAAAGCTGTTTTTCAAGGAACGCTCCCAATGGACCTGTCAGCAACGCCGATGAGGCGGTCTCCGCTCGGACCGAAGTGGTGGCATACTGCGACGATTTATCAAGTGTACCCCCGCAGCTTCTGCGACTCGAACGGCGATGGTATCGGCGACATCCCGGGAGTGATTTCAAAGCTCGATTATCTCAGAAAGCTGGGTATCGACGTGATCTGGTTGTCGCCGATCTATAAGTCGCCAATGGATGACAATGGCTACGATATTTCTGATTATCGCGATATCGCTCCGGAATTTGGCACATTAGCAGACTTCGACCGCCTCGTTGAAGAGGCTAGAAAACATGGGATCGGCATCATGCTCGATCTCGTGGTCAATCACACATCCGATGAATACCCTTGGTTCCAGCAGTCCCGCGAAGCAACCAACAACCCTTTCCGCGACTTCTACATCTGGCGCAAACCCGCGAAAGATGGAGGGCCTCCGAATGGGCTGAAATCCTCTTTTGGGGGACCAGCCTGGACGCTCGATGTCGAGACCGGAGAATACTACCTGCACATGTTCTCCCGCCGCCAGCCAGATCTGAATTGGGAAAATCCGGCCGTACGCCGTGAAATATACGCGATGATGAACTGGTGGTTGGATCGCGGCATCGCCGGTTTCCGCATGGACGTCATCGACTACATCGGCAAGCAACCGGACCAGGAATTGATCAAGGACGGCCCACACCTGCACGACTACTTGCAGGAGATGAGTGCCGAGACTTTCGGAAGTCGCGACATCCTCACGGTGGGGGAGACCTGGAGCGCGACACCGGGGTCGGCACTTCTTTACTCGGGGCGGGACCGTGGCGAACTGTCGATGGTTTTTCAATTCGAGCACGTGACCCAGCAGTGGGACGAGATCTATGGCAAGTGGCGGCCAAAGCCATTCGACCTCGTGGGCCTCAAAACGGTTCTTGGCAAGTGGCAACTCGCACTCGCCAAGGATGGCTGGAACTCGCTATTTTGGGGCAATCACGATCTGCCGCGCGCAGTTTCCCGTTACGGCGACGTCAGCGGTTATCACGTTCAATCGGCCAAGATGTTGGCAACGGTCCTGCACCTTTTGAAGGGAACGCCCTACGTTTACCAGGGAGAGGAAATCGGCATGACGAACATGCCGTTCACCTCGATCGAGCAGTACCGGGACGTCGAGACACTCAACATGCATCGGCTTCACCTGGATGCTGGGCTGTCGCCAGAGGACTTCATCAAAGGTGCCAACCAAAGCGGCCGAGACAATGCCCGAACGCCGATGCAATGGAGCGCAGCCCCGCATGGTGGCTTTTCGACCGGTGTTCCCTGGATAGAGGTCAATCCGAACTACGCGACCGTCAATGCCGAGAGGGCGATGACCGATGAACAATCGATCTGGAACCACTACCGGAAGCTCATTGCACTCCGAAAGACGCATCCCGTCGTCGTGTATGGCGACTACCAGTCCTGGCTCGACACCCATCCAGATCTCTTTGTCTACACGCGGACCCTGAACGAAGACCGAGTCGTTGTGATCGCTAATTTCAGGCCGAAAGCCGTGGCGCTCACACTGCCGTCGGAGCTGCAGATCGAAGGGCCTTGCCTCATTTGCAATTACGGTCCGGTTCAGCGGCTCGGCGACACCATAGAACTCAGGCCCTATGAGGCAATCGCCATCTTGGATCAGGGGTAACGCGCGCAGCCGTGCTCACTGGTTCACCGGATGCTTGAGTCCCGTGGTATCCTGCCGCCAGTTAGTCAGCTTTTCGGCAAAGCAAAAGCGATGACCTCATCGCCGTTGCGAGACTGCAATCCGCCATGCCCGCCGGCTGCGACAACGACGTATTGGCGGCCGTCTTTGCCGAGATAGGTCAGCGGCGTCGCGTTGCCGCCTGCTGGCAGGTGATCCTCCCACAGCGTTTCGCCGGACTTGCCATCGAAGGCGCGGATGTATTGGTCGGTCGTTGCAGCCATGAAGACAAGGCCGCTGCGCGTCGCGACGCTGCCGCCCATGCTGAAGATGCCAGTTGGCAATCCGATGGGGGCACGCAGCCCGAACGGCCCCATGTCTCGCGTCGTACCGATCGGACGCTGCCACACGACCTTTTTCGTCACCAGATCGATCGCCTGCATCTGCCCCCAGGGCGGGCGCGTGCAGGGCAGACCGAAAATATTAAGCCACGGCTTCACCACGATCGAATAGGGTGTTCCGTGCTGGGGGTTGTTCTGGAATTCAGGCTGTGGATAGGGCTCGCTCCAGCCTCCCCAAGGCTTGAACAGGCCCTTGTCGAGCGCTGTCTGATAGGGAAGCATCTGGAGCTGGAATGGCATGAAGGTTGTATTGAGATAGAGCAGTTTTCGTTCGGGATCGATGGTAGCGCCATACCAGTCCGAGGTCCCGTCGAAGGCCGGCCAGCCAATTGTCGACTTTACGCCCGGCGGCGTATACAGGCCGTCATCGCGCATCCGATGAAAGGCGATGCGGCAGAGGAGCTGGTCTATCGGCGTGGCACCCCACATGTCCGCTTCCTGGAGCTTCGGCGCCAGCATTTGCGGCATGCCCGTCGAGAATGGCTGTGTCGGTGAATACCGCTCCCCCGGAATATCACCTCTCGGGACCGGCTTTTCCTCGACGTTGGTGATCGGATGGCCATCGCGACGGTCGAGGAGGTAGAGCTGGCCCTGCTTTGTGGTTTGCAGCAGTGCGGGGATCGTTGCACCATTGGCACCGGGCAGATCCACAAGAGAGGGCCCGACCGGAACGTCGAAATCCCACAGATCATGATGAACTGTCTGAAAGTGCCACCGCTCCTCTCCTGTTGTCAGGTCGAGGGCAACCAGCGAGCTCGAATACTGGTCGTCGAACGATCGGCGCTCTTTGCCAAAATAGTCAAGCGTGGCATTGCCGAGCGGAACGTAGACAAGGTTGAGTTTCGGATCAGCCGTGTAGACGCCCCATCCGTTCGGCGTGCCGCGGGTATAGGTCTCGTCCGGATCGAGCTTCTTATTCGGCGGCGTCTTTCCCATGTCCCAGGACCAAGCCAGTGTCCCAGTGTTTGCGTCGAAGGCACGGATGACGCCGGATGGCTCGCCAACCGTCTGATTGTCATAGACCCAGCCGCCGAGCACGATCTTGCCGTTCAAAACAAGCGGTGGCGAAGAAATGAAGTGGAAGCCCGGCGGGACCGGCCCCATGTGTTCACGAAGATCGACCATGCCATGGGTACCGAAGCCTTCACAAGGCTTGCCGGTTGCTGCATCGAGCTCGAACAGCCGCGGCAGGTCGGACGCAGTGGGAACGATCCGGCTCTTACAGGCGCCCGTTGCGTCTGACGCAGTCGCCTCATAGTAGGAGACACCGCGGCAGGCCTGGTAGACGTTGTGCGACATGTCGCCACCCGGATCGTAGCGCCACTTCAACTGTCCCGTTGTCGCATCAAGGGCGACCACGTCGCGGTGCGGCGTGCAAAAATACAGGTTGTCACCGGCTTTGATCGGTGTCGCTTCAAAGCTGAACTCGCGACCGTTGGAGTTCTCACCGGACTTTGGCAGATCATTGGTTGAAAACGACCACGCCTGCTTCAGATCTCTGACGTTGGAGGCCTTGATCTGATCGAGCGGTGAAAACCGGTCTCCCGACAGAGTGCGTCCGTAAAATTGCCAGTTGCCGATTGCAACTCCATCGCCATCGGCCTGAGGGGCCGTTTCCCGAGAACTCGGTGCCGAAAACACCTTCGTCCTCGCCTCGGTGATCCAATAGCCGGAGCCGAATACAAAGACGACCACCATTAGAGCAAAGCTAAGGTTCGCAACTCTTACTGCGTTGCCGGAGGTCGCCTCATGGCGATACAGCCTGCCCGCAACCCACGGCGACCACATCCACAGGCCGAGCAAAGCTGGACCAATGAGGCGCGGTATCAGGGACCAGCCGTCGAGGCCGGATTCAACGATCGCCCAGATTACGGCACCGAGTAGCGTTACCGTATAGACCCACGGCCCCAGCCGGCTACCGCGCAGCACGAGGCCGCCGGAGATTATCAAGCCGATACCGACAAGCAGATAATACGGACTCCCGCCGAGGAGGAATCAGCCATCCACCAAGACCTGCAATTATGAGACCCAGAAAGACAACAAACAGCGCCGTGAAACCAGCAACGGACAAGATGCGCATGCGAGACTCCAAGGATAAGAAGACTGGAGGTGATAAATCCGAGACCCCCGCGGCTTGGCGGGTTCCCCGAAATAGACGTCACGTCGCGACTGCGGCACTGCCTCTGTCGTCGTGACGTTTGCAAAATCGCAGATCGATCCCAAAACTTGGATATTAATGGACAGCAGCTCGGACGTCCGTTGACTGACGCAGATCAACTTCGGACTTTTTGACGTGAGAGACGGCATTCCAGAACGCTCTTCCGCGCATCTAATGCCGAAAGTTATACACCTAACAGAGACATTATTCGGCGATCGCGATCCTCTTGCCGTCCTGGTACGGGAGCAGGGCCACCTAATTTACTAGGCGCGAAACTTAGTCAGGCCCGGATATGCCTTTGCCGCCTTTGTTCGTCGCGCCCATGCGATCGGCGCCGGCTGTAGGCCCTCCTCCTGGTGACGTCCCGCCAGGTTGCAAATCGCTTGCGATGCCTCCGGCAGTTCCTTCTTGATCAGCCCCCAGTTGGTCGCCGCTTGCGTCCGAGTTGGTTTTTCCATCTTGTTCGGCGCTGATCTCCTGCTCGGCCTGGCTCCAATGGCGTTCGTGATCACCTTCTTTTTTGCCTTCACGTTCCCAGATCTGTTGAGCGCGATCCCGAATAAGATCTTCTCTTCCTTCCTGTTCCATACCTGTCTCCTTAAGTGGAATTCGACCACGCGTCGCGAACTTCTGCGGAGAAGCGAAGTTCCCCGGCTTTTAGAAAATGGGCGCCACGAGCCCTACGGCCAGCAACCCGACCCGACCCGGAACTTTTGGAAGGACGCGTAGTTCGCGCAGGAAGATCATTATGGAGCTGTGCCATGCCCAATGCCGCTGATATCCTCGTTGAAACGCTGATCGCCTGGGAGGTTAAGGTCGTGTTCGGCCTTCCTGGCGATGGGATCAACGGGATCATGGAAGCGCTGCGCAAGCGACAGGATCAGATTCGCTTCGTGCAGGTACGTCATGAGGAGTCCGCGGCCTTCATGGCCTGTGCCTACGCCAAATTTACCGGCAAATTGGGCGTGTGCCTGGCGACGTCTGGTCCCGGCGGGACCCATCTTCTGACGGGGCTTTACGACGCGAAGCTCGACCAGATGCCCGTTCTCGCTATCACAGGCATGCAATATCATGACCTGATCGAGACGTTCACGCAGCAGGACGTCGATCTGACCCGCGTCTTCGACAACGTCGCCATCTACAATGCACATGTCAGCGATGCTGGCCACATGGAAAACCTCGCCAGCCTTGCTTGCCGCTCCGCCTTGGCCAAACGCGGCGTAGCCCATCTCTCCATCGCCAGCGACACCCAGGAGATGGAAGAGCAATCGCGATCAAAACGCAATCAGCCCAGGCACGTGCCGAACCGTTATTTTGCGGGTCGCCAGCTTCCGAACGACGATGAACTGGATCGTGCGGCACAGATCCTGAACGGAGCTGGCAAGGTCGCCATTCTCGCCGGTCGCGGCGCTCTTGGGGCTCACGAAGAACTCACGGAGACAGCTGAGCTGCTGGCCGCGCCTGTCGCAAAGGCGCTGCTGGGCAAGGCGGTGCTTGCAGATAACGACCCCTACACTACCGGAGGGATTGGGATCCTCGGAACGGCCCCTTCACAGGCAATCATGGAGCAATGCGACGCCGTCCTGATCGTCGGGTCGACCTTCCCTTACATCGAATATTATCCAAAGCCCGCTTCCGCTCGCGGCGTCCAAATCGACAGCGACCCACAACGCATCGGCCTTCGTTTTCCGGTAGAGGCCGGTTTGGTGGGCGACGCCAGGGAAACGCTTCGGCTTCTCAACAGTCGTCTGACCCGGAAGACGGATCGCTCGTTTCTCGAACAGACACAATCGGCAATGGCGGGCTGGCGCAGTAAGATGGCCATGCTGGAGAACAATGAGAGTGCTCCGTTGAAACCAGCAGCAGTGGTCCGTGCGTTCGGCCGACGGATCGCTCAGGATGGCGTTCTTGTCGCTGATTCCGGACAGAATACCGAGCTTGCCGCACGACACGTCGATCTCGATATCGGCAACCAGTTTGCCGTCTCAGGCGCGCTTGCCTCCATGGCCTCTGGCCTCCCCTACGCGATCGCAGCTGGCATCGCAGACCCGCAGCGCCCGATTTATGCTGTGGTCGGAGATGGCGGTCTCGGAATGCAGATGGGTGAATTCTCTACAGCTGTACGCCACAATCTGCCACTCAAGCTGCTGGTGATCTGCAACGGCATGCTCAATCAGATCGCCTGGGAGCAGATGATGTTTCTCGGCAATCCACAGTTCGCCTGCGAACTGGCGCCTATTGATTTCGCAAAGGCCGCGGAAGCAATGGGCGGACGCGGCTTTACGATCCGTCAGTTTGAGGAGATCGAGTCGGTCCTGGATGAAGCCTTTTCGTGCGAAGGTCCGGTCATCATCCAGGCGCATGTCGACCAGTACGTTCCGATGATCCCGCCCAAGATGCCAAAAGACTATGCACGCAACTTCCGAAAGGCGCTTCCCGGCACCCCCGGTCACGAGGCGATCGAGGCCAATGTCGAACGAGCTCCGCTCCGCGAGATGATCAACGCGGGCGAGAAGTGAACCAATCGCAACAAGGTCTTTCTGTCGGCACGATCGTGCCAAGGGAGTTATCTAATCGCGGTTGTCAAGTTGATCGCCGAGGGCGCCTCAGGACAGGCCCGTGGTTCTCTTCGAGGTCGGCAGTTTGTCCGCCTCATCATGGCGTTTGGATATGCGATCATGGCCTGAACATCGAATTCTTTGACCACGAAACCGGAGAACAAAATGGAGAACAAGGCGAAGGTGGTGGTGATCACCGGAGCGTCAAGCGGGATCGGGCAAGCGACCGCTGAGGCCTTCGCACGTCAGGGCACCAAGCTCGTGATTGCCGCCCGGAATGCGGCGGCACTTCAGGCTGTTGCAAAGACGTGCCGCGAGCTGGGAGCCGATGTCCTGGTCGTACCCACCGATGTTACCGATGCCGACCAAGTCAAGGCACTTGCAGAAGCGGCGTCGAACTTCGGCGCAATCGACGTCTGGGTCAGCAACGTCGGCGTCGGTGCTGTCGGCAAATTCCAGGATACGCCGATCGAGGCACACGAGCACGTGATCCGCGCCAATCTCATTGGTCATATGAACGATGCTTACGCCGTCCTGCCGATTTTCCTCAAGCAGGATCGCGGCATATTCATCAACATGATCTCGCTCGGCGGATTTGCCGCAGCACCTTACGCCACCGCCTACAGCGCCAGCAAATTTGGGCTGAAGGGATTTTCGGAAGCGCTGAGGGGCGAGCTTTCTGACCATCCGAACATCCATATCTGCGATATCTACCCTGCATTTATCGATACGCCGGGGATCAGCCATGGTGCCAACTATACCGGCCGCGAACTCTCGGCCCCGCCGCCAGTCTACGACGCGCGCAAGGTCGCCGATGCTGTCCTCAGGGTAGCCCGGCATCCAAAGGCGACAACGACAGTGGGTGCCACGGCAGACCTCATACGCTTCGGGCATTTCTTTGCTCCGAGCTTGAGCGCGCGGTTCATGAACTGGTTCATGACGACCTACTTCAAGCAAGCCGATGCAACTCCCGTCACTGACGGCAATCTCTACGCTCCTTCGTCGCGACCCGGCGGCATCGACGGCGGACTGCGATCTGGGAAACAGCGACTGGCGCTGGGTGCGGTGGCTGCCACCGCAGCCATAGCCATCGGTCTCATCGCATTGGCAAACACGTATGGCCGAAACAGCCGTCGTGGCCGATGGCGTTAGCGACCGGAGTCCTGCGCGTGCAATCAAAGCAGATCCCTGAACCTCTCCTCACTCCGGATACAGCATGACCTACGCGCCACTCGACATTGTGAAGCCAGTGGGTGACAGCATCTGGATCGTCGACAGCGGGCCGCTCCATGCTGCCGGAGCCATCCCTTTGCCCGTTCGCATGACGGTCATGCAGTTGGCAGACGGTGGTATCGTCCTCCATTCGCCGACGCGCTACGATCCCGTCCTGCGCCAAGAAATCGAAAGTCTCGGGCCCATTCGACATATCGTCGCGCCGAACAGCGCGCACTGGAGTTTCGTCAAGGACTGGAAGGGACGCGTCCCGGACGCGCTCGCCTGGGCAGCCCCCGGCTTGAGGCAGCGTCGCCAAGTGAAGAAGGCGCGCATTGCGTGGCATGGCGACCTTGGCCCTCAATCCCAAGCGCACTTCGCGCCTGATATCGATCAGATCGAGGTACCAGGGATCGGCGGTTTTTGTGAAGTCTGCTTTTTCCACCGGAAAAGCCGGAGCCTCGTCGTGACAGATCTGATCCAGAACCTTGATGATCATCATCAGTCTGCGATGATGCGACTGTTTTCAAAGCTGATGGGCGCGCGCGACCGCGCACCGATATATTTGAGGGCTGTCGTACGCTTGAAAGGCGAGCTGGCCAAGGCAGCAGCCCGGCAGCTAGTAGCGCTGGAGCCGAAGCGGGTAATCTTCAGTCATGGACAGTACTTTGAAGTGGACGCGCCAGCGCGATTGCGCAAATCGCTTGAATGGTTAGTTTAAGCTGCGTCAGATCCAGTCAATGATACACCAGCATGCGAGTGGTTGCTGGCAAAGTCCTCGACCTTCCGGAATGGCAGCGCCCCGGGCATCGCTGCTCGTTTGGGAAGAGCTTCGATCGCCTTGCTGTAGCGGACCATTGTAGCGAGGTCTGCCGGAAACCGGTCTCGGTCGACGCCAAGCAGATCACCGCGATTGCGGGCGCGGTCGAGCACACCCTGCCAATCCGAAATCGTTGCCTGTCCGACGGCTTCGACGCCGTTCGGAAACACTGTTATGAAGATGTCGTCGAAGGCCGCCCCGTCGTTAAGATAGTCATGCAGCGCATCGACCGACGGTTTGGCATTGAACACAAGCCAGAACGGCACTGAGCCCGTTTTGAGGGCCAGCCACGGGTCGAGCAGCATGAAGGACTCTGCGAGCAATCGCTTCGGCGGGATTCCGATCCTGCCATACCATTCCCTGTAGAAATCGGCGACGAAGACGCTCAGTTGTTCCGGTTGTTCAAAGGACAGCGTGCGAATATTAGCACCCGCAGCCAGGCCGATCGAAAGAAGATCGGGCATCAGCCCCGGCTCGAACCCCCACTCTGCCTCTACGGTCTGATCGTCCGCGTCTGGTGGATCCCACTTCGACCGCTTGTCTCCAAAGCTCTTTAGATAGGCTTCGACGCGATTGCTGCCGTTGTAATATTCATCAAGGCTTGCACCGCCGACCCCACCGAACTGGAACACAGCGTCGTTGCTGATCCGCCGCACCGGCCATTGCAGCTGGCAATCGACGATCAGCAGGGTGCCCCCAGGCTCCAGGCACGTATCGATAAAACGGCGGTATGCAGGCGGCAGTCGTATGAATTTCTGGCGAAACAGGCCCATATGGCGCAGCACCAAGCGGTCCTGGTTGGAATCGTGCATGTAGTGGATCGCGACATTCTTGTTACGCGCGAGGAGCTTCTCGACGACAGGCATGCCGACCTCAAAGCCTTTTTGAGGATCGTCAGGATCGACGCCCGTATGCCGTACCGGCGTCAGGAACGTCTGGGGAAGCCAGGGCGCGCCCAGTGCAGCGCAGAGATGCATCAACGCGCCATTCGACGAACCAATAGCAATTACCGGATAACGCCGTTGCGGATACAGGCCGACAAACCATTCGGCCACTTCATCGCTGCTGACGCTGTTCACCTTCTTCGGAGAGACCGCATAGGTCAGGCTGCTCAAGGCGAAGAAGCCTCGTCTCGCCGGCTTCGGCAAATGGTTGAGCACCGGTGCGAGCCGCCGCATGATCCATGGCTCACCGAGGGACCTGAATGGTCTGCCGTGCAAAAAACTTGCCAATGAGCGCGCCATCGTGGCGGCTGAATCGAACATGGCAATACCTGCCGGTGGCTTCATGCGGCAGCACCCTGCCGATTTGAAAGGCGAATCTTGATTTCAAAGTGATCAAGGCTGCCAGGAAGCTGTTCGGGATCAAGTGATGGTTCGACGACACTGATCGTCGCCTTCGACAGTATCGCACCCATCGCCAGGCTGGCGACCGTGGGAACGAGGTTATGCGCTGGGCAAATCGCGGCCCCACCGCTGAAGGGAACCAGACCCTCGGAGGGCTTCGATTCCGTATCAAACCATGTCGTCGGGGACATTCGATTGGCGATGTCGAGACGCTCGTCGTCGCGGTGGAAGAACGGAGCAAATATGATGATGCCGGTGCCTTTCCTGATCGTCTGGCCGCCGATGATGTGATCCTCGGTCAGCTCTCGTAAAATGGCGGGGGTTGTTGGCCACAGCCGCACGGCGTCGATGAGAACCGCGCGGGCAAAGGGACGATCAGCAGCCGCAGCGTCGGCTTCCTCCACGGCCCTGGCCTGCTCGTCCGGCTGGCACCCAAGCAGAGCAAGAGCTCTGAATGTGGCGATGCCGGCGGCATCGAACGCGAAAAGCCACTGTGCCACCTGGCTTTCAGGCTCAACCTCCGCCCGGTTCGGAAGCCTCGATATCAAACTGTCCGGCTCAGGCTGTCGCAGGTATTCGGCCACGCGCTTTTGATAGCGCTTAAGTTTGCCATTGTTGGCAAAGGCTGCGAATGCCCAGTTGGCTCGCCGGCGTAGATCGTCGAGATCGTTGGTGAGTTGCTCATCTTCGCGCGCGCTGTCGCCGAGCACAATTCTTCGGACAATGCGGAACCATGGTTGGGAAAACTCATCCCAGCTGACATATCGAACACCGGTGTCAGCGAGCGGCAAGAGCGCCTGGAGCTCCTCTCGGACAATACGGTCAAAATGCTCGACGAAGGGATGCACCCGCTCGTTGGTCGCCAAGGCGTGTTCGTGGAGAGGACGGAGTTCAGCCCGTCTTGATGCGTTCGAGATCAGCACATTGCCCGGTTCGAAATGCGCGAGCGCCGATCTTTTCTCTTTCGACGCGGGCGTGAAAGGCATGGGTGTTCCCTCCAAGGCCTCTGCGACATGGTGGGGATCGAGAAGCAAAAGCTGCGGCCGGAATGGCAGTGGCACAAGCAGAGGCCCACGACCGTATGTCTTCCGCAAACGTTGCATCAACCGGACAGCCTTCGTGTCGAGGTTGCGCCGCTGCGCCAAAGCCTCCATCGACGAGCGGCGCTTGATCACGCCTTTGGCGATCGTCGGCGCCATCACCGTCCTGATGATCCTAAATGTGTCGAGGAGGCTAGCCCTTGCCGTCGTCACCGGTTCTACGCGTGCTTCCATGTTCTTCCCTGCCCGCTTCATTTCCTCTGGGAACTTTGGGGACAAGCTTTAGTTCCTCCTCAATGTTCCAAGGAAACACGCCATGCTGACATTCGAGGAAAATGGGCACGGTGAACCGCTCGTCCTGCTTCATGGCCTTGGCGGCAGTGCCCGGTCTTGGGACTTGGTCGTCCCGGAACTGCAGAAGCACCGGCGGCTTATCGTGCTGAACCTTCCGGGCCACGGAGGCTCACCGCTCACGCCAGACGCCGCCACCTTCGACGCCATGGTTGCAGGGGTAGAGGCGTTTCTGGAAACGCGAGGGATCACCTCCGTTGACGTCGTCGGCAGTTCTCTCGGCGGCCGGATCGTTTTGGAATTGGCGCGGCGCGGACGCGTGCGCTCTGCCATTGCGCTTGATCCAGGCGGTTTCTGGCACGGCTGGGAGCGGCATTATGTCTTTGCCAGCCTGATGGGCACGATCAAACTGGTTCGTGCGCTTGGCAATCAAAGAAAAATCCTCGCCAAGCCTGGCATTCGATCGGTTTCGATCCGCCAGCTCTCCCACAAACCCTCTGCACTCAGTCAGCCATTCGTCGAGCAGGAGATCAAGAGCTGCGCTGCGGCGTCAGATTTCGAAGCGATCGTGCGCGATCTTACCTCGATCACAGCGCAGGTCGGGCCGGCCGCAAGCCATGTTCGGTCCGTGGCAATCGGTTGGGGTCGCCAGGATAAACTTTGTTTCCCCGGCCAAGCCATCCGAGCACAGACGGCGTTTCCCGGTTCCATATTGCGATGGTTCGACGCGTGCGGTCATTTTCCAATATGGGACCAGCCGTCGCTGACGGTACAGTTCATTCTCCAATGCCTCGACCTGGAAAGGAACAGCGATGAACAACGAGCTTCAATGCAGCAAGGAATTTGAGCAACGCCTGTGGGACATACGCGATATCCTTCATGGTGCGGTTCAGGATAGCATTGCGCACCAGCAACAGAGCGCAGGCCTCGCCACCAAAAGGGCATATGAGGAACTTGCGGGTCTCCTGGACGAACTTCAAAGCAATCTGAAGAAGCCGGAGCCGTAGGGGCCTCCGGGCCGATCTTTGGAGAAGCTGTGTGGTTTCGCACATTGCCGGACGAAACTTGTTACGCGTTTATAATCAGGACATTCGAAAACGAGACAAGGGTGGCTTCGATGCACACTCCGAATATCCTTATCCTGGAAGACGAAGCTCTCATCGCATTGGATGTCGAGATGACGCTGACCGACATGAAGGCGTGGTCCGTGACGAGTATTGCGTCACGCGCCGACGCATTGAAATGGCTGGCTGAGAACACCCCTGGCATCGCCATCATCTATATTTTCCTGCGGGACGGTGAGTGCATGGAGGTTGCAGACACCCTTGTCGAACGGGGTGTTCCGTTCGTTGTCCACAGCGCGCGAAGGAAAGTCACCCACGACAGCCACCGCATCTTTCTCAAAGGCATTTGGATACCGAAACCTGCGGTTCCGAACGATTTGGCGCGAACCGTCGAAGCTCACCTCTCAAAGTCGCGCTTCGTGGCGGCTTGACACCCGCAACGAAGTGAGGATGAATAATGGCGGGGAGACTAGTCGCACATGCACTATCAGTGAGCCGTCCAGAAGAGTTCATCGACGTCATGGCTGACCGCTACCACCGGCAGCACCATAAACCTGGCCCGTAGCATAGCTTGCTTGCGGGTCGGCCAGCTGAACGTAGATAGAGGCGAGCTCCGCCGGCTGGCCAGGCCGCCCAAGCGGCGTATCGCCGCCGAACTTCTGAAGCTTCTCCATCGTTGCCCCGCCACTGACCTGCAGCGGCGTCCAGATGGGCCCCGGCGCCACGCCATTGACCCGGATTCCCTTGGGCCCAAGTTGCTTGGCCATCGACTTGGTGAAGTTCATTCCAGCCGCTTTCGTGATCGCATAATCGACCAGGTTTTCCGACGGATCGTAAGCTTGTTCAGAGGTGGTCTGAATGATTGCGGAGCCGGGCTTCAAATGCTTGAGTGCTGCCTTGGTCAACCAGAACATCGCGTAGATGTTGGTTTTCATCGTGGCGTCAAAAGCTTCGGTGGTGATGTCTGATAGCGAGGCGGCCTGCTGTTGACGGCCAGCGTTGTTGACCAGAATGTCGAGGCCACCGAGTGCTTTGGCTGCATCCTCGACAAGCCTCTCGCAAAAGGCCTCGTCCCGGAGGTCGCCTGGCAGGGCGATACCCTTGCGGCCTTCCTTTTCGATCAAGGCGATGACTTCTTTTGCGTCCGGCTCTTCGTCGGGGAGATAGTTGATAGCAACGTCAGCACCCTCGCGCGCGTATGCGATCGCGGCGGCACGCCCCATGCCGGAATCGCCACCGGTGATCAGTGCCCTCATTCCCGTCAGACGGCCAGATCCTTTGTAAGACGTCTCCCCGTGGTCGGGCTTCGGTTTCATTTTTCCGGCCAGGCCAGGGAAAGGCTGGGACTGCTTTTCAAACGGAGGCTTCGGGTATTTTGTCGTGGGATTTTCCATAGTGGCTGCTTTCGATAAGGTTGAGGCCGCCTGCGCAACAAAAGGAAATGTCGAAGCGGCAAGCGTTGCAGTCGCGGACGCAAGTACGGAGCGGCGGCTGAGTTTGAGAGTGAATGATTGGGCCATGTTAAGGCTCCTGATTTAGTTTTTGCCTGAACCCGGCTCGGCCATCTTGGCGTGCTGGTGGGCCAGCATGCTCGCGGGCGTGACATTGGCGACGGCGGCTTGCAGCTTGTTCTTCCAGCCGCTGACGACATCACCTTCGCCATCCATCATCGCGTCGTAACCCACCTTGGCAACGTCGGCCGGGTCATCCTTCTTCGCCTGACCGACGGAAGTGTCCGTCAGGTCAGCGCGTTGGAAGAACTCAGTCTCCGTCGGACCCGGCATCAGGCAGCTCACCGTAATGCCGCTGTCTTTCAGCTCTTCGCGCAAAGCGAAGGAGAAGCTGTTGATGAAGGCCTTGGTGCCATTGTAGACGGCCTGATAAGATCCGGGCATGAAACCGGCAATCGAACCGGTCAGCAGGATGCGGCCTTGTCCGCGGCTGCGCATCAGATTGCCGACCTGTTGCACGAGGTAGATGGTGCCGACGATGTTCGTGTCTACGACCTTGCGGGCCTCGGCGAAGTCCTGATCGAGGAAGCCCTTACCAAGTCCCCTGCCGGCATTGGCCATCAACAGATCGACGGAGCGGCCAGATGCCTCGATTTTTTCAAGAAGGCGGTCGACACCTTCCTCCGTAGACAGATCGGCTTCGATCGCATCCACCGAGGTGCCAAACTCCTTCAAGCTGGCTGCGGCCTGATGGATGCGTGCTTCATCGGCTGCAATGATTAGATCGTAGCCGTCCTGGGCGGCACATTTTGCCAGTTCATAGCCGATACCCGTCGATGCACCTGTGACGACGGCAAGGCCTTTTCCGGTTTCGATCGCCATTGGGTATCTCCTTATGCTGTGAGGATGCGATGATGCGGCTACCCGGCGTCGTGCGCGGCGGGGAAACTTTGGCCTGCAAACGACCGTCTTCAGGACTTGTTCCTCGCGGGCGGCGCTTGTACGAAATCGCACGAAACCGAGGAATTCGGACGGAAAACACCGCTTTGCGCTTCCTGTGAGGAACTTCGGCGAGAAACGCGTCGTTTTCTTTGCTTCATCAAAACAAGAGGAGATGTACCATGCCGCAGGGCGACAAATCCGCATATACCGACAAGCAGAAGCGCAAGGCCGAGCATATCGAGGAGGGCTACGAGGATCGCGGCGTCTCCGATAAGGAAGCCGAACGCCGCGCCTGGGCCACCGTCAACAAGGAAAGCGGTGGTGGCAAGAAGTCAGGCTCAGGCCGAGGCCATGCCGAAAGCCACGCCTCTTCCGAAAAGGGCGGACGCAAGGGCGGCGCAGCTGCCGCGTCGCGCACCAAGGAAGAGCGCTCGGCATCCGCCAAGAAAGCCGCAGCCACGCGCAAGCGCAACGAGCACCATGCGCATCATTGATGGACACGGCGTCATGACAGTGGCGCCGTTCTTCTATGGAGAAACGTTCATGCCGAAGAAGAAATCCAAACAGAAATGGTCGCAGGATGTCACTGAAAACAGCGACGCGATGGACCTGAAAGGCGGCGTCTTCAAGCAGCGCAGCGCCAAGAAGATCGCCGACTCGCTGAAAGCC
The DNA here is from genome assembly GCF_057653715.1 of Rhizobium sp. WSM1328. NCBI lineage: Bacteria > Pseudomonadati > Pseudomonadota > Alphaproteobacteria > Hyphomicrobiales > Rhizobiaceae > Rhizobium > Rhizobium sp. WSM1328. The sequence continues at coordinate 474,526 of NZ_JBYGKO010000002.1, read as the reverse complement.
TCGGCCGAACATTGCGATCGCCGCAAGGCCAGTCCTTTCCAGTCCGCTATGTCGATGCTGAGTTTCTACATCAATCGCGCTGGCAAGCAGCTGTCGAAATCGAGATTGGCAACGCTCGACAGGGCAAAGGACGAGCTGCGCAAGGATTTTGGCAAGGAGCCGAAACGCTGATCATCCGGGCGGCATGACAGTCAATAATCCGGTCACCGCAAAGCGATCCGCGCGGAACGATGTATGACCGCATTGCCTCGGCGGTGTGTTTTGGAAATTTACTCTCAAGCTCCCAAAGGAGACCGATATGCAAGCTGTCCGTATCCATCGCTTCGGCGGCCCGGAAGTCATGGCAGTCGAGGAAGTCGATCGTCCGAGCCCGGCCGCCAATGAAGTTCTCATTAAAGTCTTTGCCGCAAGCGTTAATCCAGTCGACGCGAAGATGCGCGAGGGCAAGTATGCGGTCGTCACCGAAAAGGATCTTCCCTATGTGCTCGGCCGCGATGTCAGCGGCGAAATTGCTGCCACCGGTTCCGAAGTTGCCAGCTTCCTGGTCGGCGACGAGGTCTTTGCGTTTCTGTCACCAGAACATGGCGGCTACGAGGAGTACGTGCTGGCGCGGGTCGATGAGGTGGCTGTAAAGCCACAGTCTCTGGATGCGGTTGGTGCGGCAGCAGTGCCGCTAGCCGGCATCACCGCGTGGCAAGGCCTGTTCGATCATGGTGGGCTTCAATCTGGCCAGCGTGTCCTTATTCATGGTGGTGCGGGCGGTGTCGGCCATTTCGCTATTCAGTTCGCCAAGGCGAAGGGCGCATGGGTGGCAACGACCGTGTCCTCGTCTGACAGGGACTTCGTGACTGATCTCGGCGCCGACCAGGTGATCGATTACAAAGCTGAGAAATTTGAAGAGATCGTCGAGCCCGTAGACCTGGTGTTCGACCTGATCGGCGGCGAGACACAGGAGCGTAGCTTCGACGTCGTGAAGCCGGGAGGAGCGCTGATCTCCACACTCCAGGAGCCGGACAAGGCACGCGCCAAAAAACTGAAGATTCGGGCGGGACGATACACCGCTCAGCCGAGTGGCGCCCAGCTGCAGGAGATCGCGGCGTTGATCGATGAGGGCAAGGTGAAGGTCGTCGTTGCCAGCACCTTCGAGCTTCGTCAGGCAGCGGAAGCCCAGTCCGCCCTTGGGAAAAAGCACATCCGCGGCAAAGTCGTCCTGAAGGTCGTCGAGCAGCAGGCAAGAACCGTGACTGACGACGACGCACGGAGATTGCGGGCATACCAAATCTGGGAAGACGAAGGTCGTCCGGAGGGTCAGGACCTCGCGCATTGGTATAGAGCCGGCGATGCCGGCGCAACAGCGGAACGTCCTGACTATCGACGGTACTCTTCCGATGTCGCGCCTGTTGGGTCGCTGGTGATCAAATTCTATCACTCCGGCGATCAGATTCGCGGATATGTGCGTAAGGTCGCGGACACAGCTGCGGACGATACGATCTTTCCCGGCGAGGAAATGGAGCCGGATGCGGCCTTTAAACTGGCAGATTCTCATAAGGGCGATAGCAGCGAAACCGTCTTCGTCGAGCTTGTCGAAGGCGTTGAATGGAATCCCGCCTGGGGTCGGTTGGGATGACCGAGGAAGAAGGTTGACAATGACGAAACGCGAAACGCCGTCGGAAGCGATCCCGGCCGACACAGATGATGCCCGCTCGATCGACAGCCCCGCCGCCGATCGTCACCACAACGATCTGGCCAAGGAGGCGGCGAAAGAATTGCAGCGAGCCATGAAAGAAAAAGGCGGGTCGCCAGACAATCACATATCGACAACGAAGGCAGAGATCGAGCGTGAGGCCAGGGACAGTCCGACAGCAATCATGCCGGACGATCCAACAACGGCGTGAGCAGCGCTAAGCAGCGTGTCATCACTCACTGACGACGCGACGTACGTCATTGGCTTACTTATCGTCTGACAGATAATCATGGATTAATCGTAGATCATCGACAAACCGTCGCTGTTCGTTGGCACGATCATCATGGTCTCGGATACGAAGCAGATAAGACGGATGGATGGTGACGAGTAGCGGCGTGGCGTTCGCTGCCTGCAAGATGTGAGAACGTTCCTTCGTCAATCCAACGGAGCGTCCCATTAACGTATAGAGGGCGGTTGCCCCCAACGCGACGACCAGACTTGGGCGCAAAAAATCGAGTTCGCCGCCCAGCCACCAGGCGCAACGCTGAATTTCGCCGGCGTTTGGTTTCGAATGGATGCGCCGCTTGCCGCGTTGCTCGAATTTGAAATGCTTGACCGCATTGGTGACGTAACAGAGCGATCGATCGATGCCCGCGTCGTGCAGACATTCGTCGAGCAATCGGCCCGCCTGGCCTACGAACGGCCGGCCCGCAATATCCTCTTTGTCGCCGGGTTGCTCCCCAACGAGGATGACCCTGGCGTCCGTTGATCCTTCACCGAATACGGTCTGCGTGGCATTCTTGAACAAATCACAGCGTTCGCAGGTCTCGGCTTGCCCATGAAGCGCCGAGAGGTCCTTGCCTTCCGCATGAGGTTCGATAAACGCCGGTGGCAAGCGGGTCGGGCGCGTAGCGGATGCCTTGACCATCACCTACCCCTCGCCCGCGCAATGTGCTCGCTGCCATGCGGCGGCGGAACATCTCCTGTTTTTTTGATCATCGATATCATCGTTTGAGGGGCCTCAGGCGCTTCTTCCACCGACAAAGCTTGCCAATCCCGCCGCGAAGGCCTCTGCCGCTCCATGCTCCGGTGACCCCCGCATTTTCAAGAAACACTCGGAGATGCTTTTCAAAAGTAAGCGGAAGGCGGTTGCGATTATTGTTGACGGTATGCGCCCCTGGCCATGGCGGTATTGTAAGTTTGTCAGTGTGGAAATTGCTCTCGCACTGTCGCCAGGAACGACCTCATCTTCAGCACGGCGCGTCGACATTCATTCCGATCCCAAGCGAGAGGCATCCTCCTGTTGCTTTACTTCTTTCAAAAGTTTCTCCCGCGGGTTTTCGGAGAGCTTCCTCCGGGTCGCTTCGACGGTCTTTTCTCCGACTTCGACTGGCTGACCGCTATCGTCGGGAAAACCTTCCGCCGTCTTGCCAATAGAAGAGCTTTTTGGGCTGTCGTTCGGTCCATTCGCGAGTTTTCGGTTTGTCATGATAAAATCTCCTTTTTCAAAGAACTCATGGCACGCGGATTTGTGCCGCACGGGGCGATTTTCACAAGCGGGGTGTCGGATCTTGCGACTTCATTGCTCGAACCTTCCAAAACCAAAGCGCTGCTATTACGCCGTCAGACGGACAACGGGCGCTTTTGTAGCTCTTGAGAGTTACATCCCAAACGGAAAGGTGTCTGGCATCTTGCCGGATCCTTTCGTGGGGCCTGCCAAAGGCGTGACCGGAGAAGTCTGATCGAACCAAACGAACGCGTCGAACTGTGATGAAACCGCTGCCTCCATATAATGGCTGAGGCGCTCGGTCTCTGGACGGTAGATCACGCCGATGAACCGCTGCTGTCGGCGCGCGCGAAGCGCATTGTGAAGCGTGTCGCTGCGCCCAAAATCCAGCAGAAAAGAGTGCTTGCCGCTATCATGACACAGGCGTTCGATACTGCCCGGCAAGGAGGGGCTGATGTCCTTAATCTCCATGTCGCTGTCCCAGTCGGAGGCACAGGCGACCCTTCCCGCGTGGGTGCCAAACCCGATCAGCGCCACCTGATCCCCGTAGCGCTCCCGGCAGAGCTGTCCGATGTTCAGTTCGTCGCGTCCAGACCCCATTTCGGTGTGGCGTGCATCTCCGATATGGGAATTGTGCGCCCACACCACCGCCCTGGACTCCGGTCCGCCTGCGCCGAGAAGTTGGTCCAGCGTCTCGAACATATGCCGGTCGCGCAGGTTCCAGGTCGCGGCGCCACCATAATACATGATGCGGTAATATTTCTCGGCCGATGCAATCAGCCTCGCATTTTGCTGCGCATCTAGCAGATCGCCGTCTTCCTGCGAAAGGGAACGTTCGAGAAGTTCGCGGCATTGCTTGATCACTGCGTCCTCGCAGGTCTCGTAACCGGAGCGAAGCGCCGCACGTCCGTAGGTCGAGGGTTCATTCTGCCAGGGCGTCAGGCAGCCATAACGTTCTCGGGCAATGGCAGCCGCACCTGGATCGGTTTCGTCCAGATAGGCGAGAACTGCGGCGATCGATCCGCTCATGTTGTAGAGATCAAGACCATAGAAGCCGACCTGCCGGCTCGCATCCTCGATGCCAGCATTGTGCTGTCGCAGCCAGTCGATGAAGGCCGCGACCTCGGTGTTACGCCACATCCACTGGGGAAAGCGTTGGAACGGCGCCAATATCTCGGACGGTCGGGGTCGGCCCCGCACATAGCGGTTGAGATACGCTGCATCCGGCCAGTCCGCCTCGACTGCGACGATCGTGAAGCCATGCTTCTCGATCAAGTGCTTGGTGATTGCGGCGCGGGCGCGGTAGAACTCCGACGTTCCATGACTTGCCTCACCGAGGAGAATAACCCGCCGGTCGCCGAAGCGATCGAACAGAGCTCCGAAACCCGAATCGTCGATCGCGGGAAGCTCTTCGGCTGCCTCGCCGATTAGCTCCGGAAGAGATTTACGGACCGGGTGAGGCGAAAGTTCGTCGTCTTGCTCGATCCAGCCTTCCGCGCCGACAAGCGGCACGAACATCACACCGCCGAGATCCTCTTCCTCGAACTTCGTGGCAGACATGCGTGTGATGCGGAGCAACCGCTGTTCTTCCGGATGTTCTCCAACCGGGATGACCAGCCTTCCACCAATTTCCAACTGTTCCTGTAAAGATACCGGGACGGAGGGTCCGCCGGCCGCCACCACGATTGCATCGAATGGAGCCTTCTCGGGCCAGCCCAAGGTGCCGTCGCCGGCCTTCACCGTCACATTGCTATAGCCGGACTGGTGGAGACGCCGCTCGGCTTCACTTGCCAGTTCTCCATGACGCTCCATGGTGAAGACCTCGGAGGCCAGCTCGGCCAGAATCGCTGCCGCGTAGCCGGAGCCCGTACCGATCTCCAGGACACGATCCGATGGTTCGATCTCGGCTGCTTCCGCCATTCTCGCGACGATAAACGGCTGGGAAATGGTCTGGCCACTGCCGATAGGCAGCGGACTGTCTTCATAGGCGAATTCTTCGAACCCTTCGTCCACAAAGGACTCACGAGCGACCCGACGCAAAGCCGCAAGAACCCGCTCGTCGCGCACCCCTCTGCGAGCGATGTGCGTTTCAACCATGCGATGTCTGGCGAACGCGAAATCCAACATCGTCAGCCGTCCGCGCGCGGCTTGTGATGCGCGCTTTCCTGGTTTTCGCCGCGGATAATCTGGCGGTCGTCCTTGTCCGTCAGTTCGACACCTTCTTCGTGAAGGTTTGCGCCACCCCGATGGGCATCCCGCTGCTGTTTCGAACGCTTCAGCTCTTCCTCGGCGTTGAAGTCGTCGCCGGCATTGCTGGTGTTTTCGCGCTTCTCGATAATGCGCCGCTGTTGCTCGTGGGTTTTCGGGCCAGCCATATCGGCCTCCTGTTATTTGTTGGTGCGTCCAGTGCGATTGGGATCGACGCCACCTTGCGCGGTGACATCATTCTCGACGTCACCCTTGAACGTGTTGTCCCCGTCAAGGCTTTCGTCCGCGTCAAGGATGTCTCCACCCTTGATCGTGCCCCTGGAAGTGCCGATCCCAGGGTTTTGTCGCAAATCCTTGTCTGACGGCGTTTGAGTCTTTGGGTGCTGATTGGCCATTCGAATCTCTCCTTCACTCTGGTTAGGCGCGCTTCAGTTGCGTCAGGAAATGGAGTTTGGCTGTCGCGGCGTGTCGTATCTCTTGGGGAGTGCTCGCCAGACCTTCGCCGCCTGACCATTGTCGACATGCTCTGCCAACACGAAACACACGACCTGGACCGCTTCCTTGGTGTTAAGGGGCCGGCCGAATTTCCTAATCCTGTTGCGCTCATCGAGGCCTCCTCGCCTTAATGGCCCCTCGCGCGTACGAACTCATGAAGGGGGCGCAGGTTCCGGAACAAATTTCGTCGCCTCGGGTTTCTTGAAAATCATCAAATTTTGGCTCGCCGACGAAAGCGGAGGACTTTGAGATGGCCCACAGCGACAAGAAGCATTTCGGTAAGGGAACACAGGGAAAAGGAGCCGGAGCCGGCGCAATGACCGAGATCGATGGAGACACGGTCGGAGACAACGAGGTTCTTTCGAACCGCGACAAGAAACAGCATTCGAATGAGCGCGGCCAGGACGGCAACGCAATCAAGACAGAGCAGCAGCAGGATCATTCCGCCAATCGCCGGCCATAGGAGAGCATAACCGTGACCCATATAAGCCCCCAAATGCAGGCCTGCGTCGAAGAATGCCTGCGCTGCTATTCAGTCTGCCTGTCGACCGCGATGAACCATTGCCTTGAAATGGGTGGCGCGCATGTCGAGAAACAACACTTCACCCTCATGATGGCTTGTGCCGAAATGTGCCGGACCTCAGCGCATTTCATGCTATTGGCTTCGCCACACCACAGGCATACTTGCGCTGAATGCGCCGAAATCTGTACCGAATGCGCGGATGATTGCGAGCGGATCGGAGATATGCAGGCGTGTGTGGACGCCTGCCGGCGCTGCGCCGAAAGTTGCCGCATCATGTCCTCCTGACGCGCCAGAGCGTCAGGCCCAGTCTGGACGAACAGCGGCCGATGACTTTGCCGGAAACCATGAACACGCCGTCATCCTCCGAGAGAGCCCGAGGCTCCGAACACGATGACGAACCGGGGTCTGGCCGAGCAGTGCTTGGCTGCTTTGATCGTCCATCGTCCCGAAACGGTGACATCGACGAAACCTTCAGAAATAACCACATCCAAAAACCTTCTTCACGTCGTCGTTCATCGCTGCAAGATAGGCAGATCGCCCTAATGTCTTGATGATGAGATACGAGCCGGCGACCTATCGTCGAATGAATGGCGTCGCCTTATGTGACGGTTGACGACACCGGCGCGCGGCATTCCCATAAAAACTATTACACCACACAGATCGGCGGTGCGGATTTTACCGTCTTTCGCACCACGAAATCGAAGTCACGCCTGAACTTTCTGTCCCTGCTGCGCGGCGGCTATCAGGATTATGTGCTGGGTGACGCCGCATTCGATTATCTGAAAGAACGTCGCGGCAATCCGCCCGTAGTCCATGGGCTTCGGACGTTTGAGCCGCAACACTTCTGCAACCAGGTACCGTTCATGGCGCATCTGGCTGACAAAGGTGTCGATATTCTCAACCGCCAGGAGATCGGCACCCTTGCCGAAGCAGGGCTTTGGGGCTCCATCCGCCATCACGGCCTGATGGCAAATACGGTGATCGTGTCCGACGATGCCGGACAGTTCCGTGTCGGCAATCATGCACTGTGTTGGGTCCATACTGAGCGCCTTCTGCAAAAGCTGATGCCGACCACTGCAAAGGAGGAGCGGCTGGTCACGATGGTCCGAGATCTCGTCTGGCGTTTCTATAAAGCGCTGAAAGCCTACCAGCAGTGCCCTTCCCCCCAGTCCGCTCCCGCATTCCGACGACGGTTCGATAGGATCTTCACACTCCGTACGGGTTATGAAGCACTCGACACGCTTCTCGAGCGACTGCATCGCAGGAAGAACGAGCTGCTAAAGGTGCTCGAGTATCCCGGCATCCCGTTCCACACCAATTCCTCCGAAAATGCCTTACGGACGTTTGTCACGAAGCGGAAGATCTCCGGTGGCACAATGAGCCAGGATGGCCGTGTTGCGCGCGATGTCATGCTCGGCCTGATGAAGACCTGCCAAAAGCTCGGCCTTTCCTTCTACCATTATCTCGGTGACCGGCTTGGGATCGGCAGTGAAGATCACCCCATCCCGTCTCTCCCGGCCACCATCCTTGCCCGGGCTTAAACGCTGAAGCCACCAACGGTCATCAGCGCTCGACGCTTCTGCCTGCCAAACCGGCAGCGCCATCGAATCTGCCCCACTTACCCCGCATCAGGGCTGTCATACTGATTTTCGCGAGATCGTAAGACGTTGAAATCATGGTAAACACGTCATTAACCAGAAGCGATATGGATGCTAGCTTCCGTCATCGCTCGGGATTTTCTGAAAAGTTATAACCATCGATAAGTAGCTCTTATCGATGCGAGATTGATTTCAGGGCGCAAATGGGGGCCATGGGGACCGCCACGGCGCCCGTGGGCTCCCTCGCCTCACCTGCCCGGCCGCGCCAATGAGCGGGCGATATCGACGATGTCATCGCGCGAGGCGGTTGGATCCTCTTTATTCCAGGCGACACCGAGGCCGATCCGGAAGTCGATGCCTCTGACTGCCTTCAGTTCGAAGGCCCGGTTCGGCAGGCCCTCGGTCCATTCCGGCGCAAAGCCGATGCCAAGGCCGGCAGAAACCAGCGACACCAGCGAATAGGTGTCGTCGCAGCTATAGGCGATGTTGCGGGTCAGATCATATTCCTCGAACTTCTCATTGAAGTACCGCTCGGTGTAGGAGAGGTTCTTGCGATTGAAGGCGATGATCTTCTCCCCGCGCAGATCGTCGATACCAATCTCCGCCTGTTCCGCCAGTGGGTTGCTCCTGGCCACCGCCAGCAGATAACGCTCATGGGCGATCGAGGAGAAGCGCAGCGAGCCGATGTTTTCCACCGGCCGGATGAAGCCGAGATTGATCTGGCCGTTCTCCAGACCGCGGATGATGTCGCCAGTGTTGCCGCTTGAAATATGAATACGGATATCCGGGTACTTGCGGGCGATCTTTCCAAGAAACGCCGGCAGCACGCCGGTGGTCGCCGGATAGACGGTGCCGATCCTGATCTGCCGGATCGTCTTGCCGGCCACCGCCCTGGTGATCTCGGCACTCAGATCGACCTCGCTCAGGATCCCGACGCAGCGCTCGTGGAAGATCTCCCCTGCCCTGGTCAGTTCCACCCGTCTGGTCGAGCGGATGAACAGCGCGCAGCCGAGTTCCCGCTCCAGCGCCTGCACGTGGTTGGAGAGCGCCGGCTGGGCGATGCGCACCTTGGCGGCCGCCCGGCCGAAGTGCAGTTCCTCGGCCACCGCGACGAAGTAGGAGAGCTGGCGTAGTTCCATCAATCACCGCACATATTGTTCTTAATAGGCACCACGTATCGTACATAGACCCGTGTGGTTTGTCATGAACAAAATGTGGTCATGGAGCCATTCTCTTCAAATCTCAAACGACGCGCTGAACAACTTGGCATTTCGAACGCGGAGGTAGCTCGTCGCGCTGGCCTTAGCGACCGCCGCTACGGAAACTACATTACCGGCCGTCGTGAACCGGACTTGGCAACCCTCGTTCGCATCGCTTCGGTATTGAACGTGAGCATCGACGAGTTGCTTGGTAACAACGCTGAGGAGAACGTCAGAACGACGGATGAGCTGTTCCATGAAAGATTAGCCGTGGCGCTCAAGGCACTTCAAAGCGATGACCTTCGAAGACTGGTCGTGATGATCGAGGCGCTGGCCACCCAAAAATGACGGATGGAGTACTTTTGGCAGCCTTTTCCCGCCGATGAATTGGCTGCGGCCTGGTTTTCTCACCGAGGCAGCCAACCGCGGTATCCCCCTCCCGGAGGCAATGGAACAGTTACGCCATCGCTCGGTTCAGCAGGCATCTAGTTATTTTAACAACGCGACGCGGCGAAGCAGGCGGGCCGCCCGGATGCTGTAGTGCTGATTTCCATAACCAACAAGCATCAATGTTGGCTACGTGAATCGACGGTTGCCATCAGAGTTTTGAACCGTGCCGAGATCGTTCAGCAATGCTGGACAGATCGACTTTCTTGCCCGCGACATCCGCAACGATCCTCAATGTGCCACCGAGTGACTCAACGTAGTCGCGAAGTGTGGAAAGCTTCATATCCGCACGTTTTTCTAGCCTCGAGACGTTCGTCTGCTTAAATCCGGTCCCGGCAGACACCTGTTCTTGCGTCCGTCCGGCGAGCGCCCGCAGTTCTCGCAAATTGTGCGCCGTGACAAGTTCCTCAGCACGCTTTGCAACAGCGTGCTGTTCGGCTTCGGGAAGCGTCTGTATCAGCTTGTCGAGGTCATCCATGTTTCTTCTCCAACTCGCTTAAGTGCTCGTCGTATCGTTTGTCCGCCAGATCAATCAGTCTTTTGTAGAAGAGTTTCTGGCTCATGCCGCTCTTCGCTCCGCCGCAAAGGACGATGGCTTTTCGCTCGGGATCAAAAGCAAAGGCGAACCGCCATTGAACCTCTCCTTTTCATCGAGCGTCGTTTCGACCTGTGCTCTGTCTGGATAACGCGGAAGCCGTCCGAGGATACCAGGTGTTTATCGACGGTCATAGCTTTTTGGCCGTCAAATGACGGACGCGGCTCAGCAGGAGGGGCCGGGGGATCAGTCTATGCGACTGCCTTCGGCGGAGAAGAGGTGGACTTTCTCGGATTTGGGCGCGAGGTGGATTTGATGGTCAGGTTTTAAATCCACCCGCCGGTGCAGCACGATGGTTGCCGTCTGCGTGCCGACACGCACCGAAAGATGGGTCTCCGCACCGGTTGGCTCGACAGTCAACACGGTGGCCGGAATGCCCGTCTTCGCAATGTCGAGGTCTTCCGGGCGGATACCGTAGGTGCGCGCCGCGCTTTGGCTCAATCGCGGCGGAAGCGGCAGGCAAACACCGCCTCCGATACGGAAGCCGCCGTCGCTGATGCCGCCCTCGAAGAGGTTCATCGACGGCGAGCCGATGAAGGCGGCGACGAAGGTGTTATCCGGGCGGTCGTAGAGATCGAGCGGCTTGCCGATCTGCTCGATGCGGCCGGCGCGCATGACGACGATCTTGTCGGCCATGGTCATCGCCTCGATCTGGTCGTGGGTGACGTAAACGATGGTGGTGCCAAGGCGCTGATGCAGCTCCTTGATCTCGCTGCGCATGGTCACCCGCAGCTTGGCGTCGAGGTTGGACAGCGGCTCGTCGAAGAGGAACACTTTCGGATGGCGTACGATGGCGCGGCCCATGGCGACGCGCTGGCGCTGGCCGCCGGAAAGCTGTTTCGGCAGGCGCTCCAGCAGGGGTTCAAGTGCGAGAATGCCGGCGGCCTCGCTCACCAGCCTGTTGATTGTCGCCTTATCGCGCCCCTGCAGCTTCAGGGCAAAGCCCATATTTTCGCGCACCGTCATGTGCGGATAGAGCGCGTAGGACTGGAACACCATGGCGATATCGCGCTCCTTCGGCGCGACGTCGTTCATCACGCGGCCGTCGATGCGGATTTCACCGCCGCTGATATCCTCTAGCCCCGCCAGCATGCGCAGAAGCGTGGACTTGCCGCAGCCGGACGGCCCGACGAGCGTGACGAACTCACCGTCCTCGATATCCGCGGAAACCCCGTGGATAACGGAGGCCGCGCCGTATTGCTTCTGAACCCGGTCGATTGCCACCGATGCCATTGTCTGTCCTCCCTCACAGTTTCAATTGCCAGACGCCGGCCCCGGCGACGGCGCCGGCGAGCGTCGCCGAACGTGCGGCGGCAAAGCTCGGAATGCGTTTGGACCCCGTCCAGCGACCGTTGTCAGCGAAGACCTCGATGGAGCCGGCATCGAGGAAGATGCGCAGGCTCGACGGTTTCGCGCCGGCGGCGACGTAACGCGGCGGCCTCATACCGGTGCGGGCGTCGAAGACAATCGCCAGACCATCGGCGTCGAGTTTCACGCCGAGATCGACATCCGGATGATCGAAGGTGAGATCGAAGGCGGCGCCCGGCGCGGTGAGATCAAGCACGATCTCGACGGCGCCGGTGCCGAGCGGCACGGTCTTGCCGGCGGCAAGCGCGGTGTCGTCCAGCAACCGATGGCGTAGGCCTTCGACGGCTGCGACCGGCGGGGTCAGCACGGTGTCGCCGTCGAGAAACATGCGGCGCGGCAGGGTCATGGCCGTCGGGAAATCGTCCTTCTTGGAAAAATCCGTCCAGTTGGCGAGCCAGGCGATGCCGACCGGCTCGTCGCCATCAACGAAGGCCTGGAAAGCATAGGCATCCGAACCGAAATCCAACTCCTGCACGAATTCCGCGACGAAGGTGCGGCCATCGAAACCACCGACGGTGACGGAGGTGAGGTTGCGGCGGCCGGTGGCCGGGTCGCGGCTGGTGAGCAGACCGAAGATCAGCGCCCAGCGGGTTTCTGCGTTTTTGCCGGAAAGCGGCACCATGCAGGGGCATTCCGCCGCCGTCATGCCGAAACCGTCCTCGCGATGGAGGATGCCGAGGAAGGTCCAGCCATCGGCGCCTTGCGCGTCTGCGGTTTCATAGAGCAGCACGACGCCGCCCTGCCTGTCGCGGCTGCCGAGCAGCATCTTCCAGCGCCCGTCCGGGCCTTTGAAGACATAGGGGTCGCGGAAATCGGTGGTGAGGTTCAAGCCTTCCGGGCGCAGCGGCATCACGATTTCCGACGGGTCGGCGACGATGCCGTCGCGGCTGACGGCGGAAAGCTGGATTTGCTCTTCCGGTAGACGGTCACGCACATGCTCGGTGTAGAAGACGCGGATCTCCTCGCCTTCCGGGCCGGTGCCGGGGATCGCCGAGCCGGAGAAGGCGCCGCCGCGGCCATCGTCCTTTTCCGCTAGATGCGCCGCCGGGAAGAGGAACATGGGCAAATGCGTCCAGCGGACGAAATCCTTCGAGACGGCATGGCCCCAGTGCATAGTGTTCCAGCGCGGCTCATGAGGATAGTGCTGGTAGAAGAGGTGAGCGTTTCCGCCGAACCGTCCAAAACCGTTCGGATCGTTCATCCAGCCGAAGGGCGGGCGGAAATGGTAGCTGTCGGGTACGTCGGGGGCGGAGGTGCGGGCATCGCTGTGCAGGACGCGGATGCCCGCCTTCATCACGCTTTCCGGCCGGAAGGCGTAAGCGACGGAGAGCGCTGTGGTTGTCGCATCGTAAGACAGCGTGGCACGACCGCCTTTCGCGAGCGTCACAGCGAAGAACTCAAATTCCCCTGCGCGGTGGGTCGAGGGCTCGCCGATGTCGTTGCCATCAACGGCGACGAAGAGCTTCGCCTCGCCGCCGGCATGGCGCGCCTTCAGCCAGAGATGCAGCACCGTGCCTTCGGGCAGTTCCGCTTCAATGGTTTCAGGTGCTGACGTTTCGGATATTGCCTGCAGAGACATGATCAACCTTTCACGGCGGAGCCGACGAATGAACTGACGAACCAGCGCTGGAAAGCCAGATAGAGAATGAGGACCGGGATCATCATCAGCACCGAGGCGGCCATGGCGCGGTCCCAGTAGATGCTGTCCTGTCCAAAAAAGGTGGCGATGGCGACGGCAATCGGCCGTGCATAGTCGGTCTGGGTGACCAGCGTCGGCCACAGATACTGGTTCCAGCTTTCGATGCCCATGAGGATCGAGACCGTGGCGAGCGCCGGCAGGCTGAGCGGCATGTAGATCGACCGGTAGATGCGGAAGGTCGACGCGCCATCCATTTCCGCCGCTTCATAGAGTTCTTTCGGCAGTTGCGCGAAGAACTGGTAGAAGAGGAAGACATAGAGCGGGCTTGCCACCCAGGGCAGGATCTGCACCGCGAAGGTATCCGTCAGCCCCGCCCGCGACATCATGACGACGAGCGGCATGATGATGCTTTCCTGCGGGATGACATAGAGCGCGACGACCAGCGCCAAGAGCGCCGCCTTGCCGCGCAGCGAGCCCCAGGCGAGAACGAAGCCCGCCATGGAATTGACGACCAGTCCGGAGACGACAGTGGCGACGAGGATCACCAACGAATTGAAGAGATATCGGCCATAGGCCAGTTCGCCGGAGAAATGGGCGACCTCCTTGTAGTTCGACAGCGTCGGGTCGCTGACCCAGAAGGCGCGGAAGCTGCCCATGTCAGCGAGGATGCGGAAGCGGTCGTCCTTCAGGCTGGCGATCAGCAGCATGAACAGCGGCGAGATCATCACCAGCGCGATGACCAGGATGCAGAGGCTCTGCACGATGCGCAGGCTTCTCTTGCCGTCGCCCCTTGCGATTGCCAGGGGGACGGGCTGGGTCAAAGCGAGATCAGACATCGAAGCGCCTCAGGAGTTTGCGTTGCAGGAGCGCGATCAGAAGAACGATGACGAAGAGGATGACGGACACTGCCGATGCGTAGCCGAGTTTCTGCTCCTCGAAGCCGGCGCGCACCATGTAGTGGACAACGGTTTCGGTGCTTTCGTTCGGGCCGCCCTGGGTGAGGATTGCCACCTGCGTATAGAGCTTGAAGGCCTGGATCGTGGTGATGACCAGCACGAAGACATGGGTCGGGCGAAGGCCGGGCATGGTGACGTGCCAGAAGCGGCGCAGCGCGCTTGCCCCGTCGATGCGGGCGGCATCATATAGTTCTTCGGGAATGCCCTGCAGGCCGGCGAGATAGATGATCATCTGAAAGCCATAGGCCTGCCAGGCTGAAAGCAACACGATCGAGAACATCGCCCAGTTGGGGTCGCCGAGCCAGTCGATCGGCTGAATCGTGCCGCCGGAAAGGAAACCGACGATCTGGTTGAGCGGGCCGCTCGGATACTGGAAAAGCGTGCCCCAGATGACGCAGACCACCACCATGGAGGTGATCGCCGGCAGGAAGAACAGGCCGCGCAGCAGGTTTTGCATCGGCAGCTTCTGATGCAAGAGTAGCGCGGTCAGGAAGGCGAGGCCGCACTGCAGCGGCAGCACCCAGACGGTGAAGCGCGTGACGTTCCACAGCGAGGTCCAGAACAGCGGATCGGTGAAGACGCGCTCGAAATTCAGGAGGCCGACGAAGCGCACCGGCGTCGGGCGCGGCACGAGCGGCTGGTTGGTCATCGCCGTCCAGAAGGACAAGAGGAACGGCGTGATCAGGAATATCGCCATAAGCAGAAAGGCAGGCGCGATCATCGCCATTTCCTGCCAGAGCCGCTTGTTGTCGCGGCGTTTGGCCGGACGTCGCAAAGCGGGCGTGGAGGTCTGTTGCAAAGTCATTGTTTCCTCCTCATCGGTCATCCTCCCGAGATAGTCCAGGGCCGGCAGGACGAGCCGGCCCCGTCAAAACCCCTTACTTCTGCTCGTCGAAGGGCGGGTAACCGGCGTTGTCCTCGATATCCTCGTCGATCTTCTTGGCAGCGGCCGTCAGCGCTTCCTGCGCGTCACCACCGTTGAAGATCTTGTCGACGGCCTGCATGAAGGCCGAGGTGATCGTCGGATAGGCCGGGTGCGGCGGACGGGCGATCGCGGTCTTGGAAGCCTGCTCAAAGGCGACGGCGAGCGGACCGCCTTCCGCATAGAGCGGGGATTCGGCGGCGAAGCTTTTCAAGCCCGGATAGGCGGACTGGGTCTTGGCGTACTCCCGGTACTCCTTGTCCTTCAAAAGGAAGCTCAGGAACTTGCCGGCGATCTCAGGGTTTTTCGAGGTCGCGGAAATGCCCCAGATCCAGGTTCCGTTCGGGCTCACGCCCTTGTCGCCGATCTTCGGCAGCGGCATGACGACGATATTGTCCTTCATCGCTGCCGACGCCTCCGCGTAGAACCAGTGACCGCCCATGGCGAGCGCGGCCGGCTGTCCCTCGGCGTAGAACTGGTTGGTGCCTGACGAAGTCGGTACGACCCAGCCTTTCTTCACCCAGTCCTGCATCATCGTCAGCGCCTTGACGCAGGCCTCGCCATCGAGCGTGCCGCTGGCCTTCCAAGTCTTGCGGTCGATCAGGTCGCAGCCGGCGCTTTCGAGCAGGGGGCCGTAGGCATAAGTGATCCATTCGGTCTTGATGCCGTAACCTCGGAAGGTGTCGATCGGCCACTTCACGCCTTCGAGCTTGGAAAGCTTTTCGAGATAGCCTTCGAATTCCTCGCGGGTCCAGGCATCATCGACCGATTTCGGGATGCGGGCGCCAATTGCTTCAAGATATTTCTTATTGCCGTAGAGCACGACCGAGGAGTCGGTGAGCCCGATCGCATAGAGGTCCTTGTCGATCGGATAGGTGCCCTGGGCGATATTCGAATCCGTCATGTCATCGAGCAGGTCCTTGTCAATCAGCGGCTTGACGGCCTGTAGATAGCCGGACCAGACATAATTGGCGAGGAACGGAGCATCGAGTTCCATGATATCGGGCAGCTGCTTGGCCATGACGGCGGCGCTGAACTTTTCGTTATAGGCATCGTGCGGCGCGTAGATCATCTCGATGTCGACATCGGGATTGACGGCCTCGAAGCGGGTGGCAACGTCGCCATAGGCCTTTACCCAGCCGGGATCACCCTGGTGCATGACGTGGATGACGGTCTTCGCCTCGGCGAAACCGGCGGTCGCGACCAGGGTAGCGGACGCTAGGAGTGCGGAAAGTAAACGATTACCCATCAAAATCCTCATTTCGTATTCTCCTCCTGTTTGGCACTATTCGATGTTCAGACGGATGCCCGTTCGACCAGATGGAACGGCAGTTTATGCAGATGCGGCGGTTCGGGCTGCTCGGCCAGGAGGATCTCCATGGCAAGGCGGCCCATGGCGCGGTGCGGCAGGGCCATCGTCGTCAATGGCGGGTCCAGCCGCGAGGCCAACTCGACCTGGTTGTCGAAGCTTGCCACCGCGATATCATCCGGAATGCGAAGGCCGGCGCGGGCAAGCGCCGCATAGACTTCCATCGCCACACGGTCATTGCCGCACAAGATGGCGTCAGGCCGTTGACCGGATTTCAGAAGCGCCTCCACATGAGAGGCAACAAGGCTTGGCGCGCGGTCGCTGTAGACGCTGCGGCGCACCGCCGGCAACACGCCAGCGGGATCGATGCCCCCCTCCTCAAGCGCCGCACGAAACCCCATCTCGCGTAGCGTGCCGGCGAGAATGCCCGGCAGGTTGATAAAGGCGATGCGACGGCGGCCGGCGACGAGGAGATAACGCACGATCTCCCGCGCGCCGCCCTCTTCGTCCGGGACCAGCGCGGTGACGCGGCCGGTAGCCTCGCGGCAGTTGATCATGACGCCGACGGCGCCCGCCAACTTGTCCGGCAGGGCGACATCCTTGTGGTACATGGCGGCATAAGCAACTGCGCGCGGCCGGAACTGCTGCACCTCGTCGAGCACCGAGCCGATAGACTGGCCGCTGCGGTGGTTGACCGCAAAGACCGCCATGCCGGCGCTGCGGGCCGCCCCGTCGAGGCCACGTAAGATCTCGGTGGCGAAGGGCGACGTGATGAGGCCGTCGGAGACGACTCCGACCAGCGGTAGCCAGCCCTGACGCACGCCACGCGCCGCAAGGTTGGTCACGTAGCCGAGTTCTTCCGCAATAGCCTTGACCTTCTGGCGCGTATCGTCCGACATGCGGGCGGAGCCGCCGTGCAATGCGCCGGAAACCGTCTTCACCGAGACTCCCGCACGTTCCGCGATGTCAGAAAGAGATACTGCCACGATCCTCGCCATCCTCCTTGGGTTATCGATTACCCAATACTCGCGGCGGACGTGTTTTGTCAAGCGGCTTTTACGCGCACTGCTCGGCGTTTCGAACACCTATCTGTCAATCGGCGAACAAAACCATGCGAGCCCAGTTTCGGCTTTCCGATCCGGTCCCTGGCGAGTTAAAAGTGGAAGCAGTGCATGATGCGTCGCGCCACAATCATCGATATTGCACGTTCACTTGCGATTTTAAACGCAGAAAGACGACCGCATTTGGCCGACCGGGAACCGGCGACCGCCAATGCCTGGCTGCTCCAGCAGCCCCAGATCGAGATCGTCGCACGAGACCGCGGTCGTGGATATGCCCAGACGGCCGCACAAGCCCTGCCACACACCGATCAGGTTGCCGACCGCCCGCATTTGATGGAGAACGCCAACCACGCCTTTCTCGACGCGGTGCGCAAGTCGATGCGGCAGGTCGCCGCCCGCCTCGGGTAATCGATAGGCTAACTGGGGTTCTCCAAGCGGTTTGTTTTGCGCCACTCTTCGTATTCTCCGCGGGCATCGTCATGCAGCGGATAGTATCGCTGCAACGACCCGCCCTCCATAAGCTTCACTCGCGAGAACTCCTCCCAATCGTGATGCTTTTGCGACTCTTCGATTACCTTCGCGGCCATTGCGACCGGAAGCACCACAACCCCGTCGTCGTCGGCGACGATGATGTCGCCGGGGATGACCGTGACACCGCCGCAGGCAATCGGAACGTTGACGGCATTGGGGTAGATGCTGGTCTGCACATGGTAGTTGGGCGTCCAGCCGCGCAGCCAAAGGGGGAGATCCAGCTTCTCGACATTGGGCCGATCGCGCATGCAGCCATCGATCACGATGCCAGCGCCGCCTCTGCCTTTGAAATACGTCGACATCATATCGCCGAAGACACCCGAACTCATATCGCCGCGCGCGTCGACCACGACCACATCGCCCTCCTGCGCGTGATAGAGCACGTGCCGGTGCAACTGCGTCTCCGGATCGGCATATTCTCCCTCGGTGAAGAGGTCTGGCCGCTGCGGCATGAACTGGAGCGTCAGCGCTGGCCCAACGATCGACTTCCCGCGGTTCTGCGGCACGGGACCGACCATGTGCGGATTGCGGAAGCCCATGTGGCCAAGCGTGCCGGAAACCGTCGCGGCGCCGATTTCCTTCAGTGCGTCGATCATATCTTTGGGCGGTCGCGTAATGTCGGGAGTATGCGTCATTTTAGACTCCGGTGATGATCTACCAGTTCGTAACAGAACCGTCGCGGCGCTTCAGGTGAGGTGCTTCCCAGAACCGAAAGCTCTCCGCCTTGACCGCCTCTTCGTTGACCTCGACGCCGAGCCCCGGCAGATCGCTGACCGGATAGTCGGGGCCGTCAAGCCGCGGCTGCACGGGGAAAAACTCGGAATTGTCGAAGCCGAGCTTTGCTTCGGGCGCCCTGGTCTCGAGCCAAGCGAAATTCGCCACCGCGGCGGCGAGATGGATGGTCGCGGCCGTGCAGACTGGGCCGAGTGGATTGTGCGGCATCAGGTCCACATAATGCGCCTCGCTCCAACCAGCGACCTTCATCGCTTCGGTGAGCCCGCCAACATTGCAAATATCGAGCCGGTTGAACTGATGGATGCCACGCTCGATGTAGGGCAGGAACTGCCACTTGCTGGCAAATTCCTCGCCGATGGCGAACGGGATGTCGGTCATCGTGCGCAGGGATTCGTAAGCCTCCGGTGTCTCGTCTCGTATCGGCTCTTCGAGGAAATCAATCACGCCACGGCCGAGCTTGTTACAGAAGCTCGCCGCCTCTGCCACCGACAGCCGATGATGATAGTCGATGCCGAGGACGACGTCGTCGCCCAGCGCCTCGCGCGCCTTGTTTAGCATCGTTGCGGTAGCGCCGATCGACTCCCGCGGCTCAAAGAAGTCCTTGCTGTTTTGCCCGATGGGGAAGAAGCGGATCGCCTGCCATCCTTGTGCGCGTAGTTCGCGGGCTCGTTCGATGGCAACATCGCCCTCGGCCTCGTCACCGGTCGAGGCGAAGGTAGGAATGCGGTCGCGCTGCTTGCCGCCCAGCAGGTCGTAGGCCGGCACTCCCAGCGCCTTGCCCTTGATGTCGTGAAGGGCAATGTCGATGGCGGAAATCGCCGCCTGGAGAACGCGTCCGCCTTCGAAATATTGGCTACGATAGACTTCTTGCCAGATCCGACCAATCTGCATCGCGTCGCGGCCGATGAGAAACTCGCGATAGTGCTCGATCGCGCCGGCCACGGCCTTCTCGCGACCGCTCAAGCCGCTCTCGCCCCAGCCGAAGATGCCGTTGTCAGTCTCGACCTTGACCAGCATCTGGTTGCGCGTTCCTACCCATACTGGATAGGGCTTGATCGCCGTGATTTTAAGCTTCGTAGTCATCCACGCCCTCGTTTCACACGCATCCGCTTGGTCTCAGTTGGCCTTGAGGGCCATTTCTGTTTCGCCGTCGAACAGATGCATCCGCTCCTGGTCGAACTCGAGCCAAATCTGCTCGTCGGGCGCAACGGCAATGGTCGGCGGCACGCTGACGTTGACGATGGCGCCAGACAGCAACGCCTGTACGAAGGTGACGTCTCCGGTCGGCTCCACCGTATATGCCTTAGCAGGGATGCTTCCTGGCACCGCACTCTTGTGCAGCTTGATCGCCGAGTGACGTGCGCCGAGCACGACTTTCTTAGTTGTTGCCCTTGAGACCTTCTGGGCGTTGTGTGGCGAGAGCTCGAAGTGCCAGCCCTCCGCGCTGGTCAACACAGTGTTGCCGCTTGCCGTTGATGCCTCCAGCGGAACAAGGCTCATCGCCGGGCTGCCGACGAAGCTGGCGACGAACATGTTCACCGGATGGGCGAAGACCTGCGCCGGTGAATCGTATTGCTGCAGGTAGCCGCCGTTCATCACCGCCATCCTGTCGGCCATGGTCACCGCTTCGAGCTGGTCGTGCGTCACGTAGATGATCGTCGCCTTGAGGTCCTGGTGAAAACGCTTGATCTCTGAGCGCATCTGCACGCGCAGCTTTGCGTCGAGGTTGGAGAGTGGTTCATCCATCAGAAATACCGCCGGATCGCGAACGAGGGCACGGCCGAGCGCCACGCGCTGCTGTTGCCCGCCCGAAAGTTCGCGCGGCTTGCGCTCGAGCAGCTGCGTCATGTCGAGCACGCGCGCTGCTTCCTTGACCTTCCTGTCGATCTCGTCCCTTGGCAGTTTGCGCATCTGCAGCGGAAACGCCAGGTTCTTGTAGACCGATTTCTGCGGATAGAGCGCGTAGTTCTGGAACACCATTGCGATGTCCCGGTCCTTGGGGTCGAGGTCGTTGACCACTCGGTCGCCGATGACGATGTCGCCGGATGTGATGGGGATGAGCCCCGCCACAAGATTGAGCGTGGTTGTCTTGCCGCAGCCTGAAGGGCCGACAAGCGCAACGAATTCGCCGTCGTTGACCGTCAGCGAAACGTTGTTGACAGCTTTGAAGCTGCCATAGGTCTTGACCAGATCGTTAAGGACCACGTGGGCCACCGGCAACTCCTCTAGTGCTTGACTGCGCCTTCCGTGAGGGCGCGTACGAAGTATCGTTGCAGGACGAGGAACAGGACCACGACGGGCACGCTCATCATAAAGCTGGCCGCCATCAGGCCCGGAAAGTCCGTCGTATTTTCCGAAAAGAAGCGCTGGATGCCGACCGGCAGCGTCAACTGCTCGTTCTTGGAGAGGAAGGTGTATGCGTAGATGTATTCGTTCCACGCGCCGATAAAGGAATAGATCGCCGTGGCGATGATTCCTGGCGTCGAGAGCGGCATCACGATCAGGACAAAGGCCTGGAACCGCGTCGCGCCGTCGATGCGCGCCGCCTGCTCGAGCTGCACCGGAATGTTGTCGTAGAAGCCCTTGAGGAGCCAGATTGCCAGCGGCAGGCCAAATGTGAGGTAGGTGAGGACGAGCGACGCATGCGTGTTCACCAGCCCGATCGCGCGCATAAGGATGAAGAGCGGCACGAGAAAGATCACGGCCGGGAACATGTTGCGAAGCAAGACGGCGAAGAACAGAAAGTTTCGGCCCGGGAAGGTGAAGCGCGAAAACGCGTAGGCCGCAGGTACTGCCACGATGACCGAAAGGATGGTCGTGGCGGTGGAGACGAAAAGGCTGTTCCAGAAGAAGCGGAGGAAGTCCTGGCCGACGCTGTTTTGCGGATCGAGCAGTTTCTGGTAGCTGGCAAGGGTGGGTTGGTCAGGCCACCATTGCGGCGGGAATTGCATGGCCGCGAAGCCGGACTTGATCGAGGTGATCAGCATCCAGATCATCGGCAACGCCGTGTAAAGCATCATGAACACGAGGAAGATGCGTCCGCCCCACCGCCATCCGTCTATGCGCATACGGCGACGGGCTTTGACCCGAGGAGCAGTCTCGGCAATCGTGCTCATGCGCTCCCATCCTTCCGCTCGTTACCGCTCAGAGCACGGACGTAAAAGTAGCCGAACGACATCAGGATAAGGAACAGCAGCACCGAATAGGCCGATGCCACCCCCCAGCGCTGGCGGCCGAAGGCGAGCTCATAAATGTGCGTGATCCAGATATGCGATGCGTTCGACGGCCCGCCGCCGGTCATGATCCAGGGGATGATGAATGAATTGAAGTTGGCCACTGCCAGCAGAAGGATCGTCACCGTCGAAACGTTTCTCAAATGCGGGAAAGTGACGTGCCAGAACCGCTGCCATGCATTGGCTCCGTCAACTTTTGCGGCGCGCAGCAGCTGATCGGGAACCGTCTGCAGGCCAGCCATCATCATGATCATGGCAAACGGAAACTCCCGCCAGATATTGACGACGATCAGGGAGGGCAGCACTGTGCTGACGCTGTCGATGAAATTCGGCGGCCTGTCGGCCAATCCGAGGCCGACCAGCACCGCGCCAATGATTCCAAAGTCCGAATGGTAGATCCACTTCCAGATATAGGACGCGGCGACCGCGCTGATGACCCAGGGAATGATCAGGATGGCCCGCAGGATGCCGCGGCCGACAAAGTCGCGATGAAGCGCCAGGGCGCAGGCAAACCCCAGGACAAATGAGATCAAAGTGGATCCTAAAGTCCAGATCAGAGTGTTCGAGGTGACTGTCCAGAACACCGGACTTGTGAGGATGGCAGTGTAGTTGTCGAAGCCGATAAAAATCTTGTCGCGGAGCTGCAGGCCAGGCGGTGTGTTGAAGAACGACAGCTCAATCGTATAGTAGATCGGATAGGCTATGACGATGAGCATCACGGCGATCGCGGGAAGCACGTACGCGTAGTCAGCGCGATGCTCCCAAATCTTTCGCAGCACGCCGTGCCCGTCAGGTTGCAGTCTTCGGCGCGCCTCGGCCTTGCCAGTCAAGATCGTCACTGTGCCCTGCCCCTATTCTTCGGAAGAAACCGGCTGCGATCGAGGCGCAGCCGGTCAGATCGGCAGGCGTGGACTAGAGTCCGCCATCCGTTAGGTCTTTGACCTTCTTGGCTGCGTCGTCCGCTGCCTGGTCGACAGTCATGGCTCCGGTGAGGGCATTCTGCAGCATGTCCGGGACGATGATGTTCATGATCTCGGGGGACTGTGGCAGCGCCGGAAACGGGATCCCGTATGGCAGCATCGAAGTCGTGACATCAAGGAACTTGATACTGTCCAGACGCTCCTTCATCCATTTGGTCTTGAAGCCGTTAAGGTTTCCCGGGTTCGAGCCGGCATAAGCCATTTTCAGCGACCATTCGGGGCTCGCCCACATGCAACTGATAGCCTTTGCAGCCGGCTCGTCGACCTTGCCGCCCTCGACATATTCGGGCTTCAGGATGTGAATGTTCGAGCCGCCAAACACGACGGCACGCTTGCCGTCGGGGCCAGTCGGAATCAGGCCGTAGCGCATATTATCGATGACGGTCTGCGCTTTGTCCTTGTCGCTGCCCGTCGTCTTTTTCTGCAGGTCAAGCATGACGTTGTAGTCGGAGGGGTGCGAGACCATCATGCCGAGCTGGCCAGCGAGGAAGAGGGGCTGGTTATCCGCCTGCTGATTGGTGAGCGCCGAAACCGGAACCGACTTGTCGCGAACATACATATCGTAGGAGGCTTGCAATGCCGCTTTGCTCTGCGGGCTATCGAGCTGGACCTGCTTGTAGGTCGGGTTGGCGGTAGCTTCGTCGAAGACGCCGCCGCCATAGGCCCACAGCTGCGGCATGAAGCGATACGGCGTATTGCCGGCGTTCTTGCGCGCCACGAGGCCGTAACCGGCAATGCCGAGCTTGTCGTGGATCTGCTTGGAATATTTGACGACGTCGTCCCAGGTTGCCGGAGCCTTTTCCGGATCGAGGCCTGCACGCTTGAAGACGTCGGCGTTCCAGATGAACGCCATCGTCTCGTTGTTGGTCGGGATGCCGTAGGTCACTCCCTCCCAGGTTACGGCCTTCATTGCACCGGGCCAGAAGTCCTCGGTCGAATACCCGACGTCCTCGGGTTTGAGCGGTTCCAGATAGCCCTTCGAGGCGAACTCGGTGCCGCCCAGGATTTGTAGGCGCACCGCCATTGGCGCTGCATTGCCAAGGAGCGCGGTGCGAAACTTGTCCAGCAGGTCGTTATAGGTGAGGGCTTGTTCCTCAAGCTGGATGTTTGGATAGGTCTTGCGGAAGGTCTCGAAGAACTCCTTGTAATACTGGCGCAGGAGATCGGGGTCACCCTCGAACACGCCCTGATACCAGAAAGTCAGTCGCCCCTTGTAGTCGAGCGGGGTGACCTTGGCGCAATCGCCCGCCGTGTCAAACTCCTGTGTGCCGGCAATGGAGCGCACATATTCCGGCGACCACTTGCTTAAGTCGACCGGCGCACCCAGAGCGGACGCAGACATCAACGATGCCATCAAAGCAGTGCAGACAGTGCCGCGCAGTACCGCACGGCCGAGTGAAATCCTCGTCATAAGGTATCCTCCAGCTTCTCCCATGCCGCTCTGCGTCGAGGCGAGCGGTCTTGCTCCCTGGCCGCGGGACTTTCCACCCAATGTATCCCTTTGGCCTAATTATACGTTTTCAGATTGTAGATTGCCTGTCAATTGATTAAATCGTACATTGTTTCGAGAAGGCTGGCGTGATATCCGAGCAATGTGTGTATTAATTTGGGGGCAGCCTTGGCCGAAGCAAGCGATTTTAAAGCAAAGCCACCCGAAGGGATCGACGCTATCGGGGCCTCCAGCGAGGGCGCCTCGCTTTATCAACTGATCAGGGAAGACATCATCGAAGGTCGGCTCGCGGCCAACGAGCGGCTTGTGGTCACCGATCTCGCCCGGCGCCACGGTACCTCAACCAACCCCGTGCGCGAGGCTCTGCAACTGTTGCGGGGCGAAGGTTTTGTTACCCTCGTTCCCAACCGCGGAGCGCGCGTGCGGCCCATAGATCAGGATTTTGTTCGGGACATCTACGAGATCGGAGTCTTGATCGAGCCGGCCCTGACGCGATGGTTCGTGAATATGGCCACCGTCGAGGACATTGCTGAACTCGAACGCATCCAAGGCCTGATCGAAGAGAACAACTTCGCCGACACGTTCAGGCACAGCGAGCTGGACACCGCCTTTCACACCGTCATGTACCAAAAGCACTACAACCGCCATGCCGCCGAGCTTTGGTGGAAGCATCGCGAAGTGCTTCGAGCCGTGAGCCGGCGTTTCAACTTCACGCTCGCCCGGCGTGCCGCGATCCTTAGCGAGCATCGCGAGCTGATCGCGCATGTAAAAGCGGGAAATGCGAGCGAGGCAGCCGAGCTCATTGCACGCCATGTCGAGGGCTCCGGCCGGCACATCCTCGAACACATGCGTGCGCGTAACGCCGCTCGGGCAGGATAGAATACATAGCCTGGGATATCGTTATCCCCGACCACTCCAGCAAAGGCAGTCGAGATGAAAATCACCAGCGTTCGGCCGTGGCTAATCAGATCCGATGCTTCTTATTGGGGAGAATTTCTGTTCGTCGAAGTGACGACCGACGAGGGGGTGAGCGGCTGGGGAGAGATCACCACCACGACAAGGCTCGCCAATCGCGCCCTCTGCACGATCCTGCGGCAGATCGGTGCCGCTTTGAAAGGCGAGGACCCCGCGCGTATCGAGTATCTGTGGCACAAGATATTCCGCAGTTTCACCTACATGGGCAGTCGCGGCGCCGCAGTCGAATGTGTCAGCGCCATCGACATAGCCCTTTGGGACATCCAAGGCAAAGTCTTGGGCAAGCCGATTTACGAGCTGTTGGGTGGACCAGTACGCGATGAAATCGCGCTCTACACCCATCCCAACCAGGCCAAGTTTACCAGCAAAGAGGCTGTGGTCCGGGAAATTCGAGACATCGTCGAGTCCGGCCACACTGCGCTCAAGTTCGATCCTTTTCCATACCAAGGCCGCAGCGCCGATGGACAGCCGCGCGAACAGCGGGACGGCTACCTCGATGGCAGCATGACCCGCAAGGATGAGCGCGAAGCCGCCGAACTCACGGCTCTGATCCGTGAAACGGCGGGCCCTGATGTCGACATCCTCATCGATGCGCATGGCCGGTTCGACGTTCCCACTGCCATTCGCCTTTGTCGGAGCCTCGAGGAAGCTGGTCAGATCGATTGGTTCGAGGAGCCCTGTCCACCGGAGAGCCTCAACGCTCTCAGACAGGTCCGTGAGAAGGTCAGCGCGGCTATCTCGTGGGGCGAGCGCGGCCATACGAAGTGGGATTTCGTGCCGGTGCTCGAAAACAGGCTCGCCGACTACATCATGCCTGATGTCACCTGGACCGGCGGCATTACCGAACTCAAGAAGATTTCTGCCCTATGCGAAGCCTACTACATCCCGGTCTCGCCGCATGACGCCGCAGGACCGATCAACGTGGTTGCGGGAGCGCAGGTGATGATGACCGTTCCCAACTTCTATAAACTCGAAACGTCGGAGTGGAACCTCGGCAAATACGATCATCTTATCGACAGACCACTCGATGTTTCGAACGGCAGCCTCAAGCTTACGCCCAAGCCTGGTCTCGGCATTGAAATGAACCGCGACTACCTTCAAGATCACGAGATAGAGCTGGATTAGCAAGTCTCGATTAGCAAGTCTCTATGCCGCCGCAGCCGTGCGCGGCGACGAACCCCGCCGACAGAACGAGGATAGATCATGCCAGAGGCAGATGGAGCCGACGAGGCGCTCAATCGGGTGAACACGCATTCCAAGCCATCCGACCTTCGCATTACCGACATGCGGGTAGCCGAAATTGTCGGCGCGCCGTTCACCTCAGTGCTGCTCAAGATATACACCAACCAGGGCATCGTCGGGCTTGGCGAGGTGCGCGACGGTGCCAGCGCCACCTACGCGCTGATGCTGAAGAGCCGGTTGCTTGGCGAGAACCCTTGCGACATCGACCGCCTGTTTCGCCGGATCAAGCAGTTCGGCGGGCACGGCCGACAAGGCGGCGGCGTATCGGCGGTCGAAATCGCGTTGTGGGATCTTGCCGGCAAAGCCTATGGCGTCCCCATCTACCAGATGCTCGGGGGCCGGTTTCGGGACAAAGTGCGCGTGTACTGCGACACCGATGCCACCGTGCCCAGCGGCACCGAGACCGGCAGGCGCCTCAAGCAGCGCATGGAGCTCGGCTTCACCTTCCTCAAGATGGATCTGGGGCTGATCAGATCGCAGATGTGCCCGGTGCGGTCGTGTCTCCTGCCGGTTCCCTTGAAGGGTACCGCAGCCACCCCGGCCGCGGCCCGCTGAAGACCATTGAAGAGCGGCGCGTGCGTAACGCTACGTATGATTTGCATAACGTCCCGCACCCGTTTACCGGCCTCCACTTTTCCGACAAGGGCCTCGACTTCCTTGAGCAATACATTGCCGAGGTTCGTGAGGTCATCGGCATGGATATTCCGCTCGCCATCGACCATATCGGCCACATCTCGGTGCAGAACGGCATTCGTCTTGCCAGGCGAATTGAAAAATACGTGCCAGCCTGGCTCGAGGATGTGATCCCATGGCAGTATACCGAGCAGTACCGACAACTGCAGGACTCAACCACAGTGCCGATCTGCACTGGCGAGGACATTTACCTCAAGGAGGGCTTCGAGCCTCTGCTCAAGAGCGGCGGTATCTCCGTTATCCATCCGGACCTGCTCACCAGTGGGGGCATCCTCGAGACCAAGAAGATCGGCGACATGGCGCAGGACCATGGTGTCGCCATGGCCATCCACATGGCAGAAAGTCCAATCGCTGCGATGGCCGCCGCACACGTGGCGACGGCGACTGAAAATTTCATGGCGCTCGAATACCATTCCGCCGATGTCGACTGGTGGGACGATATCGTCACCGGCCTTCCCAAGCCGCTGGTGAAGGACGGGTTTATCACTGTTCCGGATAAGCCGGGCCTGGGGATTGACGACGTCGTCGACGAGATGATCCCGCAACATCTGCAGCCGGGCGTCACCGGCATCTGGCAGCCCACGGATCGCTGGGACGACGAATATTCCTGGGATCGCACCTGGAGCTGAGGCGAAAAGGAACGAAAATGAAGATCACCGATCTGCGCTGCGCCGTTATCGGCAAACATCCGATCGTCCGCATCGTCACGGACGAGGGCCTCTATGGCTTGGGCGAAGTCGAGTTCACCAAGTCCTACCTCAAGCCCTTTGTGCTGCATTTCCGCGAAGCGCTGATCGGCGAGGACCCGACCGACGTCGAGAGAGTGATGCTGAAGATCCGCCAACGCGGCTCTTTCAAGCCCTACGGCGCGGCGGTAAGCGCGATCGAGCATGCGCTGTGGGATATTGCCGGTAAGGCGGCGGGCGTGCCCGCCTATAAACTGCTCGGCGGCAAGGTGCGCGACAAGGTGCGCGTCTACAACGGCTCGATCCGCCAGAAACGCACCGGCGACCGGCCGGAGGATTACGCCGCTGACGTCAAATGGATGATGGAGCAGCCGCAGAACTTCTTCATGGTCAAACAAGGGATCTCGTTCCACTCCAACATGAAGGACACCATCGAGGATTTCCACTACGGCGTGACGCAGAAGAAGGCCGGCTATCACGGTGCCATGGATCAGGGCGTAATCAGCGAGCGCGGCTTCAATCACATGCTCGACTGCGTGATCGCGATGAAGGAAGTGCTGGGCGACAAAGTCAGCCTGGCGCTCGACTGCGGTCCGGGCTGGATGCTGCCCGATGCGATCAAGTTCGCGCGCGCGGTAGAGAAGTACAATTTGATGTGGCTCGAGGACATGCTGACCGGCGACTACGTGCCGTGGGTCAATCCGCAGGCCTATCGGGAACTGACAATCTCCACCTCGACGCCGATCCACACTGGTGAGCAGATCTACCTGCGGCACAATTTCAAGGAACTGATCGAGACGCAGGCGGTACGCGTCATCGGCCCCGATCCAGCCGATATTGGCGGTATTGCCGAGCTCAAATGGGTCGCCGAGCACGCCTACATGCACTCGATCCTGATGGCACCGCACGGCACAGCTAACGGCCTGCTGGGGCTCGGCGCATTGATCAATGTCTGCGCCACCTTGCCGGCAAATTATATCGCCTTCGAATATCCGAGCGCCTCCGACCCCTGGTGGGAGGATCTGGTCATCGGCTTGCCGGCGCAGATCGTGAAGGACAGCATGGTGGACCTACTGGAAGCGCCGGGGCTCGGCCTCGATATCGACGCCGAGGCGGCCAGGCGATATCTCAGGGAAGAGGATGCTGGCTTCTTCGACTGAACCTCTCTCCACCTGCATGACGTGAATCGTCTACGCATATTACTGGAATGACACGCTTCCGGTCATGTAGCGCTCAGTAGGGCCCGCCGGTATGGGAAGAGGCCCTCTTTTCCGCCTGGAGTTTCGAGGGCGCATTTTCTGCGCCCTCGTGTTCTACTCAGCCGATGGCCATAAGGCTTGCATTGCCGCCGGCAGCTGCGGTGTTGATCGAGGTCGACACCTCCTCGAGCAGCCAATTCAGGCAATAGGCTTCGGGATCGCTCGCCAATTCCTCGCTCGTCGCGGCCTGGACCAGCAGCAGCGGACCGGGCAGGTGAGCGATCTTCTGATTGACGGCGAGAACCCTGTCGCGATCCCCTTCGACGAGGGCACCTGAGAACGGCCCGTCCTTTTCCCAATCCGAGGTCCAGGAAATTCGGCTGGCGACAGCCGATGGAAGATCCGCCAGCACTGATTTCGATAGGGAACCGGCGTCGACGACGATTTGGTTGCCGGTCGATAGGGCTGCGGCGATCTGGCGATGAAGCCCGCCTTCGGTCTGCGGCACGAGGAGAATACGACCGCGGGGATGGAGCGCATAGAGATTAAGCTCGCCTACCGGACCGGTGAGTTCGCGTTCGAGCCCGAGCGCCGAGCGGCTCGCATATCGACGAGCCACTTCCCCCTCGCCCGACAGGCCCTTCTTGTCGAGCCAGACGATGTAGTCACGAAGGGCGAGGTCCGTATGAACGGAATCCTGCTGCGGCGGCACGGGCGCACGCTGCACCAGCCGGCCGATATAAAGCGGACCGCCGGCCTTCGGACCCGTTCCCGACAGGCCGCGGCCGCCGAACGGCTGCACGCCGACGACGGCGCCGATGATGTTGCGGTTGACGTAGAGGTTTCCAGCCTTGATGCGACTGGTCACATGCGCGATCGTTTCATCAAGCCGGGTGTGAAGCCCGAATGTGAGACCATAACCCGATGCGTTGATGTCGTCGATCAGACGGTCGAGCCCGTTTCGCTTGAAGCGGATGACGTGCAGGACCGGGCCGAAGACCTCCCTCGTCAGGTCTGCCAGGGATTTGATCTCAATGATCGTCGGCGAAACGAAGGTCCCCGCCGCAGCACTTTCGGGCAGCGGCAGCTGATCCACCTTGCGGCCCAAGCCGCGCATATGCTCGATATGCTGGTCGATCTCCGTCTTTGCGCTGTCGTTGATGACTGGGCCGACATCGATGCTCAGCCGATCGGTACGGCCGATCGTCAGTTCGCGGAAGGCGCCCTTCAGCATATTGAGGGTCCTGTCGGCGACATCGTCCTGAAGGCAGAGAACCCTGAGCGCCGAGCAGCGCTGACCGGCGCTGTCGAAGGCAGACGCAATGACGTCGGCCACCACCTGCTCGGCCAAAGCCGAGGAGTCGACGATCATGCCGTTCTGGCCGCCAGTTTCGGCAATCAGCGGAATCGGTTTGCCGCCTGCCGACAGCCGTTCTGCCAGTTGCGCCTGGATCATGCGGGCAACTTCGGTCGACCCGGTAAACATGACGCCTGCCGTCTCCTCCGCCCCGACCATGCCGGCGCCGAGACGGCCGCTGCCGGGCACAAACTGCAAAGCACCGACGGGCACGCCCGCCTCGTGGAGGATCTTCACGCTTTCCGAAGCGATGATCGGCGTGACGCCGGCCGGTTTTGCAAGCACGGGATTGCCTGCCACCAAGGCTGCGGCGACCTGCCCGGTGAAAATCGCCAGCGGGAAATTCCACGGGCTGATGCAGACGATCGGGCCGAGAGGCGCATGCGAAGGGCCGAGCGTCTTGCGCGCCTGCTCGGCGTAGTAGCGCAGGAAGTCGATCGCCTCACGCACTTCGCCGACGGCATTGGCCGCCGATTTACCGGCCTCGCGCATGACGATGCCCATCAGCACCTTGATGCGGGCCTGCATGATGTCGGCGGCCCGCTCCAGGCAGGCGGCACGCTCGGCCGGCGGCACGGCAGCCCATTGCGGCGCATGCTCGGCCGCCATGCGAACGATGCGCGCAGCCTCTTCGACCTTCACCTCGGTCACCGTGCCGACGACATCACGGTGATCGGCAGGATTGAGAACATCACGCGTCACCCCATCCGTAGAGCCGTCGGCAAGGAGCGGAAACGCATGCCAGGGGGCAGCAGCCGTGGAGACGAGCGCCTCAGCCAAATCCGAAAGGGTGGCCTCGTTCGAGAGATCGAGACCATCGGAATTGGTCCGGGCGTTGCCGTAAAGAGCCTTCGGCGAGGCGATCTGCGCGTGGGGCGCGCCAACGACAGGCATGGATGCGACGATTTCGGCGGGATCGGCGATCAGTGCCTCGACCGAGACATTCGGATCGGAGATGCGGTGCACGAAGGAGGAATTGGCGCCATTTTCGAGAAGACGTCGAACCAGATAGGCGAGCAGCGTCTCATGCGTTCCCACAGGCGCATATATGCGGCAGGGCCGGTCGAGTTTTTCCTTTCCGACGACCTCGTCGTAGAGCGGTTCGCCCATGCCGTGCAGGCATTGGAACTCGTATTTGCCGACGGTGAAATCAGGACCCGCCAGACGATAGATCGTGGCGAGCGTCTGCGCATTATGGGTGGCAAATTGCGGGAAGACCGCATCCGGAGCATCGAGCAGCTTGCGCGCGCAGGCGACATAGGCGACATCGGTGTAGATCTTGCGGGTATAGACCGGATAGTCGTCGAGACCGTCAAGCTGGGCGCGCTTGATCTCCGCATCCCAGTAAGCGCCCTTGACGAGACGGACCATGACCCGGCGCTCGGAGCGGCGGGCGAGATCGATGATATGGTCGAGGACGAAGGGGCAGCGCTTGCCATAGGCCTGCACAACGAAGCCCAGCCCGTTCCATCCGGCAAGATCAGGGGCAAAGCAAAGCTCCTCGAGGAGATCGAGTGAAAGCTCCAGCCGATCGGCCTCCTCGGCGTCGATATTGAGGCCGATATCATAGGTCTTGGCGAGAACGGCCAGCGCCTTCACCTTCGGCAGCAGCTCGCTCATCACCCGGCCGGCCTGCGACCTCGCGTAGCGCGGATGCAAGGCCGAAAGTTTGATCGAAATGCCCGGGCCGTCATAGATGCCGCGTCCGTCCGACGCCTTGCCGATGGCGTGGATCGCCTTTTCGTAATCCCGGTAATAACGCTCGGCATCGGCGCCCGTCGTCGCCGCCTCGCCCAGCATGTCGTAGGAATAACGGAAGCCGCGCGCTTCCAGCGGCCGGGCGCGCTTCAGCGCCTCTGCGATCGTTTCACCGGTGACGAACTGCTCGCCCATCATGCGCATCGCCATATCGACGCCGCGACGGATGACCGGTTCGCCGGCGCGCGCAATCAGCCGCGTCAGCGCTGCCGACAGGCTTCGGTCGTTGACTGTCGAGGTGAGTTTGCCGGTAACGACGAGCCCCCAGGTTGCGGCATTGACGAACATGGATTTACCGCCGCCGATGTGGGAGGTCCAGTTGCCCTCGGCGATCTTGTCGCGGATCAGCGCGTCCCGGGTTTCGGTATCGGGAATGCGCAGCAGCGCTTCGGCGAGGCACATGAGCGCCACGCCTTCCTGGCTGGAGAGCGAATATTCCTGCACCAGCCCTTCGACACCGGTCCCTTTATGCTTGGCGCGCAATGCTTCGATCAGGCTGCGAGCCGTGCTGCGAATGTCATAGCGTTTGGCCTCGGAGACGCGCGCTGCCGCAACGAGCGGCGGCAGGCATTCGGTTTCCGGCCGGCGATAGGCAGCCGTAATGGCCTGGCGAAGTTCGGATTGCGGTCGGATCGGTGGGGCAAAGCCGGAAAACGGCGCGCCGTCGGTCGGATTATTGGAGGGGGCGGGGTCGATCGCTGCGTTCACCATGAAAGTACCTATCAATCGATATCTGGTTTAACGGATGAACGAGATGCCGGGCTCGTCGTCCCACTGATCATCGTCCGTGCAGGCGGGGCCGGAATATTCCGTCTCTCGCAGCGGGCGGGCATCCGGTCTGTCGCGCTTGAGGGTGAGCGCCGCGGCCACGGCCCTGATCGCAAGCGGCCTGTAGTAAGCGAGCAAATCCGGCGCCCGATCGTCATCCGCTTCTCTGTTATGCATAAATGATCCCCGTTTTGAGCGCGGCGCCGATACCGATTTCAGCACTCTTCTGCCCGGCCCACAATCTACCACAGCCTCAAATCGCGATCTCACTTGATTTCAGCCATTTACAGGCTGTATGAACTTATTAATTCACACTTGAGAGGTCAAATGGCCGCTGAAACCGACATCTTTAGTGAATTGGACCAGTTCGACAGAAAGATCCTCGCTGCACTCGCCGAGGACGGAAGGCTGTCGATCACCGATCTGGCCGCGCGTGTCGGATTGTCGAAGACACCGTGCCAGATCCGCTTCAAAAGGTTGATCAGCGACGGATATATCGAAGGCTTCAAGGCCATCCTCAATCCGTCGAAAATGCAGCTCGACCATATTGCTTTCGTCGAGGTGAAGCTTTCCGATACCCGCGAGGACGCGCTGAAGAGCTTCAACGATGCCATCAAGAAGATCAGCGAAGTCGAAGAGTGCCATATGATCGCCGGCAGGTTCGACTATCTGCTGAAGATCCGCACCCGCGATATCGGCCGCTACCGCCGCGTTCTCGGCGAGCGCATCTCGACACTGCCCCACGTTGCCAGCACATCGACGAATGTCGCGATGGAAACGGTCAAGGAAGGCTGGGACAAGTCCGGTTCGAGTTTTTCGTGAACTTGTCGTCGGCGATCGACAGCGCCCGGTAACAGCCCTCGGCAACCGTCGATGAGCAAGAGGCGCAGTCTGTCACGCCCCCCGTTGTCCGGCAGAGCCTCTCGACATGAGCGTTGGTTACCGATGCCGGTAGCGAAAGGCTTCGACAAAGGCGGAGAAAGCAGGGGATGGATGGCGCCGGCTGGGGTAATAGAGATGATATCCTTGGAATGTTGGCGCCCAATCCGTGAGCACTTCCTTCAGTTGACCACTGTCACAATATTGCCGGACGAGGTCCCTTGGCACATAAGACAGCCCGGCGCCATCGAGAGCGGCATTGATTGCCGGCCCTATGTTGCTCATCACGAGCTGGCCTTCCACACGAACGCTGAACTCGCGGCCATCCTTTTCAAACTCCCAGGCATAGAGAGCGCCTGACGTCGGAAGACGCAGGTTGACGCAATTGTGGTCCGTCAGGTCATGCGGGGTCGAAGGCACAGGGCGGGCCGCAAAATATCCGGGTGATCCGACCACGGCGTAAGAGATATCGGGTCCAATGCGAGCGGCCACCATGTCGCGCGCAATCGCTTCGCCGAGCCGCACGCCGGCATCGAATTGGCGCTCCACGATATTTGTGAAACCATTGTCGACGATGAGTTCCACGGTGATGTCGGGGTAATCTCGTAAAAATGCCGGCAGCCTCGAACGGAAGACCAGCTCCACGGCGTCATCGGGACATACGAGGCGGACTGTGCCCGAAGGCTTGTCGCGCAGCACGCCGAGGGCACTAATCCCGGCGGCGATGCTCTCGAAATGCGGCTGGATAGTTTCCACCAGGCGCGCACCGGCCGCCGTGGGAGCCACGTCACGCGTCGTGCGGGAGAGAAGCCGGACGCCGAGCCGCGCCTCGAGCGCGCTGATCGTATGGCTCAACGCCGAGCGCGTGACTCCCAACTTTGATGCAGCGCGCGTGAAACTCCGCTCTTGAGCCACCTCCAGAAACGCACGCATTTCCGTGAACTCGTCGCGCCGCATTGTTGAATCTCCTTCATCACGATGTTCAGATTATAGCTTCTAGTCGCGCAAAACCAGTCCGGCTATCTATCTGGCAACGGACAGGAGAACATGAATGACCGTCGAGTTGACATTGAATGAGACCTCACTGACGGCCGACACGGCGACCTCGTGGTCTGCTGTGACCTGTCTCTCGCTTCTCACTTTCCTTCTGGTGGGGTTGGAGTTTCTCCCTGTGAGCCTTCTGACCCCGATCGCCAGGGACCTCTCGGTGTCAGAGGGGCAGGCCGGATTGGCGATCACCGTGTCGGGGGGCTTCGCGGTTGTCACCAGCCTTTTCGGCAACGCCTTCCTGGCGAAGATCGACCGGAAGTCTGTCGTCTTGCTTTATACGGCGGTTCTTGTTGTATCGAGCTTGGCGGTTGCCCTCGCACCCAACTTCCTTGTCTTTCTCGTCGGGCGGTCCCTGGTCGGCGTTTCGATCGGCGGTTTCTGGTCGCTGTCGACGGCTATTCTGGCACGCCTGACGTCAGACCGTGACCTGCCCAAGGCCATTGCGCTTCTTCAAGCTGGCACCGCATTCGCCCTCGTCCTTGCCGCGCCGCTCGGCAGTTTTCTTGGCGGGTTGATCGGATGGCGCGGAACCTTCTTCATCACGGTACCGATCGGAATTGCCGCGCTCGTCTGGCAACTGGTCGTCCTGCCGAGGATGCCGGCGACGTCAACCGTCTCGGTGGCCAGAATATTCGGGCTGCTGCGCAATCGCACATTCGCGATTGGAATGGCGGCGACCGCTCTCGCCTTCATCGGCCAGAACGCGCTGTCCATTTATCTTCGCCCGTTCCTCGAAGGCGTCACTGGACTGGAATTGAATGTTCTGTCCATGGTGCTTCTCGGCCTCGGCGTCGGCGGACTGGCTGGAACCTCCGTCATTGGCTTCGTCGCCCGGCGCCACCTCCTCCTCGTTCTCGTAGGCTTGCCGGCTACTCTTGCGGTCCTTGCCCTGCTGCTGATCGCTCTCGGGCCAATCGCGGCGGTTACCGCATCCCTGCTCGTCATGTGGGGATTTTTCTCGACGCCGATTCCGGTCGCCTGGAACACCTGGATGGCCGCTATCGTCCCCGGTGAGTTGGAAGCGGCAGGTGGGCTGCAGGTGGCGCTGATCC
Organism: Rhizobium sp. WSM1328; assembly: GCF_057653715.1. Taxonomy (NCBI): domain Bacteria; kingdom Pseudomonadati; phylum Pseudomonadota; class Alphaproteobacteria; order Hyphomicrobiales; family Rhizobiaceae; genus Rhizobium; species Rhizobium sp. WSM1328. Next base: position 438,427 of record NZ_JBYGKO010000002.1, on the reverse strand, counting down.
AACTTGCCATTGCCGGCGGCGCTTTCGCTGGCGGCATGCTGTTCGACACCGTGGGATGGTGGAGCACCTTCCTTCTGGCTGCCTGCCTTCTTGCCGGTTCGGCAGTCCTTGCCGCGCTCGCCGGTCGCCGTTCCTGAACCTTCAGAAACCTCATAACAGGAGATCATCATGTCCCAAGGAATCGAAAACAAAGTGGTCGTCATTACCGGGGCAAGCAGCGGACTTGGCGAAGCCACCGCCCGTCACCTTGCCGAACGCGGCGCGTCCGTCGTCCTCGGCGCGCGACGTAGCGACCGCATCGCCAAGCTGGCTGAGGAGCTGTCCGCCAAAGGCTATAAGGCCAAGGCAGTCCAAACCGACGTCACGGACCAACTTCAGGTCAAGACGCTTGTCGACACCGCCGTCAACACGTTCGGCCGCATCGACGTGATGCTGAACAATGCCGGCCTGATGCCACTTGCGCCGCTCGAACGGCTCAAAGTTGACGAGTGGGATCGCATGATCGACGTAAACATCAAAGGGGTGCTCTACGGCATAGCAGCAGCGCTTCCGCACATGAAGGCGCAGAAGTCGGGGCACATCATCAACGTATCCTCCGTCTACGGTCACGTGGTCGATCCGGGTGCCGCCGTCTACTGCGCGACGAAATTTGCCGTGCGCGCCCTCTCGGAAGGGCTGCGGAAGGAAGTGAAGCCATACAATATCCGCACCACGATCATTTCACCCGGCGCAGTGAGCACAGAACTCCTGGAACATATCAGCGAAAAGGACATCCAGGCGGGCGCCAAGGTGTTCGTCAGCAAGATCGCCATCAGCGCGGACACGTTCGCCCGAACGGTCGCCTTCGCGGTGAACGAACCAGACGATGTCGACATCAACGAAATCCTGTTTCGGCCGACGGCTCAACCTGTCTGACGCGAGGCGCGCAATGTCGACGACATCCAAAGTCATGAGCCGTCGCGCGGTGCTGGGTGGAACCTTGGCGGCCGCCGCTCTCCCTCTCGTGGCGCAAGGGCAGAACGACCGCGGCCCGGGGGATCCCGAGGCGACAGACGTCAGGATCAGGATAGGCTTCAACAAGCTAAGCCTGACCGCGACACTCTTCGACAATCCGACTGCGCGCGATCTCGTTTCCATGCTGCCCTTGAACCTCACGATCGAGGATTACAGCAGGAACGAAAAGATCGTCCATTTGCCGCGCAAGCTGACCGAAGAAGGCAGCGGTGCTTTCGGAAACGAGCAGCCGGGCGACCTTTGCTACTTCAAACCGTGGGGTAACCTGGCCCTGTTCTACGCAGATTACCGCTGGGACGGGCTGATCCGGCTCGGCCGCTTCGACAATGGCTTCGAGCCGTTGCTGGTGCGCGGCGAGTATCCGGTCCGCATAGAACGCATCTGACAAGGGTTTTACGGCCGGAGATATCACATCGACTTCCTCCCAAGCATGAAAGAACCCATAGACGATAAATTTCCCAGAACCAGAAAGCCGCGGCCGGCTTAAGCCGGCAGTGGCGACGCGGCGCCTCCGTCTATTTGATGATCTCGACGCAGAAATCTATAAGGGCCCTGACCTTAGCCGGAATATGCTGACGCGAGGGATAGAAGGCGTAGAGCGGGAATGTCTCGTCCGACCAGTCGGGAAAGAGGTTCACGAGCTGCCCATTGCTCAGATAATCCGCCATCCCGAGTGAGAAGACTTGCGCGATGCCTATCCCCGCAAGGCAGGTCGCCAAGGTCGTGCCGGCATCGTTGACTAAAATGCGGCTGCGGGTCTCGATCGAGACGACCTCTTCACCCCACCGAAGCTCCCATTCGAAAGGCCTTGCAGTCAGCGGGTCCTGGAACTGGATACAGGTATGCTCGCTCAAATCCTGTGGACGGCTCGGCCGACCATATCGCTCGATATAAGCGGGAGCCGCAATCGTGATCACGCGCGTCTGCATCAACAGGCGCGAAATAAGCGACCTCTGTGCAGGCTCGCCAAAGCGCACCGCGACGTCCATGCCATCAGCAACAAGATCGCCGATCTCGTTGCGGGTGATGATCTCGATCTGGATATCCGGGTAACGATCGAGGAAGGCGCCGAGCCGGGGGCCGAGCACAAGGCGTGAGAAATATGGATCGACATTGACTCGCAGTCGGCCACGCACCGCCTGTCTGGCGCCAACAGCTGTCTGCGCAGCCTCTTCGATACCGCTCAAGAGTGGGGCTACCTGTTCGTAGAACCGCGCGCCGTCATCGGTCAGCCGCATCGTGCGTGTTGTCCGGTCGAGCAGCCGCAGACCGATCCGCCCCTCCAGTCGGGAAATGGCGCGGCTGACACCCGACGCCGATAGTCCCATTGACTCCGCCGCCCGCGCGAAACTTCCGCTCTGGATAACGGCGGCCAGTACGCTCACGCCATTCAATAATCGTCCGTCAAACATCGGGCATCCGTGATTTTTAGTCACCAATCATGTGACAGAAGCGCGCTTCAGTCAAATGCCGCCAAAGGACATGATTAGCGTAACACACCGCCAACCTGCTGGCGGTGAAGGCAGCAAAGGAGTCCAACCATGTTTGTGATCACCGGAGTAACAGGCCAAGTCGGAGGCATTGTCGCCGCGCGTCTGCTGAAGGCGGGGGTGCCGATACGCGCCGTCGCGCGCAATGCGGAGAAAGCAGCGGAATGGAAGGACAAAGGCGCGGAACTGGCCTTGGCCGAGATGACCGACGCCGATGCGCTCACCAAGGCTTTCGCCGGCGCCGACGGCGTCTTTCTGCTGATCCCGCCGACCTTCGATCCGACCCCTGGCTTGATGGAAGTGCGCGCTGTCATTGCCGCCCTGAAGACCGCGCTTCATTCGTCTCGTCCCGCAAAGGTCGTTTGCCTCTCCACCATCGGCGCGCAGGCCAGGGAACCTAACCTCTTGAGTCAGCTCGGTCTCGTCGAACAGAAGTTATCTGCCTTGCCAATGCCGATCGCCTTTCTGCGTGCCGGCTGGTTCATGGAGAACACGGCCTGGGATATCGCGCCGGCGCGCGAGACCTGTGTCCTCTCGAGCTTCCTGCAGCCGCTCGATCAGCCCTATCCGATGGTTTCTGTCTTCGACGTCGGAGCCAAGGCGGCAGAACTGCTGCAGCAGGAGTGGGTGGGCAAGCAGGTCGTCGAATTGATGGGGCCAGAGGGCGTCACGCCCAACGATATCGCCGCTGTCTTATCGTCCGTCCTCGGCAAACCCGTCCGGGCGGAGCCGGTCGCCCGCGACACCTGGGAGCAGATTTTCACCGATCAGGGCATGCAGAACCCCCTCCCGCGGATGCGTATGATCGATGGCTTCAACGAAGGCTGGATCCGGTTCGAGGGCGAGCCGGTGAAGGGCACGACCACACTGGACACAGCCATGGGCCGTCTGATTTGCCCCGGCCGATAAACAACTCGAAGGCCGTGGCTGAGAGCAACCACGCCCTTTCTCATGCAGCCTCTGATAGGGTCGCCCCGGGTTTGAACTAAACGACTGCCCGAAGACTACCGGATTGGACGGCAGACATGCGGCCTAATGCGGTCTTTGAATTTCACAGTAGACAATGCTGCGGTTTGAGCCGGGCCAAACAGACACCTTCACATCCGTCCCGGTCACGCTTTCACTGGCGATCAAGCCCATCTCTCGTTCTGACCGCAACAGCAGCGCCCAGTTCATGAATGTCTCCATATAGCCATCGACGTCCGTCTCCGGGGAGAAGTTGGCGAATAGGAATGTGCCGCCAGGCCTCAGCATGCTGACGCACTTCTTGGTCAGCCTTACGGCTACTGCGTCTGGCAAATAGTCATAGAGACCCGCGGCATAAACGAAATCGAACATTCCAAGCGCATGCCTCCCACCGAGCAGGGATTTGACCGACCCGTTCACCGCCTCGACGGACGTGCCGGCGAAATCGCGGGCGACGGTTCCAACGCTCATCGGGTCTTGATCCAACGCCACCCAGCGTCTGATCGCGCCGGCGCTGAGCGCGCACGACAAAGGCCCCTCACGAAGATGCCCGGCGGCGATGGCGAGGACTTCGGTGGAACCAGGCCGGGCCGAAGCGATTTCGTCAACGCGGCGAGCCAGAATGTCTCGACGCTCCCTCACCGCGACGGACGACGAAGCATTTCGAGTGTAGGCGTAGATCGAGCGTCCCAAGTTGCTCGATGATAAGACTGCGTCCTCAATCTCAGGTCGGCCGTAGATGAAGTCGAGAAGGCGTGCGTCGCCAGAATAGCCGCGCGGTTTTTCGAACGACCAGCGCGTTAATGGATCTTGATGAAGATAGTGAGCAACCGGATGAGATTGTGCGATCGGAACGATGACATCCCACACCTCCGGATGAAAGCGCCGCCGTATCTGATGCAAGGCTTCGGCAAGACGCTCGATGATCGCATGGGGGGGGACGCCGGATTTGAACTGACGGGTCGACACGTCAAGGCTGAGGGCAAGCTCGGCTCTGGCAACGATCAGTTGGCCGGGATCTGGGGCAGCAACCCTCCTTGCGATCCGACGAATTTCGCCGGGCGCAACAAGACTTTCACCGTCCAAGACCAGGCTTTGTGCCATTTCGAGACCCCCTTGATATAGCGTTAAGCATAATCAACCTCGAAATAGGATGCGACTAGAATCCACACGGGATAAGGGTAATTCTACTCTTGCGGGTCAGATGCTACCCCTCTAACAAAGCTAAGCAATAAGACAAACCGGTTGCAGATTGCCGAACGCGATTTTGGAGGGCGCCGAAGTATGGCTTACTTTTCAACATACTTTAGATGGTTGTCAGGCCGGTGTTATTGCATGATCGCGCCTTACGCTAATGTCCAGCACGACGAATCCACCGCCAGTTTTTCATTCGCTGAGGCCCTCAAGTCTCTGAAAACTGAAAATGATGCTGTCCGAAGGCGGAGCTCACGACATGGTCTTTGGATCGCGGTTGCCGTTTATGTGGCCTTCGCACTTCCCGACCGATGGCTGATCCCCGATGTTGCGCCTGTGACGATCGCCGCGCGATTCGTCGTTGCAACGATCGCGCTGCTGGTTTTCGAGACCCTGCGCCTGGCAAACGCGAAAACCGTCTGGCTTGACATCACATGTGCCACTGCACTTCTTGTGGGCTATGTCGGCTGGCTTTACCCGGCGATTGCCACCCGCGACGTCACCGCCATGTCATACTACATGATATTCGGCGCCATCTTCATGATGGGCGCCAACCTGTTTTTCAGTTTCCCGTTTCGGCTTTCGGTGATCACCTCGGGCCTCGTTCTATGCGCATTTTTTATTACGATCGTGGAATTTTTTCCTTCAAGCGAGACCTACAAGCTTGCCTTCGGCATGTTCTACATTTCGTGCTTTGTCTTCACGTCTTTCGTCAATTGGCGATTGAACGTGGAGCGTCGAAACGTGTTGCTGAACGCGGCGGAAGCTCGCCACCAGCATTGGGAAGCGTCCGAGCGCGGAAGGTCACTGCTCGAGCTTTCACATACTGACTACCTGACAGGCATAGGCAACAGACGCGCGCTGGATCGGCGGCTCGAGGAATGCTGGACCGCCTGGAAAGACGAACGCCGCGACTTCTCCGTGTTCCTCATCGACGTCGACTTTTTCAAACGCTTCAATGATCGCTACGGACATCAGGAAGGAGACCGATGCCTGACTGTCATCGCCAATGCGCTGAAGGCGGTTGTCGAGTCGTCGGATGGCATGATCGGCAGGTATGGTGGCGAGGAGTTTATCGTGGTCATGCCGGCTGCCCTTCCCAAGGTTGCGATGACTCTCGCCGAGAAGATCAGAATGGAAGTCGAGTCTTTGGCGATTGCTCACGACGAGCGACCAGATGATATGTCGACCGTAACCGTCAGCATCGGCGTCGCCTTCACCCGCGAGAAAGTTGGAGAGAAAGTTGAACGAATAGTCCGTGAAGCCGACCTTGCTCTCTACAATGCCAAAGCAAGTGGCCGAAACTGCATTCGCAGTTTTGATCCGTTTTTGCCTCGCCCCGACGACCATGCTGGCAAACTCGTCCCGCTGCTGGCGGCCGCCATCGATCGCAAACTGGTCTCGCTCGTGTACCAACCGATCTTCGACGTGACGAACGGGAAAGCAAGGGCTGTCGAGGCTTTGATGCGCCTCAGGATGCCGGACGGCACCGCGGTTTCGCCGAAGACATTCATCCCGGTTGCCGAACGAAGTGGCGCTATCCTCGAACTGGGCAGGTGGGCGATCGAGACGGCATGCCGGGATATACTGATGACCGATCGCATGGCGACCGTCAGCGTCAACGTGTCGCCGATACAACTGCGTTCCCCCGGCTTTGCTGCCAGTGTCGCTGATATCCTTGATCGGTGCGGGGTTTGCGGGTCGCGACTAGCCTTGGAAGTCACCGAGGGCCTGGACATGGATATGCAGTCGGAGGTGCTTAAATGCATTGCCGATCTGCGGGCACTCGGCGTCGAGATCTGGCTTGACGACTTCGGCTGCGGTTTCGCGGGCCTCTCATGGCTGAGGGCAATCGAGTTTCAGACGGTCAAAGTCGACAGAACCTTCCTGCACGACTGCTCGAACCCACGCGGTCTGACGATGCTTCAGGACATGATTGCTCTCATCCGCAATCGTGGGAATACGATCCTGGTGGAAGGCGTCGAAACCGCGGCACAATTTTCCCTTCTCAAGGATCTTCGCATCGACCGCGTCCAGGGCTTTCATATGGGAATGCCGGTTAGCGCTGAACTTCTGAACGCGGCTTAACTCGACTTCACGGTTTCCAGATGGCTCAGCGCGTTGCCGATGATCGGTGCGTGGCGCATGACCCCTCTTCAAATCGCGAATTCGGCCGCCCACACGGCAAACCGCTATGAGCGCTTGTGATCGATCGGTCGCCGGGAGGCCGGACCCCATTTCAACCAGGGCTGCGCCGCCATTGTCGGAAGTCTTGATTTTCGACGGATCAGGCCGTCTGATGCAGCGAGGCAATGGATCGCTGAGTCAGACGAATATTCTGCGGTTGAACCCGGGAATGAGGAGCAGAATGGATCACGTCAATAGCCCGCAATCGTCAGTGAGCGAAGAGAAGGAAGCGCGCAGGCTTCAATATCTGACCTGGGAACACATTGCGTCTGACCTCCGTCATCCCACTCACCTCGCCCGCAAGGCGGAACTCAGGCGATCATGCAGTGCGGAACTGGCCGAGACGTCCTACATTGCCGAGCATGCCGCAATCTTCACCGAAAGCCTGACGATGGGCGAGCGGTCCTGGATCGCCGGGCACGCGCTCGTTCGCGGCCATGTGATCCTCGGCGACGATTGCACCATCAATCCCTATGCCTGTGTTTCCGGAACGGTGACGTGCGGTCATGGCGTTCGGATTGCTTCGCATGCATCGATCGTCGGCTTCAATCATGGCTTCGACGATCCGACCATTCCTATACACCGCCAGGGCGTCGTCAGCATCGGCATCGCGATCGGCGACGATGTCTGGATCGGCGCAAATTGCGTGATCCTCGATGGCGCAACAATTGGAAACGGTGCGGTGATCGCCGCCGGCGCTGTGGTCACGGGGGACATTCCCGCCATGGCAATTGCCGGTGGCGTGCCCGCCCGGGTGCTGCGAAGCCGAGGTTCGGCGCCGACGAAAACCGGCACCGGCGACATCGAAGATCAATTGGTGAGGCTCGGCCAGAAAGCGAAAGACCAGTGGCCGGACATCCTTGCACGCTGGAAAACGCGAGGGTCCTATGAATCGCTGGAAGCGGACGGCATCCGCAGACCGGCGATCCGGCACCTCTGCGATGCAATCGAGATCGCTGCCGGCTTCGGCCACCTGCCGCCCGATCTCGATGCGGCGGAGACCGTCGAGCGTCTCCAAGGTCTTCAGGACCGAGAGACCGGCCTTTTCCCGGAAGGACATTCGCGCATCCTTGGCAAGGCGCTGAGGGATGATCCAAAGGCGCTCTATAACGTCCTTGCGGTTGGCTATGCACTTGAACTGCTTGGTTCAGGTCCGCGCCAACCCGTCCATGCAGTCGAGCTCGAGGCCGGGGAACTGGATGAATGGCTGAGCGCCCTGCCCTGGTCGACCCGGGCATGGCACGCCGGAAGCGTGGTCGATGCGATCGGAACTGCCATGTACTTCAATGCGAAGTCTTTCGGCATCAGGCATTCACGGCAGGCGCTCTTCGAGTGGCTAAGCCGCAATGCCAACAGCGTTTCGGGGTTGTGGGGTGAACCGACCGCGGCGGAAGGATGGCTTCAACCGGTGAACGGCTTTTATCGCCTGACGCGCGGCACCTACGCCCAGTTCGGCGTGGCACTTCCCCACCCGCACGCCTCACTCGAAACGGTTCATCTCAACTATCGCAACCACAAGGGCTTCGTTGCTGCAAAATACAATGCGTGCAACCTGCTCGATACGATTCATCCTCTGCTGCTGATTGCCCGGCAGACCGACTACAGACGGGCCGACGGCGAGGCGATCGCCCGCAAGGTCATCTCAAGGGCGCTGGATAGATGGCGGGATGGCGAGGGATTCCCGTTTGCCGATGGTGGTGAACCGAGCTTGCAGGGGACGGAAATGTGGCTTTCCGTCATTCACCTGGCGGCCGATTTTCTCGGCCTGTCAGATCGCTTCGCCTTCGTCCCGAAAGGCGTTCACCGGACGGCAACCGTCGGGCTGGGTTTGTGACCACGCTTCGATCACCCGTGCAATGATGCCGTCAGCCAGGCGGCGGCAAGGTCGCGTGCGTTGCTTCGCTTGGCTTTGACGGGCACGATCACGTTGTAGCGATCTTCCGCCGCAAGCTCGCCGCCGTCGACCTGCACCAGGGTTCCATCCTCCAGAAAGGTCCCCACCAGCATGCGCCATCCCAAGGCAATCCCTTGGCCTGCGCGCGCGGCTGCGATGGTTTCGGTATAGTGGTTGAACCGAAGCGACGGCTTTATCTCGAGGTTGGCGCCGGTGAGCGAAAACCACTGCGCCCAGCTATACCAGGAACGATCGAGAACGTCCGTTTCGATGAATTCGTCGGCGGAGCCGAGCGGGCCATCGCCGCGACGCTTGAGATGGTCGGGAGAGCAGACGGGGCAGATGACGTCGCCGTGCGAGGCGATGACGGTGCTATCGCTGAAGGGAGGCACACCATATCGAATTGCCACGTCGACTTCTCCGTCATCGAGAGCGATCGGGCTGTCCTGGGATATCACCCGCACCAGGATGCCTGGGTTCGCACGGCGAAACTCGGCCAGCCGCGGCAGCAGCCAAAAAGAAGAGAATGCAACGGTCGCCCCTATGGTCAACACGTCCTGGCTGCGCGACTGGAGCGCTTCCACGCTTTCGGCAATATCGGCAAAGCTCTTGGCCAGAGTGGCTCCGAGGTTGATGCATGCCGCCGTCGGCTCGATCGCTCGATGCTTGCGCACGAATAGGGGCTGGCCGAATTCCTCCTCCAGCAATGCAATCTGCCTGCTGACCGCCGCCTGGGTGACACCCAGTTCGGTCGCGGCCGTGGTGAAGCTCTTCTTTCTGAGCACCGCCTCCAGGGTCACCAGTGCCGTCAGCGACGGGATCCGTCTTCTAAAGTGCATCAAAGAACCCTTCATCGCATGATAAAAACTTATGCGAACCTAATTTTTTATGCCGTTGAAACATCGGCACTGCAAGGGCAATCTGGGGAAACTCTCGCATAAGAGGTTCTGATGCTAAACAAGCTCCCATCGTCCATTTCCGCCCTTCTCGACGCTCGTGCCAACGGTCACTCCCTGCCGGCCGGCCTTTACGTCAGAGAAGACGTGTTTGAAGCAGACATCGACGTCTTCTTCCACAATCACTGGATCTGTGTCGGTCTCGACTGCGATGTCCCCGAACCCGGTGACGCCACGGTGATCGATATCGGCAAGACGAGCCTGATCCTTCTGCGTGACGACGACGGAGAAATTCGCGTCCTGCACAATGTCTGTCGCCATCGCGGCTCCCGCCTTCTCGATCCGGGCAAGTCGATCGTCTCGAAGCTCGTCTGTCCCTATCACACCTGGACATACGAACTGACGGGTGAGCTCAGCTACGCGCCTCACATGGGCAAGGACTTCGACAAGGAGTGTCGGAGCCTCAAACCCGTCACTTTCAAGTCGATCGGCGGGCTGATTTATGTCTGTCTCTCCGACAATCCGCCCGAGGACATTGCTCTCCTCGAACAGGCCATGACCGAGCGCCTCGCCCCCTACGACATCCGGAACGCAAAGGTTGCCTTCCAAACGGATGTCATCGAGGATGGCAACTGGAAGCTGACGATGGAAAACAATCGCGAATGCTACCATTGCTCCGCGAACCATCCGGAGCTTTGCGTCTCCTTCGTCGATCTCGACTTCGGCTTCGACCCCGAGACGCTGAGCCCGGAGGATCGCGAACAGGCCGAGGAGCATTTCAGGCTGTATGAAGAGCGCACAAACGCGTGGGAGTCCGACGGCTTTCCCTCGGCGGCCGTCGAGCAGCTCGCCGACTGCGCCACCAACTTCCGCACCCAGCGGCTGATCATCGCAGGCGCCGGCGAATCCCAGACCCACGACGCCACCGCCGCGTCCTCCAAGCTTCTTGGGCATATGACCCGCAAGGATCTCGGCGACACGCATCTTTGGGGCCACAACAGCTGGAACCACTTCATGGGCGACCATGCCGTGGTGGCAACCGTCATCCCGCTCTCGGCGGGCAAGACGCTGGTCAGAACCAAGTGGCTGGTCCACAAGGACGCCGTCGAAGGCGTGGATTACGATCTCGACAAGCTGACGGATGTCTGGGTCGCGACGACGGACCAGGACGCCGATCTCGTCGCGCGCTCCCATGCAGGCACTCTCGACCCGGCCTATCAGCCTGGCCCCTACTCCCGCTTTTCCGAGACGAACCTCGACAAGTTCGCCAGCTGGTACATCGATCGGATGCGCGCCCATGGATACTAGGAGCCCGCAGATGCCCGTAGCCAGGGCCGCCCTTCATGACGTCTGGAATCCCGAGGAGGACGACGCGCTCGTCTGCCTCGACGTCCAACAGGAAACCCACGACGTCAAGACATTCACCTTCGCATCGCGCGAAGGCAAGCGGTTCGCGTTCAAGGCCGGGCAGTATTTTCTGTTCGACCTGGAACATAGTGGAGACGCTGAAAACAGGTGCTACAGCATCTCCTCCTCGCCGCATCGGACAAACGCCTTCTCCGTGACGGTGAAGCGCGTTCCCGGCGGAAAGATCTCCAACTGGCTTCATGACACCCTGGTTCCCGGCGCGACCGTCAAGGCGAACGGGCCACTCGGCCACTTTGTCAGGCCTGAGACGTCGGGACGCAAGCTTCTGCTGCTGTCGGGCGGCTCCGGCATTACCCCCGTCATGTCCATTCTGCGGGAGATCGCCGACAGTTGCGAACCCGCCGACGTCGTCTTCATGCACGCCGGCCGGACGCCACAGGATCTGATCTTTCGCGACGAACTAGCCTGCATCGCCCGCAGGCTGAAAGGCCTTCGCCTGCATTTCCTCCCGGAGACCGTGGCCGGCGAGCCGTCCTGGCCCGGTCTGACCGGTCGCATTTCGAAAGATTATATGCGGTTGGCAGTTCCCGATATCGCCGAGCGAACCGTGATGTGCTGCGGCCCCGCCCCGTTCATGGCCGCCGCGCGCGGCATTGCCGCCGAGCTCGGCGTGCCCGGCTCAAACTACCTGGAGGAAAGCTTCGACGCGGCGGTCATCGACGAAGCCGAGATCCCCGCGGTTCAGGAGGCAGCTACGAGGGTCTTTCAGGTCACCTTCTCGAAACAGGCCCGCAGCATCGAGGTAACAGGCGACCAGAGCGTGCTCTCTTGTGCCAAGAAGTCAGGCGTCAGGATCCCGTCGTCCTGCGCGAATGGCGTCTGCGGCACCTGCAAGTCGAAGCTTACGTCAGGCACGGTCGACATGAACCACAATGGCGGAATTCGTCAGAGGGAAATCGACGCCGGCTTCTTTCTGCCCTGCTGCTCCAAGCCGCTCAGCGATCTCGTCATCGAGCGCTGAGCGCCCGGTACGCCGCGTCATTCACCGACAACAGGGGCTCACTGAAATGTTGCGAGAGGAAAGCGATTCCGCCGAGCTGGCCGGCCCGGCAGTCTTCAAGGATGAGCGAAAGCAGGCATATCTCAATCCTGAGGGAGCGGATCGGCCTCTTATCAGTCCTTTGCCGGCCACGACACTCGATCGGGCTCGCCGCTATCGTCTGGGACGCCTGCGCACGAAGATGCGCGAATGGGATTGCGGCGCCCTGCTTCTCTACGATCCCGTCAACATCCGATATGCCTTCGATTCATCGAATATGAGCATCTGGACGATGCACAACGCCTCGCGCTACGCTCTGATCCTGGCCGATGGTCCGGCGATACTTTTCGAATTCGAAGGCGCCGAACACGTCAATGTCGGGCTTCCCGCCATCGACGAGATCCGGCCGGCGAAATCCTGGATATTCTTCACATCAGGCAACCTTATAGAACCCCGCCTGAAAGCCTGGACGGACGAGGTCGCGGATCTCGTGAGCCGCAATGGCGGCAACAAGCGCGTGGCGGTGGACAGGCTCGAACCCGCCGGGGCGTTCGAATTGCGGGAACGCGGCTTCACACTCATGGACGGCCAGGAACTGGCCGAGCGGGCGCGATCCATCAAGAGCACTGAGGAAATCGAGCTGATCAGATGGACGATCCGCGTCTGCGAAGCGGGCATGGCGCGGATGTACGAGGTGTCCGAGCCCGGCCGCACCGAAAGAGAGATCTGGGCCGAGCTTCATTTCGAAAACGCGCGCAGTGGCGGCGAGTGGCTCGAGACCAAGCTCTTGACCGCGGGCCCGAGAACAAACCCCTGGTATCAGGAATGTTCGGACTACGTCATCAAACGCGGGGACATGATATCCTTCGACACCGATATGATCGGACCATACGGCTATTGCGCCGATCTCTCGCGGTCGTGGACAGCGGGACACGTCGCGATGAACGCCAAGCTGAAGGAACTCTACGCCGCTGCCAGGGATCAGATCGAGCACAATCTTTCAATCATCAGGCCCGGGATGACTTTCCAGGAATTCAACGAAGTGTCGTGGCGGATTCCGGAGAAATACCAGCCTTATCGATACACGCTTGCTCTGCACGGAACAGGAATGGCTGACGAATGGCCGGGGATCCTTCTGCATCCGGATTTCGACCCCGATTTCACCGGTATCATCGAGGAGGGCATGGTGCTCAACGTCGAAAGCCTGATCGCCGAAGCTGGATCCGAAAGCATCAAGCTGGAAACTCAGGCTCTGATCACGGCAAGGGGAGCGGAGCGGCTGGACACGTTTCCGTGGGAAGAGCTCTGAATAAGCCTAGAGCATGATGCCGAAAAGTATGAGCGGTTTTCGGACGACATCATGCTCTAACTATTTAATGTAGAACAGGATGATTTTAGGCCGACCCGGCCTAAAATCATCCTGTTCTAGTGTGCTCTCGAAACGGCTGCGCGATGCTGCGACGGCGTTTGCCCAAATGTGCGCTTGAAGGTTCTGGTGAACTGCGAGGCGTTTTCAAAGCCGACATCCAGCGCGATCTCGATCATTGGCGCCTTCGACTGGGCAAGGATCGATTTTGCCCGCTCCATGCGAACACGATTATAGGCCTTGGCGGGAGACATCCCCGTCTTGTCGATGAAGATCCTCTCCAGTTGGCGCCGTGACAGGCCAACCGTGGCGGCAAGCTTCTGTATAGACATGCTGCCATCGACGAACTGTTCCATCGTAATCATTGCCGCCTTGACGCGGGCGTCGTCATAGTCGTCGTAGAGCGGACGCCGGGGCTGTATATCCGCTGAAGTCCGGGCCTTGTCGATCTGAAGGACCTCCAGCGCGTTTCGTTCGGCGTCGCGGCTGATACATTTCCTGACCAGCAACGCCGCCATGTCGGCCGAACTGCTGCCGCCTGCGCAGGATCCGCGCTGGCGATCGAGATTGAAGAGCCGGTCGGAACGAACGTTGAGATCGGGAAACCGCTCCCGAAACTCCTTGTAATGCAGCCAGCTCACACAGCATTCGTGCCGCTTCATCAGGCCTGCCGCAGCAAGAATGAACGAACCCGTACACACGCCGATCAGCGGCACCTTCTTGGCGTCGGCCTGCTTTAGGAAAGCGATGGTCTCCTGGTCGACAGGGTTTTCCACCGTCAGAAGGCCGCCGACGACCACGATGTAATTGAACTTCGACGGATCGACGAAATCGGACGTCGGAGCGACCTGGACGCCGCAGCTCGCGGTGATCAGGTGCCGCGTGCTGCCGATCACCTGCCAGTCGGCAAGGACCCTTCCGGAACGATCCTGCTTGTCGCTGGCGAGCCGCAGCGTGTCCACGAAGAGCGCGAAAGCGGACAGCGTGAAGGATCGCGCAAGAACGAAGCCGACCTTGAGCCGACCAGCCGCCTTCGCGGCGTCGTCTGCCTGTCGATGCTGCTCGGGTCGCATAGTCATCTCCTCGCCGCTCTTACCGCACCGCTCGTCTTTTCAGACGAAAACGCGCTCATCGGATCTGAAAGCCATGCGCTAGCGGATCCCTATCGTCAACGAAAATGGTGTTGTGGCCGATGACGCGTGCCCAGCCTCCAATGCTTGGAAGAATACCGCTATAGGGCCCAATGCGTGCCTCGGCTTCGACCCGGCCCTCGAAGACGGTTCCGATCAGGCTTTCATGCCGGTATCTCGACCCGACGGTAAGCCGTCCCTTCCCATAGAGCTGGGCCATGCGGGCGGAAGTGCCGGTGCCGCCCGGCGAGCGATCGATGGCCTTCTCGCCATAGAAGACCGCGCAACGCCCATCCGAAATGTCGTTGACGGGGCGGTCGCACCAGATCGCATGATGCACGCCGCGGATCCTGGCGTCGTCGGGATGAACGGGATCGCAGATACCGGCAAGTGCTGACCTGAGTCTCTGGCTGCAGCCGACAATGTCGGATGCGGTCATGCCGTCGAGGCCGCTCCAGTTATCCTGTGGTTCGATGACGGCATAATAGTTGCCGCCATAGGATATATCGACGCGCAGACGGCCCATTCCCGGCACGTCGACGTCGACATCAGCCTCATGAAGATAGCTCGCAACATTATGGAGACGAACGGATTCGACATATCCGCCCTTCTCCTCATAAGTGACGTCGACCCTTCCTGCAGGCGTCTCGATGGCAACCCGGCCCGGCTCCCGCGGCTTGACGAGCCCCTCCTCGATCGCGGCGGTCACGGTGCCGATGGTGCCGGCGCCGCACATCGGCAGACAGCCGCTCGCTTCGATGAAAAGCACGGCGAAATCGCAATCCTCCCGATAGGCCGGATAGATGATCGCGCCTGACATGATGTCGTGTCCCCTTGGCTCGAACATCAGCGCCTGGCGCACCCAGTCATGGTCCCGGACAAAAATCTCCCGACGCTCCCCGATCGGCGCATGCGGAAGCAGCGGACCGCCTCCAGCGACGAGGCGGACGGGATTGCCGCAGGTATGCGCATCGATACAGAAGAAGCTGTTTCTCATCTTTTCATGTCCTTGCTCATCCTGCCTTCCGTGGCCTGTCGCGGTCGAGCAGGCCGCGGGACAGCCGGTCGAGCAGAAGGGCGACAGCAACGATCGCCAAGCCCGCCCGCAGGCCAAGCCCCATCTCCATGCGCGTCAGGCCGCGCGTCACCTCGGCGCCGAGACCGCCGGCACCGACGAGCCCGGCCAACACCACCATCGCCAGCGACAGAAGGATGCACTGGTTGAGCCCGACCAGGAGCGTCTGCCTGGCCAAGGGGATCTCGATCTTCCAAAGCACCGAGCTGGGAGGCGCGCCGATGGCGCTGCCGAGTTCCACGAATTCTCTCGGCACCTGGTTGAACGCCAGCGTGGTCAGGCGGAGCATCGGCGGAATGCCATAAACGATGGTGGCGATGATTGCCGGCACCCGTCCAAGGCTGAAGATCATCACCGCAGGAATGAGATAGACCCACGGCGGCACGGTCTGCATTACGTCGAGAACCGGGCGAACCATCGCCTCCAATGTCTTGTGGCGCGAGCACAGGACGCCGATCGGGAAGGCGATAAGCACGGAGATCAGAACCGCGACAGTGACCAGGGAGAGGGTCTGCATCGATGCCGTCCACAGTCCCATGAGGAGACAGAAGCCCAGGCAAAGACCCGCGAGGATCGCGGCGCGCAGACCGACGGCGACGAATGCCAGGACGACGACGATCGCGATAAGCCCATAGGGCGGCACGAAGAGGAGGAGCGCCTCGAATCCGGAAAGGACTGCTTCGATCAGATAGCTGATCGCCGCAAACAGCGGATGCAGGTTGGTGTTGAGCCAATCGACTGACGGCGCCAGGAAAGCGCCGGGCGAAAACTGCAGGATGGATGGGTTCATGACTTCCTCCCCGTTCCCAAGCGAGCCGCGCTCTGGGTTATCCGGTCAAGCACCATGGTCAGTACCACGATGGCGATCGCTCCGTTGATAGAGGTCGCGATGTCGAGCGTTCTGATCGCGCCATAGATCGTTTCGCCAAGCCCGCCGGAGCCGACGATGCCGGCGATAACGACCATGCCGAAGGCCATCATCAGGCTCTGGTTTATGCCTGCCATGATGCTCGGCAGCGCAAAGGGAAGCCGGATCTTGAAGAACATCTTCGCCGGCGTCATCCCGAGCGCCTCTCCAAGTTCGATGAACTCCTTGGGCGTCATCCGGATACCGAGAGAGGTCAGGCGGATCGCCGGCGGCACGGCGACGATCACCGTCGCGATCAGTGCCGTCGCCGGTCCGTAGCCGAGCAGGGCGATCGCCGGCAGCAGATAGATGTATGGCGGAAGCGTCTGGATAAGATCCAGGCCAGGCTCCATGAATCGATCGAGGGCGGGAAAAAAGCCGGCGGCAATACCGATTGGGATCCCGATCGCCAGGGCGAGTGCGGTTGCGGTCAAGACCAGCGCCAGCGTGCTCATCGTCTCTGGCCAGAGGCCCATGGAAAAACAAAGCGCCAGTGCAGCGCCGCTCAGCAGAGCGAACCAGACATTGACCAACCGCCAGCCGATGAGCGCCACGATCAGCGCGACCAGGTAGAAAGGCGGAAGCTGTAGGAGCCAGAGGATCCCGTCATAGAGCCCTTCGAGAAGCTGTCTGATAGAATCGAAAAGGAATTCGCCATTGTCGCTCACCCACTCGAGCGCGGCGTCCGTCCATTCGTCAAAAAGATCGGTGAAGCCTGAACTATCCATGTCAATCAGCTCCAGTTGTGGGACGCCGGCGTGAGATCGTGGGTGGAGGTTCCTTTGACGCCCATCAGAAGGCTGCGTGGCGTCACCACGCCGACGATCTGATCATTGTCGACGACGGCGATGGCATCGCGCTCCGACTGCATCGTCAATGTGATGAGTTCGTCGATATCGGCGTCCGGCGTCGTGCGCGCCAGCGACGCGATGTCGGAATGCGGCGCGCTCTGCTGGAATTCTGCGACGCTGCGCATGACGGAATGCGCCTTGATCAGATGAAGGCGGGATATGCCGGCGACGAATTCGGCGACATAGGCATCCGCCGGGTTGAGGATGATTTCCTCGGCCGTGCCGGTCTGGATGATGACGCCGTCCTTCATGATCGCAATGCGATCGCCGATCCGGATCGCCTCGTCGAGATCATGGGTGATGAACACCGCGGATTTGCCCAAGGCTTTCGTCAGCTGCCGGAATTCGTCCTGAAGTTGACGCCGGATGAGTGGATCAAGAGCGCTGAACGGCTCATCCATCAGGATGATCTCGGGGTCGGAAGCAAGCGCGCGGGCCAGCCCGACGCGTTGCTGCATGCCGCCGGAAAGCTCGTTCGGATATCGGCTCACCCAGTCGGCGAGGCCGACCTTCTCGAGCGCTGCAACGGCGGTCTTGTTTCGCTCCGGCTTGGCAATTCCCTGAACCTCGAGGCCGAAGGCCGCATTTTCGAGGACCGTCCGATGCGGCAACAGAGCGACGCTTTGAAACACCATGCCGATGTTCCTGGCGCGCATCTGCCGGAGATCGACCGGCGACAGGGCGGCGAGGTCGCGTCCCTTGACGAGGACCTTGCCCGAGCTCGGCGTGATCAGCTTGTTGAGAAGGCGGATGAGCGTCGATTTTCCGCTTCCCGACAAGCCCATGATGCAGAAGATTTCGCCGCGCCGGACCTCAATGCTCGCGTCGGACACGCCGACGACGCAGTTGAACTCCTTCAGGACCTCTTTTTTGCCGAGGCCGCGCTCCTTGATCGACTTCATTGCCGCAGCGGACTTGTCACCGAAGACTTTCCAAAGGGATTGGCAGTCGATCAGGACGTCATTGATATCGGCATTTACGGTTTTCATAGCGATCCCCATCGAGCCATTCAGCGCTGGCTTCTTCATTAGGTTTCAGGGTGGCCGCCCGACGGATCGGACGGCCACGACGCGTTTAGTTCTTCTTGATGTTTTCCCAGCGCTTGATCAGGTCGGCATGCGCGCCGATCCAATCCTGCACGGCCTGGTCCATGGTCTTCCCTTCATTCACTGCGCCGTTGATGGCGGTGATGTCGGCAATCGGCACGTAGACACTGGCCATCACTTCACGCGCATGCGGGTTCTCTGCGGAGAAGCCCTTATGGCCGATCCAGTAATAGCTCTGCGGCGGCGGGAATACGCCCTTCGGATCCTTGAGGTACTTGACCTCATACTTCTGGACCATCCAGGACGGCTCCCAGATCGTCACCGCAATCCACTCCTTGCGGTCATAGGCGGACTTCAGCGCCGCCGTCATCGCGGCGGTGCTGCCCTCGACGAGCTGGAGCTTGAGGCCATAATCCTTGATCGCGTTCGAGGTATCGCGCATCAGGCCGGCGCCCGGTTCGATACCGATGATCTTGCCGCTGAACTTGTCGGCGTTTTCATTGAGCTGTTCCAGCGAGTCGATCGGGACATATTTAGGAACCGCGACGCCCTGATAGAGGCCGTGCGAAACGGGTGAGATCTTCTCGAGCCGGTTCTTGTTCTTGTCCCAGTAGTCTTGCGCAACATAGTCCGTCTGCGAGGTGAGGACCTGGATGTCACCCTTGGCGAGAGCGGCATAGGCGATGCCCCATTCGGAGAACTCGGTCACCTTGACCGTATAGCCGGCGTCTTCGAGAACTTTCTTGGTGATACCGGTGATGGGCGTCAGGTCCTCCCACGACATCGTGCCCATGGTGATCGTCTTTTCTTCCGCGCGAGCAGGAAGGATGCTGACCCCGATCATCGCAGCGGCGCAGAGCGCCTTCCACAAAGTCTTCATTGTTCTTACTCCTGTTTTTCGTTCCCATTGTCATTGAAGTCTGCGAGCGGGCAGTCTTCATATTGCGCGGGCCGAGGGATCATCCCTCGCGGCCTGCACGCAATTCCTGAAAGCGGATAACCGAATTGACCCCCAGCCACGCAAAGGGCTCGGGAGGTAATTTGCTCGGTTCCGGCTGGTTCCTGTATCGGTCGAGTTCGGGGCTACCCGCGCCGGCAGCCAGATCGGCCGCCATCATCCCTGCGAGCGTGCTCTTGACAGTGCCGAGGCCATTCTCGCAGCAGGCGGAAAAAAGCCCCTCTTCGACCTCGCCGAATGCCGGCACATGGTTTCTGCTGAGGCAGAGAGCACCCGCCCAGCTATATTCCATCGCCAGGCTTTCCAGTCCGGGAAAGCGCGCGTCGAATGACCGGCGCTGCTCGGCCGCCACGCCGGCGACCCGCTTCTCCGACACCTGGAGGCTCGGGTCGTAGGTGAACCTCGTCCTGATGACGATTCTCGAACGACCATCGGTGGTGATCTTTCTGACCGTCGCTCCCATCGGGTCTGCCGGCAGCAGCGCCCAGCGATCTGCGCCGGTGACATCGCCGCCGAACTCATTCTGGGAAAAGGCTGATGTCATCGACGCGTAGGTGAAGATGTGCATCAGCCGTCCGCGAAAATGGCCGAAGCTTTGAATATGGCCGTTCACGCCCAGAATGACCTTCGGCGCGGAAACAGATCCGCGGCCGGATTTCGCCTTCCAGGACCTGCCCTCGCGCGAAAGCTCCAGCACCGGCGAGTGCTCGTGGATGGCGACCTTTGAGCTAAGTCCGCGCGCCAGGCCGCGGATATAGTCGGCCGGCTGGATCATCACGGCGCCTGGCGTATAGAGCCCTCCGCGATAATAGCGCGAGCCGGTCATCTCCCGCATCTGATCGGCATCGAGAACGCGATGCTCCTCGCCGATCTTTTCGAGCGACTTCCTGTAGTTGTCGTTGAGCCCGAGCCCCCGCTCGGAGGCGGCCGCATTCACCTTGCCCGACGGATCGAAGGTTTCCCCGGACAAGCCGTATTCCGCCGCGACATCGGCTGCGAAGGAAATCGCCAGACGGTTCTGCCTGATCTCGTCCTTGGTCGCCTCTTCGTCGGCCACCGAATATTCGCCTGAGGACAGATTGTGCGGCACGTCGATCATGAAGCCGGAATTCCTCCCGGCCGGTCCCTTGGCGACTTCGCGAGCCTCGAGGACGACGATCTTGTCCTCAGGGCGCAGTTGCGAAAGGCGGCGCGCCGCCGACAGGCCGGCAAACCCCCCGCCGACGATTAGCCAGTCCGCGGTCATGTCGTGCTCAAGCGCTGTTGCGGGAAAGGCGCGTTCGCTGATCGCCTCCCATCCCGAAACGCCGGTATCGATCGGCAAGCGCTTGATCACATGGCGGGTCATCGGATGGTCTCGTCGACCGAGCGTTCCGAGACATCGATCCAGATGGTCTTCAGTTCGCAGTAGTTGTCATGGGCAAAGACCGACTTGTCGCGGCCGCCGAAGCCTGACTCCTTGTAGCCGCCGAACGGCGTGCTGGCGTCGCCTTCTCCAAAGCAGTTGACGGTGACGACGCCGGCGCGGATCTCGCGCGAGAGCTTGATGGCGTTCCTCAGGCTGCCGGTATAGACGGACGCCGTCAGACCGTAATTCGTGTCATTGGCTAGAGCGATTGCTTCGGCAAGCGAATTGAAGGTGGTGACCGAAAGCACCGGCCCGAAGATCTCTTCCTGGAAAAGACGGCTGGCAGGCGTTACACCCTCGACCACTGTCGGTTCGATAAAGATGCCGCCATGCGTTTCACCACCGTGGGTGACCGTCAGCTTCTCCTTCCTGGCGTCGTCGAGGAAGGATTTCACCTTCTCGAAATGGGCCTTGCTGACAAGCGCGCCGATGCGGTTTGCAGGGTCGAGCGGATCGCCTGTCTTCCATTCGCGCATATAGGCGCCGATGCGCTTCAGCAGTTCGTCCTTGACCTTGGAATGAACGATCAGACGCGACGTGGCCGAGCAGTTCTCGCCCATGTTCCAGAAGGCGCCGTTGACGACCTGCTCGGCAACGAGGTCCAGGTCTTCGGCATCGTCGAGAACGACGGCGGGGTTCTTGCCGCCGCATTCGAGCACGACGCGCTTGAGGTTCGAGTCCGCTGCATAGCGCAGGAAGCGGCGGCCGGTGGGCGTCGATCCGGTGAAGGCCACCATATCGACATCCATGTGCATGCCGATCGGCTCGCCGACCTCCTTGCCGCCGCCGGTCACGACATTGAACACGCCGGCTGGAATGCCCGCTTCATGGGCAAGTTCGGCGACGCGCAGCGTGGTGAGCGTCGTCTCCTGTGCAGGCTTGACGATCACTGAGCAGCCGGCAGCAAGCGCCGGGCCGATCTTCCAGGCCAGCATCAAAAGCGGAAAATTCCACGGAAGCACGCATCCGACGACGCCGACCGGCTCACGCACGATCATCGTCAGTGCGTTGGCGCCGACAGGCGCGGTGTTGTCATAGAGCTTGTCGATCAGTTCGGCGTGCCAACGGATCGTGTGAATGGTATCGGGAACATCGACCGTCTGGCATTCGCCGACCGGCTTGCCACTGTCGAGGCTCTCCATGACAGCGAGCTCGTGACGATTGTCCTCGAGCAGCCTGGCGAGCTTGAGGAGCACCGCCTTGCGTTCGCCTGGCGAACGCAGCCGCCAGCGGCCGTCGTCGAAGGCTTGCTTTGCCTTGGCGACGGCGGCGTCGACATCGGTGGCGTCGCATGCGGCGATCTCGGCGAGAACCTCGCCCGTCGCGGGATTCGTCGAGGTGAATGTCTGCCCGGAATTGGCCGGACGAAATGCGCCGTCGATGAAGGCATTCGCTGGAAACTGAAGGCCGGCCGCGATCGCCTTGTATTCGGAGGCGGTCAAGGGTTCATGCATGATTTGCTCCCGAGGTGATCTGGGCGACCGTGCGCTTTAACGTGGCGACGACGGTCTGAAGGGTTCGCTTTTCTTCGGAGTTGAGCGGACGCAGCGGCGCGCGGACCGATCCGACATTCAGCCCGATCAATTCGCATCCGTGCTTGATCGATTGAACGAACTTCCCGCATTCCAGGAAATCCATGAGCGGCAGCATCGCCATCATGATCGCGCGACCCTTGTCGAAATTCTTTTCGAGCACGCAGGCCTCATAGAGGGCGACATGTTCGCGCGGGAGGAAATTGGAGCCGGCGCAGACCCAGCTCTTCGCGCCCCAGGCGAAGAATTCGAGCGCCTGGTCGTCCCAGCCGCAGGACAGTGCAATATGCGGAAATTTCCGGGCAAGCAGGTGCAGATTGCCCATGTCGCCGGAGCTTTCCTTGATGGCGATCACGTTCTTCGACTTGCCGAGGCGGGAGAAATACTCCTCGCCCATCATCACGCCCATGCGGGCCGGATAGTTGTAGAGCATGATCGGCAGGTTTGCCGCGCGATCGACGGTCAGGGCGTGGACCGCATTCTCGCGTTCGGTCGGCAGCGCGTATGGCGGTGACGACACCAGGATCGCGTCCGCGCCGATTTCCTTGGCGGCCTTTGCGTAATCGACCGAATCTTCGGTCCGCGTGGCGCCAGTTCCGATAATGAGCGGCAGCCGCGTGCCGATGACGTCCCTAGCATAGGCCGCGAGCTCGAAACGCTCCTGGCTGCTCTGGGCGTAGTACTCGCCCGTCGAGCCGCCGACGATGATGCCGTGGACGCCCGCCTCGATCAGCGATTCGAGCACGGCGGCAAATCCAGCCCTGTCGATCTGACCATTTTGGTCGAGCGGTGTCACCGCCGGCGTATAGATCCCCTCAAACTTCACGACGATTTCTCCAATAATTGCGTGGCGGGGCCGCCGAGGAAGGCGTCCGCCTTGAGGCCTTGCGGGGCGATGAACATTTCCATGTTCTCGCGGGACAATTCCCAGTGTTCGAAGACGAGGTCGACGACGGCGTTTTCGTCGTGAGCGCCGAGCGCATCGATGAAGCTGTCATGATGGCCGACGGCCACTTGAAGCCGCCGCTTCATGTCCTCGTTCCTCGGCCGGAAGAAGGTGTGGCCGATGCGCGCGTGGTCGATGAGCAGCCGGCCCTGACTCGGCTGCAGATAGACGTTGCCCGACATCTCGCCGAAGATTTCGTGAAAGCGATTGTTCTCGAGGACCATCGCCAGAGCGTCCATGTTCTCGCTCGCGGCGCGGAACCGCTCCTGGGTCTGCTTCAGGTCTGAAAGCTGAGTAGGCTTGAAGTTCTGCACTGCGAGGCGGCCGATCGCCGCGTAGATCATCGGCGCAACAAGAAAGAAATTTCGCAGGGTGGAGTGGTTCATCGGGATGACCCGCGCGCCCCTGTTCTCGCGGATGTCGATATAGCCCTCACCGGCAAGGCGACGGAATATGTCGCGGACCGGCGTCCGAGAGAGGCCGTATTTTTCGCTCAAACTGGCCTCGTCCAGATCGGCATCCGGATCCAGCTCCATCGTCAGAATCTGCCGTTTCAGATCTTCGTAGAGATTGCTCTTCGGTGTCTTCGCCATCGTCGCTCTCCGGCCGCTGGTTGCTCTACACGGTGAAGATGGCACGCCTCTCGCAGGGAGTCAATAATTGTGTACTCTGCGTACACAATTAGTATTTCTTAAATACACAATAATGCCGAGCAAAGCGTCCCGGGTGCGACTCAGGCGTCATTTCAAAGCGCTATCCAGGATCGACGTTGCGCGGCGGCGGCCAACGCGCAGTTTCCCAAGCGGATTATGGTGGCAAGGTCTGTGAGGATTTCTGTGCAGTCGAGGTTGATGCGGTTTTTATACGCATCAACCTTGATCATCAGGCATCGGAAGCCTGGCCGCCGGAAGGCCGGCGTGCGGCATCACGGAGTATCTCGATATCCGGATAGCGGTGGTTTTGTCGGGGAGCGCCGGCTTGGCGTTCCCCGAGCATTTCCGCTTTCTCTCAAGTCACGGGAATGCTCTCTTTTGTTTTTACTCAATCCCGGACGCAAAACCGCTGCGCACTTTTGCTGGGAATTGCTTTAGCCAATCACGCAGCCAGGACGCCGCTCTTCTTGGCCATCCAGGTTGCGATGTAGTCCATCAGGCCAGGGTTTAGGCAATCGTAAGGCTCGAGGCCGGACGTCCTCAACTGCGCCCTGACGGCGTCCATCTTCGCGGGGTCGAAGCCGCTTTCGATGATCGACGACACGAAGGCCGCAAAGCCCGGCTTCGTCCAGCCACTTTCCTGAAAACGTTCCGGATGGACGAACGACAATCCCTGGAACGGATGTTCGCGCACGACCGGCCCATACATATGCACGCCGCATTCCTTGCAGGCGTGGCGCTGGATCAAGGCGGTGGAATCGACGACGGCGAGCTTGTCGCCATTCTCTTGAACTTCGACGCTTTCGGTCGGCGCAACTGCCACGACCGAAAAGACGAAACCCTCGGGCTTCCAGCATTTCGTGCAGCCGCAGGCGTGATTATGGGCGATGTCGCTCTTGATCCTGACCTTCACGGGGTTGCTGGCGCACTTGCAGACGAGCGTCCCGCCTGCGAAAGCTGCGTCAGTCGCCCGAAAGCCTGAATCCACTGCCGGATGTATGGCTATGCTGGTCATGGGTTTCTCCTCCCCTTCTGGGCCGTTTGCGATATGCCCGGCCAAGCTCTGCAATCAGTCTCCCAATCTCCGCGCGTGCCAGCGCAGATGGTCTTCCATGAATGTCGAAATGAAGAAGTAGGAGTGGCCGTAGCCTTCCTGCATGCGAAGCCGCAGGCTGATGCCAGCCGTCTCGCAGGCTTGCCTGAGCTCTTCGGGGCGCAATCCATCCTCCAGGAAGCTATCCGCCGTGCCCTGGTCGACGAGGAATTCCGGGAACCGGTGCCCGTCTTCGATCAGCGAGCAGGCATCATATGCCCGCCAGGCCGTCTCATCCGATCCGAGGTATTTCTGGAATGCCGGCTTTGACCAGCCGGAGACCGAGGGATGGCTGATCGGCGCAAAAGCCGAGCAACTGCCGAAGCGTCCGGGGTTCTTGAGCGCAATCGTGATCGCGCCGTGTCCGCCCATCGAGTGACCGAAGATGCCCTGTCGGTCCATGTCGACCGGAAACTCGGCGGCGATAAGCTTGGGCAATTCATCGACGACGTAGCTGTACATCCGATAGTTCTGTGCGAATGGCGGCTCGGTGGCGTCGAGATAGAAGCCGGCCCCCTTGCCGAACTGCCAATTACCAGGTTCGTCCGGGACGGCATCGCCCCGCGGACTGGTATCGGGGCAGACGATGATCATGCCGAGTTCTGCGGCAAGACGCCGATACTCTCCCTTTTCCATGACGTTCGCATGGGTGCAGGTCAGACCGGAAAGGTACCATAGAACCGGCAGCTTGCGTGCTTTGGCCTGCGGCGGCAGGAAGACCGCAAAGGTCATGTCGCAGTCGCAGGCGTCCGAGCGGTGGAGGTAAACGCCCTGGGTGCCGCCATGAGAATTTTCGGTCGAGATCGTCTTCATGGCTCAGTACACGACCACGCCGCGGATGCTTTCGCCCTTGTGCATCAGCTCGAAGCCCTTGTTGATGTCTTCGAGCGGCATGGTGTGGGTGATCATCGGATCGATCTGGATCTTGCCCTGCATGTACCAGTCGACGATCTTCGGCACATCGGTGCGCCCGCGGGCGCCGCCGAAAGCCGTGCCCATCCAGTTGCGGCCGGTGACCAGCTGGAACGGACGGGTGGAGATTTCCTGGCCGGCGCCGGCAACGCCGATGATAATCGACTTGCCCCAGCCGCGGTGCGAGGCTTCCAGCGCCTGGCGCATCACCTTGGTGTTGCCGGTGCAGTCGAACGTGTAGTCGGCCCCGCCGATCAGATCGCCGTGGCGCTTCGTCAGGTTGACGAGATAGGGCACGATGTCGTCCCCGACCTCCTTCGGATTGACGAAGTGGGTCATGCCGAACTTTTCGCCCCAGGCTTTGCGGTCAGGGTTGATATCGACGCCGATGATCATGTCAGCACCGGCAAGACGCAGACCCTGCAGCACGTTGAGGCCAATGCCGCCGAGGCCGAAGACGATCGCCGTCGCGCCGATCTCGACCTTGGCGGTGTTGATGACCGCACCGATGCCGGTGGTGACACCGCAGCCGATGTAGCAGATCTTGTCGAACGGAGCGTCGGGATTGACCTTGGCAAGGGCGATTTCCGGCAGCACGGTGAAGTTCGAAAAGGTCGAGCAGCCCATATAGTGGTGGATCTTGTCCTTGCCGATCGAGAAGCGGCTGGTTCCGTCCGGCATCACGCCCTGGCCCTGGGTTGATCGAATCGAGGTGCAGAGATTGGTCTTGCGCGAGGTGCAGGAATAGCATTCGCGGCATTCCGGGGTGTAGAGCGGAATGACGTGGTCGCCCTTCTTCACCGAAGTGACGCCCGGACCGACATCGACGACGATGCCCGCACCCTCGTGGCCGAGGATCGCCGGGAAGAGGCCTTCCGGATCGGCGCCCGACAGAGTGAAATCATCGGTGTGGCAGATGCCGGTCGCCTTGACCTCCACCAGCACTTCGCCGGCCCGCGGCCCTTCCAGTTGCACGGTCATCACTTCGAGCGGTTTTCCTGCCTGTATGGCAACGGCTGCGCGTACGTCCATTTTGATATCTTCCTCTTAAATTGAATTCTGATGCTTACATATTCGATGGGGCCGGCTTCTCACCGATTTGCTGCTGCGTCACAGCCGAGATATCATGCTCTCGCCTTCGCGCTTTTCATTCATCTCAGGCTCATTGTCGCCAAGGACCCCATCACCTCTCCCGCTCAACCTGGCACCAGACCGCCAGCAGCGGCCGGGCTGTGCATCTTATCGCGAAGGATTCGCCGGCGTCATTCGCAAAGACCGTACCGATATCGGCGGAGAACCAATGGGAATCGCCAAGGCGGATTTCACCCGGCGAAAGCAGAATGAAGGCGCGGGGCTGCGTCTGAACATGATCGGGAAATCTTGTATAGCGATCCATATAGATCACGCCGATCCTGAGATCGGCGCGTTCCTCCATGCCGCCGGGACCGACCAAGACTGCATGGGAGTGCGTATTGCCAAAATTCAGGCTTGCGAACGGACCGGAGCGGCCGCGTCTCCAGAGCAGCTTATCGGCGAGACTCTGGAACTGGCCGGCGATCGCCTCGTATTTCCGTCCCGATTTTGCAAGATGGCCGATGGCGTCATCCAGCCCGTTGGGCGCGCCGGGAAGAGGCCCGCCCTCCGGACGCACCTTGCCGGTCTTGAGCAGTTTCTGGAGGACCTTGCCCGCGACGAAACTGGCGACGGCAGGAGCCTCGGCCGACAACATCAGCCCGCCGACATCATTGAGGAATTCCTGCAGCGGCCGAGAGCGTCTTTCCCTCCCGATGTCGTGCAGCCGTATGTATGCCGGCTTTTCGTCATCGTTCAAAAGAAGGTCGGCACCAGGTTTGATTGGACGTCCCACGACGCGCGCCACGTTCGGTCTCCCCCGCTAGAGCGCCTTTTGCAATTCCGGCAGGGCGTCGAAGAGATCGGCGACCAATCCGTAGTCGGCGACCTGGAAGATCGGCGCCTCCTCGTCCTTGTTGATGGCGACGATGACCTTCGAATCCTTCATGCCGGCCAGATGCTGGATGGCGCCTGAAATGCCGCAGGCGATATAGAGCTGCGGCGCCACCACCTTGCCGGTCTGACCGACCTGCCAGTCGTTCGGCGCATAACCGGCATCGACGGCCGCACGGCTTGCACCGACGGCAGCACCCAGCTTGTCGGCAAGCGGCAGGATGACCTCCCTGAATTTTTCCGCTGAACCCAGCGCCCGGCCGCCGGAAATGATGATTTTGGCGGATGTCAGTTCCGGACGGTCGGAGGCCGACAGCGCGTCCCTGACAAAGGTCGAAAGCCCCGGATCGGAAACCGCCGGAATTGCCTCGACGGTCGCCGAACCACCCTCCGGTGCGGAGGCGAAGGAGGCGGTGCGCACGGTGATCACCTTCTTGGCATCGCTTGCCTGCACCGTCTGGATGGCGTTGCCGGCATAGATCGGCCGCTTGAAGGTATCGGACGAGATCACCTCGATGATCTCGGAGACCTGGGCGACGTCGAGAAGAGCGGCGACGCGCGGCAGAACATTCTTGCCGACCGAGGTGGCCGCAGACAGGATCGTGTCGTAGCTGCCAGCCAGCGAGACGATCAGATCGGCCAGCGGTTCGGCCAGATTGTTGGCGAGTTCATCGCTTTCGGCCAGCAGCACCTTGGAGACGCCGGCAAGCTTGGCGGCGGCATCGGCGGCAGCCTTGGCAGCTTTGCCGGCGACGAGGATGTGAATATCGCTTGCCTGTTCCTTGGCGATCTTGGCTGCTGCCGTCAGCGCCTTGGCGGTCTGATCGGACAGGCTGGCATTGTCGTGGTCAGCCAGAAGAAGAATGGTCATGATGATGGCTCCTGTTCCAAGCTGATTACAGCACGCCGGCTTCGTTTTTGAGCTTGTCGATCAGTTCGGCGACCGACTTGACCTTGACGCCGGCCTTGCGGCCCGACGGCTCCTCGGTCTTCAACACATTGAGGCGCGGCGTGGTCGAGATGCCGAAGTCGCTTGGCGTCTTCTTGTCGAGCGGCTTCTTCTTCGCCTTCATGATATTAGGCAACGAGGCATAACGCGGTTCGTTCAAGCGCAGATCTGATGTGACGACCGCCGGCAGCTTGATCTCGATCGTCTGCAGGCCGCCATCGACTTCACGGGTCACCTGAGCCTTGCCATCACCGATCTCGATCTTCGAGGCGAAGGTCGCTTGGGCGGTTCCCATCAGCGCTGCCAGCATCTGGCCGGTCTGGTTGCTGTCGTCGTCGATCGCCTGCTTGCCAACGATGATCAGCCCCGGCTGTTCGGCATCGGCGACAGCCTTCAAGATCTTGGCGACAGTGAGCGGCTCGATCTGATCGTCGGTCTCGACCAGGATCGCCCGGTCGGCGCCCATGGCAAGTGCGGTGCGCAGCGTCTCCTCGGCCTTGGCAGGACCGATCGAAACGACCACCACTTCCTCGGCCTTGCCGGCTTCCTTCAGCCGCAGCGCTTCTTCCACCGAGATCTCGTCGAACGGGTTCATCGACATCTTCACATTGGCAAGCTCGACACCCGTGCCGTCCGGCTTCACCCGGATCTTCACGTTGTAGTCGACAACCCGTTTGACTGGCACGAGAATTTTCATGGGCACCCCCCCTTTATTTCCAAACTGCTGGCCGTTCGGCAAGTAATGCCCAGAAGGCGAAGAGCGGCGTGTCGAGCGACCTCATGGCATGCTTGATGTCGGGGACATTGTAGAAGGATCCGCCGATACCAGGCGAAAACCAGTCCCCTTCCCCCTGCTGGAACTCTCCCTCGGAAAGCACGAGATAGACTTCCTCGGGCGCATGATCATGATCCGGATAGCGCACGTGAGGCGCCATCAACGTCACACCGATCCACAGGTCGCTCCGCTCTTCCAATCCTCCCGGGCCGATAATCATGGCATTGGCATGCTCATCAACAAAGTTGTCGCTGGCCGTGTGGTCATACTTGGTGCGCTGACGCCATTCAAGCTTTGGCTCGATGCCTTTGAACCCGTCGATCAATCGCGTCAGCGAAGGATAGGCCGTATCGATCGAGAGCGCCACATCAAGCTGAGCGCAAACCGGCAATCGGCTTCCCTCCCCCACGCGCGCGGCCCCCGGGCGCTCCAGCGCCGCAAAAATCTGACGGATCGAGCGGCGGGCTTCCGGGGCCTTGGCGAACTCGTCGAAAGCCACGAAAGCCGCATCGAGGAAAATCTGCAGGCTTTCCTTGCGTGAACTCATGTCATCACCTCCGGGGACGATCGGCCGGCAAGCGGCCCGCGCTTGCGATCAGATATCTTTTGCGATGCGCAACCCGTCATAGACGGCGGCATGGGTGTTGCGTGCGGCGACCGCATCGCCGATCCGGAACAACTGGAACTTGCCATCAGGATTGCGAATGACGGACTGAGGTTCTCCGGAAAGAAGCTGATCATGCGACATTTCGCCGAGATTGCTCGAGCTGGGTTTCAGCTCGAAATAGAGATCATCGAGCGGAATGGTCCCATGATTGACGACGATCTGGTCGAAGCTCTGCTGCCTGGCGATCCCGCCGTAATCGCTGCCGACATGGGCGACGAGCTGGTTGCCGCTCTTCTCCACGGCTTCGAGACGGTAGGTGACGGTGAAGGTCACGTCATGCTTCTGCAGAGAGCGCATATAGGGCACCAGGTTCATGGCCATGACCTCGGGCGCGAAGGACCGGTCCGGCGTCATGATCTCGACCTTTGCGCCTGCCTTGGCAAGAAACTCTGCCGCCTGCAGGCCGGCATGGTCGCCGGCGTCGTCGAAGATCAGCACATTGGTTCCAGGCTTAATGTCGCCGGAGATGATGTCCCATGACGAGACCACCAGGTCGTTGCCGCTGGCGAGAACCTCGGTATGCGGCAAGCCGCCTGTCGCGATGATGACGACATCGGCATTCTCGGCCTCGATGGTATCGGCTTCCGCCCAGGTGTTGAAGTGGAAGGTGACGTCGTATTTCTCGCACTGGCTCATGCGCCAGTCGATGATGCTGATCATCTCCCTGCGGCGCTCGCTCTGGGCGGTGAGGCGGATCTGACCGCCGGGATTGTTGGCCGCTTCGAAAACCACGACCTGGTGGCCGCGTTCTCCAGCGACGCGCGCCGCTTCCAGACCGGCCGGGCCGGCACCGACGATGACGACCTTTTTCTTGGCGTCGGCCTTCGCCACGATATGCGGCATGGTCAGTTCGCGGCCGGTGGCGGCATTGTGGATACAGAAGGCGGCCCCGCCCTGGTAGATGCGATCGAGACAGTAATTGGCGCCGACGCAGGGACGAATATCGTCTTCCCGCTTTTCGATGATCTTGCGGACGATATGCGGGTCGGTCATGTGGGCGCGGGTCATGCCGACCATGTCGACCTTGCCGGAGGCGATCGCATGGCGCGCGGTGGCGACGTCAGGGATTTTCGCCGCATGGAACGTCGGAAAATCGGTCGCGGCGCGAATTTCGCCGGCGAAATCGAGATGCGGTGAATTCGCCATGCCCTGGATCGGAATCACGTCGGTGAGACCCGCATCGGTATCGATGTGGCCGCGGATCACATTGAGGTAATCGATGAGGCCGCTTGCCTTCAGGCGCCTGGAGATTTCGATGCCGTCGCCCTTGCCGGTGCCGCCGGGAAGACATTCATCGGCGGTGTAGCGCACTCCGAGAATGAAGTCGTTCCCCACCCTTTGCCGGATCGCCTTGAAGACGTCGAGACAGAAGCGCAAACGGTTATCGAGCGAGCCGCCATAGGGTCCTTCGAGCTCGTTGGTGAGCGGCGACGTGAACTGGTCGATCAGATGGCCGTAGGCCTCCAGTTCGACACCGTCCATGCCGCCCGCCTTCATGCGTTCCGCGGCATCGGCAAAATCCTTGATGATGCGCTCGATGTCCCAATCTTCCATCTTTTTCGGAAAGGCGCGGTGGGACGCCTCGCGCTGATGCGATGGCGCCACGACCGGCAGCCAGTCGCCCTTGTCCCAGCGCGTGCGCCGGCCGAGATGGGTGAGCTGGATCATGATCGCCGCCCCCTCTTCATGCACGGCGTCGGTCATTTCCCTGATCCAGGGTACGATCTCGTCCTTATAGGCGAGCAGATTGTTGAAGACCGGCGGGCTGTCTCTGGACACCGCGGCCGAGCCGGCCGTCATCGTCAAGGCCACGCCCCCCTTTGCCCGCTCCACCGTATAGGCGCGATACCTTTCCTTCGGCATGCCGTCTTCCGGATAGGCCGGCTCGTGGGAGGTCACGATAATACGGTTGCGCAGCGTCAGATGCTTGAGCTGGTAGGGCTGAAGAAGGGGATCGTTCGACATGGGCCGTGGTTCCGGATTAAAACATCGGAGGGGACGCTAAGCATAATGTACATATGTGTCAATAATGAAAACAACTGGGTCGTTACTTTAGACACAGATGTACATTTTTCTTGTGCGCCGCCTCGCAATTTGATAGGAGATCATCCATGGATCAGGCTTTGAATGACACTGGCTGGCGCGGATCGCAGGAGGGATGGCTGGAAGCAGCTTACCACTCGCTGCTGGATTCCGGCGTGGATTCGGTGAAAATTCTGCCGCTGGCGAAGAAACTCAACCTTTCGCGCACGAGCTTCTACTGGTTCTTCAAGGACCGGGAGGAACTGCTGGCCGGCCTCGTGGCGCGGTGGCGCGATAAAAACACCGGCAACATCATCAAGCAGTCCGAAGCCTACGCGGAATCGCTTGCCGAGGCGATGCTCAACGTCTTCGACTGCTGGCTCAACAATGAGCTGTTCGACGCCAGGTTCGAATTCGCCGTGCGCAGCTGGGCGCTGCAGTCCGACGAGATTCTCGCCGAGGTCCGGCAAGCCGATCAGCTTCGACTGGAAGCCCTCAAGCTGATGTTTATCCGGTTTGGGCTACCAGAAGCGACATCGGATGTCCGAGCGCGAACAACTTACCTCGTGCAGATCGGATATATCTCCATGCAAGCCAGGGAGGAACTCGCCGTCCGCATGAAACGGATACCCGAATATATCGCGATCTACACCGGCGAAGTGCCGCAGCAGAGGGAGCTCGATCGCTTCTTCTCGCGGCATGGCTACAGGCCGGGTTAGGGAAGGGCGGGATGAGCGTTTCCTTGAGGATCGGTATCATTGGCGGCGGCGGTTGGCTTGGCGGAGCAATCGCCGGCTCGATCCTTGATGGCGGCCTGGTCGAACCTCGAAATCTCTCCCTCTCCTATCGCAGTGAGCAGCCGCGCCGTTTCCCGAATTCTTTCCTGACCACCAACAGTCAGGCGCTTGCCGACCGCTCGGACGTGATCGTTCTTTCCGTCCGTCCTGATGACTGGCGTGCTCTTGATGTCGATGCCGGCGGCAAGCTGGTCATCTCGGTCACGGCGGGCATCCGCCTGGACGCGCTTTCCGAGTGCCACAACACCGGTCGCGTCGTGCGCGCTCTGCCGAATGCCGCTGCCGAAGTCGCCAAGTCCTATACGCCGTGGATTGGCGCGAGCGACGTCACCGAAGACGACCGGGCGCTCGTCCGCGCGATTTTTCAAGCATGCGGATCTGAGGACGAGGTCGCAAGGGAAAGCGACATCGATTACCTCACCGGTCTTTCCGGGTCTGGACCGGCATTCCCGGCGCTGCTCGCCGCCGCCATGATGCGCGACGCCGTCGCCAATGGCCTGCCGGCGGAGATTGCGCGCCGCGCCGTCAACACGGTGATCACGGGCGCCGGCCGCCTGTTGGAGCGCCAAGACGAATCTCCTGACGATGTCGTTCAAACCTTTGTTGGCTATCGCGGCACCACCGCGGCGGCCATCGAAGGCATGCGCGCTGCCGGGTTCGACGCTTCGGTTGCGGAGGGACTGTCGGCAGCATTCAAGAAATCGGTGAGTATGGGAGACGCTTCCTGACAACCGTTGGAGTGGGTCCTGCGGCGCCCCGCTCAGCAAAACCGGCCGCTAAACAGAGGGAACGAGAATGAAAAAACTACTCGCATCGACATGTCTGACGTTCGGCCTGATCGGCGGGGCGTCTTTCGCCAGCGCCGCCGAATGCGGCACGGTGACCATCGCCAGCATGAACTGGCAGAGTGCAGAGGTTCTCTCCAACCTCGACAAGTTCATCCTAAACGAAGGTTATGGCTGTGATGCCGAAATCACCGTCGGCGATACCGTCCCGACGATTACCTCGATGGCCGAAAAGGGCCAGCCTGACATCGCGCCGGAAGCCTGGATCGACCTGCTGCCCGATGTCGTCAAGAAGGGAACGGATGAAGGCCGGATCGTCCAGGTCGGCTCTCCCTTGCCCGATGGCGGCGTCCAGGGCTGGTGGATTCCCAAATATCTGGCCGACGCTCATCCCGACATCAAGACCATCGGCGACGTGCTGAAGCATCCGGAACTCTTCCCCGCTCCTGAGGATGCGAAGAAGGGCGCCATCTATAACGGCCCGCAGGGCTGGGGCGGCACCGTGGTGACCACGCAGCTCTACAAGGCCTTCGAAGCCGATAAGGCCGGCTTCACCCTCGTCGATACCGGTTCTGCTGCCGGCCTCGATGGTTCGATCTCCAAGGCTTACGAACGCAAGGAAGGCTGGGCCGGCTATTACTGGGCGCCGACCGCGCTGCTCGGCAAATATGAAATGGTCAAGCTCGAAGCCGGCGTGCCGAATGACGCCGCCGAATGGAAGCGCTGCAACACCGTCGCCGATTGCCCCGATCCGAAGCCGAACGCATGGCCGGTCGACAAGATCGTCACCCTCGTTGCAAAGCCTTTCTCGGAAAAGGCCGGGCCGGAGGTCATGGACTACCTGACGAAGCGCTCCTGGAGCAATGACACGGTCAACAAGCTGATGGCGTGGATGACCGACAACCAGGCGACCGGCGAGGACGGTGCCAAGCACTTCCTCAAAGAAAACAAGGACCTCTGGACCAAGTGGGTCTCGCCTGAGGCAGCCACGAAGATCGAAGCTGCTCTTTAACGCCGACTACTGCGGTGCGCTTGATGCGCACCGCCTCTCGCTGCCGATAAAATCAAAAAGACTGCCACGGCTCTTTGAAGAAAAAGGGGAACCGAATGGAATGGTTTTATAAATTCCCGCATATGGATGACGATGCCCTTCGCAATCTGAAGAAGGCGATCGATGACGGTTTTCGCGCATTTACCCGCAGCTATGGCGACGCGATCGAAAGCCTTTTCTCCCCGCTGCAGCATTTCCTGATCGCCGCCGACCGCTTCATGACGCAGACGCCGTGGCCGATCATTACGGCAATCATCCTTGTCATCGCATGGTTTGGAAGCCGCAGCCTGAAGATCGTCCTCGGCTGTCTCGTCACACTGCTGTTGATCGGCTATTTCGACATGTGGGACGATACGATGCGGACGGTCTCGATGATCTTCGTCTGTACCGTGCTCTCCATCGCCATCGGCATTCCGATGGGGATATTGATGGCGCGTTCCGACCGGCTGCAGCGCGTTATCAATCCGATCCTCGACGTCATGCAGACGATGCCGAGCTTCGTCTACCTGATCCCTGTCGTCATGCTGCTCGGCATCGGCAAGGTGCCGGGACTGATCGCCGTCGTCATCTACGCCATCCCGCCGATGATAAGGCTGACCGACCTCGGTATCCGCCTGGTCGACAAGGACGTGCTCGAGGCAGCCGATGCGTTCGGAACGTCGAGCTCGCAGAAGCTGTTCAAGGTCCAGCTGCCGCTGGCGCTTCCCACCATCATGGCCGGCATCAACCAGACCATCATGATGGCGCTCGCCATGGTCGTCGTCGCTTCGATGATCGGCGTCCAGGGCCTTGGCCAGCCGGTTCTGAAGGCAATCGCCAACCAGTACTTCACCCTGGGTATTTTCAACGGCCTTGCCATCGTCGGCATTGCCATCATTTTCGACCGGGTCAGCCAGGCTTATGGCAAGCGGCTCCAGAAGCATCGGGAGATCGTCCATGGCTGATCATCGTTTCGGCGGCATCAAGATCCGCCATCTCTACAAGATCTTCGGTCCCAATCCCGGCGCTCATGTCGATGCTGTCCAAAAGGGATTGTCGAAGACCGATCTCAACGAAAAGCACGGCCACGTGCTGGGCCTGAAAGATATCAATGTCGAGATACCCTCGGGCCGCATCCAGGTCATCATGGGCCTTTCGGGTTCGGGCAAATCGACGCTCATCCGCCACATCAACCGTCTGATCGATCCGACATCAGGCGAAGTGCTTGTCGACGGCGTCGATGTGGTGAAAATGAACGAGACCGAATTGCGGACGTTTCGGCGCCACCAGACGGCAATGGTGTTTCAGAAGTTCGCGCTTCTGCCGCACCGGAATGTTCTCGACAACACTATCTTCGGCCGCGAAGTGCAGGGCATGGAGCGCTCGAAAGCCGTTGACGTCGCCATGGGCTGGCTGGAGCGGGTCGGCCTGAAGGGCTTCGAGAGCAAATATCCCAACCAGCTGTCGGGCGGCATGCAGCAGCGCGTCGGGCTGGCACGCGCCCTCTCGAACGATGCGCCGGTTCTGCTGATGGACGAGGCCTATTCGGCGCTCGACCCTTTGATCCGCACCGATATGCAGTCGGTCCTTCTCGACATTCAGAAGGAGATCAAGAAGACCATCGTCTTCATCACCCATGATCTCGATGAGGCCCTTCGGCTGGGCGACCAGATTGCGATCCTGCGCGATGGCGAAGTCATCCAGCAGGGCACCAGCCAGGACATCGTTCTGCGTCCGGCAGACGCCTACATCGCCAACTTCGTCAAGGAGGTCAATCGAGGCCGGGTCATCCAGGTCGATGCCATCATGACATCCCTGCATTCCGGCGCGGTCTCAGGTGGATTGACGATCGCATCAGGCACGACCGTCGAAGACGCCGTCCGGATTCTGGCATCGGAGGCGCACGACGATGCCAGGGTGGTTTCACCATCCGGGGAAGCATTGGGGCTTGTTACCTTCCGCCAGCTCGCGGGCGCGATGGTGAACTCGCACGAGGTGGCTCCCCGACGCGACAGTGCCCTCTCGGTCGCACTTTGACGCTCCAAATGCGGCCGTCTTTCTGGTTCGTTGGCGACGCCGATATCGGGCGCGTCGCCATCGCAGGAGCCTGGAAGTCAGCCGCCTGACGCTTGGGGATCACCATGTCGAAGCTCTTCCCGCGTCTGTTTTCGCCGATCGGCCTGCGCGGACACACCTTGCGCAACAGGATCGTCTTCGGAGCGCATACGGCAAACATGGCGAGCGACGGTGTACCCGGCGAACGCCACGTCGCCTATTATGCCGAGCGCGCGATCGGTGGCGCCGCGATGATCGTGGTCGAACCGATGCCGGTGCATCCCGCGGCCGTGCTGACGCGCGGAAATTTTCTTCCCGGCGACGACAGCGTGATCCCTCAATTCAGCAAGGTCACGACCGCGATCAAGGAAAACGGCGCGGTCGCGATCCAGCAGCTCTACCATGTCGGCGCGCATGGGGATTCCGACAATTCATACCACCCGCATTGGTCTCCTTCCGGCTTGCCCAGTTATCACGACAGCGATGGCTCGCATTCCATGAGCGAGGCTGAGATTTGGGAAACCATCGACGGCTTCGTGCAGGCGGCGCGGCGCTGTCGCGAGGCCGGTTTCGATGGCGTCGAAGTCTGGGCGGCCTATCTCGGCCTGATCGAGCAGTTCTGGACGCCTTGGTCGAACCGGCGAGAGGATCAATGGGGTGGTTCGCTGGAGAACCGGACCCGCTTCTCGCGGGAAATCATGAGCCGCATCCGGGCAGTGTGCGGTCAGGATTTCATCATCGGGCTTGCGATCAGCGATGAGCCCGATCATAGCGTCGCGCTGACGCGGGACGAGCTTGCCGAGATCGTCGCTCTCCATGACGAACTCCGTCTCGTCGACTATGTGACCTGCGGTTCGGGCGGCTATCTCGACTTCCACAAGCTGATGCCGACATTTCTCTACCAGGAGAAGCTCGGCGCCGATCTTGCCGCAACGATCAGGCGATCGGTCAAACATGCGCTCGTCATTGCCGAAAGCCATATCAGAACGCCGGAGAACGGCGAAACCGTTCTTGGAGAAGGAGCGGCGGACCTCGTCTCGATCGTGCGCGGCCAGATTGCCGATCCGCATCTGGCTCGAAAAGCCGGTGAAGACCGCCCCGACGATGTTCGTGGCTGCATTTCGTGCAACCAGATGTGCTGGGGCCGGCGTTCGCGCGATTATTGGATAAGCTGCCTCATCAACCCATCGGCCGGACGGGAATATCAATGGGGCGGCGACCGCTTCGCACCGGCCGGCCAGCCGAGGACGGTGCTGGTGGTCGGCGCCGGGCCTGCGGGTCTGGAAGCCGCCCGCGCCGCCGCCGAAAGGGGCCACCGGGTCATCCTCGCGGAAGCATCCAGCCGGCTCGGCGGCAATTTCCTGCTCGCCGGCATGCAGCCTCGCCGGGCGCAAATCCTCGACCTCATCGGCTGGTACGAGCGGCAACTGACGAAGCTCGGTGTCGATATCCGGCTCAACTCTTATGTCGAGGCATCGGATGTCGAGGCCATCGGCGCAGACGCCGTCATCCTGGCAACGGGTTCCTATTCACCCGAAACCGGCTTCCAGAAGGCTCTGCCCTCAGTTGCGACGCTGCCCGGTATCGAAAAAGGAAACGTCTTCACCGTCGAGGCCGTCATGGCGCGGCAGTCAAGGCCGGGGAAGAGAGTTCTGCTGCTGGACGAGGGCGGCGGCTGGCGCGGCTGCGGAACCGCCTGGAAGCTCGCCGAAGATGGGCACCTGGTGACGATGCTCTCGCCCGACCCGTTCATCGGCAAAGAGCTTCAGCGCACCACCGCCGACGTCCCGCTGCGCCGGACGTTGAAGACGCTGGGCGTCAAATGGCTTCTGGAGGTCAGCGTGCTGGAATGGCACGGTAATGGCGTCACCCTGCTGGATCACAATACCGGCGAGCGTTTCTTCGAGGAAGGCGACAGCCTGGTGCTCGCCACCACCAATGCGGCAGCAAATTGGTTGGGCGATGAACTGCGTTCAAACGATCGTCAGGTGGTGGAGATCGGGGACTGCGCTGCGCCGCGCCAGGCGCCTTATGCCTTCTATGAGGGCAGACGAGCGGCATTGGCGCTGTGATGGCCGGGCAGAAGATGAGAATGCCGATCGACGAGCTCCGCCAACTGGCGCTCGAAGCCTGTCTCGCCTGCGGCGGCGGCCCGGCCATGGCGAAGGCGCTTGTCGATGCAACGCTCTCGGCCGCCTGCTTCGGGCGCACTGAGCTCGGTTTTCCGCATTTCGTCGATTATCTCACCAGCCTGCGCGACGGGCGGATCAATGGCGACGCCAAGCCCCGCTTCAACCATGTGCTGCCGGCCCTGATCCAGGCCGATGCGGACGGCGGCATAGCGCAGCTCGGGTTTGATCTCATTTACGACGACTTCGTAAAGTGCGTGAAAACCTTCGG
This sequence comes from Rhizobium sp. WSM1328, assembly GCF_057653715.1. NCBI lineage: Bacteria > Pseudomonadati > Pseudomonadota > Alphaproteobacteria > Hyphomicrobiales > Rhizobiaceae > Rhizobium > Rhizobium sp. WSM1328. Next base: position 399,057 of record NZ_JBYGKO010000002.1, on the reverse strand, counting down.
CATCTCAGTCCTTACGCAAAGAAACAGCTATACCGCCGGGGAATTGGGATACTACGTCCGGCGCCTCGCTCAGGACGGGTTGATATCCATCGCCGCTGCCAACGGACCGGCCTTGATGGCCGCCGCCGAGGGCGGCGAGCGCGTCTACTGCACCAATCCGCTCGCCTTCGGCGTGCCCATGCCGGAACCCTTGCCGCCTGTCGTCATCGACCAGGCGACGAGTGCGACGGCGTTCATAACGCTTGCCGAGGCGGCAAAGGCGCAATTGCCGATCGCTCACGGCATGGCCATCGACGAAACCGGCGCCATCACCACCGATCCTGTTAAGGCGATGCTCGGTGCTCTCCTGCCCTTCGGCGGTTACAAGGGCGGCAATATCGCCCTTATCGTCGAGATGCTTTCGGCGGGTCTTTCCGGGGCCGCGTGGTCGCTCGATGCCGGCCACTTTCTCTCGGGCGAGCACCCGGTGAATGCGGGAATGACGGTGATCGCGCTCTTTCCCACGGCTGCGGATTCGGATTTCCCGGAGCGCGCCAAGGCTCAATTGGAACGGCTGCGTTCCAGGGGAGTCCGTATCCCCGGAGACAGGACGATGCCCGCGAGCGTCGCGGAAACCGATCGTCTTGACGTCGACATAGGCGTGTTGGAAACGATCCGTCGCTTGTGCCTTCAGTGAGAAAATCATTGCTCAACGGAAACAACCGAATGCATCGCGCCCGGCGGCATCATGCCGGCATTCATTGCGCGCAACAGGCGGCTTCAGCGGGACCGGTTCATGTACATTTTGCGCAAGATCAGTCCAGACTGCGTCACGAAAAGCCGGTTGGCCGACAATATCGGGGCCAGACAATTGCTCCATAGCTAAGGAACAGTAAGATGAAACCCGACCAAGGCCATGATGGTTTGCGGTCTAAAAGCCAAGCCCATCCATCCCATGACCCCCCAAAGGATGGAAGGGATCTTACATACGCACTCCATCCCGTGCGTATGCCTGCATGCCTGTCTGCCTGCCGAAGGCCATCTTTAAGCGGTCCACTAAGAACCTTCGGCAGGCGACTGCGCGGCTCTCGAATGGGGCGTTCTCTATAAGTTTCAGATGATGCGCATCTCGGCCAGATCGCCGCGGTCACCCTGCGGCGCGGCGGATACAGCTGTAGAATCGCTCCATCAGCGTGATCGTTTGCCAGCGGGTTGTCGTTATGACCGGCAGCGTGAAGTCTTGCCAATGGCCGCGGGTTCTGTCAGTTCCTGATCTGGATGGGAACTAATGCATTCAACGGGCTGGTCTTTTTGACGTTTACCGTGCCCGGATTCGGCCTGCATCAGCTAGCGCAAGCCGCTGACCTCGATGCCGATAGCACGCGGAGATCCACCTGCTCTGCTGCAAGCTGCTGCACTTTATCCAATAATCGCCTAATATACATCCAAGCCCCGCTCATCCGCTCCATCTGCGGACTCAGATGGAGCGCCGCGGCGGGGGACGACCATCCATGACGACCGGCAAGGCTGGCAGAGGTACGCGCACAAATCCGAGATTCGGGTCGGCCGCGCGTCGCGCTGGCACCTGCGAGCCTTGGAAAAGAGCATGCCGAAACAGCCGGGCCGAACAATGGGAGCAGCATGACTGAAAATAGCCCTCCCCCATTTTCATTTCGATTTAGTGGTTCGTCCTTCGACAACATGGTCGAAACGCTGGGCGGCGCTTTTGGCGCATTTGATGCCGAGCCCGTCGGCCGCGCCAAGGACTTCCATTGGGGATTGGATTTCTCGGTCTGTGACAAAGCCGTCCTGCTCACCGGTTATCATGAGGCGGAGTTTCAGTTCAATATCGAGCCGACCGTCGATACGGCGGAGTATCTGTCGATCGTCGTGCCGCGCAGCGGCGGCATGGGGGTAACCTATGGATCGTCCCGCATCGCCGAGGCCGGGCAAGGAAAATTGCTTCTCTATAACAATTTCGAACCCAACAGCGTCATCATGCATGGGCAATCGAACGTCATCGACGAGTTGCTGATCAACTGGCCTGTCATCCTGCAGACGATCGGCCAGACGTTCGAGATGCCGTTCAGCGGCTCTCTCGATCTGCTGCCCGAACTGGATCTGTCCAAGCCAGCCGGCCGGTTGATCGGCAACCTCACGGAAACGATCATCTCAGGCATGCGCGACGATGGCCCCTTGCTGCAGTCGCCGATCGCCATGGCGCATATGACGCAGGCGCTCGCCGATCTGGTGGTGCGCCTGGTGCCGCACCGGCTGTCGCATTTCCTGGAGAATCGCCCCGCCCTGATCGCCCCCCGGCATGTCCGCAGGGCGATCGAATTCATGCACGCCAATATCGATCAGCCGATCACCATGCCGAAGGTGGCCGAAGCCGCCGGCGTATCCAGCCGGGCGCTCGAGACCGGTTTTCGTGCGTTCAGGGGAACCTCCCCCGCCGCCTATCTGCTGACGCTTCGGCTGCGTGCCGCGCGCCAGGATCTGCTTGATCCCGAGAGCAAGGAGACCATGAAGGCCATCTGCCTCAAATGGGGCTTCTTTCATTTCGGCCGGTTTTCGGCAGTCTATAAAACCACATACGGAGAATACCCTTCCGACACCAGGAAGCGCGTGATCCGTCGATAGCGGCCATGGCTTGCGGCATAGGGGTGTTTACGCCTCATCCGGCGGCGGCAATGTGTAGTGCACTCGCATCGTCCTTAGATCCCGCTTCACGATCTGCAGCACCCCTTCGCGTTCCGCCAGGACGTTGAGCTCCCGGAGCACGAGAGAATGCGCGATCCCCAGCATGCGCGCAAAGGCGCGGCTGTCACCCGCTATCCCCAATTCCGCGGCGACAAGACCGGCCTGTATGGATGTCAGCCTGATATCCCTGCCTTGCGCCGCAGCGACGAGGGCAAGAAAACGATCGGCCTCGGAGGCCTCTTGGCTCACGCGGCTTGTCGCCGGCGGAAGGACACCATGATCGATTTCGAGGTGGGCGTATCGCTTTCCACGCCCGCGCTGCCAAGCGGCACGAGCACGTTCAGCTCGGGATAGTAACCCGCGATGCTTCCTCGCGGAATGTCATAGGGCACAAAGCGGAAATTCTCGGCGATGCGCTCGATACCGTCATCATGCTCGCCGACCACGTCGATCCGATCACCGGCCTCGGCATTCATCGCCTTGAGGTCGGCTGGATGAATGAAGATGACCTGCCGCTCCCCGTAGACGCCGCGATATCGGTCACCGAGACCGTAGACCGTCGTATTGTATTGATCGTGCGACCGGAACGTCTGCAGGGCGAAACGCCCCTCACCCTTTCGCGCCCGCTGATGCACCGTCTCCTCCGGAAGCGCTTCGCAAGAAAATGATGCCTTGCCTGCCGGCGTATCCCACTCCCGATGGGCTGCCGTATTGCGCAGGTGGAAACCGCGCGGTTTGCGCAAGCGCGCATTGTAATTTTCGAAGCCTGGAATGGTCGCCTCGATATGATCGCGGATACGGTCGTGGTCGTCGGCAAGCTCTGCCCAGTCGACCACGGCGGAGCCGACCGTCGCCTGTGCAATGCCGGCGATGATGGCGACTTCCGAGAGGAGATGCGGCGAGGCCGGACGATTGATGCCGGCAGACCCATGCACCATGCTCATCGAATCCTCGACGCTTATAAGCTGGGAGTTGCCCGCCGCGTTCAGATCCATCTCGGTGCGTCCGAGGCACGGCAGGATGAAGGCCACCTCGCCGGGCATGAGATGCGAATGGTTGGGCTTGGTGGCGATGTGCACCGTCAGCTTCAGCCGCCGCAACGCCTTTTCAACGAGCGCGCTGTCGGGCGTGGCGCGGGCAAAATTGCCGCCAAGCCCGATGAAGGCCTCGGCCGAGCCATCGAGCATCGCGCCGATCGCGGCAAGGACATTGTGACCATGTTCGCGAGGAACGGTGAAGCGGAAATGCTTCTCCAGCGCATCGAGGAAATCGTCCGCCGGCTTTTCGTTGATGCCGACGGTGCGGTCGCCCTGCACGTTGGAATGGCCGCGAACCGGGCAAAGGCCGGCACCCGTCCGGCCGATATTACCGCGCAGGAACATGAAATTGGCGATCTCGCAAATTGTCGCCACGGAATGCAGATGCTGGGTCACGCCCATCGCCCAGGTGCAGATGACCCGCTCGGCGTTGATATAGACATCGGCTGCCCGTTCGATCTCCTGCCGGCTCAGTCCCGATTGGTCCTCGATCTCAGCCCAGCTCGTCGCCTCGACCGCCGCCCGGTATTCGACAAAACCCGCGCAGTGTTCGACAAGAAATGCGTGGTCGAGAACGAAGGGCAGGCCGGCGGCGACGGCTGCGTCTTCCGCGGCCAGCACGGCCTTCGCCATCCCACGCACCGCGGCCATGTCGCCGCCGAGCTGCGGTTGCAGATAAAGGCTGGCGATATCGGTCGAGCCGCCGCGCAGCATCTCGACCTTGTCCTGCGGGTCGGAGAAGCGCTCCAGGCCGCGTTCGCGGATGGGATTGAAGACGACGACGCGCGCGCCGCGGATCGCCGCCCGGCGCAAATCGCCGAGCATCCTCGGATGGTTGGTGCCCGGGTTCTGCCCGATCACGAAGATCGCATCGGCCTCTTCGAAATCCTCCAGCAGCACGGTACCCTTGCCGACACCGACCGCCTGGCGCATGGCGATGCCGCTCGCCTCGTGGCACATGTTGGAGCAGTCGGGAAAATTGTTGGTGCCGTAGACGCGCACGAACAGCTGGTACAGGAAGGCGGCCTCGTTGCTCGTCCGGCCCGACGTGTAGAATTCCGCCCGGTTGGGGCTATCGAACCCCCTCAGGATGCTGCCGATCTCGGCAAAGGCGTCCGCCCACGCGACCGGCAGGTAACGGTCGCTCGCCGCATCGTAGCGCATCGGATGCGTGAGGCGGCCATTGAGTTCCAGTTCATAGTCCGTCAACTGGCGAAGCTGCGATACAGTCCTTTCCGCGAAGAAGGCGGGCGTGGCCCGTTTCTCCGTCGCCTCCCAGGCGACGGCCTTCACGCCGTTCTCGCAGAATTCGAACGACGATCCGTGCTCCGGATCGCCCCAGGCGCAGCCCGGGCAGTCGAACCCATCCGGCTGGTTCGCCTTCAGCATCGTCCGCGCCCCTGAAATCGGCATGCCGCTTTGCAGCAAGCGCTTGCCGCAGCTCTTCAAAGCGCCCCAGCCCCCGGCTGCTGCCGACTTCTTACCAATGAATTTTGTGTCCATGCGCCCTGTATTGTCGAAGCGGGGAAAACATCAAGGGCGCACGCGCGATGGCTCGATAGGAAAAACCTATCAAGGATTCAATCTAACCAACGTCCTTGATGGCGTGCCGCTCCTCGGGCGAATGTGCCAGGATGCGATTGCGGCCTTGAGTCTTGGCGTCGTAGAGCGCGGCATCGGCCTCGCTCAGGAGGCGGTTCGGGTTGATCCTCAAGGTGGCTCCCGTCGCACAGGATATGCCGATGCTGGCGGTCACCCGGCCGAATTCGCTGCCGGTATGAACGATATTCTCCTGGCTTAGGAGACGCGCGAACTGTTCGGCAACGATCATCGCCCCTTTCGCACTGGTCGCAGGCAGCAGAACCACGAATTCCTCTCCGCCGTAGCGTGCGACGATGTCGGCCGGGCGGCTTACGGACTGGCGAAGACACCTGCTGACGACACGCAGGCACTGGTCTCCGGCGGGATGACCATAGGTGTCGTTATAGGCCTTGAAGCGGTCGATATCGACCATCAGAAGGCTGAACGGCGTGTTTTTCCTGGCGCTGCCTGCGGTCTCGCGGGCGAAAGCCTCGTCGAAGGCCCGGCGGTTGACCATGCCGGTGAGCCCGTCGGTCTCGGCGAGGGACTTCAGCTGCTCCGCCGACAGCCGGAGGGCGATTTCCGCCTGCTTGGTCGCCGTGATGTCGGAGACAACGGCCATCGCCGTGCCGTCTTCCGCTAACCTTGTCCGGATGCTGCGCCAGTCGCCGTTGTGAAGCTGAACCTCTTCGTCCTTGTTGCTGTGCAACGTCGCACTGACGGACCTGATCCACTCTTCGCGGTCAGCGTCCGGGATACCCGTGCGCTCGCCGGTTTCGGCAACGCGGCGAAGGATGTCGCTGATATGAGCGCCAACCACGCGGGCGTCTCCGGATAGCGGAAAGGCGGCGCGATACTGGTCGTTGCAAAAAACCAGAAAACCCTTGCTGTCGTACATGGCGATGCCATCGGACATGCCGGCCATCGCATGTGACAGCAGGTTCTTGCTCTTGCGCAATTCCCGCTCCAGAGCAGTCCGCTCCGTCACGTCACGCGTGACGCCGGCCAGCCCGATCACCCGTCCCTGCCTATCCTTCAGCGGCACCTTGGAGGCGAGCAGGTATCTGTCTTCGACACGCTCGACGGAGTCGATCAGGGGCACCCCGGTGTCCATGACCTGCTGTTCGAGATAATAAAATTCTTCGGCGCGCGGCCGCGAGATAAGATTGAAATCCGACAATCCGGTCATCTCCGCCGTGGTTCTGAAACGAAAAAGGCGGATCATATTTTCGTTGACGGTGATGAACCGGCTGTTTCGGTCCTTCACGTAGAGATAATCGGGCGACTGCGAAAATGCGGTCACCAGGATGCTTCGCTCCAGCTCCCATTGTTGCGTCTTCAACAGAACGAAACCACACAGCACCGCCGCCAGGCAGTTCAATACCGTCATCGGCAGACCGATGATGGCCAATACGCGGGCGTGGACCAGGGTGGGAAGCACCGCCATCAAAACAATAAGTGCGCCGCCGAGCGCGAGGCTCAGCAGCGCAACGTCTATGAGCTCGGGAGATCTCTTGCGGATCCAGACGTTGGCAGCCAGGCCGATACCGGTCGCGACAGCAATTGCGATCAGACCGTCGATCATTGCCGCGCCGCCGACCCAGAAGCGGAAGACTATCGCCAGCGACGCCGCGAAGGCCGCCGCGATCGGTCCGCCGAACATGCCCGCCAAAGCAAGCGGCGAAAAGCGGATGTCGATATAAATACCGGGATTGACTTCGACGGCCAGCAATATGGACCCGATGGAGGCGCCGCCGGCTATGATTCCGAAGGCGATTTTTTCCTGTGTGACCGAACGACGCTGAAATTGGATCGAGAAATGCGCCCAGAGCGAAATCGCCAGGCACACGAATGACAGGTTGCCACCGAATTGCGTCCAGATGCCATTCACTGCGTTGGATCCACCTTCCAATACATGTACCGAACCAATCATAGGGCAACACTGGTTTGAGCTTCGTTAAATCAAAGACCTATCAAGCCATATTCCTTCGCAGACGCGTCTCCCGGCCGGTCGGCAGCAATGCGACGACAGGAAAGCAGGCGTCCGCCCCGACGATCAGTTATGGGCAGAGAGGCCCGCTGCCAGATTTGGCAACATCTATGGAAAGGTCGCGCTCCAGCACGGCAAGAGACATCATGTCCGCAACGCCCTGCGGTTCAACGGCTAGCAGCCGCTGCATAAGGCATATTTAACAACACCATCCTCTGCGTCGGGACACATATCCCAATGACACAATATAGCGTTATCCGGATAAGCCTGCGCAATCGGGCCATTCGTTGCAAGCAGCCATCCCATGCCGCCAGCAGCCGCGCCTGCCGACGGCATCGTCCAACGCTTCTTCGACTACTTGCAGATCGCCGCCGCCAAGAAGCCACGCATCGCATCGCCATAGGGCGGCCGCATCATGTATTCCGCTTCCACCATCCTGCTCTGGTGATAGACGGCGCGCGGATGCGAGAAGGCGAGGAAGCCGAATTTGCCGTGATAGGAACCCATGCCCGAATGGCCGACGCCGCCGAAGGGCAGGCCTTCCGCCGTGACGTGGCTCATGCAGTCGTTGACCGTCACCCCGCCGGAGGTCGTATTGTCGAGCACGCGGGCCTCCTCCTGCTGATCCTGGCTGAAGTAATAGAGAGCGAGCGGGCGCGGCCTGGCATTGATGCGATCGATGACGTCGGCGATATCGCGATAGGGAAGGACCGGCAGCACCGGTCCGAAGATTTCCTCCTGCAGCACGTGCATCTCTTCCGTGGGATCGAGTATTAAGGTCGGAGGCATGCGGTGGGCCGATTGCTGGGAGAAATTCTCTGCCGCCGGGTTGATCTCGACGATCCTCGCGCCCTTGGCCCTGGCATCGTCGATCAGGCCCTGGATGCGGGCGTGATGGCGAGCATTGACGATCGAGGTGTAGTCAGGATTTTCCTTCAGCGCCGGATACATCGCGCCGACCGCCGCGACCGCGTGGCCGGCAAAGGCTTCGACGCTTTCCTCGGGCACATAGACATGATCAGGTGCAAGGCAGATCTGGCCGGCGTTCAGCGTCTTGACGGTCATGACCCGGCGCGCCGCGTCTGCGAGGTCGCCCGAGCGGCCGACGATGACGGGCGACTTTCCGCCGAGCTCCAGCGTCAGCGGCGTCAGGTTTTCCGCCGCCGCGCGCATGACATGATGGGCGACCGCGGTTCCGCCGGTGAAGATCAGGTGGTCGAAGGCAAGGGATGTAAAGGCCGTGCCCGTCGCCGATCCGCCCTGAACGACTGATATTTCCGTTTCGTCGAAGGCCCCGGCAATGAGTTCCGCCATCAATTCGGCCGAGGCCGGCGTCACCTCCGACGGCTTGATCATGGCGCGATTGCCGGCGGCGAGAATGCCGGCAAGCGGCGCGAGGGCGAGCTGATAGGGGAAATTCCAAGGGCTCAGGATCCCGACAACTCCCTTCGGCTGATAGACCACTTCGGCCACCGCGTCCGGGAACAATGCTTCGTGCTGCTCGGGCTTCAGCCATTCGGCAAGATGGGCCTTGGCATATTTGAGCGAACCGACGCAGGTAAAGACGTCGAGAAGCAGGCTCGCCTCGACGCTGCGGCTGCCGAAATCGTCCGACAAAGCAGCGGCAATCGCATCCTTATGGTCGACGAGAAGGGCGATGACGCGGTCGATGCGATCGATGCGGGTGTCGATGCCGGGCGGCCCTTCCCTCAGGAAAGACGCCCTTTGCCGGCCAAGCAGCGCCTTCATGACATCGGGGCTGGTATCGGTGGCGATTGCGGTGACGGTGTTCATTGTTTCCTCCCTTGAACGGTGTCAGACGGCCGGCTGACGCACGACCGGTTTCAGCACGATGCCCTTTTCCGAATCCTCCACCGCCTGGTTGATATCGGCGAAATCATAGAAGGTGATCAGCCTGTCGAAGGGGAAGCGGCCCTGCCAATGGAGGTCGATCAACAACGGGATCAGCACGTCGGGATTGGAATCGCCCTCGACGATGCCGCGGACCCGGCGCCCGCCGGACAGGATATGGGTGAGGTCGAGCGTCAGCGTTGAGCCCTGGGGCGAGGCCCCGACGATGCCGCAGGTGCCGCGCGGCGCCAGCACCCGCACGCACTGGTAGATGACGGCGGGCACGCCGGAGGCATCGATCGAATAATCGACGCCAGCGCCGGTCAGCGCCATGATCGCGGCAACCGCGTCGCTCGCCCTGCCGTTGATGATGTCGGTCGCGCCGAGTTCCGCCGCAAGCGCCAGCCGCGTCTCGTTGACATCGACGGCGATGATCCGTGACGCGCCGACGATCCGCGCCGCCATCACGGCGGCAAGCCCGACGGAGCCCATGCCGAAAACCGCGAGCACCTTTCCCGGTTCGATCTTCAGCGCATTCATGACCGCGCCGGCGCCGGTCTGGATGCCGCAGGCGAGCGGCCCGAGCAGCGCTAGGTTCGCTTCCTTCGGCACTTTCACGATATTGCGCTCATGGCACAGCGCGTGGCTGGCGAAGGAGGATTGCCCGAAAATATTGCCGTGAACCCGCTCGCCCTCGCATGAGATCCCGCTCGAACCATCGGCGCGCGCGCCGAAGAAGTTGCGCGGGAAGAATTCGTGGCAATAGGTCTCCTCGTGATCGTTGCAGCTCGGGCAATGACCGCAGGAATTGAAGGTCATGACCACGTGATCGCCGGGCTTGACCTTGGCAACGCCCGGCCCGACACGCTCGACGATGCCGGCGCCTTCATGGCCGAGCACGACCGGCTGCGGCACCGGCAGGTGCTGGTCACGCATGACGATATCGGTGTGGCAAACCCCTGTTGCCACGACGCGAACCAGGATCTCACCCTCGCGCGGCTCCTCCAGATCGAGCCTTTCCAGCGAAAACGGCGTATGGCGCGCACGCGCCACCGCAGCATGGATTTTCATTGCTTTCCTCCTCCCGATGATCGGCTCGTCAACGGCTATCAGCGGTCGCGCTTGTAGGCGCCGAGCCCCGGCTGATAGGTCTTGTCGTCGAGGAACTGCTTCAGCCCCTTGTCGCGTCCCTTGGTCTTGTCGAGAAACAGCATCTGCTCCAGCTTGGCGTAGATGTAATCGTCGGCGAGATCCCAGGGCAGGTTGCGCACGCGCTTGTAGGTGTCCTTGGCGGCCTTCAGCGTCACCGGGTTCTTTTCGAGCAGGCTGGCGCAGATCTTGCGGACCCGGATTTCCAGCTCCGCCAGCGGCACCGCCTCGTTGACGAGACCCATTTCGGCGGCCTTGCGCCCGCCGAACAACTCGCCGGTCATGATGTAATAGAGAGCGTCGCGATGGCGCATCACTTCGGCGACCGCGCGGGTGACATTGCCGCCCGGCAGAATGCCCCAGTTGATCTCGGAAAGGCCGAAATTCGCCTCCTCAGCGGCGATGGCGAGATCGCAGGAAACCAGCGGCGTGAAGGCGCCGCCGAAGCACCAGCCGTTGACCATGGCGATCGTCGGCTTTTCGAAATACATCAGCCGGCCCCACCAGTTGCCGGACTGGCGCCGCGCCTTCAGCGTGACGTCACGCGGCTTGTCGTCATTGTCGCGAAAATATTCCTTCAGATCCATGCCGGCGGACCAGGATTCGCCGGCGCCGCGCAGGACGAGGACGCCGCAGCGCTCGTCGCCCTCGAGCTCGTCGAGCACTTCGAGCATCCTGATATTCAGGGCCGGATTCATCGCATTGCGCTTTTCCGGACGGTTGAGGGTCACGAAGGCGATGCCGTTGTCGAACTCGACCCGAACCGGCGATTGCATATCGGTCATGAGATTACTCCATGGGTTTCGGCGTGAATGCCGGGGCCGCGTCACAGGGCCTGTCGTTGAAGGGTTTCATCTGAATGGAACTGGCGCAGGACATGTTTCTGCACCTTGCCGGAGGCGGTGCGGGGAATGGCCTCGATGAAGAGGATGCGGGCCGGACGCTTGAAGGCGGCGAGCCTTACCGCGCAATAGCCGGCGATCTCATCGCCCGTTGCCACGGCACCCGGCCGCAGCACGACATAAGCCACACCGCATTCGCCCCAGCGGATATCGGGAAGGCCGACGACCGCGGCGTCGAGGATATCGGGATGACTTGCGAGTGCGGCTTCGACCTCGGCGGGATAAACATTCTCACCGCCGCTGATGTACATGTCCTTCAGCCGGTCGACGATGCGATAGAAGCCGTTCGCTTCGCGCCGGCCGAGATCGCCGGTGCGGTACCAGCCGTCGGTGAAGGCGGCAGCGGTTTCCTGAGGTTTGTTCCAATAGCCCGGCGTCACCGCCGGCCCGCGCAGCCAGAGTTCGCCGATCTCGCCTTCATCAACCTCGCGGCCGTCCTCGCCGACGATGCGAATGTCGAGCAAGGGTGCCGGAAGACCGACGCTGCCGGGATTGTCCTGCACGGCGCGCCGGTCGATCGGCACGTGCAGCACCGTTCCGGCCTCGCTCATGCCATAACCGTTGACCAGCGCAACGCCGTCGTCGAGATAGCTTTCGATCAGCGCCTGCGTCAGCGGCGCGCCGCCGACAAAGAGCGCATGCACGCCGGCGAGCGCCGCGGCGCTGTAGGCGGGATCGTTGCGCAAGGCGAGCGCGATCTGCGGCACGGCAAAATAATGGGTGATGGCACGCTGCCGGTCGGCAAGGGCAGCGAGCGTGCGCGCCGGCGTGAAGCGATCGGAGACGACGAGCGTGCCGCCCAGCATCAATGTGGTGCGCGCGACGGCAATCAGCCCGATCGTGTGGAAGAACGGCAGGTCGCACAGGGCGACGGATCCCGGCCCGATCTCTCCGACGACGGAAAAATTAATGGCGGCAAAAAAAGCGTTGCGGCGGGTGATGACGACGCCCTTCGGCTGTCCCGTCGTGCCCGAGGTGTAGAGAAGGACGCAGGCTCCATCGGCATCGGCGGACACCGGCGCGGCCGGAAGGCTTGCCTCGATCCGCGCGGCGAGCCCGGCCGGGCCGTCGGCCGTCGATATCACCGCCATCTGAGCATCGGCGCTCGCAAGGCTGGCGACGGTTGCCGCGAACTCCTCGTCGTGAACGAGCAGAACCGGCGCGCAATCGGCAAGGATCGGCCGAAGCTCGGCGGCGTTGAGGCGCCAGTTGAGCGGCACGTAGATGGCGCCGGCACGCTGGCAGGCAAAGGCAAGCACGATCGAATCCATCGAGTTGCGCGCCAGCATGGCGACACGCGCGCCATCGCGGCGCGCTCCGAGCACATCGCTGAGGAAGCGGGTGCAGCGGGCGATCCGCGTATCGAGCTCGGCAAAGGTGAGCTGCCTGTTGGTGGCGATCTCGAACAGAGCGGGACGGTCCGGTGCGACGCGGGCGCGGTAAAGGATCGGATCATCCGTCACCAGTCCGCAATCCGCCGACGAAGCCATCCCGGAAAAGGAATGCGCCATTTTCTCCTCCCATGCCCACCGCTCCCCGCGGCAGGCATCACATTTGTATGTAACACATACTAATATCTTTTCCCGGAAAGATGCAAGAGGCTGTTTAAGACAAATCCGATCGCGCGAATGGCGCGAGGAAATCCGCACTACCGATATTGACTAACCTGCTGATTTTGATGGTTATGGCGCCTGGACGAGGCGAGAACGAACGATGGCGACAAAATCACCGCAGGACGATTTAGAGGGTGAAGATGCTCCCGCGACACCGGGCCTCGACGTCGGCCGGCTTGGCGATCTGCTGGGATTTCATCTCCGCATGGCCCATGTCGCGATCTATCGCGACTTCGCCGAAACCATGGAGGAACTGGCGCTGACGCAAAAGCAGCTGGCGGTGATGGAACTCGTCGCCGGCAATCCGGGCGCATCGCAGATCGACCTTGCCAATACACTCGGCACCGACCGGGCGACGATGATGGCCCTCGTCAATAGGCTGGCAGCCCGCGACCTGATCGAGCGCCGCCCCTCCGCGGCCGACCGCCGCCGCCAGGAACTTCATCTGACGAGGGCGGGACACGCAATGCTCGCGCGGGCGCGTGAGCTGATCGATAGGCACGAGCAGCGTTTCATCGAGCTGTTTTCGCGCGACGAACTGGACGCGCTGCTGGCGGCGCTGAAGCGGATATACAAGGGGAACTGAAACCCGCCTTCGCTTGGGAAGCGAGCAGCATCCAAGCCTTTAGATTTCTATTGCGTAACCCCCGTGTTATGATCCCCATCCTGGCGTCGTCCGCCGTGGGTTCTGCACACGGAGACTTGTCTCATGAGCGAAGTGGACGTACTTTTTGCCTCCCTGCGACAGGCGGCTGACCCGCAGACGGTCGAGTGCATCGAAAACGTCGTCACGCATGGCTCGGATCGTGAGCTCAATCGCATCAATGCGCTCGCTTTCGCCGATAAGCATGATCTCGACCAAGAGAAAACCATCGCCGCGTTTCTGCATGCAGCCCGCATAGGCGCATTCGAGATGACCTGGAATGTCCTTTGCCCGGGATGCGGCGGCGTCCTCGACAGCGGCGCAACCCTCAAAACCGTCGTCCACGAGACCTATCATTGCGCGCTCTGCGCGGCCGGATACGAGCCGACCCTCGACGAGATGGTCGAGGTCACGTTTACAGTCAGCCCGCGCGTACGCAGGATTGCCGGTCACGATCCCGATCGGTTGCCGCCGCTTGAATACTACCGCCAGATCTTCTTCAGCTCCGGGGTCGACCTGCCTGACGATCTCGAAGCGAGGTTTTCACGCATCCAGCTGGAGATGATCGAGCTGGCTCCGGGCGAAAAGGCCTTCGTCTCCCTGCAACTGCCGGCGCAGTTCGTCATCATCTTCGATCCGGTCACACACTCGGCGCAGTTCATCGACGTGCAGGGTGAGCCGACCGACGAACGTCAAAACCTCTCGATGATCATCAGTCGGACGCATGCGCTGAACGAAACGCTGACCCTGCGCCCGGGCTCACTGCGGCTCACCCTCGAAAACCACACCGATCGCAGAGTGGTGCCGAACGTCTGCATCGCGGGAGACGAGCTGCACGACCTCTTGGGCCGCAGGCGGCCTTTCCTGACAGCCAAGCGACTGCTGACGAACCAGAGCTTCCGGGACATCTATCGGACCGACACACTCGACGTCGACCAGCGCCTCAAGATCACCAGCCTGACCTTCCTCTTCACCGACTTGAGGGGCTCCACCGCGCTTTACGAGCGCGTCGGAGATCTTGCCGCTTTCGATCTGGTGCGAGCGCATTTCCGGGTTCTACACGAGATCGTCGCCACAGAGGCCGGAGCAGTCGTCAAGACCATAGGCGATGCCGTGATGGCGACCTTTCCAAGCCCGGACCGTGCGGTGGCGGCCGCACTCAAGATGCGCGAGGCCATGCTTCGGTTAAATGCCGAACACGGCAGCGACGATCTTCTGCTGAAGATCGGCATCCATGAGGGGCCATGCCTCGCGGTCAACCTGAACGACCGCCAGGACTACTTCGGCCAGACCGTTAATATCGCGTCGCGCGTCCAGGGCCTTGCCGATCCCAATGTGATCATGACGACGGAGGCGATCGTCGAGGATGCCCAGGTTTCAGAAATCCTCCGCGACAGCGGCATCACATCGGCCTCCCGAATGGCGGAGCTCCAGGGAATCGGGCGCGAGGTGAGGATTTTTGCGCTGTCGTGAGCTTGCTCTTCTCTTCAGCCTCGAGCCACCTTCAGCGGTTTCCGCTAAGGGGCCAAAGCGGGCAAAACGGTAGGTCGGGAGGGAGCGCCCACCATCACCTAAAAAGCCTTAAAAAACGTCTGGGATGGTTAGGGGGACACGATGTCTCCCTTTAGTGTCTCCGCATCGCATAGGCTCATTGAGCAGGCAACAGACGGCTTTGGATGGAGATGCACGCCAAGCATTATGGGGGCAATTGGCAGAATCCGGCCCGCTGTACGCGTAGTATCCTGCGGATGAGATGGAGCCTCTAATTCCGGATCTTTGATATCGCAGCCTTTAGTTGCAAAGGTTTACGCCATCCTTGACGATCACTGCCCATTTAGGACCGAGTACCTCGCGAGCGGACACTGCTTGATTGCTGCCCGGCTCGCCGTCCTTGAACATCACCACGCCAATAGACTGGTCGTGTGAGCCGCCATAGATGATCGGGCCCGACGTGTAAGTTGTCGTCGCATTGACCGTGCCATAGCCACCATAGGAGTTTATGGTGCCGTAGGTGTTGTAATGTCCTGGCATCTGAGTTGCCGTTACGTTGCTTGCTGCCGCCGCAGACGTGATGATGTAACGATCATAGCCCGCCTTGATGGTCTCGACGGCAGCCTGCTTCTGTGCAGCCTTCGCCGCCCCCACGCTGCCGCACATCGGCTCTGCGCTAGTCTGAATTATCATTTGGTTCTTGGACACTCGCATAGCGCTAGATTGAACGCAGGAACTCAACAGCACGGCGAAAGCCGAGACCGCAACAGTTGTTCTAAACATAAATTTTCCCCAACCTCAACGCGTGCACAATGCCCGGATACATCAACAAGTCAACGGGTTGGCCCGGCTAACTGTCCACACTACCTAGCGTTGACATCTGAAAATATTCGAAAAATTATGGGCGATGAGAGATCGTCCACCATCCGCTGATTGTTTGAGCGTCCGCTTTTGGCGGGGTCCTAAGCGGTCATTAGAGGAAAGCATCCCGGCCCAAGCGTCCTTCACATAGCCCCGCCCCGAAGACGCACGACATCCTTCGAGGGTGGTAGCCCAAATTGCCTGGCGTATTCCCGGCTGAACTGGTTCGGGCTTTCATACCCGACGCCGAAGGCGACCGATGTCGCGGTTCCTTCCCCAGCCATTAGAAGCGTCCGCGCATGCAGCAACCGGACCTGCTTCTGGTATTGGATCGGGCTCAATGCTGTGACCGCCTTGAAGTGACGATGGAAGGCCGAGACACTCAGGGCCGCCATCTCGGCCAGAGCCTCAACACGGAGAGGCTTGGCGAAGTTCTCTCGAATCCAACGGATCGCTGCACCGATCCTTGAGAGTGCAGCATCGGGCGCGGCGATGTCGCGCAGCATCCAGCCAAGCGGCCCCTGCAGCACCCTGAACAGGATCTCCCGCTCGTAGGCGGGCGCCAGCACGGCGATCTCGTCCTGACGATCCACCAGTCGGAGCATCCGTACCCAGGCGTCGAGGAATTCGTCGTTCACCGGCGCGACGGAGAAGCCAGAGCCGAACAGCTTGCTGCAGACCTGCACCGGCAGGTCGCTGATGAGGGCTGCGACCGTTGGCGGATGGAGCGTCAGGCTGACCGCAAGATAGGGTTCTCCCGCCGACGAAGGATGCACCGATCCCACTGCCGGAAGATCAACCGACATGACGAAATACGTCGCCGGGTCGTAGGCGAATGTCCGCTCGCCGACCGTCATCGTCTTCGACCCGGTCAGGATCAGGTTGATCATCGGCTGGTAGACAGCAGAAAGCCGATGCTCCGGGATCTCGCCCTGGACCATCGCGACACGGGGAATTCCCGTTTCTGTCCTACGGTTTTCGGCCAAAGAGGCTAGAGCACGTAGTTCCTGAAGCTGCTTTTCCATGGAGGCCACCGTGACAGTTCGAGAAGGCCTCCGCAAGCGTAAAGCAGAAATAGGCAAGCTTCCGAGAGGAATAGGTGAGCGCGCGAGACGGTGCAGGCCTAGCTTCAGTTCATACCAAACGGACAAGGAAGCAGCCATGAAGATCGTCATCGTCACCGGAGGAAGCCGGGGTCTTGGAGCCAGCACAGCCATCGAATGCGCGGATAAGGGAATGGGCGTCATCCTCACTTATAACAGTAACCCCGTAAAAGCGGACGAGGTTGTGAAGACGATCGCAGAGAACGGCGGCAAGGCCGTTGCCCTGAAACTCGACGTCGGCGATATCGGCGCGTTCCCGGCCTTCCGGGAGGCGGTTGCATCGAAACTGCAGTCCGTCTTCGGTCGGAGCGACTTCGACTATCTCGTCAACAATGCCGGCTACGGCCTCTTCAATCCGATTGCCACGGTGACTGAAGATCAGTTCGACGGCCCCTTCAACGTCCATCTCAAGGGACCGTTCTTCCTGACCCAGATCCTGCTGCCGCTGATGGCCGACGGCGGCCAGATCGTCAACATCACCAGCGCCACGTCGCGCGTGGCGACTGCAGGGGTCGCTCCCTACGCCGCATTCAAGGGTGGTCTTGAAGTCCTGACCCGCTACATGGCCAAGGAGTTCGGTGAGCGGGGCATCCGGGCGAACTCGATAGCACCCGGCGCAATCCGCACCGAACTTGGCGGCGGACTGAACGACGAGTTCGAGGCCATGCTGGCTGGCCAGACCGCGCTCGGCCGCGTTGGCGAGCCTGAAGAGATCGGTGGCGTCGTCGCCAGCCTCCTGTCCTCCGAGAACCGCTGGATCAACGCCCAGAACATCGAGGTTGCGGGCGGCTACATCATCTGAACGAAGGAGAGCAACATGCTCGACCACGTCTTCATTTCTGTCAGCGACGTCGATCGCTCGATCGCCTTCTACGAGGCGGCGCTGGCCCCGCTCGGCATCGTTCACGCCCGCGACTACGAAGGGAAGGACGGCCCTCCCGGTCATCCGGATCTGAAAGGGTTCGGCGCGAACCGCCGGGTCTTCTTCTGGCTCCGTGAAGGCGTGGTCGAAGGCCGCGCAGCCCATATCGGCTTCGTTGCCGATGGCACGTCCCAGGTCGACGCTGCCTTCGCCGCCGCTATTGCGGCAGGCGCCTCGGAAATCCATCCGCCGGGAGCACAGCTCCACTACGATCCCCGTTATTACGCCGCCCAGGTCCGCGATCCGGACGGCTACAGTCTCGAATTCGTCTTCAAGGAATGGCAGCACTGACATGACAAAACTTATGATCTATGGCGCGACCGGCTATACCGGCCGCATGGCGACAGAACACGCAAAGGCGGCAGGTACGCCGATTGTTCTCGCAGGCCGCAACCAAGCCACGCTTTCGAAGCTCTCTGCTGATCTCGGCGCGGAATATCGGGTCTTCGGTTTCGACGGCGCAGATGCGATCGACGACGGTCTGGGCGGCATCTCTGTCCTGCTGAACTGCGCAGGGCCATTCATGCGCACCGCTGATCCGCTGATGAAGGCAGCCATCCGCAATGGGGTTCACTATCTCGACACGGCCGCCGAACTCGACAGCTACCGTCTGGCCGAAATGCTTGACGAAGATGCGAAGGCCGCGGGCGTCATGCTCATGCCGGGCGGTGGCGGCAGTGTTGCCATGCTCGGCAGTCTTGCAGGACATGCGGTCTCGCGGGTGAAAGATCCTCGCAAGATCAGGATCGCGCTGCATGTCGCAGGCGGACTTTCACGAGGATCGGCGATCAGCGCCATGGAAAACGTCACCGTCGAGACCCTGGCGCGTGCAAATGGCGCACTTGTCGCCATTGCAGCCGACGGCATCCGCAAGTTCGATTTCGGCAAGGGCCCGGTCGACTGCTTCCCGGTCACGCTGCCCGATCTCATCACCATCTGGCGGGCGACGGGCGTTCCCGACGTCGAGACCTTCGTGCATGTCACCGGCGATGGATTCCCACAGGGCGATCTGTCTCTCCTCCCGGATGGACCGAGTGCCGAGGAGCGGCTTTCCAACCGTTACCAAGCGGCGGTCGAAGTCACCGACGCAGATGGAAAGACGGTCCATTCTATCCTCGATACGGTCAACGGCTACACTTTCACGGCGATGGCGGCGGCCGAGGCAGGACGGCGTGTTCTGGGTGGCGAATTCCGTCCCGGTTTCCAGACGCCGGCGGCCCTGTTTGGAAGCGGCTTCGCCCAGACCGTTGCCGACACGACGATTGTCGATGTCTGAGGAGCCTTCGCAATGCAGAAGCTCGTCGAGTCCTTCGTCGCGACCGCCAACGCGTTCGACGTCGATGGCGCACTATCCCTGTTCGCAGCCGACGCCGTCATCGACGATGTCTCGGTTGGCGACGCCTTTGTCGGCACTGACGGTGTCCGCCAATATCTTGAGAGGTTTTTCGTCAGCTACAGCACCAAGAGCAGCCTGCTGTCTGTCGTGGAGGTTGATAGCTTTCATTCGGATGTGCGGCTCGATTTCACCGGCGATTTCGGGCACGAGATCGGCATCCTGAAGATTGCGATTAACCCCGACGGCTTGATCGAGCGCATCGACGCCGATCTCGAGTAACCGGCTCAACCGCAGTTCTTACGACCACAACCATTGGCGCCCAGCGCGCCGATGCCGGGGAAGGTGTGCGCCTCGCAGGCCTCCGGCACGACAAGGAGTACGTTCATGACCACATCGCCATCGTTTACACAGGGAGCCGCGGACCGGCTCTCCGTCGTCGAGGCTCTCTATCGCTTCGCCGCGGGCATCGATCTTCGGGACAGCGCGCTTCTGTCCTCTGCGCTTGCGGAAGAAGCAGTCTCAGACTTCCGGCCGGCTGCCGCCAAGGCCGGGTTTGAATACCCCGTCATCGAAGGCCGGGATGTCATCGTCACGGCCCTGATGACATCACTCTCCTCCCTGGACACGACCCATTCCGTCAGCAACCCGAGGGTGACCATCATGGGTGACACTGCGAGGATGGACGTTCTCGTGGAAGCCCAGCATGTGCCCCGCAGCGACCCCTCGCGGCACTATCTGATGAAGAACCGCTACAATGTCGAACTCAAGAGGAGCGGCGACCTCTGGGTCATTACCCGCAACACGGTCGACAACGTCTGGAGGTCAGGTGACATCGGAGTTCTTTCCGGCATCTAGCCTCTACTATGTGTGCTGAAGGAGGACGGCGGCGAGATTTGTCTCGACTGCCGTCATCCAGCGCCATGTCTGCTTCTGGCGCGCATCGCAATCCTACGCCAGCTTGGGATTCCAAGTCAGCATGATTTGCGATCCAGAACAGACAAATTCCAACTTTGCCCAATGTGCTCCAAGCCTAAGGCCAGTCGGCGTAGCCTGAAGACAGCATGCTGTTTCCCGAGCCGGCCGAAGCGCGGGCGATTTCGCGGTAGCTGGCGGGTGAAAGGCCGGTCTTGCGTTTGAAGAAATGGCTGAAATAGGTCGGGTCGCGAAAGCCGAGGCTGTCGGAGATTTCCTGGATATTGCGGGCTGATCGCTCCAATCTGAGCTTTGCCTCCTGCACCACGCGCTCGTGCAGCAGCTGGATCGGTGAGCGGCCGAGCGCCCTATGGCAGGTGGAATGCAGCCGGTCGGCCGTGACGCCCAGCTCCGCGGCATAGTTGCTGATCGGCCGGTGCTGGCGGAAACCGGCCTCGACCAGTTGCCGATATCGCTGCAGGATCGATCCCACTTCGCCCTGCCCGCGCTGCTCGCTTCTTTCGCCATCGGAGCCGCGCCACAACGCCATCAGGATAAGCCTGATATAGGCGGATGCGACCATCCAGGAGGAGCGGGAGGGATCGCCCAATTCCCGCACGAAGCCGGAGATCAGCGGACTGATTTCGGTAACCGTCAAGGGATCCAGTGCCTCGACCAGCTTGCTCTGTTCGGTGAAGATGCGCAGCGAATAGGATTCCACCTTGTCGCCGATCGCATCGACCATGATCTGCGGCGAAGCGCCGACCAGATGAGCCGCGGTTCCGGCTGATATCGACAGGTCGCATCGCGCCTGTGGCGGCAGGAAGGCGAGCAGCGGTCCGTGCAGCGGCCGATGTTCGCCATTGTCGAAGTGAAGTTCCCCGCTCCCCTCGCCGAGCAGAAGGAAATGATGGAAATCGGCATACAGCCCTTTTTGAAAACGGATGCGCCGGTGCGACAGCGACGGAGCGTGCCACTCGCCCCTGGCATAGTGATGAATCCCTCCGTCCGTCGCCAACGCTTCTCCTCCACTCCCAAGTCAAACAATGCTGATATCACCGGATAATTACAATATTAACCCAATAAATCGCATTCCATCCGTGCCAGATCGGCGTAACCTTTTCTCCATCAGCCTTTGGGAGGAGGCACTTCAACAGATGCAGGAACGGTCAGGCGGCCCTCGTGGCGCCGCGTCCGCTCGTTTTCTCCCATGGCAACAATGCGAGCGTCATCACGTGGAACCAACGCGTGGGGAATGGTGGAACGGTGTTTTCGGCAAAGCTGATGATCAACAACGAGGCGATGGATGCTTCCGAAGGGGCCACCTTCGAACGCAGCGATCCGTTGACCGGCGATGTCGCAACGATCGCCTCGGCAGGATCCGTTGCTGACATGACGAGGGCAGCCAATGCGGCGGCAGCGGCCTTTCCGAACTGGTCGCAGACCGGCCCGGGCGAACGACGCAGGCTCCTGAATGCCGCCGCCGACATCCTGGAGGCCCGCACCCCCGAACTCGTTGCCGCCATGACCGGTGAAACCGGCGCCACCGCGCAATGGGCGGCGATCAATTGCGGGCTCGGCGCGGATATTCTTCGCGAGGCTGCGGCGATGACCACGCAAATATCCGGCGAGATCATTCCCTCCGCCATTCCGGGAAGCCTTGCCATGGCGGTCCGCCAGCCGGCAGGCGTCTGCGTCGGCATTGCCCCCTGGAATGCGCCAATTATCCTAGGCACCCGCGCCGTCGCCATGCCGCTTGCCTGCGGCAACACCGTCGTCCTCAAGGCGTCAGAACTTTGCCCGAAGACCCATGGCCTGATCGGCGACATCCTGTGTGACGCCGGCTTTCCGCGCGGCGTCGTCAATGTCGTTTCCAATGCGCCGAGCGATGCCGCCGCCGTCGTCGATGCGCTGATTGCCCATCCGGCCGTGCGCCGCATCAACTTCACTGGCTCCACCCGCGTCGGCAGGATCATTGCCGAGTCCGCGGCAAGGCATCTCAAGCGCTGCCTGCTCGAACTCGGCGGCAAGGCGCCGTTCATCGTCCTTGCCGATGCCGATATCGATGAGGCGGTGCGTGCGGCCGCCTTCGGCGCCTTCATGAACCAGGGCCAGATCTGCATGTCCACCGAGCGGATCATCCTGATGGACGAGATCGCCGACGGCTTCGTCGGCAAATTCCGCGCCAAAGCCGCAACCCTCGTCGCCGGCAATCCCAAGGACGGCAACACGCCGCTCGGCACGCTGATCAACGCTGAGGCCGTCCGGCGTGTCCGGTCGCTCGTCGATGATGCCCTGCAAAAGGGCGCTGTCCTCGTCTGCGGCGGCCAGGTCAACGGCACGCTGATGGACGCGACCGTCATCGATCACGTGACGCCTGCCATGCGCATCTACCGCGAGGAGAGCTTCGGGCCGGTCGCGGCGATCGTCCGGGTCGGCAGCGTCGACGAGGCCGTCACGGTTGCCAACGACAACGAATACGGGCTGTCGGCCGCCGTTTTCAGCGCCGACGTCAATGCAGCGCTTGCCGTTGCCATGCGGCTCGAATCCGGCATCTGCCACATCAACGAGGCGACAGTTTCCGACGAGCCGCAAATGCCCTTCGGCGGCGTCAAATCAAGCGGCTACGGCCGCTTCGGCGGCAAGGCGGCGATCGATGAATTCACCGAGCTCAGATGGATCACCATGGCCTCGGCAAAACGTCACTACCCGATCTGAATCGATCGGCCGTCATGAACACTGGGAACGGGCTGGGAGGCCCGATCAAGAGGGAGGAATGATTTCATGAACGACATTTTCCGCAGCGGAAAAATCAACGCGGCATCGCTGAGCCGCCGCTCTTTCATCGCATCGACCGTGGCGGGTGGTGCGGCGCTGGCGCTTTCCGGCCGCACGGCCTTCGCTCAAAGCGGCGATACGCTGAAGGTCGGCTTCATCAGCCCGCGCACCGGCCCTCTCGGCGGCTTCGGCGAGACGGACGGTTATGTGCTGGAGCTGGCGCGCAAGGCGCTGGCGAACGGCCTGCAGGCAGGCGGCAAGACCTGGAAGGTTGAGATCCTCGACCAGGACACCCAGTCCGATCCCTCGCGCGCCGGCCAGCTGGCGAAGGACCTGATCAACAACCAGGCGATCGACCTGATGCTCGCCGTCTCGACGCCCGAAACCATCAATCCGGTGGCCGACGCCTGCGAAGCAGCCGGCATTCCCTGCCTCTCGACGGTCATGCCCTGGGAAGCCTGGTATTTCGGCCGTGGCGCCAAGCCGGGCGCACCCTCGCCGTTCAAGTGGACTTACCATTTCGGATTCGGCGTCGAAGAGTTCCACAAGGCCTATGTTTCGCAGTGGAACCTGATCGAGACCAACAAGAAGGTCGGCGTGATGTATCCCAACGACGCCGACGGCAATGCGATCCGCACCCATCTGGCGCCGGCGCTTTCCAAGGCTGGCTTCACCATCGTCGATCCCGGAGCCTATGAAACCGGAACCACCGACTTTACCGCGCAGATCGCTCTCTTCAGGCAGGAGGGCGTGGAGATCTTCAATTCGTTCCCGATACCGCCTGACTTCGCCGCCTTCTGGCGTCAGGCCGCACAGCAGGGCCTCACCCAGCAGATCAAGATCTGCCAGATCGCCAAGACGGGCCTGTTTCCCTCCGACATCGAGGCGCTCGGCGACCTCGGCCTGAACATCGGCAGCGCCGCCTATTGGCACAAGGCCTTCCCCTACAAATCCACGCTGACCGGCGTTTCCGGCACCGAACTTGCCGACGGCTATGAAACGGCAAGCGGCAAGCAGTGGACGCAGCAGCTCGGCGCCAGCCTTGCGCTTCTCGACGCCGGCTTCGATGCGCTGAAGGCCAGCACCGACGTCAAGAGCAAGGAGGCCGTCGCCAAGGCGATCAGCACGCTGAAGACCACCACCATCGCCGGCAAGGTCGACTTCACCAGCGGCCCCGTCGCCAACGTCTCTCCCGGACCGATCATCGGCACGCAATGGGTGAAAGCGCCGGAGGGCTCGAAATTCGCGCTCGACTACGTCGTCACCGAAAACGCCACCGACCCGAACGTCCCGGTCGGCGCCAAGCTCACCGCCTATAACGGGTAACGCACAGTGCTGCAGCGGGAAGCTCAAAAACGGCCGGGGGGAGCCTTTCTCTCGGCCAAGGGGATCCACAAGCGGTTCGGCGCGCTGGTGGTGCTGGAGAATCTGGATTTTTCCATGGGCGATGGCGAGGCGATCGGCATTGTCGGGCCGAACGGCGCTGGCAAGACGACCCTGCTCAGCGTGCTCGCCGGCGCCTTCCCGCCGAATGAGGGAAGCATCACCTTCGACGGCGTCGACGTCACGCGCCGGACGGCGGCGGAGCGCTGCCGGTCCGGGCTCGTCCGGACCCATCAGATTCCCAAGCCTTTCGGCGGCATGACCACCTTCGAAAATGTCTTCGTCGCCGCATCGCACGGCAATGCCGCAAGTCGCGACGACGCCTATGAGCGCGTGGTGGATTCGCTTTCGCTCTGCGGCATGCTTGGCGTTGCCAACCGCCCCGCCGACACGCTCGGCCTGCTCGATCGCAAACGGCTGGAGCTTGCCCGTGCGCTTGCCACGCAGCCGAGGCTGATGCTGCTCGACGAGATCGGCGGCGGCCTTACCGATGGCGAGGCGAGCGAACTGGTGGAAACCATCCTCGAACTGCGCCGCCGCGGCATCGGCATCGTCTGGATCGAACATATCGTTCATATCCTCCTGCAGGTTGCCGAACGGCTGATCTGCATGGACGCCGGCAGGATCATCGCCGATGGCGAACCGAAAACGGTCATGAGCGATGCGGAGGTCGTCAAGGCCTATCTCGGAGGGACACCTGCATGAGCCTTCTCTCCATCCGCGACCTCGACGTCCGCCACGGCCTGCTTCAGGCGGTGCGCGGCGTCAGCTTCGATCTTGCCAGGGGCGAGGTGCTGGCGCTGGTCGGCGCAAATGGCGCCGGCAAGACAACGCTGCTCAGATCGATCGCCGGCGCCCATCTGCCATCCTCCGGCCGCGTCCTCCTCAACGACGAAGATCTGGCCGCCGTCCCGTCCCACAAGCGGATCGCCAAGGGCATTGCCCTGGTGCCGGAAGGCCGGCGCCTGTTTTCACAGATGACGGTGGAGGAAAACCTGCTTCTCGGAAAGAGCTCCGGCCGCAAGGGCGAGTGGAACATCGATCGTGTCCTCGACGCCTTTCCGAACCTGAAGCCCCGCCGTCACGCCAAAACAGGACATCTTTCGGGCGGAGAACAGCAGGCGACCGCCATCGGCCGGGCGCTGATGAGCAATCCCGATATTCTTCTCCTGGACGAGGTCTCGCTCGGGCTTTCGCCTCTGGTCGTCGATCGCGTCTACGCTCAGCTGCAAGCGCTGCTCACCTCGGGAACGACCATCGTGCTCGTCGAGCAGGATCTCGCCCGCGCCATGAGCGTCGCAAGCCGCGTCATCTGCATGCTGGAAGGACGCATCGTCCTCGACCGGCCGGTTGCCGCCGTCACGCGTGAACACGTCACCCAGGCCTATTTCGGATTGCACCGGGCAGCCGGCGAAAGGAGCGCATCGTGATCAACACCCTGCTCCAGGGCATTCTGCTGGGCGGCTACTACGCCGTCATCGCCTGCGGCCTGTCCTTCATGTTCTCGGTCATGCGGATCATCAATCTCGCGCATGGAAGCCTGGCGGTCGCAGCCGCTTATGGGCTGTGGCTGCTGGCCGCCAAAGCCGGCATTCCGCCCTTCGCCGGCCTGCTGATCGTGCTGCCGGTCATGGCCGCCGTCGGCTGGCTGTTGCAGCGCTTCATTCTGGAACGCAGCGCCCGCGGCGGCACGCTCCTGCCGATCCTGACGACCTTCGGCCTGTCGATCGTCATCGACAACCTGCTGTTCGAGCAGTTCGGCGCCGATACCCGATCGCTCGCGCCGTTCATCGGCAACCTGTCCTATGCATCCTGGCAACTGCCGGGCCACATCTTCGTCGGCAAGCTTGCCGTTCTGATGATGGTGACGGCTGTCCTCATTCTCGGCGGGCTGCAGTTCTTCCTGAGCCGCTTTGCGCTTGGTCGCGCGATCCGCGCCACGGCGGAAGATCCCGATACGGCGGGGCTGGTCGGCATCGATGCCCGCAGGGTCAACGCCGTTGCCACCGCGATCACCATGGTCACGGTCGGGATCGCCGGTGCTTTTCTCGGGATGCGGGCAACCTTCAGCGCCTATTCCGGCGGCCCGCAGCTTCTCTTCGCCTTCGAGGCGGCCGTCATCGGCGGAGCGGGATCGTTATGGGGCACACTTGCCGGCGGCATTGTTCTCGGTCTTGCCCAATCGCTCGGCGCCCAATTGCATCCGCAAGGCTTCCTGATCGGCGGCCATGCCGTGTTCCTGCTGGTGCTTTTCGTCAGGCTATCCCGGTTCGGCATGCCGGTTCTCGACAAATTCGGCGCCTCTCTCAAACTGCGCATCCGTCTCCGGAGCCCGACATGAGCCCCAACGCGACCCTTGCCTCCACCGGAATATCGATTGAGCGCTGGACGAAGTCGTCGCGGGTGGCGCTCGGCTGCATGGCCGCGGTGCTCGCCCTGCTGATGTTTGCCCCCGCTGTACTCGGCGCCGGCGCGATCGACCGGATGACGGCCCTGTTCATCTACGTGATCCTTGCCGCCATGTGGAATGCGCTTGCCGGTTTCGGCGGGCTGGTCTCGGTCGGCCAGCAGGTGTTCTTCGGCCTCGGCGCCTATTTCACCATCCGCCTGGCGGATGCGGGGCTCAATCCCTTCGTCTCGCTCTTTGCCGCCGCGGTCGTGACCGGCGCGCTGTCGATACCGCTTTCGCTGTTCATGCTGCGCCTGAAGGGCGGCGAGTTCGCAATCGGCATGTGGGTGATAGCGGAACTCGCCCACCTGCTCGTCAACCTCGACCGGCTAATCCAGGGGGAAACCGGCACCTCGCTGATCTCGCTCAACGTCTATGATGGCGCGACGCGGCGGGCAACGATCTACTGGCTCGCCTTGACCGCCATGGCGGCCCTGCTCGGCGCGCTCTTCATGCTGATGCGCAGCCGCGCCGGTGCGGCCATGCAGGCGATCCGCGACAATGAGGAGGCGGCAACCTCGGTCGGCGTGCGCGTGACCGCAACCAAGAGGCTGCTCTTCGTGCTCGCCGCCTTCGGCATCGCCGTCGCTGGAGGCCTGTGGCTGGCGACCGCCACCACCTTCCAGCCGAAGACATATTTCAGTGTCCAATGGACGGCCTACATGATCTTCATGGTGCTGGTCGGCGGGATCGGCAAGTTCGAAGGCGCGATCCTCGGTGCCATCCTGTTCTTCGTGATCGAGACCGTCTTCGGTTCAGCCGGCGTCTGGTACCTGATCGGACTCGGCGCCACCGCCTTGATATTCTCGCTCTACCTGCCGCGCGGCCTTTGGGGCGAAATCGAGCGCCGCTTCGATTTTCAACTTCTGCCGGTCGGCTATCGGCTGAAATTGCCGGGTCCGCATAAAATTAAATGGGAAGAATGAGCCGGGTTATGTCCGGATTCTCTTGCGAAAGGTGACGTTCATGCTTTTTGGTAAAACGATCCTGGTGACCGGCGTGGCTTCCGGCATCGGCGCCCGCACGGCGGAGCTGGCCGGCCAGATGGGCGCCGAGGTCATCGGCGTCGATGTGCGCGAGCCTGCCAGCGGAAGTGCCGCTTTCATCAAGGGTGATCTGTCGACTGCATCAGGCGTAGCCGAGATCGTCGCGCAGCTCCCAGTGCGCCTCGACGCACTCGCCAATGTCGCCGGCCTTTCCGGCAACACAGGTGTCGTCTCGACGCTCGCCGTCAATTTCTATGGCCTTCGCGCCCTGTCGGAAGCCGTGGCGCCCCGCCTGCGCGAAGGTGGGGCCATCGTCAACGTCGCCTCGATCGCCGGCTACGGCTGGCGCGCCAACCTCGAGCGGGCAAAGTCGCTGACATCAATCGAAGGCTTTCCCGAAGTGG
Source organism: Rhizobium sp. WSM1328 (assembly GCF_057653715.1). Taxonomy (NCBI): domain Bacteria; kingdom Pseudomonadati; phylum Pseudomonadota; class Alphaproteobacteria; order Hyphomicrobiales; family Rhizobiaceae; genus Rhizobium; species Rhizobium sp. WSM1328. The sequence goes on along the minus strand of NZ_JBYGKO010000002.1, from coordinate 370,984 downwards.
CGATGCTCGTCGCCGAACACGGCCTCAAGGATGAGGAAGCCTACCCGCTCTCCAAGGAGCTGCTGCTGCTTTGGACCATGCGGGCGGCCCATCAGCCGCTGTTCAAGAACCGCGGCATCCGGGTGAATGCGGTCAGCCCCGGGCCGGTGGAAACGCCGATCCTCAAGCAGTTCCGCGCCGTGCTCGGCGACGCCAGGGTTGATAGTGACATCACCCGCGTCGGCCGCGCCGGCACCTCCGCCGATATCGCCCCCGCCGTGCTCTTCCTCTGCTCGGATGGCGCACGCTGGATCAACGGCGCCAACATTGCCGTCGACGGCGGCCTCGAAGCTTCCATCAACGCCGAAGTCCTCGGCTTCTAGTTCTTGTCCCTGGAGACCTCCGATGAATATTTCCCTCCTCATAAACGGCGCCGACCGCGCGGCCTCCGGCGGCCGGACCTTTGATCGCATCGATCCCTTCACCGAGAAGCTCGCAAGCCGCGCCGCCGCGGCAAGCCTGGATGATGCGGCCGCTGCCGTCGAAGCCGCCGCCGCTGCCTTCGGCGCCTGGTCGAAGACCGGCCCCGGCCAGCGCCGCGCGATCCTGATGAAGGCTGCCGATATCATGGATTCCAAAGTCGGCGAGTTTACCCGGCTGATGATCGAGGAGACCGGCTCAACCGCCCCCTGGGCCGGCTTCAATGTCATGCTCGCCGCCAACATCCTGCGCGAGGCCGGCGCCATGACGACGCAGATATCAGGCGAAATCATCCCTTCCGACAAGCCGGGCACGCTCGCCATGGGCGTTCGCCAGGCCGCCGGCGTCTGCCTGGCGATCGCTCCCTGGAACGCGCCGATCATTCTCGCCACCCGCGCCATCGCCATGCCGATCGCCTGCGGCAATACCGTCGTGCTCAAGGCATCCGAACAATGCCCAGGCACCCACCGGCTGATTGCCACCGTGCTGACCGAAGCCGGCCTGCCGGCCGGCGTCATCAACGTCCTCACCAACGCGCCGGAGGACGCGCCCGAGATCGTCACCGCGCTGATTGCCCATCCAGCCGTCAAGCGCGTGAACTTCACCGGATCGACCAAGGTCGGCAAGATCATCGCCGAGACCTGCGGCAGGTATCTCAAACCCGCCCTTCTTGAACTCGGGGGCAAGGCGCCGCTTGTTATCCTCGACGACGCCGATATCGACGGTGCCGTCAATGCCGCCATTTTCGGCGCCTTCATGCATCAGGGCCAGATCTGCATGTCGACGGAGCGGATCATCGTCGACGAGACGATCGCCGATCAGTTCGTCGCCAAACTGGCCGCCCGCGCCAGCCAGCTGCCGGCCGGCGACCCACGTGGCCACGTCGTTCTCGGCTCGCTGATCAGCCTCGATGCGGCCAATAAAATGGAAGAGCTGATCGCCGATGCGACAGCCAAGGGGGCAAAGCTCGTGGCCGGCGGCAAGCGCTCGGGGACCGTGGTCGAGGCGACGCTGCTCGATCATGTCACGCCTGAGATGCGCGTCTATGCGGAAGAATCCTTCGGCCCGGTCAAGCCGATCATTCGCGTTACCAGTGAGGAAGAAGCCATCCGCATCGCCAACGACACCGAATACGGCCTGTCATCCGCCGTCTTCAGCCGCAATGTCCAGCGGGCAATGGCGGTTGCGGCGCGGATCGAATCCGGCATCTGCCACATCAATGGCCCGACGGTAAACGACGAGGCGCAAATGCCCTTCGGCGGCGTCAAGGGCAGCGGCTACGGCCGCTTCGGCGGCAAGGCGGCAATCGCTGAATTCACCGACCTGCGCTGGATCACGGTCGAGGATTCCGCCCAGCACTATCCTTTCTGACGTCGACAGCGGCGAAGGGCAGATCGCGCCAATGCAAGCGATAGAGCGTCCTGTCGGACACGCGGCGCTCTATCGCAGTTGTCCCGGTCATTGCGGCCATCACCGGCCTGGACCACCATCCTCTTACTCATCGCGCTTCAGATCTTTGGGAACGATATATTTCGATCCGTCGTAACGCAGCCGGTGTTTGCCAATCGTCGTTTTATCTTCGCTCTGGCAATCACCATCCTTTCCGACAGTGGCAACGGAAGTGGTCGTTTTTTCGGCTACGACTATATCGGCAAACACGCCTTTTGCTGGTGAACCCATTGAAAGCGTGCGCGTGGTTTCATCAAACTCACCGGCACAGGCGGTATCCCATTCTCCGTGGTTCTCGCTGACGACAATATTGTCGAGAACCCGCTTCAGCCCATCAGCGTCAACTGAGAAGAGCCATAAGGTCGTTTCGCCGAATGGATTGGCGCGCGAACTACCTTCCAGCGTAACACGCAATCCAAAAGCCGTTTTCCCAGGAGCGAGTTGATAACGTGCGGTATCGAAGGCGACGCTTTCTACATGAATGGCATCGTCGGACATAAGTCCCTGAAGACGCAGGCGCTGCTTTACATGAAGATTGGTGCTGTCGACCACGAGCAGTTCGATGTCCCCCTCGTTTTCCGAATCCGACTGCTCTGTCATCAAGGGGACAGCAACAAGGGTCAGTTGCGGTTGAGCTGGCCAGATCCGGCAATTCACCCGACGCGGATCGCCGTCGACATTGTCGTCTGTCGGCAATGTGATGGTTGCGCCCCCAAACAGAAAAGCGTCGTCGGCGTTTTTGGCACCCGGATAGGCAAGACGGATGATGTCTGAGGCGCGGCCGGCGCATTGGTTCTGGCCCGCCGATGCCGCTGGAGCGCTGACAGCAACGCCGAGTCCGATCAGAACGATCAGTTCGAAGAATGAAGCGCGGGCGTTCGAAAGCTGCGTCAATGCAAATCCCTCCGCAAAGCCACAGGCATATTCGAAACGTGACATTTGGCAATATTGGGAGAATCGAAAAATATCAGCGGCCAAGGACCGAAGAGCATCAGTTGGCCGCGACAATGCTACAGCAATCGGAGGCGTTCATCTGTGGCCGACCGACAACCTATATTCCTAAGTTGAGTGCGATGGCTGCCTGTGCACGCACCCGATCGAGCTGCGGGCTCGAGCCTGGAACCAAAACCCCGTCACGCGTATTCGTCTAGGTTGGCTTTCGAACTTATGTCGGGTGAACAAATGTCCTTGCACCTCAAACGAATCTACGAGCCGAAAGACGACAAGGACGGCACGCGCATCCTGATCGACCGGCTATGGCCGCGTGGGTTGAGCAAGAAGGATGCAGCAGTCGATATCTGGCTGAAGGATATCGCACCAAGCCCGGCGCTGCGCCGATGGTTCGGCCATGATCCGGCCAAATGGACCGAGTTCCAGCGCCGGTATCAAAACGAGCTGGAGAAAAATCCATCCTCCGTCGAGGAGTTGAAACGCCAGATTCGACAAGAGGACGTGACGCTTCTCTACGCTGCAAAAGACATGGCCCACAATCATGCCATCGTGCTTCAGCGCTTCCTCGGCAAAGACTGACGCGTCGGTGACAAGCTGTTTCTCTGGGTCCCGAAATTTCCGGGAACCTTTTCGCTCGATCTGCATCCAACGTTCGCTTCCCAAGGCGCATCACCGTTGCTGCCGGAAGACATTCGGCCACGACACAAGGGAGACAGATCATGTTGAAACGAATTCTCGGCGCCACCCTGATGGCGGCCTCACTCGGCACCGCTTCGATCGCCGCCGATGCCAAGCCGACCGATCCTCAGATCGCCCACATCGCCTATACGGCGGGGCAGATCGATGTCACCGCGGCAGAGCAGGCTTTGAAGAAGAGCAAGAATGCCGACGTCATAGCATTCGCCAAAACCATGGAGCGCGACCACAAGGCCGTCAATGATAAGGCGCTCGCCCTCGTCAAGAAGCTGAAGGTGACGCCCGAAGACAACGCAGTCAGCCAGTCCCTGTCGACACAGGCGACCAAGGAACTGACGACGCTGGAGGCGCTCGACGGCGCGGCGTTTGACAAGGCCTATGTCGAAAACGAAGTCGCCTATCACAAGTCGGTCAACGACGCGCTTGCCAACACCTTGATCCCGTCGGCTGAGAATAAAGAGCTCAAGTCGCTGCTGGAAACGGGCCTGACGCTATTCAAGGAGCACCAGATGCATGCCGAGCATCTGGCTTCCATGACCAAATAGGCTTGAGGAATGGGCTCGCTGATGAAATCGCTACGGCTCCCGCTGCTGTCTGCACTGCTTTGGGCGGGCAACGGGGTTGCCTCGGCGGCCGACTATCAGATCACCATCACCGGCATGAAATTCGGCTCGCCGCCTGCCGAGCTGCGTGTCGGCGATGTGATCGTCTGGCGAAACGATGATATATTCCGGCACACGGCAACCGCTCGCGACAAGAGCTTCGATATCGACCTGCCGCCGAAATCGGAAGCCCGCATGACGGTCGCCCAAGCGGGAGCGGTCGATTTCTATTGTCGCTTTCATCCCGCCATGACGGGCAAGCTGGACGTCCGGCCATAGGCCGGGCTCCAATCGAAAGACAGGCGAGCGGGGCGGAGGACTCCCTATGACAGCCATTCCGGTTACGGCCGAGCGACACCGGCAGCAGATGTCGATACTGTCCGACACCGATCTCGTGCTCTTGGCAAAAGCGGGCGACGAGCCCGCCATCCGCGCCATCGTTCAACGTCACAATCAGCGCCTGTTCCGGACGGCGCGCGCCGTCATCCGCAATGATGCGGAGGCGGAAGACGTCGTCCAGGCCGCCTACATCAAGGCATTCACCAGCCTGGCGACATTCCGGGGCGAGGCGCAACTTTCGACATGGCTGACCCGCATTACCCTCAACGAGGCGCTCAGCCGTGTGCGGGCCCGAAGGAACACCACCGGACTCGAGGAAATCGACATGCAGACGACGGCGCCGGGTGGCGAAGTGTTACAGTTTCCGTCCTCCCTGTCCGCAACTGATCCGGAAACCGAGCTGTCCAGGAGCCAGGCGCGGCATCTCCTTGAAAACGCGGTCGACGAACTCCCAGACGATTTTCGTGCCGTGTTCGTGCTGCGGGATATCGAGGGCATGAGCACGGAGGAGGCTGCCTCCTATCTTGGCATAAGACCGGAAACGGCCAAGACCCGGCTGCATCGGGCGCGCAAGATGATGCGCCAGTCGATCGAAAAACAGCTCTCCGGCGCATTCTCGGCCCTTTTCCCGTTCGACGGCGTCCGTTGCGCTTTCATGGCCGACCGCGTCATCGCCGCCCTTGGCAACGAGATGTCATGATGTCTCGCACTATTGACGGGAGAAATCCTCCGGCCTTGAGTGTCTCGAGCTCGGTCAGGTCTCCGGCGCAAGAGCAGTGGAAATTAGAAGAACATGCTGCCGAACGTGCGGATCTCCGCTTGGACAGCTAAGGCTGTTGAACGATGACGCTGGAGAGGTCGCGGATGAGGGCCGGGCGTGTGCCCACTTCCGGCCGCACGTATGCGATCCGCTCAGCGTGAAAGGCCATGCGATGTCGTTCCGCGCCTATCCATAATTCGCAGACATATACAATTTGCGCAGGAAATAGCGCGGCGGCGGCCATTTTGTGGCGGAAAACACAGTAATTAACAGAGACTTAAGCAATCCGGATACTTCTTGCATATTAGTATGACTTATTTGACGGTGATCTTTTTGCGCTCGGGTCTTTCATATTCACTTGCTCGGGTCTTCCAAACCCTTCGTGGTCTCGGTAGGGATAGGGGCGGCAATGTCGCGATCGTCGTTGCCCTCACCCTGGTGCCGATGATCGTCGCAGTCGGCGCGAGCTTTGACTACATCCGTAGCTATAATGTCCGCCAGAGGATGCAGAGCGATCTCGACACTGCCCTGATCGCCGCAGTCAAAGAGATCGATACCGACGACGCCGTCGCTCTCAAGCAAAAGGTTTCCGACTGGTTCCACGCGCAGGTGGAAAACAGCTATACGCTTGGCGACATCAACATCGATACGTCAAACCATAAGATCACGGCGACGGCCAGCGGCACGGTTCCGACGACGCTGATGAAGATCGCCAACATCGACACCGTTGACGTCAGCGTGGCAAGCGCCGTCAAGGGGCCGGCCACCTCCTATCTCAATGTCTATATCGTCATCGACACATCGCCGTCGATGCTTCTGGCGGCAACAACGGCCGGCCAGGCGACCATGTATTCCGGCATCGGCTGCCAGTTCGCCTGCCACACGGGCGACGCGCACAAAATCGGCAACAAGACATACAACAACAACTATGAATACAGCACGGCCAAGAACATAAAGTTGCGCGCCGACGTCGCCGGTGATGCCGTCAAGGACGTGCTTGCGCTGATCGACACCTCCGACAGCAATCATCAACGCATCAAGGTCGGATTATATAGCCTCGGCGATACCCTCACGGAAGTTCTGGCCCCGACGCTCAGCACGGACAATGCACGCAATCGCCTTGCGGACGCAAGTTACGGCCTCACCAGCGCGACCTCGAAGGCAGCCACCTATTTTGACGTGTCGCTTGCGACGCTCAAGCAGAAAGTCGGCACTGGAGGGGATGGAACCTCCTCGGGCTCGCCGCTCAAGCTGGTTCTCCTGCTGACGGACGGCGTCCAATCGCAGCGCGAATGGGTGACCGACAAGGTCACATGGTCGAACAACAAGGCAATTTCCGGGACATACTGGAACAAGGTGGCGCCGCTCAATCCAGCTTGGTGCGCCTACCTCAAAAACCAGTCCGCCACCATGGGGGTTCTCTATACCGAATACCTGCCGCTCACATCGGATTGGGGCTACAACGCAACTGTCGGTTCGACCATGGCCAGCGCCAACTGGAAAGGCACCTATGGTGGCATCATGCAAACTGGCGTGTCGACCAGCATCACGAGACGGGATTACATCCCCTATGCGCTTTCCGACTGCGCATCGTCCAAGAGCCTGTTCCTATCAGCATCGTCATCGACCGAGATCACCGCAGGCCTGTCGGCGCTTTTCACCCAATATCTCGCATCCGTCCGGTTGACCCAATGAGGCGAGGGAAACGCTTCGCATCGTTGCGCCGCCTGCTCGGCGATCGCAAAGGGGTCGCTGCGATCGAATTTGCGATCCTGGCTCTGCCGCTCTTCATCATGATATTCGGCATTATCGAAGTGTCGCTGATGTTCTTCGTCAACTCGGCGCTGGACGCATCCGTGCACAAGATCTCCCGAATGATCCGCACCGGCGAGGTTGCGTCCTCCAAGATCACGCTGGCCGATTTCAAGACCAGAATCTGCAACGACATGCTTCTGTCGTTCAGCTGCTCCAGCGGTCTGCTGGTCAAGGTGATCGTGCTTTCCGACCTCTCGTCGGCCGCCAGCACCGACCCCATCGACGACAGCGGCAATCTCACCGTCACCGAGACCTATGACATCGGCAAAGGCAGCGATTACATCCTGGTTCAGACGTTCCTGCCATGGACAGCCGTCGTCAATTTCTTCAGCCTTTCGAGCGCCAAGCTTTCCGACGGCCGCTACCTGCTCGGATCTTCCGTTCTGTTCCGCAACGAGCCTTTCTGAGATGATCATGAAACGGAGCCTGTCCTTCTTCCGCTTCGCCCGATCCCGCACCCGTCATCTCATGCGCGACCGGTCAGCGGCTTCGGGTGTGGAATTCGCGCTGGTGTTGCCGATCCTGGTGATGCTCCTGTTCGGCACCGTCGATCTCGGCCATGCGCTCACAGTCAGCCGAAAGATAGACGAGATTGCCTCCTCCACAGGCGACATGATTTCACAGCAGGGCTCCTGGACGAAGTCCGACGTCGCCAAGCTTCTCTCTGGCGCCAGCTTCATCCTGCAGCCCTATGAGACGACAGGGCTGACGATCACCGTCGCGGTGGACGATATCGCCAAGAGCGGCAGCGCGACGGTCAACTGGTCTGCAGCACTCAACACCTCCGCCCTTAACTCCGGCGCGGCGAGTACAATCGAGGTCCCCTCGGAAATCCAGGATGATGGCGTGCAGGTGGTGCTGACCAGGGTGCAGTACACATTGACGACGCCGGTCTCGGCGTTCTTTTCAAACTTCACCGGGCAGAATGGCTACAGCTTCGATCGCCATTACTTCAATCGCCCGAGGGTCGGCGACAAGATCACTTACAAATAAGCTCCAGGCTTGTCGCAATCGCCTGGAGGCCCCACAGCTGCGACTATCATTATAGTCCTCCACGATTGATCGTCTCCAGGTCCGGCATATCGCCACCGCGTTCGACCGGCCCTTTCCAACCACGGCTTCCGCTCATCCGGCCGCAGAACCGCATGACCCCGGATGTGACTTAGACGGCATTGACCCGGTCCCTGTCGGGTGCATAGTCGCGGGGTACTGGCTTGAAGGTGGCAACGGTCGCCTTTGTCGTGTTGTAGGCGATGTGGCTTGGCCGATGTCGCGTTGGGCCCGCTGCGGGCTGCGGAGTAATCAAATGAAAATCGACAGTATCGGCTTCGTCGGAACCGGCGCAATTACCGAGGCCATGGTTCGCGGCCTTCTGACTGAGCCGGCCTATGCCTCCGAAATTCACGTTTCTCCACGAAGCGCTCACATCGCCGCGACGCTGGCAGAAGAATTCGCCGCCGTCAGAATTGCCAAGGACAATCAGGACGTCGTCGAACGCAGCGACATGGTGTTCCTGGCGATACGGCCGCAGGTCGCCGAGGAGGTCGTGCGCGCGCTATCGTTCAGGGATGGCCAAATGGTCGTCAGCCTCGTTGCGGCGACGGAACGCCAGGCCCTCTCCGAATGGATTGGCGCCGACGTGCATCTGGTGCAGGCGATCCCCCTGCCCTTCGTCGCCGGCCGGCAAGGCGTCACCGCCATCTATCCGCCTGATACCGCCGTCGCGGCGCTTTTCGACACGCTCGGAACGGCCGTCCAATGCCAGTCCAGAAAGGAATATGATCTTCTCGCGGCAGCGAGCGCAATGATGTCGACCTATTTCGGCATCATGGAGCAAGTTGCCGTCTGGCTGGAAAGAAGCGGCCTCGAAAAGGCGAAGGGACAGGCCTACATTGCGCCGCTCTTTGCAAGCCTCGCGCAGAAAGCGAACAGCCCCGGCAATGAACCGTTCAGCGCGCTGAGCCGCGAATTCGCGACCAAGGGAGGACTGAACGAGCAGGTTCTTTCAGACTTCGAGAAGAAGGGCGGCCTTGCCGCACTGACCGCCGCACTCGATGGCGTGCTTGCCCGCATCGAGGGCAAGAATTAGAACGTCGGCGGCGTGCAGGCGCTGATGACCTCGCAGGGCACCGGTCCGACGCAGCGGAAGCGGTGCGGGCGCCTGCTTTCGAAATAGTAGGCGTCACCCGCTCCAAGGATACGCCGCTCGTCGTCGACCGTCACCTCGAGCCTTCCAGAGAGCACGATCCCGCCCTCCTCCCCCTCGTGAACAAGCGGAACCTTTCCGGTATCGGCGCCCGGCTGGTAACATTCCTTGAGTATTTGCAGGCTGCGCCCGAACAGGTTTTCTCCAACCTGCCTGTAGGAAATGGCGCCCTTGCCGATCTCCACCAACTCCTCGGCCGCATAGAAGGCCTTCCTTGGACGCTCGGGCTCGAAGGCGAAGAATTCCGCCAGGCCGATGGGGATACCGTCCAGAATTCGCTTCAAAGCCCCGACCGACGGGTTGGAGGCGTTCGATTCGATCAGCGAGATCGTCGAGTTCGGCACGCCGGTGCGCTTGGCGAGCTCACGCTGGGAAAGCTTATGGGCGATGCGGAGATAGCGAAGGCGGTTGCCGATATCGACTGACATGATGCTACCCGTTTGTGTTGTCCAGAATATCCAAATTAATATCCTTCCGACCATTGAATTTCAATAGCTTGCACCGACAAAGAAAAGGACTTGTTTGAAAGGAAGAAATTGCCATTCTCGGCGCCATCCCAAAGGAGGCCAGGATGGACCAGCTCAGCAAAACGAACGCGCCCGTACTCGAAAATTTCTGGATGCCGTTCACCGCGAACCGGCAATTCAAGGCCACGCCGCGGCTACTCGCAGCCGCAGAGGGCATGTACTACACCGACATCGATGGACATCAGGTGCTTGACGGCACGGCCGGGCTCTGGTGCTGCAACGCCGGCCACGGCCGCAAGAAGATCGCCCAAGCCGTCGAGCGACAGCTTGCAACCCTCGACTACGCGCCGACCTTTCAGATGGGGCATCCGATCGCCTTCGACTTCGCTGCAAAACTGGCTGCGAACGCGCCGGGCGGTCCTGACGCCAAGCTCGACAGGATCTTCTTCACCGGCTCAGGCTCGGAATCGGTCGATACGGCGCTCAAGATCGCCATCGCCTATCAGCGGGCGATCGGCCAGGGCACCCGCACACGGATCATCGGGCGCGAGAAGGGATATCATGGCGTCGGGTTCGGCGGCATTTCTGTCGGCGGTCTCGTCAACAACCGGCGGGTCTTCCCGCAAATACCGGCCGACCATATGCGCCACACGCTCGACATCGGGCGCAATGCGTTTTCAAAGGGCCTCCCCGCCCACGGCGTCGAACTGGCGGACGATCTCGAGCGCCTGGTGCAGTTGCACGGCGCCGAGACCATCGCGGCTGTCATCGTCGAGCCGATGTCGGGATCAGCAGGCGTCGTCTTGCCTGCGAAGGGCTATCTGGAGAAGCTGCGCGCAACCGCCGACAAGCACGGGATTCTGCTGATCTTCGACGAGGTCATCACCGGCTTCGGGCGTCTCGGCACCCCTTTTGCGACCGACTACTTCGACGTCGTGCCCGACCTGATCACCACGGCAAAAGGCATCACCAACGGCACGATCCCGATGGGCGCGGTCTTTGCCAGCCGCAAGGTCTATGACGGCCTGATGGTCGGACCGGAAAATGCGATCGAACTCTTCCATGGCTATACCTATTCCGGCCATCCGGTCGCCTGCGCAGCCGGGCTCGCTACGCTCGAGATATACGAGGAAGAAGGCTTGCTGACGCGCGCATCCGAGCTCGCCGAATACTGGCAGGAGGCCCTTCATTCGCTGAATGGCCTGCCTCACGTCGTCGACATCCGCAATCTCGGACTGGTCGGAGCGGTCGAACTGGCTCCCCGGGACGGAGCACCGGGCACCCGCGCCTACGACATCTTCGTCGACTGCTTCGAAAAGGGCCTGCTGATCCGGGTGACCGGCGACATCATCGCGCTTTCTCCGCCGCTTATCATCGAGAAAGACCAGATCGACACGATCGTCTCGATGCTCGGCGATGCCTTGAAGCGCGCAGCATAGATCCGCATCCGACGTGGTGTTCCCGTCGGCGATCGGACGTCTGGTCCATCGTCGACGAGCCATCCGGCACGCCGACATAGAGCTCAGCGCTTCAAGGTCTGTGACGGCAGTTGGCCGAAACGCTTCCTGTATTCGGCTGCAAATCGCCCGAGATGCGTAAATCCCCATCTGAGCGCGACATCGGCGATGACCTGCTTCCCATCGGATTCCAGCAAATCGCGATGGGCGGCGGCCATCCGAAGGTCATGCAGATAGGACATCGGGGTCGTATCCCTGAATTGCCGGAAACCCTGTTGCAAAGTCCGAACGCTGACCTTGGCTGCCATCGCGATATCGTTGAGCGAAATCGGCTCGGCGACGTGTTCCTGCATGAAGTCGATGGCCCATTTCACATGGCGCGGGGCCGGCGCCGGAGCAGGCAGCGCAAGCTCGTTCGAATAACGATTGGGGCAGGTCTCCAGAAGCAGATAGATCGCCGCGTCGCAGAGCGAACCGGCAGCCAGCGGCGACCGCTGCAGCGGTCCGTTCCCGCTGAGGCCGCGATGGAGGCTCGAGACAATTTGCTGCAATACAAGCCCCGGACCGGTCGTCAGATCGATGTGAGGATGAAAATCGACGTCGCCGCTGATCGTTCTCTCGAACATATGCGTGAGGTGGCTGGTGATCTTGGCTTGGCCGACGAACAGGCCGAAATGACGGCGGGGGCCGAATAGGCGAGCACCCGCGGCACGACCTGCCTCAAGGATCGTGCCACGGGCGGGAACAGAATATATTTGCTCCCGCATGCCTTCGAAGGATGCGTTCCCTGCCATCGGTAGAAAAACGATCATCCTGTCGCTCGGCGCTTCCCGCCTGATCAGGATTGTGCCTTCGTAGGTACAGTCGGCGACGGTTACCTCTTCTCCGACGGAGACGAAATTGCAGTGGTATGCAATCGGCATATTGCCTTCCGCCACAACCTTGATCGGGGAGTTTGGCGTCGACAATATTTCCGAGAGCTCATCCGGGTCCGTTCCACTATGCGCCGTTTCCCGAAACAACATGCTCTGCACAGCCAGCTGTTGGGCGAGGCTGCCATCGTTATGTATATGAGAGTTAACGGACATTCGTGACCTCGAAAGACGATGTACACAAGTGATAATGGATTTTCGCAATCATGTTCGTCTCTGTTTGCGTTGCCGGGCGGTGTCAACCGTAGCGGCTGATTGCGAGATCTCTCACGTCGATTTCCGGCTGGCCGCCGCTGACGAGATCGCCGATGAGCCTGGCCGAACCGGTACTCATGGTCCAGCCGAGCGTGCCGTGACCGGTATTGAGGAAGAGGCCGGCGACCTTGGTCGCGCCGATGACCGGCGTGCCATCAGGCGTCATCGGGCGCAGGCCGGACCAGAAGGAGGCCTTGGAAACATCGCCGCCGGGGAAGAGATCGGTGACAGAATGTTCCAGCGTGCTGCGGCGAGCCAATCCGAGATCGTTGGTATAGCCCGATATTTCCGCCATGCCGCCGACGCGAATACGGTCGCCGAGCCGGGTGATCGCAATCTTGTAGGTCTCATCCATGACGGTCGATTCCGGCGCGCGTGACGCCTCGGTGATCGGGATGGTGAGCGAATAGCCCTTGACGGGATAGACTGGCAGCCTGATGCCGAGCGGATTGAGCAGCAGCGGCGAATAGCTGCCGAGCGCAACCACCACCGCCTCCGCGCTCATCCGCTCACGATCGGTGATGACCCCGCGCACCCGGCCGGCCTCGACATCCAGCGCCTTGATCGTCGTTCCGTAAACGAAGCGGACACCGAGCGCCTCGGCCTTGGCGGCCAGCGCGTTGGTGAACTTGAAGCAGTCACCGGTTTCGTCCTTCGGCGTCAGCAGACCGCCGACAATCTTGTCGCGCACATGTTTCAGGGCCGGTTCGAAGCGGATGCAGCCGTCCCGGTCCAGCACCTCATAGGGAATGCCGTCGGCAGCCAGCGCCTTGACATCCTTTGCCGAGGCCTCCAGTTGCTGCTGCGTGCGGAACAGCTGCAGGGTTCCCTGCATGCGTTCGTCGTAGGCGATGCCGGTCTCGGCGCGAAGATCGGCCAGCGCGATGCGGCTGTAATCGGCAAGGCGCAGCATGCGGCTCTTGTTGATCGCGTAGCGCTCGGAGGTGCAGTTCGACAGCATCCTGGCCATCCAGGAGAGCATGGCCATATCGAGTTTCGGTCGCAGGACGAGCGGCGCATGTTTCATGAACAGCCACTTCATGGCCTTCATGGGAATGCCGGGCGCCGCCCATGGCGAGCAATAGCCGAAGGAGACTTCGCCGGCATTGGCAAAGCTCGTCTCCAGCGCCGGACCAGGCTGCCGGTCGACGACCGTGACCTCATGGCCGGCCTTGGCCAGCTGATAAGCGGATGTGACGCCGACGATGCCGGCTCCTAGAACGATGACCTTCATGATGTTCCCAATGATGGAGCCGCCGGCTCTCGGCGATATTGCCTGTCGTAACGATCGCCGAGGCCGGTTAGGATTTCGTAAGAAATGGTGCCGGCGTCGCGGGCGATGTCCTCGAGTGTCTGATGGCGGCCGAGCACTTCGACAAGACTACCGAAGGTCAGCGCCCCTTCGGGCAGTGCTGATATGTCGACGGTCGCACTGTCCATCGACACGCGGCCGACGATCGGCAGGCGGATTCCCTTGAAATAGACGGCGCCGCGGTCGCCGAGGCATCGCGGCAGACCATCGGCATAGCCGGCTGCAATGGTGGCGAGACGCGTTTCCCGTTGCGTCACATGCGCGCCGCCATAGCCGACCTTTGCACCGGCCGGAACGGTGCGCGTCTGCACGACGGCGACATTGAGGCTGACGACCGGCTCCATCGGGTTCTTCTCGCCGCCGTTCGGAGCGCCGCCATAAAGCGCGATGCCGGGGCGGGCGAGCAGGCCGTGATAGGCATCGTCCAAGAAAACGCCGCCGGAATTGGCGAAGGAAATATCAAAGCCCGGAAACTCCTCGGCGATGCGGGACATCTCGGCAAACTGCTCGCCGTTCTGATCGCTATCCATGTCATCGGCCGAAGCCAGATGGCTCATGATGAACAGGATTTCGACATTGGTGCTGCCGCTAAGGGCTGCCGCCAGCTCCGCCCTTTCCTCCTCGGGAAAACCGAGCCGCGACATGCCGGTGTCGAACTGCAGGACGGCTGGCAGGCAGCGCTTCAGAATGCGCGCAGCCGTCGACCATTGCCGCCACTGCGCCAGTGAATTGAGAACCGGAACGATGCCCATCTCGGCGCAGGCGATCTCGTTACCCGGCTGCAAGCCGTTCAGCACGAAAATCTGGGCATCGTGCGCAAGGGCCGGCCGGAGCCTCAAGGCCTCGACAAACTGGGCGACGAAGAAGTGCCTGCAACCTTCACTGTAAAGCGTTCTTCCGACCCGCTCGGCGCCAAGGCCATAGGCGTCGGCCTTGACGACGGCGCCGGCGCGGACCGACGCCAGCATCGATACGAGCTTGCGATAGTTACGACCAAGGGCGGCAAGATCGACCGTCAGATAGCCCGTGGCTCCCTGCGTGGTCGTCGCAATGCGTGTGCGGGAAACCAAAATATCGCTATCCATGTCCACCCCTTTTCGATCTCAGGAGTTTATGAAAGAATGAGCGAAATTGCCGGCCATTCAGCATTCTATTATTGCATGATTTGCTAAATATCCGCATAATCAATCACAATTTGGAATGATCCACCATGGCTGCCCTCGACGCGATCGATCGCAATATTCTGAGACTGCTGCGTCTTGATGCCCGCATGAGCAATGCCAAGCTCGCCGCCGAAATCGGTCTCTCTCCCTCGGCCTGCCTCAGGCGCATCAAGATCATGGAAAAATCAGGCGTGATCCGCGGCTATACGGTGCTGGTCGACACCGGCAATGCGGATGAGATGATCGCCGTGATCATCAACATCACTCTCGAACGACAAACAGAAGACTATCTCGACCGCCTCGAGGCGGCAGTCCGCCGGCATCCCGAGATCCGGGAATGTTTTCTGATGACGGGCGGTTCGGACTATCTGCTGCGCGTGGAGGTTGCCAATGCCGGCGAGTTCGAGCGGATCCACAAGGAGATCCTGTCGACCTTGCCCGGTGTCCTCAGGATTCATTCCAGCTTCTCGATCCGCAATGTCCTGGCGACGCGCACGAGGGGCCGGCGCTGAACCGCGATACCACCCGCACACCCAGCCGGATCGCGCGCATGACCAGCCTCGCTGTATCGTCAACTTCGGCGCTGGCGCAGACTGGAGACCCCCTCGTCACTCGGATCCTGCGCTCCACTCGCGATAGGCGAGGTGGATCTTTGCTCCGATCGTCGTGAACGGCTGCGGCGGCAATGCCGTCGGGGCAGCCAGGCGCGCGTAGACGCGGCCGAGTTCGGAATCATGTCCGAGCGCCAGCTCCGCAGCCGCGATCCCTGATGCTGTCGAGTTCGACGCTCCAAGGCCGTTGCAGCCGCATGCCGCGAATACGCCACGCTCGATCTCGCCGAATGCCGGAACATGATTGCGTGTGAGCGCCATCGCGCCGGCCCAGCGATACTGCATCCCGACGCCGCCAAGGGTGGGAAAGCGTTTTGAAAACTTGCCGTCGTGGAGGCGGCCGGCCCGCTGGATCGCGGCGTCGCTGACTGCGATGCTCTGATTATAGCTGTAGCGCGAGCGCACCAGGATCCGGTCGCCGGCGCCGGTGCTGATGCGGCGGACGGTCGTTCCCATCGGCAGGGCGGGCGTGGCGGCCCACTTCCGCTCTCCACCGAGGCGCGAGGGGTCGAACGCCTCGGTGAGGGAGGCGTAGGTGAAGACGTGGAGCAGACGTTGCGGGAAGAAGCCGAAGCTCTCCACATGTCCATTGTTTGCCATGATGATCTTCGCCGCCTGCACGGAACCCTGCGGCGTCTTGACGAGCCATCCTGTACCGGAGCGCTCGAACGAGAGCGCCGGCGTCCGCTCGTAAAGGGTGACAGGCTCCTTCAGGCAGTCGGCGACCGCGCGAATGTAGGCGGCGGGCTGCACGATGATCGTGCCGGGCATGAACAGACCGGAGGTGTAAACCGGCGATCCCGTTACTGCCTCGATCTCCCCGGCGCTCAGGAGCCGATGGTCTTCGCCCATGTTCGTGAGCTGCTGCGCATAGTCATCGAGGTGCTTGTCGCCTTCCGCGCTAATGGCGACGCTGTATCGGCCACAGGGATCGAACACCTCCTTGCCCCAGCCATTTTCCGTCGCCATCTCGGTCGCCAGAGCGATGGCCGAGCGCTGAATGAGCACGGATTGCCTGAACCTGGCCTCCGACTCTCCGCTGAAATCGTCGGACGAGACCTCGTGCGGCAGGTCGATGATGAAGCCCGAATTCGCGCCCGCAGGCCCCTCGCCGACAATGCCCGCTTCCAGCACCGCGACCCGCGCGGTCGGGTCCAGGCGCGAGATGCGCCGCGCCGCGGAAAGGCCGGCGAAACCACCGCCGATGATCGCGACGTCGGCAATGACCGGTCCGGTCAGCGCCGGCCGTGGCGTACGGGGCGCAAGCATGGCCACCCAGCCCGAAACGCCTGCGCGTTTCGGCAGCCTGGAAGCGACGAAGACATTCCTTGCGGCCTGGGTCACGTCAGATCGCTTCCCGCTCCATGAGCGTTTCGAGGGAGCGGCGAATGGCCGGAAGCTTTTCTGGGGCAAGACCGCGCAGCGGTTTTCGCGGAACGCCGGCCCCGTAGCCCACCAGATCTGCCGCCGCATAGACGGACTGCACGTAATCGCCTTCCCAGATCAGCCCCATAGACGGCTCCAAGATTTTCCAGAGCGCGCGAACCTCGTCCCACTTGTGCTCGGCGGCGGCCTCGACGAGGGCGACGCAGGTTTTCGGAGCGAAGTTCGCCCCACCCCAGATCAGGCCGTCGCATCCGGCATAGAGCGCATAGGGAACGAGAGGGTCAGCGCCGTTCATGACGAAACGGCCGGTGCGGATAAGTGCTGCCTGCTTTCCAAGGTCGCCGCTGCTGTCCTTGACGGCACAAAAGCCGGGGATTTCGCTCAGCTTGTCGAGAAGTTCGGGCGTGACGGCGACGCCGACCGCCTGGGGAACGTTGTAGCCAATCACCGGAAGACCGGCCTTCGCAACCTCGCTGTAGAAATCGACGATGCCCAGGTCGTCGGTCGGCCCTTCGAAGAAGGGCGGTAGAACCATCACGCCTTCGGCGCCGGCGTCGCGCGCGCGGATCGTGCGTTCGACGACGTCTTCCACCAGAAGCGCGGAGGTCTGCGCAATCACCTTCGCCCGGCCATTGACGATCTGCGCTCCGCGCCGGATCAGCTCCTCGGATTCCTCCTTGGAAAGATAGACGTGCATGCCGGTGCCGGAGCTGAACAGGAAGCTCCTGACGCCCGCTGAGAGATAGCGCTCGACATTGTATTCGAGCCTGCCGTAGTCGATGCGTCCGGCATCGTCGAACGGCGTGGTAATGGCAAGATTCAGGCCTGGAAACTGGAAGTCAGACATTCGTTTGGTGTCCTGCGTTAGGCTGTCGAAGGGTCGAGCCAAAGGTCCTAGAGGGTCGGCGTCTCCAGACCCTCCGGGGCCGCGTACATGGCCATGTTTCGTCGTGAAAGCTCGAGGTGAAGCCGCGCCAGTTCTCCGGCTGCGTCGGGATTGCGTTTCCCGATGGCTTCGATCATCTCATCATGTTGTTGCGTGGCGAGCTCGAGTTCTTCCTGCATGCGAGGCGTGTTCGGGTGCTTGTAGAAAACCTTGCCGATGCGCGCATGGTCGATCTGCAGTCGCCGCAGGCTCGGAACCAGATAGACGTTGTGCGCCATCTCACCGATCTGGCGGTGGAACTGGTCGTTGTAGAAGACGCGCCCTTCGACGTCGCAATTGTCGACGGCCTTTCGAAATGATTGCTGAACCTGCTTGAGCACGTCGAGCTGCCCGCGCGTTCCGTTCTCGGCCGCCAGCTTGCTGGCGGTGATGTAGATCATCGGCGCAAGAAGGAAGAAGTCATGCAGCGACTGGTAGCTCATCGAACTGACCCGCGCAGCACGGTTGGCTTCCAGCTCGATATAACCTTCGCCAGCCATCTGTCGCATCAGCTCGCGAACCGGCGGTCGGGACAACCCAAACTCCTCGCTCAGCGCCACTTCGTCCAACACCGCACCCGGCGGCAGTTCCATCGTCAGGATGCGTCTGCGAAGCGTCAGGCTTAGATTCCTTTTACGGTCGGGGTTGCCGACCTCGGAGATAATTTCATCGTCCATCTCATAATCCTTTTGAAAGACATTATGTAGACATAAGATAGACGTCAAGAATTTCTTGAGACTCCGGAATCGAATCCGCTCGCCCAGTCAGCGAGAAAGAAGGTTCGGGTCAGGAAAAGTTGCCGCCTTCGCGGCACAGCGAATGCTGCGTCGCCAAGGCGACTGGCGACCTCGATTGCTCATCGGCCCATCCGGCAACAGCTATGAGTAATGCGCCGCGCTCTAAAAGGTCAGTTGCACCTTGCAGGCGGCTGCGCGATCGCCGGCGAGCGTGAAGGCGGCGGTGGCTTGTTCGAGCGGCAGGCTGTGGCTGATGATCGGCCGCACATCGATCTTGCGGCTGGAGATCAGCTCGACGGCAGTACCGAATTCCTCGTGGAAGCGCTGCGTTCCGTGGAGTTGAAGCTCCTTGCCGACGATGGCGTTGAGAGGGATCGGGACGTCTCCCGTGACGCCGACCTGCACGATCGTTCCGCGTGGTCTGATGGCGGCAATTGCGCCGCGGATGGCCGGGGCGGCGGCCGAGCATTCGAAGACGAGATCGAAATAGCCCTTTCCCGCCTCGAATTCCGCAAGCGCCTGGGCATTCTTGGAAACATTGACCGTGCGGCTGGCGCCCATCGCTTTGGCTCGGTCCAGCGCTGCATCCGCGAGATCGGTCACCACGATCTCATCTGCGCCGAAATAACTGGCGACAGCAACCGTCAGGGCGCCGATCGGGCCGGCTCCGGTGACCAGCACGCGTTTGCCTGTGATATCTCCAGCGCGCGATGCCGCGTGCAGGCAGACGGAGAGCGGTTCGCTGCAGGCCGCTTCCGCGGCAGTTGTCGCAGCTCCGACCGCGAAGCACTGCTTGGCCGGCACCACCATCCATTCCCGGAACATGCCCTGCTCATGCGGCAGGCGCATCGCACTGCCCATGAAGCGCATGTCCAGGCAGTGGATCGGCATGTTTTTCTCGCAATATTCGCAATGCCCGCAGGGTTGGCTGGGATTGACCGCCACCAGCGTCCCGGCCTTCAGGTCGACCCCCTCACCCGCTTGGCTGACGGTCCCCGAGGCCTCGTGGCCAGGTATGATCGGCTCGCGAACCCGGACCGGCCCGAAGCCACCGTCCTGATAATAATGCAGGTCGGAGCCGCAAATCCCTGCGGCCGCCATTTTGAGAAGCACCTCGCCGGGACCAAGGGCCGCAACCGCGACGGTCTCGATCCTCAGGTCGCCCTTTTGGTAAAGCCGTGCCACACGTGTCCGCATCTTCCGCTCCTATCTCAGCAGCCCGAGTTGCTGCGGCAGCCACAGCGATATGGCGGGCACGAAGGTGATCAGGATCAGCGCCAGGAAGAGCGGCACCAGCCAGGGCAGGATCGCCATGGTCGTGCGTTCGACGGAGAGTTTCGCGACCCTCGACAGCACGAAAAGCACCATGCCGAGCGGCGGATGCAACAGACCGATCATCAAGTTCAGCGTCATGATGAGACCGAACTGGACCGGATCGATCCCGAATTTCAGGACGATCGGCAGAAGGATCGGCACGAGGATGGTGATGGCCGCGATCGTATCCAGGAAGCAGCCGACGAAGAGCATCAGCAGGTTCACGAGGATCAGGAAAACCCATTTATTGTCGGTGATCGACAGGATCGCATCGGAGAGCAACTGCGCCGCCTGGCTCACCGTCAGCAACCATGCGAAGACCGATGCCGCAGTGACGATGAAGAGAACGGACGCCGTCGTCTCGATCGTATCGAAGCTCGCCTTGGCGAGCGTCGAGGGCGTCATCGTCCGGTAACGCACCAGACCGAGAAACAAAGACCAGAGGACGGCCGCAACCGCTGCCTCCGTCGGCGTGAACCAGCCCATCGTCATGCCGCCGATCAGGATGACGGGCGTCATCAGCGCCATGACGGCGGAAAAGCGGAAATACCAGTCGAGGGCGAGAAGCAGGGCAAGGGCAATGCCCGCCGCAACATTCATCGATACGCCCGCCTGCATCAGCAGATAGATGGCCAGCGGCACCGCCAGGACGACGACGATTTCCATCCCCGCCGACAGCAACTGCTTGACATCGAACGGCGCGTCGGAGCCCCAGCGCTTCCAATAGGCAAAGGCGGCGACGGTGATCATCATCAGGAGCGTCATCACAATGCCGGGCAGGATGCCCGCCATGAAAAGAGCGCCGATCGAGACGTTCGCCATCATGCCGTAAATCACGAAAGGCAGCGACGGCGGGAAGATCGGGCCAAGCGTTGCCGAAGCCGCCGTCACGCCGACCGCGGCCTCGACCGGATAGCCATGATCCTTCATTGCCTTGATCTCGATCGTGCCGATACCGGCCGCATCGGCAAGCGCCGTGCCAGACATGCCCGAGAAGATCACGGAACCGATGATGTTAACCTGCGCCAGACCGCCCTTCATCCAGCCGACGAGAGCGACGGCAAAGGAATAGATGCGGCCGGTGACGCCGGCCGAGTTCATCAGATTGCCCGCCAGGATGAAGAAGGGCACGGCGAGCAGCGGGAAGCTTTCGACGCCGGCGATCATGCGCTGGGCGACGATGATATCGGGCGCCACGTCGTAAAGGACGATGTAGAGCACGGATGCGACGGCCATCGAGATGGCAACGGGCACCCCGACCAGCATCAGCACCAGAAACGAGCCAAGAAGCAGTAGCATCAGATCAATCCTCGACGGTCTGGAATTCTTCGGGGCGCTCCAAAACGGAGTAGCCGCGGCGCATATTGGCGATGAAGACGACGATCGCGCGGATCAGCATCAGCACGAAGGCGATGAGAACGCTGTAGAAAACGACGTTGCGCGGCAGGTCGACGGTGACCATCTGCTCGTCCGCGACGATATCGACGTAACGCCACATCAGGTGGCAGCCATAGGCGAAGAAGCCAATGCGAACGATATCGACGAAAGTGGCGAGCACGCGTGCCAGACCTGCCGGCATATAGTGATAGAACACATCCACCTGGATATGCCGCGAGGTGCGCACGCACATGACGGAACCGAGAAAGACGACGCCGATCAGGCAGTTGATCGCAATCTCCTCGGTCCAGGCGTAGCTGTCGTTCAGCACATAGCGCGTGAAGAACTGCAGGAAGACGCAACCCGCCATCAGCCAGAAGACGATCAGCGTGATCCAGTCTTCAATGGCGTAGTCCGAGACGTTTGCGGTCGGCGCGTGCCCTTCGAACTCGTGACCGATTTCTTCGGCCGTGATTTGCGTATGAATTTCTTGCGACATGATCGGCCCTGTTCCAGTTCGGAATGAAGGAGCGCGGCGCCTGCAGCAACCAACGTGTTACTGCATCCTTGCGCGTCTGAAAGACGCGCGGCGCTGTAAGGCGCCGCGCCGCGTGGGTTTACTGGATCGCGCGGATTGCTTCCCAATCGGCCTTCTCGTAGCCGAAATCCTCGAACTTGACCTTTTCCATCACGGTCTTTTCGAAATCGGCCTTGTCGACCTCGGCGACATTCAACCCTTTTTCCTTGAATGTCGCGATGAGGCTGTTTTCCTTGCCGGCGATTGTCTTGCTCGTACGCTCGGCGGCCTCCTGCATGACCTCGCCGAAGATCTTCTTGTCCTCGTCGGAAAGGCTCGCCCACCGCGTCTTCGAGACTACGGTGTTGAGGTGATCGACGATGTGGCCGGTGAGGATGATGTTCTTCTGGACTTCGTAGAACTTCTTCGCCTCGATCGTCGTCAGCGGATTTTCCTGCGCCTCGACCGTACCGTTCTGCAAAGCGAGATAGACCTCGGCAAAGGCGATCGGCGTGGTGTTGGCGCCACAGGCGCGCGGCATGGCGAGATAGGCCGGAACATCAGGCACGCGGATTTTCAAGCCCTGCATATCGGCGCATTTGGTGATCGGCTTGTTTGATGTCGTATGGCGCGTGCCGTAATAGCTGACGGCCGCGATGTGGTTGCCGGTCTTGTCTTCATAGCCTTTGGCAAGACGCTTGAAGACATCGCTCTTGGTATAGGCGATCAGGTGATCGGGACCGCGGAAAATGTAGGGGAAGTAAGTCACGCCGATCGGCTTGTAGTCTCGCGCCGCGAAGCTCGATCCCGAGATGATGATGTCGACGGTCCCTAGCTTGAGGCCCTGGTTGATGTCGGCTTCCTTGCCCAGCTGCGACGCCGGATAGACCTCGATCTTATAGCGCCCGTCTGTGCGCTTGTTGATCTCTTCTGCGGCCCATACGGAATCCGTGTGGAAGGGCTCTGACGTTTCATAGACATGAGCCCATTTCAGCACTGTCTGGGCCTGTGCGATCGCGCTGCTCGCCATGATTACGGCTGCAGTGCAAAGTATCGTTGTCAGTCTGCTTTTCATTGCTCTCTCCTCCCGAGCTTGGGTTAAGTCTTGGCAGTTCCTTTCGGCGGCCGCTTGTTGCGTCCGCGCTCCTCTTCCCCCGAGAACTCCTCCCCGAAGCTTTCGGAAAACCTCTTCTGCGACATGGTCAGATGGGCGCGCATGGCAGCCTTGGCGCCGGCGGCATCGCCGGCGGCGATCGCGTCGCGAATGGCCCGGTGCTCATCCAGAGCGCTGCGCCATGTCGTCGGCCCCTCGAAGTGGCTAGCGAGCCTTGCGAAATAAGGCGTCATGCGCATGTCGAACATCTCGCCCGTCACGCGGATCAATGTCGCATTCCCAATGATGGCGGCAATGCCGGTGTGGAAGGCGCGATCGGCATCGAGCACTGCGATTGCATCGTTGACCACACCACCCATGCGCGTCAGAGCTTCATCGAGCAGAGCGATATCGTCCGGCTTGGCGCGACCGGCCGCTTCTTCGGCGATGGCGCATTCGATGAGGGCCCGCGCCTGGAGCAGTTCGAAAGGCCCCTCCACCGGCTCGCGCTCGGCCCCAGCGACGGTCGCAGCATGCTGGCGCACCACATAAATGCCGGATCCCATGCGGATATTGACGAGGCCTTCGACCTCCAGGACGATCAGCGCCTCGCGGACGGTCGGGCGCGAAACCGACAGTTGCTCCGCCAGATCGCGCTCGGCCGGCAGCCGCTGGCCGACGGCAAGCTCACCGCTGGCGATCATCATACGAATCTGATCCGCGACCTGCCGATACAGGCGCCGTGATTCAACAGGCGAAAACATCGTGGCCTCCCTAGGCGGCTTCTCCTCAAGCGCGCAGCTGGTCAATTGGCCTGACCAATTAAGTTATAGGTAGCATCCCTTGGGTTGTGCGTCAATCCGCCGCATAACTGGAAAAAGATTGTTTATCCAAAGGCAGAGCACGACTTGTTCTCGCCGACGAGGGGCAAGCCCCGATCGCTACTGGTGCAAAGCCTGAGGACGGCGGCAAATATACGACCAATCGACGAACGACAGGTCGGTTAACTAGAAATCCAAGGGCGCCAGCCTCCATACGACGTCGGTGGCCGCCGAGTGTGGCTCGAGAATGCTGTCCAGAAAAAGAAAGCTCCGGATCCGCCAGCTGCGATAGATTTTTCGCTTTTGAACGGTCGTATCGCTCTGCTCGCGTCGTTTGGCGAGAGCACGCCGTCTCCCAGCCGCGAGCGCCATGAAGTCTGCTCGGCGATGCCGAAATTTTGAGCCCCGGGGTGGCCGATTGCAAGGCATTTGACCCACCGTGCCTCTTTAGCACGCGGTTCGCCGACCGGGTTTTGTACGCAATCGCACGCGTCGAGAAATTCCTTTAGCAGATGCTAAAGTCTCACCTACGGTAATCCAGCTGGGGGTCACTGGTATGGACCAATATTCCTTCCCGAGCGGCGAGGATGAAATCCATCGCCACATCGTCGAGAGCGCGCTCGACTATGCGATCTTTGCCATGGATCTCGATGGCACTGTGGCGACGTGGAGTGCCGGTGCGGAAAACCTCTTCGGCTATTCGGCATCCGAGATGATCGGACAGAACGGGGTCATCATCTTTTCATTCGAGGATCAACTCGCCGGAGCGCCGCTCAAAGAGAAGCGGCTTGCGCTGACCACCGGCCGCGCCGACGACAATCGGTGGCACGTCAGAAAAGACGGCAGCATGTTCTGGGCGTCAGGGCTGATGATGCCGCTTCGCAACGACGTGGGTGGGATCTACGGCCTGGCGAAAATCGTCCGGGACCGGACCCTGACGCTTCAGCAGGACGAAGCGTTGCGCGCCAGCGAGGAACGCCTCCAGCTTATTCTTAAAAGCGCGATCGATTACGCGATCTTTTCCTTTGATCAAGATGGGCGGATCATCAGTTGGAACACCGGGGCTTGCCGCATCTTTGGATATCTGGAAGATGAGATTCTCGGTCAAGACGCACGCATTCTCTTCGTACCGGAAGACCGCACCGAGGGCCATGTGGCGCTTGACCGCGAGATGGAGACGGCGCTTGAGCGCGGCCGGGCTGAAAACGAACGATTTCATTTGCGTAAGGATGGATCGACGTTCTGGGGCAGCGGATTGACCATGCCGCTGCGCGCCCATCATCAAAGAGCCGGCTATCTCAAGGTACTTCGGGATGACACCGAGCGTCACTTTGCAGATGAGCACCAGCAAATCATGCTGCGCGAGATGAGCCATCGTGTCAAAAACAGCCTGACACTGGTCACCGCCAT
Organism: Rhizobium sp. WSM1328; assembly: GCF_057653715.1. NCBI lineage: Bacteria > Pseudomonadati > Pseudomonadota > Alphaproteobacteria > Hyphomicrobiales > Rhizobiaceae > Rhizobium > Rhizobium sp. WSM1328. The sequence continues at coordinate 345,930 of NZ_JBYGKO010000002.1, read as the reverse complement.
GCTTTCGATGCAGGCCCGCTCGGCTGAACAGCAGGAGGTGGGAGAGGCTTTGCGCGATGCCGAAGCGCGCGTCGGCACCATTGCCGAGGTACACGATCAATTGTGGCGCCAACCGAACATCGAAACGGTGGAACTGGCGGATTTTCTGTCAAGCCTGTGTCTGCGCCTGCAGCAGGCGGCATCAAAGCACACGGTTTCGGTCGACGCGGATGCGTGCGTTATCGATGCAGACCGGGCAATCCAGCTTGCCCTTCTCGTCAACGAACTGGTGACGAACGCCTTCAAGCACGCTTATTCCGATATTTCAGGCACTGTCACCGTCAGTGCGCGCGCCACCGCCGACGAAATCCGCCTTGAAATCGCCGATGATGGAAAAGGTTTCCCGGACGGATTTTCCGTCTCTAAAGATGACGGCAAGAGCTTGGGCATGAAGGTCGTGCGCGTTCTGGTGCAGCAGTTGAGGGCCGAGCTTCACATCGAGAATCGGCGGCCCGGCGCGAGTTTTCTGATCCGTCTGCCCCGGAATCCCTGACAGATTTCCCGGGCAGCCCGCAAGTTTTGTCAAAACCGCACAAAGCGCCTTCCAAATATGGATATGGCTGCTGTTTTGACGCATAAGCTGGTCATTACCGCGATCTCATAGCTGCCGGTATGAGCGCGGGCTCCCTCCCGCTGGAGAGGGGTCATGCCCGCACAGGATCAGCGTATTGTTCATAACTTGCTGTTGAAGGCTTTGCCTGCGGAGGCCTTTGACCTGCTGGCCGCCGATGCCCAAGCCGTCGAGCTGCCGTTGAGACATGTGCTGGTCGAGTCAGACCAGCCGAACGAACATGTCTGTTTCGTCGAAAGTGGTCTGGCATCGATGGTGGCGACGAACGCCGAAGACGAAGCCGTCGAGGTCGGACATATCGGATTTGAGGGCATGGCAGGACTGCATGTTGTTCTGAAGACGAATACGACACCCAATCGGACCTTCATGCAGGTCGCGGGATCCGGCCTGCTGGTCTCCGTCGAGACCTTCGGGCGGGTGCTCGCAGCGTTTCCTGCCGTCAACGATCTGTTCCTCCAATATATGCATTGCTGTGATATACAACTGGCTCAGTCGGCTCTCGCCAACGGGCGCTACAACATGCATGAGCGGCTCGCCCGCTGGCTGTTGATGTGTCACGATCGGCTGAATGGCAACGACCTGCCGCTCACGCATGAATTTCTGGCGCTGATGCTCGGCGTACGCCGCTCGGGCGTGACGAACGAACTGCATGTCATCGAAGGAATGAGAGCCATTAGGTCGACCCGCGCCAACGTCAAGGTTCTCGACCGAGAAAGGCTGGAGGAGATCGCCGCCGGAAGCTACGGCATTCCGGAACGGGAATACGAGCGCTTGATCGGACTGCCGATCCGGCGTTCCGCTAGAGCATGAAGCCGAAAAGTGTGGGCGGTTTTCGGACGACATCAATTTAGAACAGGATGTCTTAGTCGGAGCTTCTGATCGTCTCTGACGAAAAGCACAGTCAGAAAAACGGTTCCCTGTTCGTCACCGATGTGTATCTTTCTCGCCGACATGTCTTTTCCCGCAAGCACTGCTGGCTCATCAGCGCTCTCGCATCTTGCACGGCTTGTTGCCTTGCGTCCTCGATCGTCGCCAGTTCGGTGCCTTCCCAGACGGCAGGCGTCGAAGTTCCTGAAACGATGACTTTGGTCTGCTCCTTAGAAAAGGACCAGTTCGCCACTCAACGGCACCAATAGTTGTCCTCTCGCCCCCTTTTGGCCGGCGCCGGATGAATTGGGGGGTCTGGCGGCGCATTTTTAATAACCGGTGTTGGGCCTTGCATGGACGGCATCGCCGGAGTTTTTCAAGTCCAAATGCATACGATATCGGACAAACACGTCGCTTTCATCCGATCCGGCACGTTTCGCGTTGGTGAATCATGCCATCGAGAAAAGAGGGCTAGCGGCCTGAAGCCGTCGTGCCGGCAGCGGTCCTGCCCGACGGACGTGCTTTGCTGAAGTTCGGCCACGTAAAACCCCCGAGGTTGGATGTCCAACTTTCGGGGGTCAGGTCACGATGGGAATTTTCGTGAGGAAGCCGATCAATTGTTGTGAGCCGCGCAGGCTTCATCCATCGGGGTGGCGTTGCTCGTACCGCCCTGTGTCTGAAGATTGGCAGAGTTATTGACCGGATTGGGGCACTTGGTCTTATCCATCTTCATCGTGCCGCTGGTCGTGGAATTCGTCGTGGTGGAATCCGTTGCCATCGGCTTTTTAGTCTTCGTGTCGCTAGTGGCGCCGCCGCCCTGATCGGCTTGATTCTTGTCGATCGTTGCGCCGGCCGGCGCTGGGTTGGACTGGGCGAAAGCGGATGTGGCCATCCCGATAGCGAAGAGGGAAGCTGCTACAAGTTTCATGCGCATTGTGATATCCTCCTTGGGGATCTTTGCGTGCTTGACCCATTCACAACCTCGTTCTTTGATCATTGTTCCGCTGCGGCCGATAAATGCACTGCCGCGTCCGACAGCCGCGACGCGGTCAACAATCGAGGTCTTTTAAGCAGGAGGATGAGCACCCATTGCTCACAAGGTAATCGGCGATTATTTCGCGTAAAGCGCCCGCGACCGCTCAAGATGCTTGAGCAGCGCCGTTTCCGAGCCATCCACATCGTTTGCTTCAAGGCGGTCGACGATTTCGTCATGTTCGGCGAGCGTGAATTTTTCCTTGCCGGTCCAGATCAGCATCTCGGTATGATATTCCTTCAGCCAGGCAAGCATTGCTTCGCTGACGGCAATGTAGATCGGGTTGCCTGATATCTGCGCGATGCGGGTGTGAAACTCCATGTCGGCGTCGATGAACTCTTCGGCCCGGCCAAGTGACATTCGCTGGCGTTCGATGATGTTCCTGAGGTCGGCGATATCGCTTGCCGAGGACCGCTGCGCGGCCTCGCGCGCCATGCCCCGCTCGAAGAAGATGCGCGCGCTCTTCAAATATTCCAGCGAGTCCGACGATTGCGACAGCATGATCTTGGCGGTGAGATCGACCTGGCGGAATATCGATTTTGCCGTCAGCCGGAGAACCTTGGCCCGCTCGCCATGTGAAATGCTGACCAGACCTTTGTTGGCGAGGGATTGCATGGCCTCCCTGATCGCCGGCCGGCCGACGCCGAAGCGTTCCATCAGCACCCGCTCGGAAGGCATTTCGTCGCCGGGCTGGAGCTCGCCCGAGGTAATCATTCGCTCAAGTCGATCAAACACTTCGTCAGAGAGTTTCCGGCGGACGATTTGTTCGAGGGGCTGGGTCATCATATCTCGCTGGCTCAAATGTTTCCTCCTAACAGTTTCCGGGTCGAGAACAAAGCTGTCGGCGAAAATTTGCGGATCCGAAGATTCTACTTTTCATGAGTTGGAATACTCATTATACCAGATCACAAGTTGACGCCATGGTAATCTGCGTGGCGAGAGGAGCAACCGTCCGTTTCATGATAATTACCCTGACCTACCGTATCGAAACGCCCGGCAGCGTCGAGGCGATGGCGGAAAAGATCGCGAGCGACCAGTCGACCGGCACCTTCGTTCCCGTCCCCGGCGAGACCGAAGAGCTGAAATCGCGTGTCGCCGCCCGTGTGCTCGCGATCCGTCCGCTCGAAGGCGCCAGTCATCCGACTTGGCCCGAGGTCGGCCCCGGCACGCCGCTTCATCGCGCCGATGTCGACATCGCCTTTCCGCTGGACGCGATCGGGACAGACCTTGCGGCATTGATGACCATTGCAATCGGCGGCGTCTACTCCATCAAGGGCATGACCGGCATCCGCATCGTCGATATGAAGCTCCCCGACGCCTTCAAAAGCGCGCATCCGGGACCGCAGTTCGGCATCCCCGGAAGCCGCCGCCTCACCGGCGTCGAAGGCCGGCCCATCATCGGAACGATCGTCAAGCCGGCGCTTGGTCTCAGACCGCACGAAACGGCGGAACTCGTCGGCGAGCTGATCTCATCCGGCGTAGACTTCATCAAGGATGACGAAAAACTGATGAGCCCGGCCTATTCGCCGCTCAAGGACCGCGTTGCGGCGATCATGCCGCGCATTCTCGATCACGAGCAGAAGACCGGCAAGAAGGTCATGTATGCCTTCGGCATCTCGCATGCCGACCCCGACGAGATGATGCGCAACCACGACATCGTCGCCAAGGCCGGCGGCAATTGCGCCGTCGTCAACATCAACTCGATCGGCTTCGGCGGCATGAGCTTTCTGCGCAAGCGCTCCGATCTGGTGCTGCACGCGCATCGAAACGGTTGGGATGTGCTGACGCGCGATCCGGGCGCCGGCATGGATTTCAAGGTCTATCAGCAGTTCTGGCGGCTGCTCGGGGTCGATCAGTTTCAGATCAACGGCATCAGGGTCAAATATTGGGAGCCGGACGACAGCTTCGTTTCGTCCTTCAAGGCCGTCAGCACGCCGCTCTTCGACGCCTCCGATTGCCCGCTTCCGGTTGCCGGTTCGGGTCAGTGGGGAGGACAGGCGCCCGAGACCTATCAGCGGACCGGCCGCACCGTCGATCTTCTCTATCTCTGCGGCGGCGGCATCGTCAGCCACCCCGGCGGACCGGCGGCCGGCGTTCGGGCCGTGCAGCAGGCTTGGCAGGCAGCGGTCGCGGACATCCCGTTGGAGACCTACGCGAAAGATCATCCGGAGCTCGCCGCTTCGATTGCCAAATTCAGCGACGGCAAGGGCGCGTGACCGCGATGGATGGACCTCTCGTCAGCTATTACGGGGATGACTTCACCGGCTCCACCGATGTCATGGAGGCATTGGCATCGAACGGCGTGTCAACCGTGCTCTTCCTCGACATTCCGACACCGGAACTGCTCGCGCGTTTTGGGGATTGCCGGGCAATCGGCATTGCCGGGACAAGCCGCAGCGAGACCCCCGCATGGATGCAAGAGCACCTTGCGCGCGCTTTCGAGTGGCTGAATTCGCTCGGCGCTGACATCTGCCACTACAAGGTCTGCTCGACCTTCGATTCCGGCCCCGAAATCGGCAATATCGGCAAGGCGATCGAAATCGGCCGATCGGTATTCGGGCAATCCGTCGTGCCCGTCATCGTCGGCGCGCCGCAATTGAAACGCTACACGGCATTCGGCAACCTCTTTGCCGCTTACCAGGGCCGGATCTTTCGCATCGACCGCCATCCCGTCATGAGCCGCCATCCGGTGACCCCGATGGACGAGGCGGACCTTGCCGTTCACCTGTCGAAGCAGACCCGCCTTCCCGTCCTGGTCGCTGATCTCGTCGCCATCACCGCGACAGACGCCGATGCGCGTGTCGACGAACTGGCGTCGGCTTCAGAAGGGATCCTGCTCATCGATGTCGACTCCGAGGCGACGCAGGAGGCCGCGGGTCGGCAGTTGCTTCGTGTCACCGGCCGTTCCGGAAGTTTTGTCGTCGGCTCCTCGGGTGTCGAATATGCCCTGCTCAGCGCATGGCGGCGGAGCGGTTTCATCGGCAACAGCGGCGCCGAGTTTCCTGATGTCGGCCCGGTCGACCGCCTCGCCGTCGTGTCGGGCAGCGTATCGCCGACGACCGAGCGCCAGATCCGGACGGCTGTCGAGAACGGCTTCGAAAGTATCGCGCTCGATCCGCTTGCACTGGTCTCGGAGCATGGCGAAGGCGCGGTAAATGCTGCGGTGCAGGCGGGCATCCAGAAGCTCAGGCAAGGCAAAAGCGTTATCCTGTACACCGCGCTTGGACCGTCCGCAGACCGCGGCGCCGACATCGACAAGCTACCGGGGGCTCGTCACCGGCTCGGCAGCGCGCTCGGCACGATCTTGCGCCGCCTGATCGAAAACGAAGGACTTTCTCGTGCCGTCGTCGCCGGCGGCGACACGTCCAGTCACGCGCTCAGGCAGTTGAAGATCGACGCGCTGACGACACTTCTTCCGCTGCCCCAGACGCCGGGCTCTCCGCTTTGCCTTGCGCATGGCGACCATCAGCCGACCAACGGCCTGCAGATCGCGCTTAAAGGCGGCCAGGTCGGGACGGACGAGTATTTCGTCCAGATCCGCGACGGAAGGAAGCACTGATGGTTTCCCGAGGTTTCATCGATCAAACGCGCGATCGACCGGCTTCACGCAAAAAACGTGGATCCTAGCACATTTAGTAGTGATATGGTGATTGACTCATCATACCAGTTTGTGATCCTATTGAGAACGGAAAAGGTGAGGAAAACATGACTAAGATTGCCCTCTTCGGCGCAGGCGGGAAAATGGGATACCGGCTCGCCAAAAATCTCAAAGGCTCGCGTTTCGAGGTCCGCCATATCGAGGTGAGCGACGCAGGCAAGACCCGTTTGAAGAACGATCTCGGTGTCGTTTGCGTGCCCGTCGATATCGGGCTCGACGGCGCTGAGGTGGTGATCCTTGCCGTGCCGGACACGGCAGTCGGCAAAGTCGCGGCAGGCATCGTCGACAAGCTCACTTCAGGTACCATGGTGATCGCGCTGGACGCTGCGGCTCCCTTTGCCGGCCACCTGCCGAAGCGCGACGATCTTACCTATTTCGTCACCCATCCCTGCCATCCGCCGATCTTCAACGACGAGACGGACATGCAGGCGAAAAAGGACCACTTCGGCGGCCTCTTCGCCAAGCAGCATATTGTTTCGGCGCTGATGCAGGGTCCGGAAAGCGCCTATGCGCTCGGCGAGGAAATCGCCAAGCTGATCTGGGCCCCGGTCATGCGCTCGCACCGGGTCACGGTCGACCAGCTTGCGATGCTCGAACCGGGCTTGTCGGAAACCGTCTGCGCATCGCTGCTCGTCGTCATGCGGCAGGCCATGGACGAATGCGTGGCACGTGGCGTGCCGGAACAGGCCGCCCGCGACTTCCTGCTCGGCCATATGAACGTGCTCGGCGCGGTCATCTTCAAGGAAGTCGACGGCGTGTTCTCGGATGCCTGCAACAAGGCGATCGAGTTCGGCATCCCGGCGCTGATGCGCGACGATTGGAAAAAAGTATTCGAACCACAGGAGATCGCCGAAAGCATCCGGCGCATCACCTGAACAGGCTTGGGGAGGCAAGGCCTCCCCCTCAACTGCCCCGGGGAGACGGGGTCTAGCCGCCCCAGGGAGACGGGGCTTCATTCACAACAGGGAGGAAATAATGAAACTGACGCGCAGACTGACACTTGCAGCTTTTGCCAGCGCATTGGCGCTCGGAACGGCTCTTCCGGCCTTTTCGGCCGATCTCATCGCCATCATCACGCCGGCGCATGACAATCCCTTCTTCAAGGCCGAAGCCGTCGGCGCTGAAGCCAAGGCGAAGGAGCTTGGCTACGAGACGCTGCTCATGACGCATGACGACGACGCCAACAAGCAGTCCGAAATGATCGACACGGCGATCGGCCGCGGCGCCAAGGCGATCATCCTCGACAATGCCGGAGCCGACGCCTCGGTCGCGGCCGTCAAAAAGGCGAAGGATGCAGGCATCCCCTCCTTCCTGATCGACCGTGAAATCAACGCGACGGGCGTTGCCGTCGCCCAGATCGTCTCGAACAACTATCAGGGCGCCCAGCTCGGGGCGCAGGAATTCGTCAAGCTGATGGGCGAGAAAGGCAATTACGTCGAGCTGGTGGGCAAGGAGTCCGACACCAATGCCGGCATCCGCTCGCAAGGCTATCACGACGTCATCGACGACTATCCGGACCTGAAGTCCGTCGCCAAGCAGTCGGCCAACTGGAGCCAGACGGAAGCCTATTCAAAGATGGAAACCATCCTCCAGGCAAATCCCGACATCAAGGGCGTCATTTCAGGCAATGACACCATGGCCATGGGCGCCATCGCCGCGCTGCAGGCGGCCGGCCGCAAGGACGTGATCGTCGTCGGCTTCGACGGTTCCAACGACGTGCGCGACTCCATCAAGTCGGGCGGCATCAAGGCAACGGTCCTGCAGCCCGCCTATGCGCAGGCTCAGCTGGCGGTGGAACAGGCAGACGCATACATAAAGAACAAGACGACGCCAAAGGAAGAGAAGCAGTTGATGGATTGCGTTCTCATCAACGCCGACAATGCCGGCAAGCTCGAAACCTTCGCCCTGACGAACTGATCAGCCGCGAATTGCGGAGGGCGCAGCGCTGCGCCCTCCGCAATGCATTTTGCAAGACGTCGAGGTTTAAAGCATGTTGAGAATGAAGGGCGCCCTGCTCGCTGCCGTCGTGGCGGCCGCCTTGCCCGGTTGCAAGATCATCAAGACGCCGACGGCTGAGGAAAAGGCTGCGGCAGCGGCCAAGACCGCCTTCGATCCGAATGCAAAGGTCGAGGCGATCTGGCAGTCCGAGGCAGTGCCCTATTTCGAAAAGCGCGCCGGCGACCTCAAGGACGTCATGCAACTGGCCACCTCCAGCCCCGACGCCGCCGGCGAGAAATACGGCAATCCCCGCAAGCAGAGCAGCTCGCCATGGACCTATGCGGTGAAGATCACCGGCAAGGTTGTCGCGGCCGATACGGCCTCGCGCGCGGCAACACTCGATGTCGACGCAGATGGCGACGGCAAGGCCGACGCCAAGGTGCAAATCGGGCCAGCGCTGCGCGGCACGGCGCTGCGCGACACGCTGGAGTTCGTCAATTTCAACGAATTCAAGAACCAGATCGAGTGGGCGCAGTTCGGCAAAGCCTTCAACGAGAAGGCCAATACGGCCTTTCTGTCAGCGGTTCCGCGCGAAGGCCTCGCCGGCAAGACGGTGACCGCGATCGGCGCGTTTCCGCTGCCGAAGAGCGGCGAGCTGCCGCTCATAACACCTTCGGAACTGAAGGTCGGCCCATGACCACAGGAGAGGCAGAAAAGGACGACATCATCCTGCGCCTCGACGACGTGTCGAAGGTCTATTCTGGCATCGTCGCCGTCAAGCGCGCCAATCTCGAGCTGCGCCGCGGTGCAGTGAACGTCCTCGTCGGCGAAAACGGTGCAGGCAAGTCGACGTTGATGAAGATCATCGCCGGTGTCGAGCGTCCGACGCTCGGCCGCATCATCCTCGATGGCAAGCCCGTATCCTTCGACAGCCCGGCGCACGCGCAGGCGAATGGCATCGGCATGATCTTCCAGGAACTCAATCTCTTCGCCAACATGTCGGTCGCCGAGAATATCTTCACCACGCGTGAGATCACCCGTGGCGTCCTCGGCATCGATCACAAGGCGCAGGTGCAAAAGGCCAATGCATTTTTGAAGCGTCTGGATGCCGGGATCGAGGCGGATGCGATGGTCGAGGATTTGCCGATCGGCCAGCAGCAGCTCGTCGAGATCGCCAAGGCGATGTCGTTGAATGCCCGTATCCTGATCATGGACGAGCCGACGTCGGCGCTTTCGGCGGCCGAAGTCGAGATCCTGTTCAAGGTGATCGCGGAACTGAAGGCCCAGGGTGTGGCGATCGTCTATATCTCGCACCGGCTCGAGGAGTTGATGCGGATCGGCGACTACATCACGGTGCTGCGTGACGGCCAGGTCACCGGCGAAGCGATGGTCCGCGATATCGATACGCGCTGGATCGTGCGTTCCATGATCGGCTCGGATGCCAAGGATTTTGCAAAGTCCGTGGACCACGCCGTCGGAGCCGAGGTCTTTCGCGCCGAAAACATTAGCCTGCCGCGGCCGACGGGTGGGCTTTCGGTCAACAATGTCTCCCTGTCGGTCAGGGCAGGCGAAATCCTCGGCATCTACGGCCTGATGGGTGCCGGGCGCAGCGAATTCTTCGAATGCGTGATCGGCCGTCACACGCACTCGACCGGCAAGATCTTCATCGACGGCAAGCATGTTCGCGCCCGCGACACCACGCGGCGTATCCGCCGCGGCCTCGCGCTCATTCCGGAAGACCGGCAGCGGGAAGGTCTGGTCCAGGTGCTTTCCATCGCTTCCAATCTGACGCTGGCGAGCCTCGGCCGCTTCACCCGGCTCTTTCACATCGACAGGGGGGCGGAGAAAAATGCGGTTCGCGATGCAATCCGCGATCTCTCGATCAAGGCGCCGAATCCGGATTTCGAGGTGACCTCGATGTCCGGCGGCAATCAGCAGAAGGTCGTCATCGGTAAGGCATTGATGACCAATCCGAAAGTGCTTCTAATGGACGAGCCGAGCCGCGGCATCGATGTCGGCGCCAAGGCCGACGTCTTTCGCACCATGCGGCGGCTGGCGGCCAATGGGCTCGCCATTCTGTTTTCGACTTCCGACCTCGAGGAGGTCATGGCGCTTTCCGATCGCATCGCGGTCTTGAGCAACGGCCAGCTGGTCGCCGTCTTCGACCGCAACGAGGCGACGGAAGAAGCCATTATCGCGGCTTCGGCCAAGGGACACGGACATCAAGGGAAACTCGCGTCATGATGACGGCTACATCAACAACTCTTGGGCCGAAGGGCGACAACGGCTCGGCGCTTCTGACGCTGATGAAGCTCAGGACGTTCATCGCGTTATTTGCCGTCATCATCTTCTTTGCGATCTTCGCGCCGAACTTCACCTCGACAGCAAACATGATCCTGATGTCGAAGCATGTGGCGCTGAACGCCTTCCTGGCCATGGGTATGACTTTCGTCATCATCACCGGCGGCATTGATCTCTCCGTCGGATCGATCGTCGGGCTTTGCGGCATGGTCGCCGGCGGCCTGATCCTTTACGGCATCGAATTGCCGATCGGCTACACCATCTTTTTCAACCTCTTCGAGATCGTGCTGATCACCTTGTCGATCGGCCTGCTCATCGGTCTGATCAACGGCCTGCTGATCACCAAGCTCAACGTTGCGCCCTTCATCGCCACGCTCGGCACACTCTATATCGCCCGCGGCCTCGCTTTGCTGTCGTCGGACGGCCAGACCTTTCCGAACCTTGTCGGCCGACCTGAATATGCGACGACCGGCTTCGATTTCTTCGGCGCGGGACGCATTCTCGGCCTGCCGGTATCGATCTGGATTCTGATCGTGCTTGCGCTGCTGGCCGCCTATGTCGCACGCTCGACGCAGATTGGCCGTCACATCTTCGCCGTCGGCGGCAATGAACGGGCCGCGCGCATGTCCGGTATCCGGGTCGATGTCGTGAAGATCTTCGTCTACATGTTCTCCGGACTGTGCGCCGCAATCGTCGGCGTCGTCATCTCGTCGGAACTGATGGCAGCCCATCCGGCAACCGGCGAAAGCTTCGAACTCAATGCGATTGCCGCAGCCGTGCTCGGCGGCACCTCGATGTCGGGCGGTCGCGGCACGATCGGCGGCACGATCATCGGCGCCTTCGTCATCGGCATCCTCTCCGACGGATTGGTGATGATGGGCGTCTCCTCCTTCTGGCAGATGGTCATCAAGGGCCTGGTCATCATCATCGCCGTCGTGGTCGATCAGGCGCAGCGCCGCCTGCAGCAGCGCGTCACCCTCATGCAGATGGCAAAGGCAGGTTGAGATGACGGAATTGAAAGGGGCTTTGATCGGTTGCGGTTTCTTTGCGGTCAACCAGCTGCATGCCTGGAACGACGTTCGAGGTGCCGGCATCGTCGCGATCTGCGACCGCGATCCGGAACGGCTGAAGATCGTCGGCGATCAGTTCGGCATCGCTCGCCGCTATGGCGATTCCGAGGCGTTGTTCGCCGATGGCGGTTTTGATTTCGTCGACATTGCCACGACCGTCCAAAGCCATCGTTTTCTCGTCGAAATGGCGGCTCGGAACAAGGTGCCGGCCATCTGCCAGAAGCCGTTCGCCAAGACCTTGTCGGACGCGAAGGCGATGGTCGAGGCGTGTCGCAATGCCGGCATACCGCTGATGGTGCACGAGAACTTTCGCTGGCAGACGCCGATCCAGGCGGTGCGCAAGGCGCTGGAGACCGATGCCATCGGCACGCCCTTCTGGGGCCGCTTCTCCTTCCGTTCGGCCTACGACGTCTTTTCCGGCCAACCCTATTTGGCCGAGGGCGAACGGTTCATCATTGAAGACCTCGGCATCCATACGCTCGATATCGCCCGCTATATCCTTGGCGACGTTCGCTCGCTCACGGCCCGCACCAAGCGGGTCAATCCCAGAATCAAGGGCGAGGATGTCGCGACCATTCTGCTCGATCACGAAAACGGCGCCACGTCGGTCGTCGACGTCAGCTACGCCACCAGGCTTTCCAGGGAGCCGTTCCCCGAGACCTTGATCGAGCTCGACGGTTCTGAAGGCACGATCCGCCTGACCCAGGGTTACGGCCTCGAAATCACCAACGCCAGGGGCACCACCACCACTGACGTATCGCCGAAGTTGTTGTCATGGGCCTCGCGGCCCTGGCACAACATCCAGGAGAGCGTCCACGCGATCCAGCAGCATTGGGTCGATCAGCTGGAGCGCGGCGCGGAACATTCGACGTCAGGGGCCGACAATCTGAAAACTTTTGCGCTCGTCGAGGCCGCCTATGACAGTGCGGCCAGGGGACAGACGATCGATGTCGGAGCGATGCTGCGATGAAAGTCGATGCGTTCCAGCTCTACGGCACCCGCCTCGTTGAAACGCCGCCGGTTCGGCTGAGAGCCGGAAAACTGGAAGCCGATCTCGCCAATGGCAACCTCCGCACCATCCGCTACGATGGGACCGAGGTGCTGCGAGCGATCTCCTACCTCGTTCGCGACCCGGACTGGGGCACCTACAGCCCTGTAATTGTTGATCTCCGCATCGAGCAGAGTGACAATCGTTTCGCGGTCGCCTATCGAGCCCGCTGCGAGGGACCTGATGACACGAGGCTTCTCATTGACGTTCGCATCACCGGAAGCGCGGACCGGCTCGACTTCGAGGCCGAAGCCATCACAGAGACCGGCTTCGAGACCAATCGCTGCGGCTTCTGCATCCTGCATCCGATCGTCGGCGTGGCGGGTTCACCGGCGACGGTCGAACATGTCGACGGCCGGATAGTGGCAACCGGGTTTCCCGATGTCATCGAGCCCTGGCAGCCTTTCAAGGACATGCGCGCCATCACTCATGCGATCATGCCTGACGTTCAGGCGGAATGCCGGATGGAGGGCGACACCTTTGAAATGGAAGACCAAAGGAACTGGTCGGACGCATCCTATAAGACATATGTCAGGCCGCTCGCCCTGCCCTGGCCATACCAGATTGCCGCCAATCAGCCCGTTCGGCAAAAGACGTCGCTTGTTATCAGGGATATCGGCGGTTCGACACGGCATCCTCCAGCTGCGGCGTCAGTCGGCGCCATAAAACTCGAACTCGGGGCGCGAACCAGCACCATGCCTGATATCGGCGTGATCGTTACGCCCGAGGAAGCCGATGCGACACTGTCGGCAAAGTCCGTGCTGTCGGAAATCGCTCCCCAGGAACTGCTCGTCCATTTCGACCCCAGTGCAGGACACGGCGTCGACGCGCTCACGCAGTTCGCCATGCTCGCCGCGGCCCATCTCGGCCGCTCGACGCTGGAGATCGCCCTTCCCTGCACATCGTCGCCGTCAAGCGAGGTGGCCGAAATCGCCCACCAGATGCGGCTGGCGGAATTCAGGCCGGATGCGATCATGATCTCGCCTTCGGTTGACCGGCAGTCGACGCCGCCCGGCAGCAAATGGCCGGAATGCCCGCCTTTGGATGAAGTCTATACCGCCGCTCGCGCCGCCTTTCCCGGCATTCGCATCGGCGGGGGCATGCTGAGCTATTTCACCGAGCTCAACCGGAAGCGCGTCCCGGATGGACAGCTCGACTTCGTCAGCCACTGCACCAATCCGATCGTGCATGCCGCCGACGATCTTAGCGTCATGCAGACATTGGAAGCGCTGCCCTTCATCACACGGTCGGTGCGTGCGATCTACGGTGACAGACCCTACCGGATCGGCCCGTCGACGATCCCGATGCGACAGAACCCCTATGGCAGCCGCACGATGGATAATCCGTCGGGCGCACGCGTTCCCATGGCCAACCGCGACCCGCGTCACAATGGACGCTTCGCGGAGGCCTTCGCGCTCGGCTACGCGATACGGGTACTGGATGCCGGTCTGGAATGCCTGACACTCTCGGCCTTGTCAGGCCCGTTCGGTCTGATCGCCGGTCCAGCCGAACCGACCGAGCAAGGCGGGCGGCGCCCGCTGTTCAACACAGTGCGGACATTGTCTCGATTGGCTGGCGCATCCTGGCAGGCATGCGTCTCCTCCTCGCCCTCCGAGGTGCTGTCTTTCGTTGCACGCGATGCCGCAGGCGCCAGGCTTCACGTCGTCAATCTGACGGGCGAAGAACGAAAGGTCGATTGCGGCGCATGCCGGCCGGCAGATTCGGGCAAAGAGTTGCTGCTCGCGCCGTTTGCGACCGTCGTCCTGCAACTGGCGGATTGACCTCCGGCGCTGCAGCCGCATTTATGCAGGCGGAGCTCGCACTGGGAGGACAGCGTGAAGACGAAGAAGCTTATCAATGCCGGCGCAGATGCCGTCGATGAAATGCTGCAAGGGGTGTTGGCGGCGCATCCGCGCCACCTCTACGCAGTGGGGGACATGCCCCGGGCGATCATTGCCAGAAACGGGCCACGCAAGGGCAAGGTCGGCTTGGTCATCGGCGGCGGATCCGGGCACGAACCGACATTTCTGGGGTTTGTCGGCAAGGGGCTGGCGGACGCGGCCGCGATCGGCAACGTCTTCGCCTCGCCGCCGCCCGATCCGATCATCGCCTGCGCCAAGGCGGTCGATGGCGGCACCGGCGTCCTATTCATGTATGGCAATTATGCCGGCGACGTGATGAACTTCGACATGGCTGCCGAGATGCTGGCGCTTGACGAGATCGAGGTGCGCACCGTGCTTACCACGGATGACGTGGCGTCCGCGCCTGCCGATCAGCGAGACAGGCGGCGGGGCGTGGCGGGCAACGTCTTCATCTTCAAGGCCGCCGGCGCAGCCTGCGATCTTCTCTACTCTTTCGACGATGTCGAGCGCGCCGCCCGCCATGCCAATGCGCGAACCTATACGATGGGCGTCGCGCTTTCCCCCTGTTCGCTGCCCCAGACCCTCCGGCCGAACTTCCTGATCGGCGCAGGGGAGATGGAGATCGGAATGGGCATTCATGGAGAGCCTGGCGTGGCGCGTGAGCCGCTGAGGCCGGCCGACGCGGTGAGCGACGAACTCATGGACAGCATTCTTCGCGAAATGAAAGCAGACCGGGGCGATCGTGTCGCCGTGCTCGTCAATTCGCTGGGTTCGACGCCGCTGATGGAACTCTACATCATGATGCGGCGCGTGAAGTCCCGGCTCGACGATGCCGGGCTCGTCATCCATACGTCGCTCGTCGGAAACTACTGCACCTCTCTCGAAATGGCAGGTGCGTCGATCACGGTCATGCATCTCGACGACGAGCTTCAGCGATTGATCGACCACCCCTGTGATTGCGCGATGTTTGTGAGGTAATCGATGACGTTTACGACCGAAGACCTGCAGCGCATGTTTGCCGGGATTGCCGAGGATATTGCGGCAGAGAGCGACCATCTCTGCGCGTTGGACGGCGCCATCGGCGATGGGGATCACGGCCTTGCCATGGATGCAGGCTGCCAGGCCGCGGCGAAAGCGGTCGGCGAGCTCGACGCCGGGATCGCCCCAACAACCGCATTCAACGTCGCGGCTAAGGCATTCCTGAATGCGGTCGGCGCTTCGTCCGGCCCGCTCTACGCCACGGCCTTCATGCGCGCCGGAGCAGCCGCCAAAGACAAGCAGACATTGAGTGATGACGATTTCCTGCGTGTCTTTGCGGCAATGGCGCAGGGAATCCAGGAACGTGGAAAGGCCGAACCCGGTGAAAAGACGATGGTTGACGCCTGGAGGCCTGCGGCCGACGCAGCACTCGATGCCTGGCAGTCGGGAAAGCCCCTCCCCCAATGCTTCGAGGCGGCCGAGCGGGCAGCGCGGTCAGGCTGTGAAACGACCAGCAAGATGACCGCGACCAAGGGACGGGCTTCGCGATTGGGGGACCGCGTGATCGGGCACATCGATCCCGGCGCCGCGTCCGCAGTCATCATCATCGCCGCGATGGCCAAATTTGCTCAGCATCACGATGGTTAGCTCATCATACCAGTTGACATGTCAATGACTATCTGCAACAAGGGGCCCGGCTTTACAAGAGGAGGACGGTAATGCTGACCCTTTCTGCGAAATTGAAGACTGCGAGCATCGTTGCGATCGCCGTGGCGTCACTATCGGCCACGCCGGTTCTTGCGGAAGACATCACGCTTTGGACCCTCAACTTCGACAACAATGCTGCCAACACGGCTCTGAAAAAGGTGGCGACGGACTTCGAAGCGGCAAACCCCGGAACGCATGTCGAGATCGTTCAGCGCGCCGTCGACGAGCATAAGACCGCCTTGCGCGTCGCTGCTGGCTCCGACAAGGGACCTGACATTTATTTCAGCTGGGCGGGCCTCGGCCTCGGCGGCGAGTATGTGAAGGCCGGTCTGTCCCTGCCCCTCGACAAATACTATGCCGAGTATAAGTGGAGCGACGAATTGCTGCCCTCGGCAGCGGCTTTTGCCGACCTCTATCCCGGCGGCAAGCACGGCGTCCCCTTCACCTTCAAGGGTGAGGCCGTCTATTACAACAAGAAGCTTTTCGAACAGGCCGGCATCAAGGAAGAGCCGAAGACCTACGAGGAATTCCTTGCCGCGGCCGATAAGCTGAAGGCTGCCGGCATTCCCGCCTTCACCTTCGGCGGCACGGTCAACTGGCACGTCATGCGTCTCATGGACGTCATCCTTGAAACGAAGTGCGGTGCTGAAAAGCACGATGCGCTGAAGGCGATGACGCTGGACTGGACCAAGGAACCCTGCGCGACGGATTCATTCGCGGAGTTTGCGAAGTGGACGAAGGACTATACGCTGCAGCCGTTCATGGGCATCGACAACAAACAGTCCTACAGCCTCTTCACCGCGGGTCGTGCAGCGATGATGCTCGAAGGCGACTGGCTGGTCAGCCAGCTTAACGGCTCCGGCGCCAATCTCGACGACTACGGGATTTTCCCCTTCCCGACCAACACCGATCGTCTCTACGGTTTCGCCGAGTACAACTACATCAGCACCAAGAGCAAGAGCCCTGATGTAGCGGCGAAGTTCCTCGACTACTTCCTCTCGACGAAGGTCCAGCAGGACCTGCTCGGCCAGCTGAGTTCAACCTCAGTCAACAAGAACGTCCAATATGCCAACCAGAAGCCGCTCGAGGCGGAATGGCTGGGGATCTTCCAGAAATACGGCAAGGTCTACATGAACGGCGACCAGGCGTTCCCGCTCGACGTCACGACGGAGTACTTCCGGGTCATCAACGATGTTGCTTCCGGCAACACCGAGCCGGCCGATGCGGCCAAGCAGTTGCAGAGCTTTATCGCAAGCCGAACCTGATTCCTCCCGAGGTGCCAGTCGATCGACCAGTTGTCGATCGACCGGCACATTCTTTCATCAGCTGGCAGCCGCTTCACTGCCAGGAGGAAAGCATGTCACTTCGACAATCGACACATGATCCGCGCGTCCAAGCGCTCATCCTGCTCGTGCCAGCCCTGGCGATCTATGCCGTCTTTGCCCTCTATCCGATGCTCAATGTCGTCATCCTGAGCTTCCAGAAATGGAACGGGCTGGACCCGCAGCGGCAATTTGTAGGGCTTGCAAACTACTCGGCGATTTTCACGAAGGATCCGGTCTTCTGGGTTGCGTTCCGCAATACCGTGATCTGGACCTTGATGAGCCTGATCTTCCCGCCGATGATCGGACTGCTGCTGGCGCTGAGCCTCAATCAGAAGATATTCGGCCGAAATGGCCTCAGGGCCATCTTCTATCTGCCTGTTATCATCGCGCCGATTGCCGTCGCCACCATGTGGAAATGGATGTACGATCCGTTCTTCGGCCTTTTCAGCCAGTTGCTCACCTCGTGGGGCATGCAAGGCTGGATCAATGACTGGCTGGGCAACAGGGACATCGCTCTTTATTCCGTTTTCGTCGCCTATCTCTGGCAGACGGTCGGATTCTCGATGGTCCTGTTTCTGGCGGGCCTGCAGAACGTCTCTCAGACGCTTGTCGAGGCAGCGCGCATCGATGGCGCCGGCCGCTGGAAGGTGTTCAAGCATGTGACACTGCCGGCCTTGCGCCCGACGATCACGATCGTTCTCGTTCTTTCCGTCATCTCCTCCCTGAAGGCTTTCGACATCGTCTACGGCCTGACGGGTGGCGGACCGGCGCAGTCTACCCAGATGCTGGCGCTCTGGGCGTTCACGCAGGCGATGCAGATCTTCGATTTCGGACGAGGTGCGGCGATTTCGGTCGTGCTGCTGCTGATCACCATGGCTGTCGTCATTCCCTATCTGAAATGGACCCAGAAGCACGAGGAGGTTGAATCGTGACAGCAGTACCGACCGACCAGACCGCAGTGCATTTGCAGGTCGAACCATCATCGATGAAGCGGGATCCCATTCTGATCGGTCTCTGGATCACGCTTGTTATCGTGGCGCTCGTCTGGGTCGCGCCATTCGTCTTCATCGTCTTCACCTCCTTGAAGACGCCGGCGGCGGTGACCGGCACGGGCGCCTTCGTGCCGCCAACCGAGCTGGCTTTCGAAAACTACAGCGCTGCATGGAGCCGCGGCAACTTCGCAAACTCCTTCTTCAACAGCGTCATCATAACGGTCATCAAGGTGCCGCTCGGGCTGTTCCTTTCGGCGATGGCCGCCTATGCCCTTGCCAAGATCAAGCTGAAGATCACCAAGGCCCTGCTGCTGCTTGTCGTGTTCGGCACGATGATCCCCTTCCAGGTGATGCTTGCGCCGCTCTTTACCCTGGTGAATTCACTCGGCCTGATCGACACCTACCCCGGCGTCATCCTTCCCTACATCGCCTTCGGCGTTCCCTATCAGGTTTTCATCCTGCACGGTTTCTTCAAGAGCATTCCCAAGGAGCTGTCGGAAGCAGCACTGATCGACGGTGCAAGCCACTTCATCATCTTCAGACGGATCTTTCTGCCGGTGTGCCTGCCCGTGCTCGCCGCACTGCTCATCCTCGACTTCGTCTCCACCTGGAACGAATTCGCCATGGCGCTGGTGCTGCTCCAGGACCAGCACATGTGGACCTTACCGCTCGGCCTGATGTCGTTTCAGGGGCAGTTCTCGAGCAATTACGGCCAGCTCAATGCCGCCATTGTGATGACCGTCCTGCCGGCGACGATCGTCTATCTCATCTTCCAGCGTTACTTCGTCTCTGGCCTGACCTCCGGCGCCGTCAAAGGCTAGGGCCACGAAAAGCATTCCACGAGGAGAATATTCTATGTCTGATGCAACGGTCGAAAAATGGGGCGTGTTCGAGGCCTCCTTTGATGGACCCTCCAGCGGCAATCCCTATCTCGACGTGGCATTCGATGCCGTGTTCACCCATAAGAGCCGCGCAGTCCGCGTGCCGGGCTTCTATGACGGCAACGGGACTTACCGCATCCGCTTCATGCCGGACATCGAAGGCGAATGGTCGTTTCTGACCCGTTCCAGGACTGCTGCACTCGACGGCAAGACCGGCGCATTGACTGCGACCGAGCCTTCGGCCGGCAATCACGGCCCGGTTCGCGTGCGCAACAAATTCCACTTCGCCTATGCCGACGGCACCCCGTTCCTGTCCTTCGGGACGACCTGCTACGCCTGGACGCACCAGCCGCTCGACATGCAGAAGCAGACCCTCGAAACCCTCAAGAAGGCCCGCTTCAACAAGATGCGGATGGGCGTGTTTCCGAAGGATTATCCCTACAACGTCAACGAGCCGCTGCACGCCTGCTTCGAACGCGGAGCGGACGGAAAGGAAGACTTCGATCGTCCGAACCCCGCCTCGTTCCGGCACTTCGAGAAGCAGGTCGCAGCGCTCTGCCAGCTGGGGATCGAAGCCGATATCATCATCTTCCACCCCTACGACCGGTGGGGCTATGCCGACATGTCGGCGAAGCAGGATTTTCGCTATGTCGAGTATCTGGCCGCTCGTCTCGCTGCCTACCGGAATGTCTGGTGGTCGCTTGCCAATGAATATGATTTCCTCATCGATACGAAGCCGATGGAGCAGTGGGATCGCTACTTCCACATCCTGGAGGAAAACGACCCCTACCAGCACCTGCGCTCCATCCATAACGGCGACGTGACGGCGAATTTCGATCATCGCAAGCCATGGGTCACGCACACCTGCATTCAAAACCCTGACGTCAAGCGGACCCAGGAATGGCGCGATGCCTACGGCAAGCCTGTCGTCAACGACGAGCCGGAATATGAGGGCGACATCCTGCAGTCATGGGGCAACCTCAATGCGCAGGAACTCGTGCATCGCTTCTGGATCACCATGGCGCGTGGCGGCTATGCCGGTCATGGGGAAACCTATTCTCATCCCGAGGACCTGATCTGGTGGGCCAAGGGCGGGGAACTGCGCGGCGAAGCGTGGAAGCGCATCGCCTTCCTCCGCGACCTCCTGGAAGCCGATGTCAAACACGGCCTCGAGCCGCTCGGCATCATCGGCGAGTGGCCCTGGTCCCGCGTGTCGGGCGCGCGCGACGGCGACGGCGATTTCCGTTTGATCTATTTCGGCGAGCATCAGCCGGTGATCTGGTCGACGGGCCTGCCGGTCGATAGCGATGACTACGATGTCGATCTCATCGACACCTGGGAGATGACGATCACGCCGGTCGAAAAGGTGGCGGCTCCCGTTCCGCATCCGACGCGCCATGGCTCGGTCGTGCGCGGCGGCAAGCCGGACGCGGCCTTCGGCGTGAAAATTCCGCGCAAGCCATTCCAGGCGCTGCGTGTGCGCAGGAAACGTTGAAGGATAGATCCATGTCTGGCTTGAGCATCAGAAACGTCAAGAAATCCTTCGGCACGGTCGACATCATTCATGGTGTCGACGTCGAGATCGCCGACGGTGAATTTACCATTCTCGTCGGCCCCTCCGGCTGCGGCAAGTCGACATTGCTGCGCATGATTGCCGGGCTCGAGGATATCACCGCCGGCCAGATCAGCATCGATGGTCGGGTCGTGAACAATCTGCAGCCGAAGGATCGCGATATCGCGATGGTCTTCCAGAACTATGCATTGTACCCGCAGATGACGGTCTCCCAGAACATGGGATTTGCGCTCGAGCTCGCCGGGGTCAAGCGGCCGGAAATCGAACAGAAGGTCGGTGAGGCTGCAGCAATTCTCGGATTGCAGCCGCTTCTCGATCGAAAGCCGGCGCAGCTGTCGGGCGGACAGCGGCAGCGCGTCGCCATGGGCCGCGCCATTGTTCGAGATCCGAAAGTCTTTCTCTTCGACGAGCCGCTTTCCAATCTGGATGCGAAACTGCGGGTCAAGATGAGGGCGGAGATCAAGGCTCTGCACCAACGCCTGAAGACCACGATCGTTTACGTCACCCACGACCAGATCGAAGCCATGACCATGGCTGACAAGATCGTCGTGCTCCACGGCGGTCGCGTCGAACAGATCGGTAGCCCGCTCGAGCTCTATGACCGACCACGCAATATCTTTGTCGCCGGCTTCCTCGGCTCCCCCGCGATGAACTTTCTCGAGGGAACCCTTGAGGGCGCAGGCGACCCGGTATTGTCGCTGCCGGGTGGGTCACGCGTAACGCTTTCGCGGGCTCCAGCCAATTCCGCCAACAGACCGCTGACGCTGGGCATTCGCCCCGAAGACATCACCTTCGGTGGCGAAAACGGTGTGGATGCCGTGGTCAAGGTGGTCGAACCCACGGGATCGGAAACCCATGTCGCGGTGGAGCTCGAAGGCAGGGAGCTGACATGGGTCGTTCGTGAACGTGTCGAGCTGGTGCCGGAACAGCCGGTGAAGCTTTCTTTCGAAACGGCCAAGGTTCACTTCTTCGACCGGCAGACGCAGCAGCGCCTGAACGCCTGAAGACGAAAGGCCTGGAGCAAGTCCGTCGAACGCGGAACCGGAATGTGACGGCATGCGGAGTTCTTGATCACTCCTCGCCTTCGCAGCGAATTGGCGACTTGTAATCTCTGATCTCGCCGATAGGCTGTACCTCCAAAACGAGGTAGCCAAGGCATGCACATTCGAAGAGCCGTCTCCGCCGACGCGGAGGAGCTGAGCAGTCTCTTGAACGAAATCATTCTTGCCGGCGGAACAACCGCACTCGAGACGCCGCTTTCGGCTGCCGAGTTCGCGGACTGGTTCATCGACGGCGAGTTTCCTCTGACCTGCCATGTTGCCGAGCGCGATCAGTCGCTTGTCGGCTTTCAGTCGCTGAGCTTATACGGCGATCCGCCGAAAGGCTTCGCCGACATCGCAACCTTTGCCCGCTTGAACCCAAGAACCCCCGGCGTTGGCAGCGCTCTCTTCCCCGCAACCCGAGCCGCAGCGGAAGAATTCGGGCTCGAATTCATCAATGCCACCATTCGCGCCGACAATTTCAGCGGCCTTGGCTATTACGCAAAGATGGGCTTCGAGACATATGACCGGTTGGTCCAGGTTCCGCTTCAGGACGGGACGTCGGTCGATAGGATCAAGAAGCGTTTCAGAGTAGGCGCCAGACACCACACGATACCCGACGCCTGAAACGTGTTCGACTGCGCTGAGGCCACACTTTAATGTGCGGCGATGTAGTCAAATTTTGCGGCTAGCGGAATGTTAACCATATGAAGTAAAGCCGTAATTTTCACTAATGGAACAGAATTGCCATTTAACTTCCGTCATGAGTTCTGGTCCCCATTGGTCAAGCAGTCGGGGATAGAGATGGATTTGGAGCCGGAAGGACGTAAAAGAGGAGCAGATCAAAGCCATACCCGGAGATTTGCCGATGCCGACTGCGCTGTTCACGGCCGACGAACTGGCGGTGATCCGCCGCGCTTACGCCCATCAGGTAGTGGCAACTGCCGCAACGACGAACCCGCGGATCGAAGCTGCCTTTGCCACCGTCCCGCGCGAGAACTTCCTCGGTGCGCCTCCATGGCAGATCGCCAATCTGGGCGGCGGATCGCCCCCTCCCCTCCTCCGACTTGGTTCTGGCCTATCAGGACGTACTGTTCGCCCTGCAGTCCGAAAAGGGCGTCAACAATGGAAGCCCGTCACTGCATGCCCGACTCTTGGCGGAACTGGATGTGCAGATCGGCGGCGATCGCATCGTCCATGTCGGTGCCGGCACCGGCTATTACAGCGCCATTCTGGCAGAGTTGGTCGGCACTTCCGGTCATGTCCATGCCGTCGAGATGGATCCTGATCTGGCTGCCGACGCACAAGCAGCGCTTGCTGATCGGGCCAATGTTAGCGTCGTTAACGCCGACGGCAGTCAATGGCCACAGCACGCGGTGGATGCGATCTATGTGAATTTCGCCGTCGCGCGGCCCGCGGAACCCTGGATCGAAAGGCTGCGGCCCGGGGGGCGCCTGGTGTTGCCACTCGGCGTACCGCGCCAGGACCGACCGCCGAAAAGCGGCCGTCATGCGTCCCATGGTGCTGCTCTTCGTATCGAGCGCGGCGATTGTGGATTTGCGGCGCGTTGGATCGGCACAGCTTATTTCGTCTGCGCCAACGGTGGATTGACAACCGACGACAACGAGATCGACGCGCTGACCGCCGCCTTCAAGCGCGGCGGCATCGAGTTCGTCAAAAGCCTGCTCTGGAAGACGGAGCCGCGGATAGGGCGTTGCTGGCATATCGGCGACCAATGGGCGCTCTGCTATGACGACGTCTGAACCATCACGGCCAATTCCGCAAGACCGCGCGCCCCATCTCCGCAGGGAACCAGAGCGACGTAGCGCGCCGCGGCGGCGCGATCCGCTGGCCGCACTTCTGACCGACGACGTCGCAACGCCAAACATCCGGAGCAAAGGGCTTGGGCGGCAACACGCCCAGGGCGCCGAGCTCGGACCTGGTTATCTCGAGCTTAGTGCAGCCTCGCCGCCGGCATCCTTCCCCTGCCCCGCACGAAAAGCCTATTGTCGAAATTTGCCGCCTGCCATCTGTGAGATCGGATCAAGCGCGCCAGGACCCGAGCGGCTGCCCATGCCGGCCGAGATCCAGACGAAATTGATGGCCGCGGCATGCTGAAATGCAGTGGCCAGCGCGCGCCGAATACGGCGCGTAGACAGCCGACGTGATTGACGCTAATACGCTGGCGCAACCTAGCCGAGGCATCCGGCGCCTTTCTTGGATGGCGACGCTCAGACTGACGGTGAAGATCAGCAAGTGGCGGCGATTGAGCCGGTCGGGTTGTGACGTATGACTTGCTTACCCACGATCTCAGGAGACAGCCCCTCGTGGCTCCCTTGTTGGAGGCAATACTGCGGGCCCGACGCAAATCGGTGAAGCGGATAACCCCCCGCCTCCCTGATCGCGGCACGTCTCACCAGGACCAGATCGACACCCATGGAAAGTGAGGATGCGCTGTCTGTCCGGCGGCGGATTGCCAGAACGACAAAAGCCCGGCGCGGGAGAGGTGCGCCGGGCTTCGATAGTGACCGACAGCCTGGGAGGAGGAGTGCTGTCCGTCGGACCGAAGCGGCTCGGAGGGGTTAAGCGCTTCAGTCCATCACGAGGTAGTGCCGCAATGCGGCAAATTCAAGCCTGGCGGCCACGCGGATATCGCAGACGAATCGGTTAGGCATTATAACCTTCCCTCGCAGGCGATAGGGCCAGGCGAGGGGTTGTCCGCGGACAACTTGCTGAGCAGCAACCCGGGCGAAGGGAGCTCTCCCGCTTTCAGCAAAGAGAAACTCCCGCACGAAGTAGTAGTTGATGAGGGCAGCGGGGATCGTACCGCGCGTACGCCGGCAGGCGGACATGCGAGGGAAAACCCCTCACAAAAAGCCCTGGGCTTGCCGTGCCCGGCGCCTTTCACCGATCAAGAGCGCGGCGCTTATCTCCAGCTGACCGTCAGCCGAACTGCGCGAGATATCGATCAAGCCGGCCGCCCGCATTGCCGTCGCCGTCATCAATCCCCGCCTGGTGCGCGACTTCGCCAGGGCCAGCCGTCGCTTGGCCAAAACTGTCCAGGAATTCGCCCGCGTCATCCTCCACTTCGCCAGAGCGATGCGGCCGGCACAGATCCCCCACTTCGACGACTGCGACTTGCTGCGCGTGTCACCCGCCGCCGCCAGCTCATCGACATGGCGGTCGCCCAGAAGAGCCGCCTGGAACATCCGCCTGAGGCCGTCGCAGTGCTGATGGCGAGACCTTCGCCGCCCACAAGGCCGAGCTCGCCCGAGTCCATGCCGCCACCGCTGGGCATCGAGGCCGAGGCCGACAAGGCCGAACGCCGTAATCTGCTGTTGACCGTGCCGGCCATTGGCGAGGTCAGTGCCGCTGTGCTCATCGCCGAACTGCCCATACTCGGCGCAATCGACGACAAGCAACTCGCCGCCCTCGTCGGTGTTGCAACGATGGCTCACGACAGCGGCACCTGGACAACGCTATTTCGCTGGCGGCCGCGCCACTGTCCGATGCGCCCTCTATATGGCAACGCACTCGGCCAACCGTTGCAACCCGGCCATCAAGACGTTCCACAACAGGCTGCGCGACGCGGGCAAACCGCCCAAGGTCGCCATGCGAAAGCTCATCATCATGATCAACACCATTCTTAGAAGGAAGACGAACCCCATCGAACCAGCCCCAACAACACGGTTGCTGAGGCGCACCGCAGAGGCCCCGAAGGATGGGGCTGGCCGCCGCCGCGCCAACACGATCCACCCAGGGATTGCGACCGAAGCCCAGCCTTTGCCAAAAACTTCACCGAGCGACGGGCGACGGGCGACGGGCGACGGGCGAGCTCAATTACTGTCGCGTCAATAAGACACAATAGCAGCAAGGATGACGCCGCCACGGCCGCCTGCCATCCTTGCTGCGGATCCCTTCCGGTGAGCGCAGCTGCTGCGCCAGCAATCCGCGGTCTCGTTTCATGGGCGGGGCTCTGCTCCTCCTTAGACAGCGAGCGGCCTCTTGGTATTGCGGACCTGTCGGCACACCCACGAAGCTCTTCAGAACTCTTGGAGCCGAACATGCCCACGCCTGCCCGGCAAGGCGTATGAGCCCGTTGCTCCAATGCCCGACAGAGCCATCGGGGCAGCCATAATGCCACAAGCGCATCCACCAGCAGGGCGGCATCAGAGATATTTTCACGACCGCTCAAATTCAGTTACTACGGAGATTGGTCCATGTGCAAACGACTTGACGGCTACCATGCTGATCATCCTGTTGTCCGCGGACAACGGCACGATAGGCAACACCCAACCGACAGCTATCGTTCACGGATTCGCTTGGGCCGCGGGGTCGGCTGCCCATCGAAGGCTCGCTGTGATCCGCGGTCGGCTCTTCATGCAATCGAGCAGAGAGTATTATACGGTAGGGGAGGGGCCTCCGATCATGCGGGATCCGAAGCCAGGCCGAAGCCTTCGAGCGATCAGCCCATTGCGAACGGGTAATTGCTTGTCGACCGGCCGTCCGTCGGCGCGGGCGACACAGCGGCGACTGCAGCCGGACTGTTAGCGCCGTAAAGCGAGTAAATGTAGGAACGCTAGCGTCCGGGCCGTTCCGTCCTGGAATAGACAACCGCGGCGCCCGTCGTCGATGCCCGTTATCTGATGACGTGCAGCCCCTCGCTCTCAGCAATGCGGAAGACCTGCGTTAGTTCTGACCGATATGTCAGGAGCCGATCCTGCGCATTTGAGTGGGACGCTGGAGATGCCCAGCGATCAACTGCCGGAGGAAGCGCCTTCAG
Organism: Rhizobium sp. WSM1328; assembly: GCF_057653715.1. Classification (NCBI taxonomy): domain Bacteria; kingdom Pseudomonadati; phylum Pseudomonadota; class Alphaproteobacteria; order Hyphomicrobiales; family Rhizobiaceae; genus Rhizobium; species Rhizobium sp. WSM1328. The sequence continues at coordinate 319,263 of NZ_JBYGKO010000002.1, read as the reverse complement.
TGGCGGGGGGGGAGGGGCCGCCGATGGCACATAGCGCCAGGGTGCGGCTGGCCGACGTCTGGAGCAGCGCGCATGATGCCTCAGCCCCCTTGACGGGCAGTTGCTTTCGCGTGCCAACTTGGTCGACTGCGACGCGCGTTCTGCCGGTTGCTGAGACGCCATCAAGCAACCACCATCGAGATCGCGTCCGCAGGCGGGCAGTACCTCGGTCTCGCGACGCATTATGAGGCGCGCCCAGAGAAGGCAACGGTTTGCAGGGCGAACCCAGTATTTGCCCGTTGATAACGTAAACGGCTATTGCAGGCGATTGTCACCACCGCTATTGTTTTATCGGGCTTGCTGCACAACGCATCGGGCTGCACGGTCCGGTCGCTGACAGGCGCCGGCATCAGATAGAAACAGGTGCAATTGAGGTCCAAGTCGCACTCCTTGTACGAGCTGCGCACCAATTTGCCGCCTCGCGGCCGCCAAGCCGGCCTATCGGTAAACGCGTTGAAGCGACTCCCTACCATGCGGTAACGAAACTAAAGTCCAGCATCGCTTCCATATCAGGGAGCAGCCTCAGCAATATCAACGACTTATACTTTTTGAAACTACTTCGGATTTGTGGCTTTCGGCGATACCGAGCTCGGCCGTGGTGGAGTTTGACGAGCTTTCAACCGCTTCCAACTCCCAGCTGCCTGACCCGCGTGTGAAACGGACTGACCTCGGCGCCGGCCTAAATGTCCGCAAGAAAGCAACGGCTTGCATCCTTTAGCGGCACCCGGCGTTATCTCCGCACCAGACCGGAGATCATCCTCATGCCTGATGTGTTTCACCCCAAGAGATTCTCCATCGCGGCGGCATTGATGGCCGCAGCGATTGGTGCACTTGTCTTGATGCAGGCACCCGAGCGCAGGGCGGTCGCCCCGCCTGAGCATACCAACCGCGCAGGTGACGATCGTGGCCGTAGCGCCAGCACGCCCGAGGCTATCCCCTTCAGCGGCCTTCGCGACGTGTTCTGGCGCGTCTTCCACGAGGTCCTCGCCGACCGGGTCACGCTGATTGCCGCGGGCGTGACTTTCTATCTGCTGCTGGCGCTCTTCCCAGCCATGGCGGCTTTGGTATCACTCTACGGGCTGGTTGCAGATCCGACCACCATATCCGAACATCTTCGCGAATTGGCCGGCCTCATGCCATCAGGCGCGTTCGATCTTATTGCCAACCAAATCAAAGAGCTCGTCGGCCGGCGTGATGCTACGCTCGGCGTGACCTTCTTCGTCGGTCTCGGCATCGCTCTTTGGAGCACGCATAGCGGCACGCTGGCGATCTTTGACGCGATGAACGTCGCCTATGAGGAAGAGGAGAAGCGGGGTCTTATCCGGTTGAACCTGATAGGCCTCTGCTTCACCTTGTGCGCGATGCTTTTGACGGTTGTCATGGTGGTGCTTGTCGGGGTCATGCCTGTTATCCTCTCCTATCTCTGGCTCGATCAATTCAAGGAGCACATGGCCCTTCTCATGCGATGGCCGCTGCTTCTGCTGGTCGTCGCGGCGGCCGTTACATCGGTCTACCGTTTCGGTCCCAGCCGCGAGCCTGCCAAGCTCCGCTGGATGACGTGGGGCGCGGTTCTGACCACGATCGCCTGGGCCGCCATGTCCCTCGGCTTTTCCTTCTATCTGGATCATTTCGCCAACTACAATGCGACATACGGCACGCTCGGCGCGCTGATCGGCTTTCTCATCTGGATCTGGCTTTCCGTGGTCATTCTAATCGTCGGAGGAGAACTGAACGCCGAACTGGAGCATCAGACTGCGAAGGACACGACGACGGGAGCGCCGCTGCCGATGGGAGCACGCGGCGCCTATGTCGCTGATACTCTCGGCGAGACCAGGAGTTGACCGCGATGATTGCTCCTCTCGTATGGTTTTGATGTATTCTGACATTTCTGCAGTCCCGACACAGGAGACGATGATGACCGCGCCGCATCCTTCCAAAACCCATATCGGCAATCATGCCCTGCATCCCGAAACACAGATGCTGAACTACGGCTACGATCCGGAACTCTCGGAAGGGGCGGTCAAGCCGCCGGTGTTCCTCACATCCACCTTCGTGTTCAAGACGGCCGAGGATGGCCGCGACTTCTTCGATTACGTGTCGGGCCGCCGCGAGCCGCCAGAGGGGAAGGGGGCGGGCCTCGTCTACTCGCGCTTCAACCATCCAAACAGCGAGATCGTCGAGGACAGGCTCGCCGTCTACGAACGAACGGAAAGCGGCGTGCTGTTTTCATCGGGCATGGCGGCGATCGCCACCACTCTGCTCGCCTTCGTCCGGCCGGGGGATGCGATCCTGCATTCGCAGCCGCTCTACGGGGGAACGGAAACTTTACTGGCGAAGACTTTTCTGAACCTCGGCGCCGCCGCCGTTGGATTTGCCGACGGCGTCAGCGAAGGATCGGTGCAGAAGGCGGCGGAGGAGGCGATGGCCAAGGGCCGCGTCTCCGTCATTCTGATCGAAACGCCTGCCAATCCGACCAACGGCCTGGTCGATGTCGCGATGATCCGGCGCGTGGCCGACCTGGTTGGTGCAAGACAGGGCCATATGCCGATCATCGTCTGCGACAACACCCTGCTCGGACCGGTCTTTCAGCGGCCGATCGAGCACGGCGCCGATATCTCGCTCTATTCGCTGACGAAATATGTCGGTGGTCATTCCGATCTGATCGCCGGCGCCGTTCTTGGTCGCAAGGCGGTGATCAAGCAGATCAAGGCCCTTCGCGGCGCGATCGGCACGCAGCTCGATCCGCATTCCTGCTGGATGCTCGGTCGTTCGCTGGAAACGCTGCAGCTGCGCATGGAGCGGGCAAACAGCAACGCGCGTACCGTCGCCGATTATCTGCGCGATCACCCGAAGGTCGAGAAGGTTCACTACCTGCCTTACCACGATCCGGACTCGCCGGCCGGCCGGACCTTCATAGCGCAATGCACCGGCGCGGGTTCCACCTTCTCTTTCGATATCCGCGGCGGTCAGCCCGCCTCGTTCAAATTCCTGAATGCGCTGCAGATCTTCAAGCTCGCGGTCAGCCTCGGCGGCACGGAATCGCTTGCGAGCCATCCGGCTGCCATGACGCATTCCGGCGTGCCCGCCGATGTCCGCCAGCGCATCGGCGTTCTGGAATCGACGATCCGCCTTTCGATCGGCATCGAGCATCCGGACGATCTGATCGCCGACCTGGAACTGGCGCTGCAGGCGGCCTGAGACACGCCGGGGAAATCGATGCCCGGCGACGCCGGGCATCGGGCATGGGGTCACTTGTCGTCGATCGTCAGTTCCGTCTCGTCGGTATCCAGCACGAACACCGCAAGCAGGCGCGCCGGCTTTGTCTTGCTGGCGTTTTTGCTGACGCTGTGATGATCGCCGGGAAATTCGGGAAAGCTTTCGCCGGCCTTGTAAACCTTCTCTGGCCCGTCATTCACCTTGCTGGTGATCGCACCTTCGAGAACGGTGGCATAGATGAAGGCCGATGCCGGGTGCGTATGGCCGGGCGAGGAACCGCCTGGCGCATATTCGACGAGCACCCCCCGCATGCTCTTGCCGGGAACATTCGGAAGCTTCTGGTCGAAAACGACGCTTACCTTCGCGTCGCCGCCTGCGGCGTGAGCCTGAGTGCCGACGGCAAGGACAACGGCGAGCGCCGCCGCCGAGATCATTTTTCTGAGCATGTCTGGTCTCCTGCGTTGGAATGGGTCGGCGCCCGGTGTCAGGCGCTCTTTTTCTGAGGCGGCTGCCGGCTCAGCCAATCGTCGAAATGAATCTGGCCAAGTCGCGCATTGGCTCCGGTCACGAGCGAATTATCTTCGAGCTCAACGCCGAAGTAGCGGGCGTGCGGATCCGCCATCACCTGCCGCGGATCGTTCGTCGCCTTGAAGAGACGTGTGACGATTTCGGTGAGTCGGACTTTCTCCGGCCCGCCGATCTCGATCGTACCGTTCACAGGCGTGCCGAGCGCCACCTCGGCCATGACGTCGGCGACGTCGTCCGAGGCGATCGGCTGCACATAGGCAGGCGACAGATGCACGGTCTGGCCGACGGTACCCGACTGGGCGATGCCAGCCATGAATTCATGGAACTGGGTGGAGTGCACGATGGTATAGGGTATGCTGGAGCTCTTGATCAGCTCTTCCTGGGCCATCTTGGCGCGCATGTAGCCGCTGCCCTGCAGCCGCTCCATGCCGACAATCGACAATGCGATATGATGCTTCACGCCGGCGGCAGCCCCTGCCTTGAGCAGATTGCGGCCCGACGTCTTGAAGAATTCCAGGACGGCCTTGTCCTCGAACGAGGGCGAGTTTGCGAGATCGAGCACCACCTGTGCCCCGGCGAGTGCTTCCGCCACGCCTTTGCCGGTGATCGTGTCCACACCCGAGTTCGGCGAAGCCGCCAACACCTCGTGCCCCTTGTTGCGCAATCTTTCCACGGTCTTTGAGCCGATGAGGCCAGTGCCGCCGATAACGACGATTTTCATGGGTAGTCTCCTTGTCCTTTACGAGAAATGTCCTCTGGTGACCTGAAGGTGAGCAGGCAACTGCTCGGCATGCCCCCGCGCCCTCGATGAGCGAAGCGACTTCATCGGGACCGTCGCCGGTGCGGCCGGTTGAAACCGATGGGCAGGAGAATGCGCCGGATCGCGGCCCCAAACTATTCTTCCTCAGTCGCTGTCACCCTATGCGAACGCAGTAGGGAAGCTGGCTCTGCGGTCGAGGAATCCGGCCAAAATGGAGGAACATCACGTCGACAGGCATCGGCCTGACCTACCCTTGGGGCAGATGGCCGACCCGGAAAGCAAGGCGTATTCACTGGCCCGCAAGCCGAGGCTTGCGTCATCAATCCTCTCACAATGGAGATAAGAATGATCAAGCGTTTGAACTTCATGGCCCATAGAAGCAGCGGCATCGACGGCCTCGTGGCCGTTGAAGGCTGGATTGCGAAAAGCTTCGATCCGAAGTTGCTCGAACTCGTCAAAGTGCGCGTTTCCCAGATGAATGGATGCGCTCACTGCTTGCACATGCACCGCCAGGACGCGCTGAAGCTCGGCGAAACGGATGACCGGCTGCAGCTTCTGAACGCGTGGCGGGAGTCGCAGCTCTTCACCACTCGCGAGCGGGCCGCGCTTGCCTGGGCTGAGGCTCTCACTCAGATCGCGAAAAGCCATGCGCCGGATGATGTTTATGAAGAGGCGCACGCCAACTTCTCGGATGACGAGCTCGTGGCCCTTTCGATCGGTGTTGCGATGATCAACGCCTGGAACAGGCTGGCGATCGGCTTTCGGCTTCAGCATCCGGCCGATCACAAACGCGCCGCCGCCTGACGGTCTGCGCCTTCGCCGGGTCAGGAAAGCTGAGTAGCCTCGAACATGGCGGTCAGCCCGATACCTCCGCCGATGCCGATCATGGCCAAGGCAGTGGCGCCGGGCGCCCCGACTTCCCCGGTGTTGCGGATCAGCTGGCTGTACAGCCTGGTAACAAGGATTGCGCCGGAGGCCCCGAACGGATGGCCCAAGGCAATTGCTCCGCCGTTCCTGTTGATCGTGTCGGCCGGAATATCGAGCTGATCCCGCGATGCCAGAACCTGGGCCGCGAAGGCCTCGTTGAATTCGATGGCATCGATGTCGGAGAGCGAAAGCCCGGGCTGACGCTGCAGCAGCTTCCTGGTCGAAGCGACCGGGCCGATGCCGAGCAGATTGGGGTCTACGCCGGCAGCAGCGCTATCGATGAAGGCAAGGCCCTTTTCGATGCCCATGCTCCTTGCCATCCCGCGGCTCATGACCAGCACCAGGCAGGCGCCGTCGTTCAGCGGGCAGGCATTACCGGCTGTCACCGAACCATCGGCCAGGAAGACCGGCCGGAGGTTTGCGAGAGCCTCAAGAGATGTGGACGTGCGCGGGCATTCGTCCCGTTCGATCAGACCGTGGCCGGTGGAGATGTCAACGATCTCGGGGCGAAAGATGCCTGCCTCGGCCGCCTGCACGGCGAGCCTATGGCTGCGCAGGGCGAATTCATCCTGTCTCTGCCGCGATATGCCGAATTGACGCGCAACGTTTTCGGCGGCAATTCCCATTTCCGGATCGCCGATCGTTTCAGGCGAAAACCGGGCGCGCCCGTAAAATCGCGGCGGCATCCCGTTCGCCTTTGGTCTTTCGACGCGCCATGGCGCGGTGCTGACGCTCTCGACGCCGCCAGCGAGAAAACACGCGCCGGCTTTCGCCTGGATCAAGCGGGCCGCGATGATGATCGCTTCCAGGCCCGAGCCGCATTGGCGGTCGATCGCAACACCCGGAACCGACATGGGCAGACCTGCTGTGAGCGCTGCCAGCCGCGCGATGTTTCCACCGCCGCCGGCGGCATTGCCCACCAGAACGTCGTCTATCGTGTCGGGTGTAATTCCCGTTTCGGAAAGGATCCGACGAATGATCGGCACAAGCAGATCTTCCGCCGCGACAGTGGCAAGCGACCCGAAAGCCCGGCCGATCGGCGATCGGTAGGCGGCAACCACGACTGGCTGCCAATCCTCGTCAGGCTGAAAGGCGTAGGACACGATCGTCTCCTGAGATCACTGATGTCTCCACTTGCCCCCTCGAGATCTTGCCGCTGCTCGTCATCGGCCAGGACCTTATATGGTAGAATTGCTTGGGGATCTTGTACTTCCCGAGCATCTGCGCGCAATGATCGGCCAGGATCTTCGGGTCCATCGTCTCTCCCGAGATGACGGCGACGATCCGCTGGCCGAAATAGGCGTCCGGCAGCCCGAAGACAACGGCATCCTCTACGCCGGGGCAGGCTTTGAGCGCGCTCTCGACTTCGGCGGGATAAACGTTGTTGCCGCCTGATATCATCATGCCGCCGGCCCTGCCGATCACCCGCAGCATGCCATCGGCATCGAGTTCGCCGAGATCTCCGACCGTCGCTCCGGCTTTTGTGACCCGGAAAGCCTGACCGTCGTCGCCCCAAAGATATCCATCCGCGATCAGGTCGCTGTCAACGAATATGGTTCCCGCCACATCGGTCCCAACGTCGTTTTCATCGGGGTCGCGAATGGAAATTCCCACGCCGGGATAGGCTTGTCCGACCCGGTCGATCGGAAAATCGATCTCGCTCCCGACAAGGGTCGAGACGGTCATGAATCCAATCTCGGATGCCCCGTAATATTCCCGGATACGGGCCTTCGGAAACAGCCGGCGCATGGACTCGACCCCGTTCCTGTCAAGCTTTGCGCCGGCGGTCAGGACGTCGCGCAAGGAGGTCAGAGCGGGTTTGCCCGTCCATGCCCTTGCAATGCCGGCTATATGTGTCGGCACGGCGACCAGCCGTTCGACGTGCCAGAAGGAGAGGGTGCGTGCGACCGCGACAGGGTCCCATTTCCGGACTGAATGGAAGGTTGCCCCGGCATCAAGAGCTTCGACCAGCGCATAAAGCGCCAGGCCATGAGCCAAGGCTCCCGGGCACATTGTCGACGGCGCATCTTCGAGCTCGAAAACGACGCGTCCCCGATCGAGGCTCCGGCGCCACTGCTCGCGTGAGCGATAATAGGCCTTCGGCTCAGCGGTGGTCCCTGACGTGAAGCCGATCAGAAAGATCTTGTCAGTATCGGCCGGCAGCTCGGCTTCACCTTCCGCCGCGGCGAACTCGAAAGCCTGCGCTCCGGCAGCCACCACAGGAATGCCGAGTCTTCGGGCAATTTCAGCACTCGGCCCGACATCGTCGTCGACAAACAGAACGTCAGGCGCCAGCCGCTCGATAATGCGTTCGATCCTTTCCGCCGGCATCATCGGGTCGATGACCGCGCAGGCATTCGGGAAAGCGGTGGCCGCCGCAAAATATTCGGCAAAGCCGATATGGTTGCCAAGGCTGAGAGCGGCAAGCTTCTCCACACCGGGCAGATCGAGCATGCGGCGGTTCGAGCGAGGGAGATCCTGGAGAAACCGATAAATTGCCTTGGCGCGCATATAGAGCTCGCCATAGCTGAGCGAATGCCCGTCGATCACCAGCGCCGGCTTGTCCGGTGTCTCCGTTGCATGTCGAAGAAGCTGCGCATGGATTGGCATGGACACCCGCGGGTTTGAACGATCGGCAATCAGCCGGGAGACAGAGCGGCTCTGGTCGCATCGGGAATCGGCGTCGGGCGGCTGTCGGAAAGGCCGACGCAGACCCAGACGAATTGCGCCGATGCGCAATGGGCGCCATCGCGCTGGCGAAAGAGTTCTATGGCAAAGGACAGGCTCGTGCGCCCGATCTTCTCCACGTCCACCTTTGCCTCGACGACATCGTCGAGATCAATCGGGCTGTGAAAGGTGATCTCCGCCTTCTTCACGTGATAGGCAACGCCCGAGGAGGTGTGACGAAAATGGCTGAGAATTTGCCGTTGCCGCAGAAACTCGACGACCGCATCCTCGCAATAATCGAGATAACGGGAGTTGTGGACATGACCATAGATGTCGATGTCTCGCATCGAGACCCGGAACGATGCTAAAGGCCTGTCGTCAACGCTCATTCGATCACCGAAATTCGACGGGCTGATCTAACCGCAGTGTGTGGGGGATGCAATGCAATATCAGGCGGTCGTGCGAAAATTCGGCCCGGCTCAGGATGTCGTCGAGCTCGAGCAGGCTGCGCTGCCGCCGCTGGCGCGCTACCAGGTGAGGGTGCGCCTGCTGGCGCGGGCGATCAATCCCTCCGATATCATCACCATCTCGGGAGCTTATAGCGGACGCACGACATTGCCTTTCATTCCCGGCTTCGAAGCGTTCGGCGTGGTCGAACAGTGCGGTGAAGAGGTTCATGGGCTTTCCCCCGGGGCACGCGTGCTGCCGGTGCGTAGCGCCGGCGGCTGGCAGGAATTCAAGGATAACGATCCCGGCTGGTGCCTGCGTGTTCCTGACGAGCTCACCGACTTCGAGGCTGCGACGAGCTACGTCAATCCGATGACGGCCTGGTTGATGCTGCATGCCAAGATCGGGCTGAGGCCGGGCATGCGCATCGCCATCAATGCCGCCGCCTCTTCGATCGGAGCGATATTGATCGGTCTCGCCAACGCGGCGGGCGTGGAACCGGTCGCCATCGTCCGCAGCGAAAGATCACTTGAGCGCCTGCGCGGCCGGGTCGAGGCTGTTATCATCGATAGGGAAGAAAGCGAAAGCGATCTGGTTGCCGGGCTCGCCGGCCGGCATGGGCTCGACGCGGTGCTCGATTGTGTCGGAGGTGCGCGCGCCGCAGTCCTCGCCGATGCGCTGCGGCCGGGCGGATGCTTCGTGCATTACGGCCTGCTTTCGGGCCAAAGCATTCCGAATTCATTCTGGGCGTCCCATCCCGATATTTCCTTTTCCTATTTTCACCTCCGGGAATGGGTTCATTCGCAAGCCATGAGCGACGTGCAGCAGGCCTATTCCGAGGTCGCGGCGCAGATCGTTTCGAAGGTCATCGCGACCGAGGTGCGGGAGGTATTCCCCCTGGAAAATGTCCGGCAAGCCCTGCAATCCGCTCTTCCCTTCCGAGCGGGTGGCAAGGTTCTGCTGGCCTGACGGGGCAAGCGCCCGCCTCGAGGCTCCTTGCGGGGCGCCTCAGGATGAGGCTCTCTTGAAGTTCGCGCTAAGCGTTTTCGTGTCGTTGCCGCGCGCTAGCGATTGCCGGGTGGTTCTGCTCGGCCCATCCAATCAGGGTTTTCATAGGAATGAGAAAGGATTGCCCGATTGCGTCAGCTCATATTCCACGCGATCCCGATCAATCAATTCGGGGACGCTCCGATTTCGGCGTTGCCAGCCCGTGTTTGGCAAGCTCCAGGGTCAGGATACGGGTTTCGAGAAGGTTGAAGATGCGCAGGATGGCCTCGATCGCATCGAATGGTTTTGTCAGAAAATCTCTGGCGCCGAGCGAAAGTGCGCGCCTGCGCGTCGGCAAGGTCGCATCGGCAGTGAGCACCAGGATCGGCAGATAGCTGTTTTCCGGGATGAGCCTCGCAAAGGTCTCGAGCAGGGCGAAACCGTCCAGATCGGGCATCATCAGATCAAGAAGAACGAGATCGACAGGATGTTCGCGAAAGAGCCGCAAGGCCTCGCGCGGCTCGGTGGTGCTGATCAGCGCCGTAAAGTCTTCGCGTTTGAGAATGCGCTCCAGCAGCGAGACATTGGCGGGCTCGTCGTCGACGATCAGGATCGTCGATCGGCGCACGATATCGGTGGAATCTGTCATGGACCCAATATTTCGTTGAAGCGATGCCGAACTGATATCAAGCGGCGCGGCCATATCAAAGGTGATGCCTTTACGGCGGGCTTCCCATCGCAACCGGTCTTGCCTCTACCGCTGCAGGCGTGCGTGGCAGATCGACGTGGAAAGTGGCGCCGCCTTCCCGGTTGCTGAAGCCGAGCGTTCCGCCCATGGCGTCGATCAGATGTTTCGACAGCGCGAGCCCGAGACCGGTTCCATCCCGGCTGATCCGTTCCGCTCCCAGCCGATCGAACGGGGTGAACAGCCGGGAGACGCGTTCGGCCGGAATGCCGGGACCGGTATCGCTGACCTCGATGCGGATACGGCCGCCATCCATTGCGCGGTGGCTGACGGTTACCCTTCCCTGGGGGCGATTGTATTTCACCGCATTGGAGAGGAGGTTGAGGAACACCTGCAGCAGACGCCGCCGGTCGGCGAGCACCGAAAGATCCGGCTCGACCGGCTCGACGACCTCGATCGTGATCTGCTGCTTACCGCAGAGCGGTCTTGCAAGCGACAAGGCTTCATCGATCACCTCGGCGACGGGCTGTGCTTCGACAGCGAGATCCATGTGCCCGGCCTCGATCCTCGCCATGTCGAGAACCTCGTCGATGAGGCTGAGCAAATGTCGGCCGGCCCTCAATATCTGCGCGACGCTCTCCCTGGACTCGGTATCGGTGACGTCCATTTCCAGAAGCTGCGCGAAACCGAGCACGGAATTCAGCGGCGTGCGCAGTTCGTGGCTCATGCGCGACAGAAATTCGCTCTTGGCGTTGCTCGCGCGGATCGCATCCTCACGGGCGCCAAGCAGGGCCTCTTCGATTTGCTTGCGCTCGGTAATATCGCGCGTGATCTTGGAAAAGCCGCGCAACCGGCCCGTCTCATCATGGAGTGCGGTCACGACGACGTGCGACCAGAATTGCGACCCGTCCTTGCGAACGCGCCAGCCTTCCGCTTCGGTGCGTCCGCGAAGGGCTGCTTCGGCAAGCTCTTCTGCCGGAAAGGTGTCCCTGGTTTCCGTGGGATAGAAGCGGGAAAAATGCTGCCCGACGATTTCCTCGGCGCCATAACCGGTGATCCGCTCGGCGCCTGCGTTCCAGCTTATCACCCGTCCTGACGTATCGAGCCCGAAGATGCCGTAGTCGCTGACGCCTTCGACCAGTTGCCGAAAGCGCTCCTCGCTCTCGGTCAGGTCCGCCTCGCGTTTTTTCAGAAGGACGCTCGCATCTTCGAGCGCCTGTCCGAGACTGCCGAGTTCATCGCGGAAGGGATCCGCCACCGTCACGACCTCGCCTTGCGACAGCCGATGCGCCTCAGCTTTCAGCGCATGCACACGGCGCACGATGCTTGCCGAAAACAGGAAGACGGCGACGAGCGCGCCGGCAAAACCAAGAAAGCCGGCTGCGATCATCAGGCTTCGCGACAGAGTGCGAACCCGGTCCGCGGCCTCGGTCCTCGCGTGAAGCAGATCCGCCTCCCGCCGGCTCATCGCGTCGATTTCCTGTCTCAGCACATCGAGGACCTGCTTGCCCTCGATGAGCTTGGCCGCAAGGTCCTCGCGTCCGCCGGCGCGCAGGATGTCGGCCTGTTTCAGGAGTTGGAGACGATCGACTTTCGCGACGACGAGAGTGCGGATGCGTTCGAGGCGGTTCTTCTGCTCTTCATCTCGCAATCGCCGGCCGACCTCGTCGAGCACGACAGGCAATCTGTCCTCGGCCCGGTTGAAGGGATCAAGAAAATCGGCTCTTCCGGTCAGCAGATAACCACGCATCGCGGTGGCCGCTTCGGCGATCGAGGCATGGATCTCTTGAATGCCCGACTGGATTTCGAGCGTCACCCGCACCTGATCCTCTGCAATCCGGCTTTGCCGGTCGGCCACGAAGACGGAAGCGAGAGCCGCAAGCAGCAGCGCCAGCGGCACAGTGATGATGACGATACCCTTTGCCCTCAGCGGCAGATCGGCGAAGCGTAGCGCCTGCCGGCGCGTCGTCGCGGTCATTGCTGCTCTTCCCTGGATGTTGACACGAACCCGCCGCGCACAGCCATGACGGCGGCTTGCGTCCGGTCGCCAGCGCCGAGCTTGCCGATGATCCGCTCGACATGGATCTTCACGGTACCAGGCGAGATTTTCAGGGCCCGGCCGATCTCCTTGTTCGTCAGGCCCTCGGCCACCTTCGACAGGACTTCGCGCTCCCGGATGGTCAGCGTCTCCAGAGCGCTGCTGTTGGTTTGCGGCTTGGTGGCCGCGCGGCGCAACAGCCTGGCCACGAGCGGGCCGTCGAAGAAGGCGTCACCCTGAAGGACGCGCCGGATCGTGCGGAGAATGTCTTCCCGGCTGGCATCCTTGAGCAGGTAGCCCGTGGCGCCTGCTTCGATCGCAGCTTCCAAGTAGTCGAGGCTGTCATGCATGGTGATGATCATGACGCGTGTCCCCGGCGACACGCGCCGGATCTCCCTCGTTGCGGCGAGGCCGTCCATGCGCGGCATGCGGATGTCGAGGAGAGCAAGATCCGGCTTGTGCAGCATACAGGCCTCCACCGCTTCGACGCCGTCGCGCACGTCCCAGGCAATATGAAAATCGTCTTCGCCGCCGATCATGGCGATAAGACCTGCGCGGGCGATGTCATGATCGTCGGCGACAAGGATCGATGCCGTCATTCTGATGTCGTCTCCTGCTGAAGAGGGGCGGCGGCGCGGACATGCGTGCCGCCCGAAGACCCGGCCTCGATCTCGATCCGGCCGCCGAGCAGCGCCAGCCGTTCCCGCATGCCGACGATGCCGAGTTGCCCGCCCCGCATCTGGGGATGGCGCACCTCCCCGATGCCTTTGCCATCGTCGATCACTTCGAGATGCGCTTCGCCCTTACCGTCCTCGAAGAGGCGCACGACCAAGCGGCTCGCCTCGGCGTGTTTGATCACATTGGTGATCGCTTCCTGCGCGACGCGATAGAAGATGATCCCGGTCGATGTCGGCCAGCGATCGGCGGCAGCATCGAGATCGGCGATCACCTCGAGATCGTCGATTGCATCGAGACGCGTGCGCAGAGCCGCGGCGACGCCGAGATCATCGAGTTCGGGCGGGCGAAGATCGGCGATCGCCGCCCTGAGATCCGCAACGGAATGGCGCGCCAGTGCGGCCAGCTGGTCGATCTCGGGCTTTAGGACATGCGCCTCGCCGATGCGGGCCGCAAGGTCCTGCAGGCGATAGCTGAGGCCTGCTGCCAGCTGCGCCGAGCCGTCGTGAAGATCGAGCGCCACTCGCTGCCGCTCCTGCTCCTGCGCCTGGATCAGCTGCGCCACGAGGGCTGCGAGCTCGCTGCGCTGCCGTTCCAGATCGCCGAGAAGCGCCTGATTTTCCGCCGCCTGCCGATCAAGATTGTAAGCGTCGGCCAGTTGACCTGCCACCACCTCCAATGTCTGCCGATCGTCGGCGTCGATGGCGCGGCCTCTGGACGGACCGATCAACGTGAGGTGGAAACCGGAGCCGTCCTGCGAGGTAAATAAGATGCTGTCGCTTCCCGGGCTCGTCGACTTGCCGACCATCAGCTGCACCGGCAGATCTCCCTGCAAGGATGGAAAAACGAGCTCGGCAAAGGCTGCTCCCGCGAAGTCGGCGAGCCGCGATAGAACCTCCTGGGCAGCCGTTTCGAAGGCTTGGGTGTCAAGCAGGTTTCGCGCCTCGATGATGAAGCGCAGCCGGGCCGCGCGCGCTTCCGCCGCCCGGTAAAGGGCCCTCAATTCCGTGACGTTCGGCGCATGCGTCGTGCCTGTATCGTGGTTCATGCCTGACGGTACTGCTCCGAGATGAATGACGCGGGCACGATAGTCATTCCGGCAGGAATGTCATCTATGCCGTTCGGCAGACCCGATCGGAGCCACCCGGCAGATGGGGCGGGGGCATTGGGCACCTTAGATGTTGGTCATGCGGTCGACCGATGCGATGTCCGCCGGAACCGCTACATAGGAAAGTCAAAATGCGTACCATCATTGCTGCCGCCCTCGTTCTCGGTTTCGTTCAGGTCCAGTCGGCTGCGGCGGCTACCGAAACCGCAACCTGTGCGCCGACAAGCGAGGCAGAAATCGCCAAGCTCTTCGACCGCTGGAATACCTCACTCGCGACGCTGAGCCCCCAGGAGGTAGCCAAGAACTACAGTGACGACTCCGTGCTGCTCGCGACCTTGTCGGACAAACCTCGCCTGACCCAGGCGGAACGGATCGATTACTTCGAGCACTTCCTGGCGAATGAGCCCAAGGGCCATATCGATAGCCGCGACGTCAAGATCGGCTGCAACTGGGCTGTCGACACCGGCACCTACACCTTCAGCCTGAAGGACGGCTCGAAGATTCCCGCCCGCTACACCTATACCTATGAGTTCAAGGACGAGAACTGGCTGATTACCTCGCACCACTCTTCGATGATGCCGGAGAAGTAAGGCTTCACCAGCCCGCAGATCCGGCAGGGAGATCCCACGTTCACCCCACGTGGGGTCCTCCTGACTGCCAACCACTCGGTCGTCGTTCCCCCGCGCTATTGCCTCCGGTCGAGGGGGGCGGCCACCGCACATCCTCTCCTTGCTCCCCGCAGAGCCCTGAGTAGTTCGCGCCGGAAGCTTTGACGGCTAAGCGGGATCGGGAGTAGCATCCACACGGCAGCGGCAAGGTGGTCAAAGCGGCCGGCCCGATGGAGATGCAATGATGAAACACGAACCTTTCCTCCTGACGTTCGCGGCGCTGGCATTTGGTTTCGCATGCCCAATTTCTGACGCCTTCGCTGCAGCTCAGCCTATTTTCTGGAACGCTTTACGGCCGGCCGATCAGCCCAAAGCGACGGTTCCGCTGTCGGGCAAGGCGGTGAGCGGCCCACAGGGCGAAACACTCGCCTGGCATGGAGAGGAGCATCCGATCGAATTGACGGGCTTCGTGCTGCCGGTCGACCAGGATGGCGATCTTGTCTACGAATTCATGCTGGTGCCTTGGGCCGGAGCCTGCAGTCACATGCCGTCCCCTCCGCCTAACCAACTGGTTCGTGTCGTTCCGGAAGAGCCTTTGCACCTGGCAAGAATGTACGAGACCGTCACCGTGACGGGTAACCTGCGGCCCGGCCTGGATCAGGCGCAATTCTTCATGATCGACGGCGACCGCGTCCTCACCTACGGCTACAGCATAAACCATGCCCAGGTAGCGACGGCAACGGCGACGACTGATCCCGATCTGCTGTCACTTTCGCCTTTCGGCATTTTGCCTCGTTAAAAGCCCCGAGACGGCCTCACGATCGGGGCACACTCCTCATTCCCTTCCTCGCGCTTGGCCCGAGGGACGTCACAGGAATCCAGCCACCGCGCGTCTGCGTGGTGAATGACTCTTATCAAAGCAAGGAAGTCTCCCGCGCCCAAGGACTTGGACGCGCTGGATCCCTGTGACATCACTCGGGCAAAGCACTGAGGGCACAGGGATGACGGAGGAGGGGTAGTCGCCGCCCAATCGAGCATCAGGCGTGCCGAGAACTGGACGGTCGGGCGGTAGGTCCGGTCTCCGATGAAAAAATGCCCGGGCGCAGCCGAAACTGCCCCCGGGCGAAATGCTGTAGATCAGACGAGATCGAAACGATCGGCGCTCATAACCTTGGTCCAGGCCGCGACGAAGTCCCTCACGAACTTCTCCTTGGTATCGGCCTGGCCGTAGACTTCGGCAAAGGCGCGAAGCTGCGAGTGCGAGCCGAAGATCAGGTCGACGCGGGTGCCGGTCCACTTGGCGGCGCCAGTCTTGCGGTCGCGGCCTTCATAGACGCCTTCCTTGCCGGCGAGGGGAACCCACTGCGTGCCCATGTCGAGCAGGTTGACGAAGAAGTCGTTCGTCAACGTCTCGGGACGCGAAGTGAAGACGCCATGCTCGGGCGCGCCGGCCTTCAGCACACGCAGGCCGCCGACGAGGACGGTCATTTCCGGTCCGGTCAGCGTCAGCAACTGGGCGCGGTCGACGAGCGCTTCTTCCGGCTTCATGAACTGATGGCGCTTGCCGTTCACATAGTTGCGGAAGCCGTCGATGCGCGGCTCGAGCGCTGCGAAGGAATGCGCGTCGGTCTGGGCTTCGGAAGCATCCGTGCGGCCCGGCGTGAAGGGCACGCTGACAGCGTTGCCGCCCGCTGCCGCCGCCTTCTCGACGCCGGCTGCACCGGCGAGAACGATCAGGTCGGCGAGCGAGATCTTCTTGGCCCCGGTCTGAACTGCGTTGAAGTCCCTCTGGATGCCTTCGAGAACGCCGATGACTTTGGCGAGCTGGGCTGGCTGGTTGGCGTCCCAGTCTTTCTGCGGGGCAAGGCGGATGCGCGCGCCGTTGGCGCCGCCACGCTTGTCGGAGCCGCGGAAGGTCGAGGCCGACGCCCAGGCGGTCGAGACGAGTTCCTGCACCGTGAGGCCGGTGGCGAGAACCTTTTCCTTCAGGTCGGCAATGTCCTTGTCGTCGACAAGCGGGTGGTCGACGGCCGGGATCACATCCTGCCAGATCAGGTCTTCGGCCGGAACTTCCGGGCCGAGGTAGCGCACCTTCGGTCCCATGTCGCGGTGGGTCAGCTTGAACCAGGCGCGGGCGAAAGCGTCGGCGAACTGGTCGGGATTTTCGAGGAAGCGGCGCGAAATCTTCTCGTAAACAGGATCGAAACGCAGCGCGAGGTCGCTGGTCAGCATGGTCGGCAGGTGCCTCTTCGAGGCGTCGTAGGCATCCGGAATGGAGGCTTCAGCGTTCTTGGCCTGCCACTGATGCGCGCCGCCCGGGCTCTTGGTCAGCTCCCATTCGAAAGCGAACAGGTTTTCGAAGAAGTAGTTGCTCCACTGGGTCGGCGTCTGGGTCCAGGTCACTTCGAGGCCGCTGCCGATGGCATCGCGACCGACGCCGGTGTTAAACTTGCTGGTCCAGCCCAGACCCTGAGCTTCGAGCTCGCCGCCTTCCGGGTCGACACCGACAAACGACGGATCGCCAGCGCCATGGGTCTTGCCGAAGGTATGCCCGCCGGCGATCAGCGCCACGGTTTCTTCGTCGTTCATCGCCATACGGGCGAAGGTTTCGCGGATGTCGCGGGCGGATGCCAGCGGATCCGGGGTGCCGTTCGGGCCTTCCGGGTTGACATAGATAAGGCCCATCTGCACGGCGCCAAGCGGCTCTGCCAGTTCGCGTTCGCCACTGTAGCGTTCGTCACCCAGCCAGGTTCCCTCAGGACCCCAGTAAAGTTCTTCCGGCTCCCAGACGTCGGCGCGGCCGCCGGCGAAACCGAAGGTCTTGAAACCCATGGATTCGAGCGCGACGTTGCCGGTGAGGATCAACAGGTCAGCCCAGGAGATGCGGTTGCCGTATTTCTGCTTGATAGGCCACAGCAGGCGGCGAGCCTTGTCGAGGTTCACGTTGTCCGGCCAGCTGTTGAGTGGCGCAAAACGCTGCTGGCCAGCCCCGGCGCCGCCGCGGCCATCGGTGATGCGGTATGTGCCGGCGCTGTGCCAGGCCATGCGGATGAACAGGCCGCCATAGTGACCGAAATCGGCCGGCCACCAATCCTGCGAATCCGTCATCAACGCGTGAAGATCCTTCTTCAGGCCGTCGAGATCGAGCTTCTTGAACTCCTCCGCATAGTCGAAGGCTTGGCCGAGCGGGTCGGCGCGGCCGGAATTGTGGTGAAGAATCTGCACGTTCAACTGGTCTGGCCACCAGTCGCGGTTGGATCGGCTGCTGCGAGGCGTATTGCCGTGTGGCACAGGACATTTGCCTGCGCTGTCAGTGGGGTTGTCCATGATCGTCTCCTTCATTGCTTGATCTCTCTGCGCGTAAAAAAGATGAGCCGAGCTGGCGCCCCACTCTCCCCTTGCAGTCTTCATATCGGAAGCATGTAATAAATTTAAGTTGGATTTACTGATCGTTGCGATAAGTTGAACTTATGAAGAACCTTACCCTGAAACAGCTACGTTATTTTGAAGCACTGGCTAGAGATGGCCGCTTCCGACGTGCCGCCGACGCCTGTGCGATCTCCCAGCCGGCATTGTCAATGCAGATCAAAGAACTTGAGCAAGAGTTGGGCGGTGAGCTTTTTGAGCGCAACGCGCGTGAGGTGAAGCTGACCGCCTTCGGCCAAAGCGTCGCACTCAGGATCCGCGATATCCTGCGTGGCGTCGACGAACTGGCGGATCTGGCGCGTGCCGCGCGCGATCCTTTCCTGACGCGGCTGCGCATCGGCATCATCCCGACGATTGCGCCCTATCTGCTGCCAGCGATCATCAACGATCTGAACAGGAGCTTTGCCGGCATCCAGATCGAGGTGCGCGAGACGCAGACGTCGAAGCTGGTTCACGAGCTGGCGCAAGGCCAGCTGGACACGGCAATCGTTGCCTTGCCGGTATCCGAGCCCTCGCTGACCGAGCTCGAGCTCTTCCAGGAAGAATTCGTGCTGGTCCGGCGGCCCGAAGACGAGGGCAAGCCGGTGCCCGAACGCGAGGCGCTGCGCGAAATGCGGTTGCTGCTGCTTGAGGAAGGCCATTGCTTTCGCGATCAGGCCTTGTCGTTCTGCAAGATAGGGCCGGCCCGCCCCCGGGAGGTCATGGAAGGCAGCTCTTTATCCACCCTGGTTCAGATGGTCAGCGCCGGTATCGGCATCACCTTGATCCCGGAGATGGCCGTTCCCCTCGAAACGCGCTCGGCGCATGTTTCGATTTCGCGCTTCCAATCTCCGCAGCCGTCGCGAACGATCGGGATGATCTGGCGCCATTCGACGCCTATGGCCAAGCAGCTCGTGCAGGTTTCCGAGGCGGTTCGCCGGTCAGCCGACAGCATGCGCGAACAGTATATCGCGCGGTGATGGAGCTCACATCGCCTCGTCTCAGGATCGCCGTTTGAACGTATGCTCCGCTGCCGGAAACTGTCGCGACCGGACCTCTTCGGCATAAGCGGCGGCGGCGGCCGAAATCCTCTTGCCGAGTTCGTCGTAGCGCTTGACGAAACGCGGGGTGAAATCGCTGAAGAGCCCCAGAATGTCGTCGGAGACGAGAACCTGGCCGTCGCAGGCGGAAGAGGCGCCGATACCGATGGTCGGGATGTGCATGGCGGTTGTCACCTCGCGGGCGAGCGGTTCCACCGTGCCCTCGATGACAGCGGCAAAGGCACCCGAGCCGCCGATGGCGTGGGCGTCACGGCGGATCTTCGACGTCTCGTGTTCGGAATGGCCGACGGACCGATAACCGCCTGCAGTCTGAACCTGCTGCGGCATCAGGCCTATATGGCCCATGACCGGGATCCCCCGCTTGGTCAGAAAGGCGATGGTCTCGGCCATCTCCTCGCCCCCTTCCAGCTTGACCGCATCGCAGCCGGTTTCCTGCAGGATGCGCACTGCGTTGCGGAAGGCGATCTCCTTCGATTCCTGATAGCTGCCGAACGGCATGTCGACGACGACGCAGGCCCTGCCGACGCCGCGCATCACCGCCTTGCCGTGCGCGATCATCATGTCGAGCGTCACGCCGATGGTGCTTTCCATGCCGTAGAGCACCATGCCGAGCGAATCCCCGACCAGCAGGAGGTCGCAATGCTCATCGAGAAGCCGCGCCATGGGCGTCGTATAGGCGGTCAGGCAGACGATCGGCTTGCCGCCTTTCATTGCTGAGATGCGCACTGGTGTAAGGCGCTTCTGAATTCCGGCCGCGCTCATCGGGTCACTCCCTTTCCCGGCAATCTCCGCCCGCCGACAACCCTGTTGTTCCCGATCACTCGGTTGTCACCAACAATTCGGTTGTCACTGACGACCCTGTTGTCGAGAAGCCGTGTCGAGCCGAGCCGAACGAAGAGCGCCACGACGACAGGCTCCGCGATCGACGTGACCGGCTGCAGCGTCGAGGCATCCCTGACGGCGACGACCTCGGGCCTTGCCAGAGGCTCGCGGCTAAGAAACGCCGTGAGCTTTGCCTCGAGTTCCACCGGATCGGTCAAGCCGTCGGCGACCAGGCGCTCGGCCTCGTCAAGGGTCTGAGGGACGATCACCGCGGCACGCCGCTCCGCCTCGCTGAGATAGACGTTGCGCGACGACCATGCGAGGCCGTCGCTATCCCTGACCGTCGGCACCGATATCACGCGCACCGGCAAGGCCAGATCGTCCACCATGCGCTTGATGATGACGACCTGCTGGTAATCCTTCTCTCCGAAATAGGCGGTCTGCGGCTGCACAATGTTGAAAAGCTTGCAGACGACTGTGGCGACGCCGGCAAAATGCCCCGGCCGCAGCGCTCCTTCGAGTTCGCGCCCGAGATCGGGAACGTCGACGACAGCAAGCATCGGGCGGGGATACATGTCCTCGACGCCAGGTGAAAAAAGGAAATTGACGCCGGCTTGCCTCAGCATGGCGGCGTCGCGTTCCAGATCGCGTGGATATCTGCTGAGATCTTCCGCCGGGCCGAACTGCAGCGGATTGACGAAAATCGAGACGACGACGATGTCGTTCTCGGCGCGAGCCCGCGAGACCAGCTCCATATGACCGGCATGGAGATAGCCCATCGTCGGAACAAGGCCGACGGTCCGCCCCTGCCGCTTCAGCGCATCGAGCGTGTGGCGCAGCTCGTCAATGCTCGAGAAAACCCGCATATATCCTCCCTGGGCCGGTCACTCCATCTTGGGCGCGGATAAGAAGTGTAATCGATGCGGCAGGTCAATGCATATTCCGTGATAAAAACGATTAGATGAAACGCCAACCGATTACACCGGACCATATCGGCCCCGGGGGAGCGGCTTTTTGCCACCAGGCTCCTGTTCCGCGTCTCACCTGCTTGCAGTGGAACCGACGATGTGCGACTTCCGTTGCTCGCCCCTGTCCGTCAAGATACCATCACAGTCGGTCGCTATGGACGTAACATGGAGGACGCATGGACAAGCCCTGGAAGATCAGCCGCGGACCGATTGCGGCAACCGAGCTCGACGTGGAGAAGGCAAACGCGATCAACACGCTGTTGATCCGGCCGGTTGGCGTCCTTCCTGCCAAGGCGGGAGATCCGGTCCTGCCTTTTGCCGTCGGCCTTTTCAACGAACTCCGCCCGCTCCTGAAGCCCGATGCCGGCGTCACGACGCTCAGGCGGGCGACCGCGGCCTACGTCCACGGCCGGCGCTACTATTTCGCCAGCGCCCAGCCGGATTCCATGCGCCATGACCTTGACGGTGAACCCGTCGAACCACTGTCGCCCGAAGACCGGCTGGTCGCGCAAAACCGCTTCCTGAGCCTCAAGCAGGCTACCGGCAAAGCCGACGCGCCCGAGCAGACAGCACCGGTTCCCGCTCCGCTGTTGAGCAAAAGCGAACAGATCCGCGCAGCCCTCCTCGGCAAAAGGAACGCCGTCAGCTAGAGCCGGCTGACGGCTTTCTCATAGCAGTGTTCTATAGCGTTTCCATTTGGGGTCGGGGGCGCGGAAAACGCGCCCCCGGCTGGCGCCGGCCGAAGGGGAGGGGCAATCGGCCGGGTCAGTTCAACGGGGCTTCGCCTGATGTGATCCGCTGCTCGTTTCCGGCAAACAGGTGAACCGCATCATGGATTGGTGCAATCCTCAGCACCTCGCCGGGGGCGGCCCTGATCCGTTCCCTGAAGACACAGGTCAGCGTCTGCGTCCCCAGCCGGACGATGACGAGCGTTTCCGAACCCGTGGGCTCGACGACCACCGTCGTTACCTCGATGCCGCCTGGGTCCAACCGGATATGTTCGGGGCGAATGCCGTAGATCGCGGCATCTGCCGGACGGCGCTCACTCGGCAGGAGTAGGCCGTCGGCGGTTCGAAACCCATCTTCCGTCATGTTGCCGCTGATGAAATTCATCGCCGGGGAGCCGATGAAGCCGGCGACGAAAAGGTTGTTCGGACGATCGTACAATTCCAACGGAGAACCCGACTGCTCGATCAGCCCGTCCTTCATGACGACGATCTTGTCGGCCATGGTCATGGCTTCGATCTGGTCGTGGGTGACATAGATGGTGGTCGTCTGCAGCCGTTGATGCAATTCCTTGATCTCCGAGCGCATCTGCACCCTGAGCTTGGCGTCGAGGTTCGACAGGGGTTCATCGAAGAGGAAGACGGCCGGGTCGCGCACGATTGCCCGCCCCATCGCCACACGCTGTCTCTGGCCGCCCGACAGTTGCTTGGGGTATCTCTCCAATAGACTTTCGAGACCGAGGATCTTCGCGGCGTTGCCGACCCGCTGATCGATCTCCGTGCGCGGCATTCGTTTCAGCCGCAACGAAAACCCCATGTTCTTGGCAACGGTCATGTGCGGATAGAGCGCATAATTCTGGAACACCATCGCGATGTCCCGATCCTTGGGGGCAAGCTCGTTGACGATATGCTTGCCGATCTGGATCTGCCCCGAGGTGATACCCTCGAGGCCCGCGATCATTCTCAGAAGCGTGGATTTGCCACAGCCGGAGGGACCGACCAGAACGACGAACTCGCCGTCGCCGATATCGACCGAGACGCCTTTTATGGCTTTGAACGCGCCGTAATCCTTGCGCGCATTGTTGACCGAAACATGGGCCATTGCCGTCCTCCCGAAATCGCTGTCAAAGTCCGCTCAGGACATTTCTCAAATAATCAAGACCGAGGCGCTCGCCGTCTTT
This sequence comes from Rhizobium sp. WSM1328, assembly GCF_057653715.1. NCBI lineage: Bacteria > Pseudomonadati > Pseudomonadota > Alphaproteobacteria > Hyphomicrobiales > Rhizobiaceae > Rhizobium > Rhizobium sp. WSM1328. The sequence continues at coordinate 296,416 of NZ_JBYGKO010000002.1, read as the reverse complement.
GCGGGCGGCTAAGTCCCTGCCCGGCCAGCCATAGGCGGCATCCTCGTGTTCGATCGACAACGTGCCGTCGAAACCACCCCCGCGGGCCTGGCGCAGGAACCTCGGCCAATCGATGAGGCCGAGCCCTGGCAGCTTGTATTGCCACCAGCCCTTGCCGTGATAGCCGACAGCCTGCAGGCTCTCCTTATCGATTGCCGTGTCCTTGGCATGAAGAATGGCGATGCGATCTTTCACGGCCTCCATCGCCTGATAGGGATCGACGCCAATGCGAATGAGGTGCGAGGGATCGAATTCCAGGCCGAAGCGCGGGTCCCTGATCCGCTGAAAAAGCTCCTGCCATCCTTTGGGTGTCGTTCCGATGAAATTATCCTTCGGACCCGGCCAGTTCTCGATTGCGAAGGTGAGGCCATAGGACTGTGTCTTGGCGATCAGCCCGTTGGCGAAATCGGCGAAGTCATCATAATTGGCTTCGTCGCTTGCCGTGTCGTCCCGGCCCGGGAAGATCACGAAGATCGGGACGCCCGCTTCACCGATCGCGCCGGCAAATTCGGCAGTCCTTTCGCGAAGTGCCTCGCGTTTTACGCGGTCAGCATCGAGCTGATTGCCGAAATAGGTGATCGACGACACGAAGAGGTTGCGGCTGCGTGCGAGCGCGACGGCGGCCTCCACGCGATCCGGCGTCTTGATATGGCCGCCGACATCGATTTCGATGGCGTCGAAACCGGCCGATGCGGCGAAATCCACCACTTCCTCGAAGGGGCGATCGTTGAATGTCGAAGTGTAAAAGCCGATCTTCACCAAAATCCTCCCATCTTCACCAAAATCTTCACTATAATCCGTAGGCCTTGCCGGCCGTTTCAACTGTTCAGGCGATCCATGTTCTTGAGTGGCGAACGTGTGCGTTGCGCAGCGTCCGCCGATGCGAGCATGAGGGCTGCTGCCATCGGCATGACCGCCGCCCCCATGGCCGAGGCATCCTCTCCGAGCGAGGCGCGATGAAGCGAGGGCAGGTTGGTGTCCTCGGCATCGAGATGCTCGTGCACATAGCGCAGCAATTCGTCGACGATGCGGATCGGCAATCGGCCGCCGACCAGGACGGCGTCGGGGTCGACGACCATGCCGATATGCTTGACGGCGACAGCCAGATGCGCGCTCATTTCCTTCAGCCACTGCGACACGAGGCGCTTGCCGTGCGCATCCAGCGTCAGGAGATCGTGGGGAACACTCACCTCGACGCCGTGTTTCGCAAGGAAATCATAGAGGAAGAACAGCGAGAATATCTCGCCGAGAAGCTGGACCTTATGGGCCTTCCCGTCCCCGCCATCGGCAATCGGCAGCCAGCCAATTTCGCCGCTGAGGCCCATGGCGCCACGATGACCGTTGCCGTCGAGCACGAGGCCGCCACCCGGGCATGGATTGATGGCGATGTAGAAGAAGCTGCTGCTTTCAGCACCCAGTCCATAATCGAGTTCGGCAAGGGCTGCGGCATTCGCTTCGTTTTCGATGAAGACGGGATGCTGCGTCAGGTTCTCAAGTGCGGCGCGCACGTCGAATGCTGTCCATTCCTGATAGGCCTTGGGCTTGCCGAGAAGCGAAATCTCGCCAAGCCAATCCGGCATCGCCAGACCGATGCCGGCGAGGCGCGCGTCGTCGATGAGCCGGCTGCGCTGGAAATGCGAAATCGCATCGGCCGTGAGCTGCAGGAATTCCGCCGGCAGAATGAAGCGTTTCTCGTGATGCACGCGGGCGCGGACGTTGCCGACGGCATCGACGGCCAGGATCGTCAGATGGTCGCGATCGATGTTGATGCCGATGGCAAAGCAGGCATCCGGATTGATTTCGAGTTCAATCGCCGGCTGACCTCTCAGCCCATGCCGCCGGCGGGCCTCCATGATCAGGCCCTCATCGAGGAGACGATCGACGATCCGGGCGATCGCCGGTTTGGTAAAACCCGTCCGCCTGGCGATTTCGGCGCGCGAAATCGGCGCCTGGCGATGAATACAGCGCAGAACGATAGCCCTGTTGTGCTCACCTGCATCTTCGACATTGGCGCCGGTCAGATCCGGGGACAGCCTGGCGCCGAGTGTCTGGTTCATGCCCGAAATCCTTCCTTGCGCATAGCCTGAACCGCTCGTCATCCCTTGACCGCGCCGCTGGTCATCGCACCGAGGATCAGCCGCTGGAGCGACAGGAAGGCGACGATCGCCGGAACGACCGCAATCAGGCAGGCGGCGGCAAGCAGTTGGATGGACGAGTCGGTTTGCATGCCGCGGAAGTTAAAGATCCCGACGCCGATCGGCATCAGATCATTTTTCGTGAGCAACAGAAAAGGCACCAGAAATTGCGACCAACCGGCAATCACCGTGATGATGAAGACGGAGGCGATGCCCGGCGCCGACAGTGGCAGAATGATGCGCCAGAAGACCGAAAATCGATTGCAGCCATCGATCATCGCCGCTTCGTCGAGGCTGCGCGGGATGCCGTCGACCGAACTCTTCAGAAGCCAGGTCGCCAGCGGAACGCCAAGCGCGATATAGACCATGACGACGGCAAAATGCGTATCCAGCAGGCCGAGGCGGTTCATGTAGCGGTAGAGCGGCACCATGATGACAAGCGGCGAGATCATCTGGAAAAGCAGCAGCCCCATCATCGACAGGCCCTTGCCCCGGAACTGAAAGCGGGAAAAAGCGTAAGCCGCGGGCAGTGCGACGATCAGGACGCCCAGTCCGCTAAGGGCGGCAAGCTTGAGGCCGTTCCAGAGATAGATCGGAAAGTAGCTGTTGTTCAAAACGGTGATGAAATTGTCGATGGTGGGATTGTTTGGAATATATCGCGCCGCGCCGCGATAGATCTCGCGCTTGTCACGCATCGCCATCGACAGGAGATAGGTGAGGGGGCCAGCGAAGAACACGAACATTACCAGCATGAACAGATAACTCATGGCATCGCCGAGCCGCGTTCCGGTCCGTCCGTTCATTGCTCTTCCTCCTTCGGCAGGAACGACGCATAGATAAAGGCGAGCCCGAGGCTGATGATCAGCATGAGCACGGAGAGCACGCTGCCGCCGGACAGGTCGTAGTTTCTAAAGACGATATTGAAGACGTAGAGTGAGATGACCTCGGTCGCGCGCCCCGGACCGCCGCCTGTCAGCGTGATGATCGCATCGAAGGTATTCACCGTCTGGATCGTAATGAGGATCATGTTGACGAGGATTGCCGCGCGCAGTTGCGGAAGCGTGACGAAGAAAAACTGCTGCGATGCCGTTGCGCCGTCGACCTCCGCCGCTTCATAGAGCGAGGGATCGATCGACTTCAGCGCCGCATACATGACGACCATCGAAAATGCTGTGCCGCGCCATATGTTGGAGATGAGGGTGGACCACGGTGCGATTGCGGGGTCCGAGAGCCAGGCGACAACAGGCATGTGCATCAACCTGAGAATGCTGTTCAGCGCGCCATAAGGCGCTTCGGAAAAGAGCATCTGCCAGATGATGCCGCCGGCAATTCCGGGAACAACCCAGGCAACAAGCGCCGTCGTCCTCAAAATGGTGGTGCCGAACAGGCCGCGTTTTTCACCGCGGATGACCACGACGGCGACCGCAAGACCTAAAATCTGCTGGCCGATGACGCTGCCGCCGACGAAGATCAGGGTCGCCCATAAAATGTCGGGCAGCTGCGGCGAGCTCAACGCATTGGTGATCGACCCCAGCGTATAATCCTGATTGTCGCCGATCAGCGTCGCATTGGTGAATGAAAGCCTGAATACATCGATGACGGGATAAAGATAGAAGATGCCGATGACGATGATCACGGGCATGATCCAGGGCAGGGGCGCACCGGCGAAACGGCGCATGAACGATCTGCTTTGAGGCTGGCTGTCAACCTCGATGGCGATGGGGCTCATTGGGCCTCTCTGTCCGGGGTTTCGCAATGTGACGGCGCCCGGGGGCAGGCGCCGTCACGCTCAGAAGCACTAGAGTCGCTTGTAAGCCTCCAGCGCCGCGTTGTAGGCGGCATTCAACGCGTCTTCCGGCTTTTTGGTCCCCGAGAGCACGTCGCCCATCATGATCTGGATCTGGTTGGAGATTTCGGGATAGATCGGCACACCCGGGCGTGCCTGTCCGTCGACCAGAGCCTTGGCGAAGGTCTTGTTGGCTTCGGTAGAGAAGACCTCATATTTGTCGAACAGCGACTTCCTGGTCGGCAACTGCTGCTGCAGCGCGTTTGCCGGCCCCATATAAACCTCGCGGGCGAGGTTGGCGCACATCTCGACCTTATCCTTGTCCTTACTGAAGGAGGCGATCGTCCAACCGCCGGTGCCGGTCGAACGCTGATCGGCGCTGGGCCCGGGGATCGGCGAGAAGGTCCAGTTGTTGAACTCGTCCTCGTCGAGCGTGGCCTTCAACTGCGCATATTGCCAGTTGCCGCCGATGAAGAGAGCCGTCGTCGCCGCGGCGGCCGCAGCATTCAAATCGTCATAATTCGCGATCGTGCTGACGCGCTTGGGCGCGGCACCCGAATCGACGAGATCCTTGAAATAATTCAGGGCCTTCAGGAATTTCTCCTTGTTCTCGCCTTCGCCGAATACCGGCTTGCCTGAATCGTCGACAAGCTTGCCGCCCAGCGCCCAATAATTCGCGAGCCAGTCGAACGTCGTGCCTTCCCAGCGCCCGCCATTGAAGAGGACACCTTCCATGCCTTCCTTGGTGGAGGCGAGCGCGGCCTTTTTCAGGTCGTCCCATGTCTGCGGCGCGTCCGCAACGATCGACTTGTTGCGGTAGAGCACACGAAGATCGGTATCCCACCACCAAGCGCGGACCGTCTGGTCCTTATCGGTGATGCCGCTGCGGATGAAGGGGAACAGGTCATCCACTTCCTCCTTCGAAAAATACGGCGTGAAGTCCGCAAGAACTTTATTGACCATGAACTGCGAGAGGACGAAGGAGTCGACAGCGGCGCAGTCAGGCGCGTTGCCGGCCTTGGCCTGCTCCAGCATCTTGGCCTGTTCGGTGCCGATGTCCGAGGACATGAATTGCATCTGCAATTTCCAGTCCGGATGCTTCTTGATGAAATCGACGAAGAGCTTCTGATAGCCCTCGGCGATCGCCGGATCCGAATTGTTGGGGCTGTCGTTCGTCAAACGGACGACGAGGGATTTGGGCGCATCGGCAAGGCCGATCCTGTCCTTCGTGGCAAGTTCCTGGGCAAATGACGTAGATGCTGAAAATAACATGGTGCTCAGCGCAAATGCGCTGACGGTGGCGCTCTTCATGATGGGTCTCCTCCCCATTTTGAACGGATACAGCCTGGCGGTCAGTTGACCTCTCCTCATTTCCGTGCTGCATTAATTAGATTAAGTTACTTTGATTTGATGTCAAGCCACAGCTTGTAAGGCCAGACCTGGGAGGTTGAGATGCTGGCGACAATCAACAGCAGCTAGCGCACCGTTCCGGAAAATCGAGATCGATTTCCGGAAAAGGATATGCGCCGTGAAAGTGATGGAGCGTCCCGCCGCACGCGCGGCGCATCCACCGCAATTTTCCTGAAGAAGAGCACGAGGCAATCACGGATTGCTGCGATGGCGTGAGTGCGGTTTTGCCCGGCTGAACCGTCGCGGGAAGTTAATTCCATGGAGGATAAGATGCGTCTACTCATTCTCGGTACCGGCGGCATGGCCAACCAGCATGCCGCCAACTTCAAGGCGATTGAAGGTGTCAGCGTCGTGGGCGGCGTCGATGTCGTCCCGGAAAGGCTCGCGGCCTTTTGCACCGAACATGGCATCGCCAACCATTTCACGACCCTTGAGGAAGCTCTCGCCTGGGGCGAGTTCGACGCTGTCGCAAATGTCACGCCGGACCGCATTCACCACCCGACGACGCTACAGGCGATCGCAGCCGGCAAGCACGTCTTCTGTGAGAAACCGCTCGCCACCGATGCGATCAAGGCCATGGAGATGACCGAGGCCATCGAGCGATCGGGCAAGGTCGGCATGGTCAATTTCACCTATCGCAATTCGCCCGCCCTTCAGAAGGGCCGGCAGATGGTGCTCGCCGGCGAAATCGGGCAAGTGCGCCATGTCGAGGCGTCGCATCTGCAAAGCTGGCTGGTCGGTCGGCATTGGGGCGACTGGAAGAGCGAAAGCAAATGGCTGTGGCGGCTGAGCAAGAAGCATGGATCCAACGGCGCGCTCGGTGATATCGGAATTCACATCGTCGATTTCGCATCATACGGTTCAGGCCTTGACGTTGCTCATGTCTTCGCGCGGCTGAAGACCTTCGACAAGGCGCCAGGACACAAGATCGGCGAATATGATCTCGATGCGAATGACAGTTTTACGATGAATGTCGATTTCACTGGCGGGGCAATCGGCACGATCCAGGCGACGCGCACGGCGGCCGGACAGATGGATCAGTTGCGCCTCAGGGTCTATGGCGAAACCGGCTCGATCGAGATGATCTACGACACCGGAAAATCGACGCTTCGCGCCTGTCTTGGCGAGGACGTGCACACGGCGACCTGGCGTGACGTCCCCTTCGATCCGGTCGAGACGAACTACCAGCGTTTCGTCCAGGCAGTGCGGGCGGGCAGGACCCAGGAACCCTCGTTCCGGCGGGCGGCCAATATCCAGAAAGTCCTGGACAAAGCGCTGGCCTCCGATCTCAGCCACGCCGATGAAGCGCTCGCCTGAAGCAACATGCGTCAAGCCGAGGCAGGCGGCAGCAGCAAAGTGTTGAGGAAGGGGAGGAGAGCGGCACCGAGCGCAACGCCGCCGCCGCTGAAGCTCGCAGGTTTCATCGGAGAAATCCAGGGCGTCAGCAACGGTCTCGTCGAGGTGTCGCGCCGCTCGATGGAAAGCTGATGGATCAGCGCTTCGATCACGCCCTGCGGCAGATCGCTGCCGATCATGACGACGCTCGGGGCGAGGAAACCGGCCATGGCGATGATCGGGTCGAGCAGATGGCCAGCGGCTTCCCGTATCCATTGCGACAGTAGCGGCGAGGAGATTTCCTCGCCCTTCAGCAGGCTAGTGAACGCCTGGTCGCCGATCCGTGATCGCAGGGATTCGAAACCGACGACGGTATTGAGCTGGACATTGTCGGGACCGGTCAACATTTCGCCGATGCTGCCCGCCCGGCCATGCACGCCGGAATAGGGAATACCGCGAATGAGAAAGCCGGCCTGAACGTCGTCGTCGATGATGATCATCGCAAGTCCGCCTTCCCTGCCGGAGCTTCCGATCGTGCGCTCGGCGAGAAGGCTCGCCGTACACTCGTTCTCGACATAGGGACGCGCGATCGTCGACATCGCGGCGATCTGATCGCTTTGATCCTCCGTCCAGTCGTTGGCGGCGATGCCGAGCCCGATGATCGGCAACGCGGCGTGGCGATCGACCATATCCCTGACGGCCGCATGCACCAGACCGACTTTGTCAGCGGGGTCCAGCTCGATATAGACCCGGTCATGGAGCTGACCACTCAAATCGATGAGTACGGCCTCGCCACGCCTTTGGCGAAGCTTGACGCCGATCGAGAAAGCACCTTCCGGACGCAAGGCAAACTCGGTGGCGGTGGCCCCTCCGCCAAGGCCATTGCGACGGTTGGAGGTGATAAGCTTTTCCTCGGCCAATCGGCGGAGAATATTGGTAATGCCAGGGCCGGTCAGGCCGCTATGACGCCCAAGCTCCATCCGGGTCAGCGGGCCATGACGGCGGATCGCCTCCAGAATGACGCGAATATTCCGGTCGGCGATTTCACCAGACCGCAGACCGACCATTTTGGTGCGCGGGGCGCCCATGTCCGGGGTTTGAAGCCGACGCGGCCCTGACCGAAGATACCGCATGACTGTCTTTCCTAGAGCACCACCTCGGTTGTGTACTTCATCCGCGGGCTATGGGAAAGCCGGGCTTGGCAGCCGCCTTATGCAGCGTCAGACCGGAAACTACACGGCAATCGGAGCTTCACTCTATCGGTCGTTAATAGCTGCAAGGATGATCGTTGCCAAACCCATCGCGGCAGGCAGGTCTGAGCGAATAGTCGGCGCCGGTATATCCAACCGAGCCGGTCTGCATCGAGTCATTCGAGCTCGTCGTGCAGGATGACGACGATACCGCAACCACGATGACGGCTGTCGCGGTTATCAGCAATTTTTTGCGGACTTGAAGCATCCCACCCTCCCCAGCACTGCCTGAAATCTGCCATATCAGCGCAATACTCGGTCAAATAGGGCCGACCGGGGTTTCGATAACTGTTGTTGTCGATCAAGATCTCGTTATTCCGTGAAGGCCCAAGCGTTTCATTCAATAGCTCATCTTGCGCCAGCACAGCAGCGTTTCGCATCCCTTTCCAGCACCCGCGTTGAAGCGGACGATGAGATTTCCAGGTAATCGGGGTTGATATTCGCGTATCCGCGACGGGTTCCACAAACAGTTCCGCCATCGGCGAAAATCTCGACGATTCCGCAATCATGAAACAGACGAAGGTCCTTTCCGTCGGCAAGCTCCGCCACGTAATGGATCGAGCCGTCGTCCTGGGCGAGCCGGATCGAGAGAATACCTCCAGCGACGCAGACCTCGAAGGCAAGTTCGCCGCCCTGCGTTGCAACGACCTTGCTGCCTTCCAGGGCTCCGGAAAGGCGAATTTCAATGGGTGCCATTGGTAGCGAGAATTTGCCGCATTGTTTCTCGACGATAGGGTCAGCGGCAAAGTGATCGTCGACTTCGATCGTCGGCAGCATGCGCAGCCTCTTCCCGTCCTCACTCAAACTTAGAACACGTGGTAGGGACATCTCTCCGGAATAGGCTGAGCCCTCGGGCTTGCGATATTCCCAATTGAAAAGCCAGGCAAAGGCGATCTGGCGCCCTCCCGCTTCGAAACTCTGCATCGCATAATAATCGGTGCCGAAATCCAGCAATTGCATTTCCGGCATGTCGGCCACGAAGCAGTCGTCTATAAACTCGCCGATCAGGGCATAAAGGAGATTGTGGCGCCGTGTTCGTGGCTCGACATGGCCAACAAAACCCATCACCAGAACCCACTTTTCCTCCAGCCGAAAGAAATCCGGGCATTCAACCGCACGCGCGCCTTCCTGGCGGAAATTAGCCGGTGCACGGTAGAGCGGCCTGAGATATTGCCAATCGAGGCCATCGGCGGAGCCAAACAACAACACTGCGGGATCGCCTTCGATCGATGCGCCGAGTATCATGCGATAGGCGTTGGCTGCGTCATCCCACCAAACCTTTGGATCGCGGAAATCGTGCTCGACCCCATCGGGACGCTCTTCCAACACCGTCACAATGCCTTCTGCCTTGATCATCCTCCGATCCGGGCGCGCTATTTTCTGAATTTCCCGATAGCCCTCGAAAAGGTCATAGGCAGGCAGGCGCTCGGTGTAAAAGAACATCAAACTTCCATCTCGATCCCGAAAGGCGTTGCCGGAGAATGCGCCCCCTGTGGCGCCGAGACGCCACAGGTTCTGTTCTGGATGCAGAAATACCGGCATGTGAAGCCAATTGACCAGATCGCGGCTGGTCGCATGTCCCCAGTGCATCGGTCCCCAATCACTGCCGCTCGGATGGAATTGATAAAAAAGGTGCCATAGCTCGTCGATCTTGCAGAGACCTACGGGGTCGTTCATCCAATGCCGGATTGGCGAGAAATGAAGCGCAGGACGATCCGGATCGGACCGAAGCCAATTTTCAATTTCCGCGCCGGTGCGTTGAAGGATCCCTTTTTGCGAGAATTCAAACACTGTTATACCGGTCTCGTGCACGGTTTGAGGCTGATATCCATAGGCCCACAGAACAGCGTCCGGCGCATTGGTGACAATGGTGACCTCGCAAGCTTCCCTGTGGTGATATTTGAAAAACTCCGGATCGATGGCAAATGACCGAACCTGCCAAACCGTTTTCCCGTCAATGTCGATACGAAAAAAGCCGTCGCCCGCGGCCCAAAATTCCAAGTGGTATCCCGAGGGTAGGAACAGGTTTTGCTGCATCAACGGGCCATCTTGCCGGTCCATTTGGTTCGCCATGAACACAACTCCGAATAGTCACTGGATTTTCGACCGACGGCGTAACTATGTTCGGTCTAGTGAAACTCTGCCGACGATTGCCCGGGAACTGGAGTGCCCCTGAAAGCATTCACTGTTCTGTCCATCTCGACCTGTTCGACACGGCCTGAATCTAGAACTGTATTCCGCACCGAACCCCTTTGCACCCGTACTGCCGTTACCTCGAGCGCCTTCAAATTGTCCGTTGAAAGCAATGCGCCCACTTGCGTTGAAAAACACGCGCTGTTTGGTGCGTCGTTGATTTGCGACATTTCGGTTGTGGCCACGATGTGATTATTGGCGATGTAGTTCCCGCTGCCGGAAACGACATTGATGATCACAGGCTTTGCGGCGAGAGGCTTGATATATTGAGTATCGATCGTTTCTGAAATGTGGTTGGCGATGACCGAATTATTGCTGCCCTCAATGCGCAAAAGTCCGAACAGGTCATCCAGGCCGTTATCGTACTTCTGCATGGGCGCCCACGGCTCGCGATCCCGCAGGAAGTGATTTGAGGAAACCAGGTTTTCGCAGCAATTCGCAGCAAAAACCAGCATTCCGGGATAGAAGGAATGGAATCTGTTTCCTGTGATCGAGGAACGCACCACGCCGGAAAAATAGACGCTGCTGGCACCTCGGGGGAAGACGTTGTTTGAAGAGACCAGGATGCCGCCGTAATTTTCAGCGTAGACGGAGTGTCCCCTATATCCGGCTCCGACAAAATTATTCGCTATCCTCGAGGCCTGCCCCATACCTTTCAATTCGATACAGTTGCCGCACTCTGCAATGAAATTATTGTCTATCGCCAGCGCATCCGCGTCATGAACAGTCACTCCATGTTCCAGATAGATAAGGCCCATCCCCGCTATTCGGAATGAGTCATTGGCGCTGCCCACATAGATTCCCGTTTTGCCATTCCTGTAGGTATTTTCCGCATCATTCTGCCCCGAACCGTCGTCCATGAAGTGCAGGCCATCGATGCAAAAATCGGCAAATTCCACAGAGCTTATGCGAGGATTGCCGGTGCGCTTGACATAAAACGCGGCTCCGGCAGCCTCACCGTCGGCGGCGTCCGGAGACATGTCCACACATACGCGACTTCCGCCCGGCCACACTTCACGCCACTGTGCCAGTTCGTCTGCAGGTGTGTTGAAACGGATGCTCGAAGACGTAAATCCGTGTCCCGAGCCGACAATCTTCAGATAGCTCAGGTCTATCACGACCTGGGTGGCAAGACGATAATCGCCTGGCGGTATATAGATCACTGCTCCAGGCTTTCCGCCCTCATTCTGATCGGGAACCGCTTGCCTGCCTTTAATATCCGCAATGATGCTATTGATGACCGATCCAATGTCCTCATGGGGGTTGCCTAAGGGATATTGTGTTACGTCGTAAAAGTTGTCACTTGCCATGGTTCATGTCTCCTCGGCCATTTCCTACTCCGCAGCGAGAGTAGACCGATGTTCTTGATTGGCTTGTCGTGCGAAAGCCGCCTGGGGAAATGCGTTCAACCGGCTCTCTTGTTCGAGTTTGGAGCAGGATCCTGCGCACCATCACCAGATGCTGGTGCGGATGTCCGGTTCAAAGAAATGGAGTTCGTCGGCATCGACAGCGATGCGCGCGATGTCACCTGCGCGGACTGTACTCTTCGGAGAAAATCGGGCCACAGCAGCCTTTTCGTTGCCGATGTCGACGACGGCGTCCGGGTCGCCGGCATCCACACGGGTTGCGTCGATATTCAGATGCACCATGGATTCAGAACCTAGCGCCTCGACAAGAGTGACCGGGGCCGAGATCTCGGCCGAAGAGGGCCGGATTGCGGCATCGTTCATATGCTCGGGCCGGATACCGACAATGACCTGCCGGTTGGACGCACCGTTGAGCGAAGGGCGGTCTTCGAAAACCCGGTCGGGCATTTCCAGGCTGTTGCTGCCCAGGGTCAGCGTCCTCCCATTCAGAACGGCCTCGTACAAATTCATCGAGGGCGATCCGATAAAGGCGGCGACAAAGACATTGTCAGGACGATTGTACAGGTTTTGCGGTGTGTCGACTTGCTGCAGCACACCGCCTTTCATGACAGCGACGCGGTCACCCATCGTCATCGCCTCGACCTGGTCGTGGGTCACGTAAATCGTCGTGACATTCAGTTTTCTCTGGAGACTGGCGATCTCGGCGCGCATCTGCACGCGCAGCTTGGCATCGAGGTTCGACAACGGTTCATCCATCAGGAAGGCCGCTGGTTTGCGGACGATCGCCCGTCCCATGGCGACACGCTGACGCTGGCCTCCTGAAAGGAGTGCCGGCCTGCGGTCGAGCAAAGTCGTCAGTTCGAGGATGCGGGCGGCTTCGTCTACGCGGCTGGCAATCTCGGTCTTCGGCAGGCCTGCCATCAGCAAGGGGAAGGCAATGTTCTCCCGCACTGTCTTGTGCGGGTAGAGCGCATAGGACTGAAAGACCATGGCGATGTCGCGATCCTTGGGATCGACATCGTTGACTAACCTGTCACCGATTTTGAGTTCACCGCTCGTAATGCTCTCCAGGCCAGCGATCATCCTGAGCGCCGTCGATTTCCCACATCCGGACGGGCCGACGAAAACCATGAACTCGCCATCCCTGATGTCGAAGCTCAGATCGTGCAGAGCGTGAAAGCTGTTTCCATAGACCTTGTTGATATTGCGCAGTTCTATGCCGGCCATGCCTTTGCCTCCCTCATCCCTTCACAGCGCCGAAAGTCAGGCCGCCGACGATTTGTTTTTGCAGTGCGAGCGTTACGATGATGACCGGCAGCGAGTAGAGGACGGCTGCGGCGGTCATCGCCCCCCAGGCAAGCCCGTAGACCGAATTGTATTCGGCGATGACGATCGGCGCCGTTTTGGTCGCCTCCGATGTCAACAGCAGCGCGTAGAGGAACTCGTTCCAGCTTGTAATGAAGGTAAAGAGCGCGGTGACCGCTATCCCCCCTGTCATGACCGGAAGCACGATCTTTCGAAATGCCTGGAATCGCGTGCAGCCATCCATGCGCGCGGCTTCTTCGAGCTCCTTCGGTATGCCCTCGAAGAACGCGGACATGAGCAGCAGTGCCAGTGGTACCGCAGCCGACGTGTGAGCGAGCACCAGGCCTGGAATGGTATCGAGCAGACCCAGAGACTTCAAAAGCTGGAACAGCGGCACTCCGAGCGCCACCGACGGCACCATGCGTGTCACCAGGGCGAAGAGCAGGAAAATGGTGGTGATCCGGCGCCGGTACTGCGTGGCAACGTAAGCGGCAGGCACGGCCACCGAAAGCGAGAGAGCCGTCGTCAGCACCGCGACGGTGAGGGAATTGACGAAGGCTCTCGGCAAAGTGGAGGATCGCAGCACTTCGCGGAAGTTCTCGAACGACACAACGGCCGGAAAGAAGCTTGGCGGGATCTGTTGGACATCAGCCGCGGGCTTGATGGAGGTCATCAGGAGATAGATGTAAGGCAGCGCGTAGGATAGCACCAACACGAGGGCTGCCGCGTTGATCAGGATTCCGCTGAGATTGGGGCGGGGAGCTCTACGCATGGACCGGCCTCCATATCTTCCAATAGGCGACTGCCGCCAAAAGCATCATGACGATGAGGAACAATGTTCCTGACGCGGAAGCCTCGCCGAGATCGCCGAACCGAACCATGCGCTGGTAGATGTTCATCGAGAACACTTCAGAAGCGTGACTGGGACCACCCTGCGTCTGTATCCAGATCAGGTCGAATGTCTTTGCAGCATCCACGCCCCGCACGATCACGACGACGGCGATCACCGGCCGCATGAGGGGAAGGGTGACATGCCAAAAGCGCTTGAGCGCATTCGCCCCGTCGATCCGCGCTGCCTCCAGCAGGTCTTTTGGGATGTTCGTCAGCCCGGCATAGGACACAAGGGCGACAAAGGAAGTCGTCAGCCAGATGTCGGCAAAGGAAACAGAATAGATGACGATATCTTCGCTGGACAACCATGCGATCGCGTCTGGTTCGCTTATCAGACCCAAACGGACGAGCCCGTAGTTCAGGATGCCGATATTGCCGACGAGCAGAAATCGCCAAAGTAGACCCGCGACGATGGGCGGAACCATCAGCGGCAGAGCGAAGATCGTGCGATGCCACCGCGATTGACCGGCAAGCGCCGAAAAAATCAGCGCCGCACAGAAGCCGAACGTGAACTCGAAGAACAGCGCGAAAAGCGAATACTGAACGGTCCGCAGAGCGCTTTCCATGACACGTTTCGACGTCAAGGCATCAACATAGTTCTGCAACCCGACCCATTCGCGGATATGAGGCGTGATCGTATCGACCTTGAAAAAGGAATCGAAGACCAGGAGCCCCACCGGGTAAGCGACCAGCACGCCGAGGATGGCGACAGCAGGCGCGAGCATGCAAAGTACAAATCGGTCTTCGCCCGACATGTCCGTCTCCGAAAGCTAAGGGTGGGGCATATTTTGCCCCACGATGTGGAGGAATGTACGAGGCTAGTTGAGAATGTCCTCGATCGTTTCCTTGGCTTCCGTCAAGACCTCGCCGACATCCGCCTTGCAGGTCAGCGCCTGCTGGATAGCCGGGAGAACAGCTTCATCGACGATTTCCTGATATTTTTCATTGATCGGCCGGCCCTGGGTGGCAGGCGCGCTCAGCGTCTCAAGAAGTGGGGGAAAGTGCTCATAGCCGGCCTTGTCTGAATAGCTCCGATAGGCGGAATTCGTCGCAGCAAGTCCGAGGGGAGCTTCGATACCCAGGGCATTGTTGGCGATAGCAAACGAGACGAATTTTTTCGCTGCATCCTTGTGCTCAGATGTCGAGGGAACGACGTTGTACCAAGGCCCGGGAACAGCTGCGATCCCGGCGTCGCCGGCCAGCATCGGTACCACGCCGACCTTGCCGCTGACCTTCGAATCCGGAGGCGTCATCTTGTAGGCGTGCGCCCAGAACTTCATCATGGCTGTTTTGCCCTGGTAGAACAGGTTCTGCGCCTCGCCCCAGCCGATTTCGTTCACGTTTTCAGGAACGGAATGATCAATGCAGTGTGGCGCGATGTAGAATTCAAGTGCCTTCTTGTGCGCCTCATTGTCGATAATGACCTGCCCGTCCTTATCGAGGATCACCCCTGGCGAACCCGCCTGCAGCACATGTGCCATCCATTCCTCTGAAAATGTGCCGATGGTGTCGGTGCCCCAGAAGTCGGTCTTTCCATCGCCGTCAGTGTCACGCGTGAAGAATTTCGCAATGTCGCGCCACTGCTGCCAGGTTTTTGGCGGCGCGAGAGGATAGCCATACTTGGCCTGAAAAGCCTCTCTTTCCTCAGCCTTATCAAACAGATCCTTGCGATAGAAGACGATCTCGGCATTGGCCCAGGCAGGCATACCGATCAGTTTGTCACCGACCTTCGCGTCGGCAAGCAAGGAAGGCGGCAGATCCGCGCGAACCGCATCGGTGAAAAGAGCCGAGAGATCCTCGACGTGGCTTGCAAACTTCGCATTCCACACGACGTCGATCGTCACGACATCGAACGCGGAAGAGCCAGAGGCGATTTCGGCTGAGAATTTGTCAAAGACACCCTGATAGGGAACGGTCGTGAAGTTCACCTCGATGCCTGTTTCGGCAGTAAACTTCTCGGCGACCGCCTTCTGCAACATTTCGCCGCCGCCTTCGACCAAGATATTGATGGTTTCGGCATTGGCAGTGGCGGTTATGAAAACAAGCGCAAGTGCGCTGGCACCAAGCAATTTCTTCATCGATTCCTCCCATGTGGCCCGCTGCACTTGCACTGAGCCCTCCTTCTTGCTGCGAAAGTAGTCTTCGTATGACGACGTTGTCAATACAGAATGACGACGTTGTCATAAAAATATGTCGACGTTGTCATGCGTCTGGTTTAAAACGAATCCGGCAAGGAGATTGGCGTACATGGTCAGCATAATCAGCGTCGCGAAAGTGGCGGGAGTTTCCAACAAAACTGTGTCTCGCGTCATTAACGGCGAACCATATGTGACCGAGGAAACCAGGGAGAGGGTCGAAAGGGCAATTCGAGACCTCGGATATGTGCCCAATATGGCCGCGCGCCAAATACGCTCAAGTCGCTCCAACACATTTGGTATCATCGCTGACTACGTGTCGACGACGCCTTATTCCGTGGATATCGTTCGCGGGATCCAGGATTGGGCCAATGCCAACGGCAAGACCATTCTGATGGCAAACACCGGCGGTGCGTCCGAACAGGAAACTAAAATTTGGAAAATGTTCCAATCGCACCGCATTGACGGTGTTCTCTACGTAACGATGTACCACCGCATCGTTGACCCCGAAATCGGCGACGTCGGCATCCCCACAGTCATGATCAACTGCCGACCAAAAACGAGCGAGCTGTTGCCGTCGATCGAACCCGATGACTATCAGGGTGCGCGAGATCTTACCCGCTATCTGCTTGAGCGGGGTCATCGAAAGATCGGCTATATCCGGCTCAATCCCATTTTATTGGGGGCGGAACTGCGCCTCGATGCTTTCCGCAAGACCACCGGAGACTTTGGCCTTTCGGAGAGCGACCTAAGTATCCGTCTAGGCATGGAAGGACCGGTAGGAGCAGAGAAGAATTACGTTTTTGCTGCCGCCACCGAGATGCTTCAACAAAGGGATCGACCGACCGCAATCATGAGCGGCAACGACGAAATGGCGATCCAAATCTACATCGCGGCCATGGCATTGGGTCTTCGGATTCCCGAGGACGTCAGTATTGTCGGCTTTGACGATTTCCGGACGGTTTCCCTGGCGCTGAGGCCGGAGCTGACCACTGCCGCTTTGCCGTACTATGATCTCGGTCTGCAAGGGGCGGAATTGTTGAATAGCGTGGTGGCGGGAAGCGAAGCTTGCCCGAGCAGTCGAGTTATGTCCTGCAATTTGGTGGAGCGACTTTCGGTGTCCTCCCTGTAATCTGACCTCATGCACGAGAGCGTCTGGTCGAGCAAGAAAGCTTTTGCAAAGACATGGCGTGACGGTGACAACCGTAAACCGGGTGCGGTTTGCTTCTTCCGGGCTTGACGCCAAATCAAAGTTACTTAATCTAAGACTCTGCAAGCCTGCTTGGAGGAGGGGCCGGGCAATCGCGATGTCGGTCGCGCCATCTTCATCTCCCCCATAACCATGACCACGACCCCAAAAGCATGACGATAAGATTGTCAGCCGTCGATTTTCAACAGGATAAGCCATGCCTCTGACCATTGCCCAGCGCCTCGATCGTCTTAAAGTTCGCATTGCCGAATTGGCTCATTGGCGGGATCGACAAAGTGCTGCGATCGACGGCTGGACTTTCGAGGGCGAGCCGATCGAACATCACCAGGATTGGCCGCACCGCCAGGGGGTGGTGCATTTTGCCGTGATCGCTGAAGCGCCGGAGGCGTGGCCTCTCGAGGATATTCGCCTGCAACTCGATCTTGGTGGCGAGAGCCTGATTACGCTGAGCTACCCCGACGGCGAGACTGAAACATTCGGTCTCGATCCTTATCATCAGGAATTCCCGGTAAAGGGCCGTCGCTTTTCGATCGCAACCGAAACCGTCGCCCGGTTTCCATTCGGCGAGCCCAATCGCGCTCCACGGCTCAACAAGGCCCGATTTATCTGGCTCGATGGTCCCGCTCATCGCATGCATCTTCTGCTGAAGCAGGTTGCCGAGGCAATCGAGGTGCTCGGCGAGCATGAAGTCGTGCCGCATCTGATGGATGCCGCCGAGCATGCGTTGCGCAGCCTCGACTGGCCGTCGGATACGGCGGCCTATATATCCCGCACATCCGGCGCCGTCATGCAGCAGAAGATCTGGGAACTGCCGGAGCTTGAGGTTAATCCGGCAGGCCTCACGGACGAGCAGAGCGGCTCGGCAGCCACGGCCTTCGAGGCTCTGACGGCGCGGTTGAAGGAGTTGCAGAAGCGTTTCCCGCCGAACGGAGAACTGTTGCTGACGGGCCATGCGCATATCGATCTCGCCTGGCTTTGGCCTTATCGCGAGACGCGGCGGAAAATGCGGCGCACCTTCAATACGGCGCTGTCGCTGATGGAGCGCTCCGACGATTTCCGCTTCAATCAATCGACCGCCCATTATTACGCGCAGATGGAAGAGGAAGACCCGGAGCTCCTCGATCGCATCAAGCAGAAGGTCGCGGAAGGAAAGTGGGAAACCGTCGGCGGCATGTGGGTCGAGCCCGACACGAACATGCCGACCGGCGAAAGCCTCGCCCGTCAGGTTCTCTATGGCCAGCGTTATTTCGAAAAGACCTTCGGCACGCGCCATACGGTCTGCTGGCTGCCAGATTGCTTCGGCTTTTCAGGCGCGCTGCCGCAAATCTTGAGGCAGGGCGGCATCGACAGCTTCTTCACGATCAAGGTCAATTGGAGCGAGACCAACCATATTCCATCCGATCTCTTCTGGTGGAAGGGTCTCGACGGCAGCCAGGTGCTGACCCATACGTTCGACAATCCCATGCAGGGTTATAACGGCTTCGTGCAAGCCGATTGCTACGTGCCGACATGGAAGAATTTCCGCGGCAAGACACAGCACGATACCTCGCTTCTGGCCGTCGGTTATGGCGACGGCGGCGGCGGCGTCACGCCCGAGATGGTCGAGCGCGAGGTGCAGCTACGCGATTTCCCGGCTATCCCGCAGGCACGCTGGGGCACCGTCAAAAGCTATTACGAACAGGCGCACCGCACCGCAGGCGAAAAGAACCTTCCGGTATGGGATGGCGAAATCTATCTCGAACTGCACCGCGCCACGCTGACATCGCAAAGCGGCGTCAAGCGCAAGCATCGCCAGGCCGAACGGGCGCTGATCACCGCCGAAACCATCGCTTCGCTGGCGCATATGCTCGGAGCAGACAGGCCGAAAAGCCTCGAAGCGGATTGGCGCGTGGTGCTGAAGAACGAATTTCACGACATTCTGCCGGGCTCGAGCATCCGTGAAGTTTATCAGGATGCCGAGCAGGAACTGGGCGGCGTCATCGAACGTGCTGGAACCGAACAGGCAAATGCCTTGCAAGCGCTGTCGGCCAAGCTGCCGAAAGGCGGGGTTGGCGATGCCCTCGTCGTCGTCAATCCGTCTCTTGCGGCCAGACCGCTCAGCGCAACGCTCTCCGACGGCACGGTCGTCGCGGCCGCCGATCTCGTCGCCCCCTTGTCCGTCGCGGTCTTTGACAAGGGCTCGCTCAAACCGGCGGGTGGGCTGAAGGCAGGCCCCGACCGTCTCGAAAACGACTACCTCGTCGTTGGCATCGGCAAGGACGGGGCGGTTTCGAGTCTCATTCACAAGGCCACGGGCCGGGAAGCGGTCGACGGCTCGGCAAATCAGCTCTGGGTCTATCCGGCCGACAAGCCGCGCAACTGGGACGCCTGGGACATCGATGCGGATTATGCCGAAAAGGCCGTCCGCCTCGAGGCGCCTGACAGTGTCACCCTCGTGGAAGACGGGCCGCACCGCGCGGCGATCCGCGTCGTTTACCGCTACCGGAATTCGAGCGTCACGCAGACCTATGTGCTGACGGCCAACGCCAGGCGGCTCGACATCGAAACGACGATCGACTGGCATGACCGCCGCACGCTGCTGCGAACCCTGAACCCGGTTGCCGCGCAGGCCCGCAAGGCGACCTTCGAATGCGCCTTCGGCATTGTCGAGCGAGCAACGCACACGAATACGTCCTGGGAGCAGGCGATGTTCGAGGCCGTCGCGCACCGCTTCGTCGATATCAGCGAGCCGGACTTCGGGGTCGCGCTGATCAACAATGCCAAATACGGCCATAGCGCCCGCGGCAACGTGATCGGCATGAGCCTTGTGCGCGGGCCGATCTATCCGGATCCGCTGGCCGACGAAGGTGAGCAGAGCTTCACCTATGCGCTGATGCCGCATGAAGGCGCCTGGCATGAAGGCGGCGTCCTCGACGAGGCGATCGATCTCAACCAACCGCTCGTCTCGGCTGAGGCCAGCGGCCTCTCCGCCGGCACTTTCGCGCCTCTTGCGATCACCGGCATCCCCGTCGCGTTCTCAGGCCTGAAGCCGGCGGAAGAGGGCGACGGCCTCATCCTGCGCCTCTATGAGCCAGCCGGCCGGCGCGGCAGGCTCGCCCTCGGGCTACCTTCCGGATGGGCAGCATCGCAGCCGCTGAACATCCTCGAAGAGCCGATGGAGCGGAAGGGACCTGCCGACATCATGCCGTTCGAAGTCAGGACCTGGAAGCTGCAGAATGGCTGATGTTCCTTTCCCGGGAGATCCCGCCTCACCGCTTCGATGCCGGGAGGCGTTGCGGGACTCACCATAGAGCAAAACCCGCTTGGTGGGACAATCTGGACAAATGGGTCATTTGAGACTATATCAGCTCCTGTAAGAACGGAGATAGTTTAGTGGCTGGTTCCCATGTGCAGCTGGATCGTGCTCGTCAGGCGCAGGTCGCCGATCGTGTTGCCGCCAAAGTCGCCGATGTGCTGAAAGCCGACGCTACATTCGAGTCCGGCTCGGTTGCCCTGTCCGCCAGAATTGCGGGAGCGGCGGCGGCGGCCATTGTCGATCTTCCCGTTAGCGTACGACGCGAACTCAGCAAGCGACAGGGCGAACTTGCCCGCCGCATTCGTGGTCTGGTGGAGACCTTCAGCGATGCACCTGATGGCGGCAAGATCGCGCTTGAAATTCCGAAGGCCGTGGAACCCTCCAGGGGCGAAGGGCTTGGGAAGATCGCCACGGCGGAGGAAGGCGAGCGACTGCTGGGCGAGCTTGCGGTTGCCCGCAAGCTCGAGGATTGGGCGGGGCCGGTTGCCGGCGCAAACGAACTCCAGCGCGAATTCGGAATTGCGCGCTCCACCCTCAATCGCTGGCAGCATGCCGGCGAGGTTATCGCGCTGCTGAAAGGAACGAGGAAGCACGTCTATCCGATCGAACAATTCATCGACGGGCGTCCAGCGAAGGGCATAGGAACGATTGCCGCTCTCGTTTCCAATCAGCGGGTGGCATGGCTGTGGCTCAGCCAGCCGAATCCCATGCTGGGCGGGCGCCGGCCCATAAACCTCTTGAAACAGGATCATGCGGATGAGGTCGTCGATGCGGCCCAGACCTATTTCGCCGCGCAATGACGCTCGACAAGGCCGTCCTGCAGCGCCTCGCCGTTCGCGCCGACGTCACCGACTATGTCAGAATCATCTCGCGCGCTCACGCCGCGACGCCTCTCGGTATGGGCTTCGGCAAGACGCGGTTTTCGAGCCCGAGGGATAAGTTCCGGTTGCTCTATCTCGCTCAGGATCCCGCGACGGCGATCGCGGAGACGATCGTTCGTGACCGGTTTCAAGGCAAGGCCGAGCGATTGATACTGCGGGAAGAGTTCGACCGCTATTCGATCGCCGTTATTCGAAACCCCAAGCCGCTTTTCCTTCTCGACCTGCGCTACGAAGGCGCAAACCTGCTCGGGGTCTCGACAGATGCCGTTCGAGCCAGGGCACAGGCCAGCGGACGCCGGCTCAGTCAGGAAATCTACGATCGCACCAATGTCGACGGCATTCTCTACATGTCCCGGATCACCAACAAGCAGTGCGTTGCCGTCTATGATCGCGCTACGGCCAGCATTGAGGCCGACAGCCCCGCATGGGATCTCATCCGCTTGTCCGCGCTCGGCCCCATACTCGATGCCTTGCACCTCACGGTCATAGATAGGGGAATGATGTCCAATCGGTGAGAAAAGACGTGCGGCGCTGTCGTGCCTCGGCGTCCGGCCGATTTCGATCATCGCTACAAACTTGACGCCGGTCGAAAAGCGTCGGGTCGGGCGGCAAAGTTCGCAACTACAAAGTCCACGAAAGCCCGGACTTTTGGTGAAAGCTGACGATTGGAGGGCCAGACGAGCGAGAGCGAGCCGTACGGCACCATGAAGGAGGTCAGGACGGGGACCAAACTCCCGGTTCGCATATGGGGCTCTGCGACGTAGACAGGCAGATGCGCGAGGCCCAAACCGTCCCGTGCTGCCCGCAGACCTGCATCCGTGTTGTTCAATGTAAGGCCTCTCGGCAAAGGCAACCGCTCACATGGCCGGCGGAATGCCCACGGCGCGACACGACCGCTGGATGGGTATTTGAAGTGAATGCAAGCATGCTGGGAGAGGTCATCCGGGGTCTTCGGTCGCCCATGGCGCTTGAGATAATCGGGACTTCCACAAACGACGAAATGCTGATCGCCGAGATGGCGGGCAATCAATCGTGCATCGGCAAGCTCACCGCTCCGCACGACAACATCCAGGCCCTCTGCGACCAGGTCGATGACCTTGTCTTCGAAATCGATGTCCAGTTCGATCTCCGGAAACTGCTCGGCAAAAACGGGCAGGATCGGCATGAGAAGGTGATGCCCGACAATATGCGGTACGCTGACGCGAAGGCGCCCCCTTGGGCGCTCCCGGCTTCGTGAGATTGTGGCCTCTGCGTCGTCCATGTCATCGATGATGCGTTTGTAGCGCTCGTAGAGGACCGCTCCTTCCTCGGTCAGGCTGATACTGCGCGTCGTCCGGTTGAAGAGCCGCACGCCCAGCCGGCTTTCGAGCCGCGCCACAGCCTTTCCGATCGCGGAAGGCGAAACTCCGCCAACCCTGGCGGCTGCGACATAGCTCTGCTGTTCGACGGCGTGGACGAAGGCGATAACGCTTGCGAGACTGTCCACATCAACACCCGATTGAAGATATTTTGTCCTTTATGTACATCCTTGAGCCGCCATTGAGCAATATTGCGTAGGAAATATCCTTTGTCTCGATGCGCGGCCAGCCAATATCAAAGGAGTGAGCGGTATGCGGGACTATGCAAAAGAACGACCCGAGCACACGGAAAAATACGTCGGAGAGAATGACCTATTTCTGGAAATATTTCATGGGCACAGCGATCCAGGGCAGTCCGCTCGGCCGCCGTTGCTCTTTGTTCACGGCGCCTTTACCGGGAGCTGGATGTGGAGCAAATACATTTCTCATTTCACATCGGCTGGATGGAATTCTTATTGCGTCAACCTGCGAGGCCACTACAAAAGCAGGTCGATGGATTTCACAAAAATCCTGTTTGAAGATTACCTGGAAGACATCCGGCTGGTGATCTCCGAAATCGTCGAAGAATGTGGAACTCCTCCCATCGTGATCGCTTTCAGCATGGGAGGAATCCTGAGCCAGAAACTGGCGGAAGGCGTGAAGATAGCCGGGCTGGTGCTGATCGATACCAGCATTTGCAGGCAAGTGCATGCGGAGGCGCCCTATCGCGATCTCGCGTTGCGAATGCCCGGCCTCGTCGTGCCTGCTCCCGTGCGTGACGAGCAAATCAGTACCGATGAAACATTCGAGGATATTGAATTCCAGCGGAAGTACCTGTCCATGGAATCTGCAAAGGCATTCAGCGCATTCTCCTTTCATTTCGGGGCGGAGGGGATTTCCATCGAAGGTGAGAAGATCACCTGTCCCAGCCTCGTCATTTGCGCCGTCAACGACGAATCCGATGATCATCGAGGCCTGGCGACAGCACGCCACATCGGTAGCGAGTATCTAGGTCTCCAGGGTACCACACATACGGGTCTGCTTGTCGGGCAGAGGTATTACGAAGCTGTAAGCCGCATTATGGTCTGGTTGGCACGCTTTGATGGAATGCAGTAAGCCAAGGCTCAGTCCTCTAACCCAAGGCTCGCCAACAGGCGGCTGATATAGGCTTCCAGTCCGCCGACCATATCGAAGCGTGTGGGATCGCGCAGCCAGAGCATCTGAAGGCCGTCCATCACCGCGATCAGCTCGGCCGCCATTGCCCTGCCATCGATCTTGCCGTCTATCGAGCCATCGGCGACGGCCCGTTCGAAGGTCGCAGCGATGTCGTCCTGTAGCTCCGTGACGCGATTGAGAAACCATGCCTTGGCCGGGTGATCCTTCATCAGGCTCTCGGCATTCAGGATGGCGAAGGTCCTGATGACCTCGATCATTTCGGCGTTGCGGCGGAAGACCCCGACCATGCCCTTGAGCAGGCCGCGGAGATCGGAGCGATAGGGGCCGATGAAGCTTTCGCTTTCGAGATCGCGCTTGTCCAGAATGGCAAGCAGGAGATCAACCTTGGTCGGAAAATGGTGCAGCAGGCCGGGCAGCGACAGGCCGACGTCGCGGGCGACATCGCCGATGGCGGCATTCTGGTAGCCGTCTTCGGCAAAGCGTCGCATCGCAGCCGACAAGATCTCCGCGCGGCGCGCTTCGCCCTTGCGGGATCGGCGCCGTCGCTTTTCGTCCTGTCCGGCCTTCGATTCGGAAACCTCTGCCATCGTCTTTTCCGTCTGCCTCTTTTCCCCGCCCTCCATCCATACATTACGGCTCGGCAGTTGACATCTTAAAAATACCGAGTAATCGGTAGGTTTAATAACTGCCTGGTGCGTGGAGAAGTCGGCGTCGCCGCCGGATGAATTGGCACCGGGCATGCTTAGTCAGCACGTCGCAATGCCCGAATTCCATTGAAGGGGAGGTTTGCATGATCGATTCCATTCTCGACAAGATGACGCTCGAGGAGCAGGTTTCGCTGCTGTCTGGCGCCGATTTCTGGACGACTGTTCCCGTCGAGCGCCTTGATGTGCCGAAGATCAAGGTGACGGACGGGCCGAATGGGGCTCGCGGCGCGGGCTCGCTGGTCGGCGGCGTCAAGGCGACCTGCTTTCCTGTCGCCATCGCGCTCGGCGCCACCTGGAATCCCGATCTCGTCGAGCGCATGGGCGTGGCGCTTGCCCACCAGGCGAAGAGCAAGGGTGCCGCCGTGTTGCTCGCACCCACGGTGAATATCCATCGTTCCGGCCTGAACGGGCGAAATTTCGAATGTTATTCCGAGGATCCGATGCTGACCGCGGAACTGGCCGTTGCCTATATCAAGGGCGTGCAGAGCCAGGGGATCGCGGCGACGATCAAGCACTTCGCCGGCAACGAATCCGAGATCGAGCGGCAGACCATGTCTTCCAATATCGACGAGCGGACGATGCGCGAAATCTACTTTCCGCCCTTCGAACAGGCTGTCAGGCGCGCCGGCGTAATGGCCGTCATGTCTTCCTATAACCGCCTCAACGGCACCCATACCAGCGAGCATGCGTGGCTGCTGACCAAGGTGCTGCGGGAGGAATGGGGATTCGACGGGATCGTCATGTCCGACTGGTTCGGTTCGCATTCGACGGCCGAGACGATCAATGCCGGTCTTGATCTCGAAATGCCCGGTCCGGCGCGCGATCGTGGCGAGAAGCTGGTTGCCGCCGTGCGCGAAGCCAGGGTTGAAGCGGCGACCGTGCGGGCGGCGGCGCGACGGATCCTGCTTCTGCTCGAGCGGGTCGGCGCGTTCGAGAAGACGCCCGATCTCACGGAGCAGGCAGTCGACCTGCCGGAAGACCGGGTGCTGATCCGGCGTCTCGGCGCGGAAGGCGCAGTCCTTTTGAAGAACGATGGCATCCTGCCGCTTGCCAAGACGTCGCTCGACCGGATCGCCGTCATCGGACCCAACGCCGCAAGCGCCCGTGTGATGGGCGGCGGCAGCGCGCAGATCGCGGCGCATTATACGGTCAGCCCGCTCGAAGGGATTCGAGCGGCCCTTTCCAATGCCAACAGCGTCAGCCACGCCGTCGGCTGCCGCCACAACCGTCTGATCGAGGTGGCCAAGGGAAAGATCACCGTCGAATATTTCAAGGGGCGTGGTTGCCGGGGCAATCCTGTTCATGTCGAGACCGTCGACAAGGGCGAGTTCTTCTGGTTCGAGCTGCCGTCAGGGGAACTCGACCCCGCCGATTTCTCGGCGCGGATGACGATGCAATTCGTACCGGAAGAGAGCGGCGATCATGTCTTCGGCATGACCAATGCCGGACTGGCGCGGCTCTTCGTCGATGGCAGGCTCACGGTCGACGGCCATGACGGCTGGACGCGCGGCGAGAACTATTTCGGCACGGCCAATGACGAACAGCGCGGCACGGTGGCGCTCGATGCGGGCAAGGCCCATACCGTCACCGTCGAATATGACACGCCGGTGGCGACCGGGGAGGGGATCAACCTCACGGCCATTCGCTTCGGCGTCGAAAAGCCCTTGGGTGAGGCCGATATGCAGGAAGCCGTCGAGACGGCGCTAAATGCCGATGTGGCGCTTCTCTTCGTCGGCCGCGACGGCGAATGGGATACCGAGGGCTTGGACCTGCTCGACATGCGGCTTCCGGGCCGGCAGGAAGAGCTGATCGAGCGGGTTGCGGCCGTCAACGCCAACACCGTGGTCGTGCTGCAGACCGGCGGCCCCGTGGAAATGCCCTGGCTCGGCAAGGTGCGCGCCGTGCTGCAGATCTGGTATCCCGGGCAGGAGCTGGGCAACGCCGTCGCCGATGTCCTCTTCGGCGAAGTCGAGCCCGGCGGACGCCTGCCGCAGACATTCCCGAAGGCGCTTGCCGACAATTCCGCCATGACGGGCGATCCAGCCGTCTATCCGGGTAAGGATGGGCATGTGCGTTACGACGAAGGCGTCTTCGTCGGCTACCGTCACCACGATACACGCGCTGTCGAGCCGCTCTTCCCCTTCGGTTGCGGCCTTGGCTATACGCGCTTCAGCTGGGGCGAGCCGCGGCTCTCGGCCGGCGACATGGGTGCCGAAGGCGTGACTGTCAGCGTCGATCTGACCAATATCGGCGACCGGGCCGGGTCGGAACTGGTCCAGCTCTATGTGCGTTCGCCAAAGTCCAAGGTGGAGCGGCCGGACAAGGAATTGCGCGCCTTCGCAAAGCTGTCGCTCCTGCCCGGTGAGACAGGGACAGCCGAAATGAAGATCATGCCGCGCGACCTCGCTTATTACGACGTCGAGGCCGGTGCCTTTCGCGCCGAACCGGGCGCCTATCAGTTGGTCGTGGCGGCGAATGCCGCGGATATCAGGTTCGTCATCGATCTGCCGTCACCACTCGATTATGTCCTGCCAGCTTCGTATTAAACGCAGGCTGGGCCCAGCCAATAGCGGCTGGCGCGTCTGCGCCAAGCGTTGTGTGGTTCGAGCTGGATCAGGCCGCGTCAGGCTGGGTGCGGAGATTGGTAACGACGCGCCTGTTCTGGACCTTGCAAGAGCGCTCCGTGCAGTCGCGGACTTCGCGGTCGTTGCCGTAGCCCTTGGCCCACATGCGCCTGGCGTCCACGCCCTTCGAGACGAGATAGGCCATCGCCGCATCGGCGCGCTTCTGTGACAGCGTCTCCATTTTGGCTGCGGAGCCGGAATCATCGGCAAATCCCTGCAGCTTGAGCAGCCAGGACGGGTTCCTGTTGAGCCAGGCGGCTTGGTTATCCAGGGTTGCCATGGCGACGGAATCGAGTGTTGCGGAATCCTGCTTGAAGTAGATCCGGCGGCCGACATTAAGGATGAAATCCTCTTCACTGCCCATCGCAACGTTCTCGAAACCGGGTGCTGGATCGTTGGTTTGGCCGATCATCGGCGCCGCAGCAGGTTCTTCCACGGAGGCGATATCGGTGGTGCTGCAGGCGGCGAGCGCCAAGAGCATGGTTGCGGCGGCAAGGCGCCTCACATATCCGGTCGGAGCAGACATCAAGTTGATATTCCTTATTCGACCGTGGTTGTTTGGCTGACCTGCGCGGCACTTTCAGCCTGGTCGGCAATATGCGGCAGAACCTGCACCGCGGTGCCGATCGGGCAACGCTGGTAAAGATCGATGGCGTCTTCGTTGAACATGCGGATACAGCCGCTGGAGGCATCTTTGCCGATGCTCCACGGCTCCAGCGTGCCGTGGAAGCGATAGCCGGTGTCGACGCCGTCGCGATGCAGGTACATGGCGCGGGGACCGAGTGGATTTTTCGGTGAGCCTCCCGCCACGAATTCGGGCAGTTCGGGATGGCGCTTGCGCATCTCCGGCGGCGGCGTCCAGCGCGGCCATAGCGATTTGCTGTCGATCGTGGCGCGGCCAAACCATTTGAAGCCCTCGCGACCGACGCCGACGCCGTAGCGGATGGCCGTCTTGTTCTCCATGATCACGTAGAGAAAATGGTTTCTCGTATCGACGACGACGGTGCCGATCGGCTCGCTGCTGAAATATTTGACGACCTGGCGGTGCCACTTCTTGTCGATCTTGGCGAAGTTGGTCCTTCGAAACGTCACGCCGTTGTCGACCGTGGTGCCGTCGAAAAAGGAAGACGCCGCGGCAAATACCGGTTTCCGGACTGCACCGGCGCCAAGTAATGCCAATCCACCAAGCACAATATTTCTGCGTGTCCACGGCATCGGCAATATCCCCCTTAAAGCCAAGCAGCGAAGTCGCAGTAAATCAGATTTTTCATTTGCCACAACAGAAAATTCTTCTGCTCTTAAAGACCGAGATCGGGTTGTCGGTCTTCTGGATCATATTTGCGCTGGTCGCTACTCCACGCGGAGGATGTGCGGCGCAGCTAAACCACAGATCATTTGAGGGATAGACCGTTGGGGCGACCACAGATCTCGAGATCAGTCAGGATGCCGCGGGACTAGAGTTGTGCAGTTGAGGGCCGGGGCTCATTCCCTCAGCCCGAGCAAAAATCAGAGGAAGAGATCGGGGAGTTCGGCGCGTGCGATACGTCTCAACCTGACCGCTTCTGCCGTGTCTATCGAGCGATAGGGGAACCGCAACCGGGTACCCACGGGTCCCCAATTGCCGATCGCACTTAAAAGTTTGTCGAGAGCGGCGTTCGAATAGCCAAATTCTTGGCGAAACGGGACGATATGCGCGTCCATAAAAGCGCAGATGCGTCGCTCCAGATCGAGTGCGGCGTCGATCTCGTTTCGCATCGAGACCGTCCAGGTCTGAGCACCGCGGGGACTAAGGCAGGCGACATTGGAAAACGAGCCTGCTGCCACACCTTCCTTAGTGCCGGTTGCGAGATGATGGCCGGGGACGAAGAGCGACAGCCCGGACAAATGCCGGCGTGCCTCAGCATACCAGGAGGCGTCGCCATCGGCGAGCTTGATGCCGATCACCTCAGGCACTGCCGCGCAGACCATGCCGAGCACCCTTGGCGCCAGCACGCGTTTTGCATGCGGCGGGTTGTAGAGGATGAGCGGAATTCCGTCGGCAGCCTCGGCCGCTCGTTTTAGGAAGTCGACCGCCTCGGCATCGTTGAGCGGCCACCAGTCCGGCAATATGACCTGAATGGCGCGGGGATCGAGGGCGGCGGCGCGGCGGACGCGATTGAGCATGATCAGCGGGTCGGGCTGGCAGGCGCCGATGACGAACGGCATAGAGGAGACCTTGCAGCGTTCGGCCAGCATTGCCTGGATCCTGTCGAACTCCTCCTCCGTCTGATTGTGGAATTCGCCCGCCGTACCATTTGAGTAAATACCATCGACGCCGGCATCGATGAGGATGTCGATCTCTTCACCGAGCTTGTCGAATTCGATGCTGTCATCGGCTGCGATCGGCAGAAGCAGGCTCGCCCAATTTCCACCGATGGCGGGACGCGGCGTCTTCGCATTCATCTCTTGTTTCTCCGATAGATGACGGATCAGTTGAGGTCGTCGCGGATGCAAGCCTTGAAGTGACCGGGAGCGATTTCCCGCAGTTGCGGAACGGCGCCGGCGCAGGCATCGAGCGCGCTCGGACAGCGCGTGCGAAAAACACATCCGCTCGGCGGATTGGCCGGACTTGGAATATCGCCTTTCAGGATCTGCCTGTTACGGCGAGCATCCGGGTCGGGCGACGGAATCGCCGACAGAAGCGCGCGCGTATAGGGGTGCTGCGGTCTCGCATAGAGATCGGCACTCGGTGCGATTTCCATAATACGGCCGAGATAAAGCACGATCACCCGGTCGCAGATATATTCGACGACGGCCAGGTCATGCGAGATGAACAGCATGGTCAGGCCAAGCTGCTGCTGGAGGTCGCGCAGCAGGTTGATCACTTGCGCCTGGATCGATACGTCGAGCGCCGAGACCGGCTCGTCGGCGACGATGAATTCCGGCGACAAGGTCAACGCACGGGCAATCCCGACGCGCTGGCGCTGGCCACCGGAAAATTCATGGGCATATCGATTGATCGCATCGGCGGGCAGGTCGACCTTTACCAAAGCCGACTGCGCCCGTTCGAGCCTGCCGCGGGCGGTGCCGATCCCCTGGATCTTCAGGCCTTCCGTCAGGATCTCGCCGATCGTCATGCGCGGCGACAGGCTGGCGAAGGGATCCTGGAAAATATACTGCATGCGCGGCCGCTGCCGCCTTAGCGCGGAGGCGGAAAGTGCTGTGAGTTCCGTCCCGTCGAAACGGACGCTGCCGGACGACGGTTCGACGAGGCGAAGGACGGAACGCCCGATCGTGGTCTTTCCGCTGCCGGATTCGCCGACAAGCCCGACGACTTCACCCTTGCCGATATCGAAGGAGATACCCTCGAGAATGTTCAGCCGCGTGCCGCGGGAGGTATAATGTTTCGAAAGGTCGCGGACGGAAAGCAGCGGTGCGCTCATCTAGATCTCCTGCCATCTGATGCAGCGGCTTCGGTGCTGCGGATTGATCTGTTCGAGCGCGGGAACCGCCACGCGACAGGCATCGATCGCGAATTTGCAGCGCGGGGAAAAGGCGCAGCCGCTCGGCATGTTCATCAGGCTCGGGACCATGCCGGGAATGGCGGCGAGCTTTTCGCCGGCCTGTTTCATCCGTGCGGCATCGCCAAGGCGCGGCATGGAGGCGAGAAGGCCCATCGTGTAGGGATGCTTGGGATTGCGGAAGACCTCGCCGACCGGCCCTTCTTCGACGATCCGGCCGGCATACATCACCGCCACGCGATGGGCGATTTCGGCGACGACGCCGAGATTGTGGGTGACGAACAGCATGGCCATGTCGCGCTCGCGCTGCAGCTTGAGGAGCAGGTCGAGAATCTGCGCCTGGATCGTCACGTCGAGCGCCGTGGTCGGCTCATCGGCGATCAGCAGCGCCGGATCGCAGGCGAGCGCCATGGCGATCGTTGCGCGCTGGCGCATGCCGCCCGACAGTTCGTGCGGATATTGGCCGGCACGGCGCCGGGCGTCCGGTATGCCGACGCTTTCAAGCAGCGCGACGGCTGCGTTCATCGCCGCCTTGCGGTCGGCGCCGCGATGGATGCGGATCGGCTCGCCAATCTGGTCGCCGATGGTAAAGACGGGATTGAGGCTCGACATCGGCTCCTGGAACACCATGCCGATGTCGTCGCCCCTGATCCTGCGCATGCTCTCTTCATCGAGCGAGACGAGATCGCGGACGACGCCGTCGCTCGTCGCAAGGCGGATGCTGCCTGCGGCGATC
This sequence comes from Rhizobium sp. WSM1328, assembly GCF_057653715.1. Taxonomy (NCBI): domain Bacteria; kingdom Pseudomonadati; phylum Pseudomonadota; class Alphaproteobacteria; order Hyphomicrobiales; family Rhizobiaceae; genus Rhizobium; species Rhizobium sp. WSM1328. Next base: position 265,104 of record NZ_JBYGKO010000002.1, on the reverse strand, counting down.
AAACCGATGTTGCGGGTGAGCAGCCGCATGACCGACAGGCTGGTGACCGATTTGCCGGAGCCGGATTCGCCGACGAGCGCAAGCGTCTCGCCGGCGGCAACGGTCAGGTCGATATTGTTGACCGCCGTGATCTCGCCGCCGCGGATGCGGAAGATCGTTCGCAATCCTCTGATGTCGAGTACGGGTTCGGCGGTCTGTTCCATCAACTGGCTCAGTTCAGCAGGCCGGTTGCACGCAGGATCTCGTCGATCCGCGCCGTTTCGGCTTCGTTAAGAGAGGCACGCGGCCGGGGCATGACAGCGGAATCGATGATGCCGAGGCTGCGCATGGCGGTCTTGAAGGCGCCGATGCCGGCTGCGCCGCCGCTGACACGACCCTGCGCGACCCAGATGATTTCGAACAAGCGGCAGAGACGCTGCTGTTCCTTCTTCGCGGCGATCCAGTCGCCACGCTGGGCAGCATCCCAAAGCCGGACATAGCCGTGCGGATCGACATTGGCGATGCCAGGAACGACACCATGGGCACCCATCAGCAGGGCGGTGTCGACGACGATCTCGGAGCCGGTCATCAGGAAGACGTCCTTGTGTTCGGCAAGGTCGAGGAGCGCGTAGCGGAAATTGCCGTCGTCGCCGCTGGAATCCTTGAGGCCGATGATCGCGCCTTCCCTGGCGAGCGTGACCACGGTCTGGCGTTGCAGCTTGACGTGAACGCAGACGGGAATGTCGTAGGCGATCAGCGGAATGTCCACCGCGTCGCGGATATAACGGAAGTGATCGAGGATCTCTGACTGGCTGGTGACCGTATAGAATGGTGCCGTCACCACGACCGCATCGGCGCCGGCCGCCTTTGCCACCTTCGCATGGGCGATGACGCGATCCGTGGTCGGATCGATGACGCCGACGATCAGCGGCACCCGGCCATTCACCACCTTGGCCGAATGTTCGATGATTTCCCGCCGGGTCCTTTCGTCATGGAAGATCACCTCGCTCGTCGAGCCGAGCACGAATACGCCATGACAGCCGGCATCGATGAGATGCTCGAGCACGCGTGTATAGGATAGGTAGTCGACGGTGAGATCCGGATTGAGCGGTGTTACGACGGGGGGGACGACACCCTTGAATTTGGTCATTTTCGCTTCTTTCGATTGTCAGTTCAGTTCGGCACGCGGATCGAAGGCATCTCTGAGGCCATCGCCAATGAAGTTGATCGCCAGGACGGCAAGGATCAGCGCGGCGCCGGGGAAGAGCCATTGCCACGGATATTGTTCGAGCACGGCGGTCGAGCGGGCCGCGTTCAGCATGTTGCCCCAGCTTGCCGCCGGCGGGGCGATGCCGAGACCGAGAAAGGACAGCCCCGCCTCGAGCAGGATGGCATTGGCGATCTGCAGCGTTGCATAGACCACGAGGATATCGATCGAGTTCGGTAGGCCGTGGCGAAAGAGCAGATGTCCGATGCCGGCGCCCATGCCGCGGGCGGCCATGACGAAGTCGCGTTCACGCAATTCCAGCAGCCGAGAGCGGATCATGCGCGCAAGCAGCGGCCAGGAAAGCAGCGAGATGACCAGCACCGTCGGCCAGATGCCGGTGCCGGCAATCGAGGCGAGCACAAGCAGGAAGATGACGGGCGGCAGGGTCATCACCAGATCGACGAAGCGCATCGAGACGGCGTCCGTCCAGCGCCCGGCAAGCGCCGAGATTGCCCCGAAAAGAAACCCGATGACCGCGGAAAGCGCAGTCGATGCGACGGCGACCAGCAGCGAAATCCGGCCGCCTTCGAGCACGCGCGCGAAGACGTCGCGGCCGACACCGTCGGCTCCGAACCAGTGCGTTGCCGTCGGGCCGCTATTCATGGCCAGAAGATCGATGTCGTTCGGCCGGAAAGCCCACCATAGGGGATAGGAGAGGATCAGCAGCAGCATTGGCGTGGCAATGCAGACGCCGGCAACGGCTGCGCGGTTGAGCAGAAACCGACTGAAGGCGCGGGAAAATGGTCCGGGGCTCCGGCGTTCGGACGAGCGTGCCAGCATGGTCAGCCCACCTTGATGCGCGGGTCGACGACCGCATAGGTGATATCAGTCAGAAGATTGACGACGATAACGCAGGTGCCGATGACGAGTGTCGCCCCCATGATGACGGGGTAGTCGCGGGTCTGCACGGCATCGACGAGCAATAGCCCCATGCCCGGCCAGTTGAAGACGCTTTCGATGAAGATGGCGCCGCCGATTGCAAGTCCGATAGTGGAGCCGATCAGCGTCACGATCGGAAGAAGCGCATTGCGCAAGGCATGCTTGCTGATGACCCAGAACTCGCGAACGCCCTTGGCGCGGGCCGTGCGCACGTAATCCTGGTTCAGAACTTCGAGCAGCGAGGCGCGCATATAACGCATGATCAATGCGGCTTGCGCGACAGACAGAAGTGCCGCCGGCAGGATCAGATGGTGGAGGAGATCGCCGAGCGAGAATTCCTCGCCCGGCGTCAGCATGCCGCCTGATGGCATCCAGTGCAGGCGGACGGAGAAAATATAAAGGCCGATCAGCGCGCTGAGGAAGGCCGGGCTGGAAATACCGGCAAGCGCAACCACCGACAAGGACAGATCGGCAAGCGAATTGCGGCGGACGGCGCCGATCACCCCGAAAGTGATGCCTGCGACGATGGCAAAGGCAAGTGCGGTGCCCATTAACAGAACTGTCGGGCCGATCCGTGACAGCACCAGCCCCAGAACCGGCTGATCGAGACGCTTGATCGAATAGCCGAGGTTGCCCGTCACCGCCTGCTGCAACCAGCCAAGATACTGCACCGGCAAGGGCTGATCGAGGCCGAGGCTTCGGCGCAGATCGGCAAGGTCTGACGGCGACATCGGAAGGTTCGGATCGATATAGGCATCGATTGGATCGCCGGGTGTCAGGCGCAGCAGCAGGAAGATCAGCATGCTCAGGGCGACGAGCATGCCTATTCCTATGATCAGGCGTCTGAGACTGTATTGGAGCATCGGTAATCCGTCTTATCGGGCCGTCTTGTCCGGCCGTCTTGTCAGGGTGGCCGAAGCCACCCTCAAGGCTTTCCCGGAAAGCGCCTATTCGGCGATCGACCATTTCTGCGGATTGGCCTGGTAGGGGCCGCCGCCCGGCGCCGGCGTCCAGACGAAATCCTTCACCTTGGTCGAGACGATGCCGTAGCGGTTTGCCACCCAGAGCGTCGCCCAGGGCAGGTTCGTGTTCATCACCTTGCAGACGTCCTGGTAGGCGGCATCCCGCTTGGCGCTATCAGGCTCGGCCAACGCACTATCGAGCGCCTTGGTGAGGTCAGGCATGCGAACCCTGGCGACATTCGGCCCGGCCGGAGGGATCTGCTTCTCGTTGAGGCCGACATTGATGCTTCCGGCATCCGGCCCGTTCTGCAGCCCGGCATAAACCAACTGGAACTGGGCGATATCCGGCGTCGCATTGAGCACGATGCTGTTATAGGTCGGCGCATCGACGGCGCGCGGGACGATGTTGATGCCGACCTGGGCAAGCATCGCCTGGACTGCGGCAAGCACGTTGGTCGCCAGCGGCGTGGTGTAATAGGTCAGAAGGGTGATCGGCTTGCCGCCGTTGATCTGGTCCCAGCCGGCTTCCGTCAACAACTGCTTGGCCTTCTCGGGATCATAGGCATAGCTGTCGATATCAGGGGGTATCAACTGTTCGGCGACATAGGCGCAGTTGGCAGGCTTGGCCGCACCGCCATAAAGGCTCTGGATGATGGCATCGCGATTGATCGCGTACATTACCGCCTGGCGGACGCGCACGTCCTTCCAGAGCGGGGATTCGTGGTTGAAGCCCAGATAGTTGACGACGAAAGAGTTGCCTTCTATGACCTGGAAGTCCTTGTTGTCCTTGAAGGTCGGCACGTCGTTGGAATCGACATAGGTGAACTGGATTTCGCCGGATCTCAGCGCAGCGATTGCTGCGGCCGGGTTGGCGAAATAGCGATTGATGACGCGTTCCAGTGCGGGTTTGCCACCGCGATAATCGGTGTTTGCGGCAAGTTCGACATATTGATCCGAGACGTATTTGGTGAATTTGAACGGACCGGTGCCGATCGGAGCTGTGGACCACCAGGTGTTCTTCGCCAGCTGGTCGGCCGGGATCGAGGAGAGCGCATGCTCGGGCAGCATCATCACTTTGGTCATCGTGTCGGGAAAACTGCTGCTGGGGGCGCTGAGCTTGATGACAACAGTGTGCTCATCCGGCGTCTCGACGGACGATATGCCCTTCAGCCGGGCGGCGAGCACCGAGCCGGTTTTCGCATCCATCGCAAGGCCCATGGTGAACTTTGCGTCCTTGGCAGTGAACGGTTTGCCGTCATGCCATTTGGCGTCCACCAGCTTGAACGTATAGGCCATCTGGTCGGAGCTGACCTCGTAGGAGCTTGCCAGCGCGCCGACGACCTTCTGCAGCTTCTCGTCATAAGTGATCAGCGGTTCGTAATAGACGCTGAGCCAGGTGAAGCCGGCGGTCGCGGCGAGCGGATTGAAGTTGCCCTGGAAACCTCCGGGACCGACATCGAAGCCGCCCGACAGCGTGGCTGCCTGGGCCTCTATTGCAACGCCCGAAACGACAAGAGCTGGAACGGCAGCCGTCGACAGCAGGGCGCCAAGCGCAATCACGGATAATCTAGACAGTCTTTTCATGTGTTCCTCCCACGTTTGAACTTGTCTTGTTGTTGGCAATCACCCGGGCAATGCCTTCGTAGTGACGATCCAGGCGTCTGCGCGCCTCCTCCAGATCTTTTGCCTCGATCGCATCGACGATTGCGGCATGGTCGCGCCACGTTGCCATCGGATCGGCATTTTCAAGGTTGACGAAATCCGACGCCTTGTAGAAGGCGAGCCAGAAGACATCGATCAGCCGCACCAGCGTTTCATTGTCCTGGCAGCGAAACAGCAGTCGGTGGAACAGCTGGTCGTCTTCCGCAAAGGTTTCACCGCGCTCGGCCTGGGCGCGCATCCGATTGACGGTGGCGCGCAATTCGGCGATGTCGTGCTCGCCGATCACGTCGATCGTTTTGCCGATCAATCCCACTTCCAGCGTACGGCGGATTTCGAGGACCTCCTCGATCTGCCGCAGCGCGCCGCCGAGGCCGTAAGCGAGGTTGTCGAGAAGCGGCCCGAAGGAAAAGGCCTTCACGAAGATACCGACGCCGCGCCGCGTATCCAGCACGCCGAGCGATTCTAACGCCTTGATGCCTTCCCTCAGCGAATTGCGGCTGACACCGAGCTGGGTGGCGAGCTCTCCCTCGGCCGGAAGCAGGGTTCCCGGCGCAAGGCCATTGTCGTCGATATAGGCGCGCAGACTTTCCTGCACGGAGACATGCAGCAGTGGCGCGCGCGTCAACGGCTTCATCGATTTCAATTTCATGCCGGTCACTTTCCCGCATCGCCGATAAGATCGATGCTACATATCGACTTGTAGGATATCTGTCAAATGGTCAAGCTGGGAGGGCTGACACAGGACCCAGCTTGCGGCCTTCGTTCTTGCACACCACGATAGCCAAACGGCTTTAGTCTGAGGCTTGGTCGACCTTTGCGGCATGGACCACCACACGGTTGCGGCCGGTCTTTTTGGCAAGGTAGAGCGCCGCATCCGCTTGGCGTTGCATGTGCTCTGCTGACACAAGCTCACTGTCTTGTATCATCGTGGCCACTCCAATGCTGACAGTGACATAAGCAACGACGCGGGAGGTCGGGTTTGGAAGAGACGCAGCTTCCACTCGGCTGCGTATCCGTTCAGCGACGACCTTGGCTTCTTGCTCATCTGAGCCTGGGAGAAAGACGAGAAATTCTTCGCCTCCGTAACGGGCGACCTGGTCCCGCTCGTCTCTCATGCTGCTCTGAATGATGCCGGCAACCTTCACCAGGCAGCGGTCGCCTTCGGCATGTCCGAGATTATCGTTGAGATGCTTGAAGTCGTCGATATCGCACATCAGCATCGCCGCGCCGCTCGTTCGTTTAAGATCCTCGCTCCAGAAATAATGGAGCGTTTCCATCATCGAGCGCCGGTTGGCGACACCCGTCAGCGGATCTGTCCGTGCCAGCAATTCCAGCTGGGAATTGGCGTCGGTAAGCTCCGCGAGGCGACTTCGATCTCGTAACTCCAGCAAGAAAGTCTTCTGAGCGAAGATGGTTGCGGTACGTCGGGCAACGAGGGTCGCAGCCACACCGCTTGCGAAAAACAGCGTCCCGGCCAGAGCACCGCCCACTTCGATGGCTGGATTGCGCAGTTGAAACACAAGGTAGATACCGAGGGCAGAAGCACCGATCGCCATCGCCCAACCGAGTGGAATGGGAAATATGATAATGGCAGTGACGGCCACAAAAAGCATGATGGTCAAATGCCGCTCATAAAACTCGCCACCGGTGTTAACGCCCACCAAGGCGACCGACAGGAGGATGAGAAAAACAGCCGAGAGGAGGAAAACTCCCTGCACCCACAAAGCATGCGGCCGCAGGAAGGCTATCGCGGCGACAAGAGCCGCGGGGGGAAGGATAGACGCTGGCCAAAGCATCGACATGACGGTTTCAGTCGGAAGCAAGATCGCGTTGAGGCCCAACGTCAGGACGTCGAGCACGATAACCCAGACCATCCACGCGCGAATGATCTTGGCAGTCCGCGGCCAGGAGCGTTCGCCAAAAAGCCGAGCCAGTTCCCCATTGAAGCGGATATCACGCGTGCGTCCACCGAGCAGGCGCTCGACTTGCTCGACAATGGCCGGGCTCAACCTCTGCAGAGGTTTCCGCGAAGACGCCCTTACCGATCTGATAGGAGCTGTGGTTCGCTCGGTATCCATGTGTCGGATCTAGGGAGCAGACGACCGGAGGCAAGACGGGCCGCGAATTCCGCCCCAAAAGACGATCTGCTTGCCCTAATGATTTTGTACCAGCGGACGACAGTATGTCGTAAACGTATCATATCGGGCCAAAGTCTCACTCATGCCAGGCCGAATTCACGGTTCGATTCCTGTCAAGGCGATCAATGTAGCAAAGCAATCTAAGTCGGTTCGCAGCGTGGTCCACCCCAGGCAGCGCGACAGACCGCTGATGTTCAAAGGTCAAGATGAGTACGATTAGTCGCGCTTCCTCCTCATTGGTGTAGAAACACTTCACGGAATTGCTCCGGAGCAATCTATTCGGCCGCGGCTGCAAACAATGGCAGTGGTTCGTCGCGCATTGACGTCGATATCGCAAATTCGTCAATGCGTTCTCAGCCCCTGAATGGATCAGCCTCAAATGCAAGTCCAGGTCAAGCGTTTGACACTGAACACCTCTGGCGCCTTGCAGCGGTTCAGGGCATCCTATGATGGCTGAAAATTGTGTTTATGGCAGTTGGAGGAAGGCCGATGCGCTGCTTCACCGTGCTTGGACCCTCGCAGACCGGAAAATCGACAGTCGTGGAAAAGCTCGGCTCCCTGGAGGGGACGCCGAGAAAATCCAGCTCGCCTTATGGATTGAACCTCACAGAATTCACCTTCGGAAACGAGGCGTGGTGTGCACTGGATGCGCCAGGACCCAACGAAGCGTTGGCGCATGCGCAGCACGCGCTTCTTGCCAGCGACGCCTGCATATTGTGCGTTTCATCGGCACCCGCGGAGGCTGTGCTCGCCGCGCCCTATCTGCGGATAGTTGAAGCCTCGGGGACGCCTTGCATCCTCTACGTCAACCGGATGGACGAACCGCGAGGGCGGTTGAGGGACGTGATCGCCGCGCTTCAAGACTACACCAACCACACCCTTTTGCTTCGCCAGATCCCGATCCGCGAGGGGGATAGGGTCATTGGCAGTTGCGATCTGATTTCGGAACGGGCGTGGCGATACCGGGAAGGCCAGCCTTCGGCGCTGATCGCAATCCCCGAAAGCACTGCCGAACGCGAGCACGAAGCGCGCACCGAGCTCCTGGAACACCTGTCCGAATTTGATGACTGGCTTCTCGAGGAACTGATCGAGGACCGCGAGCCATCCAGTGATGCCCTCTATGCCATTTCATCACGGGTTCTAAGGGAAAATAGAATTATCCCGGTCCTGATCGGTGCTGCAATTCACGGCAACGGCATGACGAGGCTGATGAAGGCGCTGCGCCACGAGGCGCCGCCGGTAGAGGGTCTTCGGCAGCGTCTCGCTCATACGGGAACTGTCGATGAAAGCAAGCTGGTGGCCGTGAGCTTCCATGCCTATCATCGCCAGAATGTCGGCAAGACGGTGCTCTTGCGCGCACTTGGCGAGGGACTGCGGCAAGGCGCATCACTGGGCGGCTCCAGCCTCGGCGCCGTACAAACTCTCGCAAACGGGCGGTCCAATTCGGCGGTTCTGCCTGCGCCGGGGGATGTCTTCGCAACGGTCAAGTCCGACCACCTGCCCGTCGCTTCTCTGTTGACCTCCGGCGCGGTGGTCGCCCCGCCTGAGTGGACGGAACCACCCACGCCGATGCTTGAAAGGATCCTAATTCCGGGTGGCGAGCGCGATGAAAACAAACTTTCCGAAACGCTGGCGAAACTTTCCGAGACGGATCGCGGTCTGGAGGTCTTGCAGGAAGAAGGCACGGGCGCTCAACTCGTCCGCGCCCAGGGGCCGGTGCATCTGCGTGATCTCTGCCGAACGCTGTGCGATGTCTTTCATATCTCCGTGACCGACCGAACGCCAAGCCCAATCTACCGCGAGACGATCGCGAAACCATCGGAGGTTCATTACCGGCATCGCAAACAGACCGGCGGTGCCGGGCAATTCGCGGATGTGAAGTTGAGCATTCACCCCAACGAGCGCGGTCACGGCTTCACCTTTGGCGAAACCATCAAGGGTGGCGCCGTTCCGCGCAATTACATCCCCGCCGTCGAAGCGGGCGCGCGCGAAGCGATGGAGAAAGGGCCGCTAGGCTTCGAACTCATCGATGTCGGCGTAACGCTGTTAGATGGTCAGCACCATACCGTCGACAGTTCGGAACACGCCTTCCGGACTGCGTCGAAAATGGGGGTGCGCCAGGCGCTTTCCGAAGGATCGACCGTGTTGATGCAGCCGGTCTTCCACTGCGAGTTCCACATCCCGTCGGTCTTTTCAGGCAGCCTTGTCCAAAGCGTCTCCGCTCTCAACGGTCAGGTTCTCGGCTTCGACCGTGATGAAACCGCCAAGGGATGGGACATCTTCCGGGCGATCGTTCCGGGCGGCGCACTTAACGATCTGGCGCGGGCGCTGCGCTCGGCGACGCAGGGCATTGGTTATTTTTCCAAGACCTTCGATCACTTCGAGGAACTATACGGCAAGGAAGCGGACGCAATTGTGAGGGCAAACGAAAAACCAGGCACCGCACACTGAAACGTTCGCGCCACTTCATGCTCGTTCACAGAGCCGGGCTCACGCCCGCCCTTGCGTGCCTGGAACGTTTGCAGTTGTAGTAGCACAGGCCCGACGGTCCTGCGCCGTCCGGTTTCGGGCCATGACAATATCAAGCGCTTGGTCGAGGCTGCCGGCACGCTCTACGCCTCGCAGCAGCCCACCTTCTACGGTGCGATCGATCAGCGCCATTTCCTGCAATATCAGGCAACACTTTGCAGCGGCCCCGATCGGTGGGGGTCATCGAGCGCGACGAGACGGGGCATGTGCAGCGGGTGACGATGACATTTGCGCCTTTGGACGCCGCGGTGTCACCATCGGCAGAACTGGGCGGCATCGTCGGGAAGGAGCTTGGTGATGATCTCTTTTCCGACGCGTCGGTGAACGAGGTCGCGGCGTCCTGATTGCCAGACCCGCATTCGATCGTAGGCAAAGGCCGCAGGCCTGGCGGCCGCCACCCGGCCTTTGCACGCCATCAACCGCGAAGGAACGCCAGCAGATCGGCGTTCAAGCGGTCCTTGTCGACGTGCAGCAGCCCACGCGAGCCGCCTTCATAGACAATGAGCTTGGCATGTGGAACGAGCTCAGCGGTGAACTTCGCGGAGATTTCCAGCGGCACGATCTGGTCGTCGCTGCCGTGGACCACCAGCGCGGGAACTGTGATCTTCCTGGGTCATCGCGGAAATCAGTTTCCGAAAACGCCCCGAGCGCATGGTAGGCGGCAGGCAAGCCGGTTGCCTGTCCCTGCCGCCAATAGCTCTCCCGCAGGCCTTCCGAGACCTGCGCCCCCGGACGAAAGGTTGCGCATGGATAGTGGATGAGGGTTGCAATTTGTCGCAATTCAAAAAGCGTCATTCCCAAACAACTAGAGGAGTTGTCAGTTGATATCACCTTCCATATATTGATAGCATGACCATCAGTGTTAAGGGAGTGCAAGCGATGGCAGCAGTTACAATACGCAATTTGTCTGAGGAGACCCATCGTGCCTTGAGAGTGAGGGCAGCTCATCACGGCCGCAGTACCGAGGCAGAAATCCGTGACATCCTAGAAACAGCGGTACGGCCAGCTGAGCGCGTCATGTTGGGCTCGTTGCTAGCATCGATCGGGCGCGAGGCAGGGCTTTCCAACACCGATGTGGATAATCTGCAGCTCGTCCGAGACAAAGCGCCTGCGGAACCTATGAGTTTCGAATGATCCTGATCGATACCAACGTCATCTCGGAGCCATGGAAGCCCACACCCGATAATCAGGTGCTGGCGTGGATCGATGCTCAAGCAGTGGAAACACTTTTCGTCTCGGCGATTACAGTAGCTGAGTTACGTTTCGGCATTGCCGCGATGCATAACGGAAGACGCAAGGCCGTCCTCTACGATCGACTAGAACAGGAAGTTCTACCTCTATTTTCTGGACGCATTCTATCGTTCGACATGGCTGTGTCAAAGAGCTATTCGGAATTAATGGCGCAAGCACGCGTAGCAGGGCGGGCAATCGGTAAAGCAGATGCCTATATCGCCGCAACTGCCGCGGCGAACGGATTTATTGTCGCCACCCGCGACACTAGTCCCTTCGAAGCCGCAGGACTTAACGTTATCAACCCGTGGTACGCACCAACATAGCAGCGACAAAGCTTCAGATGATTGCCGAGCCATCCCGCAATCTCGACCCATCCAGACCGGCAGGTTGGCAATTTATCTGCACGGGACGTCATGGCCCCAATTCTACGTGCAACCTATTCGGGTGACTCGAAGGCGTGGATTGCCGCGGATTAAAAGCTGATTAAAATAATCACCTTACGTTGACAAGGCCAATTTCGCTCCATAGGTTCCGCCCAGATCGGTGGTGTAGGGACCAAGCAATGGCGCGTGTTTTTTTGAATGTTTCTAATAATGTATCGCGAATTTATAACGATAGCCTATTTGTCGCGACAGCGATCCTGCTGATCGGTGTTGCAGCATCGCCGGCTTCCGCTCAGAGCGCATCGACAGATGGCAGCGCGACGACACTGGAGCCGATCGTCATTCAAGGTGCATCCTCTGATAGCAAGACCGACCGGACGTCCGTTGCTGCCAAGAACAGTTCGGCTGCGACCAAGATCAACACGCCGCTCGTCGAGACGCCGCGTTCGGTCTCGGTGACCACGGAGAAGGAAATCGAGCAGCGTGGCGCCCAGAGCATCATCGAGGCCGTGCGCTATTCGGCCGGCGTGACAACCGGACCGAACGGGTTCGATCCGCGCTTCGACCAGATCTTCATTCGCGGCTTCAACGTTACGACGGTTGGCGACTACCGTGACAGCTTGCGTCAGCCCTATATCGATTACGGCATGTTCCGCACCGATCCCTATCAGTTGCAGCGCGTCGAGGTGATCAAGGGGCCGGTATCCGTTCTCTACGGCTCCGGATCGCCGGGCGGCCTCGTCAACAAGATATCGAAGCTTCCGACCGAAGAGCCGATCCACGAAGTCGGTATCTCCTACAGCACCAAGGATCGGGCTCAGGCGATGTTCGATTTCGGCGGGCCGATCAGCGAAGGAAATGACGATTTTCTCTATCGCATCGTCGGCCTTGCCCGTCACGGCGACACCAATTTCGATATTGCCGACGACCGCTATTTCCTGGCACCGTCCCTTACCTGGAAACCTGACGAGGGCACGACCTTCACGCTGTACGGTCTGGTGCAGGCCGACGAGACCGACTCCAATGTCGGCGCGATCACGACGCTGGACGGCAGAATACTCGACATTAGGCAGAGCGATCCCGATTACGACTACCAGAAGGTCAAGCAGCAGCAGGTCGGCTATCAGTTCGAGCATGAATTCGACAACGGCCTGACGTTCCGGCAGAACCTGCGTTACTCGCATCTCGATCTTCGCGCTCGCTACCTCGGCGTTTCCAGCTGGACCGGGACCGTCGCGCATCGCAACGCCAGCTCGATCCGGGACGAGATGAACGTCTTCCAGGTCGACAACCAGCTCGAGGCGAAGTTCGATACAGGTCCGATTGCCCACACGATGCTCTTCGGGCTCGACTACACCAATCTCCAGTCGAACTGGGGCTACGGCATCGGCGCCGTCAACCCGGCATTCGATTTCGATATCGCCAATCCGACCTATGGCGTGTCGGGCGCCACGCCGGCCTATAACTTCATCGTTGCCGACGCCGACATGCGGCAGGTCGGTGTTTACGCCATGGACCAGATCGAGGCCGGCAACTGGCGCTTCAATCTCGGCGGCCGCCAGACCTGGGTGAACCAGACGCGTGACACGACCTATCCCTCTTTGGGGTTGAACGCCTCCGAAGACGTCAGCAAGAATGCCTTCTCCTGGCAGACCGGCGCGCTTTACCTCTTCGACAACGGCATCGCGCCATTCGTTTCCTATGCGACCTCTTTCGATCCCGTGACCAACCGGTCGGCATCCGGCAAGATCCTGGAACCGACGGAGGGCGAACAATACGAACTCGGCGTGAAGTACCAGCCGCCCGGCACCGATATCCTGTTATCGGCGGTCGCCTATCACATCGTCGAAAAGAACAAGCCGGTGTTGGCCAATCCCCTGACCCTTGCCTATAACTCGCTCGGCGAGGTGACGGGAACGGGCATCGAGCTTGAAGCCCGCGCGGCAGTCGCCGATGGCCTGGATCTCATCGCAGCCTACACCTACAACCATTCCGAGGTGACCGGAGGTGGTGAAAACGAGGGCAACACGCCGGCTGTGACCCCCTCGCATGTCGCAAGTCTCTGGGCCAACTATACGTTCCAGGAAATCAATCCGTTCAACGGGCTGTCGGTCGGCGCGGGTGTCCGTTACGTCAGCGAGAACTGGACGGATACCGCCAATACTTCGAAAAACCCTTCGGGTTTCTATGTCGATGCGTCCGCCGCTTATGATTTCGGCGCGGTCGACAAGAAATATGAGGGCCTGACGGCCGCCTTCAATATCCGCAACATTGCCGACGAACGCGACACTGTCTGCAATGAGGGCTTCTGCTATCTCGGCCAGGGCCGTAACATTACCGGCACCCTGAAATACCGGTGGTAAGGCACGGCAATGGAGACAAACGGGGCGCTCCAGCGCCCGACCTTGATCGCTGACCATCCTGTCGCCCACCAGACCGTCAACCTCGACGGACTGGTGGGCGACGGACCGTTCTCTTATTGCCGCGGCAAGCTGCTCGATTCCCCGCCGCAGACGGGTATCGTCGTTTCCTGCAGAGATCTTTGCGACCGGGCGATCCTCGACGAGATCATTGGCCGGTATGCGCAAAAATTTCCCGGCAGCGACCGTCGTGCGATCGTCTCGATGTGGACGCTCTACTACTTCAGCATGCTGACCATCGCCCCCAGCGTCCATTTGTTCGTGCACCACATCGGGCTGCCGCTAGAGATCGACCGCCTATCGCTCGTCTGTACCGACCAGACAGGCGAACCGGAAGCATTCGTGATGTCCGGCAGGCCCGAGGTGACGACTGACCCGGCCGGCGAGCTTCACCGGCTGATGGTCGGTCACGCCGAGCCCGTCATCGCGGCGATCGCCGCCAATGCCGGCGTCGCGCCGAAGCTTCTCTGGAACAATGTCGCGGCCTATCTCTCCTGGATTCTGAAGGAGATCGCTCATCGCCATGAGCCCCTCCTCGTCGAAGGTGGCCTGGCGCTGCTGGAAGAAGCTCAATGGCCGGGCGGCGGGCGCAACCCGATGTTCGGCATGATCCGCATTGCGCGCCAGCAATGCGGGCTCGAATTCGTGCGCCGGAAAGTCTGCTGCCTGCGCTATAACCTGCCGGGCGTCGGCGGCTGCGGCGAAGCCTGCCCGCTGCCGGAGGGGCGCCACTAGCTCCTATCGTCCACCGCGCGCAGAGACGGGTGCCCTGCGCGCCAGTTATTGCAAATGCGCGCCAAGCAGAAAATCTCGTCGTCTCAAAGCGTAGCCTCACCTACCTGGACACCAGCGAGCGGCTTGACCATGAACAGGCATGGATGGTCCTCGTGCCAGAGCTTTGCAAAGACCTCAGCCCGCACGAAGCCGTTCCGGTCATAGAAGCGCCGCGTCGCCTCGAACTGCGGTTCGTCGCGGCCGCGCGGGGCGAGCGTCTTGACCGTCAGCAGCCGCGCACCCGTTTCGTGGCCGAAACGTTCTGCCGCATCGACGAGATGGCGTCCGGCGCCGCGACCGTGATATTCGGGTCGCGTCGCAATCAGCGCGATCTCGACGGCGCCCGGCGGGTGCGGCTTCAAGGCCATCAACGCGGTCACGACATCGGCTTCGACATAGCCGAACACCGGCAGGTCTTCGATCGCCGGGGCGCCCGCTTCGATAACCTCAGGTTCTGAAAGCCAATCTGGCAAAGCCCCATGATCGATCGGCAGAGCTCCGCCTTGCCCGTCAGGATCTCTCGTCGCGGACGGCAGGACGGCTGCGTGAGCGGATCGACGTTGCCCTGACGGCGATTGATGTCCAAAGCCGGGTCAATGACGACCGATTCATTCCTGGTACCGAGACCTGATGGCGCTCCCATTTTCGCTCGCCATGGCTGCTATTTCCTTGGATTTCCAGGAACTTTAAGTCGCATGTCGTTTAATTAATCGCGGAAGTATGGATCTGCTCAGAAGATTCCAGGAAAAAGAGCGGGATCATTGTTTAGTTAATACTAAATTATTGAATCTGGCGCGAGATCTTGCATCAGCCGGCATGCCGGTCGTTCCAGACCTTCGAGGAGACCCGCATGAAGCGCCCGAGCATCAAACAAGCCCTGATCTTAAAGCTGTCGATCATCAGTCTGTTCATGGTTGGCCTGTCCTATATCTCGCTGAGCACGATTTCGACACTTCGTGCCAATACCGAGCAGATCGGGACCTTCTGGATGCAGCGGCTTGTGACGGCCCGGGAGATCAAGGATGACTTCCTCGACTTGAAATTGGTCTATGCCCAGTATCTCCTGGAGAATACAGCGGAGGAGCGGAATGTCGGACAGCAAAAAATCGATGCAGCCGGCGCCGCGCTCGACACAGTTGTTGGCGAATACGAAAAAGGCGTCCGCACCGAGCGGGGGCGCGAACTGATCAATCAGATCAAGCCGGAACTCGCCAAATATCGCGCGCTTGCAGAGCAAATGATCGCGTCTGAAAATGACGGGAAGACGCCTGAAGCAATCCGTCTCTTCAAGGAAAATATGGAGCCACAAGCCGAGCTGATGAACAAGGCGGTTGCAGATCTGGTCGCCTTCATTCTCGGCCAGGCCGAAGGTTTCGTGGCCGCGAGCGGTGCTTCCGCACAATCCGCTTTCATGCTGACGGCTACGATCGCAACGCTGGCCGTGCTTCTTGCCGTTGCCGGCATATTCTTTGCGATATCGGGCATTGCTAACCCAATCCGAAGCATCGCTTCGGCCATGAGGCGCTTGTCGGATGGCGATCTCGACAGTGATATTCCCTATGCCGGTCGCACCGACGAAGTCGGCGAAATGGCCGGCGCGGTTGAAATCTTCCGTCAGAATGCCCTAAACGTCGTCAGGCTGGAGAAGGAAGCCGCCGAATCCCGCAGCGAGAGCGAAGCAGCGCGCGCCGCAGCCCAACAGCGCGCCGAACGCGAGGCAGAACAGTTGCGCTTCGCGACCACGACTTTGGGCGGAGGCCTCCGGCGGCTTGCAGCAGGCGACATTTCCTTCCAGCTTTCGGAGCAATTTGCGGCCGAATACGAAGCCTTGCGCGAAGACTTCAACGCTTCGCTCCGGCAATTGGGTGCGACCATCGGGGCCGTGCTCGAGACGGTACACAGCATCGACAATGGTACCGGTGAAATTGCATCTGCCGCGCAGGATCTTTCCAAACGCACTGAACAACAAGCTGCCTCTCTCGAGGAGACGGCTGCAGCCTTGGACGAGATCACCTCGAATGTGACGATGTCGACCAAACGCACCGACGAGGCACGCAACGTGGCCAAAGAAGCCGATATCAGTGCCCAGCGGTCGGCAACGGTCGTCTCTGAGGCGGAACAGGCCATGCGCCGCATCGAAGACAGTTCACAGCAGATTTCGAACATCATTGGTGCAATCGATGAAATCGCCTTCCAGACGAACCTCCTGGCGCTGAATGCTGGCGTTGAGGCTGCCCGTGCGGGTGAGGCGGGCAAGGGTTTTGCCGTTGTCGCCCAGGAAGTCCGTGAGCTCGCCCAGCGCGCCGCTCAAGCGGCCAAGGAGATCAAGGGCTTTATTCAAAAGTCGTCAACTGATGTGGAAAATGGCGTGAAATTGGTTCTCGAAACCGGAACGTCGCTCAAGTCGATCGGTGAATACGTCATACAGATTAACCAACTCATGGATGCGATTGCCACATCGGCGCGCGAGCAATCGATTGGACTTGCCGAGATCAACACGGCCGTCAATCAGATGGACCAAGCGACCCAGCAAAATGCAGCGATGGTCGAACAATCGACAGCTGCCGTTGCCTCATTGTCCTCCGAGGCAGGCCGGCTGCGGGATCTGGTCAATCAGTTTCAATTGGACGGCGACAGAGGCGCGGCGGACGGGCAGCGCAGCGGACGAGCCTTTGAAGGCAACAGCCCCATCCACTTGGTCGCCTCGCGGCGCGTGATACAAAGATGAAGCGCGGCGGACATCAGACTAAGTACCGTGGATATTGAACTGGCGCCTGGACGATCCTCGGCCCCTCCGCGGCGGGTTGTCCCACATCATTCCTCGCAACTTATCATGAGCGGCAGCGATATTCTCATATCCCGCCGCATCCTGTAGGGTCGCGGGATCTACGGACCTATAGGAATTTTAGAGCGATCGATGAAGAAAACCTTCAATCCGGCCTCGGTGCGCCGGCCTTTTGGAAATTATAATCACGGCCTGCTGGTGCCGCCTGGCGCATCGCTGCTCGTCACGTCGGGCCAGCTTGGTATCAGTCTCGACGATGCTGTTCCGAGCGACATCACTGCTCAGGCGGAACTCTGCTTCGAGGCGATCAAGGCGATCCTCGAAGAGGCGGAGATGAGTTTTGCCGATGTCATCCGCATTTCGGGCTTCGTCACCCGCCGCGAGGACTTCCCGGCCTATATGGCTGTGCGGGATCGCTATACGCTCGATCCGAAGCCGGTTTCCACCTTGCTCGTCATCGGAGGCTTTACCCGCCCCGAGTTCCTCGTCGAAGTCGAAGTGACGGCGGCGAAAATCTTCTAAAAGCGCTCCATCGCGTCTCCGACGCGGGCGAGGAATTTTGCCCGCGTCTCCGGCGTGCAATTGTTCATGTCGTAATGGGCGAGGAACGTCACCGGCCTCACCGGATTGATCTGCGCCCTCAGCACGCGCTTGACGATTTTCTTTGGCGGGTTGCCGGCGGCGAAGGCCCGGAAGGGCGTTGCGCCGTAAGTCAGGACGGCTGCGAGCTTGCGGATGTGGCGCAGCCGCGATTCCACCTTGCCGTTAACCAGCTCGAAGGAGACGCCCGGCAGCCAGACGCGGTCGAAATATCCCTTCAGGATTGCCGGAAAGCCGAAGTTCCAGATCGGGGTGCAGATCACCAGCCCCTCGGCCGCCTTGAGCCGTTCGACGTGCAATTCCACCAGCTTCAGGTTTTCCGGATAGTCGTGATAGACGAGCCGGTCGTGGCGCGAGAGCACCGGATCGAACTGCTCTTCATAGAGGTCGCAGGCGTCCACAATATGCCCGGCCTTCTCAAGGCTCTTGACGGTCTGCCGGTAAAGCGCCTTGCCGTAACTTTCCTCGACCGGGTGAGAGTGGAGGACAAGAACCCTCATGAAGCCTCCATGACGGCTGCCAGGCCCGGGAAGAGATAATTCTTGCCGGCGTTGAAATCGAAATCGGGATTGTCCCACGCAATCATCTTGCCGGGATTAAGCAGGCCCTTCGGATCGGTTTCCTGCTTGAAGGCGAGTTGCACCGCGTCGGTGCGCTTCATGCCGCCTTCTTCGAGCGTATAGCGGTGCGGGTTGAAGATCGGGCAACCATTGTCCTGATGGATCTTGATGATCTCTTCCAACCGCTCCTCGGTGGTATAGCGCACCAGTGGCAGACCGGAGCACTGGATCTGGCCGTCGAATTTGATGAATTCGAGATGACCCGGTACTTCGTCACCGAAGATTTCGACCATCTTCCGAACCTTGGCGACATGATCCGGTCCCGGATATTGCACCTGCAGATAGGTGAAGCTCGGATCGACCTTCAGCGCACGCAATGTCGTGTGGTTCCAGGCAAGCTCATAGGCATGCGGGATGCCGCGCATGCTTTCCACCTTGTCGGAGCGGAACATGATCTCGCCCTTCTGCGCCGCCGTGAAGGCAAGAAAGGCATCCATGGAGTGCGGCGCGATCATCAGCACGACGATCGACTGGCCTTGACGGATGTAGGGCTTGTGGCGGGTGAAATAGTCGTAAGGAATGGGAGCGGCGATCGGCGCGATCTCCTTGACGAGAATGCCGTTGCATTTCGCCAGCGCATCGGAGAAGCGCACCGCTTCCATGAAGTCGTCATAACCGACGAGCACATCGACCCAGTCATAGGCAGGTGCAAGCGGCATCTCGATCTCGGTGATGATGCCGTTGGTGCCGTAGGCGTGGCTTACCTTCTGGAGATCCCAGCCGGTAAGATCGAGGACGCGCGGTTCGGCCTCCATGGTGACGACACGCAGGCGCAATATATTGCCGAGGTCGCGCAAGCCGCCCCAGGTGATCGAGCCGACGCCGCCGGAACCGCCGGCGATAAAGCCGCCGACCGTCGCCGTCTGGGCGGTGGAGGGATGGAAGCGCAGCTCCTGGCCGGAATGGGCCTTGGTCTGCTTGTCGAGTTGGGCAAGCACGATGCCCGGTTCGCAGATGACGCGGCCAGGCTGGATCTCCTTGATCTTGTCCATGGCTGCAAGATTGAGAACGATGCCGCCGGAAAGCGGCATGGCCTGGCCGTAATTGCCGGTGCCGGCGCCGCGCGGCGTGACCGGCACGCCATGGGCATAGGCGACCTTCAGCGTCCGGATGACCTCTTCCTCGGTCTTCGGCGTAACGACGAGATCGGCCGTCACATTGTCGAGCTGAGCTTTGAGTACAGGCGAATACCAGTAGAAATCCCGGCTCTTCTGGCGAACCAGCGCCGGATTATCCTCGACGGCGATGCCTTCGAGTTCCTTTTTGATCTTTTGATAATCGGCCATGTCAGGCTCCAACGACGTTATCGAGTTCACGGTAGTCCGGCAGGCTGCGGTCGATCACCTTGCCGCGGCGAAGCACGACGCGGTCAGACTGCGGACGGGACAGGAATTCACTCCAGCGCCGCGCGCTGAAGAGCACGAGATCGGCCGGATCGCCGGCGGCGATGCGACCCTTGTCCGGTCGCCCGACGATGGCGGCGGGCGAGGTGGTGACGACACGGGCGGCGGTATCGAGCGGGTGATCGAGATGCAGAATCCGCACGGCCTCGCGGAAGACCTCCACCGGATCGAGGTCGCCATAGGCATAGAAGGGATCACGGGTATTGTCGGATGCGACTGCGGTCGCGACACCGGCGGCGGCCAGCTCCTTGAACAGGGTGACGCCGCGCCAGCGCGGGGTGCGGCCGGGATAGCGGTCCTGCAGATACATGTTGCACATCGGCAGCGCGATGACCGCGACACCTGCCTTGGCGACCAATTCAACGGTGCGCGCGGCGGTGTCTTCGTCCTGGCGGGCGAGCGAGCAGCAATGGCCGGCGGTCACCTTGCCCTCGAACCCGTTGCGCAGTACGGCCTCGGCGATTGCCTTTAGCGTCTCGGCGCCGCGATCATCCGTCTCGTCGACATGCAGATCGACATCAAGGCCATGCTCCCAGGCAGTCCTGAAGAGCGTGTCGAGCTGCCAGACGAGCTCCGGCCCCATCCTGGTGACGCCGCCAAGCAGGCCGCCGTTCTGTCGGATTGTTGTGACGAGATCGGCAAAGAAGGCGCTGTCCCCCAAGGCATCCAGCGGGAAGAGGGCGACCGCCTGCAGTGCGATCCTGTCTTTCCAGGCATCCCGGATTTCGGCAAAAACCTCGAAGGAGATGCGATGCTGTGGCGCAAGCGAGTCCAGGTGCGTACGGATCAGGCTGGTGCCATGGGCATAGGCGGAGCGGAGCGAGAATTCCATGCGCCGATTGACGTCTGCGGCCGACCAGTTTGCTTCCCGGTCGGCCCTGACGGCATCGAGCGCGCCCATGAAGCTGCCGTCGGGATTGGCCTGGCGCGGCCAGATATGGCCTTTGTCGAGATGAGTATGGATATCGGCAAAGCACGGCCAGACCATGCCGTCCTTGAGATCGATCCTGGCATAATCGGCGGGTGCGGCGCCGGCCGGCCGAATGGCGGCAACCATGCCGTCGCTGATGACGATATCGACCGTGGCCAGCCCTTCGGTGACCGGCACGTCGACATGCTCGACGGTGACGGCGGGCACTGTCGCGTTGCTCAACACGAAGCGGGCCGCATTCGGCGGGGATATGAAGGAATAGGTCATCAGTTTTCCCGTTTGATGCTGCTTTCATGCCAGCGATGAAGGCTCAGCCAGGCAATGAGGGTGGTGAGGCCGAAGATCGCTACGCCAAGCATGGAGAGCATCAAGAGGGCGGCGAAGAGCCGCGGGATGTTCATCCGGTACTGCGCTTCGAGCAGGCGGAAGGCGAGGCCGGAGCCGGCACCGGCGGATCCTGCGGCAAATTCGGCGACGACGGCGGCGATCAGTGCGAGGCCGCCGCCGATGCGAAGACCGGTCATGAAATAGGGTTGGGCGGCAGGCAGTTTGAGAAAGAACAGCGTCTGCCAGCGCGAGGCGCCGTAGAGCTCAAAGAGGTTGATCAGATTATGGTCGACGCTCTTCAGGCCCTGCACCATGTTCGAAAGGATCGGGAAGAACGCGACGAGGAAGGCGCAGATGAGAAGCGCGACCTGCGTGGAGGGAGCGTAGATCAGGATCAGCGGCGAGATCGCCACGATCGGCGTCACCTGCAGGATAACGGCGAGCGGATAGAAGGCGATCTCGATCCAGCGCGATTGCACCAGGAAGATTGCAAACCCCACGCCGCCAATCAGCGCCAGCATCAGCGAGATGAAGGTGATCTTGGTCGTGACCCAGAGGGCCGGCGCCAGCGTGCCCCAATCATTGATGAAGGCCGCAGCCACCGCGCCGGGACCGGGCAGGATGTATGGCGGAACGTCCGAGAGCACCACGTAAAGCTCCCAGGCGATGATGAGCACGGTGATGACGAGGAAAGGCACGGCAATGCGCAGGGCTAACTCACGCCGCCGGGCGTTCGCCGGTCGGGAGCCGGGCGGAGATGCGGCTTCTGCGGTTTCGATGCTTTCGACGCTCATCAGTGATCCTCCGATCCGCCCATCGCCTCGATCAGCGAACGAGACGCTTTTTCGCAGGCCTGCCGATATTGTTCCGAGGTTCGATAATGCGAATCCCGCTCAAGGCTGGTGGTCAGCGGAAAATCGGCATGCACGCGGCCGGGCCTCGCCTTCATCACCACGATGCGGTTCGAGAGATAAGCGGATTCAAATACCGAATGCGTCACGAAGATCACCGTAATGCCGGTCGCCTTCCACAGCCGCAGCACGTCGTCGTTGAGTTTCTGGCGGGTGATCTCGTCGAGTGCGGCGAAAGGCTCGTCCATCAGCAGCAGCTTCGGCTTGGTCACCAGCGCGCGGGCGATCGACACGCGCATCTTCATGCCGCCGGAGAGTTCGCGCGGATAGGCGTCGGCGAAATCCTGGAGGCTGACGGTCGCCAGCGCTTCGGTGATCCGGCCGCGGGCTTCCGCCTTGGAGATCCCGCGCAGTTTCAGCGGCAGGTAGACGTTGCCGAAAACGGTCTTCCACGGCATCAGCGTCGGCTCTTGAAAGACGAAGCCGATATCACCTTCAGGCAGGCCCTTGGAATTGATCCGTGAACTCGGCCAGTCGATCTTGCCCGCGGTGATGTCGCCAAGGCCGGCGATGATGCGCAGCGCCGTGGACTTGCCGCAGCCGGAGGGGCCAAGCAGGCTGATGAATTCGCCACTTTCGACGGTCAACGACATGCCCGAGAGCGCTGTCGTGCCGCTGGAAAAGACCTTCGACACCGACTGCATGACGACCAGTGGCCGCTTTCTCGCCTCCTTGGAAGGCGCCGCCTTGGTTTCGGCTAGGGACATTTTCTCGCTCATTTATCGAAGGAGTGCGGTCCGCCGCCAGACGAGCGGCGGACCTGGCCTGGGAGGCTTATTTCTTCAGCGCCATTCCGGCGCCCTTGCAGACGAACTTCGTCGTGAAGGCCTTGGTATAGTCGGTGTCGGTCTTGAAGACCTTGATAGCAGTCATCTCGTCGAAGAACTTCTTGTAATGGGCGTCGGTGATGCAGCCGATGCCCTTGTCCAGGCTGTCGCCGGATTCGATGATGCCGTATTCCTTCATCTTGGTGACCGAATAGGCGATCTGGCCGTCCGTTATTTCAGGATTGTCCTTCTTGATCAGCGCGTTCGCCTTGGTGTTGTCGCCGTAGAGGTAATTGTACCAGCCCTCGATCGAGGCATCGACGAAGCGCTGCACGACGTCGGGCTTGCCATCGATCGTCGCCTGCGTGGTCGTGATCATCGTCGAATAGGGTGAGTAGCCGTTGTCGGCGAGCAGGAAGACCTTTGGCTCGAAGCCTGCCTGCTTCTGGATCTCGTAGGGTTCGGAGGTCAGGTACCCTTGCTGGGCAGACTCCTTGTCTGCGAGGAAGGGGGCGGGACTGAAGTTATAGGGCTTGTACTGCTCGTCCTTGAAGCCTTTGAAGTTGGCCTTCATCCACTCGAAATAGGTGAGATAGCCGTCCTTGCTGAGGAACAGCGTTTTCAGCTTGGCGAGGTCCTCGAACTTGTCGACGCCGTTGTCCGGATGGGCGATCAGTACCTGCGGATCCTTTTGGAAGATCGCGGCGACATCGACCAGCGGAATGCCCTGTTCGACGGCGGATATCTCTCCCTGAGGGCCGCCCATGTAGAAATCGAGCTTGCCGGAGATCAATAGGGCGCTGTTTGCAGCATTCGGGCCGCCCTGGACGATGGTGACGTCGAGGCCGTATTTTGCATAGGTGCCGTCGGCGACGGCTTGGTAGAAGCCGCCATGCTCCGCCTGGGCAAGCCAGTTCGTCCCGTAGCTCACCTTGTCGAGGGCAAGCGCCGGTGAGGCAGCCGCAAGCATCGAGGCGAGGCCGAGGCAGCTCAGGAATTGCATCTTCGTCTGTGCTTTCAACATGGTCGGCAGTTCCCCTTTTGTGGCCGAGGGAGACCTTAGTGGCTCCCTTTTGAGGGAATTTGAGCCATTGCCATGCGCTTTGAAAAGCATCAAAATTCGTGCGCATTGATGCCTTTTCGGCATCTGTCGGAAAGCTGAAAATAATTTGTGCGCCCTGCGCAAAATTTATGCATCGGAGAGACCATGCTGCACTCCAGACGCCTTCTTTACATCAACGAGATCGCCCGGTGCGGTTCGATCCGCAAGGCGGCCGCGCGCCTCAATGTTGCGTCATCGGCGGTTAACAGGCAGATTTTGGCGCTGGAGGAGGAGATCGGGGCGCCGCTTTTCGAGCGGTTGCCGCGTGGCCTGCGGCTGACGGCTGCCGGCGAACTCTGCATCGAACATATCCGGGACGTGCTGAAGAATTACGAGCGCCTGGAGGGGCGCATCCGCAGCCTCAAGATGCAGCAGGCCGGCAAGGTGCGCATGGTGACGACCGTTGGGCTTGCCGCCGGGCCGCTGCCCGAAATCATCGCGCGCTTTCTTTCAGAGCATCCGCGCGTCTTCGTCCAGCTGCGCAACGATACCGGCGGCACGACGGCCAGCCCCGTTGTATCCGGCGAGGTGGATATCGGTCTCGGCTTCAACATCCCCGCCACTCCAGGCATCCGCACGCTTGGAAATTTCGATATCCCGATCGGTGTCGTGCTGCCGCCAGGGCATCACCTGATCGGTCCCGGGCCGATCAACCTTGCCGATGTCACCCAGGAAAAACTGGTTCTGGCGCAGCCGGGCACCAGCCTGCGCGAGGTGATCAACCTTGCTTTTGCGCGCCTGCCGATCTCGGTCGAGCCGGTGCTGGAAACCAATGCATCGGAGATGCTGAAGCAGCTGGTCAAATGCGGCACCGGGCTGACGCTGCTCAATCCGCTCGACGTCATCACCGAATGCCGGCGCGGTGAACTCGTCTTCCGGCCGATCGCCGAGCCGCATGCGCGTTACCAGCAAATGAAGCTGTTTGCCCGCGCCCGCGCGCCTCTCGACGCGGCCACCAGCCTTTTCGTCGAATATCTGCTCGCCGAACTGCTCGGCCTGGTGCAGGAATTGCAGGCCAAGGGTCATATCCCACCGGATGTCAAACCCGCGGCTGAGCCTATTTCACATAGAGATTCGAAAGCGGATAGGCCTTGAGATCCCGGAGCAGCTCGACAAACCCCTTGACCTGATGGCGGCAGATCGCCTCGCCCTTTTCAGCCGTGGCGATCGAGGCATCGCCGACAACGCCGAGGGGATTGAGGTCATGCGCGATCCAGGCCAGCGAATGCGGCGGCAGAGGCTGAAGAAATTTGGATTGCTGCCGCATCCCTTCGGCCTTGGAGGCAAAGTTCTGCGCCTTGTCCATGCGCACCAGCTCGGGGCGGAAGTGCAGCATCAACGATGTTTCGACATCGCCGCCGTGGATGCCGTATTTGCTCTCGTGATCGCTGACCATGCCTTCGGGGTGACCGAAGCGGCCCCATTGCGTGGAGACCACCGCCATTTGATGGCGCACGCGCAGTTCGCGCGCGACGATGCTCATGATGTCGACATTGCCGCCGTGGGAATTGACGATCACCATCTTCCGCAGCCCGGCTTCGGCAACCTTTGCGCCAATCGCCGTCCAGACGGGGATGAGCAGCTCTGCACTGAGCGACAGCGTGCCGGGGCCGTAGATGTGTTCGTTGGCCTTGCCGACCTCCTGTGTCGGAAGGACCAGGATGTCCAGATCCTCCGACCGCTGCCGCTTCAGCTCCGCCAGCATGCCGGTCGCGATGGCGACATCCGTTGCGATCGGCAGATGCGGGCCGTGCTGTTCCGTCGAGGCGATGGGCAGAACGGCAATCGTGGTCTCGGGGGAGAGGCCGGCAAAATCATATGTATTGAGCTCGTTCCAGTAAAACGGCGTGGGCATGCGGTCATCCCTTTTCGTCACCTGCTTCGATAGGGAGTAGGGAATAATGATGAGCCCGAAAAGCATCATTTTTTGCGCATGGCGCTGCTTTTTTTCGCGCGCATCGACGGGCGTTACTCCGCCGGCGCTTCCACATTCAAGCCAACTTCATTGAAGATGTGGTTCGCGGCATCTTATGACCGCGGCCCGGGGAATTCATGAGCCAGATCGATAACCGTATGCAACGGAAGGGGTCTAATCAGGAGGCGGAGTTGCACTACCTCAGCAGACGGCGTTGACGCGCCCATGTCCAACGAGCAAGGTGGAACAGTTCATGCCAAGCCAGACACAACTGGAACTTTCCCGTCGAGATCTACTTATCTCGTCGGCCGCAGCGATTGCGGTCACCGGAGCCGTCGCGCCCGCGGCGGCGCAGCCCCCAGGAAATGACATGGCCTATACATCGAAAGTTTCCTTCACGGTTAACGGTCAGAACCGCGATCTCGAGGTCGACAACAGAACGTCGCTGCTCGACGCGTTGCGCGAGAACCTGCATCTCACAGGCACGAAAAAGGGATGCGACCACGGCCAGTGCGGTGCATGCACCGTCATGGTCGACGGCCACCGCATCAACTCCTGCCTGACGCTGGCGGTCATGCACGAAGGCGATCAGATCACCACGATCGAGGGCCTCGGCCAGCCTGGAAACCTTCATCCGATGCAGACGGCCTTCGTCAAGCATGACGGCTTCCAGTGCGGCTACTGCACGCCGGGACAGATCTGTTCCTCCGTGGCGGTGCTGGAAGAGATCAAGGCGAACATACCGAGCCACGTCACCAGCGATCTTACGGCTGAGGCGGCGGTCACTCCGGCCGAGATCCGCGAGCGCATGAGCGGCAATATCTGTCGATGCGGCGCCTATTCCAACATTATCGATGCCATTTCGGAAGTCGCGGGGATAAAAGCATGAGAGCCTTCACCTACGAACGTGCCTCATCCGTCGAGACCGCTGCCAAGGCGGCAGCCTCCAATCCTGAAGCCAAATTCATCGCCGGCGGCACCAACCTCCTCGACCTGATGAAGCTCGAGATCGAAACGCCGACGCATCTGATCGACGTCAACGGTCTCGGCCTCGACAAGATCGAGCCCACGCCGGGGGGCGGGCTGCGCATCGGCGCCTTGGTCCGCAACACCGATCTTGCAGCGCACGAGACTGTTCGCCGCGACTATGGTCTGTTGTCCCGCGCCTTGGTCGCGGGTGCCTCCGGGCAACTGCGCAACAAGGCGACGACGGCCGGCAACCTCCTGCAGCGCACGCGCTGTCCCTATTTCTATGACCCGAACCAGCCGTGCAACAAGCGGCAGCCGGGCAGCGGCTGTTCGGCCATCGGCGGCTTTAGCCGCCAGCATGCCGTCGTCGGCACCAGCGAAGCTTGCATCGCCACGCATCCGAGTGACATGGCGATCGCCATGCGGGCGCTCGATGCTGTCGTGGAAACGGTCAAGGCCGACGGCAGTCATCGCGCAATTGCGATCGCCGACTTTCATCGATTGCCCGGCGACACGCCTGATATCGAAACCGTTCTCGAGCGCGGCGAGTTTATCACGGCGGTCCTGCTGCCGCCCCCGTTCGGCGGCAAGCACATCTATCGCAAGGTGCGAGACCGTGCCTCCTATGCCTTCGCACTCGTCTCGGTCGGAGCCGTGATCCAGCCGGATGGTACAGGGCGGGTCGCCGTCGGCGGCATCGCCCATAAGCCATGGCGCATCGAGGCAGCCGAAGCCGAGCTGCCGAAAGGTGCGCGCGCGGCGGCAGACGTCCTTCTTGCCGGCGCCCGTCCTACCGAACAGAACCGTTTCAAGGTCCGTCTGGTCGAGCGCACGCTCGGCGCGGTCATCGCCGAAGCAAGGGGTTGAGCCATGCAGTTCGATACGCCAGCGACAACCAACCCGATCGATAATCTGAAGGTGGTCGGTCAGCCGATCCATCGGATCGACGGCCAGCTCAAGACGACCGGCCGCGCGATGTACGCCTATGAGTGGCACGATCCGAATATGTCCTACGCCTACGGCTATCCCATCGGTGCGGCCATCGCCAAGGGCCGCATCACGTCCATGGACGTGTCCGCCGCCAAGAGGGCTCCGGGTGTGCTTGCCGTCGTGACGACGCTCGACATCGGCGAGCGGAAGAAGGGCAAGTTCAACACCGCCAAGCTTTTTGGCGGCGACGAGATTCAGCACTATCACCAGGCAATTGCGGTCATCGTCGCCGAGACCTTCGAGCAGGCACGCGCCGCAGCCTCCCTGGTCAAGGTCGACTATGCCGAGGAGAAGGGTGTGTTCGATCTCGGCATGGCAAAGGATTCAGCCGTCAAGCCGGATGAATCGCAGCAGCCCGATACAGCGGTCGGCGACTTCGAGGCGGCCTTCAGGTCAGCTCCCGTCACTGTTGACGCATCTTACACGACGCCCGACCAGTCACATGCGATGATGGAGCCGCACGCATCGATCGCAGCCTGGAACGGCGAAGAGGTGACCGTCTGGACCTCCAGCCAGATGATCGACTGGTGGCGCTCCGACCTTGCGACGACGCTCGACATCGACAAGGAGAAGATCCACCTCATGTCGCCCTTCATCGGCGGCGGCTTCGGCGGCAAGCTGTTCCTGCGGGCGGATGCCGTGCTGGCCGTTGTCGGCGCGCGTGCGGCAAAGCGGCCCGTCAAGGTCGCCTTGCCCCGGCCCTTTCTCATGAACAACACCACCCACCGGCCGGCGACGATCCAGCGGATCCGCATTGGAACCGAGCGTGACGGCAAGATCACCGCCATAGCGCACGAAAGCTGGTCGGGCGACCAACCCGGCGGCCAGCTTGAGACCGCTGTCAATCAGACCCGTCTTCTCTATGCAGGGGCGAACCGGATGACCGCGATGCGGCTGGCGACACTCGACCTCCCGGAGGGCAACGCCATGCGCGCTCCGGGCGAAGCCCCCGGATTGATGGCGCTCGAAATCGCCATCGACGAGATTGCCGAAAAAGTTGGGATCGATCCTGTGCAGTTTCGGATCGTCAACGACACGCAGGTCGATCCGGAAAAGCCGCAGCGGCCTTTTTCCCAGCGCAATCTCATCGGCTGCCTCACGCTCGGTGCGGAGCGGTTTGGCTGGAGTAACCGGGGGAAGCCCGGTTCCAGGCGTGACGGCAACTGGCTGGTCGGCATGGGCGTTGCCGCCGCCTTCCGCAACAACCTCGTCCTTCCTTCAGGAGCAAGGGTAAAGCTTGACCGGGAAGGCGTCGTGACTGTCGAAACCGACATGACCGACATCGGGACCGGCAGCTACACGATCATCGCCCAGACTGCCGCCGAGATGATGGGGGTTGCGATCGACAAGGTCGCCGTCCAACTTGGCGACTCGCGTTTTCCGGTTTCTGCTGGTTCCGGCGGACAGTTCGGTGCGAATTCCTCCACGTCCGGCGTCTACGCAGCCTGTGTCAAGCTGCGTGAGGCAATCGCCAAGAAGCTCGGCTTCAACTCCGAAGACGTCATCTTCGAGAATGGCGCGGTCCGCTCGGGCAATCGTTCGGTGCCTCTTGCCGAAGCCGCCGGTCCGGAGGGTCTTGTCGGCGAGGACACCATCAAGTGGGGAGAGCTTACCGAGACGCATCAGCAATCGACATTCGGCGCACACTTCGTGGAGGTTGGCGTCGACATTGCTACGGGAGAAAGCCGTATTCGCAGGATGCTCGCAGTCTGCGCGGCGGGCCGCATCCTCAACCCGATCACCGCCCGCAGCCAGGTCATCGGCGCGATGATGATGGGGGCCGGCGGCGCACTGTCCGAGGAATTGGCGGTCGACACCCGCCGCGGCTTCTTCGTCAACCACGATCTCGCCAGCTACGAAGTGGCGGTGCATGCCGACATTCCGCACCAGGAGGTAATCTTCATGGACGAGACCGATCCGATGTCCTCGCCGATGAAGGCCAAGGGCGTCGGCGAGCTTGGCCTTTGCGGCGTCGCGGCAGCAATCGCCAACGCCGTCTATAACGCGACCGGCGTCAGGGTTCGGCACTATCCGCTGACGCTTGACAAGCTTATCGGCGGCTTGCCGGACGTGGCCTGATTATTTCGGCGGCGGTCTCGAAAGCGGACCGCCGCCAATTCCTGTAGGATTTCCGATGGATCAGACACTTGCGCCCATCACGGCGCCAATTCCCGTCAGGGCCTCGTCCACCGACGATCCGTCGGACCTGCTTCGCTTCGCGATAGACGCCCATGGTCTTGGCGTGGCGGCGCTCGCCACTCTCGTTGACATCCGGGGCGGGGCCGCGCGGGCGCTCGGCGCTCATATGGCGGTTGCCGCAGACGGGCGGTTCTGCGGCTATGTCTCCGGCGGATGTGTCGAAGCCGCCGTCGCTTCCGAAGCGCTTCTGGCAATGGCGGAAGGACGGGACCGCACGGTCAAATTCGGCGACGGCTCTCCCTTCTTCGACATTGTCCTTCCCTGCGGCGGCGGGATCACCGTCGCAATCCATGTCCTCAAAGATGTCAGCGCTTTGCGGGAGGTTCTCGATCGTCTCGAACGGCGGCAGGCAGCCGGTCTTGCCTATTCGCCAGAACGTCAGACGCTCGAAGCGGTAGACCCACTGTCACGGGCGTGCTGGCTCGAGCGAGATTTCCTGAGCGTCTACCGTCCCCGCACCCGCGTCGTCCTTTCCGGGCAGACGATCGAAGCGCAGGCCGTCGCACGACTGGCCGAGGCTTCCGGCTACGACGTGATCGTCAGAGGACAGGGCGAGGGGGGCAGGGTTGCGGCCGACATCATCGACCCCTTCACGGCCGTTGTGCTCCTGCATCATGACCTCGACGCCGAAGCCGCCATTCTCGAGACCGCGCTTCACTCGCCCGCCTTTTATATCGGCGCGCTCGGCAGTAGCCGCACGCATCATCGGCGTGTCGTGCGGTTGACAACCATGGCTTTCGGAAAGGATGACATCGGTCGCATCAAAGCGCCCATCGGGATGTTCGGCCCGACGCGAGATGCAACCTCGCTCGCCCTGTCGGTTCTGGCTGACATCGCTGCGGCAAGACTGGTGGCTTATGCGTAAGGCGTCAGTCGCGATCGTCATTCTTGCTGCCGGCAAGGCAAGCCGGATGGGTGAGGGCGGGAAGCACAAGCTGCTGGCCGAGTTCGATGGCGTGCCGCTCGTGCGGCGGTCAACATTGACCGCGCTCGGTACGGATGCAGCCTCCGTTATCGTCGTCACAGGTCATTGCCGGAGCGAGATCGAGGCCGCGCTCGATGGGCTCGCTCTGACTTTCGCCGATAATCCCGATTACGCCAGCGGCATGGCGAGCTCGCTCATGGCAGGATTCTCATCGAGGGGCGCTGACAGCGCCGACGGCATTCTCGTCATGCTCGCCGATATGCCCGGCATTTCCACGACGCATCTCGATGCCCTTATCTCCGCCTTTCGCAATGTGGGCGGCGACGCCGTCGTGCGCGCGGTCTCGCGAGGGAAACCGGGCAACCCCGTTATCCTGCCACGTTCTCTCAATCAGGCAGTCCTGAGACTTGAAGGCGATGTCGGCGCGCGCGATATCATCGCCACATCAGGATTGCCTGTGCTTGATGTCGATGTTGGCGACGCAGCCTTGCTCGATGTCGATACGCCGGACGAGGTATTGGCAGCGGGCGGCGCATTGAACTGACCCGCGGAAAATACAATGGGATGAGGATGATTTGATGAAACGGTTCGAGCTCGATTCTCCGCGGCTTTGAATTCGCCACTCTCAGCCGCGGATATGCCAAGCCGTCATTCTGCAGCCGATGGATCAGCGCACCGGTCTGAATGCCTCTCGCAGTTCCTCAGCGAAAAGCTGGGGCTGTTCCCAAGCGGCGAAGTGACCGCCCATATCGACACGGTGGTAGTAATGCAGCGTGGGATAGGCCTGCTTGCTCCAACTCTCCGGCGCCTGGTAGATCTCCTTTGGGAATACGCTGATTGCCACCGGGATCTTGATCTCTTTGGTCTTCTGGGCGTCTGAGCTGAAGTTGTTGTTGTTGTTTTCCCAATAGAACCGCGACGAGGATGCCCCAGTGTTGGTCAGCCAGTACAATGTGATGTCATTCAGCATTTCGTCCTTGGAAAAAACACGCTCGGGAATGCCCTCGCTATCGCTCCACTGCGCAAATTTTTCGTAGATCCAGGCAGCCAGGCCCGACGGCGAGTCGGAAAGCGAGTAGCCGATCGTCTGCGGACGCGTCACCATCACGGCCCCATAGGCGGCATTCCGGCCAAAAAAGGTGCTCAGGGATTCATAGGCATCCCGCTCGGGCGCCGACAGCCCTGCGGGAGCCGGGTCTCCACTGTTGATCGCCTTGGTGAGATTGCCCGGAACGGTCGCCGGCATGTTGAGATGGATACCAAGCAAACCCTTCGGTGCCTGGCGCGCCAGCGCGTCGGAGATAACGGAACCATGGTCGCCACCCTGGGAAACGTAGTGCGCGTAGCCGAGCCGCTTCATCAGGATGTCCCATGCCCGCGCAACGCGGTCGGGGCCCCAGCCAAGCTCCGTCGGCTTACCCGAAAAGCCGTAGCCGGGGATCGAAGGGATGACGACATCAAATGCGTCCTCCTCTTTACCGCCATAGGCAGTCGGATCGGTAAGAGGGCCGATCGCCTTGATGAACTCGAAGGTCGAACCCGGCCAACCATGGGTCAAAATGACCGGAAGGGCGTTGGGATGACGCGATCGCACATGGATGAACTGGATATCGACGCCGTCGATCGTCGTGATGAATTCCGGAAGTGCATTGAGCTCCGCCTCGGCTTTGCGCCAATCGTAATCAGTGCCCCAGTAACGGACCAGATCCTGGACGCGCGAAAGCTGGATGCCTTGCGAGGTGTCGCTCACGGTCTCCTTGTCTGGCCAACGCGTTTCGGCAACGCGCTTGCGCAGATCGTCAAGCTGTGACTGCGGAACGTGGATCTGGAACGGGCGGATCGTTTCGTCGGCCTCGATCGGCGTCGCCGGCCCGTCCGATGTGACGTCGGCGGCACTCGCCGGCACAAGGTAACCGGCTGGGAACAGCAACATCGGTCCAACCGCCATCACCATTGCTCCGCGGGCAAGCCGGCGCCAGGCGAAAATATTGTCAAACTTCTTCATGTGGCACTCCATGTTCTTGTCGCCCAGGGCGACATTTCGTGACGGAGTGATGTCTGACGGGTCTGGGTATCTGGCATGTTTCAGGAAATGCCAAAAACGTATCAGAGTGTGGAGCGGTGGCTACACAGCGGCAGGAACGCGATCGTCAAGGGAACGACCCAGGCCCGATGGCGCCTGAATAGAAAATCAAACACCTCCTTGCTGCCTGCGGAGGCTGCCCAACATAGCCTTGAATCCCGCGACCGCCCGCTTCGAAACCGCCTCCGGATTCTCCGCATTGGCGATCCACAGCGCCATATGGCTGCTAGCGCCATTGATGAGGCGAGCGGCGGTTTCGGTGTCGATATCGATGATCTCGCCATCGGCCTTGAGACGGTCGAGGCTGCGGGAGAGGGCGGCGATGCAGCCGGGGGTGTTCTGCCATTGCGAGATATCGCCGAGCACAGCCGGGCCATCGCGAAACATGATACGCTGGATTTCAGGCTCAAGCGCCATTTCGATATAGGCGGAGCACTCGTCGACAAATCCCTGCCAGCGCGTGGGAGCGGCGGCCGAGACCTCGTTCAGCCGGTCCGTCATTTCTGCATCGATTTCGATGATGACGGCCTGGAGCAGGCCCGTCTTGTCACCGAAGTGGTGATAGAGGGCGCCGCGCGTCAGTCCCGCTTCGCCGGTGAAATCGTCCATCGAGGCTTCCGCGTAGCCGATCGTGCCAAAGGCACGCCGCCCGGCTGCGATCAGTTTGCCGCGGGTCTCTGCGATCATCTCCTGGCGCGGTTTGCGCATCTCTTCTCCATTGGCATACGCCGCGTATCTTTTTCATTGACATACGGAACGTATGCATTATCTAAAACACATACGCTCCGTATATAAGCGTTCTATCCGATATCTGGAAGGATCGTCCCATGTCAAATCCGTATAAACAAATATTCGCGGCACCTGGGGCCAAGGGCTTCTCCGCAGCCGGCTTTTTCGCACGCCTTCCTATCGCCATGGCGCCGATTGGCATCGTCGCCATGCTTTCCCAGGCACGTGGCGAATATTGGCTGGCAGGCGCCGTGTCGGCGACCTATGCGCTCACCAATGCTGTGATTTCACCGCAGATTTCGCGAGCGGTCGACCGACTGGGCCAGACGGCAGTCGTCGTTCCAACAACCATGGTATCGGTGATGGCGTTCATCGCGCTGATCACCGCGGCCAATCAGAACTGGCCGGTGTGGACGCTATTTGCCTCTGCCTTCCTCGCGGCGGCCATGCCAAGCATTCCGGCGCTGATGCGGGCGCGCTGGACGGAACTCTTTCGCAACCGGCCCGAACTCAACACCGCCTTCGCGTTCGAAAGTGCCGCGGACGAACTGGTCTACATCGCCGGCGCCTCGCTGTCGGTCGGGCTGGCCGTCGCCCTATTCCCGGAGGCCGGCATGATAGTGAGCACAGCTTTTCTGGCGCTCGGAACGGCCGCCTTCATCGTGCAGCGCGGCACCGAGCCGAAGGTGCGTCATGTCGCCGGCGCGGCTTCGGTTGGCTCTGCGATCCGCCAGCGCCCGGTGCAGATCATCACACTCGCGCTGATCTTCGTCGGCGCGATCTTCGCAACCGCTGAAGTGAGTGTTGTCGCCATCACCAAGGAGCTTGGTCAGCCGAATGCCGCAAGCCTGGTCATCGGTGTCTATGCCCTCGGTTCCTTCCTAGTGGGTTTGACCCTCGGCGCGCTAAATATCCGCATCCCCTTGCACCGTCAGTTGTTGATCGCTGTTGCGATCCTCGCCCTGACCTCGCTGCCGCTGCTCGTCGCCGGCAGTTCGGTAACCCTGCTTGCTGTGGCCGTCTTCGTCAGTGGCATCGCAATCTCGCCGACCTTTATTACGGCCTTCGGACTGATTGAGCGTCGCGTGCCGGAATCGGTGCTGACGGAAGGCGTCACCTGGGTAATGACCGGCATCGGCATCGGCATGGCGCTCGGCGCTTTCGTCTCCGGCTGGGTCGTCGACAGCTACGGTCCCCAGAGCGGATTCTGGGTGTCTGCAGCCGCCGGGGCCGCAACCGTCCTTATCATTGCGCTCGGTCAGCGCACCCTCTCGGGAGAGTGCAACGGCGGGGAAGATTGCGCGATGCTGGAACCGGCGCAGTAGTAGGCGGGCGGTAGGCAGGAGCGACGCAGGAGGGTTCACCGCCAACGGTTCTAAACCGTTCAAGGTGAAGGCAGTGGGTCAACCCACTTTTCGGGAGAACTCACGAGCTAAGTCGAGGAATGCTCGGACGCCAGCCGATAGATTTCGGCGTCCAGGATAGTATAGACATAGCCCTGGATACGGCGGCGTCCAATCTTTCAAAACGCGCACAACGCGCCCCGCCTCTATGTCCGAGAGAATGTCCTGTTCAAAGAGATAGCCCACGCCGGCGCTTTCGATCACAGCAGTCCGCGTAAGACTGGTCTCGTCGAGTGCGATTGGCCCCCGCACGTCGATCTGCAACGACTCGCCGTCCTTTTCGAACCGCCATCGAAACAAGGAGCCGTCTGGCAGGCGAACACGAATGCACCTGTGACTGAGAAGATCCGGAGGCACCGTGGGCTTACCATGTTTCTCGAAATACTCGGGCGACCCAACCACTGCGTGTCGCTGAGGCCGGCCGAGCGAAACGGCAATCATGTCGCTGGGAACGAGGCCTTCTACCCTGACGCCCAGATCGAACCCGTCCTTGACGATATCGACCATTTTACCCTCGGTAACGATATCGACATTCATGTCGGGATAGCGGCGCAGGAACTCCAGCACGAGCGGTGAGACGATGGCGCGCGCCGCAAATGGCGCTGCGTTGATCCGTATCGTACCGGAAGGAGTCTCGCGGTGGGAGCGTACCAGATCCAGAGCAGCATGGAGATCCTGAAGCGTGGGCCCAACCTGCTGCACAAACAACCGGCCGGCATCCGTCAGCGACACACTGCGGGTGGTGCGGTTAAACAACCGCACGCCAAGTCCCGCCTCGAGCCTGCTTATCGTATGGCTCAACGCGGTCGTGGACATACCGAGATCAATGGCCGCTGCTCGAAAAGTCCCGCGCCTGGCAATTGCAATGGCCGCTTCAAGTTCCTTCAGGCTGGATAGCTCCATCGTCCCGATCTGTTCATCATCGCATGCCGGTTTATCCCACTTATTTACGCAATGGTCGAGGGATAAGTATCGGTTAGATTATGAGGAGAACACAATGGACATGCCCGGTATCATAAACACGTACTTTGAAGCAGACCGTCGCAATGACGCGGATGCGCTGCTGGACACCTTTGCGATCGAAGCCGTCGTCGAAGACGAAGGAGCGCACCATCAAGGCGTCGCCGCAATCCGCGAGTGGTGGGTGGCGGCGAAGAAGGCCACCCAATACCGTGCAGAACCCGTGGAATCCGCGATTGACGGCAACAAAGCAATCGTCCGAGCAAGGGTGAGCGGCCAGTTTCCCGGTAGCCCGGTGATGCTCACCCACGGCTTCACCCTCAAGGACGACAGGATCGTCTGGCTGGAGATCCGGTCATGACCGACTTTCTCAACCTGAGGGGCAAACGCGCACTCATTGCCGCTGGAACAAAAGGTACCGGCGCTGCAACCGTCAGCCTGTTTCGGGAGCTAGGCGCAAAGGTGCTGACGACAGCGCGGGGCCGTCCGGAAAGCCTGTCGGAAGAAATGTTCGTCGAGGCGGACCTGACCACGGAAGAGGGATGTGCAATCGTCGCAGAGGCCACGCGGCGGCGCCTTGGCGGCGTCGACGTCATCGTCCATATGCTCGGTGGCTCTTCAGCGGCCGGAGGTGGATTTTCTGCACTGTCGGAAGACGACTGGCATAAGGAGCTGTCGCTCAACCTTTTTCCAGCCGTTCGCCTGGATCGGCAACTGGTTCCGGGCATGGTCGCTCAAGGAAACGGTGTGGTGGTGCATGTGACATCCATCCAGAGAGTCCTGCCGCTTCCAGAATCGACGACCGCCTATGCTGCAGCCAAGGCAGCACTTTCCACTTACAGCAAGGCGATGTCGAAGGAAGTTTCGCCCAAAGGTGTTCGTGTCGTTCGGGTGTCGCCGGGCTGGATCGAAACGGAAGCTTCGGTCCACCTTGCAGAGCGCCTGGCGAAGCAGGCCGGAACTGACCTTGAGGGGGGCAAAAAGATCATCATGGACGGGCTGGGCGGCATTCCGCTGGGGCGTCCGGCAAAGCCGGAAGAGGTCGCAAACCTGATTGCCTTCCTCGCTTCGGACCGGGCTGCATCAATCACTGGTACCGAATATACGATCGATGGAGGGACAGTGCCAACAGCCTAGGCGCCGACAGAGGGGCATCGATCGCTGAACTGCGGATCCGAGATGGCAAGCGGGAATCCGTGTTCGGATCCTATGTCCGTCCGCTCATGTCGCGGCCGAACCTGACGGTGCTGACCGATGCCCTGGTCACGCGTCTCATCTTCGATGGCAAGCGGGTGATTGGTGTCGAGGTTCTTGTCGATGGTCAGCGACGTCAGTTCACGGCGCGTTGCGAGACGGTGCTGTCGCTTGGCGCGATCAACACGCCGAAAGTCTTGATGCAGTCGGGTATAGGCCCGGAAGATGAGTTACAAGCTCATGGCATTCCTGTCGTTCAGCACTTACCTGGTGTTGGTCGCAATCATCAGGATCACCTCGCATTCGGCTGCACCTGGGCATATCGAAAGCCTGAAACCATCGGTGGTAGCGGCTGCGAAGCAAAACTATATTGGAAAAGCGACTCGCGTCTTGCCCAGCCGGACATTCTTCAGTGCCAGTTGGAGTTCGCCGTGCCTTCGCCGATCGAGACGGGTCTCCAAACGCCCGAACATGGCTGGACAATGTTTAGCGGTCTCGCCCAACCGCAAAGCCGTGGTCGACTACGGCTCTCCGGCCCGGATACAAATGACCCCATCCTAATCGAACCCAAC
Source organism: Rhizobium sp. WSM1328 (assembly GCF_057653715.1). Lineage (NCBI taxonomy): Bacteria > Pseudomonadati > Pseudomonadota > Alphaproteobacteria > Hyphomicrobiales > Rhizobiaceae > Rhizobium > Rhizobium sp. WSM1328. Next base: position 227,493 of record NZ_JBYGKO010000002.1, on the reverse strand, counting down.
TCTTTGAGTGAACCAGAAGACATGGCTGCTGCCCTGGTCGCGGTGGAGCTATGCCGGGAACTGGGAAACAGCGAAGCGTTTACGCCGCTGGTGACGGGAGAGACAGCGCCAGGCGCGCGCGATCGATCGGGAATGATTGACTTCATCCGCAGATCGGCCGTCACCTACTGGCATCAATCCTGCACAGCCAAGATGGGACGCGACAGCATGTCGGTGGTCGATAACGAGCTCAAAGTGTACGGTATTGATGGCCTTCGCATCGCAGACTCCTCGATCATGCCTCGCATCACCACCGGCAACACGATGGCGCCTTGTGTTGTCATCGGAGAGCGGGCGGCCGATCTGATCCGGGAAATGCATGGCCTTACGAGCGGAGGGTTCAATCAGCCCATATGATGAAGAGATTTATGTGCACTCGGCGGCCAGCATACGGGGCGGGCCGCCGAGCTTTTTGTAGCAACGGTTTGTATTGCGACCTCACGGCACCTGAGCCCCACTCACCGCCACATAAACCGAATAAACCGACCGCGTCGCCGCAATAAACAAACGGTTGCGTTGAGGCCCGCCGAAGGTGAGGTTGGCGACGGTCTGCGGTACCCGGATCTTGCCGATCAGTGTACCCGCCGGGTCGAAGCAGTGCACGCCATCGGCCGCACTCGACCAAAGGTTCCCGTTCACGTCCGTGCGGATGCCGTCAGGAATGCCGTTGTCGATCAGGCAGAAGACGCGGCCGTTTGCCAGCCTGATGCCGTCGATCACGTCGAAAGCGCGGATGTGGCGCGGCAGGCTTTCGTCATGGCTGGCGGCCGAATCCGCCACATAGAGGATTGTCTCGTCGGGCGAGAAGGCGAGGCCGTTCGGCTGAATGAAATCCGTGACGACTGCGGAAAGCGCCCCGGTCGTCGGATCGAGCCGGTAGACGTTGCGGGTAGCTTGCTCCGGCTCGGCGCGATAACCTTCATAGTCCGACATGATACCGTAGGTTGGGTCGGTGAACCAGATCGAGCCGTCTGATTTCACCACCACATCGTTCGGCGAATTGAGCCGGGCGCCCTCGAAACGGTCGGCAAGGACGGTGATCGAGCCGTCGATCTCGGTGCGGGTGACACGGCGCGCGCCATGTTCGCAGGAGATCAACCGTCCCAGCCTGTCGCGCGTATGGCCGTTGGTGAAGTTGGAGGGTTGGCGATAGACGGAGACGCCGCTCTCGGGCGTCCAACGCAGCATGCGCTGGTTGGGAATGTCGCTCCACAGCAGCTGGTTCGCATCGTTGAACCAGACGGGACCCTCCGCCCAGCGGCAGCCGGAATAGAGTTCGTCCAGACCGGCACTGGTCACGATCATCTGCCGGAAGCGCGGGTCGTGGATTTCGTAAATGCTGGCCTCGGCCATGGCGGTTTTCCCGTTTATCGCATGCCGGCCCGGCGACCGCCGGCGAGCATGATAACGCTGATGATGATAAGGCCGGTCATGATCAGGCGGATGCCCGCGCCGAACCCATAAGTATTGAGCATGGAGACGACCAGGAACATGAAGAGCGATGCGCCCCAGATGCCCGGTACGTTGGAATCGCCGCCGGCAACCGCCGTGCCGCCGATCACGACGACGGCGATCGACATCAGCAGATATTCCGTGCCCATGTTGAGCGCCGCGCCGCCGGAGAAACAGGCGAGCAGATAGCCTGCGACCGATGCGAGAACCGCACAGAAAAGGTAGGTGACGAGACGCGTGCCATCGACCGGTATGCCGGCCATGCGCGCTGCCGGCATGCTCTGCCCGATCGCCGAGATCCAGCGTCCGTAGATCGTCTTCTCGAGCAGGAACCAGGCCAGCAGCGAGATCAGGAATGCGACGATCGCCACATTCGGCACGCCGAGCGTGTTCGACGTGGTGAACTCCGCCAGCACGCTCGGCGGCTTGATGCGCAATCCGCGGTTCGTCCAGATCGCTGCGGACTGGACGATGAAGCTCATGGAAAGCGTGGCGATGATCGGCGGAATGCGCAGCGCCTTGATGAGCGCATAATTGCCGAGGCCGACGACAAGGCCGATGACGATGGCGACGAGAAGCCCGGGCAGGATCATGCCGTTTTCGACATTCATCAGCTTCAGCGCAACCGTGCCGGCAAGCGTCATGGTGGCGGGAACCGAGAGATCGATGTTGCCGGGGCCGAGCGTGATGACGAACATCTGGCCGATGCCGACGATGACCGAGAAAGCCGCGAAGGTGAGTGCTGCCTGCGACAGGCCAAGCGTGCTGGCGCCGAACGTCACCATGATCGTCAGGAACCAGACGACAAAGGCGGCAAGCCAGGACCAGATCCAGGGTTTGCGGAACAGGCGCAGGAGCGGGGTCATCGGCGTTTCTCCCGCTTCTCCAGGCGGTTCAGCATCAGCCGAAGTGCCAGCACGATGATCAGGATCGCGCCCTGAGCCCCGATCTGCCAGTCCGGCGAAATGCGCAGGAAGGACAGGAACGAGCCGGCAAGAGTCAGTGTCAGCGCGCCGATGACGGCGCCGATCGGGGAAACGCGGCCGCCGATGAACTCGCCGCCGCCGAGGATCACGCCGGCGATCGACAGCAGCGTGTAGCGCAACGCGATATTGGCATCAGCCGAGGTCGTCAGGCCGACGAGGGCGATGCCGGCGAGCACCGCAAAGAGGCCGGCAAGACCATAGGCGGCAGCGCGCGCCCCGACAATCGACCAGCCGGCGCGCTCGACCGAACGCTGGTTACCGCCAATGCCGCGCATCAGCACGCCGAGCGACGACCGCATGACGAGAAGGTGGGCGACCAAGGCGATGACGATGCTGGCGACGATCGCCATCGGCGCCAGCGGCGGCTTGACGGTCATCAGCCAGCGCACCCAGTCCGGCGCCTGTCCGCCCGGTGCCGGCAGCAGCAGGACGGCAAGGCCACCCCAGACGAAGCTCATGCCAAGGGTCACGACAATGGACGGCAGGTTGCGTAGATAGATGACGACGCCGAGGCCCGCATAGGTTGCGATCGCGCCGGCCAGGATCAGCACGCCGATCACCGGGGCATCCCGCAGAAAGGTCGCGGTGACGCAGGCGACGAAGCTGACGAAGGCGCCCATCGAGAGATCGAGATCGTTGACCGCCATCACGATCATCTGGGCGATCGTCGCAAGCGCGATCGGCACAGCCAGGTTGAACAGCAGGTTGAGCCCGACATAGCTCATGGCGCGCGGCTGCAGCCAGAAGACGGCGGCGAGCAGCAGCGTCAGCGATAGGGCGGGAATGGCTAGACGCAGGGCGTCGGACGACAGCCGGAACGTCATGCGGCGACCCCTTCGAAGGAGGCGGCGATGATGTTCTTCTCGTTGACCGCGTCGCCGGCGAGTTCGGCCGTGATGCGGCCTTCGCGGAAGACGTAGACGCGGTCGCAGAGGCGAACCTCGTCCATCTCGGTCGAGTACCAGATGAAGGTGCGGCCGCGCGCCGCTTCCTCGCGGATGATCGCGTAGACCTCCTGCTTGGTGCCGACGTCGACACCGCGCATCGGATCGTCCATCAGGACGACAGGTGCGCGCGTTGCAAGCGCGCGGGCAAAGAGCACCTTCTGCTGGTTGCCGCCCGAAAGCGACAGGATGCGGTTGTCCATATGGGGCGTGCGGATCTCGATCCGCCGCTTCCAGTCGGCGCCCTTCGCCTCTTCTTCGCCCGCGAGGATGAGGCCGCGCCGGGAGAGGTCACCGAGCGAGGCGATGGAGAAGTTGCGCAGGATGCTCCAGAGTTCGAAGACGCCGTTTAGGCGGCGGTCGCCGGCAACGAAGGTGACGAGCGGATCGCGCTGGGGCAGCCAGTTGCTCGACTGGGCGGCATGCAGGGCAAGCAGGAGCTCGGTCTGCCCATGGCCGGCCAGACCCGCCAGTCCGATGATCTCGCCCTTGCGGGCCGCAAAGGGAAGACCCTTCGCCTGATGGGACAGAACGAGCGGAGCGATGGATTGTTCGCGGGCCGAGCGCTTGGTTTCCTCCTTCGCAACAGTGCCCATTGCTTCGACGAGGCCGTGATGGTCGAAGCCCTGCGCCGGGCGCTCGGCGACGACGCGGCCGTCCTTCATGACGACGATGCGGTCGGAGGTTTCGAGGATCTCGTGCAGGATATGAGAGATGAAGATGACGGACCCGCCCGTGGCGATGAAGCGGCGGACATGGTCGAGCATCTGCCGGGCAAGGCTTGCATCGAGCGACGAGGTCGGTTCGTCGAGGATCACCAGACGCGGCGCAATGCCGGCGTCGGAAAAGGCCATTGATATCTCGACCATCTGCCGCTCGGCGATCGAAAGATCCCCCACGGCCCGGCTGCTGTCGATGCCATGGCCGGGAAAGACGGCGTCGAGGCTCGTTTCGATGATTTGTGCGGCGCGCCTTCGCCAGCCGAAGCCTCCGAGATGGCGATGCATGATGCGCGTGTTCTCGACGATCGAAAGGTTGGGGCAGAGCGAAAGCTCCTGGAAGACGCAGCGCACACCGCGGGCACGCGCAGCGTTGATGCCATAACGCTCCAGCCGTTCGCCGTCGCTTGCCACACCTCCTTCGTGCGGTGTGAGACCGCCGTTGATGACGCTGACGATGGTGGACTTGCCGGCGCCATTGTGTCCGACAAGCCCGACGCATTCGCCCGGCATGACGCGAAGGGTCACGCCATCGAGTGCCCTGACTGCGCCGAAACTCACCTTGGCGCCATCGACGGCGATCACCGCCTTCAAAACGTCATCCATGCTGCCCGCCATGCCTGCTTGAAAAAAAATGCCGCGCGACCTTCTGCGGATGCGCGGCAGTCGCCGGGAGAATTACTTTGCGGACTCGATGACCTTGATTGCGTCTGCCTGCGTGTATTCCACGTTGGCGACGCCGCCGGCCTGGGTATTGGCGAGGTTGGTTTCGAGATTGTCCTGGTCGATGCGCAGGAAGGGCACGACGAGGTCCTTCTTGACTTCCTTACCGTCGAGGATCTGCTGGGCCACCCAGAAAGCGAGTGTGGAGACGCCTGGCGCGATGGATACGGACATGGTCTCGTAGCTCTTCGCGTCCTTCTGCTCCTTCCACCACTTCAGTTCGTCCTCGCGGTTGCCCATGATAATGATCGGCATCTTCCGGTCGGTTGCGGCAATCGCCTGTGCGGCGCCATAGCCGTCACCGCCCTGCGTTACGACGCCGGCGATGTCGGGCAGGCTCGGCAGGATGCCGGCAACAGCCTTCTGCGCCACGTCTTGTGCCCAGTCGCCGTGAACGGAGCCAACAATCTTGAACTGCGGGAACTGCTTGACACCGTCGTGGATGCCCGCCGAGATTTCGTCGTCGACGAAGACACCGGCAAGGCCGCGGATCTCGAGCAGGTTGCCGCCGTCCGGAAGTTTCTTCGATAAGTACTCGACCTCACTGCGGCCCATTTCCTTGAAGTTGACGGCGATACGCCAGGCGCAGGGTTCGGTGACGATACCATCGAAGGACACGACGGTGATCCCGGCGTCGCAGGCTTCCTTGACCGCACCGTTCAGCGCCGTCGGCGAGGCGGCGTTCAGCACGATGGCGTCATAACCCTGCAGGATCATGTTCTGGATCTGCGCGGCCTGTTCCGTCGCCTGGTTCTCGGCGGTGGTGAAAGGGTCGGCTGCGGCAACGGTGCCGGCCTTCACGGCTTCGCCCGTCACCTTGCCCCAACTCGTCAGCATGGCCTGGCGCCACGAATTGCCGGCATAGTTGTTGGAAAGGGCGATTTTCTTGGCCGATGTCTCGGCAAAGGCGGAAACGGGCATCGCGGCGCAAGCAATAGCGGCCGATGCCAGAAGCATCTTACGGATTGTCATGTCTTCCTCCCTGATGATCGCGCTGGTCGGCGGATCGCTTCACTCCTGCCGGCCCAATTGGGTCCGAGTGAAAATTGTTCTTGCACTGAGCTTCCTCCTCTCAGTAAGGGCAGGATGCGGGAGATCGACCGGCCTGTACAGGGGCAAGGCGGCAATCCGTTTGCGGGATTTGCGCAACAAGCTGCGGGTTTACGCAAGACGGCGGCGCTTCCGCGGGCGCTTACTGCGAAGGGTCGCGGCGGGTTGAGGAGCCTGCTGCCGCCTCGGGGAGGAACTGACGATGCTGCATCTCGTACCCGCAGCCATGTTCGACCATTATCTCGGCATTTCCCGGCTGCTCGCGGGCCAGCTCGACTTCCGCTCGGCTATCCGTTCCGTCGCGGCCGAGGTCGCCCATATCATCCCGCACGACCACCTCGATGTCTGCGTGCTGCTTGAGGGCGGTAACTACCACACGGCCTACGAGACGGGCATCGAGACCGCCTGGGGCGGGCTTGCCGGTGCGCCTGTTGTCAACAGCCCCATCCGCGCGCTGCTCTGGGGCGAGGTGGATTTTCTGCTGGCGGACGACGCCATGACCGACCCTCGTTTCCACTTCGAGGGCGCGTTCAAGCGGCCGATCGTCGAACAGTCGCTGAGAAGCCGCTTGCATGTGCCGATGAAGGTGCAGGGCACGATCATCGCGGCGCTTTCCTGCTCGTCGCACCGGGCGGGCGTCTATACGATGGAGGATATCGAACGCGCCCGCATCATCGCCGACCTGCTGACGCCCTATTTCTTCGCGCTGCAGGCGGCCGAGCAGGCGCAACGCTCGGCCATTGTCGAGGCAGAGGCCCGCGCCCGCGAGGAGGGCTTGCGGCAAGGTGCACTGAAATTGACCGAAGCCCTGGAGCAGGAACGCCAGCGCATCGGCATGGACCTGCACGACCAGACGCTCGCCGACCTGACGCGGCTCGCCCGCCGGATCGATCGACTGTCGCGCCACGGCGAGGTGGCGCCCGAGACGCTGGAGCCGATCTCCCGTTCCCTGCAGCATTGCATGCAGGATCTGCGGCAGATCATCGAGCAGGCAAAACCCTCCGTGCTCCAGCTCTTCGGCCTCGCCCAAGCGATCGAACATCATCTGGACCGATCGACCCGCGACAGCGGATCGGGGATCGAATGGGGCCTTGTCGACGAGACGCACGGCGCACTGGAGCGACTGGAACCGACCGTCAGCGTCGCGCTGTTTCGGATTGCCCAGGAAGCGATCAACAATGCGGTGCGCCATGCCGCGCCCCTGGCCGTTATGGTGCGGCTTGAGGCCGACGAGGAGCGGCTGTCGATCGAAATCTCCGACGACGGGACCGGGCTCACCAAGGCGCGGGGACGGATCGGCGGCGGCATCGACAATATGAAGACCCGTGCGCGGCTGATTTCGGCGCGGTTCACGACCGGCCCCGGCCACAACAATCGCGGCACTGTGGTGCGCGTCGTGCTACCGCTCGTACCGAACCACCCGGCAATCGGGCCAAACTGAGGAGAAGGGCGCAATGAAGGTTCTGATCGTCGAGGACGACCCGCTGCACCGGTCCTATCTGCACGAGGCGGTCAACGCGGCTCTGCCGGAATGCGATACGGTGATCGAGGCGGAGAATGGAACCGTCGGCGAGAAGCTCGCCCGCGACCACAAGTCGGCGCATATCGTCATGGACCTGCAGATGGCAAACCGCAACGGCATCGAGGCGGCGCGCACCATCTGGAAGGAGCGGCCGGAGACCCGCATCCTGTTCTGGTCGAATTACTCGGACGAGGCCTACGTACGGGGCGTCTCGCGCATCGTGCCGGATGGCGCCGCCTATGGCTATGTGCTGAAATCCGCCTCCGACGAGCGGCTGAAGCTTGCGCTGCGCTCGATCTTCATCGAGAGCCAGTGCGTCATCGACCGCGAGGTGCGGGGCCTGCAGCAAAAGAGCCTCGGCCAGACGAACGGCTTTACCGATTCCGAATACGAGATCCTTGTCGATATCGCGCTCGGCCTCACCGACCGGGCCATCGCCAAACGTCGGGGCCTTTCCCTGCGCAGCGTGCAGAACCGCCTGCAGCAGCTCTACGACAAGCTCGACGTCTACCAGAGCGCCGGCGACGACCACGAGGACGGCCGCTTCAATTTGCGCGCCCGCGCCGTCACCGTCGCTTTCCTGCGCAAACTCCTGAACTACAGCGCTCTGGAGCGGGCTGAGGCAGAACTGCAGGAATGGCTTGAGGGAAAGTAGTTCCGGACTTGCGCGGAATGAACGGGGATCAGAGACCTGGTGCGGCCCAGCCGTTCACGGCGCATGAGCCAGCGCGATCGCATCGGCGGCTTCCTCGCAGCGATCGCTGAGCGTGCTGGTCGCCACGCGAATATGACTGCTTGGCAGGACGGAGAATTTGCTGCCCGGGTTGACGGCGATATTGCGTGCGGCAAGCGTCACCATCGCGAATGGTTCGGAGACGACGGGCACCCAGAGGCACAGGCCCTGGCTTGGTGGTATCGGTATTCCCCGTTCGCTGAGCGCATCGGCAAGAGCGTCGCGCCTCTGCCGATAGATCTCGCGCGCCTCGGCGATAAGCTGCAAGGTTGCCGGATCGCGCAATAGCCAGGCGGCGGCACCTTGCACGATACGGCTGGTCCAGCCGGCGCTGAAGGAACGGTAAGACTGGATCTGGTCGACGATCGGCGCGGAACTCGACAGAACTGCGAGACGCAGATCCGGGCCGAGGCTTTTCGAGAGTGAGAGGATATGGATCGTCCGCTCCGCAAATCGGTCGCCGAGCGACTGCGGAGGTGCCGCCGACACGTCGCCGACGCCGTCATCCTCGATGATAAGCGTATCGCTGTCTTCCAGCACATCGCCGAGCTGATCGAGGCGGGATGAACTGACCGTAACGCCGGTCACCGAATGCAACCGCGGCTGGAACAGGAAAGCCGCCGGACGTTGCTGCAATGCTTCGCGCAGCGAATCCGGCAGCGGGCCTTCGCCGTCGCAGGCGACAGGGATGATTTTTACGCCGAGATCTTCCAGAATATCGAGCAGCCGCATCCCGGTCGGATGTTCGATCGCGACCGACGAACCCGAGGAAACCAGTGCATGCAATATCGTATAGACGGCGTTGTAACCGCCATTGGTCGCCAGAAAGGCTTCCGCCTCATAGGGCCATCGCTCTGAAACGGCGTCCTTCAACTCAGGGACGATCCGGCTGCGCTCATAGCTGTTGAGGTCATCGACGGACGCGCCATAGGCCATCGCTTCGGCGAGCCGCGGAAGAAGTGCTGCATCCGGCCCGGCTAAGGTGAGGTCGAGCACACCTGCCGCATAATTTCCCGAGCTGGCGAGGCGTTCCGGCTTGGCGACAAAGCGGTCACCGCTGACCCAGGTGCCGTTGCGCCCCCGGCCGCTGATGATCTTCTGCCGCCGCAATTCGCTCCAGGCTTCGGAGATCGTCGCCGGGCTGACATGCAATTCGTAAGCGATATCGCGGATCGCCGGCAGGCGCGTCCCAATGGGCAGGACACCGGCACGGATCAGCGCGCTCGTTTCGAGAGCGATCCCCCTGATACTGCGGTCGGCTATTTTTTCGGCAAACCAGGAGGCTTCGACCGTATCGCCCATTTTTCTCTCACTTTAAATGTTCAATAACGTAATAACATTTGTACTATGCATTTTGAACATTTAATTTGCCGCTCGTCGAGCAATTTTGTGAGTTTTTGCATGCCTGTGACGCTTCGCATCGCCCTCCGGGACTGGGATTACATGACACCGCTCGTCCTCGGAGATGTCAGTTCTTCCCGCCTCGATATCAAAGTGGATCGCGTCGGCACGCTGGTCTCCAGCCTCGCCGATGATGCGGCGCATGACGCCGCGGAAATGTCCTTCAGCCGCTATTCGCAGATGCGTCATGATGGCGATGATCGGGTTCTGGGCATGCCGAACTTCATCATGCGCGGCTTCCGCCATCGCTGCATCATCACCACCAAGGATAGTCCGATCTGCAAGCTCTCCGATCTGGCCGGCAAGAACATCGGCGTGACCGGCTGGCGCGATTCCGGAAACACCTGGACCCGTGCTGCGTTGCGCCGGGAAGGCGTCGGCGTCGAGGATGCCATGTGGTATGCCGGGCGCCTGACGGAAGCTCATCCGATCGCCGACCGGCTCGATGGTTTTGGACGGCCCGGCCGTATCGAGGCTGCTCCCGGCGAGCGTCCGATGGTCGATCTGCTGCTGGATGGCGGGCTCGATGCCGTGTTCACGCCTTTCATGCCGAAGGGTTTCTTCGATCAGGAATCGCCGCTCCGCCAGGTGCTGGATGATTTCCGCGCCGCTGAGGTCACCTACTTCCACGAGGTTGGCTATATCCCGGGCATGCATCTGATCGGCTTCAAGGCTGATATCGTCAGGGAGAATCCCTGGATCATGGATGAACTCAGCGAGCTGATCGACGAGTCCCAGCGTCTGTGGCTGGAAAAGCGTGAGAAATACGCCGACACCACGCCCTGGATGATCGACGAACTGCGCCGCTGCGCGGCCGACCTGCCGCCGAACTGGAACATCAGCGGGCTTGCCGAGAACGAGGCAATGATCGCCGATTTTGCCGAAGAACTTTACGAACAGAAAGTCATGCCGCGCCTTTTGACGCCCGCCGAGTTGTTTCCGTGGCACGCCAAGGCGCGATGAACAAGGCCTGGGGAAACTCTTCGCAGGCCTCATCGTTGAATCACGATTTTCGCAAACCAAAAAAAGGGGAATGACATGCACTCGAAACTGATCGCTTCCGCCGCCCTGCTGGGTCTGATGATGACGACTTCGGTCTTCGCTGAGGAAACGGCCATACCAAAACAGACCGTCAACGACGCGCTTCGCGCCCGCCTGCCGGAGAAGATCCGCACGGACGGCAAGATGATCTCCGTCAACAACGGTTCCTTTCCGCCCTATGAAATCGTCACCGGCACGAAATTGACCGGCGCCAGCGCCGACCTGACCGATGCGATCGGCCAGATGCTCGGCGTCGAGATCGAGCACGAAACCGTCAGTGGACTGACCGCATTGCTCGCCGGCATCAATTCCGGCCGATACCAGTTCGCCTTCGGCCCGATCGGTGACTTCAAAACCCGTGAAGAGGCCAATGATTTCGTCGACTGGGTTCAGGAATACGTGGTCTTCTCCGTCCAGAAGGGCAATCCGAAGGCCATCGGTTCGCTCGACAGCGCCTGCGGCAATCGCATTGCTGTCATGGCCGGCGGCTCCGCCGAAAAGGTGATCCAGGCCCAGGTCGAAAAGTGCAAGACGGACGGCAAGCCTGCGGTCGAAGTGCAGTCCTATACCGACCAGCCGAGCTCTATCCTGGCGGTCCGCTCCAAACGCGCCGACGCCTTCTTCTCCTCGCAGGCACCCTTGACCTATTTCGTGTCTCAGGCAAACGGCCAGTTGGAATTGAGCGGCGTCGGCCAGAAGAATGGCTTCGACGACCTCTATCAGGGCGCCGTGGTGCCGAAGGGCTCGCCGCTCGGCCCCGTTCTGCTCGACTCGATCAAGGCGTTGATGGATAACGGCGCCTATGCCGCCATCATGAAAAAGTGGGGTCTTGAGAACAACATGATCAAGCAGCCCGGTCTCAATCTTGGTGGAGCCCTGCCGAAATGAGCAATGACCGCACGACTGCCGCATCGCCGTCTGGCGGTGCGGACTTCCGGGATGTTGCCCATGCCCACAAGCCCTTTCCAACGGGCCGGCTCCTCTTGTGGGTGGCAGTGCTCCTGATTGCCGCAAACTTCCTGTGGATCGTCGCCCACAACGAGAATTTCGGCTGGCCTGTCGTCGCGGCTTATTTCTTCGATCCGACTGTTATCAACGGCCTTTACGTCAGCCTGGGCCTGACGGTGGTCGCGATGGCCATCGGCATCGTGCTCGGCCTCGGACTGGCGATCGCCCGGCTGTCGAATGACCGGCTCGCTCGGTCGCTGGCATCGCTGTTCATCTGGTTCTTTCGCGGCACGCCGCTCCTGGTGCAACTGATCTTCTGGTACAACCTCTCGACCCTCTTTCCCGAACTTTCGATCACCATTCCGTTCGGCCCGACGCTCGCCAGCTGGGAGACCAATTCGGTGATTACGCCGATGACGGCGGCGATCGTCGGCCTGGCCTTGAACGAAGCGGCCTACATGGCGGAGATCATTCGTGGCGGCCTGCTCTCGGTCGATCGTGGCCAGTTCGAGACGGCGGAAGCCTTCGGCATGACCAAGGCGAGGGCGCTGTGGCGGATTATCATTCCTCAGGCGATGCGCTCGATCGTGCCGCCGACGGGCAACCAGCTGATCAGCATGATCAAGGCAACCTCGCTCGTCAGCGTCATCGCCATGGCCGATCTGCTCTATTCCGTCCAGTCGATCTATAATCGCACCTTCGAGATCGTCCCGATGCTGCTGGTCGCGGTCCTCTGGTACTTGCTTATCACCTCCATCCTCAATCTCGGCCAGAGCTATATCGAGGCCTATTACGGCCGCAGCGAACGGCGCAACAACACCGCTGCCGCCAAATCCGAGACCCTTACCGAGGAGGCAAGCCATTGACCGGTGCCGAAATTGCAAAGCCCCTCGTCAGAGCCCGCAACGTCCACAAGTCCTTCGACCAGCTCGAAGTGCTGAAGGGGATCGACCTCGACGTCATGCCGGGTGAAGTCGTCGTCGTGCTCGGCCCGTCCGGGTCGGGAAAATCGACCTTCCTGCGCTGCATCAACCATCTCGAAGCGATCAATAAGGGGTTTATCGAAGTCGATGGCGAGCAGATCGGCTACCGTCTCCGCAAGGACCGGCTGGAAAAGCTGTCGAGCAACGGGATCGCCAGCCAGCGGCGCAAGATTGGCATGGTGTTCCAGCAATTCAATCTCTATCCGCATATGACGGTGCTGCAGAACATCGTCGAGGCCCCGATCGGCGTGCACGGAGAAAGTCGTAAGGCCGCGACCGAGAACGCCATGCGGCTTTTGGAGCGGGTCGGCCTATCGGAAAAGGCGGGTAGCTATCCCCGCCAGCTCTCCGGCGGCCAGCAGCAGCGCGTCGCCATCGCCCGCGCCCTGGCGATCAAGCCGAAGCTGATGCTGTTCGATGAGCCTACTTCGGCGCTCGACCCAGAACTCGTCGGCGAAGTGCTGGCCACCATGCGCGATCTCGCCAAACAGGGCCTGACGATGATCGTCGTGACCCACGAGATCGGTTTCGCCCGTGAGGCGGCCGATCGGGTGGTGTTCATGGACGGCGGCAATGTCGTCGAAATGGGCAAGCCCGAGGATGTCATCGGCAATCCACAACATCCCCGGACCCAGGCTTTTCTCGCCCGTTTTCTCTGACCGGTGTCAGCTCGCTGCTTCGACCCTCGGGCCGGAGCAATCGTCCTTTTCGACCAATACTGGATGTTTTCATGCCCACGCTCGACAATGCCTATGCCCGCCTTTCCGATTTCGAAGCCATGGAGGCGGAGCTGAAGGCGACCCGCCAGCACCTGCATGCCCATCCGGAACTCTCCTTCGAGGAAGCGGAAACAGCGCGTTTTGTCGCGGAAAAGCTGGATGGCTGGGGTTATGACGTGACCCGCAATGTCGGCGGTCACGGCGTTGTCGCCCGCCTCAGCGCCGGCAAGGGCAGCAAGGGCATCGCCATCCGCGCCGATATGGATGCGCTGCCGATCGTCGAGGCAACCGGACTTGCCTATGCCAGCGGCACCCCCGGCAAGATGCACGCCTGCGGCCATGACGGCCACACGACCGTGCTGCTCGGCGCCGCCGAATATCTGGCCCGTACCCGCCGCTTCAGCGGCACGGTGACGTTGATCTTCCAGCCTGCTGAAGAGGCGAGCAAGAATAGCGGCGCTCAGGCAATGATCGCCGACGGCCTGTTCGAACGGTTCCCGTTCGACGCCATCTTCGGCCTCCACAACCATCCCGGCGCTCCGGAAGGCACCATCCTGCTGCGATCCGGCCCAATGATGGCGGCGTCGGACACCGTCGAGATTACCATCAAGGGCAAAGGCGGCCATGCCTCGCGGCCGCACCTGACCATCGATCCCGTGGTCGTGGCGTGCAACCTCGTCGTCTCGCTGCAGACGATCATCTCGCGCAACCTCGACCCGACCCAGACGGCGGTCATCACTGTCGGCACGATCCATGCCGGCGATGCCGTCAATGTCATTCCTGAGTATGCCAAGCTCGCATTGAGCGTGCGCTCCTTCGAGCCTGGCATTCGCGACCTCCTGCAGGAACGCATCACCAAGCTCGCCCGTTCGGTATCGGACGGTCATGGTGCTTCGATCGAGATCAACTACGATCGCGGCAATCCTGTCGTCGTCAATTCGCCCGATGAGACAGATTTTGCCCGGATCGTCGCGGCGGAACTGGTCGGCGAAGACAAGGTCGCGACCTGCCCGCTCATTCCCGGCAGCGAGGATTTCTCGCACTTTCTCGAGCACAAGCCGGGCAGCTTCCTGCGTCTCGGCAACGGCATGAATTCCGCCATCCTGCATAGTCCCAAATATGATTTCGCCGATGCCAGCCTCACGGTTGGCGCAGCCATGTGGGCAAGGCTCGCGGAACGCTACCTCCAGGATGACGCCTGAAGTCCCGGTCGCCAGCTTGACCGCGTCGCATTTGGAGCTTGCGCTTTCTGTAGCGCAAAAGGATTTTGTAGCGAGAACATCAGTTCAACATCTCTCGCCGCAATCCAGGATGCGCAGCATGATTGCCAACTACAACGACGCCGGACTCGACCTGTCTTACGATCTCGAATTTTACGCATTGATGGCGGAAAGCTTCGAACGAAGCGTGGGACGCCGCCTGACGCCGGAAGGCCAGGGTGCCGAATGGCTGTATGACCACTCGCCGGCGGTGGTCCTTGCTCACAATACCGACGCCGATCCGCGCTTTATCTACGCAAACCGCGCCGCCCAGGCCTGTTTTGAATATTCATGGGACGAGTTCATCACGTTGCCATCGCGCCTTTCGGCGGAGGCACCCGATCGCGCGGAACGTGACAGGCTGTTGAATACCGTGGCGGCCAACGGCTTTATCGCCGACTACCGCGGACTTCGCATTGCCAAGTCAGGGCGGCGTTTCTATATCGAGAACGCCATCGTCTGGGATCTCGTCGACCGCATCGGATGCCGTCGCGGTTAAGCTGCGACATTCGATTCCTGGAAAGACGTGCAGGCGGATTGAGCGTCGGCTACGGAGACGCCGACCACGCGCGGATATGTTTCCGCCACTTTGCAAACCATGTCGTTTGCCATTTGGTTGCCAAAAAACCATGATTGCGTCACATAGATCGCACATCGACACTCGGCATCAAGAATTGGATCAACGCTGAATGCGCATAGCCTACGTTTTCCTTGGTGCATTTCTTGCAATTGCACAGTCCGCATATGCTGAAGTCGCATCACCGCCTGTTTTGGCGCCGCTAAAGCGACAAGCGCAGGCCGCTGAGTTGAGCGCACAATTTCTTTCGCGGTATAGCTACAAGCCCGTTCCACTCGACGACGCCTTGTCGGCCAGGATCATGGATCAGTTCATCAAGTCACTTGATCCGGACCGCATGCTCTTCCTGCAAGCGGACATCGACAAGTTCATGTCCGATCGCAGCGAGATCGACGATGCGATAGAACGGAAGGACTTGAAGATCCCGTTTGCGATTTTCAACGCCTATGAACAGCGCGTTGTCGACCGCATGAACTATGCGCGCAGCCTGCTGAAGCAGGACTTCGATTTCAGTACGCAGGAAAATTATTCGGTGCTGCGCGATAAAGCGCCGTGGTCGCAGTCGAAAGCCGAGAGCAATGAGCTTTGGCGCAAGCGCGTCAAGAGCGACTGGTTGCGGTTGAAACTCGGCGGCAAAAACGACGCGGCCATCCGCGAAACGCTCGACAAACGTTATGAGAACATACTCGAGCGCGCTTACAAGTTTAAAAGCGACGACGTTTTCCAGTCGTTCATGGATGCCTATTCAACGTCGATCGATCCGCACACGGACTATTTCGGCGCGGCCGCTTCAGCCGACTTCAATGTCTCGATGAAGCTTTCGCTGTTTGGTATCGGTGCCGTGCTGCAGGAACGCGACGACTACACGACGATCCGTGAGCTCGTGCCTGGCGGGCCGGCGCAGCTTTCCGGCAAGCTCGCGGTCGGAGACCGCATTACGGGCGTTGGTCAAGGCAAGGATGGGGCGATCAAAGAAGTGGTGGGCACGCGCCTTGATGAAGTCGTGCAGATGATACGCGGAAAAAAAGACTCCGTCGTGCGGCTGGATATCCTGCCGGCAGATGCCGGAGCAGATGGCACGCATCGCGTCATCAGCCTGGTGCGCGATAAAATCAGTCTCGACAAGCAGGCTGCCAGGAAGACTGTGCTGTCCGTGAAGGCGGGCGACGCCACGCGTAAAATCGGGATCATCACGCTGCCGGTATTCTATGAGGATTTTGAAGCCAAGCGCAAAGGTGACCAGGATTACAAAAGCGCAAGCCGCGATGTCGCCAAGCTTCTCGACGAACTGAAGGAAGAAAAGGTCGACAGCGTTCTGATTGACCTGCGCAACAATGGCGGCGGTTCATTGGACGAGGCGATTGATTTGACCGGTCTCTTCATCGGCAATGGACCGGTCGTTCAGCAACGCGGCAGCGACGGCAAGATCGAGGTCAAAAGCGCTGAGCTTGCAGCGCCTGTCTGGGCAGGCCCGATGGGTGTCCTGATCAATCGCGGCTCGGCGTCGGCTTCAGAGATTTTTGCCGCGGCCATCCAGGATTATGGTCGAGGCGTGATCGTCGGCGAACCCAGTTTCGGGAAGGGCACCGTTCAGACCGTCGTCGACCTTGACCAGATCGTCCGCAACAGCAAGCCTGAGTTCGGGGAGCTGAAAGTGACGATTGCCCAGTTTTTCCGGGTCAACGGCGGTACGACGCAGCTGCGCGGCGTGACGCCTGATATCAGCTTACCGGGACTTACCGATCCCACGAGCTTCGGCGAGACCAGTTATGACAATGCGCTGCCGTGGGCGCAGGTCAAGCCCGCGAATTACACGCCTTCCGACACTGTCTCGACGTTGCTGCCGACATTGCAAAGCCGCCATGATGCGCGGGCTGGAAGCGATCCGGATTTCCAACGCTTGTTAAAAGACCTTGCCGACCTCAAGGCACAGCGCGAGAAAGGGGTTATCTCCCTCAATGAAGCGGAACGTCGCAAAGAAGCGACGGCTCGAGAGAAACGGTTCAAGGATCGAGCGCAAGTGAGCGATGGCGAGGATCCGGGTGGAGATGATGGTCTGGAGGCAGGCGAGCGCAGCCTGAGCGCTGATATTGCCATCGAGAATGCTCGCAAGAACGCAAAGGACGTCCTGCTCGATGAAGCCGCCGCCATTCTTGCCGACGAGGCGGATTTGCAGCAAGGCGGGCTAAAGGCAGCCACAAAACAAACGGGAAACACGAACGGAAAATAATCGTCGCTGACCGGCGCAACGGTTGCGCAGCTTTGCGATCACCTTGGCATTATGGGCCTGGCTTCAGTTCCCTTCAAGGCGAGGGGACCCATGCAGTGTCCAATTCAGGCGCTGTGTCGGCGATTTCCGGATCGGCGTGATGACAGGCGGTCAGAAGACCTGGGGCCGCCGTTCGCCTGGTCAGGGCAGGCTCCTGTTCTGCACAGATCGACGTCGCTTTCCAGCAACGCGTTCGAAAACGGCATCCGCTGGGCGGATTTGCGGGGCTCGGCAGATCTCCCTGCAGAACGATACGCTTGCGCTGCGCACGACGCCTCGGATCCGGTGTCGGGACCGCCGACATCAGTGCCTGCGTGTAGGGATGGGCCGCCGCGCTGAAGATCGATTGCTTCGGCCCCGTTTCAATGATCTTGCCGAGATACATGACCATCACACGGTCCGAGACATGCCGCACGACGGCGAGATCATGCGCGACAAACAGCATCGCCAGATTGCGCTCGCGCCTCAATCCGGCCAGCAGGTTGATCACTTGCGCCTGCACCGAGACGTCGAGGGCCGAGACAGGCTCGTCGCAGACAAGAAGTGTCGGATTGAGCGCGAGAGCGCGGGCAATGCCAAGGCGCTGCCGCTGGCCGCCTGAGAATTCCGCGGGATAACGCTCCGCATGCTCGGCGCGCAGCCCGACGGATTCGAGCAGCTTGACCGTCTCTTCACGCCAGTTGCTCTTGGGCACGACCCCGGGGTGCAACGCCCAGGGTTCGGAAATCAGCCGGTCGACCCGCATGCGGGGATTGAGCGACTGGTAGGGGTCCTGGAAAACGACCTGCATCTTGCGGCGCAATTCATGCAGCCGCCGGCCACCGGCTGTCGTAATGTCCACACCGTCAAGCAAAGCGCTGCCGCTTGTTGCCGGTCCAAGCTTCAAGAGCGTCCGAACCAGCGAGGTTTTGCCGCAACCGCTTTCGCCGACGAGGCCGAGCGTCTCTCCACTGGCAATCTCGAAGCTGACATCGTCGACGGCACGCACCGGTGCAGAGGAGCTACCGAAGTGCCGGGAGAGGTTTTGGACCTTGAGCAGAGGTTCGATCATACTGGTGATACCGGGAAGTGGCAGGCGGCCTGGCGGCCCGGCCCTACGGTTTCAAGAGAGGGGACGACCTCGGCACAGAGCCCTTCGGCGCGTGGACAGCGCGTTCTGAATGCGCAGCCGGAAGGCAGGGCGACAGGATTGGGCGCGGAGCCGGGGATCGGCACCAATTCGTCTTCATCCGTGTCCATGCGCGGCTGCGAGGCAAGCAATCCGACGCTGTAGGGATGGCGGGCATCTTCGAACAGTTCGAAGACGCTTGCGGTTTCGACGACGCGGCCGGCATACATGACGGCAACGCGATCGGCGAGTTCGGCGACGACGCCGAGATCATGGGTAATGAAGATCATGCCGGCATCGCTGCGTTTGCTGATAGTCTCCAGAAGATCAACCACCTGCGCCTGGATCGTCACGTCGAGCGCCGTCGTCGGCTCGTCTGCGATGATGACATCCGGTTCCAGTGCCACGGCCATGGCGATCATGATGCGTTGGCGCATGCCGCCCGAAAACTCATGCGGATATTGTCTGGCGCGGCTTTCAGGGTCGGGAATGCCGATGGCCGTCAAAAGGTCGATCACGGCTTTTTCGACACCACCTTCCGGAGTACGGCCGTGGATGTGGAACATTTCGGCGATCTGCCAACCCACGGAATAGACCGGGTTGAGCGCTGCGAGCGCATCCTGAAAGATCAGGGCGATCCGATCGCCGCAGAGATCGCGCCGCTCGTTTCGCGAGAGCTGCAACAGCTCGACACCGTCGAAACGGATCGATCCTTGATTGATTTCGCCCGGCGGGTTGGGAACGAGATCCATGATGGCCGATGCGGTCACCGACTTGCCGGAGCCGCTTTCGCCGAGCAGCGCCAGAACCTCTCCACGCTCGAGCGAGAAGGAGACGCCGTTGAGCGCCAGGATGCGGCCGGCTGCCGTATCGAAACTGACCTGCAAGTCCTTGACTTCGAGAAGAGCCATCAGCGCCTCCGGCTGACAAGTCGCCAGTGCTGCGACGGGTCATTGACGATCCGGAACCAGTTGGCGAGGAGATTGAAGGACATGGTCGTGAGCATCACAGCCAGACCGGGAAAAAAGCCCAGCCACCAGGCGGATGACAGATATCCCTGGCCCTGCGCCACCATCAGGCCCCAGCTCACCGCAGGTGGCTGGATGCCGAGGCCGAGATAGCTCAGCCCGGATTCGAACAGCATGACCATGGCGAGATTGACCGAGGCGAGCGTCAGCATTGTCGGAGCGACGCTTGGGAGAATGTGATTGCGCAATATCCAGACAGCCCCGCCGCCGAAGGCGCGCGCCGCATCAACGAAAAGCCTCTCCCGCACCTCCAGAGTTTCAGCTCTTGCGACGCGGATATAGGCCGGCATGCGGGTAACGGCGAGCACGATGATGAGGTTACCGACGCTCGGGCCGAACAGGTAGAGCCCGAAGAGCGCCACCAGCAGCGTCGGGAAACCCAGAATGATGTCGCAGATCCGCATGACAAGGTTGCCGATGATGCCACCGAAGTAACCGGCGATCACGCCGAGCAGCGTTCCGCCGATCAGGCTCGTCAGAACGGTCACCAGCGCTATGCCGATCGTCGTCGATGCCGCCTGGATGAGGCGAACGAGGAGCGGACGCCCGAGAGCGTCGGCGCCCAGCCACAACGTCCAGGACTGGCCGAAGTCGAAGGGCGGCAGGTTGCGCGCCTTTAGCGAAATGCGGTTTTCGCCCAGCAGCGATGATGCATCCGCAAGAATGGCAAGGACGACGATCAGCAGCCAAATTGTCGCTGCGACCGCCATAGGGTCACCCGCGAGCGCACGCATGAACCACAAGATGCGGCGGCTTCGGCGCTCGCGGGCAGGGAGGACGTCGGCGGAGGTGCTGGTCATTCGACCCTCACACGCGGATCGATCGATGCATAGAGCATATCGACCAGGATATTGATGACGAAGATAACGACGGCGACCGCGAAGATCGATGCCTGGACGATCGCGAAATCGCGCTTCAGGATGCCGTCGATCAGCAGCTTGCCGATGCCGGGAAACCCGAAAACAACCTCGACGACGCCACCGCCGCCGGCGAACTGGGCGGCGAGGTCACCGGTCACGGTCACCGCGGGCAGGAGGGCATTGCGCAGCGCATGCACGAAGGTAACCCGGCCGCCGCGCGCGCCCTTGGCCCGCGCAGTCCGGACAAATGTCGCGTTCAGTGCTTCGATCATCGAGCCGCGGACGATCTGCACCAGCGTCCCGAACGGTCTGGCAAAAAGACAGGCAACCGGCAGGATCCAATAGATCGGACCGCCGAAACCCGATGTCGGCAGAATGCGCAAGGTGACGGCAAATAGCAGAACGCCCATCAGCCCGAGCCAGAAATCCGGCACGCTGGCCGCTGCCTGCGACAGCACGTTGATGGCCCGGTCGATCCAACCGCCGGCATTGACAGCGGCAATCGATCCGATGATGACGGCGGCGATGAAGGCCAGGGTCAAGGCAATGGCACCGAGCGCCAGCGTGTTCGGCAGCGCCTCCAGGACAACGTCCATGGCCGGGCGGTTGTGCCAAAGCGACGTGCCGAAATCGAGGCTCAGCATATCCCCGGCCCAATCGAGGAATTGCCACGGGAGGGAACGATCGAGGCCGAGACGGACGCGCATGGCTTCGCGGGCGGCATCCGAGGCATCGACGGGCAGGTAGAGATTGACGGGATCGCCCGTCAACCGCACGAGGAAGAAGGCGGATGTCATCAATGCTGCAAGGGCGAGTGCCGCAAAGGCCGCACGTTTCAGGAAGTAGGTGAAGGACATCCGCTCTCCTCAAGGGACGTTCGGCAACCAGTCTGCGCCGTCAGCGGTAGCTGATCGATTTAAGCTTGATCTCGTTGCCGGCCTGCACATCGGGCGTGTAGGTGACGTTCTCGGCGACGCGGGCAATCGTGACCATGTGGAACAGCGGCACGATATTGACCGCATCGACGGCGATGTAGCTGAAGGCCTCCTCGAACAGTTTCTTGCGTTCGTCGCCGGTTGCCTTCGACGCGTCGGTAATCAATGTGTCGAGTTTAGCATCGGCGATGGTCGACTGGTTGCCGTCGGTGGTAAAACGGTTCGGCAGCGTGAATACGGCGTCGCCTTCGGTGTTGTCGATCTGCGTCTGCAGGATCGACGGCTGACGTTCCTTGTCCCAGGGCTTAAGAAGCTTCTTCAGCCACGGGCTTGTTTCAAGCATTTCGAGCCGGGCATTGAAACCTGCATCCGCGAGCATCGCCTGAATGGCTTCCAGGCTTTCGGACGAATTGGGATAGATGCCGATGCGGCCGTAGATGACGATTTCCTTGTCAACCGGCACGCCATCGGCTTTCGCCGCGGCGAGCAGGGACTTCGCTTTTTCGGGATCATACGTCCAGACGGGGATGTCGGGATTGAAGCCGAAGACGGACGGCGGCACCGCCTGCATCGCCTTTTGGGCATCCTGGTGGAAGATGGTGCCGACAAGTCCGTCCCGGTCGATCGCAAGATTAAGGGCTTCACGCACGCGTTTGTCGTTGAGTGGCGCAATTTCTGCGTCGATCCTCAGCAGCGAGGTTTCGGCGTTCGGGAAGGCATGATCCTGTTCCGTCGTGCCGTCCTGGGGTGCTATTTCATAGGCGATCTGCGCTTCACCGGTGGCGACCATTGCCGCGCGAACAGCGGATTCGGCGCGCCAGATGATGGTTGCGTTCTTGATCGCCGGCTTGTCGCCCCAATAGCCGTCATAGGCCACGAGGTCGACCGATTGCCCGGGCGTCCACGCTGCAAGCTTGTAAGGTCCGGTTCCGGCCGGGGAGCGCGACTTGCCGTCGTTCGGGGTCGCCGGCGAACCGATGTCCACGGCGGACATCTTGTTCGGCAGGATCGGCTCGACGATATCCGTTTTGATGAGGAGGGTGGTGGGGTTCACCGCTTCTGCATTGAACTTGACGCCCTTCAGCGTCGCAAGTCCGACTTCGCAGGCCAGTGCCGGATCCTGCGCCCGCTTGAGAGCGGCAACGACTGCACTGGCATCAAACGCCTTGCCGTCGTGGAAGGTGACGTCGTCGCGGAGCTTGAATTCCCAGGTCAGCTCGTCCACTTGCCGCCAGCTGGCGGCAAGGCTCGGGACGACCGATCCGTCGGCCGGGCTCAGATTGACCAGCGCTTCGGTGATGTTGTTGTGCAGAATGCGAGAATTGCCCGAAAGGTCGGTGTCACAGGGATCGAGCGACTTCGGTTCGTCGATCACCACGACCGTCAGCTTATCCGAGGCAGCGTCGGCGCGAATTGCGCTGCCCGGACCCAGCAGAAATGCCAGTCCGATGCTCAGCGCACCAATTGCCTTCATCTTCTTCATGAAATCCCTCCTCCAGACCAAACGAGCGGCATCCTGTCCATCGCAGTGCCGTCTTGTGAAAACCACCCGGTTGAGCACCGCCGCAGCGGTTATCCAAATGGCTTTACTTCCTCCGCCAAGCGCGTAGTGTCAAATGTGACACTTACGCCGCCAAGCATGCTCGCTCGGTCCGGCGAAGTCAATATTATAATTCTCATATGGAATTCTAAGTTCATGATTGAACCAAAGCATGGCTCACCCATCGTCGAAAAGACCGCCCACCTGCTCGAGGCAGTCGCCGATGCGAGGACGGGAATTTCCCTGGCCTCGCTGGTTGATCAGCTTGGAGTTCCGCGTTCGACCGTCTACCGGATCCTCAATTCATTGGCCGCGCATGGGCTTGTGGCGCGGGTGAATGGTGGAGCGTCCTACGAGCTGGGGCCAAAATTCGTCGAGCTTGCGCGCCGCATCTCGCCTGGCGCCGACAGGGCAACGGTGATCGAGGCGGCAAGGCCGATCCTGACGGCTGCGGCTGACCGCATTTTCGAATCCTTCAGGCTGGCCGCCCCCGAAGGCAACGAGATGATGACGATATTTGCAGCCTCCAGTCCCGGCGATTATTCGCTCTTCATCAAGGTCGGCAGTCGCTCGCCTAAACATGTCGGCGCCGCCGGCAAGCTCGCGCTTGCCTATTCAGACTACGGTGACATCGAGGCCTATTGCAGCGTCGGACTGGAGGGAAAGACGCCATATACGATTACCGATCCGGAGGCGCTAAAGGAAGCACTCGTTGAAATTCGGCGCAATGGATGCGCTGAGGACAACCAGGAATCCAACCTTGGCCTCCGGGCCTTTGCCGCGCCTGTCTTCGATTCCGAGGGTCGACTTGTGGCAACGATCAGCGTCCCGTTTATCGGTGAAGCCACCCCGGACAGGGCGCGCGCAATCAAGCGCGAGGTTGTGGAGGGTGCCGCCATCTTGACAAAGGCGATTAATGGCAAACAGCCTTTATCCAAATAAGAAACATAAAATTCTCTATTGAACTCTCTATTCCTTGTGCTAGAGCTTCCACCGGACAATGGAGGATCTCATGACGGTTTTGGACCCATCAGTTTACGCAAAGCTTTTGCGGACGAATTCTGCAAGTCTCAGCACCCTGTTGCTGAAGCGTGGTTTGAAGAACACCGCGGTTCGCGGCGTGCGGCCGCTGGCGAGCGCCGGCAGGCCGATGATCGGCCCAGCCGTCACCGTACGCTACATCCCCGCGCGCGAAGATATCGACGGTTCGACTTACAGTTCGGATCCATCCAATCAACAGCGCAAGGCCATCGATACGATCCCCGACGGCCATGTTCTCGTCTTGGATTGCCGCTCCTTGGCGGAAGTCGCCGGCATTGGCGCCATGCTCGCCCGTCGTCTCGTCTATCGTGGCGCCGTCGGTCTTGTGCTCGACGGCGGCGTCCGCGATACGGCCGATATCGCGCAGTTGGGCCTCCCGACCTACTGCATGGGACCGGCAGCGCCGGCGAACCTGGTTGCCCACCACGCCTCGGACATGAACCAGCCAATCGCCTGCGGCGGCGTTGCCGTTTACCCCGATGACATCATCTTCGGCGACAGCGAAGCGGTGATCGTTATTCCGCGGGAATATGTCGACGACATTGCCGAAGAAGCCGTCGCGATGGAGGAGCAGGAAGAGTTTCTCAAGCTGGAAATCGAATCAGGCAAATCGACCTTGGGCGTATACCCGCCCAACAAGGAGACCCTGGAGCGTTATCAGGCCTGGCGCCAAGCGCGTCATATGACCGCATGACACCATTGCTTCAAAGCATTGTCTAAGGCTGCGTCTGCTCGCAGACTAACCCCTGCGTTGCTTCTTGTGAAACGCTCGACGTTGCTGCCGACATTGCAAAGCCGCCACGTGAATATTAGGGGACGAGCGCCATCCACTGGGGTTGATGCTTGACGCTCCACTCACGCGACTTCACACTTGCAGCGTCGAAGGTGAGTCGGACAGACTGTACCGTTTTTCGCATCCGTTGCTCATCTCAGGGGGAGTCGTCAGCAGAGCTGATTGGTCAACGCGCCGACCGACACCGGTTGGTCGCAAATAGGATCAAGAGTGATTGAGCTCGAACTCACAGCCGCTCCTGTTTGCTTGTGAGGTCGCGCCGTGGATAAAGTGCCATCAGCAGTCGATCCTCCTCGAGACAGCCCGCCTTGGCACCGGAATTTCCCAATGCCGAGGAACCGCTGGTCCCTGCTTTGGCCAGGGCTTTTGATATTAATTTTGCTTCTTGCAGGCACCGTCGTTTTTTACCGTGAAATCCATCACCTCGAAGATCCGGTCGGCCCCTTCGAAAATCGAACTGTCAATAAGGCTGCCCGATCATCTCGCATCGCCGCCCGCCCTGATCCAGCGGCTCCTTCTCCCCTCCCGTCGACGCCGATACCGCTGCAGCTGATCGAGGTCCCGAAGCTGGAGTTGGCAAGTCAGTTTCTGCGGATGTGGCGCGTCTCGGGGTCGAACTTTTGCGCTGCTCTTCGAGAAGCCGGCGTCGATATGAGCGAATGGAAAGCCGCATCGATGCGCAATCGCAGCTTTGAGTGTTATTTTCAGCGGATCTACGAACGCGACGAGGTGCGTCCACTCAGCTCGACCTTCGTTAAGGTTCGTGGAGATGAAATGGGCGATATTCTTGAGATCCGCGCCAAGATCATCGGGCCGACGACCGACGCCCAGGGACGTCTCTCCCCGGCCACCCTTCGCATTTTCGAGATCATCGTGAAGCAGGCGTGCTGGCGTGATTTCGAGGATACTCTTGCCTCGATCCGAAACCTTCAAAACGTTGAATCCGAACGATTCGGCTCCTATCTCAGCTTCACGCGCGAGGCCGGCGGCGCAAATATCTTCAATTTTGTTCTTGGTCTTAAGGCAACTTCAAATTCGCAGGTGAAGACCAAGTCGTATTTTTCGACTGAGCGCTGGCTCCAAATGCCCGCAGTGCTCCGGCGAGCTTCCTCCTCAGGGAGCGCTCGGGAACGTCCATATCAGCCAGCGCTCGATGACGGCTCAAGCACCCGTCACGGTCCGAGATCAAGCTGGAACTGCGGCTGAAGCCGCCGAACGCATGGACAGCCCCGGAAAAGAACATATCTTCGAAGGACCTTCCTTTCTGGAAGTCTCAAACCAAACAGCACGGGCACACATCCATGACCAAAGGCTCCGATCTTCTAGTGGCAGCGCTTGAAAACGAAGGTGTCGACCGCATTTTCGGCATTCCCGGCGAAGAGAACCTCGACGTCGTCGAATCCATCCGCAAGTCGTCGATTGAGCTCGTGCTCACCCGGCATGAACAGGCGGCGGCATTCATGGCCGCGACCTATGGCCGCCTGACTGGAAAGCCCGGCGTCTGCCTGACGACGCTCGGGCCGGGTGCCCTCAACCTCTCGACGGGTGCCGCATATGCCTTGCTCGGTGCGATGCCGATGGTGATGATCACCGGTCAGAAGGGGATCCTCTCGTCCCGCCAGGCACGTTTCCAGGTGGTCGACGTCGTCGCGTCGATGAAGCCGCTGACCAAGCTCGCAAGGCAGATCGTGTCGCCGCAGATGATCCCGACGACGGTCAGGGAGGCGTTCCGCATAGCCCAGGAGGAAAGGCCGGGTCCGGTCCATCTCGAGCTTCCGGAAGATATCGCGGCCGAGGAATGCCAGGAGGTGGCGCTGATTGCGCCGCATCAGCTCGAATTGCCGACGGCAAGCGACGCGGCTCTCGACCGCGCCGCTGCACTCATTGCCGCAGCCAAACGTCCGCTTCTGATGTTCGGGGCCGCCGCCTCTCGTCCACGCTCGACATCGGATATTGCGCAGTTTGTGATCCGTACGCGCATTCCGTTCTTTACCACCCAGATGGGGAAGGGAACGGTTCCCGGCGGAACCGAGCTTTATATGGGCACCGCCGCGCTGTCGGAGCGGGATTATGTCCATGAGGCCATCGAACAGGCCGACCTGATCATCACGATCGGCCATGATACCATCGAGAAGCCGCCGTTCATCATGGGCAAGAGCGGCCCGAAGGTCGTCCATATCGGATATCAGCCGGCGACCGTCGAGCAGGTCTATTTCCCGCAATCCGAAGTCATCGGCGACATCGGCCCCTCTCTGAAGGCGCTGGCCGATCGCCTCGAGGGCAAGCTACCAAACGCGCAAGCGCTTCTTCATCTGCGCGAGCGCATTCTCGAGCGTATCGCCGCGCGGGCGACGGAGGATCGCTTCACG
Source organism: Rhizobium sp. WSM1328 (assembly GCF_057653715.1). Classification (NCBI taxonomy): domain Bacteria; kingdom Pseudomonadati; phylum Pseudomonadota; class Alphaproteobacteria; order Hyphomicrobiales; family Rhizobiaceae; genus Rhizobium; species Rhizobium sp. WSM1328. The sequence goes on along the minus strand of NZ_JBYGKO010000002.1, from coordinate 200,454 downwards.
CCACAGCGGCTGGTTCACGATATAAGAGAGGTGATGCCGCATGACGGCATCCTGGCGCTCGACAACGGCATGTACAAGATTTGGTTCGCGCGAAACTACCGGACGCGGATGGCGAACACGCTGCTGCTCGACAACGCTCTTGCGACGATGGGAGCCGGGCTGCCGTCTGCGATGGTTGCCTCGATGCTCTACCCGGAGCGCCGCGTCATGGCGATCTGCGGTGACGGCGGCTTCATGATGAATTCCCAGGAACTCGAAACCGCCGTCCGGCTGAAACTCAATCTCGTTGTCCTCGTGATCGAGGACAATGCCTATGGCATGATCCGCTGGAAGCAGGCGGTGGACGAGTTCCCGGATTTCGGGATGACTTTCGGCAATCCCGACTTCGTGAAATATGCCGAATCCTACGGCGCCAAGGGAACCAGGGTCGACGATATCGGCCAGTTCAAACAGGTTCTCGAAGAGGCGTTCGCCGGAGGCGGCGTCCATCTGGTGAACGTTCCTGTCGACTATTCGGAGAACGAACGCGTGCTGGTGAAGGAGCTTCGTGAACGGCTCCCCCAGATATTGGAGGCCTGAGATGCCGCTTGCCATGAAGGTCTACCAGGCGTTCGACCGCGAACCGATTGCAGAGCTGCCGGCCGATGACGCGGCCGCACTCGAACGCAAGCTTCAGATCGCCGCCAACGCCTTCGCCGATCGCGACGGCTGGCTGCCCGCGCATCAGCGGATGGCGGTCCTCAGAAAGGCGTCGGCGCTTTTGCAGGAGAACCGCGATCGTTTTGCGATGATGATCGCCCGTGAAGGCGGCAAGCCGCTGACGGATGCGATCATCGAGGTGACGCGCGGGATCGACGGCCTCCTCAATGCGGCGGACGAGCTGCGCAATTTCGGCGGCAAGGAAATCCCCATGGGGCTGACTGCGGCCAGCGCCAACAGATGGGCTTTCACCACCAAGGAGCCGATCGGCGTCGTGGCGGCGATCTCGGCCTTCAACCATCCGCTCAATCTCATCATCCACCAGATCGCGCCGGCGATCGCGGTCGGCTGCCCGGTTATCGTGAAGCCGGCGGCAACGACGCCGATTTCCTGCATCGAGATCGTCAAGCTGTTCTGGGAGGCAGGTCTCGATGAGCGCTGGTGCCAGACCCTCATCACCGAGGACAACGCGCTTGCCGAAGCCTTTGCAACCGATCGCCGCGTCGCGTTTTTGAGCTTCATCGGTTCCGCCAAGGTCGGCTGGTACCTCAAGGGCAAGCTGCCGCCGGGGACCCGATGCGCGCTTGAGCACGGTGGAGCGGCACCCGTCATCGTCGACCGCAGCGCCAATGTCGATGCGATCGTCGGCACCATTGTCAAAGGTGGCTATTATCACGCCGGGCAAGTCTGCGTGTCGGCCCAGCGTCTCTTCGTGCATGAAGATATTCTGGCTTCCTTCACCGAGGCTCTCGCTGCCAGGGTGGCAGCTCTGCATGTCGGCGATCCCACGCTTACGCAAACCGAGGTAGGGCCGCTCATCCTGCCACGCGAGGCAGACCGCGTCGCCGCCTGGATCAAGGAGGCGACGGACGCCGGAACCAGGCAGATCGGCGGCGGTCGGATGTCCGAGACGACACTTCTGCCTTCGGTTTTGCTGGACCCGCCTACTGAAGCGAAAGTATCCATGCTCGAGGTCTTTGGACCGCTGACCTGCGTCTACGGCTACCGCGACCTCGACGAAGCGATCGGCATTGCCAACTCGCTGCCCTATGCCTTCCAGGCGAGCGTCTTTTCCGCCGACATAGCGATTGCTCTCAGGGCGGCAAAACATTTGGATGCATCGGCCGTTCTCGTCAACGACCACACCGCGTTCCGCACCGATTGGATGCCTTTCGCCGGACGCAGACAGTCAGGATACGGCGTCGGCGGCATTCCCTGGACGATGGAAGAAATGGCCGACGACAAGATGGTGGTATTCAACCAGGTGACTTAGGGGCGGCGATCATGGGATCAACCGTTCGATTTCCATCGGCAGGTAAAACCCTTGGATAATAGACGATGCCTTCGCCGCGTGGCGGGTCACCGCGTCTGCCTAATTCTTGTAGGGCTACGGGATGGGTGTCGTGCACCGCCCAAAATTAGACAAACATTGGATAACTGCTTGCTCGGCCAGGATGGACTTGCCTCGCCCATAGCCGGGAGGCATGGTCTGCCTCGGAACAACGGAATCATGAAACTGTGGACGAGAGGTCCTTGGCCATGCTCGAAAGCTCGCGGCGCATCGCAAACATGGCTGATTAATGTTTTCCTTCCTGCACAGTTCGGACCTTCATATTGGCAAGCGATTTGGCAATCTTCCGGAGGATTTGAGAGGGCGCCTGCGCGAGGCGCGGCATGGTGTCATCGCCAGGCTTGCCAGCGCGGCACGAGAGCATGGGACGGATGTCATCCTGCTCGCCGGCGACACCTTCGATACCGAGACGCCGACGCCGGCCGTGCTTCGGCAAGCGCTTGGTGAGATGGCCCGGAATGCTTCGCTGCGCTGGGTGCTGCTTCCGGGCAATCACGATTCGCTGCTGGCGGACCAACTCTGGAGTGCGGCGCGCGGCGTGGTGCCCGACAATGTCATCCTGGCGACGGAGGCGGCGCCCCTTCCGCTTGAACCTGGTGTCATCCTGCTGCCGGCGCCTTGCACGACCAGGAGGCCGGGCCGCGACCTGACCGAATGGATGACGGGTGCTGCCACACCTGATGGCTCTATCCGCATCGGCCTCGCCCATGGCCCAATCCAGGAATTCTCGGAGGATGCCACGGCCACCAACGTGATTGCGCCGAACCGCGCGGCGCTGGCCGGCCTCGATTATATGGCTCTCGGCGATTGGCACGGATCGGTAGCGGTGGACGCCAGAACATATTACAGCGGCGCTCCCGAGCCCGACCGTTTCAAGCATGACCGGCCGGGGCAGGCGATGGTCGTTTCCATTGCCGGGCAGGGAGCGATGCCGACGACGACAGCGGTGACGACCGCCAGCTTTTCCTGGCAGACGTTACAGCTTCCGCTGCTGGCATCGGAAGACGGTGTTGAAGCGCTGAAGGCCGCGCTGCCGGAACCGTTCGCGCGGCGACAAACCCTGTTGCGCGTCGCGCTGTCCGGCCGTGCCCGGTTGAACGGGCGGACGGCAATGATCAGCCTGTTGGAGCAGGTCGCGCCGGAATTTGCGCATCTGGAGATCGATACCGACCTTCTGGGGACCGACTGTGAGAGCGATGATCTCGAGACCATCGACCGAGCCGGCGCGTTGCGCGATGCTGCGGAATTGCTGCTTTCCGAAAGCCTCGACCAATCCCGCTCCGGCGATGACAGGGGCGTGGCGCGCGAGGCATTGATCCGCCTGTTTTCCTATTGCGAGGCGATTGATCGATGAAACTTAACGCTCTTCGCCTTCACAATGTCAAACGCTTCGCCGGCCGCGGCATATCCGTCGAAGGAATCGCCGACGGCGTCAATGTGCTGAGCGCCGCCAACGAACATGGCAAATCGACCTGTTTTGAGGCGCTGCATGCTCTGTTCTTCCAGCCGCACAGCGGTAATCCAAAGAGCGTGCAGATGCTGCGCCCCTATAGCGGCGGCAATCCGATCGTCGAGGCCGACATCACGATCGAAGCCGGCCGCTACCGCCTGACCAAGCAGTTCCATAGCGGACGGCGCGCCAGCGTCACCGATCTCGGCAGCGGCCGGATCGTCGCCCAGGCAGACGAGGCCGAGGCTTTCATCGGCGATCTCATTTCCGGCGGAACTGCCGGCCCGGCAGGCCTGCTCTGGGTGCGCCAGGGCATCACCGGCATCGAAAATCGTAGCAAGAGCGAGGAAGAGAACGACAAGCGGGTGCGAGAAAGCCTGCTGACTTCGGTGCAGGGAGAGGTGGAGGCGCTGACGGGCGGACGGCGCATGTCGGCGGTGCTCGAAGCCTGCGAGGATGAACTCAATCGCCTGGTCACCGCGACGCTCCGGCCAAAGACCGGAGGCCGCTTTGCCGCCGCGCTCGAGGAGCGTGACCGGCTGCAGGCGGAGGAGGCGCGGCTGGCCAAGGAGGTGGAGATGCTGCACGGCGCGCTCGATCGCCGCCGCTCAGTGCAGGCGAGACTCAGCGAACTGGAAAACTCTGATGAGGAGGCCGGCCGGAAGACCGCGATTGCCAATGCCGAGTCGGCGCTCGGAGCTGCTAAACTGCATGACAGGGAACTCAAAGCGCTCGATGCCGAGGCTGCCTTGGCCGCCAGCCGCCGCGACGACGCGCAGCAGGCATTCGACCGCTTCCACGCAGCATTGAACCGCAGCGGCGAACTCGCGCGGCGTTTCGCCTTGGCGGAAAAGGACCTTTCAAATGCAGCCGAGCGACGCACGGCATCGCTTGTTGAAAGCGAGGCTGCAACGGCGGAGGTTCAGGCGGCCGAAGAGGAGGAGCGGGTAAACCGCGAACTTCTCGCGCGGATCGAGGCAGCGCTACGTTCACGCCACGCCGCAGAGCGCTTGGCCGAGGTCCGCCTGCGTCTCGAACAGGCGGAAGCCGCGCGCCAGCAGATCGAGGATGGGGATGCGGCGCATGCATTGCTCGCCATTCCAGCCGATGCCATCGAACGGCTTGAAGCGCTGGACATCAAGATCGTCGGCTTGCGCGCAGCCGCCGAAGTCGGCCTTCCCACGCTCCGGATCGATTACCTGAAGGACGTCTCCGGATTGGTGAGCATGGACCGCCAGCCTTTGATTGGGGGCGAGGATAAGAGCTTTGCCGGGATGGCGAGGCTCGACATAGCAGGCGTCGGCACCCTGACCATCCATTCCAACCGGCAGGCCGATCACAATGGGGCGCTGGAGACCGCGGAAGCCATGCGCCAAACATTGCTTGCCAAGCTCGGTATCGACAGTCTGCGGGCGGCGCGGCAGCGCGAAATTGCCGCGCGGAACAAGCAGGAGGAACTGGTGCGGGCGCGCCAGCGGCTCGCCGATCTCGCCCCGAATGGCATTGACGCACTTCACCTCGACGCCGCACGCTTTGCCGAACTCAGCCAGGGTGCGGTCGAACTCGACGCCAACCCGGAAGAGGTGCGTGCCGGTCTCGCGGATGCGACACGGCGCATCGAACTGGCGCGCAACCGGGCGCGGGAGGCGTCAATGATGCGCACGGAAGCCGGCGAGGCCATATTGCGCGCGCAGACCGAGCACGCCAGGCTTGGCCAGGAACTCGAGGCCATCGAAGCGGTCATCGGCCCCGAGTCCGGCCGAACTGAATTGCAGCAGGACCTCGCCATAAAACTTTCCAGCGCCAGAGAGCAGGTCGATGCTGTCGAACTTCGGGCCGCGCCTTTGCGCAGGACAGGGCGGGACCTCGCAGGCGCAGAGGCCGCCCTTGCCAGGGCGCGCTCGGTCGCCGACGCCGCAGGCCGCGAAATTGCCAGGCTCCGCGAAGAGCTTGCTGATCTCGGCGGTCAGATCCGCACCCGTTCGGACAGTGCGCTGGAAGAAAACTGGTCGGAAACGCGCGATTTTCTGGCAGCGGCGCGCGAACAGGTGAAGCGTTTCGAGACGGAGGTCGGCGTGCTCGATCGCTTGCGCAAGGCGCTGACGGCGACGCGCGCGGCGGCGCGTGACCTCTATCTCAAGCCGGTCATGAGCGAACTAGCCCCGCTGCTCGGCCTGCTGTTCGACGACATCTCGATCACCTTCGACGGCGACACCTTGCTGCCGCAGATCGTGCGCCGCAACGGTCTGGACGAAGATGTCGACCGGCTGAGCGGCGGCATGCGGGAGCAGCTCTCGGTGCTGACCCGCCTCGCATTCGCCCGGCTGCTTGCCCGCGATGGCCGGCCGGCGCCTGTCATCCTCGACGATGCGCTTGTTTATTCCGACGACGACCGAATCGAGCGGATGTTCGATGCGCTGCACCGCCAATCGCGCGACCAGCAGATCCTCGTCTTCTCCTGCCGCCAGCGCGCCTTCGCCAAGCTGGGCGGCAATGTGCTCACCATGCAGCCGTGGCAGCCGGATTAGGGAGAGGTCCTGAGCCGCTGAAACTTCAATCGCAGTTGGATGAAGGTTCGGGTGCAAGCTTTCGAGGTCGTCGCTCGCCTTGGGCGCAAATGACGTTGTAGTTCATGCCCTGCGCTATTTCTTGGCGTGAGCGGCCATACGGGCATCGAGCCGCCGGCCGACGTCCTCGGCAGAAAGGCCGCGCTCGGGGTGGGCTTTCGTCTCGTCATAGGTAGGCACGACCTCGTCTCGCAGCCATTTCTCAACGGCGGCGTCGCGGGCGGCCAAGGTGCGCAGGCCGTCGCGGATGACTTCGCTCTCGGTCGCATATTCGCCGGAGCTGACTTTGGCCTTCACCATCTGCGCCATTTCCAATGGAAGGGTGATGGTGAGGGGTTGGGTTGTACGCATAGTGTGTCCTCGGTTATCTCCTTATAACAAAGTGTATGATTAAATCATACACTTTTACATTTAGGCGACCTGGAGGGGTTAAGCCAATCGTAGAAACGGCTTAGTTGGGCGCGGCTCTACACTCAGGCGAGGACGACGCCTCGCTCAAGCCATAGATAGGCGGCAGCCGTCCAGGAAAAGCCGAGGCCACCGCAGCCCTGGCCGGTGACCGGGTCGAAATATTCGGCGAAACCTTCCGTTTCGATCGCTGCGATGGTGGATTGCCGCAGCTCTTCGGCGACATCCGCGTAGCGATTGCGCTTAAGGCCGTCGATCAGCAGCCAATTGATGATCGCCCAGGCGGGGCCGCGCCAGTAGCGCTTCGGCTCCCAACTGGCGATGCCGGGTTTGGTCGTGGGGAAGGCAACCTTGAGATCCTTGGACCAGGCCTTCATTTCGGAGACCAGGGCGTCCGCAACCTGCTTGTCGAGGTCCAGCGAGAGGAGGGGGATGAAGCCGGCTTGCGTGGCGGCTTCGACATCTTCGCCGGAGATCAGGTCGCGCGAGACGAAGCGGACAAGCTCCGGCCGCCACTGGGCCATTATCGCCTTGCGGCTGCGGTCGTTGAAGGCAGCGATCTCGATCGCGTCATCGGTCCGCCCAAACAGGCGGGCAAGGTGTTCCAGATCTTCGCCCGCCTTGAGCAGGATTGCGGTCGTCTGGATCTCGGCGACCTTGAACGCCGCCTTTTCCCATTGCCGCGCCGGATCCCAGCCGCAGGCGGCATAGGTATCGACGAGATGGATGAAGCGGCGGTAATCCTCGTCGCGCGGGCGCATATCGGCATCGACATGACCGGTATCCTTGCGCACCACAGGCGTATCGGTATTGGTCGGCACTCGGGCGAGCGCGATGTCCCAGGCGGGAGAATTGTCGCTGCCGCTTTCCCAGGGATGCAGGAGTGCTATGAGCCCCGTGCCTTCAGGGTCGCGCGCCGAATACCACCAGCGATGCCATTTCAGCGCCGCCACGTAGAGGCGCAGGGTGCGCGCTTCGCCATCCTTGCCGGCGGCTTCATGCAGCTTGCGCAGCGCAATCGCAAAGACCGGCGGCTGGGTTATGCCGGAGGTCGGGATAGCGTGTCTCGTGCGCCAGACGTTCGGTCCCGGGAAGTAAGTATCGCTTGGCGCATGGAAGACGATATGCGGGATCATTCCATCAGCCCACTGGCCCTCGACCAGCCGCTCCAGCTCGCGATAGGCGCGGTCGGTATCGTAGAGCGCAAAGCCCATGGCAACGAAGGCCGAATCCCAGTTCCACTGGAACGGGTAGAGCCGGTCGGTCGGCACGGTATAGCCGCCGCGATCGTTGGCGGCGAGGATGCGCTTCGCCTGGTCGGTATGCATGTTCATGTCGGATGCTCCGGTATTCTTAGGCCAAGAGGGCCGGAAAGGACTTGCCGCTTTCGGGTGAAAGCCAGGTGATGCGCTTCTGGTCGAGCTTCAGACCGATCGTGTCGCCGCTCTTTACGGTCTCCGAGGCCGGCAGGATGACGCGCACCGGCTGGTCGTGGATCGAGCCGGTCAGAAGCAGGTGCGAGCCCATCGGTTCGGCAACGCGCACCCGCATTTCGAGACCCTGCGGCAGCGGCGCGAGTTCGACGGCTTCGCCGCGCAGGCCAAGGATCACTTCATTGCCGGACCCCCGCGGCGCGACAAGCTGTACGGCGCCTGCCGCCACCTGGCTGTTTGTCACCGGCACCTTGATGAAATTCATCGGCGGGTTGCCGATGAAGCCGCCGACGAAACGTGTCGCCGGGTGGTTGTAGATCTCGACCGGATGGCCGACCTGTTCGACCACGCCGCCATGCATGACGGCAATGCGGTCGGAAAGGCCCATGGCTTCGGTCTGGTCGTGGGTGACGTAGATCGTCGTGGTGCCGGCCGATTGCAGCACCGTCTTGAGTTCGGTGCGCATTTCGAGGCGGAGCAGCGCGTCGAGGTTCGAAAGCGGCTCGTCCATCAGCAGAACCTTCGGTTCGACGGCAAGGGCGCGAGCGACCGCGACGCGCTGGCGCTGGCCGCCGGAAAGCTTGTTCGGGTAGCGGTCGAGATATTGCTCGATATGCAGGAGGCCGGCGGCCTTCTCGACCTGCGCCTTCACCCTGGCGTCGTCGGCCTTCTGCATCCGCAGTCCGAAGGCGACGTTCTCATAGACCGTCATGTGCGGAAAGACGGCGTAGTTCTGGAAGACCATCGCAAGGCCGCGATCCTTGGGAGGCAAGCCGATCACCGACTTGTCGCCGATGCGGATATCTCCCGATGTTGCGGTCTCGAGGCCGGCGATGATGCGCAGCAGCGTGGTCTTGCCGCAGCCGGACGGACCGAGCAGCGAGACGAATTCGCCGTCGTTGATCGTCAGCGAGACCTCTTTCAGCGCCTGGAAGGCTCCGAAGCTCTTGCGGATGCGGTCGATGACAATGTTGGCCATATCTCTGGTCCCGTTATTTGGAGGAAATGCCCCAGATCGCGAAGAGGTAGCGCCTGACCGCGAAGATGAAGACAACCGATGGAAGGATGAGCATCAGGCCCCCGGCAAAGCGGTAATGCATCGGGCTTTCCGAAAGCACGGTCAGCAGGTAGGCGGTCAGCGTGCGGTTGCGCACCGTCAGTACCGAGGCGGCAAAAACCTCGTTCCACGAGATGACGAAGGCAAAGACGGCGGTCGCGACGATGCCCGGCAGGGCCAAGGGTGCCACCACCTTGAAGAAGGCCTGAATGCGGGTGCAGCCGAACACCCAGGCGGCTTCCTCCAACTCCTTGGGTACCCCGAGGAAAATGCCCTGGGTGACGAGTGCGGCAAAAGGCAGCGCCAGAACCGTATGGATAAGGCCGACGCCGAGGATCGTATCGTAGAGGCCGAGCCGGATGAAGGAGACCGTCAGCGGCAAGGCCAGGATCGCCAGCGGAAAGGCGCGGGTCAGCAGCACCAGAAGGCGGTAGCTGTCCTTGCCGCGGAAATCGTAGCGGGCGAGCGCGTAACCTGCCGGCGCGCCGAGCAGGATCGAAAGCGCCACCGTGATGGCGGCTGCCCCCAGCGAATTGAGGAAGGACTGGACGACGCCTTCGGTCTTCAGAAAGAGAAAAAAGGGCTCGAGCGATATGCCGGCGGGAAGACCGGTCTTCGGCCAGACATAGACGCCCTGGCGACCACCGAGCGCCCCGAGCGCCACCAGATAGATCGGCACCAGCACCCAGGCGCATAGGGCGGCGATGCCGCTCCACAAAAGCCAGCGCCGTGAGGAGACGAAGCTGGCGGCTTTAGGGGTGTCTGTGGTCGTGCTGATGGTATCCGTGGTCATGGCAGGCGCTCCGGATCGACCTTCAGGGCTTTGAGATAGATAAGCGTGGCGGCAAGCGAGATGATCATGATCAGCACCGCGTAGGCAGCAGCGACGCTGTAATTCTGGTTCTGGTTTTGCCAGTTGTAGGCCTCGCCGACGAGGACCGGAAAATTGCGCCCGCCGAGCGCATAGACCACCGCGAAGACCTCGAAGGCGAGCACGGTGCGCAGGATCAGCGCCGATTGCAGCGCGGGGCGGATCAGCGGCAGGGTGATGCGCCAGAAACGCGTCCACGGACCCGCGCCGAAGATTTCGGCGGCTTCCTTGAACTCCTTCGGCACCTGGTTGAGGCCGGCAACGATGATGACCATGACGATTGCCGTGCCGCGCCAGATTTCGGCAACTGCAATGGCGATGAAGAGCGCGACCGGCGTCTGGTAGGAGAGCCAGCTTGCCTGCCGGCTGATGATGCCGAGGCCGAAGAGCAGCGAATTCAGATAGCCGGTATTTTGCAGGATCGACAGCCAGACGAGACCGGCGGCGAGATCGGAAATGCCGAGCGGGATCGTCCAGATCCACAGGATCGTCTCGCGCCCGCGGCCGACCTTGGCGACCATGGTGCCCATGGCCAGCGCAAGGGCGATCTGCACCGGCACGACCGCGATCGTCAGCAGGAAGGTATTTTTCACCGAGCGGGTGAAGTTGATGTCGGTGACCATGCGCTCGGCATTTGCAAGCGACGGCGCGCCATTATCCGACACCGCCAGCCAGATCGTCTGCACCAGCGGCACGACAAACAGCAGTGCCAGGAAGGCGACGGATGGCAGGATCAGCAGATAGGGGATCCAGGGTCGGCTATTGGTCATCGGCTCCCGCCTCGACGAGCAGAGGGGTGAAAGAGCGTCCGGGCATTTCGCCCGGACGCTTGCTAAGTGGGTTTATTGAACCGGGCAGGGGCCGTCGCTCTTGGCGTCAGGCGCCCAGCAGGCAGCCTTGGTGTCGGTCATCAGCTTGGCCATCGTCGCGCCCTGGGCCTTCAGCACGTCTGCAATGGGCTCGTTCTGCAGCACGATGCGCTGGAAACTGTCCATGTAGACCTTGTTGAACTCGCCGCCCTTGTCGCCGAGGCCGACCGGGAGCAGCGAGATGACCGCGTCCTTGGAGGCCTGGGTGGCGGTGACGGCACCGGCGAGCAGGGCGACGCCGGCATCGAGATCCGGCGGCAGCTTGACGTTGAGGGTCGGGAAGAAGCCGACCTTGGAGGCGGTCAGGAGCTGCGTGTCCGGCATGGACAGGTGCTCGATGATTTTTTCTGCGCCGGCCTTGTCAGGCGCGCCCTTCGGAATGGCGAGACCGGCGACGACTGGCATGTAGCCGCGGCCCTTCGGACCGGCGGGAGCGGGGAAGACCACATAATCATCCGGTGCGGCGGAAATGGCATTCTTCAGCCGGGCGATGTGGTCCCAGGCAACCATGACTTCGCCGGCCGCGAGCGGCTCCTGCATGAAGTCGTAGCTGGTCGAGTTCGGTGTCACATAGGCCCACAGCACCTTCAGCTTCTCCCAGCCGGCGGCCGCATCGGCACTCTGGAAAGTACGCACGACGCCGCCTGTGAAGGAGGGATAGAAATAGCCCTGGAAATAACGCGCCATCAGGCCTTTCGGGCCGGCGGGAAAGCCGATCTGCGGCTGGCCGGTTGCGTCCTGCATATTCTTGCCCCACTCGATCAGCTGATCGTAGTTCAGCGCGTTCACGTCGGCGCCGGCAGGCAGGTATTGCAGCGCTTCCTTCTTGGCGGCCATCACATAGGTCGCCTGCATCCACGGGATGTACTGCTGGGTCGACTTGCCGAGCTTGCCGAGATCGAGCAGCGACTGCGGCATGCCGCTCGCTGCCAACTTCTTGGCGAGATCGTCAAGCGGCTCGAGCGTGTCCTTGTCGGCGAGCGGCGAGAGCTCGCCATGCAGTGCACCGACGAGGCTGACGGTGTGCTTGCCGGCCTGACGCTCGGCTTCCATGCGCACCGCAAACTGCGGCGGCTCCTCGACCACGTAGTCAACCGAGCCGACGTCCTTCAGGAGTTCCTCGCGAACGACGGTCGCCTCCTCGATCGGACGAAGCTGGGTGGATACGAAAACGGTCTGGGCCAGCACCGGCGAGGCGAAGGCCAGCACCGTGGAAGCCAGAATTCCAAATGACATGATATGTTTCATCTTCTCCTCCTTCATTGTTCTTTGTTTGAGATGCACGGCTGTCTATGCCGCCTTGGCGGGACGGCGATGGCTGTCGCGATCGACGAATTCGATCGCGTGAAGCTCCTGGAGTTCTTCGGCAGGTTCGCCGGCGATGGCGCGCAGCAGCAGCGAGGCGAAGTTCGCGCCGAGGTTTTCGCCGGTCATGCGCATGGTCGACAGCGGCGGGCTTGTGAAGGCGCCCATTGCCAGGTCGTCATGGCCGACAATGCTGATCTGGTTGCCGCCATCGACCTCGCGTAGCGCCCGGAGCGCTCCGATCGCCATTTCGTCGGTGGCGCAAACGAGTGCGGTCGGACGCGAGGGTTGGCGCAGAAGTTCGAGTGCGGCGAGATAACCGCCCTGTTCCAACGGCGCGCCTTCGGCGCAGAGGTCGGTGGCAAGGCCGCATTCCTCCATCGCCGCCCGCCAGCCACGGCAGCGGTCATGTGCGAAGTAATATTCCTGCGGGCCGGCGATGTGGCCGATACGGCGGTGGCCGGCAGCATGGAAGCGCAGCGTCGCGGCTCGAAAGCCGGCAAAACCGTCGCCGTCGATATAGGGATGGGACAGCAGGCTTTCCGTGCGACCGTTGGTGACGAAGGGAATGCCGCGCGACTGCAGAAATTCGACGCGCTCGTCCTTGCGTTTGGTGCGGACGAGAAGCATGGCGTCGACGCGGCGGCCATCGACGAAGCGGCGGCAGATGTCGAGTTCGCTCTCGCCGCGCGGCACCGGCGCAATCACCAGATTGAGGCCGGCAGCGGCAAGGTGTTCGGCACAGCCGGACAACATATCGAGGAAATGCGGAGGACCGATATGGCCAGGATCGCTCGGCAGCGTGACCGCAACCAGTTCGGCGCGCTGCCTGCGGAGGCGCCTCGCCGAAGCATTCGGCCGGTAGCCGACCTTGTCGGCAGCCTCTCGAACCCGTTCGCGCGTGGCGGCCGACACATCGGCATAACCATCGAGCGCCCGCGATACCGTGGTGATCGACAGTCCCAGCGATTGCGCGAGCTGTTTGAGATTGGCCAAGATCTTCCTCCCGAATTGAGAAAAAGATTCTCCAAAACGTTTTGGGAGTCAAGCCAAAACGTTTTGGCTCCATGAGAGGCGCCGGAATCCATGATTATCTTTGGATTAGCGGAAGGGCGCAAGACTCGGAAAGCGGCCAAGGATTCTCAACGCAGATTGGGAGGGACCACTATCTTGTGTATCTGGATACGCTCCGGAAGTTCGCACAGCAGTTCTGCATCTCGCGCCAGATGATGAACCTGCTCCGGATCACCTTTCGTAAACGCCGTCATCGATTGCATGTCGGCCCAGTAGGAGATCGTCGTGAACCATGTTTCATCCTTTCGATCTTCGCGTAGCAATTGGACGCCGAGCGCCGTCTTAAGCAGTGGCGGAATTCCCTCAGCGCGATTGTAAGCCTCGTATTCATCGGCAAATTCCGGCTTGGTGCGGCCACGCCAGATACGGGCTATGGTTGGAACATTCGTCATGTTTTGCTCCCAGTGACATCTGAACGAAGCAAGCCGACGGCGAGGAACAATCCCGCACGAGCGGCAGGCCATCTGGAAAATGTGTCGCTCCAACCCAATGAAAAGTGCTCCCGACACGGCGGGATAACCCAAGGCTTGCTTTGGGCAGGGAGGTGGCTTCTCTCGCTCAATCGGCAAGCTTGAGTGTTGCCGTAAACTGCGTCCCTTCCAGGCGACTATATCTCGCCTCGCCATGCAGTTGATTGACGAAGGCTTTAATCAGCCGCGTCCCCATCCCGGCGCTGTCCGATCGACCATCGAATCCAATCCCGTCGTCAGCGACGGTAAGTTGGGATTCCTCTCCTTCGGTCACGTGCAGCATGACGCGAATGTTTCCGGATGCTCGGCCGTCGAACGCGTATTTCATGCTGTTGGCAATCAACTCGTTGAGCAAGAGGGCAAACGGCGTTGCCTTGTCGGCTGCAATCACGATGTCGTCGATTTCAAAGTCGACGGAAACGGCGCGGCCATGGACGTCGACGAGCGTCCTAACGAATGATGGAATGAACTCTCGAGCAGATATTCCGCTAAACTGGTCGAAGCCGTACATCTGCTCGTGAACGGCAGACATCGCAGAAATGCGCTCATTTAATTTTTGAACAGCCTCCGGTTCAAAACCCTGCAAGCGCAGCAGGGCCATCACCGTCTGCAGGTTGTTCTTCACTCGATGGTGTATCTCGCGCATGAGCGTTTTATTTGACCGCAACGCATCCGCAAGCTGCTTGGTGTGCAATGTGTCTACCTTGATCAGGTTCTGAATCCACAATGCAGCGGCCAAAGCGCCGACGAGGGCGAAAGCGACCAACAAAGCCGCGATTTTTGCATCCTCCCAAAAGGGCTGCATGATCACATGGATATCTGCCGAAGCAATGGCCACGAAAGGGGTGCGTTCGAGGATTCGGTATCCAACCAGGCGATCGTCATCATCGACTGGCGACACGGAGCGATATGTGCCTGATGTCGCCTTCCTCATATAGTCGGTAAACAGCTTGTGGTTTCGCATATCGACTGGTCCGGCAGGTTCCGGGTATCGGGCGATAAGTTGCCCGTCGCGTCTTATGAGGCTGACAATCGAGTTCTCGCCTATCGCCACCGCGTCCCATATTGGCCTTAGGATGCTCGCGTCGAAGGCAATCACGGCGACGCCGGCGAACTCGCCATTTCGTTCCAGCCTGCGGCTGAAGACGAATATCTGCCGCTGGGAAAGGCGGCTGATGATCAGCGGCGATGTATATTCGTCAGCACCGTTTCTCAGCCGAACGAAGTAGTCGCGATCCGTAACGTTGACCGGCCGGATATCGCGATCATTTGAGTAGAGCGTTTCTCCAACGGCTCCGATGACATAGGCAGTCGCCTGAGGAGGAAGGTCGTAGACGGCAGCGTCGAGATCGCGCACGCGATCCGGCCCGGGCAAAGACATACTCGGCCCCAGAGCATCATCAATCCGGTGCAGGGTCTCCCGGGCAAGGGAATTCAACCAGTTCGCGTTCGCTGCAACGATTTTGGAAGCCGCGCTGACACGCTCATCGCCCCGGCGAACAGCTGTCTCGTAACTGGAAATGAGCCAGAGCGACAAAAGGGTGGTCAGTGACAGAAACATCAGCGCGATGATCGCGAGCGATGCTTTTCCTACGGAGCCAACGTATTTATCGCCACCGATCATCTTTTAGGCCAATTTCCATTTGTGCGGCGACAGCCAGATGGTGACATTGCAACGCATTTAGAACCATATCCGATAAGCTGATTTCTGACTCTCGAAAATTATGCCGTGCTCCCGACTCGGCGCCCTCAAGAGCGCGACTGAGGATTGCATTTCATAACCGTCTTTAGAGAACGATCGTGACATCGGTCAATCTCACTCCGAGAAGGAGGTCAGAATGCTGGAGAGCTTTCGCACGCGAAGCTCGGCACGACAGGTCCCGAACCGATCATTCGGCGTTTATTCGATCAAAATCTAATCAACGGCGTAACCTGATTTGAAAGTCGGTTTGGTAGGCAGGGTCTCCTTCCGGGAAGTAACGTCATGATCCTTGAGTTGCAGAATGCCATTCTGGAAATGATTGCCAAAGGGGAACCGCTGGCAGCAACGATTGAGCAACTTTGCCTTAAGGTCGAGGCCGCCGTTCCTGGGATCATCGCTTCGGTGCTGACGTTCGACGGGAGCCGTCTCCACACACTTGCCGGACCTTCCCTGCCGCCTGACTACTCAGCGGCTGTCGACAATCTTCAAGCCGGTCCTCTTGCGGGCTCCTGTGGCGCTGCTGCCTATTTCGGAGAAGCGGTCGTTGTCACCGATATTGAGACCGATCCTCGTTGGCAGGATTTCAAGTCTCTGGTGCTTCCGCTGGGGTTGCGGGCTTGCTGGTCCAGCCCAATCAAGAGCGGCGGCCGGGTGATCGGCACCTTCGCCTTCTACTATCGAGACCGCCGCGGTCCGAAGGTCGTCGAACGGGACCTCGTCGAGGCTTGTGCCCATCTCTGCACGATCGCCATCGATCGCGAAGAGCGGGTGATGGAACGTCAGCGGCTGACATACAGCGACGCTTTGACGGGCCTGTCGAATCGCGCTCGTTTCAACCAGCTTCTCGCCGAAGAGCTGCCTCGATCCCGGCGCGCCTGGGGCATCTTGCTTGTTGACATCGACAACTTGAAACTCGTGAACGACACGTTCGGGCACGCAGCCGGCGACGCATTGATTCAAGTGGTCGCAGACCGGGTCGCCACGACAGCAGGCACCAAAAACACCTTTAGGCTCGGTGGAGATGAGTTTGCTGTCATTGTGTCGGGCGACAAAAACCTTGATCTGAAGGCGAGCGCGACCGACATCCTCACAGCACTGTCTTCTCCTTCAACCTGCGACGGTCATGTCGTCTTTCCCGCCGCGACGATTGGCGGCGCGTTGGCAGAGACGGAAACAAACCCTGACCAGACCCGCCAGAACGCCGATGTGGCGCTCTATCATGCAAAAGAACACAATCGCGGCCGGTACGTGCAACACTATCCCGGCCTGGGCACCGCCCTGACCAGACGCTTCAGGGCGGTTCGGGACGTGGGCGTCGCCCTGAAAGACGATCGGATCGATGCGCATTACCAGCCGATCTTGCGCCTGGATACGCGCGAAATTGTCGGTTTCGAAGCCTTGTGTCGAATGACCACGCCTTCCGGCGAAATCATAGCCGCAGCGCATTTCCATGAGGCGACGAAAGACGCGCATATTGCTGCTGAGCTGACCGAACGGATGTTGCTGAGGGTTGCGAAAGACATCCGCAGCTGGCTCGCCCGAGGCCTTCCTCTCCAGCATGTAGGCATCAACCTGTCCGCGGCAGATTTTCGTGGCGGTAATCTGCAAGACAGGCTGTGCCGAATTTTCGGGGAAGCGGAGGTTCCCCTCAAGCACATCATCCTCGAAGTGACGGAATCGGTTTATCTCGGACAACGGGACTATGTCGTCGCGGACGAGATAAAGGCTCTTCGGTCCAAGGGCTTGCGGGTTGCCCTCGACGACTTTGGCACGGGTTACGCGTCTTTGACCCACCTGCTGACGGTGCCGGTCGACATCATCAAGATCGACAAGTCCTTCATCGACCGCATGGTGCCGGGCGATGCTGGGACCTTCATCGTTGAGGGCTTGATCGGAATAGCTCACAAGCTGGGAATCCGGGTCGTCGCAGAGGGGATTGAAACAGAACCCCAAGCTGCTCAATTGAGCCAGCTCGGCTGCAAGCTCGGGCAGGGCTATCTATTTTCGAAAGCCGTCGATCGAACGGTTGCCGCGGCCTTTTTAGAGCAGCATGGACAACGGCTCAACCAAGACAAGACCCGTGCCGGAGCCCTATAGCCTGAGCGAGGTTTTCGCGCTCGGGCCGGCCCCGGATACCTGAGACAACGCTTGAATACCAAGATCACTTTGAACGGATCAGAGATGCGAAAACGGATACATGTCAGCCAATTGCGGGTCGGAATGTATGTTGAGGACGTCGAAATTGAGGGAGAAGACAGGACACGCCGGTTCAAGCCGTTCCTGATATCGGCCACTGGTCAGGTCGAGAGTTTGATGGCAAGCCGCCTGATGACTGTTGTTATCGACGTCGGAAAGGGTGCGGATGTCGATCCGGGCGGGGCACAGGACATCGACCGGGCTGCGTTTGACGCCCAGCTTCGTGCCGTGTTTTCGGCGAAGGATATCAAGCAGGCGAGGGAATGCGTCGAGGATACGAGACCGCAGATCCGTCATATGCTTGCCCATGCCAGGATCAAAGCCTCTTTCGCCAGTGATGCGGCAAGCGCAGCTGTGGAGCGGATCATGTCGGCAGCCTTCGACAATGCTGGTGCGCTGATCGCAGTCGCCAAGCTGAAGGAAAAAGATGAGCTGACGTTCCTCCACTCGCTGGCGGTTAGCGCATTGATGATCACCCTGGGGCGCAGCCTCGGTCATGGAGAAGAGGATGTGCGGGTATTGGGATTGGGTGGACTGGTTCACGATCTTGGAAAAATGGCGCTTCCGGACGACATTTTGACGAAACCCGGTAAGCTGACGGCCGAGGAAATGGATCTTGTGCGCGGGCACCCTCAGCGGGGATATGAGTTGGTTTCCCATGTCGCCCATGTCCCGAAGCCGGTGCTCGACATCTGTCGCTACCACCACGAAAAGTTCGATGGCTCCGGCTATCCTGGTCGCCTCGCCGGAAAGAAGATCCCTTACGTCGCCCGGCTTGCGGCGATTTGTGACGTTTACGAAGCGCTGACCACCATCAGGCCGTATAAGCGCGCCTTCTCACAAGCAGAGGCGATCAACATGATGATGAATTCGCCGGGCCATTTCGATAGCCAGCTTCTTTCCGCATTCGTGTCAAAAATGGTGATCAGCGGCACGCTGCAATAGAGCCGTCATTTGCCATACGGCGCGTCGCACCGGCCAAACGTCAATTGCAACTCCGCTAGGGCCGGGGTCACAAGAAAGATCTCCATCTCGTCGGTTTGATTCCCATCAAAGCGAACATTGATGGCCATATCTTATTCGGAGAGCGACGTTCGAAACTACGAGAAGTTCTCCAGGACAGCCAGGAACGTATGCCGATCACCGTGTCCTTCGGTGAGCCGCACTCGGCCCTCGATATCGGCCAGGTGATGGTCCATTAGTTGCTGAGCCTTCGCCAGGTCCTTGGCCTTCAGCGCAGCCACGATCATTCGGTGGTGGTCTGCGCCGCAATCGTCCTTACGCTCTTCTTCGTACAGGGACATGACGAGGGACAGGCGAGCGACGATCTTCGACAGCATTTCCGTCAAGACAGGATTTCCGGCGGTTTCGGCGAGTACGATATGAAATTTGCCAGACAGAACCGTCTTGGATTTCTCATCACCATGATGATGGATGTGCTCTTCTTCGTCGGTCAGTTTTTGCAGGGCATCGAGTTGTTCGGCCGTTGCCCGTGCAATAACGAGCTCCAGCAGAAGTCCTTCAAGTTTTCGGCGGGCTTCGAACAGGTTCTTGGCCTGGGCAATGCTGGGTTCGGCAACAAAAGTGCCGCGGTTTCTCTTTCGCTCCAGGAGGTGATCACTTTCGAGAACACCGAGCGCGCCGCGTACGACCGTGCGGCTAACGCCAAAATGCTCCGCTATCGCCTCCTCCAGGATTTTCGTGCCCGGCTTTAAGGCGCCTTCACCGATAGCTGCCGCCAGCGTGGCGCGAATGCGCTCGGAGACGTCGTCGTTGTTGTCGGCGCTATCGACCGCCCCACTGGACGCGGGTGGCGCCTTGACGCTTTGACGGCGCGTCTTCCTTATTGCCTTCACCACTTCAAGCCTCGGTAATGTTTTGCGTCCAGTTACTCGTGCACCGAATATCCGTTCGTCGTAATTATTTCTATAAGAATGTTTCTGCGCAACCACTGCATTTTGATAGAAATCCCAATTGAAGGCGCCGACAAAAATATCCGCCCGCGCTATCTTCAAAGGCTAGGCTGCCTTTTGTTCTTTTGCCGGCGGGGACAAGGTAATACCCTTTTCGGCGCAAATAGCCTCGATGTGGCGGGCCGACTGCTTGATGAAACCAATCGCCTCGTCGAAACCGTAGGATTGCACCTCATAGGTCGGGTAGCCGTAGCGGCTGCTCTCGTAGGCTTCCCAGTCGAGAACCGCTCCGGAGGCGACCCGCTTTTCATAGGCATCCACCATCGCCATGTAGGCCGCAAGCTCATCCGCCGTCAGGTCCGGGTGGCCAGCTCGCCAGACCGGATCGTCGATCTCGATGCACTGGCGTGGATTAGCCTTGCGAGGCTTGTCGGCGACAGACTGGGCAACCTCCAGCGACAGGTTCAGCGCGGCGTTGGCGTCGCTGAGAATGGGAAGGATCGCGGCGAAATCGACAATGCCGCCGCCAACGGGTCTGGTCTGGAAATCGAGACCACCCGGAGCGCGGCCGACATAGGCATCCTTGATATGGGTCTGTCGGATATGAGGAGCCAGGCGCTTGGCGGCGAAGACCGGATGCTCGCCCCGCTGCAGTCCGTTTGCCGTGTCGAAGACGACGCCGACGCAATCGGCGCCGACCTTCTCGATCAATCGCAGGATCTCGAAGGACGTGATCTCGTCATGGGTTTCGATGTTCATGTGCGCGCCATTAGCACGTGCGACGGGCGCCAGCTTGCGGAGGACCTTTTCAATTCCGAGCAACTGCTCTTCCCAGGTCACGTCGGTGCGGAAGCGGTCATTGGCCAGCCGGCCGCGATATTCGCCCTTGAAATTGCCCGGTGCAACCCAAAGCTCATGGCAGCCGATCGCGGCACTTGCCTCGATCATGCGCGTGAAACCGGCAATGATATCGCCGCCGCCGGCGGCCCGGAGTACCGGTTCCTCGGCGCTGCAATAGGGATTGATCTTGCCGATGCCGCTTTCGAGATAGAGGCCAAGGTCGTCGGCCTTCGCCCTGATGTCGCGCAGCAGGCCGCTGTCGAGGTCGGGGCTCATGTCCAGCGCCGTACTGAAGAAGATGCCTGCGAGCCCAAGTTCCTTGACGTGATCAAGGCTTGCCAGCGGCCCCCGCTTCTTCGCCTCAGGCAGCTTTATGCTGTCGATTCCCAATTTCATGTCATGCTCCTCTGCTGTTTCCTGACGGGGCGCGCTGCACTGGCGACCCCTTCGTTGTTGATCTCAATTCACGACGATCGATCCGCGATCACGCCCCTCCGGGAGCGAGGCTTCTCTGCTGTCCGGCCTGTCGGAACGAGACGCTTTTCGAGATAGTGCTGGCCTATGGATGCCACGCTCGTGATGGCGAGGTACCAGATCGAGGCGACGAACAGCAGTTCGATGACCAGGAAGTTCCGGGCGTAGATCGCCTGGGCCTGCGTCAGCAGATCCTGCATGCCGATGACCGAGACGATGGCACTGGCCTTCAGCATGCCGATGGCCTGGTTCCCGGTCGGCGGCACGATGATACGCGTGGCCTGGGGCATGATGACGGTGAGAAAAGTCTGTGTCTTTTTCAGCCCGAGCGCCGTGGCCGCCTCGCGCTGGCCGCGATCGACCGCGACCAGGCCACCGCGGATGATCTCCGACATGTTCGCGGCTTCGTGCAGTCCGAGTGCGAGGAAGCCGGCCAGGGCCGGTGTCACCAGATCGTTGATCGAAATGGTGAAGCTTCCCATCCCGACCTGCGGGATGAAGAGGGCGATATTGAACCAGAAGAAGATCTGGACAATCAGCGGCACGCCGCGAAACCACCAGACGAAGCCGGCGGCGATCACCTTGAGAACCGGGTTCTGGCTCGTCGCCATCAGCGCCAGCAGGCATCCGAGCACGATGCCGAACACCATGGCGCCAGCCGTCAGTTCAAGCGTCAGCAGCACGCCGCGCAGGATCGAAGGATCCACCAGATAGCGGGGGATCTCGGACCACTGGATGCTCTGGCTCTGCCCGACGACGAGCGCAAAGAAGGCCAGCGCTGAAATCGCGATGGCACCGGTTGCGATCTGCCCCCAACGCATCGGTCTTCCGACCGATGGCGCAAGGGAGAGCGATATGGGTGACGCTTGAAACAGGGCCATCAGCGTCAATCCGCAGGCATGTTGGCAGCGTCGTTGACCTTGACGGTCTTCACGGCCAGCGGTCCGAGGCTCCACTTCTTCATGATGGTCTCGTAGGCGCCGGAATCCACCATCTGCTGCAAGGCGGCAACGACGCTGTCGCGCAGCTGCGGATTGTCCTTGGCCGTCAGCATGCCGAGATAACCGACGGCAAGGCGGATATCCGGCAGCGCCTGCAGGCCCTTGCCGTTTCCGGTCTGGTGCTCGGTCGTGTAGACGCTGGTGGCGTAGCCGTTGACCGTTGCGTCAGCTCTCCCCGTGCGGACGGCCTGCAGCACATCCGGCATTTTCGGGATCGACATGATGTTGACCGGGGTCGCGCATATGGCGGATGCCGCCTCGACCATTTTCGCCTGGAAGGTACCGACGGGAACGGCGACCTTCTTGCCGCACAGATCCTCCATGCCCTTGATGGCGAGAGGATTGTCCTTGATCGTCATGATCGTCGTAGCGTCATACATATAGTCGATGACGTCGACCTGCTTTTCCAGCTCCGGATCGTCGTTGATGCCCGAGATCGAGAGGTCGAAGCGCTTCGCCAATATGGAGGGCACGATTGCGGCACCTGCGCCGACATCGGTCATCTCAACATCGAGGCCCAGGATGACGCCGAGTGCGGCAGCAATATCGGCATCGATGCCGATCAGCTTGCCGTCTTCGCCATGAAAGCTGATCGGCGGCGTCAGGTCGGTCGCGACCTTCAGCACGCCCGATGACTTGATGGAGGGCGGCAGCCCGTCGGCCAGTTTCTGCGTCAGGACGACGCCGGGGAGCTTGGCGACATCGGCATCAGGCGTCATCTTCTCAGCGGCACCTCCGGCGGCATAAGCAGAGGCCGCGATCAAAGAGACCATCGCTCCGGCAACCCCGGCCTTCAAGATTTTATGAATGCGCATCATGTGATCCCCTTTCATTTTTGTACCGGTGAATTCTCGGGATCATCCATGCAATCGCCGTGCCACCTGCAGTGGCGCGTCAATAATTATCTGATATCAATAGGATTTTTGTTGATGACGACATTTTCTGATAGAGTTTCGCAATATATTTCGCATGAAGTTTCGAACATATGATGCACAATTTTTACGCTTGCCGGCCCTGCCGCATCACTTTTGACCGCCGCATTCGCTCACAAGACCCAAAAACACCTCTTCAGATGCCAAACCCCGCGCTTTTCGGCGCTTGATCGCCCGTTCAGGGGCCGTGGCTGTTTCTATCTGATGCCCATTTAATATACGACGCTGGCGAAAATTTATACAAAAAGTAAATGCGAATTTTAAATGGAATAATTATTATTACAAACTTTCGAAAGTTTGTAAGTCACAAATATCTATTTACTTTCATAGACTTGGTATCGCCGTCAGCGGCGAAAGACAAAACTGGCACGCCGCTTGCAATTCGCTTCTCATGAACAAGCTCGACGCAAAATTTCTCGCCGGACCGCATCTCCGTCTTGTCCCGGAGACAGCGCAGCAATCCGTGACCTCGACCCAGAACCAGGGAGGCCCTATGCCAGGCATACCGAATATGGCTGAACGCAAACGGCTCAGCGTTCAGGGCCTCACACACAGCTATGGTGGCCAGAATGCCATCAGCGACGTGGCCTTCGATATCGAGGCCGGCGAGATCGTTGCCCTGCTCGGGCCGAGCGGCTGCGGCAAGTCGACCGTGCTGCGCGCCATTGCCGGGCTGATCCAGCCGAAGGCGGGCAAGATTGTGCTCGGAGAGAGAGATTTGGCCGATGTCTCGGCCCGCTCACGCGGCGTCGGCATGGTCTTTCAGAACTATGCTTTGTTTCCGCATTTGACGGTCGCAGAAAACATCGCCTATCCGCTGGCCTGCCAGAAGCTTCCTCGCGCTCAGCGCAAGGCGCGCGTCGAGGAGATGCTGTCTCTCGTCAGGCTCAAGGATTATGGCAACCGCCTGCCGCGCGAACTCTCCGGCGGCCAGCAGCAGCGCGTCGCCGTTGCGCGTGCCATCGCCGGGCGCCCGTCCCTTCTGCTGCTCGACGAACCCTTCGGCGCGCTCGACCGGGCCTTGCGTTTCGATCTGCAGGTGGAGCTGCTGCACCTGCAGAAGACGCTCGGCATCACGACACTGATCGTCACGCACGACCAGGAGGAAGCCCAGAGCCTCGCAAACCGCCTGGTGCTGATGAACAAGGGCAATGTCGAGCAGATCGACACGCCGATGACCGTCTATGACCGCCCGAAGACGCTCTTCGTCAACACCTTCATCGGCCAGGCAAACCTGCTCAACGGAACGGTGCTGCGGCTCGATGCCGAGAGCACGCTGATCGGCCTTGCGAATGACCGGACCCTGCTCCTGCCGCGCCGGCTGAACTTCACCCTCGGCTCGAAGGTCACGATCACCTTCCGGCCGGAAGAGGTTCGCCTGTCGACGCAGCCGAGCGAGAGCACCCTGCCGGTTCGCATGACGGTTTCCGTGCCCCTCGGCCCTTCCCTCGTCCATGACCTTGCCCTCGAAGACGGTACGGGCCTGCGCGCCTCCGAGGTCAGAGGCCCCACCACATTCATTCCCGAACCGGGAACGCAGCTATTTGCCGAGATCGACACCGCACGGTGTCACGCCTTTCCGGCCGAACCGGAAATCATGAGTGAAGAAACAATTCAACAGAGGTGAACGTGATGAAGGACTTTCAGATTACCCGTCGTGGGTTCGGTTTCCTGGCGGCCGGTGTCGCCGCATCGGCCATGCTTCCGCTTTCCGCCCGCGCTGCCGGCGGAGGAGCCGTTGCCGCCACTTTCCCAGGCAGTTGGGAGGATGCCTACCGCACAGTGCTGACGCCGATGGTCAAGGATGCAGGCTACGACCTGACGATTGCGCCGGCGATGGCGCAGGACCAGCTTGCCAAGATCATGGCGAGCCCCGGCAACCCGCCCTATGACACGCTGCTGATGTCGCCTGGCCAGATGGCCGTCGCCATCGAGAAGGATCTCATCCAGAAGATCGATCCGAGCAAGCTCAAGAACTGGGGCATGCTCGATCCGTCCTTCCAGGGCGAATACGGCCCGACCGTGACCATCGAAGTCAACGGCATCGCCTACAATCCCGATCTCGTTCCGAAGCCGAAGGGCTATCGCGATCTCTTCGAAAACCCGGCCTATAGCGGCAAGGTTTCCTGGACCGGCTTTGCCTCGAACACCGCCGTCATGGCCTATACCGAGATCGCCAAGATCTTCGGCTCCGGCCCGAACGACATGGACGCCGTCTTCAAGCTGTTCAAGGATCATCCGGAGCACCTGAAGGGCGTGGTCGACAGCACCAACCACCAGATGACGCTGTTCCAGCAGGGTGAAATCGCCGTCTTCATGTGCTCGACCGGCAACGTCGCCCGTCTGAAGAGCCTCGGCCTCAACGCCGAATTCGTCCATCCCGAAACCGGCTCGCCGGCGGCCCCCGTCAACATCCACCTGACCAAGGGCTCGGCCAATCTCGACGCGGCCTATGCCTATATGGATGCCGCGATCTCCAAGGCCGCCCAGGACCTGCTCAAGGAGCCGCCGACCGAGATGTTCCCGACCAACAAGGACGTGGCGCTGACGCCGGGCATCGAAGCCTATGTCACCCGCGACCAGATCAAGACCATGGTCTATCCGGACTGGGTCGCGATCAACAAGAACCGCGACGACTGGATTCGCCAGTTCGACGCCCTCGTTGCCGGTTGAGGTGATGTGATGAAGGCGAGCGGCTTCCCATACGTCCTACCGATGCTGTTGCTTTCCGTGGCGTTCTTCGCAACGCCGCTCGCCGTCCTCGTCGGTTTCAGCTTCGCCGGTCCCGGCGGAGCGACTCTCGACCATTATGCCCGCTTCTTCGGCGACGCGTTCAATTTCCGTGTCCTCGTCAATACCGCAAGGCTCGGGCTCGAAACCGTCATCGGCACGACCTTGCTCGGCGTGCCGATCGCACTCCTCTACTGGCACGGCGGCCGAAACCTGCGGCAGGTGCTGATCTTCCTGACGCTTATTCCGATGCTGACCAGCAACGTTGTGCGCACCTTCGCCTGGATCGTCATCCTCGGACGCCAGGGGCCGATCAGCGAAGCGCTCGCTGCGCTCGGCCTGACGGGAATGCCGACCAGCCTGCTGTTTACCGAACTCGGCCTGGTCATGGCCATGTGCCAGATCGACCTCCCGCTGATCATCCTGCCGCTGATCGCCATCCTGTCACGCACGCCCGTCCAGCTGACGGAAGCCGCCCAGGTTTCCGGCGCCGGTCCCTGGCGCATCCTTGTGACCGTGCTTCTGCCGCTGATGCTGCCGGGCCTGCTGGCGGGCTGGATCCTCGTCTTTGCCAGCACCAGCAGCTCCTTCGTTACTCAGGCCGTCATCGGCGGCGCGCGCAACGTCTATGTTCCGCAGTTGATCTACCGCGAAGTCGGTACGCTGTTCGACTGGCCGCTGGCCTCGGCCATCGCCGTCGTCCTGCTGCTGTCCACCGGCTGCCTGCTGGTCGCCCTTACCACGATGTCCCGTCACAGGAGGTTGGTCGGTCATGGCTGATCGTCGCGAAAATCCCATTCCCGTCATGCTCTACAAGGCATTCGTCTACGGATTTGGCGGGCTCTGCGTCATCTATCTCGTCGCACCGATCGTGATCGCGCTGACGATGTCGTTTACCTCGGGGCAGACGTTGAAATATCCGCCGCAGGGCTTTTCGCTCAGGTGGTACGCGGCGCTGCTCGATCCCGTTCGCTCGGCAACCGAACATATCGCCGCCTGGAACTCGCTGAAGATTGCCGGCCTTGCCGTCCTCGGATCGCTGATCTTTGCGGTTCCGGCCACCATCGGCATGACGCGCATGAAGCGCAGCACCGCCGGCACCATCGAGCCGCTGCTGCTCGCCCCGCTCGTCCTGCCGAGCCTGGTCTACGGCCTCGCCGCCTTAATCGTCGCCAATTTCATCGGCTTCAAGCCGTCGCTCTGGCTGACCGTAGCAGGCCATGTCGTGGTCTTCGGGCCGCTGATGTACCGCGCCGCCTCAGTCGTCGCCCAGGGTCTCAATCCCTCGCTTGCCGAGGCATCGACGACGATGGGCGCGAGCTGGTTCAGGACACTGCGGCGCGTCACCCTGCCGCTGCTGATGCCCGGCATTCTGGCCGGGGCATTCCTCGTCTTCATCCAGTCGCTCGACAATGTGTCGGTATCGCTTTTCCTCGCCGATGCCCGAACGACCGTCTTGCCGCTGCGCATGTTCGCTTTGATCGAGGAGTCCCTCGATGTGCGCGTCGCGGCAATCTCCGGAATTCTGATCGCCGTGAC
Organism: Rhizobium sp. WSM1328; assembly: GCF_057653715.1. Classification (NCBI taxonomy): domain Bacteria; kingdom Pseudomonadati; phylum Pseudomonadota; class Alphaproteobacteria; order Hyphomicrobiales; family Rhizobiaceae; genus Rhizobium; species Rhizobium sp. WSM1328. Next base: position 173,573 of record NZ_JBYGKO010000002.1, on the reverse strand, counting down.
GCTGGTCGGACTGCTGGTTGCCCGGCGCGTTCTCGCGCCGCCGCGGCCGGCCTGAACGATCCGCCATTGACCTATGCCTGAACTTGGAAGGAACACACTGATGAACATGCGCGCAACAAACGCAGGCGGCTATCGGATGGGATCGCTGCTGGCCGATTTCCAGCCGGATTTCGATTTCTCCGCGCCGCTGCCGCTTGCTGTCGAAGAGTTCGAGGACCGCCTTCGCCGAATTCGCCGTCAGGCGATCGAAGCCGGTCATGACGCGCTGATCGTCCATGCCGGCAGCGTCGGCTGGTTCCACGCTTCGAACGCCTATCTGCGTTACATCTGCGACTGGATGCGCGAAGGCGTGCTGATCATCCCGACCGACGCCGACAAGGCGATGGTGCTTCTCTCCTTCTTCACGCAGTCCGTCCTGCTCCCGCCGGGCGGCGAGCCCGTTCTTGTCGACGAAATCTGGCAGATCGGTCCGATCGGCCGCGAATATGCCGACCGCCCCGGCGATTCCGTCATCAAGACTGCCGAAAAATGCGCCGAGGTTCTCTCCAGTCTCGGTCTCACCAAGGCCCAGATCGGCAGGATCGGCGACCGCACGTCGCTGACCTTCTGGTCTGCACTCGAGGAATTGATGCCGAAGAGCAAGTTCGTCGCCGACAACGCCATCCTCGACCGCATGCAGAAGGTCCGCTCGACGCGCGAGATCGAGATCTTCCGCGCCGCCGCCCAGCTGATCAGCATCGGCACGCAGGCTGCCTATCATGTGGCAAAATCAGGCGTGACCGACCATGAAATCCTCGCCGCCTTCACCTATGCGCAGATGGCACTCGGCGGCGAAACCGGCGACGGCTACCAGATCGGCATCAACGAATTCGGCACCCATTGCGGCAAGCCCTATGGCCACATCGTCCGCTCAGGCGACCTCATCAACCTCTACATCTCCAACGTCACCTATCGCGGCTATACCGCCCAGACCGCCCGCATGATCGCGATTGGTGACATCACCAGCCGTCAGGAGGAGGTGCTTGCCGCCTGCACCGAGGGCGTCAAGCGGGCCGAAAAGCTCATCAAGCCCGGCGCATTGATGCGCGACGTCAACAATGCTGCCTTCGAACCGATGATCGAGCGCGGCATGCTGACCTCACCCGAGGCGCGCACCATGCCCTATAACTGGTCGCCGATGGAAGACGGCGGGGCCCGCCTGATCCCCAATCAGTATGTGAAGGACATAGACTGGGAGGCGCAGGGCCGCAAACTCATGCACGTCTATCCGGCAACGCACGGACCGCACAATCCGAACCTCGGCCATTCGGTCGGCATGGCAGGCGGCCAGAACAGCTTCAACATCTCCTCACATAACTACGACAGGATGGAGGAGGGCATGGTCTTCGTGCTGCACACGCAGTGGCTGGAACCGCTGTCGGCCGGCTGCAATATCGGCGACATGTATGTCGTGACCAAGGACGGCTTTGAGAACCTCAGCCGCCATACCCCGCTTGAAACCCACCGCGTCGCTGCCGAGGCCTGAGATGACCCATCATAAACAACACACGCATTTCGATTTCGCCAAACTGACCGAGCGCGAGCGTTACAAGATCCTCATCGGCACGGTCATTCCCCGCCCGATCGCGCTGGTGACGACGGTGAGCAAGGATGGCAAGCCGAATGCCGGCCCGTTCAGCTTCTTCAACGTTCTGACCCATGATCCCGCGATTGTCGCCATCGGCGTCGAAAACTATTCCGACATGCGCTTCAAGGATACGGCCCGCAACATCCGCGAAACCGGCGAGTTTACGGTCCATATCTGCGATGACGCCCTTGTCGACCAGATGGAGGTCTGCGCCATCAAGTTCGGGCCCGAGGTCGACGAACTCTCGGAAGCCGGACTGGTAACGGTACCGGGACAGATGGTCAGAAGCCCTCGCATCCTCGCAGCTCCCGCAGCGCTGGAATGCCGCCGCCACACGACCCTGCAGGTCGGCCCCGCCCGCGAAATCATCCTCGGCGAAGTGCTCGGCGTCCATGTCAGAAGCGATGCGGTCAATCCGGCGAACCTGCACATCGACCAGCAGCGAATGGATGCCGTCGGCAGGATGGGCGGCCACACCTATGCCAGGACGCGCGACCAGTTCGACATCAAGACTCTGACGAAGGAGGAGTGGGCTTTGCGCCAACAGCTTTCGAATGCGGCCACCCTCCGATCCTAACGCCGGCATATCCAGCATCAACTCGTTCTTGTCGATCCCGCGAACAATTTGGAGGTCGACAGTTTCATCTCGCATCAAGGCGCCGGAGTGTTCCTGGAGTTCACCGCTTCCCGGAAATGACGGGGGGTCGTACCCGTTCGCTCCTTGAAAATCTCGTAAAAGCGACTGCTGGAACCAAACCCGCAGTCAAAGCCGATCTGGAGGACGGGATCCTCCGTGTCCGTCAGCAGCTGCATCGCCCGGGCAATCCGATGTCGGGTCAGGTATTCGTTGACTGATATTCCCAAAACCTTTCGGAAAGCGCTGTTGGCGGTGCTTGGATGCATTTCCGCAAGCTTCGCGAGATCGGCTACGCTAATCGGATCTGCGTATCGGGTATTGATCAGGTCGATCAGCAGCTCGACGTGGCGCACTGCCGGGCCGGCCAACGATGTCGGAGAGACATGGGTTGGCGAATTGTCGATTTCGGCATTGTCGAGAATCAGACGCCGTATTCGCAGTCGAACCTCCTCGACGATCAATTTCCGTCTTGCCGCACTGCCGAATTGCCATTCCTTTTCCCATCGTGGGAGTGTCAACGCATCCATCGTTTCCTGATTTGCCTGCGCCAGAAATCTCCCCTGCATGATCGACTGCCTGGCCTTTCTGTCCACCGGCAGACCCAGGAAATCGATAAGGGGAAGATAGAGGCATACGAGCGGCGCGTTTTCGGCAACAGCGATCGTCTGATGAGGAATTGCGGCCCAGAATAAAACCAGGCGGCCGGCCTCAACCTGTTCCTGCCTTCCATTAAAAAGGTAGGTCATCCGGCCCGCCATCAGCAGGTTTAATTCAACGTGGTCGTGCCAATGCGGTGCCGCCATCGCATCAGCGATGTGACGCTCGATCAAGAACTGCCCTCGGGATCCAATCCATTCGCCGCGGCTTTGGGTATATTTCATCTGTAGACTCGAATCCCGGAATTAATAGGCCGATTTCAGGAAGAAATTCTGATCTAGAAGGAGCAACAAGCAATCACAACCCATGGGGAGATTGCAATGCCGAAGATTTGCCTGGTAGGCGCTGGTAGCACCGTTTTTGCACAGAACATTCTGGGAGACGTCCTGTCCTCGCAGAGAGGCGGCGACTACGTCATCAGCCTCTTCGATATCGATCCCGAGCGACTGAAGACGTCAGAGATCGTCGCTCGCCGGATCTGCGAGTCGCTTAAGCTTTCAAGTGTCAGGATCGACGCCACGCTCGACCGGCGGGAAGCGCTGCGGGGGTCGGATTTCGTCATCCTCATGATGCAGGTCGGTGGCTACAAGCCGGCTACCGTCACGGACTTCGACATTCCGAAAAAATATGGCTTGCGTCAGACGATCGCCGACACCCTCGGCATCGGCGGCATTTTCCGCGGTTTGCGGACGATACCAGTCCTTGAGGCGATCTGCCGAGACATGCAGGAGGTCTGCCCGCAGGCTCTTCTGATGCAGTACGTCAACCCGATGGCCATCAACTGCTGGGCGATCAAGGAGCTGGCCCCGGAAATCCGCACCGTCGGCTTGTGTCATAGCGTGCAGCACACAGCCGGGCATCTCGCGCAATGCCTCGGCGAGGACATTGCCGACGTGAACTATATTTCGGCCGGGATCAATCACGTCGGCTTCTTCCTGAAATATGAGAAAGTTCACAGCGACGGACGGCGGGAAGATCTTTATCCGAGACTGAACGCGCTCGCCGCCGATGGCCGCGTCCCGTCGGACGATCGGGTGCGGTTCGATGTGCTCAAACGGCTCGGCCACTTCGTCACCGAATCCAGCGAACATTTCTCCGAGTATACCTCCTGGTACATCAAGGAGGGACGAGGGGATCTGATCGATCAGCTCAATATTCCGTTGGACGAATACATCCGGCGCTGCGAGGTGCAGATCAATGAATGGCATGCCCTGCGCAAGGAACTGGAAGGCGACAAGCCGATCGAGGTGTGCCGCAGCAATGAGTATGCCGCCGGCATCATTCATGCCGCGGTAACCGGCAACCCGGCGCTGATATACGGCAATGTCCCAAACAACGGCCTGATCGAGAATCTGCCCGATGAATGCATCGTGGAAGTGCCTTGCCATGTCGACAGAAACGGAATTCAGCCGGTCCGGGTCGGTCGGATCCCCTCTCAGCTTGCCGCCGTCATGAACTTGAGCGTTTCCGTTCAGCAGTTGACGGTCGAGGCGGCTCTTACAAAAAACCGCGAGCGCATCTACCAGGCCGCTCTGCTCGATCCGCATACGTCTGCGGAATTGTCGCCAGACCAAATCTGGAACCTTGTCGACGACCTGATCGTCGCACACGGCGATTTGTTGCCGAGATATCAGTGAGATCCCGCGGATAAGCCAGCCACAAGCGCATGGCAGTTCATTCGTTTAAACGCGTCGTGAATTCACGGCGCGTTTTTTTCATTCCAGCGCCCTCCAATAAATCAAAAAACGTCAGGAAATTGATTGACATTGATCATTTGAAATGAAAGCATGATTGAAATTGGGATCGGCCGTGAGGGAGGTTTTCGTTGAGCCAGGCAGTTGGAGTGAAGGTCGATCGACTGGATGCCATTCGCAGCCACCTCTACGCGAACGGCTTTTCGACCATTCAGGCGCTTGCCGATGCGATCGGAGCATCGCTTGCTACGGTTCGTAGAGACCTGCAGATCCTTGAGCAGGAGGGCGCCATTGATCGCGTGCATGGTGGAGCGCGCATTGCCGAAGGATCGTCGGTTGAGGTTGCATTTCAGGAGCGGGAAAAGCGCCATTTATCGGCGAAGCGGGCGATTGCCACCGCCGCCTACGACTTGCTTCATCCGCGTACGGCGATCTTTCTCGACGCGGGAACCACCGTCCTGCAGCTTGCGCGCCTCGTTCGCATCAACCCCATGCCGCTCAGGATATTCACCAACGGCCTGACGGTAGCGCAGGAATTCCTGAATATTCCGAATTTGGAAGTGGTGCTTCTCGGCGGTCAGTTGCGCAGCGAGAATGCGTCGCTTGTCGGACCTCAGGCGGAGGCAATGCTGGAAACTTTATGGTTCGACCAGCTCTTTCTTGGCGCCAGCGCCATTAGTTCCGACGGCTCGATCTACAGCGTGGACAGTGCGGAAGCGAGCCTCAACCGGCGCATGCTGGCTCGGTCGGCCAATCGTTTCGTCCTGGCCGATTCCTCGAAATTCGGAACCACGGCGACCTACAAGGTCGCGCCGCTGGACACCGCGAAAGTCATTACCGATTCCGGGCTTTCGCGGCATTGGCGTGACGAGCTTGTCAACTTCGGCGTCGACGCAACGATCGCCGATCTGAGGGCGAAAGAGTGAGCAACGAGCTGATCCTCGGCATCGACGGTGGCGGAAGCAAGGTGCTGGTTGCCCTCGCGGACAAGCGTGGCCGGATATTGCGGCGTTCCCGTGGCCATGGCGTCAATCCCATGGACAATCCGAATTGGCTCCAGGAGCTGGAGCAGCATCTCCTTCCCTTTCTCGATGAAGGAAATCTGGCGGCCGTCGCCGCGGCGCTGCCGGCCTACGGCGAGGTTGAGCGCTTGTCGGCTCTACAGCGCGATGCGATCGAGCGCCTGTTCCTAAACGTCCACCGCCGCGTCCTCAACGATGTCGACGCGGCGCACCTTGGTGCTTTTGCCGGCGAGCCGGGTATCCTCCTTCTTTCCGGCACGGGTTCAATGGCATGGGCGCGTAATTCCAAAGGCCAGTCGGCGCGCACCGGCGGCTGGGGAGACCTCATCGGTGACGAGGGCAGCAGCCATTGGATCGGGCAGAGGGCGCTCAATCTCGTCAGCCAAAGCCTGGACGGGCGTGCCCCGACAACGGCTCTCGCAAAGGCCTTGTTTGACCATCTTCGCATCGACTTGAGCAATCCGATGAATGGGCTCGGCGATTGGGCCAGCTCCCTGGCGAACCCACGAGCGGATATTGCAGCAATTTCGGCCCTCGTCGATCAGGTCGCACTTGGCGGCGATAAAGGGGCGGTCGGCTTGATCGAGCAGGCCGCCGATGAACTGGCGAAGCATCATGCGGCAATTGCCGGCCATTGTGATCCGAATGCCGACTGGACCTATGCCGGCGGTACTTTTTCGAGCCGGCTTCTTTTGCAGGCGCTTGAACGGCGAATTGGCAGGCCTCCGGCTTTGCCGAAACTTCCCCCGATTGGCGGCGCGCTCCTGGCTGCCGCCCAACTTCTCGACTGGCCGTTAGACGACGGCTGGTTCGGGCAAATCGTGGCCACGGCCGAAGGCGGTGACTGCGCATCCCAGTAATTGAGCTCAAGAATAATGAAGGATGGGAACATGCATAAATTGATCTTGCCTCTACTTGCATCGGCGGCCTTGGCAATCGCCGCACCCGCTCTGGGCCAGGACGCCAAGCCGCTTGCCGGTCAGTCGATCACGGTGCTCATGCCATCGCCGCAGGGACCGAACATCGCCTCTGACTTCGAGGCCGAAACCGGCATTCACGTCGACCTGCAGACCCTGTCGTGGGACGACATCCGCCCGAAGCTGGTGACAGCCTTGGTTGCCGGTACAGCGCCAGCGGATGTGACCGAATTCGATTGGTCCTGGACCGGTCAGTTCAGCGCGGCCGGTTGGTATATGCCGCTCAACGACGTGATCGACGCCGATACGGTGAAAGATATCGGCGTTGCCAAGATCTTCACGGTTGACGGCAAATTATTGGGAATTCCCTACACCAACGACTTCCGGGTGATGCTCGTCAACAAGAAGCATTTCGCGGATGCAGGCATCACCGAGATGCCGAAAACATTGGACGCCCTGGTCGCTGCAGCTAAGAAGATCAAGGAAAAGGGTATTGTCGAGTATCCGGTCGGCCTGCCGGTTTCAGCGACCGAAGGCGCGTCAACGAGCTGGTACCTGCTGACCAAGGCCTTCGGTGGCGAACTCTTCGACAAGGACTTCAATCCGCTCTTCACCTCGCCGGATTCGGCTGGTTACAAGGCGCTTGCTTTCGAATTGATGCTCCTCAAGGAAGGCCTGGTCGATCCGGCGTCTACCGGCCTGAAGGACAGCCAAATCAATGAGAGCATGTTCGCGCAGGGCATCACCAGCATCATGATCTCCGGCGAGCCTGGTCGTCTTGGCCAGATGAACGATCCCAAGCAGTCGAAAGTCGCCGGCCAGGTAGAGGCGATCCTCGTGCCGACGGCAAGCGGCGAAACGCGCAGTTTCGGCCTTCCGGAAGCGCTGGCTATTCCAAACGTCTCTCCCAACAAGGAGGCGGCGATTGCCTTCGTCAAATGGTTTACCAGCAAGGACTTCCAGAAGAAGAATGCCGTGAACGGCTTCCTGCCGACACGCACGTCGGCGCTTTCCGAACTCAACGAGTCCGGAAAGCTGAACAGCGGCGACGCTCTGGTGGCGCAATCGAAGACGGTTGAGCCGCTGTTCCCGCAAGGCACGCCGCCTTGGTACCCGCAATTTTCCAGCGGCGTGAACACAGCGATCAATAGCGCTGCCAAGGGACAGATGAGCGTCGACCAGGCGATGGAGGCCATCGCTTCCGCCGCCAAGCAGGCAATGGCGCAATGACAGCTTTGGCGTCCGAAGAGGCCACGAGCAAACGTGGGGTCGGCTTCAACGCCGACACCACACTCGGCTTGCTGCTGGTGTCGCCCATCGTTCTCACGATGGCAGCTTTGGTCTTCTACCCGATGGGAAGAACCGTCTGGGACAGCCTGCACAGGGTCAACCCCATGCAGGCCGGCACGCCATTCATCGGCCTGGAAAACTACAGCCGAATGCTGTCGGATGGCCAACTCGCGACGACCTGGAGCAACACGCTCATGTACGTTGTTCTGGCCGTCACCGCCGAAACGGTGTTCGGCGTTCTTGCCGCCGCTCTCATCAATCAGATCAAGGTCGGGCGGCAGTGGGTTCTCGCAGCGGTGATCTTGCCCTGGGCGCTGCCCGGCGTTGTGAATTCGGTCATTTGGCTTTGGATTTATCAACCGGGTGCGGGTCTGTTGAACGGTATTCTTTCGGCGCTCGGGCTCCCCTTCGAAAATCATGTCTGGTTCAACGATCGCACCAGCGCCATCGTCGCCGTAACGGTCGTCCATGTCTGGCGCATGATGCCTTTGACGATCGTCATCGTTCTTGCCGCGATGCAGAGCATACCTGCCCATCTCTACGAGGCTGCGCGGATCGATGGGGCCACGCGCGTTCAGATGTTTGGATGGGTAACCCTTCCGCTGGTTCGCAGTGCGATCGCTGTCGCCATGACGAACGCAACCGTGAACGCTTTCAATCTCTTCGACGAGGCCTGGGTTCTGGCGGGTGCCAGCCTCGAGACCCGGCCGGTGCTCGTCCAGATCTACCTCGAAACCTTCCAGAATCTCCGCTTCTCGTATGGCATGGCGCTATCGGTCGTGATCACTCTCGTATCTCTGCTGATTTCGCTGGTCTACGTCCTTCGTGTCTATCGCAACACACGGTTCGACTGATGAGATCCACTATTGCCTATCGAATGATGATTTGGACCGGTGTCGTCGTCCTGTTGATCTGGTCTCTGGGGCCGATCTACTGGACTATCGCGAGTTCGGTTACGCCCAGCGAAGACTTTTCGACCCGACCGATCAACTTCTTTCCGCAGCACTTTACGCTCGATCACTACTCGCGGCTGCTCGGCATCAATATCGCCCGGATCGGGGGTGTGGAGGTGTTCAAACAGTTCCGTGCCGCATTGCTCAATAGCGTGGTGACATCGATCGCCGCTACGCTGCTTTGCGTCGCGATATCCTCACTTGGGGCTTACGCGTTCACCAGGCTGCAGTTTCCCGGCCGCAAAGCGCTTTTTGTCGCCGTCGTCGCGACCCTGGCCATTCCTGCCTACGCCGTCTTGATCCCGCTCTATCAGATCATGATCAAGCTGCATCTCGTCGATACCTATCTGGGCGTCTCGCTGATCTATGTCTCGGCCTTCCTGCCCCTGTCGTTATGGCTGCTGCGGAGCGTGTTCGAAGCTCTTCCGATCTCACTGGAAGAGGCGGCACAACTCGACGGAGCCGGCCGGCTCTACATCTTCTTCAATATCGTCCTGCCGTTGGCCGGACCGGGTCTGACGGCAGCGGCAATCCTTACGTTTCTGGGTGCCTGGGGACAGTATCTCGTACCGCTCATTTTTTCGCCGCAGGCGACGAAGCCGCTAACGGTTCTGATTCCGGAATTCGTAACGAAGAACTTCATCGACTACGGCCTGATCACAGCGAGCGGCTCGATCGCCATCGTCATCCCCGCCCTCGTCGTCATCTTCCTCAACCGTTACCTCGTCAGCGGCCTGTTGGCTGGTTCAGTCAAATAATCGGAGACTTCATGAACACGACCGAAAAAGTCATTTTCGAGCAATTTCCCTACTGGGAGAAGGCGATCGGCTCGAATTCAGCTATCGAGAGCGCGGAGCTGCTCGTCTTCGTCGGCTGCGGCACGTCTTTCAATCTTGCACTTTCGCTGGCAGCCTATGCCAATATGGCCGGACGAAGGGCAATCGCGGTGCCCGGCGCCGAATGGCAAAACCGGCCGTCGGCTTTCTGGCCGGAGTGGCGCAACACGCACGTCGTCGCGCTTTCCCGCAGCGGCGAGACGACAGAAACGGTCGCCGCGGCAAAGGCAAGCCGCGCCGCCGGCGCCTTCGTGACGGCGATAACCGTCGAACCGAAAAGCTCTCTGGCGAAAAATTGCGATCGGATGATCGCAGCCGAAACCCATCCGGACGAAGGGATCGTCATGACGGTATCGGCGAGCCTCATGGTCCTTCTCGGTTTGCAGATGATCGGGCAGAAGGTTCCTGCCTCCGTCGTGAATTCGGCCCGCAAGCTCGCAAGCGCTCTCGATGCCGCACTTCCTGGAATTATCGCCGACCGGTCGCACTTCGTCTTTCTCGGTGGCGGGCCGCTCTTCGGCGTCGCCCTGGAGGGAGCGCTCAAGCTCATGGAAATGAGCCAGATCATGACCCAGGCCTTCCACCCGCTGGAATACCGGCATGGGCCGATCAGCCTCGTTGACGGGAAGACGGTTGCGGTCATGCTGTACAGCTCCGACCAGAGGGAGGCGGAGACGAAACTGGTGGGAGAACTGAGAGAAAAAGGCGCAGTCGTCATCGGTGTGGGTGGTCCAGGCGATCTGGAACTCGCCGTCGATGTCGATCTGTCGCTTGCGGGTCTCGTTGTCCTTCCGGCGCTGCAGGTCCTCGGCGAACGGGCCGCGCAGGCTCGGCAAATCGACACGGTCTCTCCCCGTCACCTGACGAAGGTCGTGACGCTCGCATGACGTCGATCGAAGAGAACCGGCAGATCGCGTTGCGAAAGCTTTTCGGTGCCCGGAACCTGCCTTTTCCCCATGGCGTCACTTCGGTCTGCTCGGCGCATCCGCTGGTCATTGAGGCAGCCCTTCGGCGGGCCGGCCTGGAGCACCGGGCTGTCCTCATCGAAGCCACCTGCAATCAGGTCAATCAGGAGGGCGGCTATACGGCGATGACGCCTGTGGACTTTCGCCGGTTCATCGAGGACATCGCCGCAGCGACTGATTTTCCGGCCGAACGCATCATCCTGGGAGGCGATCACCTCGGTCCCAACCCATGGAGAAAGTTGGCGGCCGAGGAGGCAATGCTGCGCGCTACCGCTATGGTGACGGCCTATGTCGAGGCAGGGTTTGAAAAGATTCACCTGGACACGTCGATGGGCTGTGCCGGTGAACCAACGGCGCTCGATGACGAATTGACCGCGGCGCGAGCCGCTCGATTGGCAAAGGCCGCTGAGGAGGCCGCTCTTCGTTCAGGCCGCCGTCCGCCGGTCTATATCATCGGAACCGAGGTGCCGCCTCCGGGTGGTGCAACGCACGCACTCGAAGACATCGAAATTACGCGGGCCGATGCGGCGATGAAAACGCTGGCAGTTCATCGGGCGTCGTTTGCCGAAGTAGGTTTGGCGTCGGCAATGGAGCGGGTCATTGGGATCGTGGTTCAGCCGGGCGTGGAATTTGGCAACACGGACGTGGCGCTCTACAAGCCTGAACGGGCCAAGAGCCTCATTGGTTCGCTGGACGACATGCCCGGCTTGGTTTTCGAAGCACATTCCACCGACTACCAACCGGCCGAAGCCTTGTCTGCTCTCGTTGACGGCGGCTTTGCAATCCTCAAGGTCGGGCCGGGGCTGACTTTCGCGCTGCGCGAAGCGCTATACGGTCTCGATGCGATCGCTGATGTGCTTGCCGGGAAGACGCCACGAACCGGACTGGTGACGACCATGGAAAAAATCATGGTCGAGCAGCCGGCAAGCTGGACGGGCCATTATGGCGGCAGTCCCGATGAGGAGCGACTGCAACGGCATTTCAGCTATAGTGATCGAATTCGCTATTACTGGCCGGATCCTCGCGCATCCGCCGCGGTCGGCGAATTGTTCAGCCGGCTCCCCGACGAAATTCCCGAAACTCTGATCAGCCAATATCTCGGTCGACTCTATTCCGACGTGGTGTCAAAGCGGGTCGCTCCGAAGGCCCGCGAACTCTGCCTTGCTGCGGTCGACACGGTATTGGCACCTTATTCAGCCGCCACGGCAAGCCGATGAGCAATCGACAGCCGTGTCAGACAAGCGGCTGCGTCCCGAAGCTACCAACATTCAGCCGGAGAAAGTTATGGCGTCAGTAAGTGTGGCGAATGCCCGCAAGAGCTACGGTCACTTCGAGGTTCTTCATGGGGTGGATATCGATATCCAAGACGGCGAATTCGTGATCCTGGTCGGTCCGTCCGGGTGCGGGAAGTCGACATTGTTGCGGATGATCGCCGGCCTCGAAGAGATTTCAGCTGGCCGGATATCGATCGGCAGCAAGGTCGTGAACAATGTCGCACCAAAAGAACGCGATATCGCGATGGTTTTCCAGTCCTATGCGCTCTACCCCCATCTGACAGTCGAGGCGAACATGGGTTTTTCGCTGAAGCTGGCGAAAGCACCCAAGGAACAGACCAGGCAACGTGTTCGAGCAGCCGCTGAAATTCTTGGGCTCGAACATCTGCTCGACAGATATCCGAGAAATCTGTCGGGTGGCCAACGCCAACGTGTGGCGATGGGCCGTGCCATCGTTAGAAATCCGCAAGTCTTCCTGTTTGACGAACCATTGTCGAACCTGGACGCGAAGCTGCGGGTGCAGATGCGCTCGGAAATCAAGCAACTGCATCAGCGACTGAAGACAACGACCATTTACGTCACTCACGATCAGATCGAGGCCATGACAATGGCCGATCGGATTGTTGTGATGCGGGACGGCTTCGTCGAGCAGATAGGCTCGCCACTGGATCTGTACGACCGGCCGGCAAACCTTTTCGTGGCGGGCTTCATCGGTTCGCCGGCGATGAACCTTATTCGAGGCCAGGTCAGCACGTCAGGGCCGCTGGAGTTGATCACGGACGGCGGAGCTAGGCTGCCGCTGCCCGAAGCAGCGCCATTGGAACGCGGCGCGCAGCTTATCTACGGCATTCGCCCTGAGCACCTTACAATCGGACAGGGTCCTGTTGCCGCTGAGGTCGTCCTCGTCGAACCCACCGGTGCCGAGATCCAGGTAACCACGAAGTTTGGTGCGGATCACCTCGTTGCGACGGTAAGAGAGCGCCTTGATCTCCACGCCGGCAACCAGATCGTCATTACCCCGGACCTTAGCAAACTGCATCTGTTCGACGCGAAAACCGAAAAGCGGTTGAGGTCCGTCTAACCTGATGATTTTTGCGGACTGGCGGAACGTGACATGGAGCTCAAGCTGATGACAGGTCGGAGACGAGTTCGCCAACACTGGCGGACGGGTTCGCTGCAGTCAGCGTCCAAGGCTGTCAGCGGCGGCGATGATCTCTGCCGCGGTCGGGAAGATGGAGAGGCTGTTCGGTCCGTCGAGCGCCTCGATTTGTGTCCAGCCGATGGTGCCGTTCGCATCGACCAGGAAGTGCCCGACGAGCTGAGTAGCATGGTTCGCGAAGATCGCATTATCGGCCTCGTCAAGCTGGAAGCCGTCCTTGGCGTTGAGCGCCGTGTTGGCTTCCATCGGGTGCAGCGGTTCCGGTAGCTCACCCGTGGGGTTGATGCGTGCCGCCTGGAATTGCGCCATCGTTGCGCCATAGGGCCATTCGGGCTGCTCGCAGCTCCCTTCGGGCAGGAACTCGCCATGCGGCACGCCGTAGGCCCGATGCGTGCGGCAGTCCGGATCACATAGAAGTGTTATTGGCGTCGGCCGGTGGCGGAAATACAGGCGGGCACGTTCTACCGGCGTGTTGATAACGGCCACGGTCTCCACCCCGGCGGCGCGCAGGGTCGGCTGTACGCCGGCAAGCTGTTCTAGCTGGCGCCGGCAGAACGGGCAGTGCAACCCGCGAAAGAACCCGATCACGAACGGGCGACCGCTCAAGTCGGCGAAAGAGACGGTTCCGTCGAAGTTGGCCGTGGCGAGTGCGAAGGCGGGGGCAGTTTCTCCTGGTTGCAGCGGGCGTTTCTGGTCTCCCATGGAATAATTCCTTTATCGTATCGTCCAGGTGGACAACCGAAATTTAACTATATCACTTGTCGCAAGAAGGCCCAGCGCTCGAATGTGGGTTCGGAATGCCATTTGGCCCTCCGACCGGCGTCGAGAGCTTGCCGGTATCGATTGCCGCTCCTATCTTATTTAGAACAGACTAATGGAGCAACGAGATGGCGGAGCTTGTGGCCGACACTCTAATCGACACGACGATCGAGATCATTCCACCGGAAGACACAAAGGAACAACCGGATAGTCGTGCTTGCCTTTGCTGCAAGCGCCGGCGTCGGTGGATGGACGAGGACGGCTGCGGCATCTGTGAGGAATGCCTGGCCTCGTGATCGACGCAAGAAGGGCACAACACGATGGTCATCCGTAGCGCCGGACTTCTGCTATACCGACGTGTTTCCAGGGACATCGAAGTGCTTCTCGTCCATCCGGGCGGTCCTTTCTGGGCTAAGAAAGACGAGGCTGCGTGGTCGATCCCGAAGGGGTTGATCGAACCTGGAGAAGATGAGCTCGCGGCGGCAATAAGGGAAACTGCCGAAGAGCTGGGGGTAGCAGTCGATGGCAGGTTCACACCGTTGGGCGAATACCGACAACCTGGCGGAAAGATGGTTGTCGCGTGGTCGATCGAAGCCGATCCGGTACTGGACGTGAACGCGATACAGAGTTCCGAGTTTGAAATGGAATGGCCACCACGGTCAGGCCGGGTAAAGAGCTTTCCGGAGGTCGATCGCGCGGGATGGTTTTCCCCGCCCTACGCAGCCATAAAGCTGTTGAAAGGGCAGCGACCGATGCTTGCCGACCTCCTGACCCATCTGGAATGATCGGCCCGAAATTATTGATTGAGCCGTCCGATCTCGCTTCACTCATGCGTGAGGTGCGCGGCAGCCATGAGTTGCTTCTGAAAACAACCATCCTATCTGACAGTCACCGCCACGTCACTGAAATCGAGAAAACGGAGCTGCGATCCGCCTTGAGCACACGCGAGGAGACAATCATGAACGGCATTTCCAAAACCCTGAACGACATGACGCTCGTCGAACGCTCGAGCCTGCTCGACACCGTCGCCGACGCCTTGGAAGCAACGGCCGAGGAGGCGGAAGGGGAGGGCGACGCCCGCTTCGTCGCCAACTCCATCTGCGTCGCCAATACGATTCGCGGTCTATCCGGCGATCTCACGCCGCGCGATCTGCAGGCCGCCGAGTTACTCCTTGAGCAGGGCATCATGCTCGTCCACCAGTTCTCGAACCGGGCGAAAACGAACGGAGTGATCCACTAGCGGGGGCGAGGGCGGCCCCGTCAGCAGTGCGCTCTGTCAGTGTGGACGGCGGCCGATGGATTGAGATAAAGCCGTTAATCCGCGCCGGAGATAATGGATGCTGCCGGCCCCTGGCAAGAATGAGCGGTCTCAGCCGCGGCAAACCGTTGGGAGACCGGAGATTAGCAGACACGCCAGGAAGGCTTTATTTCCAATGGATTGCCGGTTCAACGCGCAGCTGTATCGAATGGCCCATATAGCAGGGTTCACCCTTGTTCGATCAGGAGAAGCGTGATGCAGCCTGGTCGCACGGGCCTTGCCGTCTGCTTGATGGTGGCCGCCGCTTTTTTAAATAGTTTCGACGCAGTCATTGTGCGTTTGCTGGCCGGCGAGGTGCATCCATTGATGATCGGCTTTTTCCGGTCGTTTTTCGGGCTTCTTGTCGTCACGCCCTGGATCGTGTCGCGGGTCGACCTGAAATCCTCTCCCTATCGTGTTCTGCATGTCGTGCGTGCGGGTCTGAAGCTTGCCTCACTGGTTGCTTTGTTCGTCGCCTTTGCCCACGCGCCACTCGCCGATGCCACGGCGATCAATTTCACCATGCCCATGTTTCTCGTTCTCGGTGCGTGGCTGGTGCTCAAGGAACATGTCGGCATCTCCAGCGTGGCCGGCATTGTCGCAGGTTTTATCGGCGTCATGATCATCATTCGCCCTGGAGCGTCCGGTTTCGACCAATGGCTGCTTTTTGCGCTGGCAGGAGCGGTCTTGACGGCGGCCAGCCAATTGATGCTCCGGCGGATGGCATTGAGGGATAGTGCCGACCGGCTGGTTGCATGGAATCTGATAGCGACGGTACCGCTTGGCCTGATCGTTATGCTGCCGGTCTGGTCGATGCCGACCTGGAGCCAACTCGGACTGCTTGCCCTCCAAGGGGCACTCGGCGCACTCAACATGACGCTGATCACGCGCGCCTTCAGTATGGCGACCGCAAGCGTTCTGGCACCGCTCGACTTTCTCCGACTGCCCGTCGTCGCCCTTATGGCCTTCTCATTTTTCGCGGAAGTTCCAGCCGTACAGACGTGGATCGGCGCGGCTGTGATCTTCGGCGCGGCCATTATTGGAACCCGCGGCATGACATGGCGACGCAAGCCGCCGCGATAAGCCCCGATCATTTTTGGGGTTCACAAAAATTCTAGATGCACTAATATTTCAGTTACAGGGACTGGTCGTCGAGCCGTGCCTGTTGCCGGAGGGGTATCACAGGCAGCACAAACGAAGACGAAAAACCGGACATCACGACCCCATGGGGTTCACTCGGGAGGAGTGGCATGAAGAGTTTCATCGGCAAACGCGCGATCGCCAGTGGCGTATCGCTCGTGGTGCTTATCGTCATCGTGTTCTTCCTGTCCCGGCTGACGGGCGATCCGACCGACCTCTATCTGCCGATCGATGCGACCACCGAAATGCGCCAGCAATTCCGTGAGATGAACGGTTTCAACGATCCGTTGATCATCCAGTTCGGCCGTTATGTCTCGGATCTTGCCCAGGGCAATTTCGGTCAGTCACTGCGGCAGGCCCGTCCGGCCATGGATGTCGTGCTGGAGGCCTTCGTCTGGACCTTCTGGCTGGCTGCCATCACCATGGTGCTGGTCACGATCGCCGCGATCGTCATCGGTTCGCTTGCGGCGTTTCGCGTCGGCGGCGTCTTCGACCGTCTTGCCACTTTCTTCTCGCTGATCGGCGCTGCGGCGCCGGATTTCTGGCTGGCCATCGTGGCAATCGTCATTTTCGCCGTTAAACTGCATGTCCTGCCGACATCGGGAACGGGAACTTTCTGGCACTGGGTCCTGCCGGTCAGCGTGCTGTTCATCCGGCCTTTCGGCCTGATCCTGCAGGTGGTCCGAGGCTCGATGATCAGTGTTCTGTCTTCCGCCTATGTGAAGACGGCCCGCGCCAAGGGGGTCCGCTCGAACTCAATCATCTTCATTCACGGACTGCGCAACGCCATGCTGCCGGTGATCACAGTCATCGGCGACCAGGCGGCCGCCATCTTGAACGGTGCCGTCGTCGTCGAGACGGTGTTTGGCTTTCCTGGAATCGGCAAGCTAATGATCGATTCCATCCTGCTTCGCGATTTCGCCGTCGTGCTGGCCGTCATCATGGTCTCGGCACTGGCGATCTTCATCATGAACCTGTTGATCGACATCGCCTATGCGCTGCTCGATCCGCGCATCCGGTATTGAGCGATGACGATGGCCGACACACAAATCCTCGCCGAGAAAAAACCAAGCGGCCCGATCGGGCGCTGGCTGACGATGCTGTGGGCGGACAAGCTCGCTTTCTTCGCGGCTCTGTTCCTCTTGATCGTTCTGCTCTGTGCGCTGTTTGGCCCGCTCCTGCTGGAAGCCATCGCCACCAAGCAGAACCTGCGGGGCCGGAACGCGCCGCCGTTCGATATCACCCGCGGAATGCTTTATGTCCTCGGCGCCGATGCGCTGGGCAGGCCGCTTCTTGCCCGCGTTATCGTGGCGGCGCAAAACACCATCCTGGTTGCCGCGGCAGCCGTGCTTGCATCATCCGTCGTCGGGACGGCGCTCGGTCTGGTCGCAGGTTACAGCCGCTCTTCTGCTGCTCAATGGATCATGCGCCTCGGCGACGTCATCATGTCCTTTCCGTCGCTGCTTCTGGCGGTGATCGTGCTGTACATGCTCGAGCCCTCGGTCACCAATATCGTCCTCGTCCTGGCGATCACCCGCATTCCCATCTATCTGCGCACCACGCGCGCCGAAGTGCTGGAAGTGCGCGAGCGGATGTTCGTGCAGGCGGCGAAGGTGATGGGAGCATCGTATTGGCGGATTGTCTTCCATCACATCCTGCCGGTGATCTTCCCCACGCTGGTGACCATCGCGACGCTCGATTTCGCCTTCGTCATGCTGGCCGAATCCTCCCTGTCATTCCTTGGAATCGGCATTCAGGCGCCGGAGATCACCTGGGGTCTCATGGTTGCGCAAGGACGACCCTATCTCACCAATGCCTGGTGGCTTTCCTTCTGGCCGGGCCTTGCAATCATTCTGACGACGCTGTCGCTGAACCTTCTGTCGAATTGGCTGCGCATCGCGCTCGATCCGACACAACGCTGGCGCCTTGAAATGAGGGGCAGGAAAAATGGCTGAACATCTTTTGGAAGTGCGTGACCTCTCGGTCGAGTTCCACACCGCCAGCGGGACCGTCAAGGCGGTGCAGGATGTCAGTTGGCATCTCGATCGCGGCGAGACGCTGGCGATCCTCGGGGAAAGCGGTTCGGGCAAATCCGTGTCGGCCTCGGCGATCATGAACCTGATCGACATGCCACCCGGCAAGATCACCAGCGGCACAATCCTCCTCAATGGGCGCGACATGCTGAAAATGACGCCCGAGGAGCGGCGCTCGATCAACGGTGCCAAGATCGCCATGATCTTTCAAGACCCGCTCGCCCACCTCAATCCGGTCTATCCGGTCGGCTGGCAAATTACCGAGATGATGACGACGCATGGCCAGTCGGCGGAGCGCGCCGGCGCGAGGGCGCTCGAATTGATCGGGCGCGTCGGCATAACCGATCCGCAGGCGGCAATGCGAAAGTATCCATTCCAGTTCTCCGGCGGCCAGCGGCAACGCCTGATGATCGCCATGGCGATCGCCTGCAAGCCCGATATCCTGATCGCGGATGAACCCACCACCGCGCTTGATGTGACGGTGCAGGCGCAGGTGCTCGAACTTCTGCAGGAGTTGCAGCAGGAAACCGGCATGGGCCTGTTGCTGATCACCCACGATTTGGGCGTCGTTGCCGAGATCGCCGACCGGGTGGTGGTGATGAATTCCGGCTGCGTGGTCGAAACCGGCAATGCGGCCGAAGTCTATCGCAACCCGCAGAACGCCTATACGAAGAAGCTGATAGCTGCCGCGCCGGGGAAGGGTGCGATGGCGCAAGAGCGTGACCGGCAGGGCGAGCCGTTGTTGCGCGCCATCGGCTTGAAAAAGAGTTTCGGCGCATTCCAGGCGCTGAAGGGCGTGGATTTCGTCATCATGCCCGGCGAGACGGTTGCCGTTGTCGGCGAGAGCGGTTCCGGCAAGTCGACCCTTGCCCGGGCAATCGTTCGCCTCGATGATCCGCAGGAGGGCCAGGTTCTCTATCGCGGCAACGATCTGCTTGCGATGACCCCCAGAGAAATATTCGGGCTGCGTCGCGATTTGCAGATGGTCTTTCAGGATCCGACCCAGTCACTGAACCCGCGGATGAGCGTGTTCCGGTTGATTTCAGAGGCCTGGGTCATTCACCCGGATATCCTGCCGAAAGCGAGATGGAAGGAGAGAGTGGCCGAACTGCTGGTCAAGGTTGGCCTGAAACCGGATATGGCCGACCGGTATCCACATCAGTTTTCCGGCGGCCAGCGCCAGCGCATCGCGATTGCCCGGGCGCTGGCGATGGAGCCGAAACTGATCATCTGCGACGAGGCGGTTTCGGCGCTCGACGTGTCGATCCAGGCGCAGGTAATCGCCTTGCTTGAGGGCCTGCGTCGCGAATTCGGCCTGTCCTACCTCTTCATTGCGCACGACCTGCCGGTGGTTCGCGATTTCGCCGATCGTGTCATCGTCATGAAGGCCGGCGAGATTGTCGAGGAGGGGCCGGTCGAACAGATCTTCACCGCGCCCTCCCACCCCTACACGCAGGCACTTCTTGCCGCGAGCCTCGACCCCGATCCGGAGATCCAGGCCACCCGACGCGCCGCCCGCCAACGACAGGAAGGACTCGTTTCCGCATGAAGCCCGATGTCATCGTCGCCTATCCGCTCCGGCCCCATCAGATGGCGATCCTGGAGGAGACCTACACGCTGCACCGGCTGGATCTTGTCAAAGGCGAAGAGCGCGATGCTCTCTTGCGGGAAGCCGGCCCGATCGCTTCCGCCCTGGTCTGCAACGGCCATGTGACGATCGACGAAGCCTTGCTTTCGAAATTGCCGGCATTAAAGCTCGCCGCCTGTTCCTCGGCTGGCTACGACCAGATGGACGTCGAGGCGATGACACGGCGCGGCATCAAGCTCACCAACACATCCGAGGTGCTGTGCGACGACGTTGCTGACATGGCACTGCTTCTGATGCTGGCGGCACGCCGGCGCCTGCCGGAAGGCGATCGCTATGTGCGCTCCGGCGATTGGGGGCAGAAGGGCATGATGCCGCTGACGACATCGACGTGGGGCAAGAAGGCCGGGATCGTCGGCCTCGGCCGCATCGGGATGGCGATTGCCAAGCGATGCGAAGCTGTCGGGCTGACGGTCGGCTATTATGGAAGGACGAAGAAAGCCGGCAACGATTTTGCCTATTTCGACACGCCGGTCAAACTTGCGGACTGGGCCGATATCCTGATCGTCGCGACGCCTGGCGGGGCCTCGACCGAAGGATTGATTTCGGCGGACGTGCTGAATGCGCTCGGACCGACGGGCAGCTTCATCAACATTGCCCGGGGCACCGTGGTCGACGAGCCGGCCTTGATCAAGGCCTTGCAGGAAAAGCGGATCGCCTCGGCCGGCATCGATGTCTACCTCAACGAACCCAATCCCGATCCGCGCTTTGCAGCGCTCGACAACGTTGTGCTCTATCCCCATCATGCCAGCGGTACCGAGGAAACGCGCGACAGGATGGCGCAATTGACGGTCGACAACCTTGCCGCCTTCTTCGCAGGCAGGCCGCTGCTGACGCCGGTCAATTGATCCGGCAAACCCGCGGCGCGGCAGATCAGACGAAGTAGTCCGGGAACTCCTTCCTGAGGTCTTCCACTTTTGCGACGGTTTGGCTGAGATGTTCACGGATTGCATCGACCGCACCCTGTTCGTTGCGCGCGGCAATCGCATCGATGATGGCGTGGTGCCCATCGAGAATGCTGACGATCTTGCCCTTCTCGGGCAGATGCAGGCGACGAATGCGCTCGAGATGGCCGGACCGCTCGCGTATCAACTGGTGGAGGCTGCTGCGCTTTGCGCCTGCGAACAATGTCTGGTGAAAGAGCTCGTCGAGTTCCTGGAAGATCGCGACCTGATCGACGTCGTCGGCGACTGCCGCCTGCATCTTGATGATCGACCGGGCGCGGGTAACGACGCTCGGATCCGGATCCGGATCGGTTGCGAGGCGGCGGCAAACTTCCGTTTCCAGCGCCACGCGAAGGAAATGTGCCTCGTAAATCTGCAGGACGTCGATCCTGGTCACCACAGTGCGGGACTGCGGATAAATGCGAACCAGACCCTCCTGTTTGAGGAGCTGCAATGCGTCGCGGATGGGCGTCTGGCTGACTTCATAAGTCTCGGTGAGCTCAGTGCGCGACAGTGTGGTGTCCGGCGGCAGCTGAATAGTAATGATACGCTTTCGCAGGTCATCATAGACCCGCTGGACGGTACTGCCGGCAACGACTGGAAAGCCGGGCGCGGTCAGGCCGAATGTAGAGGCGAACTGGGAATTCATCTGAGGCGTCCTATTCGAGTCCATTCATAGCTTTGCATGACCTAATGCACAAGAACGCAAACTTGCCATTGATATATATGTCAAACTAAAATATCAGTTGGTGCAAACGCTGAAGTAAGCAAGCGAAAAGGTGGGAGAAAGCCGTGACCGCGAGGAAAACCTACGAGCAATTGCGGTCCGCCCGATGGATGCTGCCGGATGATCAACGCTCGTTCGGCCACCGGTCGCGGACCATGCAGATGGGTTACGCGCCGGAGGATTGGCAGGGAAAGCCGATCATTGCCGTGATCAACACCTGGTCCGATGCGCAGCCGTGCCACATGCATTTCCGTGAACGCGCCGAATGGGTGAAGCGGGGAATTCTTCAGTCGGGTGGGTTCCCCATGGAACTGCCCGCTCTTTCCCTTTCCGAAAACTTCGTCAAGCCGACCACGATGCTCTATCGCAATATGCTGGCGATGGAGACTGAGGAACTGCTGCGGAGCCATCCTGTCGATGGCGCCGTTCTGATGGGTGGCTGCGACAAGACCACACCAGGCCTTGTCATGGGCGCAGTCAGCATGGGCATTCCCTTCATTTATCTGCCGGCCGGCCCGATGCTTCGCGGCAACTATGCCGGCAAGACGCTGGGTTCTGGTACCGACGGCTTCAAATATTGGGACGAGCGCCGCGCCGGCACGATCACCCAGGAGGAGTGGCAGGGCATCGAAGGCGGGATCGCCCGCAGTTACGGCCATTGCATGACCATGGGCACGGCGTCGACGATGACGGCGATCGCCGAGGCTATGGGGTTGACGCTGCCGGGCGCATCCTCGATCCCGGCTGCCGACGCCAACCACCAGCGCATGTCTGCGGCCTGTGGCCGGCGCATCGTCGATATGGTGTGGGAGGATCTGACACCGGACCAGATCATCACTCCGGCGGCCGTCGACAACGCGGTCACGGTCGCCATGGCGACCGGCTGCTCCACCAATGCCATCATACACCTGATCGCCATGGCGCGACGCGCCGGCGTCCCGCTGGAGCTCGATGATCTCGATCGCATCGGTCGTACGACGCCGGTTCTCGCCAACATCCGGCCTTCCGGTTCGACCTATCTGATGGAGGATTTCTTTTATGCCGGCGGCTTGCGCGCCCTGATGAAGCAGCTCGGCGACAAGCTGGATCCCAGCGCGATTACCGTTATGGGAAAACCCTTGGTGGATGGTCTCGACCAGGTGAAGATCTACAATGACGACGTTATCCGGCCATTGTCGAACCCGGTCTATCACGAAGGTTCGCTGGCCGTGCTCAAGGGAAACCTGTGTCCCGACGGCGCGGTCATCAAACCGGCGGCCTGCGACCCAAAATTCCATCGTCATTGTGGCCCGGCGCTGGTCGCCGACAGCTATGCGGAGATGAAGAAGATCATCGACGATCCCGACTATCCGCTGACGCCGGACACGGTTCTCGTTCTCCGCAATGCCGGCCCACAGGGCGGACCAGGCATGCCGGAATGGGGCATGATCCCGATGCCAAAGGCGCTGTTGAAACTCGGCCTGCGCGACATGGTACGCATCTCGGACGCCCGCATGTCCGGAACCAGTTTCGGCGCCTGCGTGCTGCATGTCGCACCGGAATCTTATGTTGGCGGGCCTCTGGCGCTGCTGAGGACGGGGGACATGGTCGAGCTTGATATTCCGGCACGCAGCCTCAATATGCTGGTTTCCGAAGAAGAGATCACAGCGCGGCGGGCCGCCTGGGTGGCGCCGACGCGGCATTATGAACGCGGTTACGGCTTTATGTTCTCCGGGCATATCGAGCAGGCCGACAAAGGCTGCGACTTTGATTTCCTGACAACCGAATTCGGTGGCAAGACGCCGGAACCGGCCATCAACTGAGGCACCACGATGTTTGATCCCAATCAACGCACGATCCCCGCACAGCCGCCCAAGGCTGGCTTCGCTGCCGGTCCGTCCAAACTGGACGCCATCCGATCGGTCACCCTGTCGCTCGCTTACCTGCCTTTGGCGCGGCCGATCAGCGATGCCAAGGTGTTGACCGGCCGGCAGAAGCCGCTGACCCAGGTGGCCTTTCTATTTTGCGAGATCGTCTCCGAGGCTGGCCATAGTGGGCTTGGTTTCAGTTACTCGAAGCGGGCAGGCGGACCTGCGCTTTATGCACATGCCTGCGAGCTTGCCGACAACCTGATCGGCGAAGACCCCAACGATACCGCGCGCATCTGGGACAAGCTCTGCTGGGCCGGGGCCTCGGTCGGCCGCTCCGGCATTGCAACGCAGGCAATCGCCGCCATCGACATCTGCCTCTGGGACCTCAAGGCGAAACGCGCCGGCCTGCCGCTTGCAAAACTGCTTGGCGCGCATCGCGACAGTGTCGCCTGCTACAACACCTCCGGCGGCTTCCTGTCATCGAGCGTCGAGGAAATCCGCGATGCCATCGACCACTCGATCGCTTCCGGTATAGGCGGCATCAAGATCAAGGTCGGACAGCCGGACCCGATGATCGACCTTCGCCGGCTTGATGCGGTGACCAGCCATATCGATGGCCGTGTCCCGTTGATGGTCGATGCAAACCAGCAATGGGACCGCACGACGGCCTTGCGTTTCGGCCGGCTGGTCGAACCGCTCAACCTCGAATGGATCGAAGAGCCGCTCGATGCCTACGACGCCGAGGGCCATGCGGCACTGGCACGCGAACTCGCCACGCCGATCGCCACCGGCGAAATGCTGGCAAGCGCCGACGAACACATGGCGCTGATCCGGGCCGATGCGGTCGACTTCATTCAGCCGGATGCGCCGCGGGTCGGCGGCATCACGCCCTTTCTGCGCATCTGCACGCACGCCGAGGCGAAACGTATGCGCCTGGCCCCGCATTTCGCCATGGAAATCCATCTGCACCTGGCCGCCGCTTATGCGCATGAGCCGTGGGTAGAGCATTTCGATTGGCTGGCGCCACTGTTTAACGAACAACTCGAGATCAAGGACGGCCGGATGATCGTGCCGGCCCGTCCGGGGCTCGGCTGCAGCCTGACGGGCAAAGCCCGCGACTGGACCGTGGAAACGCGCAGTTTCGGCGCCTGAATGAGAACGAGGAGAAGCAAATGAACCCCGCAACCCGTGATAAACTGATGGGTGTCTCTGTCGCAACGCTCTGTTCGGCACTGTTCAAGCGCGGTCTGAGAAACCAGACGATCCAGGATGTTCGGCCGGTGCAGCCAAAGGGCCGCAATATGGTCGGACCAGCCTTTACGCTGCGTTACATGCCGGCGCGCGAAGACCGTAACGCAATGAATGTCTTTCGCAACCCGAAACATCCGCAACGGCTTGCCATCGAGACTTGCCCGGAAGGCTTTGTTCTGGTGATGGACAGCCGCAAGGATCCGCGCGCAGCCTCTGCCGGCGACATCCTGATTACCCGCCTGATGATGCGCGGCGGCGGCGGCGTCGTCACCGATGGCGGCTTCCGGGACGCCATGACCATCGGCGGTCTTGATATCCCCGCCTATCACAATCGTCCCTCCAGCCCGACGAACCTGACGCTGCACGAGGCAATCGACATCAATGTGCCGATAGGCTGTGGCGATGTGGCGGTCTTCCCCGGCGACATCATGGTTGGCGACGACGACAGCGTGATCGTCATCCCTGCTGAGATCGCCGACGAGATCGCTGATGAAGCGGTCGAGATGACCGCTTACGAAGATTTCGTCACCGAGCGCGTCAAGCAAGGTCATACGATCATCGGCCTCTACCCGGCCACCGACGAAAGCAATCTGACGCTCTTTGCCGAATGGCGGAAGGCGAATGGCCGCTAGAGCATGATGCCGAAAAGTGTGAGCGGTTTTCGGACGACATCATGCTCTACCTATTTAATTTAGAACAGGATTCAGATTTTAGGCCGACTTGGCCTAAAATCATCCTGTTCTAAGGCGACCCAAACTTGGACAACACTTCACGCATCAGGACGGAGCGAGGCTCCGCCGAGGAGAAGAACAATGAGCTGGACCCCTTCAGGCAGGCATTTCATCGCCGGCGAGTGGATTGCCGGAACGACGACATTTCGGTCAGAGCCGGCGCATGGGCAGGCACATGACTTTGCTGTCGGCACAACGGAACTGGTCGACCGCGCCTGCCGCGCCGCCGAAGCTGCTTTTGCAGTGTTTTCGGCAACGACACGCGAGGAGCGCGGCATTTTCCTCGAGGCAATCGCCGAGGAGATCGACAAGCGCGGCGAGGCCGTCACCCTCATCGGAACGCAGGAAACCGGGCTTCCGGAGGGCCGGCTCAACGGCGAACGCGCCCGCACCACCGGCCAACTCAAACTGTTTGCCGACCATATCCGCAAGGGCGCGCATCTCGACGCACGCGTCGACGCAGCCCAACCCGATCGGCAGCCGGCGCCGCGGCCCGAGATCCGTCTGGTGCAACGGCCGATCGGCCCGGTCGCCGTCTTCGGCGCTTCGAATTTTCCGCTGGCATTCTCGACGGCCGGCGGCGATACGGCAGCCGCGCTTGCCGCGGGCTGCCCGGTCGTGGTGAAGGGACATTCGGCCCATCCCGGCACAGGTGAGATCATTGCCGAGGCGATTGCAGCCGCTATCGAGCGCACTGGAATGCCGGCCGGCGTCTTCAGCCTGATCCAGGGCGGCCGTCGTGATGTCGGAACGGCGCTGGTGACGCACCCGGCCATCAAAGCCGTTGGCTTTACCGGTTCACTTGCCGGCGGAAGGGCGCTCTTTGACCTTTGCGCCCAGCGCCCTGAGCCGATCCCCTTTTTCGGGGAACTCGGCAGCGTTAATCCGATGTTCCTGCTGCCGGCCGCTACCGCTGCCCGGGCCGAGGCAATCGGTTCAGGCTGGGCCGGTTCACTGACGCTTGGTGCCGGCCAGTTCTGCACCAAACCCGGCATCGCCGTCGTCGTCGATGGGCCGGAAGCGGACAAGTTCACCAGTGCCGCCAAGGCGGCTCTTGAAAAGGTGGCGCCGCAGACGATGCTGACCAAAGGCATCGCCTCGGCCTATCACGAAGGTGTCGAGCGCATGCGGACAAGCAATGCTGTCGCGCCGGTTCTGGCGGCACAGAGTGCTGGCCGCGAAGCAACGCCGAACCTGTTCGAGACCAACGGCTCGGCCTGGCTTGCCGATCACTCGCTCAGCGAAGAAGTATTCGGTCCTCTCGGCCTCGTCGTGCGCGTCGGCTCGCCTGAAAAGTTGCTCACCCTTGCCGAAAGCTTTCAGGGACAGCTGACCGCGACGATCCATATGGACGACGCCGATCTGGGCCTTGCCCGCGACCTGCTGCCAATCCTCGAACGGAAGGCCGGCAGGGTGCTGGTCAACGGCTTTCCAACCGGCGTCGAGGTTGTCGATTCCATGGTGCATGGCGGACCCTACCCGGCCTCGACCAACTTCGGCGCGACCAGCGTCGGAACCATGTCGATCCGCAGGTTTTTGCGCCCCGTCGCCTATCAGAATTTCCCCGCCGACCTGTTGCCGCAAGACCTGCGCAACTGAAACCGAGGAGTACCAAATTGATCGCCCCGACGGAACTTCGCGAGATCATTCGCAACGGCCTGCTGTCTTTTCCCGTCACTCCTTTCGATGCCGAGGACCGGTTTGCCGCCAAGCCGTTTTCAGCGCATCTGGAATGGCTGTCGTCCTATCCCGTTGCCGGCCTGATCGTTGCCGGCGGCACCGGTGAGCTGTTCTCGCTGACGCCGGGCGAGGTGGTCGAGGTGGTAAAGGCCGCCCGCGCCGTATCCGGTGACGCGCCGGTTATTGCCGGATGCGGCTACGGCACGCGGATTGCCTGTGACATGGCGCGCGAGATCGAGGCGGCCGGTGGCGACGGCATTCTTCTGCTGCCGCATTACCTGACCGAGGCGCCGGCAGATGGCATCGCCGCGCGTGTACGGGCCGTCTGCAAGGCCACCAATATGGGCGTTATCGTTTATAATCGTGGCCAGGCGCGGGTTTCGGCCGAGCAGCTTGCTCAGCTTGCCGACGAATGCCCGAATCTGATCGGCTTCAAGGATGGAACCGGTGACATCGATACAGTGCGCCGTGTCACGATCGCGCTCGGCGACCGCCTTTCCTATATCGGCGGCATGCCGACACACGAACTGTTTGCCCAGGCCTATCGCGGAGCCGGCATGCCGACCTATTCCTCCGCGGTCTTCAATTTCGTGCCTGAAACGGCATTGAAATTCCACAAGGCATTCCTTGCCGGTGACGACGCTGCCTGTGAACAGATGCTGCGCGATTTCTACTATCCCTTTGCCCGTATTCGCGATCGCAAAGCCGGTTATGCGGTATCCGCGGTCAAGGCAGGCGTGCGATTGCGCGGCTTTGAGGCGGGACCGGTGCGGGCGCCGCTGACGGATCTCACCGACGAGGAAGTCGAGATGATGCGCCAACTGATTGCTTCGGCCCAGTAAAAATGAAGGGTTCCAGACACGGTTGAGGGCTCCGTGCTTCGGAGCGCCAGGGTTGAAGGCCGTCGCTAACTAGTATATTAGTGCACTTGTGCTTTGTAGAACTATGAGGAGATAGATGCCGGAGCACCGGAAACGGGACGCAGATTCACTGTGAGGAGCGCCAAAGGCGCATGGGAGGAGAACGAAATGAAACTGCATTTGTTAGCTGCCTGCTTTTCAACAACGGTGCTCGCGCTGAGCGGCGGTACGGCACACGCTCAGGATGCCAAGAGCAACGTCACTGTTGTGCTTGCCGAAACCGTCGATGTCGTCGAACCCTGTATGGCAGCGCGCCAGGACGTCGGCCGGGTCATTTCTGAAAACGTCAACGAGATGCTGGTGGAGTTCGACTACGTCAATGGCGGCCTCAAACCTCGCCTGGCGACGGAATGGTCGAAGATCGATGACGACACCTGGGAGTTCAAGCTGCGCCCGAATGTCAAATGGCACGATGGCAAGCCGTTCACCGCCAAGGATGTCCAATTCACCATCGAGCGCAACAAGAATAAGAAGCTCAGTTGTGAGACCGGCGGCAAATATTTCGGCGGCACGGAGTTCAGCTTCGAAACGCCCGATGCCAACACGATCCGCATTACAACAAAACCGGCGCAGCCGATTCTTCCGCTTCTGATGACGGTGATGGCTGTGGAATCGGCCGAGGCGACACCAGCCGACGAATTCACCCGCAAGCCGATTGGCACTGGCCCTTATACGTTCGACAAATGGGAAATCGGCCAGTCAATCGTGCTGAAACGCAATCCGGAATATTGGGGGGAGAAACCCCAGGTGGAACAGGCGACATATCTGTTCCGCTCAGACAGCGCCGTTGCAGCCGCCATGGTCGATGCTGGCGAAGCCGATATCGTTCCGGCCGTATCCGTACAGGATGCCACCAACAAGGAAACCGATTTCGCCTACCCGAATTCGGAAACGACATCGCTGCGCATCGATACGCGCGCAGCACCCCTTAACGACCGGCGCATCCGCGAAGCGATGAACCTCGCCATCGATCGTCAGGCGATGCTCGGAACGCTGTTCCCCGAACAGGCAAAGATCGCGACACAGCTCGTTGTGCCGACCACGATCGGTTACAATGCCGATATCCCCGCTTGGCCCTATGATCCCGAAAAAGCAAAGGAACTGGTCGCAGCAGCGAAAGCGGACGGCGTCCCGGTCGATCGTGAGATCCGTATCATCGGTCGCAATGGACAATATCCAAACGCAACCGAAGCGATGGAAGCGATGATGGCGATGCTTCAGGAAGTCGGCTTGAACGTAAAGCTCGACATGTATGACGTGTCCGTGTGGAACGGCTACTTCGTTGCACCCTTTGTCGCCGATTCCGGTCCGACGCTGACCCAGTCGCAGCACGACAATGCGACCGGCGACCCGGTCTTCACCGCATTCGTGAAATACGCGACCGACGGTTCCCACTCCATGGTTCGCGATCCGGCCGTTGACGCGCTGATCGCCAAGGCGACGTCTGCCACCGGCGACGAGCGCACAAAACTCTGGAAGGAGCTTTTCGCCAAGGTGAACACCGAAATCATCGCCGACATCCCGATGTTTCACATGGTCGGTTTCACCCGCGTCTCGCCGCGTCTCGACTTCAAGCCGACGATCGCGACGAATTCCGAACTGCAGCTGTCGCAGATCCGCTTCAAGTAAGCCGGTATGCCGCAGTTAACCACGGGCCGCCGCAAACAGCGGCCCGTGCTTTCCATGACGTGAGGGAGAAATGCCGATGCCGCTGATTGACCGCATTGCCCTGACTCAATTCGCAAAGCAGATATTGACCCGCGCCGGCATGGAGGCCGACAAGGCCGAAACGACTGCCGCCGTCCTGGTGGAAGGCGACATGATCGGCCACGAAACCCATGGCGTCAGTCTTTTGAGCTGGTATGTCGAGGCGTTGGAAGACGGCTCGCTGGCAAAGTCCGGCAGCTATGAGATCGTCAATGACCGCGGCGCAGCCTTTGTTTGGGACGGCAAATCCCTGCCGGGCGCATGGCTGCTGACGAAGGCGATCGAGCAGGCCTGCGAACGGGTCGGCGATCATGGCGTCGTCACCGCCGCGATCCGCAACTGCCACCATACCTGCGCGCTTTCAGCCTTCATGCGGCAGGTAACCGAACGGGGCCTCATCGTACAGCTGTCGGTGTCGCATCCCGCGGCGAGCCGCGTTGCGCCCTATGGCGGCACGAAGCCGCTTCTGACGCCCAACCCTATGGCGGCCGGCTTCCCGACATCTGCGGATCCGATCCTGATCGACGTCTCGGCCTCGATCACCACCACGACCATGACGCAAAACCTGGCGAAGGCCGGCAAGAAATTTCCTGAGGCCTGGGCTTTCACTGTCGCAGGCGAGCCGACCGATGATCCGCGCGAGGTGACGGAACGGGGCGGGACGATGATGCCTCTCGGCGGCCAGTTGAAGGGGCACAAGGGTTTTGGGCTCGGACTGATCGTCGAGTTGCTGGGGCAGGGGCTTTCCGGCAAGGGACGGGCGAACACGCCATCCGGTGTCTTTTCGCAAAGCGCCTTCCTTCAGGTCATCGATCCGGCCTTTTTTGCCGGGCTCGATGCCTTTACAGCGCAGTCTGACTTTCTCGCCTCTGCCTGCCGCAGCAATCCTCCGGCGCCCTGGAACAATGGCCCCGTTCGCATGCCGGGCGACAGCGCAGCGCAAAAGCGCCGCTCGGCGTTAGAAGAGGGCGTGCCGGTCGGCGATGCAGCTTGGCAAAAGCTTTGCAAACATGCCGAGATCCTAGGCTTGCCTATTCCCGACGTCACCGCGTGAGGAACACAACTCTGCTTCGAAATTTCTTATCGGTCACCGCAACATCCGGTGTCAGGTGCAATCAGATCGGCCAGACCAATAACAGGATCGGCACGCTGACGAGCACCACAATGAGCGACAGCGGCAGACCCAGTCGGGCGTAGTCACCAAAACGATATCCGCCCGGTCCCATCACCAGCGTGTTGCACTGGTGTCCGATGGGCGTGAGGAAGTCGCTGCCGGCTCCAATTGCCACCGCCATCAGAAAGGCATCGGGCCTGAAGCCCAGCTTCTCGGCAAAGGTCGCGGCGATCGGGGCCATGACCAGAACCGTCGCTGCGTTGTTCAAAAACGGGGTTACGGCCATGGCCGCAACCAGGATCAGAGCCAAAGCACCGAAGGGCGGGAGCATTTCGGCGGTTCGCGAGAGGAGGTCCGCGATGATGTCGGTGGTTCCTGTGGTCCTGAGCGAGTCGCTGATCGGAATGAGAGCGGCCAGCATGATCAGAATGGGCGCATCGAGATGCTGATAAACTTCCCGCAAAGGAACGCATCCGGTGACCACCATCAGAAAAGCGGCGGCGAAAAACGCTGTCGCTACGGGAATGCCCCCGAAGGCTGTTGCTCCCATCGTTGCCATCAGGATAATGACGGGGATCATGCCGTTGCGGGCGTTGCCGAGCTTCATATCTCGTTCGACCAGCGGCAAACATCCCCATTCGCGTAGAAGATCCGGTAGTTTCTGCAAGTCGCCCTGCAAGACCACGACGTCGCCATTGCGGATCTTGATCTCACCCAGGCGCTCGGTGAAGCGCCTGTCGCGGCGGCTGACGGCAAGAAGGTTGAGGCCGGTATTGTGAAAGAGAGAAACGTCTTTTGCGCTGACGCCGATCAATCGGGAATGTTCGCCAACGATAGCTTCGACTGAACTGATGTCTTGGCGCGTCTCAGGCTCGTGTTTACGGTCGGACAGTTGAAGCTTGGCTTCACTGACGATCTTGTCGAGGGCGCTCTGCTCCCCCTCGATAATAAGAAGGTCGCCATCCTTAAGCACCGTGTCGGGAAGGGGCGTTCGTCTTTGGCCGTTGCCACCGATAATCGCAGTCACCATCGCATCGCCGCCCGCCGGCTTCTGCAGCCAGCTGACGGACCGCCCGATCGCCCCTGATGGCGTGGTGACCTTGGCCTCGGTCGTGTAGTTTTTGATCGCCACCGCCTCATCCATCGACGTTTCGACCCGTGATCTTTCAGGCAGCAGCTTGTAGAACAGCGCCAGAAAGACAACGCCGGCGACCGAGAGCGCCAGGCCGACAGGCGTATAGTCAAACATCATGAACGGCTGCCCGGTGATCTCCTCGCGCACCCGGGAAACGATGATGTTCGGCGACGTGCCGATCTGCGTCATAAGCCCTCCGAGCAGAGAGGCGAAAGACATCGGCATCAGGAACATCGACGGTGATACGCGTGATTTCCGGGCCATCTGCACAGCGACCGGGATCATGATCGCCAGCGCACCAATGTTTTTGATGAAAGCCGACAGGGCTGCGACAATGGCAACCAGAATGATCAGCTGCATCCGTGGCCCGCGTCGTTCGGGAGAAAATCTGCGCAAGGCGACATCCATGATCCCCGATCTGGATATCGCCGCACTGACGATGAGCGCGCTGCCAACGATGATGACAATGTCATCGGAAAAGCCGGAAAAAGCATTCTTGGCGGGAACGATGCCGACAATGATTGCAGCGAGAAGAGAGCTCACGGCGACTATATCGTATCGATAACGACCCCACAGGAACGCGCCCATCATCAGCGCGATGATGAGAAGAGATAGCCATTGATCAGCGCGCATGTTTGCATCCCGGTGGTAGCAATTAACGTTTCAAGCAAGAGAACGATGCGGCGAGGCCGAGAAATTTTTTCTCGCCTATCCCAGCCGTTTCATCCGCTGACGGCTGGAGGAGCACCCTGATGGAACTTCCAGCCGCCAGGCGGCATTTCGCTGTCGGGGTTGCTTTCGGGAACGACCATGGCCAGTGACAAACTATCGACCTATCGGTCGAAGCGCGACTTTAAAAAAACGGATGAGCCGAGCGGTGAAAAACGCCTCGCGCGCAGCAATCGCCGTCGCTTCGTCATCCAGAAACATGATGCCACCCGGCTGCACTACGACCTGCGGCTCGAGCTGGATGGCGTCTTCAAATCCTGGGCGGTCACCAAAGGCCCGTCTCTCGACCCGCACGACAAGCGGCTGGCAGTTGAGGTCGAGGATCATCCGCTCGACTATGGCGACTTCGAAGGCACCATTCCGAAGGGCCAGTATGGCGGTGGGACGGTCATGCTCTGGGACCGGGGCTATTGGGAACCGGAAGGAAAGAAGAGCCCCGAGCAGGCCCTCGCCAAGGGTGACTTCAAGTTCACCTTGGAAGGCAAACGCCTGCACGGCAGCTTCGTGCTGGTGCGCATGCGCAATGATCGCAACGGCGGCAACCGGACAAATTGGCTGCTCATCAAACACCATGATGAGTTCTCCGTCGAAAACAAAGGCGAAGCGGTCCTCGAGGAGAACGACACCTCTGTCGCCTCCGGCCGAACCATGGAGATGATTGCCGGCGGCAAGGGACGAAAGCCCAGGCCTTTCATGATCGAGGGTGGCGACGTTCAGGCTGATGCCGTTTGGGACAGCAATCACGGACTGGCTGCCGAAGAGCGAAAAGACGACACCGGAGGCGGTCGGAAATCGAAACCGGCCACAAAGGTCGATCTGCCGGATTTCATTGCGCCGCAGCTCTGCCGGACACTGGAACGCCCTCCGGCAGGCACTGGCTGGCTTCACGAGATCAAATTCGACGGTTACCGGATCCAGATGCGAGTGCTGGATGGCGAGGCGACGCTGAAGACCAGGAAAGGGCTCGACTGGACGGCAAAATATCCGGAGATCGCCGAGGCGGCATCGACACTGCCCGATGCGATCATCGACGGCGAGATCTGCGCCCTCGACGATCATGGCGCTCCTGATTTCGCGGCTCTGCAGGCGGCCCTTTCGGAAGGCAAGACCGGCGAGCTCGTCTATTTCGCCTTCGATCTTCTCTATGAAGGTGGCGAGGATGTGCGATCGCTGCCGCTCGTCGAGCGCAAGGCGCGGCTTCAAAGCCTTCTGTCCGACGCCGGCGATGATCCGCGCGTCCGTTTCGTCGAGCATTTCGACACCGGCGGTGATGCAGTTCTCCAGTCTGCCTGCAAGCTTTCACTGGAAGGCATCGTCTCGAAAGAGGCGGATGCACCCTATCAATCCGGCCGCACCGAAAGCTGGGCGAAGTCGAAATGCCGCTCCGGCCACGAGGTGGTGATCGGCGCCTATGCCCAGACCAACGGGAAATTCCGATCCCTGCTGGTCGGCGTCTACCACGGCGACCACTTCGTCTATGTCGGCCGCGTCGGCACGGGATATGGTGCGAAGAAAGTGGAAACGCTGCTTCCGAAGTTGAAAGCGCTCGAGACGGCGAAATCGCCGTTCACCGGCATCGGCGCGCCGAAGAAGGAGGCCGAGGTCATCTGGCTAAAACCCGAGCTAGTGGCGGAAATCGAATTCGCAGGCTGGACCGCAGACGGCATTGTCCGGCAGGCGGCCTTCAAGGGACTGCGGGAAGACAAGCCGGCCAAAGAGGTCAAGGCCGAACGGCCGGCAAAGCCCGCGCAAACTGACGTGCCACAGCCGACGGTGGAGGCGAAAACCAGACCCGTCCGCAAAAAAGGCGCCAAGGCCGAGGTCATGGGGGTGCTGATCTCCAACCCGGACAAGCCGCTGTGGCCGGATGCCAATGACGGCAAAACCGTTACCAAGGAGGACCTGGCCTGCTACTACGAAGCCGTCGGTTCGTGGCTGATCGAGCACATCAAGGGACGTCCGTGTTCGATCATCCGTACACCCGACGGGATCGGCGGCGAGCAGTTTTTTCAGCGTCATGCGATGCCCGGCACCTCGAATCTTGTCGAATTGGTCAAGGTTTTCGGCGACAAAAAACCATACCTGCAGATCGACCGTATCGAAGGCCTTGCTGCCGTCGCGCAGATCGGCGCCGTCGAGCTGCATCCCTGGAATTGCGAACCGCGTCAGCCTGAGGTGCCCGGCCGGCTCGTCTTCGACCTTGATCCAGGTCCGGATGTGCCCTTCTCCGCGGTCGTTTCGGCGGCCCGCGAAATGCGGGACCGTCTCGACGCGCTGGGAATGATCAGCTTTTGCAAGACCACTGGGGGCAAGGGTCTGCACGTCGTCACTCCGCTTGCGATCAACAAACGCAAGCCGCTTTCGTGGGCCGAAGCGAAGGGATTTGCCCACGACGTCTGCCAGCAGATGGCACGCGACAATCCCGAACTCTATCTGATCAAGATGACGAAGAGCCTGAGGGATGGCCGGATCTTCCTGGACTATCTGCGCAACGATCGGATGGCGACGGCGGTTGCACCTTTGTCGCCGCGCGCCCGGCCGGGTGCCACCGTCTCGATGCCGCTGACCTGGACCCAGGTCAAATCTGATCTTGACCCGAAGCGCTTCACCATTCGCACCGTCCCGACGCTGCTGTCGAAGTCCTCTGCCTGGGAGGATTACGGCGATGGCAAGCGTCCGCTGGAACAGGCGATCAAGCGGCTCGGCAAAGTCTCCAAAGTGGCTTGAGCGCTATCGGACTATGGACCGTCCGGCACTGTGATCAGCCGGCTTTCTCGGCGTGAATTTTCTCGGCGCGCTGATATTGCCATTCACAAAACTGCTCCAAATATCGGTGGGTAAATCGCAGCCATCATGCGTTGACAATCCTCTTTCGCTCAGGTCTACTGGTCCACTTACCGGACCAGTAGACCTGAGCGGGGAGGGGAAAAGCAATGGACGTTCGAGCGATGCTCGAAGACGTTGCGGCGCTCGGTGGAGCGCCGAAGAAGTCGATGAAAGACTTCGTTGTCCAGAAGATTGCGACCTTCATTGCCACCGGCATTCTCAAGGTAGGCGATCCGTTGCCAAGCGAACGTGAACTCGCCTCCGCACTCTCGGTCAGCCGCGAGACCGTCCGTGGGGCGATCCTTATCCTTTCCACCCATGGGATTCTCTCGGTTGTGCACGGAACGCGCACGGTAGTGGCATCGGAGGACGTCGGCGAATTGGCCGTCCAGGCTGCGCGCTATCGCGACATCGCGGCCTACAGTCTCGACAATGTTCATGAGGCCCGGCTTCTTATCGAAGCGCAGGTCGTCAGGGCTGCCGCGCTCAAGATGGAGCCTTCAACTTTTGATTATCTCCGCAAGTCGATCACAGCGCAGGAGGCCGCCTGTGACGATCCTGTGCGTTTTTTGATATGTGACCGGGAATTTCACACCGTTATCTACCGTTCCAGCGGCAACGCGGTGCTGGCTGATATGGCCGCCGACCTCTATTCCTATCTTCTGAGCCACCGAAGGCGCGTCGTATCGCAGCCCGGAACGATCACCACGAGCATCGCCGATCACCGGTTGATCCTCGCTGGTTTGGAGACGCGGGACCCGGATGCCGCATGCACGGCCTTCGCAATCCACGAAACCCGTATTTATACGACGACCAAGTTACTCTTCTCGTAGTTCGCAAGGAGGCGAAACACGATGCATATTCTCATTATCGGGGCGGGAGGAATGATCGGCCGGAAGCTCGCAGCCACGGTGGGGCGCAGCGGGTCACTCGGCGGCGATACAATCACGCGCATGACGCTCGTGGATATCGCGCCTCCGCCGATACCCGCCGGTGTCGTTGCGCCGGTGGAAGCGCTGGCTGCCGATATTTCCGAAAGCGGCGCAGCGGAAGCCCTGGCGGCTCGCCGGGCCGACGTGATCTTCCATCTCGCCGCGATCGTTTCCGGCGAAGCCGAGCGCAATTTCGACCTCGGCTACAAGGTCAATCTCGACGGCACGCGATTGCTGTTGGAAGCGATCCGCCGGGAAGGAAGCCGCCAAGCCTATGTTCCCCGGTTCGTATTCTCCTCGTCGATCGCGGTCTATGGCTCGCCGTTTCCCGATCCCATTCCCGATGATTACGTGCTCGCACCTCTGACCAGCTACGGAGTCCAGAAGGCGATTTCCGAGCTTCTGCTTGCTGACTATTCGCGGCGCGGCTTTATCGACGGCGTCGGAATCCGGTTGCCGACCATCGTGATCCGGCCGGGTGCGCCGAATGCCGCCGCATCGGGCTTCTTTTCCGGAATCCTGCGTGAACCGCTTGCAGGCCAGCGGGCTGTTCTTCCGGTCGAGGAAACGGTCAAGCACTGGCTGGCAAGCCCGCGTTCCGCCATCAAGTTCCTGATCCATGCGGCGACGCTCGACACCGCGGCGCTGGGTGTCCGGCGCACGCTCACCATGCCGGGCGTCGCCGCCACCGTTGCCGACCAGATTGCCGCCTTACGCCGTGCTGCCGGTCCCGAGGCGGCGGAGTTGATCGATCGTCGCCGCGACGAGGTCATTGAAGGGATCGTCGCCGGATGGCCGAAGTCCTTTACGCCCGAACGGGCGACGCAACTGGGTTTCGTCGCCGAAACCACGGTGGACGAGCTGATCGAGGTCTACCTCGCCGAAGACGCTCCGGGTGCGTCCAAATGAGGTTGAGCCGCCCCATAGGAGGAGAGTGCCGCCAGGGCACACCCGCATATGCGGGATTGCCCTGGCAGAAGGACTTGAGAACATAAGGCCGCCGGCAAGAGATACGAAAATACGAATACATAGCATGTAGCGCTCGATTTCTGGGAGGAGTGGGTATGGCAGGCGTTCAATTCGCGGATGTGCGGAAATCATTCGGGACATTTCCGGTCATCAAAGGCGTGGATATCGACATTGCCGACGGGGAGTTCGTGATCCTGGTCGGCCCGTCGGGTTGTGGAAAATCCACTCTTCTGCGGATGCTGGCGGGACTTGAGAATATTTCCGGCGGCGAGATCAAGATCGGCGGGCGCGTGGTCAACACGCTGCCGCCCAAGGACCGTGACATCGCCATGGTGTTCCAGAACTATGCGCTCTATCCGCATATGACGGTACAGGAGAACATGGGTTTCTCGCTGATGCTGAACAAGGCACCGAAGGCGGAAGCCGAGAAGCGGGTGAAATATGCCGCCGGCATCCTCGGTCTCGACAAATTGCTCGACCGTTATCCGCGCCAGCTTTCCGGCGGTCAGCGCCAGCGTGTCGCCATGGGGCGGGCGATCGTCCGCGATCCGGAAGTCTTTCTGTTCGACGAACCGCTATCCAACCTCGATGCGAAGCTGCGCGTCGCCATGCGCGCCGAAATCAAGGAACTGCACCAGCGGCTGAAAACGACGACGGTCTATGTCACCCACGACCAGATCGAGGCCATGACCATGGCCGACAAGATCGTCGTCATGCATGACGGCGTCGTCGAGCAGATCGGCACACCGCTCGAGCTCTACGACAAGCCGGCCAAT
Organism: Rhizobium sp. WSM1328; assembly: GCF_057653715.1. Taxonomy (NCBI): domain Bacteria; kingdom Pseudomonadati; phylum Pseudomonadota; class Alphaproteobacteria; order Hyphomicrobiales; family Rhizobiaceae; genus Rhizobium; species Rhizobium sp. WSM1328. Next base: position 135,377 of record NZ_JBYGKO010000002.1, on the reverse strand, counting down.
CTCTTCGTTGGCGGGTTTATCGGCTCGCCGGCGATGAACATGATCAAGGGCAGGCTCGAACCCGAAAACCCGACAAGTTTCAGGGCATCCGACGGCACTGCGCTCCCGGTCGCCAATCCGCCAGCCGACGCCATCGGCCGCGACCTCGTCTACGGGCTGCGCCCGGAATACATTTTACTCGATGCCAACGGGTTGCCCGGCGAAATCGTGGTGATCGAGCCGACCGGCTACGAGACGCATCTTATCCTCAGGCTCGGCGGCAGCGACCTCAGCTGCGTCTTCCGCGAACGCGTCAGCGCGCGGCCGGGCGAAACCCTGCGCGTTTCTATCGACGCCGCGCATGTTCATCTCTTCGACACCGAAACCGGGCGGAGATTGACAGACTGAGGCCGGCCGGCGGCGGCGCGGGGCGGAGGAGCCCTCTCGTCACCCGCAGACAGGCACGCATCCCCTGTCAGGGATGCAAGGACCGTCGTTCACCAAGCGGGAAGTGAACGACGGGGAGTTCGCACCCGCTTTTTAATGAGGAGGAATCTCATGAGGATCAGAAGACGTGACTTTCTTGCCGCCTCGGCTGCCGTCGCCGGCGCCGCCGGCCTCGGCATCCGGCCGACCTTCGCGCAGGCTGAACCGACCTACACGCCGGAAAGCGGCGCCAGCCTGCGGCTGCTGCGCTGGACACCCTTCGTCAAGGGCGACGAGGAGGCCTGGATTGCAAACACCAAGAAGTTCACCGAAGCGACCGGCGTTGAGGTGCGCATCGACAAGGAAAGCTGGGAAGATATACGCCCGAAGGCTGCCGTCGCGGCCAATGTCGGCTCCGGCCCGGACCTCATCATGTGCTGGTTCGACGACGCTCACCAGTATCCCGACAAGCTGGTCGACCTGACCGAACTCGCCAACTATCTCGGCAACAAATATGGCGGCTGGTACGACGGTGTGAAGGGCTATGCCGCGCGCGGCGATACCTTCATCGCCATGCCGCTGGCGGCAATCGGCAATGCGGTGGTCTATCGCGACACTCACGTGAAAGCAGCTGGCTTCAGCGAGTTCCCGAAGGACACGGCAGGCTTCCTCGAGCTTTGCAAGGCGATGAAAGCCAAGGGCACGCCGGCCGGCTTCCCGCACGGCAAGGCCGTCGGCGACGGCAACAACTACGCCCACTGGCTGCTTTGGAGCCATGGCGGCAAGATGGTCGACGAAGGCGGCAAGGTGACGATCAACAGCCCGGAAACGCTGGCGTCGATCAACTATGCCAAGGAACTCTATGCGACCTTCATTCCGGGCACGGAAAGCTGGCAGGACGTCAACAACAACCGCGCCTTCCTCGCCGGCCAGGTGTCGCTGATCGCCAACGGCGTCTCGGTCTATTACACGGCCAAGAACGACCCGAAGCTCGCCGAGATCGCCAAGGACATCCGCACGACGAATTTCCCGATCGGCCCGGTTGGCCAGAGCGTCGAGCTTTTCCAGACGAGCTCGCTGCTTCTCTTCAAGCATACGAAATATCCGGAAGCGGCGAAGGCCTACATCAAGTTCATGATGGAAGCCGACCAGATGAATGCCTGGATCCAGGGCTCAAGCGCCTATTGCTGCCAGCCGCTCAAGGCTTTCGCCAAGAACCCGATCTGGACATCCGATCCGATCCACGCGCCTTATGCACGTGCCTCGGAAAAGCTGCGTCCGAACGGCTATGCCGGCCCACTCGGTTATGCCTCGGCAGCGACCATGGCCGATTACGTTCTGGTCGACATGTATGCCGCCGCCGTCACCGGCCAGATGTCGCCCGAGGATGCGATGAAGGAAGCTGAACGGCGGGCCAACCGCTACTACCGCGTCTGAGCCGCGCTTCAAAGCAAGCGGCATGCCGGCTGCGGCATGCCGCAACGTCCTCTGAGAGTTCAAGTGCAATCTGGGAGATAAGCAATGTCGATGGTGAATCCGGAGGATAGACGCGGGCCGATCTCCTCGCTCCTGCAGAACAACAATGTTCTCGGCTTCCTGTTCATGCTGCCAGCGGCAGTGTTCCTCGTCTGCTTTCTGACCTATCCGCTGGGGCTCGGTGTCTGGCTCGGCTTCACCGATACGAGGATCGGCCGCGACGGCGTCTTCATCGGCCTGGAGAACTACCAGTTCCTGATGGACGACAGCGTCTTCTGGCTGTCGGTCTTCAACACCATTCTCTATACCTCCGTTGCCTCGGTGCTGAAATTCGCGCTCGGCCTCTGGCTGGCGATGCTGCTCAATCAGCACCTACCGTTCAAGTCCTTCTTCCGGGCGATCGTGCTGCTTCCCTGGGTCGTGCCGACGGTGCTTTCGGCGCTGGCCTTCTGGTGGATCTACGATTCCCAGTTTTCGATCATCTCCTGGTCGCTGATGCAGCTGGGGTTGATCAACGGACCGATCAATTTTCTCGGCGACCCCATCAATGCGCGCATATCCGTCATCGTCGCCAATGTCTGGCGCGGCATTCCCTTCGTGGCGATCTCGCTGCTTGCGGGGCTGCAGACGATTCCGGCGTCGCTGCAGGAGGCCGCCTCTCTCGACGGCGCCACGAGCTGGCAACGGTTCCGCTATGTGACGCTGCCGATGTTGACGCCGATCATTGCCGTTGTGATGACCTTCTCGGTTCTCTTCACCTTTACGGATTTCCAGCTCATCTACGTGCTGACCAAGGGGGGACCGGTCAACGCGACGCATCTGATGGCGACGCTATCGTTCCAGCGCGGCATTCCGGGCGGTCAGCTCGGAGAAGGTGCGGCCATCGCAGTCGCCATGGTGCCCTTCCTGCTCGGCGCCATCATGTTTAGCTTCTTCGGCTTGCAACGGCGCAAATGGCAACAGGGCGGCCAGGATTAGGGGAGAGTGACGATGTCGATAAATTCAAACGCCGCCGATCAGGTCGTGACCGACAATGCCGAAGGCATGAGCTATCTGAACCGCCTGCCGCGGCGGATCGTGATGCTCTACCTGCCGATGGCCGTCTTCGTCGTCGTGCTGCTCTTCCCGTTCTACTGGATGGCGATCACCGCGGTGAAGCCGAACGACCAGCTGACCGACTACAGCAACTACAGCCCCTTCTGGGTGGTAGGCGCGACGCTCGATCACGTCAAATACCTGTTCTTTGAGACATCCTATCCGGGCTGGCTGTGGAACACGATGCTGGTCGCGGTCTGCTCCACCTTCCTCTCGCTGGTGGCCTCAGTCTTCGGCGCCTATGCGATCGAGCGCGTCCGCTTTACAGGCTCCCGTTCGGTTGGCCTCGTCATCTTCCTCGCCTATCTCGTGCCGCCGTCGATCCTCTTCATCCCGCTTGCCTTCATCGTCTTCAAGCTCGGGATCTATGACTCGCGGCTGGCGCTGATCTTCACCTATCCGACCTTCCTCATTCCCTTCTGCACCTGGCTGCTGATGGGCTATTTCCGCTCGATCCCATTCGAGCTGGAGGAAAGCGCGCTGGTGGACGGCGCCAACAGATGGCAGATTCTCACCAAGATCATCCTGCCGCTCGCCGTACCCGGACTGATTTCGGCTGGCATCTTCGCCTTCACGCTGTCCTGGAACGAATTCATCTATGCGCTAACCTTCATCCAGTCGTCGGAAAACAAAACCATCCCGGTCGGCGTGCTGACCGAACTGGTGCGCGGCGACGTCTTCGAATGGGGGGCACTGATGGCGGGCGCATTGTTCGGCTCGCTCCCGGTGGTCATCCTCTACTCGTTCTTCGTGGACTACTACGTCTCATCGATGACCGGGGCAGTGAAGGAGTGACATGTACCGCGGACACGCCTTGCTTCCTCCAGCATGCGACTGCTTGTTATCGCAGGAGGCGTGTCCGCCAATGGGATCAGTTGCCTGCCCGTTATGTATCGAAACCTCGTCTTGGCGAGATCGAATAGTTGTAAATCGCCGCGTAGCTCGTCGATACGAGCAGCGGAAGTGCGATGGTCTTGAGTATTTCCGGTGTACCGGTCGCCGCATGGATTGCCACGAGAATGCTGGCGGAGCCGAGACAAGCAATGAGAGGCGGCGCCCAAAATCGCGCAGATCCGACGAAGCGCTTCGAAAGCCAGTCGATCACAGATTTCAGGAACAGCGTCAGGCAGGCGGATATCGTCCCCTGCACAAGGCCGGCATAGAGCGGCAATGGCATGGCGTGCGCGAGATTGGCGAAAACCGCCCAGCTGCCCATTGCCAAAAAGGCGAAGAGAACATGGACAACGCCACTGCGGAGAAGCCGGTGCAGCGCATTCGGCATCACAGCGACCACCCGTGGCGGACAAGATGGCGCAACAGGGTCAGAGCCTGTTCTTCATCGCGGCGCGCAATGTATCGTTGATCCGATCCTGCCAACCGGGGCCATCTTCCTGGAAAAGGGCAAGCACATCACTGTCGATCTTGAGCGAAACGAGCTCCTTGATATTCGGCAGCGCTGGCCGCTCAACAGCTTGTTCGGGCTTCTTCTTCGCGGGTTTGAACAACGCTTCGGCAGCATCCATTGGATTGACAGGTCTGCGGGGCGTGTTTGCCATCGTTGTGACTTTCTATTGCCTGTCGGATCGACATATGAGCGGCATACGGGATCTCGGCTGCTTCGTCGACTATTTAGCTTGTTTTATCAGGACGATTTAGCCGACCTGCTCGACCGCCGGTCTGCTAGAGCCTTTCCGGCAGGTTCTGGATGCCAGACCTGCCGAGAATCTGACCATCAATCAGCCTTTTTGCGATACAGCAACTCATGAGCGCAGGAGATGCCTTCGTCCGCTCGGTGTTTACGTGAGCGTCGATATATTCCAATGGACGGCACATTTTTGGGCTTTTTCTGAAGAGCCTCTGATCGACGTTTTGACCTGCTGCAAGCGCTCAAATCTAGAGCATGAAGCCGAAAAGTGTGAGCGGTTAGGTCATATCGAAGACTGCGGCATTATCCTGGACCTCGCGCAGCCCCTTGTACGAAGCATGGCGGAGATTGCCGTCATCCGTCCAGCCGCGAAACTCGATCTCAGCGATCAGCGTCGGCTGGACGAGGACGAGGCGCTTGCCATTCAGCGGAACGACCGGCCGGTTGGTCTTTAACCGGTCCAGCGTCTTTTTCAGGTATTCAGCATCCCTGGCACCGAAACCAGTTCCGACGGAGCCAACGTAAATCCAGTCGAGCCCTCGTCTGCCGGCCAGCAGTAGCCTGCCGATGCCGCCGCGGGCGGATGCGGACTGCTCATAACCGACGATCATGAAGCTCTCGCTCTGGACGCATTTGATCTTCAGCCAGTCGCCCGTACGGCCACTGCCGTAGGGCCGGTCGCGATGCTTGGCGATGATACCTTCCAGATGATGATGGCAGGCGTGCTCGAGGAGTTCTTCGGCCGGCAGCTCTATCTGCTCGGAGAGGCGGATCGTCTGATCGTCGCCGCCCGGTATCAGGTCTTCGAGCAGGTGTCGGCGTACGTCAAGCTCGGTGCCGGTCAGATCGTGTCCATCGAGATAGAGAAGGTCAAAGGCGACGAGGATCGACTCGGTCGATACTCGCTTGCCTCCCCGCCCGCCGAGCGAACGCTGCAGGGCACCAAAATCCGATCGGCCGTTATCATCGAGTACAACGGCCTCGCCGTCGAGAATGGCGGTCGTTACGCCAAGCTCTTTCGCTGCCGCGGCGATGGTGGGGAAGCGATGGGTCCAGTCATGGCCGCCACGGGTGATGACCCGCACGCCCTTCGGCTCAACGTGGATTGCCAATCGATAGCCATCCAGCTTCACCTCATAGAGCCAATCCGGCCCAATGGGCACAGTCGGCTTCAGCAGCGCGAGGCAGGGCTCGACGCGCGATGGCATTGGATCGAAGGGCAGGCTGGGCTGGTCAGGATCGCGTTTGCGGATCGGACGAGAATGCAGCGTTGAGTGAGACTCGTCGAGCAAGGGCAGTGGGCGGCGCGTGCGCTTCATGATTAAGTCTGACGCCTCCCCGAGCGGTTTTCCACTTCGACCGGCTTGCGCCGAGCACTCATGATTCTGATGACATTGCCCGGTGCCGGCCCTTGCTTTTCCCCAGCCTTGGACTTTGTCCTGCTCGGCTTTTTCATCTGCTTCTTCTTCGCTTCGATGGCAACAACGCGACTCAACCGAATCACACGGCGGATTGTTCCGAGTCGAAACGAATCTCAATTCAACGACTTAACGCGGAGATGCCTCCCGTATTCCGCGTCCCGAATTCGCTGCCGGATCTGGATCGGGTCGAGCAGTCCTCGGGTGCGGCCTCAGTGACATCGAACACACCCCTGCCCGGCATCGTCATTCTTCAGCGGGCGCTGTATTTCGCGTCGAGATCATCCATGGCCTTGACGTTACCGGCAGAGCGGCCGTTCTCGTCGAAGGTCTGGGCAAGAAACGCGTCAGCGATCGACTTTGCAAGCTCCGTTCCGATGACGCGGGCTCCCATGGTGATGATCTGCGCATTGTTGGAAAGCGCGGCACGCTCGGCAGAATAGGTGTCGTGCGTCAGGGCGGCGCGGATGCCCGGAACCTTGTTGGCCGAGATGCAGACGCCGATGCCGGTGCCGCAAACGAGGATCGCCTTGTCGTAGGTGCCGTCGATGACGCCCGAGGCAACGCGGTCCGAGAGGTTGGCGTAGAAAGGATCGGCACCGGCGCTCGTGCGCGAGACTTCGTAGACGTCGAAGCGCTCTTTCAGATGGTCAGCCAGAATCTTGGCGAGGCCTTCGCCGGCGCTGTCTCCTGCAATGGCAAGTTTCATTGTCTTTCTCCTCAGAGTTTGGCGGCGCATTTGGCCAGGATGTCGAGGTAACCTTCGACATTCCAGGCCGAACGGCCGATGAAGAGCCCGTCGATATGCGGGCTCGAAATCAGTTCTTCGCAGTTCTGCGGGTTGACCGACCCACCATAAAGGCAGGGGATCTTCCGGCCCAGCACCGTTTCGGCAACGGCGATGATTTCAGACTGGCGGGCATCGGCATAATCCGCAGTCGCCGGAATGCCTTTCTCGCCGATCGCCCAGACCGGCTCGTAGGCGAGCAGGATTTCGGCGCTTTTCTGGGCGCCCGAAAGTTTCGAAAGCGCGCCGCGCACCTGGATCGCGAGGATTTCGGCAGCCTTTCCGCTTTCGCGGTCGGAAAGCGTCTCGCCAATGCAGATCAGCGGAACGAGACCGTGGCGAACGGCCGCTTCAGTCTTCAGACCCACAGTCTCGTCGGTCTCACCAAAATGTTCGCGCCGTTCCGAATGACCGAGCTCGACGAGATCGAGATTGCAGTCCTTCAGCATTACCGGCGAGACTTCGCCGGTCCAGGCACCCTGGTCGGCCCAATGCATGTTCTGGGCGCCGACCTTCACCGAGGTTTTGGCAAGCATCGCCTTGACCTCGCGCACGGCGGTGAAAGACGGAATGACGAAGCGCTGGATACGCGGGTCGCGTGCGGCGTCGGCAGCTTCGAGACCGCGGGCGAAGTGTTCGGCTTCAGCAAGCGTCTTGTTCATCTTCCAGCTGGTGCCAATCCAGAAGCGCGGCTTTTCGGTCATGTCGGATCCTGCGTTGATGCGATGGTGAGCGTAATGCCCGCCTGCTCGAATTCTTCCAGGACAGCAGCATCTGGTGCGCTGTCGGTGATAATCGCGTCGAAGTCGGCCAGGTCCGCCATGACATGCAGGGCGGTGTGGCCGATGCGCTGATGGTTGACCAGAAGGCAGGTCCTGGTCGACGACGCGATCATCGCCCGTTTGGCGCGCACGACGTTATCGTCCATGTGATAGGCGCGCCCGCCGCTGACGGCGGGCGTTGAAATGAAGGCGATGTCGGCCCTCAGCCGCGACAGTGCCTCCTCGGTGACGACGCCGAGATAGGCGTTGAATTTCGCCGAATAGATACCGCCAAGCGCGATCAGCGCGATGCCGGCTTCGCCTTTCAACCGCTCCATGATCGCCGCGTTGTTGGTGATCAAGGTCAGCGGCCGCTTCTGCAGCAGCATTTCGCCGAGCACGGCCGCCATCGAGCCGTCATTTACCATCACCGTCATCCCCGGTTCGACCAGTTCCAGCGCGGTCTGAGCCATAGCCAGCTTGGCTTCGTTGCCCTGGCGTTCGCGAATGCGGAAGTCGCTTTCGAACTGCGTTCCGGCGTCAATGGTCGCGCCGCCGCGAACCTTGCGCAGGACGCCGGCCTGCTCGAGATCGTCGAGATCGCGATGGATCGTCATCTTTGACACGGTGAAGCGATCGGCAAGGTCGTCGAGATCGACGATCTTGTTTTCGACGAGCAGGTTGACGATCAACTGCTGCCGCTCTTCCCGCCTCATCCCGGTCTCCACCCTCGTTTGATGTTAAGATAACGGAGTATGCGTGATAATCAACATTTATTATGTTATTTTGCGATCAAATATTGTTGCTTTCGATCGTTACTTCAGCAGCGCCTGTGCGGTTCGTTCGTCGGTGATCAGCCCGAAAAGACGGCGGCTATTCAGAATTGCCCGAATGGCCGGCACCTTCGACTGCCCGCCCGCAAGCGCCACAAGCCGCTCTTTCTTCGTCTTGGGGAAAGACGCAGAGAGCGTGCGCGCCGTCAGCGCAGTGTCGAGGATGTGGCCGTCGGCGTCGAAAAAATGTCCGAGGATTTCGCCGACGCCGCCTGCGGCAGCGATGTCGTCGATTTCACCGGGTTCGACCATCCCGGACAAAACAAGCTGCGCCTCGGCATCGACAGTTCCCAGGCCGACGAGCTTCAGATCGGCATTGTTGGCAAGATCGAAGACCTCCTTGACGGCCCGCTGCGCCTTCAGCACTTCGCGGTCCTCGCCGGTATTGGCGAAAAAGGGAACCGGCATGACATAGGCATGGGCGCCGGTCTTTTCGGCGATGCGATGCATCACGTCATAGGGATTGGCGCCGTAGTTTCGTGTGAGCCCGCCAAGCAACGAGACGAAGCGCAGGTTCTTCGCGCTTACCCTCGGCATATATTGGACGGCGGCGGAAAGCGTGCGGCCATGACCAAGGCCGATGACGGTATTGTCGCCGCGCTCGATCTCGCGCTTGAGATAGCCGGCGCCGGCATGGCCGAGTGCGCGCAGCGGCAAGCCTTCCTCGCCGAGATCGGGTGCGACCTCGCAATATTGAAGCCCAAACCGTTCCGAAAGCCGCATCTCCAGTTCGACGCATTCGACGATATCCCCGTCGATGGTAACTTTGACGACGCCATCGGCAACCGCTCTGGCGATCAGGCGATGGGCCTTTACCGACGGAACGCCGAGGCGGCGAGCAACGTCGGACTGCGTCAGGCCACCGGCATAGTGAAGCCAGGCAGCACGCACGGCAAGCGTATCATCGGCGTCCGTCATCACGGCTCCCTTTCGAAGGTCATGCGGCGATTCCGCCGTATCACAGTGCTGCCTTTTAAAGATCTCCGCCTCAGATGTTCAAGTCAGAGACGCCGGTGTCGATATGCGGCGCCCAGAAGGCGACGCTTTCGGCAATCTGCGGAATGACCTGGCGATCGTTCGGTTCGCGTTCCTTGAAGGAGAGTTCCAGGCAGATTTCATTGTCCTTCGCCCCACCTTCGGCCAGCGCCTGGAGCAGAGGTGCCGGCTGAATGTGGCCTTTGGCGTTGAATTCGGCGGTAAAGGGCCGGTGCCCGCCCTTGTCCATCAGGCTCTGTTTGATGTGGATGATCGGCGATACCGGCGGGACGGCGCGTGCCCAGGCATAGGGGTCGTAGTCGTCGGGATCGGCGGAAGTGATGTCGCCATGATCGATATCCGCCATCATCCACATCGGGATAGCCATCCCGGCGCCTGTTAGACGCTCCTGCAGCGACAGGCAAGCGCCGATCGTCTCGCCGAACTCGCGGCCGATGCTCATCGGCTCCCAGAACAAGTAGGAGAGGCCTGCGGCGCGCGCATGATCGGCGACATCGGCCCAACAATCGATGGCGATCTTGATCAGTTCCTCGCGTCTGGCCGGATCGTCGAAGTCCTTATAGGTGAAGATCGCAAATTGCGTGCCGACCGAATGGCCGCCGAGATCGGCGGTGATGTCGGCAAAGGTCTTGAACCAGTCGACGTAGTAGCGGCGCACATCGGCATCCGGATGTCCGAAATGGTTGAGGCGCCCATAGGGGCCCGTCATGCCCGAGGTGACCCGCACGCCGGTGCGATTCAGTGCAGCGCTCATCGTGCGCGTCAGGCGGCTGATCACGGGCGCCTGCCAGCTCGGATTGATGAACTCGTGGGTCAGTTGAAGGTCGCGGATCCGCAGGTCACGCGCAACCGTATCGATCAGATCGTCTGGGTCGGCGAAGCGGTTCACCAGCGGATTGGTATTGAGCGAAAGGGTCAGCGGCATGGCGGCATCCTTCAGGCGGCGGCAAGGCGGGTTGAAGCAAACCACTCGCCAAAGGCCGCGCGCTCCGCTTCGTTCAGATGGAGGTAGTGTTTGGTGCGGCGATAGAGGATGTCGTCCGCCGTTTCGGCCCATTCCGTGGCGACGAGATAGCGGGCCTCGGCCTCATAGAGCTGTCCGCCGAAATGCCGTCCGAGCCCTTCTATGCCCGTCGCACCGGCAACCACATTCCTGGCGCGGGCGCCATAGAGACGGCCGTAGTGATGCACGAGCTTGCGCGGCATCCAGGGATAAATATCGCGCAGGCTGTTGGCGAAGCTCTCGTAATCGGCATTCGGAATCTCGCCGCCCGGCAGCGGCGCTTTCTCAGTCCAGTCGCCTCCCATATTCGGGAAAATATGCTTGAGACGCTGCATGCCGCGTTCGGCAAGCTCGCGGAATGTGGTGATCTTGCCGCCGAAGACGTTGAGCAGCGGAGCGCCGCCTGTCTCGTCGAGATCGAAGACATAGTCGCGGGTAACGGCGGACGGGTTGCCCTTGCCATCGTCAAACAGCGGGCGCACGCCGGAGAAGCTGTGCAGCACGTCGTGGCGACGCAGCTTTTCCTTGAAGTAGCGATTGACCGCCTTGAGCAGATACTCGATCTCCGTCTCGTCGGCGGCGACATCCTCGGCCCGGCCTTCGTAGGCGATGTCGGTCGTCCCGATCAGCGCCTTGTCGCCCTCGTAGGGATTGATGAAAATGACGCGTTTGTCGTGGTTCTGCACCAGATAGGCATTGGCGCCTGCCCAGAACTTCGGCACGATGATGTGGCTGCCCTTGACGAGGCGGACATTGCGGCCGGAGTTCGAACCGGCGACGCGATTGATGATGTCCATCACCCAGGGGCCGGCGCAGTTCACCAGACATTTGGCACGGAAGGTTCGCATCTCGCCCGTGGCGTTGCTTTTCGTGACCACGGTCCAACCGCCATTCTCGCGACGGGCCGACACGGCCGGCGAGCGGGTGAGAACCAGAGCGCCGTTTTCCGCTGCGCTGACCGCGTTCAAGGTCACGAGGCGGGCGTCGTCGACCCAGCAATCGGAATATTCAAAGCCGCGTGTGTATTGATCGAGGATCGGCGTGCCTTCCGGGTCGCGGAGCAGGTTGAGCGTGCGGGTCCCGGGCAGCTTCTTGCGGCCGCCGAGATGATCATAGAGGAAGAGGCCGAGCCGCACGAGCCATGCTGGGCGATCCTCCGGGCTGTGCGGCAGGACGAAGCGCATCGGCCAAATGATATGCGGCGCGGCGTTGAGCAGCACTTCACGCTCGATCAGCGCCTCACGCACCAGGCGGAATTCGTAATATTCGAGGTAACGCAGGCCGCCATGCACCAGCTTGCCCGAGCGCGACGAGGTTCCCTGGGCTAGATCGTCCTTTTCGCACAGCACGACCTTCAGGCCGCGGCCGGCAGCATCGCGTGCTATCCCCGCGCCGTTGATGCCTCCGCCGATGATGAAGAGATCCAGGAGTTCGGGTTCGGTCATGTCATGCTCCTTCGATGCCTGCTGCATCAGAATTGCGCGCCCACCGGCGACGTCGTTGCGGCTGCGGCAAGCTTGTCCCAGGCGGGCGCCATTGCCTGGCGCACATCGGTATAGGCAGAAAAGAGCCGGTCGAAGCGGTGGGCCTCGCTGGCATCCGGTGTCTCCGGATCGCCAAGCAGCGGCGTCACCCAGTCGGCAATGCAATCGTCCATGCTGGAATAGACGCCGACAGCCACCGCGGCCATCATCGCCACGCCGGCCGCCCCCGTCTCCTCGCGGCGCGACTGGCGGATCGGTGCGTTAACGGCGGCCGAGAGTGAACGGCGAAGGGCGACGGAGCGTGTTGCCCCGCCTGTGACCCGCAGTTCTTCGGGCATCGCACCCATCGCCGCGTAGCAGTCGCGAGTGGCAAGACCCAACCCTTCGACCACGCTGCGCAGCAGGTCAGGGAAGCCGTGACGCATCGAAAGCCCAGTGAAGCCCGCGCGCGCATTGGCGTTGACGAAAGGCCCACGTTCGCCCGCCTCGGAAATGTAGGGGTGGTAAAGTACCGACCCCGGTCGGCTTTCTGCAAACCAGCCGTCAATGCGTGCAATGAGGTCTGCATGCAAAGCAGGCTTGCCTGCCTCGGCCATCAGATAGGCGGCGACATTAAGGATCCAGTCGATGTTGATCGTGGCGCCCATATTGGTCTGGACCTGAGTGACGATGCCGGGGATAGGCAGGGCGATCACATAGCCGGTGCCCTCGCGATTGAGCTGAACGTCGGCAACGGACTTGGCGCGCAAATGCACGCCGGTGGAGCCGATCGTCGAGCAGGCAGCGTTGCGAGCGCCGCTGCGCACACCTGCACCAAGCGCCGTCATCACCATGTCGACATAGCCGAGGCAGACCGGCGTTCCGGCAAGAAGCCCGCAGGCCTTCGCCGCCTCCGATGTCAGCGGGTGACTGATCTCGCTGCCGTCGATGATTTCGGGCAGGAGCCCGCGCCTGTGGTCAAGGCCGAGCGCGTCGATGACGACGGCATCATACTGGCGCGTCCTGAAATTGCCAAAGGTGAAACTTGCCTCCGATGGATCGGTTGCCCGCACGCCTGTTAGGTTGAGATAGAGCCAGTCCTTGCAGTGCAGTGCCGTCTCCGCCCGATCGAGAAGATCCGGCGTGAAGCGGTCCATATGGGCGAGTTGCGCACCCTGCTGGCAAGTGTTGAGGCCGGTGCCGGTCGCCTCGAAGCGGGCACGATTCTGCGTTCCGCCGGCGAGTGCCGTAACCGTCGTTGCGGCGCGCGCGTCGAGCCATAGCCAGGCATCGGCAACCGGCCTATTGGCGCGGCCGACGAGCCAGGTGCCGTCGCCCTGTCCGGTGACGGCGATGGCTGCGGTGCGTGACGCAAGATCGGGGACTTTTTCGCCGAGACCAAGCAACGCGCTGGCGCAATCGAGCCAGGTCTGATCCAGCGACTGCGTTGCCGACCCATCGTCTCCGGTGGCGTATCGGTTGCGAACGGAGGCCGTGGCGATCTGGCGGCCGGACAGATCGAAGGCGACGGCCTTGATGACCGAGGTGCCGGCATCTATGCCAATGATGATCTTCTGGGTCGATGTCATCGCAGGCCTATCTCGCCACCACCGCAAGCGCCGCGGCGGGCAATACGCGCATCAAATTCATCTGAAGTCCTCCCGATCCCTAAACTCTCTGGGATGATGCATCCGGCTGCCAACGTCGGCTCGTCCATGGGCAACGGCAAGCGCGCCGCTTTTGACAAATCCCAGACGGCGCGCAGCTGAAACCTCCCTGAGCTCGCTCGAAAAGATAACATAAAGATACCACAATGCCAGTAAGATTTTTCTAGCGATGTAATTTTTTTCATCTAAAATAGAAGAGCAAGGAGTTTGCTTGCGCGCCGTCGCGCCAGCGGGGGGCGGCATCAAAAGCGGCAGTGCACGCAATGTTTCATCTGTCGTATATTGCATTAAAAACATATGGATGGCGCCACTTTGCGGCTGAGTGACAAATGTCAAAATGTCTGCATTTTCCGTCGCTTTTTGCTGCGCTGCAGCGTGATGACCAAGATGTGAGGTCGTGCATTCCAGTCGAGTTGCCGCGAAAGTGCCGTTGACAGCTGATAAAATATATAACATCATTTACGGCATAACTAACATACTTCTATCACGGAATGCGCTTCCTGATGGAGAATTTGCAGGCCCAGGCGGTTGGAGGAGACAGCCGCCGGTCTTGTTGAGGAGGCTTCCAATGCGAATATTCGTCCAGAGTTGCGCTCTTGCGGGTGGCCCGCCGGTTTCTGATCCGGTGCGGCGCAATGCTCCAGGCCGCCTGCGATCATCATCTCGCTAGCCCTCTCCATCTTGCCATTCCAAGCCAAAGGCCGTCCGGACATGAGTACCTCACCCGATCATGCAGCATCAAAGCCGAGCAGCGGCAATCGCGGGCTCCTTGTCAGCGCGGCGTTGGCGGTCATCGTCGTTGCAGCGATCGCCTTCGACACGACGGTGGTCAAGATCGGCTCCGAAAACGATGTGCGCCAGCAGGCATTCTCTCCGGAAACCTTCGGCGCCGAGCAATTCCCGAAGATCAAAGCAAATGTCGAGGAGCGGGCGATTGCAGCCGCCGATCTCGCGGCCGCCATTGCCGCCGACAAGAAGGCGGCGGCCGAGAAATACGGCACTGCGACGAGCACCGGACCGGTCATTCCCGTCACGCTGACCGGCGTTTTCGGCGCCCGCAAGTCGAACACCAACGAAATGAAGATCGATGGGTTGCCTCCCGAGACGGTGGTCCGTGTCCAGACCGGCCCTGCGGTCAACGGCACGGACCTCCGCGATGCAACCGGCACCATCGAATTCGGCCAGTTTACCAACCAGATCCAGTATCAGGATGCCGGCTCGGCCATCAATAACGAGATGAAGAAGGCGGTTTTTGCGGGCCTGGATGCTGACGCCCTGGACGGAAAGCAGGCGACCGTGGTCGGCGTCTTCAAGCTCATCAACCCGAAGAACTGGCTGGTCACGCCGGTGAAGGTTGAGCTCAAATGAGCCAGCCGCAACGCAACAACGGGCCGAAAGGCGAGGTCGTCCTCGCCGCCCGCAATATCGCAAAATCCTACGGCAGCGTTCACGCCCTCAAGGGAGTGAACTTCGACATCCATCGCGGCCAGGTCACAACGCTGTTCGGAGAGAACGGCGCCGGCAAGTCGACCTTGATGAAGATCCTTTCGGGTGTGGCGCAGCCAAGCTCCGGCGAGATCATTCTCGACGGCTCACCGATCAGCTTTAGCTCATCGACCCATGCGCGCGAGTGCGGGATCTCGATCATTCACCAGGAGCTCAGCCTGGCCCCCAATCTGAGTGTCCGCGACAATATTTTCATGGGCCGGGAGATCATCAAGGGCGGTGTCGTCGACTTCGCTGAAGAGGAGCGTCAGACCCGGGCGCTGATGGAAGAGCTCGAGGAAGACATCGATCCGCTGACGCGCGTCGAGGATCTTCGCCTCGGCCAGCAGCAGATCGTCGAGATTGCACGGGCACTCTCCGTCAATTCGCGCATCCTGATCATGGACGAGCCGACCTCGGCGCTGAGCGCGACGGAGGTGGAAGTGCTCTTCAAGGTCATCCACGACCTGACGAGCCGCGGCGTGTCGATCGTCTACATATCGCATCATCTGGAAGAGGCGCTGCAGATCACCAATCACGCCGTCGTTCTGCGCGACGGAAACATGACGGCCTATGCCGAGCGCAAGGATATCGATCTCGAATGGATCGTCCGCAACATGGTCGGCGAGAATTTCGACCTTGGCAGCCCACCGGAGGATCACCCGTTCGGAAACGTCTCGCTTTCCATCGAAAACCTCAGTGTCCCCGGTCCCTCCGGCGCTGCTTATAATGCAGTCGATCGTCTGTCTCTCAAGGTGCGTGCCGGCGAAATCGTCTGCATCTACGGGCTGATGGGGGCGGGGCGCACGGAACTGCTCGAGTGCATTGCCGGACGTCTGCGCGCAAGTGGCGGACAGGTTCTGCTCGAAGGACAGGACGTCAGTGCGCTCAGCATCGCCAGGCGCATTGCCAGCGGTCTCGTGCTCGTGCCCGAAGATCGCCAGCGCGACGGCCTCGTCCAGACGATGACGGTCGGCTCCAATCTGTCGCTTGCGAGTATCCGCGCCTTCACCAAAGGGCTTTTCACCTCCGGCCATCGGGAGCGCGATCTCGTCAATGACGCGATCCGGCGGGTGCATGTGAAAACCGATGGCGGTGCGGCTTCGATCGGCTCGCTCTCCGGCGGCAACCAGCAGAAGGTCGTCATCGGCAAGATGCTGGCAACCCAGCCGAAGGTCATCCTGCTTGATGAGCCAAGCCGCGGCATCGACATCGGCGCCAAGGCGGAAGTTTTCAAATTGCTCGCGGAGCGCGCCAAGCAGGGATTGGCGGTCATCTATTCGACGTCCGAAGTCAATGAATGCCTGAGTATCGCACACCGCATCATCGTCATGCACCGCGGCAGGATATCGGCCGAGTTCGGCTCGGATGTCACCAAGGAAAAGATCATGGCCGCCTCCGGCGAAGCCGTGATCGCGCACTAGCCTGGATTATGGAGCACTGATTATGTCAGTCACGAACGTCACCGAAAAGAAATCAGTTTCCAGCGGGCCGAAGCGCAACACCAATATCGTGCGTCTCATCCTGGAGGGCCGGGCCTTCTTCGCGCTGATCGTCATCATCGCGGTCTTCTCGTTCCTGTCGCCCTATTACTTCACGCTGAACAACTTCCTGATCATGGCGTCGCACGTCGCGATCTTCGGCATTCTGGCGATCGGCATGCTGCTCGTTATCCTCAATGGCGGCATCGATCTGTCGGTCGGCTCGACACTGGGGCTTGCGGGTTGCATTGCCGGTTTCCTGATGCACGGCGTCACGCTCACCTATTTCGGCGTCATCCTCTACCCGCCGGTCTGGGCCGTCGTCGTCATCACATGTGCGCTCGGCGCGCTGGTCGGTGCGGTCAACGGCGTGCTGATCGCCTATCTCAAGGTGCCGGCCTTCGTCGCCTCGCTCGGCGTGCTCTACGTCGCCCGCGGTATCGCGCTCTTGATGACAAACGGCCTGACCTACAACAATCTCGGTGGCCGTCCGGAACTCGGCAATACCGGCTTCGACTGGCTCGGCTTCAACCGCCTCGCAGGCATTCCGATCGGCGTCATCGTGCTTGCGGTTCTCGCCATCATTTGCGGCATCGTGCTGAGCCGCACCGCCTTCGGCCGCTGGCTCTACGCCTCAGGTGGGAACGAGCGTGCTGCCGATCTCTCCGGCGTTCCGGTGAAGCGCGTGAAGATCATCGTCTATGTGCTTTCGGGCGTCTGTGCCGCAATCGCCGGCCTGGTCCTCTCCTCGCAGCTGACCTCCGCCGGCCCGACGGCAGGCACAACCTACGAGCTGACGGCGATCGCAGCCGTGGTCATCGGCGGCGCGGCGCTGACCGGCGGCCGCGGTACGGTTCGCGGCACGATGCTCGGCGCCTTCGTCATCGGTTTCCTTTCGGACGGCCTCGTGATCATCGGTGTCTCGGCCTACTGGCAGACAGTATTTACCGGCGCTGTGATCGTTCTCGCCGTCCTCATGAACAGCATCCAATACGGCCGCCGGGTCAAATCGTCCTGACGGCTGAGACCGAAACTTATCCACGACGGCAGCCTGGAGTCCAGAAAGCCGATTGGGGAAAGCAACGCCGGGTCACCGGCAATAACTGAGCTCACGAATGGGAGAGAGACTATGTTTAAGAAAGGCATGCGCATACTTCTGGCCGCCGCGGCCGTAGCACCGCTTCTGGCAAGCTCGGCTTGGGCAGCGGGCATGATGACGATCATCGTCAACGATCCGTCGAATCCCTATTGGCTGACGGAAGGCAATGTCGCCAAGGCAACCGCCGAGAAGCTCGGCTATACGGCCTCGGTCAACGCCCACAAGGGTGACACCAATACCGAAAGCAACCTGATCGATACGGCGATCACCAACAAGTCGGTGGCGATTATCCTCGACCCGGCAAACGCCGACGGTTCCGTCGGTGCGGTCAAGAAGGCCGTTGCTGCCGGCATCCCGGTCATCCTCGTCAACGCCGAAATCAACCAGGAAGGCCTGGCCAAGGCGCAGCTTGTTTCCAACAACGCACAGGGCGCCGCCCTCGGCGCACAGCAATGGGTCGAAGCAATCGGCGACAAGGGCAACTATGCCGAACTGTTCGGCGCTCCGTCCGACAACAACGCGGCAACGCGGTCGAATGGCTACGAAACTGTCCTTTCGCAGTATCCGGATCTGAAGAAGGTCGCCAAGGAAGTTGCCAACTGGGACCGCACCCAGGGCCACAACAAGATGCAGTCCATGCTGCAGGCCAACCCGGATATCGTCGGCGTCATCTCGGGCAATGACGAAATGGCGCTTGGTGCGATTGCCGCACTCAAGGAAGCCGGCAAGCTCGCCAATGTGAAGGTCGGCGGCTTCGACGGTTCACCGGATGCCGTTGCTGCCATCAAGGCGGGCGAACTCCAATACACCGTCCTCCAACCGGTTGCCGTCTTTTCCGAAGAAGCGGTCAAGCAGGCCGACAATCTGATCAAGACGGGTAACACGGGTGCCAAGAGCGAGAAGCAGCTCTTCGATTGCCTGTTGATCACCAAGGACAACATCGACAAATACACTGGCCCGTTCGTCCTGTCGCAGTAAAACGGTAAAGGGCGCTCGCAAGAGCGCCCTCATTTTCATGCTCGAAGCTATGGCCGGCGGTCCAACCGCCAGTTGTGTTTCGCCTTTTTGCCTTGGCGCGGCAATCGCTGTACGAAGCTGGGATCCATTATTCAGCGACAGGGGTGACCCGTGACACAGAAGACCAGCCGGGACGACGATCTGTTGGACCAGCTCACCAGCGACAGCCGGCAGACGCGCCAGATTGCGCGCCGCCGCATGATTGCAGAAGCCGTGATGGGTGAAGGCTCGATGCGGATTGAAGACCTGACCGACCGCTTTGGGATCAGCCTGATGACGGCTCACCGCGATGTCGATGAACTCGTCAGCCGCGGCCTCTTCAGGAAGACACGCGGCATCGTCACTGCGGCGGCGACCAATCTCATCGAATCCAGCGACGTCTACCGCTCCAACCGCCAGTCGGCGGAAAAGAAGCTGATCGCCGAGGCGGCAATGCAATTCGTCGAACCGGGACAGGCGATCTTTTTCGATGACTCGACCACGGTACTTCAGATGGCGGCGCATTTGCCTTCGAAGGTACCGGTCACCGCAATTACCAATTCCCTGACCCTGATGAATGCGCTGACGGGCCTGCACGACGTGACGCTGCTCGCCCTCGGCGGCCAATATTACAATTGGTGCAATGCCTTCATGGGTCGCATGACCATCAACGAGATCAAGGCTCTCAGGGCAGATGTCGCATTCATCTCGATGTCGGCGATCAGCGATGGCACGGTGCTGCACCAGTCTCCCGAGACAGTCGATACCAAGCGCGCCATGTTCGACTGCTCCGTAAAGCGCATCCTGCTTGCCGATCATACCAAGTTCGAACGGCGTGCGCTCCACAGTTTCGCAGCACTGGATGAGTTCGACGTCGTTATCGTCGACGACAAGACCCAGCCGGTGCACATCGACCGCATGCGGTCCAGAGATATCAACGTGGTCATCGCCAAGGGCGCCGGAGGGCGCTCCTGACGGCGCCGGCCCGTTGCTCCTCGTGAGGTAAATTTAAATGCCGACACTGCTCGGGATCGATAGTGGTTTGACAGTCACCAAGGCGGTCATCTTCGATATCGACGGCACGCCGCTTGCAGCCGCCCGGCGCCGCGTCACGCAGTTCATTCCGAAGGCCCGCCATATCGAGCGTGACATGGATGAATTGTGGAACGCGACGGCCGATGCCATCCGCGAAGCGATTTCGCTCAGCGGGCGACCGGCAAGCGACATAGAGGGCATTGCCGCTACCGCACATGGAGACGGCATCTACCTGCTCGATCACGCCCAAAAGCCGCTCGGCCGGGCCATTCTTTCGCTGGACAGCCGGGCAGGGGCGATCGTCGACCGGTGGACGCAGAGCGATGTCGCCGACCTGGCGATCGAGCTGACCGGGCAGATCCCGCATGTCTCCGCTCCATCGGCCTTGCTTGCCTGGATCCGCGACATGGAGCCTGAGCGCTACAAGCGCATTGGCCATTTCTGCAGCTGCAAGGACTGGCTGCGGTTCTGCCTGACCGGGATCATCGGTACGGACCGCACCGAAGCCAGCACCTCCTTCACCAATGTCAAAACGCAGAACTACAGTGAGGACGCCCTGCGGCTGTTTGGATTGCAGGATCTCGTCCACGCCCTGCCACCAGCCTCGCGCTCCGACCAGATAGTCGGACGCGTGACCCGTGAAGCCGCGCAGCTGACGGGCCTTGCCGAAGGGACGCCTGTCGTTGCCGGTCTGCACGATGTCACCGCCTCGGCGCTCGGGGCAGGGGGCTATGCCAAGGGCGTTGTCGCGGTCATTGCCGGGACCTATTCGATCAACGAGACGCTTTCGTCGGAACCGCGTGTCGATCGGCGCTGGTTCTGCCGCAACGGGATTGCGCCCGGGATCTGGAACAGCATGTCGATCTCCCCGGCATCGACAGCCAATTACGACTGGTTTCTGGATACGCTCTGCGCTGCCGAGCGAACGAATGGCGAGGTCCAAGGCAACTCGATCCACGCCCTGCTGGCGCCCGAGATCGACGCCGCCTTCGAGCGCCCCTCGACGGCGCTCTTCCATCCCTATCTGTTCGGCTCGCCTTATGGCGCAGCCGCCAGCGCCGGTTTCTTCGGGCTCGGTGGATGGCACGACCGCGGCGACATGCTGCGCGCCGTGCTTGAAGGCATCGCTTTCAATCATCGCATCCATGTCGATGCGCTTCGCGACGGCTTTGCCTTCGATCAGGTGCGGCTCGCCGGGGGCGTCTCGCGCAATCCTGCCGTCGTGCAGATGTTTGCCGATGTGCTTGGCATGCCAGTGACGGTAACCGAGACGGATGAGGCGGCCGCCTGGGGTGCTGCGCTTTGTGCCGGCTCGGGCGTGGGTATCTTTGCCGATCCGCAGAGCGATCCGCGCGACACCGCCTCCATCGCGAAGACTTGCCGGCCGGATGCAGTGCGCAGCGCGGATTATGAAAAGCGTTATCAGGTGTTCCGCGACATTGCCGACGCGATGGTCCCCCTTTGGCCTAGGATTGCCGCGCTTGCGCCGGAGCAATCGGCAAACTGAAAAGATAGATGCCTGCTGCGGCGGGCGATTTAGGACGATGAGCATGACCTCCGATTTGCAGCAGCGCTTCTCGAATCTCGGCGAGAACGATATCGACGTTTTGATCATCGGGGCGGGCATCAACGGTGCCGGCCTGTTCCGCGACCTCTCACTACAGGGTGTCAATTGCCTGATCGTCGACAAGGCCGACTTTGGCTCCGGCACGAGCGCCGCACCATCGCGGCTTATTCACGGCGGCCTGAAATATCTGGAAACGGGTGAGTTCGGACTGGTTGCGCAGTCGACGCTTGAGCGCAACCTCCTGCTCAAGAACGCGCCGCATTGCGTCGAGCCGCTGCCGACCTTCATTCCGGTCTTTTCCTGGACCCGCGGCATCTGGGCAGCGATCCGGACGCTCTTTGGGTCGAAGACGGCGCCACGCAGCCGTGGTGCGGTTCTCATCAAGATCGGGCTTCGGCTCTACGACTTCTTCGGTTCGCGCGATCAGGTCATGCCGCGCCACCGGCTGATCCTGAAGAAACAGGCGCGCAGAGAAATGCCGCATATTACCCCCGCCATCGTCGCCGGCGGCATCTATTACGACGCCAAGATCAGCAGGCCGGAGCGGCTCGTCTATGAGCTCGTGCGTGATGGTCTCGACGCGAACGCGAGAAGCCTCACGGCAAATTTCGCGACACTGGCTGCCGTTTCAGAAGGGCGTTTGACCTTCCGTCAGCCCGATGGCCGCGAGTTCAGCGTCGCTCCCAAGCTGGTCGTCAATGCGGCAGGTCCCTGGATCGATCAGGTCAACACTTTGCTCGGCGCTCCATCGCGGCTGATCGGCGGCACCAAGGGTTCCCATATCCTGCTTAACCATCCCGAATTGGTGCGAAGCCTCAACGGCCATATGATCTATTTCGAGGCCGACGACGGCCGCATTTGCCTGGTCTACGACTATCTCGGGCTGGCCCTGGTCGGGTCGACCGACATTCCGGCCGGTGATCCGGACAATGTCTCCTGCGAGGAGCCGGAAACGGAGTATTTCCTCGAAAGCATCCGCTCGCTGCTGCCGACGCTTCGCTTCGATCGCGATCAGATCGTTTACAGCTATAGCGGCATCCGCCCGCTGCCGGCATCGGATGCGACAGCACCGGGGCTGATCAGCCGCGATCACTCCGCGCCGGTAAAGGAGCCAGAAAGCGGCAGACCGTTTCCGATCGTTTCACTGGTCGGCGGCAAGTGGACGACGTTCCGCGGATTTGCGGAAGAGGTCGCCGACACCGTTCTCTCCCGGCTACAGCGCAGCCGCAGCCATTCGACACGCTATCTGGCGATCGGCGGCGGTAAGGCCTTTCCGGCGGATGCTGAGCAGCGTCACGCCTGGATCAGCGATGCCGCGGCGCGCGGCGCTGTTGTTGCCGAGCGAGCCGACGAACTGCTCGGCCGCTACGGCACGACGGCAACGGCCCTGCTTTCTTCCCCTTCAAGCTATTCCGACGAACAGCGCCTGACGGGTGCGCCGCATTACAGCCTCCGCGAGATCGACTGGATCGCCCGGAATGAACTCGTTATCCACCTGTCGGACATCGTGATGCGCCGCACGACGCTTGCGATCCAGGGTCGGTTGACGCTGGAAGGCTTGCGGGAAATCGCCGGCGTTGCCGAGGCAGCGCTGGGCTGGGACGGCGAACGCACGGCAAGCGAAATCCAAGAGCTTGTCAGCCAGCTGAGCCGTTTCCACGGCCAAACGCTGACGGGCAAGCCTGCGGCCGCCGAGCCGGAAAAGGCACCCCGCCCGGCCTCAGGCTAACCCAGTTTCAAGAGAAAGCCGGATCGAGGGAACCGGATTTATAACGCTTCGCCATTTCCGAAACGGGAAGCGGCGTGATGCGGCCCGCCATGCCGGCAGTGCCGAACTGTTCGAACCGCTCCTTGCAGAGCTTGGTCAGCGCCGTCATTGCCGGCTTCAGATATTTGCGCGGGTCGAACTCGCTTGGGTCTTCCTGCAGCACGCGGCGGATCTGACCGGTCATCGCCATTCTGCCATCGGTGTCGATATTGACCTTGCGCACGCCATTCTTGATGCCGCGCTGGATTTCCTCGACCGGCACTCCCCATGTCGGCTTCATCTGGCCGCCATACTTGTTGATGATCTCCTGCAGCTCGATCGGGACCGAGGACGAGCCATGCATGACAAGATGCGTGTTCGGGAGCTTACGGTGAATTTCTTCGATGACGTTCATCGCCAGCACCGAACCGTCCGGCTTGCGGGTGAACTTGTAGGCGCCATGCGATGTGCCCATCGCGATGGCAAGCGCATCAACCTTGGTTTCACGCACGAACTTCACGGCTTCGTCTGGATCGGTCAGCAGCTGGTCGTGCGAAAGCTTGCCCTCGGCGCCGTGGCCGTCCTCGGCCTCGCCCATGCCGGTCTCGAGAGAACCGAGAACGCCGAGTTCGCCTTCCACCGAGATGCCGCCGAAATGCGCCATATCGGTCACCATCTTGGTGACGCCGACATTATAGGCCCAGTCGGCGGGCGTCTTGGCGTCGGCCTTCAGCGAACCATCCATCATCACCGAGGTGAAGCCCGCCTGGATCGCCGTCATGCAGTTGGAGGGATCATTGCCGTGATCGAGATGCACGCAGACCGGAATATGCGGATAGATTTCAACGACGGCATCCATCATATGCTTCAGCATGATGTCATGGGCGTAGGCGCGGGCTCCGCGCGACGCCTGCATGATAACCGGCGCATGACACGCGTCGGCGGCTTCCATGATGGCGAGCGCCTGCTCCATGTTGTTGATGTTGAAAGCGGGAACGCCGTAGCCTTCCTCCGCAGCATGGTCGAGCAGTTGCCTCAGCGTAATGCGTGCCATCCAAGATTCCCCCATATCGATGGTCGATCGAAATGCCGCCATCTCTTCGAAACTAGAGCCCGGGCGTCAGCCGTTCAAGCCTCTTATTTTAATAGGCAAAATGGCATAGGAGAAAGAATGTAACAAGCAATAATAACAATATCACAAACAGTATGATATTTCCTGACAGTCATTTCGCCTGCCCGAGGCCAAGTGATATTCAGGGGATGTGCTGAAGAGGCGGGCCGCCGACACGGTCCTGTGGCAGCGATGGCGAGATCTCTTCAGTCAACACCCCATGTGGACGCTACGGTTGCGGCTTGTGACCAATCGCAGACGGCCAGCATCAGCCTCGATCTAAAGCTGATGCAACCGAATGGGCGACATCCGGCAACTGGGGTCAGATAAGACCGTATTGTTCCGCCTTGTTGCGCAGGAATGGCAGGCCCTTGTCCATGACCTCTTCCATATCGCGTGCGACGGGGCGCCAGACGGCCAGGCCATAGGCGACCTCGGGCGGCATATTGATGAAGCTCTCCATCGCAAGTCCGCCCTTGAAGCCGATCGCAGCGAGCGCGGCGTAGATCGCATCCCAAGGAATATTGCCGTAGCCCGGCGTGCCTCGGTCGCTTTCGGAAAGATGGATATACTTGAGGTGGTCGCGGGCGATCAGGATGCCGTTTGCCGCACCCTTCTCCTCGATATTCATATGGTAGGTGTCGAGGTGAACGAAGACGTTGTCCGCGCCGACACGCTCCACCATATCGACGGCCTGCTGCGCCGAGTTGATCAGGTGGTTCTCATAGCGGTTCACGGCCTCGACGCCGAGCTGGACGCCGTACTTCCTCGCGTGTTTTGCGGCTGCGTCGAGCACCTTGGCGATGTTGTCGTATTCGCCTTGCGTCGGTGGCAGGCCGGTGCGCTCGCCGATGCCGCCGAAGATGACTCCGGAGAGCGCCTCGGCGTTCATTTCCGCAGTCTTTTCGATCGCAACCTTCAGGTGCTCGATCGCCGCATCCGGGCGGACGGAGGCCCAGGCGTGCTCCGGCAGGCCGAGCGAGCAGACGGCGCGCAGCTCGTTCTTTTCAAGCAGGTCGCGGGTATGTTTGGCATCGACGGCCGGCGCGTTGAGCAGCGCGATCTCGATGAAGTCCATCTTGTAGTGCACGGCTCCAGCGATTGCCTTTTCGGCGCCTGCGCGATCCCAGTTCATGGTCCACATGCTGGTGTGAACGCCGAAACCTTCCATGGTCGTATCTCCTATTTGACGATTTTGATGAACTTGGTCGAGAGCCAGCGCAGCACCATCACGACGATGAGCAGGATGCCCCAGACGGCAGTGGTGAGGTGCTGGTTGGCGCCGAGCAGGTTGAGCCCCGAGGAGAGGAGCTGCAGCACGATGAGCGCCACGAAGACGGGCAGGACGCGGCCGAAGCCGCCGAAGGGATTGATGCCGCCGAGGAAGCAGGCGAGCACGGTGATCAGCAGATAGGACTCGCCGTGGCCGACGCGCACCGAATTGAACCGCGCAAGCATAATAATGCCGGCAACCGCAGCCATAACCCCGGAAAGCATATAGACCAGCACCAGGACCTTGCGGGTGTTGATGCCAGAATAGCGGGCAGACTCGATATTGGAGCCGATCATATAGGTGGAAAAGCCGAGCTTGGAGCGCGAGAGCAGGATGTGGCTGGCGATCACGCAGGCGATCAGGATCAACAACGGGACCGGGATGCCGAGGACGCTGCCGTGGCCGATCGGAGCGACGAAGGTGGGAAAGCCCGAGATATCGCCGCCGCGCGTCAGAAACTCGCCGAGGCCGCGCAGGAAGATCATCATCGACAGCGAAACGAGGATCGGATGGGCGCGGGTAAAAGCGATGACGAGGCCCATGACCAGGCCGCTTGCCGCGCCGACGGCAAGCGCCAGAGCCGAACCGAGCAAAAAGGCGCCCGGGCCGGCATCGATGCCGCCATTGGCCTGCAGCGTCCAGGCGAGCGTCAGGCCGGCGATGTTGGCGGTGAAGGTGATTGCAAGGTTGAGGCCGCCGGTGAGGATCGGCATCAGCATGGCAAGCGTCAGAACGCCAAGCTCGGGAAGCTGAAAGGCGACCGATCCGAAGGTCGCGCCTGTCAGGAAATGCGGCGAGGCGAAACCGAAGACGATAAGCACCGCCGCCAGCGCGGCGAGGGGACCCGCCATGTCGGCCCCGAAGATGGCGTTGAAGCGGGCGGCGAGCGCGTCCATCAGCTCTCTCCCCTGTCTGCGGGCCTGTCACCGGTCGATTTGCGGGTCGCAAACACCGGCACCAGATTGCCGATGCGGGCACTCGACAAGGTGATCGCAACGAGGATGATCGCGCCGACGATCATCTTGAAGGCGAAGGGCGAGACGCCCATTAGGTTAAGGCCGTTCTGGGTGATCGAGACGAGAAGCACGCCCAGCACGCAACCGAGCACGGAGCCTTTGCCGCCGCCCAGCCGCGCGCCACCGAGCACCACCGCAGCCAGGACATCGAGCTCGCGGCCATACAGTGCGTTCGGCACCACCTCCTGCGCATAATGCGCCTGCATGAGACCGGCGATGCCTGCCATCAATCCAAGCCAGCCGAAGGCGATGAACTGCATGGCGCCGATATTGATGCCGAAGCGGCGCGCGCCTTCCGGATTGTCGCCGAAGGCATAGAGCTGCCGTCCGGTCGTCGTGCGGGTAATGAAGAACCAGGTGGCGAGCGTGCAGACGGCCATGACGACAACCGGCAAGGTGATCTCAGCCCAGCTCCCATCGGCCATTTCGCGCTCGTAGATAATGACGCGGCTCGTCAGCCAGTCGGGCAGATTGTAGATCGACACGCCCTTGGTGAAGAACATCAGCAGGCCGAAATAGACGTTGAAGGTGGCAATCGTCGCGACGATCGAGATGATGCGGAAGCGATGAATCAGGAAGGCGTTGATCATGCCGAGCACGATGCCGATGCCGGCCGCCATCAGGAAGCCGGATAGCCATCCACCGCCGCCGATCCTCTCGAGCGCAAGTGCGGTGACATATTGTACGATCGAGGCGGCGACGGCGAAGGAGATGTCAATCCCACCTGATATCAGCACCACGAGCAGGCCGACGGCAAAGATGATGTTGACCGCGCTGATATTAAGCAGGTCGAACCCATTCCCGAGCGTGAAGAAGCGGTCGGTCGTAAAAGCGAGGACAACACTCATCGCGATGATGACGGCAAACAGCACGAATTCGGTCGTATAGGCCAGAAACAGCTTACGCATAGACCGCCGCCTCCAGGTCCTTCAGTGTGGTCGTGCGGGGATCGTGCCAGCCGGCGATCCGGCCCTTTTCCATATGGACGATCCGATCGGCGTTGAAATAGACCTCCGGCACCTCGTCCGAGATGAGGATGATCGCAAGCCCCGCCTCGGCCAGACGCGCAACGATTTCGAAGATGCCGGCGCGCGCGCCGACATCGACGCCGACGGTGGGCGCATCGAGGATCAACACTTTTGGATCGGTGGCGAGCCATTTGGCGATCGCGACGCGCTGCTGGTTGCCGCCCGAAAGCGTCGAGATCGCATCGTCCTGCTTGCCGATCCTGATGCCGAGATCGGCGATCCAGCGCGCGACGAGCGCGCGCTTCTTTTCCGGCGAAATGAGCCGGCCGCCTAGGATACGGTTGAGCGAGGCCATGACCAGATTGTCGGCGATGGATTGCGGCTGGTTGAGACCAAGCGAAAGGCGGTCTTCCGAGAGATAAGCGACACCTGATGTGATCGCCCCGCGGTTGGAGGCAAAGCGCACCGGCTTTCCCTCCAGCACGATCGTTCCGGCGGCGGGACGGCGCATGCCGAAGAGCGTCAGCGCAAGTTCGGTGCGCCCTGCGCCGAGCAGGCCGGTGATCCCGAGCGTTTCGCCACGGCGCAGATCGAAGGAAATGTCCTCGAACTCGCCAGCCCGGGAAAGCTTGCTGACGGAGAGCAGGACCGGGTTCTGCGATCGGTCGCGGGCGCGAACGTTCTGGTCGAAGGTGCGCCCGGCCATTAGCTCGGTGACCTTAGACTGGGTCATGCCCTCCACCGGATAGACCCCGACCAGCGCGCCATCGCGCAGCACCGTAATGCGCGAGGAGATTTCCAGCACTTCCGCAAGACGATGGCTGACGAAGACCACGGCAACGCCCGAAGCCGACAGCGTGCGCACGATCGCCAGCAGATGATCGGTCTCGGACTGAGTGAGCGAGGCGGTCGGCTCGTCCATGAAGACGATGCGGGCCTCTCCGACCAGCGCGCGGGCGATTGCGACGATCTGGCGCTGGGCGATGGCGAAGTCCTTGAGGGGTCTGTCGACGTCGAGGGTGATGCCGAGCCGGGCGAGCGCGTCCTCGGCTATTCTGCGGATCGCGGCATAATTGACGAAGCGCGGGCGCGAACCGGAAAGGGTCTGGAAGGCGATATTCTCAGCCACGCTCATCTCCGGAAAGAGCGCGAGGTCCTGCCAGATGATCTGGATGCCGCGGGACTGAGCCATGCCTGGCGTCATGTGGGATATCGTCTCGCCATCGAAGACGATCTCGGCGCCGTCAGCAGGCCGATAGACGCCGGAGATCACCTTGATCAGCGTGCTCTTGCCGGAGCCATTTTCACCGGCGAGGCAATGCACTTCGCCGGGCAAGACTTCGAAGGAGACGTTTTTCAGCGCTTTCACACCGCCGAATGTCATGTTGATGCCGCGAAGCGAAAGAAGCGGCTGGGCCTTCACACCATCATCCGTTGCCGTGCTCATGCCGGTTGCCTGTCCAGTCGAATGCCATGAAAGATCAATGGTCCGGCCATGGCCGAATACCGCTCTCTTTTCCCGAACGCCGGGCCGGTCGACATGGACCGGCCCGACACCCGGGGAGGGGGCCTCTTCAGAGGCCCATAGCGGCCAGGTCGTCGACCGTATCCTTGTTGATCGGCAGCAGCTGATCGACGATGATGTCGTTACCAACAGGCTTGATCACGCCGAGACCCGGAATGTCATCACCTTCCTTGACGCTCTCGCCCTTGATCAGGCGATCGGCGAGCGTGACGAAGACTTCGCCGGCCTGTTTCGGATTCCACATGAAGCCGCCCGATATCGCACCTGATTTGATCAGCTTCAGGCCCTGGCCGGGCGAGAACGGGCCGAGCACGAAGATCTTGCCCGTCTTGCGGCGTTCCTCGATAGCGCGCCCGGCGCCGATCGGACCCTGGCTACCGAAGGCGAGGAAGCCGGTCAGATCCGGATGCGCAGCGATGAGATCGAGCGCCGTCGAGCGGCTCTTGTCGACGTCTTCCGCCACGCCGTAGCGCTCGCCGACGAGTTTCATGTCTGGGTAGTTTGCCTTGATATAGGCGATTGCGGCGTCCGCCCAGGCATTGTGGAGCGGCACGGTCAGCGAACCGACGAAGACGGCATATTCGCCTTTGCCGCCCATTTTCTCAGCGAGCAGCTTGCCATGCGCTTCACCAAAACCGGTGGCCGATGCGAGTTCGAAATTCCAGTCGGCGCCCTTCTGCGAGGGCGATTCATGCGTAATGACCTTGATGCCGGCGGCTTGCGCCTTGGTGAGTACGGGCTCGAGCACCTTGGCATCGTTCGGGACCACGCCGATAACCTTGACGCCCTGGGCGATCAGGTCTTCGATGGCGCGCACCTGCAGCGCCGGGTCGGCGCTGGTCGGGCCAATCATGAAGGCATCGACGCCCAGTTTCTTACCCTGTTCCTTGATGCCGGCTTCCATCGCGTTGAACCAGGGAATGCCGCCGATCTTGACGACAATGCCGACTTTCGGCGCGTCCTCTGCAAACGCGACCACCGCCCCGGCAAGCGACAGCGATGCGGCAAATGCCGCTACGATAAGGCTCCTCATCCTCACTCCTCCTCAAAGGTCGCTCATACGAACGACGACCACCGGCCGGTTCGCGGCAGGTTTTTCCTGGTTGCTTCTTGGCGAGGGAATACCCTTGCCTCCCATCCCGCCTCCTCCGGCGAACCATCTTTTGCACAATCGATCTTTCTTTTTTGCACAATCGATGGTGCAATGACTATCGATCAAGGTAGAGCTTTCGTCAAGAGGGGTTTGTTTCTAAGGGAAGCGACAAAGGAAAGGCGAGATATGACCGACATCGGCAAGAAGAAGGCGACGATCTACGATCTCTCGATGCTATCGGGTGCGTCGCCTTCGACCGTGAGCGCCGTGCTGAACGGGAGCTGGCGGAAGAGGCGTATCAAGGAGGCGACGGCGCAGCTCATTCAGAACCTGGCGAACGAGCACGGCTATACGGCAAACCTGCAGGCCCGTGGCCTGCGTTCGTCCCGCTCCGGTCTCGTCGGTCTTCTGCTGCCGGTGCACGACAACCGCTATTTCTCCTCCATGGCGCAGTCTTTCGAGGCGCAGGTCAGAAGCCGTGGCCAGTGCCCCCTCGTCGTCAGTGCCTGTCGCGATCCGGAGGAGGAACGCAAGGTCGTCGAGACGCTGATCTCCTATTCGATCGATGAGCTTTTCATCGCCGGCGCAACCGATCCGGATGGCGTGCACAAGGTTTGCGAAAAGGCTGGGCTGAAGCACGTCAACATCGATCTGCCGGGCACGCTGGCGCCGTCGATCATCAGCGACAATCATGAAGGTGCGCGCATGCTGACACAGGCGATCATCGAGCGCTCGCAAGAGGATGGCCCGCTTTCACCCGACGATCTGTACCTGTTCGGCGGCCGCAACGACCATGCCAGCCATGAGCGAATTCGCGGTTTCCGGGACGTAAAGCGCGCATTGCTGGGCGCGGATCCCGACGTCTGCATCCAGCCGACCGGCTATTCACCCGCCATGACGGCCCGCGCCTTCGAAGCCTTCTACGAAGGCCACGGAAAGCTGCCGCGCGCATTCTTCGTCAATTCCTCGATCAATCTCGAAGGGCTGATGCGCTTCCTCGCGCTGCACCCGCACGAGACCTTCGCCGATATCGTCGTCGGCTGCTATGACTACGATCCCTTCGGCTCCTTCCTGCCTTTCCCCGTCTTCATGATCCGGCAGGACAGCGAGGCAATGATCACCAAGGGGTTTGCGATCCTCGATGCGGGCCGCGGCCCGCCAATCACGCATCTGGTGCGGCCGACGCTCGTCCCACCCCGCACGGCGCTGACCGGCCCGCTCGATGCGCTGAAAGATATTGAGTAATGCGTCCTGCCGCGTTTCGCTACGATCAACGATGGGGGAGGATGCTGGGCGTGCAGCTTGCACCACATAGGCGCGCCTGATGACCCTAGTGCCGCGCGCCGATACACCCCTTCAAGAGCACTAAAACGGGCGGGGCCTCGGCTGAGTGGTACCGATTTACAACGAGTGCTTCGAGTCTTTCTCGCAACACCTGACCGGGAACTGAAATCTTGGACGGATTTGGCTGGATTAGAGCGATTCAGTTACGGTATCCGTAGAACTGCGAGCGATTTGCGCGAGCGGGACAGCTAGAGACAGCATGTCCGCATCTCCTAAAGCAGGACCTTGATGAACGCGGATATGATAGCCGCCTGGGCGGTGGAAAATGGATTCCATGCGATGGATTCCGGGAATTATTGTCGCCATGACAATGCAGGCGTGATCACGATCGAGATAAAGAGGATGTCATTCCTCCTCATCGATGAGAGGCAAGGATTGCGACCGCGTCTCATATCGCGGCTGTTCAAAGACATATCCCTCACTAGCGGGAGCAGCCGCTTGCAGGGTCTTCTTCTTGACCGCAATCCCAATCATTGAGCGCTCACGCCATTCCCCAGCCCAGCCAATTCAGGTGGCGGATTGTGCCTGACGCCGATGAGCACCGTCGCAGACATTCAACACTGTCAATATTTCTTCTTGCGAACGATTTTGTTGCCGCGGGGTCCGCTCACGACCGGTGTTCGGTCGCTGTTTTCGGCAAGCAGGCTCCGCCAGCGTTCGAGACGATCGACGCCCAGGGCACCGCTTGCGACAGCTGCCTGGACCGCGCACCCAGGTTCATGGGCATGGGTGCAATCGCGAAAGCGGCAAAGCGGCGCCAGTTCAGTTATTTCAGCAAAGAGGGTGTCTATACCGCCGGCAACATCACTCACGTAAAGCGTTCTTATTCCCGGCGTATCGATGACCCAGCCGCCCCCTGAAATTGCATGCAGGGATCGCGCCGTGGTGGTGTGTCGGCCCTGCGCGTCATATTC
The DNA here is from genome assembly GCF_057653715.1 of Rhizobium sp. WSM1328. Taxonomy (NCBI): domain Bacteria; kingdom Pseudomonadati; phylum Pseudomonadota; class Alphaproteobacteria; order Hyphomicrobiales; family Rhizobiaceae; genus Rhizobium; species Rhizobium sp. WSM1328. Next base: position 103,174 of record NZ_JBYGKO010000002.1, on the reverse strand, counting down.
GCGGATGGTGCCTGTCTTTTGCTTTGTGTCAGATTCAGGCCCGGTCATGGTGTTCACCAGCGTTGATTTTCCGACACCAGAAGATCCCACCAGCGCAACCGTCTGGCCAACGCCGCACCAGGGCCTTAACAGGGAAACGGCGTCCGCGGAGCGCCCATTCAAGGCAATGACAGGCAGATCGCGTTGCAAGGTCTCGGCTTGGGCCTGGAACAGGCCGGCATCCTCCGCGGCGTCAGCCTTTGTCAGCACAATCACCGGATTGCTCCCGGCCTGGTTGGCCATGGCCAGGTAACGTTCCAGCCGAGCAAGATTAAAATCGGCATTGCACGAGGTGACGATCAACAGGGTGTCGATGTTGGCGGCAACAAGTTGCTGGCCACGCCCGCCTTCCAAGCGTCGTTGAAAGACGCTTTTTCGATCGAGACGTCTGACAAGCATGTCAGTCAATGCATCGGCAAGAACCCAGTCGCCCACGGCGTAGTCACCAGTACTGGTATTGGATGGAAATTCGAGTCCGACCGGTCCGGTGACATCGATTGCCTCGATTCGTGCCCGGTGAACTGAAGCGATGCGTCGGGGGATCAAGTCCGCTTCGCTGGGCTGGACTTGGTCCGCGAAGAATTCAGACCATCCAAGCAGTTCTAGCGGTGAAGAAAGTTGGGAGCTGGTCAAATCTTGTTCCACTTTCGGTAAGGCGGCCATAAAGAGTTTTCAATGATCTTCTGCGGCCTTTCGCCTAGCTGCGTGGATGATCCCGTTTTGGCAACGAGGTTGCGTAAGCAGCAGCTTCGCCGGGGTAGGGGAAATCGTCCCCGAGCTGACGGTCGCCATCGTAGACTTTGAAGGCAGGCCCCTCAACTTCAACGATCTTATAGCCGTTCACGTATTCGATCTTCGGTGTTTTCCAGCCCATCAAAAGCTCCTGTCCGGTCCGAGGGTTGTCTCTGAAGATGGTGCCAATACCTCATACTCAGCGGTCTATGACGTATCAGGTGCTTCACGATTAGCCAACGCCAGTTCGATACCGTCCAGACCACCGTTCGTCTGCAAATTCGACAAAGAGCCACCGCCAGGCTGTATTACCGGTGATCAATGGGCACGATGGCGAGGGCGATCGCCCAATCGACGTGGTCGAGCCCGCCGGCTCAGATACCCTTGCCGTCAACAAACTCGGCGGCAAGCAAGTGGCCTCGCGCCTGCGCCCGCATTTCCCTCGACCAGACGCGCGACTCGCAAGGCGATCTACTTCGACCAGCAGAGCCAGCCGTATTGCTTAGGGAGAGCACCGAGCACGCCGCAACGACGTCCTCGGGTTTTCGCCGAACCAATCGCGCGGCCAAAACCGGTAGCCCAGGCCGTTACCCGTTGACGCTCCGAGCAGTCGCAGCGCTACCGCAGCCGGCAGCCCGGCGCGTAGCAAGCGCCTTGGCCGAAAAGAGCGCGTAAATGATAAGGGGAAGGCAAACGAGATAGGATGTCCGGATGCCAGCATGTTCGGCAATGAAACCGAGCAGCGGCGGCGCCAGGAAAAAGACGACAAAGCTCATTTGGCCGAGGGCGGCGACGTTGAGATACGCCGCGCGATCGGTGCGTTGGGCCGCCGCCGAGACAGCGAGAGGATAGACCGCGCTGCAGCCGGCGCCCATCAAGGCAAAGCCCGCCAGCGCGACATAGGGATGCGGCGCCCCCGACACGGCGCAGATGCCGATGGCCGAAAGAACAAGCAACATCGTGGCGACGGCCCGCGCGCCAAACCGATCGACCAGCGGATCGACGAACAGGCGCGCCAGCGCCATGCAGAAGGTAAAGAGCGTCAATCCCAGTCCGCCAATGAAGGGCTCGACCGAAAACACATCGCGCATATAGATCGCCGACCAGTCGATCCCGGCGCCTTCGACGAGAAAGGCCGCGATGCCGATCACGCACAGCGGCATGAGGCCCCAGGTGGGAAGCGCTACCAGCGGTGCCTTGCCTTCATGCAACGCGATCCGCGCCGGCGCATTCCGCATGCCGGAAATCGCCCAGATGCCGATGACAACAACCGCGACAAAGGTCACGGCGAGATGGAGTTCCATCGAAATCCCGGCTTGGCGAACGACCGAGGAGACAAGCGCCGTGACGAAGAAGCCGAGGCTCCAGAAACCATGCGCCCTGTTCATCACACCGCGTCCTAGCTGCGCTTCGATACGGTCGATCTCAACATTGAGATTGATCTCCAGCGCTCCGGCGAGCAGCCCCTCGACGAAAAGCACACAGAACACGACCGGCGCCGCACCAATCCACGGCACCAGAGATAGCAGCGCAGACGTGCCGAGAACAGTAATGAATGCCGTCGTACGCGCGCCGAGCCGGGCGATCAAGGGCGAAGACAAAGTCAACGAAATCAAGGCGCCGATCGCAGCCCCTATCAGGGTCAACCCAAGCTCGGACTTATTGACGCCAAGTGCAACCTGCAAATCCGGCATCCTTGACAGCAGCGCCCCCAGCGACACAGCGAAGAGAAAGAAGCAGACATAGATCCGCTGCTGCGGCGCGATTTTCATGATGCAACTCCGGGGATTGACGCGTCGACGCAAAACACGCGCGTATGGATCTGGGATGTCTATCTCACAGAGCCCAAGATCGAAACTGGTTTCTGAGGGAATGCGTGGGAGAATGTGATATTGGGGACCGGCGCGATTTGCCGAGCCGCGGCAACGCGTGCCGCTTGATCAAGGTTGCAAGCTTGCCGCCGCGATTCCGAATGCGAGCTTCGTACCGCTTGAGAGCAAAAACCATGTGCTCGTGCCGGACGAGGCCTGCGTGCAACGTGTTTTCAAGCCGAACTTGCTGCCTTCCTCGGGCAGGATCGGTCGAGGCAACCGCCCGCGGTTCGTGGGGCTATCTCATATCAAGCCTCCCAACATCTCCTTTGGTCCAAACCAGGTGCGTCGCTTTTCGCCGATAGAGAATGAGGAGCCAGTTTGACAAACTTTGCCAATTTCAGTTAGCTTGTGCGCAGTTTGGAGGCTCGAATGGCTACTATGAACGTATCTTTACCAGACCCAATGAAAGATTGGGTCGAGGCGCAAGCGAGGACCGGGCGATATTCCAATGCCAGTGATTATGTGCGCGACCTGATTCGCAGGGACCAAGCACGCAGTGATAAGATTGCTGCCATGCAGCGCTTTGTCGACGACGGTCTCAAAAGTGGTGTTGGCGGTCGCTCGAAGGACGAACTCTTTGCAGAGGCAGTCGCGCGCGCGGAACCGACCCGCGGCAGCAGATAATGCGTTTTAGCCTTTCTGTCGAAGCGGAAGAGGACATCATTGCAATCGCCGAGCAAAGTGTCCGCATTTTCGGATCTGCACAAGCTAGGAGGTATCATGACGAGCTGTTCGTGGTGCTTGACCTGATTGCCGCGAATCCGCAAATAGCGCGTGAACGAGCAGAGATTTCGCCGCACGTTAGGATCCATCCGTTCAAAGCGCATCTCGTTGTCTACCGGATCGAAGAGAACGGAGCCATTTTCGTGATCCGAATACGCCATGGACATGAAGACTGGGCCGGCGATCCTGGTTAGGCCTCGCCGATTGAGCGCATAAGCACAGTTGCATCGCGTTCATGTAGCCAGGAATGTAACGCCTCTCAAATGAGCTGGCATCCATAAATCATTGTTATCCCACGTGACTAGGACAACGGGTCCGCGCTCGCTTTCCTTCAATGCGAGGGCCTATCCGCTTTCAAACCGATAGTGGCGAGTAGGGCGGCCGCGGGGGTGACGCACAGGAACCCACCAATGAATGCGCCAATGGCCTTCATCGGGCTAATCTTCAGATCCAGCGTAAACCACGAACCTGGGCTTGAGCGTACCGCCTGTGTCGACGGCCATCTACCCATCGCTCCCGTTTTTCATACCCGGCCCGGGCAACAACACAGACAGACGGCGGCGCAACTCATTTCTGAAAATTGCGCGTGCCTGCGCGATTTAGTGGAAGCCGATATGCGCAACAAAGCGCATGACCGTAGAGACGGAGACGCCGCAGTCGTCCGCGATTGAGGTCGTGCTACTAAAGGCCATGAGTTCCGGTTTGGCCAGGACCCTCTTCGCCACATTCTCGACGCGAAGAGGGAAGGTGACGTGGCGGGAAGCGATGGCCGACTTCAGCTCTTCGAAACTTGCCGGCGGGCTGCTCAGACTGCGGATATGCTGCGGCATTTCTTGGCACACTCCGTCTTTTGCGATCCGGCCTAGAGACCGGAAAGCTGGATCGTCCTGCGCTCGGTAACCGACGTGATGCAGGCGAGCGCGATGGCAAGCGCATTGCGGGCATCTTCACCGGTCGGGCCAGTGACGGTGCCCGTCCTTATGGCCTCGACGAAGGAGGCGAGCTGGGCGGTGTAACCGTGGACAAAGTGATCCGTGTCACGCCGCCAGGTATCGTTCGAAACTCCGTTCTTGTCGTAGAGCGTCATCGAGGAACGGCGTACATCGCCCATCGTCACCATGCCCCCGGAGCCAAAGACCTCGCCGCGGATGTCGTAGCCGTACATGGCGCAGAAATTCGCCTCCGCCACAGCGATCGAACCGTTGTCGAAGCGGATGGTGACGACGGCGGTGTCGTGAAAACCCTTTCTGGCAAAGTCCGGTACCACGAGCGCATCGGCAATCGCCGTCACCTCGATCGGTGTTGCTTTCGGGTTCAGCCACAGCAGCGTGTCGAAGTCGTGGATCAGCGTCTCATAGAAGATCGTCCATAGCGGCGTCTTTTCCGGGTTGCCGTCGTAGGGACCCGGGTCTCGCGTCAACGAGCGAAGAAGTTGGACGGAACCAACTTTGCCAGCATCGATCGCTGCGCGGCCCTCGTAAAAAGCCTGGTCCCAACGTCGATTGAATCCAACCTGGAGTGGCACCTTCGCAGCCTTTGTGACAGCGATAGCCTCGTCTGCTTCCCCGAGCGTCAGCGCCATCGGTTTTTCGCAGAAGACCGCTTTTCCGGCCCGCGCGGCTTCCACGACGACGCTCGTGTGGAAACGCGCCGGCGTGGCGATGATGACGCCATCGATCTCCGGATTGGCGAGAAGCTCCGACACGCTGGTATAGGCTTTGGGTGCATCGAGCGCTGCCGCCAGTTTTTCGGCAGCGCCCGGCGCCGGATCGGCGACGGCGAGCAAATTGGCATCAACCAGGCGCCGGGCGACGCTTTCGGCGTGGAACGAACCGATGCGGCCGGCACCGATGAGAGCGAGATTGACGGGACGGTGGGCGGGCATGGAAAGCTCCTGAAAATGCTGCTGTCGGATCAAAGGGAAAACGCGTCGCGGAAGCGGGAGAGGGCAAGTTCGTCATCGCCGGAAGGCCAGGCTTCCATGCCGATCGTCCCCCGGTAGCCCATCTCGTCCAGCGCGCGTGCGATGGCTGGATAGTTAATTTCGCCGGTGCCCGGCTCCTTGCGGCCGGGAACGTCGGCGACCTGGATTTCACCGATATGTGGAAGAGCGGTGCGGCAAAGCTCGATCAAGTTCCCCTCACCAATCTGTGCGTGGTAAAGATCGAGATTGAGCTTCAGCGACGGCCGGTTGACGGCCGCCACCAATGCAAGTGTATCGGCCGCCTTGGCAAACGGCGTCTTTGGATGGTCAACCACCTCGTTCAGGTTTTCGAGGACGAAGGTAACGCCTTCCTCCTCGCCGAGATCAGCGATGCGGCTTAGCGTATCGGCCGCCTTCAGCCACATGGCGCCGGTGACGACCTCGGACTTGACGACGGGCAGGCCCTGTCCATCGAGCCCCGTCCCATGCAAGTTGAGGCGCGGGCAATTGAGTTCCTTGGCGATCGGGATCGACTGGCGCGCAGTGCGCAGCAGCTCATCGGCTCCGGCGTCATCTGCCAGCGTGCCGGTCACGTATCCTGTCATCGACGAGAAAGTGGCACCAGACTTTGCGATCGCCTCGATATCGTGTTTCGTCCAATCCCAGATTTCCGCCTGGAAGCCGAGTTCGGTGATGCGCTTCAACCGATCGAGGAGGGGCAGGGAGCGAAACACCATTTCGGCGCAGACCGCTAGCGTGAAAGGTGATGTTTTTGTAGTCGTTTTCATGATTGTTCCTCATGCAATATGTCAGATCGTGCCGCCGAGTTCGGCGGAGAGCACCTGCAGTTCCTTGCCGCCAGCCATGAGGTTCTGCAGTTCCTCAAGCGAAATCTCGCTCTTGTCGAAAGTGCCGAGCGTCTTTCCGCGATTGAGAACCGTGAAACGATTGCCGACAGCAAAGGCATGGCGAACATTGTGGGTGATGAAGATCACAGCGAGGCCCTTCTGCTGAACCTGATGGATGTACTTCAGCACCATCGAGGTTTGGGCAACGCCCAATGCGGACGTCGGCTCATCGAGGATGAGCACCTTTGCTCCGAAATAAACGGCCCGCGCGATCGCCACACATTGCCGCTCGCCGCCGGAAAGGGTGCCGACCGCCTGGTTCGGGTCGCGGATATCGATGCCGATCTTGTGCATCTCCTCGCGAGTCACCTCGCTGCAATACTTGAAATCGACATGGCGAAACGGCGGAATGCCTTTCACGGGTTCGCGTCCCATGAAGAAGTTTCGAGTGATCGACATCAAAGGGATCATCGCCAGATCCTGATAGACGGTCGCGATGCCGGCATCGAGTGCATCGCGCGGACTGGTGAATGCGACCGGCTTGCCCTCGACCAGGAAATCGCCGCCCGAGGGACGGACCACACCCGACAGCGTCTTGATGAGTGTGGATTTCCCAGCTCCATTGTCTCCAAGCAGGCAGAGCACTTCGCCCTGTGATACCTTCATCGAAACGCCCGAGAGCGCGATGACGGAGCCGTAGTGCTTGACGATATTTTTGACTTCAATGACCGGCGGAGCGGTTTCTGATTGGTTATCAGTCATGATCAGCGCTCCCCTGTCACTTTGCGGCGAATGAAATTGTTGAAGAGAACGGCCAGCAGCAGCATGGAGCCGAGGAAGACTTGGAACCAGTCCGAGTCGAACTTCGTGTAGGTCAGGCCGATCGAGACGAGACCGAAGATGATGGCGCCGAAGAAGGCGCCGATCGCCGATCCATAACCGCCGGTCAGCAGACATCCGCCAATCACGGCAGCGATGATCGCCTCGAACTCCTTCTGGAAACCGCGGCGCGCGTCCGTCGAGCCGGCATCCAGCACGGTGATAATTGCCACAAGCGCCGCGGCGCAGGCTGTGAGCGCGAAGAGCCCCGTCTTCACGCGATCGACCGGGACCCCGGAGTTTCTTGCCGCATTGGGATCGCCGCCGGCGGCAAAAACCCAGTTTCCGATCCGGGTGCGCAGAAGAACCCAGGTGGCGAGCCCGGCAATGGCGATGAACCAGACCACGGACACCGGCACGCCCGTGACTTTCGGAACGCCGTTGTCGAACTTCTCGATCAGGCCATGGGCTGCAAGCCAGCTGAAAAGATCCTGGAAGGCGACGCCTGAGAACAGGCGCTTCAAGGGACCGTCGCCGACGACCTCACCTATCCCGCGAAGCTGAGTTGAGCCGCCTGTCGCCCATTTCAGGCCAACAAGGGTTAGACCCCGCAAAATAAAGAGGAAGGCAAGCGTGACGATGAACGACGGCAGCCGTGTCCTGATCACAATCTGTCCGTTCACCGCGCCCATGGCGGCTGCAAGCAGCATCGTGATGATAATGGAAATCCAGAGCGGTTGACCGAAATTGGTCAGGGCCGCGCCGAAGATCAATCCGGCGAAGGCCACCATCGAGCCGATCGAAAGATCGAACTCGCCACCAATCATCAGCAGAGCTGCCGCAATGGCGAGAATTCCCAGCTGTGAGGCTGGGGCCAGGATCGTCATCACACCTGAAAGCGAAAACATCGAATGGTCTGCGGTAAGAAAGAAGAACGTCACCACCAGGACGAGGCCAGCAACCGCGCCGAGCTCGGGCCGACGCATCATATGTGTGAGAAAGCCCACCTGTTTGATGCGCTCGTCGGAGTTTGACGCATCTCCTATTTTTTGCTCGATCGGAGCCATGATACCTACCTCCCAATGGATGCAATTCGCCGAAGCGCCGAGGGCATTCCTCACGGCGCACGTCGTCTGTCGAACACCCTCTTCGAAAGCGGGGAGGGTGTTCGACAATCACGCCTTTCGGCAGTTGTGGATTAGCGGATGCCCTTTGCCGATAGTTCGACGACCTGGGCGGCCTTTTCCTTGGTGATCAGGTTCGGACCGGAAGGCACGTTGCCGCCGGGGATCAGGCCGTACTTGGCATAGTTTGCGAGGAAGACCACGGGCAGATAGCCCTGGAGGAACTGCTGCTGATCGATGGCGAAAGCGGCATCGCCAGCAGCGACAGCCTTCAGGAAGTCTGCAGAAAGGTCGAAAGTGGCGACTTTGATCTTGCCAGTCATGCCTGCATCGGCGACGGCAGCCAGAGACGGTTCGCCGGCAGTGCTTGCGCCGAGTGCCATGATCGTGTCGATTGCGGCGTTCGAGCTCAGTGCAGCCTTCACCTTGGCCCGAACGTCCGCCGGATCGTTGGAGACGGGCAGGACCGTAACGCTGCCTGCAAAGCCGTCGGAGAAGCCCTGGCAACGCTGATCGAGGGAGACGTTGCCGACCTCCTGGTTGACGCAGATGGCAACCTTGCCGCCCATCTCCTTGAGCTTTTCACCTGCTGCCTTGCCGGCGCTGTATTCGTCCTGGCCGACATGGAGAAGCGCTCCCAGTGACTTCGAAACGTCGGAGCCGGAATTGATGGAAATGACCGGAATGCCGGCGGCGACGGCCTTCTGGATCGACGGGCCTAATGCGGACGAATCCGGGATCGAGACGATCAAGCCGGCTGGTTTCTGGTTGACGGCGGCGTCGATCAGCTGGCTCATGGCCACCATGTCGAAGGTTTCCGGCGCACGATAGTCGATGCTGACACCGGCATCCTTGGCGCCGGCGCTTACCCCGTTCTTAACAACCGACCAGAAGGGGTCGTTGGCCTGGCCGTGCGTTACGGCGATGATGTTGATATCCTGTGCGATGGCAACGCCAGATGCAGCGCCAAGTGCGCTAACCACGGCAACGCCCAGCACAATTTTACGAAGAAACGATTTCATAAAAACTCCTCCCAAAGGGTGTCCCGCGCCTCCTAGCGCGAGAACCACCAAAAACGCCTCAGACGGCGCGTCCTCCAATTTGCTACCGGGTGCACATTTTATGCTACCGGTAGCAAACGTGCATAGCTATAAGATTCTTGCTAAAAGAAATCAACCATTCATTTCGCGTTCCGGCAGAAATGGAATAAACGTTTCGAAACGGAGAGGTTCGACTATGAAGCGAGCGACGGCGCAGAACGTGGCGATGGAGGCCGGCGTTTCAAAGTGGACGGTCATCCGCGCATTTACGCCGGGTGCCTCGATCACGGAAGCAAGCAAAGCCAAAGTGCTGGAGGCGGCAGAGCGGCTCAATTATCGGCCTAACCTGTTGGCCAGGAGCCTTGCCACCAATTCTACACATCAGGTCGCGGTTCTCGTTGATGACTTCGCAAACCCGCACAAGCTTCCGTTTCTTGAAAAGCTAACCGCCAGCCTGCAGGCGGAGGGGCTCGTGACCATGTTGATCAATATCAATCAGCACTACAGCCACGTGCATGCCATATTGAATGCCGACCAGCGGCAGGTTGATGCGATCGTGCTATTTGGCACAGCGTTTCGCGACGAGATGTTGACGGATCATAAGCTGGGACGCGGCGGGCCTCCGATGTTTGTTCTTGCTCGAGATAGCCAGATCGAAGGTGTTCCCGCCATCTCCTGCGATGCCGTCGTGGCGATTGCCGAGATCGGCGAGCACCTATTAAAACGGGGATATCGGAGACCGGGATTTATGGCCGGGGCGCTTACATTGTCTACAGCGCTTGGCAGGCGGAGAAACTTCAAGGCGTTCTGGCGAACCGCTCTCGGCGTCGAACTCGTAGAAATGTCTGCCGAGCGCTACAGCGCAGAAGCAGGCGCGCAAGCCGCCCGGGACTATTTGTCTAACGTTGCGCCGGAAGACCGGATCGATGTCCTCATGTGCGAAAACGATGCTCTCGCGTTCGGAGCGATCGATGTTGCCCGAAGCGAGTTCGGCTTACGCGTGCCGGATGATCTCGCCATTGTGGGCTTCGACAACGCTGCCCCTGCGGCATCCCCCGCATACAGCCTTACAACCTACGAGCAACCCACCGACCAGATGGTCAAAGCGGCAATAGACATGATTCTGGAAAGAGCGCCGAGGGAGACAGTTAATTTCCAAGGCAAGCTTGTGGTGAGAGATTCAGCCTGATTGATCAAGCAATAGAATAGGCCAAAACGTATTTGGGCAAAATCCTCCAGGCGGAAAACCACATCGTTCAAACAAATATCTCGAGCAAGTGAGCGCTTTAACGCGTAAGCTTGCTAAACTAGAGACACTGGGCATCTGATGAGTGGTGTCGTTGGTTAATTTCCTTACGCCGGGGCATTGTTCTCCCGATTGGAGGCGATGACATCGGCGTGCTTTGGGTTGGGGCCGAGTGCCGCGAATTGTTCGGGCAATTTATCCCGCGTTGCAGCGGCCTTTCCCTTCACGGCCTGAGCAAGGGCCTTGCGCGTCTCCTCGACGTTCCAGTCGCAGCAATAGACGGGCGTCGACGGCTGCTGGCGCCAGGAGTCGTCGAGAGACCCTGAATCGATGGGATCAAAACCGACCTCGTCCACGATGCCCATGACGATTCTTTTCTGAGCCTCGTCGTCGCCCGCAACGGCCGCTGCAATGCGATCGGGTGCACCAACCGGACGCCCGCCATCGGCAAGGGTCGCAGCCAGAATGTTGTTGAAGGCTTTGATAACGCGGCGGCCAATCTGGTTCGAAACCCAGACGCTTTCCGGCAATCCGTCGTCAATCTCGGCAATGTGCGGATCGCGCATGCCAGGATAGTAGTTGCCCGTATCGACGACCGGGACGTTGGCGGCAAGATTTGCGAATAGATCCTGCGGAAGCTCTGCAACGGCCGGGAATGGGATCGACAAGATGATCATATCAGCGCCATCCACCACGCCCTGTGCATCAACCGGGGTCGCGCCGATGTCAGCAGCGAATGCGTTGAGCTTTTCGGAGGGTTTTGAATTGGTGATCCGGACATCATGCCCTGCGGCGGCAAGCTTGCGTGCGAGGGTACCGCCGATATTGCCGGTGCCAAAGATGCCGATTTTCATAAGCTATTCCTTCCGCATTTCTGTACTAATGAAAATAGGAGTAGATAGCTAAGCAGGCAAGAACCCACCTTTTGGTGTGTTACTGCCGATTGAGGTATGTATGCGGACTGAGCACGACTGGAACTGCCAGAATCCCGAGCAGCGGAAGGTATGGGCTGCGGCGACCAGTGAGGCGCTGCGGGTTCTCGAGGGCAAGTGGAAGACTGTCATCATCTGCCAGCTCTTTGCAGCGCATGGTCCCCTCCGCTTTTCTGAGTTGGAACGGCGTGTCGACGGCGTGAACCAGAAAATGCTCATCCAACAACTGAAAGAGCTGGAGAAGGACGGAATAATCGTACGAACCGTTTATCCGGAGGTGCCCCCACGGGTAGAGTACAACTTAAGCAAACTTGGTGTTGCACTGGGTCCGGCGATGGAAGCGTTGATCGACTGGGCACTACTGCGACGCGCTGGCATGAATGGTGACTGAAGCGGCGAAGGATTGAAGTCCGCGGATCCATTTATCGAGTGGCTCGGCCAGTAGGTCCTCGTCAATCGTTCTCACGGTTCCGGCGAGTACGGGAAGAAGCACGCACCTTTGCCCCTGGCTTGCAAAATAGAATGCCAAATCAAATTCAATTGCCCCCTATGAGGGGCCACGGGTCGCAAGTAAAGACTGTTCATACTGGCGTTCGCTTCGATGCACTTTCGACCGTCATCCAGAATTTCTCTGCCAACTCCGTCATCCGGGTCCTCGATCGGATCAGTACGATCTTGACCGGCACCATCCACCGTTCGTCGCCGGCGACTGCCAGGTTCCCTTCTGGTTCCAGCTCAGAGCTGGCAAGGCTGCGCGGTATCCAGGCCACGCCTTTTCCCTCAAGTGCCAGCGCTTTCAAGACCATTGCCAAATGCGATGTGAAGACGCGCACCAGATGCAATTCGCTCTCGACCGGCGAAAGGTTGGCCGCCAGTATTCGGCCCATTCCCGATTTCTCGTCAAACGATATATGAGGGACGGGAATCTCCGGTGTACCGGGCAACTTATGGATTGGCGCGCCCTCCTTGCCTCTTCGAGCAACGGGGACAAGAACGTCGCTGGCAAGTTCCATGTACTTGAAGTCGGCTTCATGCAAACGAATTTCGCTGTCTGGATGGAAGTGGCACAGGAGAAACTGCGCCCTGCCTTCCGCCATCATCTTTTCGCACTCATTCATGTTGTCGGAAAGAAGCCGGATTGGCACTGTCGCTACCGACGAGCCCAGACTTTGCACCCAACCCGGAAAAAAGGTGAAGGATAAAGCGTGCGTCGCCGCAAACGTCAGGGTCGCAGTGGCGGATCGTTCCTGGTTCAAGTCGTGGGTAGCCCTTTCGATCCTTTGAAGAATGTCATTTGCGGCATCAAGCATAATTTCGCCAGCAGGCGTAATCCTGATGCGGTGCGTTGATCGGTCGACCAGAACGGATCCGCTCCAATCTTCAAAGGCCTTTATCCGGCGACCAAAGGCGGGCTGCGTAATATTGCGCAACTCCGCCGCCCTCGAAAAATTGAGGGTGTCGGCGAGAGCTCGCAAATCCAAAAGCCAGGCAGTATCCATCTCATCCTCTCACTTACGGCATCAATTGAAGCCGAAACGGCATTGGACGGTCAATCGCTTGTTCGCGAATGTTGCGTTGAGGAACGCCGTTGTTGGAGACGCGACGGCAATGGGAGGAAGAAATGAAGTCACCATCGATCTCGGTCACCTCGCAGGCTTCGTTACCCTTGCTGCCACGCTGCCCAGCTTTCATGCCATTCCCATCGCAGGTCTCATCCTCCTGCTCGGCGTCGATCGCTTCATGAACCTCATCGGCAACGGGGTTGCAACAATAGCCATCGCCAAGTGGGAAGGGGCTTTTGACCGGGCCACCGTCGACGCCGAACACGCGGGGACGTTCCCCGCCGGATCACTGTTGTCGCTGACGAAGCCCAGCACTAGCCAGACATCCAAATGTTCAGAAACCGGAGATCAAAATGCGTATCGTAAACGTCTGCGAAGTTACCAAGCCCATCGCGTCGCCCATCCGCAACGCCTATATCGACTTTTCGAAGATGACGGCCAGTCTCGTTGCCGTCGTGACCGATGTCGTCAGGGACGGCCGCCGCGTCGTTGGCTATGGCTTCAACTCGAACGGCCGTTATGGCCAGGGCGGCCTGATCCGCGAACGGTTCAAGGACCGCATCCTGCAGGCAGACCCGGACAGCCTGATCAACGACGCCGGCACCAACCTCGATCCGCACAAGATCTGGTCGACCATGATGATGAATGAAAAGCCCGGCGGTCACGGCGAGCGCTCCGTGGCTGTCGGTACCATCGACATGGCCATCTGGGATGCGGTTGCGAAGATCGAAAGTAAACCTCTCTTCCGCATGCTGGCCGACAAGAAGGGCCGCGAGGCGGACCCCAGGGTCTTCGTTTACGCCGCCGGCGGCTACTACTATCCCGGCAAGGACAACAGTGCGCTTCGCAAGGAGATGCGCGGCTATCTCGACCGCGGGTACAATGTCGTGAAGATGAAGATCGGTGGCGCCTCGATCGACGAGGACCGAGGCCGCATCGAATCCGTGCTGGAAGAGATCGGTTCCGAGGCGAAACTCGCGGTCGATGCGAACGGCCGCTTCGATTTGGAGACTGGCATCGCCTACGCGAAGATGCTGCGTGACTACCCGCTTTTCTGGTACGAGGAAATCGGCGATCCGCTCGACTACGCCTTGCAGGCGGCCATCTCCGAATTCTACGACGCTCCGATGGCAACCGGCGAGAACCTCTTCTCCCACCAGGATGCCCGCAACCTGCTTCGTTACGGCGGCATGCGCGCCGACCGCGACTTCCTGCAGTTCGACTGCGCCCTGTCCTACGGTCTCGTCGAATACCTCCGGACCCTCGACGTCCTGCGCCAGTTCGGTTGGTCGCCGTCCCGCTGCATCCCGCATGGCGGTCACCAGATGTCGCTCAACATCGCGGCCGGCCTCGGCCTCGGTGGCAATGAGAGCTATCCAGATCTCTTCCAGCCATACGGGGGCTTCCCGGACGGCGTAAAGGTCATCGACGGGCATATCACGATGCCTGAGCTGCCGGGCATCGGCTTCGAAGGCAAGTCCGACCTTATCAAGGTCATGCGCGAACTCGCCGAATAGTCGCGTGTTCCGGGGGACCAGGACGGTCGCGTGATCGCGATGAAGAGCATAGTCTAACGAACTTCGGTTCGCTGATCACGCGTACGCCAGTGCAATCACTTTGTTCCATAAGCTATCTTATGCGATACAGTTGTGTAAGGGCTATTTAGTAATGCGACAGTTGGGCCAGTTAGAGATGCGACAGTCTCGCCTCTCGACGCACTGGTCAAAGCCAACGTTGGGAGCAAGGATGACGATCTTCAGCCTGGTCAAGACCATGAGCGGTCGGAGTCGTCATGTCCTTTATGATCACCATGTCGCAGAAAGAGTTGCATCGCCTTGAAGTCATCCAGAAGATCCGTGACCTACGCCTGAGCGTTGTCCAGGCTGCCGAACTGCTCGGGCTCAGTCGAAGTCAGGTCCATCGGTTGCTGCAGGCCTATGACCGGGATGGTCCAGCCGGCCTCGTTTCCAAGAAACGATCGCAGCCGAGCAACCGGCGCCACAGCGAGGAGTTTCGCAATGCAGCGCTGGATCTGATCCGCGAGCACTATCTGGATTTCGGCCCGACGCTGGCTCGCGAGAAGCTGATCGAGCTGCACCGGATCTCTGTTGCTAAGGAGACGCTGCGGCAATGGATGACCGAGGCCGGCATCTGGATCTCGCGCCGGGAACGCAAGAAACGGGTTTTCCAGCCACGCGGCCGGCGCGACTGCTTTGGCGAACTGGTGCAGATCGATGGTTCGCATCACTGGTGGTTCGAGAACCGCGGCCCCAAATGCGCCCTGCTCGTCTATATCGACGATGCGACCGGCAAGCTGCTGCACCTGCGGTTCGCCGGATCAGAGAACACGTTCGACTATCTGCATGCGACTAAGGCGTATTTGCAGCAATGGGGCAAACCTCTCGCGTTCTACAGCGACAAACATGGGGTTTTCCGTAGCACGCATGCGTCAGAGAAAGACCGGACGAGCGGCCTGACGCAGTTTGGTCGTGCGCTTTATGAGCTGAACATCGACATTATCTGTGCCAACACTCCGCAAGCCAAGGGCCGTGTGGAACGCGCCAACCAGACATTGCAGGATCGGCTGGTGAAGGAGATGCGGCTTCGCGGCATCGATACGATCGAAGCTGCCAATGCCTATGCGCCTGAGTTCATTGCGGATTTCAATTCGCGGTTCGGCAAGCAACCGCGCAATCCGAAGGACATGCACCGACCGCTGGCCGACCATGAGAATCTCGATGGCGCCATGTGCCGGAAGGAAGTCCGCACACTGTCGCAGTCGCTGACGCTCCGTTACGACAAGGTCTTGTTCATTCTCGATCCGACCGAGATTTCCAGGCCATTGGCGGGTAAGAAGGTCGTTGTCTGCGACTACCCGGACGGCCGCCTCGAGATCATGCACGAGAGCTTCACCCTGCCCTACAGAACCTTCGATACATTGCGGTCGGTCCACCGGGCAGAGGTTGTCGAGAACAAGCGTCTCGACGACATGCTTTCCATCGTCGCCGAGCTGCAGGCTGGGCGGGAACAGCAGCGCAGCAAGAGCGGCCCTCGCCGCACCGGCCAGACGGATCATATGTTCGGTATTCCCGATGGCAGCCAGGGCAATGGTTATCAGAAGCGTGGCCGCAAGCCTGGCCGGCGGACGGACTTCATGAATGATCCGGAGGTGATTGCCAAAAGGCAGAAGGCGTTGATGAGGCAGCCAGCGGAATGAAGTTCGTCAGTGCACGCCAATGTCGCTTTGCGTATCCGATTCCAACTGCAGGCAGGCTGCCCAAAGTGGCGTCTTGTGGAAGGATCCGTCCTGGAGAAGAGTGAGCCCCTCTCGTGCCTCATAGAGCAAGCCGAGCCAGCATAAGCGTCGAAAGACGCCGTACTGGAGATCGGATTTCAACTCCCAGGCTTCCAGGGTTATTTCGGTGTCCGACAGAGGCGCCAGGTCTGGATAGAGGATTTTCACAACCTCCATTGGTGTGCAACCTTCTCTGGCCTTGATATTGAGAAGATTGAGGAACATGCGCCACCAGCGTAACCGCGCTCGGACCTCCTCTTCCCGCTCGGTGGCGTGGACATACGAATAGAGATAATCCGTGGCGACCAGATCAAAGAAGGCTTGCGGTTTTGCCAAAAACTCCCGGCCGCGTTTGGTTGGCAGCAGCACGTCCTTTTTTCGGCGAAGAAGTTTCAGATGACGGGCCATGTCGCGCACGACCCAAAGCGGCGGCATGTCGCTTTCATTGAGCACCTTGTTCATGCTGTAGAGGTCTTCGGCTGTGAAGCTTGGCCAGAGGAAGTGCACAGCGGCCCAATGCACGAACTTGCGGTTCATGGCGCCGGTCGCAGTCAATCCTATGCCACCCTCACCGTCAGCATAGGCAACCGAAAGAAGCATGCCGCGAAGAAGTGGTGACAGCGCGGCGACATCGACGTGCCCCTGCAGGTTGATTTCCGGAAGCATCGTGCGGCTTTGATCCCCATCCTGCGCCATGCAAGTGCCAGCGAGTATCGAGCGACAAAAGAACAATTGCCAGTGAGAAAGCTAAAGCCGAAGGAAGTGTCATCACCCGCCCCCGCTCCGCCCTTTCAACCCGGCCCAGCCGGCCGGATCGGGGGCTGACCGACGGTGCTAGTGTCGCGTTTCTAACTGGCTGGCGAAGTCGCAGCGCTATTCAGCTTTGACAAGTTGTGTAGCCGCAAAGTTAAAGTGTCCTGTTTCTGCAAAGTTGGAATGTCACTCTCCCCTTGTTTGATGACCTGGGAGATTGCGGATGGGACTGATAGCGATGAGCGAGCGTGATCTGCAGCGGATCGAGATTCTATCGAATGTGATCGCCGGCCGGATGACGATGGTGTCGGCGGCACATGTGCTTGATCTGAGTACGCGCCAGGTGCGTCGTCTGCTGGAGCGGATCAACACGGGTGGTGCGGCGTCGATCCGGCACAAAGCGATCGGCCGACCGTCGAACAACCGGATCAGCGACGGGGTTCGGGATTACGCCGTGACGCTGGTTGGCGAACGCTATGCAGACTTCGGACCAACCTTGGCGGCCGAGAAGCTTGCCGAGCGCGATGGGTTGCGGGTGTCGCGTGAGACGTTGCGCAGCTGGATGGTGGATGCGGGCCTGTGGCTCTCGCGCAAGCAGCGGCGGACGTTTCATCAGCCGCGCTTGCGGCGTGAAGCCTATGGCGAGTTGGTGCAGATTGACGGGTCCGAGCATCGCTGGTTCGAGGACCGCGGTGATCCATGCTCGCTGCTGGTGTTCGTCGACGATGCGACGGGCAAGCTGATGCAGTTGCGGTTCGTGCGCTCGGAAAGCGCCTTCAGCTATTTCGAGGCGCTGGCGCTTTACCTGCGCGATCACGGCGCGCCTGTGGCTTTCTACTCCGACAAGCATTCGGTGTTCCGGGTGGCGAAGAAGGAGGCCAAGGGTGGCCAGGGCATGACCCAGTTCGGGCGGGCGCTTTGTGAGCTAAACAAGAGCGGCCCTCGCCGCGCCGGCCAGACGGATCATATGTTCGGCATTCCCGATGGCAGCCAGGGCAATGGTTATCACAAGCGCGGCCGCAAGCCTGGTCGGCGGACGGACTTCATGAATGATCCGGAGGTGATTCCCAAAAGGCAGAAGGCGTTGATGAGGCAGCCAGCGGAATGAAGTTCGTCAGTGCACGCCGATGTCGCTTTGCGTATCCGATTCCAACTGCAGGCAGGCTGCCCAAAGTGGCGTCTTGTGGAAGGATCCGTCCTGGAGAAGAGTGAGCCCCTCTCGTGCCTCATAGAGCAAGCCGAGCCAGCATAAGCGTCGAAAGACGCCGTGCTGGAGATCGGATTTCAACTTCCAGGCTTCCAGGGTTATTTCGGTGTCCGACAGAGGCGCCAGGTCTGGATAGAGGATCTCCACAACCTCCATTGACGTGCAACCTTCTCTGGCCGCGATATTGAGAAGATTGAGGAATAGGCGCCACCAGCGTAACCGCGCCCGCACCTCCTCTTCACGATCGGTTTCGTGGACATACGAGTAGAGATAATCCGTGGCGATCAGATCGAAGAAGGCTTGCGGTTTTGCCAAAAACTCCCGGCCTCGTCTAGTTGGCAGCAGCACATCCTTTTTCCGGCGAAGAAGCTTCAGGTGGCGGGTCATGTCGCGCACGACCCAAAGCGGCGGCATGTCGCTTTCATTGAGCACCTTGTTCATGCTGTAGAGGTCTTCGGCTGTGAAGCTTGGCCAGAGGAAGTGCACAGCGGCCCAATGCACGAACTTGCGGTTCATGGCGCCGGTCGCAGTCAATCCTATGCCACCCTCACCGTCAGCATAGGCAACCGAAAGGATCATCCCGCGAAGAAGTGGTGACAGCGCGGCGACGTCGATGTCACCCTGCAGCTTGATTTCTGGAAGCATCGTGCGGCTTTGATCCCTACCCTTCAACAGACAGCTGCCAATAGTACAACCGGCGACGGAACAATTGCCACTGAGAAAGCTAAAGCCGATGGGGAGCACCTCACCCGCCCCCTCCCTTCCCTTGCAACCCGGTCCAGTCGGTCCGGTCGGGGGCTTGCCTCAGCGCAAGTGGACATGCCGAGTGACGCATTTGCAAATGGCTGAAGAAGCGCCCAAAGTGACACTTCTACTTTGCACACAAACGGACATTCCAACCCTGCCGCCACACGGTCTGTAGGGGGTACATTCTATTTCCAAGTGCGACATCGCCGCTGAAACTGGGGCTGCGTCGCTCGACGATTAAAAGAAGATAGCCGCGCATGGCGCGATATACCTTCTCTTATCCGACGATGACATGCGGTACGAAACGCGACAAGTTGGCGGTTATGCGCGAGCGATCCTCGCGGACGGCAAGACCGCAGGCGCGATCACCGACGATCCAGCTGCCGAGCACGGCGAAGCCACCATCGCTTTCGAAAAGCGGAGCATAGGCCTGGACGATAAAGCCTTCGTCGCCATAATCGCCGGGGGCGGAAATCAATTCCCGGCCATCTCGGAATATCGTGACGTTCTCGCCTTCTCGCGACAGCAGTGGTTTGCGCACATAATCGCTCAAACTGGACGCCGCCGGGTCGTCTGCGAAATAGCTAGCGAGCAGGTTGGGATGATTGGGGTGGCGCTGCCAGAGCAGAGGCAGAAGCCCTTTGTTGGAAAGCACGGCCTTCCAGGCGGGCTCGACGAAAACATCGCCCGAGCGCACGAGGTCGCGGGCGAACGGCTCGCGCAGCATGAATTCCCACGGATACAGCTTGAAGCAGCGGTCGATCACCCGATCCTTGAGATCGGTGTAACGGCCCTGTGCATCGATGCCGATTTCGCGGATGTCCAGAAGCTCGACGCGATGGCCGGCCTGCACTGCACAGTCCATCAGATAGACCGTCGTGCCGCGATCCTCCTCATTGTCGGTCATCGCCGCGAAGTGGAAGATCGGCTCCTTGGAAAATTGCTCGAACGCCTCGACGAGGCTTTCCTGCAAGGAATTGTACTGGTCCGCATCCTTGGGCAGGATACCCAAAGCCACCTGGTCGGTCAGCCAGTTGAACTGGAAATAGGCTGTCTCAAACACCGAAGTGGGAGTATCAGCGTTATATTCGAGCAACTTAACCGGGCCAGTGCCGTCATAAGCAAGATCGAACCGGCCGTAGAGGTGCAGGTCGCGACGCTGCCAGGAGCGCTGCACCACATCGCGCAGGTCCTCCGGAATAGCCAGCTTGTCGAGCGACTCTTCGCTTCTGACGATATCATCGACCAGATCCATGCACATGTCGTGCAGTTCCTGGCTCGGTTCTTCAATCCGTGTCTCGATCTCATCGAGCGTGAATGTATAGGCGGCATCGTCGAGCCAGTAAGGCTCGCCGTACATGACGTGAAACCCGAAGCCGACGGCGCGCGCCTTGTCAAGCCAATCAGGACGCGCCGGAAGGGTGATGCGCTTCATGTCAGCCGCCGAAACTGAACGACGAACGGCCCCCGAAGCCTTGACGGGCGACGGTGCGGGTGTTGACGTTGACCGGCTTGACACTCTGACGTGAGGGCGCAGTCACGGTGTCGTTGCGACCGCCCGAGCGAACAGTCGTTGTCACCGTTTGCCCCGAGCGATTGCGATAAATCGGCGTCGAGCCGTAGGAGCCACTCTCCTCCTGGCGCCGGCGATAATCGTAATAGCCGCCGATGTTGTTCAATGCGGAAGACAGCATGTAGCCCGTCAGGAACGGTACGAAAAAGCTGCCGCCTCCGCCGGTATTGTTGGGGACGGCACTGGCCGACTGTTCCGTGCACTGGCCTGAGCCGTATTCGGCCTCGCAGGCGGCCATGCCGTTGAAGCGCGGCGCGGCGGCGAGATGGGCCCGCATGGCATCCTGATAGCCGGCCTGGCAGACCTGCCGGTCCATGCCGGAAGTCACGCATTGGTCGACGGAGGTGAACATTGTCTCCGAGGGAGTCTGATCGCCGCAACCGGACAGGGCCAGGGTCGAGGCAGCGATGGTGCCGAGGGCCAGGAAAGGTCGTTTGTGCCCGCTCTTACGTCTGCGCATCGTTCCCTCCCCTCAATAGGTCATGCAGGCGGCGTTGAGAATACCGATGACCAGCGCGATGCCGCCGCCCCATATGCCCGCGGCGATATCGCCGGCAGTGATCTTTTCATGCAGATCCGTCATGGTGAAATTCGCAATATAGTAAGCCAGGATCTGCGCCAGAATGCCGACCACCGCCCATATGATGTAATCGACTATGCTGACCGAATTGGCTGCGGCCGAAGCCAGCGGCAGGCTGAAACCAACAAGCGCGCCCAAGAATGCCGTGACGGCGGCAAGATTGCCTGCGCGAATGAGTTGGACTTCCTTCTGCGGCGTCAGGAATGTGTAGATCACCGCGAAAACGCCGTAAGCGGCAAGACCAACGGCGAAATAGCCGAGGAAGGCAGGCAGACCCGCCACGTAATCGAGCATTGAAAAAGTCCTCCGTTGAAATTGATAGGATCCCCTCAGACGCGGCGAACATCGGCCGGAGCGAGTCCATAGCCGATCAGAAATTCCACCGAGCTGCCTGCCTGGCTCTGTCCGAGATCGAGGTCGCGCTCGACATTGATCAAAAGCATCTCGCGCGTCGAGCCAAGCGGGCGATAATATAGCATGCAGGTCTGGTGAATGGAGCGCTGCGCCTCACCGTCGTCGACCTTCTCGACAAACTCCGCCAATGGGGTGCGTTCCGGGCCCTCGCCCCAGAAGCGGCTATAGAGGATGCCATCGGCATCGTAGCTTGGCTGACCGATCAGGCCGTCCGGCCCGGTCCAGCGGTTCCATTCGCCCTGCCCGGCAGGCACGACGCTGTCCCAGGGCTGATAAAAGCTGATGTCGTCGACATCACCCGGCTGGCCCGACGTCGACATCACCTGAATCATCCGATGGTCTTCATCGTAATAGCGCGACAGAACCGTCGCGGCATCGAGCGAAACCTCACCGTAGGCGGCAATGATGAACGGGCCGCTCCGTGGCAGCGGCATGGCCGGCTGGCCGGCCAAAGCATCGGCTTCGAGGGAGAGGAAATCGATCTCCAACGCCCCGCCGATGGCGGCGCTCAACGGGCCAAGTTCTTTGGGTAAGGGCCTTTCGTTCTTGTCTCTGCCGAACCAGCCGATCATGATACCTCTCCCATTCGAGCCCAAGCGATGGCAGCGGGATCTAGCCGCATTCCGCTGATGTAGTAAAGGGTCTCGCCGCCCCGCATCAGCGTCTCGTCCTGGCAATTGAGGTCGGTCATGCCCTGGCTCAGCATGCCCACCAGCGTCACATTATGCTGACGCTTGAGCCTTAAAAACACGTCCCCGTAGAGTAGCGGCGTTTGCAAAGGCGGCACCGGCAGGGAAAACGCCGTGTCGGTGGAAGCGGCCGACAGCAGCCGTGCGGCGATTTCCGAAGAGCCCGGATCACGGGCGGAACGCGACAGCAGCTCCTCGGCGAGCGAGCCCACCGCCTCGACGCGCGGCCGGCGTTGTTTGACCATCTGTGCCGTGCGGTCGTCGGCGAAATAGGCCACGATATGGGCATTGGGCGCGTGGTCTTCGGCAATCAGCACGGCGGCCAGCGTCTCGTCGTCATTTGCACCGCGCGCGATGATCGCGCGCGCCTGGGCCACTCCGGCCCGCACCAGAGCCTCGGCATCGGCAAGCCGCTCGGTTCTGATATAGTCGGCGTAATTGCTGGCGGGATTTTCCGGCAGGTCCTTGGCAACCAGAACACTCATCGGCTCGTTGGCCTGCCGTTCGGCATGCAGCAGCCGCAGCGTCTGGTATGTCTGCCCCTCTTGCCAGCCCAGGACGATGATATGGCCGGCGCGTTCGCTGTAATCACCCAGTCCGCGCATGCGATTCCTCCAGATCGTACCGATATTTGTCAACAACTTGCCAAGAACAGCGGTGAAGATGGCAATGCCGCCGGGAAGAACGAACAGGACGGCAATTAATCGGCCGGCCCCCGATTTTGGAGAAAGATCGCCATAGCCGACAGTCGTTGCCGTCACCATATAGTAATAAAGAAAGTCGACCGGATTGCCGACGAGATCGGCTTCGCCGGCCAGCATGAAGAGCAGGTAAGAAGCGACCGGGTGGATCACGAGGATAACAAAAAGGGCTGACCAGGCCAATTCGCTGAGCGAGAGATATACACGCCGCATCAATGAAGCGATAAATGGCAAGCGATTCGCCCCCGTTCCCAACGCGTACCCTAGCGAAATTTATTTAGCGCACCAGATCTTTAAGTTGCAAACCGATTACCCAAATATTTTGACGTTCCAACCGATGGAGGACTTTTTGGAGACCTGGAACCTCACCACTTTAACGCGCCTGTTCGCCGCCGATCCCGACGCACTGGGCGATGTGGATGTAGCCGTACCCGAACAGGGCGACGTCATATGCGTGACTCTTAAGGAAAAGGGCGATCTCGACGTCTTCGTCGCGGTGAGCGGGGAGCGCGACATCCTCGTCAGCGCTGTTCTGGTGCCGTGCAAGGACGTGTCCAATCGAGAAGCCTTCGAACGGATGGTGCTGAAGACCCATAAGTTCGTGCCGCTCTCCAGCTTCGGCATCACCACAATCGACGGTGAGGAATGGTATGAATTGTTCGGCTCGCTGTCAGCACGCTCGCCGGCCGAGACGGTGGTCGAGGAAGTCGCGATTCTGGCTGCCAATGCCGTCGATGCGGCACACATGATTGAAGAGTGGAAAAGCGGGGAGATTGCAGCGTGAGCACTTGGGGCAAGATTTTCACCGCCATTCGCGGCGGCATTAACGAGGCAGCGGAAGCGGCCGCCGACAGCCAGTCCATGCGCGTCCTTGATCAAGAAATCCGCGACGCTGAACAGTCGCTGCGCAGTGCGCGATCCGATCTTGCCGGCATCATGGCGTCCAACAAGAGCGTCATGCGCCGACTTGACGAAAACCGCGCCAAGGAGACCAAGGATACCGACAGCGCTCGCGCTGCGATCTCCGCGGGCCGCACGGATCTCGCTCAAGGTCTGGCTCAGCGCATTGCTAGTATCCGTGCCGAAGTGCAGCGCGACCAGGAAGAGCTCGACCGGCTGCTGCCTCGCCAGCAGCAGATGCTGCGCACGATCCAGGAGACCGAAGCGCGCATTGCTCAGATGAAGCGCGAGGTGGGGAATGTCAAAGCCAATGAATCGCTGCTGCGCGCTCAATCGGCGATCGCCCATAGCCAGTCGGGCATCAATACCCGCCTCGGTAGCGCCGTCGAGAGTCTCGAACGCATCAAGAAACGCCAGGAAATCACTGCCGGCCGCATCGAAGCCGGTGCTGAACTGGCCGCGCTGGAAAACGGCAGCGACCTCGATCGTCAACTGCGCGAGGCCGGCATTGGCAGTTCGAGCCACTCGGCCGATGACATTCTTGCACAGCTGATGGCACCGAAACATTCGGTAGAGCCCATCTTGCTGCCAGCGCCGACCAGCAAAAAAGACTGATAATCCCGGGAGCGGCAGCCCTGCCTGCCATTCCCGCGCGCGCTTACGGAATTGGAGCGCCGCGACCCAGCCTCTGTGGGGATCGCGGCATTTCAATCCGCTGCAAGCTGCCCTTGGCAGGCGGTGCCATCGACGCCTGCCCGCTTGTTTGGCGCCGGCAGCGAGAAAGGCACGGTTCCGCGGCCGATACGCCGGATACGCCCGTCAGATCTTGAAATTTGTCGCGACACATGACATATAAAAAGCGACAGATGACGCAGGAGAAAGATCATGGCCGTCGCGGCAAAAGCACCCTCTTCAGCGGCAGGCGGTGGTGAACTGCAAAAAATCGAAGCATTGCTCGGCGGTTCGCGCATTCTGTCGCGTAGCCTGACCAATGCCCTCGACGCCCATGAGCTGCTCCTGCACGGCCTGCCTGCAACAGCACTGGATCATCTTGTCGGCACTCTCGTCGTCCTCGGCAAGAACGAGTCCCTCGAAAAGGCGGTGGGCATGAGCTTGCGCACCTGGCAGCGGCGGAAGGACACGCCTTCCAAGCCGCTCAGCCAGGAACAGAGCGGCCGCGCGTGGAAATTCGCCGAGATCCTCGCAAAGGCAACGGATATCTTCGGATCGCAAGCAGAAGCCGAACAATGGCTGGAGCGTCCGGCAGTCGGACTTGAGCAGCGCCGCCCGATCGATCTTCTCGGGACGCCCGCTGGTGTCGAGCTTGTCGAGGATCATCTCGATCGCCTGGAATACGGCGTCTATGCATGACCCTTTTGCCGATCGCGCTCGGCGGGACCGAGCTGGTCGCGTGGCGGCTCGATCAGGCTGTCCATGCGCCGACTTGGGATAGCGGAGAAGGCGCCTATCGGGTTGGCGGCCGCTGGAACAGCAAGGGGGTTCGCGCGGTCTACTGCTCGCTCGATCCCGCGACGGCGATCCTTGAAGTCGCGGTCCACAACGGGTTCCGGGCGCTCGACACCGTGGCGCACAGGATGACGGCAGCTGTCATTGCCGATGCTGGCGATATCCATGTTGTCGATCCGGGAAACGTGCCCAATCCCAACTGGTTGCGCCCGGGCATTCCCAGCGCCGGACAGCAGATCTTCGGAGACGATTTGCTTCGACAACATCGTTTCGTTGCGATCCCGAGCGCGGTCTCGCGGCATAGCTGGAACCTGATTTTTCTGGCAGGCGGTGCGACGGGCGCCTATGCACTGAAGTTCCAGGAGTCATTTGCCCTCGATACGCGGCTGCATCCGCCCACGTCATGAACGTCTTGGAGCCACGGGGCTATTTGGAAGGGACCGAATTCAATGTCAAATATTGACATCGCGACCCGGATGCAGAACAATTTCAGGAATTTGATAAGGAGGGTGCTTCATGACCAGCAGCCTGCATGTAAGCTTGCCCGATGAAATGCGTGCCTTCGTCGATATGCGCGCCAACGGGAAGAGCCAGTACACAACGCCGAGCGAATATGTACGCGCCCTTATTCGCGAAGATATGGCACGCGAAGAAGATCGCCGCTATGCCATCCGCTCGCTGCTGCGGGCGGAAGAGGAATTCCGGCGCGGAGAGATGCTGCCCCTTTCCGCTCTGGATGCTATCGACGCGGAGCTGGATGAAGAACTGCGCTAGTGGCTCCTCGCGTTCTCATCCTGCCGACCGCCCTTGATAACTACCGTCTGGCAGTCCGCGAAACGGCGCGAAAATGGTCCACCGAACAGGCCAAAGCATATAGCCGCTTGCTGCGGGCGGGATTTGAAGGCATCCCCGAAGCCTACGCCCGCGTAAGGATAAAGAAAGACGAGCGCGCCGGGAATTCGCTCTTCCGGCTCCACAAGATAGAGCACCATTACGCCGTATACATCGTCGTTGACGACTCAACCTTGGTCATTGCCGCGGTCTTGCATGAGCGGATGGATATTCCCGCACAGCTGAGGACAATCGAACGATTGACCGACAGAGAGTATGATGCGTTGATGGGACATCCTCGGCCGAAGTCCTTAGGACGGTCGGCCGCGATCACCGGCGGCGCGGCAGCAGATCGAGCAGCAAGCCGCGTTAGATAGGCGAGAGGCGCCCCGCTTACCGAGACCAAGCGGATAGTCGACGCGCAAACGCAGCACGCCATAAAAATGCTCGATCCGCCAAGTCGGCTATTCTCACTGCCTCCTAAAGCGTGTCGCGATCTTTCAGATTCGCTTGTCGCGCTTTAGCTCTTTGTTTTTACGCATGTCGTTGTCGCAAAACCGCTGCGCACTTTTGCGCGACATGCTTTAGTTGACCCCGAGAAATTGCTTCAACTCCGCTGTCTGCGGATTGGCAAAGACTTCCTCCGGCGGGCCTGCTTCATGGACTCGGCCCTGGTGCATGAAGACGACGCGGTTGCAGACGTCGCGGGCGAACTTCATCTCGTGCGTCACCATCAGGAGGGTCATTCCCTCGGCGGCGAGTTCGCGCACGACGGCCAGAACTTCGGCGACCAGTTCCGGATCGAGCGCGGAGGTGATTTCGTCGCAGAGAAGTGCTGTCGGCTGCATGGCGAGCGCGCGGGCGATGGCGACACGCTGCTGCTGGCCGCCCGAGAGCTCGTCCGGATAGGCGTCGAACCTGTGACCCAGCCCTACCCGCTCCAGCATCTTGCGGGCGGTCGCCTCGGCTTCGGCTTTCGGCGTCTTCTTGACCACGGTCTGCGACAGCATGACGTTGCCGCCGACGGTCAGGTGCGGGAAGAGGTTGAACTGCTGAAAGATCATGCCGACCTTGAGGCGCAGTGCCTTCAGATGCACTTCATCATCGAGGAGCTGCGCGCCGGCCACGGAGATGGAGCCGTCAGTGATGGTCTCCAGGCCGTTGATGCAGCGAAGCAGGGTCGATTTGCCCGAACCGCTCTTGC
This sequence comes from Rhizobium sp. WSM1328, assembly GCF_057653715.1. Classification (NCBI taxonomy): domain Bacteria; kingdom Pseudomonadati; phylum Pseudomonadota; class Alphaproteobacteria; order Hyphomicrobiales; family Rhizobiaceae; genus Rhizobium; species Rhizobium sp. WSM1328. The sequence continues at coordinate 75,950 of NZ_JBYGKO010000002.1, read as the reverse complement.
CGATAATGGCGATGACTTCGCCAGCCTCCACATCGAGATTGATGCCTTTCAGCACCTCGGTGGTGCCAAAGCTCTTGCGGACTTCAGTGATTTCGATGAGCGACATTGAGCTTCCTTTCCAGGATCTGGCTGCTTTTTGACAAAGGCCAGCAAAGGGCGAAGTAGATGAGAGCGACGAGCCCGTAGACGGTGAAGGGCTGGAAAGTGGCATTGGTGACGACCGTGCCGGCTTTCGACAATTCGACGAAACCGATGATCGAGGTCAGCGCCGTTCCCTTGACGATTTGAACGGAGAAACCGACCGTCGGCGGTATGGCGACCCTCAGCGCCTGCGGGAGGATGACATAACGCATCTGCTGCAACCGGCCCATGCCGAGGCTGGCGGAGGCTTCCCACTGACCCTTCACGACCGCTTCGACGCAGCCTCGCCAGATTTCGGCGAGGAAGGCAGCGCTCCACAAGATCAGCGCGAAACCCGCAGCAAGCCAGGCCGGCACGTCTATCCCGAAGAGGCCGAGACCGAAAAAGGCGATGAAGAGCTGCATCAGCAACGGCGTGCCCTGGAAGAGCTCGATATAATATTTCGCGACTGTCCTGAATGCCTTGCGCTTGCTGATACGCAGGAACAGCAGCCCCAGCCCGACCACGCCGCCGCCGATGAACGAGACCAGCGAAAGCAGGATCGTCCAGCGGGTGGCGAGCAGCAGGTTGCGCAGGATGTCCCAGAGTGTGAACTCGATCATCGTGCTGCTCTCCTCGGGAAAATGAACCCGCCGACCACCGCCAGCAGCTGCCGAAGCAGGATCGCCAGCACAAGATAGATGGCTGTCGAGACGATGTAGGCCTCGAAGGCGCGGAAGGTTCGCGATTGTATGAAGTTCGCGGCAAAGGTCAGATCCTCGGCGGCGATCTGCGAGACGACTGATGAGCCGAGCATGACGATGACCACTTGCGACGACAGTGCCGGCCAGATGCGCTGCAGGGATGGCACGAGAACGACATGCCGGAAGGTTTCGAAGCGCGTCATGGCAAGGCTCTCGCCTGCCTCGAACTGGCCCTTCGGGGTTGCCTGGATGCCCGCGCGGATAATTTCGCAGCTATAGGCGCCGAGGTTGACGACCATCGCGAGGTTGGCGGCCGTCAGTTCGGAAAGCTTGAAGCCGAGCGACGGAAGGCCGAAGAAGATGAAAAAGAGCTGGATCAGGAACGGCGTGTTGCGGATCAGTTCGACATAGGTCGCAACGACAGGCTTCAGCCAGGCCGGGCCGAGTGCACGCACCCAGGCACAGAAGATGCCGAGCGATATGCCGAGCACTCCGCCGATGGCGATAAGCTCCAGCGTGATCAGTATGCCCTTGATGATCTCAGGATAATATTCAAGCAGCCAGCCGAATTCGAAATGGTAACTCAAGGAATTGTCCCCTCTTGTGGCGACGGAGCGTCATGTCGTCCCGCGCGCGGGCGCGGGATGACATCCGTGAGACCGGTCCTTAGAGATCCGACGGGAGATCGGCGCCGAGCCACTTCTGCGATATGGCGTTCAGCGCGCCATCGGTTTTTGCGGCGGCGATAATGCCGTTCACCTTCTCCAGAAGGGCCGTCTGTTCCTTGTTGAGACCGATGTAGCAGGGCGAGTTCTTGATGAGGAACTTCATCTCAGGGCGCTTGGGAGGATTTTTGGCGAGGATCGCAGCGGCCACGACGTTGCCGGTGGCGATGGTGTCGACCTGGCCGGACAGGAAGGCCGAGATAGTGCCGTTGTTGTCCTCGTAACGCTTGATCGTAGCGTCGGCCGGCGCGATCTTCGTCAGCTCGAGATCTTCGACAGCGCCGCGCGTGACGCCGATGCTCTTGCCGGCGAGATCTTCCACCTTGGCGATCGAAACATCGGCCGGTGCGAACACGCCGTTGAAGAAGGGTGCGTAGGCCGTGGTGAAATCGATCACCTTTTCGCGCTCCGCATTCTTGCCGAGGCTTGATATGACCAGATCGACTTTGTTCGTCTGCAGATAGGGAACGCGGTTGGCGCTGGTGACCGGCACGAGCTCGGTCTTGACGCCGAGCTTTTCGGCAATGAGATTGGCCACATCGATATCGTAGCCCATCGGCGCCATATCGGTGCCGACACTACCGAAGGGCGGAAAATCCTGCGGGACGGCGACACGCAGCGTACCGCGCGCCGTGATGTCGGCAAGAGCATCGGCGTAAGACGCGGAGCCGAAGCCGAAGGTTGCAGCCAGGGTCGCGATTGCGAAGAAGACTCGTCTTGTCAGCATGTTTTAATTGCTCCTTTGAAGTTGTGGTTTTTTGGGTCTGACAGTTGGGAGACCGAGGGCACGGCCTTGGGAGGAAGTGACAGGGAATTCCGCAGTTCCGAGAGCGGATCGGGCCGTGTGGTGAGGTCGAGGCCCATTTCCACTTCGTCCAGATGTTCGATAGAGAGCTCGGCAGCTCTGACGAAATAGCCCGCTTGCATGGCCTCGAAGATGCGGCAGTGTCCGTCATGGGACTGTGCTGCATGAAATTCAGACTGATAGAGCATCGAAATGAGGATCGTCCTCGCGGTGAGATCACGGAGGATATCGACGATGATGGCGTTCCCGCTCAATTCTGCGATGCGGATGTGGAAATCGCCCATCAAATAGGTCAGGCGCTGGCGGTCGCCCGCAGCCATTGCGCTTTTTTCCTCGTTCAAATGCGCGTCGAGAGCTTCGCGTCCCTCGTTCGTCAATACGCGCATGCTGCGCAACAATCCCGCCTCGATGACGCGCCGTGCCTCATAGACCGCGATCGCCTCTTCAGCGGACGGCTCGACAACAAACCAGCCTCGTCTCGGACTGACATGCACGATACCGCGTGTTTCCAAGCGCATCATGGCTTCACGGACGCGGGTTCGAGACACGCTGAAGAGCGTTGCCAGCTGGTTTTCACTGAGACGCGTCCCAGGCCGAATCCTGGCTGAAAGAATCCCGGAGACGATCGTCTCCTCGATGGTCTTCTGCGTGGTCTCAGATGTCTGGCTATCTTGCATACAAGACAGGAAAGCAAAGCTCGTGCCAAAATTCGGCGTTCAGGACTTCCAAGATGTCTCGGATCCCTCCCCTGGAATTTGCACGCTGGGAATGCAGACTGGGCGTAATTTGAGCGCATGCCCGCAATTCCTTGCAAGCCCCAATCAGCGCCGGCCGCGCGAAACCGACGAAGCCCCTTCCCTATCGGAAGAGTTGCTTGCGGCAAGACCGGCTCGACCTATATAGTCATGTTAGTCACTATAGTCAGGATATAGCGAATGCAGCCATCACGACCAGAGGATAAAAGTTGGACCGTCGCCAGTGCGAAGGCCAAACTGTCTGAGGTTATCCAACCGCGCAAGCAACGCCGCAAACGATCATGCGCAATGGTAAACCAAGCGTCGTCGTCGTTTCAGCCGAGGAATGGCAGCGGAAGACCGCGCGCAAGGGCACCCTCGCAGAGTTTCTGATGCAATCGCCGCTGCGGGGCGCCGATCTCGATCTCGAGCGTGAACGCGACGAACCGCGTGATCTCCAGCTGTGAGAGTTCTGCTCGACACCAATGTGCTTTCCGAGGTGACAAGGCCGCGTCCCGATGCACATGTCTTACAATGGCTGGACAGTCTCGACGAGGATCGCTCATTCATCAGCACCGTATCGATCGCGGAGATCCGGCGTGGTGTCGCATTGATGGAAAGCGGGCGAAAGCGCGACGCGCTGGCTGAATGGCTTGCCCAGGATCTGCCGCAGCGCTTCGAGCAGCGCGTCATCCCTGTGCACCAGCCGGTTGCGATAGCCTGGGGCGACCTGATGGGGCTCGCAAAGCGAAGCGGACGCGGCTTATCGTCAACGGACGGCTTAATTGGCGCCACCGCGATTGCTCACGATCTCACCCTCGCCACGCGCAATATAAAGGATTTCGAGGGCCTTGGGATCGAGCTTGTCCACCTTGGACCGAGCGCCCGTGACGATCCACAGAGCGGACCGCCACGGGATCTTTTCGTCTAGTTGAAACTCGAGGTTTTGAGGAATTCCGCCAGCCGTTCGGTCTTCGGATGCACGAACATGTCCTTCGGATCGCCCTCCTCGCAGATGACGCCCTGGTTCATGAAGATGACGCGTGACGAAACGTCGTAGGCAAAGCGCATCTCGTGGGTGACGAGCAGCATGGTCATGCCGTCGGCGGCAAGCCCCTTGATGACCTGGAGCACTTCGCCAACCAGTTCCGGGTCGAGCGCCGAGGTCACTTCGTCGAACAGCATCAGCCTCGGCGACATGGCGATGGCACGGGCGATCGCGACGCGCTGTTGCTGGCCGCCTGAAAGCTGGCCGGGATAATGGCTCGAGCGGGCGGAAAGGCCGACACGATCGAGCCATTTTTCCGCGATGGCGCGGGCATCCGGCTTCGTCATCTTCTTCACCTTGACGAGGCCGAGCATGACATTTTCAGCGGCACTCATATGCGGGAAGAGATTGAACTGCTGAAACGCCATGCCGGTCAGCGCGCGCTGGCGTGCAATCTCCTTCTCGCTCTTGCGGCGCCGCGTTGCGCCTTCGGCGCGGTAGCCGATCTCCTCGCCGTCGAGGCTGATCGTGCCACCCTGGAATTCCTCAAGCATGTTGATGCAGCGCAGCAAGGTGGTCTTTCCGGAGCCGGACGAGCCGATGATGGAAATGACTTCGCCCTCCTCAACGGCGCAATCGACGCCCTTGAGGACTTCGTGGATGCCGTAAGTCTTACGCAGACCCTGGATGTCGAGAATGGTCTTGGCCATCGGGGGAACTCCTCAGGACGGCAGGGCGGTCTTGCGCTCGACGTATTTGCCGAAGTGCTCGATGCCGTAGTTGATGATGAAATAGAGACCACCGGCCAGGAAGTAGAACTGGAGGCTCATGAAATTGCGGGAGATGATCTCCTGCGTGCGTAGGAGAAGCTCCGCAACGCCGATGACGGAGAGCAGCGTCGAGGCTTTCACCATCTCGGCCGCCGTATTCACCCAGGCCGGCAGGCATTGGCGCATGGCCTGCGGCCACAGCACAGAGGTGAAAGTCTGGGTAAAGGTCAGGCCGATCGCCTTGGCGGCTTCGGTCTGGCCCTTCGGGATTGCCTGAAGCGCTCCGCGCACGATTTCGCCGACATGGGAGGAGCAGAAGATGGCAAGGGCGAGCACCCCGGCCGAGAACGGCCCGAGATCGAGGCCGACGGCGGCGGAGACGTAGTAGCTCGCCAGCACCAGTACGAGCACCGGCGTGCCACGGATGATATCCGTATAGGCACGCACGGCCAGCCGCAAAACAACGCCGCCATAGACGAGCGCCAAACCGACGAAAACGCCAAGTATGGAACCCGCAAGGATGGCCAGCAGGGAGATCGACACGGTCACGCCGATGCCGTTCATGATGACGTATCGGGCGATCCAGAGTTGTTCGAGAAAAGTGTGGGACATCAGGTCTATCTCGGCAGGGCCAGACTGCGCTCGACGAAGCGCATCACGGCGGCGATGAGGAAACAGGCCGCGACATAGAGCGCTGACGTCACCATCCAGGTCTCTATGACGCGGAAGCTCTCGACATTGATCTTGCGGGCAGCAAACGTCAGTTCGGGCACGGCGATGGCGGCGGCGAGCGAGGTGTCCTTGAAGAGCGAGATGATCGTCGAGGACAGTGATGGCAGCACGTTGCGCAGCATCAGCGGAGCGATGATGGAACTGCGGATCTGCATCCCCGTCAGGCCGATGGCAAGCCCCGCTTCCGTCAACCCTCTTGGAATAGACAGCAGCCCGGCGCGGAACACTTCTGCCAGATAGGCGCCGGAATAAAGCGACAGAACCAGGACGAAGCTTTTTATCTTGTCGAGGCGCAAACCCATTTGCGGCAGCGCGAAAAAGACGAAAAGCACCAGGACGAGAATCGGCAGGTTGCGAATGACAGTGACATAAACTCGCGCCGGCACCACCGCAAAGCGGCTTTTGGAGGTCAGCGCGAAGGCCACCACAAGGCCGATCGCGGCCCCGATCAGGATCGAGATCACCGCAAGGCCGAGACTGAGCGCGAGCCCGCTCAAAAGATAATCGAAGTTGCGCCAGACGGCAGCGAAATTCAACGTGTAACCCATACGGGCCGCCCTTTCAGACCAGAGCAGGATGCCGAAAAATATGAGCGGTTTTCGGACGGCGTCATGCTTTCACTCTTTAAATGCGGAGCGGGAAACATGTCCCGCTCCGCATGGCTGTTACTTGAATTCGACCGGGAAGCCGATCTGCGGCGGCGTCAGATCTTTGCCAAACCAGGTCTTGAAGGACTTGGCGTAAAAGTCGAATTCAACGCCGGTCATGGCTTCGTGCAGGGCGGTGTTGACGAAGTTCAGCCAATCCTGATCGCCGCGCTTGACGGCGCAGGCGTAGGTCTGCGGATTCCAGCCATAGCCGGCATCTTTGTAGCGGCCCGGATTCTGCGTCATGTACCAGGCGAGCGACGACTGGTCGGTGGCAACTGCATCGGCGCGTCCCGATTCCAGCGCCTGATAGATCAGGTCGACGGAATCGTACTGATCGACGGTCGCCTCCGGCAACGCCGCATGCACCATCGCCTCGGCATAGACGTTCTGGAGAACCGAGATGGTGACGGAGGAACCGGCCGCCTTGAGGGCTGCGTAGTCGGCATATTTTCCGTCCGCCTTGAGCATCAGTCCGACACCCTCGCGATAATAGGGAATGGTGAAGGCAACCTGCTGGGCGCGCTCGCCGGTAACGGTCATGAACTGGCAGGTAATGTCGACTTTGTCGGTGGTGATGTTCGGGATGCGGGCGTCGGAGGACTGGTTCACATATTCGATCTTCTCAGGATCGCCGAAGAGCGCCTTGGCGATGATATGGCCCATGTCGACGTCAAAGCCCTGAAGCTTGTCGTCGGCGCTTTTGAAGTGCCAGGGCGCATTGGTGCTGCCGGTGCCGAGGACGAGATGGCCGCGGGCCAGCACTTCATCGAGCTTGCTGCCGTCGGCCAGCGCAGGGGTGGACAACAGAGCGGCGACGGCCAGCGACATCACGCCGGTGCGAAAGGAAATAGTCATGGCGTTCCCCTTATCATGGTTTCTATTGTTCCAGTATAATGGACGCATGTCTGTTTTACTGGAACAACGTTATCAAGTGCCATCAAGGGTGAATTGTCAATGGGCCATGCTGAAAAAACGCGCAGTGGCGCGCGTGGCGATTTTTTCGGCAGTGCAGCATTGTTCTGTTGTTTAGAGGCTCAACATCATGCCCTTCCCGCTCAGCGACCTCAGGCCATGCCGAGGGCGCAAGATGTGCTCTTTACGGCGAGCGTCTCAGGATCCGGCGCCTTACCGGTTTGCGATTGCAGCGCGGATCAGTGAACCCGCCGCCTCGCCGGCGGCTTCCATGTAGGTCGGGTCGCGATGCAACAGAACGACGGCGAACGAGCCATCGAGCAGCAGGACGATCTGCCGGGCGAGCTGCGGCGCTTCCGTCTTGATCCCGGCCGCCTCGAATGTGACCCGCAACCACGCCTCGACCCTCCTCTTGTGTTCAATCCCGACTTTCATGGCTGGATGGCCGGGCATATTGACGAGTTCCGCAGAGGTGCGCAGGAAGCCGCAGCCCTTCCATTTCGGATGGCGGGCCGCGCGGGCGAGATTGCGAAAAATGCCTTGGACCTTATCCGCCGGTTCGCCCGCCGTTTCCGCGTACCAGCGCTTGAATAGAGAGAGGTTGGGCTGATCGCGCGCCTCCAGATATGCCCCGATGAGATCGTCCTTGCTGGCGAAATGGTAGTAAAGGGTGCGTTTGGTGACGCCGGCCTCTTCAGCCACCGCATCGACGCTGACGCTTCTGACGCCCTCGTTGTAAAACAGCTTGGCGGCGGCCGAGATGATGCGTTCGCGCGTTGGAACTGCAGGTGAGATCATGCCGCTATGTATACCGTCTAGTGAGTATACACAAGCATCGGGCGGCGGCATACTTCTCCTGACGCAGCATACCGGAAAGGAAAACCGAATGGCCGACACTGTTTTGATCGACAGCCGCGACGGAATCGCCACGCTCACTCTCAATCGCCCGGAAAAACTCAATGCGCTAAATTACGCCTTGATAGACCGCTTGCTCGCGATCCTCGACGCCATCGAAACCGACAGATCAATCCGGGTGGTCATCCTCACCGGCTCCGGCGAGCGGGCATTCTCGGCGGGCGGCGATATCTACGAATTCTCAGAAAGCGTGGCGCAGGGCGCCGATGTCGCCATGCGCGATTTCGTCGCGCGCGGGCAGCGATTGACAGCGCGGTTGGAAGCCTACCACAAACCCGTCATCGCCGCCGTCAACGGCCTTGCCTTTGGCGGAGGCTGCGAGATCACCGAGGCAGTGCCCCTCGCCATCGCCAGCGAACGCGCCCTGTTCGCCAAGCCCGAGATCAATCTCGCAATGCCGCCGACCTTTGGCGGAACGCAGCGTTTGCCAAGGCTGGCCGGGCGTAAGCGCGCGCTCGAATTGCTGTTGACGGGCGATGCATTCTCCCCGCAGCGCGCCCTCGAACTCGGCCTTGTCAACCAGCTTGTCCCGCATGACGCTCTCATGCCGGCAGCCCACGACCTCGCGCGGCGCATTCTGCGTCATTCACCGCTGGCGGCGGCGAGCATTTTGACGGCGGTGACGCGCGGCATCAACCAGAGCATTGCCGAGGGGCTGCTAATCGAAGGCGAACAATTCGCCCGCATGGCGCCAACCGCCGATCTGCGCGAAGGGCTCGACGCGTGGATCGAGCGCCGCAAGCCGAACTATCCCGGCTCGTGGTCGCTCGATTGATTGTCGCCAATACTGCTGAGAATGGCTCAGCCAGCGTAATCAGAACTCTTCCCAGTCGGACTTCAGCGCGACGGAGGCCGAACCGCGCTGGATGGACGCGAGGGGCGAAGTACGAACGACTTTCAAAGGCGTCGGTGGGGCAGGGTGACGATCCGCCGGCGCAAACGAAGTCCTGGATCTCGGCGCATCGTTGAAACGGAACTGTTCAAGAAGCTCGAAGAGCGCGGCAGCCTCTCGTGCGAGACCATGGCTTGCAGCCGTCTGATCTTCGACCATTGCGGCATTCTGCTGCGTTCCCTGGTCGACGGTGTTGATGGACTGGCTGATCCCACCGAGCGCAGTCGATTGCTCGCGCGCCGCCTCCACGATCGCCGTGACGTTGGTATTGATTTCGTGAACCTGAGTGGCAATTTCCTGGAGCGCGGATCCGGCATTCGTGACAAGGGCGACGCCGTTTGCGACATGGGAACCGGACGCTGTGATCAGGCTCTTTATCTCCTTGGCAGCTTTCGCCGACCGCTGCGCCAGCTCACGAACCTCCTGGGCAACGACCGCAAACCCCTTGCCAGCCTCCCCAGCTCGTGCCGCCTCGACGCCGGCATTGAGCGCCAAAAGGTTCGTCTGGAAGGCAATCTCATCGATGACACCGATGATATTGGAAATTTCCCGTGACGAGTTTTCAATCTGGTCCATCGCTCCGATGGCGTCACGCACCACCTGGCCGGAATGCTCGGCGTGATTTCTGGCGCGCCCCACGAGTTGACCGGCTTCCTCGGCGCGGCGGCTCGAATCCTTGACCGTCGTCGTGATTTCCTCAAGGGCGGCGGCCGTCTCCTCGACGGATGCCGCTTGCTGCTCGGTACGCTTTGCCAGGTCGTCGGCCGCTGTGCGGATTTCGTTGGAACGGGCTGAGATCGCCTTGGCATTTTCGGCAACCGTTGCCATTGCACCCTTCAACTTTTCCGAGGCGCTGTTGAAGTCGGCACGCAGCCTTTCCAGCGAAGGAATGAAAGGCTTCTGGATCACCTGCGACAGGTCACCGTCCGCAAGATTCGTCAGGCAACGGGCAAGTTGTTCGACATTTTCGACGCGCGCCGTGACATCGGTTGCGAACTTCACGACTTTGAACACTTTGCCGTTCAGGTCGAAAATCGGATTGTAGGAAGCCTGGATGTAGACCTTCCGTCCGCCCTTGCCCACGCGCATGAATTCGTCCGCGACCAGCTGACCGCTCGCAAGTCTCCGCCAGAATTCCTTATAAGCCTCCGACCTCGAGTAGTCGGCTTCACAGAACATCGAATGATGTTTGCCCTGGATTTCGGCAAGCGAATAACCTAGCGCGGACAGGAAGTTGTCGTTCGCGGTCAGGATTTCGCCGACCGGCGTGAATTCGATGATCGCCTGAGCCCGGGACAATGCGTCGATCTTGCCCGAATCCTCGGCAGACTTCAGCTTCTGCGCAGTGATGTCAGTTGCAATCTTGATAACCTTGACCGGCTTCCCGCGTCGGAACACGGGATTGTAGGATGCCTCGATCCAGACCTCGCGCCCGCCTTTTCCGACCCGCTTATATTGTTGTTGATCGAATTTCCCCGCTGACAGCTTTGTCCAGAAAGCCGTGTATTCCGCCGAGGATGCGTAGGCAGGTTCGACAAACATGCTGTGATGTTTTCCGACGATCTCCCTCAACTCGTAGCCGAGCGCCCGGCAGAAGTTTTCATTCGCGGTGAGGATCTTGCCCGATAAGTCAAACTCGATCATGGCCTGCGAATTTGATAAAGCGGCAAGAGCCGCCACAGCATTTGCTCCACGATCAAGAATACTCACGCGCAATCCCCCTAGATTTCATTGCTGTTGGGCCAGCCATGTCGGAAATATTCGCTTATGCTTATTAACGGGGATTTAATTATGAATATAACGCGCAGGATATTTTCTTTTCAACCAGCGCTGCGTTGATCAGGCACATCCTGGCAAAGGCAGCCGGCCCCCTGCCCTGCCGTGGATGGCAATGCACCTCTGTCAGGCTCCCCGAGGAAGGGGGCTTGCCGCTCAACCGCTTTTCAATTGCGCCATAGCAAGCAGCGTATCGGCGCTTATCGTCGCCGAGCCGGTCAGGATCGAAAGGGCTGACGACGTGGTGCCCGTGCCGTTGGCCATGTCATACATGGCGGTGAAGCGTTTGATCAGATCGTCGACTTTGTCAGGATCCGACAGATCCTTCATGTCGATGAAATTGTCGACCATCTCGGCTTGCTTGTCGACGTCCATGTTCGAGACGTAACTGGACAGGTTGAAGGTCGTCGTAAAGAACTCGAAGAGCGCGCTGTCGCCTAGAATGTTATAGGCGCTCGATATCTCCGGCGCCTTGCGCTGGAAGTAAAGGGCAAGGCGCACGCCGGTGTTGCTATCGCCTTGGTCGTCTTCGAGCGTCAGCCTGACATAGGCGTCGATCGTCTCCAGCACATCGCCGCGCTGCTGCACAGTCCCGGTCGGATCGGCGGAAATATTGCCGTCCTGATCGAAATTGAACGCGCCGACGAGTTCGGCGAAACGATTGTCGTCCAGCTTGTTGACATAACTGTCTTCGTCGTCGAGGTCGGAAGAAAACATCTTCTCCAACTCGTCCGACGTGACATCATCAGGGTCGAGCCCCTTCGCCTCAAGCGCAAAGCTAACCAGGCGATCGTCGGCCAGAAATTCGCTGGCCGTCGTGATCGTCGCCATCTGCTCGCGAAAATAGGTGATCTCGTCATTCGCTGCATCGGTCGCCTCGGTCAGTTCGGCGCCTTCGAGGTAGCGGATTTTGTTCTGCTTGTAATAGGCGGCATAGTCGTCGACGACGGATTCCGACATGGCCTGCAAGGGAACGGTGACATCACCATTGTCGTCGAAGTTGAAGGCTTTGCGAAAGGCTACGAACCGGTCGTCGTCGAGGCTGTTGACATAACTTTTCGAGTCCGCGGGATCGCTTTCGAGAATTTTCCGAACTTCGCTTCTCGAAACGCTGTCCGGGTCTATGTCATAGGCGCGCAACGCCATTTCCCACAGTTCCGGAAGATCGTCGTTGTCGTCGTCATCATCGTCATCGTTCGATACCAGGAAATCATCGATCGAGGTGACGCTGGCGATGCGTGTCGTATAGTTGTCGGTGGCATCTTCCGTGCTGGCGTTGGCGACCAGCACCTGATAATTTTCGTCGAAGGCTGCCGTGGTCGTGGCGGTCTGGTCTGAAGTCTGGGCGGTGTCGCCATCGGCAAGATCGCCGTCCTCATCGAAATTGAAGGCGTCGTGCAGGTCGGACAAGCCGATCGCGTCGGCGACGTCGGCGCTTTTCAGCGCCGCGGAAATGAAGTTGTCGGTCTCGCTATCGGTAAGCCCGTAGGCAGTTCTCAGATAGGAAACCAGTTTGTCGTCGCTCATCAACTCATCGACGGAGGTGATGTTGCCGATTTGCGCCGCGAAGTAGGTGTCATAGGCCTCCCCGGTTTCCGAGGAAGCGATCGTCGCCGAGGCCACCGCATAAGCGCTCGTGACCAGCGAGATCTGATCTTCCGACATCACGTCGCCGTCGGTCGAGCCGTCCTCGTTGAAGTTGAAGGCCTTCGCCAGGTTGACATAGACCGCGTCGTCGAGCTGGTTGACGAAACTATCGGCGTCTTCGAGATCGCTCGTCAAAACACTCTTCAGGAAGCTGGTCGAAGTATATTCGGTGCTGAGCCCGAAAGCCGTCAGCACATAGTTCTTCAGCTTCGAACTCGACAGGAGATCGTCGACCGAGGTGATCGACGAGATATTCTCTTCGAAATAGTCCGTCGCGTCCGCGATGTCGTCCGCCTCGGTGTCGAAGGACTCCTCATAAGCATCGAGCAGATTGTCCCGCTGCACGTCCGATTGCGCCGTCTTCGTCTCGCCGGCGAATTTGAAGGCGGCGGCAAACTCGGCATAGCGGGTGTCGCTCAAGCTGTTGGCGAAGCTCGATGAATCGCTGAGGTCACTCTCCAGCACCTTCGTCATGAAGGCCTTGGCATATGTCATGTCTTCAAGGCCGTAGGCCTTCATGGCATAAGAATAGAGCTTGTAATCGCTCATGAACTCGTCGACGGTCGTGACCTTGTCGATGTTTTCCTTGTAGTAGGCGCTGTCGCGGGAAACCGTTGCCTGCGAAGCCACACTCGAGAGACTGGCGTTTAGATTTCTGGCGACCGAGAGGTAGCTCACATAGGTGGAAACCAACGTCTGTCCCTTTGCATGAGCGCGCGCGCGAAAGCCTGCCGGCAGTCACGGTTGAAACTTTTCATGTTTGCTGAGATGTTTGCCGCCGCTCATGGCGCATACGGACTGCATTCATGCGGCCGAATCAATTTAATAGAACCACATGGTACTATAATTATTCGAAAATGCAATAGGAGGTCGAAAGCCGAGGGATCGCGACTTTATCGCGTTAAGCGGCCCCGACGCCCGCCGCAAAGATTGCAATGCAACGCCTGAGATGGGCAAGCAGCACCGCCCGATCAGGCCAGGCCTGAGCGCGCCCTTCCGGCGGACCCATGCCGCCGAAAATCATATCCATCAGCATCCGGGCTCCGCTGGCCGGATCATCAAGCGACAACTTGCCTTCCGCCCTACGGTGGCTCAGCCAGTCGGTGAGGTCCTGCCGGCTGGCAAGCATGCCTTCGCGCTGCAGAATATCGACGAGCTCGGGAAACTGCCCCGCTTCGCGAAAGACGAGTTGCAGGAAACCGGCACGTTCCGCGTCCTTGTCCTCATCCATATCGATCATGAAGATGCGTTCGAGGCTCTCGGCGATCGAGATATCTTCAGCAGGCCGCGGCAGGTCGAGCATCAGGCGCCGATGCGCGCCGACCACAGCGGCAAACAGCTCTTCCTTGCTCTGAAACAGCTTGTAAAGCGTCTGTTTTGAAACACCCGCCTCGCTGGCGACGACTGCGGTCGTACTTCCGGCATAGCCGCATTTTACAAAAACGCGGCGGGCAATTTCGACGATATGCGCCCGCTTGTCCCCGTCGCTGGAGACTTTCGGCCGGCCTCGCTTGCGCGGCTCATCTACGGGCTCGTCGGCAACATCCATGATGATCTAGACCGCCTCAACGAAGCGCAAGCCGACGCTCGCAGAAAGGAGACTACGATTTCTGAGGGACGATTTTTTCGGTTGTGGCATTAGTAATTTCGATTTAGAGAACTCATCAGTTCTGTAATGCGTTGCATCCCCACCCTCTATCGATGGAGCGCTTATGACGACCATTTCTGCCGCAACGTCGATCTCTTCCTATTCGTACAGCAAGAGTTCGACGTCAGCATCCCAGGACACCCTATCCTGTAATACGGTTTCGGCAAAAAAATCAACCGCAAGCCAGCAGCGCAGCGAAGACGCGGCCAACAGCGCTGAGAAACTCATGTCGCAGCTGATGTCGTTGACGATGAACGGCCTCGCCGGTCAGTCCGCTTCCAGCGAGCAGCAGGACGGCGGCGCAGACATGGACGTTGCGCAGCTGGACAGCGATGGCGACGGGTACGTGAGCAAGGCCGAGTTCGTCACAGCCCGGCCGTCGGATGTGTCGGAGGATGAAGCCGGCACGCTGTTCGACAGCTTCGACAGCGAAGGTTCCGGCTCGCTGTCGGTCGATGCGCTGACCGAGGCCATGTCCGCTCAGCAGTCGGAACGTGCCGAGGGGCCGCCACCCCCGCCACCTTCCGACGATGACGATCTTACATCCATGCTCTCCGATCTCGATACCGACGGCGACGGGCAGGTGAGCAAAGCCGAGTTCGTTGCAGGTCGGCCGTCCGATGTGAGCGAGGAGCAGGCCGGCACGCTGTTCGACAGCTTCGACAGCGAAAGTTCCGGCTCGCTATCGGTTGATACGCTGACCGAGGCCATGTCCGCTCAGCGGTCGGAACGTCCCGAAGGACCGCCGCCGTCCGCTGACGATGACGATGACCAGTTTGCATCCCTGCTCTCCGATCTCGATACGGACGGAGACGGGCTTGTGACATTGGACGAGTTTATGGCGGGTAAGCCGGACGACGTCACCGAAAGACAGGCGAGCCAGCTCTTTAGTCTGCTCGACGCGTCAGGCACCGGTTCGTTGTCTGCACAGTCCACGAGCTGACGGTCGTTAAGCCGTCGCCATTGCGGGCGCTGGAGGATCCGCACTGAGACGGTTTTAAAGCGAACCGGCAGTCGAGCCGGCAGAGCCTTCAGTCGGGTCGCTTGCGAAATATGGAAACGTTCGAATGGTGCGCCGTCACAGGCGCACGGATAACCAGCGCGCGGATGAGCCGAAGCGCCGATCGCCATCACGGGGTCAGTCCAGACAATCAGATCATCGACCGGTGTCGGCCTTGCCCGGCGCCAGCGATGTCGTGCGCCCGCATTCCCGGCGCCCTGGAAGCCCCTCGTCACATGGCATGTTCCCAAACCATAAAGGAATCGAGCCATGAGCATTTTTGGAAGCATGAAAACCGCCGTCTCCGGCATGAGCGCCCAGGCAAACCGGCTGAGCACGGTCTCCGACAATATCGCCAATGCGAACACCACCGGCTACAAAGCCGTTTCCACTTCCTTTTCGTCACTGGTTCTGCCGTCTTCCTCGGGCAATTATAATTCAGGCGGCGTTCAGACATCCGTGCGCCAGGCGATTTCTCAGCAAGGCGACATTTCCTATACGACCTCGGCCTACGACCTGGCGATCTCGGGAGACGGGTTCTTCATCGTGGAAAGCGCCGACGGCACGCCGGTGCTTACACGGGCCGGCGACTTCTCGGTCGACAGCGACGGCAATCTCGTCAACGGCGCCGGTTTCACGCTGATGGGATATTCCTATGACTCCGGCGTGCCGGCGGTGGTCGTCAACGGATTCGACGGCCTGGTGCCGGTCAATGTATCCCAATCGGGCTTGAGCGCCGTCGCTTCGAGCAGCGCTTACTTCAGCGGCAACCTGAACTCCGAAGCGACCGTCGTCACGGATACGACGACGCTGCCGAGCGCCAACACGGCAAGCGTCACCGACGACACGCAGAAGATGTCGCTGGTTGCCTATGACAGCCTCGGCGGCACCGTCCAGTACGACTATTACCTCACCAAGACCGGCGTCACGACGGACGCGAGCGGCGCGGTCACCGGCAGCACCTGGGAGGTTGCCGTTTACCGCAATGCCGATGCATCCACCGGCAGCACGACGTCCTTTCCCTACTCTTCCGATGCCGTGAGCGTTGCCACGCTCTCCTTCGACGCCGATGGCCAGCTGACCTCGGCAACCGACACCGACATCGTCGATCCGGTGACGGCCAAGACGATCACCATGGATTATTCCGACTTCACCCAGCTTTCCTCCGACTTCTCGGCAACGGGCTCAGCAGACGGCCAGGCCGCAAGTGCCGTGAGTTCGGTGTCTATCGGTACGGACGGCGTGGTGTCGGTCTCCTATGCGAACGGCGCGACAAAGGCTCTCTATCAGATCCCTCTCGCGACGGTTGCCAGCCCCGACAATCTGACGCTGCTCAGCGGCAACGTCTACAGTGCCAACGGATTGTCCGGCGTCACGGTCACCGGCTTCCCGCAGACGAACGGGCTCGGCTCCATCCAGTCCGGCGCTCTCGAAAGCTCGAACGTCGATCTCGCCGGCGAACTGACGGAGATGATCGAGGCGCAGCGCAGCTATACCGCCAATTCCAAGGTGTTTCAGACCGGCTCCGATATCATGGATGTCCTCGTCAATCTGAAACGATAGGGAGGGCGCCGGCATGTCGCTCACCTCCGCCTTGAACAGCGTGCAAAGTATTTTCAACAATACGGGCCAGCAAAGCAGCGTCATCTCGACGAATATCGCCAATGTCGGAAATTCCGACTATGTGAGACGGGAGGCGTCGGTTACGACGTCTCTTTCCGGCGCCCAGGTCGTCAGCATCAGCCGGGCGCAGGAAACTGCGCTGCTTGCCCAGTATCTGCAAACGAATGCCAAGGACAGCGCCCAGCAGACGCTGGTGACCGGTATCGAAAGCCTGAAGTCGCTGGTGGGCGGCAATGACTACGAGACCTCGCCGAGTACCTATCTCACGGCATTCCAGCAGGCGCTCCAGACATTCGGCACGTCGCCGAGCAGCACGACCGCCGCGCAATCGGCCGTGACCGCCGCGCAGGATCTCGCCAATTCACTAAATACTGCAAGCGACGGCGTCCAGTCGATCAGAGCCGAGGCGGATGCGGAGATCGCCACACAGGTCTCCACCTTGAATACGCTGCTGTCGCAGTTCGAGGCGGCCAACAATGCAGTCAAGCTGGCGACAGCGACCGGCACCGATACATCCTCGGCACTCGACGAGCGTGAAAAGCTGCTGAAGCAGATCTCCTCGATCGTCGGCGTCACCTCAACCGTGCGCGACAATAACGATATGGCGCTCTATACCTCTGATGGCACCGTGCTGTTCGAGACCATTCCCCGCACCGTCACGTTCGCTCCGACGGCAACCTACGTTGCCGGAACGGAAGGCAATTCCATCTATATCGACGGTGTTGCGCTCGACGCCGGCGAGGGATCGACGACGAGTGCCTCGGGCAGCCTGCAGGCGCTGCTGCAGCTTCGCGACGAGATCGCCCCGACATTCCAGGCCCAATTCGACGAGATCGCCAAATCGCTCGTCCAGATCTTCTCGGAAACCGACGGCAGCACGAGCGCGCCGGCACTTTTCGTGTGGACGACGGCGTCGGGCGCAACCGGGGCAACACCTGCTGCTTCCGACGATACGACAGGGATCGCCTCCACCATCTCGGTCAATCTAGCCGTCGTCACGAGCGAGGGCGGTGATGCGACAAAGCTGCGCGATGGCTCCATCAGCGGCATCACCGATCTCAACACCGCGGGAGACAGCGGCTTCTCGGACAATCTCGACGCCCTGTATCAGGCGCTGACGGAACAGCGCTCGTTCTCTTCCGACGCCGGTCTCTCCACGTCACAAAGCCTGACGGACTACGCCAGCGCCTCCATCGGCTGGCTCGAACAATATCGAAGCGATGCCACGTCGGCCTCCGAAACAACGGCTGCGGCCTTGTCACGCTCCGACGAGGCCTATTCCAACGAAACCGGCGTCAACCTCGACGAGGAACTGACGCTGCTTCTCGACATCGAACAATCCTACAAAGCGGCGACGAAGATCCTGAACGTCATCGACGAGATGTTCCAGTCGCTCCTCGACATAGCGAGCTAGTCATGAAAGCATCTTTTGTCTCATCATCGGCGATGCAGAATGTTTTGCGGCTCACCATCAGCCAGTCCCAAAACAAGCTGCAGCAGGCCTCGACGGAAGCAACGACGGGAACTTACGCCGATATCGGCGTATCCCTCGGCAACGGCGCTGCAAAGTCGATCAATCTCACCAGCGCTATCGCCCAGGCTGCCTCGTTCAAGACGAGCAATGCCGTCGTCGAGTTGCGGATGGACGCATCGCAAACCGCCCTTTCGAGCCTCAAGGATGCCGGCGACAGCCTGGTCTCAAACCTGACGGCGCTCCAGGCGAGCCAGGATACGACAAGCATCGCCGTTGCCCTGCAGACTGCGGGCGCCACGATTTCGCAGTTGGTCTCGACGGCAAACACGTCGGTCAATGGCGAATTCCTGTTCGGCGGGACGAACCTCGACAGCCAGCCTCTGAGCGATCAATCCTCGGCGGTCTCGGATACGATCGTTTCGGCGCTGAACGATTATGCAACCGGTCTCGGAAAAGACGTCAACGAGTTGACAGGCGAGGAAATTGGCAGCTTCATCACGGACACGGTCGAGCCGATGTTCTCCGAGAGCGCCTGGACGGACACTTCCGACGGCTGGTCGACCGCTTCCAGCACGGACATGACGAGCCGGATCAGCGGATCGGAAACCATCACCTCGTCGACCAACGCCAATTCCGAAGGCATGCGTTATCTCGCGCTGGCATCCGTCGTCGTCTCCGCCCTCTTCGGCCAGGATCTCAGCTCCGACGCACAGAGCACCGTCGCATCCAAGGCGATCGCCTATGCGGCGCAGGCGACCTCCGGGATCGTGACGCAGCAAAGCGAACTCGGCCTCGCGCAAGAGCGGCTCGAAAAGGCAAATGACGCCCTCGACGCTCAATCCACTCTGCTTCAGGGAAACCTCGTCGATCTCCAGGGTGTGGATACCTATGAGGCTTCGACGCTCGTCAACCAGCTGCAGACGCAATTGGAAACGGCCTACACGCTCGTCTCGAAACTCCAGAGCCTGAGCCTGGTCAACTATCTCTGACGGATTGAAAAATGCGGGAATTCAAGCGGATGCAAATACCGGCCTTAGCGAGGGAGCCCAACACGACGTGTTCCGAAATCGTGGCGGAAGCGGCCTTCGCGCTTGCTTCCGGCATTATCGATACGATCCCCTTCGTCGGCAGCAAACTCGACGAGCAACAGACGCGGGCATGGCCACGATCGGGTGTCTTCACAGATGACGGCGTCGAGATGACGGGTACGCCCCCTGAAATATTTGAGCTTTGCGAGCTGCTGGCAGCCCACATCGAGAAAGGCACGTCCTTCGACGTTTTTGAGGTTTTCCACAAGATTGCGCGCATCGACCGGCTGATCGACTGGCGCCATGGCGCAGTGCTGTCACCCGAACCGCATCCGGTAACGCATTGACAGAAGGCGAAAAATATCTTCCGAATAGCGGCGCGATCACGGCCGCGCCACCAGGAAGCATGGCATAAACCGGTCTTGCATATGGCTCGTCCGTTGCGGCAGTCTGGACTTTCCCATAGGGGAGACTGAAGACGATTGTCGAAGGTCTGCCGGCAATGGTCTTTCAGAGACCGAGTGTGTTGTTGATGTCAAAGCCGCGCGCAAAGCTTCCGTTCTCCGAAGAGACCTTGCAGGCCATGCTGATCCGCGTGCTTCGCCCGCTGGTCAAGCTCGCACTCGCCTCCGGCTTCAACTTCATCTCTTTTTCGACCGTTCTTCGCCGCCTCTATATCGAGGTCGCGGAGAAGGAATTTGCGCTGCCGAACAAGAACCAGACAGATAGCCGCATCTCGCTTCTGACCGGCATTCACCGTAAGGACGTCAATCGGCTGCGCGGACAGGTGCTTGCGGCATCCTTCCTGACCGTCGGCGTTTCGCAGACAAGCCGCATTCTCGCCAAATGGCTCGCCGATCCGTTTTATTGCGATGCGGAGGATCGGCCGAGCGCCCTGCCCCGGACCTCCAGCGACGGCGGTCCGTCATTCGAGAGCCTGGTGAGCGACATCACCAAGGACGTCCATCCCCGCTCCATTCTGGACGACTGGCTGGATAAAGGCATCGTCGTTCTCGATCAGAACGGCTGGATCCAGCTCGACCTCTCCTCAATAGTTCCCAATGCAGGTGACGAAGCCCGCCGGCATTATTTTACGCGCAACCTCCGTGACCATGTGCAGGCGTCGGTCATGAACCTGATGAACGAGCCTCCACCCTACTTCGAACGTGCGGTTCACTACGACGGGATGTCCCCCGAGCTGGCGGCCCGGCTCGACGAGATCGCGCGCGCAGAAGGAATGGCGCTGCTCCTGAAACTCAACAAGATCGCCCATCAGGCCATCAAGGACGACCCCGGCGGCAGCAGCCGCTGGATCACCGGGCTCTATGTCATGACCGAGGAGGGCGAAGCCGATCTTCAGCCAGACGCCGCATCGAAGACGGAGACGGGCGAATGACCCCGTCGGCGATCTCGCGAAGGCAATTTCTGCTGGCCGGAATAGCGCTTCAGGTCCTGGGGCCGAAGATTGCCGCCGCGCAGCCGACGGGCACCAGCGATCACGGCATCGGCGGATCCGGACTTTCCATCCAGGGCGGTGGGGAAAACGAAGATCACGGCATCGGCGGAACGGGCATCGTCGGAACTATCCAGGGCTTTGGAAGTATCATCGTCAACAACATCCACATACCGTTCAGGGCGACGACACCGATCGAAATCGACGGCCGCCGCGTTCGCGCCAGCGCGATGAAGGTCGGTCATGTCGCCCGGGTACTGCTGACGGGCAAGCTTGCCGCCCGCATCACCATCGTCAGCGAAGTCCAGGGCCGCATCGACCGGATAAACAAGAGCGGCATGACCGTACTGGGGCAAACGATCGACACGACGGGTGTCGCGACGAAGGGCCTGCGCAAGGGCAAGCGGGTCGCCGTGTTCGGCATCCGCAAACCTGACGGTACGATCATTGCCCGGCGCATCGAGCCTCGCTCCGTTTCCGAAGGCGCCCATGTTCGCGGCATCCCCGTCAAGAGCAGCAATCGCGTCCTGATCGGCGGCCTTTCGCTTGGAAGCACGCATGGATATCTCGCCGGCAAGCAAACGCTCGTGCGTCTCAAAGCCGTCGCCGATCGATTAATCATCACGCGCATTCAGGCTGAACCCCTGGTGCCGGGCTTGAAACAAGGCATCGTCAACGTCGAGACCTTCCAGCCGACGGATAAGGACAGGCCGGGCGCGGGACCCAGAGGCTCCGTGCCTTTCGGCTCGACGCCGCCATCTCCTGATGGTCATGGCTTCGTCGATGTCGGCGTGCGGGACTCAAGCAGAATGACCGGCTTTCCCGACGGGCGCATTCCCAACGACTTCGGTTCGCGACCGCCAGGTGGCCCTTCGGATCGACCGCCGCCCGATCGTTCGCCCTTCGGCAGAGGCGGGCCGGACCGAGATTTTTCCGCTCCGGATAGGGGGCCGCCAACACAGGACGGCCCGCCGCCTGGGCCACCGCCCCCGGGCCCAGGTCCGGGGCCGGGTCCGCACTGAAAACGCTGTCGCTCCGTGTTGACAAATGGGAAATTATCCCATTTATTGTTCATGCGAATTCTGCTTCGGGTGATTCCAGGTAGGGTTTGCCGATTGGCTAACGTGTCCGCCCCACACCCGCTAGCCAATCGTTTGATTTTCAATCATGCCGAGACCGTCAAACCCATGCTCCTGAGTCATCGCAGGAATGGCCCATCCCGTAGGCTGGATGGCGCCATCCGAACCAAACCGTCATCGCCCAAGAGGAATCAGGAATTGTTTTTGCTGGAACGCGAACCGGACATGTCGATGGAGATGGACGAACCGACCATTGTTGCAACCTGGGAAAACCGCGCTCAAATCATCGAAATTATGAGCAGCGCACGCACCATGAGCCAGGAATTTCAAGATCTTTGGAACGTCAGCGGCGAAACGGGCCGGCTCAGCCAGGAAAACACGGACAGATTGGTCGAGCTCCTGCGCGAGATCGGCAGCCTGAACGAAAAGCTCATGCGTCTGGCCTGAAAGGCCTCTCAGCTACGAACGCCAAGCATGTTTCGGGAATTCAAAATTGCCATGGTGAGATCAACTCAAGACCTGTGGTCGCAAAGTCCTGCAGGTTTCACGTCGCAAGCCGACCGCCTCTAACCCGCGCAATCGCGGCTATCGTGCCATCTGGAGCCGACATTCCACGCCCTCGACGAGCAGCAAGAGGTTCAGCCAAGTTGGTGTCCCTTCACCTGTGTGTGCAGCATTAACCTGTCAGCCATCAAGGATGACAAATGATGGCTTGATACCACAAGTATTCATGGCTCTTATTCCGCCTAGATCTCCAAAATAATTAACCATATTTCAGTGTTCTCACGACATAATACTGCACCAGGGATCAGGCGTCTCGAACCGGAGAAGCCATATTATTCGGGAGACAGTCCTTGGCATTCACTATTGCCCGCAGTTTGGTTGCGTTTGGTGTCGCCGTTTCAGCAGGCCTTTTCATGTCGATTGGATTGCAGCAGTCGGCGCTCGAAAGGCTGAAAGTCAACGGGCCGGTGTACGAACAGGTCGTCTACGGCAAGGATTTGATCGCCGATATTCTGCCGCCGCCACTGTTTGTGGTGGAATCCTACATGCTGTCCTTCGAGGCGAGCAAATTTCCAGAGCTCACAGAAACCAATCTTGCCAAGATCGCAAATCTCAAAGCCGCTTACGACGACCGCCGTGCCTATTGGAAAACCACCCGGCTGCCGCAGGCTTTGAAGGACGAGCTTGAAAACGATGTCATCGCCAAGGGCGATGCATTCTGGGGAGTGATGAACCGTGAGATCATCCCGGCCCTGAATGCCAAGGACGAAGACAAGGCGCATGGTGCGATCGAGCAGCTGCGCGTCGCCTTTCATTCGCACCAGGACGCGGTCGAGAAACTCGTTGCCAATTCCGACGCCTTCCTGAAGGGCGAGGAGCGCAATGCCGCCTCGGAGATCGTCACCTGGACGATCTATGCGGGTGCTGCAGGCTTCGGATCGTTCGGGCTTTTGCTGGTGGGGCTTTATCTCCTGCGTCGACGGGCGATCGTGCCGCTCGATGGCATGAAGGCCTATATGGGCAACCTTGCCGAAGGCGACTTTTCAACCGATGTTCCCTATGCCAACCGGTCCGACGAGATCGGAGCCATGTCCAAGGCCGTGGCGGTATTCCGCCGCAACGCGCTCGAACGGCAGGAGGCGCAGAAGCGCGAGACCGCACTTCGCGACGCGGAATTTGAGCGCGAACGCAGCCAACTGGCCGAAAGAGCCGCCGAGGAGCAGATCCGCGAAACGGTGATCGATCGGTTGACATACGGCCTGGAACAGCTATCGACCGGCAATCTCGATTGCCGGATCACGACGCCGTTCGCCGCCGCCTACGAGACTTTACGCGCCAAGTTCAACGACAGTATGGACGCGCTTTGCGCTTCGATGGCGGAGATCGCCCAGACCTCCAAGCAAGTGGGCAGTTCCTCGGCCGGCATCACCGATGCGGCCGACAGTCTTGCGTCGCGCACGGAACAGCAAGCCGCAATGCTCGAGGAGGCCACGGCCGCGCTCGATGAGATGAATACCAAGGCGAAAGACGCCTCCGCTCATGCCGGCAAGGCAACCGGTATGATGGCCGAGACCCGCACCAGTGCCGAACATTCGGCAGCCGTCGTTCGCGAAGCAATCGCCGCCATGGAAAGGATCGAAGGCTCGTCCTCCCAGATCGGCGATATCGTCAATGTCATCGATGAAATCGCCTTCCAGACCAATCTTCTGGCACTCAATGCCGGGGTTGAAGCCGCCCGTGCGGGCGAGGCGGGCAAGGGTTTCGCCGTGGTGGCGCAGGAAGTGCGCGAACTCGCTTTGCGCTCGGCCAACGCCGCCAAGGAGATCAGAGCACTGATTTCCACCTCTTCGTCTCAGGTCTCCAGCGGGGTGCAGCTTGTCAACCGCACCGGCAAAGCGCTGCTGGAAATCGAAGGACAGGTCGAGCAGGTTGCCGGGCTGATCGCCCGCATCGTTTCGGTGTCCGCCGAGCAGGCGGTGGCGATCGGTGAGATTAACGCCTCCGTCAACGCCCTCGATCAGGTAACGCAACGCAACGCAGCCATGGCCGTCGAAACCGCCTCGGCCTGCCGGGCGCTTGGCAGCCAAACGCAGACGTTGGAAGGGGTGGTAAACCGCTTTCAGATCGACGCGGCCGCCGGCGGGTCAAGACCGCAGAAAGCGGCTTGACGTGTGATCGTCGATCTACCTTAGTCGTCGACGATCGCCACGACGGCAACACAGTCACCAGCCTTGACCAGCCCCGGGAAATGCCGGGCACAGAGAATACCGTTCATGCCGGCGCGGATCTCGCGCGGCGCCACCCCGGTCCGCCCGGTCGGATAGATGCGCGCGATCACCGCATCGTCAGTGACGGCTTCACCGAGATCGATGACAGGTTCGATCAGACCTCCCTCTTCCGCGAAGGAGAAGCAGCGGCCGTCCGGCATGTTGAGCCAAGTCGTCGGACCGGGATCGACGGCGCCGGCGACAATCCCTGCGTGGCGTAGCACGTTCATGGTGCCGCGCTTGGCAATCGCCGCACTTTTGGCCGTGGCGGTGCCGCCGCCGCCGAGTTCCGTGGTGATGAAGATCTTGCCCATCTCCTCGGCCGCGGTGTCGTACATGCCGACCGCATCGATCTCCAGCATCTTCATCGAATAGGGTGCCGCAAACGCTCTCACGAATTCGAAAGCTTTTTCCTGCTGCTGCTTGTTCGGCAGGATGTGGGCTGCGCAGAACGGCAGAAAATCGAGCGTCTTGCCGCCGGAATGGAAGTCGAGGACGAGATCCGCCATCGGCAGAAGCACACGGCTGAAATAGTCGGCGATCTTCTCGGTCACCGTGCCGTCCGGCCGGCCCGGGAAGCTGCGGTTCATGTTGCCCCTGTCGATCGGCGAAATTCTGGTTCCCGCTTGGAATGCCGGATAATTCATGGCCGGCACGATGATAACTGTGCCCCTCACCTCTTCGGCCTTCAGCGTGCGGGCAAGATCGAAGAGCGCGATCGGTCCTTCATACTCGTCGCCGTGGTTGCCGCCGGTCAGAAGGGCCGTAGGCCCCGTGCCGTTCCGGACGACCGTTATCGGCACCATCACCGATCCCCAGGCGGAATTGTCGCGGCTGTAAGGCAGACGCAGGAAGCCGTGCTGGATGCCCTCGGCGGCGAAATTGACCGTCGCGCTGATCGGCGACGGCCGCAAGCCAATCTCTGTCATGACAGCCTCAATCCTTGACCATCAGCCTGCGCGGCACTTTGGCGAAGCACTCGACGCCGCTGTCGGTGATGAGGATGCTCTCGGTCGTTTCGAAACCCATGTCGTCGAGCCAGAGACCGGTCATGAAATGGAAGGTCATGCCGGGCTTCAGCTCCGTCCGATCGCCCGGTCGCAGGCTCATAGTGCGCTCGCCCCAGTCCGGCGGATAGGAAAGGCCGATCGGATAACCGGTGCGGTTATCCTTGACGATCCCGTATTTCTTCAGCACCGCGAAGAAGGCGTTGGCGATATCCTCGCAGGTATTGCCGGGTCTGGCGACTGCAAGACCGGCTTCCATACCCTCCAGCGTCGCCTTTTCGGCATCAAGAAAGGCCTGCGTCGGCTTGCCGAGGAAGACGGTGCGCGACAGCGGCAGGTGATAGCGGTTGTAGCAGCCGGCGATCTCGAAGAAGGTGCCCTCGCCCTTCTTCAGCGGCCGGTCGTCCCAGGTCAGGTGCGGTGCCGATGCCTCGACGCCGGACGGCAGCAGCGGCACGATCGCCGGATAATCACCGCCGATGCCGTCGACGCCGCGGGTGCCGGCATCATAGATTTCCGCGACCAGATCGCACTTGCGCATGCCGACTTCGATCTTGTCGAAGATGCGGGCGTGCATCGCCTCGACGATTCGGGCGGCATTGCGCATATAGCCGATCTCGGTGTCGCTCTTGACGGCTCGCTGCCAGTTGACGAGGGCGGTCGCGTCGACAAAGCGCGCGTTCGGCAAATGTTTTTGCAGCGCCGCAAAGGCCGCCGCCGAAAACCAGTAATTGTCCATCTCGACACCGATCGTCAGCTTGCCGAAGCCGCGCTCGGTCAGGATGCCCGAGAGGTAGTCCATCGGGTGGCGCTCGGTCGACTGCACGTAGTGATCGGGATAACCGACGATGTTGTCGTGCTTCAGATAGGCGGTGAATTTGGCGCCGTTGGCATCCTGGCCGCGGCCGAACCAGATCGGCTCGCCCTGCGGCGGCACGATCACCGCCTGGTGCACGTAGAAGGACCAGCCGTCATAGCCGGTCAGCCAGGCCATGTTCGACGGATCGCTGACGATCAGCAGGTCGACACCCTTCGCCTCCATGGCACGCCGTGTCTTTTCCAGCCGCGCGGCATATTCGCCGAGCGAGAATTTGAGTTTGGGCTTTGTCATGTTTCTTCCCTTCTCTTCCGGCGCCGCGCCGGTCAGCTTTCGAATGTGGTCCCGGCATTGGCCGCGCCGGCGCGGGTAAAGGCGAGCGTGGCGATGGCGGTGTCCTGGATGCCGGTTCCGGTCAGGTCCGCAATGGTGATCTGGTCTTTGCGCGTCCGTCCCCGCGTCCGGCCGGCAACGATCTGGCCGAGCTCGGCAAAGATCGCGTCATCTGCGACCAGGCCGCCATCGATTGCGTGATGCAACTCGCCGAGACGGCGCGTCTGCTTCAGGCTGTCGGCGACGTAGAGGTCAGCAACCGCAATGGCGGCCGGATCGATCTCGTTCTTGTGTTCGGCATCCGAGCCCATGGCCGTCAGATGCTGTCCGGGTTCCAGCCAGCCGGCGTCGATGATCGGGGTTTCGGAAGGCGTGGTGGTAACGATGAGATCGGCGCCGGTCACTGCGCCTCTGGCGTCCGGTGTGGCGGTGACGGAAAAGCCGAGCTTTGCGGCCAGTTCCGCTGCCACGCTTTGCGCCTTGGCAGAATCGCGCGCCCATATCCTCGCTTCGCGGATCGGCCGGACCAGCGTCAGTGCCTCGAGCTGCAGCCGCGCCTGCATGCCGGCGCCGAAGATCGCGGCCACGGACGCATTTTCCCGCGACAGATGTTTTGCCGCGACGGCGCCGGCCGCTGCGGTGCGCACGTCGGTGAGATAGCCGTTGTCCAAGAGCAGCGCCTGCACCAGTCCGGTTCGGCTCGACAGCAGCACCATCATGCCGTTGGTGCTCGGCAGGCCGATCTTGGGGTTGTCGAAGAAGCCGGGGCTGATCTTGATTGCGAAGCCCTCGATGCCGGGCACATAGGCGGTCTTTACGTCGACTTCGCCCCGATATTCCGGAATGTCGAGCCGCAGGATCGGCGGCATGGCGACAGCCTTGGTCGCAAGCGCTGCGAAAGCGGCCTCGACGCAATCAACCGCATCGCGATCAAGCGCGATGACTTTCCGCAGTTCCGCTTCCGTCAGAATGATCATCCGGCTCATGGTCCCTCCTCCCCACAGAGTGCCGCCTTGCCATTGATCACCCGCCGGTGCTGTTCCATGTCGACATTCTGCCCGGACAGGATCGCGACGATGGGACCGTTCCCCACAATTTTCCCGGCAAGAAGCGCTGCAATGCCGACCGCGCCCGCGCCTTCGACGATCTGCCGTTCGCAGGCATAGGCATGGCGCATGCCGGCGGCGATTTCCGCTTCCGTCAGCAGGATGACCTCGTCGAGAAGGTCTCGGCACATGGCAAAGGTCACGCGATTGTCGAGGCCGATGCCGCCGCCGAGCGAGTCGGCAAGGCTCGACAATTCCTCGACCTGCACCGGCCGTCTAGCATCGAGACTTGCCTTCATCGCGGCACCCTTCTCCATCGTCAGGCCGATCACTTTGGTCTTCGAGCTGATGCCTTTGACCGCGGCGGCAACGCCGGCCGCCAGGCCGCCGCCCGAGAGCGGCACCAGCACGATT
Organism: Rhizobium sp. WSM1328; assembly: GCF_057653715.1. Taxonomy (NCBI): domain Bacteria; kingdom Pseudomonadati; phylum Pseudomonadota; class Alphaproteobacteria; order Hyphomicrobiales; family Rhizobiaceae; genus Rhizobium; species Rhizobium sp. WSM1328. The sequence goes on along the minus strand of NZ_JBYGKO010000002.1, from coordinate 47,887 downwards.
GCCGCCTCCGGCAAGGTGTCGATGATTTCAAGCCCCAGTGTCCCCTGCCCGGCCACGACATCAGGATCATCGAAGGGCGGGACCATCACCAGCCCCTCCTCGCGCACCAGCCGGTCGACCTCCTGCTGCGCTTCGTCTTGCGACCTTCCGATGATACGGACATCGGCACCGAGGCGGCGGATTTCCCAAACCTTGTTCTCCGGCACCAGCCGCGACATGCAGATGGTCGCGACGGCACCTTCCGCCTTTGCCGCATAGACAAGTGCACGGCCGTGATTTCCGGTCGAGGCCGCGACGAAGCCGCGCGAGCGCTCCGCCGGCGACAAAGAAAGCACCGCGTTGGTCGCTCCGCGCAGCTTGAAACTGCCGGTCGTCTGATGATGTTCGAGCTTGAGATGGACAGGCGCGCCGGCCAATTCGCCAAGTGAAGCGGACTGCACCATCGATGTACAGAGCACGCGGCCGGCAATCCGGCGGGCCGCGGCGCGGATATCCTCCAGCGAAACGGGCAAGGTGCTCACCATGATCTCAGCCTTCCCGATAGGGCTTGGTCATCAATTGACCGAGTTCGGGCCGCGCCCGATCATCGCCGCAAAGCCGCAGGCAAGCCCAGGCGGTCGCGAGATTGCTAGTGACCACCGGCTTGCCGACTTCAGCCTCGATCCGGGCCGCGACCTCTGCTGCCCGCACGGCCGTACAGGAAATAAACAGCGCGTCCGACTGCGGCGCCAGCGCCTGGCGTGCGAAGGCAAGGATCTCGTCCGGCGCGATCCGCGCCATCTCGCGATCATCGGTCAGGCCGAGACAGGTGAAGCGGTCGATAGCAAAGCCAAGCTCCGCGAAATAATCCGCCATCGGCCGGCTGGTCTCGATCGTATAGGGCGTCAGCACCGAAATCCGCCTGGCGCCCAGCGCCTTCAGGCCGGTTACGGCGGCAGCCGTCGGCGTCACGACGGGAACGCCGGGTTTGCCCGCATGGATCGCCGCCTCGATGTTCCGGTCGCCGATCACCACCGAGGCGGAGGTGCAGGAATAGACGATGGCATCGAGCGCCTCGCCCGGCAGGATCAGTGCCGCGCCTTCCGTCAGCGACGGCTGCATATTCAAGAGGTTTTCCGGCGTGACCGGATTGGCATAGTGGATGCGGCTGACATAGACGCCGAGGCGATCGCTGGCGACCATACGCTGGAAGTCGACTTCCGTTGTATGGTCCGTCGCGAGGATGACCAGGCCGATGCGCTTTTCCAGCGGCCGGTCCTCCAGCCGCGGCAGCCGGCCGGCCGGGATGATCTCGATCTCTGCGGTCATGGTCAGTCATCCATCCTGGCGTAGCGTTCTTCGAGCCAGCGTAATCCCACGACCGAGATCAGGCTGATGACGAGGAAGAAGACACCGACCAGCGTCATCGGCTCGATGTAGCGGTAGTTGCTGTTGGCGATGCTCTTTGCCTGGTTCATGAGTTCGAGCACGGTGATCGCCGAAAGCAGCGGCGTTTCCTTGAACATGGCGATGAAATAATTGGCGAGCGCCGGGATCATCGGCGGGATCGCCTGCGGCAGGATCACGTGGATCCAGGCCTGGCGCGTCGTCAAATTGGTGGCCTTGGCCGCCTCCCATTGGCCGCGCGGCACGTTCTCGATGCCGGCGCGATAGACCTCGGCGGTATAGGTCGCATAGTGAATGCCCATGCCGATGACGCCGGCGACCAGCGGCGCCAGCCGAATGCCGATATCCGGCAGTACGTAGAAGATGAAGTAGAGCTGCACCAGCAATGGCGTGCCGCGGATGAATTCCGAGACGAAAGCGACCGTCCTGGAAATGCCGGCGACCGGTGAGCGTCGCGCAATGGCGAGCCCCAGGCCGACGATCATGGCGACGGCAGCGCCGAGGATGGTCGCGAGAAGAGTGATCTTGAACCCTTCGAGAAGGGTCGGCATGATCTGCCAGACGAAGTCCCAATCCCATTCCATCTGATCAGGTCCTTATGCCGTCGAGGCTGCGCGCCATCCGTCGCTCCAGCCAGCGCATCGTCGCGGAGATCGCCGAGGCCATGAGAAAATAGAGGATGAGGATCGTCGCGAAGGGCACCAGCGTGTTGCCGGTTTGGGCCCGCACCACCTGCGCCTGGAAGGTCATATCGGTCAGCGAGATCAGCGACACGACGGCCGTGCCCTTCAAGAGTTCGATCGCATTGTTGCAGAAGGTCGGCAGCATCAGCGGCAGCGCCTGCGGCAGGATGACGTGGCGCATGCGCTGGTATCGCGAAAGGTTGAGCGCGATGCAGGCTTCCGACTGTTCGCGCCCGACGGCCTTGACGGCGCCGCGCACCACTTCCGCCGCATAGGCGCCAACATTCAGCCCGAGCGCCAACACGCCCGCCTGCAGCGGCGTCAGGGTCAAGCCCGCGAAAGGCAGTACGAAATAGACCCAGAAGAGCTGGACGAAGATCGAGGTGCCGCGGAAGAACTCGATATAGGCCGTCGCCAACGCGCGTACGGCGAAGAAGCGCGACAACCGGCCGAGGCCCGCCAGGAAGGCCATCACCAGCGCCAGCGCAGATCCCATGATCGTCAGTTCGAGCGTCACCAGGGCGCCCTCAAGGATCAGTGTCAGATAGCCGGACCATACCGACATCGGCAACTCACTTCTTCGATCATGTCGCGCAAAACTGTGCAGCGCTTTTGCGAGAACGACATGCGTAAAAACAAGGACCTAAAGCGCGAGGTGCCAATCTGAAAGATCGCGACGCGCTTTGGAAGATCGTTCGGGGACACTCCGGCCATGTCCATGACATGGCCGGCTGCTAACCCCTTGTTACTTCGCCACGGCGCAGAGCTTTTCGCGGCTCGTCGACATCGCCGCCTTGGCCGAGAAACCGTAGGGCTCGATGATCTTGGCGAATTCGCCGGATTCCTTCAGCTTCTTCAGCTCGACATCGAAGGCGTCGCGGAGCGCAACGTCCTGCTTGCGGAAGGCCGCGCCATCGCAATAGACCGGCGCATTGACGACGGGTGCGACGGTCTCAAGGTTCGGATCGTTCGCCTTGGCCATCAGATCGTGGATCGACAGAACCGGCAGCGAGTAGACGTCGATGCGGCCGTCCTGCAGCATCTTGATGCCGCTCTGGCCATCCGGAACGACGATGACGCGATCGCGCGGCACGCCGGCCTCAAGCGCCAGCTTCTCCTCGGTACCGCCGCCCGGCGCGCCGATCTTGGCGTCCGGATTGTCGGCGATGTCCTTGTAGCTCGTCAGCTTCAGCGGGTTGCCCTTCTTGAGCGCGAAAGCTTCGGCGTCGCAAAGGATCGGTTCGGAATAGGCGACTGCGTTGCAGCGCTCGGGCTTCATGAAGAGGCCTGCGGTGATCGCGTCGTGGCGGCCGGCCTGCAGGCCGGGGATCATTGCGCCATATTCCGAGATCGAGGCGACCACTTCCTTGACGCCCAGCTTTTCGAATATTGCGCGCGCCACATCGGGGGCCGCGCCGGAAACCTTGCCGTCGGCGCCGACGGCGGTGAACGGCGGCTCGTTGGCGATGGCGATACGCGCAAAGCCTTGCTCCTTCAACTGCTCGAGCTTGTCATCGGCGGCGGAGGCAGGCGAAGCCGCCGTGATCAGAAGCACTGACAGGCTGGCGGCGCTCAAAAGATATCGTGTTTTCATCGTTCCCAACTCCTCTGATTTTCCTTGAGTTTGTTCTTGCGGGCAATGTCTGAGGTCAGACGCGGTGCCCCGCCGCAATGATCTTGCGCAGGAAGGTCTGCGTTCTCTCCTGTTTCGGATTGCGAAAGATGTCGCCCGGCTTGCCTTCCTCGACGATTTTGCCGCGATCGAAGAACAGCACACGGTCGGCGAAATCATGGGCGAAGCCCATTTCATGCGTGACGAGAAGCATGGTCATGTCGGTCTCGGACGCCAGCCGCCGCATGACGTTCAGCACCTCCTCGACCAGTTCCGGGTCAAGCGCCGAGGTCACCTCGTCGAACAGCATGATCTTCGGCGATAGCGCCAGCGCCCTAGCAATGGCGACGCGCTGCTTTTGCCCGCCGGAAAGCTGCGCCGGGACACTTTTAGCCTTGTCGGCCAAGCCGACCATGTCGAGAAGCTCCATCGCCCGTTTTTCCGCCACGGGCCGCTTGATGCCCTTGGTCAGCATCGGCGCCAGCGTCACGTTGTCGAGCACGCATTTGTGCGGGAACAGATTGAAATGCTGAAAGACCATGCCGATCTTTTCGCGCATCCGATGCAGGTGCCGTTCGTCGGCCGGCACCAGCCCACTGCTACCAGGCATATGGTAGAGCTGTTCGCCGTCGACTTCGATATGGCCGCCGCTGATCGTCTCCAACGTCATCAGAATACGCAGGATCGTCGTCTTGCCGGAGCCGGATGGCCCGATCAGCGCCAGCTTCTCGCCCGGCATGACATTCATCGACAGGCCGTCGAGCACGGTCAGCGGGCCGTATTTCTTGACGATGTTGTCAATGCGGATGATGGGCGGAAGCATTCATGTCTCTCCCTGTTGAGACAAGCAATGTCCTAACGATGACGGCCCATCAAAATCATGTCAATTCGTAAAATAATATCATGACAATTATTCTGCATATGCTCAAACGCAAGGCATTTGCATCAGATCGCGAGCAGCAGCTCTTGCGGATTTCCCTGCGCCAATGAGGCGACGATGCCGAGCCCGGTCCGCAGCTCGCTTTCGGTCGTCGAACCGAGCGAGATGCGCACGGCCGGCGTCCAGCCCTGATCGGTGGTGTGGAACGATTTGCCGGGCGCGATCGCCACGCCGCGCAGCCTTGCCTGCGATACGAACCCGTCTTCGGTATGGTTGCCGGAGAGCGGCAGCCAGACGTGCAGGCTTTGCGGATGCGCCCGGTATGGCTGGCCGGCCAGCATCTCCGCCGCGATCGCATGCCGGCTCAAAAGGGCGCGGCGCTGCCAGTTGACCAGTTCCATCGCCGTGCCGTCGCTGACCCAGCGGGTGGCGATCTCGGCCATGGCAGGCGTCGCCATCCAGTTGGAGACGAGATGCCGGTTGGCGACGGCGGCGACATAGCGGTCAGGCGCGGTGAGATAGCCGATCCGCAGGCCCGGAACGGTAATTTTCGTGAAGCTCGTAACGTAGAGTGTCCGCTCCGGCGCAAACGCGGCCATCGGCGGCGCACGATTCTCGACCATCGGGCCGAGAATATCGTTTTCGATGATCGCGATATCATGTTTGGCGGCGACAGTGGCGAGCGCCTGTCTGCGTTCCGCGCTCATCAGCGCCGCCATCGGATTGATCACCGAGGGCTGCAGGAAAATCGCCCGGATCGGTCCCTTCCGGCAGGCTTCGTCCAGCGCATCGGGGATCATGCCCTCCTCGTCGATCGCCAACCCTTCCAGGTGCAGACCGAGATAGGTCGAGAGCGGAACGAGCGTATGATGGCTGATGGCTTCGGTCGCAACCGTCGAGCCGGGCGGGGCAACGCTCATCAACGCCACGGTCATGCCCGATGTCGCACCGTTCGTCACGCTGATGTTCAGCGGCGATATCTCCAGCCCGCAGCGCGCCAGCCATTCCGTGGCGACGGCGCGGTGGCGCGGAAACACCATGTTCGGCCTGAACGACAGCGCCGAGCTGGAAGGCAGGTTTTCCGAAAGCCAGCCGAAGGCCTGCCGCAGCCTTTCCAAATGGATCTGCTCGCAGACCGGTTTCAGGATCGACAGATCGATCACCTCGCCCAGCCGTTCCGGCAGATAGGGCGGCTCCGGTTCACGCGGCCTGGTCTGGACGAAGCTGCCGCGTCCGATCTCGCCTGATATCAGCCCCCGACGGATCAGCTCGTCATAGGCGCGGCTGACCGTCTGCACGGAAAGATGCAGGTCGTCCGCCAGCTTGCGATGCGGCGGCAATTGTGTGCCGTCGGTGAGCTTGCCGTCGGTGATCGCGTTTGCGATCTGTTCGGCAAGCGAAAGATAGGCCGGCCGGCGAAGTTGCGAGGGATCGGGGCGCCACTTTGTCATGATTTCAACACTGCTGAAAATCAGTTCAATTGACAATGCCAAAATGCGCTCCCATTGTCTTTTCCCTGCGTTTGAAATGATTTCTTTCTAAAGAAAGCACCATGAAGCTCGACGCCATCGACCTGCGCATTCTCGACGCCGTCCAGCGCGACGGCCGCATCACCAAACTGGCGCTGGCCGAAAAGGCCGGGCTGTCGCCGACGCCGTGCTGGATGCGGCTGCGAAAGCTCGAAAAGGCCGGGATCATCACCGGCTATCACGCACGCATCGCGCCGCGGCGCATTGCGCCGGTCGCCAGCGTGATGATGGAAGTGACGCTCGCCAACCATCGCCAGGCGGATTTCGAGCGCTTCGAGCGGGCCATCAGCGCAATCCCGGAGATCGTCGCCTGCTGGTCTGTCGGCGGCGGCGTCGATTACATCCTGAAAATCATCGCGCCCGATATCGATGCCTATCAGCGGCTGGTCGACGGGCTTCTCGAACGCGAACTCGGCATCGACCGCTACTTCACCTACATCGTCACCAAGACGGTCAAGGAGGACACAGTCCTTCCGGTCTCGTCCTTCACTGCCACCGGCGAGGAACAGGCCGCGTCGTAGACAATCTCTCTGTCAAGCCGCCGTCCTTTAGACCATCTCTCTCTTTTTGCATCAGCCAACAGACAATCTCTCGCCCGCTCCCGTGGAAGACTGACGTCAACCGCCACGAGGAGACTGGACATGACCGCCGTTTTTGCCCGCCCCGCCTATCATGACGCGCTGTCGCGGCTCGCCGACCGTCATCTCCTGCGCGATCTGGCCTATGTCGGCGGCCGGTGGATCGCCGGCAAATCAGGGAAAAGTTTCGAGGTCACCGATCCCGCCTCTTCGGCGACGCTGGCCTGGGTTGCTAGCCTTGACGCCGATGAGACGGCAGTGGCGATCGATGCTGCGTCGGAGGCTTTTGCCGGCTGGCGCGCAATGCTGCCGCAGAGCCGCGCGGCGATCCTGCGCAAATGGTTTGAGCTGATGCTTGCGGCCAAGGAGGATCTGGCGCTGATCATGACGCTCGAACAGGGCAAGCCGCTTGCGGAATCGCGCGGCGAGATCGATTACGCCGCCTTCTTCGTCGAATGGTATGCCGAGGAAGGCAAACGGCTGAACGCCGAAAGCGTCACCAGCCATCTGCCCGGCGCGGAAATGATCGTCCGGCGTGAGGCGCTCGGCATCGTCGGCATCGTCACGCCCTGGAATTTCCCCTCTGCCATGCTCACCCGGAAGGCTGCCGCGGCGCTGGCCGCCGGTTGCACGGTCGTCGCCCACCCCTCCTCAGAAACGCCGCTTTCGGCACTGGCGCTTGCCGAGCTCGGCGAGCGGGCAGGCATTCCCACCGGCGTCTTCAACGTGGTCACCGGCAACGCCGCAACGATCGTCGGACGGATGTGTGCCGATGTCCGCGTGCGCGCCATGAGCTTCACCGGCTCCACCGGAATCGGACGGCTGATCGCCGCCCAATGCGCCCCGACCCTGAAGCGGCTGGTGATGGAACTCGGCGGCCACGCCCCGCTGATCATCTTCGATGACGCCGATATCGAAAAGGCGGTCGAGATCGCCGTCAACGCCAAATTTGCCACATCAGGCCAGGATTGCCTCGCCGCCAATCGCATTTTCGTCCAGCGGCGGATCGCCGATGGCTTCGCCAAGGCCTTCGCAGACCGCATTGCCGAACTGAAAGTTGGTCCGGGTCTTGAGGATGGCGCCGAGATCGGGCCGCTCATGCATGAACGCGCCGTCGCCAAGGTCGAAGAACAGGTCGCCGACGCGCTGGCGCGCGGCGCGCGGCTCGTTACCGGCGGCAAGCGCCATAAGGCCGGCCGGCTTTTTTATGAGCCGACGCTGCTGAGCGACGTGCCGGCGGATGCGCTGATCATGCACGAGGAGACCTTCGGCCCTGTAGCGGCCATCACCGCCTTCGATACGGAAGACGAGGTCATCACCCGCGCCAACGATACCGAATACGGCCTTGTCGCCTATATCGTCACGGAAAACGGCGCCCGGCAGATGCGCCTCGGCCGCGCGCTCGAATACGGCATGGTCGCCGTCAACCGCGTGAAAATCACCGGCGCTCCCATTCCCTTCGGCGGCTGGAAGCAGTCCGGCCTCGGCCGCGAGGGTTCACGCCATGGGCTCGAGGCCTTCACCGAGCTCAAATATCTCTGCATCGACACGGCCGCCTGACCCCATTTCAAGTGAGCCCCCATTTTCAAGAAAGAGGCTAGACATGCTCGACAGAAGCAACGAACTTACCGCCTGGGACCGCGATCACTTCTTCCATCCCTCGACCCATATGGGCGGGCATGCCCGCGGCGAGACGCCGACCCGTGTCGTTGCCGGCGGCGAAGGCGTCTACATCACCGACACGACAGGCCGCAAAAGCCTCGACGCCTTTGCCGGCCTCTATTGCGTCAATGTCGGCTACGGCCGCCAGAAGATTGCCGATGCGATCGCCGAGCAGGCAAAGAACCTCGCCTATTACCACGCCTATGTCGGCCACGGCACGGAAGCCTCGATTACGCTGTCGAAGATGATCATCGACCGCGCCCCCGCCGGCATGAGCCGCGTCTATTTCGGTCTCTCCGGCTCGGATGCCAACGAGACCAACATCAAGCTCATCTGGTACTACAACAACATCCTCGGCCGTCCGGAAAAGAAGAAGATCATCTCGCGCTGGCGCGGCTATCACGGCTCCGGCGTCATGACCGGCAGCCTCACCGGCCTGGCCCTCTTCCATAATGCCTTCGATCTGCCGCGGGCGCCGGTGCTGCACACCGAAGCACCCTATTATTTCCGCCGCCCCGACCGGTCGATGAGCGAGGAGCAGTTCTCGCAATATTGCGCCGACAAGCTCGAGGAGATGATCATCGCCGAAGGCCCGGAAACGATCGCCGCCTTCATCGGCGAACCCATCCTCGGCACCGGCGGCATCGTGCCGCCGCCGAAAACCTACTGGCAGAAGATCCAGGCCGTGCTCGACAAATATGACATCCTGCTTGTCGCCGATGAAGTCGTCACCGGCTTCGGCCGTCTCGGCACGATGTTCGGTTCGGATCATTACGGCATGAAGCCGGACCTGATCACCATCGCCAAGGGCCTGACCTCGGCCTACGCTCCCCTTTCCGGTACGATCGTTTCGAACAAGATGTGGCAAGTCCTGGTGCAGGGTTCCGATCAGATGGGCGCGATCGGTCACGGCTGGACCTATTCCGCCCATCCGATCTGTGCTGCCGCAGGCATTGCCAATCTCGAACTGATCGACGAACTCGGCATCGTCGAGAATGCCGGGGCGACCGGCGCCTATTTCCGCTCGGAACTCGCAAAGGCCGTCGGCGGCCACCGCAACGTCGGCGAAGTCCGCGGCGACGGGCTGATGGCAGCCGTCGAATTCGTCGAGGACAAGGACGACCGCACGTTCTTCGATGCCGGCCGCAAGATCGGCCCGCAGGTCGCCTCCGCCCTCCTCGAACGCGGCGTCATCGGCCGCGCCATGCCGCAGGGCGACATCCTCGGCTTCGCCCCGCCGCTCTGCCTGACACGCGAGGAGGCCGACATCGTGGTCAAGGCCGCGGCGGACACGATCGAAACCGTCTTCAAGAACATCTGAGGGAGAAGATCGGCATGACGATCCCGGAAAAGATGGCGGCCGTATTGCTCACCGGCCATGGCGGTCTGGACAAGCTCGTCTATGACAGGGACGTGCCCGTCCCGAGACCCGCGGACGGCGAGGTTCTGATCCGCGTCACGGCCTGCGGCATGAACAATACCGACGTCTGGGTCCGCCAAGGCGCCTACGGCACCGAGGACGATCCGTCGGCCGTCTCCACATGGCGCAGGCAAGGCAATACGCTGACATTCCCGCGCATTCAGGGCACCGATACGGTCGGCCATATCGTCGGCGTCGGCGCCGGCGTTAATCCGGCGCGCGTCGGCGAACGCGTCATGGTCGACTTCTCGATCTATAACCGCGACGACGACAGCCTCGCCGACATCGATTACATGGGCCATGGCCGCGACGGCGGTTATGCCGAATACATGGCACTGCCGGCCGAGAACGCCCATGTCGTCGCAACCGATCTGACCGACGTCGAACTCGCCACCTTTTGCTGCGCCTATCTGACCGGCGAGCGCATGCTGGAACGGGCAAGGCTTGTCGCCGGTGAACGCGTCCTGGTGACCGGCGCCTCGGGCGGCGTCGGCTCGGCGATCATCCAGCTCGCACGGGCCCGCGGCGCCATCCCGATCGCGGTCGCCGGCCCCGGCAAGGAGGCGGCGATGCTCGATATCGGCGCCGAGGCGGTGGTGACCCGCGGCAAGGGCGATCTGGTCGAAGCCGTCCATTCCGCCAGCCGTGGCCAGCCGATCGATGTCGTCGCCGATCTCGTCGGCGGACCGCTGTTCAACGATCTCCTGAAGATCCTGCGCCCCGAAGGCCGCTACACGACAGCCGGCGCCATCGCCGGCCCGGTCGTTCAGCTCGATTTGCGGTCCATGTATCTGAAGCAGCTGGAGCTGCACGGCTCGAGCCAGGGAAGCCGCGCCGACTTTCGTCGGATCGTCGGTTATATCGAAAGCCGGAAAATCCGGCCTCTCGTCGGCGGCGTCTATCCACTATCGGAATTCCACCGCGCGCAGACCGATTTCATGGCGAAGAACTTTGTGGGCAAATTGGTCGTGGTCCCCGACGCGAGATGATCCTTGCTTTAGCGGGCGAACCTTATCGGGTTTGCAGCGTTTCACGGCCATGGGAACTGATGATGGCACCGGGCTTTCGCTGCGTCGGACTATTTCGCAGCAATGCGACGACATTCTTGCCGCGCCCTCACTGGAGGAGGCGGAACGTTCGTTCGCGCCAATAGGTCGCTGATGCCAGCCTCCGCCAGCACCAAACATCTGACCTCCATCGAACTTGGAAGAATTCGGCGCGCCGTCGCCATAGCGCGCCTGATGGATACCGCGGTCAGATTGCCTGTCATCGGCGTGCGGATCGGTGCAGACTCGATTCTCGGCCTTATCCCGGCCGTCGGAGACATTGCCGGATCCCTGATCGGTCTTTTCATCATCGATGAGGCAAGACGCCTCGGCATTCCCACCCAAAAGCTCGCACGCATGGCCGTCAATCTCGGGATCGACGCCGCCGGCGGGACGGTTCCGTTGCTCGGCGATATCTTCGACGTCTATTTCAAGTCTCATCGCCGAAACGTCGGCATCATTCTCGACCACTTTGGGATCAGCGAAGACGAGTTGAACCGGCGCATCTGAGCAAGCCGACGTCCCTTTGAGGAATTTATACGAGGCTGTCGGCGCCGGCTCCAACGAGGCCGCGCAACCGGTACCCTGGCCTTAAGACGACGAGCAACCTGCCGAGGTGGCACTGAACTGGAGCACCTTTGCTTAAAGTTCGATCAGAGCGCCGGCCGTCTTCACTGCGTGGTCAAGAACGAATTGCAGCTTGGCTGCGTGGCCAAAACCAGGCTCATCCAGCTGCCCCTTTTGCACGGCGTTTGCAAAGCGCTGGAAATTAGTGATAACCGGTTCGACGTCGATCTTACGCCAGATTGCCTTGTCGGCATCGGGACCTTCACAGGCCCTGAGCGTCGAACCTTCAGGCGTATGCACCACCTCCAGCGCGCCCTTGTCTCCATGCAGGCGCAGGCGCAATTCGTTCAGATGGCCGGTTGCCCAGCGCGTTGCGTGAATGACGCCAGCGGCACCGTTTTCGAGTTCAGCCATCATCAGGAAACTGTCGTTGGCGTCGAGATCATACTCGCCGATCCGATTTCCGGGGCTCTTGTCGAACACCTTAAGATGCGATGCGGCCGCCTTGACGTCACTTCCGGCGGCAAAAACCGCGAAGTCGAGAATATGGATACCGACATCGCCCAGCACGCCATTGGAGCCGTGCTTTGTCGACAGCCGCCAAAGCCATTGCGATTCCTTGGTCCAGTCGCCCCACGCCTTTGAGACCAGCCAGCTCTGGAGATAGGATGCTTCGAAGTGGCGGATCGCGCCGAGGCGTCCGTCCAACACCATCTTACGCGCTGCTTGCAGCGGCGCTACATTACGATAGGTAAGGTTTACCATCGTGACCTTGCCGGACGCAGCGGCAGCGTCGGCCATCTCCTTGGCTTCGCGGTAGTTAACCGCCAGGGGCTTCTCGCAGAGGACATGCTTGCCGGCGCCGAGTATCTTCATTGTCGTGGAATAATGCGCGCGATCCGGCGTGACATTGGTCACGGCGTCAAACTCTCCCCAGGCAAGAGCGTCATCAAGCGACGTGAAGGTAAGTGGGATACCATGCCTTAGCGCGAAGGCCCGTAGCCGGACCTCGTCCGTATCAACAGCAGCAACAATTTTTACGTCGGCGATTTCGGAAAAATTCATGGCATGGGTGTTTGCCCATCCTCCGGTTCCGAGAATGATCAAGCGCATTTTTGTCCTCATGGTCGTTTATCGAAATCATTAGCGCCAGAACCGTCGTCTTTCACAAGCGCCAGATGGTCTTGCCAAATGGAGAGCGACGACTGTCAGCACAGCGTTTTGCCGGGCGGACCGCATGCGTGGCGTCCCGCCCAAGGACGGTGTTTCAGTTCCTCAGCGGTAACCGGCTTCGCCGGCCTGGTGCAGTCTCGGGCCGCGTTCGACGATCGGCTCCAGTGCTTTTTCTACAGGCACATTTGGAGCATCGGTGATACCAGTCAACGACCCCTCGGGATTATAGGCCCACGTGACGCCGTTGATCAGCACCTTAAGTATCGCCTCGCCGCCCTGACGGAGAGCAACCTCTCGATACGGAAAGGGGACGTCGACGATTGTCTTGGCTGCGCCCATTTCGACCCTGCCCGTCGCACAAACCGTTCCCGTGTCTCGAGGGGCCTTGCGTCATTGCGTTTACAGCACGCAGGATCGGCCTGCTTTTCTAAATCTGATCGATCGCCGGGACCTTTCCGGTCAGAAACGCCAGAGCAGCTGCGCCGACGAGGCCCGAGTTCTGGTCCAACGCCGCCAGCATTACCCTGACATCCTTGAATGCCGGCATTGCCCATTGCGTGATGTAGCCTTGAATGCCGGGTTGCAGTCGGTCGAACTCGTGGGAAAGACCGCCTCCCATCACGATGATATCGGGACTGAAGATATGGATCAGGCTGGTGAAGCCGCGACCGAGAATTTCCGCTTCCTCGTCAATCAGTTGATTTGCGAGACGATCGCCATTTCTTGCTGCTGCAAAAACGCTGCGGCTATCGATGGCGCCGCCATCGCTGCCTATTGTCGTCGCGCTGGATTCCACAGCCCTGATTTGGGCGCGGCGCGCAAATGCCGTTCCGGATCCGTAGGCCTCGAAACAACCCCTGTTGCCGCAGGGGCAAAGCTCTCCGTTCGGCACGACCGACATGTGCCCAACATGGGCTGCCATGCCCTTGCGGCCGCGCACGACGCGACCATCCGACACAACGCCACCGCCAATGCCAGTGCTCACGGTGACATACACCAAATTGTCGAGCCCCGTTCCGGCCCCGAACTGCCACTCACCGATGGCAGCGGCAATCGCATCATTCTCGAGGTCGACCGGAAACGGAAACCGCTTCTGCAACTCCGCCTTCAGCGGAAAGTCGACAAAGCCGGAGAGGGTCGGGATATTCGAGGCGACACCGGCGACCGTATCGAGCGGGCCCGGAGCGGATACGCCGACGCCCACCACCGAAGCGGGGTTCGATGCTGCAAGCAGTCCGTCGGTCAGGCCGCAGATTTGGGCGAGCACGCGGTCGGGGCCCGCCAACGCATCCGTCGGTTCGGCTGCGCGCGCCAGAATCCTGCCCTGCTCGTCGACGAGGGCAGCGCGCACCTGCGTCCCACCGAGGTCGATTCCAATGGCAACCTGCTGCATGTGAAGACCATGAGTTAGAGTGCGCGCACCCATGCCATCCGCTCGTCTAGCGATGGCGCATTGAAAGCCAGGGAACCGAGGACCACCGTTTCCGCACCCGACTGGCGCAGAAGCGGCACGGTGTGCTCGCGAATACCGCCGTCGGCCGCCAGCACGATCCGATGCGCCGCACCGCAACCGGCGATGATCTGCTGTGCCTGCTGAAGCCGCGCACCAGCCTTTTCGTCGAGGCCCTGGCCCTTCACGCCAATCGCCGTGCCGAGCAGCGTCACAAAGCGCAGCCGGGAAGCATATCTCTCGACCCGTTCGACGGGGGTGTCGACCTTGAGCACCATGCCGGCAGCGACACCGCGGCGATCGAGAAGATCGAGAGCCTCGACAGCGACGCTTTCGTTTTCGACATGAAGACTGATCAGGTCGCTGCCCGCATCGGCGAACTGCTCGATCTGCGACAGGAGGATGCTGTCGGCGACCATCAGGTGAACATGGATCGGGCGCGCGGACACTTTGCGCACGCCGGCAACAAGATCGGGGAAAAACAACATGGCCGGCGCGAAATGGCCATCGGCGACATCGATGTGGAGGATGTCGACGTGAGGATCGACACGCGCCAGATCATCCGCCAGATGCACGAGATCGGCCGACCAGACCGAGAATTCGGCAATCAGGCGATCCTTCGGAAGATCGGCGATCCAGGTCTTGGAGGGGGTCGTCATTGTTTCAGAGCTCCTTCAGAAAATGGCCCATGGCAAGCCGGAAGTCGGCGACGTATTGCGGACGGCTCTCAGTCTTCGGCGTGATCTGCACGAAGCGCGCGCCGGCAATCCGCTCGACAAGAGCACGCGCATGGCTGAGAGGATGAATGCTGTCCCGATCATGGCCGATAACCAGCGTCGGTACGGTGAGATTGCCGACCTCCTCGTCGGTCACATCAGGACCATCATTGGAAATCCTGGTGAGCAGTTCGGCGGTCACATCCAAAGGCGTGCGGGAGAAAAAACCGGCAAGCGAGGCCAGATTGTCCGGCGCCTCGGCGGCGAGCCGCACGCCCACCGGCCCGGCAAGGAATGCGGTCTTTGCTTCGCCCAGTGGCAGAGTTTTCAGAAGCCGCCCGACTTCGGCGTTGGGTGCCATATTCTCCGGCGCGGATGCCGTCAGCCAGGCCGGCCTTGCTATGATCAGAGCCTTGACAAGATCGGGCCGCTTGACCGCGAGACGCAGGGCGATCGCCGCGCCCATCGAGATGCCGCCGATCACGATCGGCGGCATAAGGTTCTTTTCGATATAGGCGGCGATATCATCGCAGAAGGTCGCGATCGACAGCTGCTCCGGATTGCCGGTTTGGGAATGGCCGTGGCCGCGTGCTTCGATCGTTACCCGGCGAAAACCCGCTTCGAGCGGAAAGGCTTCGTCGGTCTGCGCCGCGTCGCCGCATAAGCCATGCTGGAAGATTATGGACGCGCCCTCGCCCGCCATATCGACATTGAGAATGGTCCCGTCGCTGGTTTCGAACGGTTCAGCCCGTCTCATCTTCCTGCCCCCACAGCTTCGCCGCCGAGACTGCTCTTCAGGAAACTCGCCGCACCGGCCGCCTCCGAAGCCGAAAGGCCATGTGTGACGAGACTGCCCTCGAAGCCGATCGCCTTGAGACGGCCGAGATAATGCGCGTAGTCGAGCACACCCTTGCCGGCGGTCGCGAAACTACCGTCCGGATTGCGATCTTTCGCATGTGCCATGACGATCCGATCGGCCAGAAGGTCGATGGCGGAAGAGACAATGTTCCGCTGCTCATCGAGCGTCGCGACCTCGAAGAGATTGGCTGGATCGAGCACGATCTTGATGCGGGGGCTCTTCAGTGCCGTAATCAGCCGATGGGCTTTCTCAGCCGAGTTGACGACATTGGCAAGCTCGGGCTCGACGCCGAGATCGACATCGTAACGCTCGGCGATCTCGATGGCCGCGCCCATCGCCTCGAGGAGATCCCGCCAGGCCTCCGGCGTGTCGTTGTCGGCATGCGCCTTCCACTGGTCGATGGGGTCGCGTGTGCCG
Organism: Rhizobium sp. WSM1328; assembly: GCF_057653715.1. Classification (NCBI taxonomy): domain Bacteria; kingdom Pseudomonadati; phylum Pseudomonadota; class Alphaproteobacteria; order Hyphomicrobiales; family Rhizobiaceae; genus Rhizobium; species Rhizobium sp. WSM1328. The sequence continues at coordinate 31,909 of NZ_JBYGKO010000002.1, read as the reverse complement.
GTGCAGAGCGTGATCAAGGTGGTCGACATGCCGGCGCAGCGCTCGGCCAGGGTCGCCAGTTTGCGAAGGCCGGCCTCGCGCACGGCGAGATCCGGATGAATCATGTTGAAGGTGCCGGAAACGGCAACGATCTCGACGCCGCTGCTACGCGCCGCTTCGCCGACTGCGCGGGCCTGGGCTTCCGTGATGATCTCCGGCATCGGCGCAAGGCCCGAGCAGGCCATATTGTATTGTGCGCAGGTGAACCCGGCGCCAGCGACCGAGTTGAGAACGGTTACGGGTTCCGTTCCCTCGAAGGTCTTTGCGAAGATGCCGAGCTTCATCACACGCCACCCGTGACGTCGGACAGCGCAACCGCCTTGCCGCTTTCGGCGGAACGCGCGACGGCAACCATGGCCCGGACGGATGCCAGGCCATCATCGATATCGGCCCCTTCCATCACCGCGCCATCCAGAATGGTGCGGGCGAAGCCTTCGACCTGGCGGCGGTAGAAATGGCCGTCGGCACCGAGAACACGGTGTGTGGCGCCGTCCGCTTCCCGGAAAATGTCGACCTCACTGCTCTTGTAGTACCACGGGTTATAGGTCTTGCCCAAAATGCTGCCGTTCTTGCCATAGATCTGGAAGCCTTCGTGCCAGTCCATGCGCACCTGGACGGTGAGATCGAGATGGCCGAGTGTGCCGGAGGCAAATTCCACGTCCACGAACCAGCACCAGATACCGGCTCGCTCGGACAGACGAGCGTTGACGGAAACGATGTCGCCGGCGAAATAACGTGCCGTGTCGATCAGATGGCAACCATGGGCAAGCATATAGTAGCGCCGCAGGTCGGCCTTCGGATTGGCGGAGGGTTTCTTCGCATTGGCGCTGGTGACGATCAGGGGCTGAACCGCATCGGTCATCGGATAGCGGTGCGTGCTGTCGCAATACCATGCTTTCAGAGCGACCATCTCGCCCATTTCATCGCGGATGAAGGACTTGGCAGCCTGCAGCCCCGCGTCGAAACGCTTCATATGCCCGACCTGAAACACCTTTCCCGACGTGTCGACCACAGCCTTCAGTTCAAGGCATTCCTCGATGGTGACACCGACGGGTTTTTCGCACAGCACATGCTTGCCTGCCTGAAGGGCGCGAATGGAAGCAGGCACGTGAAAGGCGTCGGCGGTCGCGATGACCACGGCATCGAGGTCGGGATCGGCCAGCATCTTGTCGTAGTCGTCATAGGTTTTTTCCGCCCCATGGGTGATGGCCATACGTTCGCGGAGATCTTCGGCAACATCGCAAATTGCATAAAGGTCGGCATTGGCTGCCTTGGTGCAGCTCTCGAAATGCGCGGCCTGGGCAATCTGGCCCGCTCCCAATACGCCGATGCGGAGACGTCGTTCCTGTTTTGCTGGCATCGATAAGCCCTTTAAGTCGGATACTGAAGATGAACGCTGGTTTCGGCGTCGGATGGAATGCTTTCAAGACATCGAACGTCGACAACGGCTTATGGCCGGACTGCCAGCAGCGCCTGCGGCTCTCCCTCGTCACGTCACAGCGCCATATGCGTTTGAGGGTGGAAAAAGTGCAGTTTCGCCGGGTCGATGGCCAGGTCGATCGATTGGCCTGTCTCGACCGCGCTGACCGCTTCGAACCGCGCGACGGCATTGGCGGCCCCGCTCAGGTCCTCGACGGCATCGGGGTCGCCCGAGTCGATGCGGACCGCGTCGATCTTCAAATGCACGATCAGCTCGGAGCCAAGCTCCTCGATCGATTTCACGACAACCGGGATCGTCGGATGGGAGGCGCCAGATGGCAACCGGCTGTCGTAGAGGTCCTCGGGCCTGACCCCAAAGATCACATCCTTTCCCTCGAAAGCGGATAGACCGGGAGCGCGCTCGAAGGCGCCGCCGGACAAGGGGATGGAGAAGCCCGGCAGATGGATCCGTCCGCCCGCCAGACGCCCTTCGAAAAGGTTCATCGACGGCGAACCGATAAAGCCGGCGACAAACGCATTGACCGGGCGGTGATACAGAGCCTTGGGCGTATCCACCTGCTGCAGCACGCCGCCCTTCAGCACCGCGACCCGATCGCCCATGGTCAGCGCTTCAGTCTGGTCGTGCGTCACATAGATCGTCGTCACGCCCAGCTGTCTCTGCAGGCTGGCGATCTCTGCCCGCATCTGAACACGCAGCTTCGCATCGAGGTTCGAGAGCGGTTCGTCCATGAGGAATGCCGCGGGCTCGCGGACCATGGCGCGGCCCATCGCAACACGCTGGCGCTGGCCGCCCGAAAGCTGCGCGGGCTTGTTGCCCAGCAAGGGCTCCAGCTGCAGGATCTTGGCGATTTCGTGGACACGTTTGGTGCGTTCGGCCTTGTTCTTTCCGGCCAGCTTCATCGAAAAGGCAATGTTATCGAACACGGTCATGTGCGGATAAAGCGCATAGCTCTGAAAGACCATGGCAATGTCCCGGTCCTTGGGCGCGAGATCCACGACGTCCTGGCCGCCGATGCTCAATGTTCCGCTGCTGATTTCCTCGAGCCCGGCAATCATGCGCAGAGCGGTCGATTTTCCGCATCCGGACGGCCCGACCAGAATCAGAAACTCGCCATCATGGATCGTCAGGCTCAGATCCTTGATCGCATGGTAGCTGTTTCCATAGGTCTTGCAGATTTTGTCGAGTACAACCACAGCCACGTCTCGTCCTCCCGTACCAGTCCGGATCATATCTTCAGACGGCGCTCCCCGCCGTGTCCGATCCTTTTGACAAGAAAGCTCAGGCCTGAGCTTCAAAGTCAACCAAAGAATCGATGATATTTCGCGGCAGATTACCAGCCGCTCTTAATATCTATTTGAAACGTATCATTATTTTACCAGAAATTAAAAATAAACTGCGGAATTATATTTTTTATCGCGCGTAACTTTTATGATCGAACTTGCCGCTGTTGAGAGATCGCTCAAAGTGATTCAATGACACGCCAGCCGTGAGGCTCTGCTGGGTCAGTCGATCGGTGCCGGCACCCATCGCCGCCCGCGCTCATTTTTGGCATCCCGGCATCGGCATCGGCACAGGCGCATTCTCCGCCGCCATCCATGCCAGGCACATAAGGTGATCCGGCAGGCCTCTGCGCCCTCCCCGTGCGGTCACGGAAATGGCGGCCGCCGCCGCGGCATAGGCAGTGCAATCAAGCGGGCTCTTACCCTCTGCGAGAGCAAGGGCGTAGGCACCGTGAAAACAATCCCCGGCGCCGGTCGTGTCGACCGCCTGAACTTGATAGGCCGGCACATGCCAGCGGGTGGCATCGCCTCTCTGACGGAGGTAGGTCCCTCGTTCGCCATCAGTCAGGACAACCGCGGACCGATCCCCCGACCAGAGCTTGTCCAGGATCATCGTTGGATCACCCTCGCCGGTGTACTCCCGCCCGAAGGCAAGCGGCAGCACCAGATGATCGGCAAGAGCCAGGATCCGGTCGGTCGCGGCGCCGACCGTCCATTCGATATCGGCAATCACGGCAAGGCCCATGGCGCGTGCGCGCGCCACGACGTTTTCCGAGTGCGTGGCATAACCATCGATCAACAGTACCGGGGCTTGCATCAGAACATCATCGGGCAGCGCATCCGACGTGCCGTGCAGCACATCGTCGTCATAAGCGATGAACCGGTCGCCGTCGGGACCGACGGTGATCACGGAGCGGATCGGCGCGGCATCCGCGTGGCGGGGAGCCAGCGATATATCGACACCGTCCCGCTCGAGCTCGCTTCCCGCCACGTCGGCCGTTGTGTCATTGCCGAGCCAGCCGATGAAGCCGGCCCGCCCGCCGAGCCGGGCGACGGCAACAAGGGCCGTCGCCACGTTGCCGCCATGGTCCGTGGCGCGCTTCTTCACCTTCCCCTTGCCGGCCGTCAGCCCCCGATCGACATAGATGATGTCATCGATTGCCAGGGCGCCGAAGCCCAGAACCTGGAAAGGGCGCGACACGTCTCAAGCACCGGCCGCCGCCAGCGCATCCTCCGGCGTCATCCCCTTATGAATGACGAACTTGAAGGCGCGCGCGGCCATGGTCGTGTCGCCGTGACCCCAGAGGTTGCGACCGACGACCGCGCCTTTGGCCCCAGCGCGCAGTGCTTCCGACGTCTGGACGAGCGCGCCGAGCAGCGTATCGGTCTTCGGGCCGCCGGCGATCACGACCGGAATCGGGCAAGTCGCAACGGTCTCGCGGAAGGACTCGAAATCGCCGGTGTAGCCGACCTTGATCACGTCGACGCCGGCCTCGAAGCCGATGCGCACGGCGTAAGCGATTTCATCCGGGGTGAACACGATCTTGCCGCCGTCGGAGAAATCGCGGGGATAGACGTGGGCAACGACCGGCATCTCGAAGCGGGCGGCGGCGTTGACCGTATCGGTGAGCCAGCGGATATACTCTCCTTCGGTGGCGCCGCGCACGGGAATGGCGACAGCCAGAGCGTCCGCACCATAACGCACCGCGTCCTCCGGGGTCGCAATGAGCTGGCGAATACGGTCGTCGGCGGTGAAGCAACCGCCCTGAATGACGAGCGCTGCCTTTCCGGCGTATTCCGACCAGAGGTGGCGCGCCGCGCCAGGCTGGATGCTGATGTAGTCGGGGCCTCCCGCCATGACGCGTCTGAGCGCACCCGGCAGGTCGGCAAGCCCGCCCTCACGCACATTGCCATAACCGACAAAATGATCGACGGCGCCTCCGAACAAGTGACCCGATGGGTTCGAGAACAGGCGTGCGAGGCGGATTTTGGTTCCGAGACCCATGGCGAGACTTCCTTTGTGATTGCCGACTTTGTGATTGCAGGCTTGCGATTGCCGGCGCCGATGCTGGAAAAACCCTAACTCGAAAACAAACAAACATTCAATATTTCGATTTCTTTCGTTTTTACATGAATGATGAATTTTTGACGTGCATTTTCGTGGCTGAACGGCTATTTCAACAGCAGAAGCCGTAGGATGAAACAGCGAGCTTTCGTTTTTCAAAAGTCGCAGTGTCGCATAACAGCAGTCGGGATCACATATGCTTGCAGAACAGAGGCGGCAGCAGATCATGCTGGAACTTCAACGGGTCGGCCAGGCACGCACCCGCCAGCTCGCGGAATTCTTCGAGGTCTCGGAAGTGACGATCCGCTCCGATCTCGAAATCATGGACGCCAAGAAGCAGCTGATCAAAACGCATGGCGGGGCAATCGCCCTGCCGTCCGACTCTCCGGCAGCAGCCTTCGAGGAACGCATGCAACGCAATTTCGATGCGAAGCGCCGCATCGCCCAGATGGCTGCGAGACAGATCATCGATAACCAGTCGATCGTCTTCGACAGCGGCTCGACGCTGCTGCAGGTCGCCATGCAGATGCCACCAGTCAACAACGTCGTGGTTGCGACAACGGCAATGAACATCGCCCAGCATCTGATGTACCGGCCAGGGCTCGACGTGCACATGATCGGCGGCCGCGTGTTTCCCAGCACCGTGAGCACGATCGTACAGGACTCCGACAAGGCGGTCGGCGGCCTCGTCGCCCACCAGGCTTTTGTCGGCGCCCACGCGATCGATCAGGCCTTCGATGTCGTCGATGTCTCCGAGGACGTGGCACGGACCAAGCGCAACCTGGTTCGCATGGCGCGGCGTGTCGTCCTCGTGGCGGATTCGAGCAAATTTGACGTCGGCGCCTCCTCCAAAGCCTTCTCGCTGTCGCGCGTCGACTTGATCATCACGGACAGCAACATGCCGCACAGCATTCGCCACAGGCTCGACAAGCTGGGCGTGGAGGTTCGCTACGCGTGACCTGCAGTCCACCTCTCCAATTTACAAGAGAGACAGGAGAGGCTTTGGCATCGACGGATAGCTTTGGCCGACGCCACGGAATACGAGATGGGCTAAAACCCCAGACGTCGAAGCGTCTCGCGGTTCGCTCGAACGGCGGCGGCAGGATCGGTTCCGGCATTGTCCGATTCTTCTTCCACCACGATCCAGCCGATAAAGTTCGGCGCATCCCGAACGGTCGAAACCACGGCAGGCACGTCGCAGACGCCTTCGCCCAGCATCGCCCAGGTCCCGCCGGCGTCGACATCCTTCAGATGCACGTAACGGATCCGGTCCCGGTGGGCCGCCAGCGTATCGCCGATCTGCTGGCCGCCACGCAGGATATGACCGGTATCCGGCACCCAACCCACTTGTGGATCCAAGAGAGCAAACAGTTGATCATAGTCGTTCCGCGTGAACAGCAGCGTGTTGTGGTGCGAGGAAGGATGGACAGCTACAGCGACGCCAGCCGACTGTCCGATCTCGGTCGCACGATTGTAGCACTCCGCCGCAATGGCGAATTTCTCATCGCGCGGACCATCCGAGACGACCGTCGCCGATCCCATCGATATCATCGCGCCGGGAAAATTCGCCGCGAAATCGACCCATCGCCGCGCCGTGTCGAGATCGGAGGCAATCTTTTCCGCCACCGTGAAGCCGCTGGCGGAGCCGAAGGCAAAGGAAACCAGCGCCAAACCGGCATCCGCCAGGGTGCGGGCAAAGTCGGCAGGCTTGAGCGCGTAGTGACCGATCATCGTGTCGGTGATTTCGATACCGGCATATCCGCCGTCGGCAATGGCGCGCACCAGATCGTCCGGGCCGCCGCTCCAACCTGTCCCCAGCATCTCCCAGGTGAATGTTTGGCAGCCGATCTGCAGCTCAGCATTTTTCATCTCGCGGTCCTGACCTATTCGTTGATGACAGCCGATACCGAAGCCGGCTGCTTCCCCGCCGGGCAATCCTCAGGGGCTCCGCCGACCTTGCAAAACTCCTTCCGCCTGGGAGGCGGCCGAAGGCCGGAAAGGCGGGCTCTTCAGCGGGAATTTCGACGCCAGCGTCTTGCCATTACGTACGGTCAAATGTTAGCGTACGTCAATATATTTTATACCTTGCGATTAAAATGTAACGTACCCCTCAACCCTTCGCACCCGCAACGGCAAAATCAGGTTCTTCGATGGCACAGACCAATGGTATGAAACTCAGGATCGGCGTTGTCGGATGCGGCAACATTTCGCTCGCCTATATGCGCAACGCGCCGCTGTTTCGCGGCGTCGAAATCATCGCCTGTGCAGACCTCAACGCAGACGCCGCCAAGCGTCGCGCGGCCGAGTTCGATCTGCGCGCGGCCGACGTCGACAGCCTCATCGACGACCGGAACATCGACCTCATCCTCAACCTGACGATCCCGGCCGCGCATTTTGACGTTTCGATGCGGGCGCTGTCGGCGGGCAAGCATGTCTTCACGGAGAAGCCGCTCGGTGTCACGGCCGCCGAAGGACGCCGCTTGGTGGATGCCGCCGCCGTAAAGGGCCTCATGCTCGGCTCGGCGCCAGATACGTTTCTGGGGGCGGCCGGACGCCATGCCCGGCGGCAGATGGAAGCCGGCGCCATCGGCAAGCCGGTGACCGGGACGGCCTTCATGATGGGGCGCGGCATGGAGCACTGGCATCCGGATCCCGGCTTTTATTACCAGGCCGGCGCCGGCCCGGTCATGGATATGGGGCCTTATTATCTGACGATGATGGTCAATCTGATGGGGCCTATCCGCCGTGTGCAGGCCGTCGCCACAAGCGGGCAGGACGAGCGGCTCATCACGGCGGAGGGACCGAAGCAGGGCACCACGTTCAAGGTCGGCACGCCGACCAGCGTGCTGTCGTTGCTGGAATTCGATTGCGGTGCCACGGTCACCTTCGGCGCCTCCTGGGACGTCTTTCGCCACTCCAATCACCCCATCGAACTCCACGGGACCGAAGGCTCGCTGCGCCTGCCCGACCCCGACAATTTCGGCGGCTCCGTTGCGCTCTCCAGCCGCGGCGCGCCCTGGCAGGAAACGGATACGTCAGGCAAACTCTTTGGCGCCGTCAACTGGCCGATCGCAGCGCCTGATCGTGCCAACTACCGCATGCTTGGTCTTGCCGATCTCGCACGCGCAATCATTGAGGGCCGTGCGCCGCGTGCTTCGGGCGATCTCGCTCTCCATGTGCTCGAAGTCATGGAAGCGATCCTGCGTGCCGGTGAAACCGGTGTCGCGCAGACCATTCCGGGTATTGTCGCGCAGCCAAAAGAATTGCGGGAAGACGAAGCGAGGAGTTTGCTGGCATGACACAACTGGATGAATCCGCCAAACGTGCGCTTGCATGGCCCGGCGATCCCCAAACGCCGGTCGAAAGCTGCACGCCGGCGCTGGCGCGGCAGCAATATCTGGATAGTTTCGCAGACATTCAACGGCCGCTCGAAGACGTAGCCGAGATCCTGGAAAGGCATGCGGGCGCAATCCGGTTGAAGATATGGCGCGGCCGCGCTGCGCCGCGCCAGGGCGCACCGGCCTTGCTCTATCTCCATGGCGGCGGCTTTGTCATCGGCGCGCCGGAAACCCATGAGGATATCTGCCGGACGCTTGCCAATATGGCAGGCGCCGTCGTGGTTTCGCCCGACTATCGCCTGGCCCCGGAACACCCCTTTCCCGCTGCCATTGACGACTGCGCCGCCACACTCGTCTGGATGACGGAGCAGGCGGATGCGCTCGGCATCGATCCCTTGCGAATTCTCGTCGCCGGCGATAGCGCCGGTGGCAATCTGGCCGCCGTCGTCGCCCTGTTGGCGCGGGACGGACAGGTGCCGGCTGTCATCGGACAGGTGCTGATCTATCCGGTGACCGATCAGTTGCAGACAAGCGACAGCTACTTGCGTTACCAAGAGGATTTCGGCCTGACGGCCGCGGCGATGAAATGGTTCCGAGACCACTATCTGCCGGAACCTACGAGCCGGTCGGACTGGCGAGCCTCGCCGCTGAGCGCAGAATCGCTGGCGGGCGTGGCGCCGGCCCTGGTGATCCTTGCCGGATACGACGTGCTGTTCGACGAAGGGGCCGCTTATGCCGAGCGGCTCAGCGCCGAGGCGAAGGCCACGACCCGGACCTGGCCCGGACAGATCCATGGCTTCGTATCGAAGCGACGGGCTATTCCGGAAGCACAAGAGGCCCTCGAAGCCATCGCAATGGCATGGCGCGCCATGGACCCTGCGCTTACCCGTTGAGGCGGGAACTGCCTAGTCTCAAGCCGATTCGCGCATAACCAGCGTTGCCTCGAGGATCACCTTGTTCGTCGTAGGGGTGGTTCCATCATCCTCGCTTTCGATATACGCCAGCAAAAGCTCCACGGATTTCGCGGCGATCTCGGGCGCGTTCTGAGCCATCGTCGTCAGCGACGGGCAGGTGTATCGGCTCAGCGGGTGGTCGTCGTGCCCGGCAATGCGTACGTCGCACGCGTCGCTACGACCGATTTTCAGTCCCGAAGCGAAAGCGGCAGCCATCGCGCCGAAAGCGAAGCGGTCATTGGCGCATAGCAGCGTTTTGCCGGGAAGACCGCCTCTGGCAAGAATTCTCTGCATCTGCTCGTATCCGAGACGCTCGAATTCCCAGGAAGGTGGTGCGTCGCAATCGATGACCAGCGGAGTATGCCCTTCCCTCGCCATGGTCGCGCGGTAGCTCTCCTGCCGCTCGCCAGCATTTTCGGTCAAATGCGGAATCTCCAGGAATATCGGTGGCTCACCGGACCGGCAGAGATATTGCACAATGGCGGCCATGCTTTGCGCGTTATCGTTTCCGACATAGGGAAGGTCAGCGCCGGCAGGGTTGTCGAAGCAGACGACGGGGATTGCGCCGCTTAGTCTTTCCAGCGCGGAACGGCGTGAACCGGCTCCGAGCGGCGCCACGATCGCGCCTGCAACCTTCAGCGACAGCAAGGTCCGCACGGCCTCCGCCTCCAGCTCCGGCCGCGTGTGCGAAGAGATCTGGACGGGCCAGAATCCCTTTTCGCGCAACTCCAGCTCGATCAGCGACACGACCTGCACATAAAAGGGATCCGACATGGTCGGGACCAGAATCCCGATATTCCTGGTCCGCTTGCGATTGAGATGCCGGGCGAAAAGGTTCGGCTCGAAATGCGACTTCTTGAGAGCCGCCTCGATACGCTTGCGGGTCACCTCCTTGATCTGTGAGGGATCGTCGAAATATTTCGACAAGGTCGGACGCGATACGCCGGCGGCGGTCGCGAAGTCGTCCATCGATTTATAATTTTTCTTGGCCATTCAATTCCTTACTGGCGGGACGACGACAACTGATCGGGAATGATTTGACGCAACGGCCGATCCTCTGACGCGCCAAATCACGCATTCGGCAATTTGTACAGGTGATCTTCGTATCCTCAATCGTCGAAACCCACCACGTAAGCCGGCGTGATCCGTCACTTTTGGTGCGGGCCCTGCCCTCCCTTTCGAAAATCGAAATATTCCCTTCACTGCGACTTGCGCCGTTTGCGCCGCGTGGTTGCAAAAGGTGCTTGTTTCAGCGCCCCAAATTCGAAAATTTGCAGTGAAGACGCCGGGTTCCACGCTTTTCATTTTGTTGGATAAACTTTCATTTGTTTACGAAAGTAAAGAAAAAATGCGTCACAAGCAACACAAATGCTGTAGAAAAATACCGATGATGTCAATCAGTTTTATTATTTTTTATCAATGATTTAACGCGACACGCGCCGTGAATGCCGGCCTCCCATCTTTTCCCGATCGCAGTTCTTCATTGACAGATAGGGTCTTCAGGGAACCTACTTTGCCTACGATCTTGAGGAGGATCGATTAACTGACAATCTTTGGGAGGCACAGATGAATATCAGCAAATTCGGCGTGACGATGCGGGCTGCGGTAGCGGTATGGGCGCTCTGCGCCACATCCGCGTTTGCCGACACCACCATCGAGTTCATTCAATGGTGGGAACCCGAAATGCCGTCCGGCGCCTTGCGCGGCATTATGAACGATTTCGAAGCCAAAAATCCCGGCATCAAGGTGACGCTTGTCAGCGGTCCCTATGCCACGACGCGTGACCAGATCGTCGTCGGCGCCGCCTCGGGAACGCTCAGCGACGTGGTCGGCCTCGATGGTGCCTGGGTAAACGGGCTCGCCAAGCAGGGCGCGATCGCCTCCATGGACGAACTGATGGAGAAGGCGAAATACGACAAGAGCCAGATCACCGATATCGTCAAGGTCGATGGCAAGAGCGTGATGTTCCCGCTGGCATCCTTCGTCTACCCGGTCTTCGTGAACCTGGATATCTCCAAGGCCGCCGGCGTCGACAAGTTGCCGACGACGCGCACGGAATTCGCTGAAGCCGCGAAGAAGATGACCGACGCCTCGAAGAACCAGTACGGCTGGGTTCTGCCGCTATCGCTGCAGTCTCCGAGCGGAATCCAGAACGACGTGATGTCCTGGGTCTGGGCATCCGGCGCCTCGATGCTGAAGGACGGCAAGCCTGACCTCGAAAATGACGCCGTCGTCGGCACGCTCGATTATCTTGCCTCGCTCAACAAGCAAGGCGTGATTTCTCCCGGCATCTTCGCCAAGAAGGAACAGGACAAGGTCGAAGAATTCGTCAACGGCCGCGTCGGCATGATGGTGGATTCCCTCGCCCATGTGAACCTCATCCGCGAGCGCAATCCGAAGCTCAACTTCGGCATCTCCGCCTTGCCGGCCACTGACGGCTACACCGGCAAGCGCGGCATGCCCTATGCCTCCTGGGGCATCGGCATCAGCGAAGGCAGCCAGCACAAGGACGAAGCCTGGAAGCTGGTCGAATACCTGATGAGCCCTGACGTCAACGGCCGTCTCGTCTCGATTGCCAACGCCTTCCCCGGCAACGTCCATGCCAAGCCGGACTTCGTGGCCTCGGACCCGATCTTCGCGGAAGCTTTCAAAATCTTCCAGAGCGGCTATCCTGCCAACGAATTCGTCGGTCTTCCGGTTGCCGAAGAGCTGATGCGCGACATGAACGTCGAAGTCCAGAAGATGTTCGACGGCGGGCAGTCAGCCAAGGACGCAGCTGCCAATACCCAAAAGGCGTGGCTCGCGAAGTTCTAAGCACGTCGCTTTCACGATCACCGGCAGCGCAGCCTTGCGCTGCCGGTGCAAGTCGTCAAATCTCGGCAGAATGGAAAGTCACAGCTCATGAATCACTCGGCTACGGCTCTGGTCGCCGCGCATGCCAAAGCGCGAAGAAAAGGATGGCTTCGTTACAGCACCTTGAGGAAGCTGGTCCCGTATTTCTACGTGTCGCCGGCGACCCTGCTGCTTGTGCTGCTGATGCTGTTCCCGATGGTGATGGTCTTCAAATATTCTCTGATGGACGGCGCCATCATGAAAAAGACCGCTGCCTTCGCAGGGCTCCAGAACTATGTGACCATCTTTGAAAATCCGGTCTTCTGGCAGTCGGTCGCGCAGACGCTTTATTTCACGATCATGAGCGTCGTCTTCCACTTCATCATCGGCCTGGCATTCGCGCTGCTGTTGAACACCAACCGCGTCGATCCGCTTATTCGCAGCATCCTGCGCGTGCTCTTCATCCTGCCCTGGCTGTTCACCGCCGTCATCATCGCCATCATCTGGCGCCTGCTGCTCGACCCGAACGGCGTCGTCAACAGCGTGCTGATGGCGCTCCATATCATCAACTTCAAGGTCGAGTGGTTTTCGTCGACGCGCACGGCCATTCACGCTTTGACCTTCGCAAACATCTGGGCGGGTTATCCGCTTTACATGGTCAGCCTGCTCGCCGGCCTCCAGGGCATTTCCAAGGAGCTTTACGAGGCGGCCGGCATCGACGGCGCCAACGGACTCCAAAAGTTCTGGTACATCACCATTCCGCAGCTGATGCCGATCATCGTCAGCATCGCGCTTCTCGATTTCATCTGGACGATGCAGGTTTTTCCGCTGGTATGGATGACGACGGGCGGCGGCCCGATCTATTCGACGGAAGTGCTCTCCACTTTCACCTACAAGCTCGCCTTCTCGCAGTATGAATTCTCGCTGGCTTCGGCGAGCGCGATGATCATTCTCATCATCTCGATGAGCGTCACCTATTTCTACATCAAACACCAGCAGCGCAGGTGACCGTCATGGCAAAGCGTTCCTTCAAAAGCTCGGTATTGCCGACCATCCTGACCTATCTCGGTCTGGCGATCGGCCTGGTTTTTTCGGCTTTTCCGATCGTGTGGATGTTTTTCAGCTCGCTGAAATCGAATACGGAAATCTTCGCCCTTCCGCCGCGACTGTTGCCGGATGATTTCACGGTGGCCGCCTATCTGACGATTTTCAACGATCCGGTGAAAGTGCGGTTCTTCATCAACAGCTACTTTGTCGCCGGCGTCGTCACCATTCTGACCCTCCTCGTCGCGATCGTGACCGCCTACGGCTTCAGCCGCTATCAGTTCCGGTTCAAGAACACCTTGAACATCTTCATCATCAGCACCCAGACCGTTCCGCCGATTACCCTTCTCATTCCCTATTTCGGAATGGTGGTCGCCTTCAGGATCTTCGATACCTATCTGGCGCTGATCCTGACCTACATGGTCTTCACACTGCCTTACGCCGTCCTGCTGATGACAGGCTATCTCAACACCCTGCCGAAAGAGCTGGACGAGGCCGTCCTGGTCGACGGCGGTTCGAGCTGGACGGCGCTCTGGCGCGTCATCGTTCCGGTCTCCATCCCCGGGATCGTCGCCACCGCGGTCTACACCTTTCTGCTCGCCTGGAACGAATTCCTCTTCGCGCTGACGCTGACAAAATCGATGGACCTCAGGACGGTTCCGATCGGCATCCAGCTTCTGATGGGCCAGCACGCCTTCGAATGGAACGAGATGATGGCGATGAGCGTGCTCGGTTCCCTTCCCCTCCTGGTCCTTTATCTGGTTGCTCAACGCTACTTCCTGGCAGGCATGACCGCCGGCTCGGTCAAAAGCTGACGAGACGTCTCAGAACCTGCGCCAGCCGCGTCCAAGATCGTTTGGGCAATATCGGCAAAGCCAAGCCCGGCGGGCTGCGAGGAGACCCATTTCGGCGCGTATTGCAATTGTGAAAGAACCGGGATGATGTTGTTGACCCCGAAAGAGTTGCGGATAAAGCCAAACATCGGTGCATCGTTTCGAGAGTCACCGACGAAGGCGGTCACGGCGGCTGTTTGATCGGGATCGATACCGAACATCTCGGTTAAAACGCGCTCGCTCATCGAGCGCTTATTGTAATCGCCGATCCACGTGTTGATGTGGATGGAGCTGATCGCGACCGTTCCGCCCATGGCTCTAATGCTGGATGCCAGATCTTCGACCTCATACGGTTCCTGACCGTGAATGTCGATTGCGACATCCGCCAGCCGGAAGACCTGGTCGTGGGCAATTCTGAACGTCCGGCTATTTTGCGAGATCAGCTCTTTGATCGTCTGCAGGTGCTGGCGCTGGCGCTCACCCTGTAGGGCGCCATCCTCCCAATAGTCGAACACCACTTCGCCGTCCTGACGGGTGACGCAATATGCGCCGCTTTCGCCGATGACGGCGGCCACAGGCCAGGCGCGGACGATATGTTCGCACCATCCGGCTGAGCCGCCCGTGACCGGCACGACGGCAATTCCCGCCCGGCTGAGATCCCAGAGAGCTTCGTAGGTTTGCGGCAGAAGCTTGCCTTCGGTGGTCAGGGTATCGTCGATGTCGGTGAACAGGTAGCGCACATCCTGTAACTCACGAGCCGATGGTGCAAGGTCTACATAGCTCATGTCATATCCTCGCTGCATGTGACCACGTCCAAGCCGCTCTCGGCGAGGGCATTGGTGGCGGCAGCTTCGCCAGGCAGCCGATCGGTGTAGAAGCGGGTGAGTTTGCTGAATGGCGCAACACGCACGGAAGCGTTGCGCGTCCACTTGCTGACGTCTGCGGCCAGAATCTGCGTTTGTGAATTCTCAAGGAGGGCATTGGTGATTTGGGCTTCGCTATAGCTGAAATCCATCAGACCGTTGAGCGGGCTCAAAGCGCCCGCGCCGACGACTGCGTAAGTCGCATAGAATTTTTCGACGAACCTGATCACATCCGTGCCCACCACGTCGCGGTCATCGTGGCGCAAAAGTCCGCCCGTCAAATGGACCTCGACGCTCGGCGCGTCGCAAAGGCTCAAGGCGACGTGGATGTTATTGGTGATCACCGTCAGACCCTGGTGATCACGCAGCGCCTCGGCGACGAACCGAACCGTGCTGCCGATCCCGAGGAACACTGTCGCGTCTGCCCCTATGTCGGCGGCGACACGCTTGGCGATCAGCCGCTTGGCCCGTCGGTTGAGCTGGGCGCGAGCATTGAGTGAGATGTTGCTGCCCGCGACCGGCAAGTCGACGCCGCCGTGGAAGCGGCGTGCGTGCCCGAGATCGCATAATGCATTGATATCACGACGGATCGTCTGCGTCGTCAGATCATACCGACGTGCCAGTTCCTCGATGTACTGAACACCTTCCGTTTCGATCAGCGCAAGGATCTCACGTTGTCGGCTCGATATGATCCGCTGCCCCATCGCCGCTCCTTACGTGAGGTAGACACTGGGGTCGTCTGTTATCACACCGGTCAAACCCACGTCCCAGAATGATGCGAGCCGCTTGGGATCGTTGCAGGTCCACGCCCGCACCGAGATGCCGCGACGCACGGCCTCCTCGAGAAACCCGATACTCAGAGCCTTGTAGTCGAGATGGATGGTCTTTGCGGGAATCGACCGAAGGGTATCCTGCCAATCCGCAGGCAGCTTGCTCCACAGCATGGCGAGTTCGTAGCTTGGATCGATCTCATACATTCCCTTCAGCGCAGCGGCATCAAAGCTTGAGATCATGATCCTGGTGTGCGCCGCCCGCGCCTTCAGATGTTGATCGACGACTTTGACCAGCTGGTCGAGTGACTTGTGATGGGCATGCTGCTTGATCTCGACATTGGCGTTGAGCCCGAGTTCGCCCAGCGCGGAAACAACGCGGGCCAGCGTCGGCAGTGGTTCGCCTTTGAATTTCGGGCTGAACCATGAGCCAGCGTCGATGGCGCCGAGATCCGACGCGGTGAGGTCGGCAAGATTTCCCTTCGACGAGGAACAGCGATCGATCGACACGTCGTGGATGACGACCGGGGTCCCGTCGGCAAGAAGTGCTACGTCGAGTTCGACCCATTCCGCGCCTTGTTCAGCGGCCGCCCGGAAAGCGGCAATGGTATTCTCGGGCGCAATGGCAGAGGCGCCTCGATGCGCCTGAACCTCACTGCGTCTCGGGCCGGATCGCGGCTCTACGGTCGTCATCGTCTCATCTCTTTCATCGTCTTCTGGGCTGGGATGGAGAAATAATAAACCGGAGTCAATCTGTGCGTTTTCCGGTATCGCTGTTGAAAGGATGCATCGCGCCGACGCGTGCGAAGACGTCGATATTGGCATTCTCGGCAAAATCCGGACGACCCGGTACGGTCAGGACGACCGTCTGCTGGCCCCCTCCCAATCGCACATGCAGATGGCTTTCTCCGCCGATTGGCTCGAGCAGCTCGACCGTTGCATTGAGACGAACGGAAGGCTCAACCGGCTTGGCAACAAGCAACGCGTCCGGGCGAAGGCCGACCATATCGGTCCCGGCGGGCAATGCCAGGGCACTTGCGCTGTCGGCTGCCCTGAGGACGTCGATCGGCACGAGATTCATAGGCGGTGAGCCGATGAAGCTGGCGACGAACAGGCTCGCCGGGCGATCGTAGACCGCCACGGGCGTGCCGACCTGTTCGACAAGTCCTCCGTTCATGACAACCAGCCGGTCGGCCAGCGTCATCGCTTCAAGCTGGTCATGGGTGACATAGATGCTGGTGGTCTTCAGGCGCCGTTGCAGCCGGCGTATTTCAACGCGCATCTGCACCCGCAATTTGGCATCGAGATTGGACAGAGGCTCATCGAACAGGAAGGCGGCCGGCTCGCGAACGATCGCCCGCCCCATCGCAACGCGCTGGCGCTGCCCGCCGGAGAGTTCGCGAGGTTTACGATCCAACATCGGCCCAATTTCGAGGATCTCGGCCGCCTCCGCCACACGGCGGTTGATTTCCGCCCGTTCGGTGCCACGATTTTTCAAACCATATTCTAGATTTCCGCGTACGGTCATATGCGGATAAAGCGCATAATTCTGAAAGACCATGGCGATATCGCGGTCGGCAGGCTCTGCCTTGTTGACATTGCGGCCGGCAATCTCGACATGGCCTTCGCTGATGGATTCCAGCCCGGCAATCATGCGAAGCAGGGTTGATTTGCCACAGCCGGAGGGGCCGACGAGGACGATGAGTTCGCCGTCTGCGACAGACAGGTTGATACCCTTGACCGCCGGAACGGCGCCATAATTCTTCTTGACGTCGATGATATTGATCGTTGCCATTTCATTTCTCCGTTTCGACCAGGCCTTTGACAAAAAGGCGTTGCATGGCGACGATGACGAGGACGGGTGGCAGGGCGGCCAGAATGACGGCTGCCATCACAAGGTTCCAGCGCGGCTCGGCATCGGCAACCGCTGCCATGCGCTGGATTCCCATCACGACGGTATAAAAGCTCTGGTCGGTCGTTATGATGAGCGGCCACAGATACTGGTTCCAGCCGAGCACGAACAAGATGATGAAGAGCGCCGCGATGTTGGTGATCGACAGCGGCAGCAGGATATCCCGGAAGAACTTCATCGGCCCTGCGCCATCGACACGGGCAGCCTCCATGAGTTCGTCGGGAACAGTCAGAAAGAACTGACGAAACAGGAAGGTTGCCGTTGCCGATGCGATCAGCGGAATGATGAGGCCGCCGTAATTATTCAGCATTCCGAGATCGGCGACGACTTTGTAGGTCGGCACGATGCGCACCTCGACCGGCAGCATCAGCGTGATGAAGATCATCCAAAATGCCAAGGTCCGGAACGGAAACCGGAAATAGACGATAGCAAAGGCCGAAAGGATCGAAATAGCGATCTTCCCGACGGCGACGCCAACCGCCATGATCAGCGAGTTGATCATCATGGGCCCGATCGGCGGCGCCCCCGAGCTTGTCATTCCAGATGATAGCATCGTCGAATAGTTCTCGATGATGTGGCTTCCCGGCGTCAGCGGCACGACACCTGACAAGAAGTCGTTTGGACCGTGGCTCGATGCGATGAAAGCCACGTAGACGGGAAATACGACGATCGTGACGCCGATGATGAGGACAAGATGCGCCAGGAAATTTAGGAAGGGGCGATTTTCAACCATCCTCGGGATTCCTCAATATTGCACGCGGCGTTCGATGAAGCGGAATTGGACGGCGGTCAGAGCGATGACGATCACCATGAGAATGACCGACTGCGCCGCCGACGAGCCCAAATTCAGTCCGATGAAGCCGTCGAAATAGACCTTGTAGACAAGGATCTCGGTTGCACGCGCCGGTCCGCCCTGGGTGGTCGCATGAATGATCCCGAAGGTATCGAACATCGCGTAGACGATATTGATGACGATCAGATAGAAGGTTGTCGGTGAGATCAGCGGGAACACGATCGTCCAGAAACGCTTCACAGGACCGGCTCCGTCGATCGCCCCGGCTTCCTGAAGCGAACGCGGGACCGACTGCAGCGCAGCCAAGAAGAATAAGAAATTATAGGAAATCTGCTTCCAAGTCGCCGCGATGACGATCAGGATCATGGCGTCGTCAGGATTGATCAGATGGTTCCAGTTGATCCCCATCGCCCGCAACATATAGGCGACGATGCCGATCGAGGGATTGAACATGAACCACCAAAGAATGCCGGCGATCGCGGGAGCGACGGCATAGGGCCAGATCAGCAAGGTCGAATAAATGCGAGAGGTGCGCAACACGCGCATCGCCGCTGCAGCCAGGAGCAGCGCGATCGCCGTCGATAGGACCGTCACGAGAATGGCGAAGATGAGCGTGTGGCCGAAGGCGTTGATGTAGATCGGATCGGCAAAGAGCCGGCGGTAGTTTTCGAACCAGACGAAACTCGTTTTGAAGCCGAAGGCATCCTGGCGCAGGAAAGATTGCCAGAATGCCGTCGCCGCGGGCCAGAGGAAGAATACCACGGTCACGAAAATTTGGGGTGCGATGAGCAGGTAAGGCAAAAGCTTGTTGGGAAATACGGTCCGTTTGGTTTGCATGGGCCCTCACACTGACGGATGGGAAACGGGGGCCGGTCTCTCACCAGCCCCCGTCGCGGAGCCCATTAGTTGGCGGACTGGAAATCGCGAAGCTGTTCGTTGCCTCGTGCGACCACGGAATCAACCGCTTCCTTCGCCGTCTTCTTCCCGCCCAGCAATGCTGCAAACTCATCGTCGATGATGCCACGCACCTGGACGTAGTTGCCGAACCGGATACCCTTGGAATTATCGGTGGGTGTCACCCGCGTCAGCTGCTTGATGCCGATATCTGCTCCAGGATTCTTCTCGTAATAGCCCTGATCCTGGCCCAGCTTATAGGCAGCCTCGGTTATCGGCAGGTAGCCGGAGAACTGATGCCAATCGGCTTGCACTTCCGGCTTCTGCAGGTAGGTGAAGAACTTCGCGACACCCTTGTATTCCTCTTCTGGGCGACCTTTCAGCGTCCAGAGCGTGGCGCCGCCAATAATCGAGTTGAGCGGCTGCGTAATGACGTCGTCATAGTAGGGAAGCGGCGCAAACCCGACCTTGAAAGCCTTTGCGTTATTGATAACGCCTGCCCGGCCGGCCGACGAGTTCATGTACATCGCGCATTCCTGCGAATAGAACATTGGAGGAGCATTATCGCCGCCGCCAGGCCCGCCGAATTTGAAGAGCCCCTCGTCCTGCCACTTCTTCAAGTTGCCCCAATGGCGGATCGTGAGATCGTTGTTGAAGGTGAACTCCGCATCCAAGCCGCCAAAGCCGTTGGCCTTGGTGGAGTAGGGCTTGTCGTGCAAAGCATTAAGGTTTTCAGTCTGGATCCAGGAGATCCAGGCGCTGGTAAAGCCACACTTCGCAGCGCCGGACTTCATGATCGTCCGCGAAAAGGCTTCAACGTCCGCCCATGTTTTCGGCGGTGTTTCCGGATCAAGCCCCGCCCTTTTGAAGACATCCTTGTTGTAATACATGATCGGCGTCGAGGAATTGAACGGCAACGACAGAACGTTGCCGCTGGTGTCTGAGTAATAGCCGACGACCGGAGCAATGAATTTGCTCTGGTCCCAGGCCTCCCCTTGGTCCTTCATCAACTGGTAGACGGGATAGATCGCGCCCTGTGCTGCCATCATCGTGCCGGTGCCGACTTCATAGACCTGCACGATTGCCGGCTGCTGGTTGGCGCGGAACGCAGCAATGGCGCCCGTCAGCGTCTCGTCATAGGTGCCTTTGAATACCGGGACGATCTCATAGTCAGATTGAGATGCGTTGAACCCCTTGGCGATCTGTTCAAGCTTCGCGCCATTCTCGCCGCCCATTGCGTGCCACCACTGGATCTTCGTGGCCGCCATTGCCGGAACGGATAAGGATAGGCTGGTCAATCCTGCGGACAGGAAAAAAGCGATCTTGTTCATCCTCACTCCCACTTGTTGTCGGTCCATAGCCTCCCGCTACGAACGTGAGCTCGATGGTAACAGGCTAGTTTCATTTTGCAAAGATAGAATGTTCATATGAACATTTGATGACACCAACTCGCTCAGCGATCGTAAAGACCGTTGCCGGAAGGAGTGGCCGATCGATGATAAGCGCTGCGGCAGCCTTTGATGGCTCGCATGATCCGGTGGAAGTCCCATGACATCGGTCGCTAACGGCTTTTCACGACCAACGGCGTGCTCTATGACAGCTTTGTGACAGTCGATGGAGCGCAGATGCTGAACTGGTTTCGAAAACTCATGCCGCGGGAAGATCGCTTCTTCGATCTTTTCGCTCAACACGCAAAGACTGTCGTCGGTGCGGCCGAAGCGCTCGACGAACTTTTGAGCGGCACAGACATTGAAGGGCATTGTGCACGGATTGTCGCCTTGGAGAATGAAGCCGACGAGATCACCCGCGAAGTACTGCTTGCCGTGCGTCGCAGTTTTGTCACGCCGTTCGACCGTGGCGACATCAAGGATCTGATCCAGTCGATGGATGATGCGATCGACATGATGCAGAAAACGGTGAAGACCATTCGGCTATTCGAGCAGAAAAGCTTCGATCCTCTGATGCAGGAAATGGGAAAGACCATTGTCCAGGCAGCACATTTGATAGCCGAAGCCCTTCCTCTTCTCGATCGGATCAGCACGAATGCTCCTCGTCTGGCGGCGCTGGCAGAAGAAGTAACGCGCGTCGAAGGCCGGTCCGACGAGTTGCATGAGCAGGGCTTGAAGGATCTTTTCCGTCGCCACGGCGCGTCAAATGCAATGGCTTACCTCATCGGCAGCGAGATCTATGGCGAGCTTGAGAAGGTCGTCGACCGTTTCGAGGATGTCGCCAATGAGATCAGTGGCATCGTCATCGAGAACGTTTGATGGAAGCCACCCTTGCCCTTCCGCTTCTTGCCGCTCTCGTGGCTGTCGCACTCTTCTTTGATTTCCTGAACGGCCTGCACGATGCAGCCAATTCCATCGCCACAATCGTGTCGACGCGCGTACTGCGTCCGCAATATGCTGTGCTTTGGGCGGCCTTTTTCAACTTCATAGCCTTCCTGTTCTTCGGCTTGCACGTCGCGGAAACGCTCGGAACCGGCATCATCGATCCGGCCATCGTGACTCCGCAAGTCATTTTCGCGGCGTTGATGGGCGCCATTGTCTGGAATATTGTCACCTGGGTCTTTGGTATCCCGTCGAGTTCATCCCATGCACTGGTCGGCGGTCTGGTGGGTGCTGGCCTGATGAAGACGGGATTCAGTTCGATCGTCTGGACCGGTTTGTTGAAGACGGCCGGCGCCATCGTGATGTCGCCGGCGATCGGATTTTTCCTTGCGCTTCTGCTCATTCTGATCGTGTCGTGGATTTTCGTGCGACAGACACCTTTCGCCGTCGATCGGACATTCCGGGTCTTCCAGTTTGTGTCTGCCTCACTCTACTCCCTCGGTCATGGGGGCAACGACGCTCAGAAGACGATGGGCATCATCGCCGTGTTGCTATATTCGCAAGGCTACCTGACGGGTGGTTTCCATGTGCCGCTCTGGGTCGTTCTCTCATGCCAAAGCGCAATGGCACTCGGTACCCTTTTCGGCGGCTGGCGGATCGTCCATACGATGGGATCGAAGATCACCCGTCTCAACCCAATGCAGGGATTTTGTGCCGAAACAGGCGGTGCATTGACACTGTTTGGCGCAACCTGGCTGGGCATCCCGGTCTCGACCACCCATACGATCACCGGCGCCATCATCGGCGTGGGCGCCGCTCGGCGACTATCGGCCGTACGCTGGGGCTTGGCGGGCAACATCGTTGTTGCCTGGGTTGTCACACTCCCCGCCGCTGCGATCATTTCGGCGCTGTGCTACTGGCTATCGGACCTCTTCGCCTAGAACGGATGTCGTCCGAACACCGCTCACATTTTTCGGCATCATGCCCTATCTCTTTGTTTTCACGCAATACCGGACGCAAAACCGCTTCGCACTATT
Source organism: Rhizobium sp. WSM1328 (assembly GCF_057653715.1). Lineage (NCBI taxonomy): Bacteria > Pseudomonadati > Pseudomonadota > Alphaproteobacteria > Hyphomicrobiales > Rhizobiaceae > Rhizobium > Rhizobium sp. WSM1328. The sequence continues at coordinate 9,485 of NZ_JBYGKO010000002.1, read as the reverse complement.
GCTGGAATTTCTCTAGCGACCACCCATCCTTGTCACCGACGCGTCCCAACCCTGCAGCCTGTTGCAGACCTCGGCTCTGCTTGGTGCGCCGGTACGACCGCCAAACACCTGGCATTTGAGCGCCGCCGCCATGGATGAAAAGCGCATCGTCTCTTCAATCGGCAGGCCTTCCGCGACAACCAGCGCAAAAGCGCCATGGAAGATATCGCCTGCCGCGAGCGTATCGACCGCCCTCACCTTCGGAGCGGCAAGATGAAGGACTTCGCCGCTTCGGTCATCGAACCAGAAGCAGCCACTTTCGCCCGCCGTGACGCTGATGAAGGCATGCTCGAACTTTCGTTTGAGAAGACCGACGATCTTCACCAGCTCGGCTGCTCCAGAAAGCCGTTCGGCCGCCGGTTGTGAGAACACGATGTGACTGGCCGCCGGCGCAAGCATCTCGATCACGCCATCGCCTGCAACATCGCCATCGAGAATGGCCGGCTTGCCCGCCTCTGCGGCTGCCAATAGCGTCCGCAATGCAAGCTTCGGCCACCGGACGTCAACCAGCACCGCATCGAAAGCAGAAATATCCTTTTTGGTGACCGGCTTGACCGTTTCGTGCAGGCCCGCATCGTAGAAAGGCACGATCAAACGCTCGCCTTGGTCATCCACAAGGATGGTCGAGACGGCCGAACGGGCGTCTTCGACGCGCAGCATGCCGCTCGTGTCTATGCTGCTATTGCTGAGATCGGCAATGATCCGTTCGCCGGTGGCATCATTGCCGACGGCGCCCCAGAGGCTGGCTTTGCCACCCAGCCGGGCGACTGCAAAGGCGGCGCTCGATGCCATGCCTTCGGCGATCTGGAGCATATCGTAAGGCAGAATTTTGCCCTGGCCGTTCGGTAGCGAACGTACGCGAAACAAGGTGTCCATAACCGCGGCGCCGACACACAAAACGCGGCGCGCCCGACCGGGAGGTGGGTCGAAGGCAGAAGAAGAAGAAGTCGTCAAAACCGTTGTCTCACCCGCTCACTTGACGGCTCCGGCCGTCAGACCCGCCACGATCTGCCGTTGCGCAAACACCGTCAAAATCAGCACGGGCAAGGTCACGATCAACGCCGCCGCCGCCAGCGGACCCCAACTGACCTGCTCGAACGAGAGCATGTTGTAGACCGCGACGGGGAGCGTGCGCGTCTCGCGACTGGCGAGCACGATGCCGAAGACGAAATTGTTCCACGAGAAGATGACCGACAGGATGAAGGCGACGACAATGCCTGGCCTGGCGATCGGCAAGGCGACCAGCCGGAAAACCTGCCAGGGTGTTGCACCGTCGATGCTTGCAGCCTCTTCCAGTTCCATCGGCGTCGTCTCGAAGTAACCGATCATGATCCACACGACGATCGGCACTGTGACGACGAGATGGATGATGATCTGCGGCAAGAGCGTGCCGAGCAGGTTCAGCCATTGGAACAGTAGGAAGAGCGGGATCAGGAACGAAAGGCCCGGCGTCATGCGCGCAATCATGATGACCATCGCAGACTTCTCGGCCTTCAGCCGCGCGATGCCATATCCGGCCGGCACGCCGATCAGTAGCGCCAGAAGTGTGGCGGCACCCGTCACCAGCACCGAATTCCAGAGATAGAGGAAGAAGTTGTTCTCTTCGAAGACCTTCAGATAGTTCGACCAGGCAAAGCGCTCCGGGATGAAGATCGGTGGATAAGCGCCGCTGTCGATTTCATATTTCAGCGACAGGGAAATCATCCAGAGGAAGAACAGGACGACCGGCGATATCATCACCAGGGCAACAAACAGCAGTCCGATGCGATCGAGCGTCTTGCGCTTCATCAGCGTGCCTCCCCGTCGGACCAGTTCGCGCGCTGCCGCAGCATCATCAGGACGAAGGCGAGCAGGACGATGAGGATGAAGAAGACAACCGCCATCGCAGATCCATAGCCAATATCGTAGTAAGCGAAAGCAGTGTTGTAGAGATAGATGTTGATCGTTTCCGACGCCGTGCCCGGGCCGCCTTGGGTCATGGCGTAGATGATGTCGAAACTTTTCACCGCATCGATGCTGCGGATCATCACGGCAATCATCAGAAATGGCGCGATCATCGGCAGCGTCAGGTAGCGAAATTTCTGCCAGACATTGGCTCCGTCGATTTCGGCACTTTCATAGGGCTCGCGCGGAACCGCCGCCAGACCACCGAGCACGATCAGCATGATAAGCGGCGTCCATTGCCACGTCTCGACCAGCACCAGCGATGGGATGACACTGTTCTGGTTATAGATCCATTCCTGCGGACCGATGCCCATGAGGGAGAGAAGATAGTTGAGGACGCCGAGCTGCGGGTGGAACATCATCGTCCAGACGAGGGCGATGGCGACCGGCGTCGCCATCATCGGCATCACGAATATGCCGCGCAGAAGGCCGCGCAGCGGAAATTGCGTATCAAAGATCAGCGCGGCGAGCGTCCCCAGGAAAAGGGGCGCCACCACGGAGAGCGTCGTATAGAGCACCGTATGCCACAGCGAGTCCCAGAAGCGCATGTCCACGACCAGGCGGGCATAGTTGTCCAGTCCCGCAAAGACCTGGGATTGGCCAAGCGTCCAGCTGTTGACGCTCATCCAAAGGGTAAACACCCATGGAAAAACGATGACGGCCGCAATGACGATGAGCGCCGGGATGACGAAAGGCCAGTAGTTGGGAGCAAACCGATCCGGTTTGCTCCTTCCTTTCGAGGTCTTGGCCACTGCGGCCGTTTCGATGCTTGTCGAGGCCATTATCCCTCGCTTTTCGCCAGGACGGGTTCGAACTGTGCCGTCGCTGCCTTCAGCTCGGTTTCGGGATCCGCGCCGCCGATCATGTTGGTGAGACCGACACCGTAAACGTCGCGGAACTCGGTGACCGGAATGATGACCGGCAGCGCGAGCTGCGAAATCTTGCCGGAACCGACGACGGCATCCAGCCAGGCGCCCGGCATCTTGACGCCTTCGCGGACCTTCGCATCCTCGAGGACGGACTGGCGGAAAGGAACGCCGGCGCCGGCCTGCAGCAGACGTGCGCCCATTTCATGCGAAATCGCCCATTGGCAGAAGAGGTACCCGGCTTCCTTCTTCTGGCTTGCCGCGACGACGCCAAGCCCGTCGCCGAAGGTGCCTGCGGCCTGTGCCTTCGGACCTTTCGGCATGATGCCGTAACCGACTTGGCCGACGACGCGCGACTTTTCCGGATTCTCGATCGGCGGCGCAAAACCGACGCCATCCAGCCACATGCCGATCTTGCCCTGCAGGAAGGCAGATTGTGCCTCAGCCCAGTTGAAGCCGGAGACGCCGGGAGGAGCGGTCTTGGTCATTAGCCTTTGGTAAAGCTTGGCCGCATCGATCGCTTCTTGCGATGTTGTGCGCAGCTTGCCATCCGGGCCGAGCGGGCTCGAACCATAGCCAAGCAGCAGCGACGTCCAGACCGGCGTATTGGCGTTCTTCAGGCCGCGGGCGACGAAGCCGTAGGTATTCGTGGAAGGATCGGTGAGCGCCTCCGCGGCACTGGCGAGTTCTTCGAATGTCGTCGGGTAGGCCAGCCCCTTCTTCTCGAACAGCGCCTTGTTCCAATAGATGATCCAGTAGTCGACCGAGAATGGAAGCGAACGCAGAACGCCGCCCGGATCTTTGGCAAAAGTCAGGCCGGCTTCGGCGAAGTCGCTTTCAACCAGAGACGGGTCAGTCAGAGAGGGGTCCTTGAGAAAACCACTGATATCGGCAAGCCAGCCGCCCTTTTCGAACTGCCGCTTCTGGACATGATAGCTCATGTGCACGACATCGAAGCTCGGCTTGCCGGAGCTCAACTCGATAGTCGTCTTCTGACGCTGCTGTTGTTCGGGCGTCGCTTCGGCATTGACCTTGATGCCGGTGAGCTCCTCGAATTCGGACAGGTACTTCAGAAGTATTTCGCTGCGCGGGCTCTTGACCAGGTTGACTTCGAGCGTCGTGCCGGCAAAGCGCTTCCAATCGACCGCAGCCGATGCCAGCCGCACGCCGAGCATGCTGGTGGCGCCAAAAGCGGCCGTACCCGCCAGAAAGCCGCGCCTCGTCGGGTTCAAAAACGATGACATGTGATTCCTCCTCCTTTTGCCGGCGATCTCCTCACCCCCGGCTGCTTATTTCCGATTATATCCTGAGCGCACGATCTCTTGCATGATTGATGTGTGCGACAAGGCTGTTGACGGCGTCCGCCGCCGATCGTCGTTCGATCGCCTCGAGCACCTTGAGGTGCTCACCCATGACAGGTCCGACGTGACCATCGATACGAAAACGGTCCTGACTGATCAGGCGCATCTTGATTGAGTTCACCCGGTAGGCGTTCGAGATGATGGTATTTCCCAAAGCATCGATAAAGGCGTCATGCATACCCCAATCGACAGCTTGTGCGTGTACTTCCAATTCGTGCGATCCATCGCCATTTCGAATGGCGTCCGCAATATCCCGATGCTGCTTCAAAAGCCCGGCGATCGTCTCGTCAGATGCAGAACGGGTGAAAAGCGCGACCGCTTCCTTCTCCAGGAACACGCGCAGCTGGAATGCCTCGCGAATAAGGTTCAGGTCGATATGCGCAATCTGCAACCCCCGCTGGGGCACCGTCTTGATCAGCCCTTCGGCTTCCAGCCGGGGGATAAGTTCGCGGATAGCGCCAAGCGTCAGCCCCGTCAGCTCGACGAGGCGACGCTGCGAAACGAACTGGCCGGGGCGCACATCACGCGCAAGAAGGTGGCGTGTGAAGCTCTCATACGCCTTTTCCCGCAGTGTCGGCTGCTCGTCCGTTCCGTCCATCGCCTCTCCCAGAAACATCTCCGACCTATGCCGCTTTCGAGCGGAAAAGAGTGTCGAACGCAAGAGTGAGTTGCGCCTGCTCCTCGCCGGATATTGAAACGAGTGGTGGTCGAACCGCAAGCCAGATTTCATCCGACGTCAGGTGAGCGACCATCGCTTTCACGGCGGCAGTCACCGGAAATTTCAGCAATTCGGCCACGAAACCCTCGACGCGAGGATCGTCCTTGCCTTCTTCCGCCATCAGCTTGACTTCGCGAGGTACGAAATTCGCCATGCCGGAGATCGCACCCTGGCCGCCAAGCCGCACACCCTTCGCCAGGTGACGTTCGTCGCCCACCAGGATAACGAGATCGCCATGCGCCTTCAGCAGCTTTTCCGTAAAAGGCCAGTCGCCGGAGGAATCCTTGACGCCCGTAACGACATTGGGAAAGGCGGTCCGCAGTCGGCCGATGAGCGATACGCTCAGCGGAACCATGGTGACCGAGGGAATGTTGTAGACGATAATATCGCGCGCCTTGTCGCCCAGGATGGCGAAGACAGCCGAAAACCACTGGAAGACGCCGTCCTCACTCACGTTCTTGAAATAAGACGGCGGAGCAAGAAGGATATTGCGGGCTCCCTTGGAAAGCGCATGGCCGGCCTGCATCGCCGCATCCTCGGCCGCGTCGACCAGCACACCGACGATGATCTGCTTTGCGGCTAATCCGCTATCAAGCATGGAAGCGAGAACATGCTCACGTTCCTGCGTGCCGATGGAAGAACCTTCACCCGTCGTCCCGAACAGGGTCACACTCGAGCAGCCGGCCGCGAGGCTGCGCCGTGCCTGCTCGATCATCGCCTCAATCGCGATATCGCCATTGCTGTCGAACGGCGTGGCAAGAGCAACCGAGAGCCCGAATTTTTGTGTCAAATATGCTTCCTCCCAATGAACAGGTCAAATGTAGCAAACTAACATGTTAGCTGTAAAGAGGTGATTACGCACTGCTACACGTTTGTCGGGGCTGTTGCTTTCTCACGATCAACTGGCATGCCTCGCCGTCGGCCCATTCGTCCGCACGAGCGCCATCAGCATCGGGCCGATCGCAAATTCGCCCTTTTCGGTCCTTCGGGTCAGATCTCTGAGATAACCGCCGGGCGAGTTGATGTGCCCTCCCCTCTCCAGGATGCAGGCGATCACCGTGGCGGCGTTTTCCGGCCCCATGCCCGAGCAGGCTTCCTCATAGGCCGAGGGACTGACGCCGAGCATCGAGCGCACGACGACGGCGGCCGACATCAGGTCTCGCCAATTACCGATGCTTCCGCCAGGCCCATAGTCGAGAATACTGGGGCAGGCCTGGAGGACGAGGCCGAGCGGGAAGGATTTCAGGCCTTGTCCGGCGCCCGGGTCGGCTGCGCCCCCCGCCCTGTTGCTCATCCGGCCGGAAGGCTTTTGCTGCTTCAATCTTCGTTCGTCCGACGGCCCGGCGTTCGGGTCGTTATCGGCCGCTGCCTTTTCGCCCTGCTTCGTTTCGAAGCTTGGTTCAAGTTCATAAGTGGAGTCGGGATTTGAATTCTGTTTGTGATGCTCAATTTGAGACTCATTGGCGTCTATTTTTTGTGTTTTTATCCGTCTTTCCAGCATGTTGACGATCTCTGCACGCAGCATCGCCATCTCGTCGAGCAGCGGTGCCAGGTCTTCGGCGGTCGCCACCCGTGGAATTCGGGCAAGAAGCGTTCGAAACATCGCCGAAATGCCTTCCCAATCACCGGAAACCCCTTCTTCGAGCGCCGCCGTGATCAGCTTGGAAATGTCCCGCCGGCACAACGTCAGGCGTTCCCTGGTCACCCGTAACAGCTCCCGGTCGGCAACCGCCTGAGCGGCCAGGCTTTCGATTTCGACAGCACGCGCCAAAAGCGGTGCGACGCTGAAGCCGAAGGCATCGCCGATCGCCCCTGCCCTGTCGCGGCGCGCATAGCGCTTTCCATTCGGGCTGTCCTTGCGCAGGATCAGGCCGGCCTCGACCAGGACGGCAAGGTGCCGCCTGAGGGTCGCTGGCGTCATGCCGCGGGCGCGCAACGAAAGCTGCGCATTCGACGGGAAGACGATCAGTCCCTTTTCCTCGGAGATTTCGTCGTCAGGGTAGAAGGTCAGAAGCGCGTCGAGCACCGTCAGTGCCCGATCGGTGACGCCAAGCGCCGGCCGTGCTTCACAAATCGCCCTGAATAGCTTCCATTTGCTGCGTTTCATTCCCGGCTCGATGGTCTCGGCCAGGTGCTGGCTTGCCAGCATGCCAAGCGACATCGGCCGCCGCCCAAAGGGCGTCGTCACATATCCACTCTCCATTTGCCTTCACCTTCGTTCAGGCAAAAGAAAACCATCCACCAATTTGGTGCCTAAGACGCTTGACTGTGATTCGGGGAAATGCGATTCTCGATGTGCTTAAGATCTGAGAAGGGCTTCCACGGCGTCGTCGTTGGGGGCCTTTTTCTTTTGCGCGTTACGCTCCTCTGTCCTTGTTGAACTCCTGGAACAGGCCCTTCAGCCTTTCCTGGACGAATTGATCAAAACCGGGCGCCGTCTTGCCGTCGAAGACGAAGGTCGCACCGGATGCTGTCTTCTTGATCATGACAGGCACACCGCTGACCTCAGATTTGGCCACCGTCGGCTTCGGAGCAGTCGTCTTCTTCGTTGCCAGAACGAGCGCCCGGTGAAACCGCTCGTCGCTCGAAATTTTGCGCGCGTCGTCCGCGGACAACTCCGCGATGATCTTTTCGACGTCGGCTTTCTCAAGCCGCTCCCCCAGTTCCAGCCATCGGCGGCGGCCGATATCAGGTGCTGCACCTATGGCATTGACGAGCGTCAGGGGGACCTGTCGTATGACGATCAGCATTCTCGACAGCGCCGCCTTGTCCACGCCGAGGGCCGCCATGATGACATCGCGGCCAAAGCTGCGTTCCTCGAGCCGCGATGCGAAAAGTGCGCGCTCGATGTAGGAGAGATTGGTTCGAGCGCTGTTTTCCTGTCCCTGGCTGACGACCAGCTGACCGTCGGTGAGATCGCGGACGACCGCACGCACCCTGATGCCAATTTCTCGGGTGGCAGCCAGGCGACGATGGCCGTAGGCGACCTGATAGCGTCCCCTGCTTTCGGGATGCGGGCGGACAAGAATCGGAACCTGCTGCCCATGCTCGCGGATCTGCTCGACAAGCTGCGCGAGTTCGGCCGCATCGATCGCCAATCGATCGCTGACGAAGGAAGCGTCGATCAGGCCGGGATCGAGTTCGATGATCGTCTGGCCACTGGCAAGCTGCCGTTCCAGCTCACTCGCCCGCTCCATTTTCTCGGTAATGTTGCCGAGCGTCTTGGTAATGCCGCCGACCGGCGCTGCACTGCGCTCCTGCGGCACGAATCCAGCGATCGGACGATTGTCGCGCAGTGCGACCGCGTCCGCCCTTGCCGGGTTCGGAGCGGAAATTTCGATGAGGTTCTTGCGCGCCATCTATCTATTTCCTCCCCCAGGTGGAGCGAATATGCGCCTCGATCTCGCCATTCACGAGGTTGAGGGATTCCAGTGCCCGATCGTAGGTTCCGCGTGTGAACTGCGACCGCTCGACCTCGTAAAGTGTCTGCTTGGTGACGCCGGCATCGGCGACTGCCGTCGATTTCACCATGGCATTGTGGAGCATTCGGTTGCCGAAGATTGCCCGCATGAAGCCGGTCATCTGGCTTTGCGGTCCGTCGTTCGGTTCGAACCGCGTCACGAGATAGCGCATCCAGTCATAGCTCGTACGCCCGCCGGCCTTTTCAACGACCGACATCAATTCACTCGTCATCGTCAGAAACTGCGACATCGACATGACATCCAGCATCTGCGGGTGGACCGTGATCAAGACCGAGGTTGCCGCGCAGAGCGCCGACATCGTCAGGAAGCCCAGCTGCGGCGGGCAGTCGATGACCACAACGTCGTAAAGGCTTTCGATTTCCGTCAGGACCTCCCCGATGCGGGCAAAGAACATCGTCTCCGCCGTACCCGACGCCATCGCCTTCGGGGTCTCGTGCTCGAATTCCATCAGCTCGAGATTGCCCGGAATGAGATGCAGATTGGGCGTGTAGGTGGCGCGCACGATGTCGGCGATGGGGCGCGGGTCCTCATATCGGATCGCACCGTAGATCGTTTCGCCCTCTCCGACGTCGAACTCCGGCTGATGACCGAACAAGGCGGACAAGGACGCCTGCGGATCGAGGTCGACGGCGAGCACGCGGTAGCCTCGCAGCGCCATGAACTGCGCCAGATGGGCCGCAGTGGTGGTCTTGCCCGAGCCGCCCTTGAAATTCATGACGGAGATGATCTGGAGCTTTTCGCCCGGCCTGCGGGCCGGCACATATTTCGGCGTTCCGTTTCGCTCGTCGAGGACCCGGCGAATTCGATCCATATCCGTTGCGCTATAGAGCCGCCGTCCGTTTGCGAGCGGATCGGGCCCATGGCCGTCGGCGGCTACCTGGCGGAGATACCCTTCGCCGATTCCGATAAAGGCTGCCGCTTCCGCCGGCGAAAATGTTCTGATGGTCTTTTGCGAGAGCGGGGGGAAGATTTTTGCCTGATGCTGCTGAAGTTGATAGGATAACTCCTTCGCATCCGTTGCCAGAAGCGACGGGAGGTGCTCTTGATCGTCCTGAAGAGCAAGACTCGGCTGCAT